>NZ_CP045927.1:0-2449249 GCF_011466855.1 Staphylococcus agnetis
CTGATTCTTCTTCCTCTGTTTCGGAAGCTTCCTCTTCATCCTCTTCTTCTTTTGAGTCCTCGGAAGCTTCCTCTTCATCCTCTTCTTTTGAGTCCTCAGAGTCTTCATCTTCTTCAGCTGATTCTTCTTCCTCTGTTTCGGAAGCTTCCTCTTCATCCTCTTCTTCTGAGTCCTCGGAGGCTTCTTCTTCATCCTCTTCTTTTGAGTCCTCAGAGTCTTCTTCTTCAGCTGATTCTTCTTCTGTATCCTCAGTGTCTTCTTCTTTGTCTTGGGCGTCAGATGCTTCTTTATCATCCGCATCGTTCGCTTTTTCTTTGTCATCAACAGTTTCTGAATCCGAAGTCTCCGCGTCGTCTTCTTTTTCTTGTTTAGACGCTTCTTCGGTTGCTTCTTCATCTTTTACCTCATCATCTTTTTTCTTAGTAGTCGCTTGAGATGACTTGGTAGATTTATGAGTTGTTTCATTATTTTCATCTTTAGTTGAATCATCTTCTGATTTTTTTGTTGTTCTACGACGACGTGTCGTTGATTTACGCTTAGGTTTTTCTTCTGTCTCATCTACTTTTTCACTGTCTTTAGAAGCTGCATCGTCTTTTTTAGAGGATGCAGCTTTCTTCTTAGTTGCAGTAGATTGAGATCTAGCGCGTGTATTTTTCTTTTTTGAAGTTGAAGTTTTAGACGTCTCTTCTTCAGAGTCTTTTTCTTTTGTTTCATTTACTTCAGTTTGATTGTCTTTTTTTGTACTTCTAGGTGAGGTTTTTTTACTTTGTGGCATATCAATCACTTCCTCATTTTCCCGAGAAGCCCCTTTTTCTCTTTCTGCTTCTTCTTCTTTTTTTTTAAATCCTTCTTTTTGTTCGCACCATTTTTACCAAACTTATTCAAAATTGAATCTTTTAAAGAGTCATCTTTGTTTGATTTCTCTTTTTTCTTATTCGTTTTTTTAGATGATTGATCATCTCTTTTAAAACGGTCCAACAAAGAAGGTTTCTCTTTTTCCTTTGTTATTTTAGCTTCTTTTCCATTCTTTTCAGCTTTTTTCGCATCTTTTTTGCGAGCTTTTTCATTTTTTGTTTGATCACCATTTTTTTCACTTTTCTCGGACTTTTTGAAAATAGTTTTCCCTTTGTTCTTTTTCTCATGATTAGATCCCTCTTCTTTCACTTTTGCTTTTGCCTTTTTCGCATCTGTGCGCGGCGTTTTAGACGCTGATTGTGTTTTCTCTTTCTTATCTTTTTTCAAACTGTTTAATACATTTCCCTTGTTATCTGAGTCTTTCGTTGACGTATCATCATTATGAAAAATACGTGAATTAATTTTCGTTTTTTTCATAGACTTCTTGTCCTTTCTATCGCCCTTGTGATCTTTTTTGAATTTATCCCATAAAGATCCTTTCCGCTTTGTCGCTTTGTTTTTAGTAAATGAACTAAATACTGAGGATTTAGACTTTTTAGATTGAGATTGTTGGTTTAAAAGTTGTGACGTTAAAGATTTCATATGGTCTAACCGATCTTTCGTCATCGTTCCTGATTTCGGATTACTTTTGGACGTAGATAAATAGCCCATTGTAGCACCTAATATGCCACCAACAATCGTTTTCTTAATTATCTTTTCCTTCTCCTTTTGCTTCATCTTTTTGTCCCCCATTCTTTGCTGTCGCTGGTTCTTCTACCTTAGTGTCTTGACTTAACTCATTCGCATTAATTTTACTTTCGAGTGCTTCAATTTTATTCAACAATTCTTGATTTTCGGATTCTAAATCTTTTTGTTGATTCATTTTATTTTCAGTCGCTCTTGAAGTGAGATATGGATCTGTTTCCCACCAATCTAAACCAATTTCTTTCGCTTTATCTACTGAAGCCACAATTAGACGTATTTTAATGGAAAGGAGCTCGACATCAGCAATTCCAACACGAATGTCACCTGCGATTACGACACCTTTATCAAGTACTTTCTCAAGTACTTCCACTAAGTTACTTGATCCATTTTGTGGTAAATTTGGGTCATTTGCCATTGCATTTCACTCCTTTTTGTTGGTATTACATCAATCTGCCTAATGGTCCGAGGTCTATATTTAAATCTTCATCGTCAAAGCCGAAGTGATCTTTAAGCTCGTCCATTTTCTCCTCTAAATCCATTAATGCGACGCCTAATTCTTCAATTTGTTCATCCGTTAAAGTCCCACTTTCAACGCGACGAATGGCATGACGTTCAACAATTTCACGTAACAATTCGATAACAGTTAATACAAGTTGTGCTAATCCATCTTCAGCTTCGTCCTGATTGAAGTTGATGCGTCCGTTTTGGTTCACTTGATTCATCTGTGGCATCGAGCAATTCCCTCCTTTGTCTCTCAAAATCTTCTGATGTTAAATCTCGACGTTCCGTTTCTTGAGTTTGAATTAATTTTTCAACTGAAGAGATGAGTACACGTAAATCCAAGTAAACTAAATCAATATTTGCAATTGAAATAATTAAATCTCCGCGAATAACGACACCTTTATCCAAAATGACATCCAAAACATCAATGAGACCGACTTCTTTATTTTCTATCGTTTCTTTAGTAGATGGCATACGCACATCACCTCACTTCTAGTAAAAAACAGAAAAGTGATAAGCTGGCCATGGCCCATTTGCATCAATTCTCAGTTCTTCACCTTTATTATTTTTCTCCCATTCCGCAATATCAGACTTGAACTGTTCCACTTTGTCTTCTGAAAGGAGATAGACACTATTTAAAATCATATCTTCTTTTAAACCAGTGACATCTTTACTCCAGTTCTTTTTCACTTTTTGCTCTATGGCATAGGATTTAACTTGATTGTGAAGTGACTCGCTAATACGATCTTTTTCATTTTCAAGCTCTGTATCAATCAGCCTGTCAATTTTCTTTTCCTCAAAGAAACGACGACCTTTTGGTAAATTACTGATTTCTTGACGTTTAGCTTCAACTTTTTCATTGTTAACGCTTAATTTGTCCCTCAATTTGCTATCATCACAGTAAATTTTAATTGTCCACTCTTCTTTACCTTGAAGATACGCAAACGTTTCTGTCACTTTGTCTTTCACTTCACCAATCGTTTCTCTTAAATTGTCTTCACTTTTATAAATCGTACAAAATTTAAGTGGGATTAACGTGTAATGTTGATTTAACGTCGAAATGGTTTCATGGTGATGAAAGGCTTTTTCTTGTAGCCATTCCATATCATTATCGACTTTGTCTTCAATAATCGATTCAGAATAAGCTTCACCATCTAATGACGTTACAATTGCCACAATGTCATCATTTACTTTTGAGGTGAATAATTCATGTTCACCATCAAAACCGGTAATAGACGGTAATGGTTCTTTATCAATTTCTGATGCAGGTACTAATGCGTATAAATAAGTTAAGTTTTCCATGTTATCTCTCTTCTTTCTCATCGATTAAGGCTTCCCATTTATCGATTTCTCGTTGTTTTGCAATTTCATAGCGTGCTAATAACACTTCTTCTTGTTCTTTATAAACATCCTCAGGTATTTCCCCTAGTTCAGCCATCATTTGTAGATGAATGAGTTTCTTCTCAATAGTAGGTAAATCGTAAAGTTCTTTATCGGCTTCTTCTTTAACCTTACGTGCTATAGAAGTCAACATTTTAATTGACCCGTATGCTAACATTAAGATCCCTCAATGTTTAATCGGATATTTACAAAGTTATATGCTGGCCATGGACCTGTATATTTGAAGTCCACTTTATCTTGATATTTCTCGTAAAGTTCATTCACTTTTGCATCGAACTTTTCATCTTGATTACGATCGACTAAAAAGGCTGCATTTAATAAAACTTTTTCACCTTGTGGATCGTTCACACGTCCAGCAGTACTTAATTTCTCAAGTGGTTTATAAATATCCGCTTCGATATCTTTTCTAAGACCCTCAATAATTTTTTGAGTTGCCTCACCAAGTTTCATACGATCGAAGTAGCCAGCATCTTTAGATTTACCTTGGACATTTTTACTCATTGATTGGATGTTTGCATTACTTTTTACGGTTGACTCTAAATATTCTTGTTTACCGATGACTTTAAGTCCTAGTTCAAATTTACCCTTAATTTCAGGAAATAATTTCTCAAATTGAGGATAAAGTTTTTCAAGCAAGATTTTGACATCTTCTTTTGATTTGAAAACATTACCAAAACTTACCGGAATCACGGATTCTTTTTCTTCCATCACTTTTGCAACTAATGATTGATGCATCATTAAGTTTTCTTGGTTTGGAGAGTAGATTTTCATCGGTACAGTTGCTGCAACAAATGCCGCATCTTTATAGCGAACAAGATACGTGTCTCTTTCTTCGCCTTCAACTTCTACTGTGCCAAAATTACTGTCATCTTCGGTTTGGATACCACAAAAGATGTAAACGCCCATTTCTTTTTCTTCTGCCATGTGTATAGCCTCCTCTTAACATTGCTACAACTCAATCGTCTTAGAATGAGGGTAGTCTAACCGGTTATAAAAATGACTCATTTTTATAGCCTTTATATTTATTGATCAACCTTACTACGGTAACGAATGCCTTCACGTTTAAAAGAAGTCACTTCTTTATCATCATCTAAAAGCACTGTGTACGTACCAATCATTTGGTCTTTAGCGTAGCGTTTCATATATTCTTTTTCTTCAATCACTTCTACCGTCGCTCTCCATCCAGACTTACCTTCTTCATCTGAGTCACTATCTTCACGACGCTCAACAGACGTTATTTTATAGGGTGGTGCGACATGCTCGTTAAAAAATGATTTAATGTTTTCAAGTAATTCCTTCATAATGTGCAATCCCTCCATAATTCTTTCTAAAAATAACGAGAGGGCGACAAAAATCAATTTGCCGCCTCCGAGTTAATGTTCAATTTAAACGCCAAATGAACCTTCTTTTTGTTTCGCTTCCTCTTTGTCGGCTTCTTTAGATTGACTATCTGACTCGATGCGTTCTCTTGATTGATTTTCACTTGCTAATTGTTCTTGAGACTGACCAGGTAAGCCTTCCTCTTCAACTTCATCTCTAAGTAAACCAACAGCTTCAGCATAACGTAACCATGTGTCTACACTTGCGATAACAATTCTTGCTTCAATTGTTAAGATTTCAATACCTACAACTGAAACTCTTACATACGCATCAATAACAATCCCTTTATCTAAAATACGGTCGATAACTTCCGCTAAACTTGCTGTGTCAGCACTTCTTTGTACACTACTCATAATAAAATTCCCCTCTCAATTTGAATAAATAATTTGACCAATGACGTTGTTGTCATTTAAAACTGCTTAAACTGCTTTTCTTGGCTGACTTTTAGTTTGTATATAACGATTGATTATCTTCAATATTCTTGATGTCGGACGCATGCTTGATGTCGTCGTAACTTTTCAGATTTGAAACGCCTTTAATATTGCGGACGCTTTTAATATCTTGCACACCTTTAACTTTTCTCTTCGATTTTGAAGATTTGCCTTGGCTCGAAGAAATGTTCTCTTGAAACTTTTCTCCCGCTTCTTTGAAGTCTTTTAACTTTTCTCTTGTAGTGAGTAAAGCATCCTGAACTTTTTCTTTTGCTTCGTTAGCCTTTTCAGGAACGACTTCTTGATTTTTCTTTTTCACTTTTTGAAGTTTGTCTGCTGCTGTGTCTGCTTGTGATTGAACACTATCTTGAATTTTCTGTTCAACCATTTCATGCGCTTTGTCTTTTAGTTTATCTTTTGCTTGGTCTTCAACCTCATCTGGTAAAAGTTCCAATGTTTTCTTTGTCGCTTTTGTCGCATTACGCGCGAGTTTAAAAGCCATGATAACTTCTCCCTTAAAAGTTAGTTATGTCTATATGCTTGAGTTCATTGAATAACCATACATGAAAGTTGAAACGAGATTGTTCTGTCATAATTGAATCGTCTCTGTCAAAGCTATCAACTTCCTTCCCTACAGAAGATGATGAATGAAAACATTTAAAGGTTTCATCATATATGCGATGATGTTTTACACTAAATTTCTGTATTGCGTATTTTGAAATGCACTGACCTTTGTCAGTTTCTAATGTTACGTTTACCACCTGTGTAATTCTCAAAACATATTTAATGTTACAAGTTATTTTTTTGTGCAAAAGACCAACTGTGCATAAGTTGTTTTATTATATGTAATTTTTTAACTACTTTTTTAAAAGTTCTGAATATCTTTTTAATTAATGTGAAAAATTGTATTTTTTATTAAGATTTCAAATTAAATAGCTGAAACGTTGACAATGCGTCACAATGGTTATTGGTTAAAGTAAATATTTAAAAGTCGCACGCGACATGTAGAAAGGAATGTAGAAATATAAAAAGGGTGCACATAGGAACTTTATTAACCAAAAATGCTAACAATATTCTTTATATATGAACTTTGTTGGCTATTATTTATATGTTTAGTCCTTGAGAGGGGAAGTATGGCTAATTAAATTATTACATTGATTGCTTCCTTAGCTGAGATTCCTGATGCATTAATCCTTAAATAAAAATCCATTTTTAGAGCACAAATTTAAGACTATTTGTTTTTTCAATATATAAAGCAGTAGTTAAGTTAAGGAGCTTGAAAAAGTGAGGAATCGTAAGTTGAAATAATTTATGTCTTACTAAAAAACCCTTCGACATTCAAAAATGAACGCCGAAGGGTTATACATATTTATATCATTACATCTATTACAATGCTTCAATAACTGTTTGACCACCCATAAATGGCACAAGTGCTTCAGGTACAGTTACAGAACCATCTTCGTTTTGATAATTTTCAATAATCGCAGCAAATGTACGTCCTACCGCTAAACCTGATCCATTTAATGTATGCACATATTCTGGTTTCGCATCTTTATCACGTTTGAAACGAATATTTGCGCGACGTGCTTGGAAATCAACACAGTTTGAACAAGAACTAATTTCTTTATAATCATTATAACTTGGTAACCATACTTCTAAATCGTATGTTTTACTTGAACCAAAACCGATGTCACCTGTACATAAAATGACACGACGGTATGGTAAACCTAATTCTTCTAAAATAGCTTCTGCATGACTTGTCATTTCTTCTAAAGCATTCCAAGAATCTTCAGGTTTTTCAATGCGCACCATTTCAACTTTATTAAACTGATGTAGACGAATAAGACCACGTGTATCACGACCAGCAGAACCTGCTTCACTTCTAAAACATGCCGTTTGACCAGTGAATTTCTCAGGTAAGACTCCCGGCTGGATAATTTCATCACGATAGTAGTTTGTGAGTGGCACTTCCGCTGTTGGAATCGTATAAAGTCCTTCTTTTTCAACTTTAAATAAGTCTTCCTCAAATTTCGGTAATTGACCTGTCCCATACATTGCTTTTGGATTTACGAGTTGTGGGGCAATCATCTCTCTATAACCATGTTGTGTCGTATGTTTCGTTAACATGTAGTTCATTAAAGCACGTTCTAGTTTTGCACCTTCACCAGTTAAGAAAACAAAACGTGCACGTGCAATTTTAGCTGCGCGTTCAAAATCAGCCATTTTCAATGATTCTAATAAATCCCAATGTGCTTTCGGTTCGAAATCAAATGTTCTCGGAGTACCCCATTTTTTCTGTTCAACATTTTCTGTATCATCTGCACCTTGAGGTACATCATCGTGAATCAAGTTCGGGATGCGAGATAATTTATCATGTAACGCGTCGTCTACTTCTTTTAATTCAGTGTCAATCGCTTTAATTTTTTCGCCGACTTCACGTTGTGCTTTAATCGCGTCATCTGCATTTTCTTTATTACGTTTCTTTTGCGCAATCGCTTCTGAAGCTTTATTACGTTCAGATTTTAATTCTTCTGTTTTTTGAATTAACTCACGGCGTTTTGTATCAAGATTTAAAATTTCATCTACGACTGAAGTGTCATCACCGCGTAACGCAATTTTCTCTTTGACGTGTTCTGGGCTCGTTCTAAATAATTTAATGTCTAACATGTTTATCATCCTTTCTATGATTGCGAGTAACAAAAAAACCACGTCCCCTTGACTACAAGGGACGTGGTTCAACGTGTTGCCACCCTATTTAACAGATATTCATCTGCACTCTACAAAGTTAACGGTTTGACCCGAATTGTTCATCACGTGGGTAGATTTCATATGCAACGTATTATTTGTTCACACCAACCACAAACTCTCTGAAATCGATACATATTACTTAGTCCACAAACAATTGTTTATTAATTTAACTTCAATATAGCAAATTCATTTTCAGTAAGCAAGTGCTAATTTTGTGAACACGTTTAAGCGTGATATGCGACGTTTTTTAATGCTTCCGCCATGACATCAATATCCTTATGGAATTGACGGTCTTCTGTAATAGAAGGGATGTGTGTTCGATAATGATCATATTTATCACGCGTTTTTGGAGACAAGCCTTCAATGCCTTTTAATTCAACTGCTTGCAATGCAATAATCGCTTCAATCGCTAATACACGACGCACATTTTCTAAAATTTGATATCCATGTCGTGAAGCAATTGTCCCCATTGAGACGTGATCTTCTTGATTCGCTGATGAAGGAATGGAATCGACACTTGCTGGATGGGCTAATGTTTTATTTTCTGATACTAAACTTGCGGCCGCATATTGCATAATCATCGCACCGCTTTGTAAACCAGGTTCTGGACTTAAAAAGGCTGGGAGCCCTCCATTAAGTTGTGGGTTCACTAAACGTTCCAAACGTCGTTCAGATACATTAGCTAATTCACTTAAACCAATTTTTAAGAAATCTAACGCAAAGGCAACGGGCTGACCATGGAAATTTCCTCCAGAAATGACTAACGTCTCATCACCATCATCGAATATAAGTGGATTGTCGTTTGCTGCGTTCATTTCAAATTCTAATTTCTCTCTCACATAATTAAATACTTGGAAACTGGCACCATGAATTTGTGGAATACAGCGCAACGTATATGGATCTTGAACACGGATTTCACCTTGACGTGTCGTTAATTTTGACCCTTCCAACCAGTCTGACATCCGTCTTGCCACAGCCGTTTGTTCTTCAAAATTACGAACGATATGGACGTTTTCATTATATGCGTCTGTAATACCGTTTAAAGCTTGATGTGTAAGTGCCGCAATCCATTCTGCTTCATATCCCAAACTTTCCGCTTCAATAAATGTAATAACACCTTGAGCAGTCATCGCTTGCGTTCCATTGATTAATGCAAGCCCTTCTTTGGCTTGTAATGTCAAAGGCTGACGATGAAGTGATTTTAAGACGGCCGCGCTGTCTAAAATTTCCCCTTTGTAAGACACGCGACCTTCGCCAATCAATGCTAAAGCTAAATGAGATAATGGTGCTAAATCACCTGAAGCACCTAGTGAACCTTGTTGTGGAATCACTGGAATAATACGTTCATTTATAAAATACGTTAGCTGTTCAACGAGGTCTGTAGTCACACCTGAATGTCCTTTTAGTAATGTGTTCAATCGTAACACCATCATGACTAAAGAGACGTTATCCGCAAATGGCGCACCTACTCCACAAGCATGAGAACGAATTAAATTCACTTGGAGTTGATTGTATTTTTGTTGATCAATTAACACATCACTAAACAGCCCAAACCCTGTCGTAATACCGTAGATTGTTTCCTTATTTTGAATAATACGTTCTACAGTAGCTCGGCTTTGTTTAACGCGCTGTAACGCATCTTCAGTTACTTCTACGTTATCGTGATGGGCTAAAAAATCTCGTATGTCTTGAATCGTTAATTGTTCGCCTGTTAAACGTAATGTCATAATAATTCCCCCTTTGTTTATGTCTCATCCCATTTAAGTATAGATGTCATAAAATTGAGTGACAATAGTTCTAGCGATATCCGTAACGTATTATTGAGGTAGCCATTTAATGCGATAAAATATTCATAGATTTACTATTGACGAAAGATATAGACAGGTATAATATATCTTGTTGTATTTAAACTATTTTAATTAAGTAAATGGATAGGTTCATCACGTTAAAATATAAAGAATATATGGAAATGAAAACTGTTATAAAGGAGGTCAAACATGCAAACATTATCAAGTGTTAAAATTCCTAAGCGAAAACAAGAAACGCATAAAGGGGATTATGGACGCATTTTGTTAATTGGCGGAAATGCAAATTTAGGTGGCGCCATTATGCTTGCAGCAAGGGCATGTGTATATAGTGGTGCAGGGCTTATCACTGTGGCAACACACCCGACAAATCATGCCGCACTACATTCTCGTTGTCCAGAAGCGATGGTCGTTGATATTAATGACACGAAAAAATTAACGAAGATGATAGAATGCTCGGACTGTATTTTAATCGGTCCAGGATTGGGTCTTGATTTTAAAGGGAACAATGCCATGACATTTTTACTTCAAAATATCTTACCGCATCAAAAATTGATTGTTGATGGCGATGCGATTACTATCGTGAGTAAATTACGTCCAGAAATCCCTTCATGTCATGTCATTTATACACCGCATCAAATGGAATGGGAACGTTTAAGTGGCATTCCCATTGAAGAGCAAACGTATGAACGCAATCGTGAGGCAGTCAATCAACTCGGTGCAACAGTTGTACTTAAAAAACATGGTACTGAAATTTTCTTCAAAGATGATGAATACAAATTACAAATCGGTAATCCTGCCATGGCCACAGGCGGTATGGGTGATACGCTTGCGGGTATGATTACTGGATTTATTGGTCAATTTGATAATCCAATCGACGCAATCACGAGTGCCACGTACACGCACAGTTATATTGGTGAAAAGTTATCAGAAACGATGTACGTCGTACCACCATCGAAAATTATAGATGAAATTCCTTTTGCAATGAAAGCATTAGAAAAATAAAAAAACAGGGCTGGCAATCATCCAGTCCTGTTTTTATTTAATTTATGCTTCGTCATCATCAGTAGATGCGATATCTTCATTCACACGATCCATGAAGTCTTGGCGTAAGTCTTCACGTTCGTCGTTATTATCCTGTTGGTCTTCCGTCTCAGTGACTTCAGTGTGAATGGTGTCTTCGGTAGGTTGGTCATCAATGACATGCTCAGTTTGAGTTTCCATACCATCTTTATTGATATTTTCCTCAACATCTTCGATATCTTCAGGTTCACGTTTAACTTTTGCAACAGTTGATACAAATTGATCATCTGCCATTTTAATTAAGCGTACCCCTTGGGTCATACGGCCATTTTTAGAGATGTCTTGAACTTCCATACGGATAATGACACCATGATTTGTAACGACCATGATATCCTCATCACCAGACACTGTACCAATGCTGATGAGTTGTCCATTACGTTCCGTTAGTTTCGCTGTTTTAACACCCATTCCGCCACGATTTGAAACGCGGTATTCACTTACTGATGTACGTTTACCGTAACCTTTTTCAGTAACAACAAGTACTTCATCTTCACTATCTTCGTTCGCGACACCTAAACCAACAACTTCATCCTCATCGCGAAGTCTTATACCTCTTACACCAGAAGCGATACGACTCATCGCACGTACGTCACTTTCTTTGAAACGAATAAGCGACGCGTCTGATGTTCCGATAAGGATATGTTTATGGCCGTCTGTTAAACGAACAGCCACGAGTTCATCGTCATCTCGGAAATTGATCGCGATTTTACCATTTTTATTAATGCGGTTGAAGTTACTTAAAGCAGAACGTTTAATTAACCCTTTTTTCGTCGCAAAGACGAGGAAGTTTTCTTCAGAATCTAAATCTTTCACCGCTATCATCGTACTGATTTTTTCATCATTATCAAGCTCAATCGCATTCACGATAGGGATACCTTTAGACTGACGGGAGAGTTCCGGTACTTCATATCCTTTCAATTTGTATACGCGACCTTTATTCGTAAAGAATAAAATATGATCATGTGTGCTTGTCGTTACTAGTTGACTCACGAAGTCGTCTTCTAATGTGTTCATACCTTGAACGCCACGACCACCACGATGTTGTGAACGATAAGTAGATGCAGGTAGACGTTTAATATAGTTTTTGTGACTTAACGTAATTACAATTTGTTCTTCAGGTATTAAATCTTCATCTTCAAGATTGTCTACCCCACCTAATTGAATTTCAGTGCGACGTTCATCTCCATATTTATCTCTAATTTCGATTAACTCTTCACGCACTAAGTCTAATAGTTTTTCTTCATCAGCTAAGATTGCTTCCAATTCAGCAATATAAGCAATAAGATCATTGTACTCTTGTTCAATTTTATCACGCTCTAAGCCTGTCAGACGTCTTAAACGCATATCTAAAATCGCTTGGGCTTGACGTTCTGAAAGTTTAAAACGAGATTGTAAACTTTCCATTGCGATTTTATCTGTAGCAGATTCTCGAATAATCGTAATGATTTCATCGATATGATCCAGCGCTATACGTAAACCTTCCAAAATATGTGCGCGGTCTTTTGCTTTACGTAAATTATATTCCGTACGACGACGTACGACTTCTTTTTGGTGCTCTAAATAATGATAAAGCGCTTGTTTCAAGTTAATCAATTGTGGACGTCCATTGACAAGCGCAATCATGTTAACCCCAAATGACGTTTGAAGTGGTGTTAATTTGTATAAATTATTTAAAATTACGTTGGCATTTGCGTCTTTACGCACATCGATAACGACACGTACACCTGTACGTAAACTTGTTTCATCTCGTAAATCTGTAATACCATCAATTTTCTTATCACGCACTAAATCTGCTATTTTCTCGATCATACGCGCTTTATTGACTTGGAATGGAATTTCAGTGACAACGATACGTTCACGACCACCACCACGTGATTCGATTTCTGCTTTAGCACGCATAATGATTGAGCCTCTACCTGTTTCATAGGCGCGTCGAATACCGCTTTTACCTAAAATTAAACCAGCAGTAGGGAAGTCTGGCCCCGTAATATCTTCCATTAATTCATTGATAGAGATTTCTGGGTTCCGACTTAAACTCAATACACCATTAATGACTTCAGTCATATTATGCGGTGGAATGTTGGTAGCCATACCTACCGCGATACCAGATGCACCGTTGACTAAAAGGTTTGGAAAACGTGAAGGTAGCACACTTGGTTCACGTTCATTGCCATCATAGTTATCGATAAAATCAATCGTGTCTTTGTTAATATCTCTTAATAATTCAAGTGCTAACTTTGTCATACGCGCTTCAGTATAACGCATCGCTGCTGCACCGTCGCCATCCATTGAACCAAAGTTACCTTGACCGTCTACGAGTGGATAACGATAGCTGAAATCCTGTGCCATACGTACCATTGCTTCGTAAATAGATGAGTCACCGTGAGGGTGATATTTACCCATGACGTCACCAACGATACGTGCAGATTTTTTATAAGGTTTATCTGGTGTCATACCTTGTTCATTAAGGCCATATAAGATACGACGATGTACTGGCTTCAAGCCGTCTCTCACATCTGGCAAGGCACGAGACACAATGACACTCATCGCGTAGTCTAAAAAGGACTCACGCATCTCGTTACTGATATTTCGTTCATTAATTCTTGATTCAGGTATTTCAGCCATCAAGATATCCTCCTTCTAATTGAACCGTTTTCCATTTTAGAAATCTAAGTTGGCATAAACAGCATTATCTTCAATGAATTGACGACGATTTTCTACGACGTCACCCATTAACATCTCAAATGTTTGGTCCGCTTCAATCGCATCATCAAGTGTCACTTGAAGCATCGCACGGTTTTCAGGATTCATCGTCGTTTCCCAAAGTTGATCCGCATTCATTTCTCCAAGACCTTTATAACGGGCAATAGACCATTTTGGTGTTGGATTTAGACGTTCTTTTAATTTATCTAATTCTCGATCGTTGAAGACATAATATTTTTGTTTTCCTTGCGTTAATTTATATAACGGTGGTTGTGCGATATACACATATCCCGCTTCAATTAACGGGCGCATAAAACGATAGAAGAACGTTAACAATAACGTACGAATATGTGCACCATCGACATCCGCATCAGTCATAATTACAATTTTGTGATAACGCGCTTTTGAAATATCAAATTCTCCACCGATACCTGTCCCAAAGGCAGTAACCATTTGGCGAATTTCGTTGTTATTTAAGATTTTGTCTAAACGTGCTTTCTCAACGTTTAAAATCTTACCTCTTAAAGGTAAAATTGCTTGCGTACGTGAATCACGACCTGATTTTGTAGACCCCCCGGCAGAGTCCCCTTCGACTAAGAAAATCTCACTTTCAGAAGGATCTTTGCTCGAACAGTCTGCCAATTTTCCTGGTAGACTAGATATATCTAAAGCCGACTTACGACGTGTCACTTCACGTGCTTTTTTAGCTGCAAGACGTGCGCGTGATGCCATAATACCTTTTTCAACGATGACGCGTGCAACTTGAGGGTTTTCATATAAGAAACGCTCAAAGAGTTCAGAGAATACACGGTCTACGATTTGACGTACTTCAGAGTTCCCAAGTTTCGTTTTCGTTTGACCTTCAAATTGAGGGTCGCCATGTTTGATTGAAATGATAGCTGTAAGCCCTTCACGCGTATCTTCACCAGATAAGCGTTCTGAATCGTCTTTCATAAGTTTATTTTGAGAGCCATAGCTGTTTAACACACGTGTTAAAGCACGTTTAAATCCGTCTTCATGCGTACCGCCTTCATATGTGTGAATGTTATTCGCATACGTTAACAAATTAGCAGCATAACCGCCGTTGTATTGTAAGGCGATTTCCACTTCAACTTCATCTCTAGATTCATGCACGTAAATAGGTTCTGGATGAATAGCCTCTTTATTCTCGTTTAAAAGCTCCACATACGACTTTATTCCACCTTCGTAGTGGTAAGTATCCTCACGTGGAGAATCGTCGTCACGCTCGTCTCTGAGCGTAATTTGAATACCTTTATTTAAGAATGCCAATTCACGAATACGAGATTGTAACGTTTCGTAGTTGTAAACCGTTGTTTCTTTGAAAATTGTACCGTCCGCTTTAAAACGAATAACTGTACCTGTTTTATCGGTATCATCAATTTGCTTAAGGTCAAATGCAGGTACACCTTTATGGTAAGCTTGGTGGTGAACGCGTCCATCACGGTGAACGTAGACCTCTAACGTATCACTAAGTGCGTTTACAACAGATGAACCTACACCATGAAGCCCACCTGACACCTTATAACCGCCGCCGCCAAATTTACCACCAGCATGTAATACAGTTAAGATAACTTCAACGGCCGGACGCCCCATTTTTTCTTGAATATCTACAGGGATGCCTCGACCATTATCAGTTACTTTTATCCAGTTATCTTTTTCAATTACTACTTCAATTTCATTCGCGTATCCTGCGAGCGCTTCATCGATACTATTATCGACAATTTCCCAAACAAGATGATGAAGTCCGCGTTCTGAAGTTGATCCAATATACATACCTGGGCGCTTACGTACTGCTTCTAGTCCTTCTAAGACTTGAATCTGACTGGCACCATAGTTTTCTGAGTTGTTCACATCAGCCAATGCTTCCACCTTCACTTTCTACTATTTCTCAATATTTCCTTGCGCAATTTGATATACTTTCGCATTTTTCATAATTTCATGATCAATGCCGTCTACAGAAGTCGTTGTAACGAACGTTTGTACTTTATGTTGAATGGTACTAAGAAGATGTGTTTGCCTAGAGTCATCAAGCTCACTTAACACATCATCAAGTAAAAGAATGGGATATTCTCCCACTTCTTGATGCATCAATTCTATTTCAGCAAGCTTTATGGAGAGCGCGGTTGTTCGTTGTTGTCCTTGGGAGCCAAAAATTTGTGCATCCATGCCATTAACTTGAAAAGATAAATCATCTCGATGCGGTCCAAACAAACTATTCCCACGCTCAATTTCTCGTTCCATTTGCTGTTCTATAAAGCGATATGTTTCATCAGTTAAGACATCCTCAGACTGCGAGACGTCTTCATATTTAAGACTGGGCATATATTTTAATGTCAATGACTCTTTCCCATTCGTGATGCCATGATGAATAGGTTGTGCTAACGTTTCTAATTCTTGAATGAATTGACGACGTCGCTGTGTTACTTTTACAGCGTATAACGCAAATTGTTGATTTAGAACCTCTAACATTGTAGTATCTTTTTTTTGTTTAAGTTGGAGCTGCTTTAAGTAATGATTACGCTGTTTAAGTATTCGTTGATATTGTGAGAGATCATTTAAATATAAACTGGAAATTTGGCCTAATTCCATATCTATAAAACGACGTCTAATTTGAGGAGAACCCTTCACAATATTTAAATCTTCAGGCGCAAATAATACGACATTTAGATGTCCGATGTATTGTGTCAAACGACTTTGCTCCAAATGATTTACCTTTACTTTTTTACCTTTTTTCGTAATGAACATCGTTAGTGGCATCGTGCCATGACGAAAATGAAGCTCACCCTCTATTTTAGCATATTCTGCATCAAAGCGAATGAGCTCTCTATCATTAGACGTACGATGACTTTTAGCCAAAGCGAGTACATATATTGATTCAAGTAAATTTGTTTTACCTTGCGCATTCTCGCCAATTAAAATATTGACGTCTGGATGACATTCAAGTAAAACAGAAGCGTAATTCCGATAATGCTCTAGTTGGAGTGTTGATAATTTCATTGCTCACCAAATTTAATAATAAATGAACCCACTTCAGGAATGTCGAGTTGATCACCATCACTAAGTTTTTTTCCACGACGTGTTTCATGTTCACCATTGAGGTAGACGTCATACTCTTTTAAAAACCATTTCGCTTGGCCACCTGACTCTACTATGCCTTCATAATTTAAAAATTGACCTAAAGTTAGTTCGCCATCAACGATTATTTCCTCAGCCAAATCCATCACTCCATTCATATTTGCTCACTTATATATTATACCGTTTTACGCGTAAAATTTCATGTGCAAACGTGTATAAATATCAGGATTGAACATGTAAACGTTTTACGTGAAACATTTCATCTTATTTTTCTTTATTTTCTTCATGTAGCGCTGTATCAATCGCTTTTTTAATACTTTGATAATCCGTAACATCTTCTACACGTTTGCCATTGACGTATAATGCTGGTACTTGTTTCACATGATATTTTTCAAAAAGGTGATTGTCCGCTTTGACATGTGTTAACGACGCATCTGTTTTAGCTTGATACGCGTGTAAAATATCTTCTTTTTGTTTAGATGTCACTTCAAGTTGATTGACGCCCTTTTTTATCAAGTCATCTGTCAACCATGTCTGATGGGTGACGGCTTTTTTTGATTGTGGTTGGTGCGCATATAAGTAATGGTGAAAGTCCCAGTAAGCTGCTGGAGCGATCCGATTCACAGCTAAGGCGGCGCGTGAACCACGCAGAGATTCTTTACCATGAAGTAAGACATTCACATAGCGAAATTCAACCTTATCCGTATCGATATACGCTTTTTCTAACTTAGGTTTGATGTTTTTCTCAAAATCACCACAATACGGGCATTTGTAATCTCCAAATTCAGTAAGAATCACTTTATTGTTATGCCCTGCTGTTGGACTTTTTAAAGTGTCTTTATGAAGTGCTTTCACGTTCTCTATATTTTGATCGTCATTGTTAGAAGACCATGTCATGATGAGTGTTGCGATAATTAAAACAATAAATGACACGACAATAATGACAGTGATTGATTTTTTTAGGCTCATAGTTTCCCTCCGAATCGTCATACTTATATTTTACTAAAAAAGAGACCCTTTTAATATTACACGTCCGTTAAAACAACATTTCTTTATTTTCTTAAAAATAAAAAAGGGTGCTAGAACATAGCTACCCTGTTAATCAAAAAACCAACAAAATTCTTCGCACATGAACTTTGTTGGTAATAGTTATATATAAATTTAGTCTTTGCGAGGGAAAGGATGATGAATTAAGTCATCACATTGATCGCTTCCTTAGCCGAGACTTCTAAGGCAGTAGCTGACTGGATTGCGAATGCGTTTCGAAAAGCGAGGCGCTAGGAGCAATCAAAATTGAAATGATCCATGTCCCCCCCTTTTTTTCTGTTAATTAGTATGTGCGGATTGGTAAGATGAGTTGCGTTACTGTGTCGTCATCTTTCGGTTTTAAAATAAATGGCTTCATAGTACCGAAAAATTCAACTTCAACTTCGTCATTATCAATGGCTTTTAACGCATCCATCATATATTTTGAGTTGAAAGAGATTTTAAGGTTGCCCCCTTCAACATCGTTTGCTGTCACTTCTTCTTTCACTGTACCAATTTCTGGTGATGTTGATGAAAGTTCAACAAGCGAATCCCCTGTACTTAATTTAATGACGTTGTTACCACCTTCACGTGCTAATAATGACGCACGATCAATTGCGTGATAAAAATCATTGTTGTTTAATCCTAATTTGATTTCGTAGTTTTCTGGGAACAAACGTGATGTATCTGGATAATGGCCCTCAAGTAATCGTGAAATGAAATTAATGTTTCCTACACGGAATAATACTTGGTTTGATGCAAAGAAAATATCGATGTGATCTTCATTTTCAGTCATAATTTTGTTTAATTCTGCTAAAGCTTTACCTGGAATGATGACATTTTTGTCTTCAATTTCTTCGTCTAACTTTAACTTTCTTACAGCCAAGCGGTGTGAATCGGTCGCTGTGCATATTAATTCATTTTCTTGTATAAGCCAGTTTACACCAGTAAGTACAGGGCGTGTTTCTGAGGTGGACACTGCAAAATTTGTTTGTGCAATAATATTTTTAAGCACTTTAATTGGTAATTGTAGCGCATCATCACTAGAAACTTGCGGTAATAATGGATATTGATCTGGATCTAAACCACTTAAGTTAAACTCAGAATGACCAGAAGTAATTAAGGTTTGGAATTGTTCATTCGTTGATAATTTAACTTCTTTACCTGGTAGTTTTTTAATGATATCCACAAAGAAACGTCCTGGTAATACGACTGAACCTGGTTCTTTTACTGCTACGATTTCTTCTCCATCTACGTCATTAGGAATCGTAATTTCGATTGAGATTTCAGAGTCAGAGCCTGTTAAGACAATACCTTCATTTGTGGCTTCAATTTTTATACCCGTTAAAATCGGTAAGGTTGTTCTTGGGGATATTGCTTTTAATGTATCGTTTAATTGCGTGATAAAATAATCTCTCTTAATAGAAAACTCCATCATTCAATAAACTCCTTTCAGTCGTTTATATAGTCTTAGTTATATTAAAAATAGTAATAATAGTCATAAGTGCTGTGGATTAGTGGATAAGTCAAAAATAATGTGATGTTTCAAGATTGTACACATGTGGATAAACTGTGCATGATGTGTATAATCCTTCAACATTATCCACAATGACCTTTTCTAAGCATTGCGTATTTCTTTTTCAAGTGATTCAATTTCTTGCTTAAGTGTTGGATCATTTTTTATATCTTTAATAATTTTGTCATGCGCATGAATTACAGTAGTGTGATCTCGACCACCAAATTCTTCACCAATTTTAGGAAGTGAAAAATCGGTTAATTCTCGAGATAAATACATGGCAATTTGTCGTGGATACGCAATTGATTTTGTGCGTTTTTTCGCTGCAAAATCTTCAATACGTACGCCGTAATATTCGCCAACTACTTTTTGAATATCTTGAATCGTAATTTTTTTAGACTTTGGTAGTTGAATAATATCTTTAAGCGCATCAGCTGTAAGTTCAGTTGTAATCGGTTTACCTTGAAGTTTTGAAAATGCGAGTACACGCGTCAGTGCCCCTTCAAGTTCACGAATGTTCGTTTGAATTTGATTTGCAATATACGTCAGCGCTTCAATAGGTATATCCAAGTTTTCCTCTTCTGTTTTCTTCTGTAAAATGGCCATTCGTGTTTCAAAATCAGGCGGCGTAATATCAACGATAAGTCCCCATTGGAAGCGAGATTTTAACCGTTCTTCTAAAGTTGAAATTTCTTTTGGTGGACGATCACTGGAAATTACAATTTGTTTGTGATTTTGATGTAGATCATTAAACGTGTGGAAAAATTCTTCTTGCGTTTGTTCTTTCTTTTGAATGAATTGAATATCATCAATAAGTAAAATATCTATGTTTCGATATTTTTCACGAAATGATTCTGTATCATTATTTCGAATTGATTGGATAAATTCATTCGTAAATTTTTCACTTGAGGTATAAAGTACTTTCGCATTTGGGTTGTTTTCTAAGACGTAATGCCCGATCGCATGCATCAAATGCGTTTTACCCAGCCCTACGCCACCATAGATAAACAATGGATTGTAGGCTTGAGCTGGTGCTTCGGCCACTGCTAAACTTGCAGCATGTGGGAAGCGGTTGCCTGGGCCTATAACGAAGGTTTCAAATGTATTATTCGTGTTGAATTGTTCACCATTTGTTTCAGGATTTGTCGCAGGCGTTGTTGCCTGTGCTGATGAAGGTGGTTTCAGTTCATCAAAATCTGCTTCTGTTAAAAAGCGTACGTGTTTCACGGATTTTCCAGTTACAGTTTTGATAATGGCTTGAATTAATTCCGTATAATTGGTGCTCAACCAACTTGCTACGAAGGGTTGATTGACTAATACAATTGCTTCTTCATCAGACAGAGTATGCAACATTGTGTCTTTAAGCCAAGTTTGATAAGAAATATTTGATACTTCCTCTTTAGATAAGTTGAGAACTTTGTCCCAAATTTCTTGTTCTGACATTTACACTCCATCTTCCTAAGTAATATTTTTTAAGTTATACACAGATTTCCCGTCAGTGGATAAAACTAATCACACCTTGTTAATAATTATCCACAAATTAATCACATGTTGTGGGTAACTCTTACGTTTAACGGGATTATTCACAGGTATATGCTACGTTATCGTGATAAAGAAACCTATGTATCGTAAGGGATTAATCCACTTATCCACACAATTATACTTTTTAACAACACTCCCTGTCAAACGGGTGTGAATATGTGTGACAACTTTCGAGTAACTTGTGCACAAAAAATATTTATCCACAAAATATTCGGGCGCAATTGTGTATAAGTGGATAACTTTTACACATAGATCGATGTCGTTTAATCAAAAAATACGCTTGATTTACCAATATGAATTTGATATTATGTAGTAGTTGCTTGAAATGTAGACATTTCATTTAAGAGAAGAATATCTATTTAACGTGGCAGTGCGTTGAAATTGAAGATAGTTAAAATGAATGAAGATCATCGAATAAAGCAAGATGGAGGTGTTTTTAATGGTAAAACGTACTTATCAACCAAACAAACGTAAACATAGTAAAGTGCACGGTTTCAGAAAACGTATGAGCACTAAAAACGGCCGTAAAGTATTAGCGCGTCGTCGTCGTAAAGGCCGTAAAGTCTTATCTGCATAAGACAGAAGATGAATAGGGGTCTAAATGCGTGTTAAGTTTGCTTAACCGCTTTTATAGGGGCTAGGACAGCATATGATGTCCCAGCCCTCTTTTTTTCGGTATGAAAGTGTATTAAAAGATGTTCGAATTGAGAAAGCTGAGTGATGTTCAATGGAAAAAGCATATCGCATCAAAAAAAATTCAGATTTTCAATTGATCTATCGAAAGGGGAGGTCAGTTGCAAATCGACAGTTTGTTGTTTATACGTATCGACATCAACAACAGGATCATTTTAGATTAGGAATTAGTGTTTCTAAAAAAATCGGTAACGCTGTAACACGGAATCGAATCAAACGATGTGTGAGAGAATGTTTTAAAGTTCATAAACAAGATATGTTACCTTTAGATATTATCGTCATTGCGAGACATCCCGCTAAAGAGATGTCCGCGCTCGAAATTCAAAAGAGTTTAGAGCATGTGTTAAAAATAGCCAAAGTATTCAATAAGAAAATTCAATAAATTATACGACCGTTTGTGTGACGCCAGACAAACCGAAGACTAACTTAGAGACTTTATAACTTTAATTGTAGCGTTTTTATGAGCGTTTTAGACTAAGTCAATAAAGCACATCAATCGTAATAACACTTTAAACATTTTACAATAGATATAATCGTAAAGGAGGTACGTGTGTCATGGAACAATTGGATACAATTACAAGCATATCGACCCCGATGGGTGAGGGGGCAATTGGTATAGTACGTTTATCAGGTCATGATGCCGTTGAGATTGCAGATAAACTGTATAAAGGTAAAAGTAAATTAAAAGATGTTGCTTCTCATACAATCAATTATGGACATATCATTGATCCGGAAACGAATGAAACCGTTGAAGAAGTTATGGTTTCAGTCTTACGTGCACCTCGAACATTTACACGTGAAGATATTGTAGAGATTAACTGTCACGGAGGTATTCTTACAATTAACCGTGTGCTCGAACTCACTATGACACATGGCGCACGTATCGCAGAGCCAGGCGAATATACCAAACGCGCATTTTTAAATGGGCGCATTGACTTGTCTCAAGCTGAAGCCGTGATGGACTTTATTAGAGCTAAGACTGACCGCGCGTCTAAAGTGGCACAAAACCAAATAGAAGGACGTCTGAGCGATATGATTAAGGCGCAACGTCAATCTATTCTGGAAATTTTAGCACAAGTTGAAGTGAATATAGACTACCCTGAGTATGATGATGTTGAAGATGCTACGACAGAGTTTTTGTTGGAACGTTCTAAAGCCATTAAGACAGACATCCAAAAATTACTTGATACAGGCGTTCAAGGAAAGATAATGCGAGAAGGCTTATCTACAGTTATAGTAGGTAAACCTAACGTAGGGAAGTCTTCTATGCTTAATAGTTTAATACATGATAATAAAGCAATTGTCACTGAAATTGCAGGTACGACGCGAGACGTCTTGGAAGAATATGTAAACGTTCGTGGTGTGCCACTGAGACTCGTCGATACGGCGGGTATTCGTGAAACAGAAGACATTGTTGAACGTATTGGAGTAGAACGTTCGCGCAAAGCATTAAGCGAAGCAGACCTCATTCTATTTGTTTTAAATTACAACGAAGCACTCACAGAAGAAGATAGGAAATTATATGAAGTCATTAAAAATGAAGATGCGATTGTCATCATTAATAAAATGGATTTAGAACAACGCCTTGATATTGATGAAGTGAAAGCGATGGTCGGGGACATGCCTATCATTGAAACGTCCATCTTAAAACAACAAGGTATCGATGATCTCGAACTTCAAATCAGAGATTTATTCTTTGGTGGAGAAGTCCAAAGCCAAGATATGACATATGTATCTAACTCACGACATATATCTTTATTAAAACAAGCAAAACAAGCAATTCAAGATGCCATTGACGCAGCCGAAATGGGTGTCCCAATGGATATGGTACAAATTGATCTAACGCGCACATGGGAAATTTTAGGAGAAATCATAGGCGAATCGGCAAGTGAAGAATTAATCGATCAACTCTTTAGCCAATTCTGTCTTGGAAAATAAAAAAGGAGGATTTATAATGACACAGAATTATGATGTCATTGTCGTAGGGGCAGGGCACTCTGGGATTGAAGCTGGATTAGCGGCAGCACGTCGTGGCGCCAAAACACTGATGTTAACAATTAACTTAGACAATATTGCGTTTATGCCATGTAACCCATCAGTTGGCGGACCAGCGAAAGGTATCGTTGTTCGTGAAATCGATGCCTTAGGTGGTCAAATGGCTAAAACGATAGATAAAACGCATATCCAAATGCGTATGTTGAATACAGGTAAAGGGCCTGCAGTACGTGCATTACGTGCACAAGCTGACAAAGTATTATACCAACAAGAAATGAAACGTGTATTAGAAGATGAGCCTAATCTTGATGTGATGCAAGGCATGGTTGATGAGCTTATCATTGAAAATGATGAAGTTAAAGGTGTGCGTACAAATATTGGTACAGAGTATATGGCACAAGCCGTTATATTAACGACGGGAACGTTCCTTTGCGGTGAAATCATCTTAGGAAACTTAAAATATTCTAGTGGCCCTAATCATCAATTACCATCTATTACACTAGCGGATCATTTAAGAGGTCTTGGATTCGATGTTGTACGGTTTAAAACAGGTACACCACCACGTGTGAATGCTCGATCAATTGACTATAGCAAAACGGAAATCCAACCGGGTGACGATGTTGGTCGTGCATTTAGTTATGAAACGACAGAGTATATTTTAGACCAACTTCCGTGTTGGTTAACATATACAAATGGTGACACGCATAAAGTCATTGATGACAATTTACATTTATCTGCGATGTATTCCGGTATGATTAAAGGAACAGGTCCAAGATATTGTCCATCTATTGAAGATAAATTTGTGCGTTTTAATGATAAGCCACGTCATCAATTATTCCTTGAGCCTGAAGGACGTCATACGAATGAGGTCTATGTCCAAGGCTTATCGACAAGTTTACCAGAGCATGTTCAACGCCAAATGTTGGCTACCATTCCTGGATTAGAAAAAGCAGACATGATGCGTGCAGGCTATGCGATAGAGTATGATGCGATTGTACCAACGCAATTATGGCCAACACTTGAAACGAAAAAAATAAAAAATCTTTACACTGCAGGTCAAATTAATGGTACGTCAGGATACGAAGAAGCAGCAGGCCAAGGTTTAATGGCAGGAATCAATGCGGCAGCGCGTATTTTAGGGAAAGAAGAAACGATTTTACAACGCTCTGATGCCTATATTGGTGTATTAATAGATGATCTCGTTACGAAAGGGACAAATGAACCGTATCGTCTCTTAACATCACGTGCAGAATATCGCTTACTTTTACGTCATGACAATGCAGATTTACGCTTAACTGATATTGGTTACGAATTAGGACTCATTTCTGAAAAACGTTATGCAAAGTTCCAAGCAAAACGACAACATATTGAAGCAGAAATAGCCCGTTTATCTCAAATCCGAATTAAGC
This sequence comes from Staphylococcus agnetis, assembly GCF_011466855.1. Classification (NCBI taxonomy): domain Bacteria; kingdom Bacillati; phylum Bacillota; class Bacilli; order Caryophanales; family Staphylococcaceae; genus Staphylococcus; species Staphylococcus agnetis. Next base: position 24,929 of record NZ_CP045927.1, read on the forward strand.
CAAACGAACGTGTACAAAGTATTATTGAGCGTGAAGGTGGTTCGCGTTTGAAAGATGGTATTTTAGCAAAAGAATTGTTACGTCGCCCTGAAATGACTTATACAACCATTTTAGAAATATTAGAAGAAACGTCTCAATTAGGTTCAGATATTGAAGAGCAGGTAGAAATTCAAACGAAATACGAAGGCTATATCACGAAATCTTTACAACAAGTTGATAAAGTGAAACGTATGGAACAAAAGAAAATTCCAGAAGACTTGGATTATAGTAAAATTGATAGTCTTGCAACGGAAGCACGTGAAAAACTTGCGGAAGTAAAACCATTAAATATTGCACAAGCATCACGAATTTCGGGTGTAAACCCTGCCGATATCTCCATATTGCTCGTGTATTTAGAACAAGGTAAATTGCAGAGGGTGAAATAAATGAGTGTCACATGGTTAGCATCTCAACTTGAATCTCATGGCATCACGTTATCGGATAAGCAAAAACAACAGTTTGAAACATATTATGATATGCTTATCACATGGAATGAAAAAATTAATTTAACAAGCATCACTGAAGAGCATGAGGTGTATTTAAAACATTTCTATGATTCTATTACACCAAGCTTTTATCATGATTTCACTCAAGATATGCATTTATGTGACGTCGGTGCAGGGGCTGGTTTTCCAAGTATTCCATTAAAAATCGTTTTTCCCAACATCCATGTCACGATTGTTGATTCTTTAAATAAACGTATTCAGTTTTTAAATCAACTTGCACATGCATTAGATCTTGAAGGTGTACATTTTGTACATGATCGTGCAGAAACATTTGGGAAAAATCAAGACTACCGAGGGTCTTTTGATATTGTAACAGCAAGAGCTGTGGCACGTATGGCAGTTTTAAGTGAATTGTGCTTACCACTTGTTAAAACGCGTGGCATGTTTATCGCTTTAAAATCATCAAAAGGTCAAGAAGAACTAGAAGAAGCACGATTTGGCATTGGTGTTTTTGGAGGGCGTATTGGTGATGTGCATACTTTTGAATTACCAGAAGATGCAGGAGAAAGACAAATTATTAAAATTGAAAAGCGTAGTCAAACACCTAAAAAGTACCCAAGAAAACCTGGCACACCAAATAAATCACCTTTAATCGACTAAATGGTGTAGGTTTGGGATGGTTTAAGGGAGAGAAGACATATGAAAAAACCTTTTTCTAAACTATTTGGATTAAAAAATAAAGATGAATTACTTGAGGTTGTAAACGATAGTGCACAAGGCGTGGAAACGATTAAGATTGAACGTATTGTGCCTAACCGTTATCAACCGCGACAAACCTTTGACACTGCACGCATTGAAGAACTCGCTGAGTCTATACACGCGCATGGATTACTTCAACCCATTGTCGTACGACCTATAGAAGAAAATATGTATGAAATTATAGCAGGTGAACGCCGTTTTCGTGCGTTACAACATCTTCATAAAAGTGAAGCGGATGTCATTGTTAGACTACTCAGCGATGAAGAAACTGCGGTTGTAGCACTTATCGAAAACATTCAACGTGAAAACCTGTCGGCAGTTGAGGAAGCAGAAGCGTATAAGAAATTATTAGCGTTCGAAGGTATCACCCAATCAGAACTTGCGAAAAGCGTTGGTAAAAGTCAAAGTTTTATCGCAAATAAGTTGCGCTTGCTTAAACTGGAGCCGATAGTTCTGGATGCGGTACGTGAACATAAAATCACGGAACGTCACGGACGTGCTTTAGTTGGACAACCCTCTGAACGCCAAAAAGAAATGTTAGAAATCATTTTAAATGAACAATTGAACGTGAAGCAGACAGAGGAGCGTCTGAAAGCGACACATACAGCTGTTGAAAAACCTGAAGACAGTGAAATCGTCACAGCGCGACCTCCTGAATTTGTACGTGATATTTCGGAAGCACGAGATATTATTGCCGATAGTTTATTAGAAATTAAAGCGAACGGCATTAAATATGAACAAAAAGAAAAAGATCATGACGACTATTATGAAATTAATATTCGGGTCTATCGAAAGTAACTCAGGACATTTCCTGGGTTATTTTTTTGTCAAAAATTAAAAGAGACTGAAGCTCATTAACATACATAAGGCTGAGACTATGTTGGGGCGAATTCTTAAGCTAACATGCTCGTAGAAGTAGCCATATTTTATGCGATATAGTCACATAGAAAAAACCTTCAAAATTCATGAGGGGGTGAACTTTGAAGGCGTAAATACATATTTTATAAAGTATATTAAATGCTTTGAAGTAAACGATGAAATAAGATATGCGTCGTCATTGAACCAGCGTCTTGAAAAGTCACCCTTGTATTACAGTGTGGCTTTTGCGGCTTCGATTGCGTCACGTGTGAGTTCATGGCTATTTACCCAATAAGATGTAACATGTGCGCCACGTTGCTTAAATAATTGTTCCACGTCATGACTTTGTTGAACAGTGACGATTGGATCATTTTCGCCCATGGATAGGAACACGGATTTTTGTGACAAGTCTAAATGTGTATCAACGTCCAAAGGATAGAGTGGCGCAAAAAGTAAGCCTTTACGATAGGGCATATCCGCATTTAATAATAATTCAATCGCGATATTCGCACCATTTGAAAACCCGACTAAAATCACATGATTGATATCAAACCCATAGTGCTGTGCGGCCGTTTGAATATATTGATGCAGTTCATGGGCGCGGAATTTTAAATCTTCAACATCATAGTTGCCTTCACCATGACGTTTGAAAAAACGGTTCATCCCGTTTTCTGAAACATTTCCTCGGACGCCAAGTGCGTGATACGATGGGTCAAGTAATTCAGCTACGGGTAATAAATCATGCTCATTGCCTCCGGTACCATGTAAAAGTACAAATGTCGGTGCCTGTGCTTGACCTTGTTTAAAAATATGTTCCATTTATTTTTCACCTCGTTTAAATCTAGGTCTTTCAATTGTAAAAAAGTCACCTAATGTTGCGTAATCATCACCGGCAAGACGGCTTACCGGTTGAAGTTTGGCAACATCCACATAACCTTGTTCGGGATCGTAAAGTGTCTCATCAATATAGAGATGTTTGATTTCTAATAGCATTAAGTCTGAGACAGTATGCCCTTCCGTCTTAATTTCAATATGCTCATACAGCCTTGTTTCAAATCGTACAGGGCTTTCATTTAAAGCTGGAATGTGTGATGTTGACGAATGACAAGTTGTAAACTGAGTCAAATCAAGTTCACTATTATTTACATTCAATGGTGCAGCGGTTTGATTCGCATCATGAACATTCGTTTCTGTCACCACATGTACGATTGCCTCTTTATGTGATGCGATATGACGGGCGGTATCTTTCATGGCGCCATCGTCGTGTCGCTGTATTGCTACAGATAGGATGGGCGGTTGTGATGACACGATATTAAAGAAACTAAATGGTGCAATATTCGTGATACCTTCTTCAGATAAAGTTGTAATGAGCGCAATGGGTCTCGGCGCAACGGTGCCAATTAAAAACTTATATAATGCGTGTTTTGTTAAACTTTCTGCTTGAATATGATACATCTCATCAGACCTCCACATAGAGAATTAATGGGATCGTTTTGTATTAAATGGTCTTATTTCAGATTCTATAAAGTCTCTTTTGCTTTCTAAAAATGGTGGTAAAGATAGTGATTCACCTAATGTTTCATAAGGTTCATCTCCCATGAAACCTGGACCGTCTGTTGAAAGTTCAATTAAGATATGTCCAATGCGTGCATAGAGTGCTTTAAAGAAGAAGCGGTCAATGATGCCTGAATTTCTAACGCCTAATGCTTCATAACGTTCAAACCAATCTTGTATTGCGGTATCATCTTCAACACGGAATGATACGTGGTGTACTTCACCGTAGCCTTGACGTGCTTGCGTACCTTGATCTTTACGTAAAATCACTTGTCCCCCATTACCACCTTCACCTACTTCTAAAATCGAAACATCTTCTGTTTCTAAAATAGGTGTCATGCCATAAAGATCAATGAGGGTTTGTTTAAATTTGTCGTAATAACTCATTGTAATCTCAATTGGACCTAATCCGTAAATCGCTTTATCTTCTGGGACAGGTCCATTTTTCCAAGGTACACCAGGTGCGACGCCTGTATTATTTTCATCAGAAATCAATTGGTAAGTCTGACCGTCCTCTTCTTCAAAGGGTAACACTTTTTTACCGAATAAGTCTTGAATACCATCATGTTTTACATTAAATGCATCAAAACGTGCTTGATAGTATTCGAGTGCTGCATCATTAGGAACACGAAATGAAGGACGGCTGATTGAATTCGTTCCTTTTTGACCTTTAGGATTGTTAGGAAAATCAAAGAATGTCATATCAGTACCTGCATTGCCTTCATCATCGGCAAAAAATGTATGGTACGTATAAATGTCATCTTGATTGACTGTTTTTTTCACAAGGCGCATGCCTAAAATATCTGTAAAAAAGTGGTAGTTACGTTCAGCATCATCTGTCATTGCAGTCACATGATGAATACCTTTTAATGGAAATTGAATCATAATCAAATCTCTCCCTTAATTATATTTCTAATTCGAAATAATTTTAATGTAAAAATCAAGTACACTGAGCCCATATTACTCGGCTTGTGTACTAATGCGTTTTAGAACTTTTTGTAAACTTTCAAGTTCTTCTTCTGTTAAATCTGAGAATACTGAAGCAATAGCGTCAGCATGTTGTGGAAAAATCTCTTCCATGAATGCTTGTCCTTTATCAGTAAGTGAGGCATAACTCACACGTCTATCTTTTGGATCTTGACGACGCTTTATATATCCTTTTTTCTCTAAGTTAGTAACGACATACGTGGTACTACTACTTGCGATTAAAATGCGCTCTTTAATGCGTTGAATGGTATGTTCTCCACGATTGTAGAGCACTTCTAATACAGCAAATTCTGTAACATTTAAACCATATGATTTGATGTCTTTATGAATTTTCTTATCTAACATGTCGTTTGTGCGTTTAAGTCCAATAAAAACTTTTAATGACGTCTCTGTACGATTCAAAGACAACACCTTCTTTGTTTATTATTTCGAATTCGAGATAATTATAACCGATACTATCATTTCTGTAAAGTGGAAAGTTTCAAAATAATGTGCTGAGTTGTGTGTGAAATGACATTACAAAATAGAAAATGCGATGTTATTAAATTGTTAAATAAACGCTTTTGTTTACTACTGTTTTACAAAATGACTTTAAATTAATAACAAACCTTGCTTGGTGGTATAAATATGTTACCATGCTGTTAGCTTTAAAAATGCAATAGTTTTAGGAGGATTTATATGAAAAAAGTAACAGCTGCGACAATCGCTACTATTGGATTTGCGACGTTTGGTCTCATGCATGGAGATGCCGAAGCGTCAGAAGGTATCCAACCGTCAGCTTATACTACAACATTTTCAGAAGAAACGAATGATTATATTACGATAGATGCGCACGGTAATTATCATCATACAATAGATGGTAATTGGGATGTGTCAATGTTTGAACAAGGTTTATATCAATCATCCTATACTGATGCCAGCGGCCATATGCACTATGTGTATTACACGCAAACATTCCAAAATGACAATAGTGACACACCTAGTCAATCTCATGAAGCCATTCAAGCCCAAAACCGTAATAATCAATCACAATACAATGCGTCACAGGCGTACACGCAGTCTCAGGGAAATTGGCATGTAAATGCGACAGATCAAACAGGTAACGGTACACAAGGTGGAAGAACTGCTTCTTATGGCATGTCTCAACAACAATCTGGTGGCAATGCTCAGCAAAATCATGACGGTACGTCGAACACGAGTCAAGCTGCGTCGGGATGGCTTAAAAAGTATCCGAAGTGGCAACCATATGGACAGTATACGACAGGTGGGGCACACTACGGGGTAGACTACGGTATGCCTGAAAATACACCAGTGTATTCATTTACTGATGGTAAAGTTATTGACAGTGGTTGGAGCAATTACGGTGGAGGTAACCAAATTACCATTCAGGAAGCGAACAGTAATTATTACCAATGGTACATGCATATGAATCAATTAAATGTTCAAGCAGGTGATACTGTTAAAAAAGGACAACAAATTGGTTTATCAGGTAGCACTGGGAATTCTACAGGTCCACACTTACATTTCCAACGTATGTCAGGTGGCATAGGAAATCAGTATGCAGTGAACCCAGACAATTATTTAGCAAATCAATAACCATTAAGACGGGTGTGTCTCTACGATAGACATACGCGTCTTTTTTATATTAGCGTGTTTTAACACGGCACGTTATGTCTGGATACTTTTGTAGCATAATATTGGTTAAATGGTGCGCAATGGTGGTATCATTTTTATAGTAGGAAAAATGCGGAATCGGCTTTGTGAATTTTGGACATATTCAGTTGTTGGATATTCAAGCTACAATTATGACTAAAGGAACAGGTGCGCGAGGTATTAATAACTATGAGGGGACGATCAAAGAACTCCATTTAAAACGCATTGAGACACATGGTGATGGTGCAGTAGGTATCCAGATCAGTAAGCCTGTGGATCAAATTACGGTACACGAAAATGTGAAAACGTATGGTGGCACCGGTGAATCATTAGTAAAAGGTGTTATTAAAGAATTATCTGCGATTGTCATTAGTATTTTAGACGGTGCTCAAGTAGAAGGTTTAGATGTTAAAGGCAATGTATATACGTACGGCAAAGAAATTGCGCCAGTCCAAAACGAAGGCGTTGTTAAAAATGGCTTAAATATACAAGGAGAAGCATAAAATAAATATGAATAGTGTTTTCGTTGATTTAATATGGGTAAAGAGAGTGGACATAACAATCCTGTATATCAATACAGCCAACAAAACTTATTCATATATTGCTCCCTATAAAGTAGATACTTAAAAAGTGAAAACTTTATAGGGGGTTTTTGTATTACTTTGATTACTTCCTTAGCCGAGACTTCTGAAGCACCTAGAAAAGCGAGGTGTTAGGAATAATCAAAATGAGATGATTTATGTCCTGCCTTCTTTTTATCATCATCTATGAGGGAATACACACCGCTGTGTTTTAATGGGTGATTTTCCAATTTGATTTTGTAGCATTTTTAGTGGTACTTCATAATGTTGACAATGTTGCCATGACAAATGGTCTTTAAAAATATGAAATCCTTGATTAAAAAATGTTCGTAAGTCATAAAATGATTCTGGAGTTACAGCATCTAATGGATATATTAATTCTGTTAATGACGTATCAAAATACGCGTAATCCAATAAAGGTTGATCAAATGTAAACGATGCATCGACAAATGGATATGGCAATATAAAGAAAGTTGGACCTTCAAATGTTTCATCACCAAACCAAAAGCCAAATTCGATAAAATGTTCATCAAAAGCTGCGTATTCAATCACTTGTGAAGGTTTAAATGTTTCGTGAAAAGCGTTGTAATTGAGTAACGTGGATATATCAAATGTCCTCCAAAACAAGCCTGGCTTCACTTTACGCGCACGAAATGGAGCAATAAATTGGCTTAACGCACGTAATGCAAATTTCATTAACTGTAAAACTTCTAAACTTATTTTTTTATTATAATGATGAACGGTATCTTCATCAAAAAGTGTAAGATCCGCTACTTATTGCGGTTTAGGATAGATTGAAACATCAATATCGAATTGTTTTAACGTATGCGTTATCCAGTTGTAATAGGTTTGGATGGATGTGCCATCTTTTAACGGATAATCAGCGCGGCCGCGATCTGTTACAATTTTGATTCGATGTGCTTGTAAGTCGACTTGGATGGTATAGGTACAATCATGATAGAATAATAGACCTGTTGAAAAGCCAGTCGTTGTAACGTCTAAAATAATATGTGCCGATTGGGGTTCTTGAATGGCACTCGCAATTTTATATTTGCCGTGCATTTGAGCAATGCGTTGAAGTGTGTCACGTTCTTTTGGCCATGCTTTCATTTTAAGCATATGGATGACCTCCTTAACGTTTTCAATGAACTATACCCGCTTTTAAAAATACATAAAAAAACATGTAAGCTTTGTAATGTGTGGTATTGTTTAATATTCGTTATTAACACAGCATCTGAATTGAATGCGCTTAATACGCATAATAAAAGCCTTCAGCGTGCATCTTTAAAAGTGCACGTTGAAGGCCATTTTTATATGAATTTTGAGGTGAAAAGCATTATAAAGCATCGTATTATTCTTCTACAGAGAATTCAGCATCAGCTTCAAATTTTACATCTTTACCAATCATAACGCCACCTGTTTCTAAAGCTTGGTTGAAGTCTACGCCGTATTTTTCACGGTTGATTTTACCTGATACAGAGAAACCAGTAACTTTACCACCTGACATAGGGTTCACACTAATACCATTAAAATCGAAATCAAATGTTTCTTCATGTGTTTGGCCAGCAATTGTTAATTCTCCAGTTACGCTATCTTCAGTAATTTTAGTCGTTTTAAATGTAATTTCTTTGTTTTCATCTGTATTGAAGAAATCAGCTGATTTTAAGTGATTATCACGATCTTTGTTACCTGTATTAATTGAATCAACATCAATTTTCACTGTTGCTTCTACAGTTGAAAGGTCGTTTAGATCACCAGTTAACTCAACATGATAATCATCAAAAGTGCCTTTAACTTTAGATACCATTAAATGTTTAATTGAAAAGTCTAATGTGCTGTGTACTTGATCGAAATTATATTTTGCCATTTTAAAATGCCCCCTAGTTATGTTTTATTACTTTATGGTATAAATAATATACCATAATTCAAACCATTTCAAGCAAAAAATTTCAAATTCGAAATAAAATCCAATAATCGCACAATTCTAATGATGTTCACATTAACTGTTTACCTATGTCATACGATATTGAAACATCCTGTTTCATGAGACGATGAAAAGCAATACTTTAAAAATTTGTGGGTCGTCAATGTCGTTTTAGCGCGTTTTATTACTTTAGATACCATAAGAAAACTTCGGGATAAAAAATCCGACGAAGGTTGAATAGCAGTCAACACGTAAGCGCGACATTTCATTTTATGAATTTAAATTTGTGTCAATATTGTGAATGAACAGCATATCGTTTACAATACAAGAAAGCGTTTTCAAAATTATTTAAGGGGAAAAAGGGGGAGTACGATGATTACGTTTATTGTTTGTATCATTGTGTTGATTTTAGGCTATTTTACTTATGGAAAATATATTGATCACATGTTTGGTCCTAAATATGATCGACCAACACCAGCACACGACCAACGCGATAATGTCGATTATGTCCCAATGAAAACATCTTCTAATTCACTTATACAATTACTTAATATTGCGGGTGTGGGACCTATTTTTGGACCGATTATGGGAGCACTCTATGGTCCGGTTGCCTTTATATGGATTGTAGTTGGTTGTATTTTTGCTGGAGCGGTCCATGATTATTTAACAGGGATGATTTCTATTCGAAATCGTGGTGCACATTTACCACAGCTTGCTGGGAAATTTTTAGGGCAAGCTATGAAACATGTGGTCAATGTCTTTACATTATTGTTACTTTTGCTAACAGGAACGGTTTTCGTAACGAGCCCTGCCTTGTTACTTCATAATTTAATGGACGGTCGCATAGCATTAGGCTTTATTATTTTCGTGATTTTTGTGTACTATATTTTATCGACAGTATTGCCAATCGATAAAATCATTGGACGTATTTATCCTGTATTTGGGGCGTTACTTGTCATTAGTGCTGTGGGCGTAGGATTCAGATTAATTCAAACTGGCTCGCCAATTCCTGAGCTAACATTACAAAATATGCATCCCGACCATGCGCCGATATTCCCTCTACTGTTCTTTACGATTACTTGTGGGGCGTTATCAGGTTTTCATGCGACACAGTCACCGATTATTTCACGTACAACGAATAAAGAGAAAAATGCGCGTGTGATTTTTTACGGCATGATGATCGCAGAAGGTATCATCGCAATGATTTGGGCAGCGGCAGCGATGAGCTTGTTTGGTAGTTACGGAGGTTTACAAAACGTATTGGCTCAAGGTGAAGCGGCACTTGTAGTAAGTAAAGTCGCGACGATGCTTTTAGGTTCAGTGTTTGGAACAATTGCTATTTTAGGTGTCATTATTTTACCGATTACAAGTGGTGATACATCATTTAGAAGTGCACGGATGATTATTGCAGATTATATTCATTTAGGACAAAAGGCCATTGGCAAACGATTTCTTGTGGCTGTTCCGTTATTTGTAGCAAGCTTTTTACTGACTCAAATCGATTTTACGATTTTATGGCGCTATTTTTCTTGGGCTAATCAGACGACTGCAGCGGTCGCATTATGGGTAGGTGCAATGTATTTGTTGATTGCGAAGAAAAACTTTTGGGTAGCGGCAGTTCCAGCAACGTTCATGACATGGAATTTGTTCACTTATATTTTAAGTCAACCAATAGGATTCGGTTTGGACCTTAATTTGAGCTACGTTATCGCAATAGGGTGTACGGCGTTATGGCTCGGCTATTTCATTTACCAATATCGTAAAAATACGGTTGGCGCCACTTTTGTATTAGATCATCCTGTAAAAAACAAAAAGGTGCCCAGCATCTGAAATAGTATGATAATAAAATAATGAAATTTAAAGGGTGTTGTCAGATTTACTGGCAACGCTCTTTTTAGTATGACCTGAGACTACCTTTTTGTTTATTTGTTATTCTACGAAAGTGTTTTATTATTCGTTTCTATCTGTAAATGTTAAAATAAGTGTCGAAGAAAAGGAGATGACCACATGATAGTAGAATCCATTCAAGGTAATATTGCAAATTTAACGCAAGAAGAAAAACAAATGCACATTGAAAAAGTATATCTTGAAAATTCTGATCTCGTTAAACGTATCCAACGTGTCACAACGGATCACGGTACAGAAATAGGCATTCGCCTAAATCAGCCCATCGATTTACAATATGGAGATATTTTATATCGTGATGAAAACAATATGATTATTATAGATGTTAATTCTGAAGATATTATCGCGATAAAGCCACGCTCGTTGAAAGAAATGGGTGACATTGCGCATCAATTAGGTAACCGTCATTTACCTGCACAATTCACTGACACGGAAATGCTCGTTCAATATGATTACTTAGTTGAGGACCTATTAAAAGGTCTAGGCATTCCTTATGAACGTGAAGCACGTAAAGTCAATCAAGCCTTTAAACATATAGGACATTCTCATGATTAAGCAAGCTGAACTAAAGCTCTTTCAATTTTGTGATTCACAATTTCCAACGGGTGCATTTAGTCATTCATATGGATTAGAAACTTACATTCAACGGAATGACGTTGACGATGCGGCATCGTTTCAAAACTGGTTAGAAGTGTTTCTTACAGAGCAGTTAACATATACGGATGGTTTAGCGATGCGTATGACGTATGAAGCGGTTGAAAATCACGATATCGCAGAAATGAAACGCATTGATCAATTATTGTTTGTACAAAATATTCCTAGAGAAACGCGTGTGGGTACAAAGCAAATGGGAAAACGTATGGCACACTTGGCACATACGCTTTATGATGACCAATGGTTAAATTGGTATTTTAAAGAAGTCAGTGCATATCGGCTTCATGGTCATCCTGCAGTAGTATTTACATTATTAGGACATCATTTAGGTATTGCTTTAGAACGAATTATCGATTATTTCTTATACCAAAATATTTCAAGTTTAACGCAAAATGCGGTGCGAGCCATTCCGTTAGGACAAACAGAAGGACAAAAAATTGTTATGGATATGATGGCTTTTATTACAGAAACGCGTAAGTCTATTATGCATCAAGAAACATCCAATTTTGGACTTACTGCACCAGGCATTGAGATGAATCAATTAGAACATGAAAATGTGAACGTTAGAATCTTTATTTCGTAGGAGGATTTAATATGAAACCTGTAAAAATTGGTATTGGGGGTCCTGTTGGGGCAGGCAAAACGCAACTTATTGAGAAAGTCGTGAAACAATTATCGAAGGATAAAAGTATAGGTGTCATTACAAATGATATTTATACAAAAGAAGATGAAAAAATTCTTGTCGCAACAGGTGTTTTACCTGAAGATCGTATCATTGGCGTTGAGACCGGAGGCTGCCCGCACACTGCCATCCGTGAAGATGCCTCTATGAATTTTGCGGCAATTGATGAATTAATGGAACGACATCCTGATATAGAATTGTTGTTTATTGAGTCTGGTGGTGATAATTTAGCAGCAACGTTTAGTCCAGAACTTGTGGACTTTTCAATATATATCATTGATGTTGCGCAAGGAGAGAAGATTCCTCGAAAAGGGGGGCAAGGGATGATAAAATCTGATTATTTTATTATCAATAAAACAGACCTTGCGCCGCACGTTGGTGCCTCTTTAGATCAAATGGCTGAAGATACGACGAAGTTTAGAAAAGACCGCCCATTCACATTTACGAATTTAAAAACAGATGAAGGTTTAGAAGATGTCATCGCGTGGATTCGTAAAGACGTTTTTCTTGAAGGATTAGCATAGTATGGCCATTTCAGATTGGACAGGGGAACTGGATCTCACATTTAAACATGATGGGTCCAAAACGATAAATGGTAAAACGTATTTTCAAGGTGGGCTCAAAGTATTACGTCCATCGTATCTTAACGGCAGTCCGCATCCGACTATGTTTTTAATTCAATTAGGTGGTGGCTTTGTCGATGGTGACCGCTACCGGATGCGCATACATTTTGAAAAAAATGCGCATGCTGTTTTAACAAATCAAGGGGCGACCATTGTCTTTAAAACGTTGGCAGATCGTGTGGAACAATACCAAACTTTCATGTTGGAGGATGAAAGTTTTATGGAATACATTGGAGATCCAATTATTGGTTATACACACGCTAAATTTTACCAACATAATGTTTTTAAATTGTCAAAGCATGCGACAATGTTTTATTCAGATATTCTGACTCCGGGTTATGACAAAGAAGGGCGTATGTTTCAATACGACTACTTACATTTATTAAATGAAATTGAAGTGGATGGTCAATTGGTTGTTTATGATCATTTACGGTTAGACACTCATAAAAATAAAGTATCTGATATCGGATATATGGAAGGTTTTACCCATCTAGGGACATGTTTTTATGTGAGTCCTCACGTGAACCAAAAATGTGTTGAAGCGGTTCAAGATGTGGTCACTCAGCACATTAATCTTACATGTCGTGTCGGTGTCACATTATTGCCTACACATGGGCTAACGGTACGTATATTAGCACAGTCTACGGATGTCATTAATCGCGTGATTCATGATGTACATCAATTTGTGATGACGACCTATCATGAAGAAGATGCACAATTTTTACGGAAATACTAATTAATGGTGCATACGCTTAAAAAGTTGTTACCTCATCTTTAATTGACTCTAAAATATTAAAAAAAGGGTGCGCATATTTCATATGCCACCCTTTTTGTTATATCATCTTGTTTAAATGATTTATAATGCGATGAAACCATTGCTATCTAACGTATTATTAAATTCTTCCAAATCCTCTTCTGAATTTAATTCGTCAATTTCTCTAGTCGTATCGTCTTTGGTTAATCGGTTGCCTTCTAAAAGATAATTTGAGTAACCAGAGTACGCATATTTTACCTCTGGGTCAGAGTATTTGCTTGTTTCAGTGACTTTTACTGCAGTAATTAACGTCACTCTAGTGTCTTCGATGTCGCGCACGGGTGAGATTTTTTCAGACGTGTTGTCACTATCACTTGAACCAAAGCCATATTCTGAATCTAAATTATTACTCGTTTTAAAGTATTGACCAATTTGTTCGGTAGAGGATTTTGAATAACTTGAACTTTTAAAGCGATCATTAATAAGTTTAGTGTTGTCTTCTAATAGAGCGCTCACGTTTTCCAGCTTATTAATGTCTTTTAAATCTTTTACTTCTAATTCATATGTTGTATTGCCCTTAAAGTTCGTGGATTCACTGTCATTAATTTGCTTGACGACTTCTTCAGGTACTTCTAACTTAATTTTATCTCCGTTTTTGAGTTTTCCATTATTTGGGACGGTAAATTCAAAGCTTGAAAGAGATAGCTTTTTGATTGATTCAGGTGCATCTTTATATAAAAGATGGAGTTGCCCGCTACCATTCAATCCAGTAAATGTTGGATTTAAGCCTTCAAATAAAGATTTTGCATCAAGAGATTTCGGATTTTTTAAACCGGACACTTTAAATTCTTTAGTGAATTCTTTTGCTTTTAGTTGATACTCTTTTGACATGTTTTTCTTAATTTTTAACGTGACTTTAATTTTGTCACCATTTGATAATTTATCTTCTTTATCAATATCAAGGTCAAAGCTTTCTAATATCTTTCCTGCTTTCAACAATTGATCTTGTTCTTCTTTAGTGAATTTTTCGCTATCTAAGTCATCTGTATTACCTTTTTCAATCATCTCAATGACATCTTTATTTTTAAAATCTGCCTGTCTTAATGCTTGAGCTAAAAGTTTATTTGTAATTTTTTCTAAGGACTTATCAGAGATATGTGCATAACCTGATCCGTTGTATCCTGAAAATTCGACTTTGACATCATCTTCTACATTTACTTTCTTATTTTTAATGAATACGAATGTGAGTAAAATAATGATAGCTAACGCCACTATACCACTGATAATAAACCATTTGTACTTTTTAATGAAATCCATCTGTGCTCCCACCCTTTTTTAAAGTTTTTAAATATCAATAAAAATTGTATTGTGGTAATCATAACATAAAATGATAAAATTTAGGTTGGTATATATACATTAAATAATATAAGTTATTATTGTTTTTAAAATTACAAAAATAACATTCTCTAAATCTATTAAGTTAAAGTACATTTAATGAGATAACATTTATATGGATGTCGAAAAAAAAGAGAGGTGATATTGAACACCTCTTTAGAAAGTTAAATATAAGTAGAATTATAAAAGTTGAAGTATGTTTTTAAGGATGATGATTGCTACGACAATGATAATGATACTTGAGCATTTGTTTAATATAATAATAAATTTACCCGTACGATCGACATGACCTACAAAACGTCCCAATAGGGCTAACGTGATAAACCATAACCATGACACAGTAATCGTTGCTAGCGTAAAGATGACTTTTTCACTTCCTGTATAAAGCGCTACACTTGTCCCGATAACGCCTATGGTATCCATAATCGCATGCGGATTTAACAGTGAAACTGAGAGGGCAAAGCCAATTTGTTTCTTAGCCGACATTTGTGTCTGCTTTTCTATTGACGCAGGCTTTTCACGCCATAATGACCAGGCCATATAAAGTAAAAAAATGAAACCAATGATATAAATGACCAATTGAAGCGTAGGTAAAGACATCAACACTAAAGAGACGCCTAAAACCGCAAGTAAAATTAATAACGTATCACATAAGCCTGCAGTCACGATGACAGGTAGGGTACGCACCCAATTTTTGTGATTCGCCCCTTGATTAAAAACAAAGACATTTTGAGCACCTAACGGTAAAATCAAGCCTAAAGCAAGTAAAATGCCATGTAACACTGCTTGCAACATTTTAATCACACTTTCTCTTGATATTTCGGTTTATTACGTTCTTTGATTGTTAATGTAATATTAACGATTAACCACACAATATGAATGATGAATGGAATAATGAGTTTTGACAGCACAATCAAGATGATAACGATATAAATATGTATCGCGCCAAAATTAATTAGATGAGTGGGTACAAACACAGCTAATATCAAAATTATGCCAAATATTAAGAGTAATAATAACCAAAAGGCATTAAAAATCCACCATATAATCCACGATATTTTCATAAACATCCCCCCTAAGATAAGTATGACATTGATGTTGATGCATCATTTAAAAACATGACGTCATGATTAACATTGATATATGTGAACTTTTGAATACGAAATAATGCAATTTTTGCTTGGTGTTATATTAGCGGTATAACGACTATTTTTTAGATTTAATCAGATTGAAAATGAACCATGTGATTTGAATGCAACATGGAATGATAAAAAATGCACTCCATACACCGATGGAAATCAGTTTTAATTCTGGCGTTTGAACTGTACCGGTACCGTCAACTTCACGTAACCATAAAAAAGCCGATACACTTAAATATAAAATAAACCAAAAAGCTGTTACGATGCTCCACAATATCCACGATGCTCTCAACATAACGTCCTCCTATAAAAATTATTTATTATTAAATATAATAACATAAAAATGATGGATAGGACGTAAAGGTTTTCAATTTATAATTATCCCTAACACCTCGCTTTTCTAGGCGCTTTACCTCAAATAGGATTTTCGGATTCGGCTTTATACCTCAAAAATCTCGACTAAGGAATCAATCACAATTCATCATAGTTTCACCACTAAAAATAGATTTATTTATATAGATAAATAATAGCCAACAAATTCATTAGTTCATGAACTTTGCTGGCTTTTTGATTGTTAGAATTGTTATTTTCGTGCCCGCGATAAATTATCATTTTTATTCTGGAAGTATCGCAAAACTACGCACAGGAAATCCAGGAGCTTGATCAGGTTTTGGCGGGATGTGATAAATGATTGCGCCACGTGTAGGAAGTTGATCTAAATTGTTTAAAAGCTCAATTTGATACGTATCTTGACCTAAAACATAACGTTCACCTACGATATCACCATGTTTTCGAATATCAACAGAAGCATCGGTATCAAATGTTTCATGACCAATGGCTTTTACGTGACGTGTTTCGATTAAAAATTTTAAAGCATCAAGCCCCCAACCGGGAAGATGTTGAAGGCCTTCAGCATCTTTATTTTCAAATTGATCCGTATGAGGCCAACGTTTCGACCAATCACTTCGAAATGCGATGAACGTGTCAGGTTCAATCGTCCCGTTTTGTGCTTCCCACTGTTCAATGTGTTCACGTGTAAGTACAAAGTCAGCATTTTCCGCTACTTCTTTAGAAAAATCGAGCACAATTAACGGGAGTACCAATTCTTTAAGCGCTAATTCATGTAAGTACCGTGTGTGATCTACAAAGTGAATAGGGGCATCAATATGGGTGCCGTATTGTGTCACAAGCTGCCACTGTTGAACGAAAAATCCATCTTTTTGAACAGTGAATGGGGTGTCAATTTGAGCACCTTCAAACGCACTAAAGTGAGGGGAATGTGCGTTGAAGGTATGTGTTAAATCCACCCATGACAGGGACTTTAAATGATCAAGTTGTTGCCATAATGGATAGGACATGGCTATCATCCTTTCTAAAAGTGATTATGCTGTCGGTGTTGTCGTATGTTGACGTAGTTTTTTCGCGCTGTTCACGAGAACGTTTAAAGCGTCTTTCACTTCTGCTTCTTTACGCGTTTTCAAACCACAGTCTGGATTCACCCAGAAGAGTGAGCGGTCAATTTGTTGTAAGCCTCTTTGAATGGCTGTCGTTATTTCATCTTCAGTAGGAATACGCGGACTATGAATATCGTATACGCCTAAGCCGATACCTAAATCATAATTGATATCTTCAAAGTCTTTGATTAAATCGCCATGACTACGTGATGTTTCAATAGAAATAACATCCGCATCAAGTTCATGAATCGCATGAATAATTTGACCAAATTGTGAGTAGCACATATGTGTGTGGATTTGTGTATGATCCGCCACTGATGATGTCGCCAGTTTGAAGCTATGCACGGCTTTACGTAAATAATCTTCATGATAGGCTTTACGTAGTGGTAAGCCTTCACGTAATGCAGGTTCATCCACTTGAATGACTTTAATACCAGCTTCCTCGAGCGCTAACACTTCCTCATTAATAGCTAAAGCGATTTGGTTTTGTACCTCTTCGCGCGGTAAGTCTACACGTTCAAATGACCAGTTTAAAATCGTCACAGGACCCGTAAGCATACCTTTGACAGGTTTGTCTGTTAAGCTTTGTGCATAAACAGTTTCTTTGACTGTTAGCGGTGCTGTCCATTTCACATCACCATATATAATCGGTGGTTTCACCGCACGAGAACCATAAGACTGCACCCAACCGAATTTTGTCACTAAAAATCCTTGAAGTTTTTCACCAAAGAATTCAACCATGTCGTTACGTTCGAATTCACCATGGACAAAAACGTCTAAGCCAATATCTTCTTGAATCTCGATCCAACGTCCAATTTCCGCTTTTAAGAATGTTTCATATTCCTCATTTGAAATACGATTGTTTTTCCAATCCGCACGTTTTTTTCGTACTTCTGGAGATTGTGGAAATGATCCAATCGTCGTTGTAGGTAAATCAGGTAAATTTAAACGTTCTTGTTGCAATACTTTACGTGTTTCAAATTTAGATTCACGTGAAGCCCGCACACTGTCAAAGTCGTATGTTAAATTTTTGAAATCTTGATTTTGGAAACGCTCATATTGAGCCTGTAATGTGTCTAATTTTTCATGATTTCCTTCATTGATTGCACGCTTTAATGCATCTAATTCTTCTAATTTTTCTGTCGCAAAACTTAAACCATCACGTACTGTTTCATCCAATGTTTCATCATCTAATGATACCGGAACGTGAAGCAATGATGATGAAGGGTTGATATAAAGATCATCTGTATAAGTGGCTAATGTTTCGATGAGCGCTTTTTTAGCTTGAACATCGGCTGCCCATACATTACGACCGTCAATGATACCAGCGAATAATGTTTTAGATGCATCGAAGTCACCGTTTTTAATTTGTTTCAAGTTTTCTCCACGGTCATGTACAAAATCTAAACCAAATCCTTTTACAGGAAGACTGCTTAAGAATTTGACGTTAGCGCGTTCGAAATACGTTTGAATGATTAATTTTTGAGCCACTTCAGCCCCTGCAAAAGCCTCATACGCCTCACGTGTAATGGCCTCTAAATCTTCACCATCATCTGTGACTAACACGGGCTCATCAACTTGAATCAATTCCGCACCTGCTTGAATTAAAGCTTCGAAAGCTTCGATATATAGTGGAAGTAGGGTACGTACTTTTTCTTCAAGTGATTGATCGCCGCCTTTTGATAATTTGACGAACGTAATAGGTCCGACAATCACAGGGTGCGCATTAATGTTAAGTGATTTCGCATAGTTAAAGCGTTCTAAAATGATATGACGTCCTAATTTAGGTGTGACATTGTCCCATTCAGGTACAATATAGTGATAGTTTGTATTAAACCATTTAATGAGTGCACTTGCGACGTGTTCTTTATTACCACGTGCAATATCAAAAAGTAAATCATCATCAACCTCACGTCCTTGGAAACGTTCAGGGATAATATTAAAAAGTAAAGATGTATCTAGAATATGGTCATAAAGTGAAAAGTCACCGACTGGTACACTATCTAAATGATGATTTTTTTGAAGTAATAAATTTTCACGTTGTAAATTGAGTAACGTTTCATCTAATTCTGCTTTCGTAATCGCTTGATTCCAGTAGTTTTCAATCGCTTTTTTCCATTCACGTTTACGTCCAAGTCTTGGGAATCCTAAGTTAGTTGTTTTAATTGTCATAATATAACCTCCTGATTGGTTGATGTGATTGATTTTGAGTAAGCTGCAAGTTCTAAAGAATAGTCGACACGTTCGAACGGTGTAATGAGATATAAACCATTAAAGTATTGATGTACGGTATCAATTAATGATTTACAAATGGAAATAGAAAGTTCGTATGTCGCCGTTTTATCACCTGCAACAGCTTTGAAGCGTGCTAATACATCGTCAGTCATTTTGATGCCTGGCACTTCGTTATGAAGAAATAGCGCATTGTTATAACTCGTGATAGGCATAATACCTATAAATAAAGGCACGTTGAGATGTTTCGTTGCTTCATAAATTTCAACAATTTTTTCTTTAGTAAATACAGGTTGCGTAATGAAATAATGCATGCCACTTTCAATTTTAGTTTCGAGTTTTCGGACAGCTGCATCAATATTTCTGACATGAGGGTCAAAACCACCAGCGATGTTGAAATTGGTACGTCTCTTCAGCGCATCACCGTCTGTGTTAATACCTTCATTAAAGCGTAAGGCAAGTTCTGTTAATCCTTTAGAGTTCACATCATAAACATTCGTCGCACCTGGGAGATGGCCTACTTTTGAAGGGTCTCCAGTTATGGCTAAAATTTCGTTAATACCGAGTAGTGATAAGCCAAGAAGATGTGATTGTAAACCGATGAGATTACGATCACGACAAGTAATGTGAACAAGTGGCTCAATATGATACTTTTGTTTGATTAAACTTGCTGCGGCCACATTGGAAATGCGAACCGTAGCGAGTGAATTATCTGCTAGCGTTACGGCGTCAATATTGGCGCGATCCAGCGCTTCGATATTTTTAAAAAAACGCCCGGTATCAAGATGTTTAGGTGTGTCCAACTCAACAATAATGGTAGGTTGTCTGGTCACGCGTTCTTTTAAATTAAGTTTTGATGACGGATGTTGCATACTCTCTTGTTTCTTATGAATGGGTATCACTTTTTTATGTTTAATCGGTTTTAACCCTTGCACGGACGTTTTAATATGATGAATATGTTCTGGCGTGGTCCCACAACAGCCGCCGATAATCCGAACACCTTCTTGAATCAATTGTTCTGCGACTTCTCCAAAGTACGTCGCATTATTACTGTATTTAAAGTTATTATTTTCAATGTCCAACAAGCTGGCATTTGGATAACAGGAGAGATACGCGTGCGATGGTAGGGCAATATGGCTAAAGGTATTTTTCATATGGTGCGGTCCATGGTGACAATTTAAACCGACGATATTGGCCCCAGCCTGAATGACTTGTTCGAGTGCATCATTAATCACAGTGCCATCTCTTAAATAATTTGTATTCGAAGCGGTTAATTGGGCAATGATTGGAATGTTGTACTTTTTACGCGTCGCTTTAATAACGGTGAGCAGTTCATCCAAATCGTAGTACGTTTCAAATAAGAGACCATCCACACCGCCTTGTACTAAACTATCTACTTGAATTTCAGTATGATATTGAATGGCAGGTAGTGAGAAATCACCTTGTTTAATGCCGCGAAAGCCACCCACAGTGCCAAGGATAAACGTATCTTCTTTAGCTGCACGCTTTGCGATGGCAACGGCAGCTTCATGAATGTCACGTACTTTATGTTCTAAACCGAACGCTTTTAATTTTTCAAAATTGGCACCGTAAGTGTTTGTTTGAATAATGTCAGCGCCAGCCTGTATATAGGAACGATGAATATGTTCAACTTTTTCTGGGTGCGTTAAATTGTAAGCTTCTGGACATGTATCAAGTCCTTCAGAGTAAAGGATTGTTCCCATTGCGCCATCAGCCACTAGAATATTGTCTTTTAGGGTGTTTAATAAGCGACTCATCGTAAACCTCCTTTAATGCATCATCTAAGTCTTTAATTAATGTATCGGTGTCTTCTAATCCAACGCTAAGTCTAAATAATCCAAATGTGATGCCCCTTGCTTCTCGAATGTGTTGAGGTATGGCCGCATGGGACATAGAGTGGGGATGTGATAGTATCGTTTCTACGCCACCCAAACTTACAGACACTAACGGCAGGTGTAATGCATCGACAAAAGTTTGTGCAAGATGTTCATGTTTAAGTCTAAATCCAAATACAGCACCACCATGTTCAGCTTGGTTAAGATGCACGGGGCTATAACCTGGGTAATATACGTCAGCAATAGCCGGATGTTGTTCTAAAAATCGCACGATACGTTGTGCACTTTTAGATGCGTGTCGAAAGCGCACATCAAGCGTTTTAATGTGTTGTGTTAATGTCCAACTGTCGTAAACAGAAAGACCTGAACCTGTGCCGTTTTGTATTAAATAAATGGCTTCAGCAAAGGCAGCATGATTTGTAACAACGGCACCGGCAATTAAATCGCTATGACCGCCGAGAAATTTCGTAGCACTATGAATGACGATATCAGCGCCTAAATCTAATGGATTTTGAGCCATCGGTGTCATAAACGTATTGTCTACAGCTAATAAAAGATTGTGACGTTGTGCAATTTTAGCAACTGCGCGAATATCCGTTATTTTAAATAATGGATTAGATGGTGTTTCAATATAAATCAATTTTGTACGAGGTGTAATATATTTTTCGAAATTTTCTGTCTTTTCAGCGTCGACTATTGTGAATTGAATATCGAATTTACTTAAAATTTGTTCTGTTAATCGGAAGGTGCCACCGTAGACGTCGTCAGGCAATAGGACATGATCACCTGCTTTTAAAGTAAGAAAAACACTCGTAATCGCACTAATACCTGAGTTAAATGCAAAGCCATGTGTACCGTTTTCGAGTTCAGCCAGTTTTCTTTCGAGTAGTTCTCGATTTGGATTACCACTTCTTGCATAATCATATGTGTTTTCTCCACCTAGCGAATGTTGGTGATACGTCGATGAATAATACAAGGGTAAATTCGCACTTTGATACGTTTTGCCACGATGGTGGTCATGAATAAGTTGCGTCGTTTTGGAATGGGTCATTGTATCACCCCTTCTCGTGATTGATTTAAAGCCTGTATAAAATCTGATTCAATATCTTCATAGGCTTCGATACCTAAAGACAAACGTATTAGATGTTGATCGATACCACGTGCATCTTTTTCAGCGTCCGGCATATCCACATGTGTTTGCGTGTAAGGAAAAGTGATAAACGTTTCCGTTCCACCTAAACTTTCTGCAAATCGAGAAACATGAATATGATCGAGTAATTTTTCCACACTATAGTTTTGTTCTAAACGTAAACTTAACATGCCCGTACGCCCACTATAGAGGACGTCTTGAATGCCCTCTAAATGTTTACATCGTGCGGCTAAACGTTGCGCATTTTCTTGAGCGCGTGTGACCCGTAAATGTAATGTCTTTAAACCACGTTGTAATAAGTAGCTGTCAAATGGTGACAATGTAGCACCAATCATGTTGTGAAGGAGCGCAAACTGATTGACCAAATCAGGATCTTTAACAGTAACAATGCCAGCTAACACATCATTATGTCCACCGATATATTTTGTGGCGGAGTGTAATACGATATCTGCGCCGTCATTTAATGGCGTTGATAAATAAGGGGTTAAAAATGTATTGTCTATAATCGTGATAAGTCCATGTTGTTTGGCTAACTTGTAGTATGGTTCAAGGTCTATTTCGATCATTAATGGATTGGAAATCGGTTCAATAAAAAATGCTTTCGTATGGGATGAAATCTGTTGTTGTACATGCGTAACATCTTCAAAATGCACATATTTAAAATGAACGCCGTATTGCTCTTCGTAATATTGAAACAGCCTAAACGTCCCACCGTATAAATCATAGGAGACAAGGATTTCATCTCCTGGTTTAAAAAGGCTACAGACTAGTTGTACGCTTGCCATCCCACTCGCAGTTGCAAAGGAGGCTACTCCGCCTTCAAGTTTCGCAAACGCAGTTTCAAAAGCATGACGTGTAGGATTTTTTGTACGTGTATAGTCATAGCCCGTAGAGAGACCCAAACCTTGGTGCTGATAAGCAGTAGATAAATAAATGGGATTTGCTACAGCACCTGTCGTATCTTCAGTCAATGCAATTTGCGCGAGTTCTGTATCTTTCATATGGTTTAACCTCCTCTATCGTTTTAAATTAAACAAACAAAAAAGCTTCCATCCTTTACACCCGATTTGTAAATCGGAAATAAAGGACGAAAGCTTTGTTCGTGGTACCACCTTAATTTGCTACGCCATCACTGAAGTAGCCTCTTCCAGTACGCCATGTTAAAAAAAGGTACATAGAAGTGTGGAACAATTCCAGTACGCCATTAAAACATGTTAATACTGTATCGCTATAACGGGCGAACCCGGTGACACCTCATATCGGCGCCAACACTCCAAGGCCATTTTCAAACTTTCTTTCAATATCTTCTCTCAGCAAATGAAGACTCTCTGTAAAAGCAGTGTAAGTTCTACTTTCCTTTTTATCGTGTTTAAAATCATGCGGTTGTAATTGGATAGTCACACTTTAGCATGGCAATTATTTATATGTCAACACATTTTTCAGAAAATTATGATTTAACACACTATTTTAAGTGTCTTGTAATTTTGTGAAAGTCTTGTATATCAAGGCATCAAACAGTACAATAAAAAACGTAAAAATTTTTGAAAAGAGGGATGTGGATGGCAGATTTACACGATATGCCACTTTCAGAAAATATAGTGCAACTGAATCTTGAAGAAATCCGTCCCAATCCATATCAACCACGACAACATTTTGATCAAGACAAGTTAGCAGAGTTAGCAACGTCTATACAGCAACACGGTGTACTTCAGCCCATTGTCGTCACACCCTCCGTAAAGGGGTATTACATCGTAGCAGGTGAACGTAGGTTCCGTGCTTCTGAACGTGCAGGCCTTCAAACAGTGCCAGCTATAATTAAAACGATGGACGATTCACGTATGCGTGAGCTCGCAATTATTGAGAATCTACAACGTGAAGATTTAAACCCTCTGGAAGAAGCAGAGAGTTATCAACAACTGATGGAGGCATTAGGTCTTACCCAACAACAAGTTGCAGAACGCCTTGGGAAATCACGACCTTATATTGCAAATATGTTGCGCTTACTACAATTGCCTGTTAAAATCAGAACTTTGATTCGAGAAGGTCAATTGTCAGGAGGTCACGGACGGACATTGTTAGCACTTAAAGATGCCTCATTAATGCAACAATATGCGCAAAAAGTAATTCAAGAATCTTGGAGTGTGCGCACATTAGAGGCAAAAATTGCTGAAAAACAACCAAATGTTAAAAAGAAGACATCCGGGAGTCTAAATGCGTCAAAAAAAGCGAAACCTTCAATAATCAAACAACATGAACAACAGCTAGCTGTTCAATATGGCACAAAGGTGGATGTCTCGACTTCTGGTACAACGGGTAAAATTACATTAGAGTTTTATTCAGAACAAGATTATCGTCGCCTCATACAATTATTGAAAAAAGACATTTAATATGACTTAAAAAGAAAGGACATTTACATGAAACAGCTCGAGAGTATACTAAAAAATATGATTCAACCTTTATTAGAGCCTGAAACGTATTCCAATCTTTTAACGAAATTAATCATTGTGCTGATATACGTACTCGCAGCATTTATTGTGACGCGAATTTTAAATAAAGTCATTGCACAATTTTTCAAAGTGAATAACAAATCTAAAAAGACTCCGCGTGCAAAACGGTCTAAAACATTAATTACACTTGTGCAAAATGTCGTTGGTTATATCGTATGGTTTATTACGGGAACAACGATTTTAAGTAAATTTGGTATTAGTGTTGAAAGTATTCTCGCCGGAGCAGGGGTTGTAGGTCTTGCGATTGGTTTTGGTGCTCAGACGCTAGTTAAAGATATTATCACTGGATTCTTTATCATTTTTGAAAATCAATTTGATGTCGGCGATTACGTCAGTATTAAAAATAATAGCTCACCGATTGCTGAAGGAACTGTTAAATCCATTGGGCTACGCTCTACACGCATTATGTCGATTACAGGTGAATTATCCACGATTCCAAATGGTACGATGAGTGAAGTCACCAACTTCTCCGTAACCAATGGGGTGGCACTGGTCGATATTCCCATTTCGACCAGTGAAAATATTGAATTGGTTGAACAAAAATTGGGCGTATTTTTAAAATCAATTCCAAAAAAATATGGTATTTTTATAGATGTGCCGCAAGTATTAGGTGTGGATTCTATTGAAACGTACCAAGTGACATTACGTGTGTCTGCCGAAACGTCGCCAGGTGAAAATTTTAAAGGTGCGCGTATTTTACGTCGAGAAATTAGAGGGTTTTTACAATCTGAAAATATTGAAGCACCTGTCCCAAATTTAGCACAAATGTATAAAAACATGACGCAACCGAAACCGTGATGATGAATAAATTAGGATGAGGAGTAGATCGATGTCTTCAAAATATGAAATCAATGATATAGTAGAAATGAAGAAACAACATGCATGTGGTGCCAATCGATTTAAAATCATTCGTATGGGTGCAGATATAAGAATTAAGTGTACCGCTTGTCAACGAAGTATCATGTTGCCACGTCAGACGTTTAATAAAAAATTAAAAAAAGTACTCGAAAAAGCGAGTCAAGATGAGAAGGAGTAATGAAATATGGCTTTAACAGCTGGAATTGTTGGCTTGCCAAACGTAGGGAAGTCTACACTTTTTAATGCAATTACAAAAGCGGGTGCGCTTGCGGCGAACTATCCATTCGCAACTATCGATCCAAACGTAGGGATTGTAGAAGTACCTGATACACGTTTATCAGAATTAGCACGCATCGTTAACCCGAAAAAAACGATTCCGACAACGTTTGAATTTACAGATATTGCTGGGATTGTAAAAGGTGCGTCTAAAGGTGAAGGCCTAGGAAATAAGTTCTTATCACATATTCGTGAAGTAGATGCGATTTGCCAAGTGGTTCGTGCGTTTGATGATGAAAATGTGACGCACGTCGCTGGCCGTGTTAACCCAATTGATGATATTGAAGTCATTAATATGGAGCTTGTTTTAGCAGATTTAGAATCTGTTGAAAAACGCTTACCACGATTAGAAAAATTAGCGAAACAAAAAGATAAAACAGCATTAAATGAAGTACGTATTTTGTCACAAATTAAAGAAGTTCTTGAAAACGGGCAACCTGTACGTAGCATTGATTTTAATGAAGAAGATCAAAAATATGTGAACCAAGCACAACTCCTTACAGCTAAAAAAATGTTATACATCGCAAACGTTGGTGAAGATGAAATTAATGATGAGGACAACGAAAAAGTACAAGCGATTCGCGATTATGCTGCTCAAGAAGGTTCAGAAGTCATCGTGATTAGTGCGAAAATCGAAGAAGAAATTGCAACATTAGACGATGAAGATCGTGAAATGTTCTTAGAAGATTTAGGTATTGAAGAACCAGGACTTCACATTTTAATTCGTAAAGCGTATGAATTATTAGGTCTTGCCACTTACTTTACAGCTGGTGTACAAGAAGTACGTGCATGGACGTTTAAAGAAGGTATGACAGCACCACAATGTGCAGGTATCATCCACACAGACTTTGAGCGTGGTTTCATCCGTGCAGAAGTGACAGGATATGAGGACTTTGTTACGAATAATGGCGAACAAGGCGCGAAAGAAGCAGGTAAAATGCGCCTTGAAGGTAAAGAATATATTATGAAAGACGGCGACGTTGTTCATTTCAGATTTAATGTATAATAATAAAAACATCCATTTCGAAGTTATGTTCGAAATGGATGTTTATTTATAAACGCACGGTCTTACGACGACGGAGTAAAAATGGATTAAATCTACGTTTGATTTTTAGCGATATCTTACTTTTACATCCAGGGCATTTGTTAGGTTCTGAATCTAACGTAATCAGTACTTCTTCACCACAATTCGGACAAAATACAGACGGTCGACCTTCTGGATGGCTAAGGCTTTTTTCAAACTTTCTACTTTTAACTTTAAGCTCAACACTCATTGATGACACTCCCTTTTATGTGACATGTATATATACCCGTTTTGATTGTTCTATCATACATATTTACTTAAAGTATTTCATTTAAACGCATTTTACGTTAAATCGTATAAAAAAGATGCTGGGACATAGTACACCTGTTAATTAAAAATAAGCCAACAAAATTCATTTATAGATGAACTTTGTTAGCTATTATTTATCTATATAACTCGATTTAGTCATAGTGATGCACACTATGATGAATTGTGATTGATCCCTTAGTCGAGACTTCTGAGGTATAAAGCCGAATCCGAAAATCCATTTTGAGGTATGGCACCTAGAAAAGCGAGGTGTTAGGGACAATCATAGGTTTAATGATTTATGTCTCAGCCCCTTTGTTTTGTCAATCATATGATTATGCTTTTTCACTTACAACGGTAATGTGTTGGCTAACGAAGTCTGCATTTTGA
This sequence comes from Staphylococcus agnetis, assembly GCF_011466855.1. Taxonomy (NCBI): domain Bacteria; kingdom Bacillati; phylum Bacillota; class Bacilli; order Caryophanales; family Staphylococcaceae; genus Staphylococcus; species Staphylococcus agnetis. The sequence goes on from NZ_CP045927.1 coordinate 52,935, forward strand.
ATTTCCTTCACTATAGCAAGGGCATAATCCGGATAACTCACATAACTTTCGCCTTCTGAATTCATCAATACAACATTTTGTCCGACACGATAATTGCCTGTGCGTGGTCCTACAGGATCATAAAAAGCAGAAGGACTAACAAAAGTCCATTTTAACTTCGAAGTTGCTTTAATATCTTCAAAGTTTTGGTTTTGAGCTTTCGCAATAGGTAACGCAAATTCTGGCACCATTGACGTATCTATTAATTTTTGAGTTTTTGAGTCATCAGCATAGAGACTGCCGGCACCTCCTACAACGATGAGACGCGTGTTTGTACCTTCTAAAGCTTCAATTAACTTCCGTCCAAGTTCAACATGTTGCTGTAAATCATCCATCGGTGCAGCAAATGCATTGACAACAACATCAAATTGCGTCAAATCTTCACGCGTTAACGTCAATGCATCTTTTTCTAAAATGGGTACATCCTCAGTTACTTTTGATGCATTACGCACAATTGCTGTGACGTCTAATTTTTCATTAAGCGCTTCTTTTAAAATGAGCTGCCCTGTCTTACCCGTCGCTGCAATAATACCGATTTTCATAGATAAAACCTCCATTTTAGTAGTATAATTATTATACTTAATACAATCATAAATATCCAACGCATTGCTTATAAAATATTCCTTCAAATTCCAATTGTAAAAAGTAATTGGGTATGGTAAAATACTTGAATGTGAGTAATGAAAATTATTCCTTGCTTAACGATTGAGATCGTTAAGCCGCATAGACCACAAGGAGGTGCAAATATACAATGAGAAAATATGAAGTAATGTACATCGTGCGTCCAAACATTGAAGAGGATGCAAGAAAAGCTGTTGTTGAACGTTTCAACGGAATTTTAGCTTCTGAAGGCTCTGAGGTATTAGAAACTAAGGACTGGGGTAAACGCCGCTTAGCTTACGAAATCGAAGACTTCAAAGATGGTTACTACTACATCGTACGTATCCAATCTGAAAACAACGTTGCTACTGATGAATTCCAACGTTTAGCAAAAATCAATGATGATATCATTCGTTACATTGTTGTACGTGAAGACGAAGACAAGTAATAGAATAGAAATGAGGCGTGAATATGCTTAACAGAGTTGTATTAGTAGGTCGATTAACAAAAGATCCAGAATACAGAACGACACCCTCAGGTGTAGGCGTAGCGACGTTTACTTTAGCAGTGAATCGTACGTTTACAAACAACCAAGGGGAACGTGAAGCAGACTTTATTAACTGTGTTGTTTTTAGAAAGCAAGCAGAAAACGTGAGCAATTTCTTGTTCAAAGGGAGTCTCGCTGGCGTTGATGGTCGCTTACAATCACGCAGTTACGAAAATCAAGAAGGCCGACGTGTCTATGTGACAGAAGTTGTGTGTGACAGTGTTCAATTCCTTGAACCTAAATCACAAAACCAACGTCATTCGAATAACCAAGGCAATGACTTCCAAAGTTATGGCCAAAGTTTCGGTGGACAACAACAAGGTCAAAATTCATCATATCAAAACAACAACAATCATTCATCGAACAATGATAACCCATTTGCCAATGCGAATGGCCCTATCGATATTAGTGATGATGATTTACCATTTTAAAATAATGAACGTATTATAAAAAATGAAGCAAGGGAGGCACAAATCATGGCAGGTGGACCAAGAAGAGGTGGTCGTCGTCGTAAAAAAGTTTGTTACTTCACAGCAAACGGTATTACACACATCGACTACAAAGACACTGAATTATTAAAACGTTTCATCTCAGAACGCGGTAAAATTTTACCACGTCGTGTGACTGGAACTTCAGCTAAATACCAACGTCAATTAACGACTGCAATTAAACGTGCACGTCATATGGCGTTATTACCATTCGTTAAAGACGAAGCTTAAGATTTGGTAATAAAAAAGTCCCGAACCGTATTAGGTGTCGGGATTTTTTATATATTTATAAAATTTTTTTATAAAAAGTATTGCAATCAGATGTGACACTCCCTATAATGTGGAGTAATTTCACAACAAAAGATGAGACATAGGAGTGAACAATATATGGTATGGTTAGACAAAATAAAGACTATATTGAAGGATACGTTTACAACTGTACCATGGGAAACGGCTGAAAATTCTAGTGGGAGCACGACGACTACTAAGAAAGCAAGAATCTCAAGCATCGCTGTTGCTATCATACTTTACATCGGATTTATGTGTATTAATTTAGATACATTTTCATTAGTGAGTGTCATCATAGGTATCATCGCTTTTTCAATTGCAGCGATGTTATGGAAATCGTCACGTTTAAAACTATTTAAATTTGAACGTATTAAAGGCGCTCATCTGTTACTTGCGCTCGGTGTATTCATTCTCGTCGGATTAATCGATCTTCTATTGTTATCCATGTTAGGGACGGGTAAAACGACAAATGATCAAGTCATAGACCAATCGATTCAACTACGTTCGACAATTTGGTTCGTCATTTTAGGCACATTTATCGGACCATTCGTTGAGGAAGTTGTATACCGTGGTATGGGGCTTAAATATATGTTTAGAGGTTTACCGTGGGTGGGTGTCATTGTATTATCGACAATATTCGCACTCACGCATGTACCATCAAATGTCATAGAGTTTCTCATTTATTTTCAATCTGCAGTTTTATATAGCTTTGTTTATTTAAAAACGAAGCGTTTTGAATTACCGTTACTGATGCATATATTGAACAATGCATATACATTTATTCCATTATTATTTCAATAAATCATTAAGGCGCACGATAAGGATACCGGTTTGAACCCTGTATTCCTACGTGCGCCTTATATTGTGCTTCAATTATTCACGCCAAAATTTTGTCGTATGTTGTTTATCTGCTATATTTTTTTCTATCATTTTTCGTATAAGATCAAAATTGACGTCATCTGTCCATTTAATTTTAATAATCATTTTTGTCGCATCATAACCCGCTTGTTTAATGGCGTCATCAAAATAATTCCGTGTCTCAATTTCAGGGGCAATCGCAAAATGGGGTTTTGCTTTACTCAATCCTAATATAAATGTGCCATTGTCTTTTAATAATAACATCGGCTGGTTCCACTTGATTTCTAAAGTAAGTTCAGGGTACTCATTCAGCAATTGCTCGACAACATTTTTTAGTTTCTCACGATGCGCTGGTTTTTCAATGGTTTCCAGAAATGCTTCAAATGTTTTCATGCATACACCTCAATTTTTAATCCATCTACAGATTGTTATTTTTGTTTACTATACCATATTTAATTTTCTAAAGGGTCGCATTTAGAATGCAGATATGTTACTTTAATATCGAAAACCGATATCGAATACCGATATTAGCAAAGGAGGACGTTATTTGAAAAGTAAACTAGAACGTCGTATGTTTTTAGGGTTTATATATATTCATATTTTACATCATGCGCTTGAAGCACCGATTTACGGCAGTTGGATGATTGAGGAGTTACGTTCACATGGGTATGACATGAGTGCGGGAACGTTATATCCGATTTTACATCGTATGGAAGAAGAGGGATTACTTGAAACCGAAAAAGTCACGGTGAAGGGGCATCAGCGTATCCATTACAACTGTACGGATTTTGGTGCTCAAATGTTGAAGGAGAGTAAGCGTAAATTAGCTGAATTACTAAATGAAATTTAGGAGGATGATGCTATGAAAGGGTATGTTCATTTATTTTTAATTGCATTAAGGTTGGGCTGTACGTCTTTCGGAGGACCTACAGCGCATTTGGGATATTTTTATGATGAGTATGTGAAACGGCGTCAATGGTTAACAGATGCTCAATATACGCATTTGGTTGCTTTGTGTCAGTTTTTACCAGGACCTGCGAGTAGCCAGGTAGGATTTGGTATTGGCGTGGCCAAAGCAGGACTCATTGGGGGCATCATATCATTCCTCGGTTTTACACTGCCGTCTGTCTTGATTTTAGTTATATTTGCAAGCTTGCTTCAAACATCTGGGATGGATATGAGTTGGGTGAACGGTTTGAAAATTGTAGCGGTCGCTGTGGTACTTAATGCTATCTTAGGTATGGCTCAAAAACTACTCCCAGATATGAAAACGAAACTATTTGCATTGTTCACGCTCGTCGTTACAGTACTTATCGCACACCCAGCATCGCAAGTGCTCGCATTAACTCTAGTGGGTCTCATTGGTTTGTTTGTATTTAAACATGAACAAGGTGAAACAACTCAAGTGCGACTATTTCAAATCCGTCGCTCAGTGGGCATTAGCGCCCTGATACTCTTTTTTAGTCTACTCATTGTATTACCCATCGCGAATGCGCTGTCAGAGTCATCATGGATTGCGATGATAGATCATTTCTACCGTTCTGGCGCTCTCGTTTTTGGAGGGGGACACGTCGTATTACCTTTATTAGAAGGTGCATTTGTAGGAGGTAAAATGATTAGTGCAGATGATTTTATTACAGGATATGCACTCGCGCAAGCCGTACCGGGGCCGTTGTTTACATTCGCATCTTATATTGGAACCGTCATGTCAGGTTGGCTTGGTGCTATTGTAGCAACGCTCGCCATCTTTTTACCTGCATTTTTACTTCTTGTAGGCGTCTTGCCATTTTGGGAACGCGTTCAAAATAATATGCACATGCGTAAAATTTTAAAAGGCGTCAGTGCAGGCGTGGTAGGTATATTGGTCGCTGCGTTTTATGATCCTATCCTGACATCAGCAGTGTATACACGCATTGACTTTGTATTTGCGGCTATTTTATTTGTATTGTTGGCGTACTGTAAAGTGCCTTCTTGGGCGATTGTGATTTTAGGTATTATTGGCGGTGTCGCGCTGTATTAAACATATAAAATAGTAGTTACCTTTTTAATCGTTTTTTAATTTTTCTTTAAGTCAATTTCAATCTCTAATGATTAAAGTAACCATATATAACAGGGCGTTATTTAATTTGAGGAGTGTTGAAAGATGAAATGTACAGTGATTCCATCAGGATTTAAAGAAAGTCTGAGTGCAGAAGAAGTGGGTTATGCGATTAAAAAAGGGATTCATAATGTTTCACCGACACATGATGTTCACGTCATTCCTATGGTGGATGGTGGTGAAGGATTCGTTGAAACAATGATTAAAGTGAAAAATGGTTACAAAATAAAGACGCAAGTGACAGGACCTATAGGTAAACAAATCTCTTCATTCTTTGGTGTTTTTAAAGAAGACGGCCAAACTGTGGCGGTGATTGAAATGGCAGCTATTGCAGGACTGAGACATGTGCCTAAAACGAAGCGTAATCCTTTATATACAACGACATATGGTGTAGGAGAAACGATTTTAAAAGCGCTAGATTATGGTGTGGATCGTATTTTGATAGGTTGTGGAGATTCAGGCACATCGGATGGTGGAATTGGCATGGCCCAAGCAATAGGCGTACAACTATTCGACGCACAAGATGCGCTGCTTCATATACAAGGTGCTGCCGATATTCATAAAATTGCGTATATGGATTTGTCAGGTGTCGATCCACGGATACAACATACGCAAATGGATGTCGCTGTGAATTGGACTAATGTGTTATGCGGTGAAAACGGTGTTGCACGAGTGTTTGGACCTCAAAAGGGAGCGACATCAGAAGAAGTAGAACACTTATCTGCTAACCTTGAACATTTAGCAACTCTAATTGAACGTGAGACAGGTAAAAATTTACGAACAGTTGAAGGGTCAGGTGCTTCAGGTGGTCTCGGGGCAGGCTTAAGCGCATTTGCAAATGCGACGTTACATCCACGTTTTGATGTCATTATGACTTACATTAATGTTGAAACGGCGATTAAAGATAGCGATGTTGTTATTACCGCTGAAGGTTGTATTGATGATCAAACGCCTAATGGAAAAATACCAGCTGAAGTAGCACGAATCGCTAAAACATATGACAAACCCGTCGTGGCACTTGCAGGTACAATTGGTAAAAATGCGAAACGCAATTATCAAAGTGGTATCGATGCGTTTTCAAGCATTATTCCGGGTCCTACGACACTTGATAATGCTATTGAAGATGCAGAAAAATGGCTAGAAGGCTGTGCAGAAAGCGTCATCCGACATATTACTATTGGTATGTCTTTGATAGGATCAGAACAAAAATTTGATGCATCAAGCAAGAAAGTAGCGCTATAAAATGTTCAATAATGTATCATTAACCCAACTGATGGCGTGGTTAGGTTTTATCATTATCGCATTAAGTATCTTTTTAGGAACATCGTTAGCGTACCTGGGTAAGGTCAGTTTAATGTGTTTTGTTTTGGCACTAGGGCTATTTGTATTTTCTAAAGTACCTGCTGGACTTGTAGGGATGTTATGTCTTGTTGTCGCAGTAGTGTTAGGTGTGCCTGAAGCGATGTTATTTAATGCACTGAATCAACACATTGTATGGTTAATGATAGGTGCCTTTATCATGAGTGCTGTGATCGAATCGAGTGGATTGTTGCAGCGTTTGGTAAAGTGGATGGCTATGCACTGCTATACACCTTTACGTGCGATAGGGTTTATGAGTCTAGCTATTTTACTCATGACGTTTACGATTCCTTCCACATCGAGTCGTGCTGCAGCATTTATGCCTATTTTTCTAGCGCTTAAGACGCATTTTCCAAAATATCAAACATTCTTTGGTCTTTTAATTCCAATGTTGATTCTGATGATGACCAATGCCACATTAATGGGGGCAGGTAGTCATCTGATAGGTATTGGTATTTTAGAAGGTCAAACAGACGCTCAAATCAGTTATATGGCATTTTTGCTATGGGGGTTACCATTTGCATTAATCATAAGCTTATTAACGATTTTTGTACTGAGATGGCACATCAAGCCCAATACCGTCAATGTGCCTCTTGATAATGCTTCTGTACAGTACATTGAACATGCACGCGAGCCATTGACATCACAAGAAAAGATTGCGTTGAGTTTGATCGGACTAACGATTTTATTATGGCTTACAGAGGCGCTGCATGGCTTTGATATAGCGTTTGTGACGATAGCGATGAGTTGTATTATGGTGTTACCACAGTTCAAGTTAATTGCTTGGAATACCGCGTTAAAAAAAGTGTCTTGGAGTTTAATCTTTTTTGTTGCAAGTGCATCAGTGTTGGGAGAACTCCTTGTGAAGTACAAAGTGATTGCCCATTTCCAAACACTATTTATGCAAGGGTTACAACATATATCAATTATGAATGAATGGTTTTTAATTTTACTCATTAGTGTCATTAGCGTGATGTCACATTTATTGATTACAAGTCATACGACACGAGCGGTAGTGCTTATACCGACATTTCTAATACTCTGTAAGATGTTTGACCTTAATCCTGTTGCAGTAGTTTTTATTGCACTTATAGGTATCAACTATTGTGTGACATTTCCAGTAAGCTCTAAAGCATTACTTATTTTTTATGAGTTAGATGAACGACCATTTACAACGAGACAACTTGCTTATTTGAGTCTTTATTTAATGCCGATGTACATCATTGTAATGGTTGTTATGTATTTTATTTATTGGCAGTTTACGGGGTTACATTTAAAGTAGGGGGCTGACATGGAACATATTTTAATAGTTGAAGATGATGAAAAAATTGCACGTGTATTACAATTAGAACTTGAATTTGCAGAATATCATGTGACGAATGTCTACACAGGTAAAGAAGCATTACATGCGTATAATGAAGGGGCCTTTGATTTAATTTTATTAGATGTCATGTTGCCTGAACTCAATGGATTAGAAGTTTTAAGGCGCATTCGAATGAAAGATAAAAATATAAAAGTGATTATGTTGACGGCGAGAGATGCGGTTACTGACAAAGTCGGTGGTCTGGACTCTGGGGCGAATGATTATGTGACAAAACCGTTTGAAATTGAAGAGTTGTTGGCACGTATTCGTGTGCATTTAAAATCAGCGCAAATCGAAGCGAAATCACCTTCACACACACTTCAGTATAAACATATTCGTGTAGATACAAATTCACGAGAAGTATTCCGCGATGATACCTTAATCAATTTAACACCAAAAGAATATGAGCTCCTTGTGTTTTTATTAGAGCACAAAAATCAAGCATTAGAACGTGAACAAATTATTGAAAAAGTATGGGCTTATGACTATCAAGGAGATACCAATGTTGTAGATGTGTATGTACGTCATTTGCGAAAAAAGCTCGATCAATCTAAGCCATCGCTCATTTCAAGTGTTCGCGGTTATGGCTATATGATAAAGGATTGAAGTCATGCGTTTAGGAACTCGAATTCAACTGTATATTACGTTAATGACGGTAATTATAGTCATTTGCGTGAACATACTTGTCTATTTTCTATTTAAACATTATGCACTGGAATCCGAACTGAATCAACTCGAAAACCGTAGTGTCAATATTATGGAAGAAATGAAAGCTTCTGAAAACCAAACGAATACGGAAATTATGAACCACGGATATATTTTATCAGATGGCTATATTAGCGTGGTCAATCAAGATGATGTAGCAATTGTAAAATTTGCGACAGATGTGACTTACAACAATATGGAATTAGACTATCGTGCGCATCAATATAAAAGGACGATTGACTACAAAGGCCATCACTTTGCGATGGTGTCATTACCTATTGTTTGGAAAGATGGCAATGTCGTTAATTTACAATTATTTGAAAATGTCGACTTTAAATATGAATCTTTTCAAATGTTGAAATGGATTTTAGTCGGCTCCACCTTATTTGTATTAATCCTCATTTTTTATATCAATAATATGATAACCCGTATCATTACAGAACCGATATTGCAATTAATTCAACATATTAAAAAAACAGAGGATACTAAAGACTATCAACCTGTTCACATTCAAAAAAATGATTCATATGAAATTAAAGTATTATCAAATTCGTTTAACGATATGATGAACAAATTAAAAGAACATGATGAGAAACAACAAGCATTTATTATGAATGCGTCACATGAATTAAAAACGCCAATCACTGTCATTAGTGCCTACAGCCAAATGTTGAAACGTTTTGGAAAAAAAGATGAAAGAACATTAGATGAAAGTATTCACGCAATTCATGATGAAGCGCAAAAAATGAAGTTTTTAACTGAACAGCTACTGTATGTGGCTCAAATTACAGAAAATAAGACGGAGCGCAGTCTTGAATGTGTTCATTTACCGACCATTGTTCAAGAATTAGTAGACAGAATGACTAATGTCTACACTCATACCTTGAAAGTGGAAGATTATACGGCTTCAGGAAATGTACAGATAGATGTCCAATCCTTTAAACAATTGGTCCATATATTTTTAGATAATGCACACAAATATGGACGCACGTCAATTAATCTTATATTAACCGAAACAAAACAGCACGTGATGCTATCAATATCTGATGATGGTATAGGAATTCCTCAAGCGGAACTGCCGCACATTTTTACGCGATTTTATCGTGTGGACAAAGCACGTTCACGACAAACAGGCGGTTCTGGTTTAGGATTATCCATTGCCCAAGAAATCGCTAAGAAAGAACATATTACAATTCATGTGAATAGCGAAGTGAATCATGGAACGACTTTTACATTAACGATTCCAAAGGAGGTAAACTATGAAATCACTCCTTAAAATAGTTGTACTTATCATTAGCATCATATTAGCCGTTTTTTTAGGTATCGTTATTTATCTTAGCGCCAATCAATCATACATGAGTAAAGCGAGCGCAAAGCAATTGGTGGAAAACCGTTATGATGGCACAGTAAAATCAATTCATACGAATCAAAATGAAGCTGAATTTAATGTAAGAATGGTGAATAAAGAGGCAGAGTATCACATTGTGATTGATCGAAAAAAAGGGTCAATTATGCAAATGACGAAGACGAAAACATTTAAAAAGCAAGCAGCTCTGAAAAAAAGCCAAAAACAAAAGAAGAGGATGCATCACATCAGTGAAAACGAAGCGAAAACCATCGCTAAAAAGCATGTCGGTGGTACGTTTGTCGCAATCAAATTACAACAATCGAAAAATGCGCCACACTATGCAGTGACACAACATGTGAATCAAAGCGAAGGCGCTAATGTGATGATACATCGCCTAACTGGTAAAGTGACCTCAGTGTCATGGTTCACCCGTGCAGGCGCGACAACTCAAGAAGAACATGCTGCGACGCATCATCATTCACATGATGCATCAGCACCACAGTCCCATGAAACGCCAAACACGTCACAAGTGCCATCCTCGCCACAATCGCCAACATCTACCTCTGAGGATGATGATGTTGGAGAGGATGACTGGGGTGAAGACGACTAACACGACAAAATGCAACGCTAACCCGATTCGACATTAATCATGGGGACGTTGCATTTTTAACGTCAAATGTAAACTTATTTAAAATTTTGTTTACAATTATGCTATACTGTCCTATAGATTAGGAGGTTTTAGAATGAATTTAGCAATGCGCATTTTACAAGGTCACCCTTTAACACATCAAGAAGCTTATGACATATTTATTGATGATACGATGGATACGATGGATTTGGTACATGAAGCGTATCAACTGAGAAAACATTATTATGGGCACAAAGTGAAACTAAATATGATATTGAACGCTAAAAGTGGCATTTGCCCAGAAGATTGTGGTTATTGTGGTCAATCACGTGAAATGAAAGAAAAACAACGCTATGCTTTAATTCCTGAAAACCAAATTACTGAAGGGGCTAAAGTGGCAGCGGAGCATGAAATTGGTACATATTGTATTGTAATGAGTGGTAGAGGACCAAGTGATAAAGAAGTAGATCATATTACGAAATCTGTTGAGCGTATTAAATCAGAGCACCCACAATTGAAGATTTGTGCATGCTTAGGATTAACGAATGAAAAACAAGCAGCGCAATTGAAAGCAGCGGGTGTGGACCGTTATAATCACAACTTAAACACGAGTGAAAATTATCACGACGAAGTTGTTACCACACATTCATATCAAGACCGCGTTGATACGATTGAGACGATGAAGGCACACAATATTTCACCATGTTCGGGGGTCATTTGTGGTATGGGAGAAACGAACGAAGATATCGTGGATATGGCGTTTGCCTTGAGAGACATTGACGCAGACAGTATCCCGGTCAACTTTTTACATCCGATTAAAGGAACGAAATTTGGAGAGATGGATGATTTAACACCAATGCGTTGCTTACGTATTTTGGCACTATTTAGGTTAATTAATCCAACGAAAGAGATTCGTATTGCTGGTGGCCGTGAAGTCAACTTGCGTTCATTACAATCTACAGCTTTGATGGTAGCGAATTCTATTTTCGTTGGCGATTATTTAATCACAGGGGGTCAGCCAAATCAATTAGATTACGATATGATTAAAGATATGGGATACGAGATTGATTATAACCATGACGTTGCACAACCGGTTAAAACGGTATAATGATGTGTGTAAAAACTGTCGATGAAGCCATGTGCTTGATTGGCAGTTTTTTATTTAAAGTAAAAAGATAATAATTACGTCTATGGAAGGATAGCACGACACATCATCCATGTTAAAATAACGTTAATGGTAAAAGGAAGTGAACACATGTATAAGAAATTACTCGCTAGCGGTCTAGTCCTCACCTTATTAACGACAGGCACAACGTATCAAGCTGAAGCGGCCAATGAACATAAACCTAAAGAAGATATCTTTATTCAAGGGGCGGATTTAAATCAAAATCAGCTACACGAAACGAAAGAGCTTCTTGGCGTCGGTAAGAACGTCACAACATACGAAGTGAATCATAACGACGTTGTTCGTTATACAGGAACAGAATATGATTTCATTCATTCCAGTGCTTATATTAAGCCGAAGAAATTTGGTAGAGGCGTCTCTGTAACGATTGAAACCCCTGACAACATTACGCGTATTACACGTGAACAATATATCAACGCTGCGATTACCGCGGGTATTCAAGATGCGAAAATTAAAATTGCTGCAATTGATCGTGTTTCTGGAGAAGGCGCGCTCACAGGTATATATAAAGCGTACGAGACACAAGGTCACACATTAAATCAAAAAGACATTCAAAATGCACACCAAGAAATGAATGATTTAGCGAATATTAGTGAAACGCATGCGAAAAAAGAGGGCTATTCAGATGAAGTGTTGAACCAATCCATTGCTGATATGAAAGGTCAAATTGCAGAAGCCAAACAGAATAATCAACAAATTAATCAAACAACGATTAACCATATCGTTAATCAAACGATACATGAACACAACTTACATCAAATATTAAGTGATAATGATATTGCAGTGATTCAAAATTTGATGATGAATGTTGCAAAATCTGATGTCATTAACCAAGATCCGAAAGCATATGAAAAACAAGCGAACGCACTAAAAGATGATATTCGTAAACATGCAGGGGATAAAATTGAAGCGTTAAAAAACTTAAATCCTGAAGAAGCAGGCAACTTCTTCCAAAGAATATGGAATGCGATTGTCGATTTCTTTCAACGTATTTATTTATGGCTCATGTCATTTTTATAATGAATAATGCGTACTGGATATGTCTAATTAGATTAACAGAAAGCCTTCAAATTCATTGACTAGAATGTATTTGAAGGCTTTCTATATTGGGGAGTTATAAAGCATGAGTGTGGGCGTGAACTATTTACACAGCGCTTGAATCACAGGACGTCGGCTTAACGTTGGATAGAGTAATGAAACAACGATAAGTGTAAAACAAATGCCTGGCAATGCATGAGCAACCAGTACAATTGGCGGCAAATGTAAAAATTCAGCAAGAACAATACGAGATACTAGCGTTCCTACGCATCCAGCAATGCATAGCGTTCTTAACGATACCCCTAAACAATACACCACACTTATTGAGAGTATTCTAAAAATCAAAGAGATACATAAATGAAGTGGATTGAATGCGCCAATGATGAATAGAATCGCACTTGAAATCAGGCCACCAATAAAATAGCGTTTAATTCCAAAAAAAGCCAATATTAAAAGCGATACAGGTGCCGAAAGTTGGAATTCCAACCCAGGCAATATAGCCGGTAGTTTAAACAAAGCAAAAACAGTTAACAGTGCAGCAATAGCACTGATTTGAGTAATGGATTTCGTCGACATGATGAATTAACCTCTAAATAATAACTTATAATATTATTATATATTATAAACGCATATATGGTTAGGGTCAAATGCCAAAAACATAGCGTTCATTGTTGGTGTCCATGAGACGTATGAAGAGGCAGTCAAATTTAGAGATGCTACATTTTTATAAATAAAAAAGACTGGTAACATGAAGTGTTCATGTCGCCAGTCCGTTGTATTATTGATTTTAATTACGGATGAGGTAATCAAATGCAGATAATGCTGCGCTTGCACCAGATCCCATTGAAATAATAATTTGTTTGTAGCGTTGGTCTGTACAGTCACCTGCTGCGAAAATGCCAGGGACATTTGTTTGGTTCAATCTATCCACTTCGATTTCACCCATACGGTTACGTTGGACAGCATCGCCAACCCATTCTGTGTTAGGTGATAAACCGATTTGAACAAAGACACCGTCTAGTTCAACGTGTTTAGATTCGTCAGTTGCACGGTCTGTATACGTAATGCCGTTAACACGGTCAGTACCTGTAATTTCAGAAGTTGCAGCATTTGTGATTACTGTCGTATTTGGTAATGAGCGAAGACGATCTTGTAACACAGAGTCTGCACGCATTTCTTCACCAAATTCAAACAATGTAACGTGGTTACAAATACCAGCGAGGTCAATCGCTGCTTCGACACCTGAATTACCGCCACCAACTACAGCGACATCCTTACCTTCAAATAAAGGACCGTCACAGTGTGGGCAGTAAGCGACACCTTTGTTCGCAAATTCGCTTTCGCCAGGAACGCCAAGTTGACGCCAACGTGCACCTGTTGCAATGATTAAGGATTTCGTTTTTAATGTCGCACCGTTATTTAACGTAACGTCTGTGCCTTCGTCCGTTTTTTGAATCTTATCAGCACGAACACCTTTCATGATGTCTACTTTGTAGTCTGAAATGTGTTGTTCAAGGTTTGATGATAATTCAGGACCTGTCGTTTTCTTCACGCCGATTAAGTTTTCGATATCAGCCGTATCATTCACTTGACCCCCAATACGGTCAGCGACAATACCTGTTTTTAAACCTTTACGCGCAGCATAGATGGCTGCACTTGCGCTTGCAGGGCCACCACCGATGACAAGAACATCAAATGTTTCTTTACCTTCAAATTCAGATGCATCAGGACCTTCGCCTAATTCGTTTAAAATATCAGAAACAGTCATACGGCCATTTCCAAATGATTCACCATTTAAAAAGATAGCTGGAACTGCCATAATGTCTTCAGCTTCTTTTTTGAATACTGCACCATCAATCATCGTATGTGTAATATTTGGATTGATTACAGACATTAAGTTTAATGCTTGAACGACATCTGGACATTTTTGACATGTTAAGCTAACAAATGTTTCAAAGTTTAATGGTTTGTCGATAGCTTTAATTTGATCGATAACAGATTGAGACTCTTTTGGTGCACGACCACTGACTTGTAATAAGGCGAGTACAAATGAATTGAATTCATGACCTAATGGTACACCTGCAAATGTGATACCAGACTCTTCATTTGGACGATTAATACTGAAACTTGGTGTGCGTTTTAAATCAGCTTTTTCAACTGTAATGCGAGATGACATTTCTGCAACTTCATTGACTAAGTCGCTTAATTTTTGTGAGTGTTCATCAGTGCCAGCACTTAATTTGAACACCACGTCACCTTCCATTAAATCAAGAAGCTGTGTAAGTTGTTGCTTTAACTCTTGGTTTAACATATGTTTTGGCCTCCTAAAAATGTGAATGGATTGAGAGCGGGACAACAATCTCATTCAACGGGAAGATTGCTGTCCCGCCCAGGCAATAAGGAAACGTTTGAATACCTTCAAAAGGAGGCAATCAAACGCTTCATGTTGTGCCTAGACGGAATATTTATGAATAGAATTGGAATAAAATTTTATGGACAGTATGAACGGAGGAGCCAGAACTTAACACCTGGCTTGCCTAGTCCTTCATCATAAATACTAAAATTCATATTTTGCTTGGGTGATCAGATAGAATTTTAGTATTTCGAGTAGGCGTTGCCGCTCATGCATCATAAAGATTGTATTCGAACTTCTTAGATTTTACCTACTAAGTCTAAACCTGGTGTTAATGTGTCGTTACCTTCTTCCCATTTTGCAGGACAAACTTCACCTGGGTTTTGACGCACGTATTGCGCAGCTTTGATTTTGTGTACTAATGTGCTTGCATCACGACCGATACCATCTGCGTTAATTTCAGCTGCTTGAACAACACCGTCAGGGTCAACGATGAATGTACCACGTTGTGCAAGACCAGTGTTTTCATCTAACACGTCAAAGTTACGTGTAATCGCTTGAGATGGGTCACCAATCATTACGTATTGTAATGTGCTGATCGCATCTGAATGGTCATGCCACGCTTTGTGTACGAAATGTGTATCAGTTGAAACTGAGTAAACATTTACACCAAGCTCTTGTAATTTAGCGTAATGGTTTTGAACGTCTTGTAATTCTGTTGGACATACGAATGAGAAGTCAGCTGGATAGAATACAACTACACTCCAGTTACCTTTTAAATCTTCATGAGATACCTCAACGAATTCGTCTGTTTTTGCATTGTACGCTTGTGCTGAAAATTCTTCAATTTGTTTACCGATTAAAGACATAATGAAATTCCTCCTAAAAAATGATAATCATTATTATTGATTAGAATTGATGTGATTGAGTTCTTTATCATCATTCCTTATTAATAATAATTCTAATCTTGACTCTTATTATACACGAAAAGTGATAGACGTCAAACGAAATTACTCTCTTTTTACTTTAAATGCATTTTAAAGAATCACTAAATTCTTGTGAAAACCTCATACTTAACGTATCGACCTCAATACAATTTACACGTTTTCAATATTATTGACGATATAATTTTCTCAATTAGAGCTATATTTTATCAATTAAAGGCATTGAAGTTGATAAAATAACATAAATAGAAGTAAAGCCGACCCACACTCATTCAGCTTTACTTCTTAAATGCGTTATTCAAATGTGACATTGACATTACCAATATGCGTATACTCTACATGATACGTACCGACCTCTGCTTGAAGTGGTGTGATAAAAGTGCCTGAAGACACAATATCACCCGCTTTTAATGATTTGCCATGTGCAGCTAATTTTTCAGCTAACCATTGAATTGCTTTTACTGGATGACCTAAGACGGCAGACGAATGTCCTTCGGCGAGGGCGGTCTCATTATGTTGAAGTGTCATGGAGATATCTCCAAGCGTGTCATAATCAGGGGTATCTACAGCTTCTCCAACAATGACAAGGCCTGTAGCTGTATTATCAGCTAGTAAGTCGCCCAATGTAAAATGTGGAAACCAATCGATATAACGTGCGTCTGGCACTTCAATTGCTGGGGCAATCTTTGATTTAGATAGTACTTCTTCTACAGTAGGGTGATTAGATACATCTTCTGTGAACTCAAATACCAATTCGGGTTCAATTAAAGGTGAAAACAAGTCGTGTAAGTTAAGCGTGGTATTAGACGCTTTAACGACATGGCTTAATAATGTTCCATATGCCGGCTCATGAGTGTTCGCATACGCTTGAGTTGCTTTACTTGTCATACTGACTTTGTATCCAGCAACTGTTGATCCTGTCGCGGATTGAATGCGTTGTGTCAGTTCTTGTTGTACCGCATACCCTAACGTTTCATCTACAGCTGCATCGGGATTAAGAAAAGGGATGGGTTGATGATTTAAATACGCTTGATGAAGTTGTTTTGCTAAAGATTTTGTTTGATTCGTCATAGTGTCTACCCCTTTATTCTGAAAATTGTTACAATTAGGATAACTTTTATTTAAAAGTATTGCAAGTTAAGGTGAAACACGATTTATGCGCTAGGAAATAGATTTTGATAAAATGAGAAAAAAGTAATAGGGGTGGCACATATGTCTGAACATGTTTATGCGTTAGCGAAACAACATCATTCGGTACGGAAATTTAAATCAAAAGCGATTGACCGAGAAGTGATTCGTAAACTGATTGAAGCTGGTCAAATGGCGTCGACATCAAGTTTTTTACAAACGACTTCCGTTATTGGTGTTGAAAATCTAGACAAGAAAGAAGCATTAAAAGAAGTATCTGGACAACCTTACGTTGTTGAAAATGGCTATTTATTAGTATTCGTTTTAGATTATCATCGACATCATTTAATTAGTGAAAAGCGAGACGCACAATTAGAAGGTAGTTTTGAGTCAGCTGAAGGTTTACTCGTAGGTACAGTAGATGCAGCATTAATGGCTCAAAATATTGCGTTAACTGCAGAGGATATGGGTTACGGCATTGTTTATTTAGGATCATTGCGCAATGATGTACCGCGAGTACGTGAAATTTTAGGACTACCAGAGTTTACATTCCCGTTATTCGGCATGGCGATTGGTGAACCTGCGGATGATGAAAATGGTACACCAAAACCCCGTTTGCCGTTCGAACATGTCTTTCACGTCGATGGCTACAACACAGATGATACCCAACTAGAAGCACAACTTGAGGCCTATGATGAGACGGTTTCTAACTATTACAACGCACGCACACATGGAGAACGTACGGAAACTTGGTCAGAACAAATCACGCAATTTATGAACAGTAAACAACGGTTAGAAATGTTGAACTGGTTACAAATGTCAGGATTTAATAAGAAATAAAAAATAGAGAGTGTGACGTATTAGGGCACACTCTCTATTTTTAATGCTGTGATGCGAGTTCGTCATAGTGGTTAGATTTAAATGTTTCTTCATCTAATTGTTTCGTTAATTTTGCAGTGCCTGTACCGGCGAGTAATGAATCGTTCACGTTAAGTGCTGTACGTCCCATGTCGATAAGGGGTTCGACTGAAATTAAGACACCCGCAAGACCGACTGGAAGGTTCAGTGCGGATAATACAAGAATGGATGCGAATGTCGCACCACCACCTACACCTGCCACTCCGAACGAACTCAGTACGACAACAACGATTAACGTTAAAATAAACTGCCAGTTCAGTTCAACACCTGCCACTGGGGCAACCATCACGGCTAACATGGCAGGATAAATACCCGCACAGCCATTCTGACCGATAGAGAGGCCGAATGATCCCGAAAAGTTCGCAATCGCTGGTGGCACACCTAAACGTTCAGTTTGCGTTTGAATATTGAGGGGTAACGCACCTGCACTTGAACGAGACGTAAACGCAAATAAAATAACTTCTGCTGTTTTCTTCATAAACTGAAGGGGATTCACGCCCAAAATTGCCAAGATAATCATATGAATGAGATACATCGTGAGTAAAGCTGCATATGAAGCAATAACGAATTTACCTAATGTCCATATGGCCGCAAAGTCACTTGTCGCAATCGTCGTAATCATAATCGCTAAAATACCATAAGGTGTAAGGCGTAAAACAAACGTCACAATTGCCATAACAAGTGAATAGACGGCGTCAATGCCACGTTTTAAAATGTGACCTTTTTCTGGTTCTTTACGTAACACACGTAAGAAAGCAAATCCGATAAATGCTGCGAAAATCACGACAGCAATCGTAGACGTTGCACGCGCACCGGTAAAATCTAGAAATGGATTTGAAGGTAATAATTCTAAAATTTGTGCTGGTAACGTCGTTGCGGTCATTTCTTTTGCTTGGTTCGTAATTTCAGAGCTACGGGCATTTTCAGCCTGGCCTAAATCAATCGATGAGGCATCTAAACCGAATAATAACGCAAAAACAATTCCTACTATTGCAGCAATGGCTACAGTGCCAATTAAAAACATTAAAATGAGACTACCCATTTTAGCAAATTTTTCACCGATGTCGATTTTTGTAAATGCGACGACAATCGATACGAAAACAAGTGGAATTACAATCATTTTAAGTAATGAAATGTAACCTTGACCGACGATGTCTATCCAAGATGTTGTTTCAGTGATTATTTTACTTCCCGCGCCATAAGAAATATGAAGGATTAGACCGAGAAGAATTCCTAAACCTAATGCGATGAAGACACGTTTGGGGAATTTTATATGTTTTTTAGCCATCCACCATAGCCCAACAAGAGCAATGATGAAAATGACGAGATTAAGAATAATTAAAAATGTAGACATGGCAACACGCTTCCTTTTAATTCCGATTTATATAATAAGAATAATCGGTATGCGGTACAAAAGCAAGTACATTTTTAGTTTTGTTGCACGTTTGGTGTAAAAGGTTGCAATGTATCGAGCGCTTGCACGTCACCTTGAATCGCTTTCGCCATTAATTGACCTACAATTGGAGAGAGTAAAATACCATTACGGTAATGTCCCGTCGCTACAAAAAGCGAAGGGCTAATTGGACCCATGATAGGGACTTCTTGATGTGTAATAGGCCTAATACCCGTCCAAGTTTTAATAATGCGATGGTTTCGAAGTTGAGGGAGCATTTCCTGACTTTTATCATCAAGCCATTTTAAATTTGACGCATCATTATCAGTCGACCAATTGTCCCATTCAGAAGTCGCACCGATTAAATACCGATTGTGATGTTTTGGAACAATATAGCAACCATTGGCATTAAAAAGGGTCGTCTTTAAAATAGGGGATTGGGTTTCGACTAACTTCACATCGCCTTTCACAGGACGGGTAGGTAATGAAATATGTATATCTGATAACAATTTGCCACTCCAGGCACCTGCCGCAATAACGAGTAAATCTGCCATCATAGCGCCTTGAGAGGTATGAACGGTATAGCCATCTCGATGTTTTTCAATGTGTGTGACTTCAGTATGTGAATACAATTGCGTGTTTTTTTGAGATATTACCGCTTTTGTGAGTGCTTGAGTATAAAGGTTGGCATGGATTTGACCATCGTCTTGAATTTTAAATGCGGCTGTTGTTTTGGGGTTGAGGTGTGGAAACAAACGGTGCAAATCTTTCGGATGGAACCATTGAATGTGATGGTCATCTTGTTTTAAAAATGAAAATTGTTTTTTGATATTTTCGATATGTGTGACTTCTGTCGCGATTTTAATGAGACCGTGACATTGGAATTCAATATCTATACCTGTATCACGTTGGAGTTGTTGAGCAACATGTGGCATTAACGCACGACTTTGCATCGCTAATCGATAGAGTGGGGTAGCTTCAAAAAATTCATTTTGAGCACCTAACATTCCTCCAGCTGCATACGATGCATTCATGCGAGGTGTGGTGCGATCAATAATAGAGATATTATAGGGAGCGTTAGATAATTGGCGAGCGATAGAAAGCCCCATTACGCCGCCACCGATAATGATTAATTTTTGCATAAAAAAACCTCCTGCAATCTTGTGCAAGAGGTGTCACCTGTATTGAAACAATCTGAAAAAAGGACTTTTTCCAGACACATAAATTGTGTTCACATACGGCTTCCCTTCGTTGGTACTAACCACTTCAGGTTCAAAGAGTTAAGATGACGTCTTTCTCAGCTCACTTAAGAGCACCCCTAGCACTTGTATTGCGTATTTATTTTAGTGAATCTTAGCCGCCGAATAAGCGTGCCCAAAAACCTTTTTGCTCTTGGTTGTTTTTAATCGTTGTCACAAGTTCTTGTTGTTCTTTAGTTTGTGTTTCGATGCTTTCTTGTGTTTTAGATAATTGATCCGCTTGTTGTTTTTGACTTTCGGTAATGGCATTTAAAGATTTTGCGTTTGTTTCAAGTTGGTTGTTTAACTGTGTATGTAATGATTTCAATTCTTCTTGTTGTTGGTGGACTTGAGAAATCATTTGTCCCAAAAGTTGGCGTTCTTCGCGCATTTTATCGATTTCTGCTTTTAGTTCTTGCATCATTTGAGGGAATTGTTGGTCTGATGGCAAGTTTTGACCATTATCTTTGACGATGACTTGTAAAAAGTCTTTTTCTTGTTCTAATTCTTCAAATGCAAGTTCATAACTGTTCGTGCGTCCAACACGTTCTGCAATTTCTTGGAATAATTCAATGTCTTCTTCTTGGAAATCCGTTGCTTCACGTCCACGGTATTCCGTTTTTTTCAACTGGTAGCCACGTTCTTCTAGGTGCTGTACAATTTTGCGCACTTGCTTTTCACTAAGCTCTGATTTCTGTGCAAACTCTTTTGTTAGCATGTTCATAAATCCTTTCTGTCAGTCATTTTAGACTTACGGTAGCCTGAGTTCAGTGACCCGTCAGTCTTACCTCTATCTTATTGTAACGGCTTTAAGACTGGATTTCAAGGGCTTACGTATTCATATCTTTACTCAAATTCATTTTTATTAATAGTGGATAAATCACACGTCTTGGAATGCGATTAGCAAAGACGTATTTCAAAATATAGCACGATTTTACACTTGTACCGTAGATATCTTTCGTTAAAGGAATGTTTGCTTTGATATATAAATCAAGAGGTACAGGTTTTCCTTTACGGTCTAATGAAGGTTGAATATAAGGGATTTGCGTTTGTTTTTCATAACCATGATGTGTTAAGAAATGACGTCGAAACGCGATGTCTTCTGCTGTTTTGGCATCGACATCTGGATTTTCGAGCGTTGATTCAAACATAAAGAAGTTCACATCGCGCCCGTGCAATTGATTAGATAATCGATTAATGCCTTTTTCCACTTCTTCTAGCATCATAGCTAAATATGTTTCCTGTTCTGCACCAGGTTCTGCGATTAAATAGACAATGAAGCCTGTGTTAGTTGTTGCTTCATAATGTGCTGTCGCAAAACTCACCACACGATTGTCTTCAATGCCGACTAGAAAAACGTAATCATTGTGTGTTTTTTCAGTTTTTAAAGATTGCACAAAGACAGATTCGTCTTCTGTTACGAGGGGATCTAATTTATCCATATAAAAATCGAGTGCGGGTTCATACCATTGATCTTGGGTAGATTTTATTTGTACAAATTTCATTACGTTCACCTCTCTTGATTGATAACAGTATAGCACAGATAGTTAAAAACAGGCGTAGTAGACTGGCGCTTTCATATAAAAAGGACTAGAACATTTTATAATGTCCTAGCCCCAAAAATTCATCATTATGATTGATTTGAATTTCACTCGATATCACCTTTATGTTCAGAAGGCTTATGTTTATCTGTTGAAGGTTCAACATAAGCGGCATTGTTTTGCGTGACTTCACCATGTTTAATTGTGTCTTTTTGAACGATGACAACAATTTTATGATTGTTCAAGTCTTGTTTTAAATCTTCAGTTTTTTCTTCGCCAAAATCATAACGACTTAATGCGGCACTTTCAGCGTCTTCACCGATAAACATACGCATGAATTTATCACTGATCGTACCGTTAGTCGATTTGTGTTGAATTTGACAATCATTGAATCGATCTGTTTTTAATTTTTCTTTACTAATGACTACGATTTCTGATTCCTTATAACCGTTTCGTAAAAAAGAATCTACGACTTCAATTGCATCTTCTTCTGTGCGTGCTACTTTAAAATCTGCCATAATCGACGCCTCCGTTTTTAATATTCATATTAGTTTTACCCATGTTATATCGCAATTAACCGTTTGATACCTATAAGATAATCATAACAAATTTACGGCATTTAATTAACAAATTTATGATTGCGCTTCCATAATAATGTTGCCCTTAAGAAGGGTATTCTGCAATTAATTTACATAAATTTCTGAAAATAATTGATTTGACGCGACGGTATTGCGTATTAGCTTCAAATTTGCTATTATCATTAAATAATTTATACGCACTCATATAATCTGAAGAATATGGCTTTGGAAGTTTCTACCACGTTGCCTTAAACAATGTGACTATGAGTAAATGAAAATCAATGTAATGCTTTGTATCATTTTGTCATGTGTTTCATGATTTCAATGATATTTTTAGTGATACCTTTTATGTCTCACCCAATTCATGTCAATGACACACGTATCAAAGTGAACGCTATGACTATTTTGTTGAATGAATAGGGATTATAAAACGTGTCACACTTACAACTGTATTTCACTTACTCGTTCCTAAAACTATATTCTGAAGTTTTGGGCTTTTTTATTATCTTGACCAAAATTGAGGAGGAACCGAAGTGGAAAGGTTAAAAAACAAAGTCATTGAAGATGGCGTTGTCATTGATGAAAAAATCTTAAAAGTGGATGGTTTTCTAAATCATCAAATTGATGCTGAACTGATGCACGAGATAGGAAAAGTCTTTCATGAACAATTTGCGCATGAAAACGTCACAAAAATCTTAACGATTGAAGCCTCAGGTATTGCCCCGGCCATTATGGCAGCTTTACATTTTGATGTCCCTTGTCTATTTGCGAAAAAAGCAAAGCCGAGCACATTGAATAAAGGTTTCTATCAAACAGATGTGCATTCATTTACGAAAAATAAAACGAGTACCGTCATCATTTCAGAAGAATTTTTATCACCTGATGACCGCGTATTCATTATCGATGATTTTTTAGCGAATGGCGAAGCCGCACTTGGGCTACACCGTCTCGTACAACAAGCGAACGCGACAACTGTAGGAGTTGGGATATTAGTAGAAAAAAGCTTCCAACAAGGACGTACACGTCTTGAAGAAGCAGGACTCAATGTATCGTCATTGTGTCAAATTGGCTCTCTTAAAGGCAACAAAATTACATTAGTTGGAGATCAAGCATAATGAAAAGATTTCTATTAAGTTTACAACATCTCTTAGCTATGTATGCGGGTGCCATTCTTGTACCTATTATTGTAGGAACAAGTTTAAAATTCACCCCTGAACAAATCGCATTTCTTGTTACTGTCGATATTTTTATGTGTGGTGTTGCGACATTTTTACAAGTGTACCGCGGGGTCGGAATAGGTCTCCCGGTCGTGTTAGGATGTACGTTTACTGCTGTTGCGCCAATGATTATGATTGGGCAGTCTAAAGGGGTAGACGTCTTGTACGGTTCACTTTTCGCATCAGGGCTTTTGGTCATTATCATCGCACCATTTTTCGCTTATCTTGTGCGTCTTTTTCCACCAGTTGTGACGGGAAGTGTCGTAACCATTATCGGTATTACGTTAATGCCAGTCGCAATGAATTATATTGCTGGAGGGCAAGGTGCCAAAGATTACGGTTCACCGAAGCATATTTTACTTGGTTTTGCGACACTCATCATCATTTTAGTCATTCAACGTTTTGCGACAGGTTTTATTAAATCTATTGCCATTTTATTAGGATTAGTGAGTGGGACAGTGATCGCAAGTTTCTTAGGACTTGTGGATATCGCCCAAGTGGGTCAAGCCCATTGGTTTGAATTACCACGCCCATTCCGATTTGACGGATTCGCTTTTGACTTTGGTGCCATCGTCGTTTTCTTTATCGTCGCGCTCATCAGTTTAATCGAGTCAACGGGTGTGTATCATGCGTTAAGTCAAATTACAGAACGTCAATTAGAACGTAAAGATTTTAGAAAAGGCTATATGGCTGAAGGAATTGCGATTACGTTAGGTGCCATTTTTAATGCCTTTCCATATACAGCATATTCTCAAAACGTAGGGCTTGTGTCCTTATCTGGCGCTAAGAAAAATGATGTCATTTACGGCATGGTCATCATGCTTATCATTTGTGGCTGTATTCCTAAAATTGGCGCATTAGCGAACATCATCCCTTTGTCTGTTTTAGGTGGTGCGATGTTAGCGATGTTTGGTATGGTGATGGCTTATGGTGTCCGCATCCTCGGTGACATTAATTTCAAAAACCAAAACAATTTGTTAATCATCGCGATTTCAGTCGGATTAGGGGCGGGGATTACTGCCGTTCCAGAAGCCTTTAAAGCACTCGGTGATCAATTTACATGGTTTACTCAAAATGGTATCGTTTTAGGAACAATTTCCGCGATTATATTGAATTTATTTTTTAATGGTCTAAACTATCAACAAAACGAAGAAAATGTGAAATAATATAACTATCAATTTGAATGGAGGCTATACGAAAAATGTGGGAAAACAAGTTTGTTAAAGAAGCACTAACGTTTGATGATGTATTACTAATTCCAGCAGAATCAAATGTATTACCGAAAGAAGTAGATTTAAGCGTTAAACTTTCAGAACGTATTCAATTAAATATTCCAATCGTATCAGCAGGTATGGATACTGTTACAGAATCAAAAATGGCGATTGCGATGGCACGTCAAGGTGGTTTAGGTGTCATTCATAAAAATATGAGCATCGAACGCCAAGCAGATGAAGTTCAAAAAGTAAAACGTTCTGAAAATGGCGTTATTACGGACCCATTTTATTTAACACCAGAAGAAAGCGTATATGAAGCTGAAGCATTAATGGGGAAATATCGTATTTCAGGTGTGCCAATTGTAGACAATAGAGAATCACGCAAACTTGTCGGCATTTTAACAAATCGTGATTTAAGATTTATTGAAGACTTCTCAATCAAAATTTCTGATGTTATGACTAAAGAAGACTTAGTGACAGCACCAGTAGGTACAACACTTGAAGAAGCTGAGAAGATTTTACAAGACCACAAAATTGAAAAACTTCCATTAGTAGAAGATGGTATTTTACAAGGCCTCATCACGATTAAAGATATCGAGAAAGTGAACGAATATCCATATGCGGCAAAAGACAGCCACGGTCGTCTTATCGTAGCAGCGGCGATTGGTATCGCTAAAGATACAAGCATTCGTGCTGAAAAACTTGTAGAAGCGGGTGTTGACGCATTAGTGATTGACACGGCACACGGTCATTCACAAGGTGTTATCAATCAAGTGAAAGAAATCAAAGCAACATATCCTGAAGTAACAGTGATCGCAGGTAACGTTGCGACAGCTGCAGCAACAAAAGCATTGTTTGAAGCAGGTGCAGATGTTGTGAAAGTGGGTATCGGACCAGGTTCAATTTGTACAACACGTGTTGTAGCAGGTGTCGGTGTGCCTCAAATCACAGCAATTTACGACTGTGCGACAGAAGCGAAAAACCATGGTAAAACAATTATCGCAGACGGCGGTATTAAATTCTCTGGTGATATCGTAAAAGCCCTTGCGGCAGGCGGACATGCGGTTATGCTTGGTAGCTTACTTGCAGGTACTGAAGAGAGCCCAGGTTTAGTTGAAATGTTCCAAGGACGTCAATACAAAGTTTACCGCGGTATGGGTTCATTAGGTGCAATGGCGAGTGGTTCTAACGATCGTTACTTCCAAGAAGATAAAACACCTAAAAAGTACGTTCCAGAAGGTGTTGAAGGACGTATTGATTACAAAGGACCATTACAAGATACGATTTATCAATTAATTGGTGGCGTGAAGAGCGGTATGGGTTACACAGGCTCAAAAGACTTAGAAACGTTACGTGAAGAAGCACAATTTACAAAAATGAGTGCTGCAGGTCTAGCAGAAAGCCACCCACATGATGTTCAAATCACAAAAGAATCACCAAACTACTCATTCTAAGGGATAAAGGAGTACACATTATGGAAATGGCAAAAGAACAAGAACTGATTCTTGTCCTAGACTTCGGAAGTCAGTATAACCAACTGATTACACGACGCATTCGTGAAATGGGTGTGTATAGTGAATTACACGACCATGAAATTTCTATTGAAGAAATTAAAAAAATGAATCCAAAAGGGATTATCCTTTCAGGTGGACCAAACTCTGTTTACGCAGAAGATGCGTTTACTATTGATACGGAAATCTACAACTTAGGTATTCCAGTTTTAGGTATTTGTTATGGTATGCAATTAACTACAAAATTATTAGGTGGTAAAGTTGAGCGTGCGAACGAACGTGAATACGGAAAAGCGACGATCAACGCAAAATCAGACGAGTTATTCTTCGGTTTACCAGAAGAACAAACGGTTTGGATGAGTCACTCTGATAAAGTCATAGAAATTCCAGAAGGCTTTGAAGTCATTGCAGATAGCCCAAGCACACAATATGCGGCCATCGAAGACAAATCACGTCGTATCTACGGTGTACAATTCCACCCAGAAGTGCGTCATACAGAATTTGGTAATGACTTATTACGTAACTTTGTACGTCGCGTATGTAACTGTACAGGCGAGTGGACGATGGAAAACTTCATCGATATCGAAGTCGAAAAAATCCGTGAAAAAGTCGGCGACCGTCGCGTACTTTGCGCAATGAGCGGTGGGGTAGACTCCTCTGTCGTTGCGGTATTATTACACAAAGCGATTGGGGATCAATTAACATGTATCTTCGTTGACCACGGTCTTTTACGTAAAGGTGAAGGCGACATGGTAATGGAACAATTCGGTGAAGGTTTCAACATGAATATTATTCGTGTAAACGCACAAGACCGTTTCATGTCAAAACTTGCAGGCGTATCAGATCCTGAACAAAAACGTAAAATTATCGGTAACGAATTCGTATACGTCTTTGATGATGAAGCATCAAAATTAAAAGGTGTAGACTTCTTAGCGCAAGGTACACTGTACACAGACGTCATCGAATCAGGTACAAAAACAGCACAAACAATCAAATCTCACCATAACGTAGGTGGCTTACCGGAAGACATGGAATTCGAATTAATCGAACCAATCAACACGTTATTCAAAGATGAAGTACGTGCATTAGGTATCGAATTAGGTATTCCAGAACACCTCGTTTGGAGACAACCATTCCCAGGTCCAGGATTAGGTATCCGCGTCCTAGGTGAAATCACAGAAGAAAAATTAGAAATCGTCCGTGAATCCGATGCGATTTTACGCCAAGTCATCCGTGAAGAAGGCTTAGAGCGTGACATTTGGCAATACTTTACAGTATTACCAGATATCCGTTCAGTTGGTGTAATGGGAGACTACCGTACGTATGACTACACAGTCGGTGTACGTGCCGTAACGTCGATTGATGGTATGACAAGTGACTTCGCACGTATCGATTGGGAAGTTCTACAAAAAATCTCAACACGTATCGTGAATGAAGTGGATCACGTCAACCGTGTTGTTTATGACATCACATCAAAACCACCAAGCACAATCGAGTGGGAATAGTATTTTAAAAAGAAGAAACCCTTTAACCGCAATGGTTAGAGGGTTATTTGTGTGAGTTGAGGGTGGAAAAAGGGAGATGTGGAATGAGCTAGAGAACAAAGAAACAGCAGAACTTGCTAGAGTTATTAAAACAACAGTGATTAGCAGGGTCCAAATTTGGAATTTGTTAATTCAAATGATAGTATAAGACAATTATATCCATAATTTAATGCGTTAAATTGACGTAAGGAAGATAAGTATTTTTATGCTGTTATAAATCAAGCAAAGCTCAAAAATGAGCTGTGATAATAAATATAAAATGCGTAGTGAAATGTGACGACAATCATCGTTGGTTAATCAATTCGAGATTGGACGAAGATTAAAACATGTTAAAGAAAATGATAATATGATAGGCTAAATATCGGGATGTTTATTAAGGGATTGTTTAAATTCTGAATAAGGAGTTTTTACAATGTATCAGTTTAATAATTCAAAAGTTTTAAAGGGGTCACTTGCAATCGTTATTGCTACTGGTCTAATTGTAAGTTCAGGAGTAACTAGTGAGTATTCCTATGCAAAAGAAACTAATGTTACGCATCCATCTAAAAAAAGTTCAGGTGAAATTGTTAAATTGAATGATAATACAGCTAGAATTGATTTGAATAAAGGCATTGACTTTACTGTTGATAAAAATGGAGTAGCAACATTAAAAGATGTAAATACTGGTAAAAAGGAAATTTTGCCATCAACTGCAAAAGATAAAAATGGTTAAAATGTTACGCTGATTTATTATGAAAAAGGCGGTAAATTAGGAGTTTATGTTCAGAAAGCACAAGAAGATCGCGGCATTGGAAAATGCGTTTCTGGTATAGCAGGTGGCGCAGTTACAGGAGGTACTACCTTAGGTCTAGCAGGCGCAGGAGTTGGAACTGTTACGCTTCCATTAATTGGTACAGTTGGTGGAGGAGTAGTAGGGGCTGTTGGTGGTGCTGTCGGCGGTGGACTAACTGGTGGAGCTACTTTTTGCTAATCGGTAGGAGTGATACCATGGAAAAATTTTTCAATATATGGGTATGTTTTTTACTGTTTTTACTAATAACATCATGGTTAGTAATGAGTGTGAAATTTGGTAATATTAGCACTGATCAAATATTAATTTCTAATCTTTTTATTTTTATCGCTTATATACTATATTTAATTAAATTCATTAGTTTTATAAAAAAGAATGAAGATAAGTAAAAACGAAAAGTATCGTTAACTTGACTGACACTTATTGATGAGCTACTTTGTATCTAAACTAACAATTGGCGATATTTTAAGATGAATCTATCATACTTATGTAAATAATTTAGAATGAAAATTATGCATAATAAGACAAATGAATTGCGAGCAATTACTTTCGCAAATAGGGCGGTCAATATGACTTCCCTATTTTTTGTGTCATAAAGTCATTCTCTCAGCAAATATAATGTAATGTCCTGAAATGCCATAACATCTATTGCTGGTCAGTCGATTTTTGAAATAGTGCGGAGATTGAAACACGTGAAAGAAAATGACTTAGCACATGGTGAATTTGGTAAGTGGTTAGAAAAAGGCAGATGTGAAATGAGAGTTATAATTTTTTAAGCTCCATTGATCGTTCTAATATAAAAACTGATAAAGGTATAGCAGAAAAAGAAGGGTCAAAAATAGTTTTTTGAAATAGCTTATCTTGTCTATATAATTAGAGCAACCGTTGAGGTAACTGTTTTTTTAATCACAAAATATAATTCGCGTGAATTTAATTGAGCTAAATAGCATTGCTAATTAAGGTCTAGGGGAATAGTTGCAGCTATTGGAATAGGGAATGCAATTGGAGAACTCTTTGAAAAATAAAAAAATAATCTTAATCTTAGTTGTTTCGATATTTTGTATATTAAAAAGCGTCCAGTAAAAGTGGTGTTTTTTATTTGTGATGAATAATAATTATTGACTATCGTTTTGGATAATTTATAATTGATAATGATTATCAATTATTATTCTGAGGTGAGATACAATGGAAAAGCTCAACGGAATACCTGAATCGATGTTAATACCATTAGCTGCAAGAGCTTTGGAGAATAAAAGTGAAAGACCAATAATTGTAGATAAATACTCTGAAATGATATTTAATAAAATCGATTATGATTTTAATTTAATCTCTAAAGATTGGACTTCGCAAGTTGGAATAAGTGTTAGGACATACATATTAGATAAAATAGTAGATAGTTTTATAAAGAAATACGATAAAGTAATGATAGTAAATATAGGTTGCGGCCTTGATACAAGACAAAAAAGACTTAACATAGAACATATTCCTTGGGTTGATATAGATGTGCCTGATGCGATACAAATTAGAAAGAAATTCTTTTATGAAAGTGAACATCATAAGATGATAGCTAAATCCATGTTTGATTATACGTGGATAGAGGATATTAAGAAGTGGCATTTATATGATAAAGATGCACAAATGTTAGTTTTATTCGAAGGTGTCCTCATGTATTTTGATGAGACAGAAGTGAAAAATATTTTAAAGCATATAACTGATAGTTTTGATCAAAATGGATTATCTTTTGCTATTGAATGCTGTTCTAAAACTATAGCAAATAATACCAATAAACATAAAGCAGTTTCTAAACTACAATCTAAACCTGTTTTCAAATCAGGATACAACACTATCAAAGAAACGAAAAAATGGATTCCAAGCAATGTTACAATTGTTAAAGAATATAATTATTTTGATTATTTTCATAGTAGATGGAAAATGTTTGGTTTATATCGTTATATACCTTTTCTAAAGAATAGGTTTAACAATAAAATCCTTTTCTTAACAAAGAATAAGCAATAGAAATACTATATAATTAGAAAACACATGTTGCAGGTAGTGAATACGTATATGAATATGAAATACTGTAATGTCAATTGTTGTAAACACACATAAATGAATAAGAATTTACCATTTCATCGAATAGGAATTACGCAAACAAACACCCCTTTAACTACTATGGTTAGAGGGTTGTTTGTGTAGTTTGAGATAAGAAAAAGGCAAAACATCTGCGACCTGTGGGTTCTAGTTTTTTATAAACAAAAATAGGCAGAGTTATAAATTCAGCAGACGTTTAAGAACCTAATTGTTCGTTTATTGTGCATTTTTTGCCGGTTTTAAGAATAAATGAACGTAACCCAAAAATACTCTAAAAACGATTACAGTTGCTAATAACACTTCAAAATATAAGAGCCAATTCCAAAATTCTGGCAATATCAGTAAGGGGATACTGTTTTTTAAAGCCGTTGCTGAAATGACTAAAGGGAATGTGAATGCTGAAAATACCGGTGAAAAGGGTTCTCTTAGCAATTTTGGCAGCTGAAAAACGATATAAAAATAAAAAACTTGAGACAATATTAAAAAAAGGATGACAACAAAATCATGCGCCTCTGGGAAAGCCAAAACATAGGCTGCTGCTACTAAAGAAAATGGTGCACAAATTGTGGATGTGTTTGGTTTAATGGACGTTTGCAAAGGATAGACCTTTAAACGTTTGAAAACCAGTGGTAAGACGATGCATGTGGCTAAAAAACCATAAATCACTGTTAATTTACCTATAAAAAAATAGCCGCTTACTGGCGCTGTTAATCCCGCAATCGCTATACCAATATAAAGTACAGTCCAAGAAGGATATACGTTTTCAAGAGAGAACGACTTTAAATATTTGTGCGAAA
The DNA here is from genome assembly GCF_011466855.1 of Staphylococcus agnetis. Taxonomy (NCBI): domain Bacteria; kingdom Bacillati; phylum Bacillota; class Bacilli; order Caryophanales; family Staphylococcaceae; genus Staphylococcus; species Staphylococcus agnetis. Next base: position 84,737 of record NZ_CP045927.1, read on the forward strand.
AAATAATCATATGCGTCAAGATTCCAATAAGGCATAGAAGCCATAAAGGTGTGATGAGATGATGAACGAAGGAGATATGGCTGAAAAACGTGTTCAAATAAGTCGTTCCTAAAAAACCAGACATGAAAAAAGTGGTGAACACAGAAGAAACAAGAGGGCTATTTAATTGATCTTTAACATGATTCACATTATTGAACATACTGTATAAAAGATGAAGCCAAACGAGGATAGCTAAAATTCCGCATAATGCATTCAAACTAAGCGATATGTCTTTTAATAAATTCCCTAGCCCTAATAAACCTAAGACCAGTCCTGATGATACTAATGGTATGTTTTGAAGTCTCATGATTTATAACCTTCTCTTTGTGATTTTCTTCACTAATTATACCATGATATTTCGGTATTCTGAATATTTGGAAAGGAATTTTTGTAATGTATCGCATAAAATAGAAAAGAATTTCATCAAATCATTCAAATTAATTTACGAAGCTGAACACATCAAGTTAAAACTCCCTATACCTCTCACGTAATTTAAAATAGTCACATGAGTGTATGTTGTAATATAATAAAAAATAATTGTAAGATATCTAATATGCTAAGAATTATGTAAATTGTTCATAAGAGAAATACAGAATAATGGGGATGGGTTTAGTACAAGTAATAAACAAGCATCTATACTGAGATAAAGGGGAGTAAAAAATGAATAAGATTAAAGAAAGATTTATAAAAAATAATAGAATACAAGTCATACCTCGAAAAGAAAAGGATAAAAAAGCATTGATGGAAATCCTTGCCTCAGAATTTGAAAAAGGGAAAATCTATAATGAGAAAGAAATAAACGAAATACTAAAATCGTATTATGATGATTATGTATTATTAAGACGATATATGATAGATTATTCATTATTATCTAGAGATAAAGGTGGAAAAGAGTATCAATTAATAGCTAAAGAAAATAATGAAGATGCCTAGCAATAAATTAGATGTTTATTGTTAGGCATCTCTTTAAATATCCAGTGATTTTACATATTACTTAAAAAGATTTAAATCATTTCTTTCGACTAAAATACATTAATGTAATGATGATTGAATAAATGAATAGAAATAACATGATAAACATAACCATACGAATCACCCATTTTACTTCATTAATATTTATTTCATCTATTAATGTAACATTATTTAGATATAATATCAGTTCTGTTGAAATAATTTGTTATGTGTTGTGAAAATGACGTTTTAATATATCAGACAGATAAGCACGCACATCAAACACCTAAGAATTATGGAACACAAGTATTAATTTGTTTGATAGTGTGAATGACGTAACTTAGATAAAGGAGATATGGGTAACTGGTGGTATGTCAGATGCAGCAGTTAGTTGTTTTTAGGGGGTTAAACATGTTTAATAAACCACAAATAGCAGATAATACTTTTTTCAACATATGTCTAATTGTTGTCGGAATTATAGCGTTTCTAGTGTTTCATTTATATTTGATGCGGGGTATTTATTAAGCTTTATTATTGCGTTTTTGCCTGTACTTGTAGGAATAGTTAACTTAAAAGAAATTAGAAAAGATAAGTCTTAAATGTGTTAATAATTAATAAGCTAAGAAGAATAAGACATGCCTAAATTAGACAGTTTTAAAAAAGATAGCCTCCTCACATGGACGCTATCTTTTTTAAGTGAACTTATAGAATTATATTAATATGTGCGTAAGTCTTAATTTGTAAGAGAAATGAAATTTAAAAACAATTATCAATCATATAGTTCAAGGTAACGATCTGTAAATTCTTGAGACGTAATTTGGCCACTATCTCGCTGTTGTTGTAATTCTGCGGCTTGTCTTTGAATTTCATCATATTCTTCACGAGAATAGCCTTGTTTTTCCATCTCTTGATAATTGGATTCTTCTTGCGCTTTTTGTTGCTCAGGTGTTACACAACCGCCGACTGTACACTGAGTGCCATCGGGTTTGGTGTAGCCTACGACATCTCCGTTACCTGGTGCTTGATACCATGTATCTCCGTCGGCATCTACCATACCATTTACGTTTTCCCCATTACGCATTCTTTGAGATATTTCATCTTTCGTTAACGGTCTATTAGTTTGCTGTACTACTGAGGGCTGTTCAATAGTATTAGACTCAGCAGATTGTTCTTCAGTAAGATTTTCCTTAGATGCGGTTTTCTGTTTTTTATCTTCTTTCGTTTTCTTTGTTTCTTCTTTTGGCTTATTGTCTTTAGATGGCTTTTCATCATCATTTCCACATGCACTTAATATTAATGTGCTTGAAAGTAGAAAAAATAATACTTTTTTCATAAAATCCCCCCGAAATGTTTACTGTAAAACTTTTAACTAAATTTTTGTAAAACGAAACATATACAATATAAAGTATATATTAAAAACGCTGTGCACGTGATTGTTTTTAGTTATATTAAATGGTTCGCATGATAAGGTTAACTTTTATAAAAATCTTAAATGAATTTTTGAGTTAGATTGTATACCTATTCTTTACTTTTCCGCTCTATTGATGTGCTATGATATAAGCGAGGTGAATGCTATGAATATTCGTGATATCGCTAAGCTAGCGTGTGTTTCGAAAAGTACAGTGTCGAGGTATTTAAATGGGGGTTCGATTAGTCCTACAACACGTCAGAAAATTGATCGTGTGGTACAAGAAACAGGATATAGTCCAAATCAATTTGCGCAAAGTTTAAAGGCGAAACGAACGCAAATGATGGGTGTTATCGTGCCACGTTTAAGTTCTTATGCATCGAACCAAACGCTTTATGGCATTGAAACATATTTGAGAACGCAAAATTATCAAACCATCATCGTGAATACGGATTTAGATCAACAACGTGAAATTCATGCGATATCTACACTTGCGAAGAATAAAGTCGATGGCATCATTTTGCTTGCGACTGCGTTGACAGATGCGCATTTAAAAGCGATTCAATCGATTAAAGTGCCGATTATTTTAGTAGGACAGTCGTATGAAGGCATTCATTCAATTATTCAAAATGATTATGATGCGGGACGTCTTATGGGTAATTATTTTGGTAAGAGAGCGTTTGAACGCATCGCATATTTTGGGGTGGATGAAAGGGATGAAGCGGTAGGCGTACACCGCCGTCGTGGTGTCCTCGACGGACTTGCGGATTATCATCAAGATGCAACGATTTATACGTCGACATTTAAGTTAAGTGATGCGCAAGAACGTTCTAAAGCTTTTATTCATGATTATGATGCCATTATTTGTGCGACAGATAATATTGCTTTGGGCGTGTTAAAAACCGCGCTTGATATGAATATTGATGTTCCTCAAACATTATCCATTTCAGGGTTTGGAGGTTATGAAACAACTTCAATTGTGACACCGCGAATTACGACAATCGTGTTTCCTTATGAAGAGACAGGTCAGTGTGCTGCGGTATCGATGATGGCTTTATTAAATGGTGAGGAAGTCCCGCTATTACAACGCATGGATTACGCTATTGACGAAAAAGAAAGCGTTGACATTTTGCACCACTAAACGTAAAATTCTCGGTGAAGAGGGTTTTACTTTATAAACTATTTTGGTACCGGTTCCAATTTATGAATCATAAGTCATTAATGAAAGAAGTGAAATGATGGGAAAGTTGTATGCAATTGGTGAAGCTTTAATTGATTTCATTCCTCAAACGAAAGGCGTTGAGCTTAAAGACGTTAATGGGTTTGATCCTCAAGTGGGTGGTGCGCCAGCGAATGTTGCGAGTTGTGTGGCGAAGCTCGGGGAAGCCTCCGCGCTCATTACGCAACTAGGTCAAGATGCGTTTGGAGATCAAATTGTAGAAATGTTAGCACATCAAGGTGTTGATACATCTTTGGTTCAGCGCACAACTGACGCAAATACTGGCCTCGCGTTTGTGAGTTTAACAGAATCTGGTGAACGTGACTTCGCATTTTATCGCAACCCATCTGCGGATATGTTGCTTGAAGCTGCTACATTGAATGTGAATTTTCAACAAGATGACATTCTTCATTTTTGTTCCGTAGATTTGATTCCATCACCGATGAAAGAGGCGCATGTTAAAGCAATCGAATTAATGGAAAAAGCGGAAGGCACGATTATTTTTGACCCGAACTTACGATTTCCTTTATGGCCTTCGGTTGACGCTTTGAAAGCAACCGTACTTGAATTTACTCCGAAAGCCCATATTTTAAAAATTTCTGATGAAGAACTTTCGTTTTTAACAGGAAGTGATGACACTGCGTCCCTTCAACAATTATTTAAAGGTAAAACAGAAGTGATCATTTATACAGAAGGTGCGAACGGGGCCTCCATTTATACCAAAGAGGGTCAAATTGGTTATCACCCGGGTTATACCGTCGACGTTCAAGATACGACGGGTGCGGGAGACGCCTTTATTGGATCGGTTATTTTTCAATTGTTAAAAGCACAACAATCACTTAAGCCAATGGATAATCTTAAACAACATGCCAATGATATTTTGAAATTGAGTAATGCGGTAGGCGCTTTGACAACAACGAAAAAAGGTGCAATCGGGAGCTTACCAACTATTGATGAGGTACGTACATTAACACGTCGTTAGAGCTTTTATAAGGAGGGGTTACATATGGCAATGTCAGACCAACAAATCGCGAAACAAGTCATTGATGCGGTAGGCGGTAAAGAAAATATAAAATCTATTGCACATTGTGCGACACGATTACGCATTGTGGTTCATGATAAAGAAAAAATTGACCAAGCACAAATTGATAGTACCGATAAAGTAAAAGGTGCATTTTATAATTCTGGCCAGTATCAAGTGATATTTGGAACAGGAACCGTAAATAAAATTTACAGTGCTGTTGAAAGTTTAGGTATTGAAGGGCAATCGACAAGCGATGTCAAACATGAAGCAGGAAAACAAGGGAATATGTTCCAACGTGCGATTCGCACATTTGGCGACGTATTTGTTCCAATTATTCCCGTATTAGTCGCAACGGGTTTATTCATGGGCTTACGTGGCGTATTGATGAACGAACAAATTTTGTCATGGATGGGTATGACACCGAAAGACATTTCACCTAATTTCATCCTGTTCACACAAGTGTTAACAGATACAGCTTTTGCATTTTTACCTGCACTTGTCGCATGGAGTGCGTTCAAAGTATTTGGCGGAAGTCCGGTGCTCGGCATCGTGCTCGGTTTGATGCTTGTCAATCCTGCCTTACCGAACGCATATGAAGTAGGGAACGGCTCTACTGAAGCATTGAAATTTTTCGGTTTTGTCCCAGTTGTAGGCTATCAAGGCTCCGTTTTACCGGCATTCTTTGTAGGTCTCATTGGCGCAAAATTTGAAAAAATGTTACGCAAAAAAATACCAGATGCCATAGATTTAATCGTTACTCCGTTTTTAACATTACTTGTGATGATCACACTCGGATTGTTTATCATTGGACCGGTATTTCATGGGTTAGAAACTGTGATTTTAACAAGCACAATATGGGTATTAAATTTGCCATTCGGGATTGCAGGATTGTTAATCGGTTTTTTCCAACAAATAATTGTAGTCACAGGTGTGCATCATATCTTCAATTTTATGGAAATCCAGCTGTTAGAAGAATTTAAATACAATGAATTCAACCCAATTATCTCTGCGGCTATGACCGCACAAGGTGCCGCAACAGTAGCGGTTGGTCTGAAAACACGTCAGAAAAAGTTAAAAGCACTCGCATTACCATCAGCGTTTTCAGCATTTTTAGGGATTACAGAACCTGCTATCTTCGGTGTAAACTTACGTTACTTTAAGCCATTTGTATGTGGATTAATAGGTGGGGCAGTCGGAGGATTCCTCGCATCGTTATTCCATTTAAAAGCATCAGGGATGGCGATTACCGTACTACCAGGTATGTTGTTATTCATTAAAGACATCGGTCAATTGCCGTTATACATTTTAGTATTATTCGTTTCATTCAGCGTAGGATTCGTACTCACTTGGTTCTTCGGCTATAGTGATAAAATGGCACAAGAAATTAAAGAAGCGAAATAATAGAATAGAAGATGAAACACTCCCTAAAAGTACATAGGGAGTGTTTTGTTTATGTGGTGCTAAATTCAATAGTACATATACTAGATTATTGAAGTATCTCATAAATAAAATTCGATACATATGTTTCAGTAAAAGCTGCTAATATATACAGAGGTAAAGCAATTAAAAGATAAGATTTCATCAAGTTCATACATGCTGTTTTAAAGGAATAATTTTGTTTTTTATCTTGCCTGAAAAAGTTAGTGATTTTCCTGACGATAGATTGATTTAATTTAAATAAACTGCTCACAACGATACACATTGCAAACAATTCAAGAAAGTGATGAGGAATTGTGGAAATAATCATACTGATACCTTTATGTAAATCTATTTGAATCGCAATACTACAAATTACGCCTAGCAATGCTGATGTTGTAATGTAGTTTAAACAATAAAAAAATGGAATGGGAATGAATGCAAGAAGAAGCATTTGAAAAGGGACCATCGCTGCATTATGAACAATATATTCCCATACTTTTTCCAAACCTTGTGCTTGAGTCACACTGTCAGGAACCTTTCTAGCGATATTTTTAAAGGTATCTATAGAAGGGTTAACAATCAATGTTAAAACAAAAGAGATAATTGTAATCGCTAATGATAGTATGAAAAATTTCAAACTTCTTTTAAACCAATTCGTATCTTCAAAATTAAGCATAAGGCACCTCATAAATTATTTTATCTATATTTTATTAAAGATAATGTATTTAATTCAAATACTTAACTTTATAACTGGATATACAAAGAATAAAACTTATATATAATTAAGAGTATGTAAATCAATAAGGTGATTTACGCATTTATACACCTATGATAAGGAGACATAAGATGATATTAAATTTAAAAAGATATACGAAGCTCTATGCCATGATGCTTGTTGTAGTTACTATGAGTTGTATTGATGTTACTGAGGTAAAGGCGAATGAAGAGCGCTATGAAACTCAGGAACAGTCTCATCAAAGATCAAAATATCAAAAACTCAAGAAAATATGGCTTTCTACAAATTATGGTTATGAATACTATGATGCGCATAATGATGCGATGAAGAAACAACACGACTATATTGAAAAAGAAGCACAAAATTTATTGAATGACATGAACACACATTCTGATAAAACGTACTTATGGGATAGTGCGAAAGATGTTAAAACAGATTCGAGTCATATGACAAAAAGTTATAAAAATATTGAACGTATTGCGGAAGCGATGGGTCACCCTAAATCATCACTTAATACAGATGATAATGTGAAAAAACTAAAAGAAGCAATCGCTTGGATGCATGAACATGTTTATGGTAAACAAGTAGAAAATAATATAAGAACTTTGACAGCTAATTTTAAAGAAACAGATACGAATAAAAAGAAAGCAATAAATTGGTGGGATTACGAAATAGGGGCACCGAAATCATTAACGAATACGCTCATATTAATGGATGACAGATTCACTAGAGAAGAAAAGAAAACATACACGGCTCCGATTCAAAAATATGTACCGAAAAGTGATGAAATATTGGCCTCTGTAGGCAAACCTGAAAAAGCGACAGGTGGAAATTTAGTCGATATTACGAAAGTAAAATTACTGGAAAGTATCATCAACGAAGACGACAGTAAGATGAAATCAGCGATTGATTCGTTTAAAAACGTTTTTACATATGTTCAAGAAAGTGCGACTAGAAAAGCACGTAATGGTTTCTATAAAGATGGGTCATATATCGATCATCAAGATGTGCCATATACAGGGGCATATGGTGTTGTTTTATTAGAAGGCATATCTCAAATGTTGCCAGTAGTGAACGCGACATCTTTTAATTTAAATGAGACTCAAATGAAAACATTAGATCATTGGATAGATGATGCTTTTATGCCTATGGTACACAAAGGCGAGTTATTAGATTTTGTAAGAGGTAGAGCAATCAGTCGTGAACATGAAACCAGCCATTCTACATCTACAACGGTTATGAAAGCATTGTTAAGAATAAGCACTGCGACACAAGACCAAAATGTAAAAGCTAAATATCAACAATATGTTAAAACATCTGTGTTATCTGATAAAAGCTATAATCAGAATGATCAATTAAAATCATACGCAGATATTCAAATGATGAAAAAACTCATAAATGATACGTCAATTCATATAAAAAACAAGCCACAGCAAATAAAAATATACGATGAGATGAAGCGTGTCGTTTATCACAATTCAAACCTTAACTATACATTTGGTTTGAGTTTAACTTCAGACAAAGTGTCACGTTATGAATCTATCAATAACGAAAATCTAAAAGGTTGGCATACAGGGGCAGGAATGTCTTATTTATACAATGATGTTGTGACACATTATCGTAATCATTATTGGCCAACAGTGAATATGACACATCTTGCAGGAACAACAACTTTAGGTGACGAGCCATCTGGTGATAAAAAAAGTAAGAAAACTTTTGTCGGAGGAACATCATTGGGTGATAAATACGCAAGTATCGGTATGGATTTTGAAAATCAACAACAGACACTATCCGCAAAAAAATCATGGTTTATTTTAGATGACAAAATTGTTTTTGTGGGAAGCGGAATTAATAATCAAGATGCTAAAACAATAATTGAAAATCGTAAAGCGGACGGATTTACATTATTCAAAGACGGCAAGGCACTAGATAAAGCAATAAACGAAGAAGCAAACTCTATATTCTTAAAAGCTAAAGATCAACAAAATAATATCGGCTATCACTTTATTAAGCCTACAAAGCTAAATGTAGATAAAGTAGAGCGCAAGGGCAAATGGCAAGATATAAATAAAAGTCAAAGTAGTAAAGAAGTTAAACAAAACTATTATGAAGTGATGCAATCGCACACAGGTTCAAATGATCAATATGCCTACGTTTTATATCCCGGAATCGATCAAACTCACTTTAATCAAAAACATAACGATGTGAGTATCATTAAACAAGAAAATCAACTTCATGTCGTTAAAGACAATGTGAATAACGTATGGGGAATTGTTAATTATAATAATGAAACCAAAACATTTGAAATTGAAGGGACTAAAATTCAGATAAAAGCTAAAGGAATGTACATTATCAAGAAAAAGGATGACCATTCATTTGAAGGGACTTACCGCAATCCTGAGCTGTATAAAAACGTGTTAGATATTCAATCAATCATTAAAATTGAAGATTATAATACGGTTAATAAAAGTAACTCCGATGTGGTTATACGTTTTGAGTTAAGAAAATAAAGTATTTTTAAACTTTCAAGAATAAATATAAGAAAATTGCATCTCCTTCAATGGTGTATGATGACGTAATAATTAACATACACTTGATAAACATTGGAGATGCATTTTATATTAAATGTGGCTTTTATGATGAGATTGATATTTATGAAACATTATTCTAATCACTCTAATGAGTAAGAGTTTTAGTGATAAAAAGATAAACGCAAAACCGATTGGAATGAGAAAGAAGTATTCATGTAATACACCAGACTAATCTATATATTCTGGTGAAACACTTTTTAAAATAAGACAACCCACCCCAATGACAAAAGTGATGAATATGAGTTTTTTAGAAATTAGCCATTTCATTATAAGGAACTCCCTGTATGTGATTTAACTATATCTTAAAGGATTATATTGAAATTTAAATCATTCTCTAGGTGTACACCAAAACAAAATCGTAAACGTAAAAATGTATAGGTGGAGGAATTAAATGAACAGCAAAGATATTTTAATAAATATGTTTCCAGACGCATTACAACAAATCATTCGACATCAACGCTATGACGACATTTTAGGTTATTTTTTAGAAGAAAATATTAATGATTCTAAACTCGCATATCACTTATCTGTTCTAGCTACTCACATAGATACAATCCCTTGTCATGAATCGGTAGAGACATTATTTCATTTTCATTTTAACTATTTAGAAGACGCATATCATATGGCTTATTATCATTTTTAGCGGTCGCTTGAACTTTGTGAGTATAGTGATACAAAACTTTTAGAAGAGTTTTTACAAATATTAGAAGAACCTGATTTTGATATTGTAGATGAAGAAGCGATTGAAAAGGTGTCAAATAAAATAAAAAAGTGATTTATATATGTAAATTATGTTGTTAGGCTAAATATAGTATTATATAATTGAATTGAATATAGCTTGTAAAGTAATCACTAAGCTTATTTGATTGTTTAAAAATTAAATATAAGGGGTTGTCTTTTTGGAAAATCAGATGTATTCAAAACCTACTGGTAGAGTAGCTGAAATGGTGCTTGGAATTTTAGGAAGTGTGTTCGGAATTATAGGTGGTGTATTTGCCTTAATGCTAGGTAGTATTAGTAATGAATTTGAGGCAAGTGATTCTGGTCAAATTATGGGATTAGGTATTGCAGTTATATTAGTGTGTATTATCACATTAATTGTGAGTTGTATTATCAATAAAAAACGAATTGTTATGGGTGTTATATTAGTACTAGGTGGAATATTTAATTTTATTTTTATTGGATTATTTGGTATTTTATCTGGAATTTTGATATTAGTTGCGGGAGTTCTCGCATTAGTGCGAAAATAATATAACCTAATGTAATAAATATTTATTTAACCATCCTAATTTGGATGGTTTTTTGTTTACAAGAAACCGTTTTACTGTATAATTGATAATGATTATCAATTAGAGGTGTTTTTATGAAATATATATTGCTCACTTTGGGCTTGTTTTTCACCTTCGTAGGATTTATGGGCGTTATTTTACCTTTATTGCCAACAACGCCATTTCTTTTATTAGCTGCAATTTGTTTTGCGAAAAGCTCAGACCGTTTTAAAGAATGGTTAATACATACAAAAATATATAAAGAATACGTTGAAAGTTTTAAAAACGAAAGAGGCTACACGCTTATCAATAAATTTAAACTTTTAGTGAGTTTATATATAGTTATCGCATTTTCGATATATATGATTGATCATACAATCGTAAGAGTTTTGTTGTTAATAATGGTATGTTGTCAAACTATTTTCTTATTCACATTTGTAAAAACACTTCCAAAACAATCAAAGGAGAGATGAGACATGTTTATGGCAGAAAACTGTTTAAAGCTAAAAAAGGGGAGCGCACCAAAAATTGTAGAACGTTTCCAAAATAGACAAGGTATTGAAACAATCGAAGGGTTCAAAGAAATGATGGTTACAATTACCAAACATAATGAAGACTATGATGAAGTTAAAATATTAACACTTTGGGAAACAGAAGCGGCATTTAAAAATTGGCTAAATTCTGATGTGTTTAAAGCAGCGCACCAGAAAGTGAGAAGTCATCAAGAAGATGCAGAAAGTCCTATTCTTAATAATAAAGTTTCTAAATATGAGATTGCGTATAAGTTTGTGAAATAACGCGTTTAAAGCATTTTATGACATTCGCACATTTTTAAATTAACCTAAGGACTAAATGTAGCTAAAAGCACATTTAGTCTTTTTGGATGATTTCTCTAATAAAACCTAAAAAATGAGAACGTTATGACTATTCATTTAAACCAACTCAAGACACAACATTTAAATTTTTCAAAATGTATACCGTAATGCGATAGATCATTTAGAAGACGTATTGTAAATGGTTTAAAGGCAAAACGAGTACGTTAAAAAATTAAGCAACAACCTGAATTTGAAACGGAATATTGATTAGAAAGAGATGATAATATGAAGAAAGTGTTCCTAATGGTTTTATGTAGCATCTTATTTTTAGCGGCATGCACGCATACGAATCATAAAGAAGAGTCTTCACAAGAAACACGTACCTATACATTGGAAAACGGAAAAACAACGACTGTTCCTAAAAATCCTAAAAGAGTGGCGGTATTAACAGGATTCTATGTTGGTGATTTTATAGAATTAGGCATCAAACCGATTGCCGTTTCAAATATTGTGCAAGATTCATCAATATTAAAATCACATTTGAAAGATACAACATTCATTGGTGACGGAGATGTTGAAAAACTTGCTAAATTAAAGCCCGACCTAATCATTGTAGATGCTTCAGATAAGAACATTAAAAAATACGAAAAAATTGCAACGACGATACCGTATACATATACCAAATACAACCATAAAGAAATTTTAAAAGAACTAGGAAAACTCACAAACACAGAAGACAAGGCGCAAAACTGGATTAAAAAATGGGACACTCAAACAGCCAAAGATAAAAAAGACATTCAACAGAAAATAGGTCATGCTACTGCGTCAGTATTTGAACCTGATGTAAAAGAAATATATGTATACAACAGCTCGTGGGGTCGAGGCTTGGATATTGTTCATGATGCGTTTGGCATGCCAATGGCACAAAAATATAAAGAGAAGCTCCAACAAGATAAAAAAGGCTATGCAGCCATTTCGAAAGAAGAAATTGCTGACTACGCAGGAGACTATATTTTCTTAAGTAAACCTTCATATAGCACATTCGATTTTGAAAACTCTAAAACATGGAAAAATATAGAGGCAGTGAAGAAAAATAGAGTGATTTCATATAAAGCAGAAGATTATTGGTTTACTGATCCTATCACATTAGATCATTTAAGAGTAAAATTAAAAAAAGAGATTTTAAATAAATCTCAATAAATATGCATGTATGATAAAATTAATTTATATATGGCTACACTATCAATGTTATGATAAATAAATGATACAAAAATCATAAGTTTTCAATGCTTTATGAACAACTACAGAAAAACACATCGAAAGGAGATAAAAGCATGAAAAAATTATGTATTTCAATGTTAATCAGTTTATTCGTATTAGGAGGATTACTTTCATCGTCAATATGGGCAAACGGCATAATAAATACCAATACGACAGAAGGAAATCACTTATTTACCGCTAAATTTGAAGGTAACGGTAAATTCTGTACGGCTGTCGCAATTAATTCATCAACATATTTAACAGCAGCACATTGTGTAGATTATGAAAATAAACAAGGTAATATCGGTAAAATTTATCCGGCATTGTCAGGTATCTCTACGCAGCTAGATTCAGTAAATGTTAGCACGGCAGTGGTTTATGAGAAAGCAGATTCTTCAGGGCAAGTTAGGAAAGCAAAAGATTTAGCTATTTTAAAAGTAAAAGAACCATTACCTCTGTCCTTAGAACACTATCTAAAAGGAAGAAACCCCAAAATAGTCGGTGTTGAAAGTGATAGGACAGAAAAAGGAAATAATTCTTTAGTGAATAAACCTGTCTACTCAATAGGTTATTCATCGAGTAATGGTAATAATTATTCCACAAAATTTGATGGAAACATTAGTAGTATTTACATTGACAGCACTAGTAATGAAGCAGGGTACAATAAATCTGGTCTTATAACGACTGATATTAAAGCTGCACCAGGTCAATCTGGATCAGGGTTATTTTTAAAAGATGACGATAATAATGACCAAAATGATGAGTTAATTGGCATTTTGTCAACGTCTAACAATAATAATGAAAATGCGACCTTTGCACTTATTACGACTAAAGTTAAAGCGTGGATTGAAGAAAATTCAAACTAATTATCACAATATTTGAAAGAAGTCTCTTAAACATATGTTTAAGGGGCTTTTTTGCTTTGTAAATGCACACATTTTTTGTGTGGTTTAACTTAAACGGAACTATTTCGATGTACTTTTGCATTCAAAACGATAGTATACCACTTTTTATAGACATAAACTCTTTTAATGTAGAATTAATATTTGTTAATTCGTATTTAATGGTTTGTGTAGAATGAAACTTATATAATCGAAAAGCTGTGTCAAAAAGGGGTTTTTTGACAACTATTTTTATTTATATTAAAGGAGATTATAAAGTGAAAAAGAAATTATTAGTATTATCGGCAAGTGCAATCTTAGCATCTAATTTTATATTTGATAACAGTGCAAGCGCTGTAGTAGACGTGAGAGAGAATAAGTATGAATCAGAAGCATTAAAATTAAAAGGGTCGAAGAGTGATTATGAGCAAATAAAGCTTTATAAAGATAGTTTAGAGAGATTAATACACTCAATTTCTGTTAATATGCACGCAGGTTATGATGAGCCTGAATATAAAGAGATTTTCGATAAGTATCAAAAAAAATTCATGGCTGAAATGGGTGCTTTGAATACATTTGTACAGGAACAAAAAGATATAAGAAAGTATAAAAATAATCAACAACCTGTTCCAAATAATTTATACGGTTTGACCTATGAAAGGTACCTAGGTATATTTGAATCAATTAAAAAAAATAGATATGAATTTTACCAAGAAGCTAAAAAGGTTGAAGATAAACATGAAGATCTTAGAAGGTTTAATGAATTTCAACAAGATGAAGCAGATTTGAAAATAAACGAATTAGAAAATAAGATTTTAATGATAGGTAACACGTTTGTAAGGAAACCTTATGAAGTTCAAAATATGTATAATAAATTAGATATGGTTATTAGTAAAGATAAATATGAACGTTATGATATGTTACCAACTAATAAAAGAATGTTAAAAGAAAAGTCTGAGGATTTAGAAACTATAATTGACGAATTCTTTGAAGAAATAGGATATCCAAGGCCATTAGAGATTCCAACTTTAACAAGTGAAAATCAAAATGATGAATCTATTAAAGAGAAACTAAGAGAAGCCACAGCAAAAGCGAGAGAAGATGAAAGATACAGACATGAAAGATCGAAGGAAAGATATGCAAAATTCGAAAAAGAAAAATTAAATAGGACAAAGAAAAGTTCAAAAAAATATGAAAAGAAAACTTCTAATTTTTCATATAAGCAGCTTAAAAAAGCAGAGAATGTTAAAAAAGCTGAATCAACTCAAATTTCTCAATTAAATAACCAACCAAATCATGGCAACATTGTAAATAGTATTTCAGGAAATAGCCATAATAAAAAGCCAGCAAGTATTGGTGGTGAATCTAAACCTGTAAATATAATTCAAGATTCAGAAGCTCCAAGTCAATTTGGTAGTAATGGACAATTAATAGAATTTAGCGAAAATACTTTATCTAATTCAACAGGGTCGGTTAAACAACAACCAACATTTACTGAAGACACAAAGCCAACTAAAAAAGAAGTGATTACCGAGTCTCATGCAGTTGATCTCGATGAAAAAACTACGCATTATATGTCAGGGTACGCAACTGGATATAGTGTTGAAGATACATCTGGTTACACAGAACGAGACAAACGTGCAATTCGCCGTAATCATGTAAGAGAAGCTGAAGAATTAGTAAACAAATACGTTAACTCGCATGCTTATCAAGATCGTGTTGCTGCTCAAGCAAAAGTAAAAACATTAAGTCCTGAACAACAAAAACGGTTAAATCAACAAATCTACAAAATTTATAATGGTCAATAATATATCAAACTTAAGAAGGCTAGCTTTTTTGGGTAAAAACTAGCCTTTTTGTTTTGCGCGCATAAATCAAACCTAAACAAATAAGAAAGTTTAATGTGAAGTAATTAAAAAATCACTAACACCAATGTATTGAAAGGGCATAATAAGGCGTTAATACAGATTTAATACTGAGCTAAAACTAATTAAAAATGCAATTCGATATACTTAATTTAGCTTAAAACATTAACGCGAATTTATATACAATAGGCAAACTCGATTAATTTAAATCCTACTTAAATTATCTTAAATGCTCTTTAAAGGAATAAAGAAACAAGAAATTTTAGTGTATAATTACAATTGTAGTGAATAAAGTAAAAAGAATAAGGTATTCGCTACAATTTTCGGGTTTTAAAATAAAATTACACTACAAATTTTAAGGATAAACTAATTTAAAGTAGAATTAATGTTGTGTTAAAACTAACTTAATGGTTTATGTTGAGTGAAACTTATATAATCGAAAAGCTGCGCCAAAAAGAAGGAAATTTGACAAGGGTTATTTTATTTAGAATAAAGGAGAACAAAATATGAAAAAGAAATTATTAGTATTATCAGCAAGCGCTATTTTAGCGTCAAACTTTATATTAGATAGCAATGCAAGTGCAGTTGTGAGTAAAGATAGATATGAATCTGAGGCATTGAAGGTAGAAGGGAAAATTAATTATTCAATAAGTGTAGATAGATATAAAGAGCATCTTGAAAATTTAATATATTCTCAAAGCTTAAATGATTTTGCTGGTTATGACCAACCAGAATATAAGGTTGCATATGAGAAATATCAAGGGCGTTTCTTAGCAGAGTTAGATGCATTTAATAAATTTTTATTAGAAGAAAAAGAAATGGAAGAAAATTATAAAAACAAGGTTACTAATTACAATTATAGAGGCGATAAAAAATTATTTGGATTAACTCAAGAAAGATATCAATCTATTTACGATGCTTTAAAAAAGAATAGAGAAGAGTTCGATGTTGAAGTAGAGAAAATAGAAGAACAACATGCAGATTTAAAAAGATTTAATCGCATAGAAAAACATAATGCGAAACGCGAAGTATTTGAATTAGAACATAAAGCCCTAATGTTGCCGGTTGTTTTTACAGAGCACGAGGAAGCAAGAGATGATATGTATAATAAATTAGATATGCTATTAGGCTTTAAAAAAGATGAGCGTAGATTAAAAGAGCCAACCAACGAAAGAATGTTAAATGATATTAAAGAAAGTCTTGAAACGATTATAGACGAGTTTTTTAAAGATATTAAACATGTAAGACCAATTAACATTCCAGTATTAACTGAATACAATAAAGATAACTATGTTGTAAAAAAACAATTAAGAGATGATACACTTTCTGCTACAAAAAATGAAAAATTTGCAGATCCTAATTTCTTAAAAAGGGCTGAAAATTTACAAAAAGCTAAGGCAGAGCGTGATGCGAAGATTAAAGATTTAAGAGAAAAGGGGTTAAACAAAGTGAAAAAATTCACCCCACAAAACTATCCATTATACTTTTCTCATAAAAAACTGAAGGATCACTCACAAAGTGACTCTAAAAATGAACTTGTTTTCAAAGAGACTAATGAACAGCCTAAAGAGCTTCCAACATACACTGAATCAATCACTCAAACTCCACAACCTGTCTTAAAACAACAAACGCGTAAGGAAACTTTCACTTTAGAAAGCGCACCACGCTTAAACCAAAGTAAACCTTTAAATGGTTTAAATGGAGAATCTAATCTTGTAACAATTGATGAAAGTGCTAATGCTTCAACACAATTTGGTAGCAACGGTCATGTATTTGAGTATAGTTTTGACTCAACACCTAAAACGACAAATGTTGCGAAACAAAACGTAAAACAAGAAAACTATAACTCTGTAAATAATTTAGCGGGTATGAGCGGTGAATCACAGCATGTTGATTTTACACAAGATTCTAACCCTTCAACGACGTATGGTGGATACGGTAATGCTGTTGATTTCACAGAAGATACGGCTCCGAAACAACCAGAAACAATTACAGAATCACATGAGATTGTTCTTGACTATCAAACTCATGCAACAATGTCTGGCTTTAAAACAGGCGAAAGTACGGAAGCGTATTATTCTTCAAATGAACTTACGAAATAAACGATGTATTAAATAATTAAAAAACCTTGAGCGTTAAACCACGCTAATATAATCTGTTATAACCTCTTATTAATAAGTGAAATTTAAACCAAGACAACCAATTCAATACAGTTTACAATAGACTTAAATATAGACATACGAAAAGACTAGCTTTTGGGAGAAGCTGGTCTTTTCTTTTTCTTACGATAATTCAGTTTAACGATGTTTTTCTGTTACAATGGTGCTAAATGACGTTTGAGCGGGAGTGACGATGATGGGTTATAAAGTAGTTTTACTTGATTTTGATGATACGTTGGTAGATTTTCATGATGCTGAGGTGAAGGCGTATACGTATTTAATGGACCAATATAAGGTGCCGGAATCTAAGCGGGATTATGAGACGTTTCAAGCAATTAATCAGGCACATTGGGAAGCGTTTCAGCGTAATGAACTTACGAAAAGTGAAGTTCTAAGTCACCGTTTTATTGAAACGTTTCAACAATACGAGATGTCGGTCGACGGTCATGAAGCAGATGTGACATTTCGAGATGGGTTGGCGACGGCCAAAATCAAATGGCATGAGGGGGTTGAAGAGGCCCTTGCGTATTTGAAGTCAAAATATACCCTTGCGATTGCGACGAATGGCGTAACGCATACACAAAAGCGCCGTATTGCGCAAACGGATTTGATGTCGTATGTTGACCATTTGTTTGTTTCAGATGAAATGGGCGCCCAAAAGCCGAGTCGTCAGTTTTTTGATATCGTTTTTAACACTATGCCTGAGTTTGATACTAAAGACTTCATTATTATTGGTGATTCGCTCACTTCTGATATTCAAGGTGGCATTAACGGGGGGATTGATACGGTGTGGTTTAACCATAAAAGCGTAGAAAATAACACGCGTATTATGCCCACATATACCATCAACACGATGCATGAAATCGAGCATATTTTATAAGCAAAAAGGCAAGAAGTACATGCACGTACGGCTTGCCTTTAGTTTATTTTCTATAATGATCGTATTTACCTGCTGCGATATCGGCTTCGCGTTGTTGTATTTCTTTGTAAACAGCTTCTGCATCATCGCCCTCATAGTATCCTTGTTCTATCGCATTTTTCGTCTGTAGTTCTCCTGATGATAACCCACCATTGTATTTTTTGCGTAATGCGTTAATCAGTTCATCTTTAGTCGTTGCTGCATTAATTTCTGCATTCACATCTTCTGTTGTATCAGTATGTTGGGAATGCGTTTTGTAAATCGATTGTTCTTCCCCACGTGCGATGCGTAATGAACTTTCGTAAGCTGCCGCAGCGGGACCTTCCATGACATTGCCTTGTGGAATGACGCCATTCGCCACAGCGCTTTTATAAGCGGCGATTTTATCGATTTCTGTATAATCTCCATAAATAATCGCCTCTAACATTGCTCTGTCTGTGACATTGTTTACGTCGTATTTTTGTGTAGTGACTGTTTCAGTCGACGCTTTGTCTGTTTGATTTTCTTCTGTTGATTGTGCTTCTTTTTTAGTTTTGTCTTTATCTTTTTTCTCTTTTTGTTCTTTCTTTTGATGTGACTCTGATTTTGCTTTTTTATCCTCATCTTCACCAAACAAGCTACATCCTGTAAGTAGCACGAAACTTGTTAAAACGAGTCCTAATAATGCTTTCAATTTCATCCCTACATCCCTTCATCCCTTTCATTTCATTCTAAATTGTTCAACATTATTTTACCTCTAAATTTATGCGTTGTGTCATGAAAATTTCACAAAATGTAAAAACCTTATATATAAGGAAGAAAGTCGGGCAAAAATCTTGAAAAAATTTAATTGATAATGATTATCACTATTGACAGAGGCAACTAAAATAAGTATTATGTTTTTAAATCGTTATCATTACGATTTGTGCATTGAACAATTGCTTTTCAAAGGAGATTTATTAATGAAAGATATTGTTCATTTTTCTAAATTTAATCCGTCTGGGAATATGACGGTATTAGTAGATTCTGAACATGATGCGTCGCGTTATGTGTCTATCGCAAATCAGTTGATGCAAACGTCACACGTGTGTTGTGAACAGGTCGGGTTTGTTATTAAGCCACAATCATCTGACGACCTTTATGGGTTACACATGAGTGGCAATGAGTTTTGTGGGAATGCGACGTTATCGATGTTGCATTATTTATTGGAACGTGATCTTGTGCCGTTAGGTAAGCTGTCGTTACAGGTTTCTGGGGTTTCAACACCGACCGTATGCGAAATTCATGCTTTAGGTGATTATGAAGCCACGTTACCCGCACCACATACATATGAATGGACAACACTTGTGCTCGGTACGGAAAAGTTTGATGTGTTGAAAATCACATATGCATCCTACTGTCATTTTGTCGTCCCGGTTGTAACGTTTGAAGAAGCTTTATATCGCGATGTTGAAACGTTTGTTACGTCGCAAACTTGGTCTAAGTCGTTTAAAACGATTGGACTGTTGTTATATGACGCAGAGCGGTGCCAATTGCATCCACTGATTTATGTGCCGGAACTTGGTAGTATCATTTGGGAGCAAAGTTGTGGTTCTGGTACAGGTTCTATCGGTGTTTATGAAGCGCTACAACAACCGGAAAAGTGTACAGATAGTATGGTACATCAACCAGGGGGCGTCTTACGTGTTTGTGCGCAGATGGCTGCGTCACCACTTATTACGATTAGGGGGCATGTTAAAACAGTTGCAACGGGGTTAGCTTATATAGAATAGGAGCTTAATATGATACAAAATATCCAACTTGAGACAGAAATGGAACTAGAACTCGCAACGTTTTATCGGAATTTTGTTGACCACTATCAAAAAGTGGCCCTCAATTTCGAGTCAATTTCAGAGTTAGAACGTGAGATAAACGTTTTTAGTCAATACATACTAAATGAACAGAATGCGCTGCGTTTTGATGATTGGCGTGCAACGCATCTTGGTACGCCGAATATTGTGCCAGCATTGGCTGATATTACAGCGAAATGCGTAAAATTAATGGAAGTGCTTCGCGCAAAACGCCATATTCTGGGCGAGGCGACAGAAACGACGTATTTTCAAAATATTGAGCATTGTATTCAGGAAGAATTTGGGCAATTTCAAATTACTTCTGATGATACGGTGTTATTAGTTGGTTCTGGGGCGTTTCCGATGACACCGATTCAAATTGCGAAAGAAACCGGTGCGTCTGTTATCGGAATTGATATTGATGCAGAGGCTATCGCGTATGGGCGCAAAGTGGTGGCAGATTTGGCACCAGAGGCCTCAATTGAATTGCACCAAGCTACGGTCGATCAGTTGCCTCAAATTAAAGACGTTACGCATGTCATTTTCAGTTCAACGGTCCCTATTAAATATGACATTTTAGAAGATTTGTATACGTTGACTGGACCTAATACAGTTGTGGCGATGCGTTACGGTAATGATTTAAAAGCGATATTTAATTATCCTAAACGTGATACTGACGCTAAACAATGGGTGTGTGTCGATGAGGTAATTCAACCTAATCAAATTTTTGATATTGCGCTTTACCAAAAAGCAGATGTTGCAAGAGGTGTCGGCTCATGAGGCCTAGTATTCTCATTGTAGGCACAGGTCCTGTGGCGGTGCAACTTGGTGTGCTTTTTGACAAATACCTAGACGCAGAAATTGCGTTTGTAAGTCGTAGTCATGTGTCTGCACGTTCGAAGCAATTTGTCGAAGCAGTCGCGGCCTCAGGCGATATTGAAGCACATGTTCAAAATAAGCAACATGACACACTCACAGGGACTGCCACACCGCGTCACGTGTTTGATGCGTACGCCTCGGTAACGGGAACGTATGATTATCTTGTACTTGCATGTACTGCAGATGCTTATGTGGATACGTTAAAACAACTTCCGAATGCCGTGTTAGAAAAGATTAAAAGTGTGTTGCTCGTGTCGCCAACGCTTGGTTCTAACATTATAGTACGTACACAATTAGAGCCGATTCAAC
Source organism: Staphylococcus agnetis (assembly GCF_011466855.1). Classification (NCBI taxonomy): domain Bacteria; kingdom Bacillati; phylum Bacillota; class Bacilli; order Caryophanales; family Staphylococcaceae; genus Staphylococcus; species Staphylococcus agnetis. The sequence continues at coordinate 106,287 of NZ_CP045927.1, forward strand.
CTCAAATTGATGTTGTCAGCTGTTCGACGTATTTAGGTGATACACGTGTCCTCGACCAGACGAAACCTTATCGCGTCACAACGATGGGGCTCAAAAAGCATTTATATTTAGGGGCGACCGCCGACACATCTGAGTTGTTGGCGCGTTTAACACACATGTTTGAATGTATTGATTTACCTGTTACTGTCGTAACCAATCCGATAGAAGCAGAATCGCGCAATAGTTCGTTGTATGTACACCCCGCACTATTTATGAATGCGCATGCTTTAAAGGCCATTTTTTATGGTACAGACGTCCCGTTTTATGTGTATAAATTATATCCTGAAGGTCCGATTACGATGGATTTAATTCACGAAATGAGAGGGATGTGGCAAGAAATTACATCGATTTTAAAGGCGCTAAACGTAAAGCCTCTGAACCTACTGCGTTTTATGGTTGAGGAGAATTATCCGTTACGCCCTGAGACGATGTCCAAAACTAAAATTGCACAATTTGAATCACTGCCGGAAATGGAACAAGAGTACTTACTTTATGTGCGTTACACGGGAATACTGATTGATCCGTTTTCAACACCGAATGCGAAAGGGTTTTATGAGGATTTTTCAGCGGTTCCGTTTCGCCAAATTTATCAAAATCATGAAGGTATTTGGGAAATACCGCGCATGCCACATGAAGATTATTATCGCACTAAAATCATTCAAGGACTTGGGCGTGCGTTATGCATTGAAACACCGATGATTGATATGTTACTGACACGATATGAAACAATGCTTCAGCACTTTCACGAAGAACGACCGCATTTAAAAAAATCACAACAATTTTTCCCGAAAACATTTGAAAGTGATATGACTTGTATTCAACAAGGGCTTCAAACAACTTAAGGAAAAGTAGAATGAAAGGAATAAGAGAATGAAACAGACATTTAAATGGTTTATTTTAGCATTAACGGCACTCGTTGTATTAGCGGCGTGTGGCAACTCCAAGGCACTAGAGCAAAAGAAAGAAGACAAAAATATTACGTATGCGACATCTAAAGATATTGGCGATATGAATCCACATGTCTATGGAGGTTCAATGTCCGCACAAGGCATGGTATACGAGTCACTTGTAGATAATACGCAAAAAGGGATTCAACCATTACTTGCGAAATCTTGGGATGTTTCTGAAGATGGTAAAACCTATACTTTCCATTTACGTGAAGGTGTGAAATTCCATGATGGCACACCATTTGATGCGGAAGCGGTGAAAAAGAATTTTGACGCCGTTCAAGCGAACAAGTCTTTACACTCATGGATTAAACTTTCAACAATTATGGATAAAACAGAAGCGAAAGATGCACATACATTTGTATTAACGTTAAAAGAACCATACAACGCAACTTTAGAAGAGCTTGCGATGACACGTCCTTATGTTTTTGTTTCTCCTAAGGCCTTTAAAAATGGCGGGACAAAAGATGGCTTGAAAGCTTTTAGTGGTACAGGACCATACAAATTAAAAGACCATCAGAAAGATGAAAGTGCAACATTTGAACGTAACGATGATTACTGGGGCGGCAAACCTAAATTGAAAAGTATTGTTGCTAAAGTGTTACCTGCAGGGGAAACATCATTTTTAGCATTACAAAAAGGGGAAGTGAATTTTGCGTTCACTGATGACCGCGGAACAGATAATATCGATAACGAAGCCGTGAAAAAACTAACAGATTCTGGTGACTATCAATTAAAGCGTAGCCAACCGATGAATACAAAGATGATTGTTGCTAATTCTGGTAAAAAAGACAGCCCAGCTCATGACAAAGCAGTGCGTATTGCGCTATGGCAAAGTGTCGATCAAAAGAGTATCTCAGACAAAATTTTAGATAAGACAGAAAAGCCTGCGTTTACATTGTTCTCTAAAAACGTACCGCATGCGAATGTAGATTTAAAACCACGTCACTTTGATTTGAAAGAAGCGGCGAAAACGTTAGACGAAGCAGGATGGAAGCAAGAGAAAAAAGGTGAGTTACGTCAAAAAGATGGCAAAAAGTTAGAGATGAAATTATATTACGACAATAACTCTAATTCACAAAAACAAGAAGCTGAATTTATTCAAGCAAAAGCAGAAGAAATTGGTATGAAATTAAATATTGTAGGAGAAACGTCAGACAAAATTGCAGAACGTCGTACATCCGGCAATTATGATTTGTTGTTCAACCAAACATGGGGCTTACAATATGATCCACAAAGTACTATTTCAGCCTTTAAAACGGATACAGGTTACAAAGCTGCAACATCTGGAATCGACAATAAAGATGCGTTATACCAAAATATTGATGATGCATTAAGAACACAAGATGTGAAAGAGCAAGATCAAAAATATCACAGCATTTTGAATACGGTTCACGACGAAGCGATTTTTATTCCGATCTCTCATGGTGGTATGACAGTGATTGCACCTAAAGATTTTAAAGGTATTACATTTAAACAATCTCAATATGAATTACCATTTGAAGAAATGGATTACAAATAAGGAGTGACATAATGGGATACAGTATCGTTAAACGGTTATTACTGACCCTGCCGCTTCTAATTATGATTAGTTTTCTTACATTCGCATTGACGCGGCTGTCTGATGAAGATCCCGCTGTTGTCATTTTACATGCGCAAGAAGTCCCGAATATTACACAAAGTCTCATTGAAGAAACACGCGCGAAATACGGCCTCGATGAACCGTTTCTTGTGCAATATTGGGAATGGCTCAAAGACGCATTACAATTTAAATTTGGTCAAAGCTTTGTCACGGGTGATGATGTCAGCACCCGTGTTTGGCCAGCATTTTTTAATACTTTAAAGTTAACACTCGTTTCGAGCGTAGTGATTATAACGATGTCTATCATACTCGGTACTTTGACAGCACTTTGGCGTGGCACATGGTTTGACCGTATCACACGTAGTACGGCATTTATATTAACGGCGATACCTTCGTATTGGTTAGCAGCATTATTAATCATTTACGTGTCAGTAGGTATGAATCTGTTGCCGACTTCAGGGCTGACAGGGCCCGAAAGTTATGTATTGCCGGTGCTGACCATTTCGTTAGGTTATATCGGGATCTACTTTAGAAATGTGAGAAGTGCGATGATTCAACAATTGGATCAAGATTATGTCTTATATGCCCGAGCGATGGGTGTACGCTATCCTACAATTGTCCTACAAGTGATTCGCAATGCGATGCAAGTCGTTGTATCGATATTTTGTATGTCAATTCCAATCATTTTAGGCGGGTCGGTGGTCATCGAAAACATTTTCGCTTGGCCAGGGATGGGGCAATTAAGTGTCAAAGCTGTGATGGAACAAGACTTTCCAATTATACAAGCATACGTATTAATTATTTCCGTACTGTTTATTTTATTAAATACACTCGCAGATATTATTAATATGTGGCTCAATCCTAAATTAAGGGAGGGCAATTAAATGGTAGTCCTTCAACGTTTATGGCAAGACCGAGGTGCAAAAATAGCACTCTTTATTATAGGATTGTATTTATTATTAGGTATCTGTGCGCCACTGATAACGCCATATACCCCTACCGCCGTCAATATTCAGAATAAATTTGCTGGTATGTCTTTTGCGCATTGGCTAGGGACGGATCATTTAGGACGTGACATTTTGACACGACTCATTTATGCGATTCGTCCAAGTTTAATGTTAGTATTAGCGGCTCTTTTATGTGCGGTGGTCATTGGGATGATTTTAGGCTTTATTGCCGGCTATTTTGGTCGATGGATTGATACGATTTTAATGCGCGCTTGTGACGTCATGTTATCGTTTCCAACTTATGTGATGACGCTCGCATTAATTGGTGTATTAGGTATCGGCTTGGAAAGTATATTTGTCGCGTTTATCATTACACGGTGGGCATGGTTTTGCCGAATCATCCGAACGAGTGTGATGCAGTATCGTGACTCAGATGACGTTAAATTTGCGCGTGCTATTGGTTTATCACATACGCGCATCATTATGACGCATATTTTACCGTTAACGCTAGCAGATATTGCGGTGATTTCGTCAAGTTCTATGGTATCGATGATTCTACAAATTTCTGGATTTTCTTTTATTGGTCTTGGTGTCAAAGCCCCAACAGCAGAGTGGGGGATGATGATGAATGAAGCACGCAAAGTGATGTTCAGTCATCCAGAATTGATGTTTGCGCCGGGGATTGCGATTATTATTATCGTCCTCGCCTTTAATTTCTTATCTGATGCTATTCAAATTGCCGTTGATCCAAAATTATCACAACAACAAGTAAGGCAGCGTGTGAAACGTGGGGTGATGTCATGAGTCAACCGATTTTAGATGTTCAAAAATTAACGCTGATTGATGGTAATACGAATCACGTCCTTGTCCATCATTGTTCATTTAAGTTGGACAAGGGAAAAATTTTAGCGATTATTGGTGAAAGTGGCAGTGGGAAATCAATTACGTGTAAAGCACTCCTTGGGCTGAATGACCACAACATTCAAATGAGTGGTGAGGCGCACTTTAATACGATGGATTTATTGCAACAAAGCGAAACTCAATTACGTCACATTCGTGGTAATGAAATTGCGATGATTATGCAACAAGGCGGTACGGCGTTTAACCCTTCTTTTACGCTTGGCTATCAAATGCGTACCATTTTAAATCATCATCATATCACAAATGCGACAACCCAAAAGACCCTTCTCAAGTCTTATTTTGATATGTTAGGCTTACACGATTTCGATCGAATCATGCGTGCATATCCTCACGAACTGTCTGGCGGTATGCTACAACGTTTAATGATTGTAATGGCACTGGCGTTAAAGCCGGAACTCATTATCGCGGATGAACCGACGACGGCACTAGATGTTATTACTCAATATGACGTGTTAAAAGAGTTTCAACACATTAAAGAGACGGTAGGTTGTGCGATGATTTTTATTTCGCATGATTTAGCAGTCGTGAAACATATTGCGGATGATGTGCTCGTTATGAAAAATGGCGATGTTATTGAATATGGACCGGTGAAGGATGTGTTGGAAAATCCACAACATGCGTACACGCAATACCTTGTGAATGCGCGTCGTAAGTTGACATCTTATTTCCAGAAAGTAAGAGGTGACCACTCATGTTAACCATTCAAGATGTGTCCAAATCATACCGAGATAAAGGCACGCGCCAATATCGAGAAGTTGTTAAAGGCGTAAGTTTTACATGTGAGAAAGGTGAGAGTATCAGTATTATCGGTGAAAGTGGGAGTGGTAAATCCACACTTGGTCGGATGATCCTTGGTATTGAAAAACCTGACCGCGGGCGTGTCGATATTAACGGCCAATGTGTCTGTCGTCGTGAGGTGAGACGTGGTCAAATGAGTGCAGTGTTTCAAAATTATAAATCATCGTTACACCCGTATTTTAATGTTGAACAGATTTTAAAAGAGCCGCTTCAACAACTTAAGTTATCTAAAGAAGATATGCATCAAGAAATGATTCGTTTACTTGAAGAAGTAGGCTTAGACAAAAGTTTTTTAAAGCGATATCCACAGATGATGTCTGGCGGGGAAGCACAACGTGTCGCGATCGCGCGCGCCATTAGTACTAAGCCAGACTATTTATTATTAGATGAAGCGATTAGCGCATTGGATATGTCAATTCAAACGCAAATCTTAGATTTATTAGTCCGATTACGACATGAATATCATTTGAGTTATATATTTATTACACATGATATCCAAGCAGCCACGTATTTATGTGATCGTTTATTTATTTTTAAAGAGGGTGAAATTCAAGAGTCACTCGCCAAAAATCAAATTCACGATGCGACACATCCGTATACGCGCGCATTGCTTGAAAAACAACTTATCTATTAGGAGGCGACGTAATGAAAGGCGCGCTCGCTTGGCCTTTTTTAAGGCTCTATATTTTAGCGCTATTTTTCTTTAGTGCCAATGCAATTTTGAATGTCATGATTCCATTACGAGGTCATGACTTAGGTGCAACAAACACGACCATCGGTATCGTGATGGGGGCCTACATGTTAACAGCAATGTTATTTCGTCCATGGGCAGGCCACGTCATTGCTAACATTGGCCCCATTAAAATTTTGCGATGGATTTTAGTCATTAATGGTGTCGCATTAGTCATGTATGGTTTTACGGGACTTGAAGGATACTTTATTTCCCGGGTAATGCAAGGGGTGTGTACCGCCTTTTTCTCAATGGCCCTTCAAATTGGGATTATCGATGCATTACCGGAAGAAGACCGTGCACAAGGCATCTCTCTTTACTCGCTCTTTTCATACATACCGGGTGTCATTGGCCCATTAATTGCGGTAGGTATTTGGCAATTAGGCAATATGAGCTACTTTGCGATTGCGATGGTTGTCATTGCGATTACAACTGGGGTGTTCGGTTTTAGTGCGACGTTAGATCAACATGTTCAAGATGAACCTACGCCTCAAAAGAAGGAAGCTTTGCCATTTGGCCCGGTTTCCGTATTTACACAGTTTTTTAAAAATCAGTTTTTATTTAAAGCAGGATTAGTCATGTTAGTGGCGTCTATTGGTTTTGGAGCGGTGGCAACATTTATTGTGTTATATACACAAACGTATGGTGTAGGTCACGCAGGTCTTTTCCTTGCATTACAAGCGATTACGGTAGTATTGGCACGTTTTTATTTAAGACGTTATATTCCATCAGATGGTAAATGGCATGTTGGATTTATGTTAAAAGTGATGAGTTTATTAACCCTAGCGGTATTAGGAATTAGTGTGGGGCATATCGTTGGCGCATTTGTCTTATACATCAGTGCGATACTTATTGGTATCGCCCAAGCGCTTATTTATCCAACATTAACATCATTTTTAAGTTTCAAATTGCCAAAATACGGCCGAAACATGTTGCTTGGGTTATTTATTGCCACAGCAGATTTAGGTGTGTCATTGGGTTCCGCGTTAATGGGGCCTATTGCTGACTTAACGAACTATGCGGTCATGTATTTAATTTGCGGCATCATGTTAATCGCAACGACACTCTTTTGTATCGAACGCCGACAACAATTTATCGGCGAATAACATTACACGGGACGGGGTATCTCGTTCTCAATATGGCGTTTTGATTTAGTCAACGTTTCTCAGAAGTCTCAGCTAAGAAATCAATCAAAATGTTATTTTTAATTCATCAAAGTTTTGCACGTTCATCACTAATTTATTAGTATAAATACAACAGCCAACAATGTTCATTAAAAATGAATGTTGCTGGCTGTTTTTTTGATTGACAGGATTGAGATGCATCACCCTCATGCATTTGTGTTAGCTTCTTCGTTATCATCTGTTGAACGGGATATTTCGATTTCTTTTGGAGTCATGATTTCGTCCTCCATTTCTTCATCCATCCCCGGTTCATCATTAAGGTATCCTCTCAAATCCCCCCTTATTAAGGAAAAACAATCTTTATTTATTAGACAATATGTACAATTAATTTTACTTTTACGGAATTAAACTTAATGAAAAATATGATAAAAAATAAAAAAACGTCGGGAGAGATTGAAAAAGTGCACTTAAACAGGGTATATTAGTAAGACAGCCGTACTAAAAAAGACCGGAAGTGGGGTTCCGGCCTACACTAATAGCACGTGCTAAGAGGATTATGTTGTTAGAAATTGAAATAATTAGGATTGTCTGTATCAAAACTTGGAAAAATGATAGACATTCGATCGTTTTTCAATTTCTAACACGTATGATTATAATGCATGAACATTAGAAACAAATTAAAAATGCTCAAATTACTTAACTTTTTCTCTATATGTTTAAAAATTTTTCTAAAAAGGACAGCAAGGCTTCCCAAATGTCTGGCCTTGCAGTTTCATGATGGTCTAAGCATAAAAACGTCTGTTAAGGTTTACACATGACATAGGGTGTGATACCATGGTGGACGTTCAATTCAATGATATGAATATTAAGATTTTCTAGGGTTCCGTATTCTTAGGAATAGTCTGGTCCGAGAGAAAATCCATGTAATGTGGCGTTACATGACACGGAAGGACAAAAGCCTGGGAGATTTATGAATGCATAAGTCTCTCGGGTTCTTTTATTTGAGGAGGATGATCTCATGAATTGGTTAAAAGTAGTGGCTGGCGCATGTTTTGAGGTGGCTTGGGTCATTGGGATTACACATGCGACAACGGTATGGATGTGGATATTAACCGTGAGTGCGATTGCATTGAGTTTCGCACTGTTACTCAATGCGAGCCAATCATTACCCGTCGGTACGGCATATGCGACATTTGTAGGCCTCGGGACGTCTGGCGTGACACTTGTGGACTTTCTCATATTTGGTGAACCATTTAGCATGGCGAAAGTACTGTTAATCATCTGTCTTTTACTAGGAGTGATAGGGCTTAAAATGACGACAACAGAGGAGGCGGCATAAATGGCATGGATATTTTTAATCATCGCGGGATTGCTTGAAATGATAGGCATCGTGTTTATGAATATATATGCGCAACATCGTAAGAAAATGGCTATTTTAGGTGTAGCCTTCACATTTATGTTGAGTTTAACGACACTGTCAATAGCACTGCAATCGATTCCGATGAGCACTGGTTATGCTGTGTGGACAGGTATTGGCGCAGTAGGGGGCACGCTTGTAAGCATCGTCTTTTATGGTGAAAGCAAACACGCATTACGTTTATTGTGTATAGCGGTGATCTTAGGCTGCACGATCGGTTTAAAATTAATGCATTAAATAACATATATATAAAGGAAGGAATTAAACATGAAATTTGTAATCAGTTGGATTTGTATGAGTATATTAGGGTTTTTAGGTTTAACGCTACTTGCGGTAGTGGGGCATAATATTGACTGGATGAATATCCTGGTGGGGGCAGCGCTATTTGGGTTATTACTCACATGGACATTGCACCCGATTGCTCCGAAAGCTTTTTTAGGTCAACACCATTAATATTTCCCGGTTTACGTTAAAGTGTACGTGGAATAACACAAATACTGCTTTTAACATCTTTTAAAGGAGGTATTTGGTGAGTATTATAAATATCTTGTCCGCGGTAGGATCTTTAGGGACATTTATCATGGCTTTATTCTATTTCATTTCCGTTTCTGTACAGTTGTACCAAATGAAAATGAGCTTTTTACCCGCACTTGGGTTTAATCAAATATTGATGACACGAGACGGCGATCATTTAACATTAAGAAACACGACAGATGCGACGGATGATGATTTAGGCGACGACTTTTTAAAGTTATATAATATGGGGGCTGGTGCTGCAAAAGAGCTCCAAATTAAAATTTATATTGATGAAGATAATGTTTTACAACAAAAATATGCCAGCATTTTACCTAGTAAAGAGGGGTATATGTTGCCTATTAATAATGAAGTGTTTCATGAGTTAGAAAGTACGATTCAAAACAATGGCTATGAATCTAATTTGAAAATCAAAATTCAGTTCAAACATAATGCGAGTCGGAAACAACAAACACTTTATTTAAAAGGTAAAATAGATCATTTTAATAGTTATCAAGACCGTGATGTTTATGAGCTCCAATTCATACAAACATCTGAAAACGACAACATGTAAATCAGTAAGTTTAATATCATAAATGCATCATCTCTCGTTCAACGTGTTTTTAACAAAATAAAATTTAAAATATGAAATTGCCTTCAAAATACACCCGTTTATGTGTTTTGAAGGCGCTTTTTATATGCTATAACCTCATCGCTTTTTGGTGTTCATAGTGCAGTAACGTATAGGCCATTGAGAGATAAGGGACATGTATCTGATGTTTTTGAGCTTGTCGCAAAATATATCCTTGAATGTTTTCAACTTCTAACGGCCGATGATGCATGAGGTCATAATACATGCTTGTACCCATATCGTCTGGGTATCCTGCATAAATATGCATAATGTCTGTTGTAATGGTTGTGTCAAAGTGAATGCCTTCTGCTTCTGCAACTTTACGCCCTTCTTCGATTAACTGACGACATAGTTTAGCCATAGATGCCTGCTTTAATACTTGAGCAGTGTCACGGGAAAGTGCCGTGATGGAATTGATCCCTAAATTCACAAGGAGTTTGTACCAAATCTGTTGTTCAATGTGTGGTTTAAGTTCTAATGTTAATGGTGATTGTGCGCAAATTTGTTGAAGGGCTTCAGTAAACGTGTCTTTTTGGATTTGAAGTCGATAATCACGAAAATGTGTAATGTGTTGTCCCTCTTTTTGACCGCTGATGTAGACAACAGCTGGATAAACATAGGTGTGCTTGATTTTCTCGTGCTGACCATAGCCATTTTGCGCCAAAATTATACGGGTATCTTTGTGGATGCAGCGATTAACATCAGCAAGGATCGCATCCAGTTGCGTCGTTTTGACTGCGATGATTAACCAATCGTATTGCATGTCGGTCGTATTCAACGCCTTGACCGTTATCGGAAATGTCTCTTTCGTCGCATATTCATGAAATATTAGCGTTTCATCGCGTTTACCTAGAAGGTCGACGTGAATGGAACATCCTTTAAGTGCATGGGCAATGCCAGTGCCGACAGCGCCGGGACCGATGATGCCAATTGTAGTCATATTAGTTGCTCCTTTGAGTGAATTAGATATACTTATCATGAAGTATATCAAAAAAGGGTGAGTACGTTGAAAACTTTAAGCCAATTACATCAAATGAAACGAGAGAATGAGAAAATTACGATGGTGACGGCATATGATTATCCGAGTGCCAAACAAGTAGAAGCTGCCGATATTGATATGATTTTAGTCGGGGATTCACTTGGGATGACGGTACTTGGATACGAGAGTACGGTAGACGTGACGTTAGAAGATATGTTACATCATAGTCGTGCTGTACGTCGTGGTGCGCCAAACACGTTTGTAGTGGTAGATATGCCATTTGGTTCAGTCGGTATTGATATGACCACAGATTTAAATAATGCCGTGAGGTTGTATCAACAAAGCGGTGGTAATGCGCTTAAAGTAGAAGGTGGACATTTAACACCATTCATTCAACAAGCTACACATATGGGCATTCCAATTGTCGCGCACCTCGGTCTTACACCACAAAGTGTGGGTATTTTAGGGTATAAAATGCAAGGTGCATCTAAAGCGGCCGCTACAAAACTGATCGAAGACGCTAAAGCAGTTGAAAAGGCGGGCGCAGTCGCGCTTGTACTTGAAGCCATACCAAGTGACTTGGCAAAAGTTGTTTCAGAACAGCTTTCTATACCAGTCATCGGGATAGGTGCGGGTAAAGATACTGATGGCCAAGTGCTTGTCTATCATGACATGTTAAGTTATGGCGTTGACCGTTATGCGAAATTTGTGAAACAATATGGTGACTTTTCAGTCGGTATCGAAGCGTTAAAAACGTATCATCAAGAAGTAAAGTCAGGTATGTTCCCATCTGAAGCTTATATGTATCAAAAACAAATTATGGGTGATTTCAATGACTAAAGTAATTACATCAATACAAGACATGCAACATTTGACATCAAGATTACGTCTCGAAGGTAAAAGCATCGGTTTTGTGCCGACGATGGGTGCCTTACATGAAGGGCATTTGACGATGATGCGTCAATCGATCGAATACAATGACATCACAGTCATAAGTGTGTTCGTTAATCCATTACAATTTGGTCCGAATGAAGATTTTGATGCGTACCCACGACAAATTGAACAAGATACGGAGGCAGCACGACTCATTGGTGTCGATTACGTCTTTTATCCAAGTGTAGAAGACATGTATCCCAACCATTTAGATATTACGTTGAAAGTAGGACGCCTTGCATCTGTGTTAGAAGGAGAAAAACGACCAGGGCATTTTGATGGGGTAGTTACCGTTGTGAATAAATTGTTTAACATTGTACAACCCCATGTGGCCTATTTTGGTAAAAAAGATGCCCAACAATTGGCGATAGTGACTCAGATGGTAAAAGAAATGAATCATTCTGTAGTCATTGAAGGGGTAGACATCGTACGTGAACGCGACGGTCTCGCTCGAAGTTCACGAAATGTGTATTTAACCGAGGCGGAACGTCAACAAGCACCGCACTTATATAAAAGCTTACAGTTGGCGCATGCAATGTATACAAATGGGGAACGTCAAAGTGACAAGATAATCGAAGCGGTCACGGAATATCTTAAAGCGCATACCGATGGCACAATTGAAGAAGTTGCCATATACAGTTATCCTGAGTTAGTACAACAAAGCACTATTGCTGGTCAGATTTTCATCTCTTTAGCTGTAAAATTTTCAAAAGCACGTTTAATAGATAATATTATTATTGGAGATGAAATAAAATGATAAGAACAATGATGCATAGTAAGATTCATCGTGCACGTGTCACGGAGTCAAACTTAAATTATGTCGGAAGTATTACAATCGACCAAGATATACTCGATGCGGTGGATATATTACCCAATGAAAAAGTTGCGATTGTGAATAATAACAATGGTGCGCGTTTTGAAACGTACGTCATTGCAGGAGAAAGAGGTAGCGGTAAAATTTGTTTAAATGGCGCTGCTTCTCGCCTCGTAGAAGTAGGTGACATCGTGATTATTATGACGTATGTGCAACTGGATGACCAAGAACTGGCAACACATAGTCCGAAAGTCGCAGTGATGAATGAACATAATGAAATTGACCACATGATTATTGAAAAAGAAAATACTGTTATCGTTTAAAAAGTAAAATCCATGAATGGCTATAACGCTGTTCATGGATTTTTATTTTAATGAATATAATTGTGAGCGTGTACAGATCCGGCAGGTATTGTGCGCGTAGAAGTAATATATGGCGCAATGTAGTTCATCTCTGAAATGAGAATGCTACCGTCTAAATTGACACGCTCGACATAAGCAACATGGCCATAAGGTCCTTCATAATTTTGCATAATCGCACCAACTTTAGGTGTTTTATTGACTGTAAATCCTTCGCTTGTTGCTTTTGCGGCCCAATTGCGCGCATCGCCCCAAAATGTACTAATGGTTTTTCCAGCTTGTGCACGTTTACTAAAGACGTACCATGTACACTGCCCCGCAGTATAAAGGTTGTTCTTACTTGTATAAATCGGTTGATCGATAATTTTGCCGTTTCCTAAAGCGAGAGGCTTGCCATCGGGTGTTAAAGCATCCTCATTAAAGTGAAGAATTTGTAACTCTTCGTATAAAGTATCAGTATTAATCGATGTAATAAAACCTTTCGCATCGCGCTTAAACGCTTTTGATTCAGGAGTCACAGACCTAGATGCATCCTCATTCGGTGCCGTTGGCGGTGTTGGCAAAGGTGGCTGAGGTGACACAGGTGATACCGGAGCATGCACGGGTGGTGTCACAGGATATGTTGATGAATGTGGTGCGCGTGGTGAATATGACGTATGAGAAGTTTCAGATTGATGATTTGATTGCTGATATCCACGTTGAGGAATGGGTGTATTGCCATAATGATATGTATATGAGCCATCTTTTTGAACATGAAAAGTTGCATTTGGATGTGCTTTTTGATCTTCTTTGAGTGATGCATAACTCGTTGAAACACTGACTGTAGAGCCAATTATAGTTAAAGTGGATAGAGTTGTAAGACATTTATAAAAATAAGTACTCATGTTGTAACGTAGTTCCTTCTTTTAGAATTTAATGTTAGTATACACAAAAATGATAATAAGTGGAATGATAAATTAATTAATTGTATCTTGTATAAAAATTAAACCAACTTAAATTCCTAGTGCTATCAATAATTTAGAGTTTTAAAAGTAAAAGATTAAAGTAATTTTAAATAAACTATTTACATTAAGAAGTGAATTTTGTATCCTAAGTAGGAAGATTGAGTATAAAAATTTTAATGAATTTATATACGTCTAATTTTCAGCAATAGTTATTAATTGAAAACATCTAGGAGGTTATTTATTATGGCAATGATTAAGATGAGTCCTGAAGAAATCAGAGCAAAGTCTCAAGCTTATGGGAATGGTTCTGAACAAATTCAACAAATTTTATCTGAGTTAACACGTGCGCAAGGCGAGATTGCTTCTAACTGGGAAGGTCAAGCTTTCAACCGCTTTGAAGAGCAGTTCCAACAATTAACACCTAAGGTAGAAAAGTTTGCGCAATTATTAGAAGAAATCAAACAGCAATTAAATAGCACTGCAGATGCTGTTCAAGAACAAGACCAACAATTATCGAACAACTTTGGTTTAAATTAATTTTTAGCGTACATAGTTGATAGATATATATGGGTTCGATTAATAACACATTGCTACCCATATAAAATAAATCTGTGATATAGACTTATTCTAAACTAATCACAGGAATTTATGATAGTGAGACTTAGATCAAATATATCATTTGAAATTTGTCTCACTTTTTATTTTATTAAGCGGGGAAAATGAGAGGAAACAACTAGAATGAAAAAGAAAAAATGGATTATCGGTGCTTTAGCAATATTTATTTTATTATCAGTCATTTTAGCATTATTCATTATGACGCAAAATAAAGAAACGAAAGAGAATTCAAAGCATGACAATTCGCATAACGAAGAAAAAAACGTCAAAATTGCCATTGTCAATGAAGATCAACCAACGACGTATAACGGCAGCAAAGTCGAACTTGGGAAACCTTTTGTGAAGATGCTTTCTCATGAAGATTCGCATGATTTTGAAACGGTTTCACGTCACGTAGCAGAAAATGGTTTGAAGCATGGCCAATATCAAGTCATGGTCGTGATTCCTAAAAACTTTTCAAAACTAGCTATGCAACTTGATGAAAAATCACCTTCTCAAATGACATTGCAATATAAAACAGCAGTTGGCCAAAAAGAACATGTTGCTCGAGAAACAGAAAAAGTTGTTAGTGACCTTTTAAGTCAATTCAACGAACGTTTAATCCAAATATACTTATCAAGTATTATCGACAATTTACATAACGCTCAAAAAAATGTGGATGACATTATGTCTCGTCAAGGGCAAGTCGATCAACGTTTTTCCAACTTTTTAGTGGACCCATTAAATGACTTTCCAAGGCTTTTTACAGACTTAATGGTGCATTCTATTTCTGCAAATAAAGATATTACGACATGGATTCGTGAATATAATCAATCATTACTGAGCTCAGATTATAAAACATTCCAACTACCATCTGATGAAAATGTGTCTACATTAGTGAATCAACAACAAGAGACATTCGCGCACTATCTATCAGAGTTTGACAAAACCATTGAGGATTATCAATCGCAAAAAGACAGCGTGGATTTATCACGTTATATTCAGCAACTACAAATGACTGATGAAGGGCTGAAACATTATAAAGAGACGAGTGATTCCTCTAAAGATGCTTATGAAGAAGCGTTTAAATCACACTTAGAAGATATAAAAAAAGAGATTGAAGCGGAAGAGTCACCTTTTACAGAGGACATGATTGATGCATATAAAGAAAAATTAACTGAATCGATGAAACATCAACTAGAAGAAAATCCAGAACTGAACGATGCACTATCACAAATGAAAGATCAAAATGAAAAGTTGCGTAATGATTTACTTCAAAATATGTTATCAACGATTCAAAAAGATCCTGCACAACAAAACGACATGTATATCGCCAACCTTTCTCATAATGACTTAACGAAAATCGGATTAAGCGATGAAAAAGTTGATGCATACCAAAAAATATTGGCGAAGTTGAATGAATTTAAGCGTAGTTATAATGAGGCACATCCGAACAACCCAGTGGTTCAAGAACCTTATCACAATGAACTGACAGCGGATGATACGTCTTCATTAATCTCTAAAGGTATATCTATTGAACGAAACGAAACAATTAAAAGTAAAGATATTAATCAGTTATCTGTAGCTGTAGATCAAAATTTTGATTTCGAAGGTGAGATTAAAATTAATGGCAAATCGTACGATATCAAAAATCAAGATATTAAATTAGATACATCTGAAAAATCATATCGCGTTGAAGTTAAAGGTACAGCCAAATTAAAAGCCGGTGACGAATACAAAGAAGCTTTTCTGAAAGATAAAACAATGCATTTACAACTGGTATTCGGTGCAGCAAACCAATCAGATGATAATACGTCACCTGATGGGCCGACAGCGACGCCAGATACAGCGGATAAAGGTGATGTTAGCGTTGTAGACATTTCAATTCACCATAATTTAGAAGGTCTTTTAATTCACGCCGATGTGCAAGATCAATTGCGCGCGTTAGATCGTTTTGATAATTATTATGATATATACAGTAGCCAATATTTAACACCGAATGCACCTGAATTAAATAATGACATGATTATTAAAATGCTTGTCGATGAAGTGGTTAATGAAATGTCAGCATTCAAAAATGACAAAACTACAATTCTACAAAAAATAGATGAATTGAATCAATCTTCAAGTGATTTAATCTCAGAGATGCTACAAGGACAAGAAGGATTATTGGATAACCAAAAAGAATTAAGTGCGCTCATTAAAGAATTAGATGACACAAATCAAACATTCCAAGAGAATCCTAAAAAGCCTGAAGTTGATAAAGGTAAAGAAGAAGACTTTGTGACATTGTCGACGAAAATAGATAAAGACATTCAAACACTGTCAGAACGAAGTACGCAATTATTAACAGATAGTCAAAAATCACAATCTACTGCTAATACAGTGAGCTCGGAACTGAACCAGTTAGATACGAATGTGACCCAGTTACATGCGAGTGGTCGTGCACTTGGGGAGCGTGCGAATGCGATTAATCGTGATATGACAAATAACGCGAAACAAAACAAATTATTCGCAGAACACTTTGAACGCGTCTTAAAACATTCGAAAGACGGTGACAAGCAAAATGAAGCGTTAAAAGCCTTCATGAGTCATCCGATTCAGAAGAAAAACCTTGAAAATGTCCTTGCGAATAGTGATGAGAAGGATACAACCTCACCGAGTATTTTCGTATTATTAATGTATTTGATGTCAATGATGACTGCATATGTCTTCTATAGTTATGAACGTGCTAAAGGTGAGTTGCAATTCATTCATAATCATTTTAGTCAACATAATAAGATTTGGAATAGTATCGCAGTGGCAGGTGTCATTTCAGGTGTTGCGTTATTAGAAGGACTTGTCATTGGACTTGTCGCAATGAATCAGTTTGAAATATTAGAAGGTTACCGCTTGAAATTCATCGTGATGGTTGTGTTAACGATGAGTGCTTTTGTACTTGTGAACACGTACTTATTAAGACAAATTCGTACAATCGGTATGTTGATGATGCTTGGGATTTTAGCCATTTACTTTGTGGCAATGAATCAACTAGGTCAAGGTTCAACACAAACGACGCTTGGAAAAATTTCCCCATTATCATATGTCGATGCGGCATACTTTAATTTCTTAAATGCAGAACAGTCGACATTACTGGTTGTTATATTACTGTTAGTGATTTCCATCATAGGCTTTTTACTGAATTTAGTAATTAAGCCACTTACGAAAGTGAGATTATTCTAATGATTTTAGAAAGTATTTTGGCGCTTTCTATCCTCGGCACAACAACGCATAATGGTGGTTTAGAAATAAAAGTAGACCAAGAAACAAAAGAAAATGTTAATAAAAATTTAAATCAATATGACACCCCGCTTTTCAACAAAGAAAGCGAGACATTAAATTCGGAAATTCAAAAAAAGAAAGATGCACGTCAACAGACGATTAAACAATCTATGTTCGAAAATCATCAGCGATCTACCTCTCAGATCGCTGATACAAAGCGAACATTGTTTGAAGAACATAAAGAACCAACAACGAAGGCCCCATACATTCAACAAGATCAAGAGAAAAACATCTTGCCCTACTTTTTGATGAGTGTAGGGGCTCTTTTTACAATAGGCTTTGCGATTTTAACTATATCTAAATGGAGAAAGCGTGAGAAACATGATGCAACATAAACGCGTGACGGTCGATTTTTCAAACTACAACAAAGGTACCTATGACTTGGCGCTACCGATTTTAATGCCGATGCGTACATTAATTCCTTTAATTATGGATAGTTTAGATATTGAACTCACAAGAATACCAAAGTATGTCAAAATCACCACAAAACATCACTTGCTCGTTGAAAATGATCGATTAATAGATTTTCAAATAGCAGATGGTGACATTTTAAAAATGATTTAGGAGGCGACACTCGTGTCTGAAAAGAAATTACCGGAACTTAAAGGTTTAGACGCTGATTTAACATCTGAACAGGACACACGTGCGTATTTAAGAGATATTCCTAAATCCGCCGTTAAACCTGAACATTATCATTTAATGTATTTACTCGAACAACGCGTGACGCACTTTTTAGATGGTGAAGTCACAGAGCTACAAGATTGTTTCCAAATTAATTATCATCTTCACGAAAATGTCGTGACGTACGATGCGATAAAGACGTTATCTAAAAATGAAAAGTTACGCTATTTATTGAATATCGCAAAGTTAGAAGAATTACAACATACGCGCTATACATATGTGTTAGAACCTAAAGAGCTACATTTTACTAAAAATGGCTTGCCACTATTAAAAACGCGAGGTATACGTAACGTTATTGAACCATTACCTTATACGGAAGAAGAATTTTTGATACGTTATAAGGCACTTATTATTGAAGCTTTTAATGACAAAGTGCAATTTGAAAGTTTGGTAGAAGGCAATTTAGATCTTTATAAAGGTACACCTTTTGATCAACAAATTATTCAAGCGTCTAACTTACAAGATTTAAAAGCGGTTTTACAACGTCACTACAATCAACAAGAAGAAAATTATAAACATCACTACGCATACGTTCAAAAGAAACGATATGCACTGTATAAATGGGCTAGCATTGGGACGGCAATTTTAAGTGCTGTTTTACTCGCATGTTTAGCGTACTTGTACTTTTTTGTGATGAAACACGATGCACAAGTTGACGCAGGATATAAGTCGTTTATTAAAGAAGATTACACCCAAGTTTTAAATGATTATGAAAATGTGGACGCAAAAAGGTTAGATAAAGAAGCGTTATTCGCCTATGCGAAAAGTTATGTTGAAACAAACAAGCAAGGCCTTGAAAAAGAGAAAAAGAATAATGTATTAAATCATATTACACCATCTGCCAATAAAGATTATTTGTTGTATTGGGTGGTGCTAGGACAAGGAGATATTGATGAAGCGCTAAATATCAGTACGTATTTAGAAGATAATGATTTAACAAAACTTGCATTAATCAATAAACTTAACGACATTAAAAACAATCCTAAATTGTCATCAGAAAAAAGAAGTGAACAGACGAAAAAATATAATGACAGACTGCAAGATATTTTAGATAAAGAAAAAGAAATTAAAGATGAAAAGTCTAAAGAACAAGAAGCGTCCGCAAAACAAAATGATGAACGTCTAAAACAACAAGAAGAAAATGAGAAAAAACAAAAAGAACAGGCTCAAGAAGATCGTAAAAAACGTCAAGAAGCTGAAAGAAAAAATTAACGGATAAGAACTGAGGAACTTCTATGAATAAGTTGATGATACAATATGACAATCAATTAAAATGTCTGAATCTACAATCTCGTAAAACCTATATCATTAATGGTCAAGAAGACGGGAGTATCTCTTTTAAAGGTCTTCGTTCAGACATTACAATAACGCAAACACAATCGGGTACGTGGTATGTCGATGATTACCCATTACAATCCCAAACTTCCATCAATGGTGTAGACATAACATGGTTCACAGAGAATAATTTCCATGCATTTTATTTAAAATCGGCACCAGTGATGACGCTTGGTCCAAATCCGTACGACGATGTGTATATCCCTGACCTAAAAAACACGTTAATTGTAAAAGGTATAGAAGACTATAAAACAACGCAATCCTTACAGTTCATTTATGATACTGATCACCCCGTCTTTATCAACTATGAGAAGCAAAACAGAGGTACGTACACGCTTTATATCGGAGACCATTTTTACTTAGAAGGGATGTTGATGGAATTACGAGAAGACGGTTTTTATCTCATCACTCAATATACAGTGAACAGCCAGTTGGTTCGCATGGATGTTGTGAAGCCAAGTGCAGCAAAAGAACACTACCATGATTATCAACGATCGCCTAGAATGATTCATCGTGAACCGAAAGAACCGATAAAAATTGAAAAGCCACCACAACCGGTTCAAAAGAACAATTCAGCAATATGGCGCTCAATAATTCCGCCACTCGTGATGATTGCGTTAACAGTAGTCATTTTTTTAGTACGTCCAATTGGGATTTATATCATTATGATGATTGGAATGTGTTTAGTGACGATTACGTTTGGGATTACATCCTATTTTTCAGATCGAAAACGATATAAAAAAGAAGTGAAAGAACGAGAAACCGCGTATTTGAAATACTTAAGAGAAAAAACAACACAAATTCATAAAGCGATGAATCAACAGCGATTTAGTTTAAATTTTCACTATCCAACGTTACATGAAATCCAAGACATTATTGAAACGCGCGCACCCCGTATTTATGAAAAAACGGTTCACCACCATGACTTTTTACATTATCGATTAGGTGTGGCCGATATCGATAAATCATTCAAAATCGATTATCACGAAGAGGAATTCAATCAACGTCGTGATTTCTTATTCGATGAAGCTAAAAAATTAAATGATTTTTATCAAAAATTAGAACAAGCACCATTAATCAATGATTTAACCCACGGTCCTGTGGCCTATGTTGGTGAACGGCGTCACATCCTCACGCAATTAGAACAAACGCTATTACAACTGGCCACGTTTCATAGTTATCACGAAGTAGAATTTCTTATTGTGATGGATGAACAAGAACGTGAGGCTTTTCAATGGGCGAGATGGTTACCACATATGAACTTGCGTCATCACAATATACGTAGTTTCGTATATAACCAAAGAACGCGTGATCAAATTTTAACGTCTGTTTACACGATGATTAAAGAGCGTGTCCATCATGTAAGAGCATTACAACAAAGTGAACAAGTGATTTTTACACCACATTTAGTGTTTGTTATTACGGATATGTCTCGTATATTGGATCATGTCATTTTGGAGTATATTAACCAAGATTTAACAGCTTATGGCATCTCACTCGTATTTGTAGAAGATGTCGTAGAAAGTCTGCCAGAACATGTAAAAACGATTGTAGATATTAAAAGTGAGACTGAAGGCGAATTACTGATGAAAGCAGGCGAATTGGTTCAATTGAAATTTACGCCTGTCAGTGCCAATGGTGTTGAAAAAGATTATGTGGCACGTCGTTTAGCCAATTTAAATCATGTAGAACAAATGAAAAACGCGATTCCTGAAAGTATTACATTTTTAGATATGTATCAAGTTGAAAATGTGGAAGCGCTCAATGTCAAACAACGTTGGCGTGAAAATGAAACATATAAAACAATGGCAGTTCCATTAGGTGTGAGAGGTAAAGACGACATTCTGTATTTAAACTTACACGAAAAAGCACATGGCCCTCACGGACTCATAGCCGGGACAACAGGTTCAGGTAAATCTGAAATTATACAATCTTATATTTTGTCATTAGCAGTCAATTTCCATCCTCACGAAGTGGCCTTTTTACTAATTGACTATAAAGGTGGAGGTATGGCGAACTTGTTTAAAGATTTAGCACATCTTGTGGGTACGATTACAAACCTTGATGGGGATGAAGCGATGCGTGCGTTAACATCGATTAAAGCAGAATTACGTCGTCGTCAACGCCTTTTTGGGGAACATGATGTCAACCATATCAATCATTACCACAAACTTTTCAAAGAAGGCGTTGCAAAAGACCCAATGCCACACCTATTCATCATTTCCGATGAGTTTGCGGAGTTGAAATCCGAGCAACCTGAATTTATGAAAGAGCTTGTGTCGACTGCACGTATTGGACGTTCATTAGGAATTCACCTTATTCTTGCGACACAAAAACCTTCAGGGGTTGTAGATGATCAAATTTGGTCCAACTCGAAATTTAAGTTGGCATTGAAAGTTCAAGATAAACAAGATAGTAATGAAATTTTAAAAACACCTGACGCTGCAGACATCACGTTACCTGGACGTGCGTATTTACAAGTAGGTAATAATGAAATTTATGAACTTTTCCAATCTGCATATAGTGGTGGCACGTATGACCAAACAGGAGCACATGTTGAAACAGAAGATCAAACGATTTATTTGATTAATGACTATGGACAATTACAAGCTATCAATAAAGATTTGAGTGGTTTAGAAGAAGTAGAAACAGCGTCAAATGAGACAGAACTTGAAGCGGTGATTCGTCATTTACAAGACGTCACAACAGCGCTGAACGTACCACGCGTTAAGCGCCCATGGTTACCACCTTTACCGTCACATGTGTATCAAAGTGACTTGGTTGAAACCGCATTTCAACAGTTATGGGATGATCAATTAAAGCCTGTGACGCTGACATTAGGATTAAAAGACGTACCAGAAGCCCAATATCAAGGGCCACTTGAACTAAAATTAAACCAAGCCGGTCATGTGGCAGTTATCGGAAGTCCTGGATACGGCCGTTCGACATTTTTACACAATGTAATTTTTGATATTGCGCGCCATTACCGTCCAGATCAAGCACATATGTATTTGTTTGATTTCGGTACAAATGGATTAATGCCGGTCGTTGATGTACCTCATGTGGCCGATTACTTTACCGCAGACCAAGAGGATAAAATAAAAAAAGCGCTCAAACGAATCCATGAAGCGGTTAGCGAACGTAAAAAAATACTCAGTCAAAACCGTGTCGTCAATATAGAACAATATTATCAGTTTACAGGGAATACAGTTCCGAATCTTTTTATCATCATTGATAATTACGACACAATTAAAGAAACACCGTACCAAGAAGCATTTGAAGCTATGATGACAAAACTGACACGTGAAGGACTCGCGTTAGGTATGTATTTAATTTTAACTGGGTCTAATACGAGCAGTATACGTACACCGATTTACACAAACATTAAAACAAAAATTGCCCTATACCTCTTTGAACATAGTGAAATTACAAATGTCATCGGTTCGTACAAAAAAGGCGTGAAAGATATTAAAGGGCGTGCAGTGATCAATGATGACGATTATACACAGTTTCAAATCGCCTTACCATTTAAACCTGAAGAAGGTCTTACGTATAATGATCAAATTCAAAATGAAATTGCGGTGATGAAAGAAAACTTTGTAGGCGATATGCCAGCACATATTCCTATGATGCCTGAAAAAGTATTGCGTACCGAGTTGGAAAAAGAATATAATTTAGAGGATATTGTAACAAAATCACATCAAATTCCATTAGGATTAGATTTTGAAACTGTAAAATTAGTTCGATTAGATTTAAATGCGCCAAGTATCGTGACGGCTAAAGTTCCAAAAGACCTAGACTTAATAAACAATAGAATATTTAATGATTTATCAATACTTAAGCAATATTTGACAGTTATATTAGTTGATGCAGAAGGTAATTTAAATAAAGAAAAAAATAAAGTAACTTCCTATTATTCAGAACATGAAGAACTATCATTTATTAAACAAGGTTTCAAAGTTGAAATTGAAAGAAGATTAAAAGGCGACATTAATAAAGATGAAGCGAAAATCATTTTTATTAATAATATTAAAATGTTCATCGAAACAACAGGACTTACTGAAAAAGATATTAAGTATATGTTGTCTGAGGGCCCTAAAGTAAATATAAAGATAATCATTAATGGCTTATATAACGATATTATAGGCTCTTATATTAAAGAAATTAAAATGGTTAAACAAATAGTTAACCAAGCTGTTATAGTTTCGAGACTGTATGATCAAGAATTTATAAGTACAAAAGCGACTAATAGAGAACCAGCGTTAAGACCGAAAGAAATGTATTATATTAATGATGGAGAATATGAGAAAATTCAGTTATTAGAAGGAGAGTGATTGAGTTGGTAGAAGTTAAATTAGAAACAGCTTCAACAAGTGATTTGGTAAATAATATTTCTAATTCAGGAGATAAAGTTACCTTCAATAATGTTACAGATACATTAGATAATACAAATATTACTCCATTTATAGGATATGCAGCAGCTATTCAAACTTTAAGCAATGCTATTAACAATTATAATGGAATAATCACTCAGGATGCTCAAGCAATGGCTGAAACAATTATCGACTTTGAACAAAATGATCAAAACATTTCATCTCAAATATATAGTAATACTCATGCCCAAATGGGTTTATATTAGGGGGAAACTATGTCAAATAAATCAGGTTTATTAGCTCAAAAGCTTGTTTTAGAAGCTTCTAAAGCAACAAAAGAATCTTCTTTATCTGGTTTGAAATCTGATAAAGAAAGGCTAGAAAAGGCAATTAGTACTGCAAAAATAATTAAAGAGGATTTTAATGATTATAAGTCAACTTATAATGGTATTACTATTGACAAAACACAATGGTCTGGAACTGAACGAGATAATTCAGATAAAAAGAAAGATGAATTAGATGAAGCAATAAAAGATTATGAGGATAAGTACGATAAAATTCTGGAAGATATGGACAAAGACCTAAAGGATATCAACTCAGATATTGAAAATGTTCAATCAGAAATAACTAGAATTACTAATGAAATTCGGAGTATCACAAGTCAACTCGAAGCTTAATTGGGGGAATTAGATGTCTAATAAAGTGAAAATGTCAGAAGTGCATGATATGTATGATACGTTAATCAATGCTCTTAAAACATTAGATGAAAATACAAAAACGTTAAAAACAAATATTGAGCATTTAGATAAACATAATGATTTCAAAGGTAAAACTGCAGAAAGTATAAAAAATTACAATAAATCATTTCACATAGAGACTATCAACCGAATAGGTAACATAAAAAAGGAATTTGAAAAATCGTTTTCTAAATCAATTGAGAGTTTTCATTCAGACGTAGATACCAGTCATAGCGCTGTCCTTGACGATGAATCGATAAAAACATATAAAGACGATATTAAAAAAGCTGCTAATAACATTGAACAAACTAGGATTAGAATGAATAGTAATTTAAGCAGTGTCACAGATATAACTTCGGCAAAAACAATTGTTAGCACTGATGTTAAAGACAAAAATGATGAATTTAAAAAACACATTAATGAAACTTTAAGGAATTTTGATGACTTTCAATCTAGTCATAACCTTGATGAAGTCGATTTATTAGCATTAATATCGCCAGTAGCAACACTTACTTCAAAAGTAATAAACATGCCTGCTAATAGAGCGAAAATTAGTACCTCAAGTACACTTATTTCTAATCAATATCAGCTTTATTCCGAAAATAACCAGATAGCACAACTAAAAAAAGAACTCGAAAAATATCAAAATGCCGTATATGGTGGGGGAGATGTGAGTAAATATGTTAAAGGTGCCTTACAATTGAAAAATTATCTTCTGGCAGCATATATAGCTGGAGACGGTGATTTTATAAAAGGAAATAACTTATTTACAAGTGGTAAAATGGTAGCAACACTAGGTAAAAGTAAAATTAAACTTATAAATTCTGTGCTAAATACAAATTTAGAAAATGTTGAGGGTAAGAGAATTGCTAAAGCAATAGGTTTTATTAATGATAAAAGTAAAAATTTACCTATGAGTAATAAATTAGAAATAGCTATGAAAATGACGCTGAATTATAATGATACCACCCTTAAGAATTTAGACAAAATAACAGGTAAACCTAGCTTAAAAAAAATTGGTCAATCATTTAAAACAGGGTTTTTAGATAATTTAAAAGAATCAACTGGATTAAATCTTTTAATTGATAAAGATGGTGTAAAAAGTGCTCTATCTAAGGAATTAAAAGATTTTAAATCTAAAAATTTTCTTGGAAAAGGGTTAAAAAGTTTAAAATATTTCAGTAAAGGGCTAGGGCCAGTCGGAGGTTTAATTGCGGTAGGATCTAACTTTGCTAATGAAAAATCTGCTCAAAAACGAATTGTTGGTTCTGCTGTTGACTTAGGAGCAATGGCGGCCTCTACAGGAACAGGTATGGCGGTAGGTACTGCTATTGGTGGACCTGTAGGAGCGGGAGTAGGCTTAGTAGTTGGATTTGGTGTAGGATTGGCTACTGAGGCCAAGGTATTCGATGGTAATAAATCTTTGACTGATATAACTAAAGACACAATTAATTCTAAAATCAGCAGTATTAGAAATTCTGGTGTAGTAAAGAAAACAGAAAATTTTTTCAGTAATAGTAGCATTGGAAGTAGTTTAAGTAAAATATTTTAAGGAGGAAACTTATGTTAGAAGATGTTTCAATAGATTTGATTCGTAAACCTGCAGGACAAGCATTAAACTTATTTGCATTATTTATGATTCTTTTTACAAGTATAACTTTATTTAATGGTCTGGATTATGAAAATATTCCCTTGTATTTAAAAATATCCACTCTAATACAGCTAATTATTATCATAATAAGCATCCTACAGTGGATTCCATTTGTAAAAATCAATCATACATCGAGTAAGTTAAAAAAGAAAAGCTATGCTAAATTTTTATCAATCATTAATGTGCTTTCTTGTGTGAATGCCATCTTAGCTTTTAATAATTTGTTTTACTATATGGGAATTCAGCATAATGTTGACTTATATGAATATTGGTTACACAACACTGTAACAATGATAATGAGTTTTCTATTGCTTTCTATCGGTGCATTAATGATGCTAAATGAAGGTAAAATTATCGCTCGATTCGCTAATGGAAAAACGAGGTCGAAAATTGGCTTAGTAGCATTATTACTTTCGAATTTTATTTACATTACTAAGTTTTTAGAATACTTATCAATTCCAAATATAGCAGACTCTAAATTCCTGGTTTCAGGGTCAATGTTAATTATAATACCCTTACACTTTGTTACCTTTATGTTTATAAAAAGATATGTAGATTATAAAATACAGGAAAAAATCATGGTCATAGAATAAATATTGAAGGTGGTAAATTAGTATGGAGTTAGATGCGTTAATAATGCCAAGTGTTGCTAAGTTTGAAATATCTGCAACACCTGAAAAATGGTCGAAAGAAATCACTTCAATAAAAGAAATGTTTGTTGAAGAGGATATCTATACTGTTGGACCAATAATGTATACTGAAGTCCCAATAGGCTTAGATGAAAAAAGCTATATAACATATATCCCTATTAATCAGGAGATTGATAAGTCAGATTTTAATATTGAATTTTTACAGTCTATAGAATTATTTCCTACAATATCTCATAAATGTTTTGAAAAAGAAGAGTTTGATGAAGTCTATCAAAAGATAAGAAACTTTTCAATGGAAAACAACATAATTCTTAAAGAACAACCTTTTTACCATGTTATCCTGGAGTATGCAGGTGGTAACCTGTATGAAATTCACGCTGAAGTTGACTTAGATAGGACTGAAATTAATGAATGAAATTAGTTTTGATAATATGGTATTTCGTGATGTAGCATATAAAGAATATTTAGATTTTAGTATTTCAAATATGGATATTTACATTAAAATGTTTTTGAATTCTATAAGAAATAAAGGTTTAGAACCGATTGGTCCTTTAATTATGGCTTATACACAAATTATGAAAGATCAAAAAGTGAATGTTGAATTCTTAATGCCTGTAAATGGTGTTTTCAAATCAGATATGAATTTGAATTTTAGAAGTTATTTATGTATAGATGAGATGTTACATGGAAGGCTAATAGGTAATGATTTTGAAAAAGGGGAAACACAAGCATTATTAGAAATTGAAAACTTTGCTAAAACCAATCACTTAAAGCGCATTTCTCCTTACTACCATATTATTAATAATTTTAATAATTACAGATGGATTGATATTAAAGTGAAAGTACGTTCATATTAAAGGAGATTATGAAATGTTTTATATATTATTAATACTGGTCTTTGCGATGTATTATGTAGTTTATTTCACAGCTGTAATGTATCAAGAAGGATTTAAATTACTTCAACTTATCGTATATAGTGTTGCGCTAGGGATTTTAGGTATTGTATTTCTCTTTATAGGGGATGATTATCAAAACATATCTAATTATGCGTTAGTACTGAGTATTGGTTTTTTACTCTATACGTGGTTAGCCATTAAGTCATTTTGGACCCGTCCGTATAAACTTAAGTTAGAAGACATCACTTTAAAAAGCGGCAAAGTTAAACGTGCTGAAGAATATGATAAATTAGAAAGCATGAAAATAAATTTAGAAGCTGCAAAATATAGAGGGATTATTTCTAGTATAACAGCTATAATTTGCGGTTTAGCAATTTATCTTAAAGTAGACCATGCGATAGCTCAAGAGCTTGTTGAAGCAAGTATTACATATATTTTAGGGTTATTTATAGCCGTAATAATATGGGCAATTGTAGATATATATTTATGGATTAAACGCAGTGCTTTTGCCTTTATTACGATTCGTCCTCTACTCACATTTATACTTTTGATTATATTTTTAAGAATTATAAATACTATTTAATATTATCGATTTTTGTGATAATTTTAAATGAATTATCAGTAAGATGTCTGAAAATAAATATTTAAGCGCATAACGTCATGTTATGCGTAATTTTAAAAATCAAACTATGGCGTGCAAAATATAATAAGGAGAATCATTATGATATATATTGTTTTATTCGGTTTGTTTGTGATTTTTTATGCCGCAATCATGTCGAGTCTTTTTAAAATTGAAGGTGGATTATTCATCAGTTTACTCATTGATTTAGGGATAATTATCGGACTCATTGTGATTTATGTTATTGGGGGACATCTTGAGCTCCATGATTTAAGAAATTATTTAGTGTTCACTTATTTTGGATCTTATATTTATATGTATTTCACGATTAAAACATTTTGGACTAAGCCAAGACTTTTAAAATATATGGTTGAAAAAGAACAAAATCAAGATGAAGAACAATTGGAAGTTCAAGAATCTGACTTGCGTTCTTCAAGAGTTCGTACGGTTTATTATTTAATCATTTCTGTAGTGTTAATGTGGTTCACACATATACATATGCATCCACTTCTACAAGAAGATATCATTTCAATCGATCCAGTCATCATTTTTATAGGATTTATAATTACAATAATTTGGTTGATTTTAGACATTTATCGAAAAATTAAATATGGTGTATTTTTGTTTAAAACCATTGTGCCGTTAGTCGTTACACTTTATATATTCGTCAATTCAATTGTTCTGTATTTACCTTATGTGTAAGAAAGAAAAGAAGTATTGATTTAGGACAATTTTATGTTAGAAACGTACGTTACAAATTTGAAGAAATCTCATATGAAACTCTTTATCGTTTTTAAGCGGTAATATTTTTTCATTGAATGAATTTCACACTTTAGGACAAAATGCTAAAACTAGTTTTAATATTTTTGCTGTGATATTAAGGTTATAAAGTGTTGGAATGATTAATTATATTAATATAATTGTTTCTAGGGCAGGCGATAAAAATATGTGAATAGGGTTATTGATTCTGTTAAAGGCAGCAATAGCTGCATATTTAATAAGATTATTTCTATACTACGCACTTATATTAGGTGAATTATGAAATGAATCACTTAATTTGGAGAGGGAAGATGACAATGAAAAACCAGTATATTAACGATATTAAAAAAGCATATATTACACCTTTATCTATTTTATTCATAGTTGTCATGAGCATTATGAACGCAGTCGTTATAATTGCTAACATAGATACAATTCAAGTACCGTTTTACTATGTTTTGTTTCTAATAGTAGTCGTGATTATTAATATTATTAGCATTATTAAAGAGAAAATGAAAAAAGTTTATTATACTAAAAAAGCTGCGTTAGTTTATTTAATCATAACAATTTTAGCTGGATATAGCTTGCCATTATTAGTGTCTAGTTTTTTTATGACAGGACCTATGACACAGGGATTGAATGTAGTTGGATATTGGCTGATTGTAATGATTTTAACATTTTTATCGTTTTTAGCTGTCCATATTTTCGTAGTTCGTGAGTTTAGGATTACAACTCGATTTGACAGTATTATAGTTAGAATTTTTGCAGTTCTGCTTAAACTAGCTTCTATGATTAGCTTGATTTATATGAGTTGGATTGTGCCATCTGTCGCAGAAGAAAACAGATCTATAGGGATAAGCGTTTTAATTATAATTGCTGCAGATTTATTAATTATTAGAAATTATTTTAGTTACTCTATGTATTTATACGAATGTGAGCTTAAGAAGAAGGGTGAATGTTAGTAGATGTAGGAAGGTTGAAGGTTTTAAAATGACCATCTTTTCCTTTGTATGACCTTTATTCATAATAGTTCATGCATTCGTTACAAATTTACTATAATTTGAACCATCGATATAAGGGTGAAGGTTATGTTAGAAACGTATATTACAAATTTGAAGAAATCACATATGAAACCTTTTATCATTTTCTTAATGATATTAGTTTTATTTTTTAACACTCTAATGATATATGGCACAAATGCATGGAACAAAATACCTATATACCTATATGTTACTTATGCAGTATGGGTGGTATTTAGTCTTATATTATTTAAGCAAGATCGTTTTGAAAATGTAAAAGTTGATGAGTTAAGTGCATTAAGATATTTAACAATAAATATCATTGCAGGATATATACAACCCATTGCCGTTGCTTCTTGTTATTTAATTGGGATTGCGTTTACCCCTTGGAACGGGATAACCTATTGGTTTCAAATTATAGGAGCCGTTATGTTGTCAGTACTTGCGATTACATTATTTTCAATAAATGAATTTCATCTATTGGTTAAAAATGCCAAAGGTTCATTAAATTTCATAGCAATATTAATCAAACTTGTGAGTCTGGGCTGGATAGCATATTTAGCGAAAACTGTACCAGTTACTGCAGAAGAAAACGGATTTATATGGATAAGCATATTATTTCTACTTTGCATAGATTTATTAATCTTAAGATCATTCTTTAATTATGGTCTTGTGGTAAGAACGCTTAATGGTGATTTTGAACAGCCGGGAAATTCATCTATAAGTGAGGAATAAAGGGGTATATCATGTTAGAAACGTATATAACTAAATTGAAGAAGTCATATTTAAAACCTTACGTCATATTTTTGATGTTACTTTTGGGGGTTTTTTACACAATAGCAATGGTTTTTACACAAGCGTGGTCTGAGGTATCTATTACTATTTATGTGACACTTGTTGTTTGGCTTATCTCGTGCTTAGTTATTATGAAACAAGATAGTTTCAATAATATTAAAGTTAACAAACTCTCAGCATTTAGATACTTAATAGTTAATTTATTTGTGGGTTATATGCAACTTATTGCCACTTCTGTGGGATATATATTAGGCAATGCATATACACATTGGGACTTACTTGATTACTGGCTTTGGGTCCAATTTGCTATATTTATTTCCTTTCTTGGTCTTCTACTTTTTTGTATCAATGAGTTTCATATTATGGTCAAAAAAGCGAAAATAAGTCTAAATATTTTAGCGGTTTTATTAAAGTTATTTAGTATTGGATTAATAATATATATCAGTTTAACTGCACCTAGCATCGGAGATGAAAAAGTTTATTTTTGGTTAGTTATAGTAAATTTAATACCAATAGATGCATTTTTAATAAGATCATTCTTTTTTTATGCCCTTGTGGTAGGAACACTTAATGGTGATTTTGAACAGCCGGGAAATGCATCTATAAGTGAGGAATAAAGGGGGATGTCATGTTAAAAACGTATATTACAAATTTGAAGAAATCATATTTAAAACCTTATGTAATATTTTTAATGATACTTTTAGGCATTTTTTTTACTTTAGCAATGATTTTTACTCAAGCGTGGTCTGAGGTGCCTATTACTATTTATGTGACACTTGGGATTTGGCTTATCTCGTGCTTAGTTATTATGAAACAAGATAGTTTTAATAATATTAAAGTGAACAAACTTTCAGCATTTAGATATTTAATGGTTAATTTATTTGTGGGTTATATGCAACTTATTGCTACTTCTGTAGGATATATATTAGGCAATGCATATACACATTGGGACTTACTTGATTATTGGCTTTGGGTCCAATTTGCTATATTTATTTCCTTTCTTGGTCTAGTCCTTTTTTGTATCAATGAGTTTCATATAATTGTCAAAGATGCGAAAGCAAGTCTAAATATTTTAGCAGTTTTATTAAAATTATTTAGTATTGGATTAATAATATATATCATTTTCACCGCACCTAGCATCGGAGACGAAAAAGTTTATTTTTTGTTAGTTATTGTAAACTTGATTCCTATTGATGCACTACTAATTAGATCCTTCTTAAATTACGCACTCTTCATGGATGAATTACGTAATGGGCCATACAAAATGGAATCTTATCAATCAAATGTTCAATAATGTTTCGCGGGAAGCTTAAGTGACACATCGGTGTTGTGACTTAAGCTTCTTTTTTATATGTCACATGCAAATCAATGAATTGTGTCACGTCAATTAACTAAATGATTCTAAATTAAGAATATGATACGTATATTAAGCCTTAATCTTAACAATTTGGTGTCGTTAATTCTTAAATTTTTTATGATTTATCTATTTTTCGTTGCGTTTTCAAAAATAATGTGACATACTCATATTTATTAGTATGACATATTAAACTATTTGAGGTGAAACAGTATGACGAAATACATTTATGCTTTTGATGAAGGTCAAAAAGACATGAAGGATTTGCTGGGTGGTAAAGGTGCGAATTTATCTGAAATGAAACGTCTTGGCTTACCAGTACCTGATGGTTTTACGATTACAACAGAAGCGTGTATTGAATACTTAAAACAAGGTGAGACACTTCCTGAGGCTGTCATCACACAATTAAAAGAACAATTAGGAGCTTTTTCAACGCGTACGGGTAAAGCGTTCTCAGATGATCAAAATTTACTTCTTGTATCTGTACGTAGTGGTGCAAAGATTTCCATGCCAGGTATGATGGACACGATTTTAAACTTGGGGCTTAATGATGACAACGTTGAAAAATTAGCACAAAAAACAAATGATGCGCGTTTTTCTTATGACTGTTACCGTCGTTTACTTCAAATGTTTGGTGAAGTCGTTTACAACATTCCGATGCATGCGTTCCATACATATTTTGAAGGCTATAAAAAAGAACATGGCTATGAAACGGATGCGGATATTCCAGCTGAAGGACTTAAAAATATTTGTGAAAAATATAAAGAAGTTTATGTAGAGGAAGTGTTTAAACCGTTCCCTCAAGAGCCACTGACACAATTAACTGAAGCGGTTGAAGCGGTATTTAAGTCTTGGGATAACGACCGTGCCCGTGTGTATCGTGATTTAAATGATATTCCACATGATATTGGTACGGCTGTCAACGTCCAAGAGATGGTGTTCGGAAATAGTGGTGACCAAAGTGGTACAGGTGTAGCATTTACACGTAATCCTGTATCTGGTGAAGCGAAACTTTTCGGAGAATATTTATTAAATGCGCAAGGTGAAGATGTCGTAGCGGGGATTCGAACGCCGAAAGACATTCAAACGTTAAAAGATCAAATGCCACATGTGCATCAAGAATTTGTAGAGGTTTCTGAACAATTAGAAGCGCATTATAAAGATATGCAAGATATTGAGTTTACGATTGAAAATGAGAAGCTCTATATTTTACAAACGCGTAACGGTAAACGTACGGCGAAAGCAGCGATGAAAATTGCGGTAGACCTTGTAGAAGAAGGAGTTATTTCTAAAGAAGAAGCGATGACAAAAGTTGATGTGAAATCCATCGATACATTACTTCATCCAACATTTGAAGAGAAAGCACTCGCAAATGCTGAAGTGGTCTCGCAATCTGGTTTGCCTGCAAGCCCTGGTGCTGCGGTAGGTCACATCGTCTTTACGGCTGAAGAAGCGAAGGCACGCGCTGAACAAGGTGAAAAAGTCATTTTAATGCGTCCTGAAACGTCTCCAGAAGATATAGAAGGTATGATCGCAAGTGAAGCGATTGTAACGACGCATGGTGGGATGACATCGCACGCGGCAGTAGTTGCTCGTGGGATGGGTAAATGTTGTGTGACTGGATGTTCAAATCTAGAAATCAACACGGTTGAAAAGGTAATCACGTATCCAGGTGGTACGCTTCATGAAGGAGATATGGTGTCTGTTGATGGCGCAAATGGTGACATTTACGCAGGTAAAGTTGAAACAACAAACGCAGAGCATAGTGAAGAGTTCGAACAATTTATGCAATGGGCAGAAGATATTGCGCGTCTGAATGTCCGCATGAATGCAGAGACGAAACCTGATATTGAGGCGGGTTACCAATTTAATGCGAAAGGTATTGGCCTTGTGCGTACGGAGCATATGTTTTTTGGTGCAGAGCGTCTTGTTGAAATGCGTCGTTTCATCTTATCTTCGGATGAAGAGACACGCATCCAAGCTTTAAATCAAATTCGGGAATACCAAACTGAAGATTTTGAACAAATTTTCCGTTTATCAGGTGAACGCCCATCAATCGTTCGTTTGTTAGACCCACCATTACACGAGTTTTTACCTAAAGCAGGTGAAGAAGTCACAAATGTTGCACAACAGTTAGGCATTTCGGAAGACAAATTAAATAAGCGTATCG
This sequence comes from Staphylococcus agnetis, assembly GCF_011466855.1. Taxonomy (NCBI): domain Bacteria; kingdom Bacillati; phylum Bacillota; class Bacilli; order Caryophanales; family Staphylococcaceae; genus Staphylococcus; species Staphylococcus agnetis. The sequence continues at coordinate 140,919 of NZ_CP045927.1, forward strand.
CAGAACTTCACGAAACGAATCCGATGTTAGGTCACCGTGGTTGTCGTCTTGCGATTACGTACCCAGAATTGTACGTAATGCAAGCGGAAGCGATTATGACAAGTGTGGCACGTTTAAAAGCTGAAGGTATCGCATGTCAGCCGGAAATTATGATTCCACTCGTTTCAACAGTTGAAGAATTTACAACATTAAAGTCACAAATTGTTGAATGTATTAAAGGAATTGAAGAAAAAACAGGTCAGTCGTTAAATTACCTTATTGGAACAATGATTGAAACACCACGCGCATGTATGGTAGCCGGCGCACTCGCAAAAGAATGTGATTTCTTTAGTTTCGGTACGAATGACTTAACGCAATTAACATATGGATTCTCACGTGACGATGCCGGTAAATTCATTAATGACTATATCCAAGGTGGCATTTTAGAGGTTGACCCTTTCCAAACGCTCGATGTGAATGGTGTCGGTGCGATGATACAAACAGCGGTAGACCAAGCAAAACAAGCGAAGCCAACGATTAAAATTGGCGTATGTGGTGAGCTTGGTGGTGACCCTAAATCCATCCATCACTTCAACGGAATGCAAATTGATTATGTTTCATGTTCACCATTCCGTGTCCCTGGTGCGATTTTAGCGACAGCTCAAAGTGTTGTGGAAAGCGGGCGATAATGTGACGCAAAAACAACTTACCATTTTTGTGGTGTCGGACTCCATTGGAGAAACGGCACAACGCATGATACATGCGGTCATTAGTCAGTTTCCAGATTTAACCCAAATCGAAGTGAAGAAGTTTTCATTTATTAAAAATGAAGAAGAATTACTAAACGTCCTAAAATTAGCAGAAACTAAAGGTGCTATCGTGGTCACAACGCTTGTGACGGAAGAATATAACGCGGCGGGTCAAGCGTATGCGAAAGCGCATGGTATTCCATATGTCGATTATATGTCGCCCCTCATGGCATTAATCGAAGACAAAACCCAATTAGAACCTGCGAAAGAGACAGGACGTATTCGTAAGCTCGATGATGATTATTTCAAACGTATCGATGCAATCGAATATTCCGTGAAGTACGATGACGGCAAACATTTTACGGACATCGGAGAAGCGGATGCGCTGATAGTTGGGGTGTCCCGTACATCCAAAACCCCACTCAGCATGTACTTAGCCAATAAAGGATATAAAATTGCGAATATCCCACTCGTTCCAGAAGTGGGTATTCCAGAAGATGTGTTTAAACATCGTAACTTAAAAGTATTTGGTTTAACTGCCAGTCCTCAATACATCATGAATATCCGCACAGAACGCGTGAAAGTATTGGGTATGAAGGGAAAAGCCAACTACAATGATCTCGAACGTATTAAAAAAGAACTCGCTTATGCCGAGGAAGTTTTTAAACGATTGAATGCGACAGTCATTAATACTGAATATCGTTCAATCGAAGAGTCTGCATTTTATATTGAAAAATTTCTACAATAACCTATTCCATGAACGGTCTAAGTGCCTCCACGCTTAGACCGTTCATTTATGGTGTTAAAAGAAATTTTAACAAAGTGTGACAGTAATTATGAGTGGGCTTAAAAAATGTGTCGTGAGAGATTGATAAATGCGTTATATTATGGTATATTTTCAACAATTCGTTTTTAAACTTTACCGCTTTAAAGTGAAAGGGAGGTCATTCTGTGTCTCAACAGTCACAGTGGAAAACATCTACGGGATTTATCCTCGCAAGTGCAGGCTCTGCGATTGGGCTTGGCGCGATGTGGAAGTTTCCATACATGGCAGGTATGTATGGGGGCGGGGCATTTTTATTGATGTTTTTAATCTTTACGATACTTGTTGGTTTGCCATTACTCGTCATGGAATTTACAGTCGGAAAACTTGGACGCACGTATACGACTGAAATTTACGGTAAATTAACTGGAAAAAAATGGCTGAATATTATCGGGTGGAACGGGAATTTAGCTGTTTTTGTGTTATTTGGATTTTATAGTGTAATCGGCGGCTGGATTATTATTTACATTAGTATTGTCTTACTTCAATTATTACACATTCTACCGTCATCATTACGCGACATACAATTTGAGGCCATTATCAGTAATCCGGTGTATACGTTATTCGGTCAATTTATATTTATTGGTTTAACATGTATTATCGTGATGCTGGGTGTTGAAAAGGGACTTGAAAAAGCATCTAAAATCATGATGCCATTATTGTTTATCTTTTTAATTATCATTGTTGTAAAAGCGTTGTCTTTAGATGGTGCTATGGAAGGTGTGCGCTATTTGTTACAACCACGTGTTGAGGATATTACGATGGAGTCGATGCTGTTCGCATTGGGTCAATCCTTTTTTGCACTCTCACTAGGGACAACTGGGATGATTACGTATGCGAGTTATGCGCCTAAAGCGATGACGATTAAAACATCTGCGCTGACAATTGTCGTGATGAACATTGTCATATCAATACTCGCAGGATTAGCTATTTTCCCTGCATTACAAGCTTTTGGATATAAACCAGAGGAAGGACCTGGTTTATTATTCAAAGTATTGCCGCTCGTATTTGAAAGTATGCAGTTAGGTGGATTGTTTTATATTGCCTTCTTAATTTTATTTTTATTTGCGGCATTAACGTCATCAATTTCTCTTTTAGAGTTAAATGTATCGAATTTTACGCGTAATGATAACCGTAAACGCCGTAAAGTTGCTTTAATCTTTAGTATTGCCGTGTTTATCATCAGTATTCCAGCGATGTTGTCTTTCGGCACACTTAGTCATGTGACGTTTGGGGCAGGGACCATTTTCGATAATATGGACTTTTTAGTTTCCAACCTTTTAATGCCAATCGGCGCTTTAGCAACGACACTTGTTGTCGGTTATGTCATTGATTTTAATGCATTAAAAGAAGGTTTTGGACCTGACCGTTTTAAATTCATTTATCCGTGGTACTTTTTGGTGAAGTATATTTTACCTTTCGTAATTTTAGCTGTCTTTATCATGCAACTTTTATAATGGCATGAATGACCTCAAACAGTCTAACGCGCATTAATTTGATATCCCAAAAGCCATCAACGTTCATTTATAAAAATGAATATTGATGGCTTTTTATGTACCGAGATTTACTGATATATTTTATGCGCATCCCAAGGTAGACAGCCTGTTTGAGCGAAAGTGGTTAAGTCTTGCATCATGTCTTGGCTTACATTGTAATCATGCGCACGTAACCTCAAGCCGTGTGCAGCTAAAATTTCAAGTTGCCCGAACCAAAACGGAACGTCGAGGATATGATAGCTTGACGCATAGTCTCGGTGATCGGGACGAGACCACGCAAATGTTGCACACCAAGTGTCAGTATAAGTCGATAGCGCTTTAGAAAGTGTCGCTATTGGACGATGAAAATAATGTGTGGTAATCCAATCGCGCTGTTGTGATGCAGTTTGAATCTGTGAACGATGCGGGACGTCTAAACCATTTCGTTCGGCCACTTTTTGAAATTGTTGCGGGTCTAACGTATGTTTTTCGGACTTAATGTAAATATCTCCTTCTGCTTCCGTTTGAACAATGAGGACGGGTAGTCTTAGATGTGCAAAATGGTTAGTAAACTGTGATGTTTTGATGGGCGCATATAAAAATTCAAGTCCTTTAGACTTTCCATACATCACTTGCTGATGCGCCATTAACGTTAAGATGTGATTGGGTGATAGTGCAGTCCATGGTATAGAAGGGAAGTGAGTCTGTTTTAACGTCTCAAATTCTTGGGCTTTTAAAGTTGACGTGTCATAGGTCATCCATTGTAACGCGCCGCTTAATAAAACAGCTCGATGTATAAGGTTATGCGTTTTAGGATGACAGAGTAACGCTTGTATACTCATTGCGCCGGCAGACTGCCCCATCGCGGTCACACAATGTGGATTGCCGCCAAAAAAGCTGATATGGTCGTGTACCCATTGAAAAGCGCACTGTTGATCTGACAGCCCCAAATTGTAATCCCACGCTGGGTTGATTTCTGACCAATTTAAAAACCCAAGTGCACCAAGACGGTAATTGAATGTCACGACAATGACGCGATGCTGTGCGACGAAGTGTTCTGGGTTATACATATCGAGTGCGCTATGCCCATTTACAAAACTCCCACCATAAACGTATACGATGACTGGCAAGCGGTCACTGTCTGTTGTACCATGTGGTCGCCAAATATTGAGTGTTAAACAATCTTCGCTTTGAGTGTAGTGTGTGGGCGTTACATTGAAAAATGATTCTAAACTGTTTGGAGGTTGAATAGGCACAGCGCCAAATTGCGTCGCTTTAAATTCATCTAATCGCTTGGAATAGGGGCGTGCTGCTTGAAAGCGTAAATCTCCTACAGGTGGGATGGCATAAGGAATGCCTTTAAATACATCATAATGAGGATGGGATTCACCTAAGATATCGCCTAACTCTGTTTCAACACGTATCATGTCATGCACCTCTATTCTAAATATTGTGTCGCTAATTTTGGATGTTGATAAATGGCCATGCCAGTTGTCAGCTTCCTAAAACCACACTGCGCATAAAACGCTTCATTGCCAAGTGTGCTAATTAAATGTATACATGAAACTTCACCAATGTCTCTAACTAAGTGGGTCACAATGTGTTGACCAACGCCTTGACGTTGATATGTTGGACGCACGACAACGTCATAAATGGCTGCGTTAAACACGCCATCGGATAATGCGCGACCACACCCAATCAAGTCCTCACCGTGATATGCCAATAGAATATGGGTGCTTTGTTTATAAATGGTAGTAATGTTTTCAGGCGTGTGCCCATGCCAACCCACGGAAGCGTAAAGATTAACGAGTGCGTGTATCTCTTGTTCATTTAGTGTCTCTTTCGAAATGATTTGCAATGCCAACCACCTCTTTTTTTTATTTAGTATAGCGTATTTTGATCTCATCTTTTAAATGGTTCCCTTACAACGCCTTAAAAACGTATCAGAAGATTGAATCTTTAGCTTTTATATACTATAATTCATATTTGTAAACTAAGGATTAGGGATGGAGCGATATGACAACTAAAGTATTAGACTTAATAGGACATACACCGCTAGTGCGTTTGTCACATTATAGTACGAATGATGTACACATATATGCGAAATTGGAAATGTTTAATCCAGGTGGGAGTATTAAAGATCGATTAGGAAAGCACTTCATTGAACAGGCGTTAAACAAAGGTGATTTAAAAAAGGGAGGCACAGTGGTCGAAGCAACAGCTGGGAATACGGGTATAGGATTATTAATGGCTGCGAAACCATACGGCATTCAATGTGTGATTTTCGCACCTGAAGGGTTTGCTGAAGAGAAAATGACTGTGATGCGCGCATTAGGTGCAACGATTTATCGCACACCAAATAAAGATGGAATGACCGGTGCAAGACAAGCAGCACAAGCTTATGCCATAGAACATGATGCGTTTTATACGAATCAATTTGAAACGATAGAAAACCCTAAAGCATACCAACACACATTAGCATCAGAAATTTTAAATGATCTACCAAATATCGATTATTTCGTCGCAGGTGCAGGGTCAGGTGGAACTTTTTCGGGAGTGGCAGAGCGCTTTGTTTCTCAAGGAATTCGATGTGTAGTAGTAGAACCACAAGGCTCTATTTTGAGTGGTCAAGAAAAAGGCAAACATGATACAGAAGGCATTGGTGTTGAAGTGTGGCCCACATTTTTGGAACAACCATGGATTGATAAAGTCGAAGTCGTATCAGACGCATCAGCATTTCAACATGTGAAAGACTTGGCACGTTATGAAGGGCTACTTGTCGGTAGTTCATCAGGTGCGGCATTAGAAGGGGCGCTTCAAACCGCACAACGCATTCAAAAGGGAAATATCGTTGTTGTCTTCCCTGATGGTAGTGATCGTTATATGTCGAAAAATATATTTACATATGGAGGAATGGAAAATGAATAAAAAAACGTTATTAATTCACGGTGGTCAGACGACAGATCCTTATACAGGTGCGGTGACTACACCGATTTATCAAACAAGTACGTACGAACAAGATGCCATCGGTGCGTTACGACAAGGCTATGAATATTCACGCTCTGCGAATCCAACACGAACGTCACTGGAGTCAGTGATTGCAGCACTTGAACATGGAACGCATGGGTTTGCGTTTGGTTCAGGGATGGCAGCAATTAGTGCGGTAGTCATGCTATTAGACCAAGGTGACCATATTATTGTGGGGTCTGACGTATATGGGGGTACGTATCGCGTCATGACGAAAGTGTTTAACCGTTACGGCATTACGTTTGATTTTGTGAATACGACAAATATTGATGACGTGGAAGCTAAAATTAAAGATAATACAAAAATGTTGTTTATTGAAACACCATCGAATCCGTTATTACGCGTGACGGATATTGAAGCTGTCAGTCAACTTGGGAAACAATATAACTTAATTACTGTGGTTGATAATACCTTTATGACGCCGTACTATCAAACGCCACTAACACTTGGTGCAGATATCGTGGTACACTCGGCTACCAAATATTTAGGTGGTCACAGTGATGTTGTTGCGGGGCTTGTCGTAGTGAATGATGCGACACTTGCGGAACGAATTGGTTTCATTCAAAATTCAACAGGAGGCGTACTCGGCCCACAGGACAGTTATTTACTCGTTCGTGGGATGAAAACATTAGGATTACGTTTAGAACAAATTGAACGTAACGCTCTAGCTATTGTGGAAATGTTAAAACAACACGACAATGTAGCGAAGATTTATCATCCAAGTATAGAAGGTCACTTGAACAGAGACATTCATCAAAAACAAGCAGACGGAATGCCAGGTATCGTGTCGTTTGAAGTGAAGGATGTGGAAACTGCTAAAAAACTAGTAACGCAAACACAATACTTTACATTAGCTGAAAGTCTAGGGGCTGTTGAAAGTTTAATTTCAGTGCCAAGCCTAATGACGCATGCATCGATTCCAGCAGAAGTGCGTGCGAAAGAAGGCATTGCCGATGGCCTGGTTCGATTATCACTTGGAATTGAAGATACTGCTGACTTAGTAGCAGATTTAAAGCAAGCGCTAGATGCCTAAGTAGGATGCATATTATAAATAAAAAACACCGCCTTCAATATTCTGTTATAAAGGAATGTTGAAGGCGTTTTTGTATATGTAAGATAGTGATGTTGGTCAACGCAAGGGTATGAATGATTACAAAATAGTTACTGGAGATGACTTAATAAGAGGTGTGATATCTTAAATATTCTGTAATATTTCAATTGTTACAAGATATGCTTAATTTATGTCTAAAGAAAATGCCGTTAAACCCTTTAAAAATATAAATCGAAGTGGCAACACTCATTTCAAACGTAAATTAGGTGGGAATATTTGTAATAAGAATGTTATATAACGGATATATGTTTTTCGCAAAGGTCTGTGTATAATAAATTTGTATATCAGTAAAAGTAAACTTATTTCACTATTTAGGAGGGGAAGCGCGTGCGTAAAAAAATAATCGCAGCGGTGATTGGGACATCGGCTGTATCTGCTATCGCTGCACACGATGCTGATGCTGCAACGTATCGTGTACAAGCTGGCGATTCGTTATGGTCTATTGCCAATCAATTTAACATTACTATCGCTCAACTTAAGTCTTACAATGGTTTAACTTCAAATTTAATTTTCCCAGATCAAGTTTTAAAAGTTTCAGGTGGCAGAACGTCATCTAACACATCTCGAGTAACGAATACTGGCGGTTCAAGTTCAGGTTCTACGTACACGGTACGTAGCGGGGATACACTTTCTTCAATTGCAGCACGTTACGGTACATCTTATACGAACATTATGCGTTTAAATGGTTTAACAAGTACTTTGATTTACCCGGGTCAAACGCTAAAAGTAAGTGGTAGAGCCTCTGTGCCAACGCCAACGCGTACACCACGTACGCCATCGCGTCCAGCATCAACATCAACGGGTACGGCACAAACGTATACAGTTCAAGCGGGGGATTCATTGTCTTCAATTGCAGCGCGTTATGGCACAACGTATCAAAACATTATGGCATTGAATGGTTTAACGTCATTCTTAATTTTCCCAGGACAAACATTAAAAGTAAGTGGTTCAGCATCAACGCCTTCTACACCAAGCCAACCATCGACACCTGGCTATTATTCTCCAGTATTTAATCATTCAAATTTATACGACTGGGGTCAATGTACTTGGCACGTGTTTAATAAACGTTTGGCAGCTGGTAAAGGCATCAGCACGTATTGGTGGAATGCGAACGCTTGGGATGACAATGCCGCACGTGATGGCTATACAATCAACAATCGTCCAGCAGTGGGTTCAATTTTACAAACAGATATTGGCTACTATGGTCACGTTGCATACGTTGAGCGCGTGAACGCAGACGGCAGTATTTTAGTTTCAGAAATGAACTATAGTGCAAGCCCAGGTATTCTCACATATCGTACGATTCCTGCTTATAGCGTAGCACAATTTAAATATATTCATTAATTGATCACTATCATGGTGAGTCTCAACGACGTGGATGTTTCTACGTTAGAAGGACTCATCGTTTTTTTGCGTTTCATTTTAAACTGCACGCGGGACCATATACGCCTACATGTTTGGTTGGTGTGTATCTCTACGAAATTAATATTTAAAACAGTAATATACTAAAACAGCCTTCAAAATTCTTAGTGTGAATTTTGAAGGCTTTAAGCGCATGTTGTATTTAAGATGCTTTAATTGTTTTATAACGTTCTAATGATGATTTTAATTGGCGACCTAATGAGAGTAGTGACCAAGCCTTGGCAATACTACTTTTTGCACCGAATGTAAGATAAAAATCAAGCAACATATCGCCAACCCCAATACCTAACGATAAATAGCTTAATTGTTTATTTTTGTTTTTAAAGTTCGATTCATTGTATGAGTCAATGGCAACAGTTGCACTTGAAAGTACGAATGAAACGGCACTTAATGTTGAATTATCTTTTTTAGACATAATCATTCTCCTTACGCTAACATAGTCTTTGTAATAGTATAACATTTCAAAATGGAATGTCATCTGTAACGGAAATCCGTCTCTAGTAGTATACCCACATACATCCAATTTATGATGGTAAAATGAATGATATTTTCATATCATTTTGTTAGAATAAATCACATAATAATAAGGGAATGTTTTTATAACAACTTAATATTATAAAGAGAACAAGGAGTATCAAAAAATGAAAAACATCTCAAAAACTTTATTAGCAACTGGGTTATCTGTGACAATGTTAGTAGGGGCGGGGGCTGTGAGTCAAGGTTCGGATACCGCACATGCTGCGACGTCACAACCTCAAACACCTTATTATACGTATAATGGACAATTTAATATACCGAATAATAACGCTTTAGAAGATAAAAACTTTTATGCTGGTTTAAAGGCCGATCAATTTATATTTAATGGATTAAAAGTGGGTCAATCTACGAAAGCGGATGTCTTTAAAGCGTTAGGTTCTGATTTCAAAAAATATTATGGAAAAAAAGACTTAACGTTCTTTGAAAAAAACGGTGTCATTGTTGGTTTTGATCACAACAATAAATTAGTAAATCTTACATTACGTATTAATCATATTAAAAATAGTACGACATCGATTGAACATCATGTAAAAAAAGGTGAAGTGTACAATACTAAAACAACTGAAGTGGCATTTTATCCTGGTAATTCAATCGTTATTAAAGCGAAATAACGCTTATTTAGTATATATAAATAAATACGTCTTAGAGTTAAAAATAGCCTTCAAATTTTATCGAGTGATAAATTTTGAAGGCTATTCGTTTGGTTTGAGAGGTACTTATTCAATATAACGTGCGAGATGTTTTGCGGTGACTGAGTTTTGAATATGAAAGAGGTCTTGTGGAGGACCACTATATAAAATATGTCCGCCTTTCGTTCCAGCCCCCGGCCCCACATCAATGAGCCAATCCGCTTGAGTCATCATTGTTAAATTGTGTTCAATCAGAATGACTGTATTGCCGTCTTTGATCAATTGTTCAAATCGAGACTGTAAAATTGGGATATCGTCTTCATGTAAGCCAGTTGTAGGTTCGTCAAAAATAAACACGTGATTGGACATTTTTTCTGTTAAATAACGGCTTAATTTAACCCGCTGCATTTCACCGCCCGAAAGTGTATCTAATGATTGACCTAGCGTCATGTAATAAAGGCCTGTAGATTGTAGGGCTTTAAGGCGAGACGCGATTGTTGGTTCTTTTTCAAACAGGGTGATAGCTTCCTCGACCGTTAGAGCTAAAACATCCGCAATTGACTTACCTTCCACTTTGGCATCTAAGACCTCTTGCTTATAGCGTGTCCCACCGCACACTTCACATACTTGTGAAAAATCTGGCATAAATGCGAGTTCGGTTTTGAGCACGCCTTTACCATTACAGTTGGGACATGCACCTTCTGAATTATAACTCAACATGCCTTTTTTAAGACCCGTTGCTTTACTAAAAAAGTCGCGTACTTCATCAAAGACATCCATATAGGTGAGTAGGTTCGACCGGTTAGACGCATGTACAGGCTTTTGATCAATAAATATGGCATTCGGCTCTCTTTCAAACCCAGCTTTGATTAAAGAGCTTTTACCAGAACCTGCGACACCAGTGAGCACCGTGAGCGCCTGCTTCGGTATTTTAACTGAGACGTCATTTAAATTATTACGTGAGATGTGATTTAACGTATACCAATTCTTGTAATGGGTCGGTGTATGCGTTTTTAATTGATGATGGCGTGTTAATGCACGTCCTGTGTCAGTATCTGATTTTAATAAGTCACGATATGTGCCTTCAAAGGTAACATTGCCACCATTTTTGCCAGCGCCCGGTCCGATGTCTATGACATGATCAGCGATTTTAATAACATCGGGATCATGTTCAACGATGATGACACTGTTGCCTTTGTCACGTATGTTTAACATAATTTGATTGATCTTTTCAATGTCTTCAGGGTGCAATCCAACACTTGGCTCATCAATGATATAGACTAAATCGGTAAGCGGGCTATTTAAATGACGAATCAGTTTGATGCGCTGGGATTCACCCCCTGAAAGGGTTGTCGTTTCACGCCCAAGTGTTAAATAATTCAATCCAATATCATTGAGCGCTTCAAGTTGTGTCAATAAAGGTTGGATGATAAATGCAGCTTTATCGCTTTGAATCGTTTTTAAAAATGGAATGGTTTCTTCTATGGTTAATGCAGTAAATTCTGAGATGTTCATACCATTGATTTTACAACGAAGTACCTTCTGATTTAGCCGTTGTCCGTTACAAGTAGGACATTGATGTGTGGTGACAACACGTTGTATGTCTTTTAAAAACCGTTTCTTCTCAAAATTGTCATTGATTAAAAATGAGCGTCGGAACCGATGGATTAAACCTTCGAACTTGGCTGTTTTTGGCCAGTTGGAAGGGGGATTTTTAAGTGTAGTCGGTTCTGTATATAAGAAAGTGTGCATTTCTTCTTCTGTATAATCTTTTAATTTTTTGTCGTTATCAAAAAGACCTGAATAGCGATAACGTTTTCCTCGCCAGCTGTCCGGTTTAAATGATGGGAAGTTAATCGCGCCTTCATTGAGCGATTTTTCATAATCTAATAACTCGTTTAAATCAATGTCTTCAACATAGCCTAATCCTTGGCAAGTTTCACACATTCCATTTGGGTTATTAAAGGAAAAGACATCCGAATAACCTACAAATGGTTCGCCAATCCGTGACCATAATAAGCGAACGGAGGCATAAATGTCAGAAATCGTTCCCACGGTTGATCGTGAATTACCGCCAAGTCGCTTTTGATTAATAATCATGGCTACGGGCAAGTTTTCTATTTGGTCTACATCTGGTTTATCATAGTGTGTTAATTGATGTTGGATGTAGCTTGAGTACGTTTCGTTTAATAAGCGCTCAGATTCAGCCGCAATGGTACTAAAAATGAGAGAGGATTTACCTGACCCTGAGCGACCGGTAACGACTGTGAGTTGATGTTTTGGAATCGCTACGTGAATATTTTTTAAATTGTTTTGACGTGCGCCGCGTATGTGTATATGCGTCATGACATTCACCTCCATGTTCTTTTACCCTAATGGCGTCATCTCATGTACGGCTATTAAATGAAATCGGTAATCGGTGATGATTGTGAATGAGCCAAGCAGTAATCGCAGCAGTTATTGGTATACATATGGCGATGGCAATACCACCAAGAACGATGGTTATCAGTTCTTGGACGAATAGTTTGGCATTAATGAGATGCCCAAAGTGATAGTGTAAATTAAAAAACCAGAATACGAGTGTCATTGAACCACCAATAAAAGCTAAATAAATGGTATTGGCAGAAGTTGCCAAAATTTCACGGCCAACACGCATTCCAGATTCAAATAATGCGCGTGAAGAAAGTGATGGATTTGTTTCATGAAGTTCATACATTGGTGAACTGATGGTAATGGCTAAGTCAATTACTGCCGCAATCACTGCAAGAATTACGACGAAAATCATGAATTGTTCCATATCAATACCGATATTCATTGAAAAAATATACGTCTCATCTTGTTCTTCTTGGGTGAAACCTTGTAGATGTCCGAAATGAATTGATAAATATATCGCTGCAAGCATAATAACGGTTGTGACAATGCTTGCGATAAACGCTGCGAAAGTTTTAATGTTAAAACTATTGAGTGCGAATAAGTTAATCGCTGCTACGATAATACAAAAAATCAGCGTTACGATATAAATGGGTATACCAAAAATCATCATTATAATTGCGATGACGAGCAATATAAAATTTAAAAATAATGTACCGAAAGCGATAGCGCCCGATTTACCGCCAAAAATCAACATTAATACAAATAAAATCAGCGCTAAAACGACGACTGCGTTCATGTGCGGTCACCTCTTTCCCAAAAATGCCAAAGTTGCATCAATGCAATGGTGATTGGAATGGTTAACACTATGCCGATGCCACCTGTAATCGCACGTGCGATTTCTAAAGACCAGTTCATGGAAATACTGTAGGTGAGTGTATTCGCATTTTTTAAATATAGAAGCAGTAATGGGAGACCGCCCGCTAAATATGAAAATAGCAATATGTTCGTCATGGTCCCCATAATATCACTACCAATATTACGTCCTGCTAAAATCCAGCGTTTACGTGAAATATGTGGGGAACGTTGCATAATTTCATACATACCACTCGATATCGTAATGGCAACATCCATGACGGCTCCGAGTGATCCTACCATCACAGATGCTAAAAAGATGACATGGGGTGGCAAAGTTAAAAAACTCATCGTTTCATATTTAATACCTTCTGCGTGCGTCAACATAATCACTACCCACGACAAACCGACCGAAAGCCAGGTACCGAGTAACGTACTAATGATTGTTACTATAGTACGTTTCGTCCATCCAATAACGAGCCAAAGTGTTATCGCGGTTGCGATGAGTACAGCAATACTCATGAGCATAAATAAATTAAGGTGAGTATATGCATTATAGAGTGCGATTGCTGATAATATTGCTATCGTATTTAATACAATTGATAAAATGGATTGTACACCAACGCGGTGGCCTACAATTAATAATGCGATGGCAAATACACTCATTAACGTTGCGACAAGCGTATCCCGTTTTTTCTCTTGTATATAATGATCGTGTGCGTGTTTGCCGAGATGGATCAATACTTTGTCTCCGGGGTGATACGCTTGTTCTTCCGTTTTAGATTGATTGTAAGGGTGATGGACGGTAATCGTTTTTCCTTCATCCTTTGTGTTCAGTAATTTAATATGTAGTGTATCTGTATATTTAATATCTTTATTTTTATGTTCATCGATTGACGTTTCTTTATGATGTTTGACGACTTCAGTGACTTTTCCAATTGGAGTCGAATAAAAGCGTGCGTTAAAACATGTGAATACAATGACAGCTATTGCCAAAATCACTGTAATCAATAACGTCAACAAAAATGAGCGATGCGATTGAAATCGTGTCATAAATGTCTCCTTTTAATGATAAGTTGCATGTTGTTGTAAATGTGAGATAAGCATGTTAATCATTTTTAAGTGGTCCGTATGTGCATAGTCTTTACGATATACGAGTGACACCGTCTTACGCATATCGGTATGTGATAATGAGATTTTAGACCATTGATGTGTATGACTATATAGATTTATATAAGATGGTGCAACGACAAAGCCTTTTTCACGTTGTAAGATAAAGCGTGCGAATTGTGTTACTTTACACTGATAAACGGGATGTATTGCATGGGCGTGTAGATAGGTTTTAAAGTCTTCGGATACGGGTTCATGAATGTAAAGTTGATGCTTTAAAATATGTGACATCGGTGGATTCGGGACGGTCATTAATGGATGATGTGGTGGACCGTATAAAACGTATGTTTCTTCAAATAGTGGGTGGTGCTCAAATTGCGCATCTGCAATCCCTTCATTGGTGATGGCAATATCAATTTCATTGCTGGCTAAGGCCGTTTTAATGTCTTGTGCTTTAAGTAAGGTAGGAATGATGGAGATTGCCATCTCAGTTTCAATTTTATCTAACACTTGCGGTAAAATTTGGCCAACGGCACCATCTATATATCCCAACATCACGGTGCTTGAACGGACTTCTTGTTGCATTTGAAAATAGTCTAACGTTTGATCCACTTGTTCTAAAATAGGACGCGCAACATTAAGTAGATGTTTCCCTTCTGTCGTTAAATATACATTGCGCCCTTTACGGTGAAATAAAGCAGTACCTAATTCACTTTCTAAATTACTAATGTGACGGCTAATGGCTGATTGCGCGACATTCAATTCTAAAGCGGCTTCAGATATATGTTCTCTTTTAGCAACTTCTACAAAATACTTTAATTGTTTTAGTTCCAACGTTCTCCCCCCATTTATGTCCATATTATCTCAAAATGAGATAGATTTCATCTCAATTATATATTGATGTGATAAATGAGTATCTATATAGTTGATTGTATTACTGAAGAGAGGTGTCAGAAATGTCTAACAATTTATCGTATGCTCAAAATGGACTCTATGATGCGCGTGAAGAGCATGACGCGTGTGGCATTGGCTTTTATGCCAATATGGATAATAAACGTTCGCACCATATTGTGGAAAAATCATTAGAAATGCTACGTCGACTAGATCATCGTGGAGGCATTGGTGCAGACGGTATTACTGGTGACGGTGCTGGCATAATGACTGAAATTCCTTATGCGTATTTTAAGTCGGTGGTGGCACTGGATTTACCCCAAGAAGGGGATTATGCGGTGGGTATGTATTTCGCTAACGAAGACATTTCTCAATCTAAGCACCACCCTAAAATTGCTCGTATTTTTGAAGCGGAAGGGTTGGCGCTTCTCGGTTACCGAGACGTTCCGGTAGATGTAACTTGCCTGGCACCACACGTTGCCAAAACGATGCCTACCATTCAACAACTGTTCGTGGTCAATCGCTCAGCGAAACATTTTGATCGTGCACTTTATCTCGCGCGTAAACAAATTGAACATTATAGTAGTAAAGAAAAATTAGGCATCTATTTTACGAGTTTGTCTCGACGTACCATTGTATATAAAGGATGGCTGCGTTCAGA
Organism: Staphylococcus agnetis; assembly: GCF_011466855.1. Taxonomy (NCBI): domain Bacteria; kingdom Bacillati; phylum Bacillota; class Bacilli; order Caryophanales; family Staphylococcaceae; genus Staphylococcus; species Staphylococcus agnetis. The sequence continues at coordinate 156,558 of NZ_CP045927.1, forward strand.
TCAAATTAAAGCCTTATATGTCGACTTACAACAAGCGGCGTATGTTTCAAAATTCGGATCAGTACATTCACGTTTTAGTACGAATACGTTTCCGAGCTGGGAGCGGGCACATCCGAATCGTTTGTTAATGCATAATGGGGAAATTAATACAATTCAAGGTAACGTGAATTGGATGCGTGCCCGTCAAAAACGTTTAATTCAAACGGTATTTGGTACAGATGCGCATAAAGTGCATCGCATCTTGGATGAATCGGGCAGTGACTCGGCCATCGTTGATAATGCGCTTGAATTTTTAAGTTTAGCGATGCCGCCAGAACAAGCAGCGATGTTGCTTATTCCAGAGCCATGGTTGTACAACGAGAGCAATGATCCCAATGTGCGTGCCTTTTATGAATTTTATAGTTATCTCATGGAACCGTGGGATGGACCGACGATGATTTCGTTTTGTGATGGGGATAAACTCGGTGCGTTAACAGACCGAAATGGCTTGCGTCCAGGTCGTTATACGATTACAACAAATAACGAAATTATTTTTTCATCTGAAGTGGGTGTCGTAGATGTTGATGAGACAGAAGTGGCGTATAAAGGGCAATTAAACCCAGGGAAATTATTGCTCGTTGATTTTAATGAACATCAAGTCATCGGAAACGAAGCGTTGAAACAAACCATTGCATCGCAACAACCCTACGCGCAATGGTTATCAGATGAACGTATTAATCTCGATATAGACCACATCCCATATCAAGGGTTAAATGTGTCTGATGAAACGGTATTTCAAATGCAACAACGCTTTGGTTACACGAAAGAAGATATTGATAAATATTTAACTGAGTTAATAACGGGTGGAAAAGACCCGATTGGTGCTATGGGGTATGATGCGCCACTTGCTGTATTAAATGAACAACCGGAATCGCTATTTAATTACTTTAAGCAACTGTTTGCGCAAGTAACCAATCCGCCTATTGATGCCTACCGTGAAAAAATCGTCACGAGTGAGCTCACATATTTAGGTGGGGAAGGCAATGTACTTAAACCAGGACCAGATGCACTGAAGCGGGTGCAATTAAAACACCCTGTGTTAACAGAACATCAATTGCAACATATTGCATCACATGCGTTAAAAACGGCTTATTTTTCAACGGGATACACAGAAAACTTAAAAGAGGCGTTAAACAATTTGGGGAAAGCTGTGATTGAAGCAGTACAACAAGGGGTAGAAGTCGTCGTTTTAGAAGACAAATCTGTGAGCGAGGCAACGCAATTTGCGATGCCAATGTTACTTGCGGTTAGTCATATTCATCAATTACTTATCCGCCATGACCTTCGTATGCAAACCAGTATCGTTGCGATGTCTGGGGAAATGCGTGAAGTTCACCATTTAGCTTGTCTTGTAGGCTACGGAGCCAATGCAGTCGTACCGTATTTAGCGCAAAAAACCGTTGCCGATTTAACTGAAAATAAACGTATACAAGGGGACGTTGCGTCTAATGTGGCGCAACTGAATACGATTTTTTCAGAAGGACTTATAAAAGTGATGGCGAAAATGGGGATCTCCACGGTACAAAGTTATCATGGGGCACAAATTTTTGAAGCGGTTGGTTTAGGAGACGATGTAATTGAACATTATTTCCCAGGAACACCGTCTAAACTGTCGGGCATTTCATTAGCGACATTGGATGTTGAAAATAAACGCCGTCAAACCATTGACCAGCCTTATTTACAACCGGGTAGTACATTCCAATGGCGCCAACAAGGGCAATATCACACATTTAATCCAATGACCATCCAGTTATTACAACATGCGTGTCGCGACAATGACTATGAAAAGTTTAAGCAGTTTTCAGAAGTTGCGAATCATCATACGGCAAGTCATTTGCGAGACTTGTTTGATTTCAAAACGCAATCAAGTATTCATATAGATAAAGTTGAGTCTGTGGAAGCCATTGTTAAACGTTTTAAAACAGGGGCGATGAGTTATGGTTCGATTTCTCAAGAGGCACATCAAACTTTAGCAGAAGCGATGAACCGTCTTGGTGGGAAAAGTAACAGTGGAGAAGGTGGCGAAGCACTTGAACGTTATAAGGTGTCCGAAGATGGGGCGGACTATAAAAGTGCGATTAAACAAGTGGCATCAGGTCGCTTTGGTGTGACCAGTCATTATTTACAACATGCTAAAGAAATTCAAATTAAAGTTGCACAAGGCGCTAAACCAGGCGAAGGGGGACAACTTCCGGGGACAAAAGTATATCCTTGGATTGCTGAAGTAAGGGGATCAACACCAGGTATTGGCTTAATTTCACCCCCACCACATCATGATATTTATTCTATTGAAGACTTAGCTCAGTTGATTCATGATTTAAAAAATGTGAATCGCCAAGCCGACATTACGGTAAAACTCGTATCAAAATCAGGGGTAGGTACGATTGCCGCAGGTGTGGCGAAAGCTTTTGCAGATAAAATAGTGATTTCTGGATACGATGGAGGTACAGGAGCTTCCCCTAAAACGAGTATTCAACATGCTGGATTACCATGGGAATTAGGATTGGCAGAAACGCATCAAACACTGATGCTCAATGGATTGCGTTCACGCGTACGCCTTGAGACAGATGGTAAGTTACTCACAGGCCGTGATGTAGCCTATGCTGCTGCTTTAGGTGCAGAAGAGTTCGGTTTTGCGACAGCACCACTCGTAGTACTAGGTTGTATTATGATGCGTGTATGTCATAAAGATACGTGTCCTGTCGGTATCGCAACACAAAATGGAGATTTACGCGCACTGTTTACAGGCAAAGCAGATCATGTGGTTCATTACATGCACTTTGTGGCGCAAGAATTACGTGAAATTTTAGCGGAACTCGGTTTACGTTCAGTAGATGAACTTGTGGGTCGAACGGATTTATTAACACCATCTTATAAAGCGCGTAAGCATCCAAAAGCGCGTGAACTGAATTTAAATGCATTACTACATCAAAATGAAGGGGAGCGTACGAAGTCTATCGAGCAACAACACGGTCTAGAGCATGGATTTGATCTTACTGAACTTTTACCTGCAACGCATCAAGCGATTGAGCGTGGTGTACCTTTTAGCGGTACGTTCACAATAGGTAATGAACAACGTAATGTCGGTGTCATTACAGGGAGTGAGATCACACAACAACACGGTTTAAAAGGGCTTGAACCTAATACGATAAACGTGTATACAACAGGTCATGCGGGTCAAAGCTTAGGTGCATGGATTCCGCAAGGGCTTACGTTACATCACACCGGAGATGCAAACGATTATGTCGGTAAAGGTCTATCTGGTGGACAAATCGTCGTGAATGCGCCTAATGAAGCACGCGAACGTGACATTATCGTTGGTAACGTATGTTTTTATGGCGCAACGAGCGGAAGTGCATATATTAACGGCCGTGCAGGTGAACGTTTTTGTATCCGTAATAGTGGCGTGAATGTTGTGGTCGAAGGTGTTGGAGATCACGGATTAGAATATATGACTGGTGGACGTGTTGTGATATTAGGAGACGTCGGTAGAAACTTCGGCCAAGGGATGAGCGGTGGTGTGAGCTACATTTTCCCTTCAGATGTTGAGGCGTTTAAAGCGGCACATGCGTTAAATACATTAGATTTTGATGCTGTAACGGATGCTAAAGAAGCCGAAATGTTGAAGCAAATGTTAGCCAATCATGTAACGTATACACAAAGTACAAAAGCGCAACGTATTTTAGAAAATTTTGAGGCACAGCTCGCAAATTGTATTAAAGTGATTCCGAAAGATTATAAACGTATGATGCAAAAGATTTATCATTATGAACAAAATCAAGGCCGTCAAGAAGCCTTGTTGTCGGCGTTTAATGATCAATCTGATCTCGCTGTATCAAGTTTAGATACGACGATTTCGGTTTACTAAAGGAGGTCTAATAATGGGTGAATTTAAAGGATTTATGAAATATCCAAAACGAAAGCTTGATGAGTTGCCTTTGACGGACCGAATTGCGAATTTTGAACCGTATCAGTCTCGATTCACAAATGGGGATGCACAACAACAAGGGGCACGATGTATGGACTGTGGCACACCGTTCTGTCAAACTGGTGTTCAAATTGAACGTGAAACGCTCGGTTGTCCGCTAGGCAATTATATACCTGAATGGAATGATTTAGTATATCGCGGTGATTTCAAAACGGCGTTTGAGCGCTTGTCAGAAACAAACAACTTTCCAGATTTTACTGGCTATGTATGTCCTGCACCTTGTGAAGCCTCATGTGTGATGAAAATCAATCGAGATGCTGTGGCCATAAAGGGGATCGAACGTACCATTATAGATGAAGCTTTTGAAAATGATTGGGTTAAACCACGCATGCCTCACGCACGTATTGACCAAAAAGTTGCCATTATTGGGAGTGGTCCTGCTGGATTGGCAGCGGCTGAAGAATTAAATGCGTTAGGATATTCGGTAGATATCTTTGAAAAACAAGCACAACCAGGGGGCTTATTGACATATGGCATCCCCAATATGAAATTGGGTAAAGATGTTGTATTTCGACGCATTGATTTGATGAAAGAAGCGGGCATTCATTTTTATTGTAATGTAGAAATTGGTAAGGATATGACAAAAGAGGAATTAGATCGTACGTATGATGCCATTGTTGTATGTACAGGTGCTGAAAAACCACGGAACTTACCTTTAGAAGGCCGTATGGGGTTAGGGATTCATTTTGCGATGGATTATTTAACTGAACAGACCCAATTGTTACTTGGGGAAACGTCACAACAAACCATTTCTGCTAAAGGGAAAAATGTGGTCGTTATTGGTGATGGCGATACCGGTGCGGACTGTGTTGCCACGGCGTTGCGTGATGGGTGTAAATCTGTCGTTCAATTTAATCGTAAAGCCAAAAAGCCTGAGCGTTTTGAAATGAACTATAGTTGGCCATTTCCTGAACCTGTTTTGAAAAAAGATTATGCGCATCAAGAATATGAAGCGAAATTTGGGGTGGAACCAAGAGCTTATGGAATTCAAACGATGCGATTTGACATTGATGATATGTTTCATGTACGTGGCATTTATGCGCAAGTACAACGAGATCAAGCAGATGGCTCGCTTGTGGGAGATGACCGTGAGATTTTAATCCCAGCGGACCTTGTGTTATTGGCGATAGGTTTTGAAGGGGTAACGTCTCAAATTACCCAAGCGCTTGACCTTAAAGTGAATCGTCAAAAGATTGTTGCGAATACGCAAGATTATAAAACGAATCAAGCTAAATATTTCGCGGCTGGTGATGCACGTCGTGGCCAAAGTTTAGTCGTTTGGGCAATTAAAGAAGGGCGTGAAGTCGCTGTTTCAGTTCATGAACATCTCAAGCGCAAAACTTTTGTTTAATTTTTGTAAAATTTTTGTTGACATTGTGTGCGGGCTATAATATTATATTTTATGTGCTCGTAACACGGAGGAATACCCAAGTCCGGCTGAAGGGATCGGTCTTGAAAACCGACAGGGGCTTAACGGCTCGCGGGGGTTCGAATCCCTCTTCCTCCGCCATTATAAGTAAAATCCAAGACTAATAGATATAAAAGCCAAATGTTTAACGCGATTTGAACATTTGGCTTTTTTACGTTGTTGAAAAATGTGTGATTGAAGACGCATTTAAAACGAACCCAATGTAAAAAAGGTGACTTTGCTATGAGCTAAAACAAAAGTGTTTAAATGAACAAAGTATAAAAAAGTAGTTTAATCAAAAATGACGTCGTTCATTATGCCTAATTGATGTGCTAAGTATGAGGGGTGTTATTTATTTTATGGACATTTGCATAAAGATTTATGAAAGCCTTTACAAAACTTGTCTATACAACATATAATTTGTATAGACAAGTCGAAAAAGAGGGAGTGTATGGGATGGCTGTAAAAGTATCAGATGTGCGTGACATTATCGATGCCATTGGTGGTAAAGCCAATTTACAAACCGCTACACATTGTGTGACACGCTTACGCTTAGTATTAGAAGATGATAGTAAAGTGAACAAAGACAAATTAGCTGCAAATCCGCTTGTGAAAGGTCAATTTAAGGCAGATAATCAATACCAAATCGTTATTGGTCCAGGCACTGTAGATGAAGCATACAAAGTGTTAGTTAATGAAACAGGAACTACAGAAGCGTCGAAAGATGAAGCTAAAGCGATGGCTGCGAAAAAGGGGAACCCAATCCAGCGCTTAATCAAATTGTTAGGTGATATTTTTATACCGATTTTGCCTGCGATTGTAACAGCAGGTTTACTGTTAGGGATTAACAACGTTTTGACGATGCCATTGATTAATAAATCGCCGTCTATCGTCGAACGTGTACCGCAAATTGCTGATTTCGCGAATATCATTAATGTCATTGCGACAACTGCGTTTATTTTCTTACCGGCACTTGTCGGTTGGAGTGCGATGCGCGTATTCGGTGGGAATCCAGTGCTCGGGCTTGTACTGGGGCTCGTATTGATGCACCCACAATTAGTATCTCAATATGATATCGGGAAAGTCGATAAAATTCCTACATGGCACATTTTTGGTTTGAAAATTGAACAACTTAATTATCAAGGTCAAGTATTACCCGTATTACTTGCTTCCTATGTGTTAGCTAAAATTGAAAAAGCACTGAATAAAGTGGTGCATGATTCGATTAAATTGTTAGTAGTTGGACCTATAGCGTTACTCGTAACAGGATTTTTAGCCTTTTTAATCATTGGTCCAGTCGCGTTAGTGTTAGGTAAAGGCTTAACAGGCGCAGTGACATTTTTATTCCAAAATGCAGGATGGCTTGGCGGTGCATTTTATGGCTTATTATATGCACCATTAGTCATTACAGGATTACATCATATGTTTTTAGCAGTGGACTTCCAACTGATGGGAAGTAGTGTTGGTGGCACATATTTATGGCCGATTGTGGCTATGTCCAATATCGCACAAGGCTCTGCGGCGTTTGGTGCATGGTATGTCTACAAGAAACGTAAGCTTGAGAAAGAACAAAGTTTGGCTGCAACATCAGGGATTTCAGGGTTCTTAGGTGTGACAGAGCCAGCAATGTTTGGTGTGAACTTACCATTAAAATATCCATTTATTGCGGCGATTTTAACATCTATGTGCGTTGGTGCTTTCATTGGAGCATCTGGTGTCATTGGTAGTGTTGGTGTTGGCGGTGTTCCTGCCATTTTATCCATTAAACAACAGTTTTGGGGAGTATACGCGATAGCAACAGTCGTTTCAATGATTGTCCCTTGTATATTAACAATCGTTTTATCGCGATTTAGTCGTGAAAAAACGAAAAAAATGGTAGATGAAAATCTTTAAGTTTAAGGTGGGATTACATTGGTACAACGAGATTGGAAGAAATCGGTTGTGTATCAAATTTATGTAAAATCTTTTAATGATACAACAGGCAATGGTGAAGGCGATTTACAAGGTATTGTTGAAAAGTTAGATTATCTCGCGTTTTTGGGTGTGGATTATATATGGCTAACGCCGATATACGATTCGCCGATGAACGATAACGGCTATGATATTCGAGATTATTATCAAATTAATAAACATTTTGGTGATGAAGCAGATTTAAAAATGCTCATACAAGAAGCGCATGATCGAAATATTAAAATTATGTTGGATATTGTTGTCAATCATACGTCAACGGAACATCGATGGTTTCAAGAAGCATTGAAGTCTAAATCGAGTCCTTATCGGGATTATTATTTTTTCAAACCTTCAGATGATGGGCCTCCTACCAATTGGGAATCTAAGTTTGGCGGTAATGCTTGGGCGTATGATACGAGTTCTGAAGAATATTACTTACATTTATTTGATGTTACACAAGCGGATTTAAATTGGGATAATCCTAAAGTGCGACAAGAAGTGTTTGATATCGTAAATCATTGGATTGATTTAGGTGTGGATGGTTTTCGTTTTGACGTGATCAACTTAATTTCTAAAGGTGAATTTAAAGATTCTGAAGCGATTGGAAAAGAATTTTATACTGATGGACCCCGGGTGCACGATTATTTACATGAATTAAATCGTAATACTTTTGGAGATAAAGGTTTAATGACAGTGGGGGAAATGTCTTCAACCACGTTAGATCATTGTATTCGGTACACGCGTGAAGACCGTCAAGAACTAAGCAGTGTATTTAACTTTCATCATTTAAAAGTCGATTATAAAAATGGTGAAAAATGGACGGATCAATCATTTGATTTATACCAATTAAAGTCCATCTTAATGGATTGGCAACGTGGCATATATGATGGTGGCGGTTGGAATGCGATATTTTGGTGTAATCATGATCAACCTCGCGTTGTCTCACGTTTTGGTAGCGATGCGGACGAGGTGCTACGACAAAAGAGTGCCAAAACGCTTGCGATAGTACTGCATATGCTGCAAGGAACACCTTATATTTATCAAGGGGAAGAAATCGGTATGACCAACCCACACTTTACATCAATCAAACAATACCGCGATGTGGAGTCTTTAAATGCATATCAAATGATGAAAGATAAGGGAATGGCAGAATCTGACATTTTGACAATTTTAGGTCAGAAATCACGGGATAATTCGAGAACGCCTATGCAATGGGATGCTTCAGCTCATGCAGGATTTACATCGGGCACGCCATGGATAGAAGTGGCACATAATTACCGGACAATTAATGTTGAAGCGGCTTTAGCGGATGAAAATTCCCTCTTTTATACGTACCGAGACCTTATTCGTTTACGACATGATCATGACATTATCACATATGGCAATATCGTACCAAAACACATGTCGCATCCGGCGCTATTTATTTACGAACGTCATTATAAAGGTGATGTATGGCTCATTGTCGCCAATATAACAGGTGATACAGTGACACTACCTGATGATATAAATTTAGATGGTCATATTGTGATACAAAATGGTACGATAAATAAAAATGACGTTGGTGGCTATAGTGCGATTGTAATCGCAAAAGAAAATGAATAAGAGGCGAGGACGACGATGAAACAAAATAAATTCAAACTGATTTACGAAAATATGCGACGCGCAATATTAGAGGGCGATTACCGTTATGGTGAACGATTGCCGTCTGAACATCAGTTGGTAGAAAATTACAACGTGTCACGTGAAACAGTGCGTAAAAGTTTGAATATGCTCGTATCTGAAGGCATGATTCAAAAGATTCGAGGAAAAGGATCTGTCGTCATTTATCAAGGTGTGACAGAGTTTCCGTTTGCGGATTTAATGAGCTTTAAAGAAGTTAAAAAATATATGAATTTACAACATCAAACCGTTGTCCATACGTTCGAGCGCATCGTTGCAAAAGACGTGCCACATGTCAAACAAGCATTGAAAATTTCAATGGACACGCCATTATGGCATTTTATACGTTATCGTCAAGTTGAAGGCGTCACTAAAATTATCGATGAAGACTATGTGCGTGCCGACATGTTTCCTGATTTAACAGAAGTCATCGTCCAAGAATCTCTCTATGATTATATTGAGAATGTGAAAGGATTTGAAATTAGTTTTTCCAGTAAATCCATTACGTTTGAACCATTTGGACAAATAGAGCGTGAAGCGTTTGGGGCGATGGCACCAGAATATACAGCGACAGTACGTGGTATTGTACACCTCAAAGATACGACGAAGTTCCAGTATAATATCTCGAAACATATCGCGACAGAGTTTAAATTTATGGATTTTTCACGCCGTCATAAAATATAGGGTAAGTGGATAGGTGTTCTGTTCAATGGTTTGTCAAAGTTAAAGTAAGTTAGGGCTTGCATTTGCATAATAGGATATAGTAATATTAATTTTACCGTGCTAAGCGGGGAGGTAGCGGTTCCCTATTCTCGAAAACCGCTTTATGCGAGGCTGAATTCCTTTGTTGCGGATGTGTATTTGTGAAGTCTGCCCAAAGCACGAGGTGTTTGAAGATTTCGGTCCCATGCAATATGAACCCATGAACCATGTCAGGTCCTGACGGAAGCAGCATTAAGTGGATTCTCATATGTGCCGTGGGGTAGCCGAGATTTAGCTATCGACTTTGGTAACGTTTATGATGCATATACAACGCGAAGGTGCACGGTTTTTATATGCAAATCAATAACATTTATAGAGTACAAGAACTTCTCGATATGAGGAGTTCTTTTTTTATCTTGTCGTTTTCACAGTTTATCAACGTATGGCATACGTAATTTTGATATAATGTGCGTAATTATTGTATGTAAAGAAAGGAGCGATGAAATGTCTGTATATATAAGTACATTAACAGAAAATGACTATGAACCTTCGCTTGAAATGATTCAAGACGCGTATCAAGACGTGGACGCTAACGCTTATGAACGTATACAACAATTACGATTGGCCCCTGAGTATCATTATGAACTTGAAGTAATCGCGAAGGATGAAGCAGGTGATATTATCGGTCATGCCTTATGTACACCGATACACATCAAAAGTGAACAAGAGGCGTATCATGCGTTAATGTTAGCTTCCCTATCTGTAAAAACTTCATATCGACAGATGGGATTAGGGAAAGCGCTCGTTCGTGCATTAGAGGAACGTGCACAAGCGCTAGAATATACAACGATGATTGTCGTCGGTCAACAAGCATATTTTGAGCCGTTAGGATATGAACTGGCCTCCCAACACAGCATTACACATGCAAATCATGCGTTACAAACGCAAACATTCGTAAAATTTTTATGGGATACGCTTGAAAGTCCGCCCCATGGAGAAATTGCGTATGTTTCATCTGATTTTGATTGAGTTAACACATACAATTTAAAGTAGACATGCTATAATGAGACTATTGTAAAAACGGAGGTGCCATAGTGAATTATCAAGCATTGTACCGAATGTTTAGACCACAAAGTTTTGAAGATGTTGTCGGTCAAACGCATGTCACAAAAACATTGAAAAATGCCATCGCTAAAGAGAAACAATCACATGCGTATATTTTTAGCGGGCCAAGGGGCACTGGTAAGACGAGTATCGCTAAAATATTCGCAAAAGCGATGAATTGTGAGACGCGTTCAGACGGTGAACCGTGTAATGAATGCGCGAGCTGTGTAAGTATTACACAAGGGACGAATTCAGACGTTATAGAAATCGATGCAGCGAGTAATAATGGTGTCGATGAGATTCGTAACATCCGTGATAAAGTTAAATACGCACCAAGTCAGTCTAAGTATAAAGTGTACATTATCGACGAGGTTCATATGCTGACAACAGGCGCATTTAACGCGCTATTAAAAACGTTAGAAGAACCACCAGCACACGCCATTTTTATTTTGGCAACGACTGAACCTCACAAAATACCCCCTACAATCATTTCGCGTGCACAGCGCTTTGATTTTAAAGCCATTAATACTGACAGCATTGTCGAACGCTTGCAATATGTTGCCGAATCACAAAGCATTGCTTATGATCAAGACGCATTAGCGTTTATTGCGAAAGTATCAGAAGGGGGTATGCGTGATGCGTTAAGTATTATGGACCAAGCTATTGCTTTTGGTGATGACCGTTTAACACTTAAAGACGCATTAGATGTGACGGGAAGTTTGGATGAATCAGACTTAAACGCACTATTTCAAGATGTGGTACAAGGTGATGTCCATGCCGCATTTGAACGGTATCACAGTTTTGTCAGTGAAGGTAAAGAAGTCAATCGCCTCATTAACGATATGATTTACTTCGTGCGCGATACGATTATGATTAAAACGACAGGTGAAACGCCAACGTTTGATGCGCTCGTTCAATACGACTTAGAAATTTTATATAAAATGATTGATATTATTAATGATACGCTCGTATCGATACGGTTCAGCGTCAATCAAAATGTGCATTTTGAAGTATTGCTTGTAAAGTTATCTGAAATGATTAAAGAAGTAGCCCAAACAGGTGACGTTGTCGTCAATCATGCACCTTCAGAAAGTAATGATGCGATGGTCAGACGTATGGAAGCATTAGAGTCTGAATTACGTACATTGAAATCTCAAGGGATTACAGGTCAAAGCGCACCACCTAAGCCTAAACAAACGAAACGTCGTGGTGGGGGTTCTACATATTCTGTGGAACAAATTGCAAAAGTATTGGATAAAGCGAATAAAGAAGATATTGCCCGTATTAAAGAGCGTTGGGCAGATGTGATTCAATATGCAAAAGATCGCGATCAAAAGTCATTGGTGAGCTTATTGCAAAATTCAGAACCTGTAGCGGCAAGTGAAGATAAAGTACTTGTGAAATTTGAAGATGAAATTCATTGTGAAATTTTAAAAAGAGATAATGAAAAGAAAGAAAGTATTGAAAATGTCGTTCGTGACATTATTAATAAATCAGTCGAAGTTGTGGGTGTTCCAGCTGATAAATGGATGCAAGTGCGAAGTGACTATATAGACCAGCGTAAACATGGCAAAACACAACAAACGACACCTCAACAACAAGATAATGTCGTCCAAAAAGCGAAAGACTTGTTTGGAGAAGACACTGTACATGTTATCGAAGACGAAACATGACAATCGTCTGAAAGGTATGTATAATTGTAAACGAATCTAAAGGGGTAACGCCCATCTATTATATGAATGAAGAATTATTTTTAGGAGGAAGATGAATATGCGCGGTGGCGGAAATATGCAACAAATGATGAAACAAATGCAAAAAATGCAAAAGAAAATGGCAGATGAACAAGAAAAATTAAAAGAAGAAAAAGTAGAAGGTACTGCTGGCGGCGGTATGGTGAAAGTCATCGTATCTGGTCATAAAGAAGTTGTAGATGTACAAATCAACGAAGAAGTTGTAGATCCTGAAGATGTAGAAATGTTACAAGACTTAGTGTTAGCTGCTACAAATGAAGCGATGTCTAAAGCGGATGATTTAACTGCAGAACGTTTAGGCAAGCATACTAAAGGTCTTAACATTCCTGGAATGATGTAAGATGCATTATCCAGCACCTATTTCTAAACTGATTGACAGTTTCATGAAATTGCCAGGCATTGGCCCGAAAACGGCGCAACGTCTGGCTTTTCATGTATTAGATATGAAAGAAGATGACGTCGTACAATTTGCCAAAGCACTTGTGGATGTTAAACGTGAACTGACTTATTGTAGTACGTGTGGGCATATCACAGAACAAGACCCGTGCTATATTTGTGAAGACAAACAACGAGATCGTTCTATTATTTGTGTAGTAGAAGATGATAAAGATGTCATCGCAATGGAAAAAATGAAGGAATATAAAGGGTTGTATCACGTATTACATGGTACCATTTCGCCGATGGATGGTATTGGGCCAGAAGATATTAACATCCCAGCGCTCATTGATCGCTTAAAAGACGAAGAAGTAGAAGAATTGATTTTAGCGATGAATCCAAACTTAGAAGGTGAATCTACATCGATGTATATTTCTAGGTTGGTAAAACCTTTAGGCATTCGTGTCACACGATTGGCACAAGGTCTTTCTGTAGGTGGCGACTTAGAATATGCGGATGAAGTTACATTATCGAAAGCCATCTCTGGTAGGACTGAAATGTAGACAGACATCCACCTTGATACAAATAACTGATATTTTCCAAGTTTTGAGCGAAGATATCAGTTATTTTCTTGATTAAATGTTGTAAAACAGGCGTTTTGTTTTCAAAAAGCTGTATAGAGTGTAATTTTTAGCGTTGTGCATAATGATAAATGCCTGTATAGTTATATCTTGTTGAGCGGCACAAAAGTGATTGCGAAACACAACGAAAAAATAATTTCAAAAAGTTGTTGACTTGAGAATCGAAAGTGTGTATAATTAATTCTTGTCGAGTCGAAAGAAAACGACGTATGAACATTGAAAACTGAATGACAATATGTCAACGTTAATTCCAATAATTTGAGTACGTAACGTACTTTCAAGAGTGATTGGCTTAACCAATCAACGAGCTATATCAAGCTTACTTCTTTTATGGAGAGTTTGATCCTGGCTCAGGATGAACGCTGGCGGCGTGCCTAATACATGCAAGTCGAGCGAACTGACGAGGAGCTTGCTCCTTTGACGTTAGCGGCGGACGGGTGAGTAACACGTGGGTAACCTACCTATAAGACTGGAATAACTCCGGGAAACCGGGGCTAATGCCGGATAACATGTTGAACCGCATGGTTCAACAGTGAAAGACGGTCTTGCTGTCACTTATAGATGGACCCGCGCCGTATTAGCTAGTTGGTAAGGTAACGGCTTACCAAGGCGACGATACGTAGCCGACCTGAGAGGGTGATCGGCCACACTGGAACTGAGACACGGTCCAGACTCCTACGGGAGGCAGCAGTAGGGAATCTTCCGCAATGGGCGAAAGCCTGACGGAGCAACGCCGCGTGAGTGATGAAGGTCTTCGGATCGTAAAGCTCTGTTGTTAGGGAAGAACATATGTGTAAGTAACTGTGCACATCTTGACGGTACCTAACCAGAAAGCCACGGCTAACTACGTGCCAGCAGCCGCGGTAATACGTAGGTGGCAAGCGTTATCCGGAATTATTGGGCGTAAAGCGCGCGTAGGCGGTTTTTTAAGTCTGATGTGAAAGCCCACGGCTCAACCGTGGAGGGTCATTGGAAACTGGAAAACTTGAGTGCAGAAGAGGAAAGTGGAATTCCATGTGTAGCGGTGAAATGCGCAGAGATATGGAGGAACACCAGTGGCGAAGGCGGCTTTCTGGTCTGTAACTGACGCTGAGGTGCGAAAGCGTGGGGATCAAACAGGATTAGATACCCTGGTAGTCCACGCCGTAAACGATGAGTGCTAAGTGTTAGGGGGTTTCCGCCCCTTAGTGCTGCAGCTAACGCATTAAGCACTCCGCCTGGGGAGTACGGTCGCAAGACTGAAACTCAAAGGAATTGACGGGGACCCGCACAAGCGGTGGAGCATGTGGTTTAATTCGAAGCAACGCGAAGAACCTTACCAAATCTTGACATCTTTTGACCGCTCTAGAGATAGAGTTTTCCTCTTCGGAGGACAAAATGACAGGTGGTGCATGGTTGTCGTCAGCTCGTGTCGTGAGATGTTGGGTTAAGTCCCGCAACGAGCGCAACCCTTAAGCTTAGTTGCCATCATTAAGTTGGGCACTCTAAGTTGACTGCCGGTGACAAACCGGAGGAAGGTGGGGATGACGTCAAATCATCATGCCCCTTATGATTTGGGCTACACACGTGCTACAATGGACAATACAAAGGGCAGCGAAACCGCGAGGTCAAGCAAATCCCATAAAGTTGTTCTCAGTTCGGATTGTAGTCTGCAACTCGACTACATGAAGCTGGAATCGCTAGTAATCGTAGATCAGCATGCTACGGTGAATACGTTCCCGGGTCTTGTACACACCGCCCGTCACACCACGAGAGTTTGTAACACCCGAAGCCGGTGGAGTAACCATTTTGGAGCTAGCCGTCGAAGGTGGGACAAATGATTGGGGTGAAGTCGTAACAAGGTAGCCGTATCGGAAGGTGCGGCTGGATCACCTCCTTTCTAAGGATAATATACGGAATATCGCCTAAGGCGATAAGGAATAACGGAGACATATTGTATTCAGTTTTGAATGCTCATTTTTGAGGATTCAACATTGTACATTGAAAACTAGATAAGTAAGTATAGATTTTACCAAGCAAAACCGAGTGACAAGCGAAAAGCTTGAAACAAAAAATTATCGCTAGTCGTCGACAGACGACTCACAATAATTAATAACTGGTGGATGGTAAGTAGTGCATATGTTATAGATACGATAAACGTGAATTGAAAGCGTTTGTCAGTCTATGAATCACAAACAAGAGCGAAGGCGCTTACTTTTGTAAGTAACTGAGCGATTTGTGCCGTGATGAAGCAGAATGCGAACGCTTATCAACACGTTTAGATTAAGTTATTAAGGGCGCACGGTGGATGCCTTGGCACTAGAAGCCGATGAAGGACGTTACTAACGACGATATGCTTTGGGGAGCTGTAAGTAAGCTGTGATCCAGAGATTTCCGAATGGGGGAACCCAGCACGAGTTATGTCGTGTTATCCGCATGTGAATACATAGCATGTGAGAAGGTAGACCCGGAGAACTGAAACATCTTAGTACCCGGAGGAAGAGAAAGAAAAATCGATTCCCTGAGTAGCGGCGAGCGAAACGGGAAGAGCCCAAACCAACAAGCTTGCTTGTTGGGGTTGTAGGACACTCTGTACGGAGTTACAAAGGAATACGTTAGACGAATAACCTGGAAAGGTTAATCATAGAAGGTAATAATCCTGTAGTCGAAAACGTATACCCTCCTGAGTGGATCCTGAGTACGGCGGAGCACGTGAAATTCCGTCGGAATCTGGGAGGACCATCTCCCAAGGCTAAATACTCTCTAGTGACCGATAGTGAACCAGTACCGTGAGGGAAAGGTGAAAAGTACCCCGGAAGGGGAGTGAAAGAGAACTTGAAACCGTGTGCTTACAAGTAGTCAGAGCCCGTTAATGGGTGATGGCGTGCCTTTTGTAGAATGAACCGGCGAGTTACGATCTGATGCAAGGTTAAGCAGAAAATGTGGAGCCGTAGCGAAAGCGAGTCTGAATAGGGCGAATGAGTATTTGGTCGTAGACCCGAAACCAGGTGATCTACCCTTGGTCAGGTTGAAGTTCAGGTAACACTGAATGGAGGACCGAACCGACTTACGTTGAAAAGTGAGCGGATGAACTGAGGGTAGCGGAGAAATTCCAATCGAACTTGGAGATAGCTGGTTCTCTCCGAAATAGCTTTAGGGCTAGCCTCAAGTGATGATTATTGGAGGTAGAGCACTGTTTGGACGAGGGGCCCCTCTCGGGTTACCGAATTCAGACAAACTCCGAATGCCAAATAATTTAACTTGGGAGTCAGAACATGGGTGATAAGGTCCGTGTTCGAAAGGGAAACAGCCCAGACCACCAGCTAAGGTCCCAAAATATATGTTAAGTGGAAAAGGATGTGGCGTTGCCCAGACAACTAGGATGTTGGCTTAGAAGCAGCCATCATTTAAAGAGTGCGTAATAGCTCACTAGTCGAGTGACACTGCGCCGAAAATGTACCGGGGCTAAACATATTACCGAAGCTGTGGATTGTCCTTTAGGACAATGGTAGGAGAGCGTTCTAAGGGCGTTGAAGCATGATCGCAAGGACATGTGGAGCGCTTAGAAGTGAGAATGCCGGTGTGAGTAGCGAAAGACGGGTGAGAATCCCGTCCACCGATTGACTAAGGTTTCCAGAGGAAGGCTCGTCCGCTCTGGGTTAGTCGGGTCCTAAGCTGAGGCCGACAGGCGTAGGCGATGGATAACAGGTTGATATTCCTGTACCACCATGATTCGTTTTAAGCGATGGGGGGACGCAGTAGGATAGGCGAAGCGTGCTGTTGGAGTGCACGTCTAAGCAGTGAGACTGAGTGTTAGGCAAATCCGGCACTCATTAAGGTCAAGCTGTGATGGGGAGAAGAAACATGTTTTCTTCGAGTCGTTGATTTCACACTGCCAAGAAAAGCCTCTAGCTAGAAGATTGGTGCCCGTACCGCAAACCGACACAGGTAGTCAAGATGAGAATTCTAAGGTGAGCGAGCGAACTCTCGTTAAGGAACTCGGCAAAATGACCCCGTAACTTCGGGAGAAGGGGTGCTCTTTGAGGTTCACGCTTCGAAGAGCCGCAGTGAATAGGCCCAAGCGACTGTTTATCAAAAACACAGGTCTCTGCTAAACCGTAAGGTGACGTATAGGGGCTGACGCCTGCCCGGTGCTGGAAGGTTAAGAGGAGTGGTTAGCATTAGCGAAGCTACGAATCGAAGCCCCAGTAAACGGCGGCCGTAACTATAACGGTCCTAAGGTAGCGAAATTCCTTGTCGGGTAAGTTCCGACCCGCACGAAAGGCGTAACGATTTGGGCACTGTCTCAACGAGAGACTCGGTGAAATCATAGTACCGGTGAAGATGCCGGTTACCCGCGACAGGACGGAAAGACCCCGTGGAGCTTTACTGTAGCCTGATATTGAAATTCGGTACAGTTTGTACAGGATAGGTAGGAGCCTTAGAAGCGTGAGCGCTAGCTTACGTGGAGGCATTGGTGGGATACTACCCTAATTGTATTGGATTTCTAACCCGCAACTCTTATCGAGTTGGGAGACAGTGTCAGGCGGGCAGTTTGACTGGGGCGGTCGCCTCCTAAAGAGTAACGGAGGCGCTCAAAGGTTCCCTCAGAATGGTTGGAAATCATTCATAGAGTGTAAAGGCATAAGGGAGCTTGACTGCGAGACCTACAAGTCGAGCAGGGTCGAAAGACGGACTTAGTGATCCGGTGGTTCCGCATGGAAGGGCCATCGCTCAACGGATAAAAGCTACCCCGGGGATAACAGGCTTATCTCCCCCAAGAGTTCACATCGACGGGGAGGTTTGGCACCTCGATGTCGGCTCATCGCATCCTGGGGCTGTAGTCGGTCCCAAGGGTTGGGCTGTTCGCCCATTAAAGCGGTACGCGAGCTGGGTTCAGAACGTCGTGAGACAGTTCGGTCCCTATCCGTCGTGGGCGTAGGAAATTTGAGAGGAGCTGTCCTTAGTACGAGAGGACCGGGATGGACATACCTCTGGTGTACCAGTTGTCGTGCCAACGGCATAGCTGGGTAGCTATGTATGGACGGGATAAGTGCTGAAAGCATCTAAGCATGAAGCCCCCCTCAAGATGAGATTTCCCAACTTCGGTTATAAGATCCCTCAAAGATGATGAGGTTAATAGGTTCGAGGTGGAAGCGTAGCGATACGTGGAGCTGACGAATACTAATCGATCGAAGACTTAATCAATTTAGTTCATAAGGTGATGCTTGTGAAATAATACTTACTATCTAGTTTTGAATGTATAATCATTCATTTTACGAAGTGACATGTTCGAATGCGAACGTTTGTCACATATCGTATTTTACGAAGTGAAAACGTTTGAAGTCTATGAATCGCAAGGAAGAACGAAGGCGTTTACTT
The DNA here is from genome assembly GCF_011466855.1 of Staphylococcus agnetis. Classification (NCBI taxonomy): domain Bacteria; kingdom Bacillati; phylum Bacillota; class Bacilli; order Caryophanales; family Staphylococcaceae; genus Staphylococcus; species Staphylococcus agnetis. The sequence goes on from NZ_CP045927.1 coordinate 175,536, forward strand.
ACCGTAAACAACTGAGTGATGACGTAGCGATGAAGACGAATGCGAACGTTTGCCACGAAGTAAAACATTGTTTGGTGACAATAGCAAAGAGGCCACACCTGTTCCCATGCCGAACACAGAAGTTAAGCTCTTTAGCGCCGATGGTAGTCGGACTTACGTTCCGCGAGAGTAGGACGTTGCCAAGCAAACGAACCCCAAGTACAAATTGTACTTGGGGTTCTTCGTTTATCTAGCTGTAAATCTTGATAGCAAGTGAGTGGCTCAAAAAAACGGCATACGTTCACTTGCTTTTATAATATCTTTTGTATAAAAGAATTGTTTTCCTTGGCCTGTATAAGCAGGTTCTAAAATTAAATTCGTTGTTGCAGCATATAACCATTTGGGATGAATACCTGAATTTAGAATGTCTTGAAATTCTTGGAAATCTTTATTCCAATCTAAATGTATGTCCATGTTTTTCACCTCAGTTGTATTATAGAACGTATGTACGTGTTTTTGAAGTATATTCACTTAATTGTCGAACATTCATGCATAGGCAAGCGAACAAAAGCGTGATAGGATTAATTTAAAATGAGGGAAAAGGAGAATTTTGATGAAAGGACCTTTGAATAAACAACTAGAAACATGGTCGAAAACAGCACCGATTTCGATGCATGTACCTGGACATAAGAACGCAACCATCGGTGATTTGTCATATGTAAATGGGAAACATGATATCACTGAAATTACAGGTTTTGACGATTTGCATCATGCGGAAGGTGTTTTAAAAGAAAGTATGCAGATGATTCAACGTCATGAGGATTACGATGCATTTTATCTCGTTAATGGAACGACGAGTGGTATTTTGTCGGTCATACATGCGTTTTGCAATGTGCCAGGTGACGTTATTATGGCGCGCAATGTTCATAAATCTGTCTTTAATGCGCTAGATTTAGGTCATCAACGTGCCAGTATTTTACCAACTGAGGTCGACAATGATACACTTCAATATGTAAAACCAATATTGTCTCCCTCTCATTTATACTGTGGAAAATTAGCTGTTCTCACGTATCCCAATTATTATGGCCAAACGTTCGACATCCAATCTACGATACAACACTTTCATCAACATCATATTCCCGTACTCGTAGATGAGGCTCATGGGGCGCATTTTGATATTCAAGGATTTCCCAATTCTGCTTTAAACTATGGTGCAGATTATGTGGTGCAGTCTTTTCATAAAACGTTACCAAGTTTAACGATGAGTTCGGTATTGTATATCCATAAAAAAGCACCGCAACGTGACATTGTGACACATCTCTTACAAACTTTTCAATCTTCAAGTCCATCCTATTTATTGATGGCGAGTTTAGAATCAGCAAACGGTTTTTATCAATCTTATCAAAGCGACTACTTTTTTGAACATCGTACAAAAGTGATTCAAGCGCTACAGGAAAAGCATTTAAGCCTCACACAAGTGGATGATCCATTAAAATTGTTGATTCATCACCCTGCATTATCGGGCTATGAACTTCAACAACTGATGGAAGCTGAGCATATTTATGTAGAACTTGCAGATGAGAAACATGTGTTATGGATATTGCCACTATGGCACGAGGGGGATACATTTCCTATGAATGCGTTATTGCACCGTATTCGTCAACTGAATTTGCCCCATAGCATCAATAATCAGAGGTTGATGCCAAATGTGCTATATAAAGAAGAGGGTGTCTATATGCCTGACGTATTTGACCGGGTGCGTGATGTCCATTATCTTGATGCTGAAGGTGCAATTTTAGCCCAACATCTCATTGTATATCCTCCAGGTATCCCTACTTTATTAAAGGGAGAAAAAATGAACGCATCTATGATAAAATTAATAGACTATTGGCATAAAAGAGGGCTTCGTGTAGAAGGACTTAGTGAAGGTAAAATTAAAGTGAAGGATGACTAACATGGCATTATTTATTACGATAGAAGGACCTGAAGGCTCTGGGAAAACAACCGTTTTAAAAGCAGTGGTGGAGCAACTTTCGAAAGATTATGATGTGATTGCTACGCGTGAACCAGGCGGGGTTAAAACAGCAGAAGCCATACGTAACATTTTATTAGAAGGAGATGCGATGGATCCACGTACTGAGGCATTATTGTTTGCAGCAGCCCGTCGTGAACATCTTGTAGAAAAAGTGTTACCTGCGCTCGATAAAGGCATTACGGTGATTTGCGATCGTTTTATAGACAGCTCACTTGCTTATCAAGGCTATGCGCGTAAAATTGGGGTGGAAGCGATTCAAACAATTAATGATTTTGCGATAGAAGGTCATGCGCCTGATTTAACGTTATATTTAGATATTCCTGCAGAAGTGGGGCAAGCGCGTATTATGCAAAATCAGCGTGCTCAAAATCGTCTTGATAAAGAAGATAAAGCATTTCATGCACGTGTAATCGATGGGTATCAACAATTGATTCAAAGTCATCCAAAACGTTATGAAGTGATTGATGCGACGCAGTCAATTGATGCTGTAATCCAAGATGTGTTAATGGTTATTAAGCAACGTTTAGCACAGTAAGTCATTCAATACAAAACAAGATACATCATGTTTTAAGTGTAAAAAATAGTTTATAATGTAATGAACACATCCATTTGAATTTTGTGATTCATCCATGAGTGTTGACGTGACATATGATATAATATTGTTCAAGAGGTGCATGAGACTATGAAAATGATAATTGCAATTGTTCAAGACCAAGACAGTCAAGAACTCTCTGACCGACTCGTCGAAAATAATTTTAGAGCAACAAAACTCGCTTCAACAGGTGGTTTTTTACGCGCAGGGAACACAACATTCTTAAGTGGTGTGGATGATGATCGTGTAGACGATATACTCGAAGTGATTAGTCAAACATGTGGAAACCGCGAGCAATTGGTTTCTCCAATTACACCGATGGGTGGCAGTGCGGATTCGTACATTCCTTACCCAGTTGAAGTAGAAGTAGGCGGGGCAACCGTTTTTGTAATGCCAGTCGAATCGTTTCACCAATTTTAGATGATAACGAAGGTTGTGGCGGCGTATGCGGGTCTTTAAGGCGGTGTATACGACTGTCCAACCTTTTTTCTTTAAATATGTGTTTTATTAGATGATTTTTAAATTAATTCAAATCATCAGGATGGAAGATAAAGGAGTTGTGACATGAAAGAAATAGATCAATTATTAAAAACTTATGCGAATGAAAAGCTTTCACATGCCTATCTATTTGAAGGTGATGATTTAGAAACGATGATCGAAACGGCTGAGGCCTTTGCGATGAATATTTTATGTCAAGACAACGACCAATGCAAAACTAAAATAGAAGCGCGCAATCATCCTGATTTTCATTATGTCAAAACAGATGAAACAACAATTAAAAAGGAACGCATTGAGCAACTTGTGCACCATATGAATCAATTGCCAATCGAAAGTGACTATAAAGTTTATATTATTCAAGATTTTGAACGTTTAACTGTGCAAGGTGAAAATAGTATTTTAAAATTTTTGGAGGAACCGCCTTCTAATACAATTGCGATACTCATTTCATCTAAACCGGAACAAATTTTAGACACGATACATTCAAGATGCCAACATGTCTATTTTAAACCGATGCATCGTCACACGTTTATTGAACGCCTTGTTGCGCACGAGGAAGTGTCGAAGCCGGTGGCTGAATTATTAAGTACATATACGACACAGTTTGAAGAGGCACGTCAATTAAATGAGGAATATGATTTAACACAATTGCGCAAACAACTATTACAATGGTGTGAGCGTTTGTTGAAGCAACGTGAGATGGCATTAATAGGTATTGTGGAGTTGTTAAAACATGCGAAAAATCGTCGGCTCCAACTACTGGCATTGGCGGGGATTAATGCGTATTTTCAAGACATGATGTATGTCAAATCAGGCATGACCTCGCGCATTACATTTTCAGAACTACAATCTTATTATGAATCACGTGCGCAACAATTAAGTTATCGCCACTTAACCTACATTATCGAACAAATTACTGAAGCACATAAAAAGCTCAATCAAAATGTAAATCCGACACTTGTATTTGAGCAAATTGCAATTAAAGTGAAGGGGTGATGCACATGTGCATGGTAGTAGGTGTTTATTTTAAAAAGGCCAATACCTTAGAATATTACGCACCTTGTCCGGGTGACTTAGATGAAGGTACACGTGTTGTAGTAGAATCTCAACGCGGTTATGAAATGGGGATGGTCAAACATGAACCAAAAGCAATTAATGGTGAAGATGTGGCACAACCTTTAAAGCCTGTGTTACGTGTGGCCACAGAAGAAGATCTTAATGCGCATGAAGCAAATGAAGTTGCTGCCGATGAAGCGTTAGCTTTATGTAAAACGTTTGTATCTGAACTTGAACTAGACATGCGTTTAGTGAATTGTGAGTATACGTTAGACCGCTCTAAAGTGATTTTTAATTTCACTGCAGACGAGCGTATTGATTTCCGTAAATTGGTACGTTTACTGGCGCAAAAATTAAAAACGCGTATAGAATTAAGACAAATCGGTGTGCGTGATGAAGCGAAACTTTTAGGTGGTATCGGTCCATGTGGGCGCTCATTATGTTGCTCTACATTTTTAGGTGACTTTGAACCTGTGTCTATCAAAATGGCGAAAGATCAAAACTTGTCATTGAATCCATCGAAAATCTCAGGCGCTTGTGGGCGTTTAATGTGTTGCTTGAAATATGAAGATGACATGTATGAAGCTGCGCGCGAACAACTTCCTGACGTAGGTGACGTCATTGATACACCTGAAGGTCGTGGAGAAGTCGTAAGTTTAAATGTCATTAATGTAACGATGCACGTTAAAGTTGAAGGTTACGAACAAACGTTGGAATATCATATTGAAGAATTAAAAACAATGAATTAAGGAGGAGGGCCATTGGATCGAAATGAACTTTTCGACCGCTTAATGCAACTTGAGCAAAATGTGACGTTGATTCAAGAAAACATGCAACAACTGAAAGCATTAACGGTAGAACTTGTTGAAGAAAATGTGGCATTACAAACGGAAAATGATCATTTGAAATCATTATTACATCAACAACAAGCGACTTCAGAGCAAGAGGCAACGAAAGTGAAAAAACGTGCCACAAAACAACTTCAAAGTCGTGAATATTTTGCGAAATTATACCACGAAGGTTTTCATATTTGTCATGATGTATTCGGTAAACATCGGAAAGGTGAAGACTGTATATTTTGTTTAAATGTATTAAATAGTAAGCGAGACCATGAGTGATTCGAATTGAGATATGGTGGAAAAACGATAAGAGGTGGCAGAGTGTTACGACAGGGCGAGCGTTTAGATTATTTGGTCAAAGAAAATATGCGAATTATTCAAAACGATGCAGTATTTTCTTTTTCAACCGATGCGTTACTTCTTGGGCATTTTACAAAACCAAGAACGCGTGATCGCATTTTAGATTTATGTACAGGAAATGGTGTAATTCCATTATTATTGTCCGCAAAAGGATCCAATCATATTACAGGTATTGAGATTCAACCAACGCTGGTTGATATGGCTCAACGTAGTGTGGCGTATAATGATGTATCATCACGCATTGACATCCTTCATGATGATATACAAAATGTCACACGTCGTTTTAAACCTTCATCCTTCGATTTAATCACATGTAATCCACCGTATTTTAAAATCAATCAAATGAATCAACACCAAATTGAAGCACATAAAATCGCGCGACATGAGGTGTATTGTACGTTAGATGACTGTATTCGCGTCAGTGGTCATGCATTGAAACAAGGTGGTCGACTGATGATGGTGCATCGCGCAGAGCGTGTGTTAGATATTTTTGAATCTATGCGCCGTTACGCTATAGAACCAAAACAGTTACATATGATATATAGTAAACCTGGAAAAGATGCGCAAACAATTGTTGTTGAAGGTCGTAAAGGTGGCAATGAAGGATTAAAACTTGCGCCCCCTTTTTATATTTATGATGCTTCTGGCGCATATACGGATGAGATGAAGGCGGTGTATTATGGCTAACCATTATATTTATATCGTTCAGTGTAAAGATGCCTCGCTCTATACGGGTTATACAACGAATATCGAAGCACGTATCGCGAAACATAATGAAGGTAAAGGGGCTAAATATACAAAAACACGTCGTCCTGTTCAATTGATGTATCAAGAATGCTTTGACACAAAATCAGAAGCGTTAAAACGAGAACATGCCATTAAACAATTAAGTCGCGATGCGAAATTACGACTCATAAAAGGAGCCTTAGCATGACACATTTATATTTAGTGGGAACCCCCATCGGTAATTTGGATGACATGACCTTTCGGGCGATTGACACACTTAAAACAGTAGATTTAATTGCATGTGAGGATACGCGTGTCACTAAAAAACTTTGCCATCACTTCGACATATCAACGCCATTACAATCCTATCATGATCATAATAAAGACCACATGACTACAGCGTTAATCAAAACGTTGTTAGACGGTAAATCAGTCGCACTCGTCTCTGATGCAGGGTTGCCGTTAATATCCGATCCTGGTTACGAACTGGTCGTGCAAGCACGTGAAGCGAAGATTCCAGTAACGCCTATTCCTGGTGCTAATGCGGGTTTAACCGCATTAATGGCGAGTGGGTTACCCTCTTTTGTATACACATTTCTAGGATTTTTGCCACGAAAAGCACGCGAGAAGAAAGCAATTTTAGAAGTGCGTATGTTTCAAGAGAGCACGTTGTTATTATATGAATCTCCTTATCGTGTCAAAGATACGTTAGAAGTCATTCATGACATCGACCCTGAAAGACACATCACCCTCGGACGTGAATTAACGAAAAAATTTGAACAAATTACAACAGCAAAAGTGAAAGCGTTATTAGTACAACTAGATGATACGATTCCTTTAAAAGGTGAGTTCGTCATTCTTATCGAAGGACAAGAGGCGATTGAAACGACAAAGTGGTTTGAGTCACTCTCCATAGAAGATCATGTAGACCATTATATTCAGCAAAATATGAAGCCCAAACAAGCGATTAAACAAGTCGCAAAAGATCGGGAGATGTCGAGCAAAACGATATACAATGTCTATCATGATATAGAGGTATAACCTATGACATCAATTCGGCAAGATGTATCGTTGGTGGATTGAAAAAGACAGCGATTTTAGATATATTAGATAAGATAAGAAATGAGGAGGAGCGCTGATGGTAAAAGATACATTTTATATTACTACACCGATTTATTATCCAAGCGGTAATTTACACATTGGCCATGCATACTCTACTGTAGCAGGGGACGTTATTGCACGTTACAAACGTTTACAAGGATACGATGTACGCTATTTAACGGGAACAGATGAGCATGGACAGAAAATACAAGAAAAAGCTCAAAAAGCAGGCCAGTCTGAAATAGAGTATTTAGATGGCATGATTGACAGCATTAAAGCGTTATGGAAAAAACTAGATATTTCTAATGACGACTTCATTCGTACGACAGAAAAACGTCATACAGAAGTTGTTGAGAAAATTTTTGAAAAGTTACTAGAACAAGGTGATATTTACCTTGGCGAGTACGAAGGTTGGTATTCTGTTCCGGATGAAACGTACTATACTGAAACACAATTGGTTGAACCTGTATATGAAAATGGCAAAATTGTCGGTGGTAAAAGTCCGGATTCAGGTCATGAGGTAGAGCTTGTAAAAGAAGAAAGTTATTTCTTTAAACTCTCGAAATATACAGATCGTTTACTTGCATTTTATGATGAACATCCTGATTTTATTCAGCCTCCATCTCGTAAAAATGAGATGATCAATAACTTTATAAAACCTGGGTTAGATGATTTAGCGGTGTCACGTACCTCGTTTGACTGGGGTGTAAAAGTACCATCAAACCCAAAACACGTCGTTTATGTATGGCTTGATGCGCTTGTAAACTACATTTCAGCGCTAGGTTATTTAACAGACGAAGATGAAATGTTTAAAAAATATTGGCCGGCTGACATTCATCTTATGGCAAAAGAGATTGTACGTTTCCATTCAATTATATGGCCGATTATTTTAATGGCATTGGATGTCCCACTACCTAAAAAAGTGTTTGCGCACGGTTGGATTTTAATGAAAGACGGTAAAATGAGTAAATCTAAAGGTAACGTCATGGATCCGAATGTGCTTATCGATCGTTATGGTTTAGATGCGACACGTTATTATCTCATGCGTGAATTGCCATTTGGTTCAGATGGTGTCTTTACACCTGAGGCTTTCGTTGAACGTACGAACTATGATTTAGCTAATGATTTAGGAAATCTTGTGAACCGTACGATTTCAATGATTAATAAATATTTTGACGGTCAATTACCAGCTTATCAAGGGCCACAACACGAACTTGATAAAGATATGGAACAGATGGCATTAGATACTGTGAACGCATATCATGAAAGTATGGATAACTTACAGTTTTCTGTCGCATTAGCGACGGTGTGGAAGTTTATTAGCCGTACCAATAAATATATCGACGAAACGACGCCTTGGGTGTTAGCAAAAGATGATACGCAAAAAGAGATGCTTGGTAATGTTATGGCACACTTAGTTGAAAACATTCGTTATGCCGCTGTGTTATTACGTCCATTCTTAACGCATGCACCGTATCAAATTTTTGACCAATTAAACATTCAAGATCAAGCATTACATGAATTTGATAGCTTAAAAGCTTACGGTCAACTTAAAGACGACATTACGGTCTCTTCTAAACCAACGCCAATTTTCCCACGTTTAGATGTGGCTGCTGAAGTGGAATATATAAAAGCAAGTATGCAACCCCCTAAACCTGAAGTAGAAGATGTACCGGCGAAAGCACAAATTGATATTAAAGATTTTGATAAAGTTGAAATTAAAGCAGCAACAATTATTGATGCTGAAAATGTAAAGAAATCGGATAAATTATTAAAAATTCAAGTCGATTTAGACCATGAACAACGCCAAATTGTATCGGGTATTGCGAAATTTTATCAACCTGAAGATATTATTGGTAAAAAAGTGGCGGTTGTTACAAATTTAAAACCTGCAAAATTAATGGGACAAAAATCAGAAGGTATGATTTTATCTGCTGAAAAAGACGGCGTATTGTCTTTAGTGAGCTTACCTAATGCGGTTCCTAATGGTGCAATTATTAAGTAATTCCCATCTGAAATGATAAGGTACGCATAAATTAGCAACTGAAATGAACCTTATTTTGCATTGAGGCTAAATTGAAAGACACTTAGGGGTGGGACATGCACATCAAATGGTTCATAATTTGATGCCAGTCTCACCCCTTTAATACGACATAGGAGGAATGACAATGTTAATCGATACACACGTACATTTAAATGCGGATCAATATGATGAAGATTTAGAAGCGGTCATTGACCGTGCGCGAGACGCGGGTGTAGATCGCATGTTTGTAGTAGGTTTTGATACAAAAACGATTGAACGTGCGATGAAATTAATTGATGACTATGATTTTATTTACGCCATTATCGGTTGGCACCCAGTGGATGCGATAGATTGTACAGATGAGCGTTTAGATTGGATTGAATCCTTATCGCAACACCCAAAAGTTATTGGTATAGGTGAAATGGGCTTAGATTACCATTGGGATAAATCACCGAAAGAGATTCAAAAAGAGGTATTTAGAAAACAAATTGCATTAGCCAAACGTGTGAAATTACCGATTGTGATTCACAACAGAGATGCAACGCAAGATTGTATCGACATTTTATTAGAAGAACATGCTGAAGAGGTAGGGGGCATCATGCATAGTTTTAGTGGTTCACCAGAAATTGCAGATGTTGTCACAAAAAAACTAAACTTTCACATTTCACTTGGTGGCCCAGTAACGTTTAAAAATGCGAAACAACCGAAAGAAGTGGCGAAACATGTACCGTTAGATCGTCTGTTAGTAGAGACAGATGCCCCATTTTTAACACCGCATCCATATCGCGGTAAACGTAATGAACCTGCTCATGTGACGCTCGTCGCACAACAAATTGCTGAATTACGTGGCATTTCATATGAAGAAGTAGCGCAACAAACTACTCAAAATGCAGAACGTTTGTTTAACTTGAGTTAAAAAGAGGTGCCTAAGTGAAAATAAATGAATTTATCGTTGTAGAGGGTCGTGACGACACTGAACGCGTCCAACGTGCTGTTGAATGTGATACGATTGAGACGAATGGCAGTGCGATTGACCGTGCGTGCTTAGATGTTATTCGTAAAGCGCAAGAGACACGAGGTGTCATCGTACTTACCGATCCGGATTTCCCGGGTGATAAAATTCGCAATACCATTCGCGATGCTGTGCCAGGTGTCAAACATGCCTATATTGACCGCGAAAAAGCGAAAAATAAACGTGGTAAAATTGGTGTGGAACATGCGTCATTTGATGCTATTCGTGAGGCGTTAATGCATGTGTCTTCACCTTTATCAGAATCTGAAGAAACAATCGATAAAGCGACACTGATTGATTTGGGACTTATCATTGGTCCAGATGCAAGACGTCGCCGTGACATTGTTGGACGTCAACTACACATTGGTCATTCAAATGGGAAACAATTATTAAAGAAACTCAATGCGTTTGGTTATACAGAACAAGACGTGCGCCGCGCATTAGGAGAAGAGGAGTAACACATTATGCATGAGAAAGATATCGCTACCCCAACCCGCACCCGTGCATTACTAGAACAATATGGCTTTAGTTTTAAAAAGAGCTTAGGTCAAAACTTTTTAATTGATGTAAATATTATCAATAATATTATTCATGCGAGTGGTATCGACGAACGCACAGGAGTCATCGAAGTGGGACCGGGTATGGGATCGTTAACTGAGCAACTTGCTAAAAACGCTAAACACGTCATGGCTTTTGAAATTGATCAACGTCTCATTCCTGTTTTAAAAGATACATTATCACCATACGACAATGTAACAGTGATTAACGAAGATATTTTAAAAGCTGATGTCAAAACAGCGATAAACACGCATTTAGCGGATTGCGACAAAATTATGGTTGTTGCTAATTTACCTTACTATATTACAACGCCAATTCTATTATCGTTACTCGAGTCTAACTTAAATATTGATGGTTACGTTGTCATGATGCAAAAAGAAGTCGGGGAACGCTTAAATGCGGCTGTTGGGACAAAAGCATATGGCTCATTATCTATCGTAGCGCAATACTATACTGAAACGTCTCGCGTACTTACAGTGCCTAAAACGGTCTTTATGCCACCACCGAATGTTGATTCGATTGTAGTTAAATTAATGAAACGGTCGACACCTATCGTCCAAGTGAACAATGAACAACAATTTTTTAAATTGACGAAAGGTGCATTTGGACAACGTAGAAAAACCATTTTTAATAACTATCAAAATGTATTTCAAGATGGTAAAAGTTTGAAAACGGAAATTATGGCATGGCTAGAAGCTGCTGGTATTGATCCTAAACGCCGTGGCGAAACGCTTTCTATACAAGAATATGCACGTTTGTATGCAGAGTTGGAAAATTTCCCAAAATTGACATTATAAAATGATTGACTTTCTAAACTGGCATTGATAAAATTAAAATTTTATTTGACCTCAACGCCCTAAATGTGTTATACTACACTAGTAGCGAGGTGGAGCAATATGCCAAAATCTATTATAGACATCAAAAATCGTCTTGATTGTCAGTTAGGAAATCGTATTGTACTAAAAGCTAATGGGGGACGTAAAAAAACAATTGAACGTTCTGGTGTGTTAAAAGAAACATATCCTTCTGTGTTCATTGTTGAATTAGACCAAGATAAGCACAACTTCGAACGAGTGTCCTATACTTATGCGGATGTACTTACTGAAAATGTACACGTATCATTTGTAGAGGAAGACTTACAACAAGAAGCAGCGGCGCAATAATACTTATTTGATTGATAAGTTGTACATATTTGAGAGTGGGAATGAAATCTTTAGGAGTGGATTTCATCGTCTCGCTCTTTTTTAGTGCGCGAAGTTATAAGAAGTGTTGTAATTATTATTAATTAGAATAAATGAATGATTGATAATGCCAAAAGTTAGATTTGGTTACTTTTTAAATATTTAGCTTATGAGCGCCTCCATCATTAATGGAGTTATGGTAAAATCACAGTAATACCATTTAAAAAGAGGAAATGATAGTATGATTTATGAAACGGCTCCTGCTAAAATTAATTTAACGTTAGATACATTATTTAAGCGAGAAGACGGTTATCACGAAGTGGAAATGATTATGACGACTATTGATTTAAATGATCGATTATCTTTTGAAAAGCGTCATGATGATAAAATCGTACTTCACGTTGATGAAACGTATATTCCATCGGATGATCGTAATTTAGCTTATCGTGCGGCACTTTTAATGAAAGAAGCCTATCAGATTAAAGAAGGCGTGACGATTACTTTAGAGAAAAACATTCCGGTTGCTGCCGGTTTGGCAGGTGGTTCTAGTGATGCCGCTGCAACAATGCGTGGGATGAATCGTCTATTTGAATTGAATAGAAGTTTGGATGAATTAAGTGCGTTATCGGCAGAAATAGGGTCTGATATTCCATTTTGCGTTTACGGAACGACTGCTTTATGCCAAGGTCGCGGTGAAAAAATTACGTTACTCGATCGACCACCTTCATGTTGGGTCATTGTCGCGAAACCGCAAGCTGGGTTGTCCACACCAGAAATTTATAATGGTCTTAATTTGAACCTTCCATTTGATGTGCATACATCAGCATGTATGGATGCGATTAAACAGCAAGATTACTTAGGTGTATGTCAAAGTTTATCCAATCGTTTGGAACCAGTTTCTATGGCCTTACAACCTGAAATTCAAAAAATAAAAGAGAACATGTTAAACAATGGTGCGGATGGTGCGTTGATGAGTGGCAGTGGTCCCACTGTGTACGGTTTTGCGCAACGAGAACGCCAAGCACGTCATATTTATAATGCCATTTGTGGATGCTGTAACGATGTGTATTTAGTGCGTACATTAGGATGATTTTTGAAAGGAATTGATGATGCATGAGATATAAAAGAAGTGAACGTATCGTCTTCATGACACAATATTTAATTAACAACCCGAATAAGCTCGTGCCACTCACGTTTTTTGTAACGAAGTTTAAACAAGCAAAGTCATCAATTAGTGAAGATGTCCAAATCATTAAAGATACGCTTATTGAAGAAGGACTTGGAACGATAGAAACGGTGGCAGGTGCGAGTGGTGGTGTGCGCTACAGACCTGAAATGCAAAAAGCAGAGGCGGAAGCAGTGATTGAAGAATTAATCCACTTACTTCAAGAAAAAGAAAGGTTACTGCCTGGAGGCTATTTATTTTTATCAGATTTAGTAGGCAATCCACCGCTTTTAAAACAAGTGGGTAAACTTATTGCGACGATTTATATGCATGAAGATTTGGATGCGGTCGTAACTATCGCAACGAAAGGGATATCGCTAGCTAATGCGGTCGCGAGTGTATTGAATTTACCAGTTGTCGTGATACGTAAAGATAATAAAGTGACTGAAGGGTCCACTGTTTCAATAAATTATGTATCAGGTTCAACACGAAAAATCGAAACAATGGTATTATCTAAACGTACACTAAAAGAACACTCAAAAGTTTTAATTGTAGATGACTTCATGCGTGCGGGTGGTTCGATTAATGGTGTAATCAATTTAATGAATGAGTTTAAGGCTGAAGTAAAAGGGGTATCGGTACTTGTAGAATCTAAAGAAGTCAAGCAAAGATTAATCGAGGACTATACTTCCTTAGTACGGTTGTCCGATGTCGATGAATATAACCAAGCGTTTAAAGTCGAAGCGGGTAATAGCCTTTCTAAATTTAATAATTAAAAAGGAGCGTTTATCGTTATGCAAACAATTAACACAGATAAAGCGCCTGCTGCAGTTGGACCTTATTCACATGCATCTATTGTCAATGGTATGGTCTATACGTCAGGGCAAATACCTTTAAATTTAGAAGGTAATATTGTAAGTGATGATGTTGAGGCACAAACTAAACAAGTGTTTGAAAATTTGAAAGCTGTACTAGAAGCAGCAGGATCTGATTTAGATCACGTTGTGAAAGTGCTCGTTTTCTTATCCGATATGGAACATTTCCAAAAGGTGAACGATGTTTACGGCACGTACTTTACGTCGCATAAACCGGCGAGAAGTGCAGTTGAAGTGGCACGTTTGCCAAAAGATGTTAAAATTGAAATCGAAGTCATCGCTGAAGTAAAGGATGTATAATATACACTTGAACTTCTTAAATCACTACATTTTCTAACTTATATACTATGGGGGGCTCACTACATGAAAGTGACAGATGTCAGACTTAGAAAAATACAAACAGATGGAAGAATGAAAGCGCTCGTGTCTATTACACTTGACGAATCATTCGTTATCCATGACTTGCGCGTTATTGAAGGCAATTCAGGACTTTTCGTAGCAATGCCAAGCAAACGTACACCAGATGGTGAATTCCGCGACATTGCGCATCCAATCAATTCAGAAATGCGTCAAGAAATTCAGGATGCAGTAATGAAAGTATATGAAGAGACTGATGAAGTCATTCCTGCTCAGAATGATGACAATAAAGAAGAATCTGAAAATAACGCTGAAGCGTAATTTTCAGTCCTATACACAGGGTTTTGAAGTTATAAAAAAGTAACTTCAAAACCCTTTTCTTTTGATATGCCCGTTTATCTTGAAAGTTTTGATTACTTCATGAAAGTATGCTAACGGATACATCACGTCATCATGGATATAAGTGCTTCAAATAATTGACCGTAAATGGTGTTGCTATACACCATTTTAAAAATTATTTTTTTAGTTGTAATAGGATATCATTTCAGAGGTTATGCGTCTTCAACGCATCGAAAGCTTAAATATTTACGCGCATGAAACTTCAATTCTTCTTTTACTCCTTGAAAGTGACAGTTCGCATAAATTATAATTGTATAGAAGTGTAAAAAAACTGGAGGGTTCATTCCATGCAAAAACATGCAGTCGTTTTAGCAGCTGGTAAAGGTACACGCATGAAGTCTAAGAAGTTCAAAGTGCTTCATGAAGTAGCTGGAAAGCCTATGATTGCCCATGTTATCGATCAAGTGAAATCAACAGGTATTGATAATATCGTTACAATTGTAGGACACGGTGCTGAAAGCGTGAAAGAAACATTAGGGGACGTTTCTAAGTACAGTTTTCAACAAGAACAACTCGGAACAGCGCATGCGGTGCAACAAGCCGAAGCGCATTTGGGACACTTAACAGGTACAACGATTGTTGTTTGTGGTGATACACCGCTTATTACTGGTGAGACATTAACGCAACTCATTGCACACCATGAGGCATCTGAAGCACAGGCAACAGTATTGTCCGCAACGACAGCGCAACCATTTGGATACGGTAGAATAGTGCGTGATTCTAGTAGTGGCGCACTTAAACGCATCGTTGAAGAAAAAGACGCAAACGATGAGGAAAAACAAATTACGGAAATTAGTTCGGGAATATTTGCATTTGATAACCAAACGTTATTTACATTATTAAAAGACGTTGACAATCACAATGCTCAAGGTGAATATTATTTGCCACAAGTCTTGACTTTGATTTTACAACAATCAGGAAAAGTTGCGATTTACCACACAAATCATTTTGATGACATTTTAGGTGTTAATGATCGTGTTGCGTTAAGTCGTGCAGAACAACTATATCGTACACGCACAAATCACATGCATATGCGCAATGGTGTGACACTACTTGATCCTGCTACTACGCATATCGGTGCGGATGTGAAAATTGGTGCAGATACTGTGATTGAAGCAGGCGTTAAACTTTCAGGAAATACAGTGATTGGTGAAGATGTGGTTGTAGGTCAGTATTCTGAAATCCATGACAGCGTAATTGAAGATGGCGTTACAATTAAACAATCCGTTATTTCTGAAGCAAAAGTAGGTCGGAATTCTAAAATTGGTCCATTCGCACAACTTAGACCGGGCAGTGATTTAGGCGCAGAAACAAAAGTGGGCAACTTTGTTGAAATTAAAAAAGCGCGTCTTGACGATGGTGCAAAAGTATCTCATTTAAGCTACATTGGAGACGCTGAAATCGGTGCACGCACGAATATTGGTTGTGGATCAATTACGGTGAACTATGATGGTGTGAATAAGTTCAAAACAATTGTAGGCAAAGATGCTTTTATTGGATGTAACACAAACTTAGTTGCGCCTGTATCCGTTGGTGATGGTGCGTTAATTGCTGCTGGTTCCACAATTACTGATAATGTTCCGGAAGAAAGTTTGGCACTCGCACGTGCAAGACAAACAACGAAACCTGGATATTTAAACAAAGAGAAATAGACTTTCAAAGCGATAAGATGCTTAAAACATATCAATTCATAAACCCTAAATTATATTGGAGGATAAAACATGTTAAACACCGAATATAAAAATTCGTCTTTAAAAATTTTCTCGTTGAAAGGTAATGAACCCCTTGCTCAAGAAGTAGCAGATCACGTTGGTGTTGAATTAGGTAAATGTACAGTTAAACGTTTTAGTGATGGTGAAATTCAAATCAATATCGAAGAAAGTATTCGTGGTTGTGACGTCTTTATTATTCAACCTACATCTAACCCTGTAAACGTTCATTTAATGGAACTTTTAATTATGATTGATGCATGTAAACGTGCATCAGCGGCGAACATTTCTATCGTGGTACCGTATTATGGTTATGCACGTCAAGATCGTAAAGCGCGTAGTCGTGAACCGATTACAGCAAAATTAGTGGCAGATTTATTCGAAACTGCTGGCGCTGACCGCATGATTGCATTAGACCTTCATGCGCCACAAATTCAAGGATTCTTCGATATTCCAATCGATCACTTAATGGGTGTACCTATTTTAGCGGATTACTTCTTAAATAATAAAGACATTGATCCAGATAAATATGTGGTTGTTTCTCCAGACCACGGTGGTGTGACACGTGCACGTAAACTTGCAGACTTCTTAAAAACACCAATCGCGATTATTGATAAACGTCGTCCAAAACCAAATGTTGCCGAAGTCATGAATATTGTCGGTGAAATTGAAGGGCGCACAGCAATTATTATCGACGATATTATCGATACAGCAGGGACAATTACGCTCGCAGCACAAGCTTTAAAAGACAAAGGTGCGACAGAAGTTTATGCATGTTGCACACACCCAGTATTATCTGGTCCAGCTAAAGAGCGTATTGAAAATTCAGCGATTAAAGAATTAATTGTGACGAACTCGATTCAACTTAAAGACGATCAAAAGCCAAGCAATATCATTGAATTGTCAGTGGCTGAACTTCTTGCACAAGCGATTGTACGTGTATACGAACGCGAATCAGTAAGTGTATTATTTGATTAATCGGTGTTGACTTAATTGTTAAATTTGTGTAAAATACTTCTGTTCGTGTCATAACGGACAAATACACACTTGCAAGCGACGCACAGTTGATGGGCAAGTGCTTGCACATAAGTGCATCAAGAAAGGTGGAAACGAAATATGGCTTCTTTAAAGTCTATTATTCGTAAAGGTAAACAAACACGCGGTGAATTACGCAAAATCCGTGAAGCAGGTAAAGTACCAGCAGTTGTTTATGGATACGGTACTAAAAACGTATCTGTAAAAGTTGATGAAGTAGAATTCATCAAATTAATCCGTGAAGTTGGACGTAACGGTGTTATTCAATTAGGCGTTGGTTCAAAAGAAATCAAAGTTATGGTATCTGATTACCAATTTGATCCACTTAAAAACCAAATCACTCACATCGACTTCTTAGCAATCAACATGAGCGAAGAGCGTACTGTAGAAGTACCTGTAAGCTTAGTTGGTGAAGCGAAAGGTGCAAGTGAAGGTGGCGTTGTTGAACAACCATTATTCAACATCGAAGTAACTGCTACACCTGATAACATTCCTGAATCAATCGAAGTTGACGTTACAGAATTAGACGTTAACGACAGCTTATCAGTTGCTGACATTAAAGTATCTGGTGACTTCACAATTGAAACAGCTGCAGACGAAACAGTTGTATCCGTTGTTGCACCGACTGAAGAGCCAACTGAAGAAGAAATCGCTGCTATGGAAGGTGACGCTGAAACTGCTGAACCAGAAGTTATCGGTGAATCTACTGAAGAAGGCGAAGAAGATTCAGAAGAAAAAGAAGATAAAGAAGCGTAATCTTTATCCACTTGTTAGACATAATAACGTGCCTAGTGCCGTTATTATGTCTTTTTTGTGTTTAGGTATACGGCGTGGGCATACGTGTGCATTGATTAATAAGATAGGAACACAACGAGTTTAAGAACCTAAAAGCATTTTGTTCATAAACTTTATTGGCATTTTGATAACTATTGAGTCATTACGGAAGAAAAATATAAAGCAATTTAACACATCATATTGATAGAATCCGTAGCTAAGATGCCTAGGGTGTTAGAAGCAAAAATTGAACTTATAAGTGCCAACCCTGTGTTAGTGTTTAATTCTCGTCTATGACCTATTTTGTGTTAGTATGGAATATGATTAAACTGTAAAATAGATGATTTCAAGGAGGATACATGATGAAACTCATCGTCGGCTTAGGGAACGTTGGCAAAAAATACGAACAAACACGCCATAACATTGGTTTTGAAGTGATTGACCATCTTATAGAGCGTCATGATTTAAAACTAGACAAGCAGAAATTTCGCGGTGCATACACTGTCGCGCATTTATTTGGTGAGAAAGTCGTATTTTTAGAACCTCTCACGTATATGAATTTATCGGGTGAGGCGGTGCGTCCACTTATGGATTATTATAATATTGAAGTTGAGGATATATTAGTGCTTTATGACGATTTAGATCTTGCGCAAGGGCATATACGCCTTCGTCAAAAAGGCAGTGCGGGTGGTCATAATGGCATTAAATCACTCATTCAACATTTAGGTACACAAGAATTTAAACGTATTCGTATCGGGATTGACCGTTCATCACGTATCCCTGTCGTTGATTATGTATTACAAAAATTCTCTGCTGAGGAAATGAAAACGATGCAACCGGTGATTGCACATGTTGCTGATGCAGTAGAGGCATTTATTCAAAACGAAAAATTTGAGAATATCATGAATCAATATAATGGTGAAATAAAGTGAAAACAATAATCAATGAAATAATCAATAGAGATCAACAATTTAAAGACCTTTCTGCACATGTAGGTGAAGACAATGTGCTCGTGACAGGACTGATGCCAAGCGCAAAAGCGGCAATGATTGCAGAACTTTATCATAATAGTCATCGACAAGTGTTATTAATTACAAATAATGTCTATCAAATGGATAAATTAGAAGCTGATTTATTACAATTTGTTCCCGATGATGAAATATACAAGTATCCTGTTCAAGACATCATGACTGAAGAATTTTCAACGCAAAGCCCGGAGCTTATGAGTGAACGTGTACGTACTTTGACGGCACTTGCTCATGAACGTCGAGGCTTGTTTGTCATCCCGTTAAACGGCTTGAAAAAATTAGTGACGCCAAAAGCGATTTGGCAAGATCATCAAATCCAACTCAATATAGGGGATGAATTAGATGTCGAGCGCTTGTTAACGCGCCTTGTAAATATGGGATATCGTCGAGAATCGGTCGTTTCTAATATCGGTGAATTTTCTTTACGCGGCGGTATTATTGATATTTATCCGTTACTCGGTGAACCAGTACGTATTGAACTTTTTGATACTGAGGTAGATTCGATTCGGAAGTTTGATGTAGAATCACAACGCTCTTCTGACAATATTCAAAATGTCGATATTACATCAGCTCATGACTTTATCATCACTCCAGAGGTTCGGCGTCAATTAATAACGAACTTAAAAACGGCATATGAAACGACGCGTCCAAAAGTGGATAAGTCTGTACGCCAAGAAGTGAAAGATACGTATGATAGTTTTAATATTGTTGAAGATGAAATGTTTGATCCTCAAGTATTACGTCGTTTAATCGCATTTATGTATGATACGGAAACGACATTGCGCGATTATTTCAAAGATAATGCTATTGTATTGATGGATGAGTTCAATCGTATTAAGGAAACCGAAGAAACGTTAATAACAGAATCAGAAGACTTTCTTCAAAACTTAATTGAATCTGGAAAAGGGTTTATTGGTCAACGCTTTATGACGCATGATACAGTTGAACAATTGCTTAAACATACGCCTGTGACTTATTTCACATTATTTACAGCGTCGATGTCTGTGAAGCTCAATCATATGGTGAAATTTTCATGTAAACCGGTACAACAGTTTTACGGTCAATATGATATCATGACGTCTGAATTCCAACGTTATATGAAACAGGGCTACCGTATGGTTATTATTGCGGAAACGGAAACGAAAAAAGACCGCATCCAGTCGATGGTAAGTGAACTCCACGTTCCTACTCTTATGAATGTGGACCTAACGCAACTAGAAGCAGGGCACGCGGCCATTATTGAAGGAAGCTTATCTGAAGGGTTTGAACTTCCTTATATGTCGCTCGTCGTTGTGACGGAACGAGAATTGTTTAAATCAAAACAAAAGAAAGCGTCGAAAAAAAGGCGCAAAACAATCAGTAACGCAGAAAAAATTAAATCTTATCAAGAATTGAATGTGGGGGACTATGTCGTTCATATTCATCATGGTGTGGGTCGCTATTTAGGTGTAGAAACGTTGGAAGTTGGAGACGTCCATCGTGACTATATGAAAATTCAATATAAAGGTACGGATCAATTATTTGTACCTGTCGACCAAATGGAACAAGTCCAAAAATACGTTGGGTCTGAAGATAAAACACCTAAATTATATAAATTAGGCGGTAGTGATTGGAAGAAAACAAAAGCTAAAGTTCAAAGTAGTGTCGAAGATATCGCTGATGAACTGATTGCTTTATATAAAGAACGTGAGAAGTCTGTAGGTTACCAGTTTAGTCCGGATACGGAAGAACAACACGTTTTCGAAATGGATTTCCCATATGAATTAACAGATGACCAAGCAAAGTCTATAGAAGAGATTAAAGGAGATATGGAACGTGCTCGACCGATGGATCGTTTGTTGTGTGGCGATGTGGGTTACGGTAAAACAGAAGTAGCCGTACGTGCTGCATTTAAAGCTGTTATGTCAGGAAAGCAAGTCGCTTTCCTCGTGCCTACAACGATTTTGGCGCAACAGCATTATGAAACGCTTATTGAACGCATGCGAGACTTCCCAGTAGAAATTCATTTAATGAGTCGCTTTAGAACGCCAAAAGAAATTCGCGAAACAAAAGAGGGGCTTAAGTCTGGCTTCGTCGACATCGTTGTTGGTACGCACAAATTGCTAGGGAAAACTGTTGAATATAAAGATCTAGGGTTACTTGTGGTTGATGAAGAACAACGCTTCGGTGTGCGCCATAAAGAAAAAATTAAATCATTAAAAGCAAATGTAGATGTGCTTACTTTAACGGCAACACCAATTCCAAGAACGCTGCATATGAGTATGCTTGGTGTGCGTGATTTATCGGTAATCGAAACGCCACCAGAAAACCGTTTCCCAGTTCAAACATATGTGTTAGAACAAAATGGTAATTTTATTAAAGAGGCATTAGAACGCGAATTATCTCGCGATGGACAAGTGTTTTATTTATACAATAAAGTACAATCTATTTATGAAAAACGAGAACAACTTCAAATGTTGATGCCTGAAGCGTCTATCGGTGTCGCGCACGGGCAATTACCTGAACGCGATTTAGAAGAAACGATGCTTGATTTCATCAATGGGGCTTACGATATCCTAGTTACAACAACGATTATTGAAACGGGTGTAGATGTTCCGAATGCGAATACATTAATTATTGAAGAAGCCGATCGTTTCGGATTGAGTCAGTTGTATCAATTACGTGGGCGTGTCGGTCGTTCGAGTCGCATTGGTTATGCTTATTTCCTTCATACACCAAATAAAGTTTTAAACGAAACAGCTGAAGAACGCTTACAAGCCATTAAAGAATTTACGGAACTAGGCAGTGGTTTCAAAATTGCGATGCGTGACTTAAATATTCGTGGCGCAGGTAATTTACTTGGTAAACAACAACATGGCTTTATTGATTCTGTCGGTTTTGACTTATACTCTCAAATGTTAGAAGAAGCAGTGAATGAAAAACGGGGTATTAAAGAAGTACAACACGTTCCAGAAATTGAAATGGACTTACGTTTAGATGCTTATTTACCGGCTGAATATATTCGCAATGAACAAGCGAAAATCGAAATTTATAAAAAGTTACGTGCAACTGAAACACTCGCACAATTAATGGATATTAAAGATGAACTCCTTGACCGCTTCAACGACTATCCTACAGAAGTGGCGCAACTACTTGATACTGTTGAAATCAAGGTTCATTTAATGAATGTCGGTGTGCAACATGTTAAAGATAAAGGGAAAGCCGTTGAAGTATTATTAACGGAACAAGGGACACAACGTATAGATGGTGAGGCACTCTTTAAAAATACGGAAGCTTTAGGGCGAGGTATGAAAGTAGGCGTTGAAGCAAAATGTATGAAAGTGACACTTACGAAAGGTACTCAATGGTTAGACGCACTTAAATTTTTAGCGAAAACAATTGAAGAAAGTATGATATTAGATCATGTCGAGTAAATCTGCTTTCAATGGTGTCGTTGTCTTAACGCTTGCATTAATCGTCGTTAAAATATTAAGTGCATTGTATCGTGTCCCGTATCAAAACATATTAGGTGACGATGGCTTATATGCATATCAACAAATTTACCCCATCGTCGCATTAGGTGTCGTCTTAGCAAGTAATGCAATTCCAAGTGCATTAACGCAAATTTTAGGAGGTAGAGAGGCCAATCGCATGCTTATCCGCCGACTCATTATCGTACTTGAACTCATAGGGTCTCTCATTTGTCTCTTCCTCTTTTTAGGCGCAGACCTTATTGCGTTCTTAATGGGTGATTCGCATTTAGCGCCGATGATTCGCGCAGCAAGCGTTACATTTATCATCGTCGGTGCACTCGGCGTTTTAAGAGGATATTTTCAATCGACTTTCGATATGAATAAGCCTGCATTTTCACAAGTCATTGAACAAATGATTCGTGTCAGCATGATTGGGATAGTCATCCTCTTTTTTACGCATCAACAGCTTTCTATTTACGACGCTGGCATGTGGGCAATCTTAGCTTCATCGTGTGGTTTCATAGGCGCAACCCTCTTTTTATGGTGGTTGATGTCTTTATCAAATGCTACATTGCCTCAAACAATCCCTTGGCGTCAGTTTGCGATTGCAACGGTTATTTTTGCTTTAAGTCAATTGATTGTGATTTTATGGCAAGTGGTGGATAGTTTTACCGTGATTAACGTTCTCCAACACGGCCAAGGATTGACCTTTAAAGATGCTATTACGCAAAAAGGGATTTACGACCGTGGTGCATCGTTTATTCAAATGGGATTAATTGTAACAACAACGTTTTGTTTCGTACTTATTCCGTTATTAACTGATACACAAAAAGCGGGTCGTTATGACCAAATGAACAGTTATGCAAATGCGTCATTAAAAATTACAATTGTTATGAGTTGTGCGAGTGCGATTGGCCTAATGAATTTGTTACCACTTTTGAATGCTGTGTTTTTTAAAAGTAATGACCTTACAATCACATTATCCATTTACATGTTAACGGTCATTTTTGTGTCTCTAATCATGATGTATATTGCATTACTCGAAGTTCAAAATCATTACCGAGTGGTTTTTATAGGAATTATTATAGGATTAGTCATCAAGCTACTATTGAATCTCATTTTAATTTTAAAGTTTGGTATTGTCGGTGCGAGCATTTCTACAGTTGTCGCACTAGTCGTTTTTGCAATCTATTTACACAGACATATGATTCAGTTGTATGCGCTCTATGCATTGCGTAAATTTTATTTGAAATTAGTTGTTGCTTTATTGACGATGACAGCTAGTGTACAATTAACGCATTACATCATCCCGTCGATGTCTAGAATTGGAGGTCTTCTAGAATTAATTATCAGTGTGTGCATTGGTGTGGGGAGTTTAAGTGTAATGCTTGTGTGGATGCGTATTTTAAATGAAGACGAATGGGTGCATTTGCCATTTGGCGATAAAATCATTGAGATAATGAAAAGGAGAAAATCATGACACACCATATTACGATTATTGGTTTAGGTAATTATTGTTTAGACGACTTACCATTAGGTATCTATCGTTTTTTACAAAATCAATCTAAAATATATGTGCGAACGAAAACGCATCCTGTGATAGCAGAACTGCAAAATATTGATATTGAAAGCTTTGATGCGATTTATGAACAACACGATACTTTTGAACCTGTTTATGATGCGATTACAGATCAACTTTTACAACGTGCACAAACTGAAGATGTTGTCTATGCTGTGCCTGGTCATCCCCGTGTTGCAGAAACAACCACGCAATTGCTATTCCAAAAAGCAGCACATTATGATGTTGTGGTAGATGTGCGAGGTGGACGTAGTTTTATCGATGATGTGTTTGAAGCGGTAAAAATAGATCCGAATGATGGTTTTACGATGTTAGATGCAACCGCACTGGAAAAAGAAACATTGAATCCACGTACTACGACGCTCATTACTCAAGTATATAGTGCCATGGTTGCTGGTGATTTAAAATTGACGCTCATGACGCGATATCCAGACGACTTTGAAGTGCATATCGTGGATGGTGCGAACCAGTCAGGTGCGAAACGCTACACGTGCCCATTATATGAACTTGATCATAATGATGTCTTTACTAATCTTACAAGTGTCGTGGTTCCAGCTATTACTGAAGAAACAGCTTTATATGGTGATTTTGACTTCGCAGATCGCGTGATCGCAACATTAGTAGATGACGAAACAGGATGTCCATGGGATAAAGTGCAAACGCATGAATCATTGAAGCGCTACTTACTTGAAGAAACGTTTGAACTTTTTGAAGCGATTGATCATGAAGATGATTGGCATATGATTGAAGAATTAGGTGATATTTTACTGCAAGTTCTTTTACATGCCAATATTGGCCAAAAACAAGGCTATATGGAGACACGTGAGATTGTTGCAAGTCTTTCAGAAAAAATGATACGTCGTCATCCGCATATTTTTGCTGAGGGTCAAGCTGACAGTGTGGAAGATGTTAAATCGATTTGGTACGAGCAAAAAGCGGCGGAAGGTAAACCATCACGTGTTAAATTCGAAAAAATATTTGCGACGCACTTCTTAAAATTGTATGATGAAGTCAAAAATCAAGACTTGTCAGAAGAGGCGCTGCAAGCTTATTTAGAACAAGGGGGACATCATGAGACTAGATAAATATTTAAAAGTATCTCGCTTAATCAAGCGACGTACCTTAGCAAAAGAAGTGAGCGATCAAGGTCGTGTGAAAATCAACGGCCAAACCGCTAAAGCTGGTACAGATGTGAAAGTAGGAGATACGATAGAAATACAATTTGGACAAAAAATCGTGACGATTAAAGTCACTGGGCTTAATGAACATGCAACGAAAGAAAATGCTAAAGGGATGTATGAAATCTTAAAAGAGGAACGGATTGATTAGGGATACGAAGAAAGGTGACGCCACATGAATGATAAAGTTCAAAATATCGGCAATCAATATACATCACAAAAAAATGCTAAAAAACGTCGGCATGAACAACGTAAACGTATTGTAAAAAAGCGTATTTTAGTTTTTGGTGGTATTTTATTAGCCATTATCGCAGTGATGTTAGTATTAGTATTTGCACAAATGAAAAGTAATTCGGATGCTTCAAATGAACGTCAGGCGAAAGAAGAAGAATATCAAAAATTACAAGATAAAGAAATTGAACTTAAAGAGCAGCTTAACAATTTAAATGATCCATCTTATATCGAAAAAGTGGCGCGTGATGAATATTATTTAAGTAACGACGGTGAAATCATCTTTAAGTTACCTGAAGACCAACCGAAACAAAATAATAAGAAAAAGTAATAGACTGAGAAATAGCGCGTACACATGATGAGTTACATTGACATTCGATTAATGCAGTTTTAAAGTCGAAAAATAGTGTGTTTCATTATCGTTTTAGTAAAATACGTAAATAAAATAGTGAATCATCAATTTGTCATTGTTAAAATACGGAAACAAACGTATAATAGAACTAAATATCGAATTCAGGAGGATGCATTAAAACAATGTCAATCGAAGTAGGAAGTAAGGTTAAAGGTAAAGTCACTGGTATCAAAAAATTCGGTGCATTTGTGGAGTTGCCTGAAGGTAAAAGTGGGTTAGTTCATATCAGTGAAGTCGCTGATAACTATGTAGAAAACGTAGAAGATCACTTAACTGTCGGGGATGACGTTGAGGTTAAAGTATTATCCATCGCCGATGATGGCAAAATTAGTCTTTCAATTAAAAAAGCCAAAGAGCGTCCACGTAGACAAAAACCGGCGCAAAAACCAGAAGACTTTGAGAAAAAACTATCAAACTTCTTAAAAGATAGTGAGGATAAACTTACTTCTATTAAGCGTCAAACAGAATCTAGACGTGGTGGTAGAGGCGCACGTCGCTAAATTTAATGCAAGGGGTTGAGAAACGAAGGCATACTTTGAATCTCAACCCTTATTTTGTGTGGGGGTTAAATGATGAAGGTAACTTGGAAAGAAGATGACCATATCGTTGTTGCAGTGTCCACTGGCATTGATAGTATGGTTTTGTTGCATCGATTATTACATCAATATCAAACGACATACAAACAACTTTCCGTGCTTCATGTACATCATGGATTGCGGCGCGGTTCTGACGAAGAAGCGGAGTTTGTGACACAATATTGTGAACAGTACGGTATCCCCATTTACGTCAAGCGGCTTCATTTACAACCTATTGTTGAAGCAGGGCGCAGCATTCAAAGTGACGCGCGCGTTGCACGTTATCGCTGGTTTGAAGATATGATGCATCAATTGAAAGGGGACGTATTAATGACGGCCCATCACTTTGATGATTTGATAGAAACCGTGTTCTACCGTATTTTTACTGGTAAAGTGTATCGTAGCGCTTTAGGCATGCAAGCATGTGAGCAACGTCACGGGTATCGTTTAATGCGCCCTATGTTGGAAGAAACTAAAAGTGACATTGCGACATATCAACACGATCACAACGTGCCATACTTTGAGGATGAAAGTAATCAAGATACAAAATACGTACGGAATATGATTCGTCATGATATGTTACCGATCATCGACGCCCACGAACAATTTAAAATTACGCATTTGAAAAAACTCTACGACATGCATCTAGAGTCTATCCGGGTTTTTGAACAGATGGCTGATGACTACATCGCAGTCCAAGTGAAACAAACCGACCATCAATATGAGATGTCTATCCAATCATTCAATAAATGTCCAGAACATGTTAGAATGATTATTCTGGATAAATTAATACAAAAATGGGAAAATATCGTACCGGTGAGTGATGTTCAATATCATCAATGGTTTGTGCAACTGACACAACCTATAGCACAAATTGAACTACATGCTTCAAACACATGGCGTATCAATAAGGTGTATGATAAATTAACCTTATCAACGGTTGAACAGGCACCATTACAAGCGATGTATTTGAAGACGCCTGGCTATTATCAATTCGGTGATTATGAGATTAGAGTGGCATCGCTTGATGCATTGCGTGGACCACTTCTTATACGGACACGTCAAGATGGCGACCGCGTTCAACTACATTCCCATGGTCATAAAAAAGTATCGCGTTTAATGATTGATGCCAAAGTGCCTCAACATACGCGAGACCGTATACCAGTCATTGAAGATGCAACGGGTGACATAGTGGCTGTTGGCACGCTGTATCAACATATAAAAGTGAACCAAATAATAACAATCGCATATTTAGGAGATGAAAATAATGAGAAATGATTTGAAAGATGTATTACTTACGGAAACTGAAATTTATGATATTTGTGACAAGCTAGGTCATGCTATTACGGAAGATTACCGTGGTAAAGATTTGCTATGTGTAGGGATTTTAAAAGGCTCTGTTTTATTTATGACAGATTTAATTAAGCGTATTGATACACCACTATCGATCGATTTTATGGATGTATCTAGTTACCATGGTGGTACGGAGTCTACTGGAGAAGTACAAATTTTAAAAGATTTAAGCACATCGATTGAAAATAAAGATGTTTTAATTATTGAAGATATATTAGAAACAGGTACGACTTTAAAATCTATAACAGAATTATTAGCGTCTCGTCGCGTCAAATCTTTAGAAATCGTGACGTTATTAGATAAGCCAAACCGTCGTAAAGCAGATATTGAAGCAAAATATGTTGGACGTCAAATTCCTGATGAGTTTGTTGTAGGATACGGCTTAGATTATAAAGAAAAATATCGTAATCTCCCATACATTGGAACATTAAAACCAGCGATTTATGAGCAATAATATCAAAGAAAATGACAACGCATATCGTTGAAGGATGTTTGTCAATGTCTATTACTAGCCAGTCGTAATTAGATTATGGTAAAATTTTTGTTAGTTTTATATTTGAAGTAGGAGGAAACGACGCATGCAAAAAGCTTTTCGTAATGTGCTGTTTATAGCTTTAATCGGCGTTGTTATTTTTGGGCTTTTTTCTTGGATTAACGGAAATGGAAAAGTGCCTAAAGAGCTTACGTATAATCAATTTACACAACAATTAAAGGACGGCAAAATTAAGTCTTTAGAAATTCAACCGTCTCATAATGTGTATAAAGTGAGTGGTAAGTTAAACAACGGTGATGATTACTCATCAACGATTCTATTTAATAACGATAAAGAGCTAGAACAGGTTACTGATATTGCTCATAAACAGAAAGATTTAGAATTAACTGTTAAAGAAGAAGAAGGTCAAAGTGTGTTTGTTAGTATTTTAACGACACTGATTCCTGTCTTAATCATTGCACTTTTATTTATCTTCTTCTTAAGTCAAGCACAAGGTGGCGGTGGCGGCGGTCGTATGATGAATTTTGGTAAATCAAAAGCCAAAATGTACGATAATCAAAAACGACGCGTGCGCTTTACAGATGTTGCTGGTGCAGACGAAGAAAAACAAGAATTAATTGAAATTGTTGATTTCTTAAAAGACAATAAGAAATTTAAACAAATGGGTTCACGTATTCCAAAAGGGGTCTTGCTTGTTGGTCCTCCGGGAACAGGGAAAACGTTACTTGCGCGAGCAGTTGCTGGTGAAGCAGGTGTACCATTCTTCTCAATCAGTGGTTCAGACTTCGTTGAGATGTTTGTAGGTGTAGGTGCGAGCCGTGTGCGTGACTTATTTGAAAATGCGAAAAAGAATGCGCCGTGTATCATTTTTATAGATGAAATTGATGCTGTAGGTCGTCAACGTGGTGCAGGTGTTGGTGGTGGTCACGATGAACGTGAACAAACATTAAACCAATTGCTTGTTGAAATGGATGGATTTGGTGAAAATGAAGGTATCATTATGATTGCCGCAACAAACCGCCCAGACATTTTAGATCCAGCGTTATTACGTCCAGGTCGATTTGACCGACAAATTCAAGTAGGCCGTCCGGACGTTAAAGGCCGTGAAGCTGTCTTACATGTACATGCGAAAAATAAACCTTTAGATGAAACGGTTGATTTAAAAGCGATTGCACAACGTACACCAGGTTTCTCAGGTGCAGATTTAGAAAACTTGCTTAATGAAGCATCGTTAATTGCTGCACGTGGTGGTAAGAAGAAAATTGACATGCGTGATATTGAAGAAGCGACGGACCGTGTTATCGCAGGACCTGCTAAGAAATCACGTGTTATTTCTGACAAAGAGCGTAATATTGTAGCACACCATGAAGCGGGTCATACTGTGATTGGTATGGTACTTGATGAAGCAGAGGTTGTGCATAAAGTAACTATCGTTCCACGTGGTCAAGCCGGTGGTTATGCGATGATGTTACCGAAACAAGATCGTTTCTTAATGACAGAGCCAGAAATGCTCGACAAAATTTGTGGTTTACTTGGTGGTCGTGTGGCAGAAGATATCATTTTCGATGAAGTATCGACTGGTGCTTCTAACGACTTCGAACGTGCGACGCAGTTAGCACGTCAAATGGTTACTGAATATGGTATGAGTAAAAAGTTAGGACCGTTACAATTCTCACACGGCGGTGGACAAGTATTCCTAGGTAAAGACATGTCTGGTCAACCAGAATACTCTGGCCAAATTGCTTACGAAATTGATAAAGAAGTGCAACGCATCATTAAAGAACAATATGAGCGTTGTAAACAAATTCTTACAGAACATGAATCTCAATTGCGTTTAATTGCTGAAACATTATTAACTGAAGAAACGTTAGTTGCTGAACAAATTCAGTCACTTTTCCATGAAGGACATTTACCGGTCGTTAATTACGATGATGCAAAAGTGGTTGAGCGTAATGGCGATGATGATTTCGATCAAGGTAAGTACGGCAAATCTTATGATGAGATTCGACGTGAGCAAGAGGAATTAACAAACCGTTCACGCGCAGGAAAATCTGAGCGTCGTGAAGATGAATCAACAACTCAAGACGGACAAGATGCTTCACATGATACAAAACAAGATGAAGCACCGTCTGAAGATACGACAGGTTACGAAGAAGAACCTAAAATTGATCGTCCTGGTGAAGATAAACCACCACATTAACGTGATGTACACCGTCTCGAAATCATTATTTTCGAGGCGGTGTCTTTTTGTGTTAAAGTTAGCTTAAATATAAGTCATTTTAGTTGAGTGGATACGTTAATGCGATTATGATAAACAAATGAAAGCAATAAAGGAGCGAATAGGAATGACTCAAGACTATATCGTCAAGGCGCTTGCCTTTAATGGTGAAATACGTGCATATAGTTCTAAAACTACAGATACAATTCAAGAAGCACAAACGCGTCATTACACTTGGCCGACTGCTTCTGCAGCACTAGGGCGTACGATGACGGCTACGTTAATGATGGGAGCTATGTTAAAAGGTGACCAGAAATTAACAGTGACCGTAGATGGTGATGGCCCTATTGGCAAAATCATCGCTGATGCTGATGCGAAAGGACGTGTACGTGGCTATGTCGCACAACCACAAACACATTTTCCATTAAATGAAGCAGGTAAATTAGATGTACGACGTGCCGTTGGGACATCAGGTGCGATTAATGTCGTTAAAGATGTTGGCATGAGAGATTACTATACGGGTAGTAGTCCGATTGTTTCTGGAGAACTTGGCGATGATTTTACGTATTACTTTGCAAATAGTGAGCAAACACCATCGTCGGTAGGTGTCGGTGTTTTAGTAAATCCAGACAACTCAATTAAAGCAGCGGGCGGTTTTATCATCCAAGTGATGCCTGGTGCGAAAGAGGAAACGATTGATCAATTAGAAGCTGCCATTACAACAATGACGCCAGTTTCTAAATTAATCGATGAAGGGTTAACGCCAGAAGAGATGTTGATTCACATTTTTGGAGAAGGCAATATAGAATTTTTAGAAACCATTCCAGCTCAATTTGAGTGTCAATGTGGCCACGATAAATTTTTGAATGCCATGCGTGGTTTAGGAGAAGCTGAAATCGAGAATATGATTAAAGTAGATCACGGCGCTGAAGCAGAATGTCATTTTTGTCGCTCTAAGTATCAATACACTGAAGCAGAATTGCAAGGTGTGTTGAATGAACTGAAGCAACAACATTAAAAGTGATACTACGGGATAAATGGTGAAGGTTGTCCGCAATTGTTTTTGTTTGAGATCAAGCTTTATGCTTTTTTAATTGTCAGAAAAATGGTACACTGTTTTTATATCCGATTCGATAACTATGTATTCAGTGTATGAATATTAATTTAAAGTGAGGTTGTTTTAAATGGTAAGAAAACCTGTAGAAAATATTACTGAAATTATTGGTCAAACACCCGTAGTCAAATTAAGACATCAAGCTGGCGAAGATGCAGCGGACATTTATGTTAAATTAGAATATCAAAATCCTGGTGGCTCAGTGAAAGACCGTATTGCACTAGCGATGATTGAACAAGCTGAAAAAGACGGCAAAATCAAACCCGGTGACACAATTGTTGAACCGACAAGTGGTAACACAGGTATTGGTTTAGCGTTTGTATGTGCGGCTAAAGGCTACAAAGCAGTATTCACTATGCCGGAAACAATGAGTCAAGAACGTCGTAACTTATTAAAAGCGTATGGGGCAGAACTGGTTTTAACACCAGGTTCAGAAGCGATGAAAGGTGCCATTAAAAAGGCGAAAGAACTTAAAGAAGAACATGGATATTTTGAACCCCAACAATTCGAAAACCCAGCGAATCCTAAAGTGCATGAGCTTACAACTGGTCCAGAGCTCGTGGAACAATTCGAAGGCAAAACAATTGATGCATTCTTAGCGGGTGTCGGTACTGGTGGTACATTGTCTGGTGCTGGTAAAGTGTTAAAAGAAAAATATCCTGATATTCAACTCGTTGCGATTGAACCTGAGGCTTCTCCGGTATTAAGTGGTGGTGAGCCAGGACCTCATAAATTACAAGGTTTAGGTGCAGGGTTTATTCCTGATACATTAAACACAGATATCTATGATGAAGTCATCACAGTAGGTAATGACGTTGCAATGGAGACATCACGTCGTGTTGCCAAAGAAGAAGGTATTTTAGGTGGTATTTCTTCAGGTGCAGCCATTTATGCTGCGATCCAAAAAGCGAAAGAGTTAGGTAAAGGCAAAACAGTCGTTACTGTATTACCAAGTAATGGTGAGCGTTATTTATCAACACCATTATACAATTTTGAATAATCATGAGGGATTAAGAATGAGGGTGAGACATAAATCATTTTAATTTATGATTGTCCCTAACGCCTCGCTTTTCTAGGCGCCTTACCTCAACTAATTTTAAGAGCAGAAATCTCCTGGATTTCTGCTCTTAAAATGGATTTTCGGTTTCGGCATAATGCCTCAGAAGTCTCGGCTAAGGGATCAATCACAATTCATCACATGATTCATCACCAAAATTAAATTAATTAATATAAATCATAGCCAATAAAGTTCATGTATTATTGAATTTTGTTGGCTAATTTTAATTAAAAGAGATGCTATGTCCCACCCTCTTTTTTATAGTGAAACACACGTAACGCACGCATTACCGGTAAATTTGCTATAATGGTCGTATTCATAGAGAAAGGATGACCGAGTATGAAAACTACACAAATTATGGGTATATTAAATGTGACACCCGACTCATTTTCGGATGGCGGTCAGTATAACAATGTTGAAAAAGCAGTTTCACATGCACATCAAATGGTTGAAGCAGGAGCGCATATTATCGATGTGGGTGGCGTATCAACGCGACCAGGTCATGAAGAAGTAACGGTCGAAGAAGAATTACAACGTGTTGTGCCAGTAGTTAAGGCTTTAAATGGTATTGATGCTCAAATATCCGTGGATACATTTAGAAGTGAAGTCGCTGAAGCAGCACTTGAAGCAGGAGCGCATATTATCAATGACCAATGGGCAGGGCTATATGATGAAGCGATTTTTGACGTTGTTGCCAAACATCACGCTGAAATCATTTTGATGCATAACGGTGATGGTCAAAGAGATACGCCTGTTGTGGATGAAATGTTAGTTACTTTATTAAAACAAGCTAACAAAGCAGTATTAGCAGGGATACCTCAAGAAAATATTTGGTTAGATCCAGGCATCGGTTTTGCTAAAACGCGTGAAGAAGAGCAAATCGTGATGGCACGTTTAGACGAATTAGTAGCTACAGGGTTTAAAGTACTACTCGCAACGAGTCGCAAACGCTTTATAAAAGAATTGTTAGGTGTCGATAATAAGGTGGATGAACGTGACGAAGCGACGGCAGCAACAACAGCGTACGGCATTATGAAAGGTGTCGACGGTGTGCGCGTACATAACGTATTAATGAATGCACGCCTAGCAAAAGCGATGGATGCGTTGAAAGGATATGAAGATGAACGATAAAATATTTTTACAAGGACTTGAATTTTACGCATATCATGGAGCGCTGCCAGCTGAAAATGAAATCGGGCAAGTGTTCATAGTGGATATCGAAATGAAAGTGGATTTATCTGAAGCAGGCGAATCAGATCGTGTAGAAGATACGGTTCATTATGGTGAGGTATATGAAGATGTTAAAGCAATCATGGAAGGTCCTCCCGTGAATTTACTGGAATATCTCGCGGAACGTGTTGCAAAGCGTATAAATTCACACTATAATCGTGTAATGGAAACGAAAGTTAGAATTACAAAAAAGAACCCGCCTATTCATGGTATTTATAATGGTGTAGGCATTGAAATTGTGAGGTTGAATCATCATGATTGATGTGTATTTAGGTTTGGGAAGTAATATTGGCGATCGTGAACAACAATTAAAATCAGCTGTAGAACGTTTGGATCAAGTGACTGACATTCATGTACAACAGGTATCATCTATGTATGAAACAAAACCTGTAGGCTATGTCGATCAACCTGATTTTTTGAATGTATGTCTTCATATTAAAACTTCGTTAAGTCCAGAAGTATTACTACAACAATGTTTAGATATTGAAAAAGAGCTCCACCGTGTGCGTAAAGTGCGCTGGGGCCCTAGAACGATAGACATTGATGTGTTGTTATATGGAGATCGAATAATAGAGTCGGAGCAACTCATCGTGCCACATCCTAGAATGACTGAGCGTGCTTTTGTGATGATTCCATTAAATGAAATTGCATCACACGTCATTGAACCACGTAGTAAAAAAACAATTCAATCCCTTGTTCACCCTGATGAAACTGTTGTAAAATATCAAAATTAAATGTTTAATTTAGGCAAGGTTCGACATAAATCGTTGAAATCGGTGTCTAAGTATACAGATAAAGTATTTATTGGAGGCACGACTTATGTGGAAAATAGGAGACGTCGAAATTCAAAATAGAGTCGTACTTGCACCTATGGCTGGTGTGTGTAATTCTGCATTTCGCTTAACAGTCAAAGAATTTGGTGCAGGACTTGTTTGTGCAGAAATGGTGAGTGACAAAGCGATTTTATTTAATAATCCTAAAACAATGAAAATGTTATATATCGACGAAAATGAACGCCCACTATCGCTACAAATTTTTGGTGGGGAAAAAGAAACGCTTGTTGAAGCAGCGGAATACGTAGATAAAAATACAACAGCAGATATTATTGATATCAACATGGGATGTCCAGTGTCAAAAATTATTAAATGTGAAGCCGGAGCACGATGGTTACTTGATCCGAATAAAATATATGAAATGGTATCCGCTGTTACAGAACGTGTGAGTAAGCCAGTAACATGTAAAATGCGTATTGGTTGGGATGAAGATCATATTTATGCAGTTGAAAATGCTAAAGCAGCAGAGCGTGCTGGTGCAGCCGCGATTTCATTACATGGTCGTACACGCGTTCAAATGTATGAAGGCAAAGCGGATTGGGATATTATTCGTCAAGTTAAAGAAGCGGTTAACATTCCAGTAATTGGTAATGGTGACGTGACAAGTCCTGAACTTGCTGAAAAAATGTTGAAAGAAACAGGAGTAGATGCGGTCATGATTGGCCGTGAAGCACTTGGTAATCCATGGATGATTTATAGAACTGTTCATTACCTTGAGACAGGTGAATTGATTGATGAGCCAGAAGTAGACGACAAAGTGGAAATCGCATTGTTACATTTACGTCGACTTGTTGATTTAAAAGGTGAAAAAGTCGGAGTTATGGAAATGCGCAAACACGCATCTTGGTATTTAAAAGGTGTTAGAGGTAACGGAAAAGCGCGAAAAGCTTTAAATCAAGCTGAAACTGAAGCAGAAATGATTGAAATTTTAACGGAATTTCGTGACGAAATGCGTGCGCAACAAAATAAAGTAGAAGCATAGACAAAAAGGAGAGGTAAGCATGTCAGAAGAAATGAACGACCAAATGCAGGTACGTCGACAAAAACTGCAAGAATTACGTGATTTAGGAATTGATCCATTTGGTGAAAAGTTTGACCGAACAGGCGACGCAGCATCATTAAAATCTACGTGGGATGCATTTTCAAAAGAAGAACTTGCAGAAAAAGAAGCGGAAAGTCATACTGTTATCGCCGGTCGATTAATGACAAAACGTGGTAAAGGTAAAGCTGGTTTTGCACACATTAAAGATTTATCAGGTCAAATTCAAATATATGTACGTAAAGACCAAGTTGGAGAAGAACAATTCAATATTTGGAGTACAGCAGACTTAGGCGATATTGTCGGCGTAGAAGGTGTAATGTTTAAAACAAACACAGGTGAGCTTTCTGTTAAGGCAAAATCATTTAAATTGTTATCGAAATCATTGCGTCCATTACCGGATAAACATCATGGTTTGCAAGATATTGAACAACGTTACCGTCAACGTTACTTAGATTTAATTACAAACGAAGAGAGCACAGAAACATTCATTAATCGTAGTCGTATTATTCAAGAAATGCGTACGTACTTAAATGATAAAGGTTTCTTAGAAGTTGAAACGCCAATGATGCATCAAATTGCTGGTGGTGCTGCTGCACGTCCATTTGTAACACACCATAATGCGTTAGATGCAACATTATATATGCGTATCGCGATTGAATTACATTTAAAACGTCTCATTGTTGGCGGCTTGGAAAAAGTATATGAAATTGGTCGAGTATTTCGTAACGAAGGCGTGTCTACACGTCATAATCCTGAGTTTACAATGATTGAACTGTATGAAGCGTATGCAGACTATCAAGACATTATGAACTTAACTGAAGAATTAGTGGCACACATTGCACGCAAAGTATTAGGTACAACGTCTATTCAATATGGTGAGAATACAATTGAATTAGAACCGAAATGGCGCCGCCTACACATTGTTGATGCTGTTAAAGAAGCCACAGGTGTTAACTTCTTTGATGTGAAAACTGATGAAGAAGCACATGCTTTAGCTAAGGAACATGGTATTGAAGTGGACAAAAATATGAAATACGGTCATATTTTAAACGAATTCTTTGAACAAAAAGTAGAAGAAACGTTAATACAACCAACGTTTATTTATGGTCATCCGATTGAAATTTCTCCATTAGCTAAGAAAAATCCAGAAGATCCACGTTTTACAGATCGTTTCGAATTGTTTATTGTGGGACGTGAACATGCGAATGCATTCACAGAATTGAATGACCCAATCGATCAGCGTCAACGTTTTGAAGCGCAACTTGTCGAAAAAGCTCAAGGTAATGATGAAGCGCATGAGATGGACGATGATTTCATTGAGGCATTAGAATATGGTATGCCACCAACTGGTGGGTTAGGTATCGGTATTGACCGATTAGTGATGTTGCTTACGAATTCTCCATCTATTCGTGACGTGCTGTTATTCCCTTATATGCGTCAAAAATAATACAACATAGTGTGACATGGTTAAATGTATGCCTCTTTAGACACGTGGACATACGAACTATGTCACTTTTTTTGATGAAATATAAATATTTCTACATAAGTGTTAAAAAACAGCTTGATATTTTAAATGAAACCCTTTAGAATATTTCAAAGTGACCACGTTAAAGTGTTGAAATGTCACCGATACATATGGTTGAAAAAGTTTTTGAAAAAATGCTGTTAAAGTGTTGACACTAACCTTTAAATTATGTAATATATAAAAGTCGCCGAAACAAGCGGCAACACAAAGTAAAATGTTTGTAAAAAACTTTAAGAAAGTGTAAAATTAACTATTGAAAAGTGTTTGCAAACTGTGTATTATAAAAAGGTAGCCGACATGAGCTACACAATAAAATATTGTCTGGTGACAATGGCAAAGAGGTCACACCTGTTCCCATGCCGAACACAGAAGTTAAGCTCTTTAGCGCTGATGGTAGTCGGACTTACGTTCCGCGAGAGTAGGACGTTGCCAGGCAATTATTTCGGAGAATTAGCTCAGCTGGGAGAGCATCTGCCTTACAAGCAGAGGGTCGGCGGTTCGAACCCGTCATTCTCCACCATTTATAGCCGGCCTAGCTCAATTGGTAGAGCAACTGACTTGTAATCAGTAGGTTGGGGGTTCAAGTCCTCTGGCCGGCACCATTTATATGAGCCATTAGCTCAGTTGGTAGAGCATCTGACTTTTAATCAGAGGGTCAGAGGTTCGAATCCTCTATGGCTCATCATTCGAATACTATTGAGCAGAAGTAGTTCAGCGGTAGAATACAACCTTGCCAAGGTTGGGGTCGCGGGTTCGAATCCCGTCTTCTGCTCCATTATTTTTGCCGGGGTGGCGGAACTGGCAGACGCACAGGACTTAAAATCCTGCGGTGAGAGATCACCGTACCGGTTCGATTCCGGTCCTCGGCACCATTTTAAATAGCGCCCGTAGCTCAATTGGATAGAGCGTTTGACTACGGATCAAGAGGTTATGGGTTCGACTCCTATCGGGCGCGCCATTTTTAATAACGGGAAGTAGCTCAGCTTGGTAGAGCACTTGGTTTGGGACCAAGGGGTCGCAGGTTCAAATCCTGTCTTCCCGACTTCTTAGAAATACCTTTCACATGGGGGCTTAGCTCAGCTGGGAGAGCGCCTGCTTTGCACGCAGGAGGTCAGCGGTTCGATCCCGCTAGTCTCCACCATTTTTATTTAAAACCATGAACATTGAAAACTGAATGACAATATGTCAACGTTAATTCCAATAATTTTGAGTACGTAACGTACTTTCAAGAGTGATTGGCTTAACCAATCAACGAGCTATATCAAGCTTACTTCTTTTATGGAGAGTTTGATCCTGGCTCAGGATGAACGCTGGCGGCGTGCCTAATACATGCAAGTCGAGCGAACTGACGAGGAGCTTGCTCCTTTGACGTTAGCGGCGGACGGGTGAGTAACACGTGGGTAACCTACCTATAAGACTGGAATAACTCCGGGAAACCGGGGCTAATGCCGGATAACATGTTGAACCGCATGGTTCAACAGTGAAAGACGGTCTTGCTGTCACTTATAGATGGACCCGCGCCGTATTAGCTAGTTGGTAAGGTAACGGCTTACCAAGGCGACGATACGT
Source organism: Staphylococcus agnetis (assembly GCF_011466855.1). Taxonomy (NCBI): domain Bacteria; kingdom Bacillati; phylum Bacillota; class Bacilli; order Caryophanales; family Staphylococcaceae; genus Staphylococcus; species Staphylococcus agnetis. Next base: position 214,699 of record NZ_CP045927.1, read on the forward strand.
AGCCGACCTGAGAGGGTGATCGGCCACACTGGAACTGAGACACGGTCCAGACTCCTACGGGAGGCAGCAGTAGGGAATCTTCCGCAATGGGCGAAAGCCTGACGGAGCAACGCCGCGTGAGTGATGAAGGTCTTCGGATCGTAAAGCTCTGTTGTTAGGGAAGAACATATGTGTAAGTAACTGTGCACATCTTGACGGTACCTAACCAGAAAGCCACGGCTAACTACGTGCCAGCAGCCGCGGTAATACGTAGGTGGCAAGCGTTATCCGGAATTATTGGGCGTAAAGCGCGCGTAGGCGGTTTTTTAAGTCTGATGTGAAAGCCCACGGCTCAACCGTGGAGGGTCATTGGAAACTGGAAAACTTGAGTGCAGAAGAGGAAAGTGGAATTCCATGTGTAGCGGTGAAATGCGCAGAGATATGGAGGAACACCAGTGGCGAAGGCGGCTTTCTGGTCTGTAACTGACGCTGAGGTGCGAAAGCGTGGGGATCAAACAGGATTAGATACCCTGGTAGTCCACGCCGTAAACGATGAGTGCTAAGTGTTAGGGGGTTTCCGCCCCTTAGTGCTGCAGCTAACGCATTAAGCACTCCGCCTGGGGAGTACGGTCGCAAGACTGAAACTCAAAGGAATTGACGGGGACCCGCACAAGCGGTGGAGCATGTGGTTTAATTCGAAGCAACGCGAAGAACCTTACCAAATCTTGACATCTTTTGACCGCTCTAGAGATAGAGTTTTCCTCTTCGGAGGACAAAATGACAGGTGGTGCATGGTTGTCGTCAGCTCGTGTCGTGAGATGTTGGGTTAAGTCCCGCAACGAGCGCAACCCTTAAGCTTAGTTGCCATCATTAAGTTGGGCACTCTAAGTTGACTGCCGGTGACAAACCGGAGGAAGGTGGGGATGACGTCAAATCATCATGCCCCTTATGATTTGGGCTACACACGTGCTACAATGGACAATACAAAGGGCAGCGAAACCGCGAGGTCAAGCAAATCCCATAAAGTTGTTCTCAGTTCGGATTGTAGTCTGCAACTCGACTACATGAAGCTGGAATCGCTAGTAATCGTAGATCAGCATGCTACGGTGAATACGTTCCCGGGTCTTGTACACACCGCCCGTCACACCACGAGAGTTTGTAACACCCGAAGCCGGTGGAGTAACCATTTTGGAGCTAGCCGTCGAAGGTGGGACAAATGATTGGGGTGAAGTCGTAACAAGGTAGCCGTATCGGAAGGTGCGGCTGGATCACCTCCTTTCTAAGGATAATATACGGAATATCGCCTAAGGCGATAAGGAATAACGGAGACATATTGTATTCAGTTTTGAATGCTCATTTTTGAGGATTCAACATTGTACATTGAAAACTAGATAAGTAAGTATAGATTTTACCAAGCAAAACCGAGTGACAAGCGAAAAGCTTGAAACAAAAAATTATCGCTAGTCGTCGACAGACGACTCACAATAATTAATAACTGGTGGATGGTAAGTAGTGCATATGTTATAGATACGATAAACGTGAATTGAAAGCGTTTGTCAGTCTATGAATCACAAACAAGAGCGAAGGCGCTTACTTTTGTAAGTAACTGAGCGATTTGTGCCGTGATGAAGCAGAATGCGAACGCTTATCAACACGTTTAGATTAAGTTATTAAGGGCGCACGGTGGATGCCTTGGCACTAGAAGCCGATGAAGGACGTTACTAACGACGATATGCTTTGGGGAGCTGTAAGTAAGCTGTGATCCAGAGATTTCCGAATGGGGGAACCCAGCACGAGTTATGTCGTGTTATCCGCATGTGAATACATAGCATGTGAGAAGGTAGACCCGGAGAACTGAAACATCTTAGTACCCGGAGGAAGAGAAAGAAAAATCGATTCCCTGAGTAGCGGCGAGCGAAACGGGAAGAGCCCAAACCAACAAGCTTGCTTGTTGGGGTTGTAGGACACTCTGTACGGAGTTACAAAGGAATACGTTAGACGAATAACCTGGAAAGGTTAATCATAGAAGGTAATAATCCTGTAGTCGAAAACGTATACCCTCCTGAGTGGATCCTGAGTACGGCGGAGCACGTGAAATTCCGTCGGAATCTGGGAGGACCATCTCCCAAGGCTAAATACTCTCTAGTGACCGATAGTGAACCAGTACCGTGAGGGAAAGGTGAAAAGTACCCCGGAAGGGGAGTGAAAGAGAACTTGAAACCGTGTGCTTACAAGTAGTCAGAGCCCGTTAATGGGTGATGGCGTGCCTTTTGTAGAATGAACCGGCGAGTTACGATCTGATGCAAGGTTAAGCAGAAAATGTGGAGCCGTAGCGAAAGCGAGTCTGAATAGGGCGAATGAGTATTTGGTCGTAGACCCGAAACCAGGTGATCTACCCTTGGTCAGGTTGAAGTTCAGGTAACACTGAATGGAGGACCGAACCGACTTACGTTGAAAAGTGAGCGGATGAACTGAGGGTAGCGGAGAAATTCCAATCGAACTTGGAGATAGCTGGTTCTCTCCGAAATAGCTTTAGGGCTAGCCTCAAGTGATGATTATTGGAGGTAGAGCACTGTTTGGACGAGGGGCCCCTCTCGGGTTACCGAATTCAGACAAACTCCGAATGCCAAATAATTTAACTTGGGAGTCAGAACATGGGTGATAAGGTCCGTGTTCGAAAGGGAAACAGCCCAGACCACCAGCTAAGGTCCCAAAATATATGTTAAGTGGAAAAGGATGTGGCGTTGCCCAGACAACTAGGATGTTGGCTTAGAAGCAGCCATCATTTAAAGAGTGCGTAATAGCTCACTAGTCGAGTGACACTGCGCCGAAAATGTACCGGGGCTAAACATATTACCGAAGCTGTGGATTGTCCTTTAGGACAATGGTAGGAGAGCGTTCTAAGGGCGTTGAAGCATGATCGCAAGGACATGTGGAGCGCTTAGAAGTGAGAATGCCGGTGTGAGTAGCGAAAGACGGGTGAGAATCCCGTCCACCGATTGACTAAGGTTTCCAGAGGAAGGCTCGTCCGCTCTGGGTTAGTCGGGTCCTAAGCTGAGGCCGACAGGCGTAGGCGATGGATAACAGGTTGATATTCCTGTACCACCATGATTCGTTTTAAGCGATGGGGGGACGCAGTAGGATAGGCGAAGCGTGCTGTTGGAGTGCACGTCTAAGCAGTGAGACTGAGTGTTAGGCAAATCCGGCACTCATTAAGGTCAAGCTGTGATGGGGAGAAGAAACATGTTTTCTTCGAGTCGTTGATTTCACACTGCCAAGAAAAGCCTCTAGCTAGAAGATTGGTGCCCGTACCGCAAACCGACACAGGTAGTCAAGATGAGAATTCTAAGGTGAGCGAGCGAACTCTCGTTAAGGAACTCGGCAAAATGACCCCGTAACTTCGGGAGAAGGGGTGCTCTTTGAGGTTCACGCTTCGAAGAGCCGCAGTGAATAGGCCCAAGCGACTGTTTATCAAAAACACAGGTCTCTGCTAAACCGTAAGGTGACGTATAGGGGCTGACGCCTGCCCGGTGCTGGAAGGTTAAGAGGAGTGGTTAGCATTAGCGAAGCTACGAATCGAAGCCCCAGTAAACGGCGGCCGTAACTATAACGGTCCTAAGGTAGCGAAATTCCTTGTCGGGTAAGTTCCGACCCGCACGAAAGGCGTAACGATTTGGGCACTGTCTCAACGAGAGACTCGGTGAAATCATAGTACCGGTGAAGATGCCGGTTACCCGCGACAGGACGGAAAGACCCCGTGGAGCTTTACTGTAGCCTGATATTGAAATTCGGTACAGTTTGTACAGGATAGGTAGGAGCCTTAGAAGCGTGAGCGCTAGCTTACGTGGAGGCATTGGTGGGATACTACCCTAATTGTATTGGATTTCTAACCCGCAACTCTTATCGAGTTGGGAGACAGTGTCAGGCGGGCAGTTTGACTGGGGCGGTCGCCTCCTAAAGAGTAACGGAGGCGCTCAAAGGTTCCCTCAGAATGGTTGGAAATCATTCATAGAGTGTAAAGGCATAAGGGAGCTTGACTGCGAGACCTACAAGTCGAGCAGGGTCGAAAGACGGACTTAGTGATCCGGTGGTTCCGCATGGAAGGGCCATCGCTCAACGGATAAAAGCTACCCCGGGGATAACAGGCTTATCTCCCCCAAGAGTTCACATCGACGGGGAGGTTTGGCACCTCGATGTCGGCTCATCGCATCCTGGGGCTGTAGTCGGTCCCAAGGGTTGGGCTGTTCGCCCATTAAAGCGGTACGCGAGCTGGGTTCAGAACGTCGTGAGACAGTTCGGTCCCTATCCGTCGTGGGCGTAGGAAATTTGAGAGGAGCTGTCCTTAGTACGAGAGGACCGGGATGGACATACCTCTGGTGTACCAGTTGTCGTGCCAACGGCATAGCTGGGTAGCTATGTATGGACGGGATAAGTGCTGAAAGCATCTAAGCATGAAGCCCCCCTCAAGATGAGATTTCCCAACTTCGGTTATAAGATCCCTCAAAGATGATGAGGTTAATAGGTTCGAGGTGGAAGCGTAGCGATACGTGGAGCTGACGAATACTAATCGATCGAAGACTTAATCAATTTAGTTCATAAGGTGATGCTTGTGAAATAATACTTACTATCTAGTTTTGAATGTATAATCATTCATTTTACGAAGTGACATGTTCGAATGCGAACGTTTGTCACATATCGTATTTTACGAAGTGAAAACGTTTGAAGTCTATGAATCGCAAGGAAGAACGAAGGCGTTTACTTACCGTAAACAACTGAGTGATGACGTAGCGATGAAGACGAATGCGAACGTTTGCCACGAAGTAAAACATTGTTTGGTGACAATAGCAAAGAGGCCACACCTGTTCCCATGCCGAACACAGAAGTTAAGCTCTTTAGCGCCGATGGTAGTCGGACTTACGTTCCGCGAGAGTAGGACGTTGCCAAGCAAACTTTTATCATGACCTAGCGGTCATTTTTTCTTTGGGAAAATTGAATAAAAGTGTTGACTTTACAATGAAAAGTCTGTATAATTAATTCTTGTCGAGTCAAAAGAATCGACACATGAACATTGAAAACTGAATGACAATATGTCAACGTTAATTCCAATAATTTTGAGTACGTAACGTACTTTCAAGAGTGATTGGCTTAACCAATCAACGAGCTATATCAAGCTTACTTCTTTTATGGAGAGTTTGATCCTGGCTCAGGATGAACGCTGGCGGCGTGCCTAATACATGCAAGTCGAGCGAACTGACGAGGAGCTTGCTCCTTTGACGTTAGCGGCGGACGGGTGAGTAACACGTGGGTAACCTACCTATAAGACTGGAATAACTCCGGGAAACCGGGGCTAATGCCGGATAACATGTTGAACCGCATGGTTCAACAGTGAAAGACGGTCTTGCTGTCACTTATAGATGGACCCGCGCCGTATTAGCTAGTTGGTAAGGTAACGGCTTACCAAGGCGACGATACGTAGCCGACCTGAGAGGGTGATCGGCCACACTGGAACTGAGACACGGTCCAGACTCCTACGGGAGGCAGCAGTAGGGAATCTTCCGCAATGGGCGAAAGCCTGACGGAGCAACGCCGCGTGAGTGATGAAGGTCTTCGGATCGTAAAGCTCTGTTGTTAGGGAAGAACATATGTGTAAGTAACTGTGCACATCTTGACGGTACCTAACCAGAAAGCCACGGCTAACTACGTGCCAGCAGCCGCGGTAATACGTAGGTGGCAAGCGTTATCCGGAATTATTGGGCGTAAAGCGCGCGTAGGCGGTTTTTTAAGTCTGATGTGAAAGCCCACGGCTCAACCGTGGAGGGTCATTGGAAACTGGAAAACTTGAGTGCAGAAGAGGAAAGTGGAATTCCATGTGTAGCGGTGAAATGCGCAGAGATATGGAGGAACACCAGTGGCGAAGGCGGCTTTCTGGTCTGTAACTGACGCTGAGGTGCGAAAGCGTGGGGATCAAACAGGATTAGATACCCTGGTAGTCCACGCCGTAAACGATGAGTGCTAAGTGTTAGGGGGTTTCCGCCCCTTAGTGCTGCAGCTAACGCATTAAGCACTCCGCCTGGGGAGTACGGTCGCAAGACTGAAACTCAAAGGAATTGACGGGGACCCGCACAAGCGGTGGAGCATGTGGTTTAATTCGAAGCAACGCGAAGAACCTTACCAAATCTTGACATCTTTTGACCGCTCTAGAGATAGAGTTTTCCTCTTCGGAGGACAAAATGACAGGTGGTGCATGGTTGTCGTCAGCTCGTGTCGTGAGATGTTGGGTTAAGTCCCGCAACGAGCGCAACCCTTAAGCTTAGTTGCCATCATTAAGTTGGGCACTCTAAGTTGACTGCCGGTGACAAACCGGAGGAAGGTGGGGATGACGTCAAATCATCATGCCCCTTATGATTTGGGCTACACACGTGCTACAATGGACAATACAAAGGGCAGCGAAACCGCGAGGTCAAGCAAATCCCATAAAGTTGTTCTCAGTTCGGATTGTAGTCTGCAACTCGACTACATGAAGCTGGAATCGCTAGTAATCGTAGATCAGCATGCTACGGTGAATACGTTCCCGGGTCTTGTACACACCGCCCGTCACACCACGAGAGTTTGTAACACCCGAAGCCGGTGGAGTAACCATTTTGGAGCTAGCCGTCGAAGGTGGGACAAATGATTGGGGTGAAGTCGTAACAAGGTAGCCGTATCGGAAGGTGCGGCTGGATCACCTCCTTTCTAAGGATAATATACGGAATATCGCCTAAGGCGATAAGGAATAACGGAGACATATTGTATTCAGTTTTGAATGCTCATTTATTGAGAATTCATATTATGGGCCTATAGCTCAGCTGGTTAGAGCGCACGCCTGATAAGCGTGAGGTCGGTGGTTCGAGTCCACTTAGGCCCACCATTTATTTTGTACATTGAAAACTAGATAAGTAAGTATAGATTTTACCAAGCAAAACCGAGTGACAAGCGAAAAGCTTGAAACAAAAAATTATCGCTAGTCGTCGACAGACGACTCACAATAATTAATAACTGGTGGATGGTAAGTAGTGCATATGTTATAGATACGATAAACGTGAATTGAAAGCGTTTGTCAGTCTATGAATCACAAACAAGAGCGAAGGCGCTTACTTTTGTAAGTAACTGAGCGATTTGTGCCGTGATGAAGCAGAATGCGAACGCTTATCAACACGTTTAGATTAAGTTATTAAGGGCGCACGGTGGATGCCTTGGCACTAGAAGCCGATGAAGGACGTTACTAACGACGATATGCTTTGGGGAGCTGTAAGTAAGCTGTGATCCAGAGATTTCCGAATGGGGGAACCCAGCACGAGTTATGTCGTGTTATCCGCATGTGAATACATAGCATGTGAGAAGGTAGACCCGGAGAACTGAAACATCTTAGTACCCGGAGGAAGAGAAAGAAAAATCGATTCCCTGAGTAGCGGCGAGCGAAACGGGAAGAGCCCAAACCAACAAGCTTGCTTGTTGGGGTTGTAGGACACTCTGTACGGAGTTACAAAGGAATACGTTAGACGAATAACCTGGAAAGGTTAATCATAGAAGGTAATAATCCTGTAGTCGAAAACGTATACCCTCCTGAGTGGATCCTGAGTACGGCGGAGCACGTGAAATTCCGTCGGAATCTGGGAGGACCATCTCCCAAGGCTAAATACTCTCTAGTGACCGATAGTGAACCAGTACCGTGAGGGAAAGGTGAAAAGTACCCCGGAAGGGGAGTGAAAGAGAACTTGAAACCGTGTGCTTACAAGTAGTCAGAGCCCGTTAATGGGTGATGGCGTGCCTTTTGTAGAATGAACCGGCGAGTTACGATCTGATGCAAGGTTAAGCAGAAAATGTGGAGCCGTAGCGAAAGCGAGTCTGAATAGGGCGAATGAGTATTTGGTCGTAGACCCGAAACCAGGTGATCTACCCTTGGTCAGGTTGAAGTTCAGGTAACACTGAATGGAGGACCGAACCGACTTACGTTGAAAAGTGAGCGGATGAACTGAGGGTAGCGGAGAAATTCCAATCGAACTTGGAGATAGCTGGTTCTCTCCGAAATAGCTTTAGGGCTAGCCTCAAGTGATGATTATTGGAGGTAGAGCACTGTTTGGACGAGGGGCCCCTCTCGGGTTACCGAATTCAGACAAACTCCGAATGCCAAATAATTTAACTTGGGAGTCAGAACATGGGTGATAAGGTCCGTGTTCGAAAGGGAAACAGCCCAGACCACCAGCTAAGGTCCCAAAATATATGTTAAGTGGAAAAGGATGTGGCGTTGCCCAGACAACTAGGATGTTGGCTTAGAAGCAGCCATCATTTAAAGAGTGCGTAATAGCTCACTAGTCGAGTGACACTGCGCCGAAAATGTACCGGGGCTAAACATATTACCGAAGCTGTGGATTGTCCTTTAGGACAATGGTAGGAGAGCGTTCTAAGGGCGTTGAAGCATGATCGCAAGGACATGTGGAGCGCTTAGAAGTGAGAATGCCGGTGTGAGTAGCGAAAGACGGGTGAGAATCCCGTCCACCGATTGACTAAGGTTTCCAGAGGAAGGCTCGTCCGCTCTGGGTTAGTCGGGTCCTAAGCTGAGGCCGACAGGCGTAGGCGATGGATAACAGGTTGATATTCCTGTACCACCATGATTCGTTTTAAGCGATGGGGGGACGCAGTAGGATAGGCGAAGCGTGCTGTTGGAGTGCACGTCTAAGCAGTGAGACTGAGTGTTAGGCAAATCCGGCACTCATTAAGGTCAAGCTGTGATGGGGAGAAGAAACATGTTTTCTTCGAGTCGTTGATTTCACACTGCCAAGAAAAGCCTCTAGCTAGAAGATTGGTGCCCGTACCGCAAACCGACACAGGTAGTCAAGATGAGAATTCTAAGGTGAGCGAGCGAACTCTCGTTAAGGAACTCGGCAAAATGACCCCGTAACTTCGGGAGAAGGGGTGCTCTTTGAGGTTCACGCTTCGAAGAGCCGCAGTGAATAGGCCCAAGCGACTGTTTATCAAAAACACAGGTCTCTGCTAAACCGTAAGGTGACGTATAGGGGCTGACGCCTGCCCGGTGCTGGAAGGTTAAGAGGAGTGGTTAGCATTAGCGAAGCTACGAATCGAAGCCCCAGTAAACGGCGGCCGTAACTATAACGGTCCTAAGGTAGCGAAATTCCTTGTCGGGTAAGTTCCGACCCGCACGAAAGGCGTAACGATTTGGGCACTGTCTCAACGAGAGACTCGGTGAAATCATAGTACCGGTGAAGATGCCGGTTACCCGCGACAGGACGGAAAGACCCCGTGGAGCTTTACTGTAGCCTGATATTGAAATTCGGTACAGTTTGTACAGGATAGGTAGGAGCCTTAGAAGCGTGAGCGCTAGCTTACGTGGAGGCATTGGTGGGATACTACCCTAATTGTATTGGATTTCTAACCCGCAACTCTTATCGAGTTGGGAGACAGTGTCAGGCGGGCAGTTTGACTGGGGCGGTCGCCTCCTAAAGAGTAACGGAGGCGCTCAAAGGTTCCCTCAGAATGGTTGGAAATCATTCATAGAGTGTAAAGGCATAAGGGAGCTTGACTGCGAGACCTACAAGTCGAGCAGGGTCGAAAGACGGACTTAGTGATCCGGTGGTTCCGCATGGAAGGGCCATCGCTCAACGGATAAAAGCTACCCCGGGGATAACAGGCTTATCTCCCCCAAGAGTTCACATCGACGGGGAGGTTTGGCACCTCGATGTCGGCTCATCGCATCCTGGGGCTGTAGTCGGTCCCAAGGGTTGGGCTGTTCGCCCATTAAAGCGGTACGCGAGCTGGGTTCAGAACGTCGTGAGACAGTTCGGTCCCTATCCGTCGTGGGCGTAGGAAATTTGAGAGGAGCTGTCCTTAGTACGAGAGGACCGGGATGGACATACCTCTGGTGTACCAGTTGTCGTGCCAACGGCATAGCTGGGTAGCTATGTATGGACGGGATAAGTGCTGAAAGCATCTAAGCATGAAGCCCCCCTCAAGATGAGATTTCCCAACTTCGGTTATAAGATCCCTCAAAGATGATGAGGTTAATAGGTTCGAGGTGGAAGCGTAGCGATACGTGGAGCTGACGAATACTAATCGATCGAAGACTTAATCAATTTAGTTCATAAGGTGATGCTTGTGAAACCAATACTTACTATCTAGTTTTGAATGTATAATCATTCATTTTACGAAGTGAAACCGTTTGAAGTCTATGAATCGCAAGAAAGAGCGAAGGCGTTTACTTACCGTAAACAACTGAGTGATGACGTAGCGATGAAGACGAATGCGAACGTTTGCCACGAAGTAAAACATTGTTTGGTGACAATAGCAAAGAGGCCACACCTGTTCCCATGCCGAACACAGAAGTTAAGCTCTTTAGCGCCGATGGTAGTCGGACTTACGTTCCGCGAGAGTAGGACGTTGCCAAGCAAACATCATTAAGTGATGCGATGAGCCGAATCGAGACCGAGAGGTCTCTTTTTTTTATTTAAAAATGATATTCTAATAGAAGATGAAGTTTAGAAATAAAAAGAGAGTTTAGGTGAATGACATTGAAAGGATATATGAAGCAACTTGCGTTGATTGATAAGACAAAAATAGATATTCGAAAAGGATCGCGACAAGGGATTGTTATGATTATTCCTTTATTGTATGGATTATTATTTAATGATTTTCCTTCAGCACTACTTATGTCAATTGGTACACTTGCACATATTTATGCGTTTGATTGGACATTTACCTCACGCATTCGTATCGTTTCATTAACGTCACTAAGTTTTGTCACTGCGATGATGCTTGGCACGTTAACGTCAGGTAATCCTATTGTATTTGCGATTTTTTTACTTATGTTTTCAGTTATCCCGTATTATATCTTTACAACATTAAATGTCCCGGGGCCTTCGTCTACTTTTTTTATCATTGCTTATAGCCTTTCTATCGTTATGCCACAACAACCAGAAGATTTTCTATATCGCGGTGTAATGGTTGGTGTCGGTGGATTATTGTCATTGAGTATCATTGTTGTGGATCATGTAATTAAGCGAGAATCTCGAGAAAGCAATGCGATTAAAGGTGAATACCAATTATTACAAAAGTTGGTTCATCAGTTTAATGATCAAGCGCAATTTAATGAATTAACAAAGGTCGCCGTGAAAACATTTATAGCGACTTCAGAGACATTAAACACGACAGGTTCATCCTTACAGAAACGGTCTGTAGCTTATCAAAGAGCGGTATTACTCCATCAATGGGCTGAAGGCGTATACTCAGAATTGCTTGAATTAAACGCAAAAGGGTTTCGTCCAATGCCCAAAGTTATCAAAGATATGGTAGATCATGTCACTAATGCGGTTATTCATCCAAATACAGAACGTAATATGTGGAAAGCGCGCATTGATATTGATAACAAATTTGATGAGTTGGTGACGTTAATATTTAAAATTGATGAAACCCTAGCTTCAACAGATATTAAAGTAAAAGAGAATTTAGAAGTGCGTACACCTCAATATAAGCACCGTTTACTCAATCATCTCACACCAGAGTCAGCTGCTTTTGTGTCGACTATGAAATATTCATTGATTATGGGTGTGTCAATTTTAGTGGCGCTGGTATTTAATCTTGAACGTGCGTATTGGGTGCCGTTAAGTGCACATACGGTGCTTATCGGTGTTACGAATGTAGCGAGTTTACAACGCGCTTTAGCACGCTGGATAGGTACGATGGTTGGAGTCATACTCACAGCAGGGTTTTTAAGTTTAGATCCGCATATCGGCGTGGTAATTGTGGTCCTTGCATTGAGTGGTGCCATCACTGAGACATTGGTTGGGGCGAATTATGCGATTGCAATGATTACCATTACATCACAAGTCTTGTTACTGAGTGGACTCGCTCAAGGAGTGTTTACGCCAATGATTGCGATTCCTCGCCTTTTAGATACAACAGTAGGGATAGTGATTGCGGTTATAGGAGTGCTTATGATAGGGCGTAATATTGCTTCGAAACATTTACCTATCATTATGGCAGATGTTGCACGTGTGGAAGCTCAAATCTTTCACTATGTATTCTCAAAGCAACAATATCCAAAAGTATTCAAAGGATATAACCCACGTAAAGATAAATTACGTATGAAACTAAAAGTTGAAAATATGGAGATGATGTATACGCGCGCTTACGGTGAAATCTCTTCAAATCATAAGCGAACGCAGTATTACTATCCTGCAATTTTCTTACTGCAACAAATTCACTTCAAACTCACTCAAATTTTACATGATGATCGTGGTGTTTATTTAGATGATCGCGCGTTAGGTGATTACTTGGTTGTCTTTGAAAACATTGCGAAATTATTTGAATGTGGGAAATATCATAATGAGGTGATTAATCTACCTGAACTAAAACATTATGTCCAATTGCGCCAGTTTTTAATGCAACTTCAAGAAATTGAACTATATGATTATCAAAATGAAAGAAATCCGCATTTATTAAAAGATTAAAAACGACTTAAACTATGTGGCTACATAAAATACAAAAACCGTTTAACTCCTGCAGTCAAGGGGCTGAACGGTTTTTGTATTTTTAAGTACAAGTAGCTTCTATTTCTAGACTCTTCAGTAACTGTGTAGCATGTGCTTCCACTTCTTCCATTGGAATACCGCCAAACCCTAATACAAATTGCGGTGTGTGTGGTGTTGAATGATAACAATAGGCGGATAAAGGCTTTAAATCGATACGATGGCGTTGAAATTGTTTAAGACATTGGTCCTCGGTCCAGCCGTTTTTGATTGTTATTACGAAATGCATCCCTGTCATTTCACCCGAGATTTCGATATGCTCTGGGTACTCGCGCAGTATGGTAATCAGTTTGTCGCGCTTTTGACGATAGATTTTACGCATTCTGTTCAGATGACGTTCAAAATGATGTGATGCCATAAATTGACTGACCATATATTGTGTATGCCTTGGTACACTACCACCTTCTATATTTTGTGTCTGTTGATATTGCTTTTGAAGTGTTTCGGGTAAAACTGCATAGGCGATTCGAATGGAAGGGGCGATGGATTTTGAAAACGTACTGACATAAATGACGCTTCCTGATTGATCTAAACTTTGAAGTGCAGGAATGGGTTTTCCTTCATAGCGAAATTCTGAATCATAATCATCTTCAATGATATAGCGTGTGGGTGTGGCGTGTGCCCATTTCAACAAAGCGATTCGGCGTTTAAGTTTCATCGTGACACCGGTCGGGAATTGGTGACTCGGTGTGATATAGACCACATCTTTTTCACCATGATGATCATCAACGTGCAAACCATCATGATGTACTTGAAGAAATGAATAATGAATGTGTTTTCGTTTTAACAATTGATGGACTTGAGGATACAAGGGATCTTCTAAGAGATAATGACTTTTGGGTGATAAGAGATCCGTAATAATCGATAAAATTTGATCGGTTGATGACGCAACAATGACTTGTTCAGGTGTGGCTTGGACACCGCGACTATGGAAAAGATAGTGACTGATTTCTTTGCGTAAGGCATAATCTCCTTGTTTATGGCCCGTTTCAACGAGATGATGTTGTAAATCTTCAAATGCTTCTTTGGCAAACTTTCTTAAAATAGCAAAAGGAAAGTGTGCTTGATCAATCGCGCCTAATTGAAAGCGATATTGGTAAGAAATGTCATTCTGGGAAGATGCTTGAAATGTGACGGGTGTTTTTGACGGTCTAGCGATAAAGGGTAAGGATTCGATATCACTTACATAATATCCAGATTTTGGTTTACTCACGATAAATCCTTCATCAATCAACTGTAAATAAGCATGTTCAATGGTCGTTTGACTCACTGACAAATATTGGCTTAAATGCCGTTTAGAAGGAAGTTTCTCACCTTCACGTAACGTACCTTCGATTATACTTTCTTTAATATTGTCATAAAGCTGTATATAAATGGGTTGATTACGTTTTTTATCTATATGAAACATCAGCATTTCCATGTCTATCACTCCAAACTGACCACTTTAATTTGTTTATTTCTGACTCTTTTATAGGTTCAGATTATAGTATAAGCTACTCTTGTATATTCGAAAAGGGGGCAATATTAATATGTCTAAACAAGTAGGTTCAGATCGCGTTAAACGCGGTATGGCAGAAATGCAAAAAGGCGGCGTAATCATGGATGTGGTTAACGCTGAACAAGCTAAAATTGCGGAAGAAGCAGGTGCTGTAGCAGTTATGGCACTTGAACGTGTGCCATCTGACATCAGAGCAGCTGGTGGCGTGGCACGTGCATGTAATCCTAAAATCGTAGAAGAAGTTATGAATGCAGTATCTATTCCAGTTATGGCGAAATGTCGTATTGGTCATATTACAGAAGCTCGCGTTTTAGAAGCAATGGGTGTCGACTATATCGACGAATCTGAAGTATTAACGCCTGCGGATGAAGTATTCCACCTTAAGAAGAGTGATTATACTGTCCCATTTGTATGTGGATGTCGTAATTTAGGTGAAGCGGCACGTCGAATTGGTGAAGGTGCTGCGATGTTACGTACGAAAGGTGAACCAGGTACAGGAAATATTGTTGAAGCAGTACGTCACATGCGTCAAGTGAATCAAGAAGTGAACCGCATCACTGTGATGAGCGACGATGAGTTAATGACAGAAGCGAAAAACTTAGGCGCACCATACGATGTTCTAAAAATCATTAAATCAACACGACGTCTTCCAGTTGTTAACTTTGCGGCTGGTGGTGTAGCGACACCTCAAGATGCAGCGTTAATGATGGAATTAGGTGCGGATGGTGTCTTTGTAGGTTCAGGTATTTTCAAATCTGAGGATCCTGAAACATTCGCAAAAGCAATTGTTCAAGCAACAACACATTACCAAGATTACGAATTAATTGGTAAATTAGCGAAGGAACTTGGCACAGCAATGAAAGGATTAGATATTAATTCCCTTTCATTAGAAGAACGTATGCAAGAGCGTGGTTGGTAAGATGAAAATAGGTGTACTCGCTTTACAAGGTGCTGTACGTGAACATATTCGTCATATTGAAGAGAGTGGTCATGAAGGCATTTACGTAAAAAAAGTAGAACAATTAAATGATATCGATGGTTTGATTATTCCAGGTGGCGAGTCAACGACGTTACGTCGTCTAATGACTTTATATGGTTTTAAAGAAGCCCTTCAACAATCGGAGTTACCGATGTTTGGCACCTGTGCTGGGTTAATTGTTCTTGCAAAAGATATCGTTGGAGAAGAAGGATACCTTCAAAAGCTCGATATTACCGTTGAACGTAATTCATTTGGTCGCCAAGTAGATAGTTTTGAAGCAGACTTAACGATTAAAGGCATCGAGGCGCCTGTTGAAGGTGTGTTTATCCGTGCACCACATATTCAATCTGTTGAAGATACAGTAGATGTGCTTGGCATCATTGATAACAAAATCATTGCAGTGCGTCAAGGGAAGTATTTAGGTGTGTCTTTTCATCCGGAACTGACTGATGATTATAGTATTATTGATTATTTCATCAATGACATTGTAGCCAAAGCCTAAATATGTTCGTTTACATTTAAAAATAGTTTAGCGCATCATCTTTTTATGGTTACTTTCATTATTAAGGTGATAGCGCTTGTGAAATATAAAAAATCGGGCTGGTGATATGATAATACATATCATCAGCCCGATTTATGTTGTCATGTCTTTTATTGGCTACCGCTCAAAAATTGTAGGTTGTCTTGTATTTATATTTAAATAAAGAATCCTGCAATAGTAGCTGAAATAAATGATACAAGTGTTGCACCGAATAATAATTTAAGACCGAAGCGGGCAACCACGTCACCTTTTTCGTCATTTAAAGATTTAATTGCACCAGAAATGATACCGATAGAACTAAAGTTAGCGAATGATACTAAGAATACAGATACAATACCTAATGCACGTTCTGATAATCCGTTCGCTTTACCTAATTCTGTCATTGCGACGAATTCATTCGATAATAATTTTGTTGCCATAATTGATCCCGCATCCACTGCATCACTCCATGGAATACCCGTTAAGAAGGCAAGTGGGGCGAAAACAAAACCAATTAATGTTTGGAAGTTCCAATCTAATGTACCACCAGAAACATTGTGGATAATGCCACCAATCGTACTATTTAAGAATGTAATTAACGCAATATAACCAATTAACATTGCACCAACAATCACTGCTACTTTGAAACCATCTAAAATATATTCGCCTAACATTTCAAAGAATGATTGTTGTTTTTTCTCTTCTTCAATTAATAATTTGTCATCTTTTTCATTTACTTTGTAAGGGTTTACAATTGACGCTACAATGAAACCACCAAATAAGTTTAAGACGACTGCTGTTACGACATATTCAGGTTTAACCATCGTGAAGTATGCCCCAATAATTGATGCTGATACAGTAGACATCGCTGACGCTGTTAATGTATATAAACGATGTTTTGGTATATATGGAAGTTGTTTTTTAAGTGAAATGAATACTTCAGATTGCCCTAAGATTGCTGAAGCAACAGCATTGTAAGATTCTAAACGTCCCATGCCATTCACTTTTGAAATTAAAAACCCTAAAACATTAATAATTACAGGTAAAATTTTGAGATACTGTAAAATACCAATTAACGCTGAAATGAAAACGATAGGAAGTAATACATTTAAGAAAAATGACATTGCACCATCGTTAGCTAATCCACCAAATACGAAATTCACACCTTCAGCGGCTTGTTTCAATAAGTATTCAAACCCTTTTGCAATGCCTCCAACAATGGTAATACCAATAGTAGTCTTTAATAAAATAAAGGCTAAAATAGTTTGGATGACTAACATTAAACCAATGTAATGCCAGCGAACATTTTTCTTGTCAGAACTTGCAATCCAAGCTAACCCTAAAAACACAAGAATTCCGACTATCCCAATTAAAATGTGCATGAAATAAACACCTCTGTCTAATTTATAAATATTTACTAAGACTATCATACACCAAATATGTAAGCAGTAACATAACAATTTTATGTCACTTATAATCAAATTGGTTGAAAAAGGTCAAACCAACTTTTATAATATAGTCAAAGATGGTCAAAAGAGGTGATACCATGCATAATATGTCTGACATCATAGAACAGTACATTAAGCAATTATTTGAAGAAACGAAAGATGATGTCGTTGAAATTCAGCGCGCCAATATCGCACAACGATTTGATTGCGTACCATCTCAGCTGAATTATGTAATTAAAACACGTTTTACGAATGAACACGGTTACGAAATTGAAAGTAAGCGTGGGGGTGGCGGATATATTCGAATTACTAAGATTGAAACAAAAGATCACGCCTCATATATTAAACGTTTAATGGACTTAATCGGTCCTTCTATATCTCAACAACAAGCCTATTATATTATTGATGGCTTATTAGATAATCAACTGATTACTGAACGTGAAGCGAAATTAATTGCTGCAGTTGTCGATAGAGAAACATTGACGATGGATGTCGCATCAAGAGATATCATTCGTGCTAATATTTTAAAACGATTACTTCCAGTCATAAATTATTACTAGAAGGTGATGCTATGACACAATATGAACTGAAATTAACGCAACCCCGTCAGCATAAACGTAATACAGATATGCTGAAACAAGACGGTATTCAGAATCAAGCTGATGATTGGCAACAAGGTGAAGATGTTGAAGGAACGTTTGTTGTTCAACAAATTTTACAACATCTTGCAGCAAAGTATGGGATTAATGTGGATCAACTTGTATATCGTGAGGAAAAACGATGTCCGACATGTCAAATGTCGCTTAAAGATATCGCCCATGTTGGAAAGTTTGGTTGTCATGATTGTTATGCCACATTTAAAGATGATGTTTATGACATTGTCCGACGCGTACAAGGTGGTCATACAACGCATTCTGGGAAATATCCACTGTCTTCACACCGTAAGCGCGCTTTAAAACAACAAATTGAATCTAAACGTGACACGCTTCAACAACTAGTCGAAGCGCAAGAGTTTGAGCAAGCTGCGGTGGTCCGTGATGAAATAAAAGCGCTTGAAGCAGCGCAAAGCGAGGTGTCTCACGATGACTGATCATCTTGAACATCATATGAGTGGTTGGTTACAAGCATCAAACACGTCACCAGTGGTGATGTCATCTCGTATTCGCTTAGCACGTAACCTTGAAAACTATGTGCATCCGCTCATGTTTCCATCTGAAGAAGAAGGGCATCGCGTCATCAATGAAGTGCAAGATGCATTATCCAGCTTGAAAGTTGTACGGCTTGATGAATTAGACCAACAAAATAAGTACAAATTAGTGGCCAAACATTTGATTAGCCCTGAATTAACTAAGCAACCGGCGTCAGCAGTTTTACTCAATGAAGATGAGTCCGTCAGCGTGATGGTAAATGAAGAAGATCACATTCGTATTCAAGTGATGGGGAAAGATTTGTCACTGAATGACCTATATGAAAAAGCATCTGCAATTGACGACGAACTCGACGCGGCAACTGCGATTAGTTATGACGATGATTTAGGTTATTTAACGACATGTCCTACAAATGTAGGAACTGGGATGAGAGCGAGTGTCATGCTCCATTTACCAGGGTTATCCATTATGAAGCGTATGTCACGTATTGCACAATCCATTAACCGTTTTGGTTTTACAATCCGAGGTATTTACGGTGAAGGCTCACAAGTGTATGGCCATGTGTACCAAGTTTCAAATCAACTGACACTCGGCAAAAGTGAACAAGAAATCATCGAAGCTTTAACAGAACTCGTACAACAAATTATTAATGAAGAATTAGAGTTTAGAACGCGTTTACACACGCACAAAGAAACCGAAACACTCGACCGTATTTATCGCTCGTTAGGCATTTTAAAATACAGTCAGTTAATTTCAGTAGAAGAAGCATCATATCGTTTGAGCGACATTAAACTTGGTGTTGATTTAGGCATTTTAGATATGGACGATTTTCAATTTGATGAATTAATGATTGCCATTCAATCGCCATTTCTCATCGATGATGATGAAACACAATCTATAGAAGCTAAAAGAGCAGAAATATTACGAACACACATATAAGGAGGTTCGATTATGTTATTTGGAAGACTTACAGAACGTGCGCAACGCGTGTTAGCACATGCGCAAGAAGAAGCAATTCGACTGAATCATTCAAATATTGGAACAGAACATTTATTACTTGGTTTAATGAAAGAACCAGAAGGCATAGCAGCTAAAGTTTTAGAAAGCTTTGATATCACTGAAGAAAAAGTAGTAGCTGAAGTTGAAAAATTGATTGGCCACGGCCAGGATAGTATGGGCACGCTTCATTACACACCTAGAGCCAAAAAAGTAATTGAGCTTTCAATGGATGAAGCACGCAAATTACAACATAACTTTGTAGGCACAGAACATATTTTACTTGGATTAATCCGTGAAAATGAAGGTGTTGCGGCACGTGTCTTTGCGAATTTAGATTTAAATATTACGAAAGCACGCGCGCAAGTTGTGAAAGCATTAGGTAATCCTGAGATGTCCAACAAAAATGCGCAAGCGACTAAATCTAATAATACACCGACATTAGATGGTTTGGCCCGTGATTTAACAGTCATTGCTAAAGACGGTACGTTAGATCCTGTCGTTGGGCGTACGAAAGAGATTACACGTGTCATTGAAGTATTAAGTCGTCGTACGAAAAACAATCCAGTGCTTATCGGTGAACCTGGTGTGGGTAAAACTGCAATTGCAGAAGGCCTTGCGCAAGCGATTGTGAACAATGAAGTGCCTGAAACGTTAAAAGACAAACGTGTCATGTCTTTAGATATGGGGACAGTTGTAGCGGGTACGAAATATCGCGGTGAATTTGAAGAACGTTTGAAAAAAGTGATGGAAGAAATTCATCAAGCAGGCAATGTCATTTTATTTATTGACGAATTGCACACGTTAATTGGCGCGGGTGGTGCTGAAGGTGCGATTGATGCTTCTAACATTTTAAAACCTGCACTTGCGCGTGGTGAATTACAATGTATCGGTGCTACAACGTTAGATGAGTACCGTAAACATATTGAAAAAGATGCAGCTTTAGAACGTCGTTTCCAACCCGTTCAAGTTGATGAACCAAGTGTTGAAGACACGATTAAAATTTTAAAAGGTTTACGTGACCGCTATGAAGCACATCATCGCATCAACATCTCGGATGAAGCGATTGAAGCGGCAGCGAAATTAAGTGATCGCTATGTACAAGATCGTTTCTTACCTGATAAAGCCATCGATTTAATCGATGAAGCAAGTTCTAAAGTACGTTTACGCCACCACACAACACCTACCAATTTAAAAGAAATTGAGCAACAAATTGAACAAGTGAAAAAAGAAAAAGATGCAGCGGTACACGCACAAGAATTCGAAAATGCAGCGAATTTACGTGATAAACAAACAAAACTAGAAACACAATATGAAGAAGCGAAAAACGAATGGAAAAACAACCAAGGTGGTCAACATACAACGTTAAATGCTGAAGATATATCTGAAGTTATTGCAGGTTGGACAGGCATTCCGTTAACACGCTTAAATGAGACGGAATCAGAACGCTTACTCCACCTCGAAGACACACTTCATGAACGCGTGATTGGACAAAAAGACGCCGTTACTGCAATCTCTAAAGCAGTACGTCGTGCACGTGCAGGTCTTAAAGATCCGAAGCGTCCAATCGGTAGCTTTATCTTCTTAGGGCCTACTGGTGTGGGTAAAACAGAACTTGCGCGTGCCTTAGCTGAGACAATGTTTGGTGAAGAAGATGCGATGATTCGTGTTGATATGAGCGAGTTCATGGAAAAACACGCTGTAAGTCGATTAGTCGGAGCACCTCCTGGATATGTAGGACATGATGATGGTGGACAGCTGACTGAAAAAGTACGTCGTAAACCGTATTCAGTTATCTTATTTGATGAAATTGAAAAAGCACATCCAGATGTCTTTAACATTTTGTTACAAGTTTTAGATGACGGACATCTTACAGATACAAAAGGACGTCGTGTCGATTTTAGAAACACAGTCATCATTATGACATCCAATGTCGGCGCACAAGAACTTCAAGATCAACGTTTTGCCGGATTCGGTGGTCAAGGTGGCGGTGAAGATTACGAAACGATTCGTAAAACAATGATGAAAGAATTAAAAAATGCATTCCGCCCAGAATTTTTAAACCGTGTGGACGATACGATTGTCTTCCATAAATTAAGCCAAGAAGAATTAAAAGAAATCGTAACAATGATGGTAAACAAATTAACGACACGTTTATCTGAACAAAACATCAATATTAAAGTTACAGATGCTGCTAAAGATCAAATTGCTTCTGAAGGCTATGATCCTGAATATGGGGCACGACCACTTATTCGTGCGATTCAAAAAACAGTTGAAGATAACTTAAGTGAATTGATTTTAGAAGGTAAAGAATTAGATGGAAAAGATGTGACGGTGGATTATGATGGAAATTCATTCCAATATGACATTCAAGACCGTGACACATCAACAGAAGATAAAAATGAAGTAACGTCTTAATCGTTAGTTAAACAGATAGAGGTTAGAACATGTAGGTCGTGTTCTAGCCTCTTTTGTTTAATGTGTGCCATGATTTCAGTGTGTGTGGAAGGTTAATGCAAATAGGGTGCTTAGATTCCTAATTTTTTAGATACTTCATTTGTCAGATTGCGGGGACAAGTATAAAATAGATTTGTTATAGCTAAATAAGGAGGCGACAACGTGGCCAAAAAAAAGATTACATTTGAGTGTACTGCATGCGGATACCAGTCTCCAAAATGGATGGGGAAATGCCCAAATTGCGGTGCATGGAATTCAATGGAAGAATCATTGGAACAAAAAACAGCTCACCCTAAACATGGCGTGCGTGCGCAAAAAACACATGCAAAAGTGCAAACATTAAATGAAATTAAAAATGAACAGACACCACGTATTCTTACTAAAAGTGAAGAATTTAACCGTGTGCTTGGAGGCGGAATTGTTCAAGGTTCTCTCGTGCTCATCGGGGGCGATCCAGGTATCGGTAAATCAACACTCCTCCTTCAAATGTGTGCTACGTTATCTAAAACTAAGAAAGTACTTTATATTACCGGTGAAGAATCGCTAAATCAAACGAAACTACGCGCCGACCGTTTAGATGAAGATGCTAGTGCACTCAATGTGTTTGCAGAAACGGATCTTGAAGTCATTCATGATGCAGTAAAAAAAGTGGAGCCTGAGTTAATCGTTGTAGATTCCATTCAAACCATTTATCACCCAGAAATCAGTTCTGCACCGGGGTCAGTATCTCAAGTGAGGGAGAGTACACAAAGCCTCATGCATATTGCCAAACAAATGAATATCGCTACATTTATCGTTGGACACGTTACGAAAGAAGGCCAAATTGCGGGTCCTCGATTGTTAGAACATATGGTGGATACTGTGCTCTATTTTGAAGGCGATGCACATCATGCATATCGCATTTTGCGTGCGGTGAAGAACCGGTTTGGTTCTACAAATGAAATGGGAATATTTGAAATGAAACAATCAGGTTTAAAAAGCGTGCCGAATCCGTCCGAAATGTTTTTAGAAGAACGCTCTACAAATGTACCAGGTTCTACGATTGTGGCAACAATGGAAGGAACCCGTCCGTTACTGATTGAAGTGCAAGCTTTAGTCACACCAACAACTTTTAACAATCCTAGACGAATGGCTACAGGTATAGATCATAATCGCCTAAGTTTGTTAATGGCTGTTTTAGAGAAAAAAGAAGGGTATTTACTCCAGCAACAAGATGCATATATTAAAGTAGCAGGTGGTGTCAAATTAAGTGAACCCGCTGTTGATTTAGGTATCATTATTGCGACAGCTTCGAGTTTTAAAGATCAAGCTGTTGATGGATTAGATTGTTTTATAGGTGAAGTAGGTTTAACCGGGGAAGTGCGCAGAGTCTCCCGTATTGAACAAAGGGTTCAAGAAGCGGCGAAGTTGGGATTCAAACGCGTCATTATTCCGAAAACCAATATCGGTGGGTGGACATTCCCAGAAAATATAGAAGTAATCGGTGTGTCTTCAACAAATGAAGCATTAAAGCATGCCTTAAAACAAAGATAAAAAGGAGGCTTAGAATGGACTTTGTGAAATTTCTAGTGGTTATCTCGTATATGATTATTGGCAGTGTAATAGGAATATTTTTAATTCCTGAGTTACTTGTTGATTTTCATGTCAATCATCCACCTATTCTAGATAATAATTATGTGACAGCATTTATTGGTATGGTCGTTTTCTTTCTTATATTTGGTTGGTTTATACCGCGCATCGCCAATATGCTGAAAAATATAGAACAATTTATTTTAAGTTACAGTGCAATAGAGATCATTTTCGCAACAATAGGATTGTTTACAGGATTAACAATTTCAGTCATGATTTCATTTATTTTAGAATTTATCGGTACGAATTTTATCAATCGCATTGTACCGCTTATCATTACGTTATTACTCGGTTACCTCGGGTTTCAATTTGGTTTGAAAAAACGTGACGAAATGCTTCTGTTTTTACCAGAAAACATGGCGCGTTCAATGTCCATTAACGCTCGGAATGCAGTGCCTAAAATCATTGACACTAGTGCTATTATTGATGGACGCATCTATAAAATTTTGGAAGCAGGCTTTATTGATGGTGAGATTTTAATTCCTCAAGGCGTCATCAATGAACTTCAAGTCGTTGCCGATGCCAATGACAGTATTAAACGCGATAAGGGGCGTAGAGGTTTAGAAATTTTAAATGCGATACATGACTCCAAACACCCGACGCGTATCATTTATCCTCAAAAAAGTCATCATGATATTGATGACCTCATTGTGAAGTTAGCGCAACACTTTCGTGCGCATGTTATTACAACAGATTACAATTTAAATCGGGTTTGTGCGATTCAAGATATTAAAGTACTCAATGTAAATGATTTATCTGATGCGATAAAACCAGAAGTACATCAAGGTGATCGTTTTGAATTGATGATCACGAAAGTTGGTAAGGAACCTGGTCAAGGGGTAGGGTATTTTGAAGATGGCACGATGGTTGTGGTTGATGATGCGAAACAACATATCAATGAGACTTTAGAATTAGAAGTGATTAGTATGCTTCAAACTGCGTCAGGTCGTATTATTTTTGCTAAAAAGGTGGAGGAATAAGCATGCAAAGTTATCACGTTATTATTCCAGCAGCAGGTAAAGGTACACGTATGAAACGTGAATTTAATAAATTGTTCATTAAATTAGAAACGATGACAATACTTGAACATACGCTTACAGCTTTTCAATCGGATGCAGCGTGTAAAGGAATTTATTTAGCGATTCATCCTAGAGACCGTGAGCGTATGACGGCCATTTGTGCGCGGTTTGATAAAATTAAGGCGATAGTAGATGGTGGCGATACACGTCAAGAGAGTATTTATAACGCACTTAAACAATGTCATTTAGATGCTCAAGATGTTGTGTTTGTTCATGATGGCGCACGTCCTTTTATCTCACATCACATCATCCGTCAATTAAGTGAGGGTGTTCGTGAGTATGGTGCAGCTATAGTCGGTGTGAAAGCGAAAGATACGATTAAAGTCGTTGAAAGAGGCATGGTTGTTCAGACTTTAAATCGTGCGTTATTGTGGCAAGTGCAAACACCTCAAGGTGCAACATATGATATGTTGATGAAGGCGTATGACAAGGCAGACCAAGAGCATTTTGAAGGGACAGACGATGCGTCGCTATTAGAAAATGCAGGACAAGCTATACATATTGTTGAAGGTGAATATGACAATATTAAAATAACGACTGAAGAGGACTTATGGGTAGGTCGCGCATTTTTAGAGAAAAGGAGAAATCAACATGTTTAGAGTAGGGTTAGGTTATGACGTACATGCGTTTGATGAACATAGACCATTGATCATAGGTGGAATTGAAGTACCACATACGAAAGGACTCAAAGGACATAGCGATGCGGATGTGTTATTACATGCGATTACAGATGCGATGTTAGGTGCGTGTGCTTTAGGAGATATTGGTAAGTTATTCCCAGACACGGATCCAGCATTTAAAGATGCAGATTCAAAACAATTACTTGTTGAGGCTTATGCTGCAGTAAAAAAAGAAGGTTTCATCATGAATAATGTTGATGCAACTATTATTGCCGAAAAACCTAAATTCCGACCGCACATCGATACGATGCGTCAAGTGATTGCAGATTTATTCGATGTGGAGATTGGGCGCGTTAATGTTAAGGCGACTACGAGTGAAAAGCTAGGATTTACAGGGCGTGAAGAAGGTATCGCAGCACAAGCCATTGTCTCTTTGACACAAAAATAGTGCGCTTAAATTTATAAAATTTTAGATTTTAGTTTCGGTGTCACATGCTATAATAAAAATATTGAAAATGAAAACAGGAGTGAACAAGATGAGTAACCGAGTAAGAGTAAGATATGCACCAAGTCCAACAGGCTACTTGCATATTGGTAATGCACGTACTGCATTATTTAACTATTTATTCGCTAAACATTACGATGGAGACTTTGTGATTCGTATTGAAGATACAGATACGAAACGTAATCTAGAAGATGGCGAAACGTCTCAGTTTGATAACTTAAAATGGTTAGGATTAGATTGGGATGAATCTGTAGATCAAGATAGAGGCTACGGTCCTTACCGCCAATCTGAACGTGGCCACATTTATCAACCGTTAATTGATCAATTATTAGCTGAAGATAAAGCGTATAAATGTTATATGACTGAAGAAGAATTAGAAGCAGAACGTGAAGCGCAAATTGCACGCGGAGAAATGCCACGTTATGGTGGTCAACATGCGCATTTAACTGAAGAAGAGCGTCAACAATTTGAAGCGGAAGGACGTCAACCTTCAATCCGTTTCCGTGTACCTCAAAATAAAACATATCGATTTGAGGATATGGTTAAAGGCGATGTTTCATTTGAATCTGATAATTTTGGCGATTGGGTTATCGTTAAAAAAGATGGTATTCCAACATACAACTTTGCGGTTGCTGTCGATGATCATTATATGGAAATCTCAGACGTTATTCGCGGAGATGATCACATCTCTAACACGCCTAAACAATTAATGATTTATGAGGCATTTGGTTGGGAGCCACCACGTTTTGGACATATGACATTGATTGTAAATGAGCAACGTAAAAAATTAAGTAAACGTGATGGTCAAATTTTACAGTTCATAGAACAATATCGTGATTTAGGCTATTTACCAGAAGCGTTATTTAATTTTATTGGTTTATTAGGTTGGTCTCCTGAAGGGGAAGAAGAAATCTTTAGTAAGGATGAATTTATTAAGATTTTCACTGAGAAACGTTTATCAAAATCGCCTGCCTTTTTCGATAAACAAAAGTTAGAATGGATAAACAACCAATATATGAAAGAAAAAGATACAGATACGGTATTTGAAATGACACTACCGCATATGATTAAAGCAGGTCTATTACCAGGATCTCCTTCTGAAGCAGAGTTAGATTGGGGACGTAAGCTCGTAGCATTGTATCAAGAGCAAATGAGTTGTGCAGGCGAAATCGTACCTTTATCAGAATTATTCTTCCGAGATGAGAAAGAGTTAGATGAAGCGTCTCAAGAAGTATTGAATGGCGAACAAGTGCCTGAATTAATGCGCACATTGTATAGCAAACTTGAGGTATTAGAACCGTTTGAAGCAGCTGACATTAAGAAGACGATTAAAGCTGTACAAAAAGAAACAGGTATAAAAGGGAAACAACTCTTTATGCCAATTCGTGTGGCTGTGACTGGTCAAATGCATGGTCCGGAATTACCAAATACAATGGAAGTATTAGGTAAAGAGAAAGTGTTAACGCGTTTAAAACAATTATTGTAAAGCTTTTATTAGCCCGAATAGACAATTACATGGTTTCATAGATGTGTAAGTTTTTTAACTTGCAATCAATGTACAAATAGCATACGATTAGAGTGATTTTAAACATAAAGGATAAGTAAGCAAATGCTGTGTTTCAGAGAGTGTACGGTTGCTGCGAGTACACCACGAATTTTGTTGAATGCACCTTTATGGATGTAGTTGAATAATTTCTAAAAGTGAGTACATGAATAGCATGTACTAATTAAGAGTGGAACCGTGCACAAGCACCTCTGACATTTGTTAGGGGTGTTTTTATTTTTAAAGGAGGATTTGCTGTGATAAAAAGAATAATGGATGATGTAAAGATGGTTTTTGAACAAGACCCCGCAGCACGCTCTACGTTTGAAGTCATTACCACGTATGCTGGATTACATGCCGTATGGTCCCATTTAATTGCACATCGTCTATACAATAAAAAACACTATACGTTAGCGCGGACGATTTCTCAGATTTCACGGTTTTTTACCGGCATTGAAATACACCCTGGTGCTAAAATTGGGCGCCGTTTATTTATCGATCACGGCATGGGTGTGGTGATCGGTGAAACATGCACGATTGGTGATAACGTGACGATTTATCAAGGTGTGACACTTGGAGGTACTGGAAAAGAAAAAGGCAAACGTCATCCAGATATTGGGGACAATGTTTTGATCGCAGCAGGTTCAAAAGTGTTGGGGAATATAAAAATTGCTTCAAACGTCAATATTGGTGCGAATTCAGTTGTATTAAGAGATGTACCGAGTTACACAACAGTTGTAGGTATACCTGGACGCATTGTCCGTCAAGATGGCCAACGCATTGGTAAAACGTTTGACCACCTCAATTTACCTGACCCGATTTATGAACAACTTAAGCAACTTGAGCGACAATTGGAACAAACTAAAAATGGAGAGATCAAAGATGATTACATTATATAATACACTGACACGTCAAAAAGAACCGTTTAAACCTTTAGAACCTGGAAAAGTAAAAATGTATGTCTGCGGCCCAACCGTATATAACTATATTCATATCGGAAATGCGAGGCCTGCTATCAATTATGATGTTGTGCGTCGCTACTTTGAATATAAAGGGTACGAGGTTGATTATGTTTCAAACTTCACTGACGTAGATGACAAATTAATCAAACGCTCACAAGAATTAGGTGAAACCGTACCTGAAATTGCAGATCGTTATATTAAAGCATTTCATGAGGATACAGAAGCGTTAAATATAAAAAAAGCAACATCCAACCCACGCGTCATGGACCACATGGATGATATCATTAAATTTATTAAGAATTTAGTAGACCAAGGGTATGCCTATGAAAGTGGCGGAGATGTGTATTTCCGCACACGTAAATTTGAAGATTACGGTAAACTCAGTCACCAATCTTTAAATGATTTAAAAGTGGGCGCGCGTATTGAACAAGGTGAACAAAAAGAAGACGCATTAGATTTCACGTTATGGAAAAAGGCAAAACCAGGTGAAATCAGTTGGGAAAGTCCATTCGGAGAAGGTCGTCCGGGCTGGCACATCGAATGTTCTGTGATGGCTTTTGAAAAATTAGGTCCAACCATTGACATTCACGCAGGAGGCAGTGATTTACAATTTCCACATCATGAGAACGAAATTGCACAATCTGAAGCCCACAACCATGCTCCTTTTGCCAACTATTGGATGCATAACGGCTTTATCAATATCGATAATGAAAAAATGAGTAAATCACTTGGTAACTTTATTTTAGTGCATGACATCATTAAAGAAGTTGACCCAGATGTCTTACGTTTCTTCATGATTAGTGTACATTATCGTAGTCCAATCAATTACAATATCGAATTGGTTGAAGCTGCGCGTAGTGGTTTAGAACGTATTCGTAATAGTTACCAGTCACTCACTGAACGCGAAACCATTGCCACAGACTTAACAGAAGACCACCAATTTTTAGAACAAATTGAAGCAACGTTAGCTCAATTTGAAAAAGTGATGGACGATGATTTTAATACAGCGAATGCGATTACGGCTTGGTATGATTTAGTCAAATTAGCGAATAAATATTTACTTGAAAATCAAACATCTACAAAAGTAATTGCGCGTTTCAAAGAAGTTTTTGAAATCTTTAGTGACGTATTAGGCGTACCATTAGTATCTCGAAATGCGAACGCATTATTAGATGAAGAGATTGAGAAACTAATTGAAGAACGTAATGAAGCGCGAAAAGCAAAGAATTTTGCACGTGCCGATGAAATTCGCGATCAATTAAAGGCGCAAAATATCATCTTAGAGGATACGCCACAAGGTGTGAGATATAAACGTGGATAAATCGTTAAACGCTAAATTGTTAAATCCGTTATCCTTAGCTTATGTTGGTGATGCGGTGCTAGATCAGCATGTACGGACGCATATCATCTTGAAACAACAAAGCAAACCGAACCGGCTACATCAAGCAGCAACACGTTTTGTATCTGCTAAAAGTCAAGCGGCGACGTTAGAGGTACTACTAGCTGGTGATTGGTTTACAGAAGCAGAATTAGACGTTTTAAAGCGCGGTCGTAATGCTAAAAGTTATACGAAAGCAAAAAATACAGATATTCAAACATATCGTAAAAGTTCAGCATTAGAAGCGGTCATCGGCTATTTATATTTAGATGGTCAACATGAACGTGTCACAGCTTTATTAAATAAAATCGTATTAATCGTTGAAGAAAGGAGTTGAGTACATTGGAAACTGAAGTCATTGTAGGACGCCATGCAGTAAGAGAAGCGATTCAAACAGGGCACGCCATTAACAAAGTGCTCATTCAAGAAGGCGTAAAAAAGCAACAGATTGAAGATATTTTAAATTCTGCAAAATCTCAAAAACTGGTTGTACAAACGGTTCCTAAATCAAAATTAGATCAAATCTCGAATGCGCCTCATCAAGGTGTAGCTGCGTATGTTGCACCATATGAATATGTAGCGTTAGATGATTTCTTGGCTAAACAAGCGCAAAAAGAGACCTTATCAACAGTCATTATTTTAGATGGTCTAGAAGATCCGCATAACTTAGGATCGATTTTAAGAACGGCGGATGCAACTGGTGTAGATGGCATTATCATTCCAAAGAGACGTTCGGTGGCGTTAACGCAAACAGTTGCTAAAGCATCTACAGGTGCGATTCAACACGTCCCGGTCATACGTGTGACGAATTTATCACAAACCATTGATACGTTGAAAGACCAAGGTTACTGGGTGGCAGGTGCCGAAGCGAATAATGCGACGGATTACCGTAACATGCAAGCGGATATGCCCTTAGCATTGGTCATTGGTAGTGAAGGACAAGGGATGAGTAAGCGCGTCAAAGATAAGTGTGATTTTTACATTAAAATACCTATGGTGGGTCATGTGAATAGTTTAAATGCCTCTGTCGCAGCGAGCTTATTAATGTATGAAGTGTTACGTAAACGCACGCCCATTGGTGGTGACAACGCATAATGATTGATTATTATGTGATTATTGACGGCTATAACATGATTGGTCAATCCCCTGAGTTAAGTCGCTATGCGAAAGAAAATTTAGAAGAAGCAAGAGAACAATTGCTCATTGCGATTTCAAATTACAATGCACACATAAAAGGCAAAGTGATTTGTGTATTTGATGCCTATGATACGGATACACCCCAATCCGAAACCGTTTATCATGGAGTAAACGTTATTTTCACGAAAGAAAACGAAACGGCAGATAGTTTTATTGAACGTTATGTTTATAATATCTACAACAAATACACGACGCATATTACTGTTGTGACAAGTGATATGAGTGAACAACATGCGATATTTGGTACAGGCGCCTACCGCATGTCCTCAAGAGAAATGTGGCGTGACCTAAAAGAAAACGAAAATCATGTTTCTCAATCAATGTCATCGTTTGAAGCGCGTAAACCTAGAACGCGTATTCAATTATCAGATGATGTATTGTCAGAATTTGAAAAAATTAGACGTGGTCAATCCAAAAAGCGTTAATTTCTCGCCTTGATTCAAAAGGTCTTCACTCGGTATGATGAGGCAAATCGAGTGAAAGGCGAGGAACGTTAATGACTTTAAATCCTATCAGTGAAGTTGAACGCCAGCAATTGATTAAAGAGCTCAAAGCCCATCGTCCCGACGCATTACGAGAATTGATAGCGGTGGTGCGCCGATGTGCGCAGGTCGTTCTGAGAGACTTTCGCATCACCCCGCAAGATTTTGAAGATATCGTTCAAGAGTCGATTTGGTCGATTTATCAAAAAGTATGTCAGCCTGATTTTCATATGAACATTCCATTAGAACATTACATTAATAAAACGCTTTTCTATAAAAAGATGGATTATCGTCGTAAACGTGTGTACTATCAATCGTTCATTTCACATATGATTGAGGACGTTTCGATGCAATATCATCAGCAAACGTATCGGCACCATATGACGCTAACGCTTAATGAATGCTTAGAAGATGTTAAAAATTCAGCGCAAACGTTAAGCGCATTTGAACTCAAAGTGCTTTATTATTTAATTGATGAATGGGTCCCAAATGAAATTGCACAACAACTCAATGTACCAGTAAAGCGGGTTTACAATGCAATTTATAGACTTAGACGAAAGATGCATATTTTAAAACAAAGTGAGTAAATGCTTCTCATGATTGTAAAGAAATGGCGTTTGACAATTGGACACAATCTTATGTATAGTAAACTGGTATTATAGGAGTAAGGTGAGTTCATGTGAAAAAAGTACCGCTCAATTGTGAAAAATGTGGAATGCGTAATTATCACGTACCGAAATCAAACCAACATACGACACGACTAGCGCTTAAAAAATTCTGTGCCACATGCCAGATGCATACATTACATAAAGAGTCGAAATGATGTAATGGGCTTAAAAGCGTTATAAAGTAATGTTACAAATGCGATTATAATTTAAAAATTGGAGGGAATCCGAATGGCTAAAAAAGAAAACTTCTTCCAAGGCGTTAAAACTGAAATGGAAAAAACAAGTTGGCCTACTGGTCCGGAACTTGTGAAATATACGACAATTGTCGTGTTTACAGTAATCTTTTTCTTAGTATTCTTCTGGGGTCTAGATATTGGAATCGGCCAAATAATTGAAATGATAAAATAGAAATGAGGAGTTGTCAGCATGTCTGAAGAGTTAGGGGCTAAACGTTGGTATGCCGTTCATACCTACTCAGGTTACGAAAACAAAGTCAAAAAGAATTTAGAAAAACGTGTTGAATCAATGAACATGACTGAGCAAATTTTTAGAGTTGTGATTCCTGAAGAAGAGGAAACACAAGTTAAAGATGGCAAAGCGAAAAAACAAATGAAAAAAACGTTCCCTGGCTACGTTTTAGTTGAATTAATTATGACAGATGAATCATGGTACGTTGTACGTAATACGCCAGGCGTGACTGGGTTTGTTGGTTCAGCAGGTGCAGGCTCAAAACCAAACCCATTATTACCTGAAGAAGCACGCTTTATCTTAAAGCAAATGGGTATGAAAGAAAAAACAATCGATGTAGAAGTGGAATTAGGCGAACAAGTTCGTATTACTTCTGGCCCATTCGCAAACCAAGTGGGCGAAATTGATGAAATTGAAATGAATAAATTTAAACTTACAGTATTGGTGGACATGTTTGGTCGTGAAACACCAGTAGAAGTAGAATTTGATCAAATCGAAAAATTATAATGTGACGCGGGGTGGAACGTAAAGTTTCGCCTCTTTTTCTATCTATCGTAGTTTTGAGCATACCTCATAGCATATCAAATGAAAATATAATTGTTGATGATTAACGTCCATCTCGCTATCGCGTCTATGTAACTGAATTTAAAAGTGTAACAATGAGTACTTTGGTGTGGTTTTGTGAAACTTAAAAATTTTTGTTGTCAAGTAAAATTACAAATGTTATAATAACGAAGTCGCGCGTAAATAGCGCTACATTTCGTCACGAAATGTTAAATGAGTGGGAGGGCAAAACTGAGCCCTGTGACCACATCACGATATCAAGGAGGTGCACATCGTGGCTAAAAAAGTAGAAAAAGTAGTTAAATTACAAATTCCTGCAGGTAAAGCAAACCCAGCACCACCAGTTGGTCCTGCATTAGGTCAAGCCGGTGTGAACATTATGGCTTTCACTAAGGAATTCAATGCACGTACGCAAGAACAAGCAGGTTTAATTATTCCGGTTGAGATTTATGTTTATGAAGATCGTTCATTTACATTCATCACTAAAACACCACCTGCAGCAGTATTACTTAAAAAAGCAGCTGGTATTGAAAAAGGTTCTGGTGAACCAAACAAAAACAAAGTTGCTACAGTAACTAAAGATCAAGTACGTGAAATTGCTAACACTAAAATGCCTGACTTAAACGCTGCTGACGAAGAAGCGGCTATGCGTATCGTTGAAGGTACTGCACGTAGCATGGGTATCATTGTTGAGTAATTCTCGTAATTAATGACCATAAAGCAAACAAGAACATTAATGATGCATTTTGAGTATCATTTATTGAAAGAAGACACTCGTAGATAAAAGATAACATGACAGTTTATCTACGCTCGAGGGGCGGGACTCAGAAATTGAATCATAAATTGATTTCTGACCCGCTCCCAACGTGGGAGGACATTCCGCTAAAACCACTAAAGGAGGAAAAAACGATGGCTAAAAAAGGTAAAAAGTATCAAGAAGCTTTAAGTAAAGTTGACCGTCAAGCATTCTACTCAGTAGAAGAAGCAATCAACTTAGCTAAAGAAACAAGCGTTGCTAACTTCGATGCTTCAGTTGAAGTAGCATTCCGTTTAGGTATCGATACACGTAAAAACGACCAACAAATCCGTGGCGCAGTAGTATTACCACACGGTACTGGTAAAACACAACGTGTATTAGTATTCGCTAAAGGCGATAAAATTGCAGAAGCAGAAGCAGCAGGTGCTGACTATGTTGGTGATGCTGAATATGTTAACAAAATCCAACAAGGTTGGTTCGACTTCGACGTAGTCGTTGCTACACCAGATATGATGGGCGAAGTTGGTAAATTAGGTCGTGTATTAGGACCTAAAGGTTTAATGCCTAACCCTAAAACAGGTACAGTAACAATGGACGTTAAAAAAGCTGTTGAAGAAATCAAAGCTGGTAAAGTTGAATACCGTGCTGAAAAAGCAGGTATCATCCATGCTTCAATTGGTAAAGTATCATTCGATACTGACAAATTAGTTGATAACTTCAAAACATTACAAGATGTATTAGCGAAAGCAAAACCATCTTCAGCTAAAGGTACGTACTTCAAATCTGTAGCTGTAACAACTACGATGGGTCCTGGTATTAAAGTAGATACTTCTAGCTTTAAATTAAACTAATCTTTACAACGATAGATGTAGCGAGATGCCGTGATTGTATCTCGCTAAATTTTTGGTTGAATTCATAAAATAACGGTTGACTATTTACACAAAAGCCGTTATATTTATATATGTTGTATATTTTACCTAAGACAGTAGGAGTTCATTGAGAACTTAATACAAGATCCTACCGAGGCTAAAATTGACTTGAACGTGAAAACATTCAAGCACTTTTTGCTGTGGGTAAAAAGTGCTTTTTTATTTGTTATTAAACAAATATACAAAGCACCAAATAATTTGATGGAGGTGTCTAAATGTCTGGAATTATTGAAGCTAAAAAACAACATGTTGATGAAATTTCTGAACAACTTAAAAGTTCTGTTTCTACAGTTTTCGTTGACTACCGTGGTTTAACAGTAGCTGAAGTTACTGAATTACGTAAGCAATTACGTGAAGCAGGTGTACAATACAAAGTGTACAAAAACACGATGTTACGTCGTGCAGCTGAAAAAGCCGGTATCGAAGGTTTAGATGAGTACTTAGCAGGTCCTACTGCTGTAGCGTTCACAACTGAAGATGTTGTTGCACCAGCAAAAGTTATCGCTGGATTTGCAAAAGAACACGAAGCTTTAGAAATCAAAACAGGTGTTATGGAAGGAAGCGTTATCTCAGCTGAACAAGTTAAGACAGTGGGTTCTTTACCATCACACGAAGGTCTTGTTTCTATGCTATTATCAGTATTACAAGCACCAATGCGCAACTTCGCTTATGCAGTTAAAGCTGTTGGTGAAAGCAAAGAAGAAAACGCAGAATAATCTAATTTACGTAAAGTAACAACTAATTTTTAAAATAATGGAGGAATATAAAAATGGCTAATCATGAACAAATCATTGAAGCAATTAAAGAAATGTCAGTTTTAGAATTAAACGACTTAGTAAAAGCAATTGAAGAAGAATTTGGTGTAACTGCAGCAGCACCAGTTGCAGCAGCAGGTGCAGCAGGCGGAGACGCAGCAGCAGAAAAAACTGAATTTGACGTTGAGTTAACTTCAGCTGGTTCATCAAAAATCAAAGTTGTTAAAGCAGTTAAAGAAGCTACTGGCTTAGGCTTAAAAGACGCTAAAGAATTAGTAGACGGAGCTCCAAGCGTAATCAAAGAAGGTTTACCAAAAGAAGAAGCTGAAAAACTTAAAGAACAATTAGAAGAAGTTGGCGCTTCAGTAGAATTAAAATAATTCTTTTGATAAGTGAAAACCCGCTATTTCATGTGAATAGCGGGTTTTATCAATATTATATAAAAAGGTGTGAATGCGATGAGTCATTACTATGATTCACATCCAGATAGTGAAACAAATGAGCAAACCATCACTTATGACACAGGACACCATCAGTTAACTTTAACGACTGATGCTGGCGTATTTTCAAGAGATCGTGTGGATTTTGGATCAGATTTATTAATCCGAACATTTCTCAATGCACATCCACCGGGTGAGGTAAAACATATAATTGATGTAGGCTGTGGCTATGGGCCGATTGGTTTGATGCTTGCTAAAGTAGCGCCGCATGACCAAATTACCATGCTAGATGTTAATCATCGCGCGCTGTCACTCGTCGAGAAAAATGCACAACACAATGATATCCATAATGTTACAGTGCAGGAAAGCGATGGCTTGTCTGTCATTGCTGCGAATCAAGCAGATTATATATTGACTAATCCACCAATTCGCGCTGGTAAGCAAGTGGTACACCAAATTTTAGAAGATGCGTTTCAATGTTTGAAACCTGAAGGTGCATTGTATGTGGTGATTCAGAAAAAGCAAGGTATGCCATCTGCGAAAAAGAAAATGGAAGCTGTTTTTGGTAATGTCGCATCTATTAAAAACAGTAAAGGGTATCACATTTTGAAGAGTATTAAGGGTTGATTTAAACCTTTTTTTATGATAAAGTATTAAGATGAAAAAATTATGTTCAATAAGTGTGTACTTTTACCGCTAAAGTTTCATTGTAACATTTCATAAATACGCAATTAGAATAGAAAATGGTGTCATCGTATCGTGAACAACCGTTTTCTTTTTGTCTTGTTGCATAACACTTTTATTAGAGAGACACACAATTTTTGAGGGGTGAATCTGTTTGGCAGGTCAATTTGTCCAATATGGAAGACATCGTAAACGTAGAAACTACGCAAGAATCTCAGAAGTATTAGAATTACCTAATTTAATTGAGATTCAAACAAAATCATATGATTGGTTTTTAAAAGAAGGACTTTTAGAAATGCTTCGCGACATTTCTCCAATTGAGGACTTCACAGGAAACCTTTCTTTAGAATTTGTTGATTATAGACTAGGTGAACCGAAGTACGATTTAGAAGAATCAAAAAACCGCGATGCGACTTATGCAGCGCCATTACGCGTTAAAGTACGTTTAATTATTAAAGAAACTGGCGAAGTGAAAGATCAAGAAGTATTCATGGGAGATTTCCCATTAATGACTGAAACGGGCACTTTCGTCATCAATGGTGCAGAGCGTGTTATTGTATCACAATTAGTACGTTCACCATCCGTTTACTTCAATGAAAAATTAGATAAAAATGGACGTGTAAACTACGATGCAACTGTAATTCCTAACCGTGGTGCTTGGTTGGAATACGAAACAGATGCAAAAGACGTTGTCTACGTACGTATCGATAGAACACGTAAATTACCATTAACTGTGTTATTACGTGCATTAGGTTACTCCACAGATCAAGAAATTATTGATTTATTAGGAGATAACGAATACTTACGTAACACATTAGAAAAAGATAGCACAGAAAACACAGAACAAGCTTTACTTGAAATTTATGAACGTTTACGCCCAGGTGAACCACCAACTGTAGAAAATGCGAAGAGCTTATTATACTCTCGCTTCTTTGACCCTAAACGTTACGATTTAGCTAGCGTAGGACGTTATAAAGCAAATAAAAAATTACATTTAAAACACCGTTTATTCAATCAAAAATTAGCTGAACCAATCGTGAATACTGAAACTGGTGAAATCGTTGTTGAAGAAGGTACAGTCTTAGATCGTCGTAAATTAGACGAAATCATGGACGTATTAGAATCAAATGCAAACGCGCAAGTCTATGAGCTTCCAAATAGCATTGTAGATGAACCTGTAGAAGTTCAATCTATTAAAGTGTATGTACCTAATGACGATGAAGCACGTACAACGACAGTAATTGGTAATGCATTCCCTGATTCTGAAGTGAAATGTATCACGCCAGCAGATATCGTTGCGTCAATGTCTTATTTCTTCAACTTATTACACGGCATTGGTTATACGGATGATATTGACCACTTAGGTAACCGTCGTTTACGTTCAGTTGGTGAATTGTTACAAAACCAATTCCGTATCGGTTTATCTCGTATGGAACGTGTGGTGCGTGAAAGAATGTCTATTCAAGACACAGAATCGATTACGCCACAACAATTAATCAACATTCGCCCAGTTATCGCATCAGTGAAAGAGTTCTTTGGTAGTTCTCAATTATCACAATTCATGGACCAAGCGAACCCATTAGCAGAGTTAACACACAAACGTCGTTTATCTGCATTAGGGCCTGGTGGTTTAACGCGTGAGCGTGCACAAATGGAAGTGCGTGACGTTCACTACTCTCACTATGGTCGTATGTGTCCGATTGAAACACCAGAGGGACCAAACATTGGTTTAATTAACTCGCTTTCTAGTTATGCGCGTGTCAACGAATTTGGTTTCATTGAAACGCCTTACCGTAAAGTGGACCTTGAAACGAATACAATTACAGACCAAATTGATTACTTAACTGCGGATGAAGAAGACAGTTACGTTGTTGCCCAAGCGAATTCTCGTTTAGACGAAAATGGCCGCTTTATCGATGACGAAATTGTGTGTCGTTTCCGTGGTAACAATACAACAATGGCTAAAGAGAAAATGGACTACATGGATGTATCGCCTAAGCAAGTTGTTTCTGCGGCGACAGCATGTATTCCATTCTTAGAAAACGATGACTCGAACCGTGCATTAATGGGTGCGAACATGCAACGTCAAGCCGTACCTTTATTGAACCCAGAGTCACCGTTTGTAGGTACAGGTATGGAGCACGTCGCTGCACGTGACTCAGGTGCTGCAGTACTTGCGAAACATCGCGGACGTGTTGAACACGTTCAATCAAGTGAAATCCTTGTACGCCGTCTTGTAGATGACAACGGTATTGAAGTTGAAGGCGAATTAGATCGCTACCCATTAGCGAAGTTTAAACGTTCAAACTCAGGTACATGTTACAACCAACGCCCAATCATCGCTGCAGGAGACATCGTTGAGAAAAACGAAATTCTTGCGGATGGTCCTTCTATGGAACTTGGTGAAATGGCATTAGGTCGTAACGTTGTCGTTGGATTCATGACGTGGGACGGTTATAACTATGAGGATGCCGTAATCATGAGTGAACGTCTTGTGAAAGATGACGTATACACATCTATTCATATTGAAGAATATGAATCAGAAGCACGTGATACGAAACTTGGACCTGAAGAAATCACACGTGATATTCCGAACGTATCTGAAAATGCACTTAAAAACTTAGATGATCGTGGTATTGTCTACATCGGTGCTGAAGTTAAAGATGGAGACATCTTAGTGGGTAAAGTAACGCCTAAAGGTGTAACGGAATTAACTGCTGAAGAACGTTTATTACACGCTATCTTTGGTGAAAAAGCACGTGAAGTACGTGATACATCATTACGTGTGCCACATGGTGCAGGCGGTATCGTTCTAGACGTTAAAGTCTTCAACCGTGAAGATGGCGATGATTCTTTATCTCCAGGTGTTAACCAACTTGTACGTGTTTACATCGTACAAAAACGTAAAATTCACGTAGGAGATAAGATGTGTGGTCGTCACGGTAACAAAGGTGTCATCTCTAAAATCGTTCCTGAAGAAGATATGCCATATTTACCAGACGGACGTCCAATCGATATCATGTTAAACCCACTTGGTGTACCATCACGTATGAACATCGGACAAGTATTAGAGCTACACTTAGGTATGGCGGCTAAAAACTTAGGTATCCATGTTGCATCACCAGTATTTGACGGTGCGAACGATGATGACGTATGGTCAACAATCGAAGAAGCTGGTATGGCACGTGACGGTAAAACAGTACTTTACGATGGTCGAACAGGTGAACCATTCGATAACCGTATTTCTGTTGGGGTTATGTACATGTTGAAACTTGCGCACATGGTTGATGATAAACTTCATGCGCGTTCAACTGGACCATACTCACTCGTTACACAACAACCACTTGGTGGTAAAGCACAATTCGGTGGACAAAGATTTGGTGAGATGGAGGTATGGGCACTTGAAGCATATGGTGCTGCTTACACATTACAAGAAATCCTCACATACAAATCAGATGATACTGTAGGTCGTGTGAAAACTTACGAATCTATCGTTAAAGGTGAAAACATTTCTAGACCAAGTGTTCCTGAATCATTCCGCGTATTGATGAAAGAACTTCAAAGTTTAGGATTAGATGTCAAAGTGATGGATGAGCAAGATAACGAAATTGAAATGCGTGACTTAGAAGAGGACGATGTGCCTGATCGCAAAGTCAATTTACAACAACCAAGCGTTCCAGAATCACAAAGAGATATCACTGAATAATACTGACATCATTATAATAAATAAACACATGTGACATACGTAAGAGGAAGGTGTTGTATGACAGAATCATAACAGTTTCTATGCAACTTCTTTCTCCTGCGATACACATGTATGCCATTGTTTTAAGGAATCAATCAACTAGCACAGCTAATTAAAATAAAGGAGGTAGGCTCCTTGATTGATGTAAATAAATTTCATTACATGAAAATAGGACTCGCTTCACCTGAAAAAATCCGTTCTTGGTCATACGGTGAGGTTAAAAAGCCAGAAACAATTAACTATCGTACTTTAAAACCAGAAAAAGACGGTCTATTCTGTGAACGTATTTTCGGACCAACAAAAGACTGGGAATGTAGTTGTGGTAAGTACAAGCGTGTACGTTATAAAGGTATGATTTGTGACCGTTGTGGCGTTGAAGTTACAAAATCAAAAGTACGTCGTGAACGTATGGGTCACATCGAGCTTGCGGCACCTGTATCACACATTTGGTATTTCAAAGGCATTCCAAGTCGTATGGGCTTATTGCTAGATATGTCACCACGTGCCTTAGAAGAAGTCATTTATTTTGCTTCTTACGTTGTGGTCGATCCAGGTCCAACTGGTTTAGAAAAGAAAACATTACTCTCAGAAGCTGAATTCCGTGAGTACTATGACAAATTCCCTGGTCAATTCACTGCAAAAATGGGTGCTGAAGGGATTAAAGATTTATTAGAAGAAATCAACTTAGATGAAGAATTAAAAATGTTACGTGATGAACTTGAATCTGCTACAGGTCAACGTTTAACACGTGCGATCAAACGTTTAGAAGTTGTGGAATCATTCCGTAATTCAGGCAACAACCCTGCATGGATGATTTTAGACGTACTTCCAATTATTCCACCAGAAATTCGTCCAATGGTGCAATTAGATGGTGGACGTTTTGCGACAAGTGATTT
This sequence comes from Staphylococcus agnetis, assembly GCF_011466855.1. NCBI lineage: Bacteria > Bacillati > Bacillota > Bacilli > Caryophanales > Staphylococcaceae > Staphylococcus > Staphylococcus agnetis. The sequence continues at coordinate 255,603 of NZ_CP045927.1, forward strand.
GAACGATTTATATCGTCGTGTCATTAACCGTAACAACCGTTTAAAACGTTTATTAGACCTTGGTGCACCTGGCATCATCGTTCAAAACGAAAAACGTATGTTACAAGAAGCTGTTGATGCATTAATCGATAACGGTCGCCGTGGTCGTCCTGTTACAGGTCCTGGTAACCGTCCATTAAAATCACTCTCGCATATGTTAAAAGGTAAACAAGGTCGTTTCCGTCAAAACTTACTTGGTAAACGTGTTGACTATTCTGGTCGTTCGGTTATCGCGGTAGGTCCGAACTTAAAAATGTACCAATGTGGTTTACCTAAAGAAATGGCGTTAGAATTATTCAAACCTTTCGTAATGAAAGAATTAGTTCAACGTGAAATTGCTACAAACATTAAAAATGCGAAAACGAAAATTGAACGTACGGAAGATGAAGTTTGGGACGTTTTAGAAGATGTCATCACTGAACACCCAGTACTTCTTAACCGTGCCCCTACGCTTCACAGATTAGGTATCCAAGCGTTCGAACCAACGCTTGTAGAAGGACGTGCGATTCGTCTACACCCACTTGTAACGACAGCTTACAATGCGGACTTTGACGGTGACCAAATGGCCGTTCACGTACCTTTATCAAAAGAAGCACAAGCAGAAGCGCGTATGTTAATGCTTGCGGCGCAAAACATCTTGAACCCTAAAGACGGTAAACCAGTTGTAACACCATCTCAGGATATGGTACTTGGTAACTACTACCTAACTTTAGAACGTAAAGATGCGGTAAATACAGGTTTATTATTTAACGATGCCAATGAAGTAATCAAAGCGTATGCAAATGGCTATGTACATCTTCATACACGTATTGGTGTTCAAGCAGCATCATTCAATAACCCAACATTTACTGAAGAACAAAACCGTAAGATTTTAACAACATCTGTAGGTAAAGTGATTTTCAATGAAATCATTCCAGATTCATTTGCATATATCAATGAGCCAACTGCGACAAACTTAGAGAAGAACACACCAGATAAATACTTTGTTGATGCGTCTGATCTTGGTGAAGGCGGTTTAGCGGAATACTTTGAAAACACTGAACTTGTTCCACCATTCAACAAAAAATTCTTAGGTAACATCATCGCAGAAGTATTCAATCGTTTCAGCATTACAGATACGTCTATGATGCTTGACTTAATGAAAGACTTAGGATTTAAGTATTCATCTAAAGCAGGTATTACTGTAGGTGTTGCTGACATCGTGGTATTACCAGACAAGAAAGAAATTCTTGATGAATCAGAAAAACTTGTTGAACGCGTACAAAAACAATTTAACCGTGGTTTATTAACTGAAGAAGAGCGCTATAATGCGGTTATTGAAATTTGGACAAATGCAAAAGACCAAATTCAAGAAGAGTTAATGCAATCACTTGAAAAAACAAACCCAATCTTTATGATGAGTGACTCTGGTGCCCGTGGTAACGCATCTAACTTTACGCAACTTGCAGGTATGCGTGGATTAATGGCCGCACCATCAGGTAAAATCATCGAACTTCCAATCACATCATCATTCCGTGAAGGTTTAACCGTATTAGAGTACTTCATCTCTACTCACGGTGCGCGTAAAGGTCTTGCCGATACAGCCCTTAAAACAGCGGACTCAGGTTACCTTACTCGTCGTCTTGTTGACGTGGCACAAGATGTTATCGTGCGTGAAGAAGACTGTGGTACAGACCGTGGTTTACTCGTTTCAGATATCAAAGAAGGTACTGAAATGATCGAACCATTTATCGAGCGTATCGAAGGTCGTTATGCTAAAGAAACGATTCGTCACCCAGAGACAGATAAAGTTATTATCCGTCCAGACGAATTAATCACACCAGATATTGCGAAAGAAATTACAGATGCGGGCATCGAAGAGATGTACATCCGCTCAGCATTTACATGTAACACACGTCACGGTGTATGTGAAAAATGTTATGGTAAAAACTTAGCAACTGGTGAAAAAGTTGAAGTTGGTGAAGCAGTGGGTACAATCGCTGCACAATCTATCGGTGAACCTGGTACACAGTTAACAATGCGTACTTTCCATACTGGTGGGGTAGCCGGTAGCGATATCACACAAGGTTTACCACGTATCCAAGAGATTTTTGAAGCGCGTAACCCGAAAGGTCAAGCCGTGATTACAGAAATCGAAGGTACAATTGATAACATTACAATTGGTAAAGATAGACAACAAGAAATCGTGGTTAAAGGTGCGAACGAAACACGTTCATACCTCGCGCCAGGTACGTCACGCTTGAAAGTTGAAATCGGACAAGCAGTTGAACGTGGTGAAGTGTTAACAGAAGGTTCTATAGAGCCGAAAAACTTCTTAGCAATTGCAGGTCTTACTGCAACTGAAGCCTACTTGCTAAAAGAAGTTCAAAAAGTTTACCGTATGCAAGGGGTAGAAATCGACGACAAACACGTTGAAGTTATGGTTCGTCAAATGTTACGTAAAGTTCGCATTATCGAAGCTGGTGACACGAAATTATTACCAGGTTCATTAGTGGATATCCACCACTTTACAGATGCGAACCGTGAAGCATTTAAAGAACGTAAACGTCCAGCAACGGCTAAACCAGTACTTTTAGGTATCACAAAAGCATCACTTGAAACAGAAAGTTTCTTATCTGCGGCATCATTCCAAGAAACAACGCGTGTACTTACTGACGCTGCGATTAAAGGTAAACGTGATGACTTACTTGGTCTTAAAGAAAACGTTATTATCGGTAAGCTGATTCCAGCGGGTACAGGTATGAAACGTTATAGCCAAGTAGATATCGAAAAAGAAAAATCAACGATTGACGCACAAGAACACATTGTGACGGAATAATAAAATGTTTAAAAAGGCGCAGTGATCTGACCATTGCTGCGCCTTTTACTTTTGTGATTTATCATTGAAAAATTGTTGACGTTATACAATTGAGATGATAATATAGAAAAGGTTGATGCAAGCAGTACTTTGGAGGATATGCAAATGTCTAATGAAAAAGTCACACGCTTAAACAAACAAGCCTACGTTGTTGGTTTGAAACAGACGCTTAAAGCGTTGAAAAATCATAACGTATCACAATTGATTATCGGCGAAGATGTTAATGTGCATCTCTTAGCGCGCGTGTTAAGCTTTGCCAATCAAAATAACGTACCAATCACGTTTTTTGAAAGCCAAAAAGCTTTAGGAGAACATGTTGGTATTAACGTAAAGGCAACGGTTGTTGCTTTGCTCAAATGAGATTAGTAAGGACAATGAGGACTTACTAAATTTTATTTAATCTAAAAATGAACCACCTGGATGTGTGGGATTAAAAATCGAGAGAGGAGGAAACATAAATGCCTACTATTAACCAATTAGTACGTAAACCAAGACAAAGCAAAACTAAGAAATCTGACTCACCAGCTTTAAACAGAGGTTTCAACAGTCAAAAGAAACAATTCACGAAGTTAAACTCTCCACAAAAACGTGGTGTGTGTACTCGTGTTGGTACTATGACTCCTAAAAAACCTAACTCAGCGTTACGTAAATATGCACGTGTGCGTTTATCAAACAACATTGAAATCAACGCATACATCCCTGGTATCGGACACAACTTACAAGAGCACAGTGTTGTACTTGTTCGTGGTGGACGTGTAAAAGACTTACCTGGTGTGCGTTACCATATCGTACGTGGTGCGTTAGATACTTCTGGTGTTGATGGACGTATGCAAGGACGTTCATTATACGGAACTAAAAAACCTAAGAAATAAGGTTAAATTAATGTAAATTTCGTCGGTTACAATGACTGATAGATTATAAATATACTATAATAGGAAGGGAGGACTTGTATTATGCCTCGTAAAGGATCAGTACCTAAAAGAGATGTGTTACCAGATCCAATTCACAACTCTAAATTAGTGACAAAATTAATCAATAAGATCATGTTAGATGGTAAACGTGGAACAGCTCAACGTATTCTTTATTCTGCATTCGACTTAGTTCAAGAACGTTCAGGTCGCGATGCAATGGAAGTTTTCGATGAAGCGATCAACAACATTATGCCAGTACTTGAAGTTAAAGCTCGCCGTGTAGGTGGTTCTAACTACCAAGTACCTGTAGAAGTTCGTCCAGAGCGTCGTACTACTTTAGGTTTACGTTGGTTAGTAAACTATGCGCGTCTTCGTGGTGAAAAAACTATGGAAGAGCGTTTAGCTAACGAAATCTTAGACGCTGCTAACAACACTGGTGGTGCCGTTAAGAAACGTGAAGACACGCACAAAATGGCTGAAGCGAACAAAGCATTCGCTCACTACCGTTGGTAAGATAGATGCCTATTCCCTGAGCATACATGTCATTGGCAACCATCAACGTGCACATCGCATATTGAACGTTTGTCATGCGTTTGCTTAGGGTAAAGCTATATCTGATCATATTATCCTATATTCTGGAAGGAGAAAGAATACCCATGGGAAGAGACTTTTCTTTAAAGAACACGCGTAATATCGGTATCATGGCCCACATCGATGCTGGTAAAACGACTACTACTGAACGTATTCTTTATTACACTGGACGTATCCATAAAATTGGTGAAACACATGAAGGTGCTTCACAAATGGACTGGATGGAGCAAGAGCAAGACCGTGGTATTACGATTACATCAGCTGCAACAACAGCTGCTTGGAATGGTCACCGTGTTAACATCATCGACACACCTGGACACGTAGACTTCACAGTAGAAGTTGAACGTTCATTACGTGTACTTGATGGTGCGGTAACTGTACTTGATGCGCAATCAGGTGTTGAACCTCAAACTGAAACAGTTTGGCGTCAAGCAACAACATACGGCGTTCCTCGTATCGTATTCGTAAACAAAATGGACAAAATGGGTGCAAACTTCGATTACGCTGTAAGCACTTTACATGACCGTTTACAAGCGAATGCAGCTCCAATCCAATTACCAATTGGTGCTGAAGATGAATTCCAAGCGATCATTGACTTAGTAACAATGAAATGCTTCAAATATAACAATGACTTAGGTACAGACATTGAGGAAACTGATATTCCTGAAGATATGCAAGAACGTGCTGAAGAAGCGCGTGAAGCATTAATCGAAGCTGTAGCTGAAACAAACGATGACTTAATGGAAAAATACTTAGGTGGAGAAGAAATCTCTGTAGATGAGCTTAAAGACGCTATCCGTCAAGCTACTACTGACGTTGAATTCTACCCAGTATTATGTGGTACTGCATTCAAGAACAAAGGTGTTCAATTAATGTTAGATGCCGTTATCGATTACTTACCATCACCACTTGATGTTAAGCCAATCGTTGGTCATCGTGCTGACAACCCTGAAGAAGAAGTTATCGCGAAAGCGGATGACAGTGCTGAATTCGCAGCATTAGCGTTTAAAGTTATGACTGACCCTTATGTTGGTAAATTAACATTCTTCCGTGTGTACTCAGGTACATTAACTTCAGGTTCTTATGTTAAAAACTCTACGAAAGGTAAACGTGAACGTGTAGGTCGTATCCTACAAATGCACGCGAACTCTCGTGAAGAAATCAGCTCTGTATATTCTGGTGATATCGCAGCTGCTGTAGGTCTTAAAGACACTGGTACAGGTGACACACTTTGTGGAGAGAAAAATGACATCATCTTAGAGTCAATGGAATTCCCAGAGCCAGTTATCCACTTATCAGTAGAACCTAAATCAAAAGCTGACCAAGATAAAATGACTCAAGCGCTTGTAAAACTTCAAGAAGAAGACCCAACATTCAAAGCGCATACAGATGAAGAAACTGGTCAAGTTATCATTGGTGGTATGGGTGAGCTTCACCTTGACATCATTGTTGACCGTATGAAGAAAGAATTTAACGTGGAAGCAAACGTTGGTGCGCCAATGGTATCTTACCGTGAAACGTTCAAATCAGCAGCTGCTGTTCAAGGTAAATTCTCTCGTCAATCTGGTGGTCGTGGTCAATACGGTGACGTTCACATCGAATTCACACCTAACGAAACAGGTGCTGGTTTCGAATTCGAAAACGCTATCGTTGGTGGTGTCGTTCCTCGTGAATACATTCCATCAGTTGAACAAGGTCTTAAAGACGCAATGGAAAACGGTGTCTTAGCTGGATATCCATTAATCGATGTGAAAGCAAAATTATTTGATGGTTCATACCACGATGTCGATTCATCTGAAATGGCCTTCAAAATTGCTGCATCATTAGCACTTAAAGAAGCTGCTAAAAAATGTAACCCAGTGATCTTAGAACCAATGATGAAAGTTACAATCGAAATGCCTGAAGAGTACATGGGTGACATCATGGGTGACGTTACAGCACGTCGTGGCCGTGTAGACGGTATGGAACCACGTGGTAACGCTCAAGTTGTTAACGCATACGTACCACTTTCAGAAATGTTCGGTTATGCAACGTCATTACGTTCTAACACGCAAGGTCGCGGTACGTACACAATGTACTTCGATCACTATGCAGAGGTTCCTAAATCAATCTCTGAAGAAATTATCAAAAAGAACAAAGGTGAATAATAGATTACCCAACCCGTCTATGAGATAATGACCCATGTGGCGTTATCAAGCCTTTACCTTCTTTTAAAATTGATTTTTTCAGTAAAATGATTTATAAAGGTAATAAAGATTATCTATCTCATGAAGGTGAGTAACTTTCATGAGAGATATTTAAAATATTAATTCTTAATTTGAAGAGGAGAGATTTCATAATGGCTAAAGAAAAATTCGATCGCTCAAAAGAACATGCCAATATTGGTACTATCGGTCACGTTGACCATGGTAAAACTACATTAACAGCTGCTATCGCTACAGTATTAGCGAAGCACGGTGACTCAGTTGCACAATCATACGACATGATTGACAACGCTCCAGAAGAAAAAGAACGTGGTATCACAATCAACACGTCTCACATTGAGTACCAAACTGAAAAACGTCACTATGCACACGTTGACTGCCCAGGTCACGCTGACTACGTTAAAAACATGATCACTGGTGCTGCTCAAATGGACGGCGGTATCTTAGTAGTATCTGCTGCTGACGGTCCAATGCCACAAACTCGTGAGCACATCCTTTTATCACGTAACGTTGGTGTACCAGCATTAGTTGTATTCTTAAACAAAGTTGACATGGTTGACGACGAAGAATTATTAGAATTAGTAGAAATGGAAGTTCGTGACTTATTATCTGAATACGACTTCCCAGGCGATGACATCCCTGTAATCGCTGGTTCAGCATTAAAAGCTTTAGAAGGCGACGCTGAATACGAAGGTAAAATCTTAGAATTAATGGAAGCTGTAGACAACTACATCCCAACTCCAGAACGTGATTCTGACAAACCATTCATGATGCCTGTTGAGGACGTATTCTCAATCACAGGTCGTGGTACAGTTGCAACTGGCCGTGTTGAACGTGGTCAAATCAAAGTTGGTGAAGAAGTTGAAATCATCGGTTTAACTGAAGAATCTTCTAAAACAACTGTTACAGGTGTAGAAATGTTCCGTAAGTTATTAGACTACGCTGAAGCTGGTGACAACATCGGTGCATTATTACGTGGTGTTGCTCGTGAAGACGTTCAACGTGGACAAGTATTAGCTGCTCCAGGTTCAATCACACCTCACACTAAATTTAAAGCGGAAGTTTACGTATTATCAAAAGACGAAGGTGGTCGTCACACTCCATTCTTCTCTAACTACCGCCCACAATTCTATTTCCGTACTACTGACGTAACTGGCGTTGTTCACTTACCAGAAGGTACTGAAATGGTTATGCCTGGCGATAACGTAGAAATGGACGTTGAGTTAATTTCTCCAATCGCTATCGAAGACGGTACACGTTTCTCTATCCGTGAAGGTGGACGTACTGTAGGATCAGGCGTTGTAACAGCTATCGAAAAATAATATCATTTATCTTTGAGATAGATAAAAAGAGTTGGCATCATGCCAACTCTTTTTTTGTGCATGCTAAGTTACTCTTTAAAGGTGATTCTTAATTAGGGATGCGATAAGCTTACAAGCACATACGTTATCCAGTCAAATACTGTCTTCGATTATTTTATATTAACTATAATTTTTTAGTTATCTCGCGGTTAAAATAGATTTACAGTTTCGGATTAAAGCTTTGTGCGTCTAGGATAAGGTATTGATCAAAAAGTATATTAATTCATTATCATTTCCATTAAAATGACAAAATGTATTCATAAAGATTAAAAAACATCCAACATCGTTCATGAGCTCATGAATGATGTTGGATGTTTTTGGTGAATAGGGTTGCGATGTCCCATGTCTTTGTATCATTTATAATACGTTTTCAAGCTCTAGTATTTTCATAAATGTACTGACAGTGTACTTCATCGCAGATTCATCAATGTCAAAATGTGGGCTATGATGCGGCCATTCACTATTCTTCTCAGGGTTGCCACAACCTGTGAAGAAGAAAGCACCTGGACGTGCCTTTAAATAGTAGGAGAAATCTTCGCCTACCATCATTAAGTCAGCATCGTGATATCTAAAATTGAGCGTATTGGCTGCTTCTTTAACAATGTTTGCAGATGCTTCATGATTATATACAGGTAAATAGCCTTTAACGTAATCAAAATCGTATGTGATATCATTTGCTAATGCCAAACCTTGAAGCAGTTTATCCATTTTATGATAAATATGTTGTTGTACTTCTGGTTCAAACGTTCTGACGGTGCCTCTACATATGGCAGTATCTGGAATAACATTATCAGCTTCACCCGCTTGAATTTTGCCAAATGAGATGACAGCTTGTTTCACAGGATCAATGGTGCGTGAAACGATTTTTTGCGCACTTAATATAAATTCAGCGAGAATGACGACGGGATCAATCGTTTCATGCGGTTTTGCACCGTGTCCACCCTTACCATGGATCTTAATGTTAAATTCATCAGGTTGCGCCATCATTGGACCGGGTCTTGTGTGAATTGTACCCGTAGGATAGCCGCTCCATAAATGGTTGCCATATATTTTATCGACGCCCATTAATGCATTATCAGCAATCATCTCTTGTGCACCACCAGGCGTTACTTCCTCACCATATTGAAAGATGAGAACGACAGTACCTTTAAGTTTTTGTTGATGTTCATGTAAGAGTTCAGCGACAGTGAGTAACGTCGCTGTATGGCCATCATGTCCGCATGCGTGCATGACGCCCGGCACTTTAGAGCGATACGGTACATCTTTTAAATCCTCAATCGGTAGCGCATCAAAGTCAGCTCTTAAGGCAATTGTAGGGCCTTGTTTATTCCCGGAGATTTTGGCGATGATCCCATTTTGCCCAACATGGTCATTAATTTCAAAGTCGAGTTGTTCAAGACGCTGAACAATATAGGCGTGTGTATGTTTTTCAAAAAATGAAACTTCAGGGTATTGATGAAGATAACGACGCGTTTCTATCATTCGCGCTTCTTTTTCGCGTGCAAGTTGGAACCAATCCATCTGTGTCATCTCCTTTTTAAATCGTTATCTTTATATTATACACATGCTTTGAAGTTTGTACAAAATACGTTATTATTAAAGTGATTGAAAATTGAAAGGGGAATGAACATGGTTCAAAAGTTAAATGACTTTTTACAAGAAAACATTAACTACCTTAAAGACAATGGGTTGTATAATGAAATTGATTCAATTGAAGGGGCAAATGGTCCGGAAATTAAAATCAAAGGCAAATCATATATTAACCTATCATCAAACAACTACTTAGGATTGGCAACAAATGAAGATCTTAAAACAGCAGCAAAAAAGGCGATTGACTCTCACGGTGTAGGTGCTGGTGCAGTACGTACAATTAACGGTACTTTAGATTTACATGATGAACTCGAGCAAACATTAGCAAAATTTAAAGGTACTGAAGCTGCTATCGCTTATCAATCTGGTTTCAATTGTAATATGGCTGCGATTTCTGCAGTAATGAATAAAAATGATGCGATTTTATCTGATGAATTGAACCATGCATCGATTATCGATGGATGTCGTTTATCTAAAGCGAAAATCATTCGTGTTAAACACTCTGATATGGATGACTTACGTGAAAAAGCGAAAGAAGCAGTTGAATCAGGCCAATATAATAAAGTGATGTACATTACTGATGGTGTTTTCAGTATGGATGGGGATGTTGCGAAACTCCCTGAAATTGTTGAAATCTGTGAGCCATTAGGTATTATGATTTATGTTGATGATGCGCACGGTTCTGGTGTCATGGGTAAAGGTGCTGGAACAGTGAAACACTTTGGTTTACAAGATAAAGTAGACTTCCAAATCGGTACTTTATCAAAAGCTATTGGTGTGGTAGGCGGTTATGTTGCTGGATCACAACAATTAATTGATTGGTTAAAAGCACAATCACGCCCATTCTTATTCTCTACATCATTAGCACCTGGAGATACAAAAGCAATTACTGAAGCGGTAAATAAATTAATGGCTTCTACAGAATTACACGATAAACTTTGGGATAACGCAAAATACCTTAAAGATGGTTTATCAAAATTAGGTTTTGACATTGGTGACTCCGAAACACCAATCACACCAGTAATTATAGGTGATGAAAAGAAAACGCAAGAATTTAGTAAGCGTTTAATGGATGAAGGTGTTTACGTAAAATCAATCGTCTTCCCAACTGTCCCACGTGGCACAGGCCGTGTGAGAAATATGCCTACTGCCGCACATACAAAAGCCATGTTAGATCAAGCATTAGAAGTATATGAACGTGTAGGTAAAGAACTGAACGTCATTCAATAATCATCATTTTAAAAGCAAAGTAATTCATGCAGAATTGCTTTGCTTTTTGTTTTCTCAGGATGTACAAGTAAGCGCTTAAATGTTATAATGTCCCTGTAAACCAAGAAAATGACTGCAAGATATAGACGTATGTCCGTCTCAAAAAGACAAAAAGGGAGAATGAGTGTTTATGAAAAAAATATTTATTACAGGTGCTCTGGGCCAAATTGGTACAGAACTTGTCGCAAAATGTCGTGAAATTTATGGGAATGAGAATGTATTAGCAACAGATATTCGTGAGCCAGAAGCGGGTTCAATTGTTGCTGAGGGGCCATTTGAAATTTTAGACGTGACTGATGCTGACAAAATGGAACAATTAGTAGAGAAGTTCCAACCAGATACGATGATGCATATGGCTGCACTTTTATCAGCAACAGCGGAACAAAAACCACTTTTAGCGTGGCATTTGAATATGGGTGGCTTAGTGAATGCGCTTGAAGTCGCACGTAAGTATCACTTACAATTTTTTACACCAAGTTCTATAGGTGCATTTGGACCGAATACACCGAAAAAAAACACGCCACAAGTCACAATTCAACGTCCTAACACGATGTATGGGGTTAACAAAGTTTCAGGCGAATTGCTTTGCGATTATTACTTTACAAAATTTGGTGTTGATACACGTAGCGTTCGTTTCCCAGGTTTAATTTCTTACGTAAAAGAACCAGGTGGCGGTACGACAGACTATGCGGTTGATATTTATTTTAAAGCCGTACGCGAAGGTAAATACACAAGTTATATCGCAAAAGATACGTACATGGATATGATGTTTATGGACGATGCCATTGACGCCATTATTCAATTAATGGAGGCAGATAGCGGTAAATTAATTAACCGTAATGCCTATAACTTAAGCGCAATGAGTATTGAACCCGAAATGGTAAAAGAAGCGATTCAAGAACATATGCCTAACTTCACATTAGATTATGATGTTGATCCTGTACGTCAAGGTATTGCGGATAGCTGGCCTGATAGTATTGATACGAGCTGTGCACGTGGTGAATGGGGCTTTAATCCAAAATATGACCTTAAAGCAATGACATCACGTATGATTGAAGCCATTCAAGAAAAAGAAACGCATAAAGCTTAATCACACGTAGTACATCAATTTAAAATTTAAAGCGCAAAATCTCAATTTCATATAGAGCAAAGAGACATGTGACGGGCATGTCTCTTTTTATTTTCGTATCATTTTCATAACTTCGACAAAATTTGTATAATGGGATTCTGAGTGATGATAAAATCAACAGTTTCACCGCATGAGTCTAAATTATGTAAGCGTTTTCTTGAAATCAGACTAATTCTAATTTTCGGAAAACTCATTGAATTGTCGTATGCACATTGATATAATGCATATATTACATTTAAATAGGAGGAATAATCATGTCAGACAAAATTCAATTTCAACAAAGAGAACAACTTAAAGAAAAGCCAGATCAATCCTCACTTACTTTTGGTAAAGTATTTACGGATTATATGCTTAGCTTTGAGTATTCTATTGACAAAGGGTGGCACGATTTAAAGATTATTCCTTATGGTCCAATCGAACTTTCACCGGCAGCACAATGTATCCATTATGGCCAATCAGTTTTTGAGGGCTTAAAAGCATACAAGCACGACGATGAGGTTGTTTTATTTAGACCTGAGGAAAACTTTAAACGTATTAATATGTCACTATCACGTTTAAAAATGCCTGAAGTGGACGAGGCATTATTACTCGAAGGTTTAAAACAATTAATTGATATCGAACGTGACTGGGTGCCTCAAGGGGAAGGTCAATCTTTATACATACGTCCATATGTTTTCGCGACGCAAGAAGGGCTTGGCGTGCATCCATCGCATGAATATCGTTTATTAATTATTTTATCTCCATCTGGATCTTATTATGGCGGCGATTCATTACGTCCTACGAAAATTTATGTTGAAGATGAATATGTGCGTGCAGTCCGAGGTGGTGTAGGTTATGCGAAAGTTGCTGGTAACTACGCGGCGAGCTTACTTGCACAATCTAATGCGAATTCAGAAGGCTTTGACCAAGTATTATGGTTAGATGGCGTTGAACAAAAATACGTTGAAGAAGTAGGAAGTATGAACATCTTCTTCGTAATCGATGGGAAAGTAGTAACACCAGAATTAAACGGAAGTATTTTACCAGGTATTACACGTAAAACCGTACTTGAATTAGCAAAAACGCTTGGCTATGAAGTTGACGAGCGTCGTGTGGCGATTGACGAACTTTATCAATATCATAAAGAAGGACGTCTTCAAGAAGTCTTTGGTACAGGGACAGCCGCAGTGATTTCGCCAGTTGGTGAATTACAATTTAAAGACGAAAAAATTGTCATTAATGATAATCAAACGGGGCCAATAACACAAAAATTGTATGACAACTATACAGGAATTCAAAGTGGTAAACTAGAAGATCCTCACGGTTGGAGAGTCGTTGTACCGAAATATTAATATTAAAACGCATAAAAGTTAGAAACCTCATTTACGTAGGTTTCTAGCTTTTATAATTTATGTGATAACAATGCTAAATAGTCGTCTTCATCATATACGGTAATCCCGTTCTGTCTTAAAAGTGCCGTACATACGCCGACACCCTCTTTTTTAGTGCTATTAAAGGCACCACTGTAAATTTGTTTAGACCCGCATGAAGGGCTATCTGATTTTAAAATGACTGCCTTACATGCCATGGCTTTGCATTGTTCTAAAGTTTTTTGAGCACCACTTAAATACATTGCCGTCACATCATTGCCATCACTATCCATCACTCGGGCATGATGATTTAATACATCATAGCCATCACCACCGACAATCTCTGCAGGGTTTCTCGGGATAGGAAGGCCACCTAATATCTCAGGACAAACGGCGCGAGCATGCCCGGTTTCTATTAACTTTAGCAGTGCAGGTTGTAATTTGTTTTTACCATCATAGCGTACATTTTCTCCGACAAGACAACTACTGATTAAAATCATTGTTATCCCCCTTATATACATCTCAACGACATACATCAAAAACAAACAATTTATTGTTAATATTATTATATAATATGAGTGCATTCATGTAAGTAATAAATTTATTAGAATGGGTGCATAGCGTACCAATCAAAACGTTTGAGTGGTCGTTAAATTGACGTCCATGTAGTTATTGTGGCGTTTAACAATGGTCTTAAGACGATTAACCTTGTAGTAATAATTGAAAACCTTTCACTAAGTTGTAAATTGCTAATGAAATAGCGATGAATAAGCAAATGAATGTACATCCTAATAAAATATTAGAGAACATAATTTGATGATTGTACGGTTTTTCTAATATGACTTGTGAAAAATAAAAGCCTGTCATACCTAAAAAATAAAATATTACGCCTCCTAAATGATTCAATAAAGCAATCTTGGCATGATGAGAGGTAGGTCGATCTGAAAAAATCCATATAAGAATGGGTAATACAAACGGTGCGAAGAAAATACTCCAATAACTAATACAGGATAGCAATTTGTTGCTTTTAGTTTCCATATGATTCACCTCCTCAAACATATTAAATCACAACTATGATAATAATTAAATAGCGAACAACATATCTTACAATATTGTAAGTTTCAAGTATTATATTGAAAGAAATATGTAAGTTTGAAGCGGTTATTCACGTCATACTGACTACTAAAAGCGTGCAGCAACAACAATTTACAATTAATTATTATTATCCTAAAATATAAAGATATCAAGAATATAAAATGGAGTGTTTGAATGATGTGTAAAAACTTAAAATGGTGTGAACATTAAAATGAACTATGTTATGTATGTACTTTGTATGTTGATATGGGGGCTTAATTTTATAGCTGTTAAAATTCAAGGTAATCACGTGTCATTAGAAGTTGCTTTATTATATCGGTCCGTGATAGCGCTAATTCTTTTTACATGTTTACTTTCATTCGTCTATAAAAAGATAAGTATAAAAGATTTCAATTTATATACTGTATTAGGGTTTGGTTTATGTAACTTTATGATAAGTTATCTTTTACTATATTATGGTACGTTTTACAGTACTGCTGCTATGGTCACACTTATATTTTCAATGAAGGCAATCATTACTCCAATTTGCATTAGTATTGCTTTTAAAACTAAAATTTCAAACCGTATATATATAGGTGGAATCATGGGAATATTAAGTGTTTTAGTCATTTTATTTCCCGATTTAAAACAGTTGTCCAATCAATTCATTATTGGAATTTTATTAGCTATTGCAGGTACGGTAATTACATCTATTGGAGATGTGTTGTCACTCTATAATAGTAAGCAACGCGTCAATCCTATAGTAGCCAATACAATTGGTATGATGGGAGCTGTCATTTTATTGTTTATGTATACCTTTATAAGAGGAGAACACTATACGATGCCGCATCAGTTTAACTTTTGGATTGGCTTGCTTTATTTATCGGTGTTAGCTTCTTTTATTGCATGGTTGTGTTATTTGAAATTAATTAATAATATTGGTGCAGCTGAAAGTGGCTATATGGTCGCAATGTTCCCAGCGATAGGAGGCATTGCGAGCGTAATGATGGGCGAATCTACTTTAAATATACACCTTATCATTGGTATTGCATTAGCAACATCAGGTGCGTATATTGCTCTAAAAAAACCTAAACATACAAAAGTTAAAAGAGGATGATAGATATGAAGAAGGCTTTGTTTCTGATCTTAGATCAATATGCCGATTGGGAAATGGCACATCTTTCTACGATATTGAATCAACATGATAAGTGGTGTACTAAAACCATAAGTTTAACAAATAATGTAAAGTCAATTGGAGGCTTATCAGTAAATGTAGACTATAATATTAAAAATTATAATGATGATTTTGATTTATTAATTCTTGTGGGTGGCAATACGTGGAATACGAACAATCAAGCACTTTTAACTTTTATCCAAAAGGCATTCAAGAAAAATATTGTGATTGGTGCAATATGCGGAGCAGTAGATTATCTTGCTAAAAATGGGTTACTCAACGATTACAAGCATACAGGAAATGCTTTGAGTTTATGGAATGACTTTGATAAATACACAGGGAGTCATTATTTTATTGCAAAACAAGTTGTTAGAGACCGGAATTTGGTAACAGCAAATGGTACAGCTTCAGTAGAATTTTTAGAACATGTCTTAAAAACGATTTCATTTGATAGTAATGAAAATATACATCAGAAAATATTCATGATTAATCATGGTTTTTATAAGTATTGTGACATTTACGGAGATCCGTTCGATAAAATGTGAGATACCTCAAATCAACCTTAAAATGATGGAGTTGGATTAAGTTATGGAGGCATATCAATCCTTAAAATTAATAAAATATATTGTTAATCAAAGTGATGTCCTAGTACTTAGTGATTATAAAAAAGAGTTATGGAATAAGAAATATGAAGCGCTCAATTTACATATTAATGGACGTTTATTTAAAAGTAGATTAGCAAATAAAACGCCTAATAAAGAAGGATATTTTTTATTCATTTGGCAAAAGAATCATATAAATAAAAATGTCCCTTTTCATAGTGAGAATCATATTGATAAAGTCATTATTACTGTAATAGATGGTGCTAAAGTAGGACAATTTATATTTTCAAAAGAAGCACTGATTGATCATGGTATTTTAAGTTCAACGACGCATACCGGTAAAATGGCTATTCGTGTTTATCCTACTTGGATAAAGCATCTCAATGCAACAGCGTTATCAACGCAGAAATGGCAATCAAATTATTTTATTGACTTGTCAGATGGAATAAATATCAATGATATAGAGTCAATGTATTTAAACTGAATAATAAACAAGGAGTAATTTATGATTCAGGGAATTAATCATATTACATATTCAGTTTCCGATATAAAAAGGTCAAAGCAATTCTATAAAGAAGTTTTAAAGGACAAAATAGTTATGGAAAATGAAACAATTGTCTTTTTTACTCTTGGAAATGTTTGGTTTGCACTAAATGAAGAAAAAGATATCCCAAGACATGATATGCAAATCGGTTATACACATTTGGCATTATCTATTTCTGAAAAAGATTTTGAAGATTGGTATTATTGGTTAAAAGTAAACAAAGTGAATATTTTAAAAGGGAGAAATAGAGATATTAAGGAGAAAAATTCTATTTATTTCACGGATCCAGATGGTTATTTATTAGAACTTTATACAGGAACACTGATGGATAGAATTAATTATTATAATCATTTAGACAATGATACTAAATGTTTTGAGTAATAAAATATAGTCTCTTTATATTAATAACTATCAAGCTATTCACTGTAATGATACGCTTCATAGAGTGGCATACTCATATACATAAAGCGACTTTTAATTAACAACATCTTATGAATGAAATATCTCATGTGTAATGGAGGTGACAAAATGCCAAACGCGATATGGTTAATGTTTGATAAGGATGGTACATTAATTCAATTTGATCAAAGTTGGATTAAAATTGGTATTCAACTCGTTGAAAATGTGTGTGCGCATTTTCATATTAAAGCGTTAGATGACGTGAAAAAAGAACTAGGTATCGTAAATGATGGCTTTTCACCAGGAAGCATTATGGCTTCAGGTACTTTAGAGGAAATGGTGACCGTGTTTAATCAATATACAGATCAAGATACGACGTCATACACGACACAAAGAAGCCAAGCGCTCATTCATGCACGTGAACCCGAGGTCATATTATTTGAAGGGGTGGTCTCTATGCTCCATACGCTAAAATCACAAGGATATCACCTCGGTATTTTGACGAGTGACAATCGTACAGGTATGGCGCACTTTTTTGAGAAAACACAACTGCAATCGTTATTTGACATCGTTATTTCTACCAATGGTGATCATTACGAAAAGCCAGACCCACGTATTTTAGAGCCGTTATGGGAGCGAGGGGTAAAAGGTCGCGACATGATAATGATAGGAGATACCGATAATGATATGAAAACAGGGCGAAATGCACATGCACTATTCAACGTCGGTGTGCGGACAGGATTAGGAAATCAAGCTACCTTTGCTGATGCGGATATTATTTTAAATGAAGTTACGGAACTTCCTAGTATATTAAAAACAACCCATTGAATGCGTTATAGCTTCAATGGGTTGCGTAATTATTGACGTTGGTCAACTTGACGGTGTGCTTGAATGATGTGTTCTACTTTTTCAAGTACTGCATCAATGGAATTAGGATCATCATATAAATCATATTCATTGATATTGACACGTACGACAGGACATGCATTAAATTGATTAATCCACGCATCATAACGTGCAAATAACTTTTTCCAATATTCTGGATCTGTATTCATTTCCATTTCGCGCCCACGCGCATGAATGCGATTAATGACACTTTTATAATCTGATTCAAGATAAATTAAAACATCTGGTTTAGGAAAATAAGGTGTCATTACCATCGCATTAAATAAATTTGAATAGGTTTCAAAGTCTTCAGGTGTCATAGTACCTTGTTCTTCATGCATTTTAGCGAAGATATCGACATCTTCATAAATAGAACGGTCTTGGATAAAACCACCGCCATATTCAAACATACGCTTTTGTTCTTTAAAACGTTCTGCTAAAAAGTAAATTTGTAGATGGAAACTCCAACGCGTGAAATCCTCATAAAATTTATCTAAATAAGGATTATGATCTACGTTTTCAAATGACGTTCTAAAATTTAATTTGTCAGCAATTGCTTGGGTTAATGATGATTTTCCTACACCGACTGTACCAGCAATCGTGATGACCGCATTTGAGGGTATACCAAAGTTATTCAAATGTTTTTCCTCCAATTAGTTCATTAATTTGATTTAAAATTGTGTCATAATCTGTACTGTTTTTAACAAAGTCCAGATGAGTGGTATCGATACGTATTACGTGATGACCATTTGCTTTTAATGACTCGTAATAAGCCAAATAATCCGCTTTTAATTTTAATAAATAGTCATCTTCAATATGTATTTCAAAATCACGGTTTCTAATTTTGATGCGTTCTTTTAAACGGAATAATTCAGCGTCTAAAAAAACGATATAATCGGGCATTCTTAAATCTTCGGTTAAAATATCATAAATTCTAGAAAACTTATCAAATTCTATAGGTGATAAGGTATTTCGTGCGAAGATTTTGTTTTTATAAATATGATAATCACTTACAATACCTTGATGCATCGAACCCAAATCTTGATAATCTTTATATCGATTACACAAGAAAAACATTTCTGTTTGGAAACTCCATTTAGAAATATCTTCATAAAAATCGGATAGAAATGGGTTTTCACCTACAATTTCTTTTGCCTCATAAAAATGATAAGATTGACTCAACTTATGTGCTAGCGAAGATTTGCCAACACCAATCGGGCCTTCAATTGCTATAAAAGGTTTATCCATATTTTTTATCTCCATTTTTTATTTTATCAGTATTACAAATTTTATCACATGTTGGGGTGTTTCTGTATGAGAAGTCATGAATTTTATATGTCAGTCGCGATTGAAGCAGCGAGAGCGGCTGAAAAGTTGGGGGAAGTGCCTATAGGGGCAGTCGTTGTTAAAGATGATGAAATTATTGCGACAGCCTATAATTTAAGAGAAACGTCACAACTTCCAATGGCGCATGCGGAACATTTAGCGATTGAGCGTGCCGCAAAAAAACTAGGAACTTGGCGCCTTGAAGGCTGTACGCTATATGTCACACTTGAACCGTGTGTCATGTGTTCTGGAACGATTGTTATGAGCCGTATTGATACCGTAGTCTACGGTGCGAAAGACCCTAAGGGTGGGTGCAGTGGCAGTTTAATGAACCTTATACAAGATTCACGAATGAACCATCGCGTTAATCTTATTACAGGTGTATTAGAATATTCATGTGGAGAATTATTAAAACAGTTTTTTAAACGTCTACGTGAAAATAGGAAGCGCACAAACAAATTAAAATACAATCCACCGAAAGTTTGATAAAATGAATGGCGTACGAAGCGGTTCATTAAAGGTGAATACGTTATTCATCATTTCATATGTAATATGTGATGCTAATGGATACATGTATATAACAAATTTAATGTGAAATGATTTGGCATAGAGTGAGGTAAACATATGATTAAATTAATTGCGACAGATATGGACGGTACATTACTTAACGCGGGGCATGATGTTTCAGAAGAGAATGTGAAAGCCATTCAATATGCACAGTCATTAGGAATTACAGTGGTAATTGCAACAGGACGTGCGTTTTATGAAGCGCATGACCCGATTCAGCCCACGGGTTTGAAGGTACCTTATATTTGTTTAAATGGTGCCGAAGTACGAGACGAATGTTTCGACATCGTCCATACATCAAACTTAAACCATGAATTATACCAACGTATACGTAATGTGTTGGATGAAGAAAATATTTTTTATCAAGTGTATACAAATTTAGGTATTTATACTGAGGATCCTGAACGTGACTTGGCGATATATCTTGATATTGCGAAACAAATGGGGCAAACACCTAACGTAGAAAAGATACGTGCACATATACAGCATCGTATTGAAGTGGGGTCTTTAAAAGTCGTAGATAATTACGATAAAGTCGAAGATATTCCAGGTGAGCTTATTATGAAAGTATTAGCGCACGATGTTGATTTAGATAAAATTAATCGTGCAAAAGAACGGTTGGCCAAAAGTGGCAACCTCGCTGTGTCTTCATCAGCAAGAGGAAATATCGAAATTACACATATTGATGCGCAAAAAGGATTAGCATTGCGCACCATTGCGGAACAACTCGGTATTGAAATGAAAGATGTCATGGCGGTGGGAGATAATTTAAATGATAAATCAATGTTGGAAGTAGTGGGTCATCCTGTTGCGATGGCAAATGCGCTTACGGAATTAAAAGACATCGCGTCATTTGTGACGGATACTAATGAAAATAGTGGTGTCGCGAAAGCGATTTATCACATTATAGATGAGACAAAGAAATAGGGAGTGACAGTTCAATTATGAAAGGATTAATTATTGTAGGAAGTGCGTCACCCAATTCGCATACACGCGCACTTGCTCAATTTCTAAAAGGACAAATTGAAGCACATCATCATGAAGTTGAAATTTTTGATTTAGCTGAACGTCCTTTGCATATGTTAGATTTTTCAGGACAAAATCCAGTACCTGAGGCGTATCAACGTAATGCAGAACAATTAAAATCTTTAGCAATGGAAGCAGATTTTCTTATACTCGGTACACCAAACTATCATGGTTCTTATTCAGGAAGTTTAAAAAATGCGCTAGATTACTTGAATATGGATTACTTCAAAATGAAACCAGTTGGATTAGTGAATAATAGCGGAGGTATCGTAAGTGCGGAACCATTGTCGCACTTAAGACTCATCGTACGTTCATTACTGGGTATTGCTGTACCTACACAAATTGCAACACATGATTCGGATTACGACAAATTAGAAGATGGCACGTTATATCTATCTAATGAAGAATTTCAACTACGTGCGAAATTATTTATTGATCAAATTTTATCGTTTGCGAAAAATAGTCCATATGAACATTTAAAATAAAAAATCACCTTCAATATTTATAAAATGACGCAAATTGAAAGTGATATCATGATATTCACAGTAATAAAAAAGGGGTGAGCACGATTTTAAGTGACTCACCCTTTCTTTTATTTTCGATATTTTAACTTAGCAAAGGCATCATGTTGGTGAATGGATTCTTCATTTCGACATTCGATATCAAATCCCTCCAACCAATCGAGTTCAACTAAGTCAGCTGCGATGAGACGAATTAAATCTTCAACAAAACGCGGATTTTCATATGCACGCTCTGTTACACGTTTTTCATCTGGACGCTTTAATATAGGGTAGAGCATGGAACTCGCATTTGCTTCCATCGCATCTAGAATAATCTCTTTATAGTCATCTGATAATTTGGCAGTTTTATTCATATAAGCTTTCACCGTAATAATGCCACGTTGGTTGTGCGCAGAATATTCACTGATTTCTTTAGAACACGGACATAACGTTGTCACAGCCGCTTCTATTGTTAATTCTTTACGTGTTATTTCATCTCCACGTACCGCCAAGCCATAAGTGACATCAGCGTGCCCAACCGCTTTTATGTCAGTGACAGGACTTTTACGTTCAAAGAACCATTTTCCTGAAACATCGACTCCTGCACTATGTTGTTTCATATGCGATTTTAAACGGTTCAACAACTGTGTTAATGTATCGAATTCAAGTCGAATCCCATTATCATATTCAGCCTCAACCGCTTCTAAAATTCGGCTCATATTGATGCCTTTTTCATCTTTATTTAAACTTGTAGAAAAACTAAAGTTGCCTGCTGTTTGAAATTGATCAATCCATACAGGATAAACTAAGTTTTTAATACCTACTTCTTCTATTTCAAACAAAAAGTTTTTATGTGTACTTTGAAGATCGGTCATTTCAGCTTTCGTTGTTGGTTTTGTACCTTGGATAGGGTCTACAGAACCAAAATGTTTCCAACGACCTTCTCTGGTTGATAAATCAAATTCAGTCATGTTACTTCCTCCACTATATTTGCTCAGGATTAAGACTCATCATTTTTGGCTTAATCCTTCAATTCGAATGTTTTGGATTTAATCAAAATGATACGTCCAAAATGTTTCGGTAGTTAAAAATGCGGCCACATCACTCGGCACGCCTGAAGCACGTCCTTGAGGATTTGCCAGTTGTTCTAAAAACGGCCCTGTTTGTGATTGATGTGCTTCAAAAGCTTTTAATTTTTGTTCTTTATACTCAGAAATGTCATTGACGATATCCGGTTCGCCCAATGCATCTACAGCGTCATTACTAAATGCAACGAGTTGCAATTTCGGTCGTTCTGTTTCAGGGAGACGTTGAACAGTCCGAACAACAGCTTCTGCAGTCGCTTCATGATCAGGATGAACGGCATAACCTGGATAAAATGAAATGATTGTAGAAGGATTCGTGTCATCAATAAGTCCTTGTATCATTGCATCCATTTCATCATGAGGCTCAAACTCAACTGTTTTATCACGTAAGCCCATTTTGCGCAAATGCGTGATACCAATAACGTTGGCCGCTTCTTCAAGTTCGCGCTCACGAATATGCGGTAATGATTCACGCGTGGCTACAGGAGGGTTGCCTAAGTTGCGTCCCATTTGCCCTAATGTTAAACATGCATAAGTGACAGGGACGCCCTCATCAACAAAGCGTGCAAGGGTACCTGCAGATGAAAATGTTTCATCATCAGGATGTGGAAATATCACTAAAATATGTCGTTCCATAGCCATTATGCATCCCTCCTAAATTTCAAACGCTTGTCGACTAATTTCAAGTGCAGCCGCAAGTTGTCCTTCATAATTAAATCCCGCTATCAACAAAGCATCATTGTCAGCGACTTCATAATGCGTCAGTCCTTGAACATACACCCAGCCATGATTGTCCAATTTAAGGCCAATACGGTAAGGCTCTTTGCCGCCGCCTTTTAATTGTGCGTGTTGATAATTGACTTGAATATTGCGTAAAAATGTCCCTGCATTGAAAACACGTTGATCGAAATGGTTGGCATAGGCACCATTAGTCGTTTCAACGTGCAAATAGACAGGTTGATTTGCATATTGATTTAATAAAGCTTGAAGCTTGTCTTCATGAATAGGTTGCAAAGCGTTCACTGCCTCCCTGATATGATTATCTGTCTATTTTACTAAAAAATGTGTCAAATTTGTATATGTCTGCTCATTTTATATTGCAAAATTCATAAAGTATTTGAGCCTATCGCTGTTTGCGCTTAGCAACTAATCTCTCATAACTTTGTGAAAAGTGATGTAAACGGGATGTGTCTTGAAGTAAATGATAGCTTACCAAATCAATAATAAAATGTGTGGCTAATTGTGAATTGATAAAATAATGATCGTGGGTAAATTGACGATCCGCTGTCAAAATAATATGGTCGCACACGTTTTCTAATGCGGCGGTTTTATAATGTGACAATGCTAAAATTTTAGCGCCTGCTTTTTGAGCCTGACTTAAACTATCTAATATTTCAGCTGTTGCGCCACTATTGGTAAGGGCAACGACGGTGGTTTGTTCATCACACATTTGTTCAATTACTGCCATTAAGTGTGTATCTGTGATCGCCATCGCATTAAAGCCCATGCGGATGGTACGAAAATAAAATTCTTGGGCACTTAACCCAGAACTACCAATACCAATAAATATGATTTTTTGACTATGTTGAATCGCTTCTACGAGTGCCAACAAGTCAGATTGAATAATAAATTCACCTGTATGATTCAAAATAGACATATAATGTTGATGCATAATTTGAATGGCAGGCTCGTTTTCGATGACATCTTGATGAAATTCATGTTGAATCGCAAAACGTAACGATTGAAAACTATCATAATCTAACTTATGCGCAAAGCGACTCACACTTGAAGAAGACACACCAATATCACGTGCAAAAGATTGTATATTCCCAATATCCGTAGCACAGTCTAATTTTAAAATTGCTGCTGCGATGATACGTTCAGATTTCGTAAAATGAGGATAAAAATGTTGAATACGATTTTCAAGTTTCATCTTATCGCGCTCCTTTTATTCAGTATAATTGAAAATATTTTTCAAAACAATATAACATATTGACAGTTTATTTCACGGTGCTATATTGAACTTAGAAGCATAAGGGAGAAAGGGGTTTGGGGTATCATGAAAAAAGCGTTTGAAAAGGCACAACAGTTCGGTAAGTCTTTTATGTTGCCAATTGCTATTTTACCAGCAGCAGGTTTGTTACTTGGTATTGGGGGTGCTTTAAGTAATCCGAACACAATTAAAGCCTATCCCATCTTAGATGTTCAATTTTTACAGCACATATTTGTTTTAATGAGTTCAGCGGGTAGTATTGTCTTTCAAAATTTACCCGTTATTTTTGCGGTAGGTGTTGCAATTGGATTAGCTAAAAATGACAAAGGTACAGCTGGGTTGGCTGCTTTATTAGGCTTTTTAATTATGAATGCAACGATGAATGCTTTATTAACTATCAATGATCATCTTGCGGTAACTGAAGAACTTGCCAAAAAGGGACAAGGTATGGTTCTAGGCATACAAACTGTGGAAACAGGTGTGTTTGGAGGAATCATCATTGGTATCATGACTGCGTTTTTACATAATAAATATAATAAAGTCACGCTACCACAGTTTTTAGGATTTTTTGGAGGTTCGAGATTTATACCTATTATCACATCGTTTAGTGCTATATTTGTGGGTGTCTTAATGTACTTTATATGGCCATTTATTCAAGACCTTATCTTTGGTGCAGGTGGAATTGTGAATAAAACAGGTGTAATAGGGACATTCTTTTACGGGTTTATTTTAAGAATGTTAGGACCTTTTGGTTTGCATCATATTTTTTATCTTCCATTTTGGCAAACAGCTTTAGGGGGTTCGCTCGAAGTAAAGGGACATCTTGTGCAAGGCACGCAAAACATCTTTTTTGCACAATTAGGTGATCCGAATGTACACCGATATTATGAAGGTGTATCTAGATTTATGTCTGGTCGTTTTATCACTATGATGTTTGGTTTGTTAGGTGCAGCGCTGGCGATTTACCACACGTCGAAGCCCGAAAATAAAAAAGTTGTGGGTGGATTAATGTTGTCAGCGGCGCTAACGTCACTCCTGACAGGGATTACTGAACCATTAGAATTTAGTTTTTTATTTGTTGCACCGTTATTATATGTGATCCATGCGTTATTAGATGGTTTGGCATTTATGATGGCAGATATTTTTAACATTACAATTGGTCAAACGTTTAGTGGTGGATTTATAGATTATATATTATTTGGTGTTTTACAAGGAAATGAAAAGACAAATTTCTTATATGTGATACCTATAGGCATCGTGTGGTTTTGCTTGTATTATTTCATATTTAAATTACTCATTATTAAAATGAATTTTAAAACGCCTGGCCGCGAAGACGAGCAAATGAATGTTTCTGTCGGTAAAAGTGAAAGAGCGCAAACCATTATAGAAGCTTTAGGAGGTAAAGCCAACATCAATGTGGTGGATTGTTGTGCAACGCGTTTGAGAGTTACACTGTATGATAGTGGAAAATTAAACGAAACCCAATTAAAAATGACCGAGGCGAAAGGGGTTATTAAACAAGGTAATGGCGTTCAGATTGTGTATGGACCGCATGTGACAAGTATTAAAAATGAAATTGAAGAACAGTTATAAATAAAGGAGCGACGTATATGTTACCTCAAGGATTAATTGTATCTTGCCAAGCTTTACCTGATGAGCCACTGCACTCATCATTTATTATGAGTAAAATGGCGCTAGCAGCTAAAGAAGGTGGTGCTGTAGGGATACGAGCGAATACGAAAGCAGATATTTTAGCGATTAAACAAGAAGTAGATTTACCTGTCATTGGTATTGTTAAAAGAGATTATGAAGGGTCTAGCGTGTTTATCACAGCGACACGTAAGGAAATTGATGAATTAATAGAAAGTGGTTGTGAAGTGATTGCAATGGATGCAACGTTACGCGAACGACCGGCAGAAGATTTAGAAACATTAGTGGCATATGTGCGTCAACAAGCGCCGCATATTGAATTGATGGCAGATATCGCTACGGTTGAAGAAGCGCAACATGCAGAAAATTTAGGATTTGATTACATTGGCACAACATTACATGGTTATACTGAACAAACACAAGGACAGGTGCTCTATGCCAATGATTTTCAATTTTTAGATGAGATTTTAAAACATGTCAATCAAAAAGTGATTGCTGAAGGGAATGTCATGACACCGGAAATGCTAAAGATTGTTACGGATAAAGGTGTTTATGCGTCTGTTGTTGGGGGAGCAATCACGCGCCCGCGCGATATCACGAAACGTTTTGTAAATGCATTACACGGAGGATGATTCAAATGAAAGTAACAAATCTCGGTACGAAAGATCGTGTGTCATGTTATGTTGCGACTGAATTGTATCAGTTTATGTTGCACCAACCACATGCACGTCTCGGTTTAGCGACAGGGGGAACGATGGTCGATATGTATGGTCATTTAGTAGCTTTATTAAATAAAAATAATCTCGATGTCTCACATATCCATACTTTCAATCTCGATGAATATGTAGGCTTACATGCAACACATCCAGAAAGCTACAATCACTATATGCACCAAATCTTGTTTAATCGTTATCCAAAATTTACAGAAGCGTTTTTGCACATTCCAAATGGAGATGTTGATGACGTTAATAAAGAAGCCATGCGATATGAGACGATTTTAGATCAAGAAGGACCCATTGATATTCAAATTTTAGGTATCGGACAAAATGGTCATATCGGTTTTAATGAACCTGGGACACCGTTTGACACAGAAACACATTGCGTCAATTTAACTGAAAGTACAATAGAAGCGAATAGTCGTTATTTTGAAAATAAGCGTGATGTACCACGTCAGGCCATTTCGATGGGACTTCAATCAATCATGAAAGCAAAACGCATCATTTTAATCGCACTGGGTCCGCATAAAAAAGCGGCAATGACACGCTTGATGACAGGTGAAGTGACGCCAGATTTACCAGCTTCTATTTTGCATCGCCACCCCAATGTGGAGGTTTTTGTTGATGATGAAGCAATGCCGAACTTATAAGCGCATCGTTTGAAACTCCTATTTCTAGGGTATATCCTGAAAATGTAGTTCGTAAAGATAAAAATATGGAGGATTGATTCTAGACATGGAATTACAATTAGCGATTGATTTATTAAATAAAGAAGATGCGGCTGAATTAGCAAAAAAAGTCACAGATTATGTAGATATTGTAGAAATCGGTACGCCGATTGTGATCAATGAAGGCCTCCCAGCAGTCCAACATTTAAAAGATAATGTTGAAGATAGAGATGTTAAAGTATTAGCAGATTTAAAAATTATGGACGCTGCGGATTACGAAGTGAGTCAAGCCATCAAATTTGGTGCGGACGTCGTAACGATTTTAGGTGTTGCAGAAGATGAATCGATTAAAAATGCGATTACGGAAGCACACAAACATGGAAAACAATTACTTGTGGATTTAATTGCAGTTCAAGATTTAGAAAAACGTGCAAAAGAAATAGATGCAATGGGTGCAGACTATATTGCTGTGCATACAGGTTATGATTTACAAGCGCAAGGCCAATCACCACTTGAAAGTTTGCGTAAAGTGAAATCAGCAATCAGTCAATCCAAAGTTGCTGTTGCAGGTGGTATTAAGCCTGACACAATTAAAGAAGTTGTCGCTGAAAATCCGGATTTAATCATTGTTGGTGGGGGTATCGCAAATGCAGATGACCCTGCTGAAGCCGCTAAACAATGTCGTGAAATCATGGATGGTCAATAAAATGACAGTATTCAATTACCAACTCATTTTAAATGAAATCGAACAGACGTTAAATTCAGTGAATCCTGAATCAGCGCAACAGTTTGAACAACAGGTGATTGATGCGCCTACAGTATTTGTTTCAGGTAAAGGGCGGTCAGAATTTGTGGCGAATGGTTTTGCGATGCGTTTAAATCAACTTGGTAAAAAAGCGTATGTTGTAGGGGAGTCGACAACGCCGTCGATTCAAAAAGGAGACGTCTTTGTCATTATATCCGGTTCCGGTTCTACGGCGCATTTAAAATTACTTGCTGAGAAAGCAAAAGAAGTTGAAGCGGACGTGTTACTCATTACTACGAAACCTGATTCTGCAATAGGACAGTTGGCGAATCTCGCAATTGAATTGCCGGCGGGCACGAAACATGATGCTGAAGGTTCAGACCAACCGTTAGGAAGTTTATTTGAACAAAGCGCGCAACTCTTTTTAGATAGTCTCGTATTAAATTTACAAACACGTTTGAAAATTTCTGAAGAAACGATGCAACACAATCATGCCAATTTAGAATAAAAGACTACTCAAACTTCTATCAATAAGGCCGATATAAGGCATGCGATAGAAGTTTTTTATGTCGTTAATATGCGGTTAAGATGCAGTGTGATAAAATGAAACAAATGTGAGTAAAGAAGTGAAACGATGGCACAATTACTAGAACGTATTGAAACGTATGCGACATGTCAACCGCATGCAATTGCTATACATATTGATGATGAACGCATAGATTATAAGCACTTACAACAACAATTAGAACAGAAAGCAATGCAATTGCCAGATGCGTGCAAAGGTCAACGTGTGGGGCTTTCTTTTAATCGAATTCAAGACTTTGTAGTGCATTATTTGGCAGTGTTACATAAGGGAGGTATTCCTTGTGTTATTGATCCGAAATGGACAGAAGCGCGTCTTCACGCGTTATATGAACGTTATCATATCGGTTTTGTGTTAAATGAGTCAGGTATCGAAGCCACGTCTTATCAATGCGACACACAAACGCGCCCTTTATTACATATCGGCTTTACATCCGGCACAACAGGGTTACCGAAGGCATTTTACCGAAATGAAGCGTCATGGATTGCCTCATTTGAACAAAATGACGCATTAATAGAAAAAACATTAGATGAGCGGTGTACACTTGTTGCACTAGGACCCTATGCACACTCTTTAACGTTGTACGTAATGATATATGCATTATTTTATGGTCGTACCTTTTTGGGGCAAAATAATTATAATATTCAACAATGTGCAACGAGAATTGCATCTTTACACACGCCGTGCATACTCTTTTTAGTGCCCACAATGGTGTATGATTGGGTGCGACATGCGCATCAAAATTCTAACGTGACACATGTATTTATATCTGGAGATAAATTGTCATCATCATTACATCAGCAATTAAAGGCACAATTGCCTTTAGCGACGATTGATGAATTTTTTGGTACGTCTGAAGCGAGTTTTATTAGTGTGAACCGTAATCAAACAGCCCCGTTAAATTCAGTAGGTACGATTTTTCCTAATGTTGACATACACATCGACCAGCCAGACGTGAATGGGGTGGGCAAGTTGTTTGTGCATAGTGCGATGGCTTTTCAAGGGTATGTCGGTCAGACACCATCGATGTGGATTCAAACCGGTGATTACGCACGAGTTGAGCATGATGTCTTATATTTGCACGGACGTATAGAAGATATGATGATTATTGGTGGACGTAACGTCTACCCATCAGTAGTTGAGCATTATATTAAAAAATTAAAAGGGATTGAAGACGTGATTATCGTCAAACAACCGCATTCAAAATTTGGTGAATTAGCTGTTGCCCTGTATATCGGAGCATGTACGTTTCACTATCAAACAATGAGACAACAGCTTGCAAAAGTGCTCACTCGTTATGAAATTCCGTCAAAATTCATTCGCGTAACCACACTCCCTTATACGTCAAGTGGGAAAGTATCTCGACGTTTAGCACAACAAAAGTATGAAAGTGGTGATTTTGATGAATAAAGCAGTAATAGTGGCGGCAAAACGAACGCCGATAGGGGTATATGGTGGTAAGTTAAATAAATGGGAACCAGAAGATTTACTGAAACCATTACTGCAACATTTTCAGAAGATGCTCCCATGCGATTTGAATACATTAGATGATGTCATTTTAGGTAATGTGGTTGGAAATGGTGGAAATATTGCACGCAAAAGTCTGTTAGAAGCAGGCATTGATGTACGTGTGCCTGGTTTAACAATTGATCGTCAATGTGGGTCGGGTTTAGAGGCGATCCAATTAGCGTGTCGTCTTGTAGAAAGTGGTGCAGGTGACTTTTATATTGCAGGAGGCGTAGAGAGTACAAGCCGGGCACCTTGGAAAATGAAGCGACCGACGTCTCTCTATCCTTCAGAGCCTCCACAATTTTTTGAGCGTGCCTCATTCGCACCAAGCGATCAAGATCCGTCCATGATTGAGGCAGCTGAAAATGTAGCCCATACCTTTCAAATAACGCGAGAGGATCAGGACAGATTTGCATATACCAGTCACATTAAAACTGCTAAAGCTTCTGAAAATCATCAACTTGACGATGAAATCGTACCTTTAAAAGTTCAAGGATCATGGATGACGCATGATGAAAGTGTACGTCCTGATATTAAATTATCGCGCTTAAAACGTTTAAAGCCGTTACTTCCAAATGGCACTGTAACAGTAGGGAATTGCTGTTTAAAGCATGACGGGGCAGCGCTTGTAGTTGTAATGTCACAAGAAAAAGCACGTACGCTTGGTCTAACTAAAGGGTTATATTTTAAAGGCTACGCGATTGAAGGGGTTGCGCCTACGCTTTTAGGAAGTGGGCCCATTCCAGCGGTAAAAGAACTTTTAGAAAAGCATCATCTGACTATAACAGATATTGACGCGGTAGAGTTGAATGAAGCTTTTAGCGCACAAGTACTTGCATGCCAACGAGAGCTTAATATTTCTGACGCACAACTCAACCGATACGGTGGCGCTATTGCGATGGGACATCCCTACAGTGCAAGTGGGGCTATTTTAGTGACGCGCTTGTTGTACATGACAGATGCAATGCGGACGATAGCGACGATGGGTATTGGAGGAGGCATGGGTAATGCAGCACTGTTCGAACGTTGGTGATAGT
The DNA here is from genome assembly GCF_011466855.1 of Staphylococcus agnetis. Lineage (NCBI taxonomy): Bacteria > Bacillati > Bacillota > Bacilli > Caryophanales > Staphylococcaceae > Staphylococcus > Staphylococcus agnetis. The sequence goes on from NZ_CP045927.1 coordinate 286,986, forward strand.
GAAACTCGGACGCTTATTATTGATGAGTTTGAATTACAAGCCTATCAAGCATCGTTTCATTATGCTGAAAATGACATACCACCGTTATTTTTTGCGCGTTTTTGGCATGTGTTTGAGTTGTTTCAACCTTTCATCACTTTACCGATCACGCTAGTCGAAACGCAAGTCACACAAAATGCCCCTCTCCCTAAACAACCGCACGTTCAAGCGACACTGACCTTATTAGAAGCGACAAAGATAAAACATTTTGAGCGCTACCGTTTTGAGATGAATGTCAATGACGTACTAACCGTGCATCACACATTTATAAAGCAGGTGAAACTATGACTTTTAATGAAGCAGACGTGCGACACTATTTGAACATTGTTCAAGATGACAATCCACTTCATCCAAAAATTGTGCCAGGACAGATGGTTATTGAACGTATATGGCAATCACTACATCGCTATCCTTTAACGTACCACGTTAAATATGTAAAACCGATTCATTTAAATGAATCATACAAAGTAGAAGATCACAACACATTCATTTTAGTAAAAAATACTTTAGATGAAACGAGGTTGAAAATCACCTTATCTTTTTAAATATGGTGTTGTGATAAAAATTCTAGTAAAAAAAGCATCGATTAGGTAAAAGCGTTTTTACTTAATCGATTTTTTATATTATTTCATTTACTCTCCCTATATCAAATAGAATGATTTCAAGATAGGTCTACCTACCTACAAATCACATAAGGGGCGAGAAATGGCTGAAAGACTTAAAGAAAGGTCTAAGTCTCTATAGCGATTTTTATATTTCTGTTGAAAAATGATTGTATATTGTTCGCTCATAGACGGTGGGAACATTTAGTACACAAGAAGATTCAACGATACTCAAAGTATGATAAGAATTTACAATATCATTTTTATAACAATATGTTTTTAAGTATGTTACAATGCAAGGAATATTTATAGGAGTTGATTATATATGAAATTGATTGATAATTTGGATTATTCAGATGAACAAAAAATATTTCTTTTAAATATTGGTGGGTTGGATTTATATAAAGTCCGTAAGCATGTAATAAAAACAATTGAAAAATTAACTAAACCCTATTTACCTAAACATCATAGTTATACATTTATGGATATCGATAACATGACTGTGTTGCTAATCAAATCAGAAATTCAATTTATTCCTGATTTGATTAGAGCGCTTTGTAAAAAGAATTTAGGTGTCTATGAGGTTAGATTATTTGAAGAAAAAGAAAATATTTTTGAGTAATTGGTATGCATAGTTTGTATACCATTTTTTATAGCGTCATTGATTAATGAATGCGTTTGGCAATTACTATAACACTATCCTAAAGTTTACAAAGTAAAATATGTGAACCCGATTCACTTAAATGAAACGATGCTCAACTTTATAAATCGATATTTAATGATGAAACATTCACAGTGCTTAGGTATATTATTTTTTAAATTGCATTATTAGTATATTAAGAATTTAAAAAGTAATTTATAATTTGGAATGTTATAATAATGAGTGATATATATCATAAAAATGATAGACATATTTAGGGGAGGTATGAAGATAGATGAAAAAGTGGATTCTCATAGTGATGACCCTTGCTTTAGTATCAGCGTGCGGTAATGAGCAACAATCGGCACAACCATCTCATAAAGATGAAAAATCAACCACACATAAGCAAGACTCTGCCGATACAAAAAAGGCATCAAAGGACAATCAAGCATCAACGGCTAATAAAACACAGACAACTACACATGAGGACGACGTCGCCAAATTGCCGGATCAGATGAAAGCAGCTTTAGTATTTTCATCACCAGAAGCAACTGCGTTTACATTATCGAAAGAAGAGATTTTAACGGGTGTTTTCGAACAAGATTATTTGAATAAACCTCAAAAGAAACAATTGTGTAAATTATATTTAATTGAATCAAAAGGGTATACAAACGGACCCGATGATATGAAATTTTATAGCGTTTATCCGCCCAAAAAAGGGTTTAATACCGTCATGGGAATTGGGAAGCATAAAGCATTTATCGGAGGTACGCAAAGTCCAGGAACGTATCAACAATTATTAGAAACGGGTAAAGAACTAGATTTAGACACCTTATATGCCCAAAATAAACAACTTAAGTCACTAACCGAACTATCACAAAAAGTTGAATTTACAAATAAAAATCCTATGGAAAATGAAGCAACGCGTAAAGATTTTGAAGAAAAAGAGAACCCAGCAACTATGGCACATGCACGAAGCCAAGTGTATGAGATGATCAACAAATTTGAAGGAAAACCTATCAATACAAAAGATTATATTTGGGATAATGTGCGTTGGGACAATGGTCTTACTGGGTGGACAGTGAATTATCGCAATCATAATTTAGAGATTGTAGGTACATACAAACAAGTAGAAGGACAACCTTTGGTAAAATTGGATGCAAATGGTCAAAAAATCAAATAGCAATTAATAAGTTTAAGTTCTGTAAAACATCGATCTAGTGAATCAATTGTGCGTATCATTAGATCGATTTTTTGTTTTTAAAAATAGCTTAATCATCCTTTTATTAAAGGTGACTAAACCACCATTAAAATAGAAAAATGTGCCTATTAAATTTTTATATTACAAGCAACATAAAAACCTTCAAAATCAAGATAATGAATTTTGAAGGTTTTATTATAGGTCTGATTTAATTTGGTCATTGTGCGTGACCTTTATTTTTTAAATTTCTGTAACTTCAACGTCAATTTTTTCAATGCGATTTGCGGCACCGTGATCAACTGGGCCTACAAAGTCGTTCATTTTCCATCCATTTTTAATCGCTGAAGCAACAAACGCTTTTGCATTAATAACAGCTTCTTTTGGTGTTAAGCCGTTTGCCAAATTTGCTGTCGTTGCAGCGGCAAACGTACACCCTGCACCATGATTATAACTTTGTTGGAACATATCTGTCGTTAATTGATAGTATGTTTGACCATCATAATACAAATCGTATGACTTATCTTGATCCAGTGCTTTACCACCTTTAATGACTACATGTTGCGCACCTTGATCATGAATGATTTGAGCCGCTTTTTTCATATCTTCTATAGATTTTAATGCCCCCAACCCTGACAATTGACCTGCTTCAAACAAGTTGGGCGTCACAACAGTTGCTTTTGGCAGTAAATATTCAATCATTGCATCAGTATTTCCCGGGTTTAATACTTCGTCTTCCCCTTTACATACCATAACAGGGTCTACAACGAAATGCTTTGCGCCAGACTCTGTAAAAGCTTCCCCGGCACGTTTGATAACTTCTTGTGTACCAAGCATACCTGTTTTAACGGCATCTGGGCCAATACTAATGACCGTTTCGAGTTGTTTATTAAACACATCGAATGGAATTGGTGTCACATCGTGTGACCATGTGTTTTTATCCATAGTGACAATTGCAGCAAGTGCAACCATGCCATAAGTGTCATGCTCTTGAAATGTTTTTAAATCAGCTTGCATGCCAGCCCCAGCACTTGTGTCAGAACCTGCAATGGTTAATACTTTTTTTAATGCCATTATTTATACACTCCTCGAATTCAATTATTAATTATTATCATATCACGCACGGCTTTAAGTGGAAATATATTCGTTTTAACGCGGGCGAGTTTTTCATTGAATTGTGTTAAAATGTGAACTGAGGTGAAGGTTATGGAATGGTCCACCATTTTTCATGAAATAAAATCAAAACATGATTTTAAAGCTATGCATGATTTTTTAGAAAAAGAGTATGCGACTGAAATTGTTTATCCAGAACGTAAAAATATATACCAAGCGTTTGATTTAACACCATTTGACAATGTCAAAGTTGTGATTTTAGGTCAAGATCCTTATCACGGTCCGAACCAAGCACATGGTCTTGCTTTTTCAGTCCAACCCAATGCGAAATTTCCACCTTCGTTACGCAATATGTATAAAGAGTTAGAGGCTGACATTGGCTGTCATCGTACGTCGCCACACTTGCAAGATTGGGCGCGAGAGGGTGTCCTGTTATTAAATACTGTGCTTACAGTCCGCCATGGAGAAGCGCACTCCCATCGAGATATTGGTTGGGAAACGTTTACCAATGAAATCATTCAATCTATCTCAGACAATCGTGAAGGTGTTGTATTTATTTTATGGGGAAAACCTGCACAACAAAAAGAACGCCTCATCGATACGTCAAAACATTTTATTATAAAATCACCCCATCCGAGCCCATTGTCGGCACATCGTGGTTTTTTTGGTTCAAAACCGTATTCACAAGCAAATACTTATTTAGAACAACAAGGCAAAACACCCATTCATTGGTGTGAAAGAGGAGGAGACGCATGATTAAAGATAAACTTATCGAATTAATTGAAGCAGAACTCGTTAAAGCAGATGCATCTGCTTCGGATGCTGAATTTCATAAACATATGTATGCCATTCATACGCTTACATCATTATATTCACATTCCGATTCACAATCTTCTGCACCATCCTTACAGCGCAAGCAAGGGGAGCAAGCTACCGTTTCACACGCTTCATCCTCTGCAAAGACGGTAACAGATGAAGAAATTCGTTTAATGGGTGGTAAAGTGCCATCACAAGCGTCACATGCATCACACACACCTTCGAATCCTCGAATGATCACGGATGATGCCTTAGGAAATGGAGAATCACTTTTTGACTTTTAATAAATGATAGGAGCGAAACTTATGAAAGTATTTATAATTTTAGGTGCATTAAATGCACTATTCGCTGTTGGCACAGGTGCATTCGGCGCGCATGCTTTAGAAGGAAAACTCTCTGAACACTATATGTCTGTTTGGGAAAAAGCGACGATGTACCAAATGTACCATGCATTGGGATTAGTACTGATTGGTATTGTTGGTGGTGCATTTGACGTAAATGTAGGATGGGCCGGTTGGCTTATGTTTTTAGGTATTCTGTTCTTCAGTGGTTCATTATACATTTTGTCGCTCACAGGTGTGAGTGTATTAGGCGCTATAACGCCCATTGGTGGCGTGTTATTTGTCGTGAGCTGGCTGATGCTTGCGATTGCAGCATTTAAAATATAATTATTAAACACACATTTGAAGCTTTGCTAAGGCAAAATATTGTTTAAATGTGTGTTTTTAATTTGTTTAAGAAAATGATTGTTAATTTTTTAGTCATCGGTATAATGTAACAAGGGGTGAATAGTATATGCAAAATAAACACAATCAAATTGATCGTGGAGATTTACAAGCTAATTTATCAGAGAAGTTTGTTTGGGCGATTGCTTACGGCTCTTGTATAGGATGGGGGTCCTTTATTTTACCAGGTGACTGGATTGCACAATCAGGTCCGATTGCGGCATCAATTGGCATTTTAATTGGTGCATTACTCATGATAGTGATTGCCGTAAGTTATGGCGCTTTAGTCGAACGCTTCCCAGTTTCAGGTGGAGGATTCGCGTTTAGTTATTTAGGATTCGGGCGTTATGTTAGTTTTTTCTCATCTTGGTTTTTAACATTTGGATATATATGTGTTGTTGCATTAAATGCGACAGCGTTTAGTTTATTAATTAAATTTTTATTACCAGACTTATTGGAAGTTGGAAAATTATATACGATTGCTGGTTGGGATGTATACATCACTGAAATTATCATAGCTACAGTCTTATTACTCGTATTTATGCTTATTGCGATAAAAGGTGCAAGCGTCTCAGGTTCATTGCAATATTATTTTTGTGTTGCGATGGTCACAGTGGTCGTATTACTTTTTATCAGTTCCTTCTTTGGTTCGAACTTTTCATTAGACAATTTAAAACCGCTCAATGGTCCAAAATATGGATGGTTTCAGGCGATAGTCATGATTGTAGCGGTTGCACCATGGGCTTATGTCGGGTTTGATAATATTCCTCAAACAGCCGAGGAATTTAATTTCTCTCCGAATAAAACATTTAAACTGATTGTTTATAGTTTGATTGCTGCCGGCCTAACGTATACAATGATGATTTTATACACTGGTTGGTTAAGTGGTGCAAGTCAAGACTTATGGTTAACAGGTTCAGTTACGCGTGAAGCGTTTGGAACGATTGGTTTGGGTGTGTTAGCTATTGCTATAATAATGGGAATATTCACAGGTTTAAATGGCTTCTTACTTAGCTCAAGTCGTTTATTGTTTTCAATGGGACGCTCAGGGATTATGCCTACCGTTTTCAGTAAACTACACCCAAAATACAAAACACCTTATGTGGCGATTATCTTTTTAGTTTCATTGACACTAATTGCACCTTGGCTTGGACGTACTGCACTCACTTGGATTGTGGATATGTCATCTACAGGGGTTTCGGTCGCGTATTTTGTGACGTGTCTAGCAGCGGCCAAGTTATTCAGTTATGACAAATCGAGTCCGTCTTATGGGCCCGTCTATAAAACATTTGCGATTGTAGGTTCGGTGATTGCATTTGTGTTCTTATTCTTATTGCTGTTCCCATGGTCACCAGCATCATTATCAGGGCCATCGTATATTGCATTAGCAGGATGGACAGTATTAGGATTCATTTTCTTCATCATACGTTATCCTAAATTACGTCGCATCGATAAAGAAGAACTTTCAAAATTGATTTTAGATGCAAATAACAAAGATATCGTAAAAATGATTGAGAAATAGTAATACCTCGCATTTCTAAAAACTTTACCACAAAATATATTTTCGTTTATGGTTAAGAAATGAATCGAATTGATATGTTTTAAATACATGATTTTTATTACGCTTTGATGATTAAATTTATTTAAAATGATATGCACCCTATAAAGTAGACGCTTGAATAGTGAACACTTTATAGGGATTTTTTGTATGTGGAAAAGTAAAAATACTGGAAGGGTTACAAGAGTTGAGAAATCTGATTTTTTTCTGAATTTTTATATTGTTTTGCAAATTTTAGAATGATATGTTTTAATTAAAAGTAATTTTATATAAAAAAGGGTGGTCTCAGATGCATTATTTTAGGTTGCCAATAGACACACGTTTTAGTTTAGTGAAATTAGATATGTCGCGAGCCTATGAAGTATTTGAAGTTGTAAAGCAAGAGCGTGAACATTTACGCGAGTTTCTAGATTGGATTGATTACGTTCAATCGATAGAAGATGAAGTGAAATTTTTAAAAGAAGCGCTGAGATTAGAAGCGGAGAATCAATCACGTCTATATTTTATTTATGAAGAGAATCAACTTGTAGGTGCGATCGATTTACATAAAATAGACACGATAAACAATCAAGGTGAAGTAGGGTATTGGTTGAGTCAGCATGTGACAGGTCAAGGTGTGATGACTAAAGCGGTCAAGTTATTATGTGATATCGCTTTTAACGAATTAATGTTAAATCGTCTCGAAATTCGTGCACAAAAGGAGAATATAGCGAGTCAACGTGTCGCAGAAAAAGCAGGATTTCGATTTATGGGGGAAGCGCGTGAATCGCTTTACCGAAACAACACCTATGTGACGATGTATCATTATGAGTTGCTTAAACGACACTTTTCAACAACATGAAAATGGGATATTTTAAGCCAATTAAGTAAAATGTTCATAAAAAATTAATAAATATTCAATATTTCTATCCCAAAAATTCAGAAAACATGGTACATTAGATTTAAGCAAAAGATATGCACAGTCACGACATATCATTTTGTGTTTTTCATTTTCAAAAAAGTTCTCCAATAAAAAGGCCTGCTCATTAAGATAGCGTAGCGACTGTCTTAAGTGAGTCAGGCCTATTAACATGCTTATCTTTAAAGCGCAGTGGACGTTTGCATGACATAATAATTTGACTGCTAGGCTAACGATTAACTTTGATAATATTGTTGAATAATATTTGCGCCATTGTTTCACTGTTTTCTTGACATCCTACTGAAAGCCACGAATAGATAATTGCGAGTTGTCCTCCAATGGTATAGTCGATAAAGTACTGTGAATCTTTTAATGGCGGTAGCACTTCTAAAATAGAGGAGTAACCTTCTTTAGTAAATTGAATATAATCGCGTACGAGGCGATACTGTGACTGTGTCAAAACAAGACTCATGAAATATTTTTTAAAACGTTGCATATACGTAAATAACACGCGGAAAACTTGAATAAGTCGCTGTTTTGCAATTTCCAAAGGATACGTTTCTATGAGGTTTTTCGTATAGCGCATAAGCTTATGGTATCTTTTCATATGGTATGCTTGAATTGTATCCATTAATTGATATTTATCTTCAAAGTGTGCATAAAATGTCGAGCGATGGACCCTACTTTCAGCACAAATTTGTTTGATTGTTATATATTCAAATTTTTCAACCTCTAACAATGACACCATTGCCTTAATAATGGCAAGCCTTGCATTTCCTCTATTCATGTCTATCACCCAAAGCTATTATAATATATTTTCAAATCCGACACATTTAAAAAGATTGTCTGTATAAATCACTAGATAATTGGTTATATAATACAGATTGTTAATTTTAACTGGAGGAGATTTTTTGTATGAAAAAAATTATTTTGATTAATATTGTAACGATACTGTTGTTAGTCGTGATAGGTGTAGTTGCATTTTACTTCTATAATCAATCTGCAAATTATATAAACACAGATAACGCTAAAGTAGATAGCAAGCAAATGAAACTTGCAAGCCCAATTTCAGGAGAAATTTCAAAATTAAACGTTCAAGAGGGTGACAAGGTGAAAGAAGGGGACACGGTAGCTGAAATCCGTGGTCAAGGTCAAGATGGGCAACCTCAAACTATGGAAGTGAAAATGCCTAAAGATGGCACGATTGCCAAATTAGATGGACAAGAAAAAGGAATAGCACAAGCAGGTCAACCTATGGCATATGCCTATAATATGGATGCGCTCTATATTACTGCCAACATTGATGAAACGGACATTAAAGATTTGAGTGAAGGTCAAACGGTGGATGTCTCTATTGATGGTCAAGATTCGGAAATTAAAGGTCATGTTGATCGTATCGGTAATGCGACTGCGGCGAGCTTCTCATTAATGCCTTCATCTAACAGTGATGGTAACTATACTAAAGTCAGTCAAGTTGTTCCTGTAAAAATTAAATTAGATAGTCAACCTTCTAAGGGGATTGTGCCAGGAATGAACGCGGAAGTGCGTATTCATAAAAATTAATAGGGAGGACAAAAGATGTTCATTACGTTATATGTCGTTGTTGCCCTTATTGTGATTGTTTGTATGAATATGGTAATAATCAAGCGAAATAAGCGTTTATCCAGATTGCAAACATCTGAAAAAATAAATCAAAAAGAAGCATCACAATCTAAAGCAGGGACGTCTTCCTCTGCTTATCAATTTCAAATCGACGAAGAAAATGAATCCCAGAAGCCTGTTAATGAAACGGCGCAACATGCCACTCAAGATTATGTGTTTAAAAAGGGGATTACACGTAATAAAATTTTAGTAGCAATGGTGTTCGGCATGTTCATTACCATATTAAATCAAACATTGCTTAATACGGCATTACCTGTTATAAATACCGACTTTAATATCTCGGCTTCAACAGGACAATGGTTAATGACGGGGTTTATGTTAGTTAATGGTATTTTAATACCAGTTAGTGCGTATTTGTTTCATAAATTTTCTTATCGCAGTCTATTTCTAGTAGCGATGGTCGTGTTCACATTAGGTTCATTTGTATGCGCAATTGCGTGGAGTTTTCCAGTGATGATGACAGGGCGTGTATTTCAAGCGATTGGAGCAGGTGTTTTAATGCCACTAGGAACAAATGTGTTTATGACGATATTTCCGCCTCAAAAACGTGGGATGGCCATGGGGATTTTGGGTGTAGCGATGATATTAGCGCCAGCAATCGGACCGACTTTGTCAGGTTATATTGTTGAAAATTTCGATTGGCATGTCATGTTTTATGGCATGTTTGCAGTAGGTTTCGTATCTTTTATGCTGTCTTATATTTGGTTTGGTATATACCAAAAAACAACACAGCCAAAGGCGGATATCCCAGGAATTATATTCAGTACACTTGGTTTCGGTGCTTTATTATACGGCTTTAGTGAAGCCGGCAATAAGGGTTGGGGTTCTCCGGAAATCATTGCCATGTTTCTGATTGGAAGTACGTTTACAATCACGTTTGTTATACGTGAGATGACTATGAAAGCACCTATGCTTGATTTTGGTGTATTAAAGTACTCGGGATATACATTAACAGCACTTATAAATATGATTGTAACAATGAGTTTGTTTGGTGGTATGATTTTATTACCACTTTACCTTCAAAGTTTGAGGGGTTTCTCAGCCTTAGATTCAGGACTATTATTATTACCAGGAGCAATTATCATGGGCTTTATGGGGCCAATAGCGGGTAAATTACTTGATACTATTGGTATTAAACCATTGGCCATTATTGGTTTGGCGATTACAACGTATGGCACATGGGAATTAACGCAGTTAACCATGAAAACACCGTATTCGTCTATATTAATGATTTATATGATTCGCTCTTTTGGTATGAGTTTTGTGATGATGCCAATTATGACAGCAGGTATGAACGCATTACCAGCAAGGTTAATTTCTCATGGTAATGCATTAATTAACACGATGCGTCAACTCGCAGGATCTATCGGTACTGCAATATTAGTGACTGTGATGACGCAACAAACAGAATCACACCTCGCTTCATTTCAACAAGATTTAGACCAGACTAAGCCTTTTATAAAGGATCAAGTTGGTATGATGGCGCAACAAATGGGTGGAAAAGAACAGGCTTTAGGAAGTGTTATTAAATTTGTGAACCAGCTGGCTTCTGTTGACGGGGTTAATAGCGCTTTTTGGGTAGCAACGGCACTAAGCTTTCTTGCGTTTGTTTTGAGTTTCTTTTTAAAAGGAAAATCACACTACATTTCGCATGAATAAGCAGAATATAAAGTGGGAAAGTAAAAATTCATAAAAGACGGGGCTAGGAGATAGCCACCCTGTTAATCAAAAAACCAACAAAGTGCTTCGTACATGAACTTTGTTGGTTATATTTATATATTGAGTCTTTACGCGGGGAAGGATGGTAAATCAAAATTGAAATGATTTATGTCCGAGTCCCTTTAGATTCACTTAAGCGTTCATTCATTTTAGCATTGCGCTCTAACATGCGCTGGTAATAGTACTCATAACGGGCCCATTCCTCAGATGTGATAGGATCCGTAGTGAGTGTGCCACCTAAGTCTTTGATCGCATACAATAACTTAAACATGACATCTTGCACTTTAATGTCAGATTGAAAGAGTTCTTGTAATGACGCCATATGATGTGGATAAATGTCAGGATAGGTGAATTTTGTTTTTTCACCTTTTAATGCATGAGCGTAAAAATCTTTCATTAATTGTGCACGTTCACGACCTGACCCCTCGACACATAAATAGATTTGTACAGCAATACCTCCGCGTACACGTCTTTGAGAGATGCCCGCAAATTTTTGATGATTGATACTCAAATCGAATTTACCCGGGCAATATGAATGTGTAATTTCAAACGTATCAATATCTACATTTTCATCCTCAAACATTTTACTTATGAGTAAATACATGACTGTAAAAGCTTCATCAATGGACGTTTCTGTTTTTCCTTTAAACATTAAAGAAATATTTAAAATGCCTTGATCTAATACCACACCTAAACCACCTGAATTACGCACGATAGCATTGTAACCTTTTTCATCCGTTAAAAATTGAATGCCATCTTTTAAGTAAGGTAGCCGGGAGTCATGAATGCCTAAAATGACGGTATGTTGATGTATCCATGTGCGAACAACATTTGGTGACGTGTCTTTGCCTACACTTTCAGAAAACGTATCATCAAAAGCAAAGGATTGCATCGGCGCTAAACCCGTTGCATGATCAACGTAGCGCCATGCGATATCCTTAAAATATTTAGAGGTTAAGTCCATTATTGTAAACTTTGCGCAGCGGTAATGATAGATAAGTTGTAGACATCTTCACTTGAACAACCACGTGATAAATCGTTAACAGGTGAATTTAATCCTTGTAACACAGGACCTACTGCGTCAAACCCACCTAAACGTTGTGCGATTTTATAGCCGATATTACCCGCTTCTAAGCTTGGGAAAATAAATACATTCGCGTCACCTTGGATTTTAGCGCCCGGTGCTTTTTTCTTTGCTACTTCAGGAACGATTGCTGCATCAAATTGGAATTCACCGTCGATGACTACGTTAGATAAGCCTTCCGCTTCAACTTTCTCTTGCGCAAGTTGAACCGCTTCAGAAACTTTTTCAGTATCATCTGATTTTGCAGAACCTTTTGTAGAGAAACTTAACATTGCAACGCGAGGATCCATACCGAAGCTTTGTGCTGATTTTGCACTTTCAACAGCGATTTCAGCTAAGTCAGATGCACCGAGTTCAGGGTTAATTGCACAGTCTCCGAAAATATATTGTTGATCCTCTTTAATCATGAAGAAGATACCTGACGTTTTAGACACGCCTGGTTTAGTTTTAATAATTTGTAATGCAGGACGTACTGTGTCTGCTGTAGAGTGTGCAGCACCACTAACTAAACCGTCTGCTTTACCCGCATAAACAAGCATAGTACCGAAGTAGTTCACATTGTTTAATAATTCTTGTGCTTGTTCTTCAGTTGCTTTACCTTTACGGCGTTCGACAAATTTAGCAACTAAATCTGCTTTTAAGTCACTTGAATCGGGTTGAATGATTTCTAAGCCATCGATAGAAAGCCCTTTATCTTTAGCAAGTGTTTCAATGTTCGCTTTGTTACCTAATACGATTGGCGTCACATAATCAGATTGTTGTAAGTCAACTGCTGCAGTTAAGACACGCTCATCTTCACCTTCTGGTAATACGATACGAACATTTTGTCCTGATAATTTTTCTTTTAAAACATCTAATAAACTAGACATATTTGTCCTCCTCTACTTTCCTTTCAACATTTCATGCCATTGTAATTATACGATAATTAATATGACTTTTCCAAGGGGGCGTTTTATCGAAGAAATCCTATTATAATTTTGTAAATGGTAACTGATATAAAGGTATAATTACCGTTTAAATTCTCAATATAGTTAAATGTGGATCATGATTGGATTCAATTTAGAATTGATAGTCATTGTGCGCATTTTGAAAACGCAACGTATATACTTTATAGCTACTTTGTATATTATTTTGTTCATAAAATGTTACTAATCGTAACGTTCGGTCTTGAGAAAGGAGTATGATAAACTTTAATAAGTTAGAGATTAAATTAAAGGAGTGTTCATGAATGAGTCATGCAGCAGAGACTTTAGATGGATGGTACAGTTTACATTTGTTTTATGCAGTAGAATGGGCTTCTTGGCGTTTAGTACCTGAAGAAGAACGGCACAATATGATAACAGAATTTGAAAATAAATTAAATGAATTAAAAGGCGTGAAAGACCAAGGTCAGGGCGACCATGTAATGTATAATATTACGGGTCAAAAAGCGGACATCTTCTTATGGTTTTTACGTCCAGAAATGAAAGACTTAACGAAAATTGAAAATGAATTAAATAAATTAGCCATTTCAGATCATTTGATTCCTACATATTCTTATGTATCGGTGATTGAGTTAAGTAATTATCTTGCTGGCAAATCAGATGAAGATCCATATGAAAACCCACATATTAAATCACGTCTTTATCCGGAACTTCCTACGACTGAATACATCTGTTTCTATCCGATGAATAAACGTCGTAATGAAACATATAACTGGTATATGTTATCGATGGAGGAACGTCAGAAATTAATGTACGATCATGGTATGATTGGACGTAAATATGCAGGTAAAATTAAACAGTTCATTACAGGTTCTGTTGGTTTTGACGATTTTGAATGGGGCGTAACGTTGTTTGCGGAAGACGTGCTTCAATTCAAGAAAATTGTGTACGAAATGCGCTTTGATGAAACAACTGCGAGATATGGAGAATTTGGTAGCTTCTTCATAGGTAATCGTTTAGATACAACGATGTTAAAAACATTTTTTGAAATTTAATAGATAAGAAGCGAGGTGGGTGCTCGTCCCACTTTAATACAAATAGCCGTCAAAGTCATCGATTGATGAACATTGAGGGCTATTTTAATGCGATAAAATATTTATGAGACTACCCAAAGGTGGAACATGATTCGGTTACGTGTTTCAAATGCTGACTTCAAGCAACTTTTTCAACAAAGATGATTTTATTACAATTTTATATGACGTTTCATGTTATAGTTGAATCGTTAAGATTTCAATGAGGGAGGCAAAGGCATGCAGTCGGATAAACATACATTGAAACCCACGATTGGACTATTTACAGCTGTGACTATCATTGTAGGAACAATCATTGGTTCGGGCGTATTTGTAAAGCCAAGTTCCGTTTTAGCCTATGCAGGAACGAGTAATATGGCTTTATGGGCTTGGGTAATTGGTGGTGTGTTAACACTCGCATCTGGTTTAACAATTGCCGAAGTAGGGGCTCAAATCACGCGTACTGGTGGCTTATACGCATATATTAAAGATATTTATGGATCGTTTTGGGGATTTTTAACAGGGTACACATTAACGGTACTTTACGGGCCGGCCATTATCGTATCTTTGATTTTATTTTTAGGCATATTGATTACAAACTTCTTTGCCTTGTCCCAATTTTGGATTATTCCTATCGGTGCAGGAATTTTTCTGTTTTTACTTATCACCAATATGGTAGGAACATATTATGCGAATGCAGTTCAAAATGTCACAACATTAGCTAAATTAATCCCAATTATTGCTATCGTCGTATTTGGATTAATTTATGGTCAAGCAGGCATTTTCGGTCAAGATGTCACTGAGTTGATTTTAAATAAAGATGGCACAGTGAACTTTGGGCGCGCTGTACTTGCGACGCTTTTCGCTTATGACGGATGGATTATGTTGACGACGATGTCAGGTGAGATGAAAAATCCACAAAAGCATTTACCATTAGCAATGTTTATCGGTATTTTAACAGTGACACTGGTTTACGTATTAATCAATGTGGCGATATTTAAAGTGTTGCCAGCCTCGGACATTTTAAGCTTTGGTAACAATGTGAGTGCTGAAGCGGCGATTGTACTTTTTGGAGGTATTGGTGCAAAGATTGTCAATATAGGACTGATTGTCTCGATTATCGGTACGTTGAATGGGAAAGTAATGACATTTCCACGTATTCCATTCGCTATGGCGCAAGATGGCTTGTTACCTGGTTCGAAAGGTATCAGATACGTGAGTCCACGATTTGAAACTCCAATTGGTGCGCATACGGTCATGTCGATATTAACTCTAATCATTTTAACGTTAAGTTTGACATTCCCGACGGTTTTTGATGCCGATTATTTATCAGAGATTACCATTTTTATTATTTATTTCTTTTATATGGCTGCCTTTATTGGGGTGTTTATTTTAAGACGTCAAAATAAAGGAAAGCCACGTGCATTTTCTGTACCATTCTATCCAGTGCTTCCGATATTAGCACTTTTAGGTGGCATGTTTATTATTATTAATACATTGGTTTCCGATCCTCTGGGAGCAGGTATTGCTGTCATAGGGTTATTAATGGGTGTCCCACTGTACTGGTTTACGGTTAGAAAAAACATTTAACATTGATAGAGAAAGAAGGTGACAACGTGTCGCATACATTACCAACAGATAGAGACGTTGCCAATATTATTATTCTTGCGGGCCGTATTTTGCTTGAATCAGGTGCTGAAGCAAAACGTATAGAAGATACGATGGTCCGCATAGCGGCGAGTTATGGATTTCGTGAAGTACAAGGTTATGCGTTAAATATTTTCATTGATTTTTCGTTGTCACCTGACCATGAATCACGCATGGTAAAAATTAACAAAAATGATACGAATTTACGCAAAATCTTTTTAGTGAACCAAGTATCTCGCCAAATTGCGAGAAATGAATTGTCATACAAAGAAGCATATCAAGCATTAAAAGACATTGATAAAAATACAAAACGCTATCATCTAGGTCACAAAATGTTGTTTGCAGGGATGATTTCGATGAGCTTTTTATACCTACTTGGTGGCGGTTGGTTGGAATTATTTCCAGCAGCTCTAGCGGGTGCTCTAGGCTTTTTAGTTACCGAGTACATGAAGGGAAAACAGCTCACGCTTTTTATCCCTGATATGATTGGTTCATTGGTCATAGGTCTTGTCGCTCTTTGTATAAATATGTGGCTACAAAGTCCGAATTTAGGTTCTATTATTACTGCAGCAGTCATGCCAATAGTGCCGGGTGTGTTAATAACGACAGCTATTCAAGATTTATTTGAACGACACATGCTCATGTTTACTGCAAAATTTTTAGAGGCGATTGTGACATCGTTTGGTATTGGTGCGGGAATAACAACAGCATTTTTATTAATAGGAGGTTAAAAGATGGTTTTAGTTTTTATGTTTATATTTAGTTTCTTAACCGCCTTCTGTTTTGCTTTTGTCTATGACGCACCTAAGCGGCTCTTTATCCCAGCTGGCTTATGCGGAGGATTTGGATATATCATTTTTCATATTGCGACAGTTATTCTTAATGTCGATAGCATTTACGCAAGTTTATTAGGGAGTTTTACATTGGGCATTTTAAGTCATGTTATGGCACGAGTGATGAAGTCGCCAGTCATTATTTTCATGGTACCAGGCATCATCCCCTTAGTCCCAGGAAGCATCTTTTTTAAGGCAGCTCAAAAGTTGCTAACGCTTGATTTTAATGAGGCCAATGTCATTTTTATACGTGCAACACTTATCGCAGGTGCCATAGCTGTCGGACTATTATTTTCAGATCAGATTGCCAAATCTTTTATACGAAAACCAGTACAAATTATAAAACCGAAACGCAAACATATTGAATAATCAATTGAACGAGATTAACGTAACTGTCACTTGAAGCGGTTATGGCCATCTCGTTTTTTTATTTGATTTACTTATTAAAATTAATTTGTAATTTCTAACATATATGACACGTTGTTTATGAAAAAGTATATATTAATTCCCTATTAATTATGCTATTATATTTAAAATATCTTATTTGGTAGCGCTACCAAATAGGGTGTGTAAAGGGGGAAGGGTGTTTTGATGCAAAATCAGTCTCAATTATTAACTTATTTTTCGAAAAAGCAACCAGAACGTCAACCGTCATACTCTAAGGCACAATGGATTGGGCTCATTTTAGGTCCATTGTTATTTATAGTGACATTACTTTTTTTTAAACCTGAAAATTTAGCCTTTCAAGGCGTTTATGTGTTAGCGATTACGGCTTGGATTGCTGTATGGTGGATTACAGAAGCCATCCCTATACCAGCGACCAGCTTACTGCCGTTAATTTTATTACCTCTTGGAAAAGTGATGGATAGTGCAACAGTATCCGCACAATATGGGAACGATATTATCTATCTCTTTTTGGGAGGCTTTATATTGGCAGTTGCAATGGAACGATGGGATTTACATACGCGTATCGCGCTTACAATTATTAACAGTATCGGAACGAGTACAGGGCGTATATTACTTGGCTTTATGGTCGCTACCGGGGGACTTTCGATGTTTGTATCGAATACAGCGGCTGTTATGATTATGATTCCGATAGGGCTTGCGATTGTAAAAGAAGTCCATGAATTAAAAACGGATCAAACGAATGATGAAAGCATCTCTAAATTTGAGCGTTCGTTAGTTTTAGGTATTGGGTATGCGGGAACGATTGGTGGACTCGGGACATTGATAGGAACACCACCACTAATTATTTTAAAAGGTCAGTATGCGTCACATTTTGGTGAAGAATTAAGTTTTGCTCGTTGGATGATGGTTGGAGTGCCAGCAGTCATTTTGCTCTTGTTTCTCGCGTGGCTATATTTTAAATTTATTGCGTTTAAGCATGATATGAAAACGTTACCCGGTGGCAAACAAGTAATTGAAACAAAGCTCAAAGCGCTAGGAAAAGTGAAATATGAAGAAAAAGTTGTTTTCACAGTATTTTTACTTGCAAGTTTTTTATGGGTATCACGAGAATTTCTATTGGCGAAGTGGGCGCCTACAGCATTTGTAGCAGATGGCACGATTGCTATGTTTGTGTCGGTATTACTTTTCTTAATCCCGGCTAAACAACAACATCGTCGTATTATCGATTGGACAATTGCTAAAGATTTACCATGGGGTGTATTAATTTTATTTGGTGGCGGTCTCGCACTTGCCAAAGGTATTCAAGATAGTGGTTTGGCCAAATGGTTAGGTGAACAATTAACATTACTTAATGGTGTGAGTCCGATTATCATCGTCATTGTAATCACAATATTTATTTTGTTCTTAACTGAAATCACTTCAAATACGGCGACAGCTACAATGATATTACCTATTTTAGCGACATTATCTGTAGCTATACACGTTCATCCTTTATTGCTCATGGTCCCTGCAGCAATGGCAGCTAATTGTGCGTACATGTTGCCAGTGGGCACACCGCCGAATGCCATTGTTTTTGGAACAGGTAAAATTCAAATTAAAGAAATGGCTATTAAAGGGTTTGTCATGAATATGTTGAGTATTGTTGTTATTATATTGATTGTCTATTTCTTAGTACCACCTATTTTAGGTATCGACATTACACAAAGCTTGCCAATTAAAAATTAAAATGATTAATTATGTCATAATTTATTTGCCAACACCTTGAAAAAATAACAAAAAAGAGTAAAATAAGTAGAGTTATCATTTAAGGAAAGGTGTGGCGTAGTTGAAAAATAAATTCATGGTCTGTGATGATTGCCAAGCAGTGAATTTAAAAAGTGTCATGAGCAAATTGAAAAAAATTGACCCTGATGCTGAAATTGAAATTGGTTGCCAATCGTATTGTGGACCAGGTCGACGTAAAACTTTCGCCTTTGTTAATAATCGTCCTCTTGCTGCACTGACAGAAGAAGAGCTCATGGAAAAAGTGGTAAAACAGTTAGAAAAGCCACGAGATCCTGAAGAAGAGGAACGTTTGCGTCAACGTAATGAAGAACGTAAACGACGCAAAGAAGAGCAAGATCGTAAACTTAAAGAAAAATTAGCGAAACGTAAACAACAGAGCTAAGACAGTGTTGTTTTAATTCAATACATTTAAATCTTTTAAGAGAATGGGAATGGGTAACCCCGTTCTCTTTTTTATTAGATATGCTTTGTATCAATGAAATATTTGATTGAATTGAGTGTGTTTGTATTCTGGGAAAATTAGTGAAAATTGTATGCTTAAACTTCTGTACAAGGGGAATAGTTTCTACGAACGCAATATGTTTATGTTTGTAGGTGTTAAAAATGATTACAGTGTTATTTGGTGGAAGTAGAGAAAATGGAAACACAGCAACATTAACTGAAAAAATTTTAGAAGGTCAAGACTATCGATGGATTGATTTAACGCAACTCACCTTAAAACCAGTTAGAGATGTACGGCATTATGATAGTCAGATTTTAGAATATAATGATGATTATCAACGTGTGATTGATCAAGTTTTAGAGAGTGATGAAGTGATTTTTGCTTCACCAGTGTATTGGTATAGTATTAGCGCAACGTTAAAATCATTTATTGATCATTGGTCTGAAACGCTACAAGATCCACGTTATCAAGATTTTAAAGCAAAAATGCAAAAAATTAATTTCCGACTTGTACTGGTTGGTGGCGATAGTCCGAGAATTAAAGCGCTCCCTTGCGTGCAACAGATCGAATATAGTTTGCAATTTTTAGGCGCACATCTTGCGAGTTATTTGATTGGCTATGCGGAAAAACCTGGTGATATTGAACAAGATCAATATGCGATGAAAGAAGCTGAAAGATGGAATAGTAACTTTCTTGCTTCAATAGATTAAACGTGCAATTCCAAGCATCGAAGGTACGTCAAAATCGGTATCTTATGCTATAATATAATATATTCAATGTGATTAATGCGTATTGTATGAGTGGTGTTTTAACCCTACATTGCGCATTGATTTTTATTTAAGGGAGCGGTTTAGGAATGTATGAAGTAAGAATTGCTACACCTAAGGATGTTATTGGCATTCGAGATGTTGCAACAAAAGCATGGTACAACACATATTTAGATATTTATGCAGCTTCAACGGTTAATGCGTTATTAGCTGCTTCATATAATGAAAGTCACCTCTTAAAACGTTTAGAAGACCAACTGTTTTTAGTCGCAATTGAGGATGGAGACGTCGTTGGATTTGCCAACTTTATTAGTGGCACTGAGTTATATTTATCTGCGCATTACGTACGTCCTCACTCGCAACGTAAAGGTTTTGGACGTTTACTATTAGAGCAAGGTTTCGCGCATTTTAAAGGGCAATATGACGCAGTATATTTAGAGGTTGATACACAAAATGAACGTGGTGTGGCATTCTATGAAAAAGAAGGTTTTGAAATCATACGTACATATGAAAGAGAAATGTATGAGGAAACAATGCACTTGGCTTTAATGAAAAAAACACTCACTACATGATGGGTTAAGGAGGGATCTCGTTTGTCAGAGATACCGTATGTCAACCGTAAATTATCAGAAGAAAAAGTATTCAAAGACCCGATACATCGCTATATTCATGTGAAAGACCAACTTATTTGGGATTTAATTAAAACGAAAGAGTTTCAAAGGTTACGACGTATTAAACAGTTAGGGACATTAAATCTAGCATTTCATACGGCTGAACATAGTCGCTTTGGACATTCTCTAGGTGTGTATGAAATTGTGCGTCGCATGATAGATGAATCATTCAGTGGACGAGATGCATGGCGAGATGAAGACCGTCCATTAGCGATGTGCGCCGCGTTGCTTCATGACTTAGGACACGGTCCATTTTCCCATTGTTTTGAAAAAATATTTAATACTGATCATGAAAAATTTACACAAGCCATCATTACTGGCCATACAGAAGTCAACCAAGTATTACGGCGTGTAAGCCCAGATTTTCCACAAGCAGTTGCTGAAGTGATTAATAAAACACATCACAATAAACTTGTGATTTCAATGATTTCTTCTCAAATTGATGCAGACCGTATGGATTACTTACAACGTGATGCGTATTTTACAGGTGTGTCTTATGGCATGTTTGATATGGAGCGTATTTTACGCTTAATGCGTCCGTCTGAAAATGAAGTGTTAATTAAAGAGAGCGGCATGCATGCGGTTGAAAACTTTATTATGAGCCGTTACCAAATGTATTGGCAAATCTATTTTCATGCAGTAAGTCGTGGCGGTGAAGTGCTTTTAAATAACTGTTTTAAACGTGCAAAATATTTATATGAAACAGGTTATCATTTTGATACTGTTCCAATAGATTTTATACCGTTTTTTGAGGAACGTGTAACGATTGAAGAATATATTAAATTAGACGAAACGGATGTCACTTATTATATGAAAAGTTGGACGAAAGAATCCGACCCGATTTTGAGTGATTTAGCTCGGCGTTTTATTAATCGTGACTTATTTAAATTTATTCCTTTTGATGGGTCTATTATTACCATTTCAGAATTACGTGAACTCTTTGAAAAAGGTGGTATTGATCCTGATTATTACTTTGTAAGTGATTCATTTTCTGATTTACCTTATGATTATGATCGCCCAGGTTCTAATCGACAACCGATTCATTTACTTCAACCTAACGGTGGGATACGTGAAATCAGTAGTCAATCACTGATTATTTCAAGTATTACTGGTATTAAAAGAGAAGACTATAAATTGTA
This sequence comes from Staphylococcus agnetis, assembly GCF_011466855.1. Taxonomy (NCBI): domain Bacteria; kingdom Bacillati; phylum Bacillota; class Bacilli; order Caryophanales; family Staphylococcaceae; genus Staphylococcus; species Staphylococcus agnetis. The sequence continues at coordinate 308,725 of NZ_CP045927.1, forward strand.
TTATCCAAAAGAGTTAGTTCTAAAAATTGAAAACCTGGAAATTAAAGGGGCTATTATCAATTTATTAAATGAACTCAATTCATAATTGAAGGAATACTCATTGATATAATATTAGAGAACGACACATTAATGTCGCATGCTACAGGAGGTATAATCGTGGCAGAACAAAAAGGCTTTAAGTTTAATATTATTAAAAACGATCCTTTAGACGGTCATAAAGGGACAAATATTGGGTCGATTAGTTTAGATAATGTGGCACCTGTGTTTATAGATATTGAGGCGCAAGAAGCGTTTATAGATATTGGTGCGATGCATGCACGTGCGGATGTAGAACGTGGAGTAAAATGGATTACAGATAAGGACACTGTGAACGTTGAAGGTGCTAAAGCATATTGGTTATGCTGGGTGACGACAGAACGTGGTGAGCAAGGTCCTTATTATGCTGGTTTAACAGCTGCTTATTTGCTCGTCAACAAATCTATTAAACGTGGCTATAAAAGCATGCCAGAACACGTCAATATGATGGACAAATCAATGAAACATAAAGTCATCATTGATCATATTGGGGAAGCAAACAAACACGTATTAAAAACATTTTTAGAAACGCATAATGCAGAGATGTGGCGAAACTCAGGTGAGGCGCTGAAACAAGCATTATCTTAAATACACGAATGAGAGGGGCTGGGACATCGTACAGCTCCTTTTATCATTGAAGCCAACAAGTTCATGTACAAATGAAATTTGTTGGCTATTATTTTCTATATAGATACTTTAATCTTTGTGAAAGTAAATAGATGAATTCACAATTATCAATTCAAACGAGGCCTTAGCCAAGACTTCTGAGGCATTGAACCGAAATCGAAAATTCATTTTGTGGTAAGGTGCCATGAAAAGTGAGGTTTTAGGAACGATTAAAATTAAGAATGTTTAGGTCCTCACTTTTATTTATATGAATAAATATAAAAGAGAAAGAGTTAAAATTAATCGCTCTGTATGGTTGAGTTCACGAAGCTTTTGGTATTGGGACCGAATGTCAACATTCCATCATCGTTTTGCTTCTTTTTTCTCCCTACACCATTATGTTATAATTATGAGTATTATTTATAGAGATAAGGTGAAGCGAATTGGAAAGAAATGTGAGGATAGAAACACTCCAAATTGTGAAACAAGATGACAGCAAAGAGAAATTTGTGAACCAACTTGAAGGGACACTCACTGAAAAAAATGCGACATTTATCCGTTATAATGAACAAGTTGATGAAGTAAACGTCAATGTAACTGTTAAGATTGCGCCAGATGCTATTAAAATTATTCGTAAAGGCGACATTAATATGACGTTACATTTCCAAGAAGGTCAACCTACGAAAACGTTTTACCATATTCCTGAAGGTAAAATGTTGTTGATGGTCAATACATTGAGCATTATTCATTTTGTAGATGAAGCTGGCGGAAAGTTAAAAATTCATTATGAGTTATACCAAGATGATGACAAAATGGGCACGTATCAATATGAAATAAAATATAAGGAGATAAAAGATGAACTTAATTGATCAAGTCAAACAAACATTAGTTGATGAAATTAAAAAAAGTATTCAGCAAGCCGGTATTACAGATGACGTACCAGCGATTAAAATTGAAATACCAAAAGACGAGAAAAATGGTGATTATTCTACAAATATCGCCATGGTTTTAACGAAGATTGCAAAACGTAATCCAAGGGAAATTGCGACGCTAATTGTTGAAAACTTGGATGCGACGAAAGCGCATGTAAAGTCTATTGACATTGCTGGACCAGGATTTATTAATTTCTATTTAGATTCAAGTTATCTATATGAAGTCATCGATCAAGCAATGGAAAAAGATGAACGTTTTGGCTATGCAGACGTCCCTAAAAATGAAAAAATCCTTGTGGAGTATGTCTCTGCCAATCCAACCGGGGATTTACATATCGGTCACGCGCGTAATGCAGCAGTAGGTGATACGTTATGTAATATTTTAAAAGCGGCTGGATACGACGTGACACGAGAATATTACATTAATGATGCAGGGAATCAAATTACGAATTTAGCAAAATCCATTGAGGCGCGCTTCCTTCAGAGTTTAGGTGAATCAGTAGACATGCCAAAAGATGGCTATCATGGTAAAGACATTAAGAAAATTGGTGAAGATTTAGCGGCGACGCAGCCTGAACTAAAATCTTTAGACAGCGACACACGTATTAAGCAATTTAGACAATTAGGTGTGGACTATGAAATGAAAAAATTGAAAAAAGATTTGGCTGATTTCAATATTCATTTCGACAATTGGTTTAGTGAAACAACGTTATATGAAAAAGGTGATATTAAAGCTGTATTAGAAAAAATCACTGACCTTGGCTATATTTATGAAAAAGATGGCGCGACGTGGCTACGTACAACAGATTTCAATGATGATAAAGACCGTGTATTAATCAAACAAGATGGTTCTTATACGTACTTCTTACCAGATATTGCATATCATTTTGACAAAATTCAACGTGGAAATGATAAGTTAATCAATTTGTTTGGTGCTGACCATCACGGATATATTAATCGTTTAAAAGCAGCGGTGGAAACGTTTGGTGTGGATCAAGAACGTCTTGAAATTCAAATCATGCAAATGGTACGTTTAATGCAAAATGGCGAAGAAGTTAAGATGAGTAAACGTACTGGTAATGCAATCACTTTAAGAGATATTATGGATGAAGTAGGTATTGATGCCGCACGTTATTTCTTATCTATGCGTAGTCCTGATACACATTTTGATTTTGATATGGAGCTTGCGAAACAACAATCTCAAGATAATCCTGTCTATTACGCACAATATGCACATGCGCGTATTTGTTCAATTTTGAGACAAGCGGATGAAAAAGGGTATCATGTCGAACAAGGTTTGGATTACACAACGATCACGAATGATAAAGCGATTGAATTGCTTAAAAAGATTGCAGAATTTGAACCAATGATTGAAGGTGCTGCTGAAGCACGCGCAACACAACGGGTGACAAACTATATTCAAGATTTATCTGCACATTTCCATAGATTTTATAATGCTGAAAAAGTGTTAACTGACGATGAAAATAAAACAAAGGCGCATTTAGCGTTAATCACTGCAACACGTATTACATTACGTAATGCCTTAACTCTAGTTGGTGTAACTGCACCAGAACGTATGTAAGATTAATCTAAAATTCTATAGAAAAAATGATGTACGACAACGTGCATCATTTTTTTGTTGGCATTTTATAAATAATAGTGGTATCTTACGCGGGATTTGTTATAATTTGTGAATAATCAGATGAGGAGTGAGCACATGAATTTAAAGCGTGTCATTGTTTTTGTTTTGACGGTAATCATCATGTTATCAGGATGTAGTTTTAACCAAAATCAATCGCAACAATCTGGTAAAACTTCAGATAAAGTGCCTAACCGTATTATTTCACTCATGCCGAGTAATACTGAAATTTTATATGAATTAGGGTTAGGTAAACATGTGGTAGGCGTATCAACCGTTGATGATTATCCTAAAGACGTACGTGAAAAAACGCAATTTGATGCGATGAAATTAAATAAAGAATCATTGATAAAAGCACAACCCGATCTTATTCTCGCACATGAATCACAAAAAGCATCTCAAGGGAAGGTGTTAAAAAGTCTTGAGCATAGTGGCATCCATGTGGTTTATGTTAAAGATGCACACTCTATTAAAGATATGTATGAGAGCTTTGCACAAATAGGAAAAGTGACGCATAAAGAGCGAGAAGCTCAAGCATTAATTAAAGAAACGCAAGCAAATATTGACAAAATTACAAAACAAACGAAAAAGAAAAAAACCAATCCAAATGTATTTATTGAAATTGCTTCAGAGCCTGAAATTTATTCTGTAGGTCAAAAGACATTTATGGATGACATGTTAACACAATTGCATGCTAAAAATGTCTTTCACGATCAACAAGCGTGGCCTACAGTGAGTAAAGAACAAATCATCCAAAAAAATCCAGATGTGATGATTACGACATCAGGAGTATCAACTAAAGAGTATCAACAACTCGTGGCACAACGTGGCGGCTTTAATAAAGTTAACGCTGTAAAAAATAACCGAATTATTGCATTAAACGATGATGTGTTATCTCGACCAGGTCCACGCATTGATGAGGCAATGAAGCAACTGAGTGATGCGATATATGAAAAATAATATGATGAAAGACCTCATAACTTTAAGTTTATGGGGCTTTCTTTTAATCGGTATCACCATTTACAGCTTGTGTAGTTTTATGGATTGGTCAAGCCCTTATGCGTCAACAATCATTTTTGAGGTACGTTTGCCTCGGATTTTACTCGCACTTTTATCAGGGATGGGGTTAACATTAGCAGGTTTTTTGTTTCAGCTTATTTTAAACAATCCCCTTGCTGATAGTTTTACACTCGGTTTAGCAAGTGGGGCGACACTAGGGGCTGCACTCACTGTGTTTTTGGGGATATCTTTTTTATGGATTGCACCTATTTCCATATTATTTGGAGTGGTTTCGCTCTTCGTTGTAGTTTTAATAGCGCATGTTGTATCGTGGGGATACCCAACTAAAATGTTAATTTTATCAGGAATTATGGTAGGCGCGTTAATGAATGCCATTTTGTATCTCTTAGTTCAAATGAACCCACAAAAATTACAAAATATATTAAATTATATGTTCGGTGGATTTTCAGCAGCGGAAATGAGAGAAGTTATCATCATAGGTAGCGTACTTTTATGTGTCATAAGCATCATTTCAGCGTTATTACCTCAATTAAAGTTGCTACAACTTAATGACTTGTCTAGTCAAAGTCTAGGACTTAAAACGCAACAACTCAGTTTCATCACATTATTTATTGCAACATTACTTTCTGCAGTCATTATTGGTTACGTCGGGGTCATTGGGTTCATAGGCATCGTGATACCGCAATTTGTTCAGCGTACGAGTCGAGGTCATTTAGGGGTTAAAATGGTTTTGAATCTGATTATAGGTGGTACTGTGATGGTGTTTGCAGATGTATTAGGAAGTCAGTTATTAAGTCCTACGCAACTGCCGGCAAGTATCGTTTTAGCGTTAATCGGGATTCCTTTAATGTTTTATATATTGGTTATAGAACAAAAAAACCGGCATCAACATAGCACCAATATATAGGACACGCAAAAATATGCCACTTCAATCAGCATTTAATACCGTAGTTGATAGGTATACACAATGTGTACGTACTTTAATTTTAGAAAAAATGAAGGTATGCTACTATTACATTAATAAATTTCGTAGCTAGGATTAATTTTTAAAAGTAATGAGGTCGTCATAATGGAATTAAAACATATTAAAGCAATTATTTTTGATTTAGAAGGAACGTTGCTTGATCGAAAAAAATCTAGAGATAAATTTATAGAGGAACAGTATGAACGGTTTCACGACTACTTAGTGCGTGTTCAAGCTTCTGATTATCGTAATAAATTTATTGAGCTAGATGATGATGAAGATCATGATAAACCAGACGTGTATAAAGAAATCATTAAACAATTTAATGTAGATAGACTTAGTTGGAAAGATTTGTTTCATGACTTTGAAATGCATTTTTATCGCTATGTATTTCCATTTTATGACACCACATATACACTACAAAAGTTGAAAAAAGCTGGCTATAAAATCGGTATAATTGCTAATGGGAAATCAAGTATTAAACATTATCGTGTCTATGCGTTAGGGATTGAAGATTACGTCAATCATCTGTCGACATCTGAAGCGGTAGGTTTTAGAAAACCTCATCCGCGCATTTATGAAGATATCATCGAAAAGTTGAATGTAGACCCTTCAGAGGTTGTGTATGTCGGTGATGATGCTTTAAATGATGTAGCGCCCGCTAGAGCTATGGGAATGGTGAGTGTATGGTATCGTCATAAACAAGGAGAATCAGACCTTGAGCCATTAGCTTCAGAAATGGATTATGAAATCTCTACATTAGAAGAAATATTAGATATTTTGAATATACCGAGAGGGGATGAAAAATAATGAAATTATTTCGTACATCAGATGGTACAGCTTTATACTATCGTTCAATGGGTCATGGAGAACCGATTATTATGATTCACACAATTCATATGAATCATACCGTGTTTGAAGACATTTCTAAACGATTATCACGTCATTATCAAGTGATTCTTATTGATTTAAGGGGGCACGGTTATTCTGACAAACCTTTAAGCATTGCATTTCAAGCTTTTGCGCAAGATATTAATGAGCTGATGGAATTTTTATATTTAAAATCAAGTATGATTGTAGCAAATGAATTAGGAAGTATTGTTGCCATGGATTTAGCAGTACGCTATCCAAATAAGGTCACAGAACTTGTGCTCATTAATCCAACCGTTAGTAACGATTTATTGCCTAAAGAACGCTTATTTTTAAAATATGCCGAAAAAATCAGAACGTGGGATAAGGCAGACCAAGAGCAGTTTTTTGAAAAACATTTGTATTACGCTAAAAATAAAGTGCGCAAATTTTTAAAAGGGGTAGATAATTCAGCGGAACTACTCACGGATTATGAACAACGTGCAGTCGATCAAGCATTTCAAAGTGTGGACATTAAACAATTGACGATGCAAGTCAAGAAGCCAACGCTCGTCATTGCAGGTAATGCCAATGAGCGTGTTACACCAATTGAATCAAAAGACGTCGCAGACTTAATTCCAAATTCTGAATTTCATCTATTTAAAAAATCAGGCGTGTATCCTTTTGTTGAAGAAAAAGAACGATTTTTAAAAACACTAAAAACATTTACAAATAATAATGTGAAAGATAATGTTTTGTAATCTTTTTGTAATATAACTGTTATTATAATGACATTTCGTGTATACTAGTAGTGAGCACAGAATCGAAAGAACGAAAAGGAGCGTGTGCTTTATGAAAAAACTCGTCATCGCTGTACTTATTACTGGTTTAACATTGTCAGGAGTAGCAACAGGATCTGCCTCTGCGATGGAAGGCAATACCATTCAATCTGTAAAAGCTTTACAAAAAGGTGATCAAACAGTTGAAGGTGTTAAAATCGGTCAAAATATGGCAGACGTGATTCGTGTCAAAGGTGAAGGTATTCATACACAAGCAGGATTTGGTTCTGAACAATTTTATGAGTACCATACATCTAAGGGAACAATGATTGTCACAGCGAATTCTAGTAGCGCAAATGCGAAAGTGACACGTATCTCAATGAGTTATAACAAAGCAAATGGCCCAACTTACAAAGAGGTTAAAAAGAATGTAAGTGATAAGGCTGTGACACGTGAACATTATAATAAAGTAACAGGTAACAGTGGCTTTATTATTGATGGGAAACGTTCATATCAATTTGCATCTACATCACCTAAAGACAAAGTCATCAAATTGTACAGAATTGATCTTGAAGGATAAATACATTGATGTTTGATTATCATGACTGGGGACAGTGGGGCTGAAATCGTTAGAGAGCATCTTTAGATTTCTTAGTCTCACTTCCTTTGATTTATGTATAACGACACTTTATACTTATGGTTTCGGGTACGGGCACTGTCCTTCCACCGAACATAAGTATTGATGTTGGAGGCACTTATGAGACCGAATGATCGCACTTTAATAGATAACGTGGAAGATTATCTCACGCATAAAGGGATAACCACGACGTTAATAGATGATGTTAAAGAAAATTTGAGAAAAGATATACAGAAATCTGAAAAACAAGGTGTAGATTATATAGAGTATCGTCAAAAATCGACTGCTGAAATTATATTAACGATTCAAAAAAATTTGTTCACATTACAGTTTAATCCAGTAGTCTTTTTTATTATAAACTTTATCTTGATTTCCTATCTTTACGATAAGCAACTGGTACCATTTGGTGCGGCTACAGGTTTATCTATTTTATATATCTTAGTTTTATTGCCGATTTCTGTAACGATTTATTCACGCATTATGCGTAAAAGTTATCTTTATCAAAATCGCCTTGAAAGTTATATAGGATTAATATTAGCAGTTGTCGCTATGTTGCTTATCGGAATGAATACATTTGATATTACATTAGGCATCCATATTGTCACACAATATACGCATCTTGTTATCGCAGTTTTTGGCATGTTTTTTACTCTATGGGGATTATATCGTAAACGTTTAGAATATACGGGTGTGGGTTTATTACTCGTGCAAAAAACGGTAGATATCATCATACGAGATCCTCAAGCAGCACAACTCATCTCTATCGCAATATGGGTGATGATTCTTGTCCTTATTATTTTTTACACGATTGAACTTTCGTCAAAAAAACAAGTTTAATGGGCGCGTTGCATTAAATTAACGTCATAAGTTAGAACGTTTACAAACGTTACTTAATCGAATGTTAGTTTATAAAATGATCGATTTCGATAACTATAAGGTTCAGTTCAATATAAAAAAGTACCACTTCACATCGGTTAGGTGAAGTGGTACTTTTTTATTATTGTGGTTTAATGTCGGTGCTTTTGATTGTTTCGTTTACACGATTTAACAATTCGTCGATTTTTTTACGTTGTTCATCGTTTACCAAAATTAGAACAGTTCGCTCATCCTGTTCGTTACGACGCTTGTTGAAGTAACCTTCTTGAGATAAGTTCTTTACCGCTTTAACAACTTGTGGTTGTTTGTAGTTTAAGTTGTTAATAATATCTTTAAGGTAATATTCGTCTTCGATGCGGTAGCTTAAGTGAGTTAATACTGCAAACTCCTCAAAACTAATTTGGAACTCTTTTTTGATTACGCTTTTTAATCTGTCTGCGTACGTAACCATTGATAATAATTCGAAACAATCTTTTACTCTAGTAACAGCCATGTTCATAACCTCCCGTATTTCATTGCCCTTGGATATATTTTTCAAAACTGTCTTGGAAGACAGATTAATGAAACCCTTTACTTATTAATTACAAATGAAATATCTATACCTTCTTTTAAAAAGTTATTGATATTATTGCTTGTGAATTGATTTAAGTGCAATTAGATTGTAATTATAACCAAATTATTTTTGATTGTAAACTAAGAAGGCTTAACCGCACTCTATATGAAACAAATTTTTTGTAAAATAGTGGATTCCGTCACCTTAAAGCAACATGATCATGCTTCTCTATTTTAGTGCGCATTTATTTCATGTGGATATCGTACGACTTTCTCCCCTGCAAATATTCCATTCTTAATTATAAGTTGCTCATTTATTCTATCATAACTTATTATTCGTTTAACCAATTTGCTTTTCTTATAAATCAACACGGAATTTTCATCCAGTAAAATGTCACGCGGTAATATCATTTGTGGCTTTGAAAATTGGACTTCAAAATGAGTGCCAATAGGGTAGGTTTTAGGTGTCTTAATTTTAATAAAATAGTACGTTTTTCTAGAAATTTCAGGGGAATATGTAGGGGTGAAATGTGTTGATACTACAGTGCCTTTAACGGTTTTATCCATTAAAGTAGAACGGAGTGTAACGGGTTGCGCTTTTTTAAATTTTGTATATAAATGTTCGGGAACTTTAACCAGAATATGTTGTTCTTTAGATGATATTTCTAAAATTTTTTCTTTATTTTTGTCTGGAACAAATTCATGCAAACGCACGATTCCTTCTGCAGGTGATGGTATTGTATGATACAAATCTGATTTCAGTTGTATAATTTCTTTATTGATTTCGAAGATTTGGTTGGCGTTTAATTGAGAGGATAATAATTGATTTAAAGCGTGAATCAAAGGTATTTTCGAGGGGTTGTGATAGGTGATTAATGGTTGATCTATAGTTACTTTTTCATTATCTTTCACATGAATATCTTGAACAAAACCTAAATTCTCATTATATTTTAATATATAGTTATAGTCAGATTGCACAATGCCTTTCAAATATTGAGGGTATGTGAATGTGGCACGTATCGTTTGAATATTTGGTTTGTTTAGTTGGTAAATAAAATAAACAGAAATGCTTAGAATTAAAATTAATAAAATTAAACTTGATGAAATAAAGAGGATAAAGGACTTTTTCATTTTATCACCTCGAAATGTAGTTGATGAAAATTATACTCTAATAATGTTTTTGTGCAATAGAAGTATGGTGGTTATAAACAGAATTCTAAATATAATTAAAACAACATTCGAGAAAAATGAAAAAATCTTGATAATGTGTTCCATTTGATATAAAACATTTCAAATTGTACAGATTATATCTAATTTTCTGAGTTTTTGAATAAGAATTACTGGTTTGAAAAAAGTAATTCGTCTTGGAATGTGACATAGATCATTAAACCTATGATTGTCCCTAACGCCTCGCTTTTCTAGGCGCCTTACCTCAAAATGGATTTTCGGTTGCGGCTCAATGCCTCAGAAGTCTCGGCTAAAGGATCAATCACAATGCATCATAGTGTCCATCACTAAGACAAAATCGATTTATATAAATAATAGCTAACAAAGTTCATGTATAAATGAATTTTGTTAGCTTATTTTTTATTAAAAGGTCTGCTATGTCCCAGCCCCGACAGGCGAAACTGATGGTTGAAAGGGGTTAGTGCGTTAATGAAACTGAATCAAGATAATAGCTGTAATGATACACAAAAGCCCAAGTAGACGTTGGCGATCAATGGAACGTTTGGTCATTCCCATCCATCCAAAATGATCGATGCATAACCCCATAACAATTTGACCTAACATAACGATGATTAACGTTATGGTGATGCCTAATAGAGGCGCCACGATGATATTCGTTGTAACAAATAAAACACCTAGTGGTCCACCAATAAAATGCCATATGCGTAAGGGTCCGTAAGTATCGTGGTGCGTGATGATTTTGAAACGGCGATGCACGATAAGGGTTAATAGCATAAGTGTGAATGTACCTACTAAAAATGAAACAAAAGCTGCAAATAAAGATGAGTGCGTGAGCTGACCTAGGCTGCTGTTAACAGCTGTTTGAATGGGGGGCGCAAATCCAAACATGATGCCAATAAGCATCCAAATGACGTTTTTTTGACGAGTGTCTACCGCTGATTTGGGTTGATAGTTCATCAATAGGATGCCAAGTATAAGAATGAAAAAGCCAACGATTTTGAGAACCGTTATGGTTTGCACTGGCATCTGAAACAAGCCGAACGTATCAATAATCACTCCCATCATCATTTGACCCGAAAGTGTTGTGATCACGGTCAAAGACGCACCAATACGCGGGAGTAAAAGAAGGTTACCTGTTAAAAAGATGACCCCCATTAATCCTCCAATAATCCATCGATAATCAAGCGTATAGGAATTGAATATATTGAGCGAAAAATATTGGGGTTGCGATAGTATAATGATGATTGCTAAAACACACGTTCCTGTAAAAAAAGACACTGTAGATGCGTAAAATGCAGATTGCGTATATTGACGTAAACGTGTGTTAATGGATGTTTGAATAGGAATCACTGTACCAGCTAAAAGTGTAAGTAACATTAAAACGAAAATCATAATAGCTCCTTTGTTTGTAATATGATGCATTTAATTTATAAACGATGTCTTTCACATTTTAAAACGGCATATAGACAAGTGAAAAATGGGACTGCACTAAAGGTATTAAGCTTATTAAATGAATGTAAAGATTAAAATAAATTTCTATTAAAGTTTACATGGTATGTACAAGTTTTAGTACGATAGTAATAACTTAAAGAGAGTGCGGTGATTTTTGTTGTCTGAGTTTGAAGTGGTAAGACTGATTAATGAAGAAAAGTTTATCGTAAACAATGCCGTCGAGGGTGCATTCCAAAGTAATGATTACGTAGAAGTATTACGCGTGGAATCACCTTATCAAATTATAGCACGCGTATGTGAAGTATATGACAAATACATAGTATGTAAAACGATTGACACATCAAAAGTGTTTTATGGGGAAAAGGTTAGGATACTTGAATAACATATTGTATTCATCATACGATAATATGCTTAATCAGTTGTGATGCTACTTAAACAAAAAGGCCTTCAAAATTCATTCTAAAATGAACTTTGAAGGCTATTAAAATACATATAAGGAAATGCTGCACTGTATTTGTGTGATCATAATACTTTTACTTTCATATCAAAATCTTTATTAAAAATTTTGACATCAAGCATAAGTGCCATGAAGCTGGGGATTTAAGGGGAAGTGACGATGTTTTGAAATATGAATCTAGAACAATACTGTAATATTGCGGTCTATCAACTGTGCAGATTTAACTTTTGTAATCGGCGTGCCATTGTTATTTAAAATATTTAATTTAACAATCTTGTCCGCTTGAATTTCTACGAGCTCTCGTGTAATTGTCGTTGCTAACTTAGGAAGTTGAAACTTAAAGGGCTTTTGTAATGTGTTCTCAAATGTGATTTCTAATGTTTTAGTGTTCATTGGGTACCTCCAGAATTATCCGATTTGTTCAGTTTTTACAGTTTCAATAGTGTCATAATGTTCACCAGTCAGAGCTTCTATCACTTTAGCGAATGAAAGCAATTCTTGCGTCGTGGCAGAGCCTTTAATTTGATTAAATCGACGGCTCATTTTGGTAGTCTTTCCCTCTGGTGATAAAGTGGTTTGTGTCAGAATAAGTGTCAAATTTGAATTGTTCATGATGTCTGACCTCCTTTCACTTTATATATCGTAAAAAAAGCAACAAAAGGTCAAAACTTTTTTGAAAAATTTGAACTTAACCCTTTAATGTTACAAAAATATATTATATCATTGTATAAGAAACATTAAATGAGGTGTGATAAGTGAATTTTGTAGATCCTATTAGAGATAAGTCTGATATTCATAAAATGTATGTCTATTTGCAAAGTCAATCTATGCGAGATTACTTATTGTTTAAGTTTGCGATTCATACAGGAATCAAATTAAACGAACTTCTAAATCTTGCGGTGAAAGATGTTTATAACGACCATCATGAAATCGTCCATGTTTGGGTTGCGAGTTCATCTGAAGAAATTCGCGTCATTATACCAGAGAAGTTAAGAAATGAATTGAAGTGGTTTATTGATCAGGAGAAGTTGCAGTGTGACGATTTGTTATTTCAATCTAAGCGCACTAAAAAAGGCTTAAGTCGCCAACAAGCGTATCGTATTATTAATGCTGCCGCAACTAGAGTAGGGATTGAACATATTGGATTGACGACGTTACGTAAAACATTTGCTTATCATACGTATCGTTCCGGTGTATCCATTTCAATTATTCAAAAATATTTAGGGCATCAAACTTCATATGAAACGATGAAATTTATCGGTATTACTAAGAAAGAGATCAATACCACAATCGCCTTAAATTTATAATTTTAAACAAGGGAGGATGATTTATGCACATTATAGGATTAATGATATTTTTAATTCTAATGATTCTATTTTTGTCAATTATGATAAAGTGGGATTTTAAACAATGGCCAGGTTATATCGCATTATTAGCACCTATTGTAGCCTCTTTATTTTTTATTACACACATACCCAATGTCCTCAATCATCAATACGTCACATACACCTTAAAATGGTTACCTGCTTATGATATCAATATAGACTTTAGGCTTGATGGATTAAGTTTATTTTTTGGACTGTTAATATCTGTAATTGGCATCGTAGTCTTTTTCTACGCGACCCAATACTTATCTCATAAACATAATGATTTACCACGTTTTTACATGTATTTAATCCTTTTCATGTTTAGCATGTTGGGGATTGTACTTTCGAATAATACCATTTTGTTATATGTCTTTTGGGAATTAACAAGTGTTTCTTCATTTTTATTAATTAGCTATTGGTTTGACAAATCTGAGAGTCAACGTGGCGCTGTTACTTCATTTATGATTACAGTGTTTGGTGGCTTAGCGATGCTGGTGGGATTTATTATGCTTTATGTCGTAACAGGTACAAACACCATTACTGAACTCATTGCTCAAAGACATGTAATTGTGTCACATTCGCTCTTTATTCCGATTGTTTTGATGTTATTACTCGGTGCATTCACTAAATCGGCACAATGGCCATTCCATTTTTGGCTACCACGAGCAATGGCCGCACCGACCCCGGTCAGTGCATATCTACACTCAGCTACAATGGTCAAAGCGGGTATATTTCTGTTGTTGCGTTTTACACCGATATTAGGTCAAAGTACTTTTTACATTTATATAGTGACGGGAATTGGATTGTTAACGATGATATTTGGTGCTATCGTAGCGGTTCGTCAATATGATCTTAAGAGTATTCTTGCCTATTCTACGATTAGCCAACTGGGCATGATTACAGCAATGGTTGGTCTCGGCGGTGGTATTGCGACAGCAACGGAACCTGCCATGAGTGAAGCCTATGCATATGTCTTATTTGCAGCGCTTTTTCATTTGTTTAATCATGCGTTATTTAAAGGGACGTTATTTATGGGTGTCGGATTAATTGATCACGAAACAGGAACACGTGATATCCGTGAACTTGGAGGCTTAAAATCTGTACTACCAATAACGATGGTAGTCATGACGTTAGCAGCGCTTGCCATGGCCGGCGTGCCATTTTTAAATGGATTTCTTAGTAAGGAAATGTTTTTTGAGGGGCTTGTTCAGGCGTATCAATTTAAAGATTTTAATCTATTATCAACGATTGTTATCACCTTAATTGGTTTTATTGCGAGTATTTTCACGTTCATATATTCATTAAATATGATTAAAGAGACGTTTTTTGGGAAGTTGAAAACGAATAAATCTATTCATGAGCCGAAATATTTTGTATTACCGGCAGTGTTCACTGCTTTAGGCTTACCTTTATTTTTTATAATGCCACAACTTATAGGAAATACTGTTTTAAAAGCAGCATTTACCACAATTGTTGCATCCGAATCTCTAGCAACGTATGCACCAAAGTTAACCCAATGGCATGGCGTGACACTACCGTTAATCATGAGTGTATTGATTATCATCATTGGAACACTCAGTGTCTTATGTATCAACTGGAATTCATGGATTCAATCGAAAGAAAGCCGTTGGTCTAGTCTTAATGTTTATCAGGAATCATATATGTCTCTAGAAGCTTATTCAGGTTATGGTTTACGCACGTTGATGAATAATCGACTTAACTCATATATTATTCTCACGCTAATGATTTATTTTGGGATTAACGTATATGGCTTGATACGTGTAGGTGTACCTGAAATGTATCGTATTGATGTTACGAACTATCATATTTTTCATGTTCTTTTATTAATTACCGTTATAGTTATTGGTTTTGCGTTAATTTTTATTCGTCAACGTCTTACGATGGTTATTTTAACCGGTGGGATCGGTTATGCTGTTGCATTATTCTTTATACTCATGCGTGCTCCAGATTTAGCATTAACGCAGCTTGTGACAGAAACGATTACCACTGTGCTTTTTATTGTCAGTTTTTCAAGATTACCCAATATTCCGCGTGGTACCTTTAATATGAAAAGAGAATCTGTAAAAATCATCGTATCCTTAATCACTGCACTTACCGTCGTAGGTTTTGTATTTATGATTCAACAAGCGAGTGCATTAGAAACCATATCTGTGTTCTATCACGATGCTTATGAAAAGTCTGGTGGTAAAAATGTCGTCAATGCCATATTAGGTGATTTTAGATCACTCGATACGATGGCTGAGGGATTGGTATTAATTATTGCAGGACTAGGTATCTATACGTTACTCAACTTTAGAGATAGGAGGGGACAAGATGAAAGAGAATGATTTAGTTTTAAAAACCGTCACGCGTATTGTCATATTTATCATTTTGACTTTCGGTTTCTATCTCTTTTTTGCCGGGCATAACAATCCAGGTGGTGGTTTCATAGCTGGTTTGATATTGAGTTCTGCATTTATATTAATGTTTTTAGCTTTTGATGTTCAACGTGTAATTGAAGCGTTACCTATCGATTTTAGAAAATTGATGATATTGGGTGCGTTTGTATCATTTACAACAGCACTGGTTCCCGTGTTCTTTGGTAAAAACATTTTATATCAAGCTGATGCATATTTTAGTTTTCCTTATTTTGGTGAAGTGCATCTTTCTACAATTACATTGTTTGAAGCGGGTATCACACTCAGTGTCGTGGGTGTGGTAGTCACTACGATTTTATCATTGAGTGGGGGGAGATCATGAATATTATATTACTCCTCACAATAGGCTTTTTAGTTTTTATTGCAACGTATATGATTCTATCCAAAAATTTGATTAGAATTGTGATTGGTATCGCGATTTTTACACATGCAGGCAATCTGATTATTATGAGCATGGGAGAATACACAGCGAATAAGACAGAACCGTTAATTGTTACGGGTAAAGAAGATTTTGTGGATCCATTGTTACAGGCAATTGTACTTACGGCTATTGTTATCGGTTTTGCGATTACCGCATTTTTACTCGTATTAGTGTATCGTACCTTTAAAGTGACAAAAGAAGATGAAATTAATGTTTTAACAGGTGGTGAAGAAGATGAACGATAATATGTTAGCAATTCCATTTTTATTACCACTTGTAGGGGCATTAATTTTAGTGATGTTGAATAAACAAGTGAAAATTTCACGTATGATTGCGTTGGTCATACTTTTTATATCATTTATTTCGTCTTTAATGTTGTTGATTTATGTGATGTATCATCAACCGCTTAAATTGGATTTTTCAGGATGGTCTGCACCATTTGGCATCCAATATGTTGGGGATCCTTTGAGCTTATTACTTGTTACTACAACACATTTTGTCGTCTTTATGATTATAGGGTTTGGATTCGGTCGAGGTGAAAAGCGTGCCAATCGTTATTACTTGCCATCCTTTATTTTGTTTTTAGCGGTCGGTGTTGTAGGGTCTTTCTTAACTGCAGATTTATTCAATTTATACGTGATGTTTGAAATTATGTTATTAGCATCATTTGTACTTGTTACGCTGGGGCAATCAGTTGAACAATTGCGCGCAAGTATCATTTATGTCGTACTCAATGTCATTGGTTCATGGATCTTTTTAATAGGTATTGGTTTGTTATACCGTCAACTTGGAACTTTGAATTATACGCATATAGCGATGCGCATTAATGAACTTGAGGATCCGACTGCGATACATTTAGTCGCGATGTCATTTATTGTGGCCTTTGGTTCAAAAGCGGCTTTAGTGTTATTCATGTGGCTTCCTAAAGCTTATGCCGTGTTAAACACTGAACTTGCCGCGTTATTTGCTTCCTTAATGACAAAGGTGGGTGCTTATGCACTTATACGCTTTTTCACACTGATTTTCAATCAAAGTAATGATGTTACAGAGCCTCTACTCATTGTTATGGCGTGTATCACAATGGTGATTGGTGCAGTAGGTACTGTTGCGTATAAAGATATTAAGAAAATTGCTGCGTATCAAGTTGTACTATCCATCGGTTTTGTCATTTTAGGTCTAGGAACTCATACGGTTCATGGTGTGAATGGTGCGATTTTTTACCTCGTGAATGATATTGTTGTTAAAGCTTTATTGTTTTTTGTTATAGGTATTATTGTGTATACGACAGGTTATCGTCAATATCGTCATTTGAAAGGTTTAGCGCAAAAAGAACCTTGGTTAGGTATCGCCTTAATCGTTGTGACACTGGCAATTGGTGGTGTCCCACCATTCAGTGGATTTCCTGGGAAATTATTTATTTTTATGGGTGCTATTGAACATAAACACTATATAGGATTAACATTAATGATTCTAACGAGTCTAGTAGGTATGTATAGTTTATTTAGAGTGTTTTTCTATATGTACGCAGGCAATCAAGAGAAGGGCGCTGAAATTACTTTCCATCCTATACGACCTGTTCGTAAACGCATCATTATGATAATGACGTGGATGGTTTTAATAATTGGACTCGCAGCACCTGTAATCATGCAAGTCACAGAACGTGCAACTGCTATAAATATGAACGTACATCAATATATAAAAATGGTTAATCCCGAGTTAAGAGGTGATGCTAAATGAGACAAATCGCCTTAAATATTATGATTGCTATGCTTTGGGTACTTTTTCAAGATGAAGATGCGTTTAAGTTTCCAACATTTGCAGTGGGATATATGATCGGTTTAATCATTATTTATTTGCTTCATAAGTTTTTCGACCAAGAGTTTTATCCTAAAAAGATATGGGTGTCCTTTAAATTTTTAATGACATACTTATATCAATTAATAACATCTACATTTTCTATCATCAATTATGTATTGTTTAAGACGCATAAAATGGATCCAGGACTCGTATCTTATGAAACGAAATTAGATACAGATTGGGAAATTACATTTTTAACGATACTTATCATTATTACGCCAGGATCAACAATCATTAGGGTGAACCGTAATCCGAATGTATTTCTGATCCACGCGATTGATATTACAGCGAAAGAGAAAAAACAATTATTAAGAAGTATTAAAAAATATGAGGAACTTATTGTGGAGGTGACGAAATGATTTCAACAGTGACAGAGTTACTTTTATCCGGTGCGTTAATTATTTTTGCAATTTCACTTGTTGTAGTGTTGTTTCGTTTAATAAAAGGACCGACAACGGCTGACCGTGTCGTCGCATTTGATGCGATCAGTGCGATATTAATGTCCACAGTAGGTGTCCTTAGTTTATTGTTTAAAACGTTCTCGTTTTTAGATTCGGTCGTTTTAATCGCGATTATATCATTTTTAAGTTCCGTAACTATTTCTCGCTTTATAGAAGGGGGGAATGTGTTTAATGGAAACAATAAACGACATCATTAAACTATTCGCCGCTTTTTTAGTGTTTGCAGGGAGTATCATTGCGCTTATTAGTGCAGTGGGGTTAGTTCGCTTCCAAGATGTGTTTTTACGGATTCATGCCGCGACCAAAGCCTCTACGCTGGCCGTTTTATTAACGTTATTAGGTGTATTTATCTATTTTATATTTGAACAAGGTTATGTCAGTGTCCGCACATTGTTAGCATTGGTTTTTATTAATATCACTTCTCCGGTGGGTGGTCATTTGATTTCCCGTGCAGCTTATCGAACTGGCGCATATATGTATCAAAAACATGTGACAAATGAAGAAGATGCAGATCTTAACAAAGCGGATTTAGATGATGAAGCCAAACGTCAAATCAGAGTGGAAAAGCGAGCCAAACGTCGTAAAGAAGTTTATTCACGGCTAGATGACGATTAAATGATGTTAATGGGTTGATACCTAACGCGTGCAATTGATGTGTTTAAAACTTGGTTTGAGTTCATGTCTCCTCCATTCGAAATTAATCCTTGATGATATCATTCGTCTAATGAAACTGATATAATAAAGTGTATTATTATACGAGGAGATGATTGTATGAGACATGTTAATGTGTCTTATATCATACGCCATAGTACATTCATTACAAATTTTGAAGTACTTTAGGGCAAATATTCATTTCTTAAAGTACTTCACATTAAAATGGAGGCATGAGAAATGAATCAAATTAAAGCGTATGAATTTATAAAAGTAAAACAGCGCGTCAATCAACTTATACGATTATATAAAACGAATGATATTCAAACTCACGCGATGCAAAAACAAATCATATTTAATGAAATTAAAGAGATTTTCGAAGCACAACATATTTATATTGATGATTTTATCAATCAAATCGATGATGTGACTTTGACGAAAAAGAAAGCATCCATGTTATTAGAAAATTTAAAAGTACATGTAGAGGCATTTGAATTGCCAACCTCTAACGCGTTGCATAAGTGTTTTCGCAAAGTGAAAAAACTTAAATTACCGGAGACTGACCATATAGATCTCAAAGAGACAACATTTTTAGGTTGGAATGATTTAGCGTCTCATCGAAAATACATTGTTTATAGAGAGGACAACCAACTTAAAGGTATGTATGGTGACCTCTCTCCAACTAAGGTTAAAGGATTTTGTAAGATATGTAATGCTGAGTCGTATGTTTCTTTATTTCTAAATCAATCTAAACATAATAAAAAAGAAGGAACGTACACAAAAAAGGGTGACTACATTTGCTATGATAGTGTGGCATGCAATGGTCAATTAGAAGACATTACACGGTTGTATCATTTTATTGAGCAAACAAAATAAGCGAGTTGTATTCTAGTAACATGTATAATGGTTTACCCACCGCATCTATCGCTGATCAATAAAAAAGGAGTGAACGGTTTAAGTACCCGTTTCACTCCTTTTTCTTATTTCATACTATCATGTATCGTTTTAATATTTGAAGCCATCATTTTGTAATATGAGTCTCCATCGCTACCTTCTTTACCAATTGAGTCTGTATAAACTGTACCAAATATTTTAGCATCAGTATCTCCACTTAAGCGTTTCATTGCTTTATCGCTTACGCTTGTTTCTTGGAGAAGGTGTTTCATGTGATTGGCTTTTACAAAGTCAATGGCTTGTTTCATTTGTTGAGGCGTACCTTGGTTTTCTGTATTAATTTCCCAAATGAAACCGGCTTTGATGTCATATTGTTTTGCGAAGTACTTAAACGCACCTTCACTTGTAATCATGACACGTTTGTCTTTTGGAATATCATGAAATTGGTTATGACTTTTCTCGTTTAATGACTTAAGCTCTGATAAATATTTGTCGCCTTGTTTTTGGTAATCTTTTTTGTGGTCTTTGTCCGCTGATTCTAATCCTTCTTTAATGCGTTCAACATATTTAATACCGTTACCTAAGCTTAACCATGCATGTGGATCGATATGTGCATCTGACTTTTCGTTACCATTTAAATAGATAGGTTCTACTTTTTCAGAAGCTTGGATGACATTTTTATCTTTTAGTGATTTATTGGCTTCTTTTAATGCTTTTTCAAACCAACCATTACCACTTTCCAAATTAAAACCATTGTAAATGACTACGTCGGCATCAGCTAATGCTTTAATATCTTGAGGTTTAATTTCGTATTCATGTGGATCTTGACCAATAGGGACAATACTATGTATCTCCGCATGTTCACCAGCAACGTTTTTAGTCATGTCATAAAGAATTGAATTCGTTGTTACCACTTTTAATTTGTTTTGTTTTTCGCTTTTACCAAATCCACAGGCTGTAAGCATTACTGCGACAAGTAAAAGGGTAATAATACGCTTAATCATGATGTATGGACAGCTCCTTTGAGTAATTTTGATTTGATTTTGATGTAAATAAAACTTAATACATATAGTGTTGCGGCGATAAGTACAATCACTGCACCACTTGGTAAATTAAGTTGAAAACTAATGTATATGCCGAGTGTAGCGCTAATCATACTACAGATACATGAAATCATTAGCATCGTTGACAGTTTGTTGGCGATAAGGTAGGCAGTCGATGCGGGTGTAATTAACAATGCAACAACTAAAATAACCCCTACCGTTTGGACACTCGTAACAATGACGAGTGCTAAAAGCAACATAACCAAATAGTGAATGAAGCGTGTAGGGATGCCGTTCATTCTGCTGAAAATCGGATCGAATGTCGAAATTTTTAACGGACGGTAAAGAAACAGTATAACACCAACTACGCACAGACTAATCCAAAGTGTTGTATAGAAGGCATCATCTGTAATGGCTAAAATATTACCGAATAAAATATGATACAAATCGGTTGTGGACTGTATCGCACTGATTAAAATAATACCTGTAGCCAGAAAAGTGGTGAAAATAATACCAATGGCTGCATCTTTTTTAGTTTTGGTTGTGTCAGAAATGTAACCAATACATAAGCTACTTAAAACACCTGTCACTAAAGCGCCGATAAACATTGGAATATTAAGTAGAAACGAAATCGCAACGCCTGGCAATACAGCATGACTCATTGCATCTCCCATTAAAGACAGACCTCTTAATAGAATGAAACAGCCGACAATACCACATACCGCACCAACGAGAATAGCCGTGAGTAAGGCACGTGTTAAAAACGGATAATCAACGAGATGTTGTAGGAATTCCATTGTTAGATTGCTCCTTTCGTTGATTCATATGTGTCATGGCTTCGCTCACATGTAATGAGGCTAGGAACGTTTGTTCAATATTTGATGGGATTAATACCTCACGGGTAATACCAAAAAATTGAACACTCTGATTAAGCAATAAGACACGATCAAAATAGTCTGATGCTGTCGACAAATCATGATGAACGATGATGATGAGTTTGCCTTCTTCTTTGAGCGCATTTAATTTTTGGATAATCATTTTCTCGCTCTTGAAATCAATGCCTACAAAAGGTTCATCTAAGATATAAACGTCATGTGTACGCATTAATGTACGCGCTAAAATCACACGTTGTAACTGGCCACCACTTAATGTATGTAGTGGACGTTTTCGCAAATCGAATAGCTCTAATTCTTGTAACAATAAATGACATTGTTGGCGTTTTTGATGTGGTACCCGTTTAAACCAACCGATTTCACCATAGCACCCTGATAACACTAAAGATTCAACGTCAATTGGGAAATCAAGGTCTAAAGCCATTTTTTGAGGCACGTATGCGACATGACGCTTGAGTTGACTTAATGGTTTACCGTTTAATGTAATCGTACCTTTATATTGCAACTCTCCTACTAAAGCTTTAACTAATGTAGACTTACCGCTACCGTTTGGTCCCATAATACCTATAATTTCACCATTTAACGGTAACTTTAATGAAATATCTTTAAGTACATGCTTATGTTGAAGGGTAAGGTTTAAGTTGTTAATTTCAATCATTTTAACACAACCTTTTAAGTAATTTAGGTTACCCTAATAAATTTATATTATAGAATGAAATCTGTCAAAGTCAAGATGTTTCGTGATACAATAAGGTGAATCTTTTTAAGAGGTGAAAAAATGTTAACTGAGGAAAAAGAGGATTATCTTAAAGCGATACTAAGTCACGACGGAAAAACGCATTATGTTTCGAATAAAACGCTCTCTCAGTTTCTGAATATAAAACCGCCTTCAGTAAGTGAAATGGTGGGAAGATTAGAAAAAGAAGGCTTTGTTGAAACAAAACCCTATAAAGGTGTAAAGCTATCTGAAAAAGGCGTCTCAGCTACTCTAGATATTATTAAGAGACACCGTTTGATTGAATTATTTTTAATCGAAGTGATGAATTATACATGGGAAGAAGTACACGCAGAAGCAGAAGTGTTAGAACATCGTGTATCTGATCTCTTTGTAGAGCGCTTAGATGAGTTGCTTCAATATCCTGAGACATGTCCACATGGTGGTATGATTCCAAGAGGGCATGACTTTGAAGAACGTTACAAGACACCTTTAATTGATTTCGATGCTGGGGATAAAGTGATTATTAAACGCATCAGAGACAAAACAGAACTATTAATTTATCTTTCAAGTAAATCAATTCAAATGGGTGACACGGTAGAAATTTTACAAAAAGATGAAACGAACCAAATGCTTGAAATTAAATATGAAAATCAAACTGTCATTTTGAGTTATGAAAACGCAAAAGTAATTTTTGCTGAAAGAGCATTTTAAGTAATATCAAAATGAAAAGCAGCCCGATACATTTATATGGACTGAAAGAGCCATCAGAGTTCATCACGAGATGAATTTTGATGGCTCTTGATTGGTAGAGAGAAAGTCCTCATCATGTGTTTCAATTGTTATAGGTTCTTGTAAACGACAAAACGGGGATGCGTCATAGCACACCTATTAATTAAAAATAAGCCAACAAAATTCATTTATACATGAACTTTGTTAGCTATTATTTATCTTTATAAATCGATTTCGTCTTAGTGATGGAAACTATGATGAATTGTGATTGATCCCTTAGCCGAGACTTCTGAGGCATGTAGCCGCAACCGAAAATCCATTTTGAGAGCAAAAATCTAAGACTAATGGCTTTTACAATATATAAGGCAGTAGCTGATTGGATTGCGTATGCGCTTAAAAGCTTGGCTATTGACCTCCTATTCACGCATGTTCATAGGTGTACTGAAGACGTAATTCATTTCATTCCTAACGTCTTCATGCACCGGCGGGCATTACAACGAAATCAATTAGATTTCTGTAATGCTCCCTAGTTGAGGTGAGGCACCTAGAAAAGCGAGGCGTTAGGGACAATCATAAATTAAAACGATTGATGTCACAACCCTGTTTAAATCTACCATCTTATTACCATACTTGAGTGATTTTAAGTGTTTACGATGCAAAGAGTTGTTGAAAGAGAAAGTAGATACTTGTAAAGTTTAAAATGATCCAAATACTTGAATAAAATAAGGTAGGAATGTGTGTGAGAGCACTCAACGCACTTCCATCCCATGAAGGTCTAGGTCTAGTGAAAGTTAATTGGGCAATCGTCACGGTTGACTGCAACACTTCACCAAGTAATGTGCCTAAAATAAAATGATAGATAAGCATATAAATGTATGAGTAATTCGTTAGATTTTCAGATTGTACACCTAAATAAATCGTTAAAGTAAGTATTAATATAATGAAGATAGGTGTGATTTTACGAGAAGTAACGACCGTAAAATATAAAAATATTAGGACATAAAATAAGATGAATAATGCGCCATATCCTTTACTTTGCATAATGAGGCCTACACTCAACATAAAAGGAGGCATAATATAGCCACCTAAAGTAGTCCAAATTTGTCCTAAGCGGTTTCGTGATTTCGTAATCGCATAGCCTTGTTGTCCTGTTGTAAGTCGTTCACTTCTTTTAACAACAACGACAAAATCAACGGCACGCCCACCACTTAATCGATTGAACAATACATGCCCGAATTCATGCGTAAGGACTGGAATATAATTTAATACAATGTCTAATAATGAAAAAATAGGGCGACGTTGATAGTAATGGCTTACCACGTAGAGGGTGGTAATAAATAATAAAAGCATAATGGAAATCGGAACAGGAGAAATGAGCCATGATTGATCCATCATAAATGTAATCCTTTCTGAATGTAATTGGGTTTATTATACGTGATTGTTCCGGGCCTTGACTATAGACTTTAGACGTATATCTTCATGGGTTGGCAATCTTAAAGATGTACACGTATGTTTACTAAAATGAGTTGTGTCCATTTTAACATAGGAGTATAAAGAGAGGATGAGTGAATAAAAATAAATGATGGGCATAAGCATAAAATTTTTATCAATTAAGCATTAAATCTAGTTATAACTATGTAAAAAAGATGATTTAGTTTTAATAATGCATCAATAAAAATGGTATGATTGTATATCGTTATAACAATAGGCACATATCATGCTTGTACTGAAGTCAACTACATAAAGATTCAATCGGCACCTATACGTGCGTTACACATGATGGGACACTTCAATAGACGGTGAATCTTAAAATTATGGCGTTATTGTGAATTAGGATTAACTTCGCCCTCATACTTTGGTATTAATTATGTTTAATTAACTTGATTTAGGTGTAAAATGTGTTAAAGTTACATAAATGATATGTAAATCTTATGTAAAATACAAGGGAATGAAGGTGAGACTATGGCAAAAGTGTTGCCAGAGATAAAAAGTGAGCGCTCTTTTCCTAGTCATGACGTAGTTAGCAAACCGGATTCTTATGCACTTGAAAAAAAACATGCTCAAGTTCAAGTGTTGGATGTTAAGTTTGATAACGTTACATTACTAGATATGCGTGAACATATCATGCGTTATATGCATACAGACACAGCACATAATTTATTCGTTGTGACCGCAAATCCGGAAATAGTTCACTATGCATCAGAAGAACCATTGTACCAAAACATTATTACGAAAGCGGATTATATTATTCCAGACGGCACAGGCATTGTTAAAGCAGCGCGAATTTTAGGCCAACCTTTACAAGAGCGTGTACCTGGTATCGAAGTCATGGAACAATGTTTAGATATTGCCGATATTGAGAAACGCAAAGTATTTTTACTTGGAGCAACGTCTCCTGTAGTTGAGAAAGCAGCGCGTCGTATTAAAAAGCAATATCCTAATTTAATCATTCAAACGCATCATGGTTTTATTGACATTACTGACCCTAAAGTTGTTGAAGTCATCCGTGACTTTAATCCAGACTTTATATTTGTTGGAATGGGTTATCCTAAACAAGAACAATGGATTCAGCATCATCGTCATCATTTTGATCACACGATGATGATGGGTGTTGGTGGCTCCATAGATGTTTTTAGCGGTGAAGTGAAACGTGCCCCATATATGTGGCGTGCACTCAATTTAGAATGGGTATATAGAGGCATTACCGATATTAAACGTATTCATCGTTTTAAACGTATTCCGAAGTTTATCCTTGCTGTGTATAAACAAAAATATTTTAAAAATTAAAAAGACGCATTTCCATTAGTATATTGGAAATACGTCTTTTCTATTGTATGGTGCATCAATGTTACTTGATTTCAAAACGATCTGCATCTAATTGTTCTCTAAATGCTTTTTGATCAGCGACTGATTTCTTCTTAAAATCTTTTAAAAAGGCTTCGTATTTTGGGAGAATTTCATCAACAGGTCCAAAATCTTTAAGGCGTCCAGCTTCAATCCATGCGATTTTAGTACAAAATTCGCGAACTTGTCGTAAGTTATGACTAACAAAGAAGATTGTTTTTTCGGCTTCTTTAAATTCATATATCTTTTTTAAGCTTTTTTGAGTAAATGTTTGATCTCCAACGGATAGAGCTTCATCGATGACTAATATTTCAGGGTTGATCGTAACGCTAATCGAAAAACCTAGCTTCGAACGCATCCCACTAGAGTATTTCTTAACAGGTTGGTAAATAAATTCGCCTAATTCACTAAATTCTACGATTTGAGGTGTGAGTGCTTTTATTTCGTGTTTGTTAAATCCCATGCACAACATTTTGAACTCAATGTTTTCCATACCTGTCAAATTGCCATTCAAACCAGCATTAATCGCAATGACACTTACGTCACCTGCTTTATCAATGTGTCCGTGAGTAGGTGTAAGGGAGCCCCCAATCATATTACTTAACGTTGATTTTCCAGATCCGTTAATACCTACAAGACCAATGACATCACCCGCATAGGCTTGTATGGATACATCTTTTAATGCATAAAAGGTCTTATTTTTATGTTTTGGCCAAATGGCGTCCTTAATACGTTCTTTATTATTACGATAGATACGGTATTCTTTTGTAACATGGTCGATGTTTACCGTTGGCTTCATTATTCAACATTCCTAACTTAAAAAGTGTATTACGTGAAAGATTATATTTCATTCGTGCCTCATTTGTAGAGTCGTGGTAGAGTAGTAGTATAGATATAAATTATCTATGATAAATCGTTTGTTTTGATTATAATCGTATCAAATGAAGTTACAGATTTTAAAATCTTTCATTTTTGACTTTCATCAATCAATCACTTTAGATTATAATCATATTACTAAGTAGTTGTTAATTTTGTAAAGCTATTGTAAATTATTTAAGGATACAATGTATTAATTTTACTTAATGCAATGAACTATTTCAATTAAAGGATATGCGATATACGCGAGTCGGTCAAACTTTAAATAAATTGGGAGTTATTTTTAGTTTGTGAGATATCAATAGATTGTCGCATGTGAAAGCGTGGTCAGTTATGAAATCTGTTTTAACCGTGCTAAAAGAGCACGTGAGAAGCTTCTATCTCATACAACGTTTAGCACAGTTCCAATTGAAAATAACCAACCATAATAACTATCTTGGGTTAGCTTGGGAAATTATTAATCCAGTGATTCAAATTTTAGTGTATTGGTTTGTTTTTGGTTTTGGAATTCGAAGTAACCATCCTATTGATGGTGTGCCGTTTATCTATTGGTTACTCGTTGGTATTAGCATGTGGTTCTTCATCAACCAAGGGATTTTAGAAGGGACAAAATCTATTACGATGAAGTACGGACAAGTGGCGAAAATGAATTTTCCACTTTCAATCATTCCAACGTATATTGTAACGAGTAAATTATACGGTCATCTTGTGCTTGTATTGGCGATAGTTGGACTTTGTACGATTGTAGGGCTTCCGCCTTCAATTCATATTATACAATTAGTCTTATTTATTCCGTTAGCGTACTTTATCACAATGTCAATTTCATTGCTAACGTCAACGTTAGGTGTACTTGTACGTGATACGCAAATGGCGATGCAAGCTTTATTAAGGGTTCTTTTCTATGCATCACCGATTCTTTGGGTACCTAAACCAGGATCGTTGCCGGAAAAGATTATGATGTTTAATCCAATTTATTTTATTGCGGAAAGTTATCGTGCGGCGATATTGTTTAAAGAATGGTACTTTATCACGCATTGGGAACTCGCTTTATATAATGTTTTAGTTGCAGGTGTATTCTTTGTAATTGGGTCGATGTTGCATATGCGCTACAGAGATCACTTTGCAGATTTTATGTAATACAATCAAAGAATGAGCGGTTAACGAATCCATCTAATGATTCGTTGCTGACAGTGGTGGCTTGGTGCTAAGTATGCAATGTTGTGCTTTTGACCAGTCATTCAATGTCAATATTCTATGAAGCTGGCGCGCGAGTGGTCCAGCTTTTTTTATAAACAACATATATAAGGCGGTGTTTTGTAATGGTACGATATTGGCTTAAAGAGATGTACATCATAATGATTAAGTTTTTGATGGCTTTTTTTCAAAAACGTGGCGTGGATGCCAATCATATCGTAGTTATAATGAATTTTAAGGAAGACATGTATCCGATTATAAATAAGTTGAATGAACGTGGATTTCGCGTCACCGTTTTTGCGAAGCGGGAACATCTTAAAGCAGTGAGCGCTTTGAAGGAAGTCTCTAGTTATGAATTTCATCAGTTTAATGTATTGAGACTTCTGTTTATGATGGCAAGTGCAAAAGTGATATTTGTCGATAATTTGCATCTCTTTATGGCAGGATTTAAGAAGAAAAAAGGTCAGACGGTTATCCAAACGTGGCATGCGGCAGGTGCCCTAAAGAAGTTTGGTTTTGAAGATCGTTCGGTAGATCATGAGCATGACAAATTAGTCAGGCAATACGAAAACGTTTATAATGCAACGGATAAATATTTAGTGGGTTGCCAACAAATGGCGACATGTTTTCAAAATGCATTTAATGCACATTACGAACAATTGGTTAATTTTGGTGTGCCGAGGCTCTCGCGTTATTTTTCTGTAGACATCGATGCGCTAAAGGTAGAGCTTAAGGAGAAACATGGATTAGATGGGAAAATTGCGGTATATTTACCGACCTATCGTGAAGAGGGGATGACGAACCGTATCTTAAATAAAGAAGCGTTCGAGTCAGCCTTACCTGACTATACATTAATTTCGCGTTACCATCCATCCGTCAACGTTATGTCAGAGCATTATGGATTATCTGTATTTGAATTAATTGTACTGGCGGATGTCATTATTTCTGATTATAGCTCATTACCTATTGAGGCAAGCTTAATTCAAAAACCGACATTATATTATGTTTATGATGAACAAGAATATGAAAAAGCACGTGGGTTGAATGCTTATTTTTATGATATCCCTACAGATTATAAAGTGTATCGTGAAGCGGATATTTATCAACGTTTAAAACAACATGAATTAAAACCCCTATTTGAAGATTGGCATACGTATAATAAGCAATCTACTTTAAATCAAATCGCTATATATGTAGATCGTCTTACTAAAATATAAATTATAAGGTTATAGCGAAATTATTTAGTATTGTCTTTATTATGAGTTTTAAATTGTATCTCCCTTTGACGCATGGTATACTCTTATCATATGTTAAGGAGAGATTAAAAATATTAAGGAGGCGTAAATGTGAAACGTGTCATAACTTATGGAACGTACGATCTTTTACATTACGGTCATATCGAATTGTTACGCCGTGCAAGAGAAATGGGAGATTACCTTGTTGTTGCATTATCTAGCGACGAATTTAATCGTATAAAAAATAAAAAGTCTTACTATAATTTTGAACAACGTAAAATGATGTTAGAATCAATTCGATACGTGGATTTAGTTATTCCAGAACATGATTGGGGTCAAAAAGAGTCTGATGTAGAAAAGTATGAGATTGATACTTTTGTGATGGGGCATGATTGGGAAGGCGAATTCGACTTCTTAAAAGATAAATGTGAAGTGATATATCTTAAACGTACTGAAGGTATTTCAACAACACAAATTAAAAAAGAATTATACGGTAAAGACGCAAAATAAGGGAAAGTTGCTCAAGCAACTTTCCCTTATTTTATAATTTTATCGTCGTTTAATTGTTAAAAATAATAAGTAATAAATGGTAACGGATAAGAAGCCGATTAAAAAGATAAATCCTAAAGATGTTAATATTGGGTGATCTTTCCAAGAACTGACAACAAATGATTTGGATTGATACACAATAGGTTTTTCAACTTCAACTTTTGGAGGACCATAAGCTTTAGAAATAAACTGACGTTTGTAATTAAGGTGAACTTCACCGTTTTCAATGACTAATTGATAAGGTTTGGTCATTGATTTTGGCACAATATCATATAAATCTTGAGTAACATAATACGTCTTACCATTAATCTTATGTTCTCCTTTAGATAAGATTTTACGGTAATCGTACTGATAAAATGCAACATTAATTGTGCTTGCACTCATCATATTACGTTCTTTTTCGCCACCCAAATTTTTATAATCTCCAGCACCCATAATGACATGGAAAATTCGAAACTTTCCGCGTTTTGTCGTTAATGTATTATTATAATCAGCAAGATCACTTGAACCTGTTTTAAGGCCGTCGGTACCTTGTAAACTCATGTTTCCGCCTTCAAGCAGGTCATTAAATGTATAATATGTAACACC
The DNA here is from genome assembly GCF_011466855.1 of Staphylococcus agnetis. NCBI lineage: Bacteria > Bacillati > Bacillota > Bacilli > Caryophanales > Staphylococcaceae > Staphylococcus > Staphylococcus agnetis. The sequence continues at coordinate 339,509 of NZ_CP045927.1, forward strand.
GTGCTGAGTAGGAGCGATTTGTTTTGTGAAATCTAATATCTTCGGTGTGTCTTGCACCGTATGTTGCGCTAATATAGCATAATCACGTGGCGATGAAACAGATGAGGTTTCATTTTTATATTTTTGTGGCACAAATTCTTGCAAACGAAAATTTTCAGCACCTGTTGGATTGACATAATGCGTTTGAGTCATGCCTAAATCTTTTGCGGTTTGATTCATATCATCGACAAATTTAGATGTGGAACCTGATACTTTTTGAGCTAATATTAAGGAAGCAGCATTACTAGAAGCGGAAACTGTGATTTGAAGTAATTCTGCAATTGTATAAGTTTCTCCTGGATAAAGCTTTGTATTGCTCAATTCAGGTAATGTAGACATTCTATAATGCTGATCTGTAATTTTAACCGTATCATTAAGGTTTAAGTCGCCTGATTTAACGGCTTTTAATGTCAGATACATGGTCATTAATTTTGTCATAGAAGCAGGGTACCACTTTTGTTTATCTTGGTATTGATAAAGAATTTGGCCCGTTTCACTTATATTGACAAGGCCTTCAGGTTGAAATCCATAACCAACGCCATAGCCGTTTTGATTTGCGATATCAACAGGTGTTGCTGTATTCGCTTTAGTAAAAGGTGTTATAATAGTTGTAGCGAAGAATACAACTAAAATACTCAGAATTACTTTTTTCATATGCACTCCTTCAAAAATGATAAAACTTTTTTGTTTGGAACAACCGAAATTATATTTTACCACAGTTTTTTTGTGAGATGTATGCGTCTTGCGATGGAACATAAAAATTATTGTGTTGAATGAACAGTGTATATGTTAAATAAGACGTCCTGAAGTATGACGTCGGTGTGAGGGGAGACTCCCTTCACGACAATAATCAATAAAGAGGTAACCATTTATGAAAAAAGAGAATCCACTTATTTACTTATTAAAAAAAATATCATGGCCAGTGGGTTTGATTATTGTTGCAGTTTTAATCGCATCTTTAGGGAGTTTAACAGGGTTATTGGTGCCTTTATTTACGGGGCAACTTGTTGATAAGTTTACATTAACTTCAATTAATCCAACATTTATTATGATTATTGTTGGGGTATTTTTAGTCAATGCAATACTTAGTGGACTTGGTTATTATTTATTAAATAAAATTGGTGAAAAAGTCATTTACGCGATTCGCTCCGTTTTATGGCGTCATATCATTCATTTAAAAATGCCATTCTTCGATAAAAATGAAAGTGGTCAACTCATGAGCCGCTTAACGGACGATACGAAAGTGATTAATGATTTTATATCTCAAAAATTACCAGGTTTCTTTCCATCTGTCATTACTGTTATTGGTTCTCTAATCATGTTATTTATTTTAGATTGGCAAATGACATTATTAACGTTTATTACCATTCCTATATTTGCAATCATTATTACACCACTTGGTAAAATTATGCAAAAAATATCGACGAATACGCAAAATGAGATTGCAAATTTCAGCGGTCTACTTGGACGGGTTTTGACAGAAATGAGACTTGTAAAAGTGTCGAATACGGAACATATTGAACTTGAAAAAGCGCGCTATAACTTAGATGAAATCTATAAACTAGGTTTAAAGCAAGCAAAAATTGCCGCAGTGATTCAACCTATTTCAGGCATAATTATGCTGATTACAATTGGTATGATTCTAGGGTTTGGTGGGTTGCGTATATCTTCTGGTGCGATATCAGCCGGTACACTAGTTGCGATGATATTCTATGTACTCAATTTATCAATACCGCTTATTAATTTATCTACATTAGTGACGGATTACAAAAAAGCGGTCGGTGCAAGTAGTCGGATTTATGAAATTTTGCATGAACCACTTGAGCCTATAGAGCCTAAAAATACCAAACATCTATTAAAACATGGAGATTTAACGTTTAACAACGTGTCTTTTAAATATGAGGTTAAGCCGATATTACAAGATGTATCATTTACCATTCGTCGTGGTGCAGTGACAGCATTTGTTGGGCCATCTGGGTCAGGAAAAAGTACAATTTTCAGTTTGATTGAACGTATGTATGAAATCGAATCAGGAGATATTCAATATCATCAACAATCAATTTATGACATTAGTTTAAGTGATTGGAGACGTAAAATCGGTTATGTGATGCAAAGTAACGCGATGATGAATGGTACAATACGAGATAATATTTTATACGGTATTGAGCGAGAAGTCTCACAAGAGGAATTGGAGTATTATGCACGTCTTGCGAATTGTCATGATTTTATTCAAACATTTGAAGATGGATATGACACGATCGTAGGTGAGCGAGGATTGAAGCTTTCCGGAGGTCAACGTCAACGTATTGATATTGCGCGTAGCTTTATTAAAGATCCTGATATTTTATTACTAGATGAAGCAACTGCCAATTTAGATAGTGAAAGTGAACGTAAAATTCAAGAAGCGTTAGATGTTTTAATGGAAAATCGAACAACTATTGTCATCGCACATCGACTTTCAACGATTAAAAAAGCAGAACAAATTATTTTCTTAGATCAAGGTCGTGTGACTGGAACAGGTAAACATGGGGAGTTAATGCAATCTCATGAAATGTATCAACATTTCGTAGAAACACAAAACTTAACAACATCATAATAAGGTGGCCAAGACATGTTGAAGCAAAAATTGACATCAACGTGTACAAGGCCACCTTGTTTTTATTTTATATTAGGTTTAGAAATTGTATGAGAGGTACAACCATCGTTGACGTCACAAGCACTACATTGTCCTTGTTTAGACTTTCGCATGTAACGCCGTAATACAAAAGCAACGTAACTGACAATGATTAAAACGAATACAATATTGATTAATAAAGTCATCTCATCACTCCTATAGCATTAAGCTACCAATTTGATAAATTACTAGAGATAGTAAGTATGCAACTGTAATTGGATAAGCCACTGCGAGTAATGTCCATTTCCATGATGTTGTTTCTTTGCGTATCGTTGCAACAGTTGCTAAGCATGGTGTGTACAACAAGATAAATACCATAAAACTATAAGCGGACAACGCTGTGAAATGCGTAGAAACCATAGATACTAACGCATCGTCATTAACCGCATAAATGATTGCCATCGCACTGACAATAACTTCCTTTGCTAAAAATCCAGGAATTAAAGTAGCTGCGGCTTGCCAACTATCAAAGCCAACAGGTGACAAGATTGGTGCAATCGCTGAACCAATGACATGTAAAAAACTTTCATGTGCTTGAACATTAATACCATGAGGTCCTGCATAGTTTAATAACCAAATTATCACTGAACCCGCAAAAATAAATGTGCCTGCTTTTTTGACAAAACCTTTTCCTTTTTCCCAAGTACTACGCCATAACGTTTTTATAGAAGGAAGGCGATAGGGTGGAAGTTCAACGACAAAAATGGAGGTATCTTTTTTTAGAACAGTCTTAGTTAAAATGTAACTCATTACTAAAGCAGCTACGATACCTAACACGTAAAGACTTAATACGACAAGTGCTTGATGTTGTGCAAAGAATACGGCAACGAAAAGGCCATAAACAGGTAAGCGGGCAGAACAAGACATAAATGGTGTGATTAAAATTGTAGTTAATCGTTCTTTTTCCTCTTCTATACTACGTGCGGCCATAATCCCTGGTACATTACAACCAAAACCAATAATCATTGGGATAAAGGACTTTCCATTTAAGCCAAAATTTTCCATTATTCTATCCATAATGACCGCAATACGTGCCATATAACCAGAGTCTTCTAATAAAGAAATGAAGAAAAATAGCACTAAAATTTGAGGAACGAATACTAATACGCCACCAACACCAGCTATAATACCATCTGTGACTAATGCTTGAATAGGCGGATAAATGCCCAACATCGTCATTATTTTTATGGCAAAGTCAGTGAGTGTGCCACCGAAAAATGCATCAAGTTGATCAGATAGTGGTGTTCCTACCCAAGTAAAAGTAATTTGAAAAATTAGCCACATTAAACATAAAAATATAGGGATACCCAAAATTTTATGCGTTAAAAGCGCATCGACACGTTCTGTAAGATGATGCTGTGGTGTTGAGGGATACGTGACCACATCATCTAATAAACGATTGATATAATGTTGGCGTTGCGTAATAATTTCTTGTTCAAGATCGACATCTTGTGTAGCTTTAAAAGCTTGAATACATGCATCTATTTTCTCTTGGGTGATTGAATCTAAAGAAGTTTTAATCGTTGGATTATCTAAGATGTATTGAATGGCGACGAAGCGATGATGTTTTTGATGTAATACGTAGTTTTCTGGAATGTGTTGTTTTATTTCAGTAATCAATTGCTCAATTGGTGTACCATAATGAATCATTAATGGGCGTTGAGGCGTTAAATGATAATCAGTTAATGCGTTTAACATGTCTGTGCTGCCTTTTCCAGTCCGTGCAATCACTGGAATAATAGGGACGTGTAATTTACGCATAAGTGCCTCATAATCAATTTTAATACCTCTTTGACTTGCCACATCTATCATATTGAGTCCTATTAATAATGGTGCACCGTATTCTAATAATTGAATGGTTAAATTAAAATTACGTTTAATTTGAGCAGCATCGATAATATTAATCATGCCATCAAATTGATCGTGAATGAGGTAATCTGTAACGACAGTTTCATCACGAGAAATAGGGACTAAATCGTAAATGCCTGGAAGATCAATTAATTGTCCTGTGTGCGATTTAAGTTGCCCGACCTTTTTATCTACAGTAACGCCACTCCAGTTACCCACATAGTCATATGAACCCGTTAGTGCATTAAAAAGGGAAGTTTTACCGACATTTGGATTTCCTAAAATACAATAAGCGTTACTCATGACAATGCTCCAAACCAATTTTACATGCGTCACAATAACGTATTGAAATATGTTGACCATTAATATTGATTGTACAAGGGCCTTTAAACAACCCTTTTTGTTGCACTTGTAATTGACACCCTTCAATGCATCCGAGTGCACGTAAGCGATGTTTTAAGTTGATATTATTCATCTCCAAAGTCGTAACGACATAATTCACTCCGAGTTGAGCCTCAGCAACATATGTCATGCAAACCACCCACTTTTAAATGTTAATGATAATCATTTTCATTGAAGATTATAAACGCTTTAACACTTTTTCACAATAACTTTTTTGTGGAAAATACGTGACATTAAACATTTTATGCATTTGACCGATAAAGTAAAAATGATTAATCAAATACAGTTTGTATCACAAAATATGGCGTGTAAGGACAATTAAAAAGATATTCTCACCAACAATCGTGCGTGGTATACTTAAAGTGTTGAAATCAGAGAAAGGATAGGGTTTAAACCTATGTATTTAATTATTAACATAATTGGGTTGTTAGCTTTTATAGGCGTTGCAGCATTGTTTTCACGAGATCGTAAAAATATTCAATGGGGATCAATTGGGATATTAGTGCTATTAAACTTGTTTCTTGCATGGTTCTTTGTATACTTTCCGGCAGGTACAAAAGTTGTTGAAATGGCAGCTGCAGGTATTTCCTGGGTAATTGATGCCGCATTCTCAGGCGTTGGTTTCGCGTTCAAGAGTTGGACAACGAATAAACAAATGGACATGGCGGTCGCAGCTTTGTTCCCGATTTTATTAGTTGTACCATTGTTTGATGTTTTAATGTATTTACGTATTTTACCGTTCTTTATGCGTGGTGTCGGTTGGGTGCTCGCTAAAATTACACGTCAACCGAAGTTTGAAGCATTTTTTGGAATTGAAATGATGTTTTTAGGAAATACAGAAGCCATTGCTGTTTCAAGTGAACAAGTGAAACGCATTAATGATGCACGTGTACTTACGATTGCAATGATGTCGATGAGCTCCGTTTCAGGTGCAATTGTTGGTGCTTACGTGACGATGTTACCTGGCGAACTTGTATTAACAGCTATTCCGCTCAATATTATTAATGCGATGATTGTCGCTTCTATTTTAAATCCAGTACGTATTGATGTAGAAGAAGATGTGATTTATGAACTGAGAACAAACGAAAAGCGTCAACCGTTTTTCTCATTTTTAGGTGATTCAGTATTAAATGCTGGGAAACTTGTCTTAATAATTATTGCTTTTGTTATAAGTTTTGTAGCTTTAGCTGAATTAGCAGACCGTCTTATTAATCTTATTTCAGGAGGCATCGCATCGCTATTCCACGTTAAAGGTAGCATCGGTTTAGACCAAATTTTAGGGGTATTTATGTATCCATTCGCATTACTGTTAGGTCTACCTTTTAATGAAGCGTGGGATGTGGCACAACAAATGGCTAAAAAAATCGTGACGAATGAGTTTGTTGTTATGGGTGAAATCATGGGCGATGTGCAACATTACGATCCACATCGTCGTGCAATTATTACAACATTCTTAATTTCATTTGCAAACTTCTCTACAGTAGGGATGATTATCGGTACCCTTAAAGGAATAGTTAATGAAAAAACGTCGGATTTTGTATCAAAATATGTACCGATGATGTTATTGTCAGGTGTTTTAGTTTCATTATTAACTGCAGGATTTGTAGGTTTATTTGCTTGGTAAACAACATTTTAGGCGATAGATATTACCATTGAGAGCTTTGATGATAAAACCTCCAACATTTACAGATGAATGTTGGAGGTTATTTAATAGCTTTAAAAATCAAATGAAAAAATAAGACAGCTCAGCTATTGCCGAACTGCCTTGACGGGAAATGAATAATTGGGTTGATACTCGAGCAAAATATCAACCTACGAGCAAAAATCTCTCTTACTATAAACAACACAAAGGAGATGGCCTATTGTTGACTTGCAACAAATAAGGTAATTCTTATTATACATAAAGATAGACCTAAAGTAAACGAAATATTCAGAAATTTGTAAAATTATTTATTTCAATACGCTACTATCTTTGATATGACAAGGATGAGAGGCGTTTGATTTTTTTGAAAATGAATTTTGATTCAAAATTATGTATGGCAATACAATATTTCTCATGGGGTACGATTAGTGACCAAATTGTGATAATATGGCTAGTGTTAAGAGTGTAGAAAAATGAATAAGGGGGATGATGGTGTGAAAAGAACAGTGAGAGATTTAATATTAGTCATCATCGGTAGTTTTATTTTTGCGGCTGGGGTCAATGCATTTATCATAGCGGGTGACCTCGGTGAGGGTGGCGTAACAGGTTTGGCAATCATTTTATACTATGCGTTTCATATTTCACCTGCATGGACCAATTTTATCGTGAATGCGGTACTGATTGCAGTCGGATACAAGTATTTAAGTAAACGTAGTATGTATTTAACGGTGTTTGCGACAGTGCTTATTTCTGTTTTTTTAAGTTTAACAGAATCATGGTCTGTTAAAACGGATGATATTCTTGTCAATGCCGTTTTCGGTGGTTTGACGGTAGGGTTAGGTATAGGCGTCATCATACTTGCAGGAGGCACGACAGCCGGAACTACGATTTTAGCGCGTATTGCCAATAAATATTTAGACGTGAGTACACCGTATGCATTACTATTTTTTGATTTTATTGTGGTGATGATTTCATTAACTGTTATTCCATTAGACCGTGTATTAATCACATTAATCAGTCTATATATTGGCACAAAAGTGATAGACTTCGTAATCGAAGGTTTAAACCCTAAAAAAGCAGTGACTATTATTTCTAAAGAACCTGATCGTGTTGCGAAGATGATAGATGAAGATATTGGACGTGGTGTAACAATCTTAAATGGGCGCGGATATTTTTCTAAACAAGAAACAGATGTATTATATGCTGTGATTAGTAAAACGCAATTATCAAGAACGAAGCGCATGATTCGAAAAATTGATCAAAATGCATTTGTCGTAGTCCATGATGTGCGCGATGTTTATGGAAATGGTTTTTTAGTTGAAGATTAATATGAATTAAGACAGGAATCGTTAATACGCACGATTCTTGTCTTTTTTTGTACGTTACATTTTATGATTTTCAAATAGAAAAGCGTTTTAAAAAATGATATAATGAACGGACATGAAAATGATTCTCAATTAGAGATGCATATTCGCATATTTTATAAATGAACGCTATAAAATGGTAAGCGTAGAAAGAAGGATAATGATGAGTAGATTAACAGGAAAAGAAGTGACAATTGGATATGGTGATCGTATCATCGTGAATAACTTAGATGTTGCAGTTCCTGATCGGAAAATCACATCTATCATCGGACCTAATGGTTGTGGGAAATCTACATTGTTAAAGGCTTTATCACGATTATTAAGTACGAAGAGTGGAGAGGTTTATTTAGACGGGAAAAATATTCAGTCACAGTCAACGAAAGAAATTGCGAAAAAGATTGCGATATTACCCCAGTCTCCTGACGTAGCTGATGGGCTTACTGCAGGTGAGTTAGTCTCCTATGGTCGTTTTCCTCATCAAAAAGGCTTTGGTCGTTTATCAGATGAAGATAAAAAAGAAATCGAATGGGCCATGCGTGTCACAGGCACTCATGATTTTAAACACCGTGCTGTCAATGACTTAAGTGGTGGTCAGCGCCAACGTGTATGGATTGCTATGGCGCTTGCGCAAAAGACAGATATTATTTTCTTGGATGAACCAACTACGTATTTAGATATTTCACACCAACTTGAAATTTTAGAATTAGTTCAAACATTAAATCAAGAACATGGGACAACGATTGTAATGGTTTTACATGATATTAACCAAGCCATTCGTTTTTCAGATTACTTAGTGACAATGAAAAATGGTGATATCGTTAAACAAGGCGAAACAGAAGATGTTTTAACAAATGAAATTCTCGAAGAAGTGTTTAATATTGACGCTGAATTAAGCACGGACCCAAGAACAGGTAAACCGATGTTAGTAACGTACAATTTACTGTGTAAACACTATGAAAAAGTAAATTAATAAAATGAAAGAGGACTTCGAATGAAAAGCACAGTGACTGCTCAATTAAAATTCAGTGTATATATGCTCGTGGCAATATGTGTGACAGTGATTGCTTTTATCGCATCAATGATGTTAGGACAAGCACACGTTAGCCTACACACGATATGGACTGCAATATTTCAATATGATGCCTCTAATCAAGCACATAATATTATAGTAGAAATTAGATTACCGCGTGACATAGGGGCCTTGATTGTTGGCATGGCACTGGCGGTATCTGGTGCTGTAATTCAAGGTGTTACAAAGAATGGACTCGCAGACCCAAGTTTAATTGGTTTAAACGCTGGGGCTGCGTTTGCTTTAGCGGCTACTTTTGTGTTTTATCCAGAAGCGCCGTTTTTTGTAGTCATCCTATTCAGTTTTATGGGTGCAATTTTAGGTGGGGTATTTGTATTATCAGTGGGTGCATCTAAACGTGGTGGTTATCAACCGATGCGGCTTATTTTAGCTGGTGCAGCGATTAGTGCATTGCTCACTGCACTGAGTCAAGGACTGGCATTAACGTATCGCTTAAATCAATCAATTAATTTTTGGAACGCTGGTGGGATATCGAGCACAACATGGCAGCATTTATCTATCAGTGTGCCACTTGTTGTGACAGTAACATTTGTACTTATGCTGATAAGACGCCAGCTGACTATATTGAGCTTAGGCGACGCGATTGCTAAAGGATTAGGACAAAACACGACACGTATAAGCATCATTGCATTATTATTAACGATGCTTTTAGCAGGAATTTCAGTGGCAATGGTAGGCCAAATTGCTTTTGTAGGGCTGATCATACCACATTTAGTGCGATTTTTAGTAGGTACAGATTATGAAAAAATCTTGCCACTCTCAGCTTTATTTGGTGGTGCACTCGTCTTAATTGCAGATATTATCGCAAGATTACTAGGAGAAGCACCTATGAGTGCCATTATCGCATTTATTGGTGTGCCTTTTTTCTTGTACTTAATTAAGAAAGGAGGTCGTCTCGTGTGATTGCTCGAAACATCAAACAAAAGCGACACCTTTCATTAATTTTAACGGGTATTTTATGTATCCTTTCTATAATATTGAGTTTAACCACAGGAGCGTTTCCGATGACTTTGGGAGAGTTGGTCAGCGCACTCATTGGTCAAGGTAATGGGGCGACACAGCTTATCCTATTTGAATTTCGTTTACCGCGTTTAATTGTCACGCTATGTGCTGGGATAGCACTCAGCTTAAGTGGTGCCATATTACAAAGCATAACAAGAAATGGTCTTGCTGAGCCTGGCATACTTGGTATCAATGCTGGAAGCGGTTTTGCGATTGCGTTATTTATCGCGATAGGACAAATCAAAGCTGACGACTTTGTTTATATGTTACCAATTGTCAGCTTATGTGGTGGATTGATTGTTACACTTTTTATTTTTTATTTTAGTTATGAAGGTGAAAAGGGTTTATCACCGGCAAGTATGGTTTTAGTGGGTGTTGGGTTATCCGCGGCGCTTTCAGGTTGCGCATTAACGTTAATTTCTTCGTTTGATCGCAGTCAGTCAGAATTTATTTCAACTTGGTTTGCAGGAAATATTTGGGGAGATACGTGGCCATTTGTATGGACTTTTGTGCCATGGCTTCTCATCATCATTCCTGTTGTGTTATATAAAGCTGAAATACTTAATATTTTAAATACGAGCGATGCGATTGCATTAGGCTTAGGTATCTCTCTTAAACGTCAACGTCTCATATTAGTATTTCTTGCCGTATTATTATCTTCAGTAGCAGTATCCATTGTAGGTGCGATTGGATTTATAGGTTTGATGGCACCCCATATAGCACGTACAATCATTGGTCCAAGACATCAAAGTTTTTTACCGTTAGCGATGATGATAGGCGGGATACTCCTAGTCATTTCAGACACTATAGGTCAAAACTTAGTACAACCCAATGGATTGCCAGCAGGAATTATCGTTGCGATCATTGGAGCACCTTATTTTTTATATTTAATGTATAAAGTTAAAGGGACATAAATATGTGTAGTGATGTGAGCGTACATCGTGAATTTATGTGTTTCTAAACAAAATTTAATGATGCATCAGTAAGCATTTCCTTAAAAATTATGTTAAAATAAATGTAATTATTATGAGATGCAAATTCAGGAGGACAAGCGATGCAAGATTTAATTCAAAAACACGTATTGAACGGCGAATTTTCAGCTGTTAAAAGCTTAATGTCCGCGACTGATTTCTTAGCTTTTGAAGAAGCGTATATTTCTAGTGCTCATGAGGATGAAAGTGTGATGTATTATACGTGTCTTCTCGATATGATTAAACAAGAAGAAACGTCAGAAATTCATGACCTTGCGTTTTTGCTCCTCGTATATCCTCTAAGTGATGTACCTGGTGCACTCGATGCAGCATACTATCATGCCAAGTCATCCATTACTTTGACTGAAGGAAAAGAAGTTAAAAGCTTACTTCAAATGTTATTACTTCATGCGATTCCTGAACCAGTCATTTCGGATAAAAAAGCTTTTGATATTGCCAAGCAGATATTAAAAATTGACCCTGAAAACAAAGTAGCGCGTAATGTATTAAAAGAAACAGCGAAGCGAATGGATCAAGTCGTTGTAGATATTGGTGATTTAAATCATTTCAAAGATGCAAAGTAAAATTGTTACTATATAAGAGAGGTGGGAACTATGTACCATCTCTTTTTTTATATTAATTTATAGTGTTGCAAGTGAGTTCTAATTATAAAGTAGTTTTAACATGTTTAATGTCATAAGATTGCAGTGTACAATTGACAACAAATTTTCATCGCGTCGTTTGTAAATGGCTTATTTTTGCATAAATATACAAAATCAAAATGAATACGTTTCAAATTATACTTGTTTGTGTATAATTACAATGGCATAATAAGTTTTATTTTGTGTTTAAATCCCGTCATTACAATGGTTATAGCAATTGATAAGCGGGTTATAAATTTGAAATAAAGCGTATAATGTGGTTTAATGTTTAACGTGTTTTGCAAATGAGGAGGTCAAAACAGATGCACAAATATTCTGAAGCAATTAAAATTGCTTTTGCTTATGTTGGCGTTGTCGTAGGTGCAGGTTTTTCGACAGGTCAAGAAGTAAAACAATTCTTTAGTATGTACGGGATTTATTCTTATATTGGGGTGGTTATCTCAGGTCTTATCCTTACATTCATTGGGCGTCAAGTAGCCAAAATCGGAACGGCATTTGATGCGAATAATCACGAATCCACTCTAGAATATCTATTCGGCAGAAAGTTAGGATTGATTATTGATTATATTTTAATTTTATCGCTGTATGCAGTAACCATTACAATGATTGCTGGTGCAGGATCCACGTTTTTTGAAAGTTATGGTGTGCCAGTATGGTTAGGCGCGTTAATTATGTGTATTCTTGTATTTCTGACATTGTTGATGGACTTCAATAAAATTGTCGGGGCGTTAGGCGTTGTAACACCTATTCTAATTATTTTAGTTGTCATTATAGCGGCAACATACTTATTTAAAGGATCTATCGGCTTTTCGGAAGTCAATAGTGTTGTTGAAAAACCAAGTCTCATTCAAGGTATATGGAATGGTTTTAACTATGGTGGTTTAGCTTTTGCTGTTGGCTTTAGTACATTAGTTGCGATAGGTGGCGATGCGTCTAAACGTAAAGTATCAGGTCTGGGTGGCCTTGTTGGTGGTGTAGTATATCTCGTTTTACTTGGATTAATTAACTTTGCGTTACAGTCTGAATATCCAAGTATTAAAGATTCAGCGATTCCAACACTTGTGTTAGCTGGGCAGATTTCACCAATTTTAACGTTTGTATTTTCAATCGTAATGCTTGCGGTAATGTACAATACGATTTTAGGTTTATCGTATTCATTTGCGGCACGTTTTACAAAACCATATACTAAAAAATATTACGTCATGATTAGTATCATTATGCCAGTGGCATATGCCTTAAGTTTTGTAGGTTTTGAAGGGCTTATCGCATTTGTTTACCCGATGATGGGTGTGATTGGTTTATTTATCGTCATTGCTGTAATGGTTAAATATTTTTATAGAAAATCTCAAGATAAGAAATACATTGCTTAATTCATAAGATATGATAAAATTTTTCCGAAAGGGAAGATTGTTATGAAAAAACGTAAAAAGAGTTGGCTTGTGATTGCATGTATTGTCTTTATAGTCATAGCCGGCCTTGTCGTCGGCTATTTTTTTGGAACTAAAAAGTCACAAGAAGCATCACATAAAAAGAAAGTTGCTATTCAAAATAATAATGTCACGGCACTTACGGACATCACATATATGAAAAGTTTGCCTAATAGTCAATTGGATATTTTGATGCCTAAAAATATTAGTGCAAATGAAAAATTACCTGTCATCTTTTGGGCGCATGGTGGTGGATTTATTGCGGGAGACAAACAATATAAAAACCCCTTGCTCGCTAATGTTGTTGAACGTGGCTATGTTGTAGTCAACGTCAACTATGCGTTAGCGCCTGAATATCAATATCCAACGCCATTAATTCAAATGGATAAAGCAGTAGCTTTTATCAAAGCCAATCAAAATAAATTACCTGTAGATATGAATCAAGTTGTTTTTGGTGGTGATTCTGCTGGCGCTCAAATTAACAGTCAATTTACTGCGATACAAACCAATGCCGAACTAAGAGGAGCGATGGGATTTAAACAACAAGTGACGCCAAACAATATTAAAGCCGCTATTTTTTTCGGGGGTTTTTATAATATGCATACAGTACGTGAAACTGAATTCCCCCGTATTGATTTGTTTATGCGTAGTTATACAGGGGCCAGAGATTGGGAAAGCCATTTTAAAACTATTAACCAAATGTCTACAGAACGTCAAATTACATCGAAATTTCCATCAACGTATCTATCTGTAGGCGATGCTGACCCATTCCATTCTCAAAATGATTCATTTTCACATGCTCTAAAATCGCAACAAATCCCGGTTGATACGTTGTTTTATAATGGGTCACATCATTTAAAACATCAATATCAATTTCATCTTGAAAAACCAGAATCTCGTGAAAACATACGTCGCGTTTTGAGTTTTTTAAGTAGAAATACCACACAACAAAATTTGAAATCTGACATTGATGAAGCACCACAAACAGATATTAACCTAAATCCGTATGAAGAAATGCCTTAAACAGATGTATAGCCAAATGGATGAGATTATAAAGCAACAACGTCTATAAAATAGCCCTCAAACATGTTGTCGTCAAAATGTTTGAGGGTTATTTCTATACTTGTATTGATTTTTATTTACTGTATTGCATGGTAACATCATACTAAAAGGTAGGTATTTCAAGTGTCCAATGATAAAATAAAGACGATTTAATGAACGATGTATGCCATCATATATTCATTGAAATATTGGTCGTCAATCTTAAGGGTATGTTGCATTTCGCCTTCCACTTTAAAGCCTGCGCGTTTGTATAAACGATATGCACTCGTATTATCGGTTACAACGGTTAACTCAATACGGGTCATTTGATGATCACGACACCAATTTTTACATGCATCTAAAAGTGCTTGGCCGATACCGAATCCCTGCTCTTGATTTAAGACACCCATTGCTATTCTTGCTTTATGTTCAATTCGATGGAGTTTCTTTGAAACAATGGTAATGTAACCTACCAGCATGTCGCTTTTTTCAGCTACTAAAATAGCTAAGTGAGGAGATGTAATGACTTCTTCAAGATTAGAAATGGCATATTCTAATGAAGGTACGTACTCGCCAGGTGCATAAAGCATGTATTCTGACTCATCATAAACCTTTTGCATTAAAGTGGTAAAAGCTTCTACGTCGTTAATACTTATTTCTCTAATGTTTAAAGACATGCTTTCAACTCCATTTTTATAAATTAACGTCCCTTAAAAGGGGAATAAGATACCATCATTTATTGTATCGCACTTTACCATGTATAGGAAGTTATTAGAAAGGGGCATCATTATGCGACTCAAAATATTATTAGCAGGTGGAACGGGGACAATCGGTAAATCCTTAATTGAATCTTTAACACCCGAATATGATATTTATACTATGTCTAAATATCCTAAAAAGCACGCACATCCTCACGTGACGTGGATAAAAGGGGATATTTATAATTACTACGATGTGAAAAAAGCAATGGAAGGCATCGATATAGCGGTATTTTTTATTGATCCAACGAAACATTCGGCGAAAATGACACGTGCACTTGCGAAAGAGCTCAATATCATTGCGGCTGATAATTTTGGAAGAGCAGCAAAAGCCTGTGATGTACAAGAAATCATGTATGTGCGAGGAAGCAAATTTGACCAGGAAACGGTGACGCAACTTCAATCACATGGTGTTCATGTTCGAGCGACGAGTAAACGTATCAATAGACCACACATATCAGTAGAATTTCAAGCCGCTAAATATGATGACATACGGATTGCGCATCATATACCTAAGCCACCACATTGGGAAATGGAAACATTTATTGACGAAATGTCCCGTTGGCTTTCTCAAACTACCGGAACACGCGTTAAGATCGTTAGAGAAGGGGATTGTTTCAAGTTTTATAAGAAGAAAAACAACAAACTTTTGTTTGAATTTGAGCTAGAACGCATTGATGAGCACTACTATCGACTCGTGGCGAAAGAGAGTTCAATTTCATATACAAAAGAAGGGAAACGCGCATGTGTTGAATTTAGATACATTCCTCAATTCAATTGGATTATTGTACATTTATTCGACTATATTCCACGAGCAATTTGGCCGATTGCATATATGATTCAAGTGCCGTTTTACCAAATGCTTATTCGTGGCTTTGATACGAAATGTCGTATCCAAACACTTCAACATAAACAAATCAATGGAGAGTTTATGAGTTACACCAAAAATGATAAAAAGTCGTAAATATCAATGAATTCGGTCGGTATTTGTCTTACTTTAAATCACTCATATTAATTTTAATTGATACAATGAGTTGTTGTGATGTAATAAACACCCATGTATAACTGATCTTACTATCACTAAGTGATTATGATTTCACACGTTATCAAAACATGTGTGAGATCAAGAGGTGCTTGTGATGGTGGCTTAAACTTTATGATTGCCTTTGAAATTTGTTACGAATTGTCAAAGGCTTTTTTTAGTGCATCAGCGAGTTGTTTACATCATGATAAAGACAAATGATTAAGAATTGCTTGCCAATATAACACACAGTTATGAATTTATGATAACTTTTTATTATCGACTCTATAATTGATTATAACTTTAAATGATTAATTGATGTTCAATTATGAAAATTTTGTAATTGGTATAGATGGTCTTCAATTAAAAGGCTTCACGTAGCAACTCAAGTGTATTTAATGTGAAAATTTTACGAAAGTTTATCCCAAATGGTAGGCATATGACGTATTTAAGGCGATAATAAATTAGAAATGTTAAGGTTTTGTAAATTTAATTGTAGATATGTAAAATTTATGCTATTTTCAAATAGGATTATGAAATTTTAGTGAAAACGTATCGTTTCAATTCTTGTTTCTATAGTAATAACAGAATTGCGTACTTTTCACTAAATAAGTTAACAAAGATTTAACATTGATTTATAATTAAATAAACAATGAGTTTACAAATGGGATAGGACGACAGTTGAACGGAGGATTTCAAATGATTAGAAAAAAGAAGGATAAGTTTATGGAGCGCTTAGAGGATATGATTTATAACCTTGATCGTGCTGCTGTAGAATTCGGTAAAATGGATTTCAATACTCATTTAGATCTACGTACATATGCAGATAACATCAAAACGTATGAATCTCATGGTGACGATTTAATGCATCAAGTGATTACAGATTTAAATCAAACGTTTATTACACCAATTGAGCGTGAAGATATTATGTCTTTATGTAATGCGATTGACGATGTATTAGATGCAATGGAGGAAACATCTGCAATGTTTGAAATGTATTCCATTGAATACACAGATGAGTTTATGGCCGAATTTGTTGAAAACATCCAAAAAGCCATAGGAGAAATGAAATTAGCAATTGGTTTAATGTCAGAGAAAAAGCTATCTCACATGCGTGTACATTCTATTAATATTAAAGAATTTGAAACAAACTGTGATGGCATATTACGCCAATCCATTAAACATATCTTTAACAGTGAAACAGATCCTGTCACTTTAATTAAAATTAAAGACATCTATGAAAGTTTAGAAAATATTGCTGACCGTTGTCAGACAGTAGCGAACAATTTTGAAACAATAATCATGAAAAATAGCTAAGGAGTATCTATCTTATGGAATTATTAGTGCTGATAACGGTGGCTATTGTTATATTTTCATTAGTGTTTGATTTTATTAACGGGTTTCATGACACAGCCAATGCTGTAGCCACTGCTGTTTCTACGCGTGCATTAACACCTAGACATGCGATTTTATTAGCGGCCATTATGAATTTTATTGGTGCCTTAACTTTTACAGGTGTAGCAACAACAATAACAAAAGACATTGTTGATCCATTTACGATTCACAATGGTTTGGTTGTTGTGTTAGCAGCGATTTTAGCAGCCATTGTATGGAACTTGGTGACATGGTATTTTGGAATTCCTAGTTCATCATCACACGCGCTGATTGGGGCGATTGCTGGATCAGCGGTTGCTTCAGCAGGTTCATTTAGTATTTTACACTTTCAAGGGTTTACGAAAATCGTTTTAGTATTATTACTTTCACCAGTCATCGCTTTTATCGTCGGGTTTACGATTTATTCAATTGTAAAAAAAGTATTTAAAAATGCGAATCTTGCACGAACGAATCAAAACTTCCGATTTTTCCAAATTTTTACAGCAGCGTTGCAATCTTTTTCTCACGGTACAAATGATGCTCAAAAGTCAATGGGGATTATTACGATGGCATTGATCGTAGCCAATCTTCAATCAGACGTAGAGCCTGCATTATGGGTTAAAATTTCATGTGCTGCAGCAATGGGGCTCGGAACCGCAGTTGGTGGTTGGCGTATTATTAAAACAGTCGGTGGAAACATTATGAAAATTCGTCCTGCCAATGGCGCAGCTGCAGACCTTTCTTCTGCATTGACAATTTTCACAGCGTCTTATCTTCACTTTCCACTCTCAACGACACACGTTGTATCCTCATCTATTTTAGGTGTAGGCTCAGCTAATAGAATTAAAGGTGTTCATTGGAATACAGCAAAACGTATGATTGTGACATGGGTAATTACATTACCAATCACTGCAATCATTGCAGCTATTTTCTATTTCATTTTGAACCTCTTTATATAATAATAGACTGGATTACCTTTAATATAAAAATCATGTAATGGTACTTCAAATCGCCTTCGAATGCTCATGTTTAAATGAACTTCGAAGGCGATTTTTTCTATGTGTAATAGGGCATACCTCATCGCATATAAATACTATTCAATAAAGGGACGGTAAATAAGTGCTCCGCTAATCCTGAAAAATGGGGATGAAACATAGTACACCTGTTAATTAAAAATAAGCCACCAAAATTCATTTATACATGAGCTTTGGTGGCCTATTTTTATATAGTGTTCAATCGATTCGTTTTAATGAATGTAATTATAAGATGATGCAATTGAAGCTGGAATTGTACGATAATCTGGTGTACCTGGTGGTGTATTATAGTTTGTTTCAGAAATTAAAATGCTGCCATCAGGATTCACACGTTCAACATATGCGACATGACCAACTGGGCCTTCGTAGTTTTGCATAATTGACCCAACAGTCGGGTTATGATCTACCACATAACCGTCAGCCGCAGCATTCGCAGCCCAATGATCTGCATTCCACCAATATGTACTAATAGGTTGGCCTGCTTCAGCACGTTTATTAAATACATGCCAAGTACATTGACCCCAATCATAAAGGTTTTGATGGTTGAATGTTGGTGACGTATAACCGCCATTAGATGTTTGCGTAGTGCCTGTAGGTGACCCTGAAGTTGTTGTAGCATTGCCACCTGAACCGCCAGGAATTGTTAATGTTTGATTAGGGAAAATAAGGTAACCATTTAATTGGTTAGCATTCATAATATCTTGCGCTGTTACACCATATTGCGCTGCGATTAAGTCCAATGATTCACCTGCGCGCACGGTATGTGTATTACCTTGAGATACATTTGGTGTGTTGTTTCCAGTTTGGTTATTGTTAGCTGAACCAATTGTAAGCACTTGACCAGGGAATATAATATGGTTAGATAAATTATTGTCTTGTGTTAATTGATCTACAGATACCCCGTATTGTTGTGCGATAGACCAAATAGACTCGCCTGACTGTACCGTATGTTGTGTTGAAGCTTCAGCATCTTGGTGTACAAGTAGCGCTGCAGCTCCTGAAGTAAATGTAAGTGCGAATGCGAACTTTTTCAAAGTATTGCCCCCTTATATCCATAATTTTTTAATGAATGACTTTAAGTATTAGATTCCACTTCATGGTATCAAAATTTAAAGACATTTTGTGCGTTGTTACAAAGGTGTAATATTGTGATAAACATAGTGTTTTTTTTAAAAGCTTTGAATAGGTTGAAATATAAGACTTTAGACCTATACCCTATTTTTAAGTTCGTTAAATATTAAAATGGTTGTAATAATTCATTAACTGTTTTAGCATATACATATTCTGATGGATTGGATAGGAGGTAAGCATATGTCATCACCCACACGTCAATCAAATATAAAACCACATCCGTTACAATATGGTAAAGTTTGGCTATTTTTTATGTATTATTGGTTGATTTTTGGTATATCAACGTATGTTGGACAGTTCTTACCTTTAACGTGGCGACAACCACTTTCCATTGCCTTGTTAATACTCATTCTGCTTACAATGATTGTACAGCGTGCACGTTTTAGTGGTCCAATCATGTCACACATTTATACCATCGTATCAGGGTTATTATCTTATGCCACGTTTACAGTTGCACTACAAGATCTTGGCCCGAGTATATTTTTCAAAAATGTATTATTAGCCATTGTTGGATTTGTCATCTTTGGTTGTATAGGGTTCTTTTTAATTAAAGACGCGTCGAATTTAGGGAAGTACTTATTTGTAGTGTTGATTGCGTTAATTGTCGCAAGTTTAGTAGGTTGGTTCATTCACAATCCGATTTATCATACGCTCATTTCATTAGTTGGGCTGTTGCTTTTTTTACTTTATACGTTGTATGATTTTAATAGAATGAAAAGAGGCGCTTATTCTCCTCGTGAGATGGGGTTCAATTTATTCTTAAATCTGTTTAGAATCATTCGCTATGTGCTGAACCTGGCACGATACGCGCGTCGATAAAAAATTGAATAGTTAAAGTTACCACTGGAAGTGCCGTCAATTAACGGCTGAGATTAAAATAGTGATTTTAAAATTCCTTGACCTGATCCAGATAATGCTGGCGTAGGAAAGTGGCATACGTTTTTTGATTTGCATGCTACTTTTCTATGTTTAGAAAAGTAGTATTTTTTTTGAGGAGGTGACGTGATGCTCATCGTAATTACGCCTTTTGAAATATTAAATGAACAACATCAACAATGTTTACTACATAGAGCTTCGTTCATTGATGGTGTCATTCTGCGCACTCCGATGTCAGATCCTGCACTCAAATTATGGATACAGATGCTACTTAATCAAGGATTCCCAAAACACAAACTCATTATTCACACACGTGTAGCTTTGGCGCAGGAATTCGATATTAAGCGCATTCATTTTCGTGAGTACGACATTCCTGCACATTTTAACACTAAAGCATGGCAAGTGAGTATGTCTGTGCATTCACCTAAAGCGATACGTTATGCGTTAGATAAAGGGGCAATATGGGGATTGTATGGGCATCTGTTTCAAACCGAATCTAAACATGGTCTAAGGCCCAGAACGAAAGCTGAGGTTCGACACGTATTAGCGCAATCATTACCTCTAGTGGCTGTAGGAGGAATAAATGCAACTACTATTGTCAACGTTTCACATCAATTTATAGGCATCGCGATGATTCGCGGGGCTTTTAATCAAAAAGTGTCTCACGTTAAGCAAGTTAGGTCTATATGGATGAAAGGAGGGGGACAGTTATGAAAGTAAAGATCAATGGAGATACACATGATTTCAAAAAAGGTACGACAATTACACAAATGCTTCAATGTTTTGATATTGAAAGCAAACGTATGGCAATTGAAATAAATGGTCACGTTGTAAAAAGGTCGGTATGGCCACAATATACGTTATCAGAATGTGATCAAATTGAAATTTTAGAATTTGTAGGAGGCGGATAATATGTTTCAGATTGCACATTTTTCATTTGATTCAAGGTTATTTTTAGGAACAGGAAAGTTTGAAAGTGTAGATATTCAAAAACAAGCTATTGAAGCATCAGAAACAAATGTTTTAACTTTTGCAGTACGCCGTATGAATTTATATGACAAGACATTGCCCAATCCATTAGCGGATGTGAATTTAGAAAAGTTTATTACTTTCCCTAATACTGCGGGTGCTAAAACAGCTGAAGAAGCTGTGCGCATTGCGGAAATTGCTCATGAAGCTAGCGTGTGTGACATGATTAAAGTAGAAGTGATTGGCGATGATCATACACTACTACCAGATCCTTTTGAGACGTATCGCGCGTGTGAACAATTGCTAGAAAAAGGTTATATCGTATGTCCTTATATTTCAGATGATGTCGTCTTAGCTCGTCGATTAGAGGAATTAGGCGTCCATGCGGTCATGCCGTTAGCATCCCCGATTGGAACGGGGAGAGGATTGAGCAACCCTTTAAATTTACGTTTTATCATTGAAAATAGTAAGATTCCAGTTATTGTTGATGCTGGTATAGGCTCTGCAAAAGATTGTGCGGAAGCTATGGAGTTAGGCGCGGATGCAATACTATTAAACTCGGCAATTTCTGGTGCTAAAGATCCGGTGAAAATGGCGCGTGCAATGAAAAAAGGGATTGAAGCGGGACGTCTCAGTTATGAAGCGGGTCGCATTCCGGTTCGGTATAATGCCGTCCAATCTAGTCCATCAGAAGGACTTGGATTTCTTTAATGTCACGCTATGATAGACAAGAAAAATTCCACGCATTTGGACAACAAGGCCAACAAAAACTAGCGCAATTGCATGCATTTATTGTAGGTGTAGGTGCACTGGGGAGCGGTATCGCTGAACAACTTGTGAGAAGTGGCGTAGGAAAGTTAACGATATTAGATAAAGATATTGTGAGTATGTCGAATTTACATCGGCAAAGTGGTTACTTAGAAAGAGACGCCAATCAGCTGCGCCCAAAAGTGTATGCGTTAAAAGAGCGGCTTAATGCGATGAACAGTCATGTTGAAATCAACGCGTTAAATAAAGAGTTAACGTCAAATAATGCAGAAACACTTTTCCTTCAATATCAACCTGATTTAATTTTAGATGGGCTAGATCGATATGAGCCAAGATATTTGCTTAACGAGGTGTGTCATAAGTTAGATATCCCGTATATTTATAGTGCAGTCGTAGGAAGTCAAGTTAGTGTTTTTCCAATAGGTAAGGATGGGCCATGTTTGAACTGTCTCATGCCGGATGTACCCGAGACAATGGAAAGTTGTGCGCAGTATGGTGTTTTACCCCCTGCTGTTCATATTGCGAGTAGTCTCGTCGTTGCAGAAGTATTTCACTATGTGATGCACGGACAATTTTCATTTGAAATGAAAGCTTTCGATATTTATAAAAACACATTTAAATCAATAGATATCACTGAATTAAAAGAAGCGGCTTGCGATGTCTGTCAAAAACATCATTACCAAAGACTGACATATAAGCAGCAACATACTGAGACTTTTTGTGGAGGTGTTATTCAAATCCGCTTGACACCCCAAGATTTTCAGCGACCACTTGCACAAGAAGTCTTGATACTTCACCAAAACGCCTATGTTAAACGTTTGAAATATAAACACTATACAATGACGTTTTTCCAAGATGGTCGTTTATTAATCTATGGAAGCAGTCACACCAAATATGTGGATGACGTAACGCGTCACATTTTCTTTTCATCTTAATATAACGTGAGTTGATAATATTAAAATAAAAGCGGTATAATAAAAAGTATTCATTAGCAACTGAAAGTGAGATGGAAATATGGGACGTAAATGGAACAACATTAAAGAAAAAAAGGCACAAAAAGATAAAAATACAAGCCGTATTTATGCAAAGTTTGGTAAGGAAATCTACGTTGCAGCGAAATCTGGTGAACCAGATCCTGAATCAAACCAAGCTTTAAAACTTGTGCTTGAGCGTGCAAAAACGTATTCAGTACCCAACCATATTATAGATCGTGCCATTGATAAAGCTAAAGGTGGTGGCGATGAAAACTTTGATGCGTTACGTTACGAAGGATTTGGACCAAGCGGATCTATGGTCATTGTTGATGCGTTAACAAATAATGTAAATCGTACAGCATCAGACGTGCGTGCAGCATTCGGTAAAAATGGTGGCAATATGGGTGTATCAGGATCTGTAGCCTACATGTTCGACCATACAGCAACGTTTGCCTTTGAAGGATTTGATGCAGATACTGTTTTAGAAAATTTAATGGAAGCAGATGTAGATGTGCGTGATGTGATTGAAGAAGGAGGCTTAACGATTGTTTATGCTGAGCCGGATCAATTTGGCATTGTACAACAAGCGTTAAAAGAAATGGGTGTAGAAGCATTCGAAGTGGCTGAATTCGAAATGTTGCCTCAAACAGAAGTACAACTTTCTGCAGAGGACCAAGAAACGTTTGAAAAGCTTATAGATGTTTTAGAAGATTTGGAAGACGTCCAACATGTTTTCCATAACGTCGAATTATAAAAGTAAGTGTATTAGGAGGTGGAACGCGATGTTTCACCTCTGTTTTTATAATGAAAACATAAATTTAAGATGCATACGATACCATTAAGACCCTTGACGTTTGTAAGTGGCATCATCCCTTAATTATATGAATGAGATGAGTAGAGGTGAGGGTTATTTTAAACAAACTTTAAATTTGAAAAAAGACTTTCGTTGCAATTAACATAAATACTATTTTCATATAGAACTGTCTCCATCTTGTCTTTCTTTAGTGACATCATATAAAAGTTTATATATAATGAACAAAAGGGAGTTGGTGACTGTGAAAGTAAAGTATATTGATAAACGTCACTGGCGTCGCCTCATAGATCGGGATTATATCGAAGTCAAAGTAAATAACAATAAGTTTAAAGGAATTATCGGTTTGATAACGATGAACAAGGTGAAAGAGCCTTTGGAGGTGACCGTTGTTGGTAAACGAATGATTGTGGCAAATGATCATTTTCAGTGGCTACAAATTTTGCCGGAAAAGAAACGTTATAGTATGACCGTTATGTTTAACGATAAAGGGGAGCCTTTACAATATTACTTTGACATTAATTTAAAAAATATTACGCAAAAGGGTAAAGCGCGTACAGTAGATTTATGTTTGGATGTACTTGTATTACCTGATGGAAAATACGAACTCGTAGATCAAGATGATTTGGAACGCGCATTAAAATCAAAGCAAATTACCAGAAAACAATACCACGAAGCCTACGTAATTGCACATCAATTGATGATTCAAATCGATGAAGATTTCGAGAGTATTCACGATAAAGCAATGTATTGTTATAAAAAAATCAATCATAAATACCATAAAACAGAAAGAAGTACGCAGCTATAAACGTCACAGCAACATCGTAATTAGACATGAAGTTGTGAGGATATTTCTGCACACTGGACATGTGATGTCTAGTGTTTCTTTTTATTTTTACAGGAGGGTGAATATGAAAATTGATGATTATCGATTATTGATTACTTTAGATGAAACGCGCACGTTAAGAAAAGCTGCAGAGCGCTTATATATTTCACAGCCTGCGGTGACACAACGTCTCAAATCCATTGAGCGTCACTTTGGTGTTGAAATATTTATTCGTACCAAAAAACAGCTGATTACTACAATCGAAGGCGCTATGGTTATAGAGCATGCTAAAACGATGCTAAAACGGGAACGTCTTTTTCAAGATAAAATTAAAGCGCATATCGGCTCAGTGAGTGGTACGTTATCTATTGGGTGTTCCTCATTAGTGGGTCAGACGGTATTACCCGAAGTGTTGTCACGTTATACGAACGAATTCCCGAATGTTGAAATCCAACTTCAAGTAGGGTCAAGTGAGCACATTAAAGCACACCATAACGATTACCATATTATGATTGTGAGAGGAAATCAGCTACTCAATCTTCATAATGACCATTTAATGGATGATCAACATTATTTTATTTATCCTAAAAGTAAAGCATCTGAACTTCAAAAATTACCTTTTATTGAATTCCAAGCAGATCCCGTGTACATCAATCAAATTAAAACATGGTATCACCATCACATGTCTCAAGATTATCATGCGCGTATTAAAGTAGACCAAGTGGCGACATGTAAAGCGTTATTATTAAGCGGCGTAGGGGTAACGATTTTACCAGAAATTATGGTTAAAGACTTAGACGAAAATGAGTTTGAACTTGTGAAAGTGGATATAGAAGAAGAGTCGCTCATTCGCTCTACGTATTTAAGCTATGATGTCAGTATGTTACAACTGCCTCAAGTGAGTTCATTCATCAATATTTTAAAAGATCAAGTAGCAGCGTCATCAACAATTTAAAAAGGAGGCGCACATGTTTCGAGAATTACTTCAAATCAAAAACTATAAACTTTTTGTTGCGAATATGATGTTAATTGGAATGGGAATCGCCGTAACGGTACCCTTTTTTGTATTATTCGCAACAAATAAACTTGGGATGACCACGAACCAATTTGGCTTATTGCTCGCACTTGCAGCGATTTGTCAATTTTCAATGAATACCATAGTGGCACGTTTCTCTGACACACATGCGATCAATAGAAAAGTCATTATCATTTGTGCATTATTCATGGGAGCAATGAGTTTTGCATTGCCATTTTTTGTAGATAATATTTTATTATTCATCATTTTATATGCTATTTTTCAAGGGTTATTTGCACCAGCTATGCCACAACTTTATGCCTCGGCAAGAGAATCTATTAATCAATCCACATCTAGTAGTCGTGCAGTATTTGCAAATTCAGTGTTAAGGTCGATGTTTTCATTCGGATTTTTATTCGGTCCTTTAGTAGGAAATCTTTTAAATCAATCCTGGGGATATGATGGATTGTTTGGTGGTACGGTAGCAATTATCATACTAACATTAATTTTACAAATCTTTTTCTTCAAAGAGACGAAAGTGAAACAACCTATTCGAGGTAGTCACACATTAGAACAAAATGCGCCTTCAATGTTAAAACACACATATTTAATTATTCCGTTTTTAGCGTTTATCTTGCTGCATATTGGCCAATGGATGTATACATTAAATATGCCTTTATTTGTGACACAATATCTTCATGAAGATGAAAAGTATGTAGGTCATTTAGCCAGTTTATGTGCAGGTCTTGAAGTGCCTTTTATGATTATTTTAGGAATGGTAGCAAGCAAAATTGAAACGAGAACATTGCTTGCAATTGCCGCAGTATGCGGTACGCTCTTTTTTGGAAGTATTGGTATTTTCAACAGCGTCACGATGATGTTAGTAGGGCAAGTCTTTTTAGCAGCTTTTTTAGCTGTGTTGTTAGGAATTGGGATCAGCTATTTCCAGGATATTTTACCGCAATTTCCAGGTTATGCGTCTACTTTATTTGCAAATGCAATGGTAGTAGGACAACTATTAGGTAATTTATTAGGCGGTGCGATGAGTCAGTGGGTTGGACTTGGCAATGTATTTTATGTTTCAGCATTGTCACTTGCACTTGGTTTTCTATTAATATTATTAACAAAAACGAATGTCCAACCACACGCACAATAGAAAGGGATGATGTAGCAATGACAATACTATTTTGGTTATTGATTGTAATATGTTTTGCAGTTGCATTATTCAGTCTAATCAAGCCGATTATTCCAGGTGTCCTCTTTTTGTGGATCGGGTTTTTAATTTATCAGTTTGGCATTCACCAACACACACTATCATGGGTTTTTTGGAGTGCAATGGTGGGCCTAACTTTATTTATTTTTATTTCTGACTTATTAATGAATCGTTATTTTGTCAATCGTTTCGGAGGTAGTAAAAAAGGAGAGTGGGCTGCTTTAATAGGTGTCATCGTTGGCTCTTTTGTGTTACCTCCTTTTGGAATTTTAATTGTGCCATTTATCTTAGTATTTGTAATTGAAATGATGGAACAACGAGCGGTTGATAAGGCGCTAAAAGCGAGTTTTGGCTCCCTAGTCGCATTTTTTTCAAGTGCATTCATGCAAGGAATTGTGATGTTGATAATGATTCTATGGTTTTTCATTGATGCGTTATTCATCAATACGTAAGACGCATCAATATGATAAATAATAGCAGATTCAGGGCACATCATGATATGTGCTGTAGAACAGTTAAAGTTAAATAGCCTTCAAAGTTCATGTTCCGATGAACTTTGAAGGCTATTTTTATATTGAATATGTTTAGAAAAAATGAGAAGAATTAAGTCCCTTTATAACGCCAAGATGCCGTCTCTGTTTTATTTTTTTTATCTTGACGGTCATTAATATATAATCCAATTGGTATGACTACAAAAGAAATTAATATAAATGTCCAATTGCCAATATTAATGTACGGACCCCATTGTAAAAAGTTTTGAGGAAAGAAAAACAGTAAAAATAAAATGATGAATAACGCAATAATAACGATATAACCAAAAAACCATGAGAACCTTGAATAACTAAACGCTTGAAGTTGTACCATTTTATAGCACGCCCATATAAATAAAAACAATACAAAGACCCCTATGACAAATGTGATGGGAAATGTATATAAATAAAGACGTGTATCATTAATGAAAAAACCAATAAAACCTTTTAAGAAACAAAAAACACCAAGTAATAATATTAAATGCTTAAGAATGGTTCTAAAAATATTGACAATAGTATGATTCGGTAATGTTTTAATGGTGTGTATGGCATGTTTTTTAGGGTCATGATTAAAGAAATCCATAGCATGCGTCCCTTTATCTTCTGCTTTCAAAAGATGATCCAAAATGTGTTGTAACACTTTTTCTGATTCATATGCATTCACGCGCATATCAGCTCGAACATAAGTCATGTAACTTTCAAAAATTTGGCGATCGGTATTATTTAAACGTAATGATTTAACATTGTTGTCTCGCGTGAGTTGTTCTACAGACTTCATCATACACACCTCCTTGAAATTATGGCATAATTTAAATTGATTATAGTATGACTACGTGCAAAATACAAATGAATTAAGGTGAGGTTATTATGAGAAAGGAGACTGTAATCAAAAACATAACCCACGCTGATGTGGCGTGCATTCAAGACATCGCTCATAAACATGTGCAAATGTTGCAAGGGGACCCTACAGTTCAAAAAGGCGTGACTACGATGATGTGTGCATTATACGAAGAAATGATATTGCGTTGTCTCCAATATGAACAAGAGTGTATCCGTGTAGTATTAAGAGAAACACTGGTCGTAAGCTATATTTGGGCTCATTATGATCAATCATCGAAAACAGTGACGATTGAGTCCTTATATACCCATCCAGACTATAGACAACAAGGTATAGCAATGGAACTTAAACAATATGTTGAAAATTGGGCTAGAACACTTAAAGCCCATCATATGATAGGGACAGTTTTAGCTACCAATACAGCGATGCAGTCATTAAATGAAAAATTAGGCTATCGTGTGCAAAAAGTCATCATGCATAAGCCACTGGATAGTGACTAAAGATGCGTATACGATAGAACCATGATAAAATAGAACACAGTAATTCAGTGATGGAGAGAAGATAAATGAAAAAAGTACTCGGTGCATTGATAGCTAGTGCCATCCTTTTATCAGGCTGTGGGCAAAGTGAGAAGGATAAACTTCAAAATGAAATTAAATCCTTAGAACAAGAACAAAAAAGTTTAGAGAATGAGAATAAAAAATTAAAAGAACAAAGCAAAAAATTAGATGATCAAATTCAGCAAGTACAAGAAGATATTAAGAAACCTGAATCATCTTCTAAAGAGAAGCATAAAACTAACGACAAAGAAAAGCACAAAGACAAACCATCTTCTCAAGCAAATGAAGACGCATCAAAGTCATCTGAACATGCGCATCATGATAAAGTAAAAGACAAAGAAAAAACAGTTCAAGATTCAAATGATAAGAAAACCTCCACGAAAGAATAAGTTATATTAAATAGTTGTACAGTGGGCGGTGCGTTTCGTCTCAGATGGTTTAGGGTAAAAAATTACATATATGATTGTAGAGAAAAGAGGGACTGAACTATGTACGAAAAAGAATTTAATCTCATTGAAGGTCGTGAAATGTCATTAGTTGAACTTGGCCGTGAAATCGAAAATATAACAGGTTACACATTAGTAGATTCTACAGGAGATATTAATCGATATATTGCGTTAAAACCAAATTTTAAACATGACTGGGAAACGTATACAGCTACATATCGATTAAATCATAAAAACGATTTTGTAGATGCGATTTTTACGACGACAAAAGGTCAAGATATGGCGCGTATTAAAGATAAAGCTGTTAAAATTCAACTCATTAGTTACATTTCAAGAGCATAGATTTTAGGTGTTAAACGCGTTCTTTAGCGAATGTAGCTATTGAGCGCTTTTTTATATTTGAAAAAGGAGGATTTCAATGTCTGTCTATATCGAAACGGAACGCCTGATTTTAAGAGATTGGGAAGATGAAGACTTATTACCATTACAACAAATGAATGCGAACCGACAAGTGAGGCGTTATTTTACAAGTTTATTGAGCTATCAACGTTCTAAACTCGATTTTGAAGCCATGCAACGCACATTGAAAAAACATGGTATTGGGTTGTTTGCAGTTGAACTAAAAGCAACGCATCAATGGATTGGATTTATAGGTTTAAATTACCTTACTAAAGAAAGCCCATATCCATTTGATGAACTTCCGTTTTATGAAATTGGTTGGCGATTGCTACCTGAAGTATGGAATAATGGTTTAGCGCAAGAAGGGGCTAAAGCTGTTTTGAAGTATGTTGAAAAAATGGATTTAGGACCCATCTATGCGATTGCAGCAAAAAATAATACAGCTTCTATCCGTGTGATGCAAAAAATTGGAATGACTTTTGTCGATTATTTTGATAAACCTGAATTAAGTCAATTCAATGAATTAAAA
The DNA here is from genome assembly GCF_011466855.1 of Staphylococcus agnetis. Classification (NCBI taxonomy): domain Bacteria; kingdom Bacillati; phylum Bacillota; class Bacilli; order Caryophanales; family Staphylococcaceae; genus Staphylococcus; species Staphylococcus agnetis. Next base: position 369,743 of record NZ_CP045927.1, read on the forward strand.
GAGAACGTAAGATATGTATGGACACCACAACAAAGTGCCTAAAGGAAGATGTAGATGATTTCCTTTAGGCACTTTTTGAATGTGAAGGGCGATGCTGCATTATTTTACAGTAGTTCAGGTACATTAATCATACGTTCTAGTAGATATCGGTTTAAAATTATTTAAACGTTCAATTAAAGATTGAGGTTCGTTATGAACGTGTGCAAGGTGTTGATATTTACTGTCTATAAAACCTTCTTTTATCATATGTTGTATTAAAGAAACGAGGGGTTGGTAGAATTGATTTGTATTATAAATGCCAATTGGTTTTTGATGTAAGCCGATTTGTGCCCATGTATAAATTTCAAAAAATTCTTCTAATGACCCTGCCCCACCTGGTGCAAGAATAAATGCATCAGCAAGTTCAGATATTTTCTGTTTGCGTTCATGCATAGAATCAACAAGGATGAGTTCTGTTAAATTTTGACTAGTAATTTCACGAGTATCTAAAAAGTGAGGCATGATACCAATTACTTTTCCACCGTGATCGAGGACACCTTGTTGAACGGCACCCATAATACCGATAGATCCTGCGCCATAGACAAGTTCGATGTGTTGTTCAGCTAAATATTTTCCAAGTTGGTAGGCTTCATTTACATAAATATCGTTATGGCCTTTACTGGCACCACAAAAGACTGCAATTCGTTTAATCATATTTGTGCTCCTTTTCTAATTCGTATTGAATAATGCGTTGAAGTGCAACTTCAAAATGATGACGTTGTGCTTCGGAGAATGGTTTAGGACCCTTCGAATATCTTCGAGATTTACGACGTTCCTGTTGACTATAAAATCGTTGCGTTAATAATTGATCGATATTGTCATCAGTGTAAAAGTAGCCTAAATGATGCATGACATATTTTGATTTTTGAAGTGCGATACTCGCGAGTCCGTAATCTTGTGTCACGATAAGATCGTGTACTTGCATCGATTTAATGATAGCAAAATCGACCGCATCGCGACCACCATCAATATATTTAAGTTGCACATGAGAGGGGTAATCTCGATTAGAATAATGCGCGTAACTACGAAATATGTATACAAAAATGCCTGTCCCTATAGTAAGTTCAATAATTGAATCTACTACAGGACAAGCATCGCCATCAATGAGTATACGCATATTACTTTTTTAACTTACTTAAAGCATCATCAGATACTTTATTCAGTTTTTCATCCTTACGTTGTTGGTCGTTGTCTTTCACATGTTTTTCCATTTGCGCATATTGTTGTTTGAAAAGTGGTGCGTGATTCAAGTTTTCGTCAACGTTTGTATTCAAACTTGTTTTCTCATCTTGAGGCCCTTGATTCGCATCATTTTTAGTGTTATGATGCGCTGATGATTGAGGTGTTTGATCTTTAGACACTAACCCTGTTTGGGCTTCAAAAGATTGTACTTCTGCCATTGACTTAATGCGTGGCGGTAACTTATCTTCAGACGGAGCTTCAGCAGCTAGGTCTACGTTTTGAGCACTTTTTTGTATTTTCTTTTCTAATTTTTTTGCTTGTTTTTGACGTTTTTTCTCGTCTTTCTTCTTTTGTTTTAACGCTTTTTTAGATGGTGTGCCTGTTTGGTCTTGGCCTGCTGTCATCGCTTTTGTACTTGCTGTAGCGCCTAAAGTATCTCTATCTACAACGTGTTCAGATGGTTTTGGTGCATTTTTTTGAGCTTTTTTGAGTTGTTTCTGCCGTAACTTTTGATCTTTTTTTGCTTGTTTTTCTTCTTCTTTATGACGTTTTTCAATGTTTTTTTGAAGCTTTTTATTCATTTTACGCGATTGTACTTTGTTTTTTTGTTCTAATTTGTCGCCATCTGCCATTACTTTAGAGCGGTCCTTATTTCCTTGAAACGCTTTTTCGTTAGCTGGAGATGCAAGCTCAAAATCATTTGCGTCATTATCGCCAGGAACATGGCCTGCTTTTTCTTCATATTTCTGCATTTTTTCTAAGTTTTTAACCATATGCTTTTGGCGTTTTTCAATCGCTTTAGTTTCTTCTTTATGGCGCTTATCAATATGCTTTTGAAGTTTTTTATTAAACTTACTAATTTCTTTTTGGTTCTCAGCTTCAAGTTCCTCGCCACGTGCACGCACATTTTCTTTTCTTCGATAACGCTGTGCTTCAGCTTCTTTTTTCATAGCTTTGTTGTAATCACGACGACGCTTTTGCGTAGCTAAGTTTTCTTTAAGCTGACCTGTGTTTGATACAACTGCGTGTGATACACGTCCAGCAGTCGACTTTACATGGTGTGCTGCATGTGTCGTTTTATGAGCCACAGTTTTAGAAGTATTCACAGTCACATCCGTCACTTTTTTGACTTCAGGATGTTCTTTGAATTTTTGACGTTCATTTATTAATGGAACGATAAAAATAGGTAATACGTTAATAATCGTTTTAATCGTTTTATTCATGCACGTTGCCTCCATTTAAGAATATACTTAAGTCCTTTTACCCTATGATACTAGAATATAAACGCATAATACAATTCATAAGGCGTGAACATACAGGGGAGAAATGCTATACGATTACTTTAAATATAGAATATAAAAACGGTCCAAAACACAATAAAAAAAGAATGAGACGCCATAGTGTCTCATTCTTATAGGGAGGTGCAAATTAATAAAATTGCATCCATTTATTCCATTTGTAACTACAAATACACGCTAAGTTCATCACGATATGAATAATTTCAAATTCAAAACCACTCACATAGCCACGCCCTAACTTTAATGTGAAAATAGAACCTAACATCACACTAATATAAAATACATTGACATAGGGTGTTAATATCCCTGCAATTAGCATCACACCGCCAACGACTTCAACAATAGACATTAATACGGCAATCGTAGGAGGTAATCCAAGCGATCCCAAAAAGTGAATAGTGCCATCTAAGTCAACAAATTTTAATGTGCCGTGAACTAAAAAAGAAGTTGCAAGCATCCAGCGTATTAATAACATACCTAATTTCATAATGAACATCCTTTCTTGTTATATGATTTATTTAAATAAATAGTGTACTCAGTAAGTTGTTAAAGAAGTGAACGAGTATTGCTGCTTCTATACGTTTCGTTTTTAAATAAACGAGCGCAAAAATAATGCCAGAATAAAAATATGGAAGATAGCCGATGAGAGAATCAGCTTCATGTAACCACGCAAAAATGATGCTGGAAACAAGCATACCGATAAATAAATGATTTCTAAAAAACACCCGCATTACTATACCACGCATCATAATCTCTTCTGATATGGCAGGTATAACTGCAATACTTAATATTGCTGCCCAAGTAGGTACGTCTTTAAAATCATTGAAAATATTGTCATCATTGACGCTACTAGCATCTATGAAGTAGTCAAAGAGGTTATCTAAACTTATCATTAGAAGCAGCCCAGCAATGACTAAAAACCAGTCACTTAATGTTAATGCACGAAATGACAAAAATGAAAAGCCACAACGTTGCATTATTAAAAGGATGATACAAGTTAAAAGAAAAGAAATCACTGCCCATATTGAATGGGTAGGGGTTTCATTACTTACTTCAAAAGCAATACTAAGCAGTATTGCAAACAATAATCCTTTACCAAATGCGTGCATATAGGGTGCCTTTGTTACGGTCATATCATCATCGAATCGTTTCCTTAGAGGGGTCATACATTCACCTTTCAAATTTATTTATAATGATATATTAAATGGTTTAGATAAAAATAAACATTAAATGAATCTTAAATATAATAAGGGGATTAGAATTAAGTTGATTTTAATATTGGCGTAGTGGAGAGAAGAAATATAGAAGGGGCTGATACATAATTCATTGCAATTGATGATTGTCCCTGACGCCTCGATTTTTAGGTGCCTTACCTCAAAATGAATTTTCGGTATCGGCTTAATGTCTCAGAAGACTCGGCTAAAGGATCAATCACAATTCATCATATTGTTCGACACTAAGACTCAATTTATTTAGATAAATAAAAGCCAACAAAGTTCATGTATCAATGAATTTTGCTGGCTTATTCTTAATTAACAGGTGTACTATATTCCACCTTTGAAAGATACGATATTATTTAATGATGCCATAATAAACAACTGCGATGACTACTACAAGCACGATTCGATAAATCGCAAATGGCAATAATTTGACACGTTTAATTAATGATAAGAATAATTTAATCGATAATAGACCGAAAATAAAGGCTGCAAGAAAACCAAGAATATAAAATGGAATATGTGTTAAATGAATATAGCTAAAGTTTTTAATTAATGATAAGCCACTAGCGGCCATCATAATAGGGACAGCCATCATAAATGTAAAATCTGAAGCGGATTTATGATCCATTTTCATTAAGACACCTGTTGAAATGGTAGAGCCTGAGCGTGAAAATCCTGGCCACATTGCAATAGCTTGAGAAAGACCAATTACAAACGCTTGAAAATAATTTATTTCATCGACATTTTTAGGGTTGCGTACACCGCGGCTATATTTATCTGCAATAATCATATAAATTGCACCTAAAAATAGACCAATTAATACAGTAGGCACACTAAAGAGATGTTTTTCGATAAAATCATCAAATAATACACCTAAAATACCTGCTGGAATCATACCTACTAAAATATGAGTAATTTTTAAACGTCGAGGTTTAGAGCGACGTCCTTCTTGAACTTCAGGTGCATATTTTCCAATATGAAGCATTTCAAAATATTTATGCCTAAATACCCACGCTGCAGCAAAAACAGAACCTAATTGAATCACAACTTTAAAAGTAAAAGCCGATTCTGATCCTAAAAATTGCGTAGATTTTAACCACATATCATCAACTAAAATCATATGGCCTGTTGAAGAAACGGGTGCGAACTCCGTTAATCCTTCTACAATACCAAGCACTAATGCCTTAAGCAATTCAAAAAATAGCATAACATTAACCCTCTTTATGTTTAATTTTTGCTTTATAACTTAGCATATCATAGCACATCTTAATAAGCATGTCTTAATAAATAAATGCTATCAGTCCAAAGTATGAGCATCTCACATGTAAATAAACTGTCACAACTTTTTATGAAAACAAGCGTCATCAAATGCACGAAAAAATACAACCCTATATACTAGTAATACATTCATTGTAAACTGAAAAAGTATTCACGCAAATGTAAAGGACGGATAATATGAAATGGCTTCACAGTTGGTTAAAAAAATATAGGCGGTTTGCGGTGCTCTTAAGCGTGACAAATATCATGTTAGCGCTCATTATCATTACCCAAAATATTACGATTGCAATGATACTTAATGAATTATTATTAAATCAAAGCCATCATTGGCAAACGTTACTTATCATTTTAGCATTTGCACTCTTATTAAGAGCCACTTTCATGATGCTCAATGATTGGCTTGGTACACGTTTAAGTCATCATGTTAGAGGAACAGTACGACGTCAATTACTGCAATTACAATCGCAACAACCGGTTGGAACACGACTCGCTATTGCTACTGAAACGTTAAAAGAGATGCTACCGTTTTTCAAAACGTATTTACCACAACTTTTTAAATCTACATTGATTCCAATATCTATCATTATTACAATGTTCTTAATTAACCTTCCAACGGCCATCATTATGATGGTGACAGCACCTTTTATCCCGTTATTTTATATTATTTTTGGGTTGAAAACACGAGATGCTGCTAAAGATCAAATGACGTTTTTAAATCAATTCAGTCAACGATTTGTCAATTTAACACGTGGTTTAGTGACTTTAAAGTTATTTCAACATACGGATCGCGCCGTTAAAAAAATTGAACATGAAAGTACTCAATTTCGTGATAAAACCATGATTATTTTGAAAAGTGCATTTTTATCTGGTTTGATGCTAGACTTTATAAGTATGCTTGGCATTGGACTTGTAGCGCTAGAAGTTGGGTTAAGTTTAATTGTATTTCACCGTATTTCGTTTTTAACCGCTGTGATTGCTTTAATACTAGCGCCTGAGTTTTATAACGCGATTAAAGATTTAGGACAAGCGTTTCATGTTGGTAAAGAAAGTGAAGGGGCGAGTGAAATTATTCGAAATACACTTCAAGCACCGTCGGAAACACATGAAACGCCGCAAAAAATCGCAAATCAAGATGCATTAATTCAATTAAATCAAGTATCATTTCGCTATCCAAATACAACGCATCATGCAATAAAAGCGATAGATGCTAAAATCTATGAAGGTGATCATATTGCGCTTGTAGGTCCGAGTGGCGCGGGGAAATCAACGCTCGTACGATTACTCTTAGGTGAAGTGAAGGCTTCAGAAGGAAACATTACATTTTCAAAAAAGATTAATATTGGTTATTTATCTCAAAATCCTTATATTTTTAATGCATCAATTGCAGACAATATCACGCTATTTAATGACATTGATGACAATAGCATTAAAGGTGTACTTGAAGAAGTAGCGTTAGGTCATAAGATTAAACAATTTCAAGAAGGTATCCATACGCGTATCGGTGAAGGCGGAGAAATGTTATCAGGTGGAGAAATGCGCCGTATTGAACTTGCCAGAGTACTATTGTTAAAACCTGATGTCATTATTTTGGATGAACCAACAACTGGATTGGATCGTAGCACTGAACGTAAAATACAAGAAGTCGTCCAACGCCATTTTGCGCATATTACGCAAATCACGATTGCGCATCATCAAGCATCGTTGATACATGCCCATCGACGTTGGTATATCGAGCAAGGGTGTTTGATTAAAGATGATGAAACGATTTTGACAGAAATTTAATTCAATACGTTGTTGTGGGTGATAAAACTAATTAAAAAGTACAAAGACAACAAAATGGAGGTGAGATATACGTGGAAAGTGACAAAACGAATGTATTAAGTCAATCAGTGAATATAAAATGGAACCGTGATATTGTAGTAGCTATTGTTTTAGGTGTTGTGGGAAGTAGTGTAGCCTTAGCGATGTTTTTCTTTAGTGGCTATATGATCACACAAAGTGCACTAGGTGCGCCACTTTATGCGCTTATGGGGCTCATTGTCACTGTGAAACTATTTGGCTTTACACGGGCGATAACGCGTTATTATGAACGTTTGCTCTCACATCGCGCGACCTTCACAATGTTACGTGATGTAAGAGTGCACTTTTATCAAGCGCTGATTCCTATCGTTCCTAATGTTTTTAGACAATTTAAAACAAGTGACTTATTAGGCAGAATGGTCTCACAAATTGAGGCGTTACAAAATATTTATTTACGCGTGTATTATCCACCTATTGTATTAACTTTAACGAGTGGATTAACCATTGGTGTTTTGTTTTATTTTTCAATTTGGCATGCACTGACACTTTTAATTGTGATTGGGCTCTCGCTATGGTGTATTCCATGGATGAGTGCTAAGCGTGCAACAATGATTAAAAAAGATATGGACCAAAAATATCAAATGTTAATGCATCAATATTATGATTATATTTTAGGGTGTGAGGAATTAAAACGGTTTGGTCAGCGTCACTCTTATGAAACACGTCTTTTAAATGCAGAAGCAGCACTCAGTGACGTGGAGTATCGAGAACAAATGTTTCATATTATTTACCAATACATCTTAAATGTGATAAGTATGATAGCTATATTTATGACTATTTTATTAACTGCGATTCAGGTGAAATCTGGAGCATTTGATCCTATCTATGCTACAAGTATTGTACTGATGTTACTAACTTTATTTGAGCAACATGTCATGATGAGTCAGGTGGCTTATTATAAAAGTGAGACAGATGAGGCAATCCATCAATTAAATGATGTGATGTCGGTGGCGCAATTAGATGAAGGGACACACCACGTTAAAGTACATCAATTAGACAAGCAAACACCATTATTTCATCTCGAAGGTGTATATCACCAATTTCCAACGCAACAACGCGCCACTTTAAAAGATATTCATCTTAATATTCATAGGGGAGACCATATTGCAATTATAGGGGCGTCTGGTTCTGGTAAATCGACATTGTTACACATTTTATTGGGACTATATCCAATTTCTGAAGGAAAGATGGCTATAGGAGGTCAAGTTGATTTTCATCGCACGCATTGGCTGACTCAAGTGAACCCACTTATGCAAGATGCACAATTTTTTGATGGCACACTTCAAGACAATTTATTAACTACGTATGGTGAGGAAGCGTGTCTCGATGCTTTACACCGTGTGGGTCTTGATAATATTCCTTTAACAAGAGCAGTTACATTAAACAAAAATGCGTTATCAGGCGGTGAGTTTCAAAGATTAGCAATTGCCCGTTTATGGTTAAAAAATGCGCCTGTGTGGATTTTAGACGAGCCTACTAAGGGCATTGATGTGCAACAAACGTCACATATCATGCGTCAAATTCATCAAACTGCAGAAACACTCATTGTGGCAACTCATAATTTAGAAATATTAAAGGACTTTGATGTCGTTTATAAAATGGAAGAGGGTATGTTAACGCGCGTTGACCCTCAGTTACTTTGAAAACACACAAAACATTGTGATATGGAAGAAGGGCTTGGATTTTAATCCAAGCCCTTGGTTTCATGTGCCATGCTTTAACTATAAGGAAGAAGAATCGCCTATCTTCTTCACATATATGCTAAATAATCCAAATTTTAATCCATTTAGTTAGAATAGGGTGTAATAGCTTTAGGGCCTACACCTTTACTGAAGTTAATCTGTACACTCAATTATTTTGATTCACTAAAAGCAGTAATGATTTTATCAAGTAAACGGTTCAATTCTTTGATTTCATCGGGATCAAGCGAAGACGCTTCTGCAACTGTTTTTGAAGCGTTTTCTAATTCAGGTTTCATACTTTCACTTTTTTCAGTTAAATGTACGTATACTTCACGTTGATCGATTTCAGAACGTTCTCTTTTAATTAAATCGATTTGCTCCATACGTTTCAATAACGGTGAGACAGTACCTGTATCTAATGCAAGGTCTGTTACAACTTTTTTCACATTAACAGGTGACTGGTTCCAAAGAATTTCTAAAACTAGAAATTGTGGATACGTTAAGTTGTACTTTTTGAAAATTTTGTTTGAATAATAACGATTCACTTGACGTTGTGCATTATACAAACTAAAACATACTTGCTCTTTTAAATTAAGATGATCAGACATAATTTTTTTCCTCCAGACATTCTATCCGTATTTCTCTCTCACGGATGGGAATCCGTCCATAATTGAGTGGATTTAAGTCGCTCTACTTAAATCTATGCTATGCTAAAAATAAAGCATGCAGTAATTTTAGAAGATTCTACACACTTTATCAAGCTAAAAGACAGATTTACACATACATTGTTGAAAATTTGTTGTTTATTTAAGAGAAAGGTTAGATTTTATGTTAAATAATAAAACAAAAGTTACAATTGTAAACGGTTTTTTAGGGAGCGGAAAAACCACATTCTTAAGTAATTATATGCCCCAAATATTAAAAAATGATGAGAAAGTTGCGCTAATTGTAAACGAATTCGGTAACTTTGACATGGATAGCGAACTTTTAAACCATATCGATACGAAAGTGTCTTTAATGCATGGTTGCGTATGTTGTGACTTACAAACAGAGCTCGTGAGTACCATACACCATTTAATCATACATAATCAAGTAGAACACATTGTAATTGAAGCGACAGGCATCGCAAATCCTATTGATATGTTGATGGCGTGTGAAGACCCTATAATTTCACAACGCGTTCAATCCCCTCAAGTCATCACAATTGTTTCAGCATCTGATATTTGTCGTAAAGCATCCTTTAGCCAAGCCAAACAACAATTAATAGAAGACCAAATGCGTGCCAGTCATCATATCATCATCAATAAAATCGATTTGCTAGACAATGCGGAACAGCAAACAGAGGCTGTTAAAGCTGTTCGAAAGTATGCACCACATAGTCAAATCATTTCAACGTCATATGGACAGTTGTCCCAAGTGCTTTCCTACGATAACACTACCCAGAAAATGCCCGCTCAAACGACAGGTCACCCAACTTTTCAAAGTATGACGTATACCTTTCAAGGTCCTATTGCCCAAGATGCATTTATCGAATTTATATTGAAGTTACCTGAAACGATACATAGAGCGAAAGGATTTATTCGATTTAGAGCAGAACCGCAAGAAACAATAGTATTTCAATTTGCACAACCTGTACCTTCTTTAGAAAAAATAGGTGAAAGTGATGTACCACTTTCAATCGTTTTGATCGGAGAACATTTAGATAAAGCGCAATTAAGAAATCAGTTAGATATGTTACAATTTAGCTAATAGTAGAAGCGGGGTGGCTTATAATGGAAAAAGTATCAATTAACCAACACGTGTCTTACTCAAAAATAATTCAAGGGTTTTATCGTGCTGATCGTTGGCACATGTCCAAGCAAGAATTAAATACATTTATTCATCAATTAGTAGCGCGTGGAGTTACAACGATGGACCATGCAGATATTTATGGAAAATACACAGTTGAACAAATGTTTGGAGAGGCTTTAAAGTTATCACCTCATTTAAGAGAGAAGATTGAAATTGTAACGAAGTGTGGAATTGTACAGCCTAATGATATTTTTCCAGATCAAACAGCACACCGATATGATTTAAGTAAAAAGCATATTACACGTTCTGTTGATCGTGCTTTGAAAAATTTGGGTGTAGATTCGATCGATACATTATTGATTCATCGCCCATCACCATTAATGAAACCATGTGAAATTACAGAAGCACTTCAAGATTTAGTTGAAGAAGGTAAAGTGAAGTCTTTTGGTGTATCAAACTTTAGACGTTCCCAATACGAATTGCTGAATGATTGTTTAAAAGATGACCGCTTTCATATCGCAGTGAATCAAGTAGAAATTTCACCGTATCATTTAGATGCATTCCACGATGGTACGATTGATGATATGTATAAAGATGATGTGAAATTAATGGCGTGGGGACCTTTTGCAGGAGGAAAGTTATTTGATCCAACTGATAAAAAATCACAACGTGTCCTTCCAGTATTAGAACGGCTTGCAAAAGAGTACAATACCCATGTCGCATCTATTATTGTCGCTTGGTTTCATAAACACCCAGCGTCTATCTTACCTATATTAGGCACGCATCGGATAGAACGTGTTGACCAAGCTATTCATGGATTAGACATTTCATTGAAAGATCAAGATTGGTTTGATATTTATACCGCAGCTCAGGGCTATGATATACCCTAAGTCATTTAAAGGAGATTGAAATATGGCTCATGATTCTAAACGCCAACAATTTGTGTTTATGCGCAATATGATTGCGTTACCTTATGTTCTATTTGCCATTTTAATGATGATGGTGGTACTTTTTTCGCCACAATTAATTTGGTTTGTAGCAATAACGGGTGTGTTTATGGTCTATCACGTTATTGCCACGTTTATAGCATTTTTATTGAAGTACGGCAAAATTTGTTTAATATTACTCTTTATGACGCTTTGTGTTGTAGGGGGATTTGCTGCAATTCTTCACGTGTTTTTAACATTACATGCATAATCATGATAACAGTTCAGGCAGCCAATTTACGTAGGTGATTGCTGTCTGAAATATTTTTTCACAATTAACGAAAACGCTTTCATAAAATCAGTTCATTCCACGAGTACAATGGTATAATAAGGATGAAAAGAGTATAAGGGGGAGCATGATGATGAAACGTAAAAAAGTCACAATAGTAGGGTCTGGACATACTGGCGCAACATTAGCATTTATTATTGCTACACATGATATTGCGGATGTTGTTTTAGTAGATCGCAAGAAGAACGAAGCACAAATCAAAGGGAAAACATTGGATATTTTACAAAGTGGTTCGATACTAGGGTTTGATACGCATGTAACATCCACAGTTGATTATGCTGAAACTACTGATTCAGATGTCGTAGTCATAACTGCTGGTGTGCCACGATTGCCAGGTATGTCGAGAGATGAGTTGATTCAAACCAATGAACAAGTGATGATTGAAGTCACAGAACAAATTGTTAAATATTCGCCACACTGTAAAATTATTGTATTGACGAACCCTGTTGACGCGATGACATATACAGTATATCAACATTCTGGATTTTCAAGTGAACGTGTGATGGGCCAGTCAGGTGTGCTTGATTCAGCACGCTTTAATACCTTTGTAGCTGAGGCACTCAATGTAGCTGTAAATGACGTACATGGTATTGTTTTAGGTGGTCATGGTGATACTATGGTGCCACTCATTCGACACTGTCATGTAAATGGGGTGCCAATTACAGAACTTTTACCTCAAGAGAAAATTGATGACATTGTAAAACGTACGCAAGGTGGAGGCGCTGAAATTGTAAAATTATTGGGTGATGGCTCTGCGTACTATGCTCCTTCAGCAGCGGTTTATGAAATGATTGAAGCAATCATTTTGGATAAGCAACGCGTGCTACCAACTATCGCATATTGTGATGGGACATACGGTTTAGAAGATTTATACATTGGTATCCCTACCGTTGTAGGTGGGAAAGGGATTGAAAAAATAATCGAGCTGGATCTTACTAGTGAGGAGAAACAACAATTTAAACATTCTGCAGAAGCGGTCAGTGCGTTAAAGTCAACTTTAAAAAGTGTACAAAAATAAAACTGACATAGCGTGGCGGTTGTAAAAATGTACAATGGTGCATATTGAGTTACACATAAAGCGGATGCTTAGTAAATGACTAAAAGCCTTCAAAGTTCATCTTAACATGAATTTTGAAGGCTTATATATTTAATATTTATGCCAAGCTTTGTACGATAACGCCGACAAAGGATACGGCATTTACAAGCATATGTAAAAATATGGAAACCGCAATGTTACAATTTGTGCGTATATACATTATAACGAAAAGTGTTGCCATGACTAGGTAAGGTATCACTTCAAGTGGTGATTGGGCGTTAGTTACATGTAACATAGCAAAAGTCACCACAGATATACCCCCCATCACCCAAACGCCAAACTTTTTACCGAGTTCACCAATAATAACATGCCTAAAAAGTAGTTCTTCAGTAATGGGAACTAAAATCACTAAAACGATAAAAACTAAAGGCAACCAGGCTTTATCTTGAAATAATTCGACGATGCCTTTTTGGTTGACTGTAGTATCAAATTGCCAAGATTTAGGCAATAATTTGAAAGTGATGCTCATAACGATACTTACAACTACATATAAAATATAAGCGAATAAGACGAGTTTCATCTGTGATTGAAGTTCTCGTAATCGTTGGAAAATTTTTGTTTTGAGATGCTTCCGATGTGACCATATTAAGAATGATATCACAGATAAACTCGTGCATACACTCGTTAATAAAAACACCTTCGGATGTTCGATGTTATAGTTAAACATAACCGGATGAATAGAATAAATTATAGAACTGAAAACCATAGCACTTATATAATAAATAACGAAGGCTAACAAATCTCTCCATGCAGGGCGAAGCGTTTTGTGTTGATTCATACCAACCCTCCTTAAAAAAATGAATACTTCTATTTAACCACAAAAAGTACTATATACAATAATACAAATTCAAAAAATGTAATTATATACATGTACTTTAAACGTATTTTTATATTTAAGGGGACTTTCCACTCTGGGTAGTGCCGTTCATAATAAAAAAGTTGAATTAAAAATAATCCGATGCCAAAAGGCATAAAGAACAACATGATTGCCCAATAAAAAGGCCATTTAAGTTGGTAAAGCAATATTGACATAAGGCATTGTAAGATGATGAGCAATAGTAACACAGTCATGATCTCGTTCTCACTCCTTTCAAGCATAAGAGTAAGAGGCATTGCATGAGTGCAATTAATCCAATAAATGTTATCGCAGGAGCATCTATCGATTTTAAAGTTGAAATAACCACAGAAAATGGATTGTTAATGAGATGCACACTATGGAATCTTAAAAAACGGCCCACATAAATGCCCAATCCATTCAATAACGTCATTCCTAATAAAATGATGTAGCGGGTCCATAACGGAAATGGTAAATGAAAGAGTTCTAAAGCAATAAGTGTAAAACAATATACCGCAAATAAAACACCTGTCACCAATAATCCAAAATGAATCCATTCAATCAAAACTAAACCGGATAAAAAGCTAAACGAAAATTGATTTAAATGTATAAGGTCTGTCACCATGTAGAATGTATTAGGTAACATCAGTATAAAAATGCCCAGATATATGACAAATAATGGCCATTCGAATAACCGTTTGGGTACGAATAATTTAAGTAGATATGCGAGTTCTAAAGGGATATAGGCGAGTGTCAGATTTAATAATAAAAATTTGAAATGGTTCGGAACAACGAGTGTTGTGACGAATAAAAATACATATAAGAGCCGAGCGATATAACGCGCTTGCATCTCATCCCTCCTCGAAATTGATGAATATGATAAACTGAAACTAATCTTTATGCGATAGTGGTTGTAAAAAGTACGTGCCCTTAGACTTGATATCCGTCAAATACACTACGGAATATCTGTTGAAAATTCAACTCATAACGCTTTCCAATTTATGTTGACTATTATATAATATGCTAACCATTTTTAATTGTAGGGGGTGTATTGAACCATGACAAAACAGTTTATCATTTTATATATGAATATATTTCTCATCTTTTTAGGCATTGGTCTTGTCATACCGGTATTGCCGATTTATTTAAAAGATTTAGGATTAACAGGTGCAGATTTAGGGGTTTTAGTAGCAGTTTTTGCACTTGCACAGATGGCAATCTCTCCCTTTGGTGGCACACTTGCAGATAAGTTAGGTAAAAAACTTATCATATGCATTGGATTAATTTTGTTTAGTTTATCAGAGTTCTTATTTGCGATTGGTCATACATTTCCTATTTTAATAATTTCTCGTGTGTTAGGTGGATTTAGTGCAGGTATGATTATGCCTGGCGTTACGGGGCTTATTGCCGATATTTCACCTGAGCAAGATAAAGCGCGTAATTTTGGCTATATGTCTGCAATTATTTCTGCTGGCTTTATATTAGGTCCAGGTATTGGTGGGTTTTTAGCAGAAATCTCACACCGCGTACCCTTTGTTTTTGCAGGTATACTTGGTATTTTCGCATTTATGGGTACCGTACTCTTTGTCAAAACATCACAAAAATCATCACAAGGCTTTACTACACTTGAGACACAAAAGTTAAGTCAGGTTAATTTAAAAATGTTTGTAACACCTGCACTTTTAACCTTAATTTTAGCGCTTGGATTATCAGCATTTGAAACTTTATTCCCTTTATATACAGCAGACAAAATGAATTTTCAACCTTCAGATATCTCTATTGCAATAGTAGGCGGAGGGGTATTTGGAGCAATCTTTCAAATATTTTTCTTTGATAAATTAATCCGTCATTTTAATGAATTAACGTTTATTACGTATGCATTAATCTACTCTGCCATTGTATTAAGTTTTCTTATTTTTGCTTATTCATACTGGCAAGTCATGGTGATCTGTTTTATTGTGTTTATCGGTTTTGACTTAATCCGACCTGCGTTAACAAATTATTTTTCAAATATTGCAGGAGACCGACAAGGGTTTGCTGGGGGCATCAATTCTACATTTACAAGTATGGGCAACTTTGTGGGGCCTTTAATTGCAGGTGGGTTTTATGATTTGAATATTGAATATCCGTTAATCATGTCTATCGCATTTATGTGTTTAGGTTGTATCATTATATTTATTGAACAACGATTGAGGTCTCATTATAAAGCGTCTTGATTTGAGACTTGCATAGATATCCAATAAAGTAGTTATGTTTATAAAAAGTAGGAGCGACAAAGATGCATATTAAAATATTAGGATTTAACTTATTTCAAAAAGGGGGGACATCACGCAGTAATCTGAACTTACTACGTGCCCTTAAAGCAGCGAATCATACGGTCACATACATTAATTATGTACCATTTCGTAAGCGCCATGTCGAACACTTAAAAAAAACAGCTGTTCGCGAAATAGAGGGCGTAAATTTTGAAAGTTTTCATAATGTGAAATCTTTAACTGCGTGTGATGTGCTTATTTTAACAAGAGAAGATTTTTTTAAATATGCGCGTGAGGTGAAACGTCAAGCACCGACAATTCAAATTTTAGGTGAACTACATGCGCCTTTAGCATATATTAATCCATCTTTTGATTTGGCATTAGAAGCAATAGATGCAGTGCGTGTCAGTACGCCGGACATCGCAAAAGCGTTTGCATCACGATTTGAATATCCTTACGTTTTTCCGATGTATGTTAATACAGATCATATTGTCTTTCAACCTCAACCAAGTCCTAACACGAAAGCGCTCATGATGAAAGCGCGTTTTGAGGATGCCATAAAAGACATTTCTTACGCTCTAAAGTTAATGCATTTCATTGTTTACACAAAAGGTCACCATGATGTTGAATTTCATATACAAGGGTATGGTCCTTCTTTAGAATTATATGAACAACTTATTACGTATTATCAATTAGAACGCCAAGTTTTTTTGAATGGAGACATACCAAAGCATGCGATATATATTTCAACTTCTCCTTATGAAACGTTAGGTTATTCTATACTAGAAGCAATTGGTGATGGCAACCAAGCATGCATCTATCCTGGAGATGACGCGGTACTAACATCGATTTATCAACCGTTTCACGCTGTCCATTTTTTAAATAAACAGTTAGAACATGATTACCAAGTTATTATGGCCACCATTCAAGAAACCTATACGGACACCATGCGTAATGAAGACTTTCACTATTTTAATCAACAATTTCAATATGAGGACTATAGCGACACATTGTTAAGGCAATTGGCTGAAAAGGCGGATCAGCATGTGATAACGCCACATTTAATAGAAAAAACGCGTGTTGAACTGCCATTCTATTACAGTCGATATGTCGTAAAACATACCGTAAAAAAAGCGTTGAACCGTTTGCCTAATAGCTTTAAACGCGTACTGAATAAAAAGTCACGACTCTATCAATATATGCGTCGAGGGATATTTGCTGTAGAAAAACAAGTGAAACAACGACGTCAACAGCGCATACATCCTTCGCGTTCTCATGTGTTTATTGAATCTTTTCATGGCAAAAATTTTTCGGGCGATCCTAAAGCAATCGCACTTGAAATTCAGCGTCAATATCCTGACAAAGTTATATATGTTAGTGCTGCGAATGAATATGTTGATATTGAAATACGCCAATTTGATATGCAACCTGTTCGTTTTGGGTCACGTGAATACATTCAAGCGTTTGAACGTGCGCAATTTGCCGTGATTAATGGTAACTTGTGGGATCGTTTACTCAAACATCCAAAACAAACTGTGATTCAAACGTGGCATGGGATGCCTTTAAAACGGATGGTGAATGATTTGATGGATCCAGTAGAACGCCAACAACAAAGTGAAGCGTTCTTGCCTAGAATGTTAAAATGGGATGTTTTACTGTCGTGTTCAGAACGTTATGAAGCATTGATTTCAAGTGCGTTTAATTTATCTCAACATCCATCATTAAAAATTTGGCGCGAGGGTGCACCACGTAACAGTATGCTTATTAGGCATCAAGAGGATGAGCATAAGCGTCACGACATTCAAGAAAAATATGTGGGGATAGCGACTCCGGAGAAACGATATATCTTATTTTGTCCAACATGGCGTAAATCGCAACGTCAAAATGTGTCAGAACTTGATTTGAAGACGCTTGTGCATTTATTACCTGACAACTATGAAGTCATTGTGAAACTACATCCAAATGAAGGTCATTTGTATACTACTTATCGTAATATGGATTCGCGTATTCATTGCTTTATGAATGAATGGGTAGACATACAAGAATTATACTTAATATGCGACGCGCTCATTACAGATTATTCATCAGCGTTATTTGATTACGCACATTTAAATCGTCCAATAATCGTATTAGATGAAGATACACAGGATTATCATCAAACTGTGGGCTTTTATTTTGAATTGGATGAAATGGTTTCCGTGAAACAATGTACTGCAAATGCAGAAGTCATTGCAGATTACATCTTAAAGCATAAAAGCGTAGACCATTCGGCTATTATTCGTAAATTCATGGTATTGGATCATGAAGCATCTGATAAAAATATCGTAAATCACATGTTTAGTGATAAGTAGGAGAGGACTTATAGTGAAAAAAACGAATGCAATGCGACTCTTAGATAAGCACAAGGTAACGTATGATGTACGCGCATTTGAAGTGAGTGAGGCACATATGGATGGGGAAATGGTGTCATCAAAAATCGGTGTGCCCCCTCACCAAGTTTTTAAAACACTAGTCTTAGAAAATGAGAAGCGCGACCATTTTGTTTGTGTCATCCCTGTGAGTGCGCAACTCGATTTAAAATATGCAGCGCAACAATTTCGTCAAAAGAAATTACAATTAATACCTCTTGATGATTTAAAACGTGTAACGGGTTATATTCGTGGAGGGTGCTCGCCTTTAGGAATGAAGCGATTGTTTCCGACAATTATCGATCTTACAGCATTTTCACAAGATGTCATATATGTTAGTGGGGGTCAACGTGGCGTCCAAATAGGCGTTGCTCCAAAGACGCTCGCAACCATTGTAAATGCACAATGTGCACACATTTCAATCGCAAATAATTGAGTAATAATTTGACACATGTAGTGGTTTCGCAATGAAATCGCCCAACATGTGTCATTTTTATATCATTTTATGATTGTTTATGATTGTTTGTGAAAGAAAATGATTGATTTTTGGAAACGCATTCATTATACTGTAAGAGAAATGAGGTGGAGGCATGTTAACTGAAAAACGTCATGAGATGATTATTGCTGCACTTACACAACATCACTTTTTATCATTACAACATTTAATGGAGTACACAGGGTGTAGCGCGTCTACCATTCGTCGGGATTTAACGAAGCTACAAGATGAAGGTGTTTTAATTCGTGTTCATGGTGGGGCTAAACTGAGTCAAGTACAACATGAACTCGCATTAGATACAAAGCGAACGCAACATATTGATGAAAAAATACACATTGCTAAACAAGCAGCATCAATGATTAAAGATGGCGATAGTATTTATATTGATGCAGGTTCTACAACGTTAGAGATGATTGCGTATATTGATGCGCAAGATGTGACTGTAGTCACTAATGGTCTACCTCATGTCGATGCACTGATTAAAAAAGGTTTGCGTCCAATAGTTGTCGGAGGAACAATTAAAACGACAACAATGGCAGTTGTAGGTGTAAGAGCCGCCGACAGCTTAAAGCATTATTCATTTAATAAAGTTTTTTTAGGTATCAATGGCATTGATTGTGATGCAGGGTTCACTACACCTGATGAACAAGAAGCATTAATGAAAGAAAATGCGATGAAACAAGGGTTACAGACATATATTCTCGCTGATGCATCTAAATTTCATCAAAGTTACTTTGCACGAATTTATACGCAAGACGAACCAATTATTATCACGTCCCAAAAGGCGATGGATACGATTGATCTCAATCGTTTTAAAGCCAAATATGAATTTTTAGGAGGAGCAGAATGATATATACAGTGACTTTGAACCCATCAATTGATTATATTGTCTTTCTAGACGACTATCACACTGGTAAATTAAATCGTTCAACCGCAACGGCTAAATTTGCAGGTGGCAAAGGGATTAATGTATCAAGAGTTTTAAATACACTCAACGTTCCTTCCGTTGCGTTAGGGTTTATTGGTGGATTTCCAGGCCGATTTGTTCAAACGCAATTAGAAACGTCAGGTATTCCAACGCAGTTTACTGAGGTAGATGAAGATACACGCATTAATATCAAGCTGAAAAGTGACGATGAGACAGAAATTAATGCGCCTGGTCCACATATAACACAACACCATTTTCAAGATTTACTTAATCGTATCGCTCAAACAACAGAAAACGATATCGTTGTTTTAGCCGGCAGTGTGCCAAGTAGCTTGCCGCAATCAACGTATGCGGAGATTGCTAAAGTTGTAGAACAAACAGGAGCAAGACTTGTTGTAGATGCTGAAAAAGGATTGATGGAAGGAATATTACCGTATCATCCTTTACTTATTAAACCAAATCAACATGAACTTGAAGAGATGTTTCATACACAAATCACTACTGATCAAGAAGTGATTCACTATGCTACAAAACTTCTTCATAAAGGTGCACAAACCGTGCTCGTTTCACTTGGAGGAGACGGTGCGATTTATGTTGATCAACACTGTGCATATAAAATATTAGCGCCGAAAGGGACCGTGGTGAATACGGTAGGTGCTGGGGATAGTACGGTTGCAGGTATGCTTGCAGGTTTATCATTATCACTTTCAATCGAAGCGCAATTAGAACTTGCTATCGCAGCAGGCTCAGCGACCGCATTCAACGATGATTTGGCAGAACGTGAAGCAATACAATCATTACAATCAAGCGTGTCAGTGACACCATTAAATAAGGAGGGGTAACATGAGAATTACAGAGTTACTCACGAAAGAAACCATTGCGATGGACTTAACAGCAACAGATAAAAAGAGTGCGATTAAGGAACTTGCATCGCAACTCGACAAGGCTGGAAAATTAAATGATGTCTCAGCATTTATTGAAGGGATTGAAAATCGCGAACGTCAAAGTTCAACTGGAATTGGAGAAGGTATTGCGATACCTCACGCTAAAGTTGCAGCTGTAGCACAACCGGCCATTGCATTTGGTAAATCGAAAGCGGGTATCGATTATGACAGTTTAGATATGCAGCCCGCACATTTATTCTTTATGATTGCAGCACCAGAAACAGGCGCACAAACACATTTGGATGCATTGGCAAAATTGTCAGGTATTTTAATGGATGAGGCAGTTCGTGCCCGTTTGTTAGACGCAACTACGCCTGAAGAAGTGTTGGCGATTATTAATGAAGCAGATGATGAAGCAACAGATGAAAATAGTGATATTCAAGAAACAGTGGCACCCTCAAACAATGACGAACCTTATGTTTTAGCGGTGACAGCTTGTCCAACAGGTATCGCGCACACATTTATGGCACGCGATGCATTGAAGAAACAGGCAGATCAAATGGGCGTTAAAATGAAAGTTGAAACGAACGGTGCAGGTGGTATTAAAAATAAATTAACTGATGAAGATATTGCGCGTGCAACTGGAATCATTGTTGCTGCCGATGTTCACGTGGAAATGAATCGTTTTCATGGTAAAAATGTCGTTCAAGTTCCAGTAGCAGATGGCATTAAGCGTCCTGAAGCGTTGATTCAAAGCGCCATGGATTCAAATAGAAAACCTTTCGTAGCAGAAGGGCATCATGACAACTCTGAGTCAAAAGAAGAAAAATTAGGAATAGGTAAAACGATTTATAAACATTTAATGAATGGTGTTTCAAATATGTTACCGCTTGTCATCGCGGGTGGTATATTAATGGCTATTGTATTTATGATCGGACCAAACGCGTTTGATCCAAAAAGCTCGGACTATCATCCATTTGCGGCAACGTTATGGGAAATAGGGAATAAAAGTGCCTTTGCCCTTATTGTACCTATTTTAGCTGGATACATTGCACGAAGTATCGCAGATAAACCAGGTTTTGCTGCTGGTTTAGTGGGTGGTATGTTAGCTGTGACAGGTGGTTCCGGATTTATCGGTGGGATTATTGCCGGTTTCTTAGCAGGTTATTTAACGCAAGGGATTAAAGCATTAACGAAAAATTTCCCACCGATGTTAGAAGGTTTAAAACCGACATTAATTTATCCGATTTTCTCCGTTCTTATTACAGGCTTATTAATGATTTATGTATTTAATACGCCTGCAGCATGGTTAAATGAAGCACTTCAAAATGGACTTAACGGACTCTCAGGTTCTAACATTGTTATTTTAGGTATTGTAATTGGCGCGATGATGGCTATCGATATGGGTGGTCCATTCAATAAAGCAGCATATGTCTTTAGTACGGCTGCGTTAACAGCAGGAAACGCTGCACCGATTACTGCAGCCATGGTTGGCGGTATGGTACCACCTATCGCAATTGCCTTTGCCATGATTATCTTTAAAAGAAAATTCACGAAAGCACAACGTGGCTCTATTATTCCGAACTTTGTGATGGGCGCATCATTTATTACTGAAGGTGCGATTCCATTTGCTGCAGCAGATCCGTTACGTGTGATTCCATCCATGATGTTTGGCTCAGGTATTGCCGGTGGATTAGCATTATTATTTGGTTCACGTATTCAAGCACCACATGGTGGTTTAGTTGTTATTTTCGGCACAGATATCAGTCATGCGCTATTTACAATCATAGCAATCTTAATCGGTGCGCTCGTAAGTGCTGTGCTTTATGGTATGTTAAAAAAGAATACTGAGACAGTTCAAGCAACGAAATAAATATCACAGTTGCATGATAGTATCACAATTTAGTAGTTAAGACACGAAGTTTGACATTACATTCAACCTCCAAGGCTCATGGATATGACACTTGGGGGTTTTTTATCTTTAGATCACATATTTTTATAGTTACGTGTTCATTTTTTACCTGAAAAACAATATTTTAAAATCGATAAAACCCAACACAATCTTCACTTGAATTAGGTTGTCAGGGTGAGTATTTATAGTATAATTTCACTAAGAATTATGCTATGATAAAATTAATATTTTTGCGTCTGGAGGGAGCTCAATGGGAAGGATTTAACATCAAGAACGGCACTAGCACAACGAATTAAATTTTTGATGTCATCGCCTTACATGAGCGATGCAAAATAACGGAGGTGAATCCCTTTCTATAAGGGAACTAATTGGATAGTACGACCATATTATATTTAACAATATTTGTAGCATTAATTGCATTAACCACAGTATTCGTGGGTTCGGAGTTTGCGTTAGTAAAAGTGCGTGCTTCACGTGTGGAACAACTCATTGCTGAAGGTAACGGCAATGCAAGAGTTGTGAAAAAAATGATTTCAAATCTAGACTATTATTTATCTGCATGTCAATTGGGTATTACAGTGACGTCGCTTGGATTAGGATGGTTAGGTGAACCATTATTTGAACGTATTTTACATCCTGTCATCGAATTATTACATTTACCGAATGCATTAGTCGCAACCATCTCGATTGTGACAGCATTTATCATCGTAACCTATATCCATGTGGTCGTCGGAGAACTTGCACCTAAAACACTCGCAATTCAGTATACAGAAAATATTGCGTTATTGTATGCGCGTCCACTTTACATTTTTGGTTTAATCATGAAACCATTAATTTGGCTAATGAATGGTTCTGCACGCTTGATTATTCGTTTATTCGGTGCAGACCCTAATGCAGGTAACGAAGCGATGTCTGAAGAAGAACTAAAAATCATTATGAATAATAGTTATCATGGTGGCGAAATCAACCAAACAGAACTTGCATATATGCAAAATATATTTTCATTTGATGAACGTCATGCTAAAGATATTATGGTACCGAGAACACAAATGATCACATTAAATGAACCGTTTAATGTTGATGAATTACTCGAAACGATAAAAGAACATCAATTTACACGTTATCCAATTACTGAAGATGGAGATAAAGACCATATTAAAGGGTTTATCAATGTAAAGGAATTTTTAACAGAATATGCTTCGGGCACACCGATTAAAATAGGGAACTATATTCATGAGTTGCCGATGATTTCAGAGACGACAAGAATTAGCGATGCATTGATACGAATGCAACGTGAACATGTTCATATCAGTTTAATCATTGATGAGTATGGCGGTACAGCTGGGATATTAACTATGGAAGATATCCTTGAAGAAATTGTAGGCGAAATTAGAGATGAATTTGATGATGATGAAGTCAATGATATCGTCAAATTGGATGACAACACATATCAAATTAATGGACGTGTATTATTACGTGATCTTGAAGAAGAATATGGAATAGCGTTTGAAGATTCAGATGATATTGATACTATCGGTGGTTGGTTACAATCTCAAAATACAGAGCTTGAACAAGACGACTATATTGATACGCAATATGATCGATGGATTGTTTCCGAAATTGAAAACCATCAAATTATCAGTGTATTATTACGTTATGAATGTCATGAAGAGCGTCATCGCATTGGTGATGAAGACGACGAGACACTAGAAAACGCTCAAGATAAATAATAAAAAAACGGACATGTTTGCTTATCTATATGATGTATAAGTAAGTGTCCGTTTTCTTTTCTTAATGCTCTAAGCGAATGTAATATAAAAATGGTTGAATCTTATCAAATGTTCACTTTTCGCTAGATGTCAGAGTACTTATATTGGTATAGTTAAAGGAAGAGTGACAACATTTTTTAGTTAAATATGTTAAAATATCAGCGCATTGTGATACGCAAACAGCGTTGATTGTTTTGTACGCTTATAAAAAAATAAAGTGGAGATAAGTAGGTGCACTATAATGAAATTGAGAGTCATCGTACCTTGTTATAACGAGACGGAAATAATAAAAGAAACCATTACTAAATTAACGTCAATTTTAGATGAAGCCTCTAAGTTAAAGTCATTTGATTATGATGTCTTGTTTGTTGATGATGGAAGTAAAGACAATACAATTGAAATTCTACAAAATGCTGCAGCGTCTAATGCTAAAGTAAAATATCTTTCTTTTAGTCGTAACTTCGGTAAAGAATCTGCCATGATTGCTGGATTTGAACATAGTACAGACTGTGATGCCGTGGTCATGATTGATGCCGATTTACAACATCCGCCTGAACTCATTCCTCAAATGGTCGATATGTATCGTGAAGGATACGACCAAGTGATCGCCAAACGTAATCGTGAAGGTGAAAATGCTCCTCGTAAATTCATGACACGTATTTACTACAAAATGATTAATTATTTTGTTGAAGAAATCCACTTAGAAGATGGTGTGGGTGATTTTAGATTACTCAGTCAGCGCGCGGTCCAATCACTTGTGAGTTTAAGTGAATATAATCGTTTTTCAAAAGGATTATTTGCATGGATTGGTTATAATACAAAAGTCATCACGTATAAAAATGTAGAACGTGAAGCTGGAGAATCAAAATGGTCTTTTGGTAGTCTACTGAATTACGCGATTGATGGTTTAATTTCATTTAATAATAAGCCTTTGCGTACGATGATTTATTTAGGTTTCATTATCTTTATGATGAGTATGCTTTATGTGGCGTATTTATTGTTTGATACCATTACACATGGTGTATCCGTACCAGGATATTTTACTATCATTGCAGCAGTATTATTTATCGGAGGCATTCAACTGATATCGATAGGGGTTATTGGTGAATATATCGGTCGCATCTATTACGAAGTGAAACGAAGACCCAAATATATCGTTCAAACTTCAAACCTACAACCTCCAAAAATGACACATGATCACGAATAATAGCAATGAAAAAAACTTTAAGTATCGGATATTATTCTATACTCAATAGGGATTGGGACGTAACAATCCTGTAAATCAACTTAGCCAATAAAATTCATTCTTTTTACGCTCCCTATAAAGTAGACACTTAAAAAGTGAAAACTTTATAGGGGCTTTTTATATGAGGAGAAGCATCGTCAATGAAAACTTTACTTTAATTGTTTCCGTTGCTGAAACTTTTGAGGTGATTCGACTAGAAAAGCGAGCGTTAGGAAGAGTCGAAATTGAAATGATTAATCACTCCACTCATAGTTGTATGAGATTTTAAGTATAAAGCGATGCATCGCTATCGTTTGCAATTTGGAACATTACCAATGATATATGAATAAAAAAAGACAAACTTGCTTTTAGTAAGCAAAGTTTGTCATTAATCATTTTAAAAAATTTAAATTCTAGCGTTTTTTACCACGTAAAGCGCCTAAAATTAAAGAAATAAGTACGATAAGAATAATTGAACCAATTAAAGCTGGTAAAATGTATACGCCACCTAAAGATGGACCCCAATGACCAAGTAACGCTGTACCTAACGCTGAACCAACAAGACCAGCGATAATGTTACCAATAATACCACCAGGAATATCTTTACCTAGGATTGCACCGGCTGCCCAGCCGATAAGTCCACCTACGATTAACATTAAAATAAAGCCCATTTAAAAAACCTCCTTTATGCCAAAGCTATTGTCTTGATACATATACCACGTTTAAACAAAATCTAATCACCAATTTTTAAATTTTGTATAATTTTTCTAAAGTGATAAGGACAAAAAAGCAAAAATGGATGGTTAAAATGACATACCATTGCGGTGTCAATAAGGATAGGACGGTAAGTCCGAGTATCATAAAAAAAGTACCAATCCATAGAGGATTTTTAACTTTAATTCTTTTATAAAAGTTTTGAAAGTAAGGTGAATGAAAAGAACTCGAAAAAAACAAAATGCCCCCGAATATAAAAATGGTCGGTGCTGCAAATGGCACGGACATATAGTACGATTCATCACCAGTTTGGTAGGTAATTAATAATGTCATGCTTACCATAATTGTAAAAATCGCCAACAGAAATTTTTGTTTATACACTTTAAACGGTGTCTTTTGACGATCAACATAAAAATGAATGATGGTCCAAGCAATATACATGAACATTGCAGCTAAGGAGATAAAGGTAACTTTCCCTAATAGTATTTGATTTAAAAAACTATTGATTGCAATCGCTAACAATGCGCTACTAAATCTAAATGACTGAAATTGGTTTTTATATAAATCGAACATTAAAATAATGCCGACGACTACAATATTCAATATAACAAAAAGGACCATTGTATTCTCCTATCTTTTAGTTCATCTTTTCATTATAACAATAAGATGTTGAGATAGCATGTGAAATGGTCCTTTTTTATTTATTTAATTTCTTATAATTTATACACCTTTTTTATTGCTCCATAGTAACGTATGTAGTTGAGGTAATACGAATACATTGTTCATTGACGGGTCTGTCATGACACGATCAATTAAAGTTTCATATCGAGCAAGTAATTTATCTGTATGATGGTCTACGTCAGTTTCTAAATAAGGATTACCAACTTGTAAATAAAATGGCAGGTGAGGATAACGGTGATGTATTGTCTGAGCGAAATGGTAATCGTCATCATTAAATATAACAACTTTTAAGTTCAATGTTTCAGGTATACATTGGTCAATGACTGAATCTAAAATATCTAAATTTTGTTTCATACCTGAACTTGGTGGTTTTGGTGATACTGTTAAATCATTAATTTGACGCATCCAAGGTTGATATTTACTTCCTTGCGTTTCCAGTGCCGTTTGAATGTCTTGAGATTGAAATAAATCGACGAGTGCTTGAATGCCTTTAATTAAGGCGGGATTACCACCAGATATTGTCACATGATTAAATTGATTACCGCCAATGGCTTTAAGTTCATGTAAAATCGCTTCGGGTGTCATCATCCGAATTTCATCTTTTGCACTACCGTCCCATGTGAATTTAGAATCACACCAACTACATCTGAAATCACATCCAGCCGTTCGTACAAACATCGTTTTTCGTCCAATGACGCGGCCTTCACCTTGAATCGTAGGGCCAAATATTTCTAATACAGGTATTTTAACCATGTGGTGTCTCCTTCTTCTTTGGTCGGTAAACGACGTAACTCGAAGGCGTTTCTCTTAAAAATACTTGTACACATTGCGGTTGATGTGGAAGGGTTGCTAAATGTGATGAGACAATACCGTAAATCGTTTCGGCAACAATTTCAGTAGAAGGCGACTTCCCTTTAAAAAGTGGTAAATCATTTAATAAATGATGATCGAATTGATCGTGTACCAATTGTTTTAACGTGCTGAAATTAACGAGAAATCCTAAATCATCGAGTACATCACCAGCAATAGTTAAATTCACAAAATACGTATGACCATGGACACGCTCGCATTTTCCAGCACGTTTATCACAAATGGCATGTGCTGCTGAAAAGTTAAAATCTTTATTCAGTTCATAAATATAATTGTGAGAGATTTGGGGATACATTTGATGTAGCATTATGATTGCACTCCTTTCTCGTTTAAATAGGCTTCTAAGCCTTTTTGTCTTAATAGACATGCAGGACATTCACCACATCCATCAGCAATCACACCGTTATAGCATGTTAAAGTTTGTGTTCGAATATAATCCAATGCGCCAAGTTCATCGCTTAAAGCCCAAGTTTCTTTTTTATTTAACCACATGAGTGGGGTGTGTATGACAAAGTCTTTATCCATAGCGAGATTCATCGTCACATTCATAGATTTTATAAATGCATCCCTACAATCTGGATAGCCAGAAAAGTCAGTTTCACATACACCAGTGATGATATGCTTTGCATTAATTTGATAGGCAAGTGCACCTGCAAAAGATAAGAAAAGTAGGTTACGTGCTGGAACAAAAGTGTTAGGCACACCATCCGTTGTATCTATCGTCATATCGTGAGAAGTTAATGCGTTAGGTGAAAGTTGACTTAAAAGTGACATATCTAGAACGTGATGTTTCAATCCTTGTTCAGCCGCAATCTTTTTTGCGACTTCAATTTCTTGGGCATGGCGTTGTCCGTATTCAAAAGTGACAAGTTCAACTTCTTTAAAATGTGCTGTCGCATAAAAGAGGCAAGTGGTACTATCTTGACCTCCACTAAAAACGACAAGTGCTTTTTCATTTTGAAGCACGTCAGACATAAAAAACCGCTCCTTTTTAGAGAAGCTCCTATAAATGTTATCAACACAATTGAGTTTAGCATCGAAGTGGTTTTCTATCTTATTATACGCAGCGAATTTTAAACGTATATTAAAGGGGGAGACGTTGTATCATGTTTAAACTCATTGTAGTATATGAGAAGGGTGTGGACTTCAATCCAAGTTGCCTTCTCTCTTCGTCCATAAAAAAAGCCTGTCTTCTTATTTGAAAAGACAGACAGGACTAGACCAAATCATGTGATGATATCATTTCACATCACGAAAAGGTGTCTAGTTTTTTATAGAGGGTTAATTGCTAGGAACCTCTGTCTTTTAGTTACGTTCCATACTTTAATACATTTATTAAGAGAAAGCAAGATGAAAATTTGATAACCCCTTTGTCAATCACTCTCACATCTGTGATAATAGATTTATTATAGAAAAATGAGGCGAATTAACATGATAGTAATGATAGATAATAAAGATTCGTTTACATATAATGTTGTTGATTTAATATATCAAGCGACATCATGCCATGTTGAAGTTATTGATATTCATGATGTAAACATCGATACACTTCAACGCATACAACCTGAAGCCATTGTGATTTCCCCTGGACCTGGCACTCCGAAAGATTATCCAATATTGTTTGATGTTTTAAAGCATTTTGAACAACAATGTCCCATACTCGGGGTATGCCTAGGATTTCAACTGATTGCAGCATTTTACGGGTGTCACATCATTAAAGCTCCTTGGCCTATCCATGGACATACAACAACGATGTATCACAATCAAAGTGATTTATATGAAGGGCTGCCTTCTCCGTTTAAGGTGATGCGTTACCACTCTTTAATGGTAGATATCGCAACATTGCATAATCCTTTAACGATAACAGCGAAAAATGACGACGGCATTGTGTTAGGTATTAAACATGATCATTTACCTATTTATGGGGTGCAATATCATCCCGAATCTATTTTGTCAGAATATGGCTGCACTCAAATGAACAACTTCTTTAGTAAGGTAGGTTTAAAACATGGTTGCCACATTTAATTTTCAATATTACGCTAACCCATATGAGACGGAACAATTACAGTACATATTTGACAACTGTTTTTATCATTCTATCGCTAGGGACCTCTCAGAAGTTGGAAATGTCATTAGCGAAGCTGAAACATATCAAAAAGCGGGATATTATGTTGTGATTTATTTACCCTACGAAGCCGCAAGTTACTATAACAACAATTTTAAAGTGAAAAAGCCAGAAGATGGGATTTATGCCGCTTGTTATGTCTATACTAACCCAGTACATGGTAAGTCTGACGTGACGAGAGATGTTCCAAACGCACTGAATTTCACCTTTACAGAAACAAAAACGCATATTCAAAATCAAATTAAACGTATTCATCAAGAAATCATAGAAGGTGAAACGTATCAAGTGAATTATACGACGCGATTAGAAGCATCTCAATCCATGACGATTCAATCATTATATGCGAAACTGACATCTAAAATGAATGGGCACTATACGGCGATGATAGATACTGAAGCGTTAAAAATTGCTTCTATTTCACCAGAATTATTTTTCCAAGTTGGACCTTTTCAAGACGCAACACGAACAATTGTTAGTAAACCTATGAAAGGAACAATGCCACGAGGAGCGACGCAACATGATGATTTACATAATGAAACCACATTACAGACCTCGCCAAAAGACCGTGCTGAGAATGTTATGATTGTAGATTTATTACGAAATGATATTACACGTATTGCGACGCCGGGTACAATTCGTGTGCCAAGGTTGTTTGATGTGGAACGCTACCCTACCGTTTTTCAAATGACATCAATGGTGACGGGAGATGTAGACGAGACAGTTACGTTAAATGATATGCTACGTGCGTTGTTTCCATGTGGCTCAATTACAGGTGCCCCTAAAGTGAATACGATGCGTATCATAGATGAATTAGAAGATGCACCTAGACATATTTACTGTGGGGCACTAGGCCTTTGCTTGCCTGATGGACGTGCTGTTTTTAACGTTCCAATACGTACGGTACAGTATGTTAATCAGAAAGCCATCTATGGGGTGGGGGCAGGAATAACAATTGATTCCGATGTTGATATGGAATATGCAGAGTTTAAGGATAAAACTAAAATATTAGAGGGATAAGCGATGGAGCTATTTGAAACGATGCGTTTAGAACAAGGTCATATTTTGCGAGAAGCGTACCACCGAAATCGTATTAAGCAAGCATGTACTGATTTGAACTTTGAATTTAATGAAGCGGCATGGTCCAAATGTATATACCGCTTTCAAGAAAAGTTTCAAGTCGGCACATATCGCGTTAAATTAATCGTCGATGATAAGGGGAGGATTCATGAAGCGTATGCCCCTTTACCCGACACCACTGTGATGTCAGCGCGCTTAAAAAAAGTGGCGCATTCGACACCAATGTGGCAAAGAATATATAAAACGACAGAACGCGACTATTTAAAACATACACATGAGACACAATTAATTTTACTTTATAATGACAATGAAAAAATTTTAGAATTTGATATTGGTAATGTCGTCGTTGAATATGAAGGGCTTTATTACACGCCACCTTATGAAAATGATTTTCTTCGTGGATGTATGCGCCAATCATTACTTGATGAAGGTCAAATAACAACAAAATTATTGAATATCCATTCATTAAAGCAATTTCTACATCAAGGTGGTAAACTATGGATGATAAACAGTTTGAGAGGTTGGGTACCTGTACAACTGAGTGACATTTAGAAGGTGAGCTGTGTGATACTTTTATATCTATTATGTATTATCAGTTTGTTGTGGTTAGGGCAATGGATGAATCATCAATTATTAAATCGACAATTAGAATGGCTTGCGTATCTGTGGCTTATATTAGTGCTCTGTATGCAAGGTGTTTTAATATACCATTTTGTAAAAGCGATTTTGAAATGGCTCATGTTTATTTTAAAGTTATTCTATAAATAATTACTGGAGTGAATATCATGAAGGTTTATAGCCAAGGCGATCAAGCGATTGTCGTTTCATTAAAAGGTGCACTGACACCCGAAGCGACAGAGCGTTTATTAGTGTTACGCCAATATTTATTGGAACAAAACTATCCATTTATTACGGAAATCGTTCCAACTGAAACAGACATGCTTATCTCATATGACGCAAGACAAATGATGAAACATTTAAATGTAACTTCGCCATTTTTACATATGAAATCTTTAATAGAAAAGATTGACTTAAGTCATAAAACTTGGGATGAAAAGCGTCATTGTATTAGAGTGCCCATCTATTATGGAGGAGAGTATGGTCCGGATTTTGACTCGATTTTAGAAGAGCTTGGTATTACACGTGAAACGTATATTCAACAGCATACTGCGCCCGAATATTTCGTATCTATGATGGGCTTTTCGCCAGGTTTTCCATATTTATCGGGATTACCAGAAGCACTTGCTGTTAATCATACAGCTAAAGAAAAACAATATATACCGGCTGGTTCTGTCATATTAGAGAATAAAAAATGTGGTATTACTACGACGGATACTTATGAAGATTGGCTCGTGATAGGCTATACACCTTTAAAACTCTTTGATGTTCATCGCGAGGATATGGTACTCATGTCTATTGGTGATCACGTTAAATTTTATGATGCCGAAGAAAGAGGTGGGGCACGATGACAATCATCATAGAAGAAGGCGGCTTATTTTCAAGCTTTCAAGATTTTGGACGTGTGGGATATGAACATTTAGGTGTCATTCGAAGTGGTGCGTTAGATGTGCTCGCACATGAAATCGCGAACCGACTAGTGGGGAATGATAAAAATGAAGCGACACTTGAAATGACGAATCAAATGGCACGTATTCGTTTTACAGAACCTACATTAATCGCGCTATCAGGCGCACAAGCTATTGCGCAAACACAAGATATGCGCGTCAAAATTAATACGTTATATTTAATGAATAAAGGCGATGTGTTGTCTTTTGATCATATCAAACGTGGTGCGCGTGTCTATATGGCTGTCGCAGGTGGCTATGAAGTAGATCAATGGCTAGGCTCCACTTCAACGGACATCATTTCTCAAATGGGTGGCTTCCATGGCCATACGTTAAAAGACGGTGACGAAATTCAAATGAAGCGTGATTATAATGAGCGTCATCATAAATTATTTGAAAACCTTGAAGAAACAAGACATACGGATTGGGGAGTTGATGGGTATGCACTCTCATTTAATTACCTTTCAGATGTCGTGCATGTTATTCCTAATAAAGGGACTGAAGACTTTGATGACAAGATTTTAACGCAATTTACCCGCGGTGAATATCGTGTGACAAGTAAAGCGAATCGTATGGGCATTGTTTTAGAAGGTGCACCCATTAAAGCGTATTATAAGGGGTTTCCACCACATCGTTCTGTAAAACGTGGCACGATTCAAGTAAAAAAAGATGGGTCACCTATCGTATTGTTAAATGATCATTACACTTTAGGAAGTTACCCTCAAATAGGTACTATTGCAACGTATCATCTCACGAAAATCGCCCAAAAAAGACAGGGCTCTAAAATTAAGTTCCAATTCATAGATGTTCTTCAAGCTGAACAAAACCTCGTTAAATATCACAAATGGATTAAACAGTTGTTCCACGGTATTGAATATCGTATGCAAAGTGAAATGTTAAAATGAATACTATAGTGTGAATAAGAGGAAAGGTAAAGGAAGGTCGCGCATACCATTTCTTTACCTTTTTATTTATAATTTAACAAATGAATCCCAAAGTGACGTCTATCTTTACAGTAATTAGAATGAAACGATGATGTTATAGGTTGCTATGGTTGCGTTTTAATTTTCTACAACTGTAGGCCGAGTACAAATCATACTAAAGCCGTTATAATGAATGTTATTGAATAAATAGACACCATTGTTAAGGGGTTATGAACTACGTATAAATACAAGATGATTTTAATTTTGAGTAAATATAAATTTATTCGAAATAAAGCCTAAAAACCCTTTTTCACTTGAAAAATGACACTAATTCGTATATATTGTTATATTGAACTTACATATGTTTATTACGAAAATGTTACAATTATAAAGAGAATTCAATTTATTTATTGATAAAATGAACTTGATTGAGATGCAGAAAAAAATATGAACTTAAACTGTGCTAAATGCACCATATGAGATGAAAATATGGGGGAACATGAATGGAAAATAATAGAAAGAAGATAGGGATTTTCACGTTTTTCTTATTAATGGTATTAACAATTTCACTAAAAACGTATTTCGCCTATTATGTTGACTTGTCACTCGGTGTTAAAGGACTTACACAGAATTTAATTTTATTAATGAATCCTTATAGCTTACTTGCACTTATTTTAAGTGTATTCTTATTCTTTAAAGGTCGAAAAGCATTCTGGTTAATGCTTACTGGCGGTTTCTTATTGACGTTTTTATTATATGCGAACGTCGTATACTTCCGATTCTTTTCAGACTTTTTAACGTTTAGTACGTTAAATCAAGTCAGTAATGTCGACTCAATGGGTGGTGCCGTTGGTGCATCATTCCAAAAGTATGATTTTGTGTATTTCTTAGATATTATCGCTTACTTGTATATTTTAATTTTTAAACAAAAATGGTTAAGCTATAATGTTTTCCATAAAAAGTTTATTCCAGTTGTAATGGCAACTGCGGTCGCACTATTTTTCTTAAACTTAGCGTTTGCAGAAACAGATCGTCCGGAATTATTAACACGTACATTTGATCATAAATATTTAGTGAAGTATTTAGGTCCTTATAACTTCACCGTTTATGATGGGGTAAAAACAATTCAAAATAACCAACAAAAAGCTTTGGCTTCTGAAGATGATTTAACACGTGTATTAAACTATACAAAACAAAAACATACAGCACCTAATATGGAATATTATGGTAAAGCCAAAGGTAAAAATATCATTAAAATTCATTTGGAAAGTTTCCAAACGTTTTTAATTAACAAAAAAATTAACGGTCATGAAGTCACACCATTTTTAAACAAATTGTCTTCAGGCCAAGAAGATTTTAGATATTATCCAAACTTCTATCATCAAACAGGTCAAGGTAAAACGTCTGATGCTGAATTCACGATGGATAATAGCTTGTACGGCTTGCCACAAGGTTCTGCGTTCTCATTAAAAGGAGACAATACGTATCAGTCTTTACCGGCTATACTTAAACAAAAAGAAAATTACACATCTAATGTGATGCACGGTGACTACAAAACATTCTGGAACCGTGATCAAGTATATCGTCATTTCGGCGTTGATAAATTTTATGATGCAACGTACTATGACATGTCACCTGAGAACTTAGAAAACTTAGGTTTAAAAGATAAAGAGTTCTTTAAAGAATCAGCAGACTATTTAGACAAAGAAAAACAACCATTTTATTCTCATTTAATTACTTTAACGAACCACTACCCATTTACATTGAGTAAAGAGGATGCCTCTATTCCACCAGGCAATACGGGTAACTCTACAGTAGATGGTTATATTCAAACAGCTCGTTATTTGGATGAATCGGTAGAAGCATTTATTAACGACTTGAAAAAACGTGGTCTTTACGATGACTCAGTGATTATTATGTATGGTGACCACTATGGTATTTCTGAAAATCATAATAAAGCGATGTCACAACTTCTTGGTGAGCCAATTACACCAGCCAAGTTTAATGATTTAAATAAAACTGGTTTCTGGATTAAAGCACCTGGTGTAGAACCTAAAGTAGATCCAACATATGCAGGTCAAGTCGACGTGATGCCTACATTACTACACTTGATGGGTATTGATACTAAGAACTACATTATGCTTGGAACAGATATGTTATCTAAAGATCATAAGCAGCTCATTCCATTCCGTAATGGTGATTTTGTAACTGATAAATATAAATATGTGAATGGTAAAGCATATAGCCATAAGGATAATAAACCAATGGCAATTCAACCAAAAGACTTAGAAAAAACGAAAAATCAAGTTGAGAATGACTTAGAAATTAACGATGAAATTTTAAATGGCGATTTAATGCGTTTCTATAAAAACCCTGATTTTAAAAAGGTAGATCCACGTGATTACCATTATGAAGCAGGTCCTAAAGGAAAAGATAATTAATTCGTTTAACAAAAAAAGCACTTCGGCATGTTCGAAGTGCTTTTTTTATATTCATTTTCATTATTTGACCGTTAGCCTAAAGCAACATCGAGGATCATCATAAGTGTGAAGCCACCCATTAAACTTAATGTAGCTAAATCGGTATTTTTCGCTGATTGCGAATCAGGAATCAGTTCTTCAACGACTACAAAAATCATTGCACCAGCGGCAAAAGCAAGGGCATAAGGTAAAATGGGTGTTACGACGATTACGGCTGCAGCACCTATGACAGCGAATACGGGTTCAACTAAGGCTGAAGCTTGTCCATAATTAAACGCTTTCCATTTACTACTGCCTGCCGCCCGAATAGGCAAGGAAAGTGCAGCACCTTCTGGGATGTTTTGAATGCCGATACCAATTGCCAATCCTAAAGCCCCTAGTAAAGTGGCATGTGTGTTGCCAGTGGCAATCCCACCGAAAGCAACACCTACTGCTAAACCTTCTGGAATATTGTGCAACGTAATGGCTAAAAACAATAACGTATTTTTATTTAAATTTGTAGGAACGCCTTCTTGTTTTTGGGATTCGTCATTTGTATTTCGATGCATATGTGGGATGACATAATCGAGCGAACGTATGAAAAGGCCCCCTAATAAAAATCCAATTGCGGCAGGCATCCAAGGTACCGCGCTGTCTGAACTACTCTCAATCGCAGGCTGTAATAATGACCAAAAACTCGCAGCGATCATAATGCCAGCTGCAAATCCTTGCATAGAGTTCAAAACTTTTTCATTAACTTTTTTAAAAATAAAAACAGTTGCCGCACCAACAGCTGTCAGTAACCAAGTGATGGTTCCGGCACATAATGCCTGAAGTGTGGGCGACAACGACGAAAGAAAATCCAACATTACAAAAGGCTCCTTATATCATTTGAAATCAAAAAAGTGTATAATATATAGAACTGATTTAAGCGTAACAAATAATCAAGAGTAAATCTATAAGAAAAAGGAAGTATTAGCGTTGGAAGCGTTTAAAATAGAACACCTACATAAATCTTATGCAGATAAAGTGATATTTGATGACTTAGCATTATCCATTTCTAACCAAGAGCGAATTGGGTTAGTGGGTATAAATGGAACAGGGAAAAGTTCATTACTTAAAGTGATTGCTGGCCTTGATGATGATTTTACTGCACAAGCGACACATCCTAAACAGTACAAAATCCGCTATGCTACGCAAAAAGAAGATATGGACCCTTCATCAACTGTGTATGATGTCGTTTATCAAGCTGAAACGGATGCACTCCAAACGATTAAACGTTATGAACTAGCCGTGGCACAATATAGTACGCATCCATCAGATCAAGCGTTCAATGAAATGATGGATGCACAGGCACAGATGGATAATAAAGGCGTTTGGGACTATAGTGCTGAAATTAAAACCATCTTATCAAAATTGGGGATTCACGATACAACGCAACAGGTAAGCACATTGTCGGGTGGACAACAAAAACGGGTTATTTTAGCACGCACATTGATTGAAAAGCCTGATTTATTGCTCCTCGATGAACCAACGAACCATTTGGACTTTGAATCGATTCAATGGCTTATCAATTTTGTAAAAACGTATCCGAAAACGGTAATGTTCGTGACACATGATCGCTATTTTTTAAATGAAGTATCGACACGCATCGTAGAACTAAAAAATGGTCAACTGTATTCTTATCCAGGTAATTACGAGACATATATTGCGATGCGCTCTGAACGTGAAATGATTGAACAACAACAACAAGTGAAACAACGTGCGTTATATAGGCAAGAGTTAGAATGGATGCGCGCAGGTGTTAAAGCACGAACGACGAAACAACAAGCCCGTAAAGATCGCTTTGAGCGCATAGAACAGCAAGTAAAATCACATAAAGTTCAAGAAAAGGGGGAACTGAATTTAGCACATGCACGCTTAGGAAAACAAGTGTTTGAGCTTGAGGCAGTAGGTAAAGCGATTCAAGATAAAACATTATTCAAATCTTTTTCTACAATTATTCAAAAAGGGATGCGTATTGGTATCGTTGGCCCCAATGGTGTAGGTAAGACGACACTACTTAATATTATTGCAGGTGTGGATGACAATTTTGAGGGTGTTCTAAAAGTTGGGCAAACGGTCAAAGTAGCCTATTTTAAGCAAACAGATGAGCATTTAAATCGTGATGTACGCGTCATCGACTTCTTACGTGAAGAAAGTGAAGTTGCACGTCAAAAAGATGGTACGATGGTATCTGTTACTCAATTATTAGAACAATTTTTATTTCCAAGTGCTACGCATGGTAAAAAGGTGTACAAACTTTCTGGTGGCGAACAAAAGCGCTTATATTTACTTAAATTACTTGTACATCAACCGAATGTACTTATTTTAGACGAACCCACAAATGATTTAGATACAGAGACGTTAACTATTTTAGAGGATTATATTCACCATTTCGGTGGCACGGTTATAACTGTAAGTCACGATCGCTACTTTTTAAATAAGGTCGTAGATACTTATTGGTACATTCATAATGAAAAAATTGATGTTATTGTAGGTCAATTTGAAGATTATATGACCTACAAAAAATCACTAGAAGCAAGCCTCCAATCTTCAAAACCAGCATTAACAAAATCTACTGCGCCTAAAAAGAAACAAAAGGGGTTATCGTATAAAGAAAAACGTGAATATGATATGTTAATGACGCGTATAGAAGAAACTGAATCACGGTTATCGGAAATAGAACAAGAAATGATTGAAGCAAGCGCAGATTATGGCTTGATTAAGCAATTGAATGATGAAAAAGAAAGTTTAAAAGCACAATACGATAAAGACATCACGAGATGGAGCGAACTTGAGGAAATTATTGAACAGTAAGAGGGATAAAATGGAACAAACACTGTCACATTATTTTGGATATAAGCGTTTTCGTCCAGGGCAAAAAGAGATTATTACCCGTGTACTTAACCAGCAACATACGTTAGGTGTTTTACCAACTGGCGGTGGGAAATCCATTTGTTACCAAGTGCCGGGACTTATGCTAGGGGGAACAACACTTGTTATAAGCCCACTCATCTCATTAATGAAAGATCAAGTAGATCAATTACATACGATGGGGATTTCTGCTGCATACTTAAATAGTAGTCTATCGCTAAAAGCACAAAAAGAAATTGAAGCGCAACTATTAAACGGTGCGTTACAATTTTTATATATTGCCCCAGAGCGCCTTGAAAATGAAACGTTTTTAAGGTTGCTATGTCGTGTAAATATTAAGCTTGTTGCTTTTGATGAAGCACATTGTATCTCTAAATGGGGACATGATTTTAGACCAAGTTACCAGGCGGTCATTCATCGTGTATTGGCGATGCCACAACAATTTGCGATTGTGGCTTTAACAGCAACAGCGACGACAGAAGTTCAACAAGACATTATGTCACGATTAGGTATTCATCCGAACCATCTCATTAAAACGAGTATTAAACGTCCTAATCTTTTATTTAAAGTCGATCATACGTACCAACGTCAAAAGTTTGTGTTAGATTATGTTCAATCACATTCAAAAGTCTCAGGCATTATTTACTGTTCGACACGTAAACAAGTTGAAGCAATGTATGAGGCGTTGCGAGATGCAGATATTCCAGCAACTTATTACCATGCGGGTTTAACCGCAAAGCAACGCGATGAAGCACAACATGCGTTTTTATATGACAAAAAGCGCGTCGTTGTTGCAACCAATGCGTTTGGAATGGGGATTGATAAATCCAATGTGCGGTATGTAATTCATTATAATATGCCTGGTGATTTAGAATCCTACTACCAAGAAGCAGGACGTGCTGGTCGTGACGGGCTTGAAAGTGATTGTATTTTGCTATTTAGCGATAGAGATATTGCGCTCCATCAGTATTTTATTTCAACATCCTCAGCAGATGATGATTATAAAGAGAAGATGGGTGACAAATTGACCAAAATGATTCAATATACGAAAACAAATAAATGTTTAGAAGCCACATTGGTACATTATTTTGAACCGAATGAAAAATTAGCAGAGTGTCAGAAATGCAGTAATTGCGAGGCACAGAATAAAACATATGATATGACTAAAGAGGCAAAAATGATTGTAAGTTGTGTCATACGGTTAGGACAAAAAGAAGGGTATCAAACGGTCATTCAAGTTTTACGTGGTGAAACATCAGATTATTTAAATCACAATCAGTTTTATACGTTGTCAACGTACGGGATAATGAAAGACTATACAACTGGTGAATTGCACCATTTAATTGATGAACTGCGTTTTAAAGGTTATTTAAATGAATATGATGAGAAGTTGATGTGTGACCCATCCGTTGGACAATTATTAAATGAAAACATCAAAATCAAAACGACGCCATTCAAAACAAAATCGAAAGAACGCGTAAATATTAACACGATTGAAGGTGTCGATCGTCACTTGTTTGATGCTTTAAGTGAAGTGAGGCAACAAATGAGTGATAAATTGGATGTACCACCGATTAATATCTTCTCAGATTATACTTTAGAGGAATTCGCTAAACGTAAACCAACTACTAAACAAGAAATGATTCAAATTGAAGGTGTCGGAAGTTATAAATTAAAGCATTATTGTCCGCCATTT
The DNA here is from genome assembly GCF_011466855.1 of Staphylococcus agnetis. Classification (NCBI taxonomy): domain Bacteria; kingdom Bacillati; phylum Bacillota; class Bacilli; order Caryophanales; family Staphylococcaceae; genus Staphylococcus; species Staphylococcus agnetis. The sequence continues at coordinate 410,202 of NZ_CP045927.1, forward strand.
TTAGATGCTATCCAGGCATATAAACAATTGGGACAGACTTCTATTTAATGTTAAGTTTGTATCAAATCATAGAAGAAAAGGCATGCGCAATATAAATGTGCACGCCTTTTTTTGTAGTGAGCATGCCTTAATATTGCGTTAAATTTACTTAATTTAAAAGCTTAATATTAGTAAGATAGGGTATACTTTTTACAATGATATTAAATTAAAAAATGAGGTTAAATAATGATTAAATTCGAGGATGTTACGAAAAGTTATGGTAATAAAGTCGTCGTTAATAAAGTAAACCTTAACATTAAAGAAGGGGAGTTTTTTGTACTTATCGGTCCATCTGGATCTGGTAAAACCACGACGATGAAAATGATTAACCGACTCGTCCCTTTAACAGATGGTTTTATATACTTTAATAATAAGCCAATAAGCGATTATTCTGTTTACGAAATGCGTTGGGATATGGGGTATGTGTTACAGCAAATCGCGTTGTTCCCGCACATGACCATACGTGATAATATTGCACAAGTCCCTCTAATGAAGTCGTGGACTCAAAATGAAATTGATCATCGTGTAGACGAACTTCTTAAAATGGTCAATTTAGATCCTAATACATATCGTCATCGAAAACCTGATGAATTATCAGGAGGTCAGCGTCAACGTGTAGGTGTGGTGCGAGCATTAGCGGCCGATCCACCTGTCATTCTTATGGATGAACCATTTAGTGCGTTAGACCCAATCACACGAGAAAACCTGCAAGATGATTTATTACGTTTACAAGCTCAAATTAAAAAAACAATCGTTTTTGTCACCCATGATATTGAAGAAGCATTTAAACTGGGGGATCGCATTTGTCTTCTAAATGAAGGTAAAGTCGAACAAATTGGTACACCTAATGAATTCATACAACATCCTAAGAATGCGTTTGTGAAACAATTTATAGGAGATTTATCCGGAGTATTTTTAAATCATTTCACACTTGGAAAGGTAGCTGAGTTAATCGGCACGCCTATCGACAAAAGTGATGACATGATAAAAGTTGACGGGGAGCGTTACGTTAGTGACATATATGGAGAACTTGCTTCACATGAAGGTGTTATCGTACATTCTTCACAACAATTATGGAAGTTGACGAGACAAGATATTTTCAACTTCTTATCTACACATCGGGCAGGTGATAGAAGGTGACAGAATTTTTAACTACGTTGAACGAACGGAAAGGTCAATTACTTTCAACGCTTATAGAACACATACAGTTATCTTTTATTGCATTACTTATTGCCGTATTAATCGGTGTCCCTTTAGGGATTTTATTAACCAAACAAAAAAATGTTGCTGAAGTAATCATCAATATTGCGGCGGTTTTACAAACGATTCCTTCATTAGCGTTATTAGGACTAATGATTCCACTCTTTGGTATTGGGACAGTACCAGCGATCATTGCTTTAGTCGTCTATGCTTTATTACCAATTTTAAGAAATACCTATACTGGCGTGACAGGGGTTGATCCCTCACTTATCGAGGCTGCTAAAGGGATTGGTATGAAACCGATAAGACGTCTGACAAAGGTAGAATTACCGTTAGCAATGCCAGTGATTATGGCGGGAATCAGAACAGCCATGGTGCTCATTATTGGTACAGCAACGCTCGCAGCGTTAATTGGTGCTGGTGGATTAGGGGATCTTATTTTATTAGGTATTGACCGTAACAATGCATCACTCATTCTCATCGGTGCGATACCAGCGGCATTGTTGGCTATTTTGTTTGATATTGTATTACGCATTTTAGGACGTATGTCTTACCGCAAAATGTTAATCACTTTAGGTGCCATATTATTAGTGATGTTCTTTGTCACGATTGCACCTCTATTTTCACAAAAAGAAGAAAAAATTACGTTGGCAGGTAAATTAGGAACGGAACCGTCAATCATCACGAACATGTATAAGATTTTAATTGAACAAGATACGAAATATAAAGTGAATGTTCAAGACGGTATGGGTAAAACGACTTTTCTTTTTAATGCTTTAAAAGCAGATGAAATTGATGGTTATTTAGAATTTACGGGAACAGTGTTAGGAGAACTTACAAAAGAATCCCCTAAATCTAAAATGGAAAAAAGAGTTTATCAACAAGCGAATGATAGTTTAGCACGTCAATATGATATGGAAATGCTCAAACCAATGAAATATAATAACACCTATGCATTAGCAGTGAAACGAGACTTTGCTGAAAAACATCATTTGAAAACGATTGGTGACTTGAAAAAAGTTGAAGATGACATTCGACCTGGATTTACTTTGGAATTTAATGATCGTGGCGATGGTTATAAAGCGATTCAACAAACGTATGATTTAAAATTTAAAAACGTTAAAACGATGGAACCGAAATTAAGGTATCAAGCGATTGAAAAAGATGATATTAATTTAATTGATGCGTATTCTACAGATGCTGAACTGAAACAATATGATATGGTCGTTTTAAAAGACGACAAGAAAAGTTTTCCACCATATCAGGGCGCGCCACTATTTAAAAAAGCATTTATTAAAGAGCACCCTGATGTAGAAAAAGCACTCAATCAATTAGAAGGAAAAATCTCTGATGAAGAGATGCAAGAAATGAACTATCGTGTGGCTGAAAAAGGTGAAGATCCTTATAAAGTGGCTAAAGATTATTTGAAAAAAGAAGGATTGGTTCACTAAAGCACACACGCGTGCGTTATTGATGCGCATTGTGATAGTACATTATCGAAAGTGTTAAATTTAAGCGTATGAACTTGTCTCATATTTAAATTGATAAGTCTTCAAAATGGATGTAAAGATGCATTTTGAAGACTTTTTTATGTGACCATTCATCACCGGTTACTTTATTTTTCATCTATACTTTGACGCTTTAAAGCAAATATGTAATAATTGAATTTATATTAAAAAAGTATAGCGTTTTTAACCGATTATCGTTATAATAGAAAACATATTTTAAAAATTCTGAATATTGGAGGCGGTCGTTCATGAAATCGCAAATTGCACAATTACGTGCATATCAACCTGGGTTATCACCAGAGGCGCTAAAAAAGAAATATGGTATTGAAGGTGATTTGCATAAACATGCGTCAAATGAAAACGTCTTTGGACCTTCTCCAAAAGTAAAAGAAGCCATCCAAACACATGTTGATGATTTATATTTATATCCAGAGCCGAATGCGCCATTATTACAGCAAGCTATTGCAGACCACTATCATATCGATCCGAATCGTATTCTCTTTGGCGCGGGTCTTGATGAGATGATTGTTATTATTTCGAGAGCATTATTACGTGCAGGGGATAAAGTGGTAACAAGCGAGGCAACATTTGGGCAATATTATCATAATGCAGTAGTTGAAGATGCGAATATGGTTCAAGTGCCTTTAAAAGATGGTAAATTCGATTTAGACGCGATTGCAGAAGCGGTAGATGCATCTACATCAGTAGTATGGATTTGTAATCCTAACAATCCGACAGGTACGTATCATTCGCATGATGCAATTGAGGCTTTTATTAAAAAAGTACCATCAGATGTTACCATTATTTTAGATGAAGCGTATGCTGAGTATGTGACTGCAGATGACTTTCCGCGCACCCTTGAATTAATGGAAACTTATCCGAATGTCGCAATGTTACGAACGTTTTCTAAAGCATATGCACTCGCAGCCTTGCGTATCGGGTATCTGATTACGACGGATACATTAGCCTCTAAGCTCAACGTATTACGCCCACCATTTAACACGACGCGTCTTTCAGAACAGGCAGCATTAGCAGCACTTAAAGATCAAACCCATTTACAAAAAGCGGTTGAGATCAATGATGCAGAGCGCCAAAAATGCTATGCCATTGATACGAATCTTAAAATTTATCCATCGCAAACTAACTTTATTTTTGTCGAAACGTCTCAAGCTTCAGAATTAAATGAAGCGTTATTAAGAGCAGGTATCATCGCGCGCTTATTCCCTAACGGTGTTCGTATTACTTTAGGTTTTCCTGAACAAAATGATGTCATCCGTGAGGTGTTAGCACAATTCTAAACTGATAACATGAATTCCAATCTTGTGTTTGATATAATCGACCTAATGAAGTAAACAAGGAGCGATTTGAAATTATGAGACAATCGATAGGCATCGATATGGATGAAGTGCTTGCAGATACGTTTGGTGCAATAATAGATGAGTTTAACCGACGAACACAATTAGGTGTGACTGTAGAACACATTTTAGGTAAGAAAATTTATGATATTATGCCTGAACATGCTGCTGAAATTAGAGATATTCTCGCTTCTGATGGCTTCTTTAGACGTCTTAAAGTGATAGAAGATGCACAAGAGGTTGTGCGTAAATTATCTAATCATTATGATATTTATATTGTTACGGCTGCTATGGATGTGCCATCTTCATTCCACGATAAATATGAATGGCTCAAAGAACATTTTCCATTTTTAGATTCACAACAATTTGTATTTTGTGGTCGTAAAAATATTGTGGCTACAGATTATCTCATTGATGATAATCCAAAACAACTAGGTATTCATACAGGGAAACCGTTAATGTTTTCAGCGCCACATAATCGTGATAATACTGACTTTGAACGCCTAAATAATTGGAAAGAAGTCGAAGCATACTTTTTAGGGGCATAGTGGTAAAACATTATTAAGTAAAATAAAAGGAATGGAGCTGTGAAAGTAGCCCATTCCTTTTTAATTATTTTGATTAGCTTCTGACGCCGTTAACAATTTGATCTTTTGAGGGTGTATTTCAATGGTGATAGGTGTTTCAAAATTAATTTCACCATCCACATCAACACGCATCTTAGGAGAAGTCGACAAATGGATATGATGACTTGGGATGTGTTTAATATTCTCACTAATCTCATTCCATGTCATACTATCTCGCAAACTAAACATGTCTTTAAGAATACTAATACTATAGTTATTGAAAACAAATGTACTTAACTGACCGTCAGAAGGTGACAAATCGGTCATTGGTATTTTACCACCACCAATAAAACGGCCATTGGCGAAAAGAATCATTGAGGTTTCACCGGAGTAAGTTTTTCCATCGATTTCAAGGTCATAATTAAAATGTTCTGGATTGGCTAAAGTTTTAAAAGTTGAGGAAATGTAACTTAGTTTTCCGAAAACATCTTTAGACTTACCCTCTACATTTTCAGCATTTTGAACCATAAGTCCAATTCCCGCAAAATTTAAAGCATATTGGTCATTCACTTTCATCACATCATAAGATTTAGGTTCTGATAGAAGTAGATCATGTGCTGCATCACCTGCATTGTTTGAAAGGTTTAACGTCTTTGCAAAATCATTAAATGTCCCTCCTGGAATTACTCCAACAGGAAGGTCTAATTCATTTTTTAAGACACCATTGATTAATTCATTGACTGTACCGTCACCGCCTAAAATAAAAAGAACATCAATGTCATCAGCGTTATTGGACTGCGCAATTTGTTCGCAATAACGTTCGATATCTCCTTCGTTTTCGCTCAGTTGAATTGAGAATTTTTTGCATAATTGTGTTAATGCGACAGTGACTTCGCCTAATCCTTCATGAATTTTATTTAATCCTGAATGTTGATGATAAAATAATAATCCATTGTTATACTGATATGCCATAAAACTTCCTTCTTTCATTAAACCTATTTACTGACATATATACCGCATTGAAATGTTTTTTAATCCTCTTTATGTGAATTCGTTAAAAAATCAACCGCAATGATAAACATTGCTTTAGTGTGGGGGAACATACGATGGCTATATAAAAAGGGGATTTGACTCACCTGAAATGAAAGCACTCGTTCATGGCTATTAAGAAATTGAATAAAGGTACTTCTCTCACTTTCGCGCCATCATTAAAATCATTACTAGAGCGCAAAATAGCCCCTCAACGTTCGTAGATAACGAATTTGAAGGGCATAGCGTGCATGTAACGTATTTATTTTACACCTTGCATTAATTTTCTAATGAATGGTGAGATGAGGAAGAGTAATATACCGATAGCAATAGCGACAATACCTGAATACATAAAATACTTGTTAGGATCGATAGATGTATAAACTTCAACCATCTGAGCATTTAAACCTTGAGCCATTGCATTGGATAAGAACCAAATACTCATCATTTGAGCAGTAAATGCTTCAGGTGCCAACTTTGTTGTCGTAGATAATCCAATTGGAGAAATACATAATTCACCTAACGTTACGATTAGGAAACTCGCGATTAACCAAAATGGATTTATTAACGGTGCGTCCGCTGATAATGGCACGACCATAATTAAATAAGAGACACCCGCTAAAATAACACCAATAGCAAATTTAAGTACAGTAGGAGGATTAAAGCGTCCTAATTTTACCCAAAGAATAGAAAACAATGGCGCCAATAATACAATAAAAAATGGATTTAATGATTGGAACCATGCAGGCGGGATATGGAAATCAATGAGACCACCTGTTACTTTAGCTAAACTCAATTGTGTTTTAGTGTCAGCGAATTGTGCGAGGACTGTAGAACCTTGTTCTTGAATCATCCAGAACGCAACGGATGCTATGAATAATGGAAAATATGCAAAAACGCGTTTACGCTCATAACTTTTTGTTTTCTTACTGATAATGATTTTACCGAAGTATAATAATGGAATGACAACGCCAAGAATTGTTACCAAGTTAGCGAAATTAGACAACGTCATCATATTTAAATAAGCTGACACCGTTGTTAATAATGCTAGAACTACAACTACGATGACAACAATTTTAATAATTTTAATACGTTCTGCTTTAGATAAAGGGTCTGGTACTTCGAGACCAGCCACACCTAAATTTTTCTTGTTCGTAATTAAATAAGTGAGCAATCCAAGGAACATACCTACAGCGGCAATTGCAAAGCCTAAATGGAAACCAATATTGGCTTGTGTCCATCCTACAAGTAATGGCGAAATTAATGCACCTAAATTGATCGACATGTAAAAAATGGTAAATGCTGCGTCTAAGCGTGGGTCATTTTTATCATAAAGAAGCCCAACAGTTGATGAAATATTAGGTTTTAATAGCCCTGTACCAATAATTAAAAATAGTAACGCAATAAGAAGTAATGTGAAGTTGTTCGGCAGTGATAAAAGAATGTGACCGACCATAATAAGAACGCCACCATAAAATAGTGCGTGTCGAGTACCTGTAATACGATCGGCAATCCAACCGCCAATAACACCACTCATATAAATAAGTGCACCATAAATGGATACAATTTGTAGTGCTAATCCTTGATCAAGTCCAAATCCACCATTTGAGACGGAGTAATAGATATAATAAGCTAAAATTGCTCTCATACCATAATAACTAAATCGTTCCCAAAATTCTGTGAAAAAGAGTGTACTTAACCCTTTGGGATGCCCGAAGAACCCTTTGCGGGGCGTACTAGCAAGGATTTCTTCTTTGCTATAGTGTTGATTCATCTAATCATTTCCCCCCTAAATGTTGAACATAGAACCATTTTAAACCTAATGTAAATTTTTAACAAGAAAATTCAGTAAATTTTGAATGATTCAGAGGCAAATTCGTGACAAATGCTAACTAAATGTCATGTTTTTAATATTAAATACTTCTTCACAATAATATTGATAAAGCAAAATCAAAAACCTTCAAAATTCATCATAATGTGAATTTTGAAGGTGATATAAGTCTTCAGTTGGTAGAAACCGAACTATTTAAGATGTAAAATGTGCACTGTTTCCAAACGGAGTTGTATGTTCAATTTCATTGCGCTTGAACGCTTAAGGTAAATAGCTATAAAATAGCAATGTTTAAAGCCAAGCCGCTTTGTGTAATTTGAAGCATAATCATTAAAATTAATAACAAATCAATGTTTATCGGTTATCAATATTTTCAGGATACATATCGTGATTCATGAGACGATGTTCGGCCATTTTTTCATATTTTGAATTAGGGCGACCATAGTTTGTATAAGGATCGATTGAAATACCGCCGCGTGGCGTAAATTTGCCCCAAACTTCGATGTAGTGAGGATCCATTAAGTCAATTAAATCATTCATAATAATATTCATGCAGTCTTCATGAAAATCGCCATGATTTCTAAAACTAAATAAGTATAATTTTAATGATTTAGATTCGACCATTTTAACATTTGGAATATATGAAATATAGATTGTTGCAAAGTCGGGTTGTCCCGTAATTGGACATAAAGATGTGAACTCTGGACAATTGAATTTCACAAAATAGTCGCGCCCTTGGTGTTTATTATCAAATGATTCGAGCACATCAGGGCGGTAATCAAATTCATATTTGTTATTTTGATTGCCAAGTAAAGTGATGTCTTGTAGTTCGTCTTTAGAACGTCCTTCTGTCATAGTATGACCTCCATTAATTTGATGTACTTTTATGAGATTGTTGAGCACGTGTTTCTTGTCTTGCTTTTTCAAACATAAAGTAACTTGCGCTTAAAATAATGACGTAACCGATGACAGCGATAAAATCGGGTGATTCGCCAAATAAAATAAAACCTATACAAGCAGTAAAGATAATAGATGCGTAAGTGAAAATAGATATATCTTTTGCAGGTGCATAACTATAGGCAACAGTAATTCCGATTTGACCCACAGCTGCGGATAGTCCGGCTAAAACAAGATAAATGATTTGTATTGTTGTCATAGGTTGATACGTAAATATGACGAACGGAAAAAGTGCAACGACTGAAAATAGTGAGAAATAAAAAACAATCGTATAAGGTGCCTCTCTCGTACTCAATGCACGCACTGCTGTATAGGCTGCTGCTGCAAAAATACCAGATAATAAGCCCATTAATGCAGGTATGATATCTGATGAAAATTCAGGCTTGACTACAAACAACATACCAATAATGGCAATCATCATTGCTGTAATTTGATATTTTTGAATGTATTCTTTTAAGAAGATAAGACTTAATAGAATCGTCCAAAAGGGGTTAAGTTTCATTAAAATGTCAGCATCACTTAAAACCATATGATCGATGGCATAAATATTAAGAAGTACACCCGTTAATCCAAGTGTTGAGCGTGTGATCAAAAGGGGTTGGCTACTTAGTTTACCAAGCATGGGTTGCTGATATTTTATAATAAAAAATAAGGGTATCAACATCGCGACTAAATTACGTGCTAATGATTTTTGAAAGACAGGTAAATCACCAGCAAGACGAAAAAAAACTGCCATAAAACTAAATCCAATAGCAGATATCAAGATAGCGATGATGCCTTTCATTTTTGAATTCATAATATCGCCTCTTATTTTTAAAATCAATGTGTTTATAGTAGCATAGTTTCATCTTTTATGCATAAGAAGTTGCAAAAATTTCATAATAACGTTACACTAAAAACGAACAAATGTTCGATATAATACTACTTTCTGCATCGAAAGTCAAGCCATATTAGATAGATAAATTGATAAAAATTAGGCTTTCAATTTTCATGAATTTTCATTTGTTGATATGACCGCATTTGGTGACAATCGGTGTCAAAAAAATTTTTTTCTGCTTTAAAAACTATGGCGACTGATGTACAATGAAACACATAATATAGTATGAACTTAGAACGTTAAACACAATATATAGTGTTTTAAAAGGGGTAATACATAATACGAAACTACAAGTAGTAAGCAAGATTACACTTTTGGATGAGGATGAAAACCCTCTCATTTACAACATCTTGTAGTTACGTTTAATCAGTCGGTTAACACTAAAAGAAAAGGGGAACGCTTTTATCACACCCTCATTTAAATGATTAAAACAACCGAAATATATGTTCGCGTCTATGTCATTTTATTAAGAGATTGCTATCTTCTGTTATTTAACTCTTTTTTATTTTACCAATAAAACATAATGCGCCATACGTCATACACAAATGATAAGTAACCAGATTAAATAGATAAGCAACATGTTGAGTCAAAGCACGTTTAATAGCGCACAAGAAAGGAAGTCCTTGAGTATGAAAGTGGTATTTTATTCTTTTACAGGAAATGTTAAACGTTTTATTAAACGAACAGAGCTTACCGACACAATGGAGTTGACTGAAAACTGTGCCTCAGAGCGTATTGAGGACCCATTTATTATTGTAACAGGGACTATTGGCTTTGGTGAGGTACCTCAGCCAGTAAAACAATTTTTAAATGTAAACCATGACAATTTAAGAGGTGTAGCCGCTAGCGGTAATCGAAATTGGGGACAAAATTTTGCAAAAGCGGGCATTGCGATTGCAGATGAATATAATGTCCCATTGTTAATGAAATTTGAATTGCATGGAAGTATACAAGATACGAAGGAATTTAAGGAGAAGGTGGTTAATTTTTATGAAGACAATGGAACAAAAGCAGTATAATCATATCGAATTGAATAACCAAGTCACTAAGCGCAATGAAACAGGCTTTTTTGATCTAGAAAAAGATCAACAAGCGCTTGAAGTTTACTTAGAAGAAATTGACGATAAAACGGTAAAATTCGATAGTGAAATAGAACGTTTACATTTTTTAGTTGATCAAAACTTCTACTATAATGTATTTAAAGATTACAGCGAAGAAAAATTAAATGAAATTATCACCTTTGCTAATGCTATTCCATTTCATTTTGCAAGTTATATGTCAGCAAGTAAATTTTTTAAAGACTATGCGTTAAAAACAAATGATAAAGCCAAATATCTTGAAAATTATCATCAACATGTTGTGATAGTGTCACTTTATTTAGCAAATGGACAAGTTGAATTGGCAAAGCAATTTGTACGTGCCATGATTGAACAACGCTATCAACCAGCGACACCGACCTTTTTAAATGCAGGTCGTGCGCGTCGTGGAGAGCTTGTGTCTTGTTTTTTATTAGAAGTGGACGATAGCTTAAATTCAATTAACTTTATAGATTCAACAGCAAAACAACTTAGTAAAATCGGTGGCGGTGTAGCCATTAACCTTTCTAAACTACGTGCACGTGGTGAAGCGATTAAAGGTATTAAAGGTGTGGCTAAAGGTGTGCTACCTGTTGCAAAAGCACTTGAGGGCGGATTTAGTTATGCGGATCAACTTGGCCAACGACCAGGTGCGGGTGCTGTATATTTAAATATTTTCCATTATGATGTCGAGGAATTTTTAGATACTAAAAAAGTAAATGCGGACGAAGACTTACGATTATCTACAATTTCTACAGGTTTAATTGTGCCTTCTAAGTTTTTTGAACTCGCGAAGGAAGGCAAAGATTTCTTCATGTTTGCACCGCATACTGTTGAGGCAGAATATGGTGTGACATTAGATGATATTGATATTGATGAATATTACGATCGTCTGGTTGAAAATCCAAACATCATGAAAAAGTCTAAAGATGCGCGTGAAATGTTAAATATGATTGCGCAAACGCAGTTACAATCTGGATATCCTTATTTAATGTTTAAAGACAACGCCAATAAAGTACATCCAAATGCCAATATTGGCCAAATTAAAATGAGTAATTTATGTACGGAAATCTTCCAACTTCAAGAAACGTCAATTATTAATGACTACGGTGTTGAAGATGAAATTAAACGTGATATTTCATGTAATCTAGGTTCTTTAAATATTGTGAATGTAATGGAATCCAATCGTTTTAGAGATTCTGTTCATACAGGGATGGACGCGCTCACATTCGTCAGTGACGAAGCCAATATCCAAAATGCCCCTGGTGTCAAAAAAGCAAACCGTGAATTACACTCTGTAGGTTTAGGTGTCATGAACTTACACGGGTTTTTAGCTAAAAATCAAATTAATTACGAATCTGAAGAAGCAAAAGATTTCGCAAATGTTTTTTTTATGATGATGAATTTCTATTCATTAGAACGTTCAATGGAAATTGCTAAAGAACGTGGCGAAAAGTTTGCAGATTTCGATAAATCGGATTATGCAAATGGGCGTTATTTTGAAAAATATACGACGCAAGACTTTTTACCAAAGTATGATAAAGTAAAAGCATTATTTGCACATCACACGATTCCGACTAAAGAAGATTGGAAAGCGTTACAACATGAGGTACAACAATACGGTTTATATCATGCTTATCGTCTAGCGATTGCGCCAACACAAAGTATTTCGTACGTACAAAATGCGACAAGTTCAGTCATGCCAATCGTGGATCAAATTGAACGTCGTACGTATGGTAATGCAGAAACATTTTATCCTATGCCATTTTTATCTCCACAAACAATGTGGTATTACAAATCAGCATTCAATACGGATCAAATGAAACTGATTGACCTTATTGCAACTATCCAAACACATATAGACCAAGGTATCTCGACAATTCTTTATGTTAACTCTGAAATTTCGACACGTGAATTATCACGTCTCTATGTCTATGCACATTATAAAGGATTGAAATCGTTATACTACACACGTAACAAATTATTAAGTGTTGAAGAATGTACGAGTTGTTCAGTTTAATTTCAATGGGTTTCTGAATGTATGGGGGACGCATTTACGTTATGGAGAATCAAATGTGTACAAACCTTACACGTAATATCCAGGTATGAGTTGATTGGTATGAAGGGAATATCAAACTCATTTGAAGAGAGGTAATATTAAAGATACATGTAGCATGTATGAATATTATCTCTCATTCATCATAATAAGATAAGAATAGGAGATCTAAATTGCGATGATAGCTGTAAATTGGAATACTCAAGAAGATATGACAAATATGTTTTGGCGCCAAAATATTGCACAAATGTGGGTAGAAACAGAATTTAAAGTTTCAAAAGATATTGCAAGTTGGAAAACATTAACAGACGATGAACAAAATGCCTTTAAAAAAGCGCTTGCGGGTTTAACAGGATTAGACACACATCAAGCAGATGATGGCATGCCACTCATCATGTTGCATACGAAAGACTTACGTAAAAAAGCAGTGTATGCATTTATGGGTATGATGGAACAAATCCATGCGAAAAGTTATTCGCATATCTTTACTACGCTGCTGCCATCTAAAGAAACGAACTATTTATTAGATGAATGGGTGTTACAAGAACCGCACTTAAAATTTAAATCTGAAAAAATTGTTGGTACGTATCATAAACTCTGGGGAGAAGAAGCCTCAATTTATGATCAATATATGGCAAGAGTAGCGAGTGTATTTTTAGAAACATTCCTATTTTACTCTGGGTTTTATTATCCACTCTATCTTGCAGGACAAGGTCGTATGACAACGTCAGGAGAAATCATTCGTAAAATTTTACTTGATGAATCGATTCATGGTGTTTTCACTGGTCTTGATGCACAACATTTACGTAATGAATTATCTGAAAGTGAGAAATTAAAAGCAGATCAGGAAATGTATAAATTGCTTGAAGAGCTTTACCAAAATGAAGCATCATATACACGTGAATTATATGCGCCTTTAGGTCTTGAAGAAGACGTATTGAACTACGTACGCTATAACGGTAACAAAGCATTATCAAACCTTGGATTTGAACCTTATTTTGAGGAACGCGAATTCAATCCGATTATTGAAAATGCGTTAGATACATCTACGAAAAATCATGACTTCTTCTCAGTAAAAGGGGACGGATATGTCCTTGCTTTAAATGTTGAAGGACTTAAAGACGAAGATTTTATATTTGATGATAAATAAAACAAAAAAAGCATATTGTGGCTAAGTATATTCAAATCTTAGCCACAATATGCTTTTTTATATTTCGAAATATAAATGGTAATGTAGCTTACAACGACTGTTGAAATGTGCATTACACCGAGGGCATGCTTCTATAAGCATATACTCATTAATCGTCATTTCATGCTTACAAACACCACATAAAATTGCCTTTTCATTAAATTCATGTTCTTTCCACCGTTTAGGTCGGTGAGATTCCGCTTCGTTATGACATTTGTAACACGGGTAATATTTATTACAACATTTAAACTTAATCGCAATAACATCTAGTATAGTTGAATAATGGACACAACGTGTTTCATCATCAATGACTTGACCATAAACAGTAGGCATCATTTCTACTCCTTTACTGACGTTCGTCTATTTTTTCGCCAATAATACGCACTTCGCGTTCTAATGTAACATCAAATTTAGATTTTACGACTTTTTGTACATAATGAATTAAGTCTTCATAGTCTGTTGCCGTACCATGATCAACATTTACCATAAATCCAGCGTGTTTCGTTGACACTTCTACACCACCGATGCGGTGACCTTGAAGATGCGCATCTTGGATGAGTTTTCCAGCAAAGTAGCCTGGTGGTCGACGGAATACACTGCCACAAGAAGGATACTCTAATGGTTGTTTAGATTCACGACGCTCAGTTAAATCATCCATCACACTTTGAATGTCAGCTTGTTTCCCAGGTGCTAAAGTAAAAGCGGCCTCTAATACGACATAATGTTCTTGTTGAATAATGCTATTACGATAATCAAGCTCTAATTCATTATGCGTAAGTTGAATCATTTCACCTTTTTCATTAATAACACGCGCATAATCAATGACATCTTTAATTTCTCCGCCATATGCCCCTGCATTCATATAAACAGCACCACCTACTGAACCGGGAATGCCACATGCAAACTCAAGACCTGTTAAAGATAAATCTCTCGCTTTTCGTGAAACATCAATAATAGCTGCACCACTGCCAGCGATTATCGTTGTATCCGAAGCATCGATATAATTGAGTTCTAAAAGGCTAAGGACAATGCCTCTAATACCACCATCACGAATGATAATATTTGAACCATTGCCTAAATAAGTTAAAGGAATGCCAGCATTGTAAGCATATTTAACAACAGCTTGAACCTCTTCATATTTATGAGGCGTGATATAAAAATCCGCGTTACCTCCAGTTTTCGTATATGTGTAGCGTTTTAGTGGTTCGTTTACTTTGATGATATGTTCTGGGATGATTTCTTTTAATTGTTGTAAGATGTTAGCGTTATCCAAAAATAACATCCTTTCTTTGATTTCATTACTTTTATTTTAACGCTTTTGAGCCTCCAAAGTCATCTCGTAACGTTAATTTGATTGGTTGAGGTGTAACAAATTTTTGAAATGTTCATTCTTAAGATTTTCATATTCTCGAATAGATAATGTTGATGAAATGTCTGTCTTAAATGCTTTAAATTGTGCTATTGCCATTGGATTTGAAGTGAGTAATGCATCCAGTGCTTCATACTGATGATACGTTTCAGTGTTGCGTTGAATTATGTGTAATCGTACGGTTTGTTTTAATTCAGTTAAATTATTGAACTTTGCCATTAGTACTTTTTTATACATTGGCTGATGTATACGATAAAATCCAGCGTAATTCAAACGCTTTTCATCTAAAGAGGTAATATCATGTAAATTATCAACACCGACCAAAATATCAAGGATTGGTTCAGTAGGGTAGTTAAAATGTTTTGTTCCACCTATATGTTGGGTACTTTTAATAGGTGAGTCTAAAAGGTTAAATAATATTTCGCGGTATGCTTGATACTGTTCGTTATAGTTCATTTGAGATGATTTTGAGATAAATGGTTGAACGTGGTGATACATCGTATACTCCTTTTATTATTCATAAATTCTGAACTACTATACCATACATCATTTTTAAGTTGAATATGATTGGAGAAAAATCTATAAGGAGGGATGCTATGAAGCATATTTTCTTATGTTTACTTGTAATTTTAATGCTATTGGCACTTGTAGGTTGTGGTCATCATAATGCGCAAGAAAAAGCAACTTTTGACCATAAAATGAAAATAGTCGAACAAAAAGAAAAAGCTTATTATAATGAACTTGAGGCAGCTCATTTAGAACAACTTAAATCAATAAATCGTAATGATGCTATAGAGGATAATAAAGCATTGTTTGAAAAGAAAAACGAAACGATGCAACATACGTTAGAGCCAAAATTTAATGCCTACAAAAAAGCGGCAAATCAATTACCCGCAAACAATCATGAGTTAGATACTTTAAAAACAACCTATATGGAAGCAGTGAAGAAAAAAGAACATGCACTTAAACAAATAGAAGCGTTCCTTTCATTGTATTTACAAACAATTGAATCAAACGAAAATATTGTAGCGCATACTCAAAAATTTGACGCATTACGTTCAAAGGTAGAGCGCAATTTAATGGCATCTAAAGCGACACAAAATGGCAATAATGAAAGTGAGCAACTTGAAGAAACGCTCATTAATCAAAATGCGCATATTAAGAGAGTGGCCACGAATGTGCTTGAAGAAAAAGATGGGCGTCAACAATCTGAAAGTATTAAATCAGAAGTAGTGCCAGTTATTGAACAAAATGTAAAAACATTAAATCAACTGCGCATTAACGATGCAAACGTAAATAAAGCACGCCAAAATGCGATTCAAATGAATTATGCTTTAGAAGATTTTTATAAAGAACGTGCCCAAAGTGCGACTTATAGTCACCGTTTATCTAAAATAAATATTAAACAGATTGTTAAAACGCCTGAAGAATTAGAGGCTTATGAAGCGAAATATAATGAAAAAAATGATGAAATTGAAAGTAAATTGCAATAACATTTCCTTAACTGGGAATATCGTTTTTTAAAATAAGGTTAACAATAACTTAGATTATGTGTATAATGAATACCATTGAGAAAATACACAAGATGTACGAATAAAATAATAAACAAGAAAATAACTTAGAGGTGAAAAGTATGGCGACGAAGCTGACGTCTATTGATCAGTTTGAACAAGTCATCCAACAGAATCCATATATCTTTGTATTAAAACATAGTAATACGTGCCCGATATCAGAACGTGCAATGGATCAATTTAATAAATTCCTTTATGAAAGGGATATGGATGGGTATTATCTCATCGTTCAAGAAGAACGCGAATTATCCAATTATATTGAAGAGAAAACAGGGGTTAAACATGAGTCACCCCAAGCATTCTATTTTGTGAATGGTACAGCGACTTGGCATGGCAATCATGATCAAATTACTGTCGCAACATTAGCTAAAGCTGAGTAAAGTGATTAAGAACGCTTTTAGGTTAAATGTCATGACCTATTAGCGTTCTGTTCATTTGTATTTAAATATCAAGCAAGGCTATAATGGATAATAATTAAACATGTCAAGAGGTGACAAATATGAGAGTACTCGTAGCGATGGACGAATTTAATGGCATCCTTTCAAGTTATGACGCCAACCGGTATGTTGAAGAAGCGGTTGCGAGTCAAATTAAAGATGCAGACATCGTGCAAGTACCATTATTTAATGGTCGACACGAATTATTAAATTCTGTATTTATGTGGAAATCAGGAACACAATATCGTATTCAGGCGCATGATGCAGAAATGAATGATATAGAAGTGCGTTACGGTCAAACAGAAGATGGTTTGACCGTGATTCAAGCTGAACAATTTTTAAAGGGAACATCTAATTATTTGAATCATACAAGTTACGGCCTTGGTGAAGTCATTCATCATGCTTTAAGTAAAAATGCGAAAACAATAGCGATATCTGTTGGAGGAACTGACACATTTGACGGCGGTGCAGGATTGTTACAAGCGTTAGGTGCAGTATTTTATAACGATGATGGCGAGATTGTAGATATGCGAAAAGGATTAAATCAACTGAAGCATATCCGTCGTATAGATACGCGTGGACTAGATGAAAGATTGAATCAAACGCACTTTCAAATTCTGATTGATTTTGATAGTAAAATGTACGGTAAGCATAGTGCCATTTTACAAAGTTACCAAGCATTACACTTATCGCGTGATGAAGCGGTTGAAATCGACAATTTAATTTGGTATTTCAGTGAGATTTTAAAACACGAGTTACAACTATCATTGGGTCACATTGAGCGTGGTGGCGCTGGTGGGGGTATTGCTGCTGTATTTAAAGCAATGTTTAATGCTGAATTAATGACAAGTCACGAACTGGTAGATCAAATTACTGGTCTCGAATCTTTAGTCAAACAAGCTGACCTTATCATCTTTGGTGAAGGCATCAATGAACGTGATTTGGTTATTGATACGTCATCATTACGTATTGCTGAATTAGCCCATCAATATGATAAAGTTGCTGTAGCCATATGCGGTACTTCTGAGAAATTTGAACGTTATGAAAAACAAGGTATAACTGCAATGTTCAATTTATTTGATGAAATGCCACCGCTTTATCCAGATTTTAAATTAGGAGTGCAACTCCGTACACATGTAATTCAATCTATCAATTTATTAAAAGCATCTTTATAAAGAAACCGACGAAGTTAGGAATGATGACTTTCCTAATTTCGCCGGTTTTATTTTATGCTTCTTTTTCAATTTCTTGAACAATACCTACAATGACTTTGATAGCTTGTGCCATCACATCAATTGATGCGTATTCATATGGACCATGAAAATGATCACAACCTGTAAATAAATTCGGTGTAGGGAGGCCCATAAATGACAATTGAGAGCCGTCCGTCCCACCGCGTATTGGTGCAGTATTTGGTGTAATGTCCAACGCTTTATAAACACGTTTTGGTATTTCAATAATTTGCGGATGTGGCGTGATTTTTTCAGCCATATTGCGATATTGGTCATTAATCACAATACGAACAGGATCGTAGTAGTATTGCGTGTTAATGTCTTTTTGAAGTTGAATCAATTTTTGTTTGCGTTTTTCAAATGTTTCATAGTCATGATCACGTATGATATAGTGTAACGATGCTTTTTCAACAGTGCCATTCATTTCTGTTAAATGGTAAAAGCCTTCATAACCTTCAGTATGTTCAGGAACTTCTTTTTTAGGCAATTGTGAGTGAAATGACGTTGCGAGCGATAGGGCATTCACCATTTTATCTTTAGCAGAACCTGGGTGCACATTGACTCCTTCAAAGAAGATGTGCGCTTCAGCAGCGTTAAAGCTTTCAAATTGCAATTCGCCTAACTGACTGCCATCCATCGTATAAGCAAAATCAGCATTAAATCGTTCGACATCGAATTGATGTGGCCCGCGTCCAATTTCCTCGTCAGGAGTAAATCCAATGCGTATGCGTCCGTGTTTAATTTCTGGGTGATCGATTAAAAATTGCAGTGCCTCCATGATTTCTACAATGCCGGCTTTATCATCCGCACCGAGGAGAGTTGTACCATCGGTAGTCATTAATGTATGGCCTTTGACTTGATGCATATCAGGAAAAACTTGAGGATCTATAGTTTTGCCAGAATCGCCTAAATGAATGATACCGCCGTCATAGTTTTCGATAATTTGAGGTGATACGTCTTTAGCATTAAAGTCAGGGGATGTGTCTACATGTGCTAAAAATCCAACTGTAGGAACGGTTTTTTGCGTGTTACTTTCAAGCGTGGCAAATAAATACCCATGGCCATCTAATTCCGTTTTCAAACCCATTGATTTAAGTTCATCTTCTAATAAACGTAGTAAATCCCACTGTACGCTAGAAGATGGTGTCGATTCGCTGTTGGGGTCGGATTGTGTATTAATTTTGACATAACGTTCTAATCTTTCGATGATGTTTGCTTTCATGTTAACACTCCCTTATATACGATTATTCATATGATAGCCTCTTTTGTAAGACTTACCTTTTAGTTTAGCATAGTGGTGTTTCATTCGCGTATAAATGTAATAAAAGATTTCAGCACATAATATCCCGAATGCAATCGCGCCAGAAGTTAAAGTAACTTCTAAAAATTGGTTCACAGCTTTGGTATATTCATTTGAAACAAGTAACCGTGTCGCTTCATAAGCGGCGCCACCGGGTACAAGTGGAATAATACCAGGGACGATAAAGATAATAACAGGACGTTTGTAACGCCGGCTCATAACGTGACTCATTACACCTAAAATAAAGCTACCTAAAAAGGCGGCCGGAACAGCTCCATAATTTAAATCAATCGTGAATTTATAAATGATCCATCCCATTGCGCCAACAAAACCTACAGCAACAAGTAATTTTTTAGGTGCGTTAAAGATTATTGAAAATAACATTGTGGAAATAAAACTGATTAAAAATTGAGCAATATAATAAAACATATACGTCATTTTCTACACACCTTCCTAAAATATAATTAATACGACTGCTACGCCAGCCCCAATAGCAAATGCAGTAAGCGCAGCTTCAACACCGCGTGACATACCTGCAAGGAGTTCTCCAGCCATTAAATCACGTATAGCGTTGGTAATTAAAATACCAGGAACTAAGGGCATAACCCCAGCAATCGTTATGATATCTTGGTTGACCGTCATTCCTAACTTTGTAAAAGAGGCAGCAATAGTAATAACAACCATGGAACTTATAAATTCAGAGAAAAATTTAATTTGAATATAGCGTTGAACGAGGTCAAATGTTAAAAATGCACCGGCACCAGCCATAACAGCATAAATAAAATCATGCGCGACGCCACCAAACATAAATAGAAAGAACCCAGAAGCAATGGCAGCTGAAATAAATTTTAGAATAAACGAATATTGTAGTGACGCATGCTCAAGATGGATTAACTCGGATTTTGCTTGATCTAAAGTCAGTTGATTTTGCGAAATTTTTCGAGAAACATTATTGGCAATCGCAATCTTTTCAAGATCTGTTGTTCTTTCGCGTACACGTACTAAACGCGTATTCGTACGGTCGTTTAATGAAAACATGATTGCTGTTGATGTGACAAATGCGTACGTATCTTCGAGACCAAAACTCGCCGCAATTCGCCCCATGGTATCTTCAACACGGTATGTTTCGGCACCACTTTCTAATAAAACTTTTCCAGCTAATAGCACAACATCAATGACTTTATTTTCATCGATAATTGTTAAGGAATCTGCCATGTGCTTCTCCTCCTTATCTTTTAAATCAATTGTCAGTCTACATGTGATAGGGTGATGTTGCAAGAGACTGAGGTAGAAAACGTTGATAATTTATCATGTGTGTGATTTCAAAAACAGAATAGTTTGGACCATCATTTGATATAATGTTGGCATGTTTCAATCACTTAACATGTTTATTGAATAAATAACATCAGGATTCTTATCCCATTATCTCATATTTCGTGACGTGCTAGTCGGTGAGGTTATTCATTTTGTTATTGTCACCTATACAGCAACATAAATGAAACCATCTAAAGATATATAAGTGTAACTCCCGAAATCGTTCTGTTACATGCAATGACTTCGGGAGTTGACAACTATCTTAGATGGTTTGTTATTTGAGTTTAATAATTGGATTAAACATCACTTTATTACGACCTTCATTTTTAGCGATATGCAACATATCGTCTGCATCTTTAAAGACCTTACGTTGTGATTTGTAATCTTCATTTGTTAAATAGCCTACACCAATAGAAACTGATAACTTAATAACCGATTTATTAGGTAAATGAAAATTAGATTTTTCTACCCCTTTACGGATACTTTCGGCTAATTTCACACATTCATCTAATGAATAATTTTTAATAACAATAGAAAACTCTTCGCCACCGTTTCTAAAGATTTTATGTTTTGGTGGCACATAATTTTGAAGTAAGTGTGAAATCTGTTTTAAAATAGCATCACCAGCCTCATGTGAATGCGCATCATTTACATCTTTGAACCCATCGATATCAATTAATATTAATGCGAGACTTTGTTTTTTAGCTTCAGCACGTTGCGTGAGTGCATTAAGATGACGATCAAACTCTTTTACATTTCCTAAGCCGGTTAAATAATCAATTTTACTTTCGTTATCGTAACGATCAATGAGAGTAAAGAACCGATGTAAATCAACATAAAAAAGTGCAGTGATTAATGTCGCAATGATGGATAATGGGAGTAAATATAAGACTTCAATGATATCGAAACTCGGTACAAATATGGCGATGATACATAGTAGTACGATTGTAATAATATTTAAAATTTGAATGGCAATAATATGATTTTGTCTTATAAATGGTCCAATAGTACTCACTACGATTGCTATCATTAAAAGTGTAATTGCAAATATTAATGGTGTCGCTAGGACAAAGTAGCTCACTGTTGCAATCAGTAATGCCGATATGAATGTATAGAACGCATTCGTATAACGGCCTAAAAATAATAAAGGAACAAATGAAAGTTGAATGTGATATGTTTCAATAGGAACTGGATAAAGTGCCAGTAATAATCCAACAATCGTCATCAATACAGTAATATAACTTTTTGAGAACCTAAAATCGTGAGATTCTGCATATTGAAGACGGTGAAATAGATAGATACCAGCAATGGATACTGATATATTATAAATAATGGCTTCAATCATAGTTATGACTCCTTTACTTAACCCTATGTTATTGTAAGTGAAAAGTTACATTTTGTCATTAAATAAATGGTGATATTGTTAAGTAATTGTAAATCTCAGATTGATTTTATTCATAATATAAAAAGTTCACCTTCAAGTATGTATTTAAACGTATATTGCGGGGAGTCACAGTGAAGAAAGCCTTCGAAATTCAAGTGAGAATTTTGAAGGCTTTCAATAGTTTGCATCTACAATCAATGATTTGAGGTGGGCGGAGAAAATAAATTTAACCGATGACGCCGCCACCTCTCTTTATAAAAAGGGCAAAATATATTTATGAAATTTATGAGCGAAGGGGAGTTGCTTATTTAAAAACACAGGGTGTTACTTCTTGATAAAAGTCATTTTAGGTGAGGTTCCTAAAGCATTTACATTTTTAATATTTAGTATAATTTCAGTTGGGTGAGCGATGTGTATTTCTATAATAATTGAGCTGTTCTTTTTATGATACAGTAAAATATCATGGCGTGTTTTATTGACGCGTTCACATACAAAATGAGAAGCATCAGGTGAGTCCAGTTTAAACTTCAAAGGTTTCGTATCTATACCTTCAGGGTACCACTCTCCCTTAAGTAAATGAAGAAGATCTTGCGTTTCCTCGATAGAACATTGTTTATCTATACTAAATACGTCAAAATGTGTCATACTATAAAATCCTTTCTAATTTAATCGCTATTAATATCCGTAGATAGAAGAATACCAGTGATAATGATCACCATTAGATACTGGTATAACTCTACTTTGTGCATCTTGTGTCATAAAATCTCTATCCCATGGATTCCAAACGATAATGACTTCTTTACCGTTTTCCAATTTTGCATTTCCAACTACAGCCATTGCATGACCAGCATGAAGACCATTAGTGGATTCAATTTGTTTGCCTAAAATGGCAATCCCTTTATTTTGATTAGTGAGATCATTAACTTCGTCATATGAAGTCATTCTGTTTAATAATTTTGGGTCTCTACCTTGATCTCTTCCATATTTAATCATTTCATCAGAGCTTAAACCAGTAAATTGAAAATCTTCGCCAGTTAAATCTGGGTGAAGATACCTCATTACACCTTCAGCATAATACTTATCAGTATTGTATGTGGCATTTAATAATGCAGCCATTGTATAACCTGCACACCAACCATTATTACCTTGTTGTTCACGTATTTTGAAGTTTTGAAGTTTATTTACATACATATTATTATATGTCGCAGTATTTTTTTGATATTGACGTGTAGGTTTTGTAACTGAGGCTTTATGTTTGAATTCAGTAATATCTGTCACTTTCGACGTATCATCTGATTCTTTTAAATTATCTTTACTTAAACGTGGGGTTTTTAAAACTTGTTTAGCTTTATGATTTCGAGTGAGCACATAATAACCTTTAGAATTGGTTAAAATTGTAATGTCTTGATTTTTGTATTGATTTAAAGCTTTTGATAAAAATGGAGAGACGTTAATCGTATAATTAGAATTTAAATCAGGGTTTTTAGCGGTTTTAGGAGATATTGTAACAATGTATGAGACGTTACCTTTCTCATCTAGTACAGGGAAGTAATAGTTGCCATCACTTTTTTTATTAAACTTATAGATTTTGAAAGGTTCACCTAATGAGTAGGATGATTTTTCTTTATTATATAATTTGTCCAATGTAGTGACGTAAGAAAGGTACTCTTTTTGAGCCAAGTTTTGAACGGCAGCAGGGACGCCTTTATCTACAACATTGACTTGTACATGCTGTTTGTCAGCTGTATTAATTTGTGCATTCACCTCGGCATTAGCGACAGAAGTAGTGCTTAGAGAAAAGACTAAACTGAGCAACACAAAACTACATAATTTTTTGTTCATATAAAAACTCCTTTCGTTAATATAAATCTATTATACAAAAATTCTAGAAAAATGCAAAAAAATAATCAGAAAGATAAAAAATATTTCTTTTGGGGTTCAGTGAAGTATATGTCAAAGGGCTTGTATAACGTGTGTTTATCTATATCAAAGGCTTTATCACAAAACAAAAAGCGTTAAAAAAGAACTTAATTATAGAAAACATTTAATTAACTGTGTATTATATTTTTGATTTAGAATAGATTTAAGTGACAATGAATACAATTATGTATGAACATCTAGAAAGTCTCATGTGCCATAGTGGGTCGTTTCAAAATATGTTAGTTTAAAAGTACGTGTAATGTACCGTTTTTTTTATTATGTGATGATAATTTATGCTCCAATGCTATGTGAGAGAAAGCACACGTTTTAAACGGTGTAATGATATCAATTATTGTTTGTTATATAGAACATAGAGGTTATGAAAAGAAGTCTTTTTATATAAATGAAATTATTCATACATAATACTTAAATTTGTTAGAATGAAAATAACTATTTGACGGAACTACATTACTTTTAGCATCATGTATTTTTAAGATTATATTGAACAGTGATGCCTTACATGTCATTTCGTGTTACTATATAATCAGATTGTTTGACTGAAACAGTTGTTTTTAAATTTAAAATTAAAATGTAACAGATATATTATTTTGAAATTTGTAGGTGAACGGATGTATACTCTAACGTTGATAGTATTTTCAATGATTGTCAGCTTAATCTTAACACCTATAGTAATAGCAGTTTCCAAAAAATTAGATATCGTTGATCGTCCTAACTTTAGGAAAATACATACGAAACCTATTTCAATGTTAGGTGGTTCAGCGATATTGCTATCTTTTTTCATAGGAATTTGGCTCGGTGCTCCTATTGAACGTGAAATCAAACCGCTATTACTGGGTGCTATCGTCATTTATTTCGTTGGTCTTATTGATGATTTATACGATTTAAAGCCAATATTAAAATTGATTGGGCAAATTTTTGCTGCGACCATTGTCGTTTATTATGGTGTGACGATTGATTTCATATCAATTCCGATTGGACCGACAATTCATTTCGGTTTATTTAGTATTCCAATTACGATATTTTGGATTGTAGCAATAACGAATGCGATTAATTTAATTGATGGTTTAGACGGTTTGGCTGCCGGTGTCTCTATGATTGCGTTAGTGACAATCGCATTTATCGCAATCTTGCAAGGAAATATATTTATTATCATGATTTGTAGTGTCCTCATCGGTTCGCTATTAGGATTTCTTGTATTTAATTTTCATCCTGCTAAAATCTTTCTTGGAGATAGTGGGGCTTTATTACTAGGATTTATAATCGGCTTCTTATCTTTATTAGGGTTTAAAAATATTACGTTTATATCATTATTCTTCCCAATCGTTATTTTAGCGGTGCCATTTATTGACACATTATTTGCGATGATTCGAAGAGTGAAGCAAGGACAGCATATTATGCAAGCGGATAAATCCCATCTTCATCATAAATTATTAGATTTAGGCTATACGCATAGACAAACGGTTATTTTAATATATGCGATGGCAATCATGTTTAGTGTAGTGAGCGTTATTTTATATTTATCCCAACCATGGGGTGTCTTTTTAACAATCATCCTCATCATTGTCACAATTGAACTTATTGTAGAATTTACCGGACTTATTGATGATGATTATCGGCCATTATTAAATTTAATATCACGTCGACATACAAAATAGAAATCCTGTTACTTTAAGCAACACGTGCTTAAAAGTAACAGGGTTTTTATGTTTCAATATCAAATGCGAGCGGTTTGACGTCTATTTCAATTAAATCAAATTGACCTTGCGTATGTTGATTTAGAAATTGTATAAACGCGTCACGTTCTGCTTCTATGACATCAATGTGATACGTAACTTTATCTGTATATGTTGTATCTCTTAAATAAAAAGAGGTGGACTGAAGTTCATATTCGAACTTTCCTGTCAGATCATAAGCAATAGTGACATGACATGGGATGGCTGGTTTCAGTTCCACGCGTCCCACTGCTTTAATCACATCTCGTACAGCGCCTCCATATGCACGAATTAAACCGCCAGTCCCTAATTTAATACCACCAAAATAACGCGTAACCACGACAGCGGCATTATGTATCTCGTGTTTTTTTAACATCTCTAACATAGGCACACCGGCAGTACCACTAGGCTCACCGTCATCATTCGCTTTTTGAATATGCATCGTATCTCCAATTGTATATGCGGAACAATTGTGAGTTGCTTCGCGGTGTTCTTTTTTCTTAGCATCTATAAACGCTTTTGCTTCCTCTTCAGATTGAACTGGCTTTATATGCGCGATAAAGCGTGATTTACTAATTACATTTTCAATGATATGTTCGTCCTTTATAGTAATGATGTTATCTTCCACAAGCCCATCTCCAATCTACAAAAGTGTGTATGATGATTATACTATAATTTATAGTTGAACTTGAAAAAAATCAATAGCTTAAATGACTGAAATTTGATATAAAAGATTGTATGATAGTATTAATCAAAAATTAAAAAGTACCATACGATGACATCTTAAATATGCTGTTTAATATAAGTGCATTAGCGTTACTTTCTGAGATTGACATTGAATTGGCGGTAGATCTTTTAATGAAATCATAGATCATTAGATTTTATTCGCTCTCCATTAAGTTATAAAGATGAATTTTGTTCAAAATTTAGGAGGACAAGAAAAAATGAAAATAGCTGTTATGACAGATTCAACAAGTTACATTCCTCAACACTATTTAAAAGAAAATAATATCCGTGTAGTGCCGTTAAGTATTACGTTAGAAAATGGCGAAAATCATAAAGAAATTGAATCCATCACTTCAGAAGAATTTTATTCAATATTAGCAAAATCAAATTCAATACCGACAACAAGTCAACCAGCTATAGGAGAAATGATTCATGCATTTGAAGCTTATAAAGCTGAGGGATATACAGATGTCATTACAGTACATTTATCTAGCGGTATTAGTGGTGCATATCAAACCTCTGTTCAAGCCGCTTCGATGGTTGAGGGGATTAATGTTCACCCCATTGATTCCCAAATCGCATGTCTAGTTGAAGGTGCCCTTGTCATTAGAGCCATTGATTTGATTAATGAGGGAAAGCATATTGACGAGATTTTAGAAGATTTAGAAGATATGCGTCAACACACAGGTGCCTACCTCGTTGTGGATGATTTGAAAAACTTAAGTAAAAGTGGT
Source organism: Staphylococcus agnetis (assembly GCF_011466855.1). Lineage (NCBI taxonomy): Bacteria > Bacillati > Bacillota > Bacilli > Caryophanales > Staphylococcaceae > Staphylococcus > Staphylococcus agnetis. The sequence continues at coordinate 437,605 of NZ_CP045927.1, forward strand.
CGCATCACAGGTGCACAAGCTTGGATAGGTAATTTACTAAAAATGAAACCTGTTTTAACATTTGAAGATGGTCTCATTGTTCCTTATGAAAAAGTTCGCACAAAAAAGAAAGCACTAAAATTGATTGAAGATAAAGCGATTGAAATGTCCAATCAATATGACATTGCAACGGTAATAATTATTGGTGGAGACAACAAAGAGGAATCGCAGCGTGTATTGAATGATTTAAAAGCCAAGTATCCTGAAAAAAATATCATTTTCTCTGAATTCGGACCCGTCATCTCTTCTCACTTAGGACTAGGTGGCTTTGGCATAGGTGTTGTGAATAGACATATTGAATTGTATTAATTGCTTAAACAGTAGCACATTCATAAGAATGTTGTTGCTGTTTTTTATTTTAATATATGCAGTGGCAAATAAATGATGTAATGAAAATGGGAAAAGTAAATGACCGCGTTAGATCGAGTATATAAGTGAAAGGAGGCATTCATTGAAACGATATGGTCAATTAGTTAGATTACCTGATACTTTAACGGATGAAAAAATTGCTGAAACCACGCCTGGTGTTTGTCAAACAGATAAAGGTTTTAAGTGTATCCAATGTGGTACAACGGAGAGGTTTCACTTTTACTGTTATAAAAGCCCTTTTTTCAAAGAAGATATTATATATTGTCGGAATTGTATTGCGATGGGGAGGATGGATACAAAGCGCCATGTTGTTATAACTCAAACGAAAAGAATGAAGAGTGACGGATATTATCAGCTGCCATTTTCACTATCTGAACAGCAAACGTATGCCTCTCGCAAAATAGTATCTGCCGTCGAATCAAAGCAACCGTTACTTTTGCATGCGGTTACAGGTGCCGGCAAGACTGAGATGATGTTTGAAGCCATTTCTGTAGCACGTCAAAAAGGAGACAATATTGCCATCGTCTCGCCGCGTGTAGATGTAGTGGTAGAAGTGAGTCAACGTGTATGTCAAACGTTTACAAGAGAAGAAATTGATATTTTACATCAGTCGAGTAGACAAAAATACAATGGTCATTTTGTCATTGCAACAGTGCATCAATTATACCGATTTAAAAATCATTTTGATGTCATTTTCATAGATGAAGTGGATGCATTTCCACTCTCGATGGATCGACAGTTACAACAAACGATTGCACGGGCTGCACGCGCGACACATGCCTGTATATACATGACTGCTACACCTCCAAAACCTCTCATGCGTTCGTTTCATGCTACTCAAATCATTACGTTACCTGCACGGTTTCACCGTCATCCTCTAGTTGTACCAAAATTCCGCTACATGAAAATAAAATATTCACAAGCACAACATAGTCTTATAAGTGAGTTAAAAAATCAAATGAACCGTCAACGTACGACATTACTGTTTTTTAGTAATATTGAAAACATGAAACGCTTTTATAGTGCATATCGTACAACTTTCAAAAACATGTGTTATGTCTATAGTGAAGATGATGATAGATTAGAAAAAGTACAACAGCTTAGAAATGGTATGTATCAAATTGTCTTAACAACAACGATTTTAGAACGAGGTTTTACAATGGCGTTTCTAGATGTATGGGTAATGGATAGTCATCATTTTACAGCTGATGCGCTCGTGCAAATTGCTGGGAGAGTAGGGCGAAAACAAGAATCTCCCAATGGATTGGTTCGTTTTTACCATGAAGGGAGGACATTAGCAATGTACAAAGCGCGACGTAACATACGCCAAATGAATCGAATGGCATATCTTAAAGGATGGGTTGATTAATGAGATGTCACATTTGTCATTCGTTTTATGATGAATTATTTACTTTAGAGCTGTTATTTCAACCCACAAACATTCTATGTGAACATTGTAGGAATTTATTAGAACAATGCATTTTTAATTCTACGGGGAGATGTAGCTATTGTTTAGGTGAATACCAGAATTCAAAATGTATCAATTGTGACTCAGTTAAATACGTTTATACATTTGATTCGATAGATGCATGCTTTCATTATGAAGGTTTTTATAAAACCCTTTTCCATCAATACAAATTTCTTGGGGATGTTGCACTTGCTCAAGTTATTGCAAAGTACATCTCCATTAAAGCTCAACATTATGATTACATTATTCCAGTACCGTCTGTAAAAGAGAATGACATCGAAAGGACTTTCAATCCTGTACAAGTTATTTTAAGTGCGTTAAGTATCGATTTTGAAGACTGTTTAAAGATGCATCGACGACCAAAACAATACCAACTCACTTTAAAAGAGCGAATGTCATTAAGTAATGATATTGAAGTGAAAGGTGATATAAACCTCGAAAATAAACGTATTTTACTTGTGGATGATATTTACACAACAGGCCGAACTGCGCATAACGTTGCGGTTAAGCTGTTTCAAAGAAAAGTCAGAAAATTGAGTATGTTAACGTTTGCACGTTAGCATAAACATGGTAAAATATAAGTAAGAAATACAATAACAAGAGGTTGAAAGGAGCGAGCACTATGATTAACTTTGAAATTCATGGAGACAACCTCACAATCACAGATGCTATTCGCAATTACATTGAAGACAAGATTGGTAAATTAGAAAGATATTTCACTAACGTACCTAATGCAACAGCACACGTTAAAGTGAAAACTTACCAAAATTCAGGTACAAAAATTGAAGTAACAATTCCGTTGAAAAATGTTACTTTAAGAGCGGAAGAGCGTCATGATGATTTATATGCAGGCATCGACTTAATTACGAATAAATTAGAACGTCAAGTTCGTAAATATAAAACGCGTGTTAACCGCAAAAATCGCGACCGTGGAAATGAACAAGATATTTTTGTAGATGCTGAAGCAACATCACCGGATATCGACAACGAATCAAGTGATTCGGAAATCGAAATTATCCGTTCTAAAACATTTGGATTAAAACCAATGGATTCTGAAGAAGCAGTACTTCAGATGAATTTATTAGGCCATGATTTCTTCGTGTTCCATGACAGAGATACTGAAGGAACAAGTATTGTTTATCGTAGAAAAGACGGAAAATATGGATTGATTGAAACAGAATCATTAGAATAAATGATTGAATCTCATACAAGTTGTATCACTTTAGGGGCTGGGACATAATGTAAATGTTCTGGTCCCTTAGTCCATTATAAAATGATAGTGATAGTCATTCCGGTTCATCACTTTATCATTAATTCGTGTAGCTATGTTTTTGAGAATGTATAGGATGCGCATTTAGGTGATTGATTCACAATACAAAATCAACTTAAATAGAGCGTAATTGAACATTGCGTTAAATCTTCAAAGTTTTAACACGTATGTTGCCTCATTATGATGTGTTGAAACTTAGATCTACGTTAAATTGAGGTCATACATTATTCCCCTGAGAACCATTAATGAGTTGCTACAGTATACACTTAACAAGCGTTTAAAAATAATAAAGCATGGTGTTTTATTTTCATAGCTCAATAAGTTTTGAATAGGGCTATTAATATTAGTATTTTCTTAAGACATAAGTATATGAGTATAAATTTATACCTAAAAATGATATGATGTGTTGTTGTAAGCGATAGAGTTTATTGCTAAAGGAGCGAAATAAATGGGTTTTATAACAAAACTGGTTGAAGGTAATAACCGAGAAGTGAAACGTCTTGGAAAAATTGCTGATAAAGTCATTGCATTAGAAGAAGATATGGCAATTTTAACTGACGATGAGATCAAAGCAAAAACACGTGCGTTTCAAGAACAATTACAAAGTATTGAAGATAAAAGAAAACAAGATGATATGTTAGATGAGATATTACCAGAGGCATTTGCATTAGTTAGAGAAGCATCAAAACGTGTCTTCGGTATGATTCCTTATAGAGTTCAAATTATGGGTGGTATTGCCATTCATAAAGGTGATATTGCGGAAATGAGAACAGGTGAAGGTAAGACCTTAACAGCAACGATGCCAACGTATTTAAATGCACTCACAGGTCGAGGTGTACACGTTATCACAGTCAATGAATATCTTGCATCATCACAAAGTGAAGAAATGGCGCACTTATATGAATTTTTAGGCCTAACAGTTGGTTTGAATACAAACAATTTACAAACAGATGAAAAACGTGAAGCATATGCGCAAGATATCACTTATAGTACTAACAATGAACTTGGTTTTGACTATTTAAGAGATAACATGGTGAATTACAAAGAAGACCGTGTCATGCGTAAGCTGAATTTTGCGATTATTGATGAGGTTGACTCTATTTTAATTGATGAAGCACGTACCCCTTTAATTATTTCGGGAGAAGCGGAAAAATCAACATCATTATATACACAAGCGAATGTTTTTGCCAAAATGCTTAAAGCTGAAGATGATTACAACTATGATGTTCAAACGAAAGCCATTCAACTTACAGAACAAGGCATCGATAAAGCAGAACGCATGTTTAAATTAGACAACTTATATGATGTTAGACATGTGGATATCATTCATCATATCAACCTTGCGTTAAGAGCGCATTATACAATGGCTAGAGATATCGACTACATGGTTACTAATGGTGAAATCTTAATCGTCGATCAATTTACTGGACGTACAATGCCAGGGCGCCGTTTTTCTGAAGGGCTTCATCAAGCGATTGAGGCTAAAGAATCAGTTAAAATTCAAAATGAATCTAAAACTATGGCCTCAATTACATTCCAAAACTATTTCAGAATGTATAACAAATTAGCAGGAATGACAGGTACAGCGAAAACAGAAGAAGAAGAGTTCAGAAATATTTATAATATGACGGTAACTCAAATTCCAACGAATCGCCCTGTACAACGTGTGGACCATTCTGACCTCATCTATGTAAGTCAAAAAGGGAAATTTGACGCAGTTGTTGAAGAAGTAATTGAAAAACACCGTAAAGGTCAACCAGTCTTATTAGGTACTGTAGCAGTGGAAACAAGTGAATACATTTCTAATTTACTTAAAAAACGCGGTATTCGTCATAGTGTCTTAAATGCTAAAAACCATGAACGTGAAGCTGAAATCGTCGCTGATGCGGGTCAACGTGGTGCAGTTACGATTGCAACAAACATGGCTGGTCGTGGTACAGATATTAAATTAGGTGAAGGTGTAGAAGAGCTTGGTGGACTTGCCGTTATCGGGACTGAAAGACATGAGTCACGTCGTATTGATGATCAGTTACGTGGACGTTCAGGACGTCAAGGCGACCGAGGAGATAGTCGTTTCTATTTATCATTACAAGATGATTTGATGGTGCGTTTTGGTTCAGAGCGTATGCAAGCAATGATGAATCGTTTAGGCATGGATGACTCTACGCCAATTGAATCTAAAATGGTTTCGCGCGCTGTAGAATCAGCCCAAAAACGTGTTGAAGGTAACAACTTTGATGCACGTAAACGTATTCTTGAATACGATGAAGTATTGCGAAAACAACGTGAAATTATGTATGAAGAACGTAATCGTATTATTGATGATGAAAGCAGTTCAGAACTTGTTATCGAAATGTTGAAATCGACGTTACAACGTACGATTCAATATCATGTCAATGAAGATGCAGAAAATCCAGATTATGAACCGTTAATTCATTACGTAGAGGATGTATTCCTCCATGAAGGAGAATTAAAAGAATCTGAAATCAATGGTAAAGATCGTGAAGATATGTTTGATATCATTTGGGCTAAAATTGAACAAGCATATCAACGTCAAAAAGATGCATTGGGTGACCGTATGCCTGAATTTGAACGTATGATTTTACTACGTTCTATTGATGAAAGATGGACATCTCACATTGATACTATGGACCAATTAAGACAAGGGATTCATTTACGTTCTTATGGTCAACAAAATCCGTTACGTGATTATCAAAATGAAGGTCATGAACTTTTCGACATTATGATGCAAGGCATTGAGGAAGATGTAAGTAAATATATCTTAAAATCTGTAGTCACTGTTGAAGATGATGTACAACGTGAAAAAACAAAAGAGTTTGAAGGTCAACACGTTTCAGCTAATGATGGCAAAGAAAAAGTAAAACCAAAACCAATTGTTAAAGATCAAGAAATAGGACGTAATGAACCATGCCCATGTGGTAGTGGTAAAAAGTATAAAAATTGCTGTGGCAATTAAACTTTGATGATTAGGAGTACAGACATGGAACGATCTGAAATTAAACGTGTAATTGAAAATTTCGAGTCAAAACTCGATCAACTCAGGGGGTCTCTTTGACTTAGAAAAAAAAGAGACAGATATACAAGAATATGAAGAAATGATGGCGCAACCCAACTTTTGGGATGATCAAGCGAAAGCGCAAGAAATCATTGACCAAAATAATGCTTTAAAGGCAATCGTGACTACGTATCATGACATTAATAATGAAATCGAAGACATGAAAGCAACGTTTGAACTTTTGCAAGAAGATGATGATGAAGAACTCAAAAATGAACTGGAATCACTCGTTGAAAGCTATGGTACAACAATTGACCGCTTTGAGCCTCAACTTTTACTTGATGGTGAACATGATGCAAATAATGCGATTTTGGAGTTACATCCAGGTGCTGGTGGTACAGAATCGCAGGACTGGACAAATATGTTGCTCAGAATGTACCAGCGCTTTTGTGAACAACAAGGGTTTAAAGTAGAAATCGTTGACTATCAAGCTGGTGATGAAGCAGGAGTTAAGAGTGTGACGATGATTGTTAAAGGTCATAATGCTTATGGTTATTTAAAAGCTGAGAAAGGTGTGCATCGCTTAGTACGCATTTCACCATTTGATTCTTCAGGACGTCGTCATACATCATTTGCTTCATGTGATGTCATACCTGAATTCAATAATGAAAAAATCGAAATTGAGATTAATCCTGATGACATAACTGTCGACACGTTCCGTGCTTCGGGTGCTGGTGGTCAGCATATTAATAAAACAGAATCAGCAATCCGAATTACGCATCATCCGACTGGTATTGTCGTAAACAACCAAAATGAGCGTTCACAAATTAAAAACCGTGAAGCTGCAATGAAAATGCTAAAAGCGAAATTGTATCAACTTGAAATTGAGCAAAAAGAGCGTGAACTTGCTGAAATTCGTGGAGAACAAAAAGAAATTGGTTGGGGCAGTCAAATTAGATCGTATGTTTTTCACCCGTATTCTATGGTGAAAGACCATCGTACCAATGCGGAAACGGGAAATGTAAACGCGGTTATGGACGGAGAAATTGGGCCGTTTATAGATGCTTACCTTAGAAGCCAATTGAATTAAAATGTATAGAAACTTGGAGTGTGGACTTGAACGTAATACTCCAAGTTTTTCTATTTAGAAAGGAGTACAGAAAGAATCTATGTTACGAACTTATGTCATTGCGTTGATCGTTGCGAACACATCACTCACACAAAGTATTGATGTCCATAATCGTGCATCACTGAACGATTTGTCACAAAAAACAGGTATATCTGTTCAAGAATTAAAAAGTTTAAATCCCTCATATGGGCAACCATCGCAAACGATTAAAAAAATTCGTATCCCTAATAAACATGTTCATATTGTAGAAGAAGGTGATACCTTAAATCGTATTTTGGCACGTTATCATTTAACAACGCACACATTTTATCAATATAATCCGACCTTTAAAACATTAGTACCCAAACAACGGTTAGCGATATCTCCTAAAGGAGCCGCGTTGTTATTTCAACCACGACAGATACCAACGCCTACGATAGCATCTCCCTCGCGTACTTCCCAACCAAAACATCACACATCGTATCAAGATAGGTCACTTTCCACTTTAAATATTCTTCATAAAACAACAGCCTATTTCCAAGGAAACAAAACCTCCTCAAAAACACAGCCACCTATTAAAGATAAATCAACATTAAACTTTTTAAATCATAAATCAGATTCCTCGCAAAATTTATATTTACAAGGTCAATGCACGTATTATGCTTTTCAAAGACGAATGGCACTAGGACGTCCGATTCACAATCATTGGGGTGATGCCAAACATTGGTATGCACATGCGCGAGCCCAAGGATTTCATGTTTCAACGTCACCTCAAATAGGTGCAATCATGGTTTCGCAGGAAGGCCCTTTTGGGCATGTGGCCATTGTCGAAACGATAAAAAGCAATGCAATCGTCGTATCAGAAATGAATTGGGTGGCCCCTTTTGTCGTCAATCATCGCGTGATTGAATCATATGAACAATTTTATTTTATTCATTAAATTTGAATATTTATCGTACATTAATTTATATAGTGATAGAATCCTTCATTTTGTGTTATATTATCATCAAACTAGAAAAATACTTTCGCTTACGGTAATAGAACGGTTTCAAAACATTAAAGGAGGTCTGGTAATGGGTGTACATCAATATTTTAAAAGACTATCAGATTTAGAAAAACTAATTCGTTTGCCAGGTAAATTTAAATATTTTGAACATAATGTCGCTGCCCACTCTTTCAAAGTGACTAAGATTGCGCAATATTTAGGAACGGTTGAAGAATATCATGGCAAAGATGTTGATTGGAAAAGTTTGTATGAAAAAGCGTTAAATCATGATTTTGCAGAAGTGTTTACCGGAGATATCAAAACACCTGTAAAATATGCGAGTGGAGAATTAAAAAAATTATTTTCACAAGTTGAAGAAGAAATGGTGGATACCTTTATTACCGAGGAAATACCAGAACGATATAGAGCAATATATCGACAACGTCTTCAAGAGGGGAAAGACGATTCTTTAGAAGGGCAAATATTAGCAGTCGCAGACAAAATTGATCTTTTGTATGAAACTTTTGGGGAAATTCAAAAACGTAATCCAGAACCTCTATTCTTTGAAATTTATGAAATGAGTTTAGAAACAATTATGCAATTTGATCATTTGCATGCGGTTCAAGATTTTATTGAAAACATCATTCCTGAGATGTTAACAGAAAAATTCATACCTCGTACAGAATTACGAGAAATGACGATGCAAATTCTTAAAAATAGGAAAGTGTGATAATCATGATATGGTATATGTTAGCCGCATTCTTTCCATGTGTTCTCGTAGTTATATTTAGTGCAATCACGAGAAGCAAGTGGGTGGGCACACTCATTACACTTATTTTAATAGGTGCATCAGTATATAAAGAATTCTTTCACAATGAATGGATTATCTTTTTAGATGTTGTATCGTTATTAGCTGGCTATATTATTGTTGACCAGTTGCAAATTCATAAACAACAGGATAATGAAGGGTAAGATTTCCTTAAGAAAGGAATCTTATCCTTATTTGTGTTTAAGATAAGAAAAGTTAATTACTAAAATCCCGAACAGATGTTTGTACTTGCTGTGAAATTTTTGCTAAAATAAACTTACTATTGCGTTGAAAGGAGCGTACACGAATGGAGCATCATGCTTTTAAAATTGCATCCACATTTGATCCTCAAGGTGATCAACCTAAAGCGATTGCTGAACTTGCTAAAGGTATTAAAGAAGGTAAGCGTCATCAAACCCTTTTAGGGGCTACAGGTACCGGCAAAACGTTTACAATGAGTAATGTGATTAAAGAAGTCGGTAAGCCGACATTAATCATTGCACATAATAAAACATTAGCGGGTCAATTGTATAGTGAATTTAAAGAGTTTTTCCCTGACAATAGAGTGGAATATTTTGTAAGTTATTATGACTATTACCAACCAGAAGCGTACGTCCCGTCAACAGATACGTTTATTGAAAAAGATGCTTCTATCAATGATGAAATTGATCAGTTGCGTCACTCTGCAACAAGTGCATTATTTGAGCGTGATGATGTCATTATTATCGCAAGTGTGAGTTGTATTTATGGTTTAGGTAACCCAGAAGAATATAAAGATTTAGTGGTAAGTATTCGTGTGGGCATGGAAATGGATCGTAGTGAACTATTAAGAAAACTTGTTGATGTACAATATACACGGAATGACATTGATTTTAAACGGGGAACATTTCGGGTTAGAGGCGATGTCGTAGAAATCTTCCCAGCCTCTAGAGATGAGTTATGTATCCGTGTGGAATTTTTTGGCGACGAAATTGACCGAGTCAGTGAAATTAATTATTTAACAGGAGAAGTGCTACGTGAACGTGAACATTTTGCACTATTTCCAGCATCTCACTTCGTTACCCGCGAGGAAAAAATGAAGATTGCTATTGACCGTGTTGAAAAAGAATTAGCCACGCAACTTGAAAAATTGCGTAATGAAAACAAACTACTTGAAGCCCAAAGATTAGAGCAACGCACGAACTATGATTTAGAAATGATGCGTGAGATGGGATTTTGTTCAGGTATTGAAAATTATTCTGTGCATTTAACGTTACGTCCATTAGGTTCAACGCCGTATACGTTACTCGATTATTTTGGAGACGATTGGCTAATTATGATAGATGAGTCACATGTGACTTTACCTCAAATTAGAGGGATGTACAATGGTGATCAAGCGCGAAAAAATGTGTTAGTTGAACATGGTTTCCGTTTGCCAAGCGCATTGGACAACCGTCCTTTAAAATTTGAAGAATTTGAATCGAAAGCACGACAACTGGTCTATGTATCTGCTACACCTGGTCCTTATGAACTAGAGCATACGGATGAAATGGTTGAACAAATTATAAGACCAACTGGATTATTAGATCCGAAAATTGAAGTGCGACCGACAAAAAATCAGATTGATGATTTATTATCTGAAATACAAGAGCGTGTAGACCGTAATGAACGTGTGCTCATTACGACATTAACGAAAAAAATGAGTGAAGATTTAACAACATATCTTAAAGAAGCTGGGGTAAAGGTAAACTATCTCCATTCAGAAATTAAAACGCTAGAACGTATCGAAATCATTCGTGATTTACGTATGGGGACGTTTGATGTTTTAATAGGCATTAATTTATTAAGAGAGGGTATCGATATTCCAGAAGTGTCATTAGTTGTTATATTAGATGCAGATAAAGAAGGATTTTTACGTTCGGAGAGATCGCTCATTCAAACCATTGGACGCGCTGCACGTAATGATAAAGGTGAAGTGATTATGTATGCTGACAAAATCACTGATTCTATGCAATATGCGATTGATGAGACAGAACGACGTCGTAGTATACAAATGGCCTATAACGAAAAACATGGCATCACACCAACTACTATTAATAAAAAAATACATGATGTCATTAGTGCTACGGTTGAAACAGATGAAATCAATGATGACCACCGTAAAGAAGTCCCTAAAAAACTGACGAAAAAAGAACGAGAAAAAACGATTAAAAATATAGAAAAAGAAATGAAAGAAGCTGCAAAAGCGTTAGACTTTGAAAGAGCTACGGAACTCAGAGATATGTTATTTGAATTAAAAGCAGAAGGGTGAATAAAATGAAAGAACCGTCAATCGTTGTGAAAGGTGCTCGTGCACATAATTTAAAAAATGTAGATATTGAATTGCCGAAACATAAACTTATTGTCATGACAGGATTGTCAGGTTCTGGTAAGTCTTCTCTTGCTTTTGATACGATTTATGCAGAAGGACAACGCCGGTATGTGGAGTCGTTAAGTGCTTATGCCAGACAGTTTTTGGGTCAGATGGATAAACCTGATGTAGACACGATTGAAGGACTTTCTCCGGCAATTTCTATTGATCAGAAGACTACAAGTAAGAACCCTCGCTCAACAGTGGCGACAGTCACGGAAATTTATGATTATATTCGACTATTATATGCTAGAATCGGCAAACCTTTTTGTCCGAATCACGGCATTGAAATTGAATCACAAACGGTTCAACAAATGGCCGACCGTATACTTCAATTAGAAGAACGGACGAAAATTCAATTGCTCGCACCTATCGTGAATCATCGTAAAGGGACACATGAAAAATTACTCAATGATATTAGCAAAAAAGGATATGTACGGGTGCGCGTTGATGGGGACATCATGGATATAACGGCAGTACCTGAATTAGATAAGAATAAAAATCATACGATAGAAATTGTAGTCGATCGATTAGTTGTGAAACCTGGCATCGAAACACGTCTCGCAGATTCAATTGAAACCGTTTTAGAATTATCAGAAGGTCGACTCGTTGTAGATGTGATAGACGGAGAACAATTGGAGTTCTCTGAAAAACACGCCTGTCCAATCTGTGGGTTTTCAATTGGTGAATTAGAACCACGGATGTTTAGTTTTAATAGCCCATTCGGTGCATGTCCAACGTGTGATGGTTTAGGACAAAAGTTAACAGTAGATTTAGACTTGGTTGTTCCGGATAAAGAAAAGAGCCTCAATGAGGGGGCTATTTTAGCCTGGGAACCTACAAGTTCTGATTATTATCCAACACTTCTTAAACGCGTATGTGAAGTGTATAAAATTAATATGGATAAACCGTATAAAAAGCTCACCGAGCGTCAAAAAAATATTATTTTGTATGGATCTGGAGACAAGGAAATTACGTTTACTTTTAAATCCAAATTTGGCCAGTCGCGCAAAAGAACGATGGTTTTTGAAGGTGTCGTTCCTAATATTGAACGTCGCTATCATGATTCACCGTCAGAGTATGTTCGAGAAATGATGCAAAAATATATGGCAGAGCAAGTATGTGAAACGTGTCAGGGTCAGCGTTTAAGTAAAGAAGCGTTATCTGTCTATGTTGCAGGTAAAAATATTGGAGAAGTCGTTTCACAATCTATTCACGACGCATTACATTATTATCAAAATATCCAGTTGTCTAACCAAGATCAGCAGATTGCACGACTGATCTTAAAAGAAATCATTGCACGATTAGAATTTTTAAATAATGTTGGATTAGGATATTTAACGTTAAACCGTGCTTCAGGTACATTGTCAGGTGGCGAGGCACAACGTATACGCCTTGCGACGCAAATCGGTTCACGTTTGTCTGGGGTGCTCTATGTTCTTGATGAACCTTCAATCGGTTTACATCAACGTGATAACGATCGTTTGATTTCAACATTAAAAGATATGCGTGATTTAGGAAATACCCTTATCGTTGTTGAACATGATGAAGACACGATGATAGAAGCGGATTATCTTGTCGATATTGGTCCTGGAGCTGGAGAACATGGTGGTCAAGTGGTTGCAAATGGCACACCGAAACAAGTGATGCGAAATAAAAAATCGCTGACAGGTCAATATTTGAGTGGCAAAAAATTTATTCCTGTTCCAGAAGCACGACGTGACATTACAGAACGTAAAATTGAAATTAAAGGGGCACGCAGCAATAATTTGAAAAATGTTGATGTTGCTTTTCCGCTCTCTGTGATGAATGTCGTGACAGGTGTGTCGGGTTCTGGTAAAAGTTCTCTTGTAAATGAAGTGTTATATAAAGCATTAGCAAAGCAAATAAACAAATCTAAAGTACGTCCAGGTGCCCATGATGCGATTCACGGTGTAGATGAAATTGATAAAATTATTGATATTGATCAATCGCCAATTGGGCGTACACCACGCTCAAATCCTGCAACGTATACCGGCGTATTTGATGATATTCGTGATGTTTTTGCATCTACAAATGAAGCGAAAGTAAGAGGGTATCAAAAAGGGCGTTTCAGTTTTAACGTGAAAGGTGGCCGTTGTGAGGCGTGTAAAGGTGACGGTATCATAAAAATTGAAATGCATTTCTTACCTGATGTGTATGTACCTTGTGAAGTGTGCGAAGGCAAACGATATAATCGTGAAACATTAGAAGTCACTTATAAGGGCAAAAACATTGCTGATGTTCTAGCTATGACTGTTGAAGATGCAACATGCTTTTTTGAAAATATACCTAAAATTAAACGTAAATTACAAACACTTGTAGATGTTGGTTTAGGATATATTACACTTGGACAGCCTGCTACTACATTGTCTGGTGGAGAAGCGCAACGTGTTAAATTAGCCTCTGAATTGCATAAACGGTCGACCGGTCGCTCAATATACATTTTAGATGAACCTACAACAGGACTACACGTTGATGATATTAGTCGATTGCTTAAAGTGCTTAAAAAAATCGTCGATAACGGTGATACGGTTGTTATTATTGAACATAATTTAGACGTGATTAAAACAGCAGATCACCTTATCGATTTAGGACCTGAAGGTGGAGAAGGTGGTGGCACCATTTTAGCTACTGGGACACCTGAAGAAATTGCTGAAACAAAATCGTCCTACACGGGCAAATATTTAAAACAAGTTCTTGCGCGTGATAAAGCACGGATGGAGGGTGAGCTATGAAAGAGGCACAAATGAAAGTTTTAGAATTGTTAGAAGCGCATAAAATTTCTGTGGAGTCTGCGGCGATTTTATTGGATGCAATGTATGGGAAAACACATGAGCGTCAACAATCTGAGTGTAAAACAACCCAACACCAAGACATGTCATCGAAGTCTCCAAATCACTCAACAGAAAATCAGTCGCATTCACATCAACACGAACGTCAATCCGATTCTTCAATGGAAGACTTTATGAATCAAACATTGAAACAAGTCACATCTACATTAAAAAAAGCTACAGATAAAAAGAATGAGTCCTCAAAAAAAGACCGTGAACAAAATGATAGTGCCATGGATACGTTTAGCCAAATTGAAAAAACATTTCGTGATGTGACTGAAAAACTGAATAAGTATGGCAAATAGCTTTTAAATCACAGGGTGAGCGTTGAAAATAAGTCAAAAAGATTTATTTTTATACTCTCACCCTGTTCATGTATAATGGAATGATAAACGATGAAACTTTATACGTATAGATTATTTTGTATACTATAATTGAAATCATTGATGAAAGCACTAATTGAGGTGAACGTATGTTAACGACAAAAGACTTAGTGGAAAAATTCAAATTGAATGTGATTGCTGGTGAAAAAGGATTGGATCGGCCGATAATGAATACAGATATCTCTCGACCTGGTTTAGAAATGGCAGGCTATTTTTCACATTATGCATCCAATCGGATTCAACTTTTAGGGACAACAGAATTATCTTTTTACAATTTATTGCCTTTGGAAGAACGTAAAGGACGGATGCGTAAATTATGTAGGCCTGAAACCCCAGCGATTATTATCACAAGAGGTCATGAAGCACCAGAAGAATTAATAGAAGCTTCACATGCAACGGATACGCCACTTATGTATATTGATGAAGCCACAACACGTGTTATGGGACGATTTACAACATTTTTAGAGCATGAACTTGCGAATTCAACATCATTGCACGGTGTGCTTGTCGATGTTTACGGCGTAGGTGTATTAATTACGGGTGATTCTGGTATTGGTAAAAGTGAAACAGCATTAGAGCTGGTTAAACGTGGACACCGATTAGTAGCTGACGACAATGTAGAAATTAAAGAGATTAATAAAGATCAACTCATTGGAAAACCACCTAAAATTATCGAGCACTTATTAGAAATTAGAGGATTAGGCATTATCAATGTGATGACTCTATTTGGTGCAGGATCAATATTAACGCAAAAGCGTATTCGTCTCAATATTAATTTAGAGACTTGGCGACAAGATAAACTGTATGATCGTGTTGGCTTAAATGAAGAAACATTAAAAATTATGGATACTGAAATTACAAAGAAAACGATACCCGTACGTCCAGGACGCAATGTCGCAGTCATTATTGAAGTCGCGGCGATGAATTACCGATTAAATATTATGGGGATCAACACTGCAGAAGAATTTAACGAGCGGTTAAATGCTGAAATATTAAAAAATAGTCAACGTAAAGGAGATGTGTAATGTTGTTAGGTTATATCGATCCTATCGCATTTTCACTTGGGCCAATTCATGTGCGATGGTATGGCATTATTATTGCAACTGCCATTTTATTAGGATATGTCCTTGCACAAAAAAGCGCTCAAAAAATTGGTTTTAAAGAGGAAGAACTTATCAATACGATACTCGTTTGTGTTGTAGTTGCAATTTTAACTGCACGGCTTTATTTTGTAGTCTTTAATCTCAATTACTATCTCATGCATCCTGTCGAAATCCCGATGATTTGGTTAGGTGGACTCGCGATACATGGAGGGCTCATAGGGGCGTTTATTACAGGGATATATTACTGCTATCGCAAAGATTGGCATCCATTCCAATTAGGTGATATTGCCGCGCCGAGCATCATTTTAGCACAAGCCATTGGACGTTGGGGTAATTTTATGAATCATGAAGCACATGGTGGTCCGGTGTCTCGTGCCTTTTTAGAAGATTTACACTTACCTCAATTTATCATTGATAATATGTTGATTGATGGTGTGTATTATCATCCTACATTTTTGTATGAATCGTTATGGAACCTTATTGGGTTTATCATTCTTATTTCACTGCGCAAGCATCTACTTGTAGGTGAAACCTTCTTCTTATACTTAATATGGTATTCTATCGGTCGTTTCTTTGTAGAAGGTTTACGTACAGATAGTTTGATGTTAACTGAGACAATACGTGTGGCACAGTTAATGTCTATCTTGCTCATACTCATAGGTGTAGGTATGATTTTATGGAGAAGATTAAAAGTAAAACCACCGAAATATAAAGATGTTTCAATTTTACCTTGGCCAACGCAAAGGAAGGGTAAGTCTTATGGCAAGAAAGGTTAAGGTCATAGCATCAAAAGGCAAATATAACCCATTGTGGTATTTGTATCGATATATTTCGTTTGCCAAATTATTCAAAAATGTAATCATTATCGAATGTTTGCGCTATTTTCCATGGATTCAGCTTAAACCTTTGTTGTATCGACGTTTACTACATATGAATATTGGTAACCATACAGCTATTGCTTTTAAAGTTGTGCCTGATTTAATGTATCCAGAGAAAATCACAATAGGGCACAATGTGACCATAGGCTACCATACGACGATATTAACGCATGAATTTTTACCTGATCAGTTACGCTTAGGTGATGTCAATATTGGAAACGATACACTTATAGGTGCCAATGTTACGATTTTACCTGGTGTGACAATTGGAGATAACGTACAAATAGGCGCCAATGCCGTCGTATCTAAAGATATTCCTAGCAATTCGAAAGCGATAGGCAATCCAATACAAATTAAACCGTTGTGAAAGTGAGGTGACAAGGATGACACAGCATCGTAAAATTATTCAACTTGGTACTGATGTAGCATTGTATGAGCGATTGGCGCATCAAAAAATGTTACAGCAGGAATACGCAAAAGCAAAAAAATATTTGGACAAAGTGTTAGAATTGTCACCAGATAATTTTGATGCAAAACAACAACTTGCAACGTGTTATGTGAAGTTACGTCAGCCTAAAAAAGCGGAAGCGATTTATTATGAAGCATTGAGCAAAGATGATGAAATTGAAACGTGTTTGTATGAATTGAGTCAGTTAAACATTGACTTGAATGAACCGAATAAAGCGTATTTATTCGGGCTGCGGTATGCGTTTTTAACGCAAGACGAAGATTATCGTGATGAATTAGAACACATGTTTGAAGTCACGTTGATGGGTGACGCGCAATTAGAGCTTGAAAGTGAATTATTTGTCGCTCAAATCATCTTTCAATATTTATTTGGTCAAGGTAGACTACTTGATGCACGTGAATATATATTGAACCAAGAAACGCATATTAAAAATCATAGAGTCATGAGAAACCTTTTAGCAATGTGTTATCTTTACCTCAATGAAAATAAAGAAGCTAAAGCAATGTTTGAGACTTTATTAGAGGAAGATGCGTCAGATGTACATGCGTTATGTCATTACACGTTACTCTTATATAACATGAATGAAACAAAGCAATATGCGCATTACATTAAAGTTTTAAACAAAATTATACCAATGAATGATGACCAATCTTTTAAATTGGGTACCGTTTTAAGTTATTTAAAGCAATATGAGGCATCGCAGCAACTACTGTTACCCCTTCATCGAAAAGGAAGTTTCCAAACGTTCCAACTGTTTCATGCCTTGTCTTTTAATTATTATTATTTAGGTCAACCATCTCAAAGCGAACACTTCTGGAAAAGATTGCAAGATTTTGCTAAAGCCACGCCGGGTGTGCCGCCATGGATTATGGATACGAGTGAGACTTATTTTAACGAACACATCGCGCCATTACTTACGAGTGATGATGGGCATCGACGTCTTTACGGATTGTTTTTACTTCATCAACTGAATGGAAAAGAAGTATTGATGACGAAAGATGTTTGGTCAATATTGGAAGATATGGGAGATTATGAAAAACTATATTTATCGTATCTCATCCAAGGTCTACAATTGCGAAAGTTAAATTTTATTCACAAAGGAATGCAACAGATATATCAAATATCTGAAACGAAAGACGAAACAGCATTGTTTTTAAGTTGGATTAATTATGCCGAATCTTTATTAGAAACGGACGTAGATACAGACAATGTCAATGCGTATACTGCAGCAGTAAGTTATTTGTACTTTAATACAACAAATCAATCGATGCTAAAATCAAAGTTAAGTGAAATGTTCGGTGTTTCAGAAGATAAGTTAGAACGTGCATTAGCGCATTTATTGAGCATTTAACTTCATATTTAGGCTCAAAATGTTGTAAAATGCGTATGATAAAGAATAGAGGAGGATTCATCTATGTCAGAACGAAAAAGATATGATGTTGCGATTATCGGTGCGGGTCCAGCAGGTATGACAGCATCAGTATATGCCTCACGTGCGAATTTAGACACAGTTATGATTGAACGTGGTATGCCAGGTGGTCAAATGGCAAATACCGAAGAAGTAGAGAATTTCCCGGGTTTTGAAATGATTTCAGGGCCGGATTTATCTACTAAAATGTTTGAACATGCCAAAAAATTTGGTGCGGAATATAAATACGGTGACATCAAAGGTATTGAAGATAAAGGTGATTACAAAGTTATCGATTTAGGTTCTAGTCAAGTTGAAGCGACTGCTGTGATTATCGCTACAGGTGCAGAATACAAAAAAATTGGTGTGCCAGGTGAATCTGAGCTTGGTGGCAGAGGTGTAAGTTATTGTGCCGTTTGTGATGGTGCATTCTTTAAAAATAAAAATGTTTACGTGATTGGTGGAGGTGACTCTGCGGTTGAGGAAGGGACATTTTTAACTAAATTCGCAG
The DNA here is from genome assembly GCF_011466855.1 of Staphylococcus agnetis. Taxonomy (NCBI): domain Bacteria; kingdom Bacillati; phylum Bacillota; class Bacilli; order Caryophanales; family Staphylococcaceae; genus Staphylococcus; species Staphylococcus agnetis. The sequence continues at coordinate 456,661 of NZ_CP045927.1, forward strand.
ATAAAGTGACAATCGTACATCGACGCGATAAATTACGTGCACAAAAAATTCTTCAAGACCGTGCATTTAAAAATGAAAAAATTGATTTTATTTGGAACCACACTTTAAAATCTGTAAATGAAAAAGACGGTAAAGTGGGTTCATTAACACTTGTATCTACTGAGGATGGTTCAGAACAAACAGTAGATGCAGACGGATTATTTATTTATATCGGTATGAAACCATTAACGCAACCATTCGAAAATTTAGGTATTACGAATGAAGCTGGGTACATTGTTGCAAACCCAGATATGAGTACTGCAGTTGAAGGTATATATGTTGCGGGAGATGTTAGAGAAAAAGGCTTACGTCAAATCGTTACTGCAACAAGTGATGGTAGTATTGCTGCACAAAGTGTTCAAGAATATATCGAAGAACTTAAAGATAAAGCCGAAGCTTAATTTATGATAAATATTTAGGTCATAACTTCATATACAAAAAGAGTGGGTCAGTCCATCAAATGCACATGATGAGGACACTGATGCACTCTTTTTTTACACAAACGCTACTACTGAAGTAGGATTTCATGTACACTTAAATAGAATATGATTGGATGGTGGATACGTATGCAACATGAAGAAAAAAATGAAATCGTCAAAAGCGAATTATTAGTAATCACTGGGTTGTCGGGGGCTGGAAAGTCAGTTGTGATACAAAGTTTAGAAGACTTAGGTTATTTTTGTGTCGATAATTTACCACCGATCTTGTTACCGAAATTTGTAGAATTGATGGAACAAGGAAATCCGACATTACAAAAGGTGGCTATTGGCATTGACTTAAGAGGACGCGAATTTTTTAAATCGCTAGTTAAAGAAATTGATGATATTTTAAGTCGTAAAAATGTTATTACGGATGTACTATTTGTAGACGCAACGACTGAAAAATTAATATCACGCTATAAAGAAACAAGACGTCGACACCCATTACAAGATCAAAATAATTTAACGTTAGTAGAAGCTATAAGTGAGGAGCGAAATTTATTATCTGATATTCGCAGTATGGCAAATTATAATGTGGACACTACACATTTAAAGCCAAAAGAATTACGTTCTCGTGTATATGAATATTTCAATAAATCGAATCATCCTACTTTTACGATTAATGTACAAAGTTTTGGGTTTAAGCATGGGATACAAATCGATGCCGACCTCGTTTTTGATGTTCGATTTTTACCGAATCCATATTACGTTAAATCATTACGTCCATTAACAGGGATGGATGATGATGTCTATAATTATGTAATGAAATGGAAAGAAACTAACACATTTTACGAAAAATTATTAGATTTATTATTATTTATGATTCCAGGGTATAAAAAAGAAGGGAAGTCACAACTTGTTATCGCAATCGGATGTACAGGTGGTCAACATCGATCCGTTGCATTAGCACAACGTCTATCTGAAGATCTTAGACAGCACTTTGACTATGATATTCATGTGCATCATAGAGACGCACATATTGAAAGTGGCGATAAGCATGAAGCAAATTAAAATAGTTTTAATTGGAGGCGGCACAGGACTATCTGTGCTTGCGAGAGGCTTAAAAAAGTTTCCAATAGATATTACGTGTATTGTTACTGTTGCGGATGATGGAGGCAGTACAGGTAAAATACGGCATGAAATGGACATTCCAGCTCCTGGTGATGTACGAAATGTGCTTGCGGCATTAAGTGATGTCGAACCTACGTTAGAGCAATTATTCCAATATCGCTTTGAAGAAGATAAAATCAGCGGTCATTCATTAGGTAACTTACTCATCGCTGCAATGACAAACATTACAGATGATTTCGGGCATGCGATTAAGGAATTAAGCCGAATATTAAATATAAAAGGTCGCGTCATTCCCTCAACCATATCCAGCGTGTCTCTTAACGCTGTGATGGAAGATGGTGAAATTGTCGTTGGTGAATCGAATATCCCAAGTAAACATAAAAAAATTAGCCGCGTATTTCTTGAGCCAGCGAATGCTGAGCCTATGGATGAAGCCGTCGAAGCTTTGTTGGAAGCGGATTTAATTGTTTTAGGACCAGGGTCACTTTACACTAGCGTGATTTCAAATTTATGTGTAAAAGGAATTGCGAATGCCATTGTTAAAAGCGAAGCAAAAAAATTATATGTATCGAATATTATGACACAACCAGGTGAAACAGATGGATACTCTGTTCTTGATCATATTGATGCGATTCATCAGCAGTTAGGCCATCATGTTATCGATTTTGTCATTGCGAACGAAATCACGTTTTCGAATGAAATATTGGAAAAGTATGAGCAAAAAGGGGCACGGCCAGTCTATTATGATGCCGGCGAACTTATAAAAAGTGGGATTAAGCTTGTCACAGGTAAAGGACTGGCTCAAATATCTGAAAATCATCATGTACGACATTGTAATGATGTTTTGGCGGACATGATTTATGATATTGCTCTTGAGGAAATCAGCACCATTGAATTTGATCCGAACCGTATCAAACATCGACGAAAAAGATAATGATGACAATATCGCTTTCGGACAATGAATTGAAAACAATGATAGTGGTGCACCTCGTTTAATCACATTCATGATACAATGAAAGATAAGCATTCTATTAAAGATAATGTACGGTGAAGAGAGGAATCGATAATCATGAGCTTTGCATCCGAAATGAAAAATGAATTAACCCGCATAGAAACAGATGCGAACAATGCAAAAGCAGAGCTCAGCGCATTGATTCGAATGAATGGGGCTTTGAATTTTTCGAACCAGCAATTTGTTATTAATATTCAAACAGAAAATGCGACGACTGCACGACGCATTTATTCTTTAATCAAACTTGTTTTTCATGTAGAAGTCGAAATATTAGTCCGTAAAAAAATGAAATTAAAGAAAAACAATATTTATATCTGTCGTATTAAGATGAAGACAAAAGAGATATTAGATGAACTTGGCATTTTAAAGGACGGTATGTTTAGTCATGATATTGATGACGAAATGGTTAAAGACGATGATATGAAACGTAGTTATTTACGTGGTGCATTTTTAGCAGGGGGTTCTGTGAATAATCCAGAAACGTCTTCTTATCATTTAGAAATATTTTCACTTTATGAAGGTCATTCTGAAGGGTTAACCGCTTTAATGAATGATTATGAGTTAAATGCCAAAAAATTAGAGCGCAAAAAAGGATGGATCACATATATTAAAGAGGCTGAACGTATCGCAGAATTTTTAAGTTTAATTGGCGGTTATCAAGCATTATTAAAGTTTGAAGATGTACGTATTGTACGCGATATGCGTAATTCAGTTAATCGACTTGTGAATTGCGAGACAGCGAATTTAAACAAAACAGTGAGTGCCGCTATGAAACAAGTTGAAAGTATTCAATTAATTGATCAAGAAATTGGTTTGGATAATTTGCCTGACCGCTTACGTGAAGTTGCTAAATTAAGAATTGAACATCAAGATGTGTCGCTTAAAGAACTAGGAGAGATGGTCAGTACTAGTACGATTTCTAAGTCGGGTATTAATCATCGTTTGCGAAAATTAAACGAAATGGCTGATAAAATTAGAAATGGCGAACCATTTGAAGTATAAAAAAGCGAGCCATCTCAAAGTTGGCTCGCTTTTTTATCATTTTTATTCAGGGTGCATAACTTCGTCAATTAAGCCATATTCTTTAGCTTCTTCAGCTGTAAGGAAGTTATCGCGATCTGTATCTTTTTGGATTTTTTCAATCGATTGACCTGTACGCTCTGACAAAATTTTATTTAATTTCGCGCGTGTTTTTAAAATGTGATTCGCTGCAATTTCAATTTCGGTTGCCTGACCTTGCGCACCACCTAATGGTTGGTGAATCATTACTTCAGCATTTGGTAATGCATAACGTTTATCTTTAGCACCTGCTGCAAGTAAGAATGAACCCATTGAAGCTGCCATACCGATACAAATTGTTTGTACATCTGGTTTAATGTGTTGAATCGTATCATAAATAGCAAATCCAGCAGTTACACTACCACCTGGAGAATTAATATAAAGATAAATATCTTTTTCAGCATCTTGTGCTTGTAAAAATAAAAGTTGTGATACAATAGAATTTGCGACATTGTCATCAATCGCAGAGCCTAACATAATAATACGGTCTTTTAAAAGACGTGAGTAAATATCATATGCGCGTTCACCGCGGTTTGTTGTTTCAATAACTGTAGGAATTAAATTCATAACTCTTTCCTCCTATAAATAGCTTTGAATCTATTTTAACTTAAAAGTCAAAAATGGTCAAAAAATAAACATTTGAATCGCTATTGATTTTAAGGCATTAGAAACGGCTTTACCAATTTAATACTATTAACCCCTCGTAGTGTAATGGATAACACTTAAGATTCCGGTTCTTACAATAGAGGTTCGATTCCTCTCGAGGGGGTTATATAACTAATTTTAAATACTTTGAAATCAACTCGAAATCGTCACAAACATTGTTATATCAATGGCTGTGGCGGTTTATGCTTATAAGGTTAACTCTATGAAATTAACTTAAATTAAAATGAAATGGTCACAATTTTGGTCATAAATTATTTATGGCGTTTACTGCTAGTTTTGATTCTGTTACTTATTGGTTCTCTTGTATATGAGAATAATACTTTAGTGTGGTATCTATATTTTTATGTCCTAATCTTTTGGCTTGTCGTAATATGGCAGCGTGATATAACTCGTGGAAAATCAATTCACGCACACACATGCCAGGACATCAAGATATTCAATATGATAAGCAAGACCCTAATAATCTCCTTGCTTCGTTAGGGGATAAAAACAATGATATGTCTGTAATTGATAATTTAGTTGTTAAGTATATGAAAGGTGATGCACCAACGTTGTAAGTTTCTGATAATGTGCTGAAACCTAAAACGGGTAAACCACCACGCACAGCATGAACATGGAAAGGTGTTTTTACTGTGCTAAAAACTAATAAAGAACCAATCGTCGTACTTTTTAAAAATAGCTGAACAAGTAGACGAGGGGGCATGTATAAATCCTGGTGAATGGGTACCGTTTGATTAAGTGTTAATAGATGTAGAAAATAAATTATGGTGGGTACATTTTAAATACGCTAAAAAGGGTGCAAATCAGAAAGATAACTTCTTTATGCCAATTGGTAAAATTACAGATAAAGATGAAAAGCTACTTAATGAAAAAGCACTGTGGGGTAAACTAGAAGTTAAATAACAATAAATTCAGGCTAGCTTGTTTATTTTTATAAAAAAATATTGTAGATTAAATAAAATAAACTCATCTAATTAAATAAAAGAGTTCTCATAGCTAAAAAGTAACACTTAAGAATAAAAATACAACACTTAAGAAATTTAAACCGAATGAATTTTAGAATTTGTTAATATAGAAATGGTTCCATATTACTATTAAACGAGAGTAATAAAAATGAAAAAAGTCGTTTTCTCTATTTTGTCTATTGTTACGCTTTTAAGTTTTTGTTTTTCCTTAGGGTTTCAAGATGTAAGTGCTGAAAGTAAAGCGGTGAGTAAACCTACAAGTAATGTTGACAGTAAAACTAAGCAAGAAATTATTAATGTGATTAAAAAATCAGATGTTTATAAAAAACATGCAAATTCAACTTCTATTAATTTGATAAAAGATGAAAATATTATTGTTCACTTAGATAAAGGTAAAAATACTAATGTATATTCAGTTAATTTCATCTTTGGTAAAGAATTATCTCAGAAGAACAATAATCTCGCTATGATTGAATTAAAATATAATGAAGCAAATAAAGATATTTTTTATAATCACATGATGTATTCAAAATTTGTTAAACACAATGATAAAGAATTTATTAACATGAAAGGTATTTTAAATGACAAACCATACTATGAGTTTAACTTAGACCAAAAAGGTCATTACTATGATCAAAATTTTAAAATTTCTTCTAAAGATAAAAAGGTGATAGAAAGTAGATACGCTGATTTAAAACACTATGTACGGTCAATCAGAATCATATCCTTTAAAAAGCTATTCACACAGCTAAATTTCAAAAAGTGCTTACTATTCATTATTGAATGTGAGCGCTTTTTTATATGGATAGGTAATGTTAAATATAGATCATCATCTTGACCTCATTTAAAAAATGAATATGTAACAAAATCATTCGATGAAAATGAGCGCATAATATAAACGTGCATATTTGATTTTAATCTTTGTGAGGTCATGTTGTAGGTTAGACTCAAGTGTAAATATGTGAGAGTTTAATATATGTGATAAAGATTTAAAAAAATAAGCACATCATTCATAAGAATGTGTGCTTATTGTTATGTTATTCAGTCATGTTATTGATACGTTTTTGTACTTTTTCATATTTTTTTGCAGTGTCTTCGCCTAAATGCTTTTTAATATCATCTAAAGTAATACCGCCCATATCGACTTTCTTAGACTCTTCTTCATATTTTTTCATATCTGCTGCGAATTCTTTTTCAGAGATTTCTTTTTTAAAGAATTTATCTAAACTCGTTGCGATACCATTATATCCTTTAGAAACAGACTTGTTTGACTCTAAAAAGCTAGATTCAATTTTACTTAAAGTTTCTGGTGTTTTAGCATCGACTTTCTTAGATTCATAATTTTTTCTTGATTCATCTAATGATTGTGAGACTGATTTGAATTCTTTTACAATTTTATCTTTATTACTCAAGTCTAAGTTTGACAATTTGTCCATCGTATTGTCATAAGTATCAAGATCCTTGTTAACAAACGTCTTTAAGTTTTCTTTGTATTTTTTTAACGTGTCTTCTTTTTGCTGTGTTTCTTGTTTAGCTTCTTTTTTACCTGAGTCGTTTTGACCACATGCACCTAATACTAATACGCTCGATAAACTAATAACTGCCAATTGTTTCAATTTCATAATTTAAACCCCTTAATATGTAATGTTTTAGTATATGTCCACAAATTTAAACAGAATTTAAGAATGTGGGTCACAATGATTATATCAAAAAAAGCGTATCAATATTAGTGTTTTTTTATAAAATGTTGTATTTTTTCTTATGGTTCATAATCAGATTGTTTATACATAATAACGTTAAAAGAAAAGAATGATTTATAATTATATTAGAGAGGATTTTTGGATTGTAAAGAGAAAAAAATATAAGAATTTAAAGTTTTTCTTTACATTTGGTCAAATTGCGTGTATAGTTAACTTTATCGTAATAAAAGATCGTGAAATTGATTGAAGTTTATTATTTAGAATATACTCCTTTTAATGAATGAATTTTTTTTACAAATAAAACGTGCATGATGCACAACGGAGGTATTCTATATGTATAACGGTACAGTAAAATGGTTTAACGCAGAAAAAGGTTTTGGATTTATCGAAAGAGAAAATGGTGACGATGTATTCGTACATTTCTCAGCAATCGTTGGAGATGGATACAAATCTTTAGAAGAAGGTCAAAACGTTGATTTTGAAATCGTTAATGGTGACCGTGGCGAGCAAGCTGCTAACGTAGTAAAAATGTAATTAACATAAATCAGACCGTGTCGAAAGAAAATTCGACACGGTCTTTTTTTATACATAAACGCGACCATATTCATCAGCTGGTATAAGTAATACTAAAATACCACTAATGATGGCAATGATATGAGGGATACCAGTCCAAAAGAATGCGATGTGCAAAAGACCTTGAATGGGTTTACCAGCATAAAACTTGTGGATACCAAAGGATCCTAAAAAGAATGCTAATAAAATATAGGCTAATTTATTTACATACATAAAAATCCTCCTTTATAAATTGAGAATTATTTATTCCAAATATATATGAAATTAACTGTAATTACTATTTAAGTGCTCGGAGTACTTAAGTCTAAGAGTAATTTGGAGCAATGTAACAGCATACGTGGTATATTTAATATACTTAAATATATTCAAGTGAGGTGTCGAGATGGATTTTCATCATTCTAATCTCATTCATGTCAATCGTATCACTTTAAATGTAAAATCTTTACAAAAACAAAAAAGGTTTTATCATTCCATTTTAGGCATGCCAATCAAACATGAAACCCCAATTCAAATCATCTTTGCTATTGGTGATTGGGGAGATGAATTGGTCTTAAATTTGCTCGAAAATGGCCGTACTGCTGAAAGTAGTGAAGCAGGTTTGTTTCATTTAGCATTGTTATTAGATCGTGAGGAACAACTAGGTGCGTTCATAAAACATATGTCTTCACACAACATTCCTATTGGTGGTGGAGATCATTTAGTAAGTCAAGCGGTATATTTTACTGATTTTGAAGGTAATGGGATAGAAGTATATGTGGACAGACCTTTTAATAAATGGGAATGGGTAGATGACATGGTAAAAATGGATACTTTACCACTTAATGTGGAAGATATTTTACATCACGCGGAAGGTACTTTATGGGGAGGTATGAAGACAGGTGCACGCATTGGACATTTACATTTAAAAGCAGCGAATTTAACAGAAGCGCAACAGTTTTATGAAAATGTAGGGTTTCAACTCATGTTAACTTTCCCGAAGGCGTTATTCATGTCTGATTACCATTATCATCATCATCTTGCTTTAAATAATTGGCAGTCTCATAATAAACGAATTCATTTAAATGAAACGTATGGATTAACATCTTTTAATATTGTTAAACCAGACGCAACTGAAGTGGCATTAACGACGCCTGAAGGTATAGTAATGACTATAAATAGAGCTTCAAAAACAAATGCTGAGACAACTTAATGTCTCAGCATTTGTGCCTTATCAATAGCTGATAGGGCGATAACTTGAATCGAAATTGACGTATGTTGGGGATACATATGTTTTTATCTTTATATACATATTTATAATACATCATCGTTCAAGTAATGATTTCGTTCATATTTATAAATGATGAAGGAGTATTAGGAAAATAGAGTAAGTGTATATATTTAAAGTTTCAAACGCAAAAATTCATTTAAGTCTTAAACGCCTACTTCGTTCCACGCTTCAGTAACTTTTTGTTTTGCAGATGCACCATATAAATCTTGTGCTGATTGTTCAAGCGCACGTTTTGCATCAGCAAATTGAGAAGTAGATGTTAAATATTGAGAAAGCGCACGATAATAGATTTTTTCTGATTTTGATTTACCTAACTTTTGAGTAGTTAAGTATGCAGCTTTGTTCGGAATACCTGAGTTAATATGAACGCCACCATTATCGTAGCGGACATGTTTATAATCTCTCATATGTGCTGGTTGATTGAATTTTGTTGGGTCGCTAAAACTACGGAAAGCTTTGTTAGGACCAGGATTGATGTATGCATCCTCACCTAATAACGTATCTTCAAAATCAATAAAGTAAGCAAATACATCTGAAAAACTTTCGTTTAATGAACCTGGTTGATCTTGATAAACTAAAGCAGCAGTTTCTTGTGTCACGCCATGTGTGATTTCGTGTGCAATAATATCATCAGCAGCAGCTAAACTATGCATTTCACGACCATCACCATCACCGTAAATCATTTTATCACCTAACCAAGCAGCGTTTGTACTATTATCTTCACCTTGGAAAGTATTTACGTGTGTAATAGAAGCAATCGGACTACCTTTGTCATCATAAGAATCTCTGTTGTGAACATTCTTATAGTAATCATAAACCTTACCTGCATAATAGTTTGCATCTACCCCAGCTTTTTGATCATTTGCATCAAATGTACGATCTCTGTCTGTAATTAAGTTTGCAGTGTCAGTAGCTTGATTATAACTATATGCAGATAATACACCGTTACGTGTAACATCTTCTAATGTGTAACCGCCTGATGTTGAATTAATATTAATTTGCTTGCGATCGTTACGGACACCCACTCCCGTACCTGTTGCAGCAGCATGTTTGATTAAGTCTTGCTTTTCAACAACTTCACCTGTTTTAGCATCGATTTGTACTTTCCAGTGCGATGGTTGAGGATCAATTGTTGTGATTTCGACTTCATAAACAAACTTGTTTTCATCACCATTGATGACAACTTCATTAGATTTTACAACTTCGTCTTTACCATTTTTTACTTCGCTACGATTTAATTTTACCGCTTTGAAAGCATCATTTACAGCATCCTCTTTGCTTAGCGAAACGTCATTTTTAGGTTTAACTTCCGATGCTTTAACTTCACCGTTCACCATTACCACTTTACCTTTAGAATCGACGTGAACTTTTACTTCACGGTCTTTCGCAATGTGATTTTTCACTTTAGGATACAGTGTGTAATGCGTGTAACCCATGTCATCCTTTTGTTCTTTTTCAATGCTGTAATACTTGTTGTAATTTTTAATGCCTTTGTCTGGTGCTATTTGCTTGAGCGCTTTCATCACGTCAGATTTATTTTTGACAGTGATTTGGTCGGTAGGTGCTACAGACTCAGCCCCAGCAGTTGGTGTGTAGACGGTACCTAAAAGAGATAAAGATAATGCACAAATTCCAAGTTTTTGATACATTTAAAAACCTCCTAATTAAAAGATAATTTTATTATATCATAAATGATGGAATAAATAATAAACATATTTTAAGATAAAAAATTGTTTCACATACTATGGTTTCCCATAATACAATATATCTAAAGGGCATGAGGCGGTATGATAGCACTTAATATATTATTTATTCAAAATTATTAGAAAATTTAGCGAATGAGGTATTTTTATGATTAGAGAAGCAACGATAGGGGATATTCCAGCAATAACTGAAATTTACAATGATGCCATCATCAATACGACGGCAGTTTATACATATCATGAAACCACAGTAGAAGAACGTGAAAAGTGGTTTGAGGATAAAGTGAATGCTCAGTGGCCAATATGGGTTTTTGACATAGATGGTAATGTGGCAGGATTTGCCACTTATGGTACATTTAGAAATTGGCCGGGATATCAATATACGGTAGAACATTCAATATATGTTAGTACATATTACCGGAGACAACGCATTGCCTCGCAACTGCTTGAATACATGATAAAAGATGCAACGCATAAGGGGTTTAAAACGATGATTGCGGGTATTGATGCTGCGAACCAAGGAAGTATTCATCTGCATGAAACATACGGTTTTGAAGCGGCTGGCACACTCAAGCAAGTCGGTTATAAATTTAATCGATGGTTAGACCTAACATTTTACCAATTATTATTAAAATGACAACACATAAGTTTGATTTTAAATGAGTATATAATAAAAAAACGTCTTCAGAGTAAATGGTTTTACCTTTGAAGACGTCATTCATTTAAGCGTTGTATGACAAGCTAGTTTTGATAAATAGCTTGAAGTGCGGAATTTAATTCAGGATATTCAAATTTAAAACCTAACATTTGTATACGTTCAGGTACCATATATTGCGTATCTAAAATAAGTGTCGACATTTCGCCTAACATGACACGCAACATAAAACCGGGAACGCGTGTATAATGCGGTCGATGTAATGCGCGACCTAACGCAATACCAAAATCATTTTGTGTTTCTGGAAGTGGGGAATTGAGATTATAAACACCTTGAGCGTCAGGATGCTTAATTAAGAATAGAATGCTTTGTACTAAATCATTGAGATGAATCCATGAATACCATTGCTTACCATCGCCTACTTTACCACCGACACCATATTGGTATGGCAGAGCCATCATCGGTAATGCACCACCTTGATCAGATAATATTAATCCGAAACGACCTTTAATCACTCGAGTGCCTAACGTTGAAAAATGATCAGCTTCACGTTCCCACTGATAGACAATCTCAGATAAAAAATCATGGGGTAAGGTTTTATAGTTTTCGGTGTAAGCATCTTTTTTGGATGGTGGATAGTAGCCCATGGCACTGGCATTAAATAAGATGTTTGGTTGATGCGTTCGATTTTCAAATAACTCAAATAATGCATGTGTAGCTTGAATGCGACTGGTCATCATAAGTTGCTTGTGCGCGTCCGTCCAACGTTTGTTTAAGCTAGCACCTGCAAGATTAATCACAATATCAATATCAGGTACTTGGTCTTCCCACTGTACTTTTTGCCAGTTAATATATGTCACGCGTGGATGTTCAGATGTTCGAGCAGAACGCGTTAAAATATAAATAATATTATCCGTTGCTTTCAAAAGTTCATCCACAAGATGCCGGCCCACTAGACCGGTGCCTCCTGAAATTAAAATATTTGTCATAATATCCCTCCGTTTCATGTCGTTCATAAAGAGGTCAAAAATCTGTCAAGAATCTATCAAAAAAATGGCGTTTGACTATGTTTATTTTTTCACAAACTACGTTATAATAAAAGTGCCTTCGATAAATTGGTTAATTAACCCATCTCTTAGTTAGCGTATACCCCATAATATACGACGAAGGTTTAACTCCCTTTAGTTAAGAAAGGCCAGAATGATGCAGCATTCTGGTCTTACCTTTTTTTATTAAAGAAATTTGAGATTAACTTAATGACTACCACTCGAATAATCATACGTAAAATAGATTTCAACATGTAAACCCCCTAATTACCAATCTGTCCTAGTCTTTATGTTCCTTATTTTTACCAAAATTAAACGCAGATTAAGAAATAAATGATGTAAGTCTAAAAGGTAAACGTTTATTTTTATTTTTTACTGGAGAGTTGTTATAATGAATCATACTGAAAATATAAATAGGCGGTCTGTAATTAACAAAAATATTCTAAGTCATCACATGTCATGTCAGTATTAAAAAGTGAGGTTAGATTATGGGGTTAAACAACCAACAAATTCCTTCGCATAATGATGGGAATCAAAAGAAAAAAGTAGCTACAGGTTGTTTGAGTATACTGATCATATTGTTATTGATCGGAGGTTTAATTTTTGCAATATTTGCTTTTGTAGATCAATCACACAAAGGTAATGAGCGTCTTCATGACAAGTCTGTGGAGGAACAACAAAAGAAAAAAGAGGCTGAAAAAGAAAAAGCGCGCCAACAACGTGAAAAAGAAAAAAGGGAACGAGAGGCAAGTTTAGAACAACAACAAGCGATACAAGCATCACTTGAGCAAGAACGACAAGCATCACTTGAGCAACAGAGATTAGCCTCTATCGAAGCGGCGCAACGAGCGAACAGTAAACCAAAGACGACTGAGCAACCTACGAAAGAAGATAAAAAGCCACAAGAAAAACCTTCATCAGAAGAAAAACCACCTTCAACAGAAGAGAAGCCCACTCAAGAACGTACAAATGAGCCACCATCAACAGCTGAACCTTCTACAGAAAACAAGTCACCTCAGCCATCTACTGAAACGAGACGGTCAACTGAGACAAGTCATAATGGCTCACGACAAACAACGACAAGAGAGACATCGAACGAACAAGCACATACACGTTCAACAACGACGACAACACAATCAACAAAACCATAACAATATGAGAAATCCCATTGAGCAGTTATTTAATGAAATAACAGTGCCCAATGGGATTTTTTATGATAAAAACATATTTAATAATAGGGTGAGGATGATGGACAATATAATTGAGAAAAGGCACCCTGGGAAACACCCAGGCGTACATCCATAAGAACGATAATAGATATGTCTACCATTTCTCTCGGAATCTTGATATCGATGATTATAAAAATCGCGGTCTTGATGTTGACCATTTTGGCGGTTAAAATCTTCAGGCTTTCTATATCGAGGGTCATCAGGATCTATAACTTCGGGCTTATCATCAGAATATCTCATTTAGAACCTCCTTCATATGAAACGATTATACACGTAAATCACATACCCGTTCATCTTTAACTACATACATAAATTGAAAATACTATTAAATTTTGCATAATATCACTTTGTTTGGGACGTTATAAGTCCAACCAATTTCGAAGTGGGATTGTTTTTGACTTGCATTTTTGTTTAAACCATAGTATGATGAAAAATGTAAACAGGTTATATTTTTTGTGACGCATGGGACTGAATTTGTCAACGCTTGGCTTATACACGACCATCCTGTTTCACTAATAAGGAGGCATGCCTCTTGAAAAACATCATTCAAGTGCAGCAAAAGATTGTTCCTGATTTGGTAGACAAGATGTATCGGCGTTTTTCAATTTTAAGCACCATCCAAAAGTATCAACCTGTTGGACGTCGGACACTTAGTGATAAATTAAATCTTACTGAACGTGTCTTACGTTCTGAAACCGATCTTTTAAAAGCTCAAGATTTAATTTCGGTCAAATCAACAGGAATGACATTAACTCATGTTGGTATCGACGTATTGAGTGAACTCAATGTCTACTTTAACAATTACACAGACTACCACAGTTTAGCGAAACAAATTAAAGATTTGTATCAAATCAAGGAAGTACACGTGGTGCCTGGCAACAGTGATAAAGATTTGAGTGTTAAGGTAGAAATCGGACGCATAGCAGGTCAGCTGTTAGAAAAACAATTATATGATGATGCAATTGTCGCTGTAACAGGTGGATCTACCATGGCATCAGTTAGTGATGCGATGTCACCATTACCCTTTGATGTATTGTTTGTACCAGCACGAGGCGGTCTTGGTGAAAATGTAGTGTTCCAAGCAAATACAATTTGTTCGACTATGGCTCATCGTACAGGCGGTAGTTATACGACACTGTATGTACCTGATAATGTGAGCGAACTTACTTATCAAAATTTACTTAAAGAACCTGCAGTGATACAAACATTAGAGAAAATTAAAGATTCACAAATAACAATTCATGGTATCGGTGATGCGCTGAAAATGGCTAAGAGAAGACAATCTTCGCCAGAAGTAATAGAGAAACTTCAACATCATAATGCCGTAGGTGAAGCATTTGGTTATTACTTTGATGAACATGGCCAGATTATTCACAAAGTAAATACAATTGGACTTCAACTAGAAGAAGTTCGTCTGAAAGAGCATAATTTTGCTGTAGCAGGAGGTTGTTCGAAAGGTAATGCAATGAAGGCTTACCTTAAGATTGCTCCTAAAAACACTGTTTTGATTACAGATGAAGAAGCAGCAAAAATGATTGTTGAGCAATAATTATTAAAATAAGTAAAAAGTGGTTTATAAATCATGCTGAATTGAGCTTGTTTTCAAGACTTCAATGAAAGTACTGTTTCAGAGAGACAAGTCTAACAGTCGGGGCATATAACACTTTTTAAATATCATTAAAGGAGGCCATTAACATGGCAGTAAAAGTAGCAATTAACGGATTTGGTAGAATTGGTCGTTTAGCATTTAGAAGAATTCAAGACGTAGAAAACATTGAGGTAGTAGCTGTCAATGATTTAACTGACGACGACATGCTTGCACACTTATTAAAGTATGATACTATGCAAGGACGTTTTACTGAAGAAGTAGATGTAATTGATGGTGGTTTCCGCGTAAATGGTAAAGAAGTGAAATCATTCTCTGAACCAGAACCATCTAAATTACCTTGGAAAGATTTAGAAGTAGATGTTGTATTAGAATGTACTGGTTTCTTCACATCTAAAGAAAAAGCTGAAGCACACATCGAAGCAGGTGCTAAAAAAGTTTTAATTTCAGCTCCAGGTACTGGCGATCTTAAAACAATCGTATACAACGTTAACCATGAAGAATTAGACGGTTCAGAAACAGTTGTTTCAGGTGCATCTTGTACTACAAACTCATTAGCACCAGTAGCGAAAACATTACACGATGAATTTGGCATCGTTGAAGGTTTAATGACTACAATTCACGCTTACACAGGTGACCAAAATACACAAGACTCACCTCACAGAAAAGGTGACAAACGTCGTGCACGTGCAGCAGCTGAAAACATCATCCCTAACTCAACTGGTGCTGCAAAAGCAATCGGTTTAGTTATTCCAGAAATCGCTGGTAAATTAGATGGTGGGGCACAACGTGTACCAGTTGCTACAGGTTCATTAACAGAATTAACTGTTGTTTTAGAAAAAGAAGTTTCTGTTGAAGAAGTAAACAATGCTATGAAAAATGCAACGAATGAATCATTCGGTTACACTGAAGATGAAATCGTATCTTCTGACGTTGTAGGTATGACATTTGGTGCATTATTCGACGCAACTCAAACACGCGTTATGACTGTTGGCGATCGTCAATTAGTTAAAGTTGCATCTTGGTATGACAATGAAATGTCATATACAGCACAATTAGTTCGTACATTAGAATATTTAGCAAGTCATGCTAAATAATTAGATTTATAATATACTAAAAGGGGTAGGAATTACGCTTTAAATTGCGTTTGCCACTCTCTTAACTGGTATAAGTTAAGCAAGTATTAAATGTACGTGCTTCTAACTGAAATTTAGCTTATAGTAAGCGGAGGAGCACAACGCTTCTCCGCTTATTTTAAAATAACGAGTGTTTTTGAGGAGGATTTTTATGGCTAAAAAAGATGTAACAGATGTTTCGTTAAAAGGTAAAGTTGTCTTAGTTCGTGCAGACTTTAATGTGCCAATGAAAGATGGAGAAATTACGAATGATAACCGTATTGTCCAAGCTTTGCCAACGTTAGAATATATTATTGAACAAGGTGGTAAAATTGTAGTTTTCTCTCACTTAGGTAAAGTTAAAGAAGAAAGCGACAAAGAAAAGTTAACATTGGCCCCTGTAGCGAAAAGATTATCTGAAAAGTTAAATAAAGATGTTACGTTTATTCCTGAAACACGTGGTGAAAAATTAGAAACAGCGATCAAAGAACTTAATGACGGAGATGTCTTAATGTTTGAAAATACGCGTTTCGAAGATTTAGATGGTAAGAAAGAATCGAAAAATGATAGCGAACTTGGTAAATACTGGGCATCATTAGGTGACATTTTTGTTAATGATGCATTTGGTACAGCACACCGTGAACATGCGTCTAACGTAGGGATTTCAACACATTTAGAAACAGTCGCTGGTTTCTTAATGGAAAAAGAAATCAAATTTATCGGTGGCGTTGTCGAAAATCCAGACAAACCAGTTGTTGCGATTCTAGGTGGCGCTAAAGTTTCAGACAAAATTGGCGTTATTGAAAACTTACTTAAAATTGCCGATAAAGTACTTATCGGTGGTGGTATGGCTTATACATTCTTAAAAGCGCAAGGTAAAGAAATCGGTTTATCACTTTTAGAAGCTGATAAAATTGATTTCGCTAAAGATTTACTTGATCGTGCTGGCGATCAAATTGTCTTACCAGTAGACGGTAAAGTAGCTAAGGAATTTTCTAATGATGCAGCGATTTCAACAGTGTCTATTGATGACATTCCAGTTGATCAAGAAGCTATGGACATTGGACCTGAAACAGTTGAATTATTTAAAAAACAACTTGAAGGTGCACACACTGTTGTATGGAATGGACCGATGGGTGTCTTTGAATTTAGTAACTTTGCGCAAGGTACAATAGGTGTATGTGAAGCGATTGCTGAATTAAAAGATGCTACGACTATTATCGGTGGAGGAGATTCAGCAGCAGCAGCAATGCAATTAGGATTTGAAAAAGACTTTACGCACATTTCAACGGGTGGCGGTGCGTCTCTAGAATACTTAGAAGGTAAAGAATTACCAGGTATTAAAGCAATTGCAAATAAGTAATAAAAATATAGAAGTATTCAAGACATATTTAATGTCTTGAATACTTATAGGAGTGTTTTAATTGAGAAAACCAATTATTGCAGGTAACTGGAAAATGAATAAAACAGTTGCAGAAGCAAAAGATTTTGTTAATGCGTTACCAGCATTACCAGATACGAATGAAGTAGAGGCAGTAATTTGTGCGCCAACAATTCAATTAGACGCATTAATTTCACTAACAAAAGAAGGTGTTGCGCCTGGTTTGAAAATTGGAGCGCAAAATACATTTTATGAAGAAAGTGGTGCGTTTACTGGTGAAACATCACCTGTTGCGCTTCAAGATTTAGGTGTGAGCTATGTTGTGATTGGTCACTCTGAACGTCGTGATATCTTCCATGAAACAGATGAGGATATTAACAAAAAAGCACATGCTGTTTTCAATCATGGTATGACACCAATTATTTGTGTTGGTGAAAGTGATGAAGAACGTGAAAATGGCAAAGCCAACGATGTTGTTGAAGGCCAAGTTGAAAAAGCACTTGAAGGTTTATCTGACGACCAAGTGAAAAAAGTTGTGATTGCCTATGAACCAATTTGGGCTATCGGTACAGGTAAATCATCTACAGCTAAAGATGCTAACGAAATGTGTGCTGCGGTACGTCAAAAAATCGCAAAACTGACAAATGAAGATGTCGCAGAAGCTGTACGAATTCAATATGGCGGTAGCGTTAAACCAAACAACATTAAAGAATATATGGCTGAAACTGATATCGATGGTGCTTTAGTCGGCGGCGCTTCATTAAAAGTAGACGACTACGTTCAATTGTTAGAAGGTGCGAAATAATATGGCAAAAAAACCAACAGCACTTATTATCTTAGATGGCTTTGCGAATAGAGATGAAGTCCACGGTAACGCTGTTAAACAAGCGCATAAACCTAATTTTGATCGCTATTATGAAAAGTATCCAACTACACAAATCGAAGCGAGTGGTCTAGATGTTGGTCTACCAGAAGGTCAAATGGGTAACTCTGAGGTAGGTCACATGAATATCGGTGCGGGACGTATCGTGTACCAAAGCTTAACACGTATTAACAAATCGATTGAAGATGGTGACTTTTACGATAACGATGTTTTAAATCGTGCAATTGATCACGCAATTCAACACCAATCAGCGCTTCATGTGTTTGGATTACTGTCTGATGGTGGGGTACACAGTCACTATCAACATCTATTTGCTATTTTAAAACTTGCGAAGAAAAAAGGTTTAGATAAAGTGTATGTCCATGCCTTTTTAGATGGACGCGATGTTGATCAAAAATCAGCACTGATTTATATTGATGAAACTGAACAACAATTCAAAGAAATTGGTGTCGGTCAATTTGCCTCTGTCGCAGGACGTTATTACGCGATGGATAGAGATAAACGTTGGGATCGTGAGCAAAAAGCATACGATGCCATCCGCGCATTTGATTCAGCACCTCGTTATGCCTCAGCGCGTGAAGGTGTAGAAGCAAACTATGCTGAAGACTTAACAGATGAATTTATCGTGCCTTTCGTTGTTGAAAATCAAAATAACGGTGTGAATGATGGAGATGCAGTAATATTCTATAACTTCCGTCCAGACCGTGCAGGCCAACTTTCTGAAATCTTTACTGATAAAGCATTTAATGGTTTTAAAGTAGAACGTGTTAATGATTTATTCTATGCAACGTTTACTAAATATAATGATAATGTAGATGCAGAAATTGTCTTTGAAAAAGTAGATTTAACGAATACAATCGGTGAAGTGGCGCAAGACAATGGTTTAACACAATTGCGTATCGCTGAAACTGAAAAGTATCCTCATGTAACGTACTTTATGAATGGTGGGCAAAATGAAGAGTTCAAAGGTGAACGTCGTCGTTTAATTAACTCACCTAAAGTAGCGACTTATGACTTGAAACCTGAAATGAGTGCGTATGAAGTTAAAGATGCATTACTTGAAGAATTAGCAAAAGGTGACCTTGATTTAATCATTCTTAACTTTGCGAACCCAGATATGGTAGGGCATAGTGGTATGTTAGAGCCTACCATTAAAGCAATCGAAGCGGTAGATGAATGTCTTGGCGCTGTTGTTGATAAAATTTTAGAAATGGATGGTTATGCGATTATTACAGCGGACCACGGTAACTCAGATGAAGTGTTAACGGATGATGATCAACCGATGACAACGCATACGACAAATCCAGTTCCAGTGATTGTGACAAAAGAAGGCGTAGAATTACGTGAAACAGGTCGTTTAGGTGATCTTGCGCCAACGTTACTTGATTTATTGAATTTAAAACAACCTGCTGAAATGACAGGTGAAAGTTTAATCAAGCATTAAAATAGTTGAGTCCATTTGAAAACCAGTTATAATGAAGATGAACTCATGTAACCAGTTTTGTCATAGGGTGTGGCGCTCTGTCAAAGCCCTGTTGCAACACTGTTATGGTTAAATACTATCATGAAAAAGGAGATTTAATATTATGCCAATTATTACGGATGTTTATGCTCGCGAGGTACTTGATTCACGTGGGAACCCAACAGTAGAGGTTGAAGTTTTAACAGAAAGTGGTGCGTTTGGTCGTGCTTTAGTGCCATCAGGTGCATCAACAGGTGAACATGAAGCTGTTGAATTACGTGATGGCGACAGTGAACGCTACCTTGGTAAAGGTGTTGAAAAAGCTGTTGAAAACGTTAATGAAATCATCGCCCCAGAAATTATTGAAGGTGAATTCTCAGCTTTAGAACAAGTTTCAATCGATAAAATGATGATTCAATTAGATGGCACTGCGAACAAAGGTAAATTAGGTGCAAACGCAATTTTAGGTGTTTCTATTGCCGTAGCACGTGCAGCTGCTGATTTCTTAGGTCAACCTTTATACAAATATTTAGGTGGCTTCAACTCAACAGTACTACCTACACCAATGATGAACATCGTTAATGGTGGTTCGCATTCTGATGCACCAATCGCATTCCAAGAGTTCATGATTTTACCTGTAGGTGCAGACAGTTTTAAAGAAGCATTACGCTGGGGTGCAGAAGTATTCCATGCATTGGCTAAAATCTTAAAATCTCGTGGTTTAGTAACAGCAGTAGGTGATGAAGGTGGTTTCGCTCCTAAATTCGAAGGTACTGAAGACGGAGTAGAAACAATCATTGAAGCCATTAAAAAAGCAGGTTACGAGCCAGGTAAAGACATTTTCTTAGGATTCGACTGTGCATCTTCTGAATTCTATGAAAATGGCGTATACGATTACACGAAATTCGAAGGCGATAAAGGTGCTAAACGTACTGCTAAAGAACAAGTGGATTACTTAGAAGAATTAGTTAATAAATATCCTATCATCTCTATCGAAGACGGTATGGATGAAAATGACTGGGAAGGTTGGAAGCTATTAACTGAGCGTATCGGTGACCGCGTACAACTAGTTGGTGACGATTTATTCGTTACGAATACTGAAATTCTTGCTAAAGGTATCGACAACAATATCGGTAACTCTATCTTAATTAAAGTAAACCAAATCGGTACTTTAACTGAAACGTTTGAAGCAATTGAAATGGCTCAAAAAGCTGGCTACACTGCAGTAGTATCACACCGTTCAGGTGAAACAGAAGATACTACAATTGCTGATATCGCTGTTGCGACAAATGCTGGTCAAATTAAAACAGGTTCATTATCTCGTACAGATCGTATTGCGAAATACAACCAATTATTACGCATTGAAGATGAACTTTATGAAACAGCTAAATATGAAGGTTTAAAATCATTTTATAACTTAGATAAATAAATTTAAAGTTGGTTCACAAAACCACGTTTATCTAACTCAAGCCCTTGAGATTCTCGTCTATGATGAATCTTAAGGGCTTTTCTAACCCTCAGTATCGAAGTTTTATGTTTTGTGATCGTTTAATTGCTATTCATCATCTTTTAATGTTGAAAGTCATATGATAATGCGCATGACAATACTGTCATTTTAAGGTGTTTAAGAAGTGAGTTTGTGTAGTAGCTTGAAGTTGATGATATAAATGATGCGTCATTTCATTGAACGTTTTAACCTGATATAATGATGATAAGTGAATATTAAAAAGGAGCACATTTATATGGATCAAAATTTATCAAGTGACGCACGTGCGACCCATACAGGTCGTCTGCTTGCATATATTTCATTTTTATTTGCGGTGTGTCTTGTAATTCACCAAGTTGTAATCGTTGACGGTCAAGTGATCAGTTATATGTTAGAACACTCTGGTAATCAAATATCGCAAAATGCAATCAATGCGATTAATAATAGTTTAAGGTATACAGGTATTTTATATATTTTGGCCTATTCTGCTGGTGTTGTAGCAATTAAATATCAACATCCATATTTATGGTGGTTTATGGTTGCTGTTTTTATATCACAACTATTTAACGCTTTACTTAATCCACCTATTTTATATACAGCTATTTTTAATGTGAAAGGGTTCTTTGCGTTAATCCCATACATCATTTTATGCATTGGCTCACTCATTTTAGCTGTTTTTATGATAATCGTGAGTATAAAGCGTAAATCAACGTTCAATCGTTAATGAAAGTTGTGTAAAGGCCCTAAATGTGGTAGAATACCTTCGTATATGATGAATGGAGGACAATCTGATGCACACATTTTTTGTTGTATTACTAATTATTGACTGTATCGCACTCATCACAGTTGTTTTATTACAAGAAGGTAAAAGTAATGGCTTATCAGGTGCCATCAGTGGTGGAGCTGAACAGTTATTTGGTAAACAAAAACAACGTGGTGTAGATTTATTTTTGCATAGATTGACAATTGTACTTTCAATTATTTTCTTTGTATTAATGTTAGGTATCAGTTACTTTAATTTATAAGTCTGACGGTAAACGTTAAAAATAGAGTTAACAATTTCGACCGTTTAGAAAATCTAAGTCCGACAGTTGATAAGTCGGGCTTTTTTATTTGTAGCGCCACTGTCGAAACTATAAAATAGAACTAGATGTGACTTGAAAGGACGGAATGATGAATGAAAATTCAATTACCAAAGCCTTTCTTATTTGAAGAAGGCAAACGTGCAGTGTTGTTATTACATGGTTTTACAGGGAATAGTTCTGATGTAAGACAACTCGGGCGTTTTTTACAAAAAAAAGGATATACGTCTTACGCACCTCACTACGAAGGGCATGCAGCACCGCCAGAAGAAATTTTGAAGTCGAGTCCACATGTATGGTATAAAGATGCATTGGATGGTTACGATTATTTGGTGGAACAAGGTTATGATGAAATTGCGGTTGCAGGTTTGTCCCTTGGTGGCGTTTTTGCACTAAAATTAAGCTTAAACCGTGATGTTAAGGGAATTGTGACGATGTGTTCGCCGATGTACATTAAAACTGAAGGGTCAATGTACGAAGGGGTATTAGAGTATGCACGCCAATTCAAAAAATATGAAGGCAAAGATGAAGCCACGATAGAAAGAGAAATGCAAGCCTTTCAACCAACGAGTACGTTACGTGAATTACAAGATACGATTCAAGGTGTGAGAGATCACGTTGAGGACGTTATCGAACCGCTCCTCGTGATCCAATCTGAACATGATGAAATGATTAATACAGATTCAGCCAATATTATTTATAATGAAGCAGCATCAGAGGATAAACATTTATCATGGTACAAAAATTCAGGCCACGTGATCACGATTGATAAAGAAAAAGAAGCAGTATTTGAGGAAGTGTATCAATTTTTAGAATCACTAGATTGGACGGAATAGTCATTTAGCATATTAAAGAGAAAGGAGGACCTCTTATGCATTTAAAATCGCAAATTAAAGCCATAATTGAACGTTCAAGTTATGAACCGATGTCTGTCTCTGACTTTCAAGATGAGCTCGGCTTAAGTAGCGCTGAAAGTTTTCGTGACCTTATTAAAGTACTCAATGAGTTAGAGCAAGAGGGTAAAGTAAAACGTACGAAACAAGATAGATATCAAAAGCAAGGTCCTAAACCAGGACTTATTCGAGGGACGTTAAGTCAAAATAAAAAGGGATTTGCCTTTTTAAGACCAGATGAAGAAGGGATAGAAGATATTTTTATCCCGCCTACAAAAATCAATCGTGCTATGGATGGAGATATTGTTATCGTTGAAATTCAAAAATCACGTGGTGACCATCGTAAAGGCAAAGTTGAAGGTGAAGTAAAATCCATTGAAACGCATGCCGTTAAACAAGTTGTAGGGACCTACACAGAAGCGCGTCATTTTGGCTTTGTAGTACCTGATGATAAGCGTATCATGCAGGACATCTTTATACCTAAAGGGCAAGATTTAGGGGCTGTAGATGGACATAAAGTACTTGTTCAAATTACACAATACTCTGATGGCTCTAACAATCCAGAAGGTCATATTTCGGCTATTTTAGGTCATAAAAATGACCCTGGAGTAGATATTTTATCTATTATTTATCAACATGGTATTGAAATTGAATTTCCAGTCGACGTATTAAAAGAAGCTGAAGCGATTCCTGAGTCGATTGAATCTACTGAATTAGAAGGCCGTCGTGATTTACGTCAGGATTTAACAATTACAATCGATGGCGCGGATGCGAAAGATTTAGACGATGCTATCGCAATTAAGGCTCTTTCAAATGGCAATATGGAATTAACAGTAAGCATTGCAGATGTCAGCTATTATGTAACTGAAGGCTCTGCGCTAGATCGAGAAGCATACGATCGTGCAACAAGTGTGTATCTAGTAGACCGTGTGATTCCAATGATTCCACATCGTTTAAGTAATGGTATATGTTCATTAAATCCCAATGTAGATCGATTAACGATGAGTTGCCGTATGGAAATTGATGCCCAAGGTCATGTCGTCAAACATGAAATTTTTGATAGTGTGATTCATTCAGATGCACGTATGACGTATGCGGAAGTGAATGAAATCATCACCGACCATAACCCTCACACGCGCGAGAAATATAAAGACATTACGCCGATGCTTGATATGGCAAAGCGCTTATCACAACAACTCACCGACATGCGTCGCCGTCGTGGTGAAATCGATTTTGATATTAAAGAAGCGAAAGTGCTAGTGAATGAAGAAGGGATTCCACAAGAAGTTGTCGCACGTGAACGTGGAGAAGGTGAGCGATTAATTGAATCGTTCATGCTTGCGGCTAATGAAACCATTGCAGAGCATTTTAGTAAAATGGATGTGCCGTTTATTTATCGTGTGCATGAACAACCGAAGTCGGAACGTTTACGTCAATTTTTTGATTTCATTACCAATTTTGGCATTATGATTAAAGGAACTGGAGAAGATATTCACCCAAGTACACTTCAAAGCATTACCCAAGAAATAGAAGGGCGACCAGAAGATATGGTCATTTCAACGATGATGCTTCGCTCTATGCAACAAGCACATTATGATGCAGATAATTTAGGACATTTTGGACTTGCAGCTGATTATTATACGCATTTCACTTCACCTATCCGTCGTTATCCTGACTTAATCGTGCATCGTTTGGTGCGTAAATATCTCATTGAAAAATCAATGGATGGTAAAGCGCAACACGAGTGGCAAGAAAAATTACCACAAATGGCTGAACATACCTCTAATCGAGAGCGTCGTGCAATTGATGCTGAGCGTGATACGGATGACTTGAAAAAAGCTGAATACATGATTCAACATCTTGGTGATGAATTTGAAGGTGTCGTTAGCTCAGTGGCTAATTTTGGTATGTTTGTAGAGTTGCCTAATACGATTGAAGGTATGGTAACCATCCAAAATATGTCCGACGATTATTACCATTTCGATGAGCGACAAATGGCATTGATTGGTGAACGTAAAGCCGCAGTTTACCGTATTGGTGACGTCATCAAAGTGAAAGTGATTCATGTTGATATAGATGAGCGTCAAATTGACTTCCAAATTGTAGGAATGCCAATCGATGTTCACCCACGTAGAGAGAAAAAATCTCGAGGAACTACTATACAAGCGAAATCAAAAGGACAGACATTTAAAAAAGATAAAGACACTAACAAGAAGCGGAAGCAACGTAAAGGTAAAAATGCCAGAAAACGTGAAAAATCCGGCAATACTAAGCATAAACCTTTTTATAAAGATAAACGTGTCAAAAAGAAAGGTAAAAAGAAGAAAAAGTAAACTGAGGTGATGCGCAATGTCCAAAAAAACATCAAAAGGAACATTAGCGGAGAATCGTAAAGCACGTCATGACTACAATATAGAAGATACGATTGAAGCAGGCATTGCTTTACAAGGGACTGAAATTAAATCAATACGCCGTGGTAGTGCGAATTTAAAAGACAGCTATGCGCAAGTCAAAGGTGGCGAAATTTATTTGCATAACATGCATATCGCGCCTTATGAAGAGGGGAATCGCTTTAATCATGACCCTAGACGTGTGCGCAAATTGTTGTTACACAAACGTGAAATTTCAAAATTAGGCGATCAAACACGTGAAGTGGGTTATTCGATTGTACCTTTAAAATTGTATCTTAAACATGGCATGTGCAAAGTCTTACTTGGTGTCGCAAGAGGTAAAAAGAAATATGATAAGCGACAAGCTTTAAAAGAAAAAGCGGTTAAACGCGATATTGATCGTGCAATGAAACAAAATTATTAAATGATTGCTAAGAATGTTAAGATTCGATATAATAAAATGTGCTTTCTTAAAGGAAAGTACATTTTTATGACGGGGGCGTTTATGGATTCGACAGGGGTCCCCAGAGCTTATGAAGCGTGTCGGAGGGTTGTCTCCGTAAAAACACATCAGTTTATAATAACTGGCAAAACTAACAATAACTTAGCAGTAGCTGCCTAATCGCGCTCTGCATCACCTAATCGCATCGCCTATGTGCGATTAACGTGATTCAACTATAGTAGGATACGCTCGCCACTGCCGTTTGAAGTCTGGCGAGAAGAGATGAACCAAGCTCGCATAATGTCAGTTGTCTGTTTCTAATCATTATGTTAAATCTTCAAATAGACTACACACGTAGAAACATTTGTATCAGGACCTTTGGACGCGGGTTCAAATCCCGCCGCCTCCACTATGTAGCCTATAACCCTTGCGGTTATAGGCTTTTTATTTTCATTGCCCCAACATTGCCCCAGTAATGCCCCAGCACATAAAAAAGACAACCATTTTTAGGGTGCAACATTTTCGTATATTGTAATTGATTTATTAATAGTATTGGTTTGTACAATTACTTTGTGAACCTTTTCATCAACGGTATAAATATCTTCTTTGGAATTATGCTTTAAATATGCAAGTTGGCTATTTGTTCCTTCTTTAACAATAATTATATCTTTTCCTAAGTGATCACAAGTTACATCATAGTTCGTTTCATTAATAATCTCCCAATTAAACAACCTCATTTTTAATCACCTCATAAATATTTAACTATTTCTTTTTGAGTACTAGGGTACAAATGCCCGTATCTGTTATATACTTCATTGCTATCTGCATGACCTAGTCTTTGAGCAATTACCATAATACTAGCACCATGATTGACTAACATAGACGCATGGCTATGCCTTAGTTCGTGGATTACGATTCTAGGGAATGTTTGACCGTCTGGAAGTTGTTCGTCTAATACTTTTAATGCAGTATTAAACCAACGATCAATTGTAGATTCACTATATGCTTTAAAGAATGTACCAAACAATACATAATCGTCCTTATATATGTTATTCTCTTTATACCAAATTAAATAATCTTTGATGTCGTCCATCATGTGAGTAGGCAAGTATATATCACGTATGGATGACTTCGTTTTAGGGGCTGTCACTTCACCGTGATAGTCCGTTTTGTTTATATGGATAAATTCATCATCAAAGTTAACATCTCGCCATGTGAGGGCTCTAATCTCGCCTTTTCTTGCACCAGAGTAGAATAATAATTTGAAGAATAACTTTTGTTGTTGTGTAGCAAGCGCATCATAGAATTGATTGAATTGTTCTAGCGTCCAATAGTTTAAACGTTTCTGTGATTCTATTTCAAAATTACCTACAAGTGAAGCTACATTTTGCTTTAGATCATAAAACTTCATGGCGTGGTTCAACAAAGATACTAAATACACATGCATCTTCTTTAAGTAATCCCCAGAATGCCCCTCTTTTAATTTCTTATTTTGAAACTTCATTACATCTTGTGTAGTTAAATTAAACACGTCCATAGACTTGAAATAAGGCAACAAGTGGTTATTTGTATGTGTCTTTAATGCTTTTACACTAGATGACTTTCTACGTGCCGAATACCAGTCTATGTACTCATCAACGAGCTTATCAAATGGCAGGCGGTTAAGCTGTCCTATGCCCTCTAATTCATCCATGATTTCATTACACTTTTTCACAGCTTCTTTACGTTGTTTGAAGCCACTTTTTCTGATTTCTTTACGACTATTAGTTTTATCATAGTATTTTATACGGAAGTAATATGTACCACGTTTACTGTCTTTATAAATGTTGTGGGATAGTCTTAGATTATCTGTCATGGGCATGCTCCTTACTTTTAAATGGAAAGAAGACTAAAGATTTTTTGATTTAATTTCTAAAGTAGTATCAAGCTTTGCTTGATACAAACTGTTCTCGTTAATGTCTTTTATAATGTAATTAATATCTTGTCTATTTACCGAATATTTTTTTGTTATATATATAGAATGGAAATCAGTTATTTCTGTTAAATCATTGAAAAAACGGATATGGCCTAGAAATAAATCGAACTCTCTTTCAATTCTTCTTATAAAATCTAATTCTAATTTAAATATTCTTTCAACGATATAATAGTCTAGTAAATGTATGCTTAAATGTGAAGTATATGTAAAATGCGAAAAAATATTATGACTATCATAATTTTTTAAATCAATTTCAATACTTAATGTAGGAGTATGGTTAAAGTCTACTAATATTCTGTAAGGAATTAAATATTCAAATTCTATGTCATCAATTTTACAGGAGAAATTTAAACCCTTTTTTTTATCTTGCTGGAATATTTTATCCATATGTTCTCCAAGATGATGTTTTTTTATTTTATATTCATTAATAATTTCCTTGTTCTTAATAGTTTTATTTTTAATATCAATACATAGATAATTAAATGTTCTTATAAATAAGTCATGAGGTTCTATATTTAGTGCCTTCACTAATTTTTCAAGTGTATCAAACTGAATTCCTTGACTTTTTCCGTTAATCAGTAGACTTAAAGAGTTTCTGGAAATACCAGTAGCCTCATTCAAGTCACTAATTTTTAGACCTCTATTTTCCATAATTTCTTTTAATCTGATTTTTATCATTGATTTCACCTCTTAAATAAGATAATAACATGTTTACATGTTATTTTAAATCATTTATGTACTATTGTGTTGACACTGATGTAATGACATGTATATAATACGAATGCGGAAGTTTTAACAACTATACATGTTACTAAAAGGAGTGAATTTTATGAAAAACCTTACTTATCCCCTGTTATTTATTACACGTCGTGAAAAAGGAGATACTCAAAAGGCTATAGCTCGAAAACTTAATATTTCTCAACAAAGGTACCAACTTAAAGAGTCAGGTAAAGCAAATTTCACGCTTCCAGAGGCACAAAAGCTAAGTGAAATGTATGGCATTCCAATCGAGCAACTATTCTCAACTGAATTTCCAGTAGCACAATAAGGAGGGATAACGATGAAACAACAAGTAATTATTACAAAGACAATTATCGGCTGGTACAACATCAAAGACACTAAACACAATTTGCTTTTGAATGTATCGCCACAAGTATTTGAACAGAATTTTCCTGGAGTGAATAACGATGTTCAAATTGCAGTATTAGAAGTGGACTTATCACGCATTACGGAAATCAAAAATAAGAAAAAGGTAGGAAGTTAAGAATGAATTGGGAAGTTAAAAATCTTTTTAATGATTTGGAAGTTTTAAAACAAAAGTACGATAGTCTTTTAAATACTCATGCCTGGTTTGGAGATGAAATGTTCAAATATGAGGATAGACCTGCAAATAAAAGTGATTTCATGAGTTATGCATACGCATATCATGAGGCACGCATTCATCATGAACAAACCTCAGATTTAATGCACTATTATTTAACTGATCTAGAGAGAATTATTAAGAAGTTTTATGAAATAGAAAAAGCGTCATCTGATATGAATAGTTTGCCGACTAAATCAGATAACGCATAGAACAAAATATATTTAAGAAAGGAGAATCCTCTCTATGTTTGATTTAAAGTACGATGATGAACTTCACATTTTATTATATCAAAGTTTAACATCTAAAGGAACAGAAAACGTAAAAAATATTAAGTGGTCTAACTGGTGCGAGGTTTTAACTCGTCCAGTTGTCAGCCAAGACAAATACGCTAATAAGCTAGCGATATATGGTGATGTTGCTGATGGTGAAGGTATCTCACACCGTCGCTTGAAAGAAAATGTGATGTATCGACAAGTGTTTTCTTTGGACTATGACGACATCGATGACATGAACCGATTTCTCGATAACGTCAAAAACAAGATGAAGCACTTTGCGTACTTCATATATAGCACTTATAGACATCGTGATACTCATGATGAATACAATGAATCATTACGTCCTAGATTTCGTTTGCTTGTCCCTATAGACGATATTTTAGAACCTGAAGAATATACAAAGTATGCTGGGGCATTATCGAGGTATATCGCGGAAGTGATAGATGCATCATGCTTTAAACCTATCCAATTATCCGCATTGCCCGTTATAAGTAGTAAAGATGCACCATTTCACTGGTATATCAATGACGCACCATTCATCACACGTGCACAATTGGACAGTTGCCTTGCGAAATACCCTCTCGATGCAACTGAGGGTGAATCTCAGCACATCAAAGTTGTATATAACAAACGTGATTCGTCACATTGGCGTGATATTGCATTCGGAGTGGCAGAGGGTGGACGGAATGAGGCTCTAGCGTCTTTGATAGGTTACTTATTGCGAAGATATGTAGATGCACATTTAGTATATGGATTAGTTAGTGCATGGGCAATGACTTGCACACCCTCTATTGAACAGAATGAAGTTAATAAAACATTTAATTCCATTTACAAAAAGCATACTAACAACATTTAGAAAGGAGGTCTTTGTTTGGAAGTTAGTAAAGAAGATATTTTTGGAATTATAGATACAACGCAATCGGTTCAGCAAGATTGGAAATCTAAATTAAGACGATCAGTAACTACGCAAGCACTAAAAAAGATACCAACAAATGCAGAAATTATATTACATCACGATGAAGATTTAAAAGATTTGGTTCAATATGATGTTTTTGAAAAAGTGACTAAACTTAAACGTCTTCCTTATTGGCGTTCAAAAGATGATACAAATTACTATTGGGCTGATATTGATACAACACATGTTATTTCACATATAGATAGAGTGCATAACATACATTTTAGCCGTGAAATTATGGATAGTGTTATTGAAAAAGAGGCGTATCACAATAAATTTCACCCTATTAAATCATTTATTGAATCTAAAGAATGGGACGGAACAAAAAGAATTGAAACATTATTTATTGATTATCTTGGTGCAGAGGACACGCATTATAACCGTGAAGTTGCTAAAAAATTATTAATGGGGGCAGTTGCTCGAGTTTATAAGCCTGGCATAAAGTTCGACATCATGGTCATTTTATTTGGCGGTCAAGGTGCTGGTAAATCTACTACAATAAGCAAATTAGGTGGCAAGTGGTACAACCAAAGTATTAAGTCGTTTAAAGGCGATGAGGCATATAAAAAACTTCAAGGCTCTTGGATATGTGAAATTGAAGAATTATCCGCATTTCAAAAATCTACTATTGAAGATATTAAGAGTTTCATCAGTGCCATTGTTGATATTTATAGGGCTTCTTATGGTAAGCGTACTGAGCGTCACCCTAGGCAATGTGTTTTTGTTGGGACAACAAATAATTACGAGTTTTTGAAGGATAAAACGGGTAACCGCAGATTCTTGCCAGTGACTACGGATAAAGATAAAGCTACTAAAAGTCCGTTTGATGATCTAACAACGGATATTGTACAACAAATGTATGCAGAGGCTAAAGTCTGTTTTGAGGAGAAGCCAACAGATAAAGCATTGCTATTAGATAAAGAAGCTTCAGAAACTGCCCTACAAATGCAAGAAGAACATTCAGAAAAAGATACTCTTGTTGGAGAAATTGAGGACTTTTTAGAACGACCTATACCATCAGACTATTGGTATAGAACATTAGAAGAAAAAAGAGTGTCTGCTCACGATGTTATAGAGCAAGATTACATTAAATTATATGGTGACGGTAATTTAATTGAAAAACCAAATTCAAAACCAGGAGCTTATGTATGGCGTGACAAAGTATGCAGTAAGGAAATTTGGAAAGTCATGATGAAAAGAGACGACCAGCCCCAATCACATCATTTGCGTAAGATTGATGAAGCACTTAGAAATACACGCTATTGTGGCATGAGTAAGAAGCAAACTCGTTATGGCGAGGGAATAGGAAAACAATATGGATTCGATGTTGATATGTCATTATATTATTCTAAGTTAGTTAATAAAACGTCTTAATTACAAGACAGTAAGACAGATATGAGACAGTTATAAGACAGTTATAAGACAGCTTCTATCCCTTGGGGGAGTATATGCCACGCTACAACTGTCTCGGTGTCTTATAAATTTCTCCCCAAACTTTGAAAAAAATACTAAAATTTCTCAGAGTGTAAGGGGAAAATCATAAGACAGCAAGACAGCATGGTTCTATCCCTTGTGGCTGTATGGTTGAAAGGTGTCTCATGGTTATAGCATGGCATGAGACGGTAAGACACTTAAAAAATATGGAGGTTACAAATGAACAAAAATAGATTAAAAAATAAAATCTTGGAATATATAAAAACTCACGAAGAAACTTCTTTTGTAGAAATTGAAAGTATCTTTGAAGAATATGGATTCAATTATGTAGGTGATGGGGCATACACAAGTGGTAATCATGAAAATGTTGTATTTTGGCTTGGTTGGAATGAAGAAGCCTTTAACATAATTGCTGAATTAAAACGTGATGGATTAATTGAAATGAATATCTGCCCGCCCTTATATTATCTCATTGATGGTAAAGGATTAAGTTTACCAATTGTTAAGAGTAAAAATATAAAAACTGATCACTGGTTGCCCGTAGCGTTTACAGTTAAATACCCCTAACCCCTTACCACTACTAGCTTTATATACCCTAGTGTGGTATAATTCAGATGTATAAATCGAACGTATGTACTTATTGATCGAACAAATATTCTATATAAAGTAGGTGACAAAGTGCCGAAGTGGATTAATAAGATGCTGGGGCTTGATAAGATTGAGAAAACCACTGTACAACAGTTTGAATTGCTCACAGGTGGCTTCAAATCATTTTCGCAGTTTTCAGGTGATGCATATTCTAACGACATATATCGTAGTGCCGTAGATACGATTGCTCGCCATATTGCGAAGTTATCAGGTAAGCATGTAAACAATACGAAAGACTTTAATAACTATAAAATTAACAGAATTTTACAAAATAGACCCAATCCATATATGAGTGGTTATGACTTTCTATATAAAGTGGCTACACAATATTACTTATTTAATAACGCATTTATCCTTGTACAAAAGGACGATAAAGGTAACTTGAAAAGTTTATATCCGTTAACGCCGAGAAGTGTTGAATACGTGGTTGATGGTGCAGGCGAAATGTATCTTAAGTTTTTATTCAATGATGGTGAAATCGTTCATTTCCACATTTCAGAAATTGCGGTATTACGTCGACACTTCAACTCTAATGAATTACTGGGCGACAATAACGATGCGATAATGAATACGTTACAACTTGCTTATACGCAAAGTGAGGGCATGACTGAGGCAATTAAAAATTCAGCTCAAATCAGAGGTATTCTAAAATACAATCAGGCATTGAGTCCTAGTAAGTTAAAGCAGGCAAAAGAAGAATTTACAGCCAATTATTTATCGATGGCAAATAACGGTGGCGTTGTTCCATTAGATACGTCGATGGTTTACCAGCAATTAAATATATCAGATGTACAAATAGATACATCGCAAATAAAAGTGATTAAACAAAAGATATATGAGTATCTAGGAATTAATGAAGCTATTGTAACGGGTAGTTACGATGAAAATACATGGCAAGCGTTCTTTGAATCTGTGATTGAACCTTTCGCCATTCAGTTATCATCAGAGCTTACCGAAAAGATTTTTACTGAACGTGAACAATCATTTAGTAATCGCATTATATATGAATCATCAAAATTACAGTATGCAAGTAATCAATCGAAATCAACGATTATAAAAGAATTGTTGCCACTCGGTTTATTGACCATAAATGAAGCACGTGACTTAATGAATCTTCCTCATGTAGAAGATGGTGATGAACGCATTCAAAGTTTGAACTATATCGAAAAAACATTAGCGAAAAATTATCAAATGGCGGACAAGGAGGTTAAACCAGATGAAGGAAATTAGGAGTGCAGAAATACAAACAGATTCCCAAAGTACCGAAATGGTACTTGAGGGAACAGCAATTGTTTTTAATAAACCCACTCAAATTAATACGCCAACAGGTTCATATACTGAAATTATTAAACGTAATGCGCTAGATGGTTTGAAACTTAATGATACACGACTTTTAGTGTCGCATGATGTGAACCGCATACCACTAGCGAAGTCACCTAAGACAATGGATATATGGACTGATGATGTAGGTATGCATTTCCGTGCTACCTTACCAGATACAGAAGAAGCCCGCTCTGTTTATACGGCAGTAAAACGGGGCGACCTCTCAGGTATGAGTTTCGGTTTCACAGTATCTGACGGTAGTCAATATGATGTGAATACACGCACACGTACTATCACTAAGATAGACAAAGTCCTTGAGTTTAGCGTTGTGAACTATCCCGCATATGCAGAAGCGAGTGTAGAGGCACGACAACAAATTCAAGAAGCAGAAATAAAACATCAAGCAAGACAACAAGCCTTAATCGGTTTGAACAAATTACAATCAAAGGAGATTAAATAAAATGTTTAATACAGTACAAGAAGCATTTAATCATTATCGTAATGCATCACTTGATGATATTGAAACACGGCTGGGCAAATCAGAGGAACAATCGAAAACGACCCAGAGGCAGATGTCACAAAGTTAAATATTGAAATTGAAGGATTAAATCAAGCGAAAGAAAATATCAAAGAAAAGGAGCAGGAACAAGTGGAACAACGTTCATACAATCCTATTACAGGACAACAGTTTAAACAAAACAACGATTTTAAAAATACTAATGTATTTGGTACAGAAGAATATAGATCAGCATTCTTTAAGAAAATGCTAGGCAAAGAATTATCAGATGTAGAGCAACGTTCATTCAACCATGCTATGGAACAGCAACGTGTTGAAAATCGTGCAACTGGTTTTACTTCTTCATCAGACGCATCGGCGGTTATTCCAGAACAAACACTTAATGAAGTGATTCGACGTGCTAGAACACAAGGGGGATTACTTGCGAATGTACGCTCATTCAATATGCCAACTAAAATTCGTATTCCTATTGGTACGCCACAAGACCGAGCTGAATGGCATGTAGAAGGTGCAAAGGTTGAACCAGACAAAGCGGTACCAACTTCAGTTAAATTTGAGACTAACGAGATTATTAAAATCTTTAGTATCTCAGTTAAAGCTAAGACGATGAGTATTTCAGCGTTTGAATCTTACCTTGTCGAAGAATTAACGAACTGTGTTGTAGAAGCTATTGAGTACGCATTAATCAATGGAACAGGTTCAGGACAAGGTCAAGGTATCTTAAAAGGTGTGAGTTGGGACGAATCAAACAGCTTAACGTTATCTGGCAAATATACGGATTTCACTAAAGCATTAGGATTATTAAAACGAGGCTATGCACAAAATGCGAAGTTCGCCATGAGCAATGCCACGTTATACAACACAGTATACGGTGTTGAAGATGGCAACAAACGACCAATCTTCGTACAAGATGCACAGCGTGAGAACGTTGGCTATATCTTCGGCAAGCCAGTTATCATTGATGACAATATTGAGGACGGCACTATCATTCTCGGTGACTTCAATTATGTAGGTTACAATTTGCCTCAAGGTGTAATGTTAGAAAGCTCACGTGAATCATCATTCCGTTCAGGACTTATTGACTATAGAGCGATGGCAGTTGCAGATACTCGTGTACTAGTTGACGAGGCGTTTGTTAAATTATCAGGTGAACCACAAGTGCTATAAGCAAAAGAGTAAATTAGGACATCAGTGATTGCTGGTGTCCTTTTATAAAAGGAGTGAACATAATGATCATAACAATTGAAGAAGCACGTAATGCTTTACGGATAGATGGTTATTACAATGATGAGATTATCGAGCCACTCATTGATGCTATACCTAATTACTTGTATATCACTACTGGGCGTGATTGGTTGGATAAGCCAGTGCAACCATTAGCGAAGACGACGGCAAAGTTTATATTGCAGTTATGGTTTGACCCACAGACACAAGACAGTGAGCGATTAAAGCGTACCATCGACAGTTTATTGGTGTCTTTAACTGCATTAGGACGTGAATATAATGGCTAGAAGTATTCCGCATTCATTTTACAAGTCTACAAAATGGATTAAGTGCAAAAACAGCTATATGGCTAAACAAAATTATATTTGTGAAAGATGCGGGGCTTTGGCAAGTATATGCCATCACAAAGTATATTTAAACGCTGATAATTATAAGAATCCGTATGTATCTTTGAACCATGATAATTTGGAAGCATTGTGTCAAACGTGTCATAATCAGGAACATTTCGGAAGTATAGCAATTGGTGAAGGATTACAATTTGACGAAAAAGGAAACATTATAAAAAGTAAATAAAATGAAAATAAGATACCCCCTATAACTTTGATATAAAAGGGACGTTTGGGAAACGGTGCTGGGGCTTTCTTTTCCTCCACCTGATATTTTTTAAAGTTTAGGGGCGCCTAAAAATGAAGTTAGGAGAATTTGGATATGAAATATATAAATTTAGAAAAACTTAAAACATATATTGATAAAAATGATATTGAAAACAAACATATATCATACGATTTACTTGAAGAATTGATGTTCATGAAAGAAACGATGGACGAGCTTAAACACACTGTACGTGAACATGGTGCAACGTATGTATTTACTCAAGGCGAACAGTCTTACCTCAAGGAGAATCCAGCAATGAAAGCCTATAACGCCACTATGCCAAAATATAACGCTACGTACATACAATTGTTATCATTGTTCCCTGAAAAAGTAGATGAATCAGATAGCTTTATGGAGTTTGTAAACAATGGCTAATCCAATTGAGGATTATTATCGTGCAATTGAAAATGGCGATATTGTAGCCTCAAATCGTGTACGTAAGCAATATAAAAAGTTAGTAGATGATATGAAACATCATGATAAATATATCTATGATGAATCTAAAGCAGAACGCCCTATCGCTTTCATAGAGCGTTTCTGCCGTCATTCTAAAGGAGAATTGGCGGGTAAGCCTCTAAAATTAGATTTGTTCCAAAAAGCCTATATTTCAGCACTATTTGGATTTGTAGATAAAGAGACAGGCTACCGACGTTATACAGAATCCTTTTTCTTTGTTGGACGTAAGAATGGTAAAACAACCATGTTAAGTGCGATTGCATTATATATGATGATTGCAGACGGGGAAAGTGGCTCAGAAGTGTACTCAGTTGCATCGAAACGTGACCAAGCTAATATCTTATTTGACCAAGCACATGAGATGATTGTACAGAGTCCTGATTTAAATAGAAATATCCGTAAGCGTAAGAGTGATTTATATTTTGCGCATAACTTTAGTAAAATGCAGTCACTCGGTAAGAATTCTAATTCATTAGATGGATTAAATGCGCATCTCGTTGTGATTGATGAATTACATTCTATTCAAGACCGTAATTTATATGAGGTTATGAAACAATCTCAATCAGCACGTACACAACCGTTACTGATAATGATTACAACAGCTGGCACTCATAGAGGTACAATATTTGATGATTTATATGAGTATGCCTGCAATGTTGTTGACGGTAAATTTGAAGATGATAACTTTTTACCGATAATGTACGAATTAGATCATAAAGCAGAATATAAAATACCTGAATGCTGGCAAAAGGCAAATCCTGCTTTAGGTGTATCTAAAAAGGTCGAGGACTTAGAACGTAAAGTCTCACGTGCTAAAAATAATGTGAATGACTTAACTGGAATTCTAACGAAAGATTTTAATATACGTGAAGTCACACATAGTGCATGGCTAACATTTGAGGCGATTAATAATGAAGATACCTTTGATATACGTGATTTCTCTGGTGCTTATGCGATAGGTGGTGCTGACCTTTCCATCACCACAGACCTAAGTTGTGCCACACTATTATTTGTAGAACCTGAAACAGAAATGCGTTATGTACATCAAATGTATTGGTTGCCTGAGGATAACCTCAGAAAGCGTGTAGACGAGGATAAAATACCATATGACAAGTGGTATGAACAAGGATTACTTCGCTTGTGTAGGGGCAATACGATTGATTATAGCGACATCACAGATTGGTTTTTAGAGATGTTAAATGAATATGATATCACGCCTCTATGGATATATTACGATAATTATTCTGCACGTTACTGGGTTGATGAAATGGAGGCTAACGGCTTTAAGATGGTGCGTACGCCACAAGGTGCTAGAACATTAAGTTTACCGATGCAGAACATGGGTGCTGATCTAGAAAAACATAAAATTAATTACAACAATAATCCGATATTGAAGTGGTGCTTAACTAATACGGGTGTAGAAACTGACCGAAATGGAAATATTGTTCCTGTTAAAAATCAATCACCAAAACGACGTATTGACAGCACGGTTTCATTATTAGATGCGTATGTAGGTTTGTTTGATAATTATGAACAGTTTTTGAGAGCGATGTAAGCGCTGGGGGAACGATTCGTTACGTCGCAAATCATGACGTTAGATATAGGAGGGGTAACAATGGCATATCACTTTAATAATAAAATAAAAATAATTAAAAGGGTAAGTAGTGGACCAATGCCTAATGATTATAAAGAAGAAGTAATTGCAGAACCATGGGCAGACATTAAAACGATACGTGGGAATGAGTATTTAAGCTCTGGACTTACAGCATCGGAAATCCCTGTGAGGTTTATTATTAGATATAGAGAGGGTGTAACTGCGAAACAACGTATCAAATGGAAAGATTTAGATTTTAATATCGAATCTGTACAAAATGATGATGGTTTGAATAGAACACTTACTATTTATGGTAAGGCATATAAATAAGGCGCTGAGAGAAGCATTGTGTTGCATTGAAAGTGGATAATAAAAAACCACCGTACTAAACGGTGGCTCTACGAAACAAAGACGTAAAAAAAAAGAAATCGAAAAAATTTGATGTCTGTCTAAAAATTGCAGCTGACCCTGCAACATTCACCAATTCGTTGTGCTAAAGTTACAATACATTTTTTTCAAGATATTAAATCAATTTAGATGTACTTGATAATTAAGACGTAAGATATTGTACCTTTTAGGTATCTCTAAATTATACCAAAAACTATAAATAAGGTAACTTTCGATAGTTTTTATGTATAATGTGAAATTAGATTTATAGTGTATAATTAAACCATCAAAAGCAAAGGGGAGAATTGATTATGGATCATGCAGGAAACTTAGGATTAAATGACGGAAGTTACATAACACTTGATGGGTGTGATAAATTACATTTTTATAATGAAATACCTAATGAAGAAATATCGTTTTCTACTTATGAATTACAAAAAGATGAAATGATTTATCATCATGCAATTAATTGTTTAGCGCAATATAACTTTGTTGGGGTTGAGAGAAACTTTACTAATGCTGAATCAGAACTTGAAATAGCTGGAAAGAAATATGTATACGAACATTATTATGAAAATATTGATAAGGTTGATTCACATAATGAAATAGCCTATTTACAAACATTAGCTGTTAGTACAATTTCAATATATAATCAATGGAATTAGAATCAACAGCTATCATTATTTCTATTTTTACAGCTATATTATCATTATTAAGTCTTTCAATAGTGTATTTCAATAGATTAGATAATGTTAGACCTAAAATATTAGTAATGTATAGAGACCAACGAGATGATCAAGGTAGAGTTAAAAGAGAATGGATTGAAGTGAAAAATTTAGGTAAAGCTCCAGCAATTATAACTAAAGTGAAGGTACACTGTGTTTTAGATATTTTAACATTTAATGAAGAAATTGAATTTATAAACACTATAGAAAGAGCAAAAAGTCATTATCTATCATTAGAAAATGTTTTAAATAATCGATGTAAAAATAAAATTCTTCAACCAGAACATAGTATAATTATAGATCTTAGAATGGTGGCACTGTGTGAATATGGAACAGTTAATAAACTTAAATATTTAGATCAATTTGATAAGTATCGAGTTAATCTAAATAGTAGTAAACATGATATATCTATAAAAGTTGAATATACAAGTAGCATTGTTAAAGTGTTAGGTAAAAATAGGTTTTCAACTACAAACAAAGCAATCATCAAATGATTGCCCCAAATTTCAGGAGTTTTATCAATGTTAACATTTTATACTTGCACTAGTACGCAATGAAAACGTTGATATGACGGCTTTTAAGGTGTATAACACACTATTAAATAAACGGATAAATCTAATCCCGCCGCCTCCACTATGTAGCCTATAACCCTTGCGGTTATAGGCTTGTTTTTTACACTTAATATAGAGAAAGGGCATCGATATGAATCAACGTTATTGTTCATTGCAAGATGACTTATATACAGAAAGCCAAACATCTTTAACTTTTGAATTTCTAAAAGTGAATAAAGAAGATGCGTTAACAATCTATGATTTTAAAATCATTGTTTCATTCGAAAACTCACACTTTTACACAGATTTCTCACTTTTTGATATGGATATAGAGAATTTAAAAAAATTCAAATGTAAATCACGGTTATCAGAAATTTACTTTTTAGAACCAGATTTGACGTTTACAATAATCAAAAGAAATAGACATGATTTAACTGTGTTTGTGACACTTGATTCTGGATTGAGACTTTCGAATATTGTGTCAGAATCAGGATGCACAATTAAATTAAATGTCACTAAAAAAACGTTTGATCAATTTCTTAATGAACTCATT
Organism: Staphylococcus agnetis; assembly: GCF_011466855.1. Lineage (NCBI taxonomy): Bacteria > Bacillati > Bacillota > Bacilli > Caryophanales > Staphylococcaceae > Staphylococcus > Staphylococcus agnetis. The sequence goes on from NZ_CP045927.1 coordinate 497,499, forward strand.
AAGATTGAACAACATGTGTAAATGTTATCGCGTATGAAGTGTTTGGTGATTTTAAAAATAGCCTTCAACATTCAATGGAAGATGAATGTTGAAGGCTATATTACTTTATCAAAGTTGAAGCGTATCCAAAATTTCAGCTGTAATAAAACCGTATATTAACACATGAAGGTAGTCAGAAAATTAGTTTTTATTTACGCTTGGCCACGATGCGCCGACTTTTACCAAAGAAAAATTGAGCGATAGAGGATATGAGTAAAATACTACTTAAAAGAATCATCACAAAAAAGAGGTCATTTGTGGCATCCATAAATACGTTATGAATATGTTTCATGATGATAGCTTTATTATCTATGTGATTATATTTGACGTCATTAAAACCTTTTTGGATTCTATACTTCATAAACACGGCTATGATTGGAACGAGTATCGCAGCAAAGTAATTACGTATAGAATGCATTGTCAGTGAACGATGTGACGCACGTGTCAAATCACCATCTAAAAGTGTAGACATTGCGCCGCTTACAAGGACCATGCTCGCACCAAATCCAATAATCATCCCTTGAAAGTAAAGAGTGTGAAGATCAAGGTTATTTTGCATGATATACCAATGTGTGCTGACGTATAGGAGGGCGAGGGAACCAATGGTACCTAATACACCCGGCCCCCACGCACTATAAAACACCATTTTTAAAACGCCTGTTATAAATACGCCGATAAAGAAGTAAATATAAAAAAGCTGGATTTGATGTGGGGGTAAATGAATCACTTGTAATAAGTAAAAATTGATTGCTGCAATGCCAATAAGTAGCGTCAGATGTGAGACAATCGCCATAATTGAGCCAAGTAATGGTTTCGGATACAACAATGTCGAAAAATGAACAATAGGTGTATGACTCTGCTTATTTTTATATAAGAAAATCACAAATAAAATCAACGTCACGATAGACCATGGCCAGACTTTAATAGAATCAAAACGATATTGCGTAATAAGACAAAGTGGTATTAATAATGAAAGAGATGAAAGCGCTAAAAAGAAAACGACAGTATGGTCTTCTTTCGTAGTACTTTGATGTGTCGTGTCATCTTTTTCGAAATATAACCAACCTACAAGTAAACTGATGATTGCTGACATTATGTTAAAGATATAAACCCATTGCCATTGGGCATAAAATAACGTGATGCTTCCAGTTAAGCCTCCGAGGGCGTTTGCGCCGAACAACCCAACGATAATCATAAATAAAAAGACATTTTTAAACCGTTTTGGAAATACATGAAAGGTTTTAGGTAGCATCGTAAAGAATAACACACCTGTACTTAAACCTTGTATCACTTTAGATATAGATAAGGATATGATACCTAACGAGAAAAAGCCTAAAATTGAACCAAGTAAGAATATAAATGAGAAAAGTAAAAAGTTTTTCTTGAAGCCTAATTTATGAACGAGAAAATGTCCGAGAGGGACACCAAAAGCAAATGCAAAGTTTCCCATAATTGCTGGTATAATAAGTAAATTAGAATGTATACCTAATGCATAATGGTAGAGCCCTTGATTTAAGCTATATGCCAAATTTAAATAAAATTGAGATCCTATCCCAATTATTGTAAGAAAGGACAACAAAGCAATTTCTATCATGCGTGTCCTTTTAGACCATAATAATTTCATAATTCGCACCCTTAATAATTAATTTACAACGAGACATTATAGCATGGTTTGGATGAGAATTGTACATTTGAGATATTATAATTAAATAGTTTTGTGGAAGGATAATGTCATTATTGAACTGTTTAAAAGATATTGTTCATCGTATTTTATAGCTAAATGTTGTATGAATTGAATACATGTGTCATATGAAGGAGATGTTGTTTGAAGTTGATTAACGAACGTAGTGTATAACGCTTTTTCATTCTGAGTTGCGTATTTTTTAAAATAGCCCCATAAGTGTTGAAATGTATTGAGAAACGCAGAACGTTGAATGGGCGTATTTAAAATTTCATCAATTCTAGTTTTGATAGCGTCATAGGAGTGTCCAAGTTTAATCATCGTTTTAATTTCTGTATAGTTATTATAATTGTGCATCATCACATGATAGTTTTCATACTGCCATAACTTTTGAATTTTCGTTATTTCTTTCATACATACTCCTTGTCAAAATAGTAAACGAGCCAATGTTCGTCAACGTATTTATTATTAAATTTTCGTGCATGTATTTCAAGCGCTAGAAACTCAAATCCCAAATGATCACAAAACACTTTCGCAGCGATGTTGTTTGATGCAACAGCGAGTACGAGTTGTTCGATACCTTTTTGGTGCGCATAAGCAATAAGGGTTTCCATCAATGCGCGACCTATTTGTTGACCGCGGTACTCAGGCTTCACATATAAGCCTTGAACAGTGGCTTTATGACTTTTTGAAGAATATGGAAAAAAATTAAGTTGAACAAAGCCAACGAGTGTATCATCGTCAAAAGCGCCAAAAAAGATTTGAAGATGATGATTTTTAGGGTGTAATACTTGCGCGATGTCTCGTTCAGTATAATTTGAACGTTCATTAATTTCATGGACGAAAGCAAATGGATGAAGATGAAATGCTTCACACGTAAGTTCATAAAAAGCTTTCGTATCCGTTTCATTTAGCACTCTAATCATACGCAACCTCCTAAATAAAACTATGCTTATCATATTAATCATATAAAAGTAGATACATTAATGCAATAAAATTTTAGAATATTCAGTTAAATTGTATATGATTAAATCAATATTGAAATGATAAAGTATTTAAATGATATTAAAAGACTTAATGCAAGGTTGTTTGCTAGTGTTTTCCATATATTGTTTAAACATTTTTGTGTTTAAAGAGATTCTTTCTTTTCAATATAAATAAGATAAGATACTATTAGAAATACTATAGGACGTATAGAGGTGGAATTGTATGATAACCCAAATAGTAGGGAGTTTTATGCCTAAAACGATAGAATGTTTAAAAGATGATATTGCGCGTATAAAAACGCATGAAGATGACTTTGATATTTTAGAGATCAGAATTGATGCTATTAAAAATGTTACGGCTCAACATATTGAATGTATATTGCGTCAATTAAAGGAAGCGTCGATTCATTGTGAAAAACTCATTACATTTAGAACGGAGCAACAAGGTGGTGAAAGTGGGATCACAGAAGAAGCGTATTGGTCGCTCATGCGTGAACTTGCAGATATGAAAGATGTTACGTACATAGATATTGAGTGGGATCGAACATTGAATCGAAAACAATTGGTAAATGAGCTTCAATCTAAAGGAATTCAAGTTGTTATCTCATATCATAATTTTGAGGAAACACCTCAATTAGAAGTCTTGAAAAAAACATATTACTACATGTCGCAATGGGGTGGCACCCATTTAAAAATAGCAGTGATGCCTCACACTAAAAATGATGTCATTACATTGTTACAAGTTGTTTCTGAAGCGAGTGATGCGCTACAACAATGGGTGACGGGAATTTCAATGTCAAAACTCGGTGTCGTATCTAGAACTGCGCAACAAACATTTGGTGGTGCCCTTACTTATGGTTCTATTCAAGAAGGTGTTGCACCCGGCCAATTAAATGTAAAAAAATTAAAAAGTGCGATGGCTTTGTATCAGTAATTTGAAAAGCAAGGGTTCCTTAGTTATAATTGATAATGGTTATCAATGAAAAGGGGAAGATGAAGATGGAACTTCAACACGCTATTAAATATCGAAGAAGTATAAAGAAGTTCGATAGAAACATGCATATTGATGAAGATGCAGTAAGGGAGGCTGTTGTGGAGGCAGCAAATGCACCTAATCATGGTATGCGTGAACCGTGGCGCGTGGTTTATGTACCAAAACATAAACTTGGTGAGATGAGTCGTGAAGTCTCACGCTATGCATTTCCACGGGAAAAAGACAAGCAACAAAGTCATTATGATGCGGTAACGAATTTAGGTGGCTTTCTTGCGATTATTATGAAATGTGATGCACGTCAACGGGAAGAAAATGAAAACTATTTAGCGGTTGGGGCATATGCACAAAACTTATTACTTTTGTTATATGAAAAAGGTATTGGTACATGTTGGAAAACGCCGACATATATATTCCATCCAAAAGTAAGAAATGTATTTGGTGTTTTACCTGATGAACGTCTTATTGGATTTATTTATTTAACTGATTTAGAAAGCGATAATGATAAAGAGCCTAAACGTAAAAATAAAGGAATCTATACAGAGTACATTTAATAGATGTACGCGTACGGTTAAAATTGCATATCTATTCATAAAAAAATCGTCTTCAAATTGCTTAAAGTTATTTGAAGACGATTTTAATATGTTCTTTTTTAACGTTAACCTAAACTCTCGGATAAGAATGATTCGACTTGTTCAGGTGATTTTGCGTTGGCTGAATGTAAATGATGCAGCTTTTCGCCATTTTTGAAAATAAGAATACTTGGGATACCCATCACATCGTTTTCGATTGCAGCTTCTTCAACTTCGTCACGATTTACAACAAACCATTCATATTGATTGTATTTTTCAACAATAGGGCTGATCCACATATCCATGGCTTTGCAATCAGGGCACCATCCTGCTTCGAATTTGACGATAACTGTTTCATCTTTATTAATGATTGATTTAAATGTTTCCATGTCTTGAATCTTTTGCATGTTGCATACCTCCACTATGTTATATGTTCTAAATTATAACGGATATCTTAGTCGACGTCATATGTCGTGATTAATAAAAAACAAAATTATGAAAGTAGTATAAAAAATAGTCTAATTTAACAAATTTTGTTATATTTGATATAAGTCAAGCGAGGAGGTTAAAGCATGATTAAGTTTTATCAGTATCCTAATTGTACAACATGTAAAAAAGCAGCTAAATTTTTATCTGAGCAAGGTGTAAGTTTTGAACCTATAGATATCGTTCAGTTAACACCTACGAAAGATGAATTTAAAGATATTGTAGACCGTTCAGGTATTGAAATTAAAAAATTATTCAATACACACGGTGCAAAGTATCGTGAATTAAACTTAAAGGATAAATTAGATACGTTGTCAGATGACGAAAAGTTAGAACTTTTAGCGTCCGATGGTATGCTAGTGAAACGTCCTTTAGCGATTTTAGGTGACAAAGTTACAGTTGGTTTTAATGAACAAGTTTATCGTGAAACTTGGTTATAATAAAATAGTTGATTGATAAAAACATGTGTGTCATGATTATCTTGTAAACAAATATAGGAGGGGATTCAAGTGGCAGTGCCAAGTGAATTAAAATATTCTAAAGAACATGAATGGGTAAAAGTTGAAGGAAATGTTGCAACTGTTGGTATTACAGACTTTGCACAAAACGAATTAGGAGATATCGTATTCGTTGAGCTTCCAGAAGTTGATGACGAAGTATCAGAAGGCGAAACTTTCGGTAGCGTTGAATCTGTAAAAACAGTTTCAGAATTATATTCACCAGTATCTGGTAAAATCATTGAAGTGAATGAAGATCTTGAAGATGAACCAGAAGCTGTAAATGAATCACCATATGAAAAAGCTTGGATGGTGAAAGTTGAATTAAGCGACGAAAGTGAACTTGATGCTTTAATGGATGCACAAGGTTATCAAGAAATGATCGGCGAATAATAATTATTGAACTCCTAGATATTCCTTGGACTATCTTGGAGTTTTTTTGCACTGAATACTATCTTTTTAGAAGGTGAAGACCATGGCGATGATTAATAAAGTAATTGTTGTAGAAGGCAAATCTGATAAAAAAAGAGTTAAGGAAGTGTTATTAGAACCAGTCGATATCATATGTACGCATGGCACAATGGGAATTGAGAAACTAGACAATATGATAGAATCATTATACGGTAAGCAAGTATACATTCTTGTTGATGCTGATGCTGAGGGGCGAAAGATACGAAAATGGTTTTCGAAGTATTTAAGTGAAAGTACAGATATTTTTATTGATTCAACTTATAGTGAAGTGGCACGTTGCCCAAGAGATTACCTCTCAAACGTTTTAGGGCGTCATGGATTTGATGTTAAAACGGATTTTTATGTTAAAGGAAAATATTCATATCATGAGTGTTTCAGAGCAATTGAACAATACATTTAAAGAAAAAAAGCACAATATACACTTAATTTTCGGCTATACTCCGATGTGTGGGACATGTAAAGTCTCAGAACGAATGTTGCATATTGTAAATGAAGTGACACAGTTACCTTTAGAAAAACGCGACCTCAATTTTTATCCTGAATTTAGCCAAGCCTTTGAAATACAATCAGTACCCATTTTGTTAATCATGCGTGATGACAAAGAAGTGGACCGCATTTATGCTTTTCAGTCTGTCCCATTTTTATTAGAAAGATTGAAAAAAGTGATTGACGAAACTTGAGGATAATGATAAGATTTAAACAATTCAATATTCAGAAAACTCTTATCTAGAGTGGTGGAGGGATGTGCCCTATGAAGCCCGGCAACCGTCTATATTTAGAAATGGTGCCAATTCACATAAAGTATCTTTACTTTTGAAGATGAGAGAAACGCATCGGAATCTATGCTTTCTCTTATTTTTATATAGGAGAAAGCTTTTTTTATTCTGATATTTGATGATTTGCAACACATAAGGGGGAGCAATATGATTGAGCTTAAGGATATCGTCAAACAGTACGAGAGCAAATCCAAATCCGTTTTAGCTGTTGATCACGTTAATTTAACAATCAATAAAGGTACCATATTTGGTATTATCGGTTTTTCTGGAGCGGGTAAAAGTACGTTAGTGCGATTATTTAATTATCTTGAAACACCTACATCAGGTGATGTCATCATCGGTGGAGATCATATAGGGAAATTGAGCAAACGTGCTTTAAGGTATAAGCGCCAAAAGGTGAGTATGATCTTCCAACATTTCAATTTACTATGGTCACGCACGGTGCTTGACAATGTATTATTTCCATTAGAAATTGCAGGCGTTTCTAAACGAGAGGCTAAGTTAAAAGCTTTAGAACTCATTGAACGAGTTGGATTAAAGGGACGTGAACACGCCTATCCATCAGAATTGTCCGGGGGACAAAAACAACGTGTGGGTATTGCAAGGGCGCTGGCAAACGACCCGGAAGTATTACTCTGTGATGAAGCAACAAGTGCACTTGATCCACAAACAACAGATGAAATACTTGATTTACTCATTCAATTGAAAAAGGAACAAAATTTAACGATTATTATTATCACTCATGAAATGCATGTCATTCGTCGTATTTGTGATGAAGTGGCAGTAATGGAAGATGGAAAGGTAATTGAACAAGGTAAAGTATCTGAAGTTTTCGAAAATCCAGAACATTCTGTCACTAAGCGTTTTGTTCAAGAAGATCTTCAACCTAATGCTGAGTTTGAGGATATTTCAGGCCTTGTAAAATTAAATTCAAATGACAAGCTCGTTAAACTTAACTTTTCAGGTGAAGCAACAACACAACCTATCGTTTCATATATCTCAAAAACACATGACGTTGAGGTAAATATTTTAGAGGCTAATATTAAACATTCTAAGTCAGGTGCCATCGGATTTATTGTTTTACATATTCCAAATGTTGCGCAAGCAGACTTTGAACAACTGACACATGATTTAGAATTGAAACACATTGAAGTAGAGGTGATTGCACATGGGTAAGAGTTTTGGCGAAATATTACATGAAATGATGACAATGCCAAATGTACGTTGGCCAGAGGTCTGGGTTGCAACATACGAAACGCTCTATATGACAATCATTGCTACACTATTTTCTTTTATATTTGGGTTAATAACAGGAGTCATATTATTTTTAACATCAAAAAGTAAATCTAAAATCGGTCGTATATTTTATAATATCGTGTCATTTTTCGTTAATTTATTTCGAGCGATTCCATTTATTATACTGATTCTATTATTGATTCCATTTACAAGTTTGATTTTAGGAACAATCAGTGGTCCAACAGGTGCATTACCTGCATTGATTATTGGTGCTTCACCGTTTTACGCACGTCTTGTCGAGATTGCTTTAAAAGAAATTGATAAAGGGGTTATTGAAGCGGCTTGGTCAATGGGGGCAAACACATGGACAGTCATTCGAAAAGTTTTAATTCCAGAATCGCTTCCGGCTTTAATTTCTGGCATCACTGTTACAGCCATTGCTTTAGTAGGTTCAACAGCTGTTGCGGGCGTCATAGGTGCAGGAGGTTTAGGGAATTTAGCGTATTTAACAGGTTTTACACGTAACCAAAATGATGTCATTTTAATATCAACCATTTTAATTTTAGTTATCGTCTTCGTTATTCAATTTTTGGGAGATTGGACAACGAATAAAATAGACAAACGATAAATATAGGACAAGGAGAATGTAAAAATGAAAAGATTTTTATCAATTGCATTAATTTTAGTTTTATCAGTCGTATTAGCAGCTTGTGGGAATGATTCAAAAAGTGGTGATAAAGAAGATAAAAAAATCGTGGTAGGTGCTTCACCAGCGCCACATGCTGAAATTTTAGAACAGGCAAAACCATTATTAGAAAAAGAAGGTTATGACTTAGAAATTAAAACTATTAATGATTACACAACACCGAATAAATTATTAGATGCTGGAGAATTAGATGCGAACTTCTTCCAACATACCCCTTACTTAGATACTGAGAAAAAAGATAAAAAGTATAAAATTGAATCTGCTGGCAATGTACACTTAGAACCTATGGCTGTTTATTCACAAAAACATAAAAGTTTAAAAGATTTACCTAAAGGTGCTGAGATTTTCGTTTCAAACAACCCTGCAGAACAAGGTCGATTCTTAAAATTCTTTGTAGATGAAGGACTTATTAAAATCAAAAAAGGCGTTAAAATCCAAGATGCGACATTTGATGACATTGTAGAAAACAAAAAAGATATCAAATTTAATAATAAACAAGCGGCAGAATTTTTACCAAAAACGTACCAAAATAATGAAGGAGACGCAGTTATCATTAACTCTAACTTCGCGATTGAGCAGAAGTTAAATCCTCAAAAAGATTCTATCGCAGTTGAAAAAGCAGATAACAACCCATATGCAAATTTAATTGCTGTACAAGATGGACATAAAGATGACAAGAAAATCAAAGCTCTAATCAAAGTTTTACAGTCTGATGACATTAAAAAATTCATTAAAGACAAATATGACGGTGCTGTCACACCAGCTGAATAAAGCAAAATGCCTTGATCACAATAAGCGTGATCAAGGCATTTTTTTATGAATCTGCCGAAAAACGACCTAAAATATAACTCACAATGAAACCTAAGATTAACGTTGAAATAGATACTATCCATGTTAAGCCAGAAGTTGGCAAACCAGGAAATACAGAAAATAATGACCCAATAACTAAGCCTAAGATAGCAGCATAGGTGAAGTACGTATAGTGTGTGAGTAAATATTTGATTAATTTACTCGCAACAATAAATCCGACAAGTACGCCAAAACCGACTAACATAATAACGGGTAACGCTTGAAAGTTAAGGCGAACAACCTCTGATATTGCAAATGTAACCGTGCTATATACGCCAAGTAATAATAAAATGAATGAGCCTGAAATACCAGGGAGTAACATGGCGCTTGAGGCTAATATCCCAGCAACAAAATATTTGATGAGCATAGGTGCTGATAAATCGATGTGTGTTGGTGCTGCGTGTGATGTATCTCCCTTTAAAAATGCCATTGCTGCAAGTAATAACGTAAAAAGAACGACAATTATCCAGTGCGATGCTTTAAAAGTTTTATTGTAATGAGAAATTCTTAATAAAAATGGAATCACACCAATGATTAATCCTGTAAAGAAAAACATCGTTGGTACTTGGTGATATGCTAATAAATAATTAATAAGACTGCTTAATATACCAATTGCTAATCCCATTCCAATAATAATAGGAAGTAAAAACATCATACTTCGTTTAAAGTTTTTTGAGAAAATACCACTTACTGAAGCAATAAAATCATCATAGATGCCAAGAAGTAAAGCAATCGTTCCGCCGCTAACGCCAGGGATTAAATCGCTGACACCCATAGCAAAACCACGAGGAAGATTTGAAATTTTAAATCGAGCCATAATCAAACGTGTTCCTTTCTTAATAGGATTACTTTATATTAACTGAAATGTCATATTACAACAATACATTTGAATACGCAACGATGATCCTTTCTGATTGAGAACAAGCCATTGTCTATTATCAATAACTTTTCTAATTACAGTAAAAAAATGATTCGAAAATAAACCGCTTTTTTCAACCCTAAATGTTTTATAATTCCCGTTATTTTCGTTATAATGAGCATTTAGAAAGATTAGAAATCCTTTTGACGTTACTTTAAAATTATTATAAACTAGTTATTGTAATCTAACTTTTTGGAGGGAATAGTAATGCCATCAACATTAGAAATTAAAGACTTACATGTGTCTATTGACGATAAAGAGATTTTAAAAGGGGTTAACCTAACGATTAAAACGGGTGAAATCCATGCCATTATGGGACCAAATGGTACGGGTAAATCTACGCTATCTTCAGCTATTATGGGTCATCCTTCATATGAAGTGACTCAAGGTGAAGTGTTATTAGACGGCGAGAACATTTTAGAGATGGAAGTTGATGAACGTGCTAAAGCTGGACTCTTTTTAGCAATGCAATATCCATCCGAAATTACAGGGGTAACGAATGCGGACTTTATGCGTTCGGCAATCAACTCACAACGTGAAGAAGGTCAAGAAATCAACTTAATGCAATTCATTAAAAAATTAGACAAACATATGGATTTCTTAGACATGGATAAAGATATGGCACAACGTTATCTTAATGAAGGATTCTCAGGTGGAGAGAAAAAACGTAACGAAATCCTTCAATTAATGATGTTACAACCTAAATTTGCTATTTTAGATGAAATTGACTCAGGTTTAGATATTGACGCATTAAAAGTTGTTTCTAAAGGTATCAACGAAATGCGCGGTGATGAATTTGGTTCACTTATTATTACGCACTACCAACGTTTATTAAACTACATTACACCAGACCACGTACATGTAATGTATAACGGTATCGTTGTAAAATCAGGTGGTGCTGAATTAGCCAAACGCCTTGAAGAAGAAGGATACGAGTGGGTTAAAGAAGAATACGATTCAGTAGTAGCGAACCAATAATCATCTTAGGAGGAAATAAGTATGACGACTGAAACATTAAATATTTCTGAAGCTCAACTTGTTGATTATTCACAAGCGCACCACGAACCTTCTTGGATGACACAATTGAGAAAAGATGCATTGAAACAATCTGAGTCTTTAGAAATGCCAAAACCAGATAAGACAAAAATTGATAAATGGGATTTTGACACTTTTAAACAACATGAAACGACAGGTAGCACTTACGAAAACCTTCAAGATCTCCCTAAAGAAATTGACCGTATTATTAATGTTGAAGCAAGTGAGAACTTAATTATTCAACATAATAATACGCTAGCATACTCAAAAGTGAATGCGAAAGCGAAAGAAGACGGCGTCATTATTGAACATATAAGTGAGGCGCTCCAAAATCATAGTGACCTTGTAGAAAAATATTATATGAAAGATGCAGTTACTATCGATGAACATCGTTTAACAGCATTGAATGCGGCCCTTATGAATGGTGGGGTATTTGTTTATGTACCGCGTAACGTCGTTGTTGAACATCCAATTCAATACGTGGTTTTACATGATGATTCACAAGCAAGTTTCTTCAATCATGTGATTTTAGTTACTGAAGAAAGTGCTGAAGTGACTTATGTTGAAAACTACCTTTCTACGGTTTCTGGCGAAGGTTGCCAGGTTAATATTATTTCTGAAGTTATAGCTGGTGCAAATTCCAAAGTTGCTTATGGTTCCGTAGACTTTTTAGACAAAGGATTCACGGGTCATATTATTCGTCGTGGTACAACTGCTGCAGACGCTACGATTAACTGGTCGCTCGGTCTTATGAACGAAGGAAATCAAATCATTGACAACACTACAAATTTAATTGGTGATCGTTCAACATCAGATTTAAAATCTGTAGTAGTCGGCCGTGGGGAACAAACAATTAATTTAACATCTCGTATCGTTCAATATGGTAAAGAAACAGATGGCCACATTCTTAAACATGGTGTAATGAAAGAAAAAGCGTCATCTATCTTTAACGGTATTGGGTACATTAAACATGGTGGTTCAGGTTCTTCAGCAAATCAAGAATCACGTGTATTAATGTTATCTGAAAATGCACGTGGCGATGCGAATCCAATTCTTTTAATTGATGAAGATGATGTAGAAGCAGGACATGCTGCTTCAGTCGGGCGCGTTGATCCTGAACAACTTTATTACCTTATGAGCCGTGGTATTTCACAACATGAAGCAGAACGTTTAGTTATTCACGGTTTCTTAGATCCTGTTGTACGTGAACTTCCAATTGAAGATGTTCAACGTCAATTAAGAGAAGTTATCGAACTTAAAGTCGGTAAATAAGCATTTGAATGAAGTATCAAAAGTGGCCTTATATAACATACGTTTAAGCGCCACTTTGTTACATTTTAGTTTTAGGATAATGTCAGTAACTATTTGGAGAAAGGTCTGTGATAACAGTGACCGAAACACAATTTGATGTTGAAGCAATTATTAAAGACTTTCCCATATTAAAGCAAAAGATCAATGGGAAACGACTGGCTTATTTAGATTCAACTGCGACAAGTCAGAAACCGCAACAAGTGATTCAAGCCATTGATGATTATTATCATCGCTACAATTCAAACGTGCATCGTGGGGTACACACTTTAGGCTCACTTGCTACAGATGGTTATGAAGGTGCACGTGAAACTGTACGTCGATTTATACATGCGACATACTTTGAGGAAATTATTTTTACACGTGGCACTACAGCGGCAATTAATCTTGTAGCACATAGTTATGGAGATGCACATATTCAAGAGGGTGATGAAATTGTTGTCACTCAAATGGAACACCATGCGAATATTGTGCCATGGCAACAACTGGCTAAGCGTAAAAACGCAACACTTAAATTTATTCCAATGACTGAATCAGGGGAATTAACGATTGAAGCTGTTCAAGAAACGATAACAGATCGAACTAAAATTGTTGCAATCGCGCACGTTTCCAATGTATTAGGAACAATCAATGACATTAAGACCATTGCCCAAATCGCACACGAACATGGCGCAATCATTGCAGTAGACGGTGCGCAATCAGTGCCTCATATGAAGGTGGATGTTCAAGATTTAGATGTCGACTTCTATAGCTTTAGTGGTCATAAAATGCTTGGACCGACTGGTATAGGTGTTTTATATGGTCGCCGTGCGTTATTAAAAGACATGGAACCGATTGAGTTTGGTGGCGATATGATAGATTTCGTAGGACTTCATGAAAGTACTTGGACTGATTTGCCAACGAAATTTGAGGCGGGTACGCCATTAATTGCGCAAGCTATAGGATTGAAAGCCGCGATTGAATATTTAGAACGCATCGGCTTTGATACGATACATGAACATGAAGCAGAGATAACAGCGTATGCTTATGATAGAATGTCTGAAATTGATGGTATAGAGATATATGGCCCAGATAAAGATAAACGTGCAGGTATCATCACATTTAATCTTAAAGATGTACATCCTCATGACGTTGCGACTGCTTTAGATACAGAAGGTGTTGCAGTACGTGCGGGTCACCACTGTGCGCAACCTTTAATGAAATGGTTGAACGTTTCGTCAACAGCACGTGCAAGTTTCTACATTTATAATACTAAAGAAGATGTAGACCAACTTATAGAAGGGTTGAAACAAACAAAGGAGTTTTTCTCTTATGAATTTTAATAATCTTGATCAATTATATCGTTCAGTGATTATGGATCATTATAAAAACCCACGCAACAGAGGTGTTATAGAAGACGGCACAATGACTGTTGATATGAACAATCCAACTTGTGGGGATAGAATACGACTCACTTTTGATATTGTAGATGGCATTATTAAAGATGCAAAATTCGAAGGTGAAGGGTGCTCGATTTCGATGTCAAGTGCATCTATGATGACAGAGGCGATCAAAGGACACAGTCTTAAGGAAGCCATGGAAATGAGTCAAGAATTTACAAAAATGATGCTCGGTGAAGATTATGTCATTACTGACGACATGGGTGACATTGAGGCATTACAAGGTGTATCTCAATTCCCAGCACGCATCAAGTGTGCCACTTTAGCATGGAAAGCACTGGAAAAGGGTACAGTGGAACAAGAAGGCAAAATAGAAGAATAAACGTAACTAGAACCGCGTTAGTATAGAGTGTATCGATAAAGATACAAAAATGAGTGAATAGGAGTGATCGTTGATGGCTAAAAAAGCACCTGATGTAGGCGATTATAAATATGGATTCCACGATGAAGATGTGTCGATTTTTAGATCTGAACGTGGATTAACAGAAAATATCGTACGTGAAATTTCAAATATGAAAGATGAACCGGAATGGATGTTGGACTTCCGTTTAAAGGCATTAAAATTATTTTATAAAATGCCGATGCCACAATGGGGTGGAGATTTATCTGAATTAGATTTTGATGATATTACGTATTATGTTAAACCGTCTGAGCGTTCTGAACGTTCTTGGGACGAAGTGCCTGAAGAAATTAAACGTACATTTGATAAATTAGGTATTCCGGAAGCGGAACAAAAATATTTAGCAGGTGTTTCTGCGCAATACGAATCTGAAGTTGTATACCATAATATGGAAAAAGAACTTGAAGAAAAAGGTATTGTGTTTAAAGATACGGATACAGCATTAAAAGAAAATGAAGACTTGTTTAAGAAGTATTTTGCATCTGTTATTCCTGCGGGTGACAATAAGTTTGCAGCATTAAACTCTGCGGTTTGGTCTGGTGGATCATTTATTTACATTCCTAAGAATGTTAAATTAGATACACCATTACAAGCATACTTCCGTATTAACTCTGAAAATATGGGACAATTTGAACGTACGTTAATTATTGCTGATGAAGGTGCATCAGTGAACTATGTAGAAGGATGTACTGCACCTGTGTACACGACAAATTCATTACACTCTGCAGTTGTTGAAATTATCGTTCACAAAGACGCCCACGTACGTTACACTACAATCCAAAACTGGGCAAACAATGTTTATAACCTTGTTACTAAACGTACACTAGTTCACGAAAATGGTAACATGGAATGGGTTGACGGTAACTTAGGTTCAAAATTAACTATGAAGTACCCGGCTTGTGTACTTGTTGGTGAAGGTGCAAAAGGTAGCACGTTATCAATTGCATTTGCTGGTAAAGGACAAGTACAAGATGCTGGTGCCAAAATGATTCATAAAGCACCGAATACATCTTCTACTATCGTCTCTAAATCCATTTCTAAAGATGGCGGTAAAGTAGTGTACCGTGGTATTGTACACTTTGGTCGTAAAGCCAAAGGTGCACGCTCTAATATCGAGTGTGACACGTTAATTTTAGATAATGAGTCAACATCAGACACAATCCCATACAATGAAATCTTTAATGACAATATCTCCTTAGAACACGAAGCGAAAGTATCAAAAGTGTCAGAAGAACAACTTTTCTACTTAATGTCTCGTGGTATTTCAGAAGAAGAAGCAACTGAAATGATTGTTATGGGCTTCATTGAACCATTTACAAAAGAATTGCCAATGGAATATGCCGTTGAAATGAACCGATTAATTAAGTTCGAGATGGAGGGCTCTATTGGTTAATCAAATATGATTGTATCAACGCTTTACGGTTATTCATAAAGCGTTGATACTTTTTTAATTTATTAGTAATATCTGCCGGTGCATGGAGACGTTGGGAATGAAATGCGTTACGTCTTCAGTACACCAATGGGCATGCATGAATAGGTGATCAATAGTGTAAGGTGCGTAAAACTTGGAAAGCCCATGCGTCATCCAGTCATCTATTGCCTTTTACTTCGTGAAAGCTATTTAAAGAGTTCTGTGTTCAAAGTGAATTTTGATTTCGGCTTGATGTCTCAGAAGTCTCGCCTAAGGAAACAAATAAAACAATAGATTAATTCTGCTTGCTTTTTGGTTAGAAGGGCGCTATGTTTTGCCCTCGTTAACCTATTCAACTTTTTAAATGATGACGTACCTCGCATAAAAAATCAGAATGTTATCAGTGTATCTATAAAGATGTATGGTAAAATACTGGTGGTACGACATTTTATGTTTTATCA
This sequence comes from Staphylococcus agnetis, assembly GCF_011466855.1. Classification (NCBI taxonomy): domain Bacteria; kingdom Bacillati; phylum Bacillota; class Bacilli; order Caryophanales; family Staphylococcaceae; genus Staphylococcus; species Staphylococcus agnetis. The sequence goes on from NZ_CP045927.1 coordinate 513,762, forward strand.
GACGAAATAATGTCAAAAAATTTTAAGTAGCTGAAATTTGGACGTATCGGAAGGAGAACTGCTTAATGATCATTGCGATCATTGTATTAATTTGTGTATCTTTTTTCTTTTCAGGTAGTGAAACGGCACTGACCGCTGCGAATAAAGTGAAATTACAAGCGGAAGCGGATGCGAATCAAAAGTCTGCAAAATTATTGAAATTATTAAATAAACCGAGTGAATTCATTACAACCATCCTTATAGGGAATAATATCGCGAATATCCTTTTACCCACATTGGTGACCATTTTAGCTGTAGATATGGGTGTCAATGTCGGTGTGGCTTCAGCGGTGTTGACGGTTGTCATTATTTTATTTGCGGAAGTCATACCTAAATCAATAGCGGCAACGATACCTGATCCTATTGCAAGACTTGTTTTTCCTGTTATACACATTTTTGTGATTTTATTTAAGCCATTAACAAAAATATTAAATTTGATTACGGATACGATTAACCATTTGATTACACGTGGCCGTGATCAAGAGGGTATGTCGAAGGAAGAAGTACGCGCAATGGTTTCGATTGCTGGTAGTGATGGTGCGTTTAATGAAATTGAAAAAAATCGTATTCAAGGTGTTATTAATTTCGATCGTTTGAAAATTAATGATGTGAATACGACACCTCGTGTCAATGTTACCTCTTTGAGTGTCGATGATGATTATAATGAAGTTTACGATGTTGTAATGAATCATCCATACACACGTTATCCTGTATATGAAGGGGATATTGATCATGTGGTAGGCGTTTTTCATTCAAAATATTTACTTGCATGGAGCCAAACACCTGAAAAATCATTGCGAGAATTTTGTTCTGAACCTTTATTTGTCTATGAACATAATCACGCAGAATGGGTACTGCGTAAAATGACGGTGACCCGAAAACATTTAGCCATTGTTATTGATGAATACGGTGGTACGGATGCGATTGTTACTCATGAAGATTTGATTGAAGAGATGTTAGGTATGGAAATTGAAGATGAGATGGATCGTGTTGAAAGTAAAATGGTAGAACAAGTGCGTTAAAGCTTACCCTTACAATATACAATTTAAGGTGACACGCCTTTTGTATCAATGTATAAAATGATTCGAGACTAGGGCGAAAAGACGTCCTAGTCTTTTTTCGATAACGTTACCATCTTATTTTGCATATTAGGTTATCACGGGGTGAATGCGGTTAAATAAGATATAATGTGGTACATCGCAATGCTTTAATGCACAATGTAGAAACGAGCACCACGATGACAAAGATGTATAGTGGCAAATGGGCGCGAGGTATAGAGAATCAATTTATTCATGACATGCGTGCACATCAAGTGACACTACTTCCGTATCCAATACAAAATGATTTAACAAAGGCATTACGTCAACAGGCGATTGAACATAAGGACGAAAGCGTGACGCATTTGTGGGCGGGTCAAGGCTTAAGGATAACACGCGAAATGGCTGTGTCACAATTGATGACAACGTTAGAATATGAAACAGATCTCACGTTCAGACGAAATCTCAATACTTCTGAATGAATATAAGAGGAGAGTACGCACATTACATTCATGCGCTTTTTAAAACGTCATTTATATAGATATTCAGATTTTCTTGTGCTCAGTAAATGCAATTGACCGCAATGTTTGCCAAGTGGATGCATCAAAAAGGGAGAGGAACCAGATGATTTGGTTCTCTCTCGTCTTTGATGACTAGGCGAATTGTTTCAGCCAAGATAACAAGAGTTTAAAATGTGTTCCTTCTGGATTGATACAATCTAAATGGTCTAAATAAGGCAAAGCATAAAACGTGATATAATGTCCTTTTTGATAATTTTCATGAATAAATGAGATAGATGTATCGATATGTACAGCATTATCATTAAAACCATGAACAATCAGTGCGTCACAAGATATAGGAAGCTGTGTAATTGGGGAGGCTTGTCTTAATAATTTTGTAGCGCGTGTTTCAAAATATTCTGCAACGGCATCTTGACCTAGGTGGTGATGTAACGTATAGAGCACATCGGACACAGGTGCCAAACCTACGAGTGCATCCAAATCGCGATGATTTAATAATACTAGCTGTCCGCCTACAGAATGCCCGATGCCTACAATCCTTTTAGGTGCATATGAAGTGTGTTTAAAGTGATTTAACGCTTCATGGACATCATTTGCGGGTATGGGCCACTGATGTTTAGGTCCACGACGATACTCAATATTAATAATGGAAAACCCCGCGTCTATAAAAGCGTTGATAAGGGGATTTAACATATGTTTGTCGAATTTTTCACGCCAATAGCCACCATGAACAAGTGCAAGCCAAGTGGTGTTTTCAGCTGACTCATTAAGATATACATCATAATGTTGCGCTTGATGCGTACCATACATGTATGATTCCATTTTCATCACTCCTGTTTATCTTTTTTATCTCTTTTCCCTTAGAAAGATTGAGGGAACGACCGGAAGTACCTTGAAGTCGTCGATTGTCAAATGAATGTGATAAAATGAAATCGGTGATAAATATGATAGAAATAGGCTTAACGGGTTGGGGAGATCATGACGGACTCTACGAAGATTTAGCACGTAAAACTGATAAATTAAAAACGTATGCCAGTCATTTTCCTATTGTTGAATTAGATGCTTCTTATTATGCGATTCAACCTGAACGTAATATTTTAAAGTGGATCAAAGAAACACCTGAACGTTTTAAATTTGTAGTTAAAATTCATCAAGCTTTAACGTTACATGCTGATTATAAAGATTATGCTGAATCGATAGAAGCATTATTTCAAGCATTTAATCAAATGCTTGAGCCTCTAGTAAAAGCAAATAAACTTGCGATGGTACTTGTTCAATTTCCACCGTGGTTTGATTGTAATGTAAAAAATATTCACTATATTCGTTTTGTAAAATCTCAACTCAAAGATATACCGATTTGTATTGAGTTTAGGCATCAATCGTGGTTTACACCACAGATGAAAGAAAATACACTCGCGTTTTTAACAGAACAACACTTGATTCATGCCGTTTGTGATGAACCTCAAGCAGGAGATGGGTCTATTCCATTTGTAAATAGAGTAACGCATGATGTGGCATTTGTACGTTTACATGGAAGAAATGTGCACGGTTGGACGAAAAAGGATATGACGGACCAAGAATGGCGAGATGTACGCTATTTATATGATTACAATGACAATGAGTTACAAGATATAGCTGAAAAGATACAAATTTTAGCGCAAAAAGTTAAAAAAGTGTATGTCATTTTAAACAATAATTCAGGTGGCCATGCTGCACAGAACGCAAAAACACTACAAAGATTTCTTAAAATCGATTATGAAGGGCTTGCACCACAACAACTTAAACTTTTTTAACAGGGAGGCAATGTGATGAGCATTGTAATATTAATCATTATCGGACTTTTATCAGCAATCATAGGTTCTATTGTTGGTATTGGTGGCGGCATTATCATCGTGCCAACTTTAATATACTTTGGAATCACTCAAGGGATTTTGCATCATATTACGCCTCAAACAGCGATTGGAACATCTTCAATCATACTAATCGCAACAGGCTTATCTTCTACCTTGGGATATTTAAAAGTTAAACAAGTTGATATACGAAATGGCTTGATTTTAATTATAGGTATTCTTCCAGGCGCTTTTATAGGTGCTTATCTCAGTCGCTTTTTAACGATGCATTCATTTAATTTATATTTCGGCTTATTTTTAATACTTGTATCCATCTTATTAATGATACGTTATAAAATTCCACCACTTAAACTATGTCAAAAGCCAAAATATATGAAAACATATATTGATGGTCGTGGTGAACGTCATGTTTATGGTGTCGCACCTGTCATTGCGGTTGTTGCTGCTTTTATAATTGGACTTACATCTGGTCTTTTTGGTATCGGTGGCGGTGTGCTCATGACGCCATTTTTGCTCATTGTGTTTCGTTTCCCACCTCACGTTGCTGTCGGTACGAGTATGATGATCATTTTCTTTTCAAGCGTTGCGGGCTCAATTGGGCATGTCATCCAAGGACATGTCGTTTGGAGTTACGGTTTAATTTTAATACTGTCTAGTTACATCGGTGCACAAATAGGTGTAAAGGTCAATAAAACGATTAAATCAGATATGGTCGTACTTATATTACGGATAGTCATGTTAATATTAGGTCTCTATTTAATTCTTCAATCATTTAGTGGATAAGGAGAGATGCTCATGCGAATTACAATTTATCATACGAATGATATACATAGTCATTTACATGAATTTCAACGTATTGCCGCATATATGAATCAAGAACGACCTCATTTATCACATCCATCTTTATATATAGATATTGGTGACCATGTAGATTTATCTTTACCTGTTACAGAAGGAACGATGGGTAAACGCAACATAGAGTTGTTAAATCAAGCATCCTGTGACATTGCTACTATTGGCAACAATGAAGGGATGACGATTTCGCATGAAGCATTACAAACCCTTTATTCAAATGCAACATTTGACGTTACGTGTTCGAACGTCTTTGATGAACATGGTGAATTGCCACAACACTTTGTTTCCTCAGTGATGAAACATATTGAAGGCGTACGTCTTCTTTTTGTAGCAGTCACAGCACCCTTTACGCCTTTTTATCGCGCTTTAGATTGGGTTGTAACTGACCCTTTTGAAGCGATAAAAGAAGAGATTGCAAAACACCAACGTAACTATGATGTGCTAATAGTGATGAGTCATGTCGGCATTTTCTTTGATGAAAAGTTATGTGAAGAACTACCTGAAATTGATGTCATTTTTGGTGCACATACACATCATTATTTTGAAAATGGTCAAATTGAAAATGGTGTGTTAATGGCAGCAGCAGGGAAATATGGTCATTATTTAGGTGAAGTGACTTTAGACATTGAGGCGCGTCAAGTCGTACATAAGCGTGCAACATTGCATCCATTGCACACCTTACCTGAAGTGTCGACATCATTTGATGTAGAAGGAAAGCAATTACTTAATGATGCTGTTGTGTCACGACCAATGACTTTGAAACAAGGGACGAATCATGTGACGGAAGCAGGTTATTTATTAGCAGAAAGTGTTCATGAATTTACCGAGGCAGATTGTACCATTATTAATGCGGGGTTAATTGTAAAAAGCTATCATCAAAAAGTTTTAACAGAATATGATATCCATCAAATGTTACCTCATCCGATTAATACTGTAAGGATTAAACTTAGTGGACATAAATTAAAAGAAGTTTTATTTCTAGCTAATGAAAATAAATATATGTATCAACATGCGCAAGGTTTAGGCTTTCGTGGGGATATTTTTGGAGGATATATTATCTATGAGGCAGGGTTGATACAATCATCTCAGCGCTATTTCGTTCAAGGAAAAGAGATTGTTGATGATGAGGTATACACTTTAGGAACAATAGATATGTACACGTTCGGACGTTATTTCCCACTGTTAAAAGAAGAAAAAGTGAATTATTTAATGCCGGAATTTTTGAGAGACATTTTCAAAGAAAAATTATTGCAATTATGATTTTTAAGTCGGTAGATTTTAATTTACCGTAAAGTTCGTTATAATGTAATGAGATGTAAAACTACAGGAGGGTATCTGCTGTTATGGCTACTAAAAATGAAGAAATTCTACGTAAACCGGATTGGTTAAAAATAAAATTAAATACAAACGAGAACTACACAGGTCTCAAAAAAATGATGCGCGAAAAAAACTTACATACAGTATGTGAGGAAGCGAAATGTCCGAATATACATGAATGTTGGGGGGCACGCCGTACAGCAACATTTATGATTTTAGGGGCAGTTTGTACACGTGCATGTCGTTTTTGTGCAGTTAAAACGGGTTTACCGAACGAGCTTGATTTAGAAGAACCAGAACGCGTAGCAGAGTCTGTTGAATTAATGAATCTTAAACACGTCGTGATTACTGCAGTTGCACGTGATGACTTAAAAGATGCGGGTTCTAATGTTTATGCAGAAACGGTACGTAAAGTACGTGAACGTAATCCATTTACGACAATCGAAATTTTACCGTCAGATATGGGCGGAGATTTTGAAGCATTAAAAACGTTAATGGATTCTAAACCAGACATCTTGAATCACAATATTGAAACAGTACGTCGTTTAACGCCAAGAGTGCGTGCGCGTGCAACCTATGATCGAACGCTTGAATTTTTGAAACGTTCTAAAGAAATTCAACCAGATATCCCAACGAAATCAAGTTTAATGGTTGGTTTAGGTGAAACAATCGAAGAAATTTATGAAACTATGGATGATTTACGTGCGATCGATGTAGATATTTTAACGATTGGACAATATTTACAACCGTCTCGTAAACATTTAAAAGTACAAAAATACTATACACCATTAGAATTTGGTAAATTACGCAAAGTGGCAATGGAAAAAGGCTTTAAACATTGTCAAGCAGGTCCTTTAGTGCGTAGTTCTTACCATGCTGATGAACAAGTAAATGAAGCAGCCAAAGAAAAACAACGTCTTGGTGATGCACAATTAAATCAATAAAATCAAGGTGTGATACGCATGATTAAAGTAGGTCAGCATTATTTTGAACTTCTAGAATCCTATGAAAATGGTTTTATTGAAGAGGACTTTGTGGCTCGATACTCTGAGATATTAGATAAATATGATTTTATTGTTGGGGATTATGGTTATGAGCAATTGCGCTTAAAAGGTTTTTATTATGACTCCAATCGTAAAGCGGATTTTAACAAACGTTTTTCAACAATCCAGGATTATATATATGAATACTGTAATTTTGGATGTGCGTATTTCATTGTTCGACGTCTTAGTAAACATGAAGCGGAAAAACATCTTGCGGAAGATGCACATATTATCAATGAAGATAAGCTCAAAGATGTTAAAATTCAACCCACGATACAAGAGTAATGGGCTTTTATGCTCAGCGTAACACATTAAGTCCTTTCATTAATAAAGATTACAGCATGCATATAATTTGTAATGCAATATGATGTGGTGAATGGTAATGAAACATCCAACATCACTAAAAAACCTTCGGAATTCAAACGAATTTCGAAGGCTTTTTTGTACTATTTGAGTAAGCTTGGTAGATATAAGAATGGGTAAAGTGAAGCCGATACGACAGATTTTAAATGATAAATGTGTGCTATATTAAAAATCCATTCACTGAGCTGTGAAAAGGGGGACAGCATCAACTATTGAATTACTTCATGTAAGAAAGCAGTAATTTCCTCAGCTTCATCATCGTTAACCCCTAAAATATATGCGATATAGCCTTCTTCTTCTAAGTCGTCAGTACCAATAATTCCGAATTTATTTGTTTGTGTATTCAACACAATCGTTTTACCGTAATGACGATCTGTTTGAAGTAACACCAAGTCATATCGACTATGGTCTCCTATAAATCCTACGAATCGAACTTGAGAAGGTTCGAGATCATCATATAAAAACATATCAATCATGTTCGTGTACTCCTTCAATAAAATGTTAAGGCAAGTATAACGATAAATGAATCGAACTGCAAAATTGTGATATGATTAAGATAATAGAGGTGACTAAAATGTATTTTGTAAATAAGGAACAATTATCTCGAAAACTTACATATTTGAAACAATTAACTGATGATTATGCACATGTCAAAGATAATCACTATGCATTTGAACGTGTGGCTCAAATGCTTATAGAGTCTTCTGTAGATATAGGCAATATGATTATTGATGCCTTTATATTAAGAGATCCTGGTAATTATAAAGATGTGATTGATATTTTAGAACTTGAGGGTGCGATTTCAAAAGATACTCAATTGCAACTTCACCGAACAATCGATGTGCGAAAACAATTCGTTCATTTATATGATGAGCTTCACGTAAATGAAGTACAAACGTTATTTGATGAAGTCCTCCCATATTACCGTCAATTTATAGATGAAGTAGTACATTTTTTAGAAAATGAAAATGTTCCAGTTACCGCTTTTGGAAAGGGCGGGAATGAATCATGAAAAACTATAAAGCATATTTAATCGACTTAGATGGGACGTTATATAAAGGTAACGAAATCATTCCAGGAGCCAAGGAATTTATTGATTATCTAAATGAACATGAGATTCCACATCTTTATGTTACAAATAACTCAACGAAATCGCCGACGGATGTAGTAGCAAAATTAAAACAAATGAATATCCACGCGCGACCTCAAGAAGTTGTTACATCAGCGATGGCTACAGCAGATTATATTGCTTCTGAACAACCGGGAGCAACGGTATTTATGGTTGGTGCGTCAGGGTTAGAAACCGCATTAAAAGATGCTGGTTTAACACTTAAATCAGATACAAATGTAGATTATGTAGTGATGGGATTAGACGAAGCGATTACATATGAAAAACTAACAACAGCAACACTCGCTGTTCAAAAAGGTGCGGTGTTTATATCTACCAACAAAGATCCGTCGATTCCTAAAGAACAAGGATTTTTACCGGGGAACGGCTCTTTAACAAGCGTGGTTACAGTGTCTTCAAAAACTGAACCTAAATTTATTGGAAAACCTGAAACCCCGATTATGAAAAAAGCCCTTGATTTACTACAATTGGATCGTTCTGAGGTTGCAATGATTGGCGACTTATATGATACGGATATTTTATCGGGTATTAATATTGGCATGGACACCATTCATGTTCAAACAGGTGTCACTTCAAAAGTTGACGCAATGAACAAACCTATACCACCTACTTATAGCATCAAAGATTTATTTGTTTTAATACAGAAACTTGAAAAGGGTAGTGATATACATGAATAAAATTCTCGTAACGCGTCAAATTCCGGAAAAGTTTAAAGCGCGTCTGGAACAATATGCAGAGGTTGAGATGTGGGATCACCACTTGACACCGATGCCGAGAACACAATTTTTAGAAGCGGCTAAAGATAAAACGGCATTGCTCGTTACTTTAAGTGAACAAATAGATGAAACATTATTTCAAGCTGCCCCTCACTTGAAAATCGTTGCAAATATGGCAGTTGGGTATGACAATATAGATTTAGCGGCAACAGAACGTCATGAGGTTGTCGTAACGAACACACCACATGTGTTAACCGAAACGACAGCTGAATTAGGATTTGCGCTCATGTTGGCCACATCTCGTCGTATCGTAGAAGCTGAAAAATACGTTCAAGATGGCAAATGGGAAAGTTGGGGACCTTATTTACTTGCGGGTAAAGATATATATCGTTCTAAAGTTGGCATATATGGTATGGGTGAAATTGGTAGAGCGTTTGCAAGACGATTAAAAGGTTTTAATGCTGATATTTTATACCATAACCGCTCGCGCAATGCAAAAGCAGAACATGAGCTCGGCGCGTTTTATACGTCATTTGAAACGCTAGTCAAAGAAAGTGATTTTATTATTTCTACAGCGCCGTCAACGCCTGAAACGCAAAATAAATTTAATTATGATGTATTTAAAATGATGAGAAATGATGCCATTTTTATCAATATTGGTAGAGGAGATTTGGTTGTAGAAGAGGATTTAATTCGCGCATTAGAGGAACAGGAAATTGCAGGTGCAGGGTTAGATGTTGTGCGCAATGAACCGATTCAAATGGATCACCCGTTGTTGAAGTTTCCTAATGTGATTATTACTCCTCATATTGGAAGTGCATCGATATTAACACGCGACCAAATGATTCAAGCATGTATATTAAATATAGAAGATGTATTTAACGGATGCGAAGCTCGTAATAAAATAAGTGTTAAATAGTCCACAACCAATTCTACATCATTATATTTATATTTATGATTTAACCTAAAGTAAATAATATAGTATGATAAAAAAACAAACATACGTCACGTGCGCTGTATGTTTGTTTTTCTACGACTTAAGACCTATTTAGTTTAAATTTCACTTAAATTATTCAAAAAATGAGATATAATGAGTGAATAGTATTATAATATTACGTGTGTAAATGAATGGAACAGATGCATGAGAAATGTGACGTATGTTTTAAATTGGGAAAAGCTATAAGGAAGTCAGTGTTAAACTAGGGACGCATTGGGTCACTTCTGGTAATACCAATTCTATGCACGACAATTTTTTAGAAAAGAGAAGTGAGTACTATGAAATTGGCAGATCATGTGTATCTAAAGTCATTTTTATTAATGGTGTTTTATTTCGCTATTATGATGGCTTTATACTTGTTGTACGGGGACAGCGGTGCACAAAGTACATTTGTCTATAACGAATTTTAAACTAAGAGGGAGTGTTAACGATGAGAGATATTTTAGAAGCCATTCGTTATTTTAGTGAAGCCACTCCAAATAAAAATGCTGTACAACATCAAACTGATGCTTTAACTTATTCCGAATTAGAAGCATATTCAAATCAACTTGCAATTCAATTAAAGGATGAGACACAACCGATTGTTGTTTATGGACATATGTCCCCATATATGATTGTCGGAATGATTGCAGCATTAAAAGCAGGATGTGGCTACGTACCTATTGATTATTCGATTCCTGCGAATCGTATCGAATCAATTGTTAACAGGATTCAACCAAGTCTGTTTTTAAATACAATGACAGATACAATGACGTTAGACAATATCAAAGTTGTTGACGTTAAAACATTGAACCTTACAGGGGAAACAGCGCATGTTTCAAATATTCAACCAGATTCAATCGCATATACTATTTTCACTTCAGGTTCAACGGGTGAACCTAAAGGTGTACAAATTTATTATGATAGTTTAGTCGATTTTGCTAATTGGGTAGACGATTTAAATCAAAATAAAGAAGGTCAAGTATGGTTGAACCAAGCACCACTTTCGTTTGATTTATCAGTGATGTCAGTGTATCCAGCATTAGTTTCTGGAGGTACTATTCAATTTGTATCAAAAGATATGATTATTAACCCTAAAGCGTTACATGAGCTATTTGTTGCTCAACCGATAGATGTGTGGGTGTCTACACCTTCATTTATGGAAATGTGTTTACTATTACCTTCATTTAATACAGAACACATGCCGAATTTATCGACATTCTTATTCTGTGGTGAAGTATTTGGCCATAAATCTGCACAACGCTTATTAAAACAATTTCCGCAAGCTGCGATTTACAATACATATGGCCCTACGGAAGCGACAGTTGCCATTACAAGTATTTTGGTGACACAAGATGTATTAGATCAATTTGAGAGTGTACCTATCGGTCAACCGAGACCAGGCGTAAACTTACGTGTCACAGATGAAAATGAACTTGTTATTGAAGGATCATGTGTAAGTGCAGGTTACGTTAAAGATGAAGAACGCAGTGCACGTGTGTTCTTCGAGACAAATGGAACGCGAGGTTATCTCACTGGAGATAGTGCTAAATTTGTAGACGATCAATGGTTTATCCAAGGACGTATTGATAATCAAATTAAATACAACGGTTATCGTATGGAATTGGAAGAAATAGAGGCGAAATTAAACCGTTTAGATGAAATTATTAATGCGATGGTTGTGCCTGTACGCAAAAATAATAAAGTAAAATTACTTAAAGGTGTGCTTCAATTATCATCTCGAGATTTAGATGAAAAAGAAGCGATTAAAGTCATTAAATCCCGTATTAAAGAAGAATTACCGGATTACATGATTCCACAACAGTGGGTGTGTGTTGAGCAAATGCCGTTAAATAACAACGGTAAAATCGACCGAAAAATGATTAACGAGGTATACCAATCATGACACCATATGCTTCATTTCACTTTTTCTTAATCGCGTTTATCATTTTATTACCTGTCATCATTTTAGGGTTATTCGGTAAACGTTCTAAAATTTATAATGCACTCAGCACAATCGTCATGTTGGTCATTATTTTTGCAGACCACAAACATAACTTTTTAGGAATTAAATATTTAAGTTATCATACGATGACGTTTTTCCTATATATCATTTGGCAAGTTTTAGTGATTAAAGGGTATGAAAAACTCAATAAAAATAAAGAAAAGAATTCGACAGCGCTATATGTCACAGTACTTTTCTTATCACTTTTACCTTTAATTGCCGTTAAAGTACTTCAAAGCTCATGGTTAGGAACTGGACAAGTACATATATACAGTTCTAAATTACTTGGCTTATTTGGCTTTTTAGGTATTTCATACATTGCATTTAAGAGTATCCAATTGATTATGGAGATTCGAGATCATTCTATTAAAGAAATACCTCTCAGAAAATTGTTGGCATTTATGACGTTCTTCCCAACAATATCATCAGGACCAATTGATCGTTTCAGACGTTTTGTTAAAGATGATAAAAAAGTTCCGGATGCAGCACAATACAAATTACTCCTAGAAAAAGCAGTACACTTTGTGATGTTAGGGTTCTTATACAAATATATTGTGGCATTTTTAATTCAAAAATATGTAACAACCCCAATGGGCAACCATCTGACAACGTTTACTGATTATTGGATTTACATGTATGGATATACGTTCTACCTATTCTTTGATTTTGCAGGATATAGTTTATTTGCGGTAGCATTTAGTTACATTTATGGTATTCAAACGCCAATGAACTTTAATAAACCATTTATCGCTAAAAACATTAAAGACTTCTGGAATCGTTGGCACATGTCACTGTCATTCTGGTTCAGAGACTGTGTATATATGCGTATCGTCTTCTTTATGACGAAGAAGAAATATATGAAATCAACGTTTCATATTTCAAATCTTGCATTTTTAGTCAATTTCGGAATTATGGGGATTTGGCATGGTCTTGAATGGTTTTATATCATTTATGGTTTATATCATGCAGCATTATTTATAGGTTATGCGTATTATGAAAAATGGCGTAAAAAACGTTTTGGCCAGCTCAAACATCCATTTTTCAATGTAATGGGAATACTCATTACATTCCACTTTATAGCTTTTGGACTATTAATATTCTCAGGAAAACTGATTTAATTTAGGAGTGATTGATATGGAATTTAGAGAACAAGTATTAAATATTTTAGAAGACGTTACAGAAGATAGCATTGTTAAGGAACAACCAGATGTTCGTTTATTTGATGAAGGTATTTTAGATTCTATGCAAACAGTACAACTCATTTTAGCAATTCAAAATGAGTTGGATATTGAAGTATCAATTATGGACTTCGATCGTGAAGCATGGGCAACACCAAATAAAATTGTTGAAGTATTATCTGAATTACAATGAAGTTAAAACATCCAGCAATTTTAGCTTTTCTCGTTAGTGGACTTTTATTTGGTGCTTTTGTTTTAATACCTGCATCATGGCTTCAGCCTAACTGGTCTCACCAGAAATTGTTAAAACAACAAGTTGCAAATTCTGATAACGTCATTAAAGGATCTGCCATTCAGCATGCCATGTTAAAAGATAAAAACTTTTATCCTGTGTATGGGTCAAGTGAACTGCGTAAAGACGACCCGTACCAACCTGTTATCTTGTTAAAAGGTAAAAAGCCAGACTTATTTTATGTAGGTACGGGTGGACAAACAGATTTATTACAGGCTATTGCTTTGGGTGCGCAATATGATCAGTTAAAAAATAAAAAAATGACGATCATTATTTCACCGCAATGGTTCACACGAAAAGGTATGTTAGAAAATAACTACTTAGGTCGTGTGTCTAAAGTTCAGATTAACCGATATTTCGATAATCCAAATATACCGAATCATCTTAAACAACGTCTCGCTCAACGTTTATTACATTTTAAAACAAATAAGCATGATGACTTTTTAAAACAGGTCGCTAAAACAGGTGAAGTTAAAGGTCATTACTTAAACCCATTTTATGCGAACCATTTAGAAAAAATGGAAATTTTGAAAAGTTATATTCCGATGTCTGTAGAAACAGATAAGTTAACCAAACTGCTTGATAAATCTAAACCAAATACAAAATCATATGCACAATTAGATAAGGAAGCTGAAAAGTATGGTAAAAGCCGTAGTTCAACGAATCCTTATCGCATTAAAGATGAATATTGGAAACTGATTAAACAAAATAAACGTCCAATTAGTCGTCAACATGAGTTCCACATGAACTCTCCAGAATTCAAAGATCTTGCACTTTTAGTAGACCTTATGAAAGCTGGTAATGCAGATGTACAATATGTCGTCCTACCTGTAAATGGTAAATGGTATGATTCTATTCATGTTGATAGAGAACGCCGTCAAAAAGTGGATGAAAAGATTGTGAAAACTATTTCATCTCATGGTGGCAATGTACACGACATGACAGATCAAGACTATAAACCATATGTGATGAGTGATGCAGTACACATTGGTTGGCGCGGTTTAGTAGAACTAACTGAAAAAATTGAGAAACATATTCACTCATAAAAATGAAAAACAGTAACATGATTCGTGGTCATGTTACTGTTTTTGTATATTTTAAATGAATGGCAAGGTTAGATGATTTCAGTACATAAAGCTTGGTAGACATGACGTTTATCAATATAAAACACCCCTTAAAAGTATTAATTACAAGCTTTTAAGGGGTGTATGTGTTGTCGGCAAGCCCGAACAAGAATAAGTGATTTATTTTAAAATATGCGATATTAAAAAACTTGTTCAACTTCAATAACGCCAGGCACTTCTTCAACGAGTGCACGTTCAATTCCGGCTTTTAAAGTAATGGTACTACTTGGACATGTGCCACAAGCGCCTAATAATTGAAGCTTTACAATTCCATCTTCAACATCGACGAGTTCACAGTCACCGCCATCGCGTAATAAGAAAGGACGTAATTTTTCGATGACCTCAGCAACTTGGTCATACATTGTTGCATTTTCAGTTGGCATGTAAAATGCCTCCTTTCAAGTTAAATGGTTCTAATTCCTCTTATTTTTTTATTATAATAGAATCAGTAGTAAAAATCTATAATAGAAACAAGGGGAGAGTATTGATGACTAAAGTGAGTGTTGTCGTTTATGGTGCTGACGTCATTTGTGCCAGTTGTGTGAATGCACCCAGTTCTCAAAACACATATGAGTGGTTACAGTCGATTTTAGCGCGTAAATATCCAAATATTCAGTTCGAGTATACGTATATAGATATTGAAAAAGATACTGAAAATCTATCTGACCATGATCAGCAATTTATCGAACAAATCCAAGAAGATGAATTATTTTATCCTCTTGTTACAATGAATGATGAATATGTTACAGATGGTTACGTCCAACTCAAACCGATTACACGGTTTATAGATGAACATATTGTAAATGAAAAATAAGGTACCTCAATTTTCATATAAATATGTAAATATGACATTTATCTACTATAATTCAAAACGGAATGGAACATGCGTCCCATCCCGTTTTTTAATGTTAACCGTTATGATGTTTATAAAGCCATAACACACCAGATTTTAAGATTGATGCAAGACGACCTGTTACAGTCTTATCCATGACATATGCAAAGCCTTTTTTCTCACCAAGTGAGCCTAAAAATCCTTGGATTTTAATGTCTGGCATTTGTTCAGGTAATGGTTTACCTTCCCATTTTGTTTTTAAAACAGATGCGATTTGATCTGCTTGTTCTTCTGCAAGTTGCGCACTTGGTGCATGTGGTAAGTCTGCGCAATCTCCTACGACATATACATTAGGGTATGTCGGAACTTGGTGATACTGATTTAAAATAACACGATTGCTGCGACTTAAATCAACAGGTAAATTACGGACTAACTCAACAGGTTGAATCCCCGCTGTCCAGACGATTAAATCGTGTTCATTTTTCGTTTCTTTATTATATAAAATACCAGGTTCTACTTTAACAATGTCTGAATTTGGTACAACAGTAACATCATGTTGTTCAAACCATTTTTTCACATAATTACTTAGTTTTTCTGGAAATTGATTTAGGATGCGATCGCCTCTATCATATAAAAAGATTTTAATATCACTACGGCTTTCACGTAAAGCACTTGCAAGTTCAATGCCGCTTAATCCAGCCCCTACAATGCCAACTTGAGAATTTGAAGGCAATTCACTAATATCATGGTATGTTTTGCGCGCACTTTGTAATGTTTGAATACTATATGTATACGCTTTAGCCCCAGGCACATTATGATATTTGTCTTCACAACCTAATCCAATAATCAATTCATCATAATCTACACGTGTTTGGCCCACTGAAATGATTTGTTGCTCTAGATCAATATCAGTGATTTCGCCATATACCACATTCATTCGTTCTGATTTAGGAAAACCTACTCGAACCTCTTTATCCGATTTAGAACCTGCCGCAAGCGCATAAAATTCTGTTTTTAACCCGTGATAAGGCATACGGTCAATAAGTGTTACCTGATAATCATCTGGTAGTGCCTCTGGTAAGATACGAGACAAAATACGCATGTTGCCGTAGCCGCCGCCTAACAATACTAAATTCTTCATTATAAATTCCCCTTTAATGTTGATTTTATATGCTCGATGCGAACAATATGTTTATGACCCCTCGACATATTACGTTTGCATCAAAATGAATGAGATTCAGACATCATTACTTACTATAATTATATACGTTTTTTAAAATGCACACAAACAAACGTCAAAATTCTGTCAAAATTGATTCACAAATAATTATTAATATTAATGTTATTAAACAACTTTATATAAGTTGATGTCATAGATGGATGTGAGATAGTTTGTTATAATGTATGTACTATAAATTGAAATGCTAGAGGGTGAACCATGAATCCTATTGTTGAGTTTTGCATCTCCAATATGGCAAGGGGTTCTGAAAAAGTTTTTCAGACCTTAGAAAACGATCCCAATATAGATGTTCTAGACTATGGCTGTTTACAACACTGTGGTATATGTTCATCAGGACTTTATGCGCTTGTCAATGGTGATTTAGTTGAAGGGGAAACACCTGATGAATTGCTACAAAATATTTATGCACACATTGAAGCGACGTGGATTTTTTAAGGAGGATTTATCATGTCTACTGTTATTTTAACGGAAGCAGCGGCTTACGAAGTGAAAGATATGTTGAAACAAAATGATATGCCAAATGGTTACTTAAAAGTGAAAGTGAATGGCGGCGGCTGTACAGGTCTTACGTATGGCATGACTGCTGAGCCAGAACCAGGTGAAAATGATGAAGTTTTAGAATTTTATGGGTTAAAAGTATTAGTGGATAAGGAAGATGCACCAATACTTAATGGTACGACGATTGATTACAAGACGTCACTGATGGGTGGCGGGTTCCAAATCGACAACCCAAATGCAATTGCTTCATGTGGCTGTGGCAGTTCATTTAGAACAGCTAAAGTGGCAGGCACACCTGAAGATTGTTAACCTTCAAAATAAAGTATAATCATTAAGGTCATATGATCAATATTGAATAGATTTAAGTAAGGAGTCGTGCAAGTGTAAGCGTTGATACACTGTACGACTCCATTATTTCATCGTTATGTAAGCGGTTTCTCTCAAGTGATACTTCATTTTCTCTGCTTATATTAACTGTTGATATCGAAGTGTTTACATTCATATGATTAACTTGAATTCACCGTTAAAAAAATATAAACTATTATTGAACTGTATTTTACAATTTTGTGTACATAAAAAATTATGAGGGTATACAGTAGGAAGAGTATTTATAATATTTATGAAGGAATAGGTGAATAGAAATGGCAGAACGTAAAAAAGTACTTGTTTTGGGTGCAGGTTACGCTGGTTTACAAACTGTATCAAAACTTCAAAAACAATTATCTGAAGAAGATGCACACATCACTTTAATTAATAAAAACGATTATCACTATGAGTCTACATGGTTACATGAAGCATCAGCTGGTACGCTAAGCTATGAGGATGTTTTGTATCCGATCGATAGTGTCATTAAAGATCATGTTGAATTCGTGCGTGCAGAGGTAACTAAAATAGACCGCAACGCTAAAAAAGTTGAAACGACACGTGGTATTTTCGACTTTGATATTTTAGTGGTTGGTTTAGGATTCGAATCTGAAACATTTGGCATTAATGGTATGAAAGAACATGCGTTCCAAATTGAAAATGTGCATACTGCACGAAAAATTGCGCGTCATATTGAAGACAAATTTGCAAATTATGCTGCATCAAAAACGAAAGATGATAATGATTTAGCAATTTTAGTTGGGGGCGCAGGTTTTACAGGTGTAGAATTTTTAGGCGAATTAACAGATCGTATTCCAGAACTTGCGAACAAATACGGCGTTGACCAAAGTAAAGTTAAAATTACTTGTGTTGAAGCAGCACCTAAAATGTTACCAATGTTCTCTGACAACTTGGTAAATCATGCGGTGAGTTATTTAGAAAGCCGTGGTGTTGAATTTAAAGTGGGTACACCTATCGTAGCAGCGAATGAAAAAGGATTCGTTGTGAAAGTGAACGATGAAGAACAAACATTAGAAGCGAATACGGTTGTTTGGGCTGCAGGTGTACGTGGAAGCCAATTAATGGAAAAATCATTTGAAGGTGTTAAACGCGGTCGCATCGTTACGAAACAAGATTTAACAATTGAAGGTTATGATGACATTTTCGTAATCGGTGACTGTTCTGCATTTATTCCAGAAGGTGAAGAGCGTCCATTACCAACAACTGCACAAATTGCAATGCAACAAGGTGAACATGTTGCGAAAAATATTCAACATATTTTAAAAGGTGAGCCAACTGAAAACTTCACGTATGTTGATCGTGGAACAGTTGCATCTTTAGGTAAACATGATGGTGTAGGACTTGTTTATGGCCGTGAAATCACAGGTAAAAAAGCAGCCTTCATGAAACGCGTGATTGATACACGTGCAATTTTCAAAATTGGTGGTTTAGGTTTAGCTTATAAAAAAGGTAAATTCTAAATCAATGTCATACATGGCTGGGAGTGTCTTCTCTAAGGGCACTATCCAGCCTTTCTTTGTATAGAGCATTAAATGAGAAAAGGAGTGGGATGATGACAGCATACAAATCATCAGTACGTGTGATTGGCGTACCGGAACATCTTAATCAATTTGTGGAGGAAGTGAAGGAAGATCATGCATTGATTGATGCTTTGGCGCCTTTAAAAGCGCAACAATTAGTATCATCTAAGTTAGGCGATGTACGAGAGGCAGCCCTATTCATCAATGATCAATGGTGTAAGGTGGTAACTGTTGGAATAGGTAATGTAAAAAAACGCACAGAAGGCGATTATTTAAAAATATGGGGTAATGTGTTTCAATACTTGAAACAACATGCTATAGATTCGATAAGCCTATATATGCCAACGTTTTTCTCAAAAACTGTAGAAATTGAAAAGGTATTTAATATAATGGGGTTGCAACAAGAACAAGCAATTTATACGTTTGATTCTTATAAATCTGATAAAAAAGCGCCTTATCGTATACATATTCAACTTGAACCTAAAACATGGGCGAATTATGAATCGGTGATGCTAGATGGTCGTCATTTAGGTCACGCTATTAATTTTGCACGTGATTTAGGCAATATGCCCCCAAATATTTTAACACCAGAATACTTTGCGACATTGGTAGACGAACGTTTTAAAACAACAAATGTAACAGTGGATATCAAAGATGGCACTATGATTCAGCAGGAAGGTTTCGGCTTACTGCATGCAGTAGGTAAAGGTTCAAGCCATGCCCCCAGATTGATTACATTAGAATATAAAGGGAATCCAAATCATCAAGATCAAACGATTGCCCTTGTGGGTAAAGGGATTACGTACGACTCTGGAGGCTATTCTATCAAGTCTAAAAATGGTATGCCTACCATGAAATTCGACATGTGTGGTGCAGCAAACGTTGTCGGGATGATTGATGCGATTCAAGCACTTCAACTTAAAGTAAACGTAGTCGGAGTGATTGCTGCTGCTGAAAATATGATTGCACCACATGCAATGAAACCAGATGATGTCTTTACTGCTTTAAGCGGAGAAACAGTTGAAGTGCCAAACACAGATGCAGAAGGACGACTTGTTTTAGCAGATGCTTCATATTATGCGAATCAATATCAACCTGCATTAATTATGGATTTCGCGACATTAACTGGTGCCGCAATTGTTGCTTTAGGTGTAGACAAAACAGCTGTATTTAATAAAGGGGTCTCTACACACATATTGGATGACATTTTAACGCAAACGCGCATATGGGGGGAGCCTACATTTGAATTACCAATTACAGCAACAGAACGAAAGCAAATTAAAAAATCTGATGTCGCTGACTTAACTAATCATGTAAATGCAGATGGTAAAGCACTGTTTGCTGCTGCATTTATTACACATTTTAGTGGTGAAACACCACATCTACACTTTGATATTGCAGGTCCTGCAACGACGAGTAAAGCATCTTATAAAGGCCCTAAAGGTGCAACAGGTGTCATGATTTCAACCATAGTACATTATCTTAAACATACCTATGGAAAAGTGACAGAATTATAATAGAGTTTTAAAAATGAGCAAGGAGTGTGCCCTTTAAGGCTACTCCTTGTTTTACATTTAGAACTCTAAAGATTGGAAATTATAGATAGTGCTAACACTAAATGAAATATTATTTTAGGTCGATGCGATGAATATAAAAATTTCAAAAAAGAAGTGAGATCATACATTGACATGAAAAAATGAAACTGTTATGATTTTCATAACGCTTTAACACGATAATGAACTAAAGGAGATAACGGAATGAATGCAGTTTTAATCGCAGTATTACTTATGATTGTTTTATGTTTATGTCGATTAAATGTTGTCATTAGTTTGTTTATAAGTGCCTTAGTCGGTGGATTGTTAGTCGGCTTGCCTTTAGACAAAACGATTGAAACATTTACGCAAAATATTGTGGATGGGGCTGAAGTTGCACTTAGCTATGCGTTATTAGGCGGATTTGCAGCTTTAATATCCTATAGCGGTATTACAGATTATTTAGTAAACCGTATCATTGAAGCCATCCGAACAGAAAATACGAAAGTTTCACGTATTAAAGTAAAAGTATTTATTATTATCAGTTTGCTTATGCTTAGTGTCATGAGTCAAAATGTTATACCAGTGCATATTGCATTTATTCCAATTGTTGTACCACCACTACTTAGTTTATTTAATGAACTTAAAATTGATCGCCGTTTGATTGGCGTAATTATCGGTTTTGGATTATGTTTTCCATATGTGTTGCTCCCATTTGGATTTGGTCATATATTCCAAGAAATTATCCAAAAAGGATTTGAAAAAGCACATCATCCCATTGAATTTGGAATGATTTGGAAAGCAATGTTAATACCTGCAAGTGGCTATATTATTGGTCTCATTTTAGCGTTAATATATTATCGTAAACCTAGGGACTATAAAACGATTGAGGTGTCTAATAAGGACAATGAAGTTACACTAAGACCGTATGTGATTATTGTAGTCATTGTGGCAATTTTGGCGACATTTACGGTTCAAACTTTAACAGATTCAATGATATTTGGTGCATTGGCAGGGGTGCTCATTTTCTTTGTTTCAGGCATTTACAAATGGAAAGAACTAGATCATCAATTTGTAGATGGAATTAAAATAATGGCTTATATAGGGGTCGTTATTTTAACCGCCAATGGTTTTGCGGGTGTCATGAACAAAACAGGTGATATAGAAAAGCTCGTTAATGGCCTGACAACAATTTCTGGCGGTAATTTATTTCTGAGTATTGTATTAATGTATCTCATTGGTCTCATAGTGACTTTGGGTATTGGATCTTCATTTGCAACAATCCCGATTATTGCAGCTTTATTTATACCATTTGGTGAAGCTTTAGGAATGAGTACAATGGCCCTTATTGCACTCATTGGTACTGCAAGTGCGCTAGGGGATTCAGGTTCACCCGCAAGTGATTCCACACTTGGTCCT
Source organism: Staphylococcus agnetis (assembly GCF_011466855.1). Classification (NCBI taxonomy): domain Bacteria; kingdom Bacillati; phylum Bacillota; class Bacilli; order Caryophanales; family Staphylococcaceae; genus Staphylococcus; species Staphylococcus agnetis. The sequence continues at coordinate 535,632 of NZ_CP045927.1, forward strand.
ACTGCAGGACTGAATGTCGACGGTCAACATGATCATATTCGTGATACTTGTATACCAAATTTCTTGTTTTATAATATTCCACTTGTCGTTATGGGTACGATTGCAGCACTTGTATTATAATGATGTTATTAAGGAGGCATAGGCATGTCGAATTTAGTGGAATTATTAAATATGAAAGTGGTAGATCAACATCAGGGGTATCTTAAAATGGAAATGCCGGTGACAGATAATGTGAAACAACCGTTCGGTTATCTTCATGGAGGGGCAACAATGGCCTTAGGCGAAACGGCATGTTCTATAGGATCCTCACATTTATTAGATGTTACAAAAGAGATACCTGTTGGTTTAGAGATGAATGCCAATCATATTAAATCAGTACAAAGTGGAAAAGTGATTGCTACAGCAACCCTTTTACATCGTGGTCGCATGACACACGTTTGGGATGTCAAAATTACTAATGAGGAAGGCATACTCATTACAGTAATGAGAGGAACTATAGCGGTCAAACAAAAAAATATATAAAAAAAGCCATCTTTGAGAGAAGTATAGGAGGAATCCTTTACTCCACATTCAAAGATGGCTTTTAATTAATATGCATAGGATTTATTCCCTTTAAAATAAGCACGATCTTCTTTGTTATATACATTTTCAGGTATAAGAAATGGTTTGAGTTTATATTTAAATTCATATAGGTTCAGACCATCTATAGCAACTCTATCTTGATATACATTATCAGGTGAAACATCTGTAAAATTATTAGGACCCACACCAGCGAGATATTTAAAATGACCTTCTTTAATTAAATAGTTATACGCTGGTGTATGACGATCTTGTGCACCATGAGGGAAAATAAATAAATCCGTTTTACCAACAATAGGTACGACTTCTTTTTCCCATTTTTGGGTATCGTTGACAATTGCTTTATAAGATGATTTTTCAAAATTAATATGTCCATATGAATGACTGGCAAATGTCCAACCATCGCGTTTCATTGCGTCTACAACTTTTTTAGCATCTTTTTTACGTTGCTCATAATCTTTACTATCTGTTTCATTTGTTCGATAACCTATTACACCACTATAGCCCGTTAATGCTACAACACCCTTTTGCCCATTTAAAGAAAAGTCAGGGTGCGCTTTTACAAAATCATTTAAGATTGGTACGATATCGTCACTTTTTGAATGGGTAATCTTTCCTTGTTTATCTTTCGTTTCTGAAACGACATGTTGTGATTCATCTAAAACGAGGCGATCATCGTATCCTTTTCCGAGCATATAATCATAATAGTTCATATCATCGATAGATAATATTAATGGTTTCTTATTTTTAGGTAATTTCAATGTTTTCTTTTTTATAGGTGATGATTGAAGGTCATAAGCATCGTGAGGGTCTATCAAAATATAGTTGTTTTTATGTAATTCCTCAATGGCTGATTTGAATTCTTTCGTTGTAACCATCCAGTCATTATTACCTTTCGCACTTGGATTTTTACTATCAAATGCTACTTTTGGATCAGTTATAACCGGATGAAAAAATACATGGTAAATTTCTCCTTTATAAGGTTTCCAATCATCATTTACTTTTGATTTATGTTTTGCATACATGGAGGCATCATCACTGTTGCGTTTACTACTTTGATGTTGTTGTGTACAACCTGCTACAAACAGCAATAATAACAATAATGTGCAGAATATTGAAGTAGCACCTTTCATCTCTCTAGTCCTTTCTAGATGTATTTTTACACTTTAAATATAGCAACACTTTTAAAATTATTCAAGAATAATAAATAACGCACTTAAACATTAAAATTTTTATCGAACAAGGTGTGTGGTAAAGAATTTGCCAAAGAGTTATGACCGGTAACAGAAGGGAATGATGTAAAAAAGCGAGGATGTCATCTATGAAAGAATGAATCCTCGCTAATATCAATGGATTAAGTTGAATATTAAAGTTTTTTGCCGTCTAAATCTTTTTTAACTTCATCAAGTTTTAAGCGCTTTGATGCGGGTGCCTTTAAATTATATGCCGCTTTTAAAATCATATGGCTTGCTAAAGGACCGGTAATAAAAACAAAGAATATACCGATTAAAAGTTGAAAATTAACATATCCCTCTTTACCGATAAAATAGATGAACACGCCAGTAAGTAAGAGCATGGCACCTAATGTTGCCGCTTTACCAGCAGCATGTGCACGTGAATACACATCATCTAATTTCAAAATACCAAAAGCTGCCAACGCGCTAAACAATGCACCGATAATGACAAGTAGAACGCCTAAACTAGTCACGATGGTTTCTGTCATGTTCGATCACCTCACCTTTATCCATAAATTTAGCAAACACGGCTGTGCCTAAGAAAGCAAGTATACCAATTAATAGTATTGCTACTATCATATAGGGTGTATTTAAAATGATAGAAAACAAACCTACAATGGCCATTAATTGGATACCAATGGCATCTAATGCAACAACACGATCCGCAAGTGTAGGGCCTAAAATGACACGTACAAGCATCGCCAATATAGAGAGCACTACAATAATTAATGCAACAATGATTAATATGTCATAGTTCATTAGGATTCACCTACTTCTTTCACCGCTTTTTCAAGTGAGTTTTTAATTGAAGCGACTTCTTCTTCTTTTGTTGAAAAGTCGAGACAATGAATATATAAACGTTTCATATCGTCATTAACACCTATCACTACAGTACCAGGTGTCAATGTGATTAAGTTGGACAACAACGCTACTTGCCATTTGTGCTCTAAATCTGTTTCATATACAAAGAATGCAGATTCGTTTTTAAGACGAGGCTGGATAATGACTTTAAAAACGTCAAAGTTAGCTTTAATCAATTCGATGATGAAAATGAATGCAAGCTTGATGACTTTATAAATCGTTACAACATAAAATCGACCCGGCAGGATTTGACGCATTAAATAAACGAGTAATAGGGCGAATAAAAAACCAAGAACAAATGAATTCATCGTATAGCTGCCTGATAAAAATAACCAAAACACAGCTAAAATAATATTAATTAATATTTGAACTGCCATTTAATCGCCTCCTAAAACGCTTTGAATATAGGTTTCTGGTTGATAGAACGATTTTGCACCTTCTGCAATAAACGGATATAACTGACCTGCTGTTAAACCAAAAATAACAGTAATGATTACCGAAAGTACAGCGACGGCTAGCAATCCTCTATGGTGTAAACGCGGGTTATAAACATAGCCATAACTTTTACCAAAGAATCCGCGTAAGAATATATTAATAACCGAATATAGCACGACCAAGCTTGAAAGAAGGACGATGATACCACTTACGTAAAATCCTTTTTGGAATGTTGCTTGGACGATATATAACTTTCCATAGAATCCACTTAGTGGTGGAATCCCAGCTAAACTTAATGCAGCAATGAAAAATGTCCATCCTAGAAGTGGATAATGATGAATTAAACCACCAAATTTTCGTAGATCTGTTGTTTTTGTGATTTTGTACATGATACCAATTAAGAAAAATAACGCAGCTTTGACTAGCATGTCATGTAAAGTGTAATAAATGGCACCAATGATTCCTGCTTGATTCATCATTGCAACACCAACTAAAATCACACCGACAGCAATCATAATATTGTATAGAATAATACGTTTTGTATCTCGATAGGCTATGGCACCGACAGAACCAAAGATAATGGTGAGTAGTGCTAATGTAAGTATCGTGTAATGTGAAATTGTTAATGTATCTTGGAAAAACAAACTCATTGTACGTGCAATGGCATAGACGCCGACTTTAGTAAGTAACGCACCGAAAAATGCAATGATAGCAAAAGGAGGAGCGTAGTAAGCACCTGGAAGCCATACGTACATTGGGAACGTACCTGCCTTAGTGGCAAATACAAATATAAATAAAATAAATACGATACTAATTAAGCCTGGATGCTCGTGTGAAACTTTACCTAATTTAACACTAATATCAGCCATATTTAACGTACCAACAACGGAATATAGAATACCTACGCCGATAACAAAAAATGCTGAAGATACGACATTCACTAGTAAATATTTGACACTTTCTTGTAATTGTATTTTTGTTCCACCAATAACCATAAGGCCGTAAGAAGCCATTAAGAAGACTTCAAAGAATACGAATAAGTTAAAAATGTCGCCAGTAATAAAAGCGCCATTGATACCAGCGAGCATAAACATAACAGTAAAATAGTAATAATACGTTTCGCGATGTAAACCTATAGATTGATATGAAAATAATATAATCAATACAGTAATGAGCGTACTTGTCATAACGAGTAACGCACTAAATAAATCTAATACAAACACAATGCTGTAGGGCGCTTTCCACGAGCCCAATTCAAGGACAATCGGATGACCGGCGACCCATACATTGACAAAGTTCCAAATTGCAAAGCCTAATGTGATGAGCGTACCTATTAAAGCAATATATCTTTTAATATACGGTCGCAAACCACTAAAAATAAGTAAAATCGTAGTTATGACTGGAATCGCCACAAGCATTACAATTAAATTCTCATTCATCATCATCTTGTGGCACTCCTTTCATACGTTCTACGTTGTCTGTGCCTAATTCTTTATAACTACGAAAAGCAAGTACTAAGAAAAAAGCAGTGACTGCGAATGAAATTACAATTGCTGTTAAAATTAAAGCTTGAGGAATAGGGTCTACATAATTGGTAACATTCTTTTCGAAAATAGGAACATTTCCAGTTTTTAGACCACCCATTGTTAATAAAAATAAATTTGCAGCATGTGATAACAGTGCGGTACCTATAATAATTCTTATTAAACTTTTAGAAAGAATGAGGTACACGCCAATGGATGTAAGCAAACCACAAACGACTATTAATACAATTTCCATTACTCATTCTCTCCAATCGTTAAAATAATTGTTAATACTGTACCTACAACAACGAAAAGTACGCCAGTATCAAAAAGTACAGCTGTATGAACATGCATCGGTGCTAATAAAGGTAAAGGGATATCCACAGAAGTATGTGTGAAAAAGTTCTTACCATATGTCCAACTCAACATGGGTGAAAAAACACAAAATGCTAAGCCGAGTGCGATAAGTTTTTTAAAATCCCATGGGAACACTTTACGCATTGTTTTAACATCAAAGGCCACTGCAATAATTACCAGTGCACTCGATACAAGGAGTCCACCAATAAAGCCGCCTCCAGGAGTATAATGTCCGGCTAAAAAGAGAGAGAAACCGAACATCATTATTAAGAAAAAGATAATCAGTGCAGAGTATTGTGAAATTAAATCATTTTTCTGTCTGTTCAATTTTCTCAATCCTTTCATAACCATTTTTGTGTTTTGCACGTAATTTAATGAGTGTATAAATGGCCATACCCGCGATACCTAGCACAGCAGACTCAAATAATGTATCCGTTCCACGGAAGTCTACTAAAATGACGTTGACCATGTTTTTACCTTCTGCAAGGTCATAAACATGCTTTTTATAAAATTCACTAATTGATATAAAATGACGGTTGCCATAAGCGATTAAGCCTAAAATAGTAACGATAAGACCAACGCTAATTGAAATTACGACATTGACGATCTTAAATCTAGGTGTTTCATTATAACGGCTCATATTTGGCAAGTGATAAAAACATAGTAAAAATAGGGCAGTGGAAATGGTTTCTACTACAAATTGAGTTAATGCAAGATCTGGCGCATTAAAGAAAATGAAGAAAATGGCCATCGAATACCCTACTGCACTCAGCATAATAATGCTGAAGAGTCGTGAACGTGCAAACATAATCATTACAGCCGCTATGATAATCGTAATAACAGATATAAATTCATATGGACGTATCGGTGACACATGCTTAAAGTCGAACGTAAATGGCACTAAAATAAGCGTCACAACTGTGATAATAATTAATGTAGTAAATATAATCACAATATTATTTCGACTCAAACCGGTCATATACGTACGTGTTAATTGTGTCGCATAGAAAGGTGAATAGCGTCCTGTTTGATCGTACCAATAGTTTAAAGTTAGAAATTGAGGTAACCCTTTTATAACCGGAACCCATTTCTTATGTGTTAATAACAAAATAGCACCGACAACGTATATGATGAGTGTTGCCATAAATGCAGGTGTAAAGCCATGCCATAAATGAAATTCAGCCGTGATGTTATCAATGTTAGCTATAGATTTAACAGCCGGTTCGACTAACGGTGTCGATACTAAACTAGGGAATAAGCCTATAGCGATGACTAATGTTGATAAAATAATTGGAGGGATATTCATCAATATGGATGCCTCATGTGCTTTATGTGGTAATGCATCAGGTTGATAGTTCCCTAAAAAGATTTCAGTTATAAATTTAAATGAATACACAAATGTAAATATACTACCAATTACGGCAACAATTGGTAAGAGCAAACCTAAAGTATTTAAACTGAATACGTTAGCGCTTGTGACTTCTATCATGGCTTCTAAAAATTGCTCTTTAGATAGAAAACCGTTAAAAGGTGGGACGCCTGCCATACTTAATGAAGTAATGATGGTAAGCGTAAATGAAATTGGCATAATTGTCATTAAGCCACCGAGTTTTTTTATGTCACGCGTACCTGTCGCATGGTCAACGGCACCTGTAATCATGAAAAGTGCACCTTTAAATGTCGCATGGTTGATTAAATGGAAAATTGCAGCACTATAAGCTGCGACATAAAATTGATTTTCTGCGCCATTAAAATGATAGCTGACTGCACCTATTCCAAGCATGGACATAATCATCCCTAGTTGAGAGACAGTAGAAAAGGCTAAAATACCTTTTAAATCCTGTTGCTTGGTTGCATTTAAAGATCCCCAAAAAAGAGTGACTAATCCAAATAATGTAACTGTCCAAATCCACCCTTGAGATACTGCGAAAAGGGGTGTCAAACGAGCAATTAAATAAATTCCAGCTTTAACCATCGTTGCTGAGTGAAGATATGCACTTACAGGTGTCGGTGCTTCCATCGCATCAGGCAACCATATGTAAAATGGGAATTGTGCGGACTTTGTCATTGCACCAATAATAATAAAAATCATTGCTAAAAGGAAAAATGGAGATGTATGAATATCATCAACGTGACGTACTAATTCACGAATGCTCCATGTTCCAGATGCGATATAAAGTAGAATGAATCCACCTAATAATGATAATCCACCAAATACAGTAATCATCATTGATTTCATTGCACCATATAATGATTTTTCTTTATGGCGCCAGAATGAAATGAGTAAGAAACTTGAAAATGATGTCAGCTCCCAAAATAAGTAAAGCACGAGTAAGTTATCTGAGAGTACAACACCTAACATGGCACTCATAAACATCAATAAATAGCAATAAAAATTACCTAGTTGTTCAGAACGGCTTAAGTAACTAATAGAATAAAGTACAACAAGACTCCCAATACCGGTAATTAATAAACTAAATAATAAGCCGAGACCGTCTACATATATGTCAAAATTCATTCCGATTTGTGGCATCCATTTCATAGATGCTTTTTCGTAATGACCGGACATAGTAGGTTGAAGATACGTTGAAAAGTATGCGAACAACACAACTGGAATCGGTAACACAAACCATCCTAAATGCACACGCTTATAAAAACGGTACAAAACAGGTATGATAAGTGCGAATATCAACGGCAAAATCACCGCAATATGTAACCAACTCATAAATTGTCCTCCTTCATAAAACTGCATTACTTTTATTATACATGATTATGAATGCGAAGAAAATCAACCCTTACCGTGGCCAGAGTTGATTTTTTAGGTTCTTTTAAATAAGTAGAAACTCGTCTTAAATGTCATAAAATTAATCGAATTTCATTTTGTATTGATGTTCATAATCTTTTTTTAATGCTTTTAAACACATCAGTGATTTTTGGTTATATAAAGTGTCATTAGATTTAAGTTTTGACTCTAATTGTGCTACAGCATGTTGAAGTGATTCTACGTAAGGCATGACGTCTACATCAAATGGTTTAAGTTTACTTTGTGTCGTGTAACGTTTTTCATATAAACTCAAAGCTTTACGCTCATGAAAAAAGACACCTTCAGCTTCATTAGGTGTATGCAAATCACCTTGTTTAGGATGCTTAATGACTTGCAATACTTTAACCAATATTTGATCTTCTGTTCTTTCAACAATTTCAACACCGTATACACCGCTTTTATGTGCAAATCGGTAGCGCATAAATATTCCTTCCTTTCTTAAATATGTTAAGATATGTTTATATTTTAGTTTAACACGAATGGAGAAATGACAAATGACGAAATATCCTCAACTTACTAAAGAATTACAAGATAATGAAATTAAAGCAGTAATGCATACCAATATGGGTGATATGACTTTAAAATTATTCCCTGAGATCGCCCCTAAAACAGTGCAAAACTTCGTAGAATTATCAAAGAAAGGATATTATAACGGTATCACTTTCCATCGCGTCATTAATGATTTTATGATTCAAGGTGGTGACCCAACTGGTACAGGTATGGGTGGCGAAAGTATTTATGGTAGTCCATTTGAAGATGAATTCTCTATGGAAGCCTTTAACCTGTATGGCGCATTATCAATGGCTAATGCAGGTCCAGGCACAAATGGCTCACAATTCTTTATCGTACAAATGAAAGAATTACCAGTTCAAATGTTGAATCAATTACAAGATGGCGGATGGCCAAAAGAAATTGCTGAAGCTTATCGTGAAAAAGGCGGCACACCTTGGTTAGATCAAAAACACACAGTTTTCGGTCAATTAATTGAAGGTGAAAAAACGCTTGAAGATATCGCAAGTGTAAAAGTAGGTCCTGGAGATAAGCCAGCTTATGATGTTGTAATTGAATCCATCGATATTGAAGATGACAACGCGTAATAAATTTAAAATAGAAGGTGAATATGTGTGGCTAATAACGATTTGAATATTCAACTCTATCAATTGTTATCTGAATGGAATCCTATGCAATTTGATGATAAAACATTAGGGGACGCGGAAGTGTATGAAATGATGGATGCTGTACATCAATTAGGAGAACCTACTGAAATTGCATACGCGTTTCAAAATATTTTTCGTTTTTCTTTTGAGGAAACATTATCGTATGACGTTTGCTTAGCAAAAGCACATGAAGCCGTCAATCTACAACAACAATGTAATATCTAAAAATAAACATTAATTTGAGTAAAATAATTTCATTGATACTTATTAAGTATAGCCTTCAAAATTCACTGTTTGGTGAGTTTTGAAGGCATTTTTAGTATGGAATGAGGCATAATAGGGTATCAACTTTTCAATAACATACGAGTAAATTGTGTTTCATAAATATAATTTTACAGAGATGATAAAGTGGCAATGTAGTGCATAAATAATTTGAAACTTCAGATTATATAAAATTTTTAGGGTAATTTAACACTGTAGTAAAAATATCACATTATAAGGGGGCGTATGTATGCCGAAAACGTTATTTAGTGTTGATTTAAATAAAAAAATGGATGAGCAAGTACATCCGGGGCATAACAGATGGCATCCAGATATTCCAGCAGCATTTTCAGTAAATCCTGGTGAAGCGTTTCGAATGGAGTGTTTAGATTGGACAGATGGTCAAATTTCTAATGACGATAATCCTAATGATATTAAAACGGTCAATTTAAATCGTGTGCATGTGTTGAGTGGACCAGTTTATGTGAATCAGGTTCAACCAGGCGATTTACTCGTTGTTGATATTTTAGACATTGGCACCTTTCCAGAACATGAATGGGGCTTTAACGGCATTTTCGACAAAACGAATGGCGGAAGTTTTTTAGTAGATCACTATCCTAATGCACAAAAATCTATATGGGACTTCAATGGCATTTATGCAACAAGTCGTCATGTACCTGGTGTTGAATTTGTAGGGATTATCCACCCGGGACTGATTGGTGTGGCACCATCACAAGACATGTTAAATGAATGGAATAAACGTGAGCGCGCACTTGTTGATACTGATCCAAATCGCGAACCTGTATTGGCTAACCTTCCTACAGCCGATGCCGCGGTTTTGGGAACTCTGAAAGGAAAAGATTTTGAACGTGTTGCAAAAGAAGGCGCACGTACTGTTCCACCACGTGAAAATGGTGGGAATTGTGATATAAAAAATTTATCTAAAGGATCACGTATTTATTTTCCAGTATTTGTTGAAGGGGCTAAATTGTCGGTTGGTGATTTGCACTTTTCACAAGGAGACGGTGAAATCACATTTTGTGGCGGTATAGAGATGCCTGGATGGATTGATTTACGTGTGAATGTCATCAAAAATGGAATGGAAAAATATAATATAAAGAAAAATCCAGCATTTAATCCAGGACCTGTTATGCCAAATTACACGGATTATATTGTATTTGAGGGTATTTCTGTCAATGAATTTAACGGGAAACAAACATACTTAGATGCGAATACAGCTTATCGAAATGCATGTTTAAATGCGATTGAATTTTTGAAAACGCGTGGTTTTACAGGTGAACAAGCGTATATGTTATTAGGTACTGCGCCTGTTCAAGGTACTGTAGCCGGGATTGTAGATGTACCGAACGCATGTTGTACCATTGCTATCCCTAGAGAGATATTTAAAACAGGGGTCCTCCCAGAAATGGATGAAGATTAATGCCAAATTATACGTATTGTTGTCCAACGTGCGGTCCATTTACTGTTCGTCAATCGATACATGACAATCATGATGTTTATTGTTGTCCGTCATGTAATACGTATGCCCAAAGACAATTTCAAGCCTTTCAAACATATCGGTTAGATGCAAATTTAAAAAAACGTATAGAACAAGGTCAACAACCAAAAATCGTTAAAAAAGAGGCTATTGCGAAGAAGGCAACACAGCAAGCAACTCAGGGAAGACCTTGGATGGCTGGACATTAAAACGAGTAAAGAACGCGAAATCGTAATTGAAAAAAATGGTTGAACCATTAAAAAGTCATTGCAACATGAGACTTTTATAACGGAATTTGTTATTAACGATTTATAGTTATGATTCTAAAAAAATATGTGCTATGATGATACTGTTGAAGTTCAAAATTAATAAGGGGTTATGCATGTTGAAAAAACAGTATCGTGTTGGTCAACACATAAAAGTACGTGTGACTGGTATTCAACCCTACGGTGCTTTCGTTGAAACCCCTGACAATACTGAAGGATTAATTCATATTTCAGAAGTTATGGATGATTATGTGCATAATTTAAAAAAACTTTTATCACAAGGTCAAACGGTAAAAGCTAAAATCATTTCAATTGATGAATCAGGAAAGCTGAATTTGTCTTTAAAAGACAATGATTATTTTAAAAATTATGAGCGTAAAAAAGAAAAACGTTCAGTATTGGACGAGATAAAAGAGACCGAAACGTATGGGTTTCAAACTTTAAAAGAACGCTTACCATATTGGGTGAAACAGTCAAAGCGACGGATGCAAGACGAAGCCGAATAAAAAGAAGTGGAACATGATGTTTCCGCTTCTTTTTTTATCTTGAATGACCTATCCTATATGAATCTCAAAAGCCTATAAAAGTATGAATTGCTAAAGAATGTTTATAAAAATGAAGTTAATTCAATTATTTAAAATGAAATGATTACGTGTACAATTCGCTATTTTAGTATAGCATTACACACGAAAGTATATATGTAGAATATTACATAAAAAGCAACCTATATAATAAATTTTATATAACTTTCTAAATGTTTGTATAGAAGGAAATATACAATTGATGTAAAGTTGCTATTTACCACAATTGTATTTTAATGACGGTCTAAATTTACACCTTTAAAGTGGTTGAATTTACAAGCATTAAACGCTATAATGCTTGTAAATGAAAGCGCTTCAATTCGAGCAGATTACTCGCTTTAGCGTATTAAAGAGATATCACATCGTAAAAATTGCGATAATTCAGTATAGCCTGAAAAAATCTTTTACATCCTAGTTGCGATATGTCATGATAATGATAAGTGCTTTCTCAAATTAAACAAGGGAGGATTTATAAATGATTCCATATAAACACGAACCATTTACAGATTTTACAAAAGAGGAGAATCGCGAAGCTTATTTCCGCGCTCTAGAAAAGGTAGAGAGTGAATTAGGTCAAGAGTATCCTTTAATTATTGGTGGAGAACGTGTATATACGGACGATAAAACTCGTGTGTATAACCCATCTAACCGTGAAGAAACGATTGGTTACGTTTCAAAAGCTTCAAAAGAACATGCACAAAAGGCGTTAGATGCTGCGAAAGAGGCATTCAAATCATGGAGAACAGTAGATCCTAAAGTACGCGCTAACATTTTATTCCGTGCTGCTGAAATTACACGTAAGCGTAAGCATGAATTTTCAGCTTTATTGTCTAAAGAAGGCGGTAAACCATGGAAAGAAGCGGATGCAGATACAGCAGAAGCAATCGACTTTATGGAATATTATGGTCGCCAAATGCTTGAACTTAAAGATGGAAAAAAAGTAAATAGCCGTCCAGGTGAATACAATCAATTTGATTATTTACCAGTCGGTGTGAGTGTTGTAATTTCACCATGGAACTTTGCTTATGCAATCATGGCTGGAACAACAGCTGCACCAGTTGTAACAGGAAATACTGTACTATTGAAACCATCTTCAAATACACCGATTATTTCATATAAATTTATGGAAGTTTTAGAAGAAGCAGGTCTACCTAAAGGCGTTGTGAACTGGATCCCTGGTTCATCTAGTGAAATTGGTGACTTCTTAATTGAAAATAAAGATGTAGGCTTAATTTCATTTACTGGCTCTAAAAACGTTGGTAAAGAAATTATTCAAAAAGCAGCCGTTATCCAAGAAGGTCAAAACCATATTAAACGTGTAATTGCTGAAATGGGTGGTAAAGACGCGATCATTGTTGACAATGAAGCAGATTTACAAGTGGCTACAGATGCGATTGTTTATTCAGCGTTTGGCTTCTCAGGTCAAAAATGTTCTGCATGTTCACGTGTTATTGCGCACCAAAACATTTATGATGAGTTATTAGAGCGTGTTAAAGCTGAAACTGAAAAAATTAAAGTTGGTAATGCTGCAGAACCAGACACATATGTAGGTCCTGTAATTGACCAAAAATCTTTAGATAAAATCAAAAAATACATTGAAATTGGTAAAGAAGAAGGTCGTATTGTAACAGGTGGCAATACTGATGAAGAAAAAGGTAATTTCGTTCATCCAACAGTTATCGCAGACTTAGATCCTAACTCACGTATTATGCAAGAAGAAATTTTTGGTCCGGTTGTTGGATTTACTAAAGTTAAAGATTTTGATGAAGCGATTGATGTCGCAAATGATACTGAATATGGTTTAACAGGTGCAGTTATTTCTAATAATCGTATGAAATTAGAACAAGCACGCCGTGACTTCATGGTAGGTAATTTATACTTTAACCGTGGATGTACAGGTGCTGTAGTAGGTTACCAACCATTTGGTGGATTCAAAATGTCAGGTACAGACTCTAAAGCTGGTGGACCAGACTATTTAGTACTTCACATGCAAGGTCGTACAGTTTCTGAACATTTATAAAATTACTAAATTGAATACGATACGCATAAAGTCTCAATGTGTGCTTAAGGTACAATTACGTTATATAGACGATAGCGTTTGTTGATAACCATTTGGCGATGTAATACTTTATGTTTTTAAGGTAGGGTAAGCCATCATATATTCGATCAAAACAGTGAAATGGGTGTTTTGTTTCGTTAAATAGGTTGGTTTACCCTTTTATTAATTAAAAAAGGGGCGTTTAAAGTGACGAATCAATCAGAACAAATTATCGAACTTACAAATCATTATGGTGCACATAACTACTTGCCACTCCCAATTGTGATTTCAGAAGCTGAAGGTGTATGGGTGAAGGATCCAGAAGGCAATAAATATATGGATATGCTCGCTGCTTACTCTGCAGTGAACCAAGGTCACCGTCATCCAAAAATTATTCAAGCACTTAAAGACCAAGCGGATAAAGTAACGCTTGTGTCTCGTGCATTCCACAGTGCAAACTTAGGCGAATGGTATGAAAAAATTTGTAAGCTTTCAGGTAAAGAAAAGGCACTACCAATGAACACGGGTGCAGAAGCGGTTGAAACAGCATTAAAAGCTGCACGTCGTTGGGCGTATGATGTTAAGGGTATTAAACCGAACGATGCTGAAATCATAGCAATGGTTGGAAACTTCCATGGCCGTACGATGGCACCAGTGTCATTGTCCTCTGAAAAAGAATATCAACGTGGTTATGGTCCGCTTTTAGAAGGATTCACAAATGTTGAATTTGGAAATATTGAACAATTAAAAGAAGTGATTAATGAGAACACGGCTGCAGTTTTAATTGAGCCTATACAAGGTGAGGCAGGCATTAATATTCCTCCTAAAGGTTATTTAAAACAAGTACGTGAATTATGTGATGAACATAATGTTTTATTTATTGCTGATGAAATTCAGGCAGGTTTAGGCCGTACAGGTAAGTTATTTGCGACAGACTGGGATGAAGTAAAACCTGATATTTATATTTTAGGAAAAGCCTTAGGTGGTGGCGTATTCCCGATTTCTGTTGTACTTGCTGACAAAGAAGTGCTAGACGTCTTTACACCAGGCTCACACGGTTCAACATTTGGAGGTAACCCATTGGCATGTGCGGCATCCATTGCTGCGTTAGATGTTATCGTGGATGAAGATTTACCAGGACGTTCACAAGAACTTGGAGAATATTTTAAAAATGCATTATTAGACATTGATCATCCATCCATTAAAGAAGTACGTGGACGTGGCTTATTTATTGGTGTTGAATTAAATGAAAATGCGCGACCATATTGTGAACGTCTTAAAGAAGAAGGTATTTTATGTAAAGAAACACATGATACCGTGATTCGTTTCGCACCACCTTTAGTCATTACTAAAGAAGAGCTTGATTATGCCATTGATAAAGTGAAAAAAGTATTTGCAGAATCTAAATAACATGTGTTTGCATAATGGAATTTTTTTAAAAATCCCATTGATATAATAACTATTTTTTATACTTTTATACTAGACCTAAAAGGCTTTAAAAAAGTATTGCTTATGTTACAATGACTTATGTAAGCGAAAACAAAGTAGGAAAAAGAGGCGAAATGGATCATGGCTGAAAAAAACAATCTAGTGACGTCAACTCAAGGTATCATTAAAGAAGCAATGCATAAATTGGGTTTCGACGATGGTATGTATGAGTTGATTAAAGAACCTTTGAGATTTTTAACAGTTCGTATTCCGGTGAAAATGGATGATGGAACGGTAAAAACTTTTACAGGGTACCGTGCGCAACATAATGATGCTGTAGGACCTACAAAAGGTGGGGTACGTTTCCATCCAGATGTAGATGAAGAAGAAGTAAAAGCACTTTCTATGTGGATGACTTTAAAATGTGGTATCGTCAACTTACCATATGGCGGTGGTAAAGGCGGTATTGTATGTGACCCACGTCAAATGAGCATTCATGAAGTTGAATGTCTGTCAAGAGGGTACGTACGTGCAATTTCACAAATTGTTGGACCGACTAAAGATATTCCAGCACCTGACGTATTTACAAATTCTCAAATCATGGCATGGATGATGGATGAATACAGTCAAATGGACGAATTTAACTCTCCTGGTTTTATCACAGGGAAACCGATTGTGCTTGGTGGTTCACAAGGACGTGACCGTTCAACAGCTTTAGGTGTTGTTATTGCAATCGAAGAAGCTGCAAAACGTCGTGGTAAAACAATTAAAGATTCACGTATCGTAATACAAGGATTCGGTAATGCAGGTAGTTTCCTAGCTAAATTCCTATATGATCAAGGGGCTAAAATTGTAGGAATTTCAGATGCTTATGGTGCATTACACGACCCAGAAGGTTTAGACATAGATTATTTACTTGATCGCCGTGATAGTTTTGGTACCGTGACTAACTTATTCGAAGATACCATCTCAAATAAAGAATTATTTGAACTTGATTGTGACATCTTAGTACCAGCGGCGATTGCAAACCAAATCACTGCTGATAATGCTAATGATATTAAAGCCGAGATTGTTGTAGAGGCTGCAAATGGTCCTACAACACCTGAAGCAACTAAAATATTAACTGACCGCGGCGTATTACTTGTTCCAGACGTGTTAGCAAGTGCTGGTGGCGTTACAGTATCTTATTTCGAATGGGTTCAAAATAATACAGGTTACTATTGGACAGAAGAAGAAGTGAATGAAAAACTTCGTGAAAAATTAATTACTGCTTTTGATACAATTTATAACTTATCCCAAAATCGTAAAATCGATATGCGTTTGGCAGCATACATTGTTGGCATTAAGCGCACTGCAGAAGCAGCTCGTTACCGTGGTTGGGCATAATACATGTGAAAACCGCAAAGTGGAGAGAACCACTTTGCGGTTTTTTTGTCAATAAATCGCTTTTTAAGCAAACATTTGTGGAAGCATATACTAAAAATGAAGTTGCTTGTGAAAACATCATAATATTAATGTTTAATAAGGTTACTGTATAAATCAGGATAGTTAGTGAATACGCCTGTTACGCCATATTGATTTAAGCGTTTCATGTCTGGTACTGTATTAACGGTATAAGGGTGAATATAGAAACCTAAGTCTCTTAAATGTTTCGTGTTTTGCGCATTTAAGTCATGATAGTCAGGACCAATACCAACAGCATACTGTTTTACTGTTTGTAAATCTTTATCCGTCATCGCTGTTAATTGACCTACATCTGTCAATTGAATAAGTGGAATGTTCGGATTGAGTTTGTGCGTTTTTTGTAAACTTGCTTGTGAAAATGATTGAATGACAACTTTACCATTAGCAAGAAAGTTTTTCTTATCTAAACGATATTTATGCATAGTTTGTAATAATTTTTCTTCCATACCTGGATAGACTTCAGGGGATTTTGTTTCAATGTAGAAATTCGTACGCTTACCGTAGCGTTTAAAAATTTCATCGAGTGTAAGTACTTTTTGGCCAACATATTTTGGATTTTTATATTCAGGATGAGCTTGATTAAACCAACTGCCTGCGTCTAACTGTTTTAATTGAGCAAGTGTTAATTGATCAACACGACCGGTACCATTCGTTGTACGATCAACTGTTTCATCATGCATGGCAACGAGGTGCCCATCTTTAGTCATTTGTAAATCGATTTCTAAAAAGTCAGAACCCATTTCATTGATACTTTTATCATATGAAGGGATGGTATGTTCTGGTGCATAACCACTGGCACCACGGTGACCAATTGTTACATGTTTTTTGTTTAAGACGTTATGTACACTTGGAGATAAAGGAGTAGCTTGATTATGATTTGCAGCGCTTTGTGAAGAGCCCGCATCAACTTGAGAAGGTATTGCGATGCCTCCAATCATTAAAGATGCGACTAAACTTGAAGAGATAATTATTTTTGAATAATGCTTCATGATAAATCCTCCTTAATATTTATGGTAATGCTCCTTTAAATTATAGTATATAATATGCAAACACAATAGGATTTAACAATAATTATAAGTCTTAAAAATAAATTAAAAAAGCTCCGTTAACATTAACGGAGCTTTAATAATATTGATATTAAATCAAAGTTTTTGCTACAGAAATTTGATGTTTCACGGCATCCTGACCTGTAGAACCATAACTTTTTCTACGTTTTACCGCTTCAGCAGGTTGTAAATACGTATAAATATCTTTATCGATGGCGTGATGATGTTGTTTATAAACGTCAAGTGGCACATCTAATAAAAACATCTCATTTTGAATGCACCATAATACAATTTTACCTACGATTTCATGAGCTTCTCTAAATGGTATGCCTTTTACAACAAGATAATCTGCGAGTTCAGTGGCGTTGGAGAAGTCAGACTTAACCACTTGTGTTAAGCGTTCGGTATTCACTGTCATACTTCCTACCATTCCGTCGAAGATACGTAAAGAGCCTTTAAGGGTGTGTATTGCATCAAATAGCCCCTCTTTATCTTCCTGCATATCTTTGTTATATGCTAGCGGTAAACCTTTTAGAGTCATAAACAAGCTCATTAAATGACCTGTAGTTCGTCCCACTTTACCACGTATTAATTCAGCCATATCAGGGTTTTTCTTCTGAGGCATGATAGATGAACCAGTTGAAAATGCATCAGATAGTGTAACAAATTTTGCTTCTTCAGATGACCAAAAGATGATTTCTTCCGCAAAACGAGATAAGTGTACCATAGTCAAACTGATTGCATGCAGCGTCTCAACAATATAATCTCTATCGCTTACAGCATCTAAACTGTTTTCATAAATAGACGCAAAACCTAAAAGTTGTTGCGTTTCGTGACGATCAATAGGATAGGTTGTACCACTTAAAGCTGCTGCCCCAAGAGGGGAAATGTCGATACGTTTTAAAGCGTCTTTGAAACGTCCTTTATCACGCTCTAACATCCAAAAATACGTCATTATATGATGCGCAAAAGATATCGGTTGCGCACGCTGTAAATGCGTGTAACCAGGCATAATGGTTTCGACATGTTCATCTGCTAAGTTAACAATGGTTTTTTGAAACAATTCGATCGCTTCAATGATTTGTTTTACTTCTTTTTTAGTATACAGATGCATGTCAGTGGCAACTTGATCGTTTCGGCTTCTTCCGGTATGCAATTTGCCACCAACGGCACCGATACGTTGAATGAGTTCATGTTCAATATTGAGATGGATGTCTTCTAATGAAGTTTGAAATTCAATATTGCCATCGTGATAATCTTTTTGAATGGCTTTTAAACCATTAATGATTGCTTCACTTTCTTTTTGTGTCAGTACATTTTGATGGTAGAGCATCGTAGCATGTGCAATGCTCCCCTGAATGTCTTCATCAATTAATGTTTTATCAAAATGAATCGATGCATTGAATGCATCGACCCACGCTTCAGGTTTTTCCTCAAAACGACCGCCCCAAGCTTTTTTAGTCATTTTGATAACCTCCATTTTGCATTGCGTTGACTTGTGTAGGTAAACCATAAATATCAATAAAGCCAACAGCAGATGATTGATTGAACGCATCTTCCTTCGTATATGTTGCGAGTTGCTCATTGTATAACGTGTAATCAGATTTTCTTCCATTAGCAATTGCGTGTCCTTTAAATAATTTCACACGTACTTCACCCGTGACATTTTGTTGCGTTTGATCTACAAATACTTTCAATGCATCTGTTAAAGGTGAGAACCATAAACCATTATAGACTTGCTCAGCGAATTGTTTTTCAATAATTGGTTTAAAATGCGCTACGTCTTTTGTTAATGTAATGGATTCTAACGCTTTATGTGCAGTTAAAATGACTTCTGCACCTGGTGTTTCATAAACTTCACGTGATTTGATACCGACAAGTCTATTTTCAATGTGATCGATACGACCAATACCATGCTTACCTGCAACTTCATTTAAATGTAAAATGAGATCATCTAGTGCATAAGCTTTTCCATCTATATGAGTAGGGATACCTTTATTAAATGTAATTAATATTTCTTCAGGCGTATCTGGAGTATCTTCTAATTCATTTGTTAAATCAAATGCATCTTTAGGCGGTGCGACAAATGGATCTTCTAAAACACCACATTCATTACTACGGCCCCATAAGTTTTGGTCAATAGAATAAGGTGATTCTTTGCCAATCGGTACAGGGATATTATGTTTTTTTGCATAATCGATTTCTTCTTCACGACTCCATCCCCATTCTCTAACAGGTGCGATGACTTTAAGGTTTGGATCCAATGCTTTAATAGCGACTTCAAAACGTACTTGATCGTTACCTTTTCCAGTACATCCGTGCGCAATCGCGTCTGCATTGGTCGCATGCGCGATTTCTACTAACTTTTTAGAAATCAATGGACGTGATAGTGCAGATACTAATGGATATGTTTGTTCATACATTAAGTTCCCTTTGATTGCATAACCAACGTAATCTTCACTAAATTCTTTTGTTGCATCTATAACATGAGACTCGATAGCACCCATATCTAACGCTTTTTGGTAAACGACATCTAAATCTTTACCTTCACCAACGTCTAAACAACATGCTACAACCTCATAACCTTGATCGATAAGCCATTGAACAGCTACACTTGTATCCAATCCACCAGAATATGCTAATACTACTTTTTGTTTATTCATTTCCTATTCCCCCTACGTATGTCGTTAAATTGTATAGCACTTACTATACCACAAATGATTTATTATGCAAGTATGTAAATAAATATACATATAAAAAGTCATCGAATCGTCATTATAAACGATGTTTGAAAATTGAAAATGTATGAAAATCCTAGTAAAATAACGATAGTTAGATATTTAGGAGGCGCAGTGCATGACACATATTCAATTAGATTATCAAAAAGCGTTATCATTCTTTAAGCAACACGAAATCGATCAACAAGCTGACCTTGTTAAAAGCGTACACCGTACGATTCACGAGGGCACAGGAGCAGGTAGCGACTTTTTAGGTTGGGTCGATTTACCAGTTGATTATGATAAAGCGGAATTTGCTCGTATTCAAAAATCAGCGGAACAAATTAAATCAAATTCTGACGTATTGGTTGTCATTGGAATTGGTGGATCGTATTTAGGTGCGCGTTCAGCAATTGAAATGTTAACACCAGCATTTAAAAAAGATAAAGATACGCCTGAAATTATCTTTGCAGGACATCATTTATCGTCAACATATACACAAGAACTGATTGATTATTTAGAAGGCAAAGACTTTTCTGTGAATGTGATTTCTAAATCAGGTACAACTACAGAACCTGCAGTCGCATTCCGTCTTTTCAAAAAATTATTAGAAGATAAATATGGTAAAGAAGAAGCAGTGAAGCGTATTTTTGCTACGACAGATAAAGAAAAAGGTGCTTTAAAGCAACTCGCTACAAATGAAGGGTATGAATCATTTATTGTCCCTGATGATGTGGGCGGTCGTTTCTCTGTTTTAACAGCTGTAGGTCTTTTACCAATTGCTGTTGCAGGTATTGATATTGAGGCAATGATGTCTGGTGCAGCTTCAGCACGTGAAGAATTAAGTTCTGATGATGTAACACAAAATATTGCGTATCAATATGCAACTATCCGTAATATTCTATACAGTAAAGGCTACACGACAGAGATGCTCATTAACTATGAACCCTCTTTACAATATTTCAATGAATGGTGGAAACAATTATTCGGTGAGTCTGAAGGTAAAGACTTAAAAGGTATTTATCCATCAAGTGCGAACTTTACGACAGACTTACATTCATTAGGTCAATACGTGCAAGAAGGACGTCGTTTCTTATTTGAAACGGTATTAAAAGTCGAGTCACCGAAACACAGCATTACAATTGAAAAAGATGAAGATGATTTAGATGGACTGAATTATTTAGCAGGTAAAACGGTTGATGATGTGAATACAAAAGCATTTGAAGGGACTTTACTTGCGCATACTGATGGTGGCGTGCCAAACTTAGTTGTTAAAGTACCACAATTAGATGCGTTTACGTATGGTTATCTTGTTTACTTCTTTGAAAAAGCAGTTGCAATGAGTGGCTATCAATTAGGCGTAAATCCTTTCAACCAACCAGGTGTTGAAGCTTACAAACAAAATATGTTTGCTTTATTAGGTAAACCTGGATTTGAAGATAAAAAGAAAGAACTTGAAGCGCGTTTATAGAATGTAAACTATTAAATGAAAAAAATACAGGGGGTAAGTTGACGTGAACAACGTCGATGAACCGCCTGTTTTTGTTGTTAGCGTTTCCCTTTCTCATTCTTAAGTTGGATTACACCATGAATCAAATACAGTATAATAAATAAACTTAAATTTTAGAGAGGTGCGCCAGTTGAAAAAGAGTATAAAATATATGATATCTGCGTTCTGCGCCTGTATAGTGATATTCATTATGATTCTTTTTATCATCGTACCGTTCCGAGTGACATCGCATCAATGGACACCTATGATACAGCAAGGTGATCGTTTTTTAATTAATCAACTTGCGCCACGTCTCAATACCATTGATTATAAAGATTATGTGGTTTATCGCAATAAAGACCAATTTAAAATTGGCCGTGTTATTGGTAAGCCAGGACAATCTATTGCAATACAAAACAATGAATTGTATATTGATAATCAACGTGTTAAAGATACGCACATTGAACAGTTGCATATTGGTTCATGGGCATCTCGTCGTTTATCACAACAAGAAAGTGATATTATAGCGCCCGGACAATATGTGGTATTGCAACATAATTCGAAAGGTCATAATACCGAACCATTTGGAACTGTGCGTAAAAATGATATAATAGGTACGATTTTACTTCGTTATTATCCATTTGAAAAAATAACTTTAAATTTAGAGGACTAGAGGTGTCAGGATTGAGAAAAGAAACGATGGAATGGTTGGTGTCCATAGGTTTAGCATTATTAATTGTAGGCTTGTTGTATGCCTTTGTAATAAAACCTTATAATGTTAAAGGGGATTCTATGGACCCGACGTTAAAAGACGGAGAACGTGTGATTGTAAATAAACTTGGAAAAACATTCGGTCATTTGGATCGTGGTAATGTCATTGTTTTTCACGCCGATGAAAATAGTGATTATGTGAAACGAATTATTGGTGTCCCAGGAGATCATATTGAATATAAGCATGATGTGTTATTTGTGAATGGTAAAAAAACAGCAGAGCCGTATTTAGATTACAATATGAAACATAAAAATTATGAAGAGATTACAGGTTCTTTTAAATCATCTGACTTACCAAATAGTGGCGGTCAATACAAAATCCCAGCAGACAAGTATCTTGTTTTAGGTGACAATCGTGAAGTGAGTAAGGATAGTCGCGCGTTTGGTTTAATCGATAAAAAGCAAATCGTAGGGAAAGTGTCATTAAGATTCTGGCCTTTCAGTGAATTTAAAGTGAACTTTAATCCAGAAAACACTAAAAATTAATACGATAAAGTGTCGGAGAGTAGGATAGAAATGAAGATGATTTCTAATCTTGCTCTTTTTATATTGAATTCATATGAATGCGGTAGAGCAAATTGAAATGAGAGTGCTATAATAAGCGTAAATGTATACGTAATAAAAGGGGTGAGGACATGTTTCGTACATTTCTAGGTCGTGCAGGAACGGGTAAAAGTACGGCAATTCTAAATGAAATTAAAAACAAATTACAAGCACAACCATTAGGCGATCCCATCGTGCTAATCACACCGATGCAAGGGACGTATTTGTATGAGCAAGCATTAGTAAATGATAGTGCTCTAAAAGGGAGTATGCGTGCAGAAGTATTACACTTTGAAAGGTTGAGCCACCGTGTTTTTCAAGAATTGGGTGGCGTGCATGAAACACGCTTGTCAACAAATGCAATTGAAATGATGTTGTATGACATTTTACAAGAACAAAAAGACAATCTTAAGTTATATCATGCTCAAACCGCTTATCTCGGCTTTAGCACGAAAATGAGAGAGCAAATTCAAGACTTTGAAAAATACGACGTTAGTGCTGACATGGTAGAAGCGGCTTCGAATGATGAAACTTTTGATCGTCGTACACGAGATAAATTGCACGACATTGCCCTCATCTATCATCAACTCAATCAACGCTTATCCGATACTTTTATAACACCGGAAGCGCAAATGAATCGATTTATTCAGTTGATTCCAAATTCAACGTGGCTAGCGAACGCAGATATTTATATCGATGGTTTTCACAACTTTTCAACACAAGAATATCAAATAATCGAAGCACTTGTGAAGCACACTCAATCAGTGACAATCAGTTTGACGACCAACGGAGATATGGATGCATTTAGTATGTTTCGAAAACCGTCAGAATCGTTGCAACATATAGAGGATATTGCGACAAAATTAGATGTAACGTTGCAGCACTCATATTTTAATGAAGTATATCGATTTCAAAATGATGCTTTAAGACATTTAGAAAAACATTTTGATGCTTTAATTCCTGAACAGTCATCAACGGACGCTACGTCGCTTCGCATATTAGAGTCACCAACAACTCGAGATGAAGTCAATGAAATTGCACGACGCATTTTAAAAGATGTGCGTGAAGAAGGTTATCGTTATAAAGATATTGCCATTTTATACAGGGATCCTAGCTATCCCTATTTGTTAGATGCGATTTTACCGCAATTTGATATTCCTTATAGTTTAGATATTAAAAAATCGATGACACATCATCCTGTTATGGAAATGTTACGCGCACTCATCGAAGTCATTCAAACGACATGGCAATTCGATCCATTAATGCGATTACTAAAAACAAATGTATTAACTCGTCAATATGATGATAGTTTACATCGCATTGATATACTCGAAAATTACGCTTTAGAACGTGGCATCTATGGAAAACGTTGGCTAGACCCTAAATATTTTACTATAGACCAATTTGAAAAAATGGGGATTAAACATAAAAAGTTAAATGAAGACACACGTGCGTTATTTGAACGTGTGATAGCTTTAAAAGACAATGTTTTCGAAAAATTACTTACGTTTGAATCTCGATTGACAGAAGGGCAACATGCATGTGACTATGCAACAGCATTTTATGAAGTAATGGAAAATTTCGAGTTGCCACATCAATTAATGACTGAACGCGATATACTTGATGAAATGGGAAAACATACGGAAGCTGAAGAAATAGATCAAATATGGAATGGCTTTAGCCGTGTATTAGATGATGTTGTTACTGTATTTGGGACGCAAGCGATGTCATTATCTCGTTTTTTAGAAATATTAGATGTAGGCTTGAATGAACTTGAATTTTCAATGATTCCACAAACACTTGATCAAATTACAGTTGGCTCTATGGATTTAGCTAAAGTGGACAATAAAAAACATATTTACATGATAGGTATGAATGATGGTGTTATGCCACAAGCGTTATCTAGTAAAAGTTTAATATCAGATGATGAGAAAAAACATTTTGAAGCTGTGACACATACGCCGTTGAGTCCGACCGCTGATATTTTACAAATGGATGAGGCGTTTGTATGTTACCATGCGATGACACGTGCGACGCATGCACTTACACTTAGCTACAGTCTTATGGATAGTAGCGGTAGCGAAAAGGAAAAAAGCCCATTTCTAAACGATATGATTCAGTTATTTCAGCAATTAAACGTAACATCCATCGTACGTGAACATAAACGTAACACGTTGTCACTGGTTGCACATCCCCATCAAACGAAAGTGCATTTATTTGAGGCTTTAAAATCAGCTTTAGAAGGCGAGCTCATTTCTGATACTTGGTATGCAGTTAATGCTGTGATGGCGGCACACACTTCATTATCTCAAGGGTTAGACCATTTGAAAACAGCATTAACGTATCGTAATGAGACGGTAACCCTTAATCAAAACCTTACACAAGCGTTATACGGTAAGACAATTAATGCGAGTGTTTCAAGGTTCGAAGGCTATCAAAGTTGTCCATTTAAACATTTTGCATCACACGGGTTAAAGTTAAATGAACGTTCAAAATATCAATTACAAAGCTTCGATTTGGGTACCATTTTTCACGACGTTTTACGCTATATCGCTGAAAAAGTTGAAGGTCGATTTAATCAACTTTCAGTTAAACAAATACAACTGCTCACTGATGAAGCATTAGCGTATTATTTACCAGAGGTGCAATATAATCTACTCAACTCAACGTCGTATTATCAGTATTTAGCACAACGTATCGGTGCGATCATTCAAGCGACATTACAAGCGTTAAAACATCAAAGTGAACAATCGCAATTTAGACCTATTGCATTTGAAAAGGCATTTAGAAAGAAACCGAGAAATAAGGAAGAATTGTTTGCACAACCGCTTCAAACAAGACAAGGTATTCCTATCAATATTCGAGGACAAATTGACCGAATTGATACGTATGAAACGCATGATAAAAGCTTTATCAATATTATTGATTATAAATCCTCAACATCGAGCGCTTCTTTAGATTTAGTCAAAGTGTATTATGGGCTTCAAATGCAAATGATGACCTACATGGATATCGCACTACAAAACAAAGCAAGATTAGGTTTAGCTTCAGATGTTAAACCTGGTGGCTTCTTATATATGTATGTGCATAAATTTAAAGACGATAAAAGAACATGGTCGGATTTAAGTACAGATAAATTAACGACCGCTTTCTTAAAATCGTATCAACTCAGTGGCTTATTGAATAGTGATCCTGACGTCATTGAAGCCTACGATAAACGATTAATAGGTGGGTTTAGTTCGGATGTTGTACCACTTCGTCTCAAAAAAAATGGAGAGCCATATAGTTCAAGCAAAGTGGCGGATGAAGCCACCCTTTATAAATTAATGCAACATAATAAACGTAATTTTGTAGATATCGCTTCAAATATTATGGACGGTCATACGGAAGTGGCCCCTCTAAAATATAAAGAAACACTACCATGCCGTTTTTGTAACTACCAATCAGTATGTCATGTGGATAGCTTAATAGATTCACCAAAGTATCGTACGGTAGATGAAAAAATCAATCCGTTAGACTGTTTAAGAGAGGAGGAAGATGAATGACGATACCTGAAAAGCCCAAAGATGTTCAATGGACAGATGCCCAATGGGAAAGTATCTATGCCAAAGGTAAAGATGTACTTGTAGCTGCAGCAGCAGGGTCAGGTAAAACAGCTGTTTTAGTAGAACGGATTATTCAACGCATCCTTAAAGATGGTATCGATGTAGACCGTTTACTTGTCGTAACATTTACAAATTTAAGTGCGCGTGAAATGAAGCATCGTATCGAAGCACGTATACATCAAGCCGCACTTGAAGACCCTTCCAATCAACATATTAAAAATCAATTGGCGAAAATACATCAAGCTCAAATTTCTACATTGCATAGTTTTTGTTTGAAATTGATTCAACAACATTATGATATTTTGAATATAGACCCCAATTTCCGAACGGCAAGTGAAGTTGAAAATGTACTCCTTTTAGAGTCGGTGATAGATGAAGTCTTTGAAGCACATTATGCGCAACTTGACCCACACTTCGTTGATTTAACAGAACAAGTCGGCTCGGATCGCAATGATGAACGCTTGAGACAAATCGTTAAAAGTTTGTATTACTTTAGCGTCGCCAATCCTGAACCTGAAAAATGGTTGGATCAACTCGATGCCCCTTATATCGAACGGCATTTGCAAAGTCATTATCTGAACATTATTAATCAATATAGTTTGCTTTACTTAAAGGCAGCTCAAGATGCCATTGAACAAGCCTATGCACAGTTAGAAGTATTAGGAGACCTAGATAAACACATTGTTTTTATAGATGAGCATCGGCGTGCGTTACAACAACTTTTGTCTGAATCACAAATCAATAAAAAGAAACTTCAAACGTATGAATTTGGGCGCATGCCTACGAAACCTAAAGACATTGGTAAAGATGAGATGCAAAATGACATGTATGAGACATTTAAAGCGCATTTTGATCAATTTAAATCATTTATGTCGAAAGTTAAAGATGAACTTGTAGCACGCGATGATGATGCACTTGTAGATGAACTTGCGCATTTAGCACCGCGCGTACGTTATTTAAGTCAATTAACTAAAGATGTGATTTCGACTTTTAACAAAGCCAAACGCGAACGCAATCTGTTAGATTTTACAGATTATGAACACTTTGCATTAAAAATTTTATACGATGCATCGGGGCAACCTTCTGATATAGCAGATGTTTACCGACAAAAATTTGAGGAGATTTTAGTCGATGAATATCAAGATACAAATAGAGTGCAAGAGCAAATTATCTCAAGTTTTAAACGTGGTGATACCTCAAATGGTAACTTGTTCATGGTGGGTGATGTGAAGCAATCTATCTATAAATTTAGACAAGCAGATCCAAGTTTATTTATTGAGAAATATCAAGCGTTTAATCAACCTGATGGGTCTAGTGGTTGGCGCATTGATTTGTCTCAAAATTTCAGATCTCGTAAAGAAGTTTTAAATACAACCAATTACTTATTTCATCATATGATGGATACTGAAATAGGCGAAATAGAGTATGATGCTGCGGCAAGATTATATTACGGCGCACCGTTTGATGATGCTGATGTCCCTTTACATTTTAATGTCCTTCTTGAAGATGAATCCAGTGACTTGACTGGTTCTGAACAAGAGGCACATTTAATTGCAGAACAGGTAACTTCTATCATTAATACAAAAAAAGTATACGATGTGAAAACGAAGCAGTATCGACCAGCGACGTATAAAGATATCGTTATATTAGAGAGAAGTTATAGTAATGCCCGCAATTTACAACACGTATTTAAAGATAGGGATATCCCATTATATGTGAATAGTAAACAAGGCTATTTTGAACAAACGGAAATAAGGCTAATGTTGTCGTTTCTAAGAGTGATTGATAATCCACTTCAAGATATTTATCTCGTTGGTTTGATGCGTTCTGTTATTTATCAATTTACGGAAGACGAATTAGCTGAAATTCGAGTCGTGTCACCGCATGACGATTATTTTTATCAATCCATCCAACATTATATGAAATCAGAAGATGCGCAACCTAACATACTTGATAAGTTATCGCGATTTATGAATGATTTGTCTATGTACCGCACATACAGTCAAAGTCACCCGGTTTACCAATTAATCGATAAAATTTACAATGACCATTATTTAATTCAGTATTTTAGTGGCTTAATTGGCGGTAAAGGGCGACGTGCGAATCTTCATGGACTGTTTAATAAAGCAGTTGATTTTGAACAATCTAGTTTTAGAGGTCTATTTCAATTTATTCGTTTTATCGATCAAATGATTGAGCGCGGGAAAGATTTTGGTGAAGAAAATGTGATAGGTCCTAATGACAACGTGGTGCGTATGATGACCATTCATAGCAGTAAAGGATTGGAGTTTCCGTTTGTAATTTACTCTGGACTCACACGTGACTTTAATATGACAGATTTAAATCAGCCTGTTATTTTAAATCAATATGAAGGTTTAGGGCTACAATATTATGATGAGACACACGGTTTGTTTTATCCATCGTTGATATCAATGAGTATAGAATTAGTGAATCGTAAAGAAATTATTTCCGAGGAAATGAGACTTATTTACGTCGCATTAACACGAGCGAAGGAACAACTCTTTTTAATCGGTCGAGAGAAAAAAGAAACTAAGTTAAACGCTTTAACCCAAGCCTCTATAGCACATGACAAGTTGACGTCATTATACCGTTTTAATGCACGGAATCCTTTCGAATTGATTTACAGTATTTTTAGCAAGTATCACAATACCTCTTTAATTAATGATTTAAGATTTAAAGATGAACAAGAGAATGACACCTCGCTTACGCCGTCAATATCAGTGCATCATATTCAAGCATCAGATGTCTTACCGCAAACACAACATGAAGTGTCAGGTGTGAATCTAGAGACGCTTGAAGTGGAGACGAATCAAGCGGCACAAAACGCGTCGATCATCCAAGAGATTGAAAACCGACTATTATTCCAATATCCTTATGAACACACGCAGCATTTAGCATCTAAACAATCTGTTTCAGAATTAAAGCGTCAACTTGATACTGAACAAGCAGATACCAATTATGATCGTGTCCGTCAATATCGATTAGGGGTTGCAACATATCAACGTCCAGCGTTTCTAGAGTCTCAAAAACGTACAGCATCAGAAATTGGAACATTAATGCATACTGTGATGCAACATTTGCCTTTTGATGAGCATAGACTTTCTGATGAGGCGTTACAGCAATACATTGAATCACTCGTGACGCGTGCGATTATACCTGAAGATGCAGTGAAAGATATACGCATAGAAGAAGTGAAACGATTTGTTCAAAGTGATTTATATCTTACTATTGCACAAAGCGACACACTATATCGTGAATTACCTTTTATCGTAAATCAGTACGATATGGAAAAAGGCACGCACGAAACTGACGCAGCAATCATACAAGGGATGATAGATGTTGTCTTTGTTAAAGATGGGAAACATTATTTTGTAGATTATAAAACAGATGCTTTCGTGAGACGTCGAGGCATGACAGAAGAACAGGTAGGCGAACAGCTTAAAAACAAGTATCAAGTTCAGATGAAATATTACCAAAAAGCTTTAGAGACAATTACAGGTCAAAAGGTGTCGGGATATTTATATTTCTTTAAGTATGGCGCATTAGTAATAGATTAAATTAAAAGGTTAACTGTGTGATTTATCTGAAATTTTCGTTATAATGTGGTTAAGAAATACGTTAGGAGCTGATTATGAATGAAATTCTTATCATTCAAGCATAATGGTGAAACATCATTTGGTGTGAAAGTAAAACGTGAAGAGGCAGCATGGGATTTAACAAAAGTATTTGCTGACTTTGCTGAAGGTGACTTTCATCCCAAAACATTATTAGAAGGATTACAACAAAATCAAACGATTGAATTTCAAGAGCAAGTGCGTAAAGCTGTCGTTGCTGCTGAAGATAGTGGTCGCGGAGATGCGTATAAAGTAAAATTTGATGATATCGAATTTTTACCTCCTGTGACACCGACAAACAATGTCATCGCATTTGGGCGTAATTATAAAGCGCATGCAGAAGAGTTAAATCATGAAGTGAATCGTTTATACGTATTTACTAAAGCAGCATCATCATTAACTGGTGATGAAACGACAATTCCAAATCATAAAGATATTACGGACACGTTAGATTATGAAGGTGAACTAGGGATTGTCATTGGTAAATATGGTGAAAAAATACCAAAAGGTCTGGCACTTGATTATGTGTATGGATACACAATTATCAATGATATTACGGACCGTACAGCTCAAAAAGCGCATGATCAAGCCTTTTTATCTAAAAGTTTAACAGGGGCTTGCCCAATGGGTCCTTACATTGTTACTAAAGATGAAATGCCGACACCTGAAAATGTCAACATTGTAACGAAAGTCAACAATCAAATTCGTCAAGATGGGAATACATCTGAGATGATTTTGAAAATTGACGAATTAATCGAAGAAATTTCAAAATATGTGGCGTTACATCCTGGTGACATTATTGCGACAGGTACGCCATCTGGTGTTGGGGCTGGTATGAATCCACCGCAATATTTACAACCTGGTGATGAAGTTAAAGTAACGGTTGATAATATTGGAACGTTAACAAACTATATTGAAAAATAAACCCTCATTCACATGTATGTTGATATAACTAACGGATGGATTGATGGTTAAAATAAAAATTATAAACGTCTTCAAAGGTCATTATTTAATATGAACTTTGAAGGCGTTTTGATGAATATGAGTATCATTTTAAAATGGTTCTAACGATAAGTTAAACGTGTTTAAGTTTACGTCAGACGGGTTATTTAAATGAATGAATACTATTAATATGGTATAATCAATAAAGTTATGTATAAAAGGAGGGTCTATAATGGTTTTAATTAATTTGCATATTATAAGTTGGATTATATTATTGATTTTATTTTTTGCTACTTATGAGAATTTCTCAAATAAACAAGGTCCAACACCGCTATTTAAACCGTTACATATGGCGACGCGCTTATTTATGCTATTAGTTCTAATTACGGGTGTATGGCTAATTGCAAATGCGTTCACGAGTGCAGGATCAAACCATATGTTGTTAACGTTAAAAATGTTAATGGGAATCGCTATTGTAGGATTAATGGAAGTAACCATTGCACGAAAAAAACGTAAAGCATCTAGTCGTGGTCTATTTATTGCAACATGGGTCGTTGCATTCTTAACGATCATTTTAGGCATTATTTTACCTTGGGGTCCAATCACGCAATTATTTCATTAAATTCAAACGGCTAGAGTTTGAGTTGGCCATAATGTAACAACCTTCAAAATTCATGTGTAAATGAACTTTGAAGGTTGTTTTTTTTGTTTAACTTAAATAGTTAAATGACGACTAGCGTCTTATCCATCGCTACCGTTCATGTCTGAGCTGAAAAAAAGAAAGACATTTAATCTTGTGCATGAAAATCATAAGTATTTAAGACACTGCAATCGCTTCTTTATTAACGAGCTTTATAACCGAGCATATTAATGGCATCTTTAGGGTGACTATAAGGTGGTGCATAAGCGACCTCAAATTCAGTGAGATCATCAATCGTTGCCTCGTGCATCATAGCCATCGTTAAAACATCGATGCGCTTATCTACACCGTCTTTACCAATGGCTGCAGCGCGCAACAAACGTCGGTTGTGCTTATCATAATAAGCGCGTAAATGTAATTTTGAATTATTAGGATAATACCCCGCATGCGCTGTTTGTTCCACATCCACAATTTCATAATCAAAATGTTTGAGTTCATGTGGTCCAATCCCTGTACTTGCTAACGTATAATCGAAAAACTTAACAAT
This sequence comes from Staphylococcus agnetis, assembly GCF_011466855.1. Lineage (NCBI taxonomy): Bacteria > Bacillati > Bacillota > Bacilli > Caryophanales > Staphylococcaceae > Staphylococcus > Staphylococcus agnetis. The sequence goes on from NZ_CP045927.1 coordinate 568,074, forward strand.
GTTTGCGCCTAAAAATCCTTTAAATGTCACATCTTTATGTCCAGCCAATTGTTCAGCAATCACGCTTGCACCGCGATGTGCACCCCAAGCTAAAGGCACATGTGCTTGTAAATCAACGTGGCGATAACGGTTCGTAATAATATCGCCTAGAGCATAAATATGTGGTTGATTCGTTTGAAAACGTGTGTTGACAGGAATATAACCTTTTTCATCTAGTGTAATACCGGAATGTTTAAGGAATTCAGAGTTCGGTTTCACACCAACCCCTGTAATGATTAAATCATAAGCTTCTTTCATGCCAGATTTAAATGTCACCATTTTGCCTTCTATAGATTCAATTTCTTCATTTAAACGGTAAGGTATGTCACGTGCCTCTAACGCTTCAAAAATAACTTGATTCATATCTTGGTCCATGTGCTTATTAATCGCTTCAGAACGATGGATAAGCGTAGGACATAAACCACGATGATACATGTTTTCTAATACCTCTAAACTTACATAACCACCACCGACAACGAGTACGCGATTCACCTCATGTTGAGTGATATAGTTTTCAATAGCATCCGTGTCCTCCATATTGCGTAGAGTAAAGAGGTGGGGGGCATCAAAGTTTAAATGATGTGCTCGTGCACCAGGACTCAAAATTAACGTATCAAAATGATCCTTGAATAGTTCACCTGTCTCATGATTTTTGACAGTAACGTAGTTTTCATGACTATCAACAGCAATGACTTCATGTTTTACAAACACATGAATATTTTTCTTATCTTTAAAAATTTGTGGTGTAATGGGAAGTAAAGCTTCACGTGTTTCAACTACATTTCCTAGATAATAAGGTAAGCCGCAGTTAGCAAAACTCATATCTCTATCTTTTTCATACACAGTAATCTGTGCACTTGAATCTAAACGACGAAGTTGACTAGCAGCAGTAGCGCCACCTGCAACAGCGCCAACGACAATAACTTTTTGACTCATATGTAGACCTCCTTAGTTGTCTTTAGCTATATTTAATTGGAAATAATTATTTAAATAAATACCGATACCATCTTCATTATTAGACGCGGTCGTTTCTTTTGCAACATGTTTGAGTTCAGGAATGGCATTGGCCATAGCGACGCCATGTTTAGCATATTTAATCATTTCGATATCATTATCTTCGTCACCAAAAGCAATAATATGTTGACGTTCAATTTGAAGATAATCTTTTACAATATCTATACCAACGGCTTTACTAATGCCACGTTTAACAATTTCAATGACTGGAAAAGGGGCACCCCAACGACGGTGTTCAATATTTTCAGCGTAAAACCGTGTGAGTATCTTTTTAATGCGTGGAATCTGATGTTCATCAGCTTCTATTAATAAGCTGGTAGGATCTTCTTTCAAAAGTTTTCGTAAATCACCCACTTGTATGTTAGCCTCACCCATACTAAACCCTTCGAAAAGGTTTTCATCATAGCGATCAAGATATACTTGGTCCATGACTTCAGCAATCATATTTTGAACATTCATTGTTTTTAAGGTATCAATAATGCATGTTGCAATGCCTTCATCTAAACGGGAATGTTGTGTCGGGAAATGAGTATCTTTAGGATGGTGGACATAGGCACCATTAAAATTAACAACAGGTGTATCCATATTGAGTTCATCATAATACCGTTTACTTGCTCGGAAAGGACGTCCTGTTGAAATCATAATTGCATGCCCTTGGGATTGTAATGTTTTAAGTACTTTAAATGTATAGGGGGTAATATTTTTATCATCATTCAGTAAAGTGCCATCTAAATCGAGGCAAATTAAATGTTGTTTCATAACGGTCTCCTTATGCGCTAGTTTCAATGTATGCTTATCATAGCATTTTATTGTCGTAATGTCTGAATTTTGATATATTGAGAGTAGTTATTATTTAGAAGAGGTGAATCTCATGGAAGAGGCTTTAAAAGATAGTATTTTAGGCGCTTTAGAAAACGTTATTGATCCAGAACTCGGTATTGATATCGTCAATTTGGGCCTTGTATATAAAGTGGATTTAAATGATGATGGCCTTTGTACTGTTGAGATGACATTAACATCTATTGGATGCCCAATGGGACCACAAATTGTTGATCAAGTCAAAACAGCACTAGGTGAATTACCTGAAATTAAAGACACTGAAGTGAACATTGTGTGGAATCCACCTTGGACGAAAGATATGATGTCTCGTTATGCCAAAATAGCATTAGGCGTAAGTTAAAACAGAAGATAGATGTATTGAAGAACTTCCTCATATGATAAGGAGGTTCTTTTTCATTACGTGATAAAAATGTTTGAAATGACGTAAAAAAGTAAATAAGTATGACGTAGGCTAATTAGTCAAAAAAAGTCAAACTAAATTGTTGCATTTCATAACGTACGAACGTATAATATAATTAAGGTCAAAGAAAGTCAAAGTCAATTGACCGAGAATAGATAAAGGAGTGAGACATTTTGGATATTAATCAATTAACGCATTCTATTCAAAATGCGCTTCAAAAAGCCATTGAATATGCTAAAGAGTATGAATTAACAAATGTAGAAATAGAAGCCTTATTAAAAGCGATTTTAGAACAACCTGACAGTTTATATCAAAGTATATTAGAGCGTGCCAATATAGATACAGAAGCTTTAAATAAAGCCTATACAGATAAATTATCCCGTTATCCTTCTGTTAAAGGGGAAAACGTACAATACGGGCAATATCTTGGTTCGAAAACGAATGAAGTGTTTAATAAAGCTGAGCAATATATGAAGGAATATGAAGATGCATTCATTTCGATGGAGCATCTATTGAGAGCCGCTATAGACGTTGATGATATTACACGTCAACATGTGGGCAATAAACAAGAAGTGATTAAAGAAATCATTAAGAAAGTTAGAGGAGGGAATCACGTGACTACTCAAAACCCTGAAGTAAACTACGAAGCATTAGCTAAATACGGACGCGACCTTGTTGAAGAAGTCCGAAAAGGAAATATGGATCCGGTGATTGGTCGTGATGAAGAAATTCGAAATACGATTCGTATATTAAGTCGTAAAACAAAAAATAATCCGGTGTTAATCGGTGAGCCAGGTGTAGGTAAAACAGCAATTGTAGAAGGATTAGCGCAACGTATTGTGAAACGTGATGTGCCTGATTCTTTATTAGATAAAACAGTTTTTGAACTGGATTTAAGTGCTTTAGTTGCCGGCGCTAAATACCGTGGTGAATTTGAGGAACGTTTGAAAGCAGTTTTAAAAGAAGTCAAAGATTCGAATGGACGCATTCTATTATTTATTGATGAAATTCATATGTTAGTAGGTGCAGGTAAAACGGACGGTGCCATGGATGCTGGTAACATGTTAAAACCAATGCTTGCACGTGGTGAACTCCATTGTATTGGTGCAACAACTCTAAATGAATACCGTGAGTATATTGAAAAAGATTCAGCATTAGAACGTCGTTTCCAAAAAGTAAACGTTAAAGAACCTAATATTGAAGATACGATTTCCATTTTACGTGGTTTAAAAGAGCGTTATGAAGTCCATCACGGGGTACGCATTCAAGACCGTGCATTAGTTGCTGCTGCAGAGCTTTCAGATCGTTATATTACGGATCGATTTTTACCGGATAAAGCGATTGACCTTGTCGACCAAGCTTCAGCAACGATCCGTACAGAAATGGGTTCTAACCCTACAGAATTAGACCAAGTGAATCGACGCGTGATGCAATTAGAAATTGAAGAAAATGCCTTGAAAAAAGAATCAGACGAAGCAAGTCAAATCCGTTTAAAAGAATTACAAGAAGAACTTGCAGAAGAAAAAGAAGTTCAGGCAAAATTACAATCACGTGTAGAAAGTGAAAAAGAGAAAATTGCTAAAGTACAAGAAAAACGAACTGAACTTGATGAAAGTCGTAAAGCTTTAGAAGACGCGGAAAATAATTATGACTTAGAAAAAGCGGCAGAATTACAACATGGTAAAATTCCTGAGCTTGAAAAAGAATTAAAAGAATTAGAAGCGTCTTTCCAAGAAGCGCAAGGAGCAGACAGTGACCGTATTATACGTGAAGTGGTTACGGATGAAGAAATCGGTGAAATTGTGAGTCAATGGACAGGCATACCGGTTTCAAAACTTGTTGAAACAGAACGAGAAAAACTATTAGGATTATCAGATATTTTACATGAACGTGTTGTAGGGCAAGACAGAGCAGTTGATTTAGTGGCAGATGCGGTAGTCCGTGCGCGTGCAGGTATTAAAGATCCGGATCGTCCTATTGGGTCATTTTTATTCTTAGGTCCAACTGGGGTCGGTAAAACAGAGCTTGCAAAATCATTAGCGTCAACATTATTCGATTCAGAACGTCATATGATTCGAATCGACATGAGTGAATATATGGAAAAACACGCTGTATCGCGTCTTATCGGGGCGCCTCCAGGTTATGTCGGTCATGATGAAGGTGGACAATTAACAGAAGCCGTTAGACGTAATCCGTATTCAGTAATTTTATTAGATGAAATTGAAAAAGCACATTCTGATGTGTTCAATGTTTTACTTCAAATTTTAGATGATGGTCGTTTAACTGACTCTAAAGGTAGAAGTGTAGACTTTAAAAATACAATTATCATCATGACAAGTAATATTGGTTCTCAAATTTTACTTGATCGTGTGAAAGATACTGGAGAAATTACAGAAGACACGGAAAAAGCGGTGATGGATAGCTTGCATAGTTATTTTAAACCTGAAATATTAAACCGTATGGACGACATTGTCTTATTTAAACCATTATCTGTTGATGACATGCAGTTAATCGTAGATAAAGTATTAAGAAACTTAAATATGCGTCTTACAGATCAACGTATCACATTAGAAATATCTGATGCTGCGAAAAAATGGATGGGCGAAACTGCGTATGAACCACAATTTGGTGCACGACCATTGAAACGTTTCGTTCAACGTCATGTTGAAACACCATTAGCACGTATGATGATTAAAGAAAACCTTCCAGAAGGTACACACGTGTATGGTGACATCAAAAATGGTGAAATGACTTTCGAAGTTCAAAAACCGCATGAGGTTTAAAAGCAATCATACCGATTAATATTTAAATAGATAGATTGAGACGATAAGGAGAATAGCTTGTAGTTTGAGCATTCCTTATGGTCTCTTTTTTATATGAAATAGTTTTAAGTGTTAGTGATGTCGTTAAATGTTTTCTTCTAAAATAGTGAGCCGTCTCTTAAAATTTTGATTGGGCATCTACATGAAGATTTAGCGATTAATAGACAGCACACATAGTGATGCGCATAGAACAAATAAAACCTTCAAAATTCAATGAGATGAATTTTGAAGGTTTTATTGTGATCATCTATATTCGATTTACGCCTCTAAAAAACTATTTAGAAAGCATTAAATCAATGTCTTTCTAAAGTTACTTTTGCGTATCTTTCACTGGATGGTATGTATCAGGTTTAATTGCGTTATCAATTAATACGACGATAAGGACCATCAATGCAGCTAAGATAAGTGGCGCGATAAAGTTAATAGGGCCACCACCATTGAGACTATTAAGTACGAAATTAACCATCTCTAATAAGAGTACCGCCCAAAAGAATGTAAAGAAGTATTTCATTCCGATATGCCTCCATTTTTACTGATAATTCTATTATAAGTGTCTTGGTTTGTTTTGTATAGTCGTGATAGTATAAGACTTGTCTTTTTTAATGTCAATATGGTAAATTAATACCTGGTATTAAAAATATATGAAGAAGGTGTTCAAACCATGAATGTAGGTATTAAAGGATTTGGGGCATACGCACCAGAACGCGTTGTTGACAATGCGCACTTTGAATCATACCTTGATACATCAGATGAATGGATTTCCCAAATGACTGGGATTAAAGAACGAAGATGGGCAAAAGATGACGAAAAAACGTCAGATTTAGCATATGAAGCAAGTGTACGTGCAATTGAAGATGCAGGTATTGATAAAGATGATATCGACATGGTTATAGTGGCAACATCAAGTGGTGATCATCGCTTCCCAACCGTTGCCAATATTTTACAACATCGATTAGGTTTAAATAAAGTAGCATCTGTAGATCAACTCGCGGCATGTACAGGTTTTATGTACGGGATTGTAACTGCAAGAGCATTTGTATTATCAGGAGACTATAAAAATGTGCTTGTCGTAGGTGCTGATCGTTTATCAGGTATTACAGATTTAGAAGATCGTTCTACTGCAATTTTATTCGGTGATGGTGCCGGAGCGGCTATCATTGGCGAAGTATCAGCCAACCGTGGTATTCTAAGTTATGAATTAGGATCTGATGGTGTTGGCGGTAAGTATCTTTACCAAGAACAAGAGACAGATTTTATAAGAATGAATGGACGTGAAGTGTTTAAATTTGCGGTACGTATTATGGGAGATTCTTCATTACGTGTAGTTGAAAAAGCAAATTTAAAGCCAGAGGATATTGATTTATTTGTGCCACATCAAGCAAATATTCGTATTATGGAATCTGCACGTCAAAGATTAAACATTCCGAAAGAAAAAATGAGCGTGTCGGTGGATAAATATGGTAATACTTCAGCGGCATCCATTCCATTAAGTATTTCTGAAGAATTAAAAGCTGGTCGAATTAAAGACGATGATGTGCTCGTTTTAGTTGGCTTTGGTGGCGGACTAACTTGGGGTTCACTAGTAATTCGATGGGGAAAATAGAAGAGGAGGAACTGAGATGACTAAAAAACAACGTGTCGTAGTTACTGGATTAGGTGCATTATCGCCAATTGGAAATGACGTACCTACGATGTGGGAAAATGCCTTAAAGGGTGTCAATGGTATTGACAAAATTACACGTATTGATACAGAACCTTATAATGTTCACATAGGTGGAGAATTAAAAGGATTTAATATTGAAGACCACATTCCTAAAAAAGAAACACGCAAAATGTCTCGTTTTACACAATATGCGGTTGTAGCAGCGAGAGAAGCATTAAAAGATTCTGGTTTAACAATTGATGAATCAAATGCTGATAGAGTGGGTGTTTGGATTGGTTCTGGTATTGGTGGCATGGAAACGTTTGAGGAAGCCTATGATTTATTAAAGAAAAAAGGACCACGTCGCGTTAGTCCATTTTTCGTACCGATGCTTATTCCAGATATGGCCACTGGACAAGTATCTATCGATTTAGGTGCTAAGGGACCAAATGGTGCAACTGTTACAGCATGTGCGACAGCGACGAACTCTATTGGTGAAGCGTTTAAATTCATTGAACGTGGCGATGCAGACGCGATGATTGCTGGTGGTACGGAAGCGCCTATTACACATATGGCAATTGCAGGATTCAGCGCGAGTCGCGCATTATCTACGAATGATGACATTGAAACTGCATGTCGCCCTTTCCAAGAGGGACGCGATGGTTTCGTAATGGGTGAAGGTGCAGGGATTCTTATTTTAGAATCACTTGAATCAGCGCAAGCACGTGGTGCGAAAATCTATGCTGAAATTGTGGGTTACGGTTCTACGGGTGATGCACATCATATTACAGCACCTGGTCCAGATGGTGAAGGTGGTTCACGTGCCATGGAAGCGGCGATTAAAGATGCTGGCATCCAACCAAGTGACATTCAATATTTGAATGCGCATGGTACAAGTACGCCAGTGGGTGATTTATTTGAGATTAAAGCCATTAAAAATACATTTGGCGAAGCGGCAAAACAACTCAAAATCAGTTCAACAAAATCTATGACTGGTCATTTACTCGGCGCAACAGGTGGTGTTGAGGCAATTTTCTCTGTACTTTCAATTAGAGATAAAAAGATTGCACCAACGATTCATGTTGAGAAAAACGACCCTGAAATTGATTTAGATATTACACCAAACAAAGCAGTTGATTGTGATATCAACTATGCAATGAGTAACAGTTTAGGGTTTGGTGGTCATAACGCCGTATTAATATTTAAGAAATACGACGCATAAATACAAAATAAAATGGTTAAGAATTGAGATTATTACAGCGCGACAGTTGCGTGATAACTCAATTCTTTTTTTGTATGATTTTGAGTAATTATTCAAAAGTGTTTGTCACGTGTATACAAATTATATTTTCATTTTGATGTACATTTTGCAAATACATATATAATAGTAGAAATGCGTCACGATTCTAATAGGTCAACTTATATGACTTATTGATGTTGGTTTAACACATTGCTCATTTCTTCAAACGATTTGAATATAAATATAAAAGCACAGGTGTCTTTTCTAGAAAAACATCTGTGCTTAGATATATGCACAAAAATGTATGTTTACTGTACAGTAAACGCAAGAATAAATGACAACACGATATAAAATACATGTACATATAATGCTGGCTTTATCCAAGATTGTACGACATACTCTTTTTTCTTAGGTTGTTTAGGATTAAAAAAATCATCGGATTCGTAACGCCCTTTATCCTTTTTACGCATCAACTGATACTTGAAACGTCTAAATCCGAAACTTGTGACATCTAATATCCCTTCTTGAATGACTAAAAGTGTGAATAACAAAATCGCAAAAATAATTGAAAAAGTAAAAAATAAATTAATAAAGTGGGTCCAAGTATGTGTACTCATTAACCATGAAATAATCGTAAATAAAGGGGTGATACCAATGTAAACCCAAGATCGTTGAGGTAGGTGTGACATAACTTCATTCCTTACACATTGTTTTAGGTTATTGTAACCTACGACCCTATTAATTTGAAGTGTTTTCAGTTGGTTGTAAATTATTTTTTATAGAATGATGTGTTGATATAAAGCTATTTCATGTCAATTTCTTTATCACTGTAAATTGAAATGATATTGATTAATTTGAACCCTTGTGATTATAATATTGTTAATATTTCTGAAAATTTTGAAGGGAATGTTAATTACACACAAGGGGGTATGTTTGATGCTTAGATATACACTTAAGCGATTGTTATACATGGTGATATCACTATTTATTATTATTTCAATCACATTTTTCCTTATGAAATTGATGCCCGGATCACCGTTTAACGACGAAAAGTTAAGTGAAGAGCAAAAAACGATGTTAAACGAAAAGTATGGATTAAATGATCCGCTACCAATCCAATATGGAAATTATATGGCGAATGTTGTCAAAGGTGATTTTGGTAATTCATTCCAATATGACAATCAACCGGTATGGGATTTGATTAAACCGAGACTTGTGCCTTCATTTCAAATGGGCCTCTTTTCAATGATTATTGGTGTCATAGTAGGATTGTTGCTTGGAGTCATTGCGGCAACCCGACAAAATACGTGGGTGGATTATCTTGCGACCTTTATATCCGTTATTGCGATCTCGGTACCGTCATTCGTATTAGCTGTATTATTACAATATGTATTTGCTGTACGATTACAATGGTTTCCGGTTGCGGGTTGGGAAGGTATCTCAACAGCGATATTACCATCACTCGCACTATCAGCAGTTGTTGTTGCAACAGTTGCACGCTACATACGTGCTGAAATGATTGAAGTGTTGAGTTCAGATTACATATTACTGGCTCGAGCAAAAGGGAATTCAACACAACGCGTTTTATTTGGACACGCACTACGAAATGCACTGATACCTGTTATTACAATATTAGTTCCGATGTTAGCGAGTATTTTAACAGGAACTCTGACAATTGAGAATATCTTTGGCGTGCCTGGTTTAGGGGATCAGTTTGTTCGCGCAATTACAACGAATGACTTTTCAGTCATTATGGCGATTACACTATTATTTAGTACATTATTCATTGTATCTATCTTTATCGTCGATATTCTTTATGGTCTTATCGATCCTAGAATTCGTTTGCAAGGGGGTAAAAAGTAATGACGAAAGAAGAACGTACTTTACCTAGAGATGACCATTCTGGCGCAACTGTCGCCCAAACTTCAGGTATTATGCACGAGGACTTTATCCGTACAGGCGCACCTGATAGTAGTGAACAAGATTTCCAAAGAGAGGGACGCACATTTTGGCAAGATGCATGGTCACAATTAACCCGTAACAAATTAGCAGTAGTTGGGATGATTGGGCTTATTATCATTTTAATATTAGCCATTGTAGGACCTTTAATTAGTTCTCACGACTTTGCTGAACAAGATGTTGAACGTCGTAATTTACCGCCTAAAATTGCGGTTTTAGATCAAATACCATTTTTACCATTTGATGGTGAAGGGGTAGATGGCAACGCGTATGACAAAGCACATGTAAAACAAAACTTTTGGTTCGGAACTGACCAATTAGGTCGTGATATTTGGACTAGAACATGGCAAGGTGCGCAAGTATCACTGTTTATCGGTTTAGTCGCTGCTTTATTAGACATCTTTATTGGGGTTATATATGGGGCGATATCAGGCTATTTTGGTGGCCGAGTCGATGATTTTATGCAACGTGTCATCGAAATTATTTCTTCAATTCCAACGCTTATCGTAGTTATTTTATTCGTATTGATTTTTGAACCTTCAATTTGGACGATTATCTTAGCCATGGCTATCACGGGATGGATAGGCATGAGTCGTGTTGTGCGCGGAGAATTCTTAAAATTGAAAAATCAAGAATTCGTCTTAGCATCACGTACGTTAGGGACGTCTAATTTAAAATTAATCTTCAAACATATTTTACCTAATACGTTAGGCGCGATTATCGTAACGTCTATGTTTACAGTGCCAAACGCGATTTTCTTTGAGGCATTTTTAAGCTTTATTGGTATTGGTGTGCCAGCACCACAAACGTCTTTAGGTTCACTTGTAAATGAGGGACGTGCGATGTTACTAATCCATCCGCACCAATTATTTATCCCAGCATTTATTTTGAGTTTATTGATTCTATTTTTCTATCTATTTAGTGACGGTTTAAGAGATGCATTTGACCCTAAAATGCGAAAATAAAGGAGGTATGACAAATGTCAGAACGTGTAATTGAAGTAAATGACTTGCATGTCTCTTTTGATATCGAAGTAGGGGAAGTGCAAGCGGTTCGTGGTGTAGATTTTTATTTAAACAAAGGGGAAACATTAGCGATTGTAGGTGAGTCGGGTTCAGGTAAATCTGTAACGACAAAAGCTATTACGAAATTGTTCCAAGGTAAGTCAGGTCGCATAAAACAAGGCAGTATTATGTTTAATGGCGAAGACTTAACCAAAAAATCAGAAAAAGAATTAATGAAGTTGCGTGGTAAAGAAATTTCGATGATTTTCCAAGATCCAATGACATCACTGAATCCTACTATGAAAATTGGAAAACAAGTCATGGAACCTATTATTAAACATATCGGTTTAAATAAGGCTGATGCGAAAAAGCGCGCCATCGAATTGTTAGAATTGGTGGGTTTAAAACGTGTGAAAGAACGATTCAATGCATATCCACATCAATTTTCTGGAGGACAACGTCAACGTATCGTCATTGCATTAGCACTTGCGTGTGAACCAAAAATTCTGATTGCAGATGAACCGACAACCGCTTTAGATGTGACCATGCAAGCACAAATTTTAGATTTAATGAAAGAGCTCCAACAAAAGATTGATACATCAATTATTTTCATCACGCATGATTTAGGTGTCGTTGCAAATGTTGCAGACCGTGTTGCGGTTATGTATGGCGGACAGATGATTGAAACGGGGGATGTGGATGAAATATTTTATGACCCGAAACATCCGTATACGTGGGGACTATTATCATCAATGCCTGACCTAGAAACAGAGGGCTCAACAGCTTTACGTGCGATTCCTGGATCGCCACCGGATTTAGTTCATCCACCAAAAGGAGATGCGTTTGCAGCGCGTAGTGAGTATGCATTGGCCATAGATTTTAAAGAAGCACCACCATGGTATCGTGTGTCACCAACGCATTATGTGCGTTCGTGGTTGTTAGATGAACGGGCACCAAAAGTGGACCCACCAGAATTAGTCAAGCGTAAACAACGTCCTATGCCTAATAATTTTGCGAAACCAGAACGTGTAGAAAGGGTGTCGTTTTAATGGTGGAAAAAGAGATTTTAGTAGAAGTCAAAAACTTAAAACAATATTTTAATCAAGGTAAACGTAATGAAGTACGCGCGATTGATGATATTTCATTTGATATTTATAAAGGGGAAACGTTCGGACTTGTTGGTGAATCTGGCTCGGGTAAATCCACAACAGGAAAGGCGATTATTAAATTGAATGATGTCACAGACGGTCAGGTGCTATACGAAGGGGTTAATATACAAAGTATTAAAAAAAGAAAAGACTTACTGAAGTTCAATAAGAAAATCCAAATGATTTTCCAAGATCCATATGCGTCGCTCAACCCAAGGCTCAAAGTCATGGATATTGTCGCAGAAGGTATAGATATTCATGGACTTGCAAAAGATAAAAAAGATAGAAAAAAACGCGTGTACGATTTACTTGAAACCGTTGGCTTACGTAAAAGTCATGCCAATCGTTATCCACATGAGTTCTCAGGTGGACAACGTCAACGTATTGGTATTGCGCGCGCTTTAGCTGTAGAACCAGAATTTATTATTGCAGATGAACCCATTTCAGCTCTGGATGTATCGATTCAAGCACAAGTAGTAAATTTAATGCAAAAATTACAACGTGAACGGAATATTACGTTTTTGTTTATCGCACATGACTTATCCATGGTGAAATATATTTCAGACCGTATTGCGGTCATGCATTTAGGTAAAATTGTGGAGCTTGGACCAGCAGATGAGATTTATAATCAACCGCTACACCCTTATACGAAATCATTACTCTCTGCCGTTCCTCAGCCAGATCCTGATAGTGAACGTTCAAGAAAACGTTTTGCGTATGAAGGTGAAAAAAATCCAGATGCATCTAGAGAATTAAAAGCCTTTTCACCAAATCATTATGTCCTCGCAACGGAAGAAGAATTAAAGGCATTTAAAAATCAACAGGAAATACACGTATAACATAGAGAAAGGGGGAATTTCAATTGAAACAAGGGAAATGGAGAATATTAATATCTAGTATTATCGCCATGTTAATTTTAAGTGCATGTGGCAACGCAGAAGGCATTTATGATAATAAAGGTCAAGTATTTCGTAAAGTCATTCCACAAGATATGTCATCTTTAGATACAGCAAAAGTGACGGATACGGTAAGTTTTGATAAATTCAATCAAGTTTATGAAGGCTTATACGTCATGAACGCAGAAGATAAAGCAGAGCTAGGTGTGGCTAAAGGCGATCCAGAAATCAGTAATGGTGGTAAAACGTGGACCATTCATTTACGTAAAGATGCAAAATGGTCTAATGGTGATCCTGTAACTGCACATGATTTTGAGTTTGCTTGGAAGCGCGTTTTAGATCCTAACACAGCTTCAGAATATGCATATATTATGTATGATATTAAAAATGCCGAGGCCGTTAATATGGGGAAAAAGGGTTTAAATGACTTAGGTGTGAAAGCGATAGACGATCATACGCTCCGTTTTGAGTTGACTAAACCTGTTCCATATTATAAAGAAATGTTAGCATTTGCGACGTTCATGCCTCAAAATGAAAAAGTTGTGAAAAAATATGGCGAACGTTATGGGACATCTGAAGATAAAAGTGTGTACAATGGTCCATTTAAAGTTAAAGACTGGGCTGTAGAAGATAAAATTATATTAGTAAAAAATGATAAATATTGGGATAAGGATGTTGTGAAACTTGATAAAGTAAATTATAAAGTATTAAAAGACGGTCAAGCAGGGGCGTCACTTTATGATACAGGATCTGTTGACGATACAACAATCTCTGCAGAACAAGTAGAAAAGTATAAAGATGAACCCGCATTGAAAAAACGTTTATTAGCATCCACATTCTACTTGAAATTAAATCAAGGCAAAGTACCTGAACTCAAAAACCGGCATATGAGACTGGCTTTTGCACAAGCAATTAATAAAAAGGACTATGTAGATTCTGTGTTGAACAACGGTTCTAAGGAAGTTGACGGCTTTACGGCTAAAGGCACAGCTGATGCACCAAATGGGAAAGACTTCACTGATCAAATTCACTCACCTTTAAAATATGATCCTAAAAAAGCAAAAGACAATTTTGAAAAAGCTAAAAAAGAATTAGGTAAAGATAAATTTACATTCACTTTAAATACTGAAGATACACCAGCATCGAAAATTTCTGCTGAATTTATTAAAGCGCAAGTTGAATCTAATTTACCGGGGGTAACGGTAAAAATTCAACAATTACCATTTAAACAACGTTTAGCGCGTGAACAAAGTGAAAACTATGAAATTTCATTATCAGGATGGGGACCGGATTATCCAGACCCATTGACATTCTTAAACATAATGACTACAGGAAACGCTTCGAATAATACAGGATGGGGCAATAAGGAGTATGATGCGTTGCTTAAAAAAGCCAATGGTGAATTACTCCAAAAACCAGATGAACGTAATCAAACGCTCATTAAAGCTGAAGAATTACTATTGGATGAAGCGCCAATTGCACCTGTATATCAAAAAGGTGAAGCACATTTAACTAATCCACAAGTGAAAAACCTACGTTACCATAATATTGGTGGCGATACATCATTAAAGTACACATATATTGATAAATCGATTGATCGTGATACAGGTAAAAAGAAAGAAAAATAAAAAAACTGCACCCTTCATCTCAGTAAGGGTGCAGTTTTTTTATTTGCGTTTACGTCCTAGTCCCATCGCTTTTTCCATCTTTTTAAGTGTTTTATATGACGTACGGTGGGCTTTTTCTCGACCTTCATCTAAAATATCATCTAAACGTTCAGATTGATAGAATTCATTATATTTGGCTTGGAAGTCTGTTAAAAAGTTTGCAACGATTTCAGCCAGATCACCTTTAAATTTACCATAACCTTCATTTGCATAACGCGTTTCCAACGTGTCAATGGATGCATTAGTAAGGCTAGAATATATTGTGAGTAAGTTAGAAATACCAGGTTTATTTTCTTTATCGTATTTTACTTGGCCATCAGAATCTGTGACTGCACTTTTGATTTTTTTTGCAGCAATATGAGGCTCGTCTAATAAAGAGATAAAATTCTTTTGGTTATCATCACTTTTACTCATCTTTTTAGTTGGGTCTTGTAAGCTCATAATACGTCCCCCAACTTTTGGCATTTTAATTTCCGGTTTAGTTAATATATCGTTATAACGACTATTGAAACGGTCAACTAAATTCCGCGTAAGTTCAATATGTTGTTTTTGGTCATCCCCAACAGGAACAATGTCTGTATTGTACAAAATAATGTCCGCTGCCATTAAAGGTGGGTACGTTAATAAACCAGCAGGAATACCGTCGTTTTGTTTTTGCGCTTTATCTTTAAATTGAGTCATACGCTCAAGCTCACCAATAGAAGAAATGGTTGTAAGCATCCAACCAGCTTGTACATGTGCTGGTACTTCAGACTGTATGAACAATGTAATTTTTTCTGGGTTAAGACCAGCAGCTAAATAAATTGCAGCAAGTTGACGTGTTTGTTGGCGTAATTTTAAACGGTCTTGAGGCACCGTGATTGCATGTTGATCTACAATACAAAAATAACAATCGTAGTCTTCTTGAATATCAACAAATTGTTTTAAAGCCCCAATATAATTCCCTAGCGTGGGGATGCCGCTCGGTTGAATTCCTGAGAATAATGTTTTCATATATACAATGCCTACTTTCTTTCAAGGTAATCATTACTATTGTAACAGTATTTTCTTAGTTTGTAAGTTATGATATGATAAGTAATAAGAAATCGTAAATGAATCGTCTCATACTAAAGACTGATAATTTAAAATAAATACTATTTTTACAGATTTCTCATTTAATTTTAATGTTGATTGTCTATAATATAACTATAGCGTTAGAAAAACAGAAAAAGATTTGAGTTGTTTAAACATATATTGAGCAAACAAACTAAAACGTTAAAATTTTAATGAATTTTTATTCAATTAGGAGAGTGAGATGTATGGTAACATTATTTACTTCACCAAGTTGCACATCTTGCCGTAAAGCGAAAGCATGGTTACAAGAACATGACATTCCGTATACGGAGCGAAATATTTTTTCTGAGCATTTAACATTAGATGAAATAAAACAAATTTTAAAAATGACTGAAGACGGTACAGATGAAATTATCTCTACACGTTCTAAAACGTATCAAAAATTGAACGTCGATATCGACGCTTTACCATTACAAGATTTATATGGCATCATTCAAGATAATCCTGGCATTTTACGCCGTCCGATTATCTTAGACGATAAGCGTTTACAAGTAGGGTATAATGAAGATGAAATTCGTCGCTTCTTACCTCGAAAAGTACGTACGTTCCAATTACAAGAAGCACAACGTATGGTTGATTAATTTAAATATCATGAATCTATTTAGGTTTGTATGAGATATCGAGTAACGTCATGACGCGTTGCTCGTTTTTTGTTTTTTTACGGAAGTAATTTGAAATGTTTATGGATGATGTTTTGTGTAAAGTCAGGACATAGGGGGTAAATAAAATTACTTTTACAAAGATTGCATACTATAAACAAATAGATTGTATTTTTTGAATTTGTCTACTACAATAGGGTTACTATTCATCGACTGTGAGGAGTGAGATGATATGAGAATAGAGCGTATTGATGATATGACTGTAAAGTTATTCATCACATATAAAGATATTGAAGCACGTGGATTTAAACGTGAAGACTTATGGACGAACCGCAAACGTGGTGAAGAATTCTTTTGGTCTATGATGGAAGAAATCAATCAAGAAGAGGACTTTGTTGTTGAAGGCCCGCTTTGGATTCAAGTTCACGCTTTTGAAAAAGGTGTAGAAGTAACAATATCTAAATCTAAAAACGATGAATTAATGCAAATGTCTGAAGAAGATCATGCGTTAGATGAGTTTGACAGTCAGTTAAATGAACTTTTAGCACAGTCTTTAAAATCACATACAACGGATACTCATGATAATACAGTTGAGGATGAAGCATCATCACAACAAGCGACATCAGAAACACAAAGTCATGCGTTAGCATCAAAAACATTGGTATTTAAATTTGACAGTTTAGAAACACTTATCGCATACGCACATCAAAACAATCAAAATTTAACAACATATGAAGATTTATTATATATGGTGAATAATGAATATTACTATATGGTTCATTTTGATCAAGATGTAACTGAAGAGCCTATTCATGACTTTTATGGTCAAGTGCTTGAATATGCCGAGCCTTCAGACAAAACAGAAGTATATTTAAATGATTACGGTAAAATTATTATGAGTCACAATGTCATTGAACAAGTGAAACGTCACTTTACAGATAAATCAAGTTAAAAATAACGAGGCGCCCATAGAAATATGGGCGTTTTTTTATTGCATGGAAATGATAGTATTATCTGACTCCATCACACTACTTTAACTTAGTGTTCACCCAAAGTGAAATTTTAAAAGTAATTGGTTGTTGTTAAGCGAGTATAACTATGAGGTGATGTTCATGTTAACCGCGATGGATCTTTATAACAAACAAATCCATGCATGTGATGCGTCTAAACAAAATCAATATTTTTGTCCAATATGTAAAGCGCAACTTATTTTAAAGAAAGGGGTAAAGATGGTTCCGCATTTTGCTCATCACAAAAAGCCACTACATCTATATCATCACAGTGGTGAATCCATACGTCATCATACAATGAAACAGCAACTTTATACATTGCTAAAACAATGGTACCATGACGTTCAGTTAGAACCGTATATTGAGGAGATTCGTCAAATTCCCGATTTAACTGTGGGACGATGGGCCCTTGAAATTCAATTAAGTCCGATTAACATCAATACACTTCAAAAAAGGACTGAAAAGTTATCACAACTTGGCTATCACGTCATTTGGTTAACAGAATTACCTAAGTTCAAATATGGAATGTTCGAACTGTTACAACGTCATCAAGCGATGATACAGCCTGACTCGCATATTTTATATTGTCTTAGTCAAGATGGGACGAAGATTATTGAATTGTCCCAACTTCTACCAGTAAAAGCAAATCGTTTTATAGGGGTACAACAGTACGTTAACGTTAAAGATTGGTTTACAAGAGTAAATACTAATACATGTACACCTACAGTCGTCAGGAAGCTATCTAGATCCCATATAGAGGGTTTTATTGCACAATGTCGAATGAAACATAGCGTACTTGAACCACATCTCTCTTTAATGTATCAATTACAGCTGACTGATGACCAAGTGATCAAATTAACCGGGTTTGTTTTTCCAGAACAAATCTATTTTGTGACCAATCCGATACTATGGCAATTAACGGTATTAAAAGCGTTAAACAAAGGTGTCATTCCTCATATTTCTGTTAAGCAGTGTTTAAAGCCACGGTATTTTGCAGAAAAAAAGGTCGATTATGTGCATAAAATGAATATGATGATTCATGCATATTTAAAAATATTGAATGTAACATAGTTTAAAAGTGCAATCTGAATTTAAAAATGAGAAAATAACAGTAATATCATCTTTAGAGGAGGAAAAAACTATGACACAACAACTTACACGTTCAGAACAAGAACAACAACACCCGGAATATACTTGGGATTTAACTACGATTTTTGAAAGTGATGAAGCATGGGAAGCGGCCTTTAAAAAAGTCGAAGGTTACCTTGGTAAAGAAGAAGCTTTTAAAGGTCACTTGGGTGATGATGCTGAAACGCTATACCAAGCACTACGTTTAGAAGATGAAATTGAAACAGAGCTTGAAGAAGTTTATGTTTATGCGCATTTAAAACAAGATCAGGATACAGCGAATGATAAATATACTGGTTTTGAAGCGCGTGCACATCAATTGGCTATAAAACTTAGTTCGGCATGGAGCTTTTTAGTTCCAGAGCTACTCCAAATTGAAGAAGCACGATTACAATCGTTTATTTCATCGCATGAAGGCTTAAAGCGCTTTGAGTTCGATTTAAAATTAATTAACGAACAACGTCCACATGTATTAGATGCAGATAAAGAGAAACTGCTAACAGAAGCTCAAGACGCACTATCAACACCAAGCAATGTGTTTAGTATGTTCGATAATGCAGATTTAACATTTGAAGATGTTACAGATAAAGATGGACAGAAACACCCTTTAACACAAGGAACATTTATTAAATATTTAGAATCTGATGATCGTGTATTACGTGAATCGGCTTACAAAAATGTATACAAAGCATACGGTGCATACAATAACACATTAGGTGCAACGCTTGCTGGGGAAGTTAAAAAACACGTGTTTAATGCGCGTGCACATCATTATAAAACAGCGCGTGAGCAAGCTTTAAGTCGCACGCACATTCCTGAAGAAGTGTATGACAACCTTGTTAAAACAGTACATAAATATTTACCACTATTACATCGATATACGAAACTTCGTAAAACACTACTCGGTATAGATGACTTGAAAATGTACGATATGTATACACCTATGGTGAAAGATATTAAATTTGACATGCCATATGATGAAGCAGTGGAATGGATGTTAAAAGGCCTGGAACCAATGGGTGAAGAGTATCTCAATGTCGTCAAAGAAGGTTTACAAAATCGATGGGTGGATGTTTATGAAAATAAAGGTAAACGTTCAGGTGGATATTCATCAGGGGCTCACAAAACAAACCCATTCATTTTATTGAACTGGTCTAATACTGTTTCTGATTTATATACGCTTGTTCATGAATTTGGTCATTCTGCGCATAGTTACTTTAGCCGTAAAAACCAACCTTCTAATCAAAGTGACTATACCATCTTTGTAGCGGAAGTCGCATCTACATGTAATGAAGCATTGTTAAGTCATTATATGGATAAGCACTTGGATGATAAGCGACGTTTATTACTCTTAAATCAAGAATTAGAACGTTTCCGTGCAACATTATTCCGTCAAACGATGTTTGCGGAGTTTGAACATAAAATTCACCAAATTGAAGAAGCAGGAGAACCACTAACAGCGACACGCATGAATGACGAATACGCCAAATTAAATCGTCAATATTTTGGAGACACTGTTGAAACAGACGAAAACATTAGTAAAGAGTGGTCACGTATTCCACATTTCTATATGAACTACTACGTTTATCAATATGCGACAGGATACAGTGCCGCTCAAAGTTTAAGTCATCAAATATTGACTGAAGGACAACCTGCAGTCGAACGTTATATTAATGAATTTTTGAAAAAAGGAAGCTCTAATTATCCAATCGAAATTTTAAAAAATGCGGGTGTCGATATGACGACGCCACAACCAATTGAAGATGCATGCAAGGTTTTTGAGGAAAAATTAGACGCTTTTGAAAAATTAATGAAAGCTTGAGGAGAGTGAATCCGTTTACAATTTGACGGATTTGTGAAAAGTTGCATTTTTGGACATTAAAGGGTTGAATCGTTTGTGAACACGTGATATATTATGAGCATGAAATTAATCACATAACAAACATACCCCTTTGTTTGAAGTGAAAAATTTCTCCCATCCCCTTTGTTTAGCGCCGTGTCAGAACACGGCGTTTTTTTATGCTTTTTTATACAAAAAAGTTGGAACAAAACGATGTTCCAACTTTATAAAAATATATATCTTTATCTTACATTTTAGACTTCCAAAATTCTCCACCAGGATACTTTATCTTTTCAATCTTCTGTTGTAAGAGCAATTTCTTCAATTCTTTTTTTAATGTCTTCTCAGGCCATTCATAAATGGTTAATAGCTCTTCTTCAGTAACTAATTGTTTTTGATGAATGTATGTTGCTAATTTTGGTGGGAGTTGCTTTTCAATTTGACATCCCATCATCTCATTAATGATATACGTATAGATGTGATAAGGATACAGTCCTTCAACTTTTAATCCTTCCTCTTGAATATCCTCGTTGAAAAATACGAGGGAAGGTGCCATATCAACTTCCATTTCACGTGCAATATGCAAATCAACTTTTAAGCTTTCACGTAAATTACCATGAATTAAATCCTCTTGAAATACATCATAATCCAATCCAGCATTGACGATACATTTAGATATCATAGATTCTGTCACAATATCTGGTTTTGGAATAATTTCATTTTGAATAAGATGCATAAAACGATGTGCACGTGCACGTCCTTGTAATTCTGCCGCTTTGAATGCTAGCGCAATATTGTCACGGTCACATGTACTCTGTGCTTGGCATTTGGTCAACACCCGTAAGGAAGGATTTAGGATATGACGAATGCGGATATATTGGCTGTATTCAATTTTTAATTTCGATAAAACGGCAGATAATTTAAAGCTATCTTTGCTAAAAGGATCGAAAAAAGAATAAATTTCAATTTTGCTCACAGGAGAAAGATTCGTATTCGCTTCTTCTTGACAACTATGAACAACAGCTCGTAATTCTTTCGTCATATTTTCACCTACAATTAATATTCTGTGTTAACCATATGTGATGCGGTTAACTTTAAACGCTCATACAAGTAATCACCCACACCATGGGGTAATTGTGCATTGTCTATAGCGATCTGCATATTTTCTAACCAAGCATTTTTCGCTGCTTCATCAATTTTAAAAGGTAAATGACGTTTTCGTAACATGGGGTGCCCGTGTTCATCAGTATATAAACTTGGCCCACCTAAAAATTGAGTGAGAAATTGCTTTTGTTTGCGACTTGTTTCGTTAAAATCCCCTGGAAATAAATGATTTATTCGATCATCTTGTTCAACTAAAATATAAAAATGGTCAATCATCTTATATAAAGCATCTTGACCAATCACTTCATACGGTGTTGGAGGCATTTCATCACCTTAATCGTTAGTTTTGATATACATAAATAATAACATGAATTTTTACATATCAAAGTAAAAACACTTATACAATGCCTATTTGTGTTCACGCTGATTTATAAAAGCTTGATATTCAAAAAAGCGTCGTACTTTATTTTTGGGTTCGATATGAATTAATTGAAATTGGTTTAGTAATGTTTCAAAAGCTTGTTTTCCTTTATCGTAATCTTTGACTTCAAATTCCAATTCAAAATCTTCTTTTCCAAGATAGAGACTATGATCTAAGACAAGTAATCCATCTTCCAAAATTTTTTCATAACGCACCGTTTTTAATGCGCCTAAGACTTTTAATGACTTAACGGAAATATGATTTTTTTGTAAAATATTTAAAATATCACTCGGAATGTGATTTTCATCAATACGCAACCCTTCTGCAGGTTCGATGGACGTCTCAAAATTGTATTCATTTAAACCGACTGACAACGGTACTTTTAACGTCATTTCATTCGGTTTGCCGTCTTTCACTCTTATCCGTAGGGCCATTTTTTGAGATTGAATTTGAAAATCAGGCGTATCAATATAATAGTTTACTTGAGTTTTAAGTTCAGTATTCGTAAAATAAGATGCTTTGAAATCTTCGTATTGGGATAAAGTTAACAACTGTTTAAATTCAATTTCTTGTTCGATTGCCATTCGTGTTCACTCCTTAATCCATATTATGCCTAAGTTTGCATGTGTTTAAAAGTATTTACAATTTGAGTGATAGTCGATGAGACGTGTTAAGAATTATGTTAAACTGTATTATGATAAGGCAGTTTGCCTCATATTAAAAAATAGCGATAGGAATCAAGGAAAGTATTGATGCTATCAACAAGTATGATATTAAGGTTGTGAATTTTTACTCGCAATTATTGAGTCATATAAAACTGAACAATGTAAATATGGGTCTTTTTGTTTTAAAGCCCCATATAGGAGGAGAACGTATGCGTATTTATGTTAATGAAATTAAAATTCAAGATAATCAAGTATTATGTTATACAGATAAGTCAACTGAAGGTTTGACTGAAGTCGGTCAAATGATTGTTGATAGTGATCATTTTTCTTTCGTTTATTTAATGGATAATGGGTCCTCGTTTTCATATCTCATATTTGTTCAGGAAACTTGGTCTATGCTTCATGAGCATAAAGATAAACAAATTGTGATAAACGATACGATAAAATTAACACAATTTAAAGATGAATTAGACTACTTACTAGATAATATCGAAGGTAACTCCAATTATGGTAATGCATTTGTATCAGCCGTTGAAGAGACTTTTGAGTTAGTATGAAGCGGAGTGAGGTAAAATGAACCAGTGGGAAATTTTTCTTGCGCCTTATCGTCAAGCCATTGATGAACTTAAAATAAAACTTAAAGGGTTACGAAAAGAGTATCAAGTGACCGAACATAATTCGCCTATTGAATTCGTTACTGGGCGTGTTAAACCGATTACAAGTATCATTGATAAGGCGAATAAAAGGGGCATTCCATTTGACCGTCTGCGTGAAGAAATGTATGACATTGCTGGATTACGTATGATGTGTCAATTTGTGGATGATATTGATAAAGTTGTGGAGCTTTTAAGACAACGAAAAGATTTTAAAGTAGTTGAAGAGCGTGATTACATTAAAGACACGAAACAAAGTGGATATCGTTCGTACCATGTGATTATTGAATATCCAATTGAAACGCTAGAAGGTCAAAAATCTATTCTAGCTGAAATCCAAATCAGAACTTTGGCGATGAATTTTTGGGCAACAATTGAACATACTTTGCGATACAAATATGATGGAGATTATCCTCCTGAAATTCAAAAGCGTTTAGAACGTGCTGCTGAAGCGGCTTTTCTACTCGATGAAGAAATGTCTGAAATTAAAGAAGAAATTAAAGAAGCTCAAAAGTTCTATTCCAAAAAACGTGCAGATAAGCATGAAAACCGTGGGGTGGAGTAATGCGTTTTGTTATTTTGTCTAAGGGCGATGCCAAATCAGAAGCGTTAAAGCATAAAATGTTGAGTCATATGCGCGACTTTAAAATGATTGAAGATCATGACAATCCTGAAATTGTCATTTCTGTTGGGGGAGATGGCACGTTATTGCAAGCCTTTCACCAATATAGTCATATGTTATCTAGATGTGCATTTGTAGGGATTCACACGGGTCATCTCGGATTTTATGCGGATTGGTTACCACATGAAGTAGAGAAACTTATTATTGAAATTAACAATTCTGAGTTTCAAGTTATTGAATATCCCTTACTTGAAATCATTGTAAGGTATAATGATAAAGGATATGAAACACGACACCTGGCGCTGAATGAAGCGACAATGAAAACTGAAAACGGTACAACGCTTGTCGTTGATTTAGATATTCGAGGGCAACATTTTGAGCGTTTTCGAGGTGATGGGTTGTGTATTTCGACACCATCAGGCTCAACAGCTTATAATAAAGCGTTAGGAGGGGCATTAATACATCCATCTTTAGAAGCGATTCAAATTGCAGAAATTGCATCGATTAATAATCGTGTGTTTAGAACGGTTGGATCACCTTTAGTGCTACCTAAGCATCATACGTGTCATATTAAGCCAGTGAATCATGATTCAATATTAACAACCATCGACCATGTGAGTATTAAGCACAAAAACGTAAACGCAATACAATACCGTGTTGCCAATGAAAAAATCCGTTTTGCGCGTTTTAGACCTTTTCCATTTTGGAAACGTGTGCATGATTCGTTTATTTCAAGTGGCGATGATGTATGATATTTACGTATACGATTCAAGAAAATATGCAACTTAAAACATTTTTATATGAGCAACAGTTTTCTAAAAAGACGATTAGCGCCATTAAACTAAATGGCGCTTTACTTGTTAATCAACAACCTGTCACAGTAAGAGAAATGCTTACTGTAGGAGATAAAGTTGAAGTGCATTTACCTGAAGAAGTGCCGAGTGACAACTTAATCCCCTTCGATGCGCCGTTAACGATACTTTATGAAGATGCATGGCTTTTAATTGTTGCAAAACCTGCGCATCAAAATAGTGCACCCTCACGTGAACATCCGCATCACAGTTTAGTGGAGCAAGCACTAAACCATATGCAAAACCATCAAGAAAAAGGGATACCACATATTGTCACGCGTTTAGATCGTCATACGATGGGCATTGTGATATTTGCCAAATCACGTCATTTGCACCATTTAATGACACATACAGACATCGACAAATATTATGAATGTATATGTGAGGGAACTTTATCTCACTATGATGAGATTGAGGCGCCTATTGCAAGAACACAAGATAGTATTATCACACGCTGTATTTCAAACGATGGTAAATATGCGAAAACGTTGTACTGGCCTATTAAAAACTTCAAGACTTATACTTTATGCCGTGTTAAACTTGTTACGGGAAGAACACATCAAATTCGTGTGCATTTTCAACATATAGGAGCACCTATAGTAGGGGATGGGTTATACGGGAATCTACACTCTATACATGCCACACAATTACTTAAATGTGCAGAAATCAAATTTATACACCCAATTACAAAGGTGAACATTCATATTAAAAATAAACATCCAGATTTTCACCAATTGTTGATGACTTTGTAAGAAACATGAGAGATGGAGGTGGCAAATATGACGGATGAAAAAGAGCAATTAGTTTTAGATGATGAAGAAATGTATGATAAAGCGTTACTTGATGAATATATTTTGAACAATGATATTGATGAGTTTCGTACCGCATTTCTTGAACTCCACTCATATGAGCAAAGTGAATATTTTGAGGAAAGTGAAAGCGATATTCGTCAAAAAATGTATCAATTCCTTTCCCCTGAAGAAGTCGCTGAATTTTTCGAGCATTTAGAAATAGATGAAGAAGCATATGAAGATTTATTCGAGGAAATGAATGCAACGTATGCAAGTCAAATTCTTGAACATATGTCATATGATAATGCCGTTGATATTTTAAACCAACTAACGAAGCGTAAAATCGCGAGTTTACTATTACTCATGAATAAAGAAGACGCTTCTGAAATTAAAGCTTTATTACATTATGATGAAGATACCGCCGGCGGTATTATGACAACGGAATTTATTTCGTTAACAATTAATACGCCAGTTCATGAAGCAATGATGCGGGTTAAAGAACAAGCACCAGATGCTGAGACAATTTACGTTATTTTCGTTGTAGATGAACAGAAAAAACTTGTCGGTGTAATTTCTTTAAGAGATTTAATTGTAGCCGAAAATGACGCCTACATTGAAGATATTATGAGTGAACGTGTCATTAGCGCAAATGTCGCCGATGACCAAGAAGATGTTGCGCAAACGATGCGAGATTATGACTTTATCGCGATGCCGGTTGTAGATTATCAAAATCATTTGTTGGGTATCATTACAATTGACGATATCGTCGATGTTATGGATGAAGAGGCGAGTGAGGACTACTCACGTTTAGCCGGGGTTTCGGATATCGATTCGACTGATGATTCAATTGTTAAAACAGCTTTAAAGCGTTTACCATGGTTAATGATTTTAACTGTGCTCGGCATGATAACAGCTTCAATTTTAGGATCTTTTGAAGAAACATTAGAAAAAGTAGCATTACTTGCTGCATTTATTCCAATTATCAGTGGGATGTCAGGGAATTCAGGAACACAATCCCTTGCCGTTGCTGTACGTAATATTTCAACTGGTGAAATTGATGAAAAGAGTAAATTTAAGCTTGCACTGCGTGAATCAGGCAGTGGATTGTTAACAGGTATCTGCTGTGCAACAAGTTTATTTTTTATTATTTTACTTATCTATCGTGAACCTATTCTTGGATTAATCGTCGGTAGTAGTTTGACCATTGCAATGACAGTAGGAACAACGATAGGTTCAGTGATTCCACTTATTATGAATAAAATTGGTATTGACCCAGCTGTTGCAAGCGGGCCTTTTATCACAACGATAAACGACATTGTGAGTATGCTGATCTATTTCGGACTCGCAACTACTTTTATGACATATTTGGTTTAAGGAGGGGCCTATGGAATTTGTATCGCTTGTTGTAGTGATTATCGCTGCACTACTCACGCCCATTTTAGTCAATCGACTAAGGATTTCATTTTTACCTGTCGTAGTGGCAGAAATTTTAATGGGTATTGTGATTGGTAATTCATTTTTACATTTAGTACATAGAGATGATGTTCTAAATATACTTTCAACATTAGGGTTTATCTTTTTAATGTTCTTAAGTGGTTTAGAAATAGATTTTAATGCCTTCAAGAAAGAAAAAGGGAAACCTAAAAAAGAACAAACGCAAGAACCGAGTCATTTATCGCTCGCATTTTATGTGTTTATATTTATTATGGCAATATCTATTGTTCTTGCATTTGGCTTTATGTGGATTGGCTTAATTAATGACGTGCTTCTTATGATCATTATCATTTCTACAATTTCACTAGGTGTTGTTGTGCCTACGTTAAAAGAAATGAATATTATGAGTACGACAATCGGACAGTTTATTTTGCTTGTTGCAGTACTTGCCGATTTGGCTACGATGTTACTACTTACTGTTTATGGTGCTATTCATGCCAAAGGTGGTGGCACGGTTTGGTTAATTGGTATTTTAGTTGTGTTCACAATCGTTTTTTACGTCGTAGGTGGTTTATTCAAAAAAGCACCATTTTTGAATAAATTAATGGCTGGAACGACACAAATCGGCATTCGTGCGGTATTTGCGCTGATTATTTTATTAGTTGCACTTGCTGAAGGTGTTGGCGCGGAACATATTTTAGGAGCATTTTTAGCCGGTGTTGTCGTGTCATTATTGCAACCTGATAAAGAGTTAGTTGAGAAGTTAGACTCATTTGGATATGGCTTCTTTATCCCAATATTCTTTATTATGGTAGGGGTGGATTTAGACATTCCATCGTTAATTAAAAATCCAACGATTCTCATTATCATTCCAGTATTAATTTTTGCATTTTTAATTTCAAAATTAATTCCTGTACTCATCATTAAAAAGTGGTTTGATATGAAGACAACCATTGCTTCAGCATTTTTATTGACTTCAACGTTGTCATTGGTTATCGCAGCTGCCAAAATTGCGGAGCGTTTAGGAACAATTAGTTCAGATATTTCAGGGATTTTAATTTTAAGTGCTGTGGTTACATGTGTGTTCGTACCCATCGTCTTTAAAAAGATGTTTCCATTACCAGATGAGATGCAACGCTCAATTAAAGTAGCAATGATTGGGAAGAATCAATTGTCTATCCCTATTGCACAAAGTTTACAATCGCATCTATACAAGGTCACATTATATTATCGTAAAGATTTAACAGACCACCGTATTTTATCAGACGAAATCACAATGGTCGAAATTGCAGATTACGAATCAAAAATGTTAGAGCGTTTAGGTTTGTTTGAAAGTGACATTGTGGTGTGTTCAACAAATGATGATGCGATTAATAGAAAAGTGGCATTAATGGCTAAAGAGTTCGGTGTTGAACGTGTCATTTGTCGTTTAGAAACAAATGATGAGGAACAAACATTAAAGTCACAAGGAATTGAAATTTTTAGTAATTTCCAAAGTAATCAAATTCTACTAAAAGGAATGATTGAAACACCAAACATGCTTAACTTGTTAAGTAATGTAGAAACATCCATTTATGAAATTGGGATGTTTAATTATGCGTTTGACCAAACGCAGTTACGTAATTTCCCGTTTGATGGTGATATTATCTTTGTCAGAATCATACGAAATAATGAATCTATCGTGCCACACGGGGATACGAAATTACAATATGGCGATCGCCTCATTGTGACAGGCTCTAAAGAATATGTCGATCAACTGAAAATCGAATTAGAGATGTTTAAGTAAATGAAGACAAGCAGAATGCTCTAAATCATAGTGAGTATTTTGCTTGTTTTTCATTTTAAAGAGATTTGATTTTTAAAATTTAAGACCAGATGTTAAAATTAAAGTAATATAGCAAATTTTATTTTAA
Source organism: Staphylococcus agnetis (assembly GCF_011466855.1). NCBI lineage: Bacteria > Bacillati > Bacillota > Bacilli > Caryophanales > Staphylococcaceae > Staphylococcus > Staphylococcus agnetis. The sequence continues at coordinate 596,889 of NZ_CP045927.1, forward strand.
AGGAGTAATTCATTGTGATGAATTTAGAAGGTAAAACATATGTCATTATGGGGATTGCCAATAAAAGAAGTATTGGTTTTGGCGTCGCGAAAGTTTTAGATGAATTAGGAGCAAATCTTGTATTTACATACCGTAAAGAACGTAGTTTTAATGAATTAGATAAATTAATCGATCAACTCAATCAAAAAGAAAAACATGTATATCAAATCGATGTACAAAGTGACGAAGACGTAGAAAAAGGATTTGAACAAATCGGTAAAGACGTTGGTAAGATAGATGGCGTATTCCATTCAATCGCTTTTGCACGTGTTGAGGAATTACGTGGACGTTATTCTGAAACATCTCGTGACGGTTTCTTATTAGCACAAGACATTAGTTCTTATTCACTTACTATCGTTGCGCGTGAAGCACGCAAAATCATGAATGATGGCGGTAGCATCGTGACCTCTTCATATATCGGTGGTGAGTTTGCGGTACCGAACTACAACGTGATGGGGATTGCAAAAGCAAGTTTAGAAGCAAGCGTCAAATATTTAGCCGCTGATTTAGGTCAAGATAATATTCGCGTCAATTGTATTTCTGCTGGTCCTATTAAAACATTAAGCTCACGTGGTGTAGGAAACTTTACATCTATTTTAAAAGAAATCGAACAACGTGCACCGTTACAACGTAATGTAAACCAAGAGGAAGTTGGTAAAACGGCTGCATACTTATTGAGTGATTTTTCAAGTGGTGTAACTGGCGAAAATATTCATGTTGACGCTGGTTATCATGCGATTCGTTAATTATAAACAGTTTAAAGGTTCTCAGACACTGTCTGAGAACCTTTTTCTGTTGATGTTAAAGCTTTAGTCAAATTTTGGTATGAGTGTGGTGCTCGTCGACGTTACTTCTTGCTTTTAACATAATTTGATGTCTGTATTTGAAAACATTACGTACGATTGTTTTCAATACGGCATATAACGGTACGGCAACTAAAATTAAACCAAAGCCGCCTAAGCTACCTGAAGCCAAAATTACAATAATAATTGTTAAAGGATGAATGTTAAGTGATTTACCCATGACATTTGGTGTGATGACATTACCTTCAAGCTGTTGCGCAACCAATGTGACAACACATACCCATACAAAAGTTGTTGGACTTTGAATAAGACCTAATATGCCAGCAGGTAAAAATGCCATCCATGGCCCTAAAAATGGAATCATATTTGTAATAATTGCGAACATGACGAGTAAAACCGTATATTCTAGTCCGATGAGACTATAGCCGATAAATAAAATAACACCTAGAATTAAGCTCACCATGACTTGACCTTGAATATATGATTTTAACGTGTGGTTTAAATCTGTTAACAGATTTACTACAAAGATTTTGCGATCACCATTAAAAATACGTGCAATGGCAGGAATAAAACGTTCGTGATCTTTTAACATAAAAATCAAGAAAAATGGAACTAAGATAAGTAAAAATAGTGTCGAGATGATACTGCTAATAATATTGAAAGAATTGGATAAAATATCCGTTGTATATGAACCTACTTGAGAGATCATGCTATTAATCTTATCAGTCACATTTGATGGTAAACGATCGCGTTGATCGAGGACAAAGTTAATTAAGCCTTGAGCTTCACGTTGAATCGTTGGAATGTTTTTAATTAAATTCTGAACCTGACTCGTAATAACCGGACCAACGATTCCGATAATGGCACCAATAATGGCCATTAATCCTAAAAGAATAATCGTAATACTTGCCCATCTTGGAACATGCCTTTTTTCAAGCATTTTTTGAAAAGGTAAACATATGTAAAATAAAAACCCACCCATTAATAAGGGTAATAATACTGACTGCACGATAATAATGAGTGGCATAAAAATGTGATTGATTTCTAAAAAGAGCTTTATTAAAAGGAAAAGTATTAATAAAGCAACACCCGTACGAAACCACACTTTATTTGTCATAAGATGTGCCTCCTTATAAATTTGTTACACTTCAGTATAGCCCAATTTTGGGTGTGATGAAACAAATATTTGTGAATAAAAATACAAATACTAAATTTTGAATTGAGTTGCACGGATTATAATTTACCGTTATAATGAGTGTATATTTATCTGAAAATTTTAATCTTTTCAGAAAACATGGGGGTATGTTTATGGTTGAAGCAATCGTGGGGTGGTTAAATGAAATTGTATGGAGTAAACCACTCGTCTATGGTCTCTTACTCACAGGGATTTTGTTTAGTTTAATGACACGGTTTTTACAAGTAAGGCATTTTAAAGAAATGATTCGACTGATGTTCCAAGGAGAAAAATCTCCAACCGGAATTTCAAGTTTCCAAGCCATTGCATTGTCGCTTGCAGGACGTGTGGGAACAGGTAATATTGTTGGGGTTTCAACGGCGATATTTATTGGTGGTCCAGGTGCTGTTTTTTGGATGTGGGCAACAGCGTTTTTAGGTGCAGGTACAGCATTTATAGAATCCACACTCGGTCAAATTTTTAAAAAAGAAGAAGATGGTGAATATCGCGGTGGTCCAGCCTATTACATAGAACAGGGGATTAAGGGGAAATTTGGTAAAGCATACGGGTTGTTATTTGCGGTAGTTACTATCATTTCTGTAGGCTTATTACTGCCCGGGGTACAGTCTAATGCGATAGCAAGTTCAATGCATAATGCTTTTGGCATTCCAGCATGGGTTATTGCGGTAGCACTCATTATTATTCTGGCATTAATTATTTTTGGTGGTGTCAAATGGATTGCGAAAGTCGCAACAGCGGTCGTACCTTTTATGGCAATCATTTATATTTTAATGGCACTCGTGATTATCGCACTTAATATCACGGAAGTACCTGCATTATTTGCATTGATTTTCAAATCAGCATTTGGTATGGAAGCCGCTTTTGGTGGAATTATTGGTGCGATGATTGAAATCGGTGTTAAACGTGGATTATATTCAAACGAAGCCGGCCAAGGTACAGGACCACATGCCGCTGCTGCAGCTGAAGTATCTCACCCAGCAAAGCAAGGCCTAGTTCAAGCATTTTCAGTATATGTAGATACATTATTTGTATGTACAGCCACAGCTTTAATCATTTTAATATCTGGTACATATAATACGACAGATGGTACGACAGCAGCAGATGGACATCCAGGATTAATTGAAAATGGAGGTATTTACGTTCAAAATGCTGATGGTACTAAAGATTATTCAGGAACAGCAATGTATGCTCAAGCAGGTATTGATAAAGCTTTCCAAGGTTCAAATTATCACTTTGATCCAACGTTCTCTGGTTTAGGGTCTTACTTTATTGCAATCGCACTATTCTTCTTTGCATTCACGACAATTTTAGCGTATTACTATATGGCTGAAACCAATGTCAGCTATATTACCAATAGAATAGCCAAAAAACAGAACAAATTATGGCGTAATGTTATTCGAATTCTACTCATTGCCGCTACTGCATATGGCTCAATTAAAACAGCTGACGTTGCTTGGGCGTTAGGTGATCTAGGTGTCGGTATGATGGCGTGGCTGAATATTATCGCAATATGGATTTTATGTAAGCCTGCCCTAAAAGCATTGAAAGACTTCGAACAGCATAAGAAAAAATATGGCACAGGAAAAACTGCCATTTACCGTCCAGATGCACAAGAATTACCAACAGCTAAATTCTGGTTAGAGGATTATCCACGACGTTTAAAAGAACAAAATTACAATCCGGACGATGAACAATAAATAATTCAACAAATATAACAACGTAATAAATGACAAATAGGGTAAATATTTATGTATAGCACTGTCTAGTTAACAAGTAAAGCGTCTCTTGATACAATAGTTATGAATTCGTATAGGGGGCGCTTTAATGATGTCTGATTTTAAACCTGGCAAAATAACGACATTAGATGTTCAAAGTGACATCTTAGATAGGCAGGTTACCTTGTCTGTTTATTTACCAGAGGACTACTCTGATCTTTATAAAAGTAAGGTGATTTTTTGTTTTGATGGACGCGATTTTTTAAGATTTGGTCAAATTCATCGCGTATATGAACGCTTAAGACAAAAACATGAAATTGAACGTGCGATTATTGTTGGTTTTCATTATGAAAATGTTGAAAAGCGACGGATTGAATTTCATCCACAAGGTAAAAAAGCATCACAAACTGTTCAAGCGGTAGCACGCGAAATTTTACCTTGGATAGATGAGACATTCCCAACATATAGAGTAGGGAATGCACGTCTATTATTAGGTGATAGTTTGGCAGGAAGCATCGCGTTGCTGACGGCCTTGTCATATCCACGTGTGATGAGTCAAGTGGGGGTATTAAGCCCACACTACGATGGGATGGTGGACGCATTAATAAAGCGTTGTCAATTTATGAATGCCTTATCTATTTGGCATGTCATTGGCAAAGAAGAAAAGGATTTTGAACTTCCAACAAATGGTAAACGTGCAGATTTTCTTACACCTAATCGAGAGATGCATACACGTATTTCAGAAACAGAAGCGACCTATTTTTATAAAGAATTAGATGGAGGACACAACTGGAAAACGTGGAAAAAGGAACTACCAGAATTGTTAAAATACTTTTTAAGTAACCAATGATATAAATTTTTGCTATAATAGATTCAAGGACAAACAAAGGAGGAATTTCAATGATTCTAGGGTTAGCGTTAATTCCGTCACAAGCGTTTCAAGATGAGGTCAATGCATATCGTAAACGCTATGATAAACATTACACAAAAATTAAACCACATGTCACTGTTAAAAGTCGATTTGAAGTCGATGATCATGCTTTAGATACGATTAAACAAGAAATTCAAAAACGTATTGAAGGCGTTCAACCTCTTACGGTTCACGCGACGAAAGCATCGAATTTTGCGCCGACGACAAATGTGATTTATTTCAAAGTTGAAAAAACAGATGAATTACAGGATTTATTTGATCGTTTTGATGGTGATGATTTTTACGGTGAAGCTGAGCATCCATTTGTGCCACATTTTACTATTGCTCAAGGTCTTACGAGCCAAGAATTTGAAGATATCTATGGTCAAGTGCGTTTAGCTGGTATTGATCACAAAGAAGTCATTGATAAATTGTCTCTTATGAAATATAACGATGATGCAGAGAAATGGGAAGAAATAGAAACCTATACATTTGCTTAAATTGAGATGCTTCTATGAATGATAAATTGAAAAATAGGATGGGATACACATTTTAAGCTTTTTAGAGCGAAAAATGTGTATTTTTTTGAAAATGCATATCTCTACCACATGTTTACATGTATAATGAAATTAAATATTGCAATATAGAAATGGAGTGGGGGATATGACACTTACACATTGTCCGAAATGCCAGTCGGAACGAATAGGAGAAACGAAAAGCGGTTGTCTTTTGCTATTAGTCATTTTTACGACAATCTTTTTTGGAATTCAGTGTATTGTATATATCAGTTCGGGTGCGCTTGCTAAAAACCTTTTCGGAAGCTTACTTGTGTTAACTGTATATGCGATCATATTAGGTATCATATGGCTAATTTATAAGAAAAAAGGTCAGCGTTTTTATTGTGTCGATTGTCAAAGTGAATTTAAACCTGAAGCGATCGCACACATCGAAAAAGGACACGAAAAAACATAATGTTTCGTGTCCTTTTTTATATTTATGAATGGCGATGCTGCTTTAAAAAATATATGCCATAGAAGAAGGCTAAAAAGTAAATGAGCAACGCTGCAAAGTAAAATGTGTATACAGGGCTACCTGTAAATTGAGAAATTGGTCCCCCTAGTAATGGGCCAATCATTGCCCCAAATCCTTGGATACTATTAATCACACCCCAAGTTTCCTCTTGTTCACTTGGATGGATGAAACTCGCCATAAACGTATTCCAAGCTGGAAGAAGTAATCCGTAGAGCAACCCTATAAAAAAGGCTATTATCCAAACGATCATGATTTGATGAATAAATGCGAATGAAAGAATCGCACTGGCATATATAAAAAAGCCAAAGAAAATGACACCATGCATGAATGATTTTGAATAATGATCGATAATCTTAGATAAGAATAACATTGAAATCGTACAACCAATGCCACCAATAACGATTGCAAGGGTGTATTCTACGGTTGAAACACCAATCATATTAATCGCATAAATAGGAAGTACAAGAATCAAGGCGCTAATTGCGATACCTTGGATTAAAATTCCTGGGAATAAGATTAAATGCCTTTTAGAAACACTAACAATTTGTCTTAACTGCTGTTTAACATTTTTAGGATTATATGCAGTTAATGTCACTTTCACAAACATATATAATAAAAAAGCGATAGCTACACATAACGTCATAATAAAGTTAAAATGCGTTGGATGGGCTTTAAAGATTAAATTCATAGCAATCATACCGGATAATAAACCAGCAAGCCATGCGAAATATACATAGCCCATTTGCTTTCCACGTGTAGTTTCTTGCACGTTGGCAAGCATAATGACCCAAATTGGACACACGGCTATACCTAACATTAACGCACTTAAAATCAGAACGAACGGTGCTGTAGGAAACCATATAATCAGAAATAGACTCATTAATGCAAGAATGAATCCAACTGTTAACACAATTTTTGTGCCTAAACGCTTTAACACAAATCCTACGATAAAGTTAGAAATTGAATCTGCAATAAAATGGATGGAAACTGCGACAGAAGTGATACCGACTGCGATGCTTGTAGCAGTCGGTAACAAAGGTAAATAACTTAATACAAACATACCGCGCGCAAATTCCATCAAAAAGAGGATAACTAGTAGTAAATAAAAATTTTTCATGTAGTTATCGTTATTTGACGAGTAGTTTTGCATATAAAGGAACCTTTCCGTAAACTTTTTCGTATTCAGTAGCATCATAAAGTAAATCTAATAAATCCTCACATAAACGTTGAGTGGCGTACCGTGTTCTTAATGATGACATCGTTTCTACCATTGTTTTAAGTTGTTCCGGTTGATGTGTTAAGCGTGTCACGATATCAATCGCTTCATCAGGTGTATAGGCGATATGACCAAAACCTTTTTCTTCAAAGTAGTAGGCATTCTCTAACTCTTGTCCAGGGGCAGGATTTAAGAAAATCATTGGTACTTGTCTTGTAAGAGCTTCTGAAATCGTAATGCCACCAGGTTTTGTAATCATCATATGACTACAAGCCATCCACTCGTTCATATGTTTTGTAAAACCTAAAATGCACACTTTAGGGTTATTTTTGAATGTAGATGATAATTGCCGTTTTAATTCTTTACTTTTACCACATACCATCACGACTTGTGCATTCGGGCTCTCATCTAAAATGCGTTGTATCATTTGATCAAAGCCTTTTGATACGCCAAAAGCGCCTGCAGACATTAAAATTGTTTGCGCATTTGGATCTAAATGATGTTGTGAAAGCCAAGCAGAAGTATCGATTTGTGTTTCGAATTTTTCTGAGATAGGAATGCCAGTTACTTTAATCGTTTCTGATGGAACACCAATATTTTCAAATTCAGATTTTAAATCATGCGTCGCTAAATAATAGCGCGCAGAATTTGGTGTAATCCAGTTTTTATGCATGCGATAGTCAGTCATTACTGTTGCAATAGGTATATTCATATTGAATTGTTCTGTAAGCACGGACATTACAGGGGTAGGGAATGTTAATAAAATTAAATCGGGTTTCTCTTTTAAAAGTAGATTCAACAATTTGTTCAAACCATAGTATTTATAAAAACACTTATCTAACTCGTCAGGACGACTATAGTAAAATGCTTTATACATGCGTCGAAAATATTTAAAACTATTGATATACCACTTTTTAGTTAAAGTTGTAAGTATAGGATGCGCCTCTAAGAATAAATCATGTGAAATCACAGATAGGTTATCTAGTTTGAGGTTGTTGAGTTGATCTACAATGCTGTTAGTGACTTGGATATGTCCGTTACCAAATGACCCAGTAATGATTAATAATTTTTTCTTTTGTGTCACCATGATTGGCCACCCTCCATTAAAAGTTTTCGGTGTCTTACAGAATATTGCAACAGAAATGTTGATAAATACCTTTGGATACACATTTAGTGTAACTTATTATTGTTTGTTTGTGAAAAGATTATTTTAATCCTAACAAAATTATTACAATTTTAATCTATAGTAATAGATGTTAAAATTTTTAATACGTTTCATGTTTATATTGGTACATTAAACGTGAAAAATGATATTCAGTTACCTATAAATCACGTATGTGTAACTTTAAATTATTTTTACGTAAACAAATCCATTATTATATTTTAATATATACATAACATAGACACAACAAAAAAGTGAATACGTCTGTAGTAGGTTGATGTATGGAGACATCTCATGATGTATAAGTTGAGAAAATAAAAATGATAAAATATTCGACCTCAAGTGCACGTTTCAATAGTAAAAATGTGCTGGTTCATATATGATTTTAAAGAGAAAAGTGTATAATGAGTGAGTGTAACTAAAAGGAGAGATTTAAGTGAATGCGCAACGATTATTTGAGAAAATTTTAATCAAAAAAGTGATTGGAACGTTAGACCGTGATGTTGTTGATATTACTACGGATTCTAGGACTGCTAAAGTGGGGAGCATTTTTGTGGCTTCAGAAGGCTATACTGTAGACAGTCATCGATTCGCGCAACAAGTTGTAGATGCAGGGTGTCGTTTAATTGTCGTTAACCGCGCGCTTACGTTAGAAGGCGATGTCACTCAAATTATAGTTCCTGATACGTTAAGAGTTGCCAGTCATCTTGCGCATCAACTTTATCATTACCCTAGCCAAAAGTTAACTACTATAGGTGTAACAGGAACTAATGGTAAAACATCTATCGCAACGATGATTCATCACATTTACCGTAAATTAGGTAAAGGAAGTGCCTATTTAGGTACAAATGGGTTTCAAATTAATGAAAAAATAACAAAAGGCACGAATACGACACCAGAAACCGTTTCATTAATTAAGCGTTTAAATGAAGCTGTAGAAGCTGGCGCAGAGGCAATGACATTAGAAGTGTCTTCACACGGCTTAACGCTAGGACGTTTAAGAGGTGTCACATTTGATGTCGCTATTTTTTCTAATTTAACACAAGATCACCTTGACTTTCACGGTACTATGGAAGCTTATGGTCATGCGAAGTCGTTATTATTTAGTCAATTAGGTCAAGATTTATCCCAAGACAAATATGCTATTGTGAATGCGGATGATTCATTTTCTCAATATTTAATGGAAGTGACACCATATGAGACACTCACATATGGTATAGATAATGAAGCGCAATTTATGGCAAAGAATATTCATGAAACACTACAAGGGGTTACATTCGACTTTGTTACGCCATTTGGGACATATTCCGTGAGATCACCATATGTAGGCCGTTTTAATATCGCGAACTTAATGGCAGCAATGTTAGGTGTTTGGGTAAAAGGCACTGATTTAGAAACCATTACGCGCATTGTGGCTGATTTAGAACCTGTAGAAGGACGTCTAGAAGTACTTGACTCTGATTTGCCGATTGATTTAATTATCGATTATGCTCATACGGCAGATGGTATGACAAAGCTTATTGATGCTGTGAAACCGTTTGTTAAACAAAAGCTTATCTTTCTTGTGGGGATGGCAGGTGAACGCGATTTAACGAAAACACCGGAAATGGGGCGTGTTGCCTCACGTGCTGATTATGTGATTTTCACGCCAGATAATCCAGCAAATGACGACCCTAAAATGCTTACTGCAGAGTTAGCAAAAGGTGCCACGCATGATAACTATATTGAATTTACAGACCGTGCTGAAGGAATTAAACACGCGATTGATGTTGCAGAGCCAGGAGATACAGTCGTTTTGGCATCAAAAGGGCGTGAACCGTATCAAATTATGCCAGGACACGTAAAAGTCCCACATCGTGATGATTTAATCGGTCTTGAAGCGGCTTATAAAAAATTTGGAGGTGGTCCTGTTGAAAATTAGAGAATCGCATAGCGACCATTATTCTGCAAAAGTTTTTATTTACCAAAATAAAAAAGAGGATTATTATGTAGTTTCTATTCCAGATTTAAATTGGTCAATTTTAATTGATGAAGCGTTATATGGCGAAAGTTTAACTGAACATTTGTTTGTCCACTTATTCAATGTCATTGATGAGGATGAAGCGAACACCCTTGCTTTACGTATAACGCATTGGTTACAAGAAGTATAAAGGAGAACAATGATGAGTATTAAAGATGAAATTCAATCCCGCAAAACGTTTGCAATCATTTCGCATCCGGATGCCGGGAAAACAACATTAACAGAAAAACTATTATATTTTAGTGGGGCCATTCGTGAAGCGGGGACAGTTAAAGGTAAAAAGACAGGTAAATTTGCGACAAGTGACTGGATGAAAGTTGAACAAGAACGTGGTATTTCAGTTACAAGTTCTGTAATGCAGTTTGATTATGATCATTATAAAATTAACATCCTTGATACACCAGGTCACGAAGACTTTTCAGAAGACACGTATCGTACACTGATGGCGGTAGACAGTGCGGTCATGGTCATCGACTGTGCAAAGGGGATTGAGCCACAAACACTTAAATTATTCAAAGTATGTAAAATGCGTGGCATTCCTATTTTTACCTTCATTAACAAATTGGACCGTGTAGGTAAAGATCCTTTTGACTTACTTGATGAAATTGAAACGACACTTGGTATTGAAACGTATCCAATGAACTGGCCTATTGGTATGGGACAAAATTTCTTTGGTATTATTGACCGTAAAGAACGTACGATTGAGCCTTTTAGAGATGAAGAGAATATTTTACACATTAATGAAGATTATGAACTTGAAGAAGCTCATGATATTGCGCAAGATAGTGTGTTCCAACAAGCGATTGAAGAATTAATGTTAGTTGATGAAGCTGGAGAAGCGTTTGATACAGAGGCTTTAAAACAAGGCGATTTAACACCTGTATTCTTTGGCTCAGCACTTGCAAATTTTGGTGTTCAAAATTTCTTAAACGCCTATGTTGATCATGCACCAATGCCACATGCGCGTCAAACTGAAGAAGATATCGATGTCAGCCCTTTTGATGATCAATTTTCTGGGTTTATTTTTAAGATTCAAGCGAACATGGACCCACGTCACCGTGACCGAATCGCATTTATGCGTGTTGTAAGTGGTGCCTTTGAACGTGGTATGGATGTTAAGTTACAGCGTACAAATAAAAAACAAAAAATTACGCGTTCAACGACATTTATGGCAGATGATAAAGAGACTGTAAACCATGCCGTTGCAGGCGATATTATTGGGTTATATGACACTGGAAATTATCAAATCGGTGATACGTTAGTGGGTGGAAATCAAAAATTTAATTTCAAAGCTTTACCACAGTTTACACCAGAAATCTTTATGAAAGTGTCGGCTAAGAATGTAATGAAACAAAAACATTTTCATAAAGGTATTGAACAATTAGTTCAAGAAGGCGCGATACAGTATTATAAATCACCACATACAAACCAAGTCATTTTAGGTGCGGTTGGTCAATTACAGTTTGAAGTGTTTGAACATCGCATGAAAAATGAATACAACGTGGATGTGGTCATGGAGCCGGTAGGTAAAAAGATTGCACGTTGGATTCATAATGAAGACGACATTCAAGAAAAAATGAATACAAGTCGTTCAATACTTGTAAATGACCGTTATGATAATAAAGTATTTTTATTTGAAAATGAATTTGCGACACGTTGGTTTGAAGATAAATTCCCTGAAATTGAATTGTATAGTTTATTGTAATAGTATTTCCAAATTTAAATAAATGGTTGTTTTTTTCTCATCGAATTGGGTATAATAATCACATCATAATTAAATACCTATGACAGTTTTGTCAGAGGGGAGTAACTTGTTTAACGTTTAACGTTAAAAACGCTTTGTCGTCATTACGAAGAATTTTCTTCCGGTAAAGCGGGCAATATTTTTGCTGAGTGAGACCTTTGCTATGTATTTAGCATGGGTCTCTTTAATTATGCAAAAGTAAATGAGCGTCGACTTGAAATAAAATGATTTCATCGATAAATCTCATATAATAGGAGGAATTAGTTTGGATTTAACGATATTGTTAACCTATGCAGGCGTTGTCTTAGTCCTTGTTTTTTTAGAAGGTTTACTTGCAGCAGATAATGCAGTGGTTATGGCAGTTATGGTTAAACATTTACCGCCAAAACAACGTAAAAAGGCCTTGTTTTATGGTTTGTTAGGAGCATTTGTTTTCCGTTTTATTGCATTATTCTTGATTAGTATTTTAGTGAACTTTTGGTGGATACAAGCAGCAGGTGCTGTTTATTTAATTTACATGTCAATTAAAAATCTGTACCAGTTTTACAAAAGTAAAAGTCACCATGAGGATACACCAGATAATGATGACCATCATTTTGATGAATCTGGCGCTGAAAAAGAAGTGAGTGCAAAAGAATTTTGGGGGACAGTCGCTAAAGTTGAATTTGCAGATATCGCTTTCGCAATTGATTCTATGCTCGCGGCATTAGCAATTGCTGTGACGTTACCAAAATTAGGTGTGCATTTTGGTGGTATGGATGCAGGTCAATTCGGTGTCATGTTCCTTGGTGGCTTAATTGGTGTTATTTTAATGCGTTATGCAGCAACTGTTTTTGTAGAATTGCTTAATAAATATCCAGGCTTAGAAGGTGCAGCATTTGCCATTGTAGGCTGGGTTGGTATTAAATTGGTCGTGTTAGTATTGGCGCATAAAGATATCGCAGTGATTCCACATGACTTTCCACACTCAACTTTATGGCAGATTATATTCTGGGTTGTCATGATTGGATTAGTTGTCATCGGTTGGTTGACTTCAGTTAAAAAAAATAAAAAACAAACAAAATAGATTGATGAAAAGCGAGGCACGAACAGCCTCGCTTTTTATTATGGTGACGGCTTTACTTGGAAACGATTATCTAATGATAGGTATCATAAATTTTTAACAATTATGGATAGATTATTAAAGAAATTTGAAGGCCAATATGTCATAATAATATTTAAGCACACGATATTGAGGAGGACGTGAACATTGGATCAAGATAAAAAACATGTCATTCCACGACACAAATATAAACGTAAAAGACGTGAATTTTTCCATAATGATGAACGTGAAGCGCGCATTAAAGCAGAAGAGGAAGCGACACGCTTAAAAAAAGAGCGTGAAAAAGCACAAGTGAAAAATAATGAAGAGCGTGTGAAAGATAATTTAAGAAAAGCACGTATCGAAAAAATTACACATGAAGACAAAGTCAATACAGGTCAACTTCATGAAAATGATACACATGCTGAACAATCGGCTTCGAATCAAAATGACGCGCTACAATCGAACTTATATAAACAGCAAGCGCAAGAAATCAAAAAACATACTCCAACTGAAAATAAAAAACGTTCTCAAACATCTGAAACGTCTTCAAAGCACGATAACAACGTTTTACGTGATGAACAAGACAAACATCGCTATTCTGCAAAAAAAGATTGGACTGAAAAAATCACACAATTCATTACTAAAGAATGGGCAAAAATCCTAATTGTCTTAGCAGCCATACTCATTTTAGTGCTCTTGTTCGCTATTTTTAATAATGTTAATCGAAGTGATGATAATGTACGTACTACGCTTGAACATCAACAAAAAGAACAAGGTACCCATAAACAAATAACGAAAACGATGGAACATGCCAATGCGGCTTTAAATTCAGTGGTAGCTGTTGAAAGTCAGTCACAATCTACGCCAGTAAACGTTCAAGATGTGAAAAATCAGTCGCAACAAAATAATGAAACTGGATCAGGTGTCGTCTACAAAAAAGTAGACGACTCTCTTTATATCTTAACGAATGCGCATGTCATCGGTACGAGTAAAACACAGACGCTAACATACTTAACAGATAAGAAAGTTTCAGCGACGGTTGTCGGTACGGATAAATGGTCAGATATTGCAGTTTTAAAAGTGTCGGCGCATAAGGCAAAACAGTTAAAACCGATACATACGGGTAATTCCGATAAATTGGTGCTTGGTGAGCCCATCATAGTTATGGGAAATCCATTAGGATTAGATTTTTATAATTCAGTCGGGGAAGGGATCATTTCAGGATTAAATCGAAATGTGCCGGTAGATATTGATAAAGATAACCAATATGATATGTTACTTCGCGCTTTTCAAGTTGATGCACCTATTAATCCTGGAGATTCAGGTGGCGCGATTATAGATCAAAATGGTGATGTCGTAGGTATCGCTTCATTAAAAATTACGATGCCAAATGTGGAAGGAATGGCCTTTGGGATACCGATCAATGATGCGCTTAAAGTCGCAAAACAATTGGAAAAAGATGGTAAAATCACGTATCCTAATACATGGTTAGGTATGCAAAATATTACGGAATTAACCGAAAATGAGCGTCAAACATTGAAACTGCCACAAGACGTTAATCAAGGTGTGATTGTTAAACAAATTGAAAATAAAAGTCCTGCGAAAGATTCAGGATTACAAAAAGATGATATAATAGTAAAATTAGATGGTCAGCCGATTAAAGATACATTATCTTATAAACAACAACTTTTTAGACATACAGATACATCTAAACCTTTAAAATTAAAGGTGATGCGTCAAGGTCACACAATGAACATTGCGTTTAAATTGAAATAATGTGGAGTGAACAATCGTGTCGATAGTGAACCAACTTTTTAGAAAAGCAAGCCCACAACAAGGGATTGTGTTATATTATCTAGTCGCGATTATTGTCGCATTCTTATTGTTAAATATTCCCGGCGTACATAAACCAGGTGTCAAAGTAGCGCCGATTGACACCCTATTTGTAGCTGTTTCGGGTGTAAGTGTCACAGGGCTAACGCCTGTCAATATTTCTGAAACGTATTCCACGTTTGGTTACATCATTATTCTACTGATTTTAAATATTGGTGGTATTGGTGTGATGGCCATTGGTACGTTGTTATGGGTCGTATTAGGCAAACATATCGGGATTCGAGAGCGTCAATTAATCATGTTAGATAACAATAAAGAATCGATGAGTGGAACGGTAAAATTGATTATAGATATCGTACGTGCGATGTTGCTAATTGAAGCAGTGGGCGCAATCTTACTTTCATTTTATTTTTACCGAGATATTCACGATATTAAAGAATCTATTATTCAAGGGATTTTTGTTTCAGTTTCAGCAACCACAAATGGTGGCTTGGATATAACTGGGGAGTCTTTAATACCTTATGCGACGGACTATTTTGTACAAACAATTATCATCTTTTTAATTATACTTGGCTCTATTGGATTTCCAGTATTGCTTGAAGTAAAAGCGTATATTACCAATCGTATTCCTAACTTTCGATTTACATTATTTACTAAAATAACAACAGTGACGTATTTAGCGATTCTAATCGTAGGAATGATTGGGATTTTATTAATTGAAAGTCACGGTGTATTAAAAGGTCACTCCTGGCATGAATCCTTTTTCTACGCACTTTTTCAGTCATCTACAACCCGTAGTGCCGGGTTACAAACGATAGACGTTTCGCAATTTTCAGATGCGACCAACTTATTTATGGGTGGGCTCATGTTCATAGGGTCTTCACCAAGCTCAGTAGGTGGGGGTATCCGTACGACGACATTTGCGATTCTTATTTTATTTTTAATTAACTACAAACCAAATGCTGAAAAATCTGGTGTGAAAGCATTTAACAGAGAAATTCATTCACAAGATATACAGCGCTCTTTCGCCGTATTTGCGATTGCGATATTTCTCACGTTTTTAGGCATGTTTATTATGCTTCTCGTTGAAGGGCGTCAATTTAATATCATTCATATTTACTTTGAGATCATGTCGGCATTCGGGACATGTGGTTTGTCAACGGGGATAACCGGAGATTTAAGTGGCGTGTCAAAAGTGGTATTAATGTGTCTCATGTTTATCGGACGCGTCGGTCTTATATCATTTATTATCATGTTCAGTGGAAATCGGGAACCAGCCAAATTTCATTTCCCTAAAGAACGTGTTCAAATTGGATAACAAATTCAAAACTTTAGAAATGGGATGAAACTTTTGTTTTCATACCCATTTTTTTATGTGAAGTGATATTTCTGACCTATGATTAAAATAGTAAAAGGCAAATGATTGCACATTTTAAATTATGATAAAATAAAATCAAATGACAAAAAGGAGTTCTGTTTATGCGTCAAAATGAAGAGATACGTTTAAACATTTTAGCGACATCCGATATTCATAGTCATATTTTAAACGATGAAGCGGGTTCCCATATTTATCGTGCAGGTACGTATGTTTCAAAAGTACGTGAACGTGAACCGCACGTTCTTTTACTGGATAATGGAGGGAGCTTAGCTGGAAATATTGTCGCATTTTATTATGCGTTAATCGCGCCACACAAACGGCATCCGATGATAAAAGTCATGAACGCATTAGAGTATGATGCGAGTGGTGTAAGTGCAGATGAATTTAAATTCGGTTTAGATTTTTTAAATCGTTCGATTGCTTTATCTCGTTTTCCATGGTTATCCGCCAATATTGAATATGCGATGACGCATGAACCTTATTTTTCAACACCGTATATCATCCATAAAATTAAGGATTTACGGATTGCAGTGATTGGATTAACTTCTGAAACATTAGTGAAAAATCAAAACGTTGAAATGGAGAAAGATATTGCGATTGAACGTGCAACGGTATCGGCAAAACGTTGGATTCGTTATATTTATGAAGCTGAAGCACCTGACTTTCTCATAGTCTTATTTCACGGAGGTGTTCTCACATCGCAACACCTTAATCAGTCAAAAACAGATGAAATGTTGAGAAATATAGGGATTGTAGATTTATTTATTACAGGCCACCAACAAGAAACGACAATTGAAAATGAAGATGGCACATTAGTTGTCCGGGCTGGACAAAACGGCGAACATCTCGTTCATGTAGAAGTAACATTTAGACGTAGACAATCTTCTTATGAGACGATTGATATTAATCCAAAAATCGTAACGCTCAGTCAATACGAAGAACATGAAGCATTATTAGACATGACTAAATATGATCGGAAAGCAGTTCAAACTTGGAAAAATAAGATGATAAACGGACTGCATCTAGATGCACGGTTTACGGCTTTCGAGGAATTGTTAAAACACCCGCATCCATTCATTGAATTGTTACATGAAAGCATCCAAAATGAGCATCCAACTGATATCAGTTGCGTACATTTACCATTACCTTCTTCAAAAGGATGTGTAACGCCATTACAACATGAAGATATCTTTAACATTTATCCTCACCCTGACCATTTGATAGATTTGACATTAAGTGGGGAAGTTATTAAAATGTTAATCGAAAAAAGTGTGGCTTATTTGCATAGTGGAAATGATGCACTTACTTTAAACGGTATTGATCCGACACATTTCTTGTTTTGGAAAGGATTCGATTTCACGATAGATGTCTCAAAACCAGTCAACAAACGAGTAACTCAATTCAGTTTAAAACGAGACTATACGTATCGTGTGATAATGACAGATTATTGTTACCGACATTACCGTCAATACTTAGAACATGCACCTATGCATTACGTATCAAAAATATCTATGCCAGAATTAATAATTAAGCGTTTATCTTCATCAACGCCTATTAACAAGAGAAAACAGAATATGACGATAGTAGGAATGTAATATTCAAAGAAGCTAAAGCAAATGTTTTAGCTTCTTTTTTATTCATTAAACGTCCCTATTTAAAAAATAATCACGATTGTAGTTCTATGAGTGAATACCAATTACATCCCAATAATTATTATATTTTAATTTAGATTTAAGGGTTTTAGAAGGCTAGAAGGACAGTGAAAGTACTGGTATAAAAGGAAAAAGGGCGCAATATACGCAATTATAATGTGTTAAACATATTTAAAAATCACTTAAGGTATATTTAATATAACTATGTTGTAAAACTAAAAATGACGCTATATAATTATTTTTGTAAGTTAGATATTTAGTGATGAAAACTACTTTGAGCGAAGTAGTTTTTTTATTGTCTTTTTTAAATATTACAGGGCATAAAAGTTATTTTATTAATCAAAAATATTAAAAGGTGGATTTGCAAATTATGAACAACAAACAAAGGTACAGCATTAGAAAATATCGCATCGGAGCTGCTTCAATCGCTTTAGGCACAATTGCAGTGATTGGGGTAACTGATCAATCTGAAGCACACGCATCAGAAACGAGTGGGAACCAGGCAATTGAAGTGTCTGATAAAAGTACAACTTCAGAGAGTGAGACGTTAGAAGGGACTAAAGCAGAGACAGGTTTACTTAAAAGTGAAACTCAAAACGAGTCGACAAAATTAGAAGCAAGCTATAATTCACATCAAACAAACAATGATGAAATTATAGAGCCGAGCGCAATCATTTCAAATGAAAATAAGCCAACTGAAGTAGCCGCACCAAGAACAGTGTCGCCAACACAGACAAGCACTGAAAATAAACAAGTGATTCAAGGACAAGATGTATCTAATAAAGTTACCGTTGAAGAAGGATCAATTAAAGGGCAAAAGGGTGCTACAACAATAAATCCTCACCAAGCTGAGAGAGTGACGCTTGATTATAAATTGAAATTTGATGATAGTATCAAACAAGGAGATTACTTTGATATTAAATTAAGTAATAATGTGGATACAATGGGTATTGGTACTAAGCGTTATATGCCGGATATTAAAGATAATACTTCGATTATTGCTACAGGGTATTTATTTAACGACAAAACAATTAGATATACGTTTTCTAATTATGTTACAAATAGAAGAGATATTAAAGCTCAATTATCTATTAATTTATATTTTAAGCCATCAGTAGTTCTAAACGTTGGAAATCAAACTGTATCAACTACTATAAATAACTCCAAAACCGAATCACAATTTAATGTGCAATATTTAAATGGTGTTGGAGATAATAATGGGATGCGTATAAATGGTAGAATAGATAGACTCGACAAAAATAATGGAACTATTAACCATATTGCCTACATTAATCCTGAAAAGAAAAATATGACTTCAGTATCTGTAACAGGTAGAATTACAGAAGGTAATTATAACGGCTATGAACGACCTAATATTAAAGTTTATAAATATAAAGGTCAATCAAATTTAGCTAAAAGTGTTTATGTAGACTTTAATAAGAATGATTTTGAAGATGTGACTCATACTATGAACCTAAATGTTTCAGATGGTTCATATAAATTAGACTTTGAACGACTTAATGGTGAAGCATATGTGATTCAGTATTATGGTAAATACGATGTTAATGCACCTAATTTAAATTTACAAACTCAATTATCAGGCTATTATTATAACAATAATTATAACCATTATTATTACTACCCAAGCACGCTAACTTGGAATAATGGTGTCCAATTCTACTCTAACAATGCGAGTGGTAGTGGTAAGGATAAACCTTCTGAGCCTATTATTCAAGCTGGTCAACCTATTGATTTAGATTATGTGACTCAAGAGACGATATCTGGAAATGGGGAATATGTATATACTGAAGAAACAGAAGATACGCGTCCTGTTGAAATTGTTGAAGATACACTTCATGGTTCAAATCATGCTACAGGTGTGATTGAATTTGAAGAAGATACGCATGCGGGAGTTGGTCAAACGAATCACACAAGTGATGTTATTGAATATGAAGAAGATACAGCGAAAGGTATCATGACGGGTGCTGTTTCAGACCATACAACATTAGAAGATACAATGGAATACATGACTGACAATCATTTAATTGAGTTCGAAGATAAAAATACGTTACCGCCTTCTATCTCTGGACATGCTGAAGGTGTAATTGAAGAAATTGAAGACAATCATCATATTGATATTGTAGAAATCACAACTCCTGAAGGTGAAACGGGTCATGTTGATGGCATCATTGACATTGTTGAAGATAATCATTTGATTGACTTTGAAGAAGACACAGGTAATGGTGAGATTAAAGGAGAAGTTAACGGAACTATTGAAGAAGTTGAAGACAGTAACGTTATTAATATTATAAGTGAGATTGGCACAGAAAATGGTTCAAACAATATGACATTTGAAGAAGATACTGATAATGATCGACCATCAATTGAAAACGGCTCACATGATCCTATCGAAATTATAGAAGATACAATTATGATAGAAAATGGTCAAACGAAAGGTGTCCTTGTAGAAGAAGAGGATACTCAGCCGCCTCATCCAAATGAACCAAAAGAGGAACAACCAGATATTCCGGAAACACCTGAGAATAACGTGCCTAAGAAAGATAATGAATTAAAACCATCGCCAAAAGTAAAAGAAGATTCGCCTAGAATGGAAGAAGAAAAAGAGAAATCACCAAAGACTGATGAAGTCGTACCAAAGGTTGTAAATGAAAAACCTAAATTTAAAGTGATGAGTACAATATCTAATAAAGTAAATAATAATGGAAAAGCGCATGTGAAACATGAAGAGAAGCATCATCTACATGAGGAACTGCCACGTACAGGAAGTGAATCTGGACAACAGCCAATCTTAGTCGCTGGATTAATGAGTCTAATTGGTTTCGTTTTATTGAAAAGAAGAAAAAGAGATATTTAAAAAATTGGGGCCGGAACGTGAGTTCCAGCCCCATTCTATTTAGAAAGTTTTAGTTACATTTTTATGCATACGCTTAGAAATGTAATAGGGGATGACGCAATGTGTAATCCATTGAATGTGGTTCATACCCAAAACTTTTACCCATGAAAAATGAGTAAAAGGACCACCGCTACAATCTGTGCTACTGTTGTTGTGACAATTCGACGTGTATAGGCATAACTGAAACCTAAAATAAGTTGGCATATGAAGATAAAAAGAACAATCCACCAACGATCAAGGTAAATAAAGAATGAGCTAGATAATATTGCGCTAGTAACAATACCTATCCAAGGTCGTTGTGTTAATAAAGTAAGTTCTTTTTGTAAAATTGTACGCATGTATAATTCATGACATGGCATGACACATAGTAATGTTATCAACATTTGCCATTTGAAATAGACGCCTGTTCGAGACAGTTGCTTAATGAGTGATGTATAGCTGAGATCTGAGGTGATTAAAGCAATAATGACCTGAACAAGTACAAGCAGTACACCGGCTGCTAAACCAATTGCGATTGACGTGAGTAATCGTTTGGAAGCAATATCACGTTGGTAAAAGACGTAGCTAATACCTGCGATAAGCATAATGCCTGTATATAATTGCCAGTAAACATTATATTCTCCCCACATTATGAATAAAATAATGTGAAAACCAATAAAACTTAATATAAACCAAAGTAGCGGTTTGTTTAATTTTTTCATCATAGATTAACCTTCTTGTTCAACAATCTTATATCTTTTATGATTAATGACTGTTTTTTCTGGCAAGTCAAGAGAAGCAAAATTCTCCATTATTGTTAAATCTACTATAACAGAGTTGTCATTGATTTTCTCAACTTTACCTCTAATACCATCGTAAAATTCTACGATGTCTCCAACTTCAGCAATCGTCATGTTTACGCCCCCTTAGAAATTTAACTAGCATATATTGTACTAAAATTTACAATTTAAATAAACAATTTGCGTTAATTTTAATGTTTTTGTCATCTCTAAGTGTAAACAGTAGCTTTTGAAGATGTATCGTGCGATATTTAAATTGTTCAACCTTATTTCAAAGGAGAGAGTTTAAATGAAATTCATTAGCAACAATAATATCACGGATCCTACAATGAATTTAGCAATGGAGGAGTACGTTTTAAATACAGTTCCAATGGATAATGAAGATAGTTATTTCTTATTTTATATTAATAGACCTTCTATCATTGTTGGAAAAAATCAAAATACCATTGAAGAAGTCAACCAACCTTATATCGATGCGCATCATATTGATGTTGTACGTCGTATTTCTGGTGGCGGTGCAGTGTATCATGACTTTGGTAATTTAAATTTTAGTTTTATTACGAAAGATGATGGTCAAAGTTTCCATAACTTTAAGAAATTCACGCAACCGATTGTCGATGTTTTAAATCAATTGGGTGTGGATGCGGCGTTAACGGGTCGTAATGACATACAAGTTGGACAAGCCAAAATATCAGGCAATGCGATGGTTAAAGTGAAAGACCGCATGTTTAGTCATGGCACGCTCATGCTTAACAGTGAATTGGATGAAGTACAAAACGCGTTACGTGTTAATCCAGCTAAAATTCAATCTAAAGGTGTGAAATCCGTGCGCAAGCGTGTGGCTAATATTCAAGAGTTTTTGGATCAACCTTTAGATATTGAAGACTTTAAGCAAATTATTTTAAAACAACTTTTTGGTGAAAATGAAGTAGAAGCATATGTATTAACAGATGAAGACTGGGACAATATTGAAAAGTTGAGTCATGAAAAATACCGCACTTGGGAATGGAATTATGGTAAAAACCCTAAATACAATTTTGAAAGAGAACATAAATTTGAAAAAGGTTTTATTCAAATTAAATTGGACGTTAAAAAAGGACGCATTGAACATGCGAAAATATTCGGTGATTTCTTTGGAGAAGGCAACGTAACCGAACTTGAACATGCTTTGGAAGGCGTGTTACATCTAAAAGAATCAATAAAAGAAGCACTCGTTGATTATGACTTTTATTATTACTTCGGTGATATTTCAAAAGAAGAAATTATTGATTTAATGGTATAAAAATAACAGGTCGCTCATTGTATCCATGCAATGTTTCGACCTGTTTTAATGATGATTATGAAATGATTTCAACTTCAAGCTCCTCCAATTTTAAATATTCAGCAGTATACTTGTTGAAGTTAGCTTCGTTTTTATTTTGTAGCGCTTCATCAATTAAATGTTTGAGTTGTTGCTTACGCTGATTTTTTAGCGCGTCTTCAATTACTAATTCTACACCAAGCTGATGAATCATATGCATTGCGTTAGTATTATTATACGTTTTCGTATCAAGTTGATGTTTCATAGCATATCACTCCTTGTATGTTGTTTAAATAGTTATTTATCAGTATAACGAAACATGAATACAAATGCAATGAATATTCTGAATTTTTAAAAGTTTTAAAGGTGGTGTTTTGAGGTGCTTAAAATTAAATTTAATAAAACATCAAATTTAGATTGACATTTAGTTTGGTTTGTATATAATAGGTGGTACATAGAGAAATAAAATAAATCTAAAAAGGGGGAACCGAATGAAAAATTCAGTTAACCAAAACAATTATATTATTATGAAAGGAGACATGTTTTTACGTCCGACAGATGGCCCATATGGCATCAATCAAAGTACGGAAATTCTGAAGTACGATGAACCACCAATCATTGTTCACGAACCATTGATACAAATCATTGAAAACAGTTGTAAATGTTATGGTGAAACGTATCAATCTAGAAAAGCACAAACGCGTCGCATTTCGAACCTCAAAAGTAAACTTCCAATTAATATCACTCCGATATTTCCTTCATTTTATTTTCCATCACATTCCGATCGCGCTACTGAAAACAGCTGGATGAATATGCATTTTGTTGAACGAATTAAAAAATTAAAAGGTGCTAAAGTAAAAATTACTTTTGTAAATGGTCAATCTGTCATTTTAAATGTTTCAGAACACACTATCTCTACGCAGTATCGCAACTGTATTACTTTTTCGTATCTCTTAGACCGTAAAGCGAAAGCACTCACGACGAATCCCGAAAAACCTATCGATTATAATAAAGACAATTTCAATATTTATGAAGCACTTTCGAGATATGCTATTTTAGAAAAACAACGTACTAACTATCAACCTGGCCCTGATGCCTCAAAACCATTTCCAAATCTTCCTGAAGTATAGATCCTTCAAAGTAATATCTTTTTAAATTATCCCAATGTTTATATGATATATCGACTCTTGCACATAACGTGAAATATAAAGGGTATAGTTGAATAACTATTGATTTTAAGGAGGCCCATGATGAGTCGTAACTTTAAAGTTTTCTTTACAACATATTTTCTAATTAATATTTTATTAAAATCCTTAGGTAATTTTTGTAAATGCTCAAATGATAGGATTGAATATGTTGACGCAAATGAAAGTGCGCAATGTAATGGTATTCCGAATGTAATTTAAAATGGATTCATATTTTGATGTATTAACACTTATACTTCTATTAAGTATGCTACTGTAGAAGTATAAGTGTATTTTTATGTTAAAGGGTGTGACCGTCATGTTTGTAGTTATGGATACAATCGAAGAAGCTCCAATGGATTTATTATTACTCGCGGATCCTTCTTATCAGAGAGTAAAGGCGTACTTAAATTCAGGTATATGTGTGGCATACAAAGAAGATGATGGTATTGTAGGAAGTTACATTTTAGTGGCGCTTGATACTGAACGTATCGAATTAGTTAACATTGCTGTTAAAGATTCAAAACAAGGTGTAGGTATTGGGAAAAAGTTACTTAATCATGCAATAGCTTTTGCAACTGAAAACCATTTTAAAGAAATGATTGTCGGTACTGGTAATTCAAGTATCAATCAAATTGCTTTTTATCAAAAAGCAGGTTTTAGATTAGTAGATGTGTTATTTGATTTCTTTAGTCAAGATAATGAAGCACCTATTTATGAAAATGGCATTTGGTGCAGAGATATGTTGCGTTTTAAAAGGCAATTATAGTGTGTTAACTCAAAATAGAAGTGGAATATATTATTATTGTAGTGTAAAATAATGTATAACACTATTAAATATTAGTCGTTTGACTAATTATAACAAAGATCGTCTTACTATTATTCTGAATATTGTCTAATCATTTTGAGATAGGTATTTTATAACCTCAATGGTTTGTGTGGTATTCAAAAGTGAGTTAAGGGATGGGGGGAGTGTCTTTTGAATAAAAAATTGAAACAGCAACTGTCATTTCTATTAACAGTAGGTGTTTTCGTGATTGCTGCGCTATTGTTTATTATGACGATTATGGGTATTTAATCCGATATTCAACGGTTTGAGCTCTTTTCTTAAGCCGTTTTTTAATTGGTCAAACGTTGAATCTTTAAAAAATCACTTCACAAACACGAACGTATGTTCTATAATGAGTGCGAGGTGATGAATATGTTGGACCGTACACTTCCCCCTAAGTATCAAACAGAAACGGATTATCGGAAAATACCACGTCAATATTTAAATGCACGCATACCGATGGGACGCGGTATTGTTAAATGGGCGCCTTTTGCGACGCTTCCAGAACAGTTCGAAAGAATTAAACAGTTTGAAGCGAATCAACTCAAAATTGACCGTCCTGACTTGAGTGAAGACCAAATCATCGAAATCAATCATATGTTGCATTTTAAAATTTCTAAAAATGAAAGTGCTAAAATCAGTTATTGGCGTTCGGGCTATATTCATACGATAGAGGGATATATTACTTCAATCAATACATTGAATAATGAACTTACAATTGCTAATAAACGCCAAACAGACCGGTTAACGATAGGTTTAAATGAACTTTATGCATTGGAATAGGGAAATAGTGCGATTACATTGTGCAAAACGTAAAGTTGGCGGAATTTCAGCTCCTATAGTGTAAATATTCCGTTAACTTTTTTAATTTTAGCTCTTGATTTCTTCAACCGAATTGATATAATAGTATCTGTGCTTACAAAAAAATAATATGAATCCACAGTAGCTCAGTGGTAGAGCTATCGGCTGTTAACCGATCGGTCGTAGGTTCGAGTCCTACCTGTGGAGCCATTAGGAAACGTACTCAAGTTGGCTGAAGAGGCGCCCCTGCTAAGGGTGTAGGTCGCGAGAGCGGCGCGAGGGTTCGAATCCCTCCGTTTCCGTTTAAAGAACATTGCAATCGCAATGTTCTTTTTTTATACATTAAACGTCGTTGTATTAGTCTGTTATAAAGGGATTTTAATAAATTTAGATACCTTTCTTATAATTGTTTTTGCAAGCTGAACGTCCCCGAAAACGTGGTGTTACTTCTTTTAATGTTCATGTTTATATTTATTTTACTCTATACCTACAGATGTGCATTTATTCCATAAAATGATATATTCCTCTAAAATAAAGTTAAAAGGGGGAATTGTATGATACGAACAGCTACCATAAATGATGCCACAGCCATTGCAGAACTAACATATATGATTTGGAAAGATATGGAACTTGAAATAGTTGAAAACTATGATAAGTCTGAAGTAATTAAAGTAATCGAAGAAAGTGTCGCTTCTGAATCATATCGAAATAGTTATCATCGTATTGATGTTTATGATGTTGAAGGGCAAGTAGCGGGTATGATCGTTACGTATGATGGAGATAAAGAGTTATATTACGAAGAAAGTTGGAGCACGATAAAGCGTGCCAAAAGTCTACCTTTATCGACTAAAACCCCTTTACCTGTTAAAGAGGCAGAAGATACGGATAGATATATTGAATCTATCGCGACATTTCCACAATACAGAGGGCGTGGTATTGCGAAAGCATTGATGATACATGTTTTTGAAAAATATAGAGGTCAAACCTTTAGCTTGAATTGTGATCGTGACAATGTACGTGCGAAAAAATTATATGAAAATATGGGTTTCAAACCACATATTGAAAAAACGTTATATGGCCATGTATATGATTATATGATATATACAGAATAAGGAGGGGTGCTATGCTTGATTTAAATAATGTAAGCTATCATGTAGATGATCAACGCATATTAAATCAAATTAATCTTAACGTTAAACAGGGCGAAGCAATTGCAGTTGTAGGGGCATCAGGCAGTGGGAAAAGTACATTATTACGTGTCATTGCTGATTTAATATCGCCAACAGAAGGAGATATTTTATTTCAAGGGCACTCATACCAGGACTATGAGCCTGAAATATTAAGACAGCGTGTTAGTTATTTACCACAACGATTAGAGCTATTTGGTGAAACGATATATGATAATCTTGCTTTTCCATCATTGGCGCGTCAAGAGACATTTGACAAGGCGCGTGCGAAGGCGTTATTAGAGGCTGTTGGACTTAAAAAGTATAAATTGAATGCGCGAGTACAGCACATGTCAGGTGGGGAACAACAACGTGTGACTATCGCGCGACAATTAATGTATCGACCGGAGTTGTTATTATTAGATGAAGCGACCAGCGCATTAGATGATAAGAACAGTCAATCCATTGAAAAATTAATTTTTGAAATGGTTGAAGCAGGTACAGCAGTGTTATGGATTACTCATAATACGGCGCAAAGTC
This sequence comes from Staphylococcus agnetis, assembly GCF_011466855.1. Classification (NCBI taxonomy): domain Bacteria; kingdom Bacillati; phylum Bacillota; class Bacilli; order Caryophanales; family Staphylococcaceae; genus Staphylococcus; species Staphylococcus agnetis. The sequence goes on from NZ_CP045927.1 coordinate 624,185, forward strand.
ATCGCCATTTTCAGCGTATTATTACAATACATAACGGTGAACTTGTGAAGGAGGAGGCGATATGACCACAACATCTTTGCTTTTAACTTCACTATTATTGTTGATTCCGATTATTATTTCTTATAAAGAAAAACTACGTATCGCAAAAGATTTAATTATCGCAGCTGTAAGAGCAGTCATTCAATTAGTTTTGATTGGTTATTTGCTTGAATTTGTATTTAAAGTAGAAGATACATGGATTGTACTAGCACTTATTCTTGTGATTATGATTAATGCAGCAGCAAACACTAAAAAGCGTGCATCTACCATTATGCATCATGTCTTTTGGGTTTCATTTGTAGCGATTATGACTGGAGCCGTTTTATCTTTAGGTGGGGTTTTACTGACAGGTGCGATAGATTTTACACCTAACGAAATCATACCTGTCGCAGGGATGGTAGGCAGTAATGGGATGATTGCGATAAATTTAAGTTACCAAAATCTTAACCGTATTTTTACTAAAGAAACGGAATCAATTGAAGCTAAGTTATCATTAGGTGCAGCGCCCTCACTTGCGGCTAAAGAAGCGATACGCGAAAGTATTAAAGTGGCCATTGTGCCAACGATTGACTCGGTAAAAACGTATGGGCTGGTGTCCATACCAGGGATGATGACAGGATTAATTATTGCAGGTGTTCCGCCATTACAAGCGATTAAATTTCAACTTATGGTTGTATTTATTCATACGACGGCAACGATTATTTCAGCACTCGTAGCCACATATTTGAGCTATCGTCAATTTTTCAATTATCGTCATCAACTCATACAAATTAAAAAAGACAAAACAGAACCCACTTAACAGCATAAGCGTTAAGTGGGTTTTCATTTAAATATTGCCTAATAGAGCGCTAATATAAATGCCTAATGCGTAAAGTAAGCCGAAAAATGTGTTGGTTTTTCCAGCTGCAATCATCGCTGGCATCATTGTCTCAGGTGTATCATTCTTTTTAAAACGGCGATACACCTTTATAGGCCATGGGAAACTTAATAAGATAAGTAAAAAGAAAATAGAACCGCCTGGAACGAAAAAGACAGTGTAGATAACCCATACATAGGCAAGTACATACATTGCCGCTAAAACAAGTAATGACAAACGTTTACCAAGAAGAATTGGTAATGTACGACGTCCACTGCGTTTATCTTTAACGCGGTCACGAATATTATTTGCCATATTAATTAAGCCGATGGTAATCACAATCGGAATACTCATCCAAACCACGGTACTATTAACATGTCCTGCCTGAATAAAAAAGGCAATTAAAATGATGAACATTCCCATAAAAACACCAGAAAATACTTCACCAAACGGTGTCCAAGAAATTGGGAACGGGCCGCCTGTGTATAAATAGCCAATGGCCATACACAATAAGCCTATAGGGATGAGCCAAAATGACGTTTGTGCTGCGATAAATAACCCTAAAATCGTAGCAACTACATAAAATGCGATGGCCAAATTGAACACGGATTTAGGTGTCATCCCATGACGTACAATGGCACCACCAATTCCCACTGATTCATGATCATCAAGGCCTTTTTTGTAATCGTAGTACTCGTTAAACATATTCGTCGCTGCTTGAATTAAAAGGCAAGCGAGCAACATTGCGATAAACAAGCCCATATTGATATGATCTTCACTACCAAGTTGGAAAATTTTTGCAATCGCTGTACCCACTAAAACTGGTACGATAGCAGCAGTTAACGTGTGAGGTCGCATTAATTGCCAATACTTATGAAAGGTTGAATGTTGCTGAAATTGATTCACCATATAGATCAAAACCTCGATTATTTATATTATTAATACAAAAACAGTATAGAAAAGTTTAGAAATGAAATCAATAACAAACTCTATGATTTAAGCAATGTCTCTCACATTTACTATTAAAAAATGTTAAAATGAATGTTAATGGGATTATGATTATGAGAAAGAAGTGAGAGACAGATGACTGTTGACGTTGGTGAGCAAGAAATCATTGACGCAATATCGAGCACATCTAAAACTTGGGTCTCCATAGAGGTGCGTTTACCGCGTACATTGGATCCAGTGACATTATTTAGAAAAACTAATCAAGAAGCGGGTAACCGCTTTTATTTTCGGCTTAATGATAATGAAACAGCTTTTTTTGGATGTCGCATTGCGAAGGAATTTAAAAATAACCATAAAAACAAACGATCTATGTTTAAAGATTGGGATCGTTTTAAAGAAGATATTGCACTAATACATCCATCCACGACGAAACATCATTTGCGTATATATGGCGGATTTCAATTTTCTACACAACGTACGAGTGTGGAATGGCGACAATTTGACATGAATCATTTTATTTTACCTGAAATATTAATATCTTATATTGATGGTGACACGTATTTCACATATACAAAACGTAGATCAGATTTTTCATTTGAAGAATTTAAAGCGATTTATACGTGTTTGAGTCAATTTGATTCAACCGCTTACACATCTGATGAAGCGGATTTGTACGTATGTACTCAACGGGATCTGGACATTGATGCGTGGGAACACTTGGTTGATCAAACGATTCAAAACTTAAAGTCTGATGAAAAGGTTGTATTATCGCGACGTCGAGAAATTAAATTTAATACAACCATCGACATTGCTTCTGTATTAGAACGGGCTTTGAAAAATGAAAAGAATAGTTATTTATTTTTAATAGAGTCAGGCGATGATTGTTTTATTTCTCAAACGCCTGAACAACTGTTTAAAGTTCAAGATAATATGCTTTCAACTAAAGCTGTGGCAGGAACAATTAAAAGAACGCAACACGCAGAGCAAGATCAAGCACAAGTTAAAGCTTTCTTACAGGATACTAAAAATTTAGGTGAGCATCACATTGTTGTCGAAAGTATTCTGGAAGATATTAAGCCTTTTGTTAAAGACGTACACTATCATAAGACGCCAAGCATTCTTAAAAATGATCATTTATATCATTTGTACACTGAAATTGGTGGGCATTTGGTGACGCCTAATTATATTGAACTGATTGATGTTATGCATCCAACGCCTGCATTAGGGGGCTATCCAAAAGCGCAAGCGGTGCAATATATTGATACTCATGAATTCAATGCAAGAGGGTTGTATGGGGCACCAGTAGGCATGATAGATATGTATGATGATAGTGAATTTATCGTTGCTATACGCTCAATGTTAATTAATAACGATACGGCACTTCTTTTTGCAGGTGCGGGTATCGTGAAAGATTCAAATGCGAAAGCAGAAGTAGCAGAAACTGCTTTAAAATTCAGTCCTATGATGGACGCTTTAGGAGTGAGCTAAGTTGACGCATGCACAACAACATTTAACTGAACAAGTGTTTCATTTTATATCAGAACTTTACGCCTATGGTGTGAGAGAAGTGGTCATTAGTCCAGGCTCACGTTCTACACCGCTTGCGATTGCTTGTGAATGTCATCCAGAAATTAAAACATGGGTGCATCCAGATGAACGCAGTGCCGCGTTCTTTGCGTTAGGTTTAATTAAAGGAAGCAATCGTCCAGTCGCGATAGTGTGTACATCAGGTACAGCTGCCGCAAACTATGTGCCAGCTGTAGCAGAAAGTCATATTAGTCGATTACCACTTGTCGTATTAACAAGTGATCGCCCACATGAATTGCGAGATGTAGGTGCGCCTCAAGCAATCAATCAAGTGAATATGTTTGAGAATTATGTGCGTTTTCAATTTGATATGCCTCTTGCAGATGGCTCGCAACTAACATTAGAAGCGAACCGTTATCAACTGCAAAAAGCAAGTCAATATTTTGTGGGGCCACATCAAGGACCAGTACATTTTAATTTACCGTTTCGTGAACCGTTAACACCGGATTGGTCGCGAACTGATTTATTAACGGCATATACGTATACATTACCGAAGTATCAAAAAACGATAGACCCTTCACCAATTGCCAATACGCTTAAACAAGTGAAAGGGCTGATTGTAGTAGGGGATATGCAACATCAAGATGTATCACAATTATTAACGTTTGCCACAGAGTATGATTTACCAATATTAGCGGATCCTTTAAATCCGATTCGCCGTACACAGCATCCTAATGTCATTGCAACGTATGATTTATTATTGCGTGCTGGACTCGAAATGGATGCCGATTTCGTCATTAGAGTCGGTAAACCAGTGGTTTCTAAAAAATTAAATCAGTGGCTAAAACAAACGCCTGCAACGCAAATTTTAATTCAAAATAGTAAAGATATAGATGCATTTCCTAAAATGCCTGACTATTTTTACGAAATGTCCGCCAATGATTTCTTTAGATCACTCGACATTTTAGATAGTACATATCGTAAAGTTTGGTTGAGGCATTGGCAAAAAATGGAGTTACAAGCGAGAGAAACCATCACATATCATCAAAAACAAGCGCATGATGAAGCTGGATTTATCTCAAAGTTACTTGATAAATTAGATGCTACAGATCACTTATTTGTAAGTAATAGTATGCCTATTCGAGATATAGACAATTTATATTATGGGCGTGACTTTAGTATTTATGCCAATCGAGGCGCTAATGGTATAGATGGTGTTGTGTCTACCGCGTTAGGTATGGCTGTACACAAGAAGGTAACATTGTTGATTGGCGACATCGCATTTTACCATGATATGAACGGTCTATTGATGTCTAAGTTAAATGATATTCATATGAATATTATTTTAGTGAATAATGATGGTGGTGGTATCTTTTCATATTTACCTCAAAAATCATCTGCAGCACCACATTTTGAACGGTTGTTTGGTACACCGACAGGTCTTGATTTTGAACATGTGGCAAACTTATATCAATTCGGTTATAAACGCTTCACAGATATTCAAACCTTTGACTATGCGCCACTAAATACGATGTCCGCAACGCTTTATGAGATTGTAACGGACCGTGACAGTAATTATGAGGCCCATCAAGCACTCTATGAACAGTTACGTGAGGTCGTCGATGTTACACTATAAAAATCATGATGCAAAGCAACCTTCAGATATCGTGCTCATATTATTACATGGTTTTATCAGTGATAGCAGTACATTTGATCATCATATCAAGCAGCTCTCAGAAACAATGAAAATGGTAACGATTGATTTACCTGGACATGGTCAAGACGATTCGAGCATGGATCAATCTTGGGATTTTGAGTGGATGGGTCATCAACTTCATAACGTTGTACAACGCTTCGCCGATAAACATGTGATATTACATGGGTATTCAATGGGCGCGCGGGTCGCACTTTATTATGCAATTCATCATGAGACGAGGCTTTCTGGATTGATTTTAGAAAGTGGTTCTCCAGGCATTCAAGATGAGGTGATGCGGACAGAACGAATACAAGTCGATCTAGCACGCGCGCGTGTACTTGAACTTGCACCATTAGAAACGTTCGTCAACGACTGGGAACGGTTGCCATTGTTTCAATCACAACGATTTTTATCAGATGTTGAACAACAACGCATAAGGAATATGAGATTACGTCAATCTCCATCTCGATTAGCGAAAGCTTTGCGGGATTATGGCACTGGAGTGATGCCGAATTTATGGAATGATTTAGCAAATCTCCAATTGCCAGTTCAACTCATTGTTGGAGAATGGGATGAAAAATTTGTAGAGATTGCCCATAATATGAAAGACGACCTTCCACATGCCAAACTTGAAGTTGTACCTCAAGTAGGGCATACAGTTCATGTGGAAGATGTTGCAAAATTTGATACAATAACACTAGCTTTTATAAAAGGTTTAATTGAGGAGGCCAACTATGGAAAGACAATGGGAGACACTAAAGGAATATAAAGAAATTAAATATGAATATTTTGAAGGTATCGCTAAAGTGACGATCAATCGTCCAGAGGTTCATAATGCTTTTACTCCAAATACTGTACATGAAATGATAGACGCATTTACACGTGCTCGTGACGATGAACGCGTGGGTGTCATTATCTTAACAGGTGAAGGTGACAAAGCATTTTGTTCTGGCGGCGATCAAAAAGTTCGTGGCCATGGTGGTTATGTAGGTGATGACCAAATTCCACGATTAAACGTACTGGACTTACAACGTTTAATTCGTGTAATTCCAAAACCTGTCATTGCGATGGTTAAAGGATATGCCATCGGTGGTGGAAATGTATTACAAGTTGTATGTGACTTAACTATTGCTGCTGACAACGCTAAGTTTGGTCAAACTGGTCCTAAAGTAGGATCATTTGATGCTGGCTATGGGTCTGGATATTTGGCTCGTATTGTTGGACATAAAAAAGCGCGTGAAATTTGGTATTTATGTCGCCAGTACGATGCGCAACAAGCTTTAGATATGGGTATGGCAAACACAGTTGTACCATTAGATAAAATTGAAGACGAAACAGTACAATGGTGTAAAGAAATTTTACAACATTCACCAACAGCATTACGTTTCTTAAAGGCTGCAATGAACGCGGACACTGACGGATTAGCTGGTTTACAACAATTTGCTGGTGATGCGACATTACTTTACTATACAACGGATGAGGCTAAAGAAGGTCGAGATGCGTTTAAAGAAAAACGTTCACCTGACTTTGATCAATTCCCAAAATTTCCATAAGTTAACGTAATTTGATTGAAAAAATATAATGTAATAATACATGTATTGTAAAACCCTCAAACTCGAATGTGTTTGAGGGTTTTTTGATGTTAATTTTGAGGATAATAGGTTTCTAAGTAGTGTTTCAGACGACGCATACCTTCTTTTAATGCATCCATATGATAGGCGTAAGAAATACGAATGTACCCTTTACCGTAGTCTGTAAAAGAAGATCCGGGCACCATGGCAACGCCTGCTTTTTCCAAAACATCGACACAGAAGTCATAATCGTTATCAGTGAAACGTGTGATTTTTGGGAAAATGTAAAATGCGCCTTGAGGTATGGCTTCTAATTCAAATCCCATATCGTTTAAAGCGCCTATTAAAAAATCACGGCGTTCGATGTAAGCGGCATTCATATGCTGTGGGGCATGTATACCTTCTGTCAGTGCTGCAATTGTTGCTACTTGTGATGGCACATTGGCACAAATACAGTTATACGCATGCATGAATGTTAATTGATTAATAATGTGCGTTGGTCCTGCTAAAAATCCCATACGTATCCCTGTTGCTGCATGTGATTTACTGAGCCCATTTATAAGTAACAATTGATTTTTAATGACATCAAATTGCGCAAATGATGTGTGATGTGTATTGAATGTATTTTCAGCATAAATTTCATCACTAATGACAAAAACATGATGTTTTTTTAGACAATCTGCTAATACTTTAACTTCATCATAGGTTAATGTCATTCCAGTTGGATTTGAAGGGTAGTTTAATAGTACGACTTTTGTTTGAGGTGTTATATGTGCCTCTATCAATTCGGGTGTGACTTTAAATTGCGTTTTACGTGTATCCATAAACACCGGTTGACCACCTAATGTTTGAATTAGTGGAATGTAACCAGCGTAAACAGGGCCAGGTAAAAGGACTTCATCGCCCGGATTTAAAATGCATCTTAAGCTTGTATCTAATGCTTCAGATGCACCGTTTGTCATTATAATAGATTCAGCATCGTAAGTAACATGAAATTGTTTTTTTAAATAATCTGATACGGCTTGACGTGTTTCAAGTAACCCTTTGTTGTGAGAGTATGTCGTTAAATTATTGGTTATAGCATCTACATAGGCTTTTTTAACTGGAGAGGGCATTTCAAAGTCTGGTTGACCGACTGTTAAATTTATCACATCTTTTAATTGATGTATGCGATTCGAAAATTGTCGAATGCTAGGAGCTTTTAAATATTGAGATTGGTTATTGAGTTCAAGTTTCATAACATCACATCCTAAAAAAAGAGAAGTTACACCAAAGCATACCATACTTTAGGTGACTTCTCTTTAATTCTTTAAGAATAAGGTTTAAATTGTGAAGGTTTTTCCAAATGTACAAACGGATTGGTCCATTTGGCTACAAAATCGGTTGACCATAACCAAACGATAAATAGGGAAAGGGTAAAGTTGTAAATAACTCCGGCTAATGGATGATCAATAAACGGAAATAAATTATGGCCTCGAATAATACCTATAAATAAGCCATGTAATAAATAAACGTACATTGTTCTAGAGCCGATATATGTCCACCTTTGTCGTTTTTCAGGGATTAAGTTTAAGAATGCAAACATGGTAGAGAAAATAATGACATATAATGTAAGGCGTTTAATTGGACTTAATAAGACGTTCCATCCGCTAGTTTTTGTATAAGGTGAACTACCTAGCAACCAAGATGAGTCAATCGGATGAATATAGTAAATGATGAAAAACGTTAAAAGCGTTAAAAAAGATAGCGGCGCCAATTTTTTCCATCGAATCAGTTTACTAAAATGATCTCCAAGAATATAGCCTATATAAAATATAGGGAAAAATACTAAAGTGCGAGACCAACTTAAATAACCGTCTATGTTAGTTGAAAAACCCGCTAATATAGCGATTAAAATAGCAATGGGTAATACATATATCCATTTGTAGTTTCTGACGATAACGATAATGACATTAAAAAAGAATAGCGTTAATAAAAACCATAATGCGAATACAGGGTCAAAAGGATCCAAATCAATGGAACTATTTTTTCCAGAAATAAAATAGTAAATTGAGAAAAAGGCAAAGAAAATAAGGTAAGGACCTAATAATTTTTTACCCACTTTTTCAATATAGCCTGCGCGGCCAACATTTTTTGAAAAATAGCCAGAAATAAATAGGAATGCTGGCATATGAAAACTATATATCGTTAAATACAATGCATTAATAGCTGAATGTGCATCTGTATAAGGTTGTATTAAATGTCCGAAAACAACCAAAAAAATAAGTAGTGCACGTGCATTATCAAAGAATGCATCACGTTTAATCGCATGTGCCATTGAGTTATACTCCTTTAACAATCGTTATTATAAATGTATTACAATCTTAGGGATGAATGCAATTGAAAGGGAAAGCTAACGCTATATTATACCCACTTTATTAATAAGAAAATAAAAATATAAATCATTTTTAGTAATCAGATAAAAGTATTTTTAAACTTTAATGCCATTACAATCATATTAATAGTCTTGATTGAGGTTACTGATGACTTCAGTTACTATTATCAACATTTTGAAATAGGGGCAATATCAGTGCTATTCGAAATATGGGATAGTAAAGATGACATTACGTTTAATCTATGAGGAAGGCATTATAAAAAGGGCCAGAACAATGTATGTCCTGACCCTTAAGCATTGATAGGCTGTTATTTTTTATAACGGTCTACATCGAAGTATTTACCAGCAGCACCAACTGCATCGTAGAATTGTTTCATACGCGCAGCATTATGATGTGCCCAATTAATATCTGTAGCATATTGGTGCGTACCTGGATTTTCAGGATTCCATCTCATGCGGTAAAGCGTATTTTGACCAATACCGATATAACGGTTTTTGATGAAGCTTGCACCGCCGACTATTGCTTTACTTACAGTGTTCCAACCGTAAGCTTCCGCAGTTTTAAAGCCACCGCGAATCGCATCTGTATCTACAGCACCGATACCAAACATATTGTAAAACTTACGTGTAGAATTTGTTACTACTTTATTGTTTGCATCAACATAGCCACCGTTAGCAAGGGTAGATGTACCATTACCCGTTTCAAGTAAAGCATGAGAGATGAGGTAAATTTCATTGATGTTATTTGCTTGAGCAGCTTGTTTGAATGCTTGACCTTGTCCAGCTAAGATGCCTTTACCTACTAACAGTTTGTTAAGTTGTGCAGCATCTAAACCTTGGTATTTATCCAATTTAAGGAATTGATATTTTTGAGTTGGGTCTTTTTCAATTGTTGATGGATTCATTGCGTTTGCTACTTCTGCACGCGTTGCATCCACCCATTGACCAGGCACTCTTTGGATTTGTGGTTTATATGAAAGATTAGACTGAATATCAACTGCTTGATTAAATGTATATGGTGAATTGATGTAACGTGTTAATTGTGAACGTAAGTCAGCTGATTTGATCCACGCACGTGTACCATCATTAAATTGACCATAATACCAAGTCACACCATTAACGAGTGCTGAACGTTGAACATTGAATAAACTTTCATAATAGCTTGATAAATATCCTTTAGCCTTAGCATCGCCAACATTTGTGAAGTATTGCCCGTTACGATTATAAACGACATAGTCGACTGGCTTCGTTAACGTCTTAATTTGTGTTGGCGTAGGTTTTGGTTGTGCAACTGCTTTTGCAGTTAATTCGTTTTTATTGATCCAACCCATTTTTTGATTAATGTTACCAAATAAATACGTGTCTTTACCAACAAGTACAGATTTAGTTGCATTAAATGTACGATTTGTTAATGCTTTAAGTGTATCAATGCGTTGTTTTGCAGTACCCCAAGGCATTGCATATAAACCTGTAGCATTCGTATTCACAACATATTGACCAGCAGCAGGCACTTCTTTACCTAATTGACGTGACAACACATCTTCTGTTTTGAACCAACCTAACGGTGTATTATTCGCATTTTGTAATAACACGAAATTTTGGTTGTTCGCTGAAGCTGTTTTAGTGATTTTGTATGTGCGATCAGCGTGACTTGAAGCGTCTTTACCAGTTTGGTCATAAATCGTAGCTCTAACACCTGAGTTAGTTGGTTTTAATTGACCAATCTGAGATACAGCTTGTACGATTTGTTGCGTTGCTTTCGGTAAAGATAGTACTTTTTGATTTACCCAACCAGAGATGTTATTCGCTGTACCGTAAATGTAAGTAGCATTCGCAATTTGTTTTTGTTGCGTTGCTTTAAATGCTTGTGCACCTGTACCTTTTACAGCGCCAGCTACTTGTACACTTGTACCCCAAGGCACACTATAGAGTGTTGTACCAGCTGGAATTGTAAAGTTTTTACTGATTTTAACGGCAGGTTGACTTGTACGGTAATCGACGTCTGATTGTTTCACCCAACCAATGTTAGTGCCATTATTGTAATCCGAAACAAGGTAGAACTGTTCACCATTTAGTGAAGCTTTTTTAGTTACATTCAATGTTTGGTTTGTTGCGGAAGTTTTCTTACCTGATGCATCATATACTGAAGCATACAGTCCATTATTTTTAGCGTTGATGCGGCCAACACCCGTGTCAGCAGTTACTTTTAATTGATTTGTATTTGATGGTACCGAAAGTACGCTTTGGTTTACCCAACCCGAAACGTTATTTGCTGTACCATAAATATAAATCGCATTGGCAATTTGTTTTTGTTGCGTTGCTTTAAATGCTTGAGCACCTGTACCTTTTACAGCACCAGCCACTTGAGCACTTGTACCCCAAGGCACACTATAGAGTGTTGTACCAGTAGGAATCGTAAAGTTTTTACTGATTTTAACAGCTGGTTGACTTGTACGGTAATCAACGTCCGTTTGCTTCACCCAACCTAAATGAGTACCTGTATTATAGTCAGAAACAAGGTAAAAATTATTACCATTTAATGAAGCTTTTTTAGTTACATTCAATGTTTGATTTGTTGCGGAAGTTTTCTTTCCAGCATTATCATATACCGTTGTGTATAAACCACTATTAGATGTGTTAATACGGCCGACACCAGTATCATTAGTTACTGATAATGGTGAAGACGGTTTAGTGTCCGGCGTTGACGGAGTAGAAGGTGTAGAACCACCTGGTGTGTATGCTGGTGAAGCTAATCCCATTTTAATCATATATTTTTCATTGATTAAATCATACAACTCATTATATGAATAGCCACGTGAAGCTAAATAGCCATGTGGGTCTGTATGGTCCGTTCCGCCTAAGAATCTTGATACTGCATCATGTGTCCATACAGTACCTTGACCATCATATTCAGCGCTATCTGGACGTAAATTATAATATTGAAGATTTGTAGCTGCGTAATCAGCAAAGTTATTCATTTGACGCGCAAATTTGTCATATCCATATACGTGAACAAGTTCAATATTGATAAAACGTTCATTCGCATAAGGACCTGCGCCCCAAGAAAGGTAATCAGTAGGTTGTGTTTCAATGATACGTTGATCATTAATGAAACCATGTACGAAAGCACTTTGGTAGTTGCGTTTCATATAACTGATTTCACCCTCAATTGTAGAATTAGGGTTCGCTGTGTCATGAACAACAATACCTTCAGGCTTACCTACACCATTGCGATAGCCATATTTAGGGAAATAACTTGAAAAATCTTCTTCATATTTTGGAACAGTGTAATTTTGTTTACGAATATAATCATTAATTTTTGATGCTACTTTTGGTTTATACGCAGCTGTCGCATTAGCACGCAACGCTGTAGTACCCGATGTCGCATTCGAATTTAATGATAGTGTCGCTGGACCGCCTTTACCACCAATTCTTGGAGGGGTAGGTCCGTTTGGATTGGCATTAATATCCGTAGTGTTTGTTTGAGCAGAATAAGTTTTTGGTTGTGCTGATAATGATTGTGATGTGTTCGTGTTGTTTTGAGATGATACTTGTGAAGACTGTGTGTGTTGCGTTTGCGCAGATGCTTGTGTAGATTGTGTCGTATTCGTTTGCGCAGTAGATTGTGTTGCAGTTGTACGATTAGCTTGTGCATAAGCTTCTGGTGAGACTTGCGCCTCGTTGTGTAATTGAATATGACTGTCTGATTTAGGTTGAGCAGTCGATGTTTGAGTTGATGCTTTTGTTGCTGTCGAATTTACTTGTTTGGATTGCGTTGGAGTAGTAGATGTTGTGCTGTTTGTTGAAACTTTAGTTGGGTCTTGATATGCTTTAGTGCCAGAAACAGTAGTTTGTTGAGACGTTGTAGCAGCTTTGGCTTTTTCAGCTTGTTGTAACGCTTTTTGACTGTCAATCACCTTGTTAGGTGTAGGTTGTGTTGGTTGCGTCGTATTTTCTGCTGCGTCAGCATGATGTGCTGAAATTGCTGTTCCTGCAATCGTCAGTGCAATAATAGAAGGTGTTTTATACCCAATTTTTTTTACCATTTCATTACCCCTTTTTATCTGTAAGATAGTATAAAGTTGATTGATATCATTATATAGTGTCCCAACTCACAAATGGTGTTTTTAATTGTATTGTAATTTAATTTTAATAATCGATTCACGAGATACATTAGATTCAAACATTTTTATATTTCATTTTTAGCGAATTATTGATGGAAATATTACAGGATTATTAATTTTTATGATTTAACTTGCTTTTTCATGAAATAATGAGGAATACCACCATCTAAAAATTGATCGCCATAAGCCTCATACCCTAAAGTCTCATAGAATGGAATGGCGTGTGTTTGCGCCCCTAATTTGAAATGCGTGTAGCCTTGATTTAACGCATGTTTTTCAAGAAATAACATAAGTTGTCTGCCTAATCCCAATCCGCGTGCTTCTTTTAAAACGGCAACCCTTTCTACTTTGACTATTGAATCGACAATGCGATATCTTGCAGTAGCTAGGGCTTTGCCATTGTCATCATATGCAATAAAATGCGTTGCAGTTTGTTCAAATTCATCTATCTCCTCCTCTTTAGGAACATTCTGCTCATCAACAAACACAGTCATTCGAATTGATAATACATCACGGTACTCCTTATCACTTTCCACTTTTTTTATCAATTAAATCACTCCTAGAGTATTTTTTCTTTACATTAAAATATTTATACAATGATTTCAATATACTAAAAAAGAGCTTGTAGCATTAAAAGCATACAAACTCTTAGTGATATTGATACATTATATATAGTGGTGTAGCGTAAAATTTGAATTGATAACGCTACATTTTCGTGCATGTCATCGTGTTTAAAAATAATGGATTTTATTACATTGACTACTCTGCGTTTTGTCTTACTAAAGCAGTGTATTGCCAAAAAATACGCATTTGAACGAGATTCCAGTTGTTCATTCCCATTGTATATCCTGAAGGCTTGAAAATATTTACATCCGTTACTTCTAAAGCAGCAGCAACGAGATATTGGATAGGAACACTTAAATTTTGCATTTCTGGTGTTAAACCATTTTCATTATACACCCATGAAAATGGAAGCGGTGAATCAAACACATCGATGGCGTCGAAAATTTCAGGTAATGCAACAATATAACAAGCCGCATTAATAACCGGATTCACTTCGCTATCTGAATAATAAACGAGGAGGGCTTCATAATTTTCACGGTGGGCATGGTTTACGTAAAAGAGTTCAGAGCGAAAATGCGCCATATCTTTACTATGGATGATTTGTTGCTCCAACATTGTAAACATCCCATTAATTTGATTGATTTTTTCATATGTGTGTCGCGACATGTTGGATACCTCCTTTTTTAGTATACGGATTGCGTATTAGGGTCTTGGACATGAGCATTGTCTTGCGTATATGTTTGGTCTTGAACAGGGGCTTGAACGTCTTGTTGGTTTTGAGCAGGTGGTGTTTCAGAGGATTCAGGATCTTGCGAAACATTACTCTGCTGCGGTGAATTTGACTCCTCTGCATTTTTCTTAGTGTTTGGGTTCAATAAATGATCATCAATGTTAAGAAGGGGTGGGATTTCACCAAAAGCACGCTTCACGCGTTCTATTAGAAACTGTTGATGATCTTTTATAGGTTCTAAACCTAAATCGCTGCGCAATCGATTCGCTGTTTTAATTAATGCATCAATATCAGGATTAATATAATAGATGCCATTTAAAAGTTCATTTTCACCTTTTAACTGTTCTGTTTTAATTTCAGTATCACTAACAAGATAGTTGGTTGCGAGTGCACGTATTTCATCATACGATAAGTTATGTTGAGAATTGTTTCCTACAATTTTAATGATATCATCTAGTTTATGAAGAGATTGTGTCTCTTGTGCTTTTCGGAATAATATTTTTAAAACTTCCATTTGACGTTGGCCACGTTTTAAATCTGAATCTTGTTTACGTGTTCGCGTCACAGCAAGAACTTCTTCTCCGTTCAAAACTTGTTTCCCTTTTTTTATTTTAATTCGACCTTGATCTGTTCGGTTTGGCTCATTAAGATCATATGGGACATCGTATTCAATGCCGCCGAGTTCGTCGACAGTTTCAGCAAAAGCATCCATATTGATTCGTACATAATAATCGACAGGAATGTTTAATGCTTTTTCAACAGTGTCCATAGATGATTCTGGCCCACCGTAGGCATGTGCATGTGTAATTTTGTCGTAATAGCCTACTTTTGGAATGTAGCTTAAAGTGTCACGAGGTATACTTAACAAACGAATTTGATTTTTATCAGGATTTAATGTTGATAAAATCATTGCATCCGTACGTGACTGTTCGACACTTTGTCCATTCTCTCTACGTGCATCACTATCATCAATACCTAAAAATAGTATGGATACAGGTTCTTTAGATGGATTGACTTTATGTTGACGCATTACAGATTCTCTTCTATCTTGTTGCGAAAAAGAATCGTCAAAAGCATCTCTTGACGAATTAAATAAAATAAAAGCAAATATTGCAGGAACAATTACGAGTATAAGCACTAGCAAATACAGTACGTATTTGAAAACTTTATTCATTGTAAGTTGCTCCTATAAAAGTGTATTTTATCTCTATGATTCCTTATTGTATAGGAAAATATAATAGTCTTTCAATGATTTTAACACAATTGTGATAAAATAAGCGTTTACATCATGCTATGTTTATGAGTGCGGTACACCTAAACTCAAATCATGCGTGTGTATCTCGAGTGTGAAACATGTTTCGGGGTTAAAGTTAATTAAATATTGAGGATTGTTTCACAACATTTTTCTCCATCATGTATAATAATGATGTTGTAGTTTATTAAATTATAAATTAAGGATGGTGCACATTTTGAAGGCACAATGGATGTCACGTTTAGAAGAAAGTTTCGTTAAAAGCTTCTATGACCAGCAAAATGAGCAAGAACGTCAAGCCGCATTTGAAGATGCGTTAACTTTTGGTACTGCTGGCATTAGAAGTAAATTTGGGCTAGGGCCAGGTAGATTAAACAAATTTACAGTACGAAAAGTGGCATTAGGTTTAGCGCATTTCCTTCGACGTGATTTAGTAGAACCTTTAGTCGTAATTCACTATGATACACGCTATTTATCGGAAGCTTTTGCTAAAGAAATGGCTAAGGTATTAGCAACAGCGTCGATATATGTGATTGTGTCAAAAACTTATAAATCAACACCTGAATTATCATTTGCAGTAAGGCATTTAAATGCTGATGCAGGCATTATGATTACCGCAAGCCATAATCCTAGTGATTACAATGGCATTAAAGTGTACGGTCGTGAAGGGGGCCAATTATTGCCAGAAGCCTCTGAACTATTAAGCGCGTATATTAACGCTATTGACTCTCCTTTAAATATTGGTGTTGAATCTTTAGACCTTTTAAAAGAAAAAGGACGCATTCGTGACTTACCTCAATCGGTTACCGAAGACTATATCTCGCATGTAACAAAGCTTTATCAAGGTATTCAAGATCACGGTGCTCATGTACTGTTATCAAGTTTACATGGGACGAGTCTACCAATACTTGCACACATATTTAAACGTTTAAGTTTTGAAAATTTTTCAATTGATGAGGCACAATCGATCCCTGACGGCGGTTTTCCTACATGTAAAACTGCCAATCCTGAAGACCCTATAGCGTTTCAACATGCATTAAAATGTGCAGAAAAAGCCAATGCTAAACTGATAGTAGCCACGGATCCTGATGCAGACCGTTTTGGAATGATTGAACGCTATGACGATGGTTCACATTACTTTTTTAATGGCAATGAAATAGGCTTAATGTTAATGAAGTGGCGTGCCCAAGAATTGATGCATAATCATGATCATAAATATGTTGTTAAAACGATTGTCACAGGAGCAACAAGTGAGGCATTGGCACAAAAGCTAGGTTTAGAGTGCATAAATGTCTTAACAGGATTTAAATATATCTCAGACCAACTTCATCAACGTGCTACACACAATCAACAATTGGTGTTAGCCTATGAAGAAAGTCATGGTTATTTAATTCAAGATTTTTCCAGAGATAAAGATGCCATTCAATGCATTCCTTTATTGGTAAAGTATAAACAAGAGTTATATCGTGAAGGTCGAACACTTTATGATGCACTTCAAGAAATTTATAAAGAAGTAGGTCGTTTTGAAGATATGACCCTTTCACCTGTGTATGAAGGAAAAGAAGGTAAAGATAAAATTAGTGCACTGATGACACATTTTAGTAAATATCATGATACGCATTTATGTGGTTTAAAGATAAAGACGATAGAAAATTATCGCACGGCTACAACAACTTATGTTGAAACGGGGCAACAACAAAACATAACTTTGCCTATATCAAATGTGATTCGGTTTACTTTTGATGAAGGGTTTATTGCGCTTCGTCCATCAGGTACTGAACCTAAAATGAAAATCTATTTTTCCCTTAAAGTGGCCAATTTTGATCAAGTCGTTCAAACCTTTAAACAAACGTATTTATAACGCGACGTTTATGGGGAATATAACCCTAGCAATTCAAGCTTCTAACGTTATACAGTATGTCACCTAATGATGTTCACTTATAAGAATGTGACGTCACTGTATAAAGATTTAGAGCAGGAATGTGCTTATAAAAAAACTGTCAACGTAGTTGCGACTATTGTTGACAGTTTTTTATTTATACCAGTATTAGTAAAGTAAAAAAGGGTAGAAGGTGAATAGACAAGTACATCCGTATTTTAATTGCTGTTTGTATTTAATTGAAAATAATTACATTTAGAAAGGTTATATTTTAATTATTTATTATTTATTTTGGTGCGCATTAAGGTGTTTAAACGCATAGACAACTTAAAGTGGCGACGATATTTATTAAGAAAGTGTAAAAAATGTTAACTTAAATTTAATTTTAATGTAAGTTAGTGTAAAATTAAGGTAGAAATTAGCTTTAGGATTGAAATCGTGTCGGATTTAATTAAGAATTAATATAGGTTTAATATCTTTTAAGTCTAACGCATAATATTGATTAAACAAGAAGGTGTATGAAATGAAATTAACGACTGTCGGTTTAGGTTATATTGGGTTACCAACATCTATTATGTTCGCAAAACATGGTGTAGATGTTATTGGTGTTGATATTAATGAAAAAGCTGTAAATAGTTTAAATAATGGTCATATTCATATAGAGGAGCCAGGTCTACAAGAAGCTTATGAGGAGGTGTTGGCTACTGGTAAATTTAAAGCCTCACTCACACCTGAAGAAGCAGATGCATTTATCATCGCTGTGCCAACACCAAATAATGATGATGAATACGAATCTTGTGATATTTCCATTGTCATGAGCGCAACAAAAAGTATCGTACCATACCTGAAGAAAGGGAATACAGTCATCGTTGAATCAACAATTGCACCACGCACGATGGATGATCACGTAAAACCATATCTAGAACAACAAGGTTTTACGATCGGGGAAGATTTATATCTCGTGCATTGCCCAGAGCGTGTATTACCGGGGAAAATACTTGAAGAATTAATCAATAACAATCGTATTATCGGCGGTATAACACCTGCATGTATAGAGGCAGGTAAGCGTGTTTATAGTGCGTTTGTAAAAGGTGAAATGATCGAAACAGATGCGCGTACAGCTGAAATGAGTAAGTTAATGGAAAACACATATCGCGATTTAAACATTGCGTTAGCGAATGAACTTGCTAAAATCAGCAATAATTTAAACATCAATGTGCTTGATGTGATTGAGATGGCGAATAAGCATCCACGTGTCAATATTCATTTACCTGGACCAGGGGTAGGAGGACATTGTTTAGCGGTTGATCCATATTTCATTATTGCTAAAGATCCTGAGCATTCACCATTAATTCAAACAGGTCGTAAGGTGAACCGTTCTATGCCCAATTATGTTGTTGAAAAAACTAAGCACATGCTTGCCCAACTAAACGGTAAAAAGATTGCTGTATTTGGCTTAACGTATAAAGGGGACGTCGATGATATACGTGAATCACCGGCATTCGATATTTATGAAGTTTTACGTCAAGATTCGACTTTAGAGGTTGTGACATACGATCCACATGTGGCATTAGATTTTGTAGAAAAAGATTTTGAAAAAGCTGTGCAAAATGCTTCATTAGTTCTAGTACTTAGTGATCACTCAGAATTTAAACATTTAACGGATCAAGACTTTTCAGCTATGAAGGATAAAGTTATTTTCGATACGAAAAATGTGATGCAACACGACTTTGAATCCGTTCGTTACTACAATTACGGTAACTTATATGAATTTGATCAACAATCATAAGTCCATTTAGATAGTAGGTTATATTGTGAAAGCATTAATCATCATTCTAAGAGAACAAATTGAAAACTGGCAACAAATTTTGCAACTCGCTGTCTATAATATGAAAAGTCAATACTCAAATCATTACTTGGGTGTTTTTTGGAATATTTTACAACCGATGATGCAAGTCGGAGTCTATTATTTGATTTTTGGATTAGGGCTTAGAGGAGGGGGAGATCGCCTAGTAGATGGCGCTCCCTTTATTGTGCATTTAATATCTGGTTTATTTCCGTGGTTATTTATATCGCAAAGTATTAATTCAGGTGCAAATGCAATTCAATCCAATTTAAGTCTCGTTACAAAGATGAAGTTCCCATCGTCTGTGTTGTTATCTATTTCTTTTACCAATACATTATTTAATCTACTCTTTATGACGAGTATTTTATTTGTCGTATCGGTATTACATGGATATGTGCCGTTTTGGAAGTATAGTCTTTTTATTTATTTTATTATTGCGGCATTCCCTGCCATTTTTGGCATTTCACTCTTGATGAGCTCGTTAGTTATAGTGATACGAGATACAAAAAATGTACTTCAAAATGTTTTGAGACTTGGCTTTTTTATGACGCCTATATTTTGGGGGCTTAGTTCAGCTCAGCCTATATTACAAACGATAGCGCGACTCAATCCATTTACGTATTTAGTTGAAATATATAGAAGCGCTTTTGTACATCATAGCCCGATGTTGTATGGGGCAGCGGCTGACCATTTTTATTATTGGTCATTCACGTTACTCGTTTTAACTTTAGGTGCATTAGTACACCATCGTTTTAAAGATCGCTTATTAGATTTCCTATAATATGGAAGAAAGGACTCATTATGAAAGGTAAAATTTTATTAATCAGTCAAAATTTTTATCCTGAATTGGGTTCGGCAGCCAATCGTATGAAACAACTATATAAACAATTTGATAAAGCTGGATATGAACCTTTAATTGTTACGACGGAACCTTCCTATCCCAATCATGCACTATTTGAAGATGATGCCTATTATGATGATTCAGAATTGAATGCATTAGAAGGGTACCGTATTATCAGAATTCGCATGCATTGCCAAAAGCAACATTCTGACTTAGTACATCGTCTATTTTATTATATTGAACTTATGATAAAAGTACGTATGTATATTGGGAAACTTGGTGACTATGCAAATGTATATGTCTCTAGCCCAAATATCTTCTTAGCATGGGCAACACTTTTTTTCAAACGCAATAAAAAGGCAAAATATTTTTTAGAAATACGAGATTTATGGCCGGATAGTTTTTTATGTTTGAAGAAAATAAAAGTTAAATTTCTACTCCCTTTACTAAAATGGTTAGAAAAACAAATGTATCAACAAGCTGATGAAATCGTTGTTAACAATCCATATTTTCAATCATATATCAATGCAATGTTGAATGAAAATCGAGAAATGGTCTATTTACCGAACGCTGTATCTCAAACAGAATGCTTAAATCCGATTAAGGAAACGATGTTTTCTGTAGTTTATACAGGTAATATCGGCTATGCCCAAAATGTTGACCAATTGATCGACATTGCGCGTGGATTAAATCAAAAAGGCATCCATATGACAGCCATTATTTACGGAGTGCAAGCAGATGTATTTAGAGAAGCTGTTAAGCGTGAGCATTTGTCAACAATACATTTAGTTCCGCCAATGAAAAGAGACGCCTGTTTAAAAGCGATTTCAAAGCATCATGTCTCTCTGTCTATATTAGAGCCGAGTGACGTGTTTATGAATGTGATGCCAGGTAAAATCGTAGACAGTATCTGTTCTGGTACACCAGTGGTAAGTAATGTAGGCGGCTATACAGGCGAACTGATAAATAGCCAACAATTAGGTTTTGCCAAAGCAGGAGCCTCTACCACAGAGATTATTGATTATATCGAGCAAATTAAAATGAATCCAGAGTTATTAGATTACATCATCTCTCAAACTAAAAACTTAAGAGATAAACAGTTCATTTGGGAAAATAACTTTCCTAGACTTACTGGAAAATTAAGAGGTGTTTAAATGGATGTTGAAATTAAAACTTTTTTAGAATCATTGTCTTATACGCACTGTTACGTTCATATCAATACTCCGGTTTTAAATGGATATAGAGATGAAGCATTGGAGGATGAAATTCGATTACATCAGCATCCGACTTATGCCCAAGTATTATATGAACAAGATGATATGCTTGCGCTCCATATTCAGGAACAACGTATTTTTGTGCCGAAATCTGCAGTTGCTCTTATGCTATTTGAAGATTATGATTTTAAATTAAGCCAGTTCACGATTATTCAATTTGAAAAGCCTACAGTACGTTTTGATAGCAAAACGAAAGCAACGACACCCATACATATAGATTGTCATTGGAAATACATTGCAAAACATTTATACATAACGCAACAATTACACAACCAACATCAACAACTAGCTGTAAAAAAACTGCTTGGAGATAACATCAAAAAACGAGGTCAAATTGCACAATTAATTGAAACGAAAGATACAATATTGAATCGTTATTTGAAACTTAGAGAATCTAGGCTCGGACGTATCCAAATTAAACTATGGGAGAGACGTTCATGAACTTAAATACAATTAAAGATATCTTGTTTGGTAAACCTAAACCTTTTCAAATGACGCGTGAAACAATTATTCATGATAACGCAGAATTAAATACTTTAAAACACATTTCAGAAAGCATGAATCAATGTCCAGATAAGGCAATTTATGATATTAATAACGCCTCATTTTTAAACATGTATATTGATTATATTCAAGCTTTTCACCAATACGGTAAAGGTCAGCGAGAAGCTTCATTTGAAACACCTCAAGATATGGAATTAGATGCTTATTTATATCAAAAGCTAGATTTAAAAGTAGGTATTATAGCAGACACATTCTTATACGATGCATTAAAAGGGGTGTGTCATCTCACATATTTAAATGATGAATTCATTGATGACGCTTATGATTTAATTATTGTCGCTTCAACTTGGAAAGGCATAGATGGTTATTGGGATGGTGTGACCAATCCCAATAGAGAGAAGTTTGCTGAATTACAAAAACTCATTCATTATTATCAATCTAAAAACATCCCTGTGATCTTTTTCAATAAAGAAGATCCCGTTAATTTTGATGTGTTTTTACCGCATGCACAATTGGCAGATGTCATTGTAACGACTGAAGCAGCGTTAATACCGACATACCAGAAACACGTCAATCATCAACGTGTGTATCATTTGAAATTTCCGATTAACTTACGACAACATAATTCAGTGGGTATTGAATCGTCATTAAACACAAAAGAGGTTGTTTTTGCCGGCTCATGGATTGAAAAGTATACTGAACGCAATCAAGATGCCAGGGTAATTTTTAATGGTATTCTTAAGAGTGCATATGATTTAACAATTTACGACCGTAACTTATGGTTGAATCAACTTAAATACCAATTCCCGGCAGAATTTATTTCAAATATCGCTGCGCCATTATCACATGATTACACTATGATGATGCATAAAAAACATCCGTTTGCGATTAACCTTAATACGATTAAATATTCAACAACAATGTGTGCCAATCGTATTTTTGAACTACAAGGAATGTCGAATTTTATATTTTCAAATTACAACACATTTATCAATGCAGAGATGCCACAAGTACAAATCATCTTTGATGAAAAAGATGTGGCAGCCACTTTAAATTTAGACACTGCATTATTACAACGCGCTCGTAAAATTGGTGAGCACCAGGTTGTGAAACACTATAATCAATTTGAATGGTTAAAACAAATTGCACAATGGTGTGACCTCACTTGTAAACCGACGCAATGGCCGCAAATATCAGTGATTATAGATGCTGAAGATAAACGTGCACATCAAATGTTTGCACAACAATACTATCCAAATAAAGTGTGTGTTCATGACATAGATGATGTTAAAACGCCATTTTACACATATTTTGAAGGAACACAAGATTATCAACCAGAATATTTAGATAACTTAGTGTTACCTTTAGCATTCACGAATACATCATTTATTACGAAATCATCACAAGGTAATCAATATGTTTCAAAGTATGAGCATAAAGCACATACTTTATTTAAAAGAGATACAGCAATGCATGAAGGCTATGCACAAGATATGACGTTTTTGAACCAAGCGCCAAAATCATTAACGTATTCAGAACCAGTATTGAGTGTCATTGTTCCTATTTATAATAATGGGGCGCATCTTGAACATAAAGCATTAAGATCAATCATACGTAATCCCCAATTTCATCAATTTGAAGTCATTTTAGTGGATGATGGATCGACAGATCTTTTGACTCGAAATACAATCGCACGTTATGAAAAATGGTATGACAATATTAAAGTAGTCACTCTAGAAGCCGCTTCAGGCAGTGCTTCAACACCAAGGAACATTGGAATGACCCATGCACGTGCGCCATACATGACTTTCCTCGATCCAGATAATGAGTGGGTTGGAGAGGGCATCAACCAACTTTTAGATGCGATTCAAGCAGATGATAATTTGGACGTCGTGGTAGGGAATATGATTAAAGTAGACAATGAGAAAACGCGAGTTCATGCATATTATCAACAATTTGTTAATACGATGCACCAGGATATGACACAGGATACTGTGACATTACTTAAGCAATCTAAACTTAAGACTGCAAGCATTCAAGCGTTAGTGGCACGAACGTCATTTATTCGTCAGCATGGCATTCAAATGGTTGCAGGAGCACTCGGCCAGGATTCATTATTTTTTCTTAATGTGATGCACTTTGCGCGTAAAGTAAAAGTCGTTGATGCAATCATTCATACGTATTACGCAGCAATAGCACAATCTATGACAAATTCAATTTCAGCATCATTTTTTAAGAAGTATTACAAGCTAGAAATAGAAAAAATTAAATTTTTAAAACAGCATGGTTATTTAGAGACGTATATGCAATATCGTTTTAATTTTTATATGAAACATTGGTATATCGCACGTATCAATCGTGCATCTTACGTCGACAAGCCAGTGGTAGTAGCATTTTTAGATATTTATCACTTATATGATTCAATGAAACGACCAGATGATGATGAACTGAAATCAGCAATAAAAAAGTTACAAAGCGAGGTTAAATGATGGGTTATTTATTAGTTACAAATGCGTATCCCAACAAAGATAAAATTTACGCTAATGCTTTTATTCATAGAAGAGTGAAAGGGTATCAACAACATGGTTTAGATATCACTATCGTTGTTTTTACAACTAAGATTAAACGTGATGAATATTATGATGGTGTGAAAATAATGTATATGAATGAAGCACAATTATACAACCACCTATTATATAACCAATATGACAAACTATTATTTCATTTTATTAATTATAAAATGTTTCAAGCGATTGAACGCCTAGAACACAAACCTAAGGTGGCAGTATGGATACATGGTTTTGAGGCAGAAGCTTGGTACACAAGATATTACAATTATTTAGCATCCGCGAAAACGCTAAATGAACAATTAAGAAAAAAAGATGCACATTATCCGTATCAACGTGCATTTTTTGAAAAATTAATGACACGCCAAGATATGAATGTTCAGTTTGTATATGTTTCGAGAGGTTTGAAAGAATATTACGTCGATCCATTTGTAGGCGTTTCACCTCAAACGTACAAAATAATACCAAATATTATTGATAAGCATATGTTTCCGTATAAAGAGAAAAATGAGGATGCGCGTTTTCACATTTTATCGATTCGACCTTATACGGCTAAAAACTATGCTAACGATTTAACGGTGGAAGTTATCTTAAAACTTTCTCAAAAGAAATGGTTTAAAAAACTACAATTCTCATTGTATGGCGATGGACCTTTATTTGATACGTTGACGGCGCCATTGCGGAATTTTAATAATGTGAGTTTAAATAAAATGTTTGTACCGCAACATGAAATTTCAGGCTTGCATGCACATCACGGTATTTACCTTGGTCCGAGCCGACATGATTCACAAGGGGTGTCACTCAATGAAGCAATGAGTTCGGGTTTAGTACCTATTTCAAATGCGATTGGTGGTATACCAGATTTTGTAGAACATGGTGTTTCAGGATTTCTAGCTGAACGCAATAACGTTGACCAAATGGTTGAAGCGATTACTTATTTAGTGGAAAATCCAACACAATTTAAAAAAATGAGTCGCGCTGCTTCTTCTAAGATTCAAGCATTAACTGGCAATGATATTGTCATCCAAAAAGAGTTAGAGGTGATTTTAAATGACTAATGTTGATTATAAAAAAGCATATGAATATTTAGAGAGTCAACTAGAGGACATAATGCTAGAGACGTCTATTTTATTAGACCATAATCCAGCTACTTTAAGAATTGATGAAATCATAGCGGATCAAACTGAAGAAGGAAAGGTTACGATTACCATTTGTAGTTCAGGTGAACAGATGAAATATGCATTATACATTTATAAGAAAGGGCAATCGATTCCCGAAGAAAAATTAATGTATCAAGCGCAAAATGTATTTCAACTGTCATTAGAACCAGGAAAATATAGAATTAAAGCTTTTGTGCAACAAAATAACACACAAAAAGTAGCGGAAACCAAAGAGATAAAAGTCTTTTAAGAGAGGAGGATCGACTTGGTCAATAATGAATTTATCATTTCTAAACATTTATCAAAAGGGGAAAAAGTATTAGATGTGTGGTTTAAAAGTAGTGAAAATGATGTCGAACTATTAAAACGCGTTGTCAATCACATGCCACACTTACAAAAGGTTAACTTTTATTTTGATGAAACCATCAATCATGTACAAATGATGATTTATCAAGAAATTGTAAATCATCTAAAAAGCCATGTAACAGTTAAACTTATTTTTCAATCCCTCCATGTGCAATTTGAACATGTAGAAGCTATCATTGGAAAACTTATAAATGACTATACAATAAATATTTACTATTATAGTAAAGGCGCATTGCATATCGAATTTTTTGGCAATGATATCGTCCCATTTGACAATAAGCATAATCGCTATTTGTATGAGCAACTTAAATCAGAATTTAGAGAAGCACGTGAGCGTCCAGTGATGAATGATATGCGTTTGAAGCAAGAGTTACTGACAGTTAAAAACGACTATGACGATCTTTATCAAACGTATTTGGCAACACATAAACGTATGCAGTATGCATTTCGTGAATTACATAAATTTAAAAGAAGTGCTTGGAAATACAAGAAAAAGTATTTAGACAATGAAATTTTCATTAATAATATGGAGCGTATTGCGTATTATAAGAAAAAAGTCAATAAACGCAATATATATAAATTAGTCAAATTGATGTTGAAAAGGGTGAGAGTAAGATGAATGTGCAGGAAGAAACATATAGTCCCGAACAATTAGAAGCAATGCAGAAACCTAAACGTAGACAAGCGCATACGTTCATTAATGAAGCATTGAAATCCATCCAATCATTTCAACCACACCATCTTCAAAAAGGTATCAGTTATATATTGTTTTTAGATGAATGCGACATTCAATTTCTACAACCCATAGTGGACCAATTTGAGCAAGTCATTGTCGTTTTTGAAACACAGGATGCGTTGGCTGAGTTTGTACGTTCACCATTAAAAGATGAACAGCATGTGTTTTACTATTTTGATGATAGGGCATTCCAATACTCATTTAAATTTGTGACACAACGTATTAATCAATCGCATTGTTGTTTTTATTTTAAAAACGACGCACGCATTGAAACGCGAATTAAAACGGAACAATTAGCACAATCTGTTGTGTATGGTGCGGGTAGTCAAAAAATATATCCTACCTACATGATAAAAAAATTAAATTTACATTATCGCCTACATCAATATATGCGTCATTATATCGATGA
Source organism: Staphylococcus agnetis (assembly GCF_011466855.1). NCBI lineage: Bacteria > Bacillati > Bacillota > Bacilli > Caryophanales > Staphylococcaceae > Staphylococcus > Staphylococcus agnetis. The sequence goes on from NZ_CP045927.1 coordinate 651,448, forward strand.
AGTCGTGAATCATACGTATCATGTATCTTATGCGATTAAGGGGCACCATAATGAGGTGCAGAAAGTGCCTAAAATACAATCATCTAACGATGTCATCCAAGCACTTGAAACGATTAAAGCAATATATAATGAAACGATGATGATGCATTCAAATGTGATGCAAAAACCTGAAGCGAATATACTTATAGAAGGTATCCGTCATTATTTAGATCAGCAAGATAAAGTGACACGCGACAAACTCTATGCCTATATCTATCAATCAATGGATCAATTTAATTATCATTTGTTAAATAAAGATAAAGCAGAAACGTTAGTAATTGCCTATTGTTTCCCACCATATATTGATACGAGTGGCAACGTGATGGCAAAGCGTATTCGTGATAAAAACGAAATTGTGGATGTGATATCTAACAATATGGCACGTCTACGTCAAACGGATGAAAAATTAACATCACTCTCGCATCATCTTATTGATCGTCACTACCAATTAGAAGCTAAGCAAGCATTCTCTAGTTGGGAAAGTATTAGCGGATTTGTTGAACAAGGCTTAGAGGTTTTACAACAAAACTCTAAAATATATCAGCATTTATATTCACGTGCAATGTTTCCCCAATCGCACTTTTTAGCTTATGAAATCAAACAAAAGTACCCAGATATATTTTGGCGTGCGGAATTTTCGGATCCGTTGCATTCCACAGTGACGAGTGATTTGCGGTTTGCGCCGATTGAGGATACTCAGTATATTGAGACAATTAAATCTCAACTTAAACCAGAACTTAAAGCGTTGGTTGATGATAATGTGTTCAATGTATGTGAACTGTTAGCTTTATCTGATGCAAACGAACTTATCTTTACAAACGAAAATCAATTAGAATATATGATTGCGCGTTTTGACGATACGTTAAAACATTCTATTCGTCAAAGAGCAGTAATTTCACGCCATCCTATCCCTTTAAAATCAGACTATCGTAAAGAAATGACGCATTACACTGTTGATCCAGATATCATTAATTTAGGCTATTTCGGTAATTTTTATGAAACACGTGGTTTTAACGAAATAGAATTAGTTTGTAAATATTTAGAAGCGAAAGGTGAAACGAATTTCAAAATTCATTGTTTTACAAATGTGAAAGGAAATGTCAAAGCACTGCATCGTAACAGTGATTTCAATGATTATATCGTCTTACATTCTTTAGTCGGTTATTTTGAATTCTTAAACATTACTACACTTTTAGATGGACTATTATTATTTGATGCACATACTAAAGGCATTAAATCTATTAATCCGTACATTCCTTCAAAATTAAGTGACTATAAAGGAAGCGGTAAAGCGATATGGGCATTTACTGAAGAAAAGAGTATTATGGATCAAGATGAAGATATCATACGTACGCATCTGGAAGATTTTGAACATTATATCGATGGGTTTAATCGTATAAAAAACAATGTAGCACGTTTTAACTCGGAAAAATAACATAAACAAGGTGATGACATGACGTACAAAGTTAAAGTAGACCATGTATCGAAAATTTATGATTTGAATAACAATAAATTAAGTAAAATCATTTCACTCTTATCATTTGGATATTTTTATAAGCCGAAGCCTTATTATGCGTTATATGATATTTCTTTTGAAGTTGAAGAAGGGACATCAGTGGGCTTAATAGGTTTGAATGGTTCAGGTAAATCGACACTTTCCAATATCCTGGCTGAAGTGTTAATGCCTTCAAGAGGATCTGTGGATATTAATGGGAAATCATCACTTATTGCAATATCAGCAGGGTTAAAAAATGATTTTACAGGTGAAGAAAACATTCGATATAAATGTTTAATGCATGGGATGTCATCCAAAGAGATTAATGATGTATTTGATGATATTGTGGCGTTTTCAGAGTTAGATGAGTTTATCTATCAACCTATCAAAAGTTATTCTAGCGGTATGAAAGCACGTTTAGGATTTTCTATTGCGATTCATACCAATCCTGATGTATTAATTGTCGATGAAGCGTTGTCAGTCGGGGATGAAACATTTGCGAATAAATGTATTTCAAAAATGAAAGATTTACAACAACAAGGTAAAACAATATTTTTTGTCTCACACTCAGCAGCGCAAATTAAAAATATGTGTGATAAAGCCATATGGATACATTATGGTGAAATGATTGAGTATGGTGAAGTCAACCACGTTGTGAATCGTTATAATACATTAATTCGTGGATTTAAAGCACGCGATAAACAAGGTCAATTAGCATATAAAAAGAAAATGCTGCGTTTACAACAACAGCGCAGCGATACCATTGATGAGTCTCAATTAGAAAAAGTACATTGGACTACATTTATTCCTGTTTTTGCGAGTTTAGGTTTATTTATTGCAGGGATATTTTGGCAGATTGTAAGTTAAGCAATTTATAAAATTACGATTGTTTAGAAATGATTAGTAGGTAGGGGATGAATACAGCAATTGTATGTATCATTACTAATGCTGTGCAATGAATGCCTTATCACACGAAAAACTATTGATAGAATTTAAATAATGAGCATGCGTATGAAACATCGTAACAGTGATATGTTTCATAATTTATATGTAATGTCAGAATATAAATCAATACATAGGAGGGGTGTATATGAAAAAAGTAGGCATGTTTGTTTGGAACCATTTTACAAATGATGCCCGTGTCAATCGTGAATGTACAACGCTGGCAGAGGCGGGATTTGATGTGGATTTAATTGCCATCAATGATCCTAAAAATCCAGCCATTCAGGCTTTTGAAAAAATGAATGAGCGGTTTCGTGTCCATCGTGTAAAACGATACCCGGCGTTGCTTCAAGCATATTCTGATTTTGGAAAACCCTTTATACTTGTAGTAGGAGGGATTGCTTCAACCATCGCAATAGGATTATATTTCGTTAATGTTATGGTTTTAACGAGTTATCTGATTATGCTTTTAGCGAGCGCAATAGTAATGAAACAACGTAAAGCGAGAAAAATTTTTATTAATAGTGCCATCATTGCACGCATGATTGTTAAAGGGTACATGACTAAAGCGGATATCTACCATTCGAATGATTTGAACACATTACCGCAAGGCATTATATGTGCAAAATTGCGTTTGAAACCTAAACCACTCGTATATGATAGTCATGAAGTACAATCCGATCGTACTGGGTATGATAAAAGAAAAATTAAAATGATTGAACGTTTTCTTTTACGCTTTGTTGATGAAATGATGGTTGAAAATCATACGCGTGCAAAGCACAATGAAAAGCTTTATGGCTTTTATCCTCAAACACTTTACAATTATTCGGAACTCTATGATATTAATACGCGACCAAAAGTGAATCTACATCAGAAATTAGGGCTTTCAGAAAATGAGAAGATTTTACTTTACCAAGGTGGATTACAACAAGGAAGAGGATTAGAAAAGCTTATTGATGCGATGCCTCTGATTAAAGAAGGGGTACTTGTTTTTATAGGTGCAGGCAAATTAACAGCACAATTAAAAGAACAAGCGAAACAATCATCTGAAAAAGAACGTATTTTCTTTCTTGAAAAAGTACCATTCCAAGAATTACCTAGTATTACGAGAGAAGCGTATTTAGGTTTTCAAGTTTTACAAAATGTGTGTTTTAATCACTATTCAGCGAGCTCAAATAAATTATTTGAATACATGATGGCACATGTGCCTGTAGTAAGTTGTGATTTCCCAGAAATCGCAAAAGTCGTCAATGAACAAGAGGTAGGCATTGCCATAGATGCACACGACCATCACAATATTGCATATGCAGTCAATGAATTGCTTACAAATCAAGCATTATATGAACATGTTAAAGCCAATACGCAAAAAGCTAAAATGATTTATAACTGGCAAAATGAAAAAGGAAAATTGTTAGCACTCTATGAACGTATCGAAATGAAAGCAACATTTTTAGGCAAATTAAAACAACAAATACGTCGAGAAGAAGCAAAATCATAAGATGTAATATAACTTGATGTAGAAAGCGTGTTAAGAAATAGTAAAGCCATCTCAATGTGTAACGAATACAATGAGATGGCTCTTATAATGCGCTTTAAAATAGGGGGAATGGACTTAGCACTCATGATTAAGCATTATCTAATATAACCTATTCCAAAGAAAAGAGGCCTACACCAATGTGTAAGCCTCTTTTTATATGCTTTTATTTTATAAGTGAGAACCGTGTCCACCTTGCATAACCCAGAATGTACCAATAACGATACATAATGTAATGATGATTGCGAAGATAACTTTTGCAAGTTGTACGCGTCCATCTTTACCTTCAGTTAAGTGCATGAACATTAAGAGTTGTAAAAATGCTTGGATAAAAGCAAATCCAAATATGATAGTTACTTTTGCTTCAAAAGACAATGATGTGTAAAGAGTTACGAAAACTGCTAGTAACGTTAGAATGATTGAGGCAATAAAGCCTATTGTATGTTTGACTACTGTACTCATCCGCTAAACACCATCCCTATCATGTATACGGCAGTGAAGATGAAGATCCATACAACATCTAAGAAATGCCAGTATAAACTTACAATGAAAATTTTAGGTGCATTGTATTTATTAAGTCCGCGCATTGCAACTTGGATTAATAAACAGATTATCCAGAAGATACCTAGTGTAACGTGAGCACCGTGTGTTCCTAATAGTAAGAAGAAACTAGACCAATATGATCCTGCTTGCGGTACTGCACCTTCATGTGCGTAGTGCGCGAATTCAAAAATCTCAAATCCAACGAATCCTACACCAAGAAGTACTGTAATCGCCATCCAGACCATAAATAATGTTTTCTTTTCTTTACGCATGTAGTAAATTGCAATCCCACATGTATAAGAACTTGCTAAAAGCAAGAATGTCATAATTAAAACAAGCGGTAACTCGAATAAATCTGTAGTCATCATGCCACCGTATCCGCCACCATGTTGTAGCGTTAACAGTGTTGCGAAAAGTGTACCAAAAAGGGCAAATTCAGCTGTAAGGAAGATCCAGAAACCGAGTTTATTTAATTCACCTTCATGCGTACGTGCATCAATAGTATCAACCTTATGACTCATGATTCATAGCCTCCCTTTCTTTTTGGCGTGCTCTTCTTAAGCGCGCTTCGTTTTCTGCAACTTCACTTGCAGGGATGTAATAACCATGATCTTGTTGGAAACTTCTCCAAATCATTAAACCAAAAATACCTAATAAACTTAAGATAGCAGGTAAGATTGTTTCGAATACTAAGAAGAATCCACCGATAAAGAATAGGATACCCATCCAGAAACCAATATGCGTGTTATTTGGCATATGAATATCTTTGTAATCGTGATCATCTAAATAATGACGACCTTGTGCTTTCATCTCAACGAATGAATCTAAGTCATCCCAATGAGGTGTTTTCGCAAAGTTGTAATGTGGTGGGATTGCAGAAGCTGTAGACCATTCAAGTCCACGACCTAAGCCGCCCCAGTTGTCGCCAGTAGCTTCACGTGGTGCTTTTAAGTGACTGTATACGATGTTACCAACAAAAATCAAGAATGCGATAGACATCATTGCTGCACCAATTGAAGAAATAACGTTAAGTAAGAACCAACCATCTTCTGGTAAATATTTGTATAAACGACGTGGCATACCATCTAAACCTAAAACGAATTGAGGTAAGAATGTCACGTTGAAACCAATCATAAAGATCCAGAAGAACCATTTGTTTGGTTTCTCGAATAATTTGTATCCCATTGCTTTTGGATACCAGAAAATCATAGCTGCAAAACATGCAAATACAACACCAGCAACAATTGTATAGTGGAAGTGTGCCACTAAGAAGTATGTGTTGTGATATTGGAAGTCAGCAGATGCCATTGCAAGCATAACACCTGTAACCCCACCAATTGTAAAGTTAGGAATAAATGCTAATGAGAATAGCATTGGTGATTCAAATGTAATACGACCTTGGTAAAGTGTAAATAACCAGTTGAAGATTTTTACACCTGTAGGTACAGCAATCAACATTGTAGTGATTGAGAAGAATGAGTTCACTAATGCACCATTACCCATTGTGTAGAAATGGTGAACCCAAACGATGAAACTCAAAAATGCGATACCAGCTGTTGCCCACACCATACTTTGGTGACCGAACAAACGTTTACGAGCAAACGTTGGAATGATTTCAGAGTAGATACCAAATGCTGGCAATACTAAGATGTATACCTCAGGGTGCCCCCATACCCAGAAGAAGTTCGCCCAAAGCATTGGCATACCGCCGCCTGCAACGGTAAAGAATGAAAAGTCAAAGACTCTGTCTACAGTCATTAATGCAAGTGCTACTGTTAATACAGGGAATGCTAAGATGATGATTAACATTGTGATGAATGTTGTAACAACAAACATTGGCATTTGCATAAACGTCATACTTGGTGTTTTAAGTTTAATGATTGTAACAAAGAAGTTAATACCCGTTGCTAAAGTACCAATACCAGAGATTTGGATAGCAATTAAATAGTAGTTAACCCCAGGTCCAGGACTGAATTCACCAGCAAGTGGTGCATAGTTAGTCCAACCTGCAGCAGGTGAACCACCGATAATAAATGAAATGTTGAATAGTAGCATACCGGCAACGAACAACCAGAAACTAATGTTGTTAAGAAGTGGGAATGCAACGTCACGCGCACCTATTTGTAATGGAATGATAATGTTCATTAAACCAATTACAAGTGGCATCGCCATGAAGATAATCATGATAACACCGTGCGTTGTGAAGATTTCATTATAGTGATTTGATTCTAAGAATGGATTGTTCGGTACTGTTAATTGAATACGTAAAAGGATAGCATCTATACCACCACGTACAAACATTAAAACAGCACAAATCAAGTACATTAAACCAATTTTCTTGTGGTCGACTGACATGAACCATTCCTTGTATAAGTATCCCCAAAGCTTAAAGTATGTTAGGGCAGCGATGACACCAATTACTAAGAATGGTGCACCAATTTGAGCCATTGTGATCATCCAGTTCCCATTTACGATAAGCTCATGCCATGGAAAGTCCATCATTAATGTCCACCTCCACTTTTATCGTTTGATTCTGTTTTAGCACCTTTATGCATAGATTCCATTTCATCCATGTTGTGCTTTTCTTTTTTAATGAACTCATTATCGTATGGATCGCTATTACCTAAAATAACAGCTTTCATACCATGACGTTCATAGTTTGGATTTGAGATTTGTGGTTTACGTGCTGGCTTATTAGGTTCGCTTAGAACGCCTTCTTTATCATCATAGAAGTTTGGATCTTTAGGTGTGTAGTTAAAACGTTTGTAAGCATAAAAAATGTATTCAGGATCAGCTGCAGGATCCACGAATGCCATATGCGTTCCACTAAATGTTAATTCTTTGTTTGGTGTGATAGGTAAAAGTTGTTTATCAAAAGTATCTTGATCGATTTCTTTTTTAGATTTAGCTTCTTTTACCCATTTGTCATAATCGCTTTGACTAACTGCACGAACATTAAATGTGTGGCGAGAGAAGCCTTCACCATTAAAGTTCGAGTTACGGCCACGGTAAGTACCTTCTTCATTAGCTTGGTACGTCCATTGCATTGTCATACCAGTCATGGCATATTTTTGGCCCCCAAGTTGAGGTACCCAGAAACTTGTCATAGTATCCATAGCTTGAAGCTTGAATGTGACAGGACGGTTAGTTGGAATTGTAATGTGGTTAACCGTTTCAATTTTTTCTTCTGGATAAGCGAAGAACCATTTGTAACCACCACTCACTGCATAAATGACCATTGGTTCATCTTTAGCTTTTGGTGGTTCTTCATATTCATAAAGTGACTTAACTGTTGGAATCATTAATGCAATTAAGATAACTACAGGAATGATAAACCAAATAGACTCAAGTAACACACTATGATGTACCTTGCCAGATTCACTCGTTTTGTTGTAACGATATTTAAATGTGAAAATAGCAAATAAAATAAGTACGACAGCAACAATGGCAACCATAAAGATAATTGAATAGATGATTAAAAATCTTTGGTCACTCGCCATTGGCCCTTTTGCGTTTAAAACTTCTACATCAGAACAGCCCGTAAGCAAAATCAGTGTTCCGAATGCAAGAAGCAAAGACTTTAATTTTGACACTTTTTTGACCTCCTAATACTACAATTGTAGGGCTTACATTAATTTTAAAATAATATGTGATATTTACAAGAGCCTTTTTAGAAATTTGTCTAAATTAATTTGTTGGAGGCCTTGCGACTCTAACACTGACAAGGGTTAGCGCCTTTATGAAAATAATGTGTACATTTTGTGAAATGTGTTATCTTTATAGGAATTCGCTTAAAAACCTACTATAATAGGCTTTTTTTAACGTTTTGAAATTATATTTTCATATTAAAGAAGGGGAAATTGAATGTTGATTGTAGGGAAAATACCGATTTATTTTTAGGAGTGTAAACGCGTACAATAGGAGGTAGATAAGGGCAAATGCTTCTCAATAGGAATGAGGGGTGTAGAAACATTACCCGAAATCGTATCAATATGAAAGAGGCGATGTTATGGATGAAATTATATTTGCATAACATCGCACAAACAAACTTTCATGAAAAATATACGATTTAATCAGCAGCTGGTGCATCAATAACTTCTATGACACGATGTGTTGTTTCGATTGCACCATCAGAATCTGCAACTTTATATTCTAATTGATATGTACCTGCTTTTGATGTATCAATATGACCGTTTACTTTAATTTGATCAGTGAGGTCGCCATCCTCGGCGTCATAAGCTTTAACACCTTCGAGGGGATTGTAGTGTGTACCAAGCGTGATTTTAGTATTTGACGTTCCTTTAATAGAAGGAACATGGTTTGTAGTCGCTTCAGCATTAAGATTAGGTGTAACGAGTGTAGCTGATACGCCTAACGCAGATAATGAATGTAGTAATTTTTGGTTCATTGGCTATAGCCTCCATAAGATTCAATACACGTTCATTATACCTGTTTCTTGAAGCCTAAAACATCAAACTTTAGAACTAAAATTTTTAAAATAATGTAAATGTCATAGATACGTCACTTAATGCGTGCTTATGCTACATATGAATAGGGAATATAATGTAAGTGGCGGTATCTTTATGAGTGAAATTTTTTTACAGGAGTGGTTGTAATGTTAACACAAGAAGAAAAAGGTATTATTTTAGAAACTGTACCTGTTTTACAAGAAAAAGGTACAGAAATTACATCAAAGTTTTATGGCAGAATGTTCAATCAACACCCTGAGTTGCGAAATATGTTCAACCAAACGAACCAAAAGAAAGGGTTTCAGTCTACAGCATTAGCGCAATCTGTTTTAGCTGCAGCAGTCAATATTGAAGATTTAACACCTATTTTACCTATTGTAAAAGAGATTGCGTATAAGCACTGTGCGTTAGATGTACGTCCAGAACATTATCCAATTGTAGGTGAAAATTTACTTGCAGCGATTCAAGAAGTAACAGGATTAGATGCAGATCACCCTATTATACAAACATGGGGGAAAGCATACGGTGATATTGCAGATGCATTTATTTCGGTTGAAAAAGATATTTATGCACATATGGCTTGGGAAGGTTTCAAACCTTTTAAAATTGAAAAGATTGAACAAATTACACATAATATTAAAGCATTTACAGTTGTTTCTGATGAAATAGATTTAAGTCAATTTATTCCTGGCCAATACATTACGGTCGATGTAGAAAGTGAAAAGCTTCCTTACCGTGCAAAACGTCATTACTCAATTATTGATGGCAATAAAAACTTCTTAACATTCGGTGTGCGTCGTGAAGTTGGAGATGGCCATGAAGGTGAAGTGTCAACTGTGCTCCATGATGAGTTTAATGAAGGTGATGACATTAACTTATCTGCGCCAGTAGGTGGCTTCCAATTACACAATACAGACAAACCACAATTATTCTTAGGTAGTGGCGTAGGGGTTACACCTCTAGTTTCTATGTATCGTCAAGCGGTTCAACAAACACCTAAAGCACAATTCATTAACGTTGCAGCTTCTGAAGCGGATGTTGCATTTAAGGATGAGATTGATAACATTACAGCTCAAGGTACTGATGCTCACGTGCATAATCATTTACGTGATCAAGAAGGCTACTTACAAGCTGAAGAATTAAAGCAATATTTAACTGATGATACACAAGTGTACATTTGTGGTGGTACACCATTCTTGCAATCAATGATTAAAGAACTTAAAACGTTAAACTTCAATGAAGATAACATTTACTTTGAAACATTCGTTCCTCGATTAAGTGTAAATGTATAACAGATAAGATTAACTGAGAACCTAACCTAATTATGAACCTATTAAAAGGCCTTCAACATGCAATATGCATAAGTTGAAGGCCTTTATTTATGAGAGGTTGTCCCTAATCATTATTTATGTTAGTTATTCGTAAATACGTTTACTTATAAGTGATTATTCTAAACCGCGACGCATTTTTTCAGCGATTAAGGTATTATTGAGTACCATTGTAATCGTCATTGGACCAACACCACCAGGTACAGGTGTGATGGCACCAGCAACTTCTGATACTTCGTCGTATTCAACGTCACCTTTTAATTTGCCATTTTCATCAGGTGTGTTACCAACGTCGATTACGACAGCACCTTCTTTAACGTCTTCTTTTTTCACCATTCCAGGGCGTCCTACAGCGCTGACAATAACATCTGCATTTTTTAAATGTTCATGTATATTTTGGCTACGAGAATGAAGAATTGTCACTGTAGCATTTTGTTGAATTAATAATTTAGATACAGGTTGACCTACGATGTGACTACGTCCAATCACAACTGCATTTTTGCCTTCTAAATCAATATCAGCATGTTTTAATAATTCCATCACACCAAGTGGTGTACAAGGAATCAATTTTGCCTCGTCTAAGTATAAACGACCAATATTGATTGGGTGGAAACCGTCAACATCTTTATCAGGGTCAATCGCATCCAATACCTTTTGTTCATCTACTTGTTTAGGAAGGGGAACTTGCACTAAAATACCACTTACTGTGTCATCATTGTTTAAACGGTCAAGTTCTTTTAAAACGTCAGCTTCAGAAGTAGCTTCATCAAGATGAATCACTTCGGAAATCATGCCGATTTTCTCAGCAGCTTTCTTTTTTGAACGTACATAACTTTGACTCGCACCATCATTACCAACGAGAATCACTGACAACTTTGGTGTGTACCCTTTTTGTTTTAAAACTTCAACCTCATCTTGCAAACCTTGGCGGTAGTCCTTTGCGATTTGCTTACCATCTAAAATTTTTGCACTCATAATTCTAAATCCTCCCTTTGAATAGTTCGAACTTTTTACGTACATTCATTGATTTCATTAAGTTTTAACGGTTAAAAACCGAAGTATTTAACGAAAATATGTAATAAAGTTCGATTTTTGCATTGAAAAAAGCATGTCACATTGTTATGCTATACCTGTAATATACAACTAATTGGTTTGGTATTTCAAATGATTGAAAGGGTGTTCATAGTGAAAATTGCGGTCATAATGGGAAGTTCATCAGACTGGCAAATTATGAAAGAAGCATGTGACATGCTGGAATATTTTAATATTCCGTACGATAAGAAAGTTGTTTCTGCACATCGTACGCCACACATGATGGTGGACTTTGCAACACATGCGTATGAAAACGGATATCGTGCGATTATTGCAGGAGCTGGAGGGGCGGCGCATTTACCAGGTATGGTTGCATCTATGACTACATTACCGGTCATCGGTGTACCGATTGAATCTAAAAGTTTGAAGGGTCTGGATTCATTATTATCTATCGTTCAAATGCCCGGAGGTATTCCAGTTGCTACCACTGCAATTGGTAAAGCAGGTGCTAAAAATGCAGGCATACTTGTTGCGCGTATATTAGGAACAACAGATGAATTGATTCAACGTCAACTTTGCGCCTACGAACAATCACTCGTTGAAAAAGTGGAGGATATGCAAAATGACTTACAATAAACTCAAATTTGGAGCAACGATAGGCATTATTGGTGGAGGACAACTTGGAAAAATGATGGCACAATCTGCGCAAAAGATGGGCTATCGCGTTATTGTTCTGGATCCTGACAATGCATGCCCAACGCAACACGTTGCACATCAATTTATTCATGCTGCATATGATGACGAAGCTGCATTAAACGAATTAGGTGAACAATCAGATGTAATCACGTACGAGTTTGAGAATATTAATGCTGAACAACTAAAAAAGTTAACGACACGTTTTAATGTTCCTCAAGGATATGAAGCAATTCAATTATTGCAAGATCGTCTTATTGAAAAACAATCTATCTCTAAAGCCGGGGCACATGTTGTACCGTTTTTACAAATTACTTCTGAAGATGATTTAAAAGAGGCTGGTCAACGACTCGGTTATCCATTCATCGTGAAAACACGCTTTGGTGGTTATGACGGTAAGGGTCAAGTATTAGTAAATTCTGATGTAGCCTTTGACGAAGCCAAAACATTAATTGCACAACAAGAATGTGTCGCTGAACAATATTTAAATTTAAAAAGGGAAGTCTCATTAACTGTTACAAGAGGAGTAGATGGTAGTGTCGTATTCTTCCCACTTCAAGAAAACGAACATCGCAATCAAATTTTGTTTAAAACCATCGTACCTGCGAGAGATGACCATGAAGTATTCGCACGTGAAGAAGTCAAAAAGATTATGAAGGCTATCCATTTTGTAGGTACGTTCACCGTAGAATTTTTTGTGGATGATAATCATCAACTATTTGTGAATGAAATAGCACCTAGACCACATAACTCAGGCCACTATTCTATTGAAGCGTGTGACTATTCACAATTTGATACGCATATTATGGCTGTAACGGGTCAAACGCTTCCAGAAAATATTGAACTCTTAAAACCTGCAGTGATGATGAATTTACTAGGCAAAGATTTAGATTTACTCGAAGATGAATTTAACTTACATCCAGAATGGCACGTGCATATTTATGGTAAAACGTCACGAAAACCTTTAAGAAAAATGGGCCATTTAACTCAATTAACAGAGCAAATTGAAGCTACTGAACAAAATCTTGTCGCATATTTTGAAGGGAGAAAATCATGAAACACGCATTATTATATGAAGGCAAAGCCAAACGTGTATATGAAACGGACGAACCACATGTATTACGTATCGAATATAAAGACGAAGTAACAGCTGGAAATGGTGCAAAGAAAGATGAAATGTCTGGTAAAGGTCGTTTAAATAACCGCATTACAGCAGCTATTTTTGAATATATCGCACAGCATGGTGTGAAAAGTCATTTCATTCGTCGCATCTCAGAAACAGAGCAGCTTGTACAAGCTGTTGACATCGTACCTTTAGAAGTTGTTGTAAGAAACATTGCGGCGGGATCTATTACGAAACGTTTAGGTTTTGAAAATGGTCATCGTTTTGATGCGCCGTTAGTTGAATTCTTTTATAAAAAAGATGAATTGAACGATCCATTAATTACAGAGGATCATATTCAACTCCTGCATATTGCCAATGAAGAAGAAATACAAAGTTTAAAAGCACAAGCATTGCAAGTTAACCAAGCATTAATTCAACTTATGGATGAGCTTCAATTGGATTTAGTAGATTTTAAAATCGAATTTGGTAAAGATCGAGAAGGTCACTTACTCTTAGCAGATGAAATTTCACCAGACACATGTCGTATTTGGGATAAAGTGACAGGTGAGAACTTTGATAAGGATGTTTATCGCAACGACACTGGCTCATTGATTGAAACGTATGAATCATTTTTAAATAAACTGGAGGCACTTTAATCATGAAAAATATTGAATTACACATTACGTTACAACCGCAAGTTTTAGATACGCAAGGTCAAGCATTGACACGTGCGGTACACGACTTAGGCTACAAGCAAGTCAATGATATTCGTGTTGGTAAAGTACTGTATTTAACGGTTGATGAAGCGACTGACGAAGCCATTCATAATGTGGTCACTACATTAAGCGAAAAATTATTCGCTAATACAGTAATTGAAGAGTATAACTATACGATTTTAGGTGAAGCTTCAGAAAAGGAGAATGACTAATGAAATTTGCGGTACTTAAATTTCCAGGTTCTAACTGTGACCGCGATATGTTTAATGCAGCGATTAAATCTGGTGTAGAGGCTGAGTATGTAGACTATCGCGAAACATCTTTAGCTGGATTTGACGGGGTGCTCATTCCAGGAGGGTTCTCATTTGGAGATTATTTACGTTCAGGTGCTGTAGCAAGTGTGGCACCTATTATAAATGAAGTGAAACGTTTAGCGGATGAAGGCAAACCTGTACTCGGTGTTTGTAACGGATTCCAAATTTTAACTGAAATTGGCTTACTTCCAGGTGCTTTACTACATAATGATAGCCATTTATTTGTAAGTCGTAATGAACGTTTAATGATTACAAATGCAGCAACACCATTTACACATTTATATGAAGAAGGAGAGGAAGTAGTTTATCCAGTCGCTCACGGTGAAGGTCATTACTATTGTACTGAAGCTATGTATCACGATTTGGTTCAGAATAATCAAATTATTTTGAAGTATACTGATAATCCTAATGGTTCATATGAAGATATTGCAGGCATCGTATCTAAGGAAGGCAATGTGTGTGGAATGATGCCACATCCTGAACGAGCATTGGAAAAAATACTCGGTACGGATAGTGGCGTGAAATTATTTGAATCAATGGTGAAAAGTTGGAGGGAACAACATGCCTAAATTTTTAGAACCTACTGCAGAAGAGGTTAAAGTTGAGAAGTTATATCAAGATATGGGATTAAGCGATGCAGAATATGAGAAAGTTCAACGTATTTTAGGTCGTGATCCTAACTTTACAGAAATAGGCATTTTTTCGGTAATGTGGAGTGAACATTGCTCATATAAGCATTCTAAACCATTCTTAAAACAATTTCCGACAACAGGCGAACACGTGTTAATGGGACCTGGTGAAGGTGCTGGTGTTGTGGATATCGGTGATCAACAAGCTGTCGTTTTTAAAGTGGAATCACATAACCATCCGTCAGCGATTGAACCATACCAAGGTGCTGCGACAGGTGTTGGAGGTATCATTCGTGACATCGTTTCAATAGGTGCGCGTCCAATTAATCTTCTTAATAGTTTACGTTTTGGTGAACTTAGTGAGAAAACAAATCGTCGTTTATGTCGTGGTGTCGTTGCAGGTATTGGTGGTTATGGGAACTGTATCGGTATCCCAACGACAGCTGGTGAAATTGAATTTGATGAACGTTACGACGGTAATCCACTTGTCAATGCAATGTGCGTAGGTGTAATTGATCATGACATGATTCAAAAAGGGACTGCCAAAGGGGAAGGTAACTCCGTTATTTACGTAGGGCTTAAAACAGGTCGTGATGGTATTCATGGAGCGACGTTTGCATCGGAAGAATTGACAGAAGAAAGCGAAAGTAAACGTCCATCTGTTCAAATTGGTGACCCATTCGTTGGTAAGAAATTAATGGAAGCAACATTAGAAGCAATCCAATATAAGGAACTTGTAGGCATCCAAGATATGGGAGCAGCAGGTTTAACATCATCATCTTCTGAAATGGCTGCAAAAGGTGGAAGCGGTATTCATTTAGAACTTGAGAAAGTGCCAGTTCGTGAACATGGTATTTCTCCTTATGAAATGATGCTTTCAGAAACACAAGAGCGTATGTTACTTGTAGTAGAAAAAGGAACAGAACAAAAATTCTTAGATTTATTCGATTACTATGAACTAGACAGCGCGGTTATCGGTAAAGTGACAAATACAAATCGTTTCATCCTCACTTATGAAGGTGAAGTTTATGCAGATATTCCTGTTGAACCATTAGCAGACGAAGCGCCAGTTTACATTTTAGAGGGAGAAAAACCTGAATACACGCCAGAAACACGTGACTATGCAAACATTGATGCAGACGATGTGTTCACAAAATTATTAACACATCCAACCATCGCGTCTAAACAATACTTGTATTCGCAATATGATCAACAAGTGGGTGCAAATACAATCGTAAAACCAGGTTTACAAGCATCTGTTGTACGTGTTGAAGGGACGAATAAAGCAGTAGCCTCTACTATCGATGGTGAAGCACGCTATGTTTTTAATGATCCATATGAAGGTGGCAAAATGGTGGTTGCTGAGGCATATCGTAATCTTATTGCTGTGGGTGCTAAACCTTTAGCGATGACTGATTGCCTAAATTATGGTTCACCTGAGAAAAAAGAAATTTATCAGCAATTAATTGATTCTACACGCGGAATGGCAGAAGCATGTGATGTATTACAAACACCAGTGGTTTCAGGGAACGTTTCATTATATAACGAAACCCGTACGTCTTCCATTTTCCCAACGCCAGTAGTTGGTATGGTGGGATTAATTGAGGATATTGATTATTTGAATCATTTCCAGCCAGAAGCAGGAGATACGTTGTATTTAGTAGGGGATACGAAGGCGCATTTTGGTGGTAGCCAAATTGAAAAACTATTATATCAACGCGTGAATCATGAATCAGAACATGTGGATTTAACAGAAGAAGCAGCACGTGGTGAAGCCATTCGTGAAGCCGTTCGAAGTGGTCAATTGTCACACGTTCAAACAGTAGGTAAAGGTGGCGTATTAATTACGCTAGCTCGAATGAGTGCATATTTTGATTTAGGAATTGATGCTGTATTACCGTTTTCACGAGAACTGTTCTTTAGTGAAACACCAGGTCGCTATATTGTAAGTGTAAAAGCAGGACAAGAATTTAATATGAAAGATGCAATCAAAATTGGTACATTTACGGATCAAGATGAATTTAAAGTTCAAGGTTCTGATACAACTATTGAATGTCGAACATCTGACATTAAGCGTGAATGGGAAGGAGCAATTGAGGCATGTATGACATCCGCGGATTAAATGAAGAATGCGGTATTTTCGGAATATGGAATCATCCTCATGCAGCACACTTAACTTACCTTGCACTACACAGTTTACAACATCGCGGTCAAGAAGGTGCTGGAATTGTATGTTCTAATGGTGAACAACTCTTTGGTGCAAGAGGAATGGGATTATTAACTGAAGCGATTTCGGATGCACAATTAAAATCTCTTGAAGGCTATAAACACGCGATTGGACACGTACGTTATGCGACGACTGGTGCTAGCGAAGTGTCTAATGTGCAACCGTTTTTATTTAAACATTCCAAAGGTGATCTAGGATTAGCCCATAACGGGAACCTTACGAATGCACTTCAACTACGAAGAGCGATTGAATCTACAGGCGGTATTTTTCAAACGACAAGTGATTCAGAAGTGCTGGCACATCTTTTGATTAAGGGGACTTCAAAATCAATTAAAACAAATCAAAAATCAGCACTAAACCAAATGAAAGGGGCTTTCAGTTGTGTCATTTTAAATGAACAACAATTGACAGCAACACGAGATCACCGTGGTGTGCGCCCATTAATGCTAGGTAAAGTTGATGGTGCCTATTGTGTTGCGAGCGAAACATGCGCATTTACGGCGATTGGTGCGGAATATATACGTGATATTGAGCCAGGGGAACTGATTACTTTTTCAAATGAAGATGATATTGACTACGATCATTACACGTCTGATATCGATCATCGCATGTGTTCAATGGAATATGTTTACTTCGCACGTCCAGATTCAGAATTTCGTAAGCACTCTATCTATCAAGTGAGAAAAGCTTTAGGTAGACAATTAGCGAACGAAATGGATGTTGAAGCAGATATCGTAATTGGCGTTCCTGATTCATCGTTACAAGCAGCTAAAGGCTTTTCGGAAGCTTCTGGTGTGCCAAACGAACAAGGATTACTTAAAAATCGTTATATCGGGCGCACATTTATAACACCTGATCAAGCAGTACGCGAACGTCAAGTTCGAATGAAACATGCGCCAATTCGTGATGTCATTGAAGGTAAACGTGTCGTGGTGATTGATGATTCTATTGTCCGTGGCACGACAAGCAAACATATTGTAAAGACGTTAAAATCCGCTGGAGCAAAAGAGGTGCATATGGGCATTTCATCTCCACCTCTTAAAAATCCATGTTATTACGGTATTGATGTATCAACACATGCTGAATTAATGGCGGCGCAATATGATCTTGATGAAATTAGAGACATGATTGGTGCAGACTCACTGACGTATTTATCTATAGAGGGTATGCATGATGTCTTTAAACAGTATGGTTCTAAAGGCGAATGTAATGCATGCTTTACTGGAGCATATCCAATTGAAATTGTAGATCATGAATTACCGGTAGCAAAAGAATTAAAGCGTAGAGGAGTGTAAAGTCATGGCTGAATCATATAAGCAAGCTGGTGTAGATATTGAAGCGGGATATCAAGCGGTAAAACGCATGTCACGCCATGTTGAACGTACTATGCGTAAAGAGGTACTAGGCGGTCTAGGTGGTTTTGGTGCGACATTTGACTTGTCACAACTGAATATGAAAGCGCCTGTATTAGTCTCTGGAACGGATGGTGTGGGTACGAAATTAAAATTAGCAATTGATTACGATCGACATGACACGATAGGTATAGATGCCGTAGCGATGTGTGCGAATGATATTTTGACAACTGGAGCAGAACCACTTTACTTTTTAGATTACATTGCAACAAATAAAGTGATTCCAGAGGTTATTGAACACATTGTTAAAGGAATTAGTGATGGCTGTGAGGAAACAGGTATGGCCCTTATAGGTGGCGAAACTGCAGAAATGGGTGACATGTATCATGAAGGGGAATACGATGTTGCTGGTTTTGCAGTTGGTGCTGTTGAAAAAGAAGACTATATTGATGGCAGTCAGGTCGCTAAAGGTGACATCATTATAGGTTTGGCCTCACATGGTATCCATTCAAATGGATACAGCTTAGTGCGTAAATTGGTTGCAGAATCAGGTGTCAATGTTCATGATACGTTTTCAAATGAATCCTCATACTTAGACGTTTTGTTAAAACCAACAGCTTTATATGTACGTCCAGTATTAGCTGTAAAAAAAGAAATGAAAATTAAAGCGATGACACATATTACAGGTGGAGGTTTCTTTGAGAATATTCCACGTGCTTTACCTGAGGGGAAAACAGCGGTCATTGATACAACATCATTCCCGACGCCACGTATTTTCGATTGGTTACAACAACAAGGACAAATTGAAACTGCAGAAATGTATAACATTTTCAACATGGGAATTGGGTATACGATGGTGGTATCAGCTGAAGATGAGCAACGCGTCCATGAATTATTAAAACAAGAAAAATGTGAAGCCTATACGATTGGTTATATAGATGAAACATCTGAACCGATTCGTTTGTCGGGGGTGTAAAAATGGTTAAAATAGCCATTTTCGCGTCAGGATCAGGTACCAATTTTGATAATATTATGCAGCATATTGAGAGAGGGAAACTTGAAAATATCGAGATGACTGGTTTATATACGGATAAACCAGGCGCACCTTGTGTTGCACTTGCCCAAAAGTATCATGTCAATATTTATGCATATGATCCGAAGCAGTTTTCTTCAAAACAGCACTACGAAGAAACATTATGTGACTCACTTCAAAAAGACGGTGTTGAATGGATTGTGTTAGCAGGCTATATGCGATTAATAGGGGAAACATTACTCCATGCTTATGAAGGACGGATTTTAAACATACATCCGTCACTTCTTCCTAAATATAAAGGCAAGCATGCGGTAGAACAGGCGTTAAACAACAGGGAAACAACATCAGGAACAACGGTACATTATGTAGATGCTGGCATGGACACTGGGGAAGTCATTGCGCAGCGAGAATGTCCAATATATCCTGATGATGCAGTGACAGATCTTGAGCAACGCATTAAAGCATTGGAATATGAATTGTATCCTGAAGTCATTCAAAAGATTATTCGATAAGGAGATTTCTAAATGAAAAAAGCGATTTTAAGTGTGTCAGATAAAACAGGAATAGAAGATTTTGCTAAAGGACTTGTTGATCAAGGCTTTGCATTATTTTCAACAGGTGGAACATTACGCGCTATTGAATCTGCAGGCATACCTGTTGCTTCCGTTTCAGATTTAACGCATTTTGATGAAATAATGGATGGACGTGTGAAAACATTACACCCTGCTGTTCACGGCGGGATTTTAGCTGATCGTGACAAACAAGAACATTTAGAGCAATTAAAAGCACAAGATATCGACCTTATTGACATGGTTGTCGTCAATTTATATCCTTTCCAAAAGACAGTGGAAAATCCAGATGTATCAGAAGCAGATGCCATTGAAAACATTGATATTGGCGGGCCAACGATGCTCCGTGCAGCGGCAAAAAACTTTAAGCACGTGACAACAGTGGTGCATAGTGAAGATTACGATGAAGTGTTACAGCGTTTAAAATCGAATACTTTAGATGAAGCATTTCGTAAATCATTAATGTTAAAAGTATATCAACATACTGCAGAATATGACCAAGCCATTGTTAATCACTTTAGTCAGAATAAAGAAGCATTACGTTACGGTGAAAACCCACAACAAAACGCATATTTTGTACGTACCTCTGAAGCATCTAATACTTTAGCAGGTGCTGTGCAACATCATGGCAAACCTCTAAGTTACAACAACATTAAAGATGCAGATGCGGCGTTAACACTTGTAAAACGATTTGACGAGCCAGCAGCTGTTGCGGTGAAACATATGAATCCATGTGGAGTAGGGCTTGGTGCAACAATCGAAAAAGCTTTCGAACATGCATTTCAAGCAGATTCGACATCTATTTTCGGGGGTATCGTTGCACTTAATAGAACAGTAACTAAAGCATTGGCTCAACAATTACATGAGATTTTCTTAGAAGTAATCATTGCGCCATCATACGATGAAGAAGCACTAGAGATCTTGTCTCAAAAGAAAAATATTCGTTTACTTCAAATTGATATGGCGCCTATCTTAGGTGAACAAGAGTTTGTTTCTGTATCTGGTGGTTATTTAGTCCAAGATAAAGATGATGTACAAACGGCGCGCAAAGAGATGAAAGTTGTTACGGATGTACAACCTACAGAAGCACAATGGGACGCATTGTTGCTAGGATGGGAAGTGGCAAAAGCGGTTAAAAGTAACGCGATTGTCCTTGCGAATGACCATCAAACTGTAGGTGTGGGTGCGGGTCAAATGAACCGCGTCGGTGCAGCAGACATTGCCATTCGTCAAGCCATTGAAATGAATGACCAAGTTGCTTTAGCTTCAGATGGCTTTTTCCCAATGGACGATACAGTCGAACTTGCCGCCAAAGCAGGCATCAAAGCAATTATTCAACCTGGTGGCTCCATCAAAGATCAAGATTCTATAGATATGGCAAACCGTTATGGCATCACTATGGTGACAACAGGTGTACGTCATTTTAAACATTAATGGAGGAACTAAAAATGAAAATACTCGTTATTGGTAGTGGCGGTCGTGAACATGCGCTTGTGCATAAATTAAATCAATCGAAACTTGTTACACATATTGATGTCATTCCGGGTAATGATGCGATGACTTCTATAGCAAACATTCATTCAGAAATTGCTGAAACAAACCATGATGCCATTCTTGATTTTGCTAAGAATCATGCGATTGAGTGGGTGATTATTGGTCCTGAGCAACCTCTTACAGATGGGTTAGCAGATTTATTAATTGAGGCAGGCATCTCAGTGTTTGGGCCAAATCAAGCAGCAGCCCAAATAGAAGGATCTAAAACGTTTGCCAAAAATTTAATGAAAAAATACGATATTCCAACGGCAGACTATCGTGAAATTAATGACAAAAATGAAGCGTTAAACTATGTTGATACGTGCGCATTACCTGTGGTATTAAAAAAGGATGGTTTAGCAGCGGGGAAAGGCGTTATCATTGCACATACACGTGAAGAGGCCGTCGATGCCGTGCATACGTTATATCCAAATGACAATGATAAAGTGGTATTTGAAGCCTTTTTGGAAGGCGAAGAATTTTCAGTCATGACATTTGTGAATGGGGACTATGCTGTTCCATTTGAAACGATTGCACAAGACCATAAGCGTGCTTATGATGGTGATCAAGGACCTAACACAGGTGGTATGGGTGCGTATTGTCCCGTTCCGCATATTAGTGATGACGTTTTACGTCAAACGAATGATCGTATTGCTCAACCCATTGCTAAAGCGTTAAAAGCAGAAGGTTACCATTATTTTGGTATTCTATATATTGGTGCTATTTTAACGAAAGAAGGACCTAAAGTGATAGAGTTCAATGCACGTTTTGGTGACCCTGAGGCACAAGTGTTATTAACGCGTCTTGAAAGTGATTTGATGGCACATATTTTAGAGTTAAAAGACAAAAAGCCTATTTCACAAAAATGGAAGTCTGAATCGGTTGTGGGTGTGATGTTAGCATCTAAAGGCTATCCTGCTTCTTATGAAAAAGGTCATCACGTGACTGGTTTTGAAGAAGATTTAGAGCATTATTTTGTAAGTGGGTTGAAAAAGGATGAGGCACAAAATTTTGTGACAAGTGGCGGGCGTGTCATTCTTGCTTTAGGTGAAGGTGATACGATCCAAAAAGCCCAAGAATTAGCATATCAACGTGTTTCTAAAATTGAAAACGACGCATTATTTTATCGTAAAGATATTGCCAATAAAGCATTAAAATAAGATTTATTTGTTGCATCATTTGTCACCACATAATTGGAAGTATAAGTTATACCATTTAGCGATATATATCATGAGAGCCCTTCAAACACAATAAGTGTGAGAAGGGCTCTTTAAACGGGTTATTTCCTTTGCAGATGGAAAGGTAGGAAAGGAAATGGTGTGCCTTTTCACATCATCGAGATCGTGAAAACGCAAAGCACCTATCGTACATCCGTAATGCCAGTAATCGGTATATAATGACTCAACATTAAAGCACAAAGTACGATACCAATGATAGAAACGATAAGTAATATATCGCGGTAACTAAAAGGCGCATCATAATAATACGTTCGCGGTCCATCTTTAAAACCTTTCATTTCCATTGCGATAGAAAGACGATGCGCTTTACGCATGTTCTGACTTAATAAAGGTATTAAAATATGATAAAACCGTTTTGTACCACGATAATGAGATTTTTGAATCATTTGATAACGCATTTTAAGGGCATGTCTCAATTGGATAAAAGATTCCATAATTAACGGTAACATTCGAAAAGCAGCCATAAATGCATATGCTATTTTAGGTTTGACGCGTAGATGTTGCATAAAGCTATAAAAAATCATAATCACTTGCGATGTAAACGCGATAGCTAAACCAAAAAAGCTAATGACCAACGTTCTTAGAGATAAGTGCAACCCACGAACGAGACTTTCTTCCGTAATGCGAATAAATCCAATTTTGAAGAGCTCATGATGTCCATTACCGTAAAAAATCATAAAAAGTGATGAACTGATGGCAAACAATGTACTCAGTGTGATGAAAATAAATAAAACTCGGAATTTAGCACCACTGAGTATCAAAGTCAAAAGAAACATGAGTGAGACAAGGTATAGCATCGTATCAAAATTATGTACGAAAATCACAAATACGAATAATGCGATACCTAGAAACAACTTCGTTATTATATTGACTTTATCCATAAATGTTCGATATGACTTCCAAGATTCAATCATGTTGTCACCTTACTTTCAAACATTTTTCCATTTTCTATGATGTAATGATGTGTGGGATAACGTTGAATGATTTCTGGATCGTGCGTATTCATTATAATGGCCTGGCCTTGTTGAATACGTTGTTGAAATAAATCAATAAGTTTAAATGTATTATGACTATCTAACCCAAATGTAGGTTCATCTAACAAGATGATATCTGCAGATGTACTTAACGCAATCGCAACACTTAAACGGCGTTTTTGACCCATTGAAAGTTCAAAGGGATGTTGAGATTTAACATGAATTAAATCCAGTAATGTTAACATTTCTACAGTTGCTTCATGGGCATCTTCGGCATTTTGATGCTTGAAATTAATGAAAATTTCATCATAAACTGAATTTTGTAAACATTGAAGCTCAGGATTTTGATAAACCAAAAACATATGACATGAAGCGGTTTTAAGTTTACGAATGGGAGTGTTATTGAATGTAAGGCTACCTTCATACGGGATGAGTTGCATCAGTGATTCAAAAAAAGTAGTCTTGCCTGCTCCGTTTTTTCCAGTAATTACAATCCAATCACCTGATTGCACTTGAAAAGTGTCTACTGAATATAAGTGCTTTTTGCCTCGTTTGATGATGCCATTTTTAAAAGTAAGACGAAAATTAGAATGTGTATTGTGTTGGACAACCGGTGGAGCGACTTGCCATGCTCTAGGGTGCCACACGCCGTAATCTGTTAAGGTCTCTTCAAAATGGGTGAGGATGTCAGAAGGTGTTCCATCCTGAATTATTTGTCCGTCATGATTCATTAAAATAACACGATCGACAACATCCCATATATGTTCTACTTTATGTTCAACAATTAATACTGTTTGATCTTCCCATAACGTTTTTAACAATGTCCATAAATTTTCAGTTGCTTCAGTATCTAACATGGCTGTAGGCTCATCTAAAAACAACGTATCCGCTTTTTGTAAAAGGGTGCCTGCAACCGCTAGTTTTTGCTTCATTCCTCCACTTAATCGATGTATCGCATGCTTAGGATGAACATCTAATTGTACTTGCTCCAAAACTTTTGAAATTTTTTGATCCATTTCATTTTGGGGGACTTGAAGGTTCTCTAACACAAACGCAAGTTCTTCATTCACCTGTGGCATACAAAATTGAGAATCAGGATCCTGAAAAATAACTCCAGCATTTTTGGCAACCTTTAAGTCATCATATTTCATAGGTAAATCGATTAAGTTGGGTACGATGCCACTTAAGACATTCAACAACGTACTCTTACCAGAACCTGAGGGACCGAGTAAAAGTACTTTTTCTTTTTCTTTAATTTCGATGTTCAGCCCATCAAAAATTTTTTTAGGACCATTAGGGTATTTTAAACGTAAATTTGTAGCTTTTAACACGATGAATGCTCCTTATAATGCATCATAATCTTCTTTAGAAGCAGGGCGGAATAGTTTGGTAACACCTGTTTTGTCTAATGCTTTCACAAGATAATAAGGAAATACCCCTGCTAAAACAGCACCACTGAGTAAACGGAATATAATAAGTAAAATTAAATTCCAAGCGGCAACTTCATTTAAATAGCCATAATACCAATCAACTGGAAAACTAATAATGGCTGCTGCCATCCCTGCTAAAACACTTACCATAAATGCACGTGATTGATATTTAAAAATCGCAAAAACAATTTCACATGCTAAACCTTGGAGTAGGGCATAAATAATCGTAGGAATATCAAAGCGGCCCATAATAATTGTTTCTCCTGCACCTGCTGCAAATTCAGCGATTAAAGCAATCCCCATTTTCGGAATGATAAGGTAGGCCACAACAGCAACTGCAAACCACATGCCATACATCAATTGATCAAGATGTAAGCCGAGAGGTTGAACGGTATAGTATGCCACCCACCAAAGATTATAAATAACAGCAAAAATGACAGAGATTAACACTGTAACTAATATGTCAGATAATGTTAAACCTTTTCGTTTTGAACGCATAAACATCCTCCTATATATACAAAAACACAGCACCTAAACAAGGTACTGTGCGTGGGCGTGTAAATAGAACACCAAATGAAAGGTCACAAATAACAGACGTATTGTGAATCATTTAGAGTTTATCTTCACACTTCCCTACGCTAGTATCATCTAGTTCAGGTTCAAAGGGTTTGAGGTGATGACCTCATCTCAGTTTGCACACCCCTAGTGTGTGTTTATTGAATTGATTAACGTCACTATACACCCGACGTCACTAAATGTCAATGCGTGGAATCGAATGGTGGATTAAACGTTGACGAAAAGTGCTGGTTATAAGGTTTGAATGGTAATTGAATGTATTTTGAGACACGCTAATTTAATCAATGATATGCAAATAAGTGTAAGAATCTAAATAAACTACAGTTAATAAAAAAGGAGTCAGAACATAAACCGTTCTGACCCCGTGAATAGATACAGCTATTGAATGGATGCGTTATTCAAAAGAGCTTTGGATATCATCTTTCGTTTTTTCAGCACCATCTTTAGCATCATCTTTTTTATCTTTTAATTCTTGTTCTTTATCTTTAGCATTTTCTGCTGCTTTTTTGATTTCTTCTTTAGACATATAACATCTCTCCTTTTATGTTATCTACTTCTAAGAGTTCCCACATATTTATTTATTAAACATTTAAAGAAGGGTAACAAACAAATGTAACTTTTGGTATAATAAATAAATGCGTTAATCTTATGAATAAAGTATGTTTTAATCGTGTTTAAAAAGATAATATAAATAAATATAGTGAAAGCAGTATGATAAACATTGTTTTATAAAAACTGAAAAAATACGTGTATTTACAACGTTTTACGTCTCTCCATCTTAAGAATGAGATTTGTTTTTTATAAAGACATGTACTGCGTCTTCGTATATAATAATTGTGAGGTGAAGCGGATGTCTTTGTTTAATAAATACACCGAAGTGATCTACAGTTACATCATCGGTGCAGTTTCTATTTTATTAAGTGTTATTATTTTCCTTAATATTCCACTTATTCACCAATTCAGTGCACATAAAAAGCCAGCGATTCACATTGAGAACTTGTGGGACTTTATTATGGCCTTTTTTAATGAAATTATTCGCGTTATGAGTAATTATATTGGTGAAATACCTTTAGTGAGTGGCATTATCATCTTATTATTTGGTCTTTTTATGATTTTTATTGGGAGAACGCTAACGAACACAACACGTTTTGATTATGATATTTCAATACTGTTTTTATTAATTGGTATTATTTATTTTGTCTTAACGTTAATATTCATGTCACAAGTTTACGGTATTGTAGCTTTTGTTTTTGTTTTTCCATTCTTAATACATATTGGATATATCACGTACAAAGATGAACTTAATCCGTTTAATCGTAAAAAACATTATCTATGGATTATCATAAGTTATGGTCTTTGTTATATCATTGGGCAACTGGCACTTTATAGTCGGATAGAGGAACGACAAGTTGCGCCTATAGATGTATTAAGTATTAACACGTTTTTCGTAATATTATGGTTGCTTGGCCAAATGGCGATTTGGAACTTTTTATTTTTACGTCGAGCATTACCTATGACGCAAGAAGAAATCACAGGAGAAGAAAATCCTTATTCTCGTAGTAAAAAATATAGTTTTGCGGGTCAATCAAAATACCACTTCAAAGATATCCAAGATCGCACAAATGAACTTACGCAAGACTTTTCATATCGTACACGTCGTAGCATTGATATCGAAAAACTAAGACGTAAACGTGAAGCCTTTAAAGACAAATGGTTGAGATGGGCAACGTTAGAAGAAGATGACATTCCATCGTTCTTACATCGACCTAAATGGTTAAAAAGAGAATACGTATCCATTGCGTGCGGGGTTGTGTTATTTTTCTTCATTTTAGTAGAATTTAAAAACCGCAATGGATTATTTTTATCAGGTGATTGGCAACTATCACAAACACAATATGTTTATGAATGGGTAAGCTTATTCTTATTACTATTAATTGTGACGATATTTATATGGACATCCGTTACAAATATGATGAAAGGTAGTCATTATTACTTAAAATTGTTTATGATAAGCATTCTGTTCTTCAAGTTATTAACAGAATATATCGTAATTTTGATTCACGGATTGATGTTATCTATTTTTATTACACCAATTTTAGTTTTAATGTTAATACCAGCAATTGTGGCTTTTGTATTCCAATTACGCCAACCGTCACCTGAAAAAATTGAAAATCACGTTTAATGAGGGTGTTGAAACAGGATGAGACTGAAATGTCTCATCCTGTTTATTTGATTTAATTTGCTTTGATTATAGATTTTGATGTTTTCATTTCTGATAATTTGAAATGAACACCAATAAAAAGACTTTCATTGATTCCTTTGATTCATGTTAAACTAAAATAAATGCTATAAAAGAAAGGCTGACATTATGAAAACAGCAATTTTAAATAAAGGGAAAGAAGAAAAATATTTCAATCAGTATCCTTTAATAGTGGAAACAGATATTTTTAAAAGTGACCGTTTGAATGAAGGAGACCTTTTCCAATTAAAATCATCAAAAGGTGAATTTATCGCAACATGTTATGTGGGGCGCCAACATAAAGGATTAGGTTGGATTTTATCTTATGATAGTGAAACAGCGATTAATACGTTATTCTTCAAAACATTATTTCAACAAGCACATGATGTGCGTGCGTATTATTATCACATCGAAGGAACGAATGCCTTTAGACTGTTTAATGGCGAAGGTGATGGTGTAGGGGGACTTACAATTGATTATTATGATGGCCATCTTTTAGTTCAATGGTATTCTGAAGGCATTTATCAATTTAGAGCCGATATTTTAGAAGCAATACAAGCCATCTTTCCATTTAAATCTATTTATGAAAAAACACGTTTTAAAAATGATGAAATTAAAAGTGGTTGGGTGTTAGGTAAAAAAACACAATTTCCAATTATTATTGAAGAAAATTTTACTTTTTATAATGTGCACTTAGATGATGGCCCAATGACTGGAATATTTTTAGACCAAAAAGAAGTAAGAAAAAAATTACGAGATTATTATAGTCATGGTAAACGGGTCTTGAATTTATTTAGTTACACGGGTGCATTTTCTGTCATCGCCGCTACGAATGGGGCACAAACGACAAGTGTAGACCTAGCAAATCGTTCACGGCAACTTACGGAAGAAAATTTCGGTATTAATGACATTGACCCTAGTTCACAATCTATTTATGTCATGGACACGTTTGATTATTATAAATATGCGGAACGACATGGTTATACGTACGATACAATTGTCATTGATCCACCAAGCTTCGCTAGAAACAAAAAGAAGACCTTTTCTGTTACGAAAGATTATGGCTTATTAATTCAAAACGCCTTAAAGATACTCAATCCAGGCGGTACATTGATATTAAGCACCAATCATAGTATGTATACGCTTAATGCATTTAAAAATACGATTAAAACAACTTTGAATCAAGCGAATGTTTCCTATCAATTAGACGAAGTGATGGGATTACCTAAAGATTTTAAAACACACCCACATTATAAACCTTCTAAATATTTAAAAGTTGTATTTGTTACATTACAGCATAACGCATGATAAAAAAGGGTATATATAGTTATTATATCGTTGAAAGGTGGCCTAGTTATGGGTTTAAAAGATAAAATGACGCGAAAAATGAGTAATAAAGTGATGCATATTGATGAAATTAAAGTGAAGGATGCATTACCGAAAACAGAAGCTGAAATCGAAAAAAGACGTCAATACGCAGAATCAGTCATTAAGAAAAAAGCATTGGTGTCTTCAGGTGCTACGGTAATACCTATTCCGGGATTCGATGTAGGGGTAGATATGAAGCTAATGAAAGATATTATAGAAGATGTCAATAAAATTTATGGCTTGGATCATAAACAAGTGAATAAAATGACAGATGATATGAAAAACCGCATCAAGATAGCTGCAGGCTTGCATGGTAGCCAATTAATAGGTAAAAAAGTATCTAAAGGCATCCTGCGCATTGTTATACGCGACGTAGCTAAACGTACAGCTGCGAAACAAACGCGTTGGTTTCCATTAGTAGGTCAAGCTGTATCAGCATCAATTAGTTACTATTTTATGATGAAAGTTGGTAAAGAACATATTCAAAAATGCGAAAATGTTGTAAAGTCTCTTATCTGAATTGACGAAAAATTGTTGAAAAGCAAGAGAAAACGTATCATGACAACTATTTTCGAATTGAAAATAAATGTACTTTTTGGTAATGTAATGCTAAGTAGCTAATTTAAAAATAAATTTATGCTAATGAATTTATGGAATAGAAGGAGTAAGATAAAAGATGGAACAACAATCATATGTAATTATTGACGAAACAGGAATTCACGCACGCCCGGCGACAATGTTAGTTCAAACTGCTTCAAAGTTTGATTCTGATATTCAATTAGAATACAATGCGAAAAAAGTTAACTTAAAATCAATCATGGGTGTTATGAGCTTAGGTGTGGGTAAAGACGCTGAAATTACAATCTACGCAGATGGTAGCGACGAAAAAGAAGCAATTCAAGCTATTTCTGAAGTCTTATCAAAAGAAGGTTTAACAAAATAATGTCTGAAATCATGAAAGGTATTGCTGCATCTGACGGTGTCGCAATTGCTAAAGCCTATATGCTCATCGAACCAGATTTGAGTTTCTCTGAAACAACGACGAACGATACTGAAGCAGAAGTGCTTAAATTTAATGAAGCATTAAAAAACTCTAAAATCGAACTAACTAAAATTAGAAATAACGCTGAGGAACAATTAGGACCAGATAAAGCGGCTATTTTTGATGCACATTTACTTGTTTTAGACGATCCAGAATTAATTCAACCGATCGAAGCTAAAATTCGTGATGAAAAAGCTAGCGCACCACACGCGTTAACGGAAGTCACTCAAAACTTCATTATGATTTTTGAGTCGATGGATAATGAGTACATGAAAGAACGTGCTGCTGATATCCGTGACGTTTCTAAACGTGTCTTAGCGCACATTTTAGGTGTGGAACTTCCAAATCCAAGTATTATTGATGAAAGTGTAGTGATTGTAGGTCACGATTTAACGCCTTCTGACACTGCACAACTAAACAAACAATATGTACAAGGGTTTGTAACAAATATTGGTGGACGTACTTCTCATTCTGCAATTATGAGTCGTTCACTTGAAATTCCAGCAGTTGTTGGGACAAAAACGATAACTTCAAACGTTAAACAAGGTGACATGATGATTGTTGACGGTTTAACTGGTGATGTCATTGTAAATCCAACAGATGATGAACTTAAAGCATATCAACATAAGCGTCAATCATTCTTTGCAGACCGTGAAGAATTAAAAAAATTACGTGATGAAGCGTCTAAAACGCTTGATGGTCAACATGTTGAGCTAGCTGCAAACATTGGAACACCAAATGATTTAGAAGGTGTTAAAGAGAACGGTGCTGAAGGTATCGGTTTATATCGTACTGAGTTCTTATACATGGGACGCGATAATATGCCAACTGAAGACGAACAATTCGAAGCTTATAAAAAAGTGCTCGAAGAAATGAATGGCAAACGCGTTGTTGTTCGTACGTTAGATATTGGCGGTGACAAAGAGTTACCTTATTTAAACTTACCAGAAGAAATGAATCCATTCCTTGGATATCGTGCAATCCGTTTATGTTTAGATCAACCTGATATTTTCCGTCCGCAATTACGTGCGTTATTACGCGCCTCTACGTATGGAAAATTAAACATCATGTTCCCAATGGTTGCGACAGTCCAAGAGTTCCGTGATGCGAAAGCGTTATTATTAGAAGAAAAAGCAAATCTTGAAAATGAAGGTGTTACCGTAAGCGATGATATCGAACTTGGTATTATGGTTGAAATTCCTTCTACTGCAGCACTTGCAGATGTATTTGCGAAAGAAGTAGACTTCTTTAGTATCGGAACGAACGACTTAATTCAATATACTATGGCAGCTGACCGTATGTCAGAACGCGTGTCGTATTTATATCAACCTTATAATCCTGCGATTTTAAGACTTGTTAAGCAAGTCATCGAAGCTTCTCATAAAGAAGGTAAATGGACAGGTATGTGTGGTGAAATGGCAGGAGATGAAACTGCGATTCCATTACTATTAGGTTTAGGATTAGATGAATTCTCAATGAGTGCGACTTCAATTCTAAAAGCGCGTCGCCAAATTAAACAATTAAGTCAAACTGAGATGCAACAGCTTGCAGACAAAGCGATTCAGTGTGCAACGGTGGATGAAGTGGTGTCACTTGTTCATGCGTATACAACAAAAGCATAAAGATAGAATATACTACAAGGGTGTATGACAACGTTGTCATACACCCTTGTGTTGTTATAATCCTAGTTTTTGATTAAGTTTATCCATATCTACTTGATACATAGGTTCATCGTCAATAAGAATCAAAGGTGTTGCAAAAGCATCCAAGTCAATCATTTCTTGACGGTAGGTTGCGTTTGAAATATTACGTTCTTCGAATTCAACTTGTTTTTCAGTTAAGTAATTTTTAACAAATGTGCAAGGTGGACAATCATTTTGCGTATAAATAACGATATTTGGCATCTTCAGACCTTCCTTTACGCGCATATTTTTCACTCAATTATTACAGTATACATGACGTAGCTATATTTTTGAATTTAAAATTATAAATCTAATTTTTAGAAAGTCAAATTGTAAATTATGGCAATTTTGCGTCATGTCATTAAATTGTCACTCATTAAATAAGCATACACATTCTGTTTCAATTGTTGTGTCAGTATAATGTAAGTTGCTTTGGAAAAAGATAAAAGGAGTGATGAAATGGATGCAGTTGAATTAAGTCGATTTTTAACTGGAATGACACTTGCCGTCCATATCATATTTGCAACGATTGGCGTGGGGATGCCAGTATTTTTTGCAATCGCTGAATTTTTAGCGATTAAGAAAAAAAGTGAACGCTATTTGGCGTTAGCTAAAAGATGGGCGAAAGGTTATACGATTACAGTAGCTGTTGGGGTAGTTACTGGAACAATCATTGGGCTTCAGTTGTCCTTGTTATGGCCTACATTTATGCGTATTGGCGGACATGTCATTGCACTACCATTATTTATGGAGACATTTGCGTTTTTCTTTGAAGCGATATTTTTAAGTATTTATCTTTATACATGGAATCGATTTAAAAATCAATTGACACATTTTATTATTAGTATACCTGTCATAATCGGTGGCACATTTTCAGCATTTTTTATAACATCTGTGAATTCGTTTATGAATACACCAGCAGGTATGGAGATTTCAAATGGGAGAATGGTCAACGTCGATCCGATTGCCGCAATGTTTAATGCGTCATTTTTTGTGCGCTCATTTCACGTTGTTGCAACAGCACTCATGACAATGGCTTTTATTTTAGCAACAATTGCGGCATTTAAATTGATAAAAAACAAAGTGAAAGAAGATACGATTTACCATCAAAAAGCACTTAAATTGACGATGATTGCAGGATTAATATTTTCAATGTTATCAATGCTTGCAGGTGATTTATCGGCTAAATTTTTACATCAAGAACAGCCTGAAAAATTGGCCGCCTACGAATGGCATTTCAATACAGAATCTAAAGCAGATTTAGTGTTGTTTGGTGTCTTAGATGAATCTACCCAAGAAGTCAAGGGTGCTATACGTATACCAGGTGCGTTAAGCTTTTTATCAGACTCAAGTTTTGATACAAAAGTGAAAGGGCTTAACGAATTTTCAAAAGATGAATTACCACCACTCATTGTGCATTATTTCTTTGATTTAATGGTTATATTTGGAATTTTTTGTTTTGTAGTTTCAGCACTTTACGTCGTGACGTTATGGGTGAAAAAGTGGAATCCACATCAGAAATGGTTGTTGTATGCCATTCTTCTAACTGGACCAGCGAGTATGCTTGCGATTGAGTTTGGTTGGTTTTTAACAGAATTAGGACGTCAACCATGGATGGTTAGAGGGATACTTAAAGTTCAAGATGCGGCTACAACAGCAGGCGGCCTACCTTTTGTAACACTTTTATTTGCCTTATTATATTTCGTTTTATTATTCTCAACGACCTTTGTCCTCGTCAGAATGTTTAAAAATCAATCGATTTCAGATGACATCGCTAAGTTACAAGCAGAAAGAAGAGGTGAATTTCAATGAGCTATGAATTGATAGGTATTACAGTATTATGGTTATTCCTCTTCGGCTATATTATTGTCGCGTCCATCGATTTTGGGGCAGGATTCTTTTCCATGCATGCCAAATTGTTTGGTGAATCTAAGAAAATTAATGGACTGATTCAACGCTATTTAAACCCTGTTTGGGAAGTGACGAACGTATTTTTTGTATTTTTCTTCGTAGGTATTGTTGGATTTTTTCCAGATACAGCTTATTACTATGGAACTGCATTACTTGTTCCAGGCTCACTTGCTTTAATCTTGTTAGCGGCACGTGGTGCGTTTTATGCTTTTGAGAATTACGGACAAGATTCAAAATTATCTTGGTTGATGATTTATGCGATTTCAGGTTTGTTAATTCCAGCATCTTTATCAACGGTTTTAACAATATCTGAAGGAGGCTATTTAATTCGTACATCGAATGACCTAGTTGACTTGGATTGGATTGCATTACTTTTAAGCCCATATGGCTGGGCGGTTGTTTTATTATCAATCGTAACCGTCCTTTATGTATCATCAGGATTTTTAACATTTTATGCGCATAGAGCCAAAGATGAAGAAGCTTATTTATTATTACGTAAATGGTTTCTCATGTGGGGCGCACCTATGATTATGATTTCATTATTTGTCTTTTTATCATTACGTGTGCAAAATAAAACGCATTTTGATACTGCGGTATTTACGTATGGTTGGTTATTTATCATTAGCTTTATCGCGTTTCTAATTGCGGGAATCCTAACGTATTTGAAAAAAGCCCATGGAATGGCGTTTATATTTGTCATTATTCAAATAGGAACAGCATTCTTTGGTTATGGTATAAGTAAATTGCCGTATTTATTATATCCATATGTGCGCATTGATCATGCGGTGACGAATGATTCAATGGCAATTGCACTTATTATTGTATTCATTTTAGGACTCGTTTTATTATTGCCATCATTAGCGTTATTGCTTAAACTATTTGTATTTGACAAAGACTATGTAAGAGGTAGAAAATAGGAGTATTCATTAATATCGCATGTTAATGAGAACGGGAAAGTTACCCGTTCAAACTGTTATAATAATCATGAATACATGTGGAAGTATAATACTAACTTCGACATCTAAAGTATGAATACAAAGATTAACTTTACCATTTTCATGCTTGATCTTTTCTTATTACGGAGGTAAATCATGGATAAAGAGTATGTTGTAATTGGTTTAGGGCGTTTCGGCGGAAGTATTGTACGTGAGCTGAATGCGCTTGATATGGATGTGATGGCTATTGATAGTGATGAACATCGTGTAGATGAATATAGTGATATCGCAACACATGCAGTTGTAGCGGATACAACAGATGAAGCTGTTATGAAAAGTTTAGGAATTAGAAACTTTGATCATGTCATCGTTGCGATTGGTGAAAATATCCAAGCAAGTACACTGACGACGTTAATTTTAAAGGAATTAGGCGTCAAAAAAGTTACTGCCAAAGCACAAAATGATTATCACGCTAAAATATTGAACAAAATAGGGGCGGACACGGTTGTCCATCCTGAGCGTGACATGGGTCGCCGAATTGCACATAATGTAGCGAGCGGCACAGTTCTTGATTACCTAGAACTTTCAGATGAACACTCTATTATTGAAATGAAAGTAAATGAAAAATTAGCAGGACAAAGTTTAGTAGATTTAGATATTCGTGCCAACTACGGTATTAATATTATCGCTATCAAACGTGGTAAAGAAATTATTGTCGCGCCAGACCCTGAAATGGTATTAGAATTTGATGATATTTTAATTATGATTGGTCACGATAATGATTTAACACGCTATGAGAAAAAGATGGCACATTAAGAGAACATGGATTGTAGTTGGCCAATCATGAGATGCTTTTTTAATGGTAAGAGTGCTTGTCCCTTAGAGTATGTTACTCTAATCACGAGTGGTAAGGATGAGCTCATAGTTTATGATGATTTAAACCGTTGCGATTGTTTGTCACAACGGTTTTTTATATGAAGTCATATATTGATTAACGATGAATATAATGTTGCTTTAGCTGCAACTTCAGATGCAAACAATCTATTATAAGTGGAGTTGTGATGGAACTTGAGTGCTTGAATTGACGAGGATTAAGATTTAATTAAGATTCTTTAATATTCTGTATATTTTATTTTTAATTTTTAGTTATATAATAAACATACATCATGATGTGCAGTTTAAAAAACTGAATTCAACTAAGATAGGAGAGAGATAATGATGCCTTTAAAATGCTTAACAAAACTTACGATGGCAGGAATTATTTTAACTGGATTTACAGGAACAGCTGCTTTAGGCAGTATTTCAAATACAACTCACGCAGCGACGCCTGAAGTGCAAGGAGTACATTCGCAAAATGAAGCGGCAGCGGTTAAATCGTTATATGATAGATATAGTAAATCTCAAATAGGTGATAAAAAAGGGAACTTAAAAATTTGGGCATACTCAAATGCACCTTTGAAATCAAATGAAGTGCGTTTAAATATTAACGGCACTTACCTTTTTAATGGTACAACATACACGCCTAAGCGTAATGTCACATTAAATAAAGGGAAAATTACACTTAAAGAGTTGGATCATATTGTAAGGTATGCGCATGTGTCTTACGGTTTGTATTTAGGTGATAAACTTCCGAAAGGTGATATTGTCATCCATACAAAATCTGGCGATAGATATACCCTTGAAACACATAAAGCGTTACAAAGTGATAGAGAAAATGTGGAAATTAATACCGAAGATCTCAAAAATATCACTTTCGATATTAAAGTTTTATGATGTTTAGCATATTTTTATCAAACTAATTTTGAACAAGCAATGATTGAAATACACGTTATAACAGAAAAATGATTAAACTGATGATAGATGAAGTTGAGAGAGAAAAATAAAGTATGAATGGCAGAGATTGATCACCCGATAAATCAAAGTGATTTACAGGTAATCAATCTCTATATTTATGAACGATTAGTTTAAAGGTATGCCCGAAAAGGTTTAATAAAAAATGTAAAAAAACGCAGTTCATTTTACTGATGATAGTTTGTATGAGTCGTATACAAACTTGATCAATCCGCTTGTGATAAAACCGCTTGATTAAACGTCAAATTTTTTAGTCTGAGAATGAGAAAAATTAGCGCTTGTATTAAGTGAGTCTGAGAAAGTCGTACAGTCTCACTACTTTTATAAGGGGTAGCCAGTCAGAGGATTTCAGTCGCAAAAAACCACCCGTGAAAGCGGGTGGTTTTGATTTGAACCTATTTATTTGTCTTCATTGACTTTCATAATGACTGGTAAAATCATCGGTTTACGTGCTGTTTTCTCATATAAATACGGTTGTAATGTTTCGATGATGGATGATTTGATTTGATGCCATTGGATATTGTCGTTGTTATTTAATTTATAAATGACATCTTTTTTAATTTTACGTTGCGCATCGTAAATCAATTGACCAGATTCACGCATATAAACGAAACCACGAGAAATAATATCTGGGCCTGAAAGCAATTGATTCGTTTTGAAGTCAATACTCACAACGACAATGACTAAACCTTCTTCTGATAATAATTTACGATCTCGAATCACGACATTTCCGATATCACCAATACCGCTACCATCTACTAATATATTACCAGATGGAATACGTCCAGCAGTACGTGCAGAATCGCGCGTTAAAGCTAATACATCTCCGATATCATGAATGAAGACGTTATCTTCAGCTACACCACAATCAATACCTGTTTGTCCATGCGCTTTTAACATACGATACTCCCCGTGAATAGGTAGGAAGTATTTAGGACGAATTAAACGTAACATTAATTGTTGATCACCTTGAGAGCCGTGACCTGACGTATGAATGTTTGAAATCTTATTGTGAATCACTTCAGCACCAGCTTGATACAATGCATTAATTGTACGGTTAATGCTTTTTGTATTACCAGGAATCGGTGAAGAACTAAAAACAACAGTGTCTTCAGGAATGATTTTAATTTGCTTATGTGTTCCATTGGCAATACGTGAAAGTGCAGCCATCGGTTCACCTTGAGAGCCTGTACATAAAATTAATAATTCATGTTTAGGGATGCTATTAATTTTATTTGGTTCTACAAACGTTTCAGGCGGAGCTTTAATGTAACCAAGCTCTGTCCCGATTTTAATATTGTTTTCCATTGAACGTCCAAAAGTAACGATTTTGCGATTATATTTAACGGCAGCTTCAACAGCTTGTTGAACACGGTAAATATTTGAAGCAAAAGTTGCGAAGATAATACGTCCAGTACAACCCCTGAAAATTTTATCGACATTTTGACCTACTTCACGTTCACTTAATGTAAAGTCTGGAACAAGTGAATTTGTAGAATCTGACAACAAACATAGTACGCCTTCATCTCCAAGACGTGCCATTTTTGCAATGTTTGCTGGAGCGCCTACAGGTGTAAAGTCGAATTTAAAATCTCCTGTATGAACAATTTTACCTTCTGGTGTATCTACAATTACACCGTACGTTTCAGGTATGCTGTGAGTTGTGAGGTAAAAGCTGATTTCAAAATGCTTTGATGTGATGACTGAATCTTCATCAATTTCATTTAAAGATGCTGTGCGCAGTAGATGATGTTCTTCAAGCTTATTACGGATTAAACCGAGTGCAAGTGGGCCGCCATAAATAGGAACATTGATTTTTTTAAGCAGGTAGGGCACACCACCAATGTGATCTTCATGACCATGTGTAATAAACAAACCAACAATTTTATCTTGGTTTTGTTCAAGGTAAGAATAATCAGGAATGACATAGTCAATACCTAATAGGTTATCATCGGGGAACTTAATTCCTGCATCAATGATGACGATTTCATCTTTGTACTCAACAGCATAAGTGTTTTTACCAATCTCACCTAAACCACCAAGTGCATATACTCCCACTTCGTTTTTATGAAGTTGCTTCATTACTCAGCGCGCTCCACGTTGAAATGCTCTGACTTTTCTTCATATTCTAAATGTGCGCCCTCTAATTTAGTTATGAATTCGATATTGTAATGACGTTCTTTTAAATAACGTCTTACTTGTTCTTCTGTTTCTGCTTCAACATAAATCGTTTGTGTATTTTCGCGAACAATCACTTCGTCACGATTATGTTGATAAAATACTTTAAAAATTGCCATATAATATTTCCTCCTAGAATTTGCAAATATATATTTATGATGCATGAATCTAAGTGTTTTAATGTAAAAATAAAAAACATGAACTGAATAAGTAAAATCGTAAAGATAGACTTCATTCAATCCATACATTCATAGACTTAGTTACTTGCATATGTATTATTTAAATCCGATCGATGCGTGGGATAAATCATATTAGGGTATAGGATTGTATCTACGCAGAAAAGGTAACTTTGACATAGAATTACATTAACGTATGCACCATACGTTTTCAATTCGAATGATAACAACTCTAAAATATTGAAGCATACGTTCTATATTTTAAATGTATAATGTCAACGTTCAATGACCTAGTTAGTATTTATTTTACCTTATGTAATCAGATAAATAAAGCAGTTTGTGATAAACTACATTTATAGTAAGCATCTTTCCATGAATTGCTTGTACTTAAATGAAAATAGGTGAGCGTAATGAAAAATGATACCCGCATAATTGAAGAACTTAAAAAAGAGTTAAAGCGTGAAGATAAAACATTAAAGAGTATTAATTTTGAAGTTAGAGAAAATGAAGTAACAATGTTTTTTGAATATAACGAACCGAGTCCTTTAACGCACAATCATCATTATATTAAACATGACCATGATCCTGAAATATTAGATGTTGAAACGTTTGAGCACATAAAAGCGGAGCTTAAATCATTAAATGTGAGCTATACTGAACGTAGAGATGAATTTATGTAAAAAGTAAAACACCTAAGAAGGTACATCACGTACAACTTCTTAGGTGTTTCATTATACTTCGACCGCATTTGCATGAGGTTGAAGTGGATTTTGATCATCAATGTGATCGAAAAACATCACCCCATTTAAATGATCGAGTTCATGTTGAAAGACAATTGCTGGATAGCCTTTTAAACGTAAACTAAATTCATTGCCATCCATATCGAATGCCTTAATTTTAATTCTATAATGACGATGAACAAGTCCAGGTACATCTTCGTCAACGCTTAAACAACCTTCACCAGTAGGTAAATAACCTTCTTGGACACTGTGACTAACGATTTTAGGGTTAATCACTATCATGTCATAAGATTTACCGTTACCATCATCAGGTAGATATATCGCAAATGCACGTTTCGGCACATTGATTTGTGGTGCAGCTAAGCCAACCCCACTGCGTAATTGATATTTTTCTGAGATTTCCGGGTCTTGGCTATTGCGTAAAAATGTTTGCATAGCTAAAAAGGTTTCTTTGTCTTCAGCAGATAAAGGGAATGTAACTTCTTCTGCTCTTTGACGAAGCGTTGGATGTCCATCGCGGATAATATCTTTCATTGTTAGCATATTTGACACCTTCCTTAAACAATAATATATCAGATAAGTGTATGCGAGTCATAATAATAATGTTTGATTTATCCAAATGATTTCATTACCATTACCATTGAATAGAAGGAGGACGTTTAGATTATGAAGATAAAGAAAACGATAAGTGTTGTTTTAGCAACAACTGTATTATTGGCGGCTTGTAATAATGACAAAGAACATATACAAAATGTTAATGACGGTCTTGAAAAAATGCAAAAGGCTGAGCAACCCCTTGAACAAATTAATCAAAACAGAAATAAACTAGAACAAGAAAAAGAAAAAATCACAAAAGGGTTTACTGGGAAAAATCCTGCTGCGCTTCAAGACGATCTTAAAAAAGTATTGAAAAATACTGAAGAAAGAAATAAAACTATTAAACAAGAAGAAAATGCAGTAAAAAATTCTAAAAAAGAATTCGAAAAAGTTAAAAGTGAAGTTAATAAAATAGAAGACAAAGATAAGAAAAAGCAATACGACGAATTCGTTAAAGCACTCGACACGAAATATCAAAATCACGCTGACTTCACAAAAGGTTATCAAGATTTAGTAAATAAAGAAAAAGACTTGTTCACGTATTTTTCAGGTCAGTCTGGTACGCAAGATGAAGTTGATAAAAAATCAAAATCAATTGTAGAAGCACAAAAACAATTAAAAAATAAAGTTGACAAATATGCGAAGTCACTCAGAAATGTACAAAAAGAAAAACGTGATATTGACGAGATTTCCAACTCTTAAGAGTATAACAGTTTTATAATTTTAGTATAACAGTTGCGCTCGCTGTAATGCTATCAACTGTTACAGAACTTGTGTAAAACTGTTTAACAGCTCTTATGAAATGTGTTAAACTATGTAAAGATGAAATATATAAAAACGGGAAAGGTATGGTGAATTGAATGGCTAAGTTAAAAGCCCAATTCGATGCTGAACAAGTATTGAAAGATACTGAATCAAAATTTGAAATGGTTCAAATCTTAGATGCAGATGGAAATGTAACTAATGAAGATTTGTTGCCAGATTTATCAGATGAGCAATTAGTTGAATTAATGAGAAGAATGGTATGGACGCGTATCCTTGACCAACGTTCTATTTCTTTAAATAGACAAGGACGTTTAGGTTTCTATGCGCCTACTGCTGGTCAAGAAGCATCTCAACTTGCTTCTCAATATGCATTAGAAAAAGAAGACTTCATTCTTCCAGGTTACCGTGATGTGCCACAATTAATTTGGCATGGTTTACCATTAACTAAAGCATTTTTATTCTCACGTGGACACTTTGTTGGGAACCAATTCCCTGAAGGCGTGAATGCATTGAGCCCACAAATCATCATCGGTGCACAATACATTCAAACTGCTGGTGTGGCATTAGGTCTTAAAAAACGTGGTAAAGATGCAGTTGCGATTACGTATACAGGTGATGGTGGTTCTTCACAAGGTGACTTCTATGAAGGTATCAACTTTGCATCAGCATACAAAGTACCTGCAATCTTCGTTATTCAAAATAATAACTATGCGATTTCTACACCACGTGATAAACAAACAGCAGCGCAAACATTAGCACAAAAAGCTGTTGCTGCAGGTATCCCTGGTATTCAAGTAGATGGTATGGACGCATTAGCGGTATACCAAGCTACTAAAGAAGCACGTGATCGTGCAGTTAGAGGCGAAGGTCCAACTCTAATTGAAACAATGACTTATCGTTATGGTCCACATACAATGGCTGGTGACGATCCAACGAAATATAGAACTTCTGATGAAGACTCTGAATGGGAGAAAAAAGACCCACTCGTACGTTTCAGAAAGTTCTTAGAAAATAAAGGTTTATGGTCAGAAGACAAAGAAAACGAAGTTATCGAGCAAGCTAAAGATGAAATCAAAGCAGCTATTAAAGAAGCAGATGGTATTGAAAAACAATCTGTAACTTCATTAATGGAAATCATGTATGAAGATATGCCATATAACCTTAAAGAACAATATGAAATTTACAAAGAGAAGGAGTCGAAGTAAGCCATGGCACAAATGACAATGGTTCAAGCGATTAACAATGCGCTAGCAACTGAACTTAAAAATGACGAAAACACTTTGATTTTTGGTGAGGACGTAGGTGTTAATGGTGGTGTATTCCGTGTAACTGAAGGATTACAAAAAGAATTCGGTGAAGACCGTGTATTCGACACACCTTTAGCAGAATCAGGTATCGGTGGTCTAGCATTAGGTTTATCAACACAAGGTTACCGTCCAATTATGGAAGTACAATTCTTAGGTTTCGTATTTGAAGTATTTGACTCAATCGCTGGTCAAATCGCACGTCATCGTTTCCGTTCAGGTAACTCTAAAATTGCGCCTGTGACAGTTCGTGCACCATTTGGTGGTGGTGTTCATACACCAGAATTACACGCTGATAA
This sequence comes from Staphylococcus agnetis, assembly GCF_011466855.1. Taxonomy (NCBI): domain Bacteria; kingdom Bacillati; phylum Bacillota; class Bacilli; order Caryophanales; family Staphylococcaceae; genus Staphylococcus; species Staphylococcus agnetis. Next base: position 694,306 of record NZ_CP045927.1, read on the forward strand.
CTTAGAAGGTCTTTTAGCGCAATCACCAGGTTTAAAAGTCGTTATTCCTTCTGGTCCATATGATGCTAAAGGTTTATTAATCGAAAGTATTCGTAGCAACGACCCAGTTGTGTACTTAGAGCATATGAAATTATATCGTTCATTCCGTGAAGAAGTACCTGAAGAAGAGTACACAATTGAAATTGGTAAAGCGAACGTTAAACGTGAAGGTTCAGATTTAACAATCATCACTTACGGTGCAATGGTTCAAGAATCATTAAAAGCAGCTGAAGAACTTGAAAAAGAAGGTCACTCAGTTGAAGTAATCGACTTACGTACGGTTCAACCACTTGACATTGATACAATTGTTAAATCAACTGAAAAAACAGGCCGTGTGGTAGTCGTTCAAGAAGCTCAAAAACAAGCGGGTGTGGGTGCAAACGTAGTATCTGAATTATCAGAGCGCGCTGTACTTTCATTAGAAGCACCAATCGGACGTGTTTCAGCACCGGATACGATCTATCCATTTACACAAGCTGAAAACGTTTGGTTACCAAACAAAAACGACATCATCGAAAAAGTAAAAGAAACACTTGAATTTTAATTAACTTAAACGAGTCATCAAAAGGGTATATAGGAATGGTTAGAGGCGAAAAGTTATATTTTAGGTAACTTTATTATAGATGATAAACACAGATTGAATGTAGAGCATAACAGTGCAGAACACGATTTCTATGACATCTTCCGTCACTAACATTCCTTTATTCCGTTATAACTTATCAATCTAAAACGATTAATTAGGAGGAAACAACGTGGCATTTGAATTTAAATTACCAGATATTGGTGAAGGTATCCACGAAGGTGAAATTGTAAAGTGGTTTGTAAAAGCTGGAGATCAAATCGAAGAAGACGATGTACTATGTGAAGTTCAAAACGATAAATCTGTCGTTGAAATCCCTTCACCTGTTTCAGGGAAAGTTGAAGAAGTTCTTGTTGAAGAAGGTACAGTGGCAGTTGTAGGTGATACAATTGTTAAAATTGATGCACCAGATGCTGAAGAAATGCAATTTAAAGGCGGTCATGATGACGATAGCTCAAGTGACAGCAAAGAAGAAGTAAAAGAGGAAGCTAAAGAAGAAACGCCTCAACAACCAGCAGCTAATGAAGAAGTTGACGAAAACAGACATGTTAAAGCAATGCCTTCAGTGCGCAAGTATGCACGTGACAACAATGTAAACATTAAAGCTGTTAATGGCACAGGTAAAAATGGTAGAATTACAAAAGAAGATGTGGATGCATACTTAAATGGTGGCGGACAAGCTGCACCAGCTCAAGAAGAAGCGTCAGCACCAGCTGAAACTACTCAAGAAGCAACTGCAGCACCTACAGCAGCGCCAGCAGGTGACTTCCCAGAAACAACTGAAAAAATTCCTGCAATGCGTAAGGCAATTGCTAAAGCTATGGTTAACTCTAAACATACAGCACCTCACGTAACATTAATGGATGAAATCGATGTTCAACAATTATGGGATCACCGTAAGAAGTTTAAAGAAATCGCAGCTGAACAAGGTACGAAATTAACATTCTTACCATATGTTGTTAAAGCATTAGTGTCAGCACTTAAAAAATACCCAGCGCTTAACACTTCATTCAATGAAGAAGCAGGCGAAGTTGTACACAAACACTATTGGAATATTGGTATCGCTGCAGATACAGACAGAGGCTTATTAGTACCTGTTGTAAAACATGCAGATCGTAAATCTATCTTCCAAATTTCTGATGAAATTAATGAACTTGCGGTTAAAGCACGTGACGGTAAATTAACTTCTGATGAAATGAAAGGTGCAACTTGTACAATCAGTAATATCGGTTCTGCAGGTGGTCAATGGTTCACACCAGTTATTAACCATCCTGAAGTTGCGATTTTAGGTATTGGCCGTATTGCTCAAAAACCAATCGTAAAAGATGGTGAAATTGTAGCAGCACCAGTATTAGCATTATCATTAAGCTTTGACCATAGACAAATTGACGGTGCAACTGGTCAAAACGCAATGAACCACATCAAGCGTTTACTTAACAATCCAGAATTATTATTAATGGAGGGGTAAAATATGGTAGTCGGAGATTTTCCAATTGAAACAGATACTATTGTTATCGGGGCAGGTCCAGGTGGATATGTAGCAGCAATTCGTGCAGCACAACTTGGTCAAAAAGTTACAATCGTTGAAAAAGGTAATTTAGGTGGCGTTTGCTTAAACGTAGGTTGTATTCCTTCAAAAGCATTATTAAACGTATCACACCGTTTTGAACAAGCACAACATGGTGCTGACCTTGGTGTCACTGCTGAAAACGTATCTTTAGATTTCGATAAAGTACAATCTTTTAAAGGTTCTGTCGTTAATAAATTAACGAGCGGTGTTGAAGCTTTATTAAAAGGTAACAAAGTAGAAATCGTTAAAGGTGAAGCTTATTTCGTAGACAAAAATAGCTTACGTGTGATGGATGATAAAAGTGCGCAAACGTACAACTTCAAAAATGCAATTATTGCTACGGGTTCTCGCCCAATTGAAATCCCTAATTTCAAATTTGGTGGTCGCATCTTAGATTCTACAGGTGCATTAAACCTTAAAGAAGTACCTAAAAAATTAGTTGTCGTTGGTGGCGGTTATATTGGTTCAGAACTTGGTACTGCGTATGCTAACTTTGGTACAGAAGTTACTATCCTTGAAGGTGCGAAAGACATCTTAGGCGGTTTCGAAAAACAAATGACACAACCTGTTAAAAAAGGTATGAAAGCTAAAGGTATGACGATTGAAACGGAAGCTTTAGCAAAATCTGCTGAAGAAACAGACAATGGTGTTAAAGTAACGTATGAAGTTAAAGGTGAAGAAAAAACAATCGAAGCGGATTACGTATTAGTAACAGTAGGTCGTCGTCCTAACACTGATGAATTAGGTTTAGAAGAAGTTGGCGTTAAATTAACTGATCGTGGTTTAATTGATGTTGACAAACAAAGCCGTACATCAGTAGATAGTATCTATGCAATTGGTGATATCGTACCAGGTTTACCTCTTGCACATAAAGCAAGCTATGAAGCTAAAATTGCTGCAGAAGCAATTGCTGGACACAATTCTGAAGTAGATTATATTGGTATGCCAGCTGTATGTTTCACTGAACCAGAACTTGCACAAGTGGGTTACACTGAAGCTCAAGCTAAAGAAGAAGGCATTGAATACAAAGCTTCTAAATTCCCATACCAAGCAAACGGCCGTGCATTATCATTAGATGATACAACTGGTTTCGTTAAGTTAATTACACTTAAAGAAGATGACACTCTAATTGGTGCTCAAGTTGTTGGTACAAGTGCATCTGATGTCATTGCTGAATTAGGTTTAGCGATTGAAGCTGGTATGAACGCTGAAGATATCGCTTTAACAGTGCATGCGCACCCAACTTTAGGTGAAATGAGCATGGAAGCTGCTGAAAAAGCAATTGGATTACCAATTCATACAATGTAATAAAAAATAATACATTTAAGGGTAAGGACATGTTGCGTGTCCTTGCTCTTTTTCTTATATTTTGATGAAGGAGGGATGTATATGGATTACCAATATCCAATAGATGTGGATTGGTCTCAAGAAGAAATGGTACAAGTGATATCATTCTTTAATGCGATTGAAGCATATTATGAGTCCTCTATTAATCGAGAGGTCTTGATGACGCGATACCAAGCTTTTAAAAAGGTAGTACCTGGTAAAGCGGACGAAAAAAATATATTTAACACATTTAAATCTGAGAGTGGTTACGATAGCTATAGAGTGATGAAAGAAGCTAAAAATCATCCAGAAAAAAGCAAATTATATGACAATTAAAAAACCTATTGTAATTTGAGCTGTAGTTTGGTATTTTTATTAGGCATTAAACTTTATGTTTAGTAAAAGTAAACAAATTACAGCTTTTTTTAGGAGTTAATGATGGATATAGGTCAAAAACTTAAAACGTTAAGGCTACTCAAAAATTTAACGCAAGAAGAATTAGGAGAACGTACAGATTTATCTAAAGGATATATCTCACAAATAGAAAGTGACAAAACATCGCCGAGTATGGAGACATTTTTAAATTTATTAGAAGTGTTAGGCACGACACCAGCTGAATTTTTCGACAAAAAACAAGTTGATAAAATTCACTATCCTAAATCTGAACAACTCACTTATGATGAGTATGATAAAGGGTATTTTTTACAATGGCCTGTTAAAACATCAAATGATTTTGAAATGGAACCGTTAATTTTAACACTTCAACCACATGCGTCATACAAATTATTTGAGCCTTCATATTCAGATACTTTTGTTTATTGTATGCGTGGGAGTGTCACGCTCAAATTAGGGAATGAAAAGTATAAAGCGTCAAAAGGGGATGCCTTATATTTTAAAGCAACTAAACAACATCAACTCATCAATGAACATCATAGTGAGGGACGCGTCATGATTGTTGCGACGTCATCGTATTTATAGGAGGGAAGACTTTGACTGCCTTATTAACATTTCAAAATGTAACAAAAAAATATCAAGATAAAACGATTATTAATGATATTAATTTAGAGATTGAATCTGGTCATTTCTATACGATTTTAGGACCATCTGGTTGTGGTAAGACGACAATTTTAAAATTGATTGCAGGTTTTGAACATGCAGATGCTGGTCAAATTGTATACCAAGGGAAAACGATTAATGAACTTCCACCAAATAAGCGCCAAGTGAATACCGTGTTTCAAGATTATGCACTTTTTCCGCATTTAAATGTATATGAAAATGTCGCATTTGGATTAAAAATGAAGAAAATGAACAAATCAAAGATAAAAGAAAAGGTACTTGAAGCATTGAAATTAGTGAAGTTAGATCAATTTGTAGATCGTGATATTCATGAGTTGAGTGGAGGACAAAAACAACGTATTGCGATTGCACGCGCTATTGTCAATGAACCTGAAATTCTTTTACTTGATGAATCGTTATCTGCATTAGATTTAAAATTACGTACAGAAATGCAATATGAATTAAGAGACTTACAATCAAGATTAGGCATTACATTTGTCTTTGTGACGCATGACCAAGAAGAAGCACTCGCTTTAAGTGATTACATTTTTGTGATGCGAGAGGGCAATATTGAACAGTTCGGTACACCTTTAGACATTTATGATGAGCCTGTGAATCGATATGTGGCTGACTTTATTGGAGAATCAAATATCGTAGAGGGACACATGGTTCAAGACTATGTGGTTAATATTTATGGGCAAAATTTTGATTGTGTCGATAAAGATATTCCCCAGGGTAAAAAAGTAGATGTGATCATTAGACCTGAAGACATTTCTTTAGTAGACGCATCTGAAGGGTTATTTAAAGCAACAGTTCATTCAACGCTATTTAGAGGTGTTCATTATGAAATTACGTGCATCGATGAGCAAGGGTATCAGTGGACGATTCAATCCACTAAAAATGCAGAAGTTGATGATAAAGTAGGATTATATTTTGATCCTGTAGCCATCCATATTATGGTTCCTGGTGAAACTGAAGAAGAATTTGACAAACGAATTGAAGGTTATGGAGAAGTAGATTATGAGACATATTAGTCGTTGGTTGGCTATCCCCTATATTTTATGGATGCTAATCTTTATCATTATTCCTGTCCTATTACTTTGTTATTTTTCGTTTGTCGATCGTAACGGTCACTTTTCTTTAGAAAACTATCAACAATTTTTTACAATGCGCTACATGTATATGTTAGGAGAATCTATTTTATACGCAGCAATTATAACGGCAGTGTGTTTAATGATCAGTTATCCTGCAGCCTATTTTATTCGACAGTCTAAGCATGCTGCAACGTGGTTATTAGTTATGATTATACCAACTTGGATGAATTTACTACTTAAGACATATGCATTTATAGGGATTTTCAGTCAAGATGGACTTATCAATCGTTTCATGACTGCCTTACATCTACCTAGTCAGTCTTTATTGTTTACAGCACCTGCTTTCATAATTGTATCGGCATATATTTATATCCCATTTATGCTGTTACCGATTTACAATAGTATGAAAGACATTAATAACCAATTATTCTATGCTGCGCAGGATTTAGGAGCGAACACATTTACAACGATGCAAAAAGTTTTGTTACCTTTGTCTAAAGAAGGGATTAAAACGGGTATACAAGTTACATTTATCCCAGCACTGTCTTTATTTATGATTACGCGTTTAATTGCCGGTAATAAAGTAGTCAATATCGGTACTGCGATTGAAGAGCAATTTTTAGTGATTCAAAATTATGGTATGGGTTCTACCATCGCATTATTTTTAGTCCTGTTTATGGCACTTCTATTGATTATGACGCGTACGAAAAGTAAAGGAGGTGCGTCACGATGAAATGGATAGGTAAAAGTTATTTAATTGGTTTACTTATCGTATTGTACTTACCTATTTTTTATCTGATGTTTTATTCCTTTAATAGCGAAGGCAACATGGTCCATTTTGGTGGATTTACTTTAGAACATTATGTCACATTATTTAATAATAAACGCTTGCTTGAAGTGGTCTTCAATACGATAGCAGTGGCGTTAATTGCAGCAGCCATTTCAACAATTATTGGTGTTTTTGGCGCATTAATGTTATACCAAATCCGTAATCAATCATTGAAGATTTCATTTTTAACATTGAATAATGTATTGATGGTTTCATCAGACGTGGTGATTGGTGCATCATTTTTAATTATGTTTACAGCAATCGGACATGTGACAGGATTTGGATTAGGATTTACCTCTGTCCTTGTTTCTCATATTGCGTTTTGTATTCCGATTGTGGTCATTATTGTATTGCCTAAATTATATGAAATGAATGAATCTATATTAGATGCCGGGCGTGATTTAGGTGCATCAGACTTTCAAGTTTTAAGTCGTATCGTCATCCCGCAATTGATGCCTGGGATTATCGGAGGCTTTTTTATGGCCTTAACGTATTCATTAGATGATTTCACTGTGAGTTTTTTTGTCACAGGTAATGGTTTTAGTGTACTGTCAGTCGAAGTCTATTCTATGGCACGACGCGGTATTAGCATGGAAATTAACGCAATATCCACCATTTTATTCCTCATCATTATGCTTGGATTAGTCATTTATCAATGGTTAAAAAAACATAATCAACGCACAATGAATCATAAAAGGGAGATGACGTTATGAAGCAATTGATGCAACTTGTGGTAGGGGCACTTTTACTGGGAATCCTTTGTTTAGGCGTTGGTTATTGGATTAATCATGATGTCGGTCAAAAAAATCAACAAAAATTGTATGTATATAATTGGGGAGAATATATTGATCCTGAGCTCATTAAACAATTTGAAAAAGAATCCGGTATTAAAGTTATTTATGAAACATTTGATTCTAATGAGGCAATGGAAGCTAAAATTCGTAATGGTGGGACGAGCTACGATGTGGCTTTTCCAAGTGATTATACGATTCAAAAAATGCGCAAAGCCCATTTGTTAAAGGAATTAGATAAAAGTAAAATTCCTAATGCAAAACACCTTGATTCCTATTATATGAATCAACCTTTCGATCCTCACAATAAATATTCAATGCCTTATTTCTTTGGCACAGTGGGTATCATTTATGACAAAACAAAATATCCAGACATAAAGTTTGATAGTTGGAAAGATTTAAAAAATCCAAAACTTAAAAATGATGTCATTTTTGTTGATGGTGCCCGTGAAATTATGGGACTATCATTAAATAGTTTAGGGTATAGTTTGAATGATAAGAATACTAAACATCTACAGGAAGCTGAAACTGAACTGAAATCCTATGCACCTTCAGTTAAAGGTGTTGTCGGTGACGAAGTTTCAATGATGCTAGAACAACATGAGGCTGGCGCAGCAGTATTATGGAGTGGTTCTGCGGCACCGATATTTACTAGTGATAATCGGTATGATTATGTCGTGCCTAAGGAAGGTTCTAACTTATGGTTCGATAATATGGTGATACCTAAAACAGCTCAAAATGTTGAAGGTGCGCATAAATTTATTAACTTTTTATTAGACCCTCAAGTGAGTAAACAAAATACTGAATGGGTAGAATATGGTACACCGAATAAAACAGCTAAATCTTTATTACCTAAAGAAACGCGTGAAGATACGCGAATTTACCCTACCAAAGAAGAACAAAAACGACTTGAAGTGTATAAAGATTTAGGTCCGGATGTATTAAATGAGTACAATGAGCGATTTCTAAACTTTAAAATGGGATTATGATTCTAGTTATTTTGATTAAGTTTAGATATAATTAAGTAACTAAGTACATTAAGGAGTGAAATTATGGCTTATGAGGCTTACCAACAGGTGGCAAGACCTGTGAGTCGTATCGCTGAAAAGATTCTAGGATGGCTAAGTTGGGTGTTGTTATTATTAACAACAATTGTCGCAATGTTTTTTGGATTAGTGTTATTTAGCAATGAGAGCTCAATCCAAAATATTGAGAATGGCATCGCTAATAATCCAACGATGCAAACTTTTTTAGCTAATAATAATTTAACAGCGACACAGTTTGTCATCTCAATGCAAAATGGCGTTTGGGCGTTTATCGTTTATCTAATAGTATGTCTTCTGATTTCATTCCTAGCATTGATTTCAATGAAGCATCGAATTGTATCAGGCTTACTATTCTTACTTGTGGCTATTTTGTCGATTCCATTGTTTTTTATACTTGTACCACTTTTTTTTGTTATCGTTGCATTTATGATGTTTATTCGTAAAGACAAAATGGTGTCAGTTCCTGGTTACTATTATGAAGGGAATCAAGTGGGTTATGAACGAAATTATGGTCAATCACAACCGTACAATACATCAGATGAAAAAGTGTATCGTAGACCTTCTGAACAAGAGCCACGTTACAATGACAATCATGAATCTAAGGTCAATCAACCAACAGCAACATCACACAATGATGAAGCAAAAGCATCTGAGTCACCTCAAGTACTTTCACGAACTGCAAAGTATCATCATAAATCCGTACGAAATCAAGAAGATGTACCTTCGAATGATTTAACAGAAGAAGATGATACAGTTGTATATCAACCCCGTTCTGAAGCACAAAAAGAGGATAATCATGTCTTTGATTCCAGAACGCATGTTTCAGCTAAAGATGTGAATGGTGAAGATGAGCCTATTGATCAAGAAACATTAAAACAACAGCGTAAAGATGAACGCGCTCAAATTAAAGCCCAGAAGAAAGAAGACCGTAAAGCACGTAAAGCTCAGGTGAAAGAACAGCGTAAAGCACGTCCTAGTGCGGCAACGCAACGTAGACAAAATTATGATTATCGTAAACAAGTTCAAAAAGAACGGTCAACAGATACGCAAGATACAGAAAAATAATCTACTAATGAATAAAACAGTGAATCTACTTTTTATTGAGTCAGATTCACTGTTTTTTTGCGTTATTTAAATATTATTAAATTATACATCAAAGTTTGTAAAAAATTTTTAAATTATGCGTTTATGGATAGGATATAGGGTAATTAAGTGACTAAGGAGGTAATGCATTATGTCAGACAAATATACTTATGGAAAACATGACGATAATCATTTAAATCACGATCGTCATCAGTACGATAGTTATCAACATCAAAAACCTTTCAAACGTACGGCAGAAAAAGTACTCACTTGGATTGGTATTGTTTTACATGCTTTATATGCGCTGTTAATTTTAGGAGCAGGGTCATTTATACCACAATTACTAAAAAATAAAGAGTTTCAACAAGAATTCCAGAAACAAGGGATAGATTCCAATCAAGTTGCGCAACAAAGTCAGGATTATTTTCCTGTACTACTTTATGTCGGTGTACCGTTGTTATTAGCACTTATTGCTGCATTTTTATTTAAAAAGCGCATTCTTGCAGGCGTGATTTTAATTATTGCAAGTATTTTAGCGTTATTCTCAGCAAGCTTAATAGCTGCTTTATTATGGTTTATTGCTGCAATTATGTTATTTGTTCGCAAGCCTAAACCATATCACCATGTAATGGCAAATGATAGCCATGATCGTGATCATGTTAATCACAATCATAATCATTCTCATCATCATGACCGTCACGATGTGAAGCATAGTGATGATAAACGAGTTGAACATGAAGCGAATCACCAGCATGATGTGAATCGTACAAATCATGTTGACAGTCGTCATGACAATGTAGGTGCGCAACCTTATTCAGATAATAATCATCATACTCATGAATCATCTCGTCATGAGGATGGACATGGAGATGCGCATCATCATGAATCGAATCATCATGACCTTAAAGATAAAGGTTTAAATGCTAAAGAGCGTTTAAACGATTTAAAAGATGATCATCGTCGATAAACTAAAACCAAACGCCACATCCTAAAATCAATGGGATGTGGCGTTTGCCATTGTTATTTATAAAATTTTAAAAGGTGGTCAAATGTATCTTCCAAATATGCAAGAAATGCTTTATCAGACTTTAATTCTTTCGCATTTGGTTTTAACGCACGTGCAATGAAAAACTCACCTTTTTTAACATTTTTCGCACGATGAATGCCTTTTTCAACTTCCTCTTGAGACATATGACTAATTTTAGATTTATCAGGTTTTGTATGATCGAGTGAAATTTGGAAATCGTCTGGAAGGGCAATTAAAGTATCAATGTTGTCTTCGAATACTTTTACATCTTCAGCTTTATTTTTATCTTCATGCATGACACCATACATGACAAATAAATGATCTTCAAATAACCCGATTTGAAAATGAGGTTGCATTTTATAGCCACGTTGATTTGTAGCAAAAGCGACCCAAGTATCTTTTGGCGGGTTTACTGTGCGTCTTGCATGCTTAGCAACATGTGCGTAAAAGTCTTCGCCCGTCACTGTTTTTAAATAATCAGTAAAGTATGCACCTAATTGATGAAATTGAGGACGAATTTTTTCATCGAGTGCCGCCATTCTATCCTCTAAACCTTCTACTTGAAAAACTTTAAAATCACTTGGTTTAAAAGTATATTTCGTCATGATTGTTCCTCCTAAATGACAGTGGATTTCATTAATAATAGAATACCTTAGTTTGTAAAACATTCATAATATAATGATTTGTTGTATAATGTTAAACAACTAGGAGTGATGCCGATGCATTTATATGATTTTGCTAAAAATTTAGTTTTAGAAGCGGGGAACAATATACGCAAATGGATGCATGAAGACATTGAGATTGAATCCAAGTCTAATCCCAATGACTTGGTTACAAATGTTGATAAAGCCGTTGAAACTTTTATTGTGAGTCAAATCGAAGCGCAATATCCACATCATAAGATGATTGGTGAGGAAGGCCATGGGCATGACATAGATTCGACGCAAGGGACGATTTGGGTGATAGATCCTATTGATGGCACACTTAATTTTGTTCATCAAAAACAAAATTTCGCCATTTCAGTTGGAATTTATAAAGATGGAAAACCTTATGCAGGGTTTGTATATGATGTGATGCGTGACATTTTATACCATGCCAAAGCATCTCATGGCGCATTTAAAAATGAAATGCCATTACCTCAACTACAAAACACATTATTGAAAGAAAGCATTGTAGGGTTAAATCCAAATTGGCTAACGAAACCGAAGATGGGATCTATACTACAACCTATTATTCGTGATTCTCGGACGGCCCGTGCCTATGGTTCAGCTGCACTTGAAATAGTATATGTTGCCACAGGTCTATTATCAGCGTATATGACACCGCGTTTACATCCATGGGATTATGCTGGGGGATTGATTATACTTCAAGAAGTAGGCGGCAGCGGGACAAATTTCCTTGGTGAGCCGTTGTCGATTACAACACATAGTACAGTATTGTTTGGAAATAAAGCGATTCACGAAGAGATTTTGAACCACTATTTGAATCCTTACCGAAATGAACTTATAGCTATGCAACAACGTTAACAATAAAAAGGGTGAGCATATTGACATGCTCACCCTTGTATATATTCTAATAGCTTAAAGATTAAAACCAATCATTTTCTCGATACTTCTTTTTCAATGAAAAGCCATAACCTAACGTCGCCATTAATAAAATAAATGTAATCAACATCCAGAACATATTTGTTGCTGCGATTGCAAAGCTAAATGTTGTTAAAAAGAAAACAGCAAGTAGTGCAAGTACGAAAAAAATAGTTTTAGACTTTTGCATCTTTATTCCACCTAACTGTGTCGTCATTTCATTTATATGATATAATAAACGAGTTGCAAAAGAAAGTGGTAATTTACTCAAGAAAGGAAATTAATGTATGACTAAATTTAGAGAAGATGTTCGTAATATTGCGATTATCGCTCACGTTGACCATGGGAAAACGACTTTGGTTGATGAATTATTAAAACAATCTGGAATTTTCCGTGAGAATGAGCACGTAGCTGAACGTGCAATGGATTCAAACGATCTTGAAAGAGAACGTGGGATTACCATCTTAGCGAAAAATACTGCAGTTGATTATAAAGGGACACGTATTAACATTCTAGACACACCTGGACACGCTGACTTTGGGGGAGAAGTAGAACGTATCATGAAAATGGTAGACGGTGTTGTCCTTGTAGTGGATGCTTATGAAGGCACGATGCCTCAAACACGCTTTGTATTAAAGAAAGCATTAGAACAAAAATTAAAACCAGTAGTTGTAGTGAACAAAATTGATAAGCCATCTGCACGTCCTGAAGGTGTAGTGGATGAGGTTTTAGATTTATTTATTGAATTAGATGCTAATGATGAGCAGCTTGAGTTCCCAGTTGTATATGCATCAGCAATTAGTGGTACAGCAAGTTTAGATGCGGATAAACAAGATGAAAACATGCAATGCTTATATGAAACAATCATTGAGTATGTACCTGCACCAGTTGATAATCGTGATGAGCCATTACAATTCCAACCAGCATTGTTAGACTATAACGATTATGTTGGCCGTATTGGTATTGGACGTATCTTCCGTGGAACGATGCGTGTCGGGGAGAATGTATCTTTATTAAAATTAGATGGAAGTGTTAAAAATTTCCGTGTAACTAAAATATTTGGTTATTTTGGTTTAAAACGTGAGGAAATTCAAGAAGCATATGCTGGAGATTTAATTGCTGTATCAGGAATGGAAGATATCAACGTGGGTGAAACGATTACACCTCAAGACCATCAAGATAAACTCCCAGTATTACGTATTGATGAACCTACATTAGAAATGACTTTCCGAGTAAATAATTCACCATTTGCTGGACGAGAAGGACAATTTGTTACGGCACGTCAAATTCAAGAACGTTTAGACAATCAATTAGAAACAGACGTATCTTTAAAGGTCACACCAACAGATTCACCGGATGCGTGGACTGTAGCGGGTCGTGGAGAATTACATTTATCAATTCTAATTGAAAACATGCGTCGTGAAGGTTTTGAACTTCAAGTATCGAAACCTCAAGTTATTTTAAAAGATATATATGGAGAACTTCATGAACCATTCGAACGTGTACAAGCTGAAGTACCAGAAGAATACGCAGGTTCTGTCATTGAATCGTTAGGTCAACGTAAAGGTGAAATGGTAGACATGACAACGACAGATAATGGCTTAACACGCTTAATCTTTAATGTACCGGCAAGAGGTTTAATTGGATATACGACTGAGTTCATGTCTATGACACGTGGTTACGGTATCATTAACCATACGTTCGATGAATTTAGACCACGCATTAAAGGACGTATTGGTGGTCGTCGTAATGGTGTATTAGTTTCTATGGATCAAGGTAGTGCAAGTGAATATGCAATTTTAGGTTTAGAAGACCGTGGTATCAACTTTATGGAACCAGGTACGGAAGTCTATGAAGGTATGATTGTTGGTCAAAATAACCGTGAAAATGATTTAACTGTTAATATTACAAAAGTTAAACATCAAACAAATGTACGTTCAGCTACTAAAGACCAAACAGAAACTATGAAAAAGCCACGTATCTTAACGTTAGAAGAAGCATTAGAGTTTATCAATGATGATGAACTGGTGGAAGTAACACCTGAAAATGTACGTTTGAGAAAACGTATTTTAAATAAAGGTCAACGTGAAAAAGAAGCGAAACGTTTGAAACAAATGATGGAAGATAATGAATAATTATAAAAAGCAATGTCACTATCATATAGTGATGTTGCTTTTTTATGTATAATGGAATGCCAAAAATGTCATCGTTGCGGGGGCGATACAACGAAATCAAAGATTTCTGTATCGCTCTCAAGTCGAGTTGTTTTGTCGGTTTTTGTTCTTGTATTACACTGTAAGTAGTTGATTAAGGAGGTTTTTTTATGGAGGAACGTTTTAAACCTTTATTTGAAAGTGCGGTTTTACCTAATGGCAAACGGATTAAAAATAAGTTTGTTTTAGCTCCTTTGACGCATACGCTTTCGAATGATGACGGTACGGCATCTGATCGTGAAATAGCGTTTATGAAATCAAGAACGCATGATGTAGGGATGGCCATTACGGCTGCAAGTTATATTAATATTGAAGGTAAAGCTTTCCCAGGCCATCCTTCCATTTCTAAAGAAGCGGATTTAGAAGGATTAACTGAACTCGCACGTACGATTAAACAAAATGGAGCTGTCGCTATTATGCAAATTCATCATGGTGGCGCACGAGCGCTTCCTGAATATGTTCCAAATGGCGATGTTAAGGCGCCAAGTCAAATTGAAGATTATGGATATGGTAAACAACAACCCCATGCTTCTAGGGCAATGACAGCTGAAGAAGTTGAGGCAGCGATTAAAGATTACGGGCGTGCGACAGCACTCGCAATTCAAGCAGGATTCGATGGCATTGAAATACACGGTGCGAATCACTATTTAATACATCAATTTGTTTCACCATATTATAATCATAGAGAAGATAAATGGAAAGATCCTTTTGCATTTTCTAAAGCCGTTATTGAAGAAGTATTGGAAGTGAAAACGGCGTTAGCACCAGGTGATTTTGTGATAGGTTACCGGTTTTCACCGGAAGAAGCTGAGAAACCCGGTATTACGATGGAGCATACACAACGATTAATTCAGGAACTTATAACCTATCCACTTGATTATTTACACGCGTCACTCATGGATATTCAATCTGTTACGAGAGATGGAAAGTATGCTGGGGCAACACGGATAACGTTACTAAAACAATGGATAAATCAAAAAATGCCACTCATTGGTATTGGTTCTATTTATTCAGGTAATGATGCTTTGAAAGGGTTAGCGCTTGGGGCTGATTTTGTAGCGTTAGGTCGAGGATTATTACTCGATCCCCACCTTATTGAAAAAATTGAACATGGTAAAGAAGACGAGATTGTCAATGTATTTGATGCTAAACGAGAAGACCATCATCAATTGCCGGACGAATTGTGGCAATTATTTAATAATGGTCGATATCCAGTTCCTAAAAAAGAAATATAGAATGAATCAATGTGGTAGTATGATTTGAAATGATAAAGCCTTTAAAGTTCATTGTCTTATGAATTTTAAAGGCTATTTTTCGCTTTGTATAGAAAGAGACATCTTATACGATTTGAAATCAATCATTGTCAATCGTGAAGTTAAAGTGGATCATTGTAAAATGCATCAAAGCAGTAGTGTTGTTACTACTTTGATGCATAAAATAGGTGTGGAACATTACATATTATTAGGATCGAGACGATTCATTTTTTTCTGAGCTATTATGAATGCTTGTGTCTTTAGGTAATCGTTGTTTCGGTGTATCTAAACGACTTTTACATTCATCGCACATAAATGTTTGAATAGGATTATGCTTTAAGCGTTTGGCAATGAGCGTATTCTCATCTAAAAGAACCTCTGTATCGCATATTATACATGTTACTTTCCGCATTTATAACACCTCAATATGAGTAACATAATCAAATTGATAACGCATTCCTTCCTCTTGTTGATATACAAAGCTGTCTACGGCATTATCTTTATAGAGTCTTTTGCCATCTTTTGAGAATTGAAAAAATAAATAAGGTAACAGCTGAAATGGTATATCGATATGCTCCGTATCATTTGATAGACGAATAATAGAAGCACTGTCCAATGGTTCCGCATTCTTGAAAAATGGTGTCATGTTAATCACAAACGATCCTTCAAGTACAGCGCGTTTTTTATAATCGATTTCAGAATTTAAAGTTGGTGGGTTAGTTTGTCCTTCTAATATCGCCCGATTCCATTCGCGATTATCTTCAAATTTTATAGGTTTTTCACCATCAAAGACACCATTTTTTAAATCATCGATACGTATTTTGCGGTCATCGAAAATCCATGTAGAACTATCTAACGTAATAGGAAATTTTACCGCACCTTTAATTTGAATCATGAACATGCACTCCCTCAAGTAAACTAAATTTATTTTATCATACTTGAGACGGAGGCGTATGAAATACACTTGCTTTTTAAAATGGGTTAAGATAAACTTTTAACATGAAGATAAAATTATGGGGGGACTATGTCATGAGCAAGCAAAAAAATATTAGCAATGCGGCATACGACCAGTTAAATGCAGACGCAGACAGAATTTTACAGCTCATTAAAGTTCAAATTGATAACTTAACATTGCCACAATGTCCTTTATATGAGGAAGTTTTAGATACGCAAATGTATGGGTTACAAAAAGAAGTTGATTTTGCTGTGAAACTCGGTTTGGTTGATAAAGAAGACGGTAAAGCATTAATGCTTCGCCTTGAAAAAGAGTTATCA
The DNA here is from genome assembly GCF_011466855.1 of Staphylococcus agnetis. NCBI lineage: Bacteria > Bacillati > Bacillota > Bacilli > Caryophanales > Staphylococcaceae > Staphylococcus > Staphylococcus agnetis. Next base: position 711,071 of record NZ_CP045927.1, read on the forward strand.
AAACTACACGAAGCGTTTACAAGAGTTTAATTGCGATTGAAAATCCATGCTGAGATTTTGGCGCAATGACGCTTTGTATCTGCGATGAATTGGATGATCATATCATATGAATAATATAAAAAGTTTATTTCGATATATTTTGAGGTCCTCTAAATATATCGATTTTCCATTATTAATCACTTATCTTGCACTATGTTTTATTGGTTTAACAATGGTGTATAGTGCAAGTATGGTAGCAGCTACGAGAGGAACACTCACCGGTGGTGTATCTGTTCCGGGTACATATTTTTACTCTAGACAACTTATTTATATCGGTATCGGTTTTGGTATCGTATTTTTTATCGCTTATTTGTTAAATGTCAGACTTCTGAAATCGCCTAAATTTCAAGTTGGAATGATGGGATTTATCGTAATGTTACTATTGGCGACTTTAGTTATAGGATCTGAAATTAATGGGTCACGAAGTTGGCTAAATTTAGGTTTTATGAATTTACAAGCTTCTGAGCTTTTAAAAATTGCTATTATACTTTATGTGCCATATATCATTGAACGAAAAAGACCACAAATTCAACGAGATCCAACAGCGATTCTGTGGCCTATTATCTTTGTAGGCCTTATTATTGGGCTGGTTTTATTACAAAAAGACGTGGGTCAAACGATGCTGATTTCAGCAATTTTCTTCTCAATCATTTTATACGCTGGTATTGGAATTAAAAACTTTTTGAAAATTGGTTTCTTCAGTTTGTTAGGTCTTTTTGTTGTTGTTATCATCATCGTTGTTTTTAGAATTAATATTTTACCGTCATACCTTACAGCGCGCTTTAGTGCTCTCGAAAATCCTTTTAACTTTGAAGATGGCATAGGCTATCACCTTGCTAACTCACTTCTAGCTATCGGTAATGGAGGGATTTTTGGAAGAGGTCTAGGTAACAGTATTATGAAACTCGGGTATTTACCTGAACCCCATACAGATTTTATATTTGCAATTATTGCGGAAGAATTAGGTTTAGTGGGTGTACTCATTGTTTTAAGTTTATTGTTCTTTATCGTATATCGTTCGTTTGAACTTGCTTCTCGCACAACGTCCTATTTTTATAAATTGGTTTGTGTTGGTATAGCAAGTTATATCGGTATTCAAACGTTTATCAATTTAGGAGGGATTTCAGGATTAATTCCTTTAACAGGGGTTCCACTACCTTTTATTAGTTTTGGAGGATCCTCAATGATTAGTTTGAGTATTGCGATGGGATTATTGCTAATTGTGTCTAAACAAATTAGATATGAGCAAGCGCGCAAACGATATATAAAGAAAAATAATATGACTTAAAACAGTAACGAGAGCTTTGAATCTAAAAGTTTGATATGATTCTAAGTTCTCGTTTTTTATTTTGACTTTTGAGTGACGACAACTTAAAATAAATGTGGTAATAACAAAAATCTATCAAGAGTAATAAGTAATATTTATAACCATGAGAATTTATTATAGGTCATTTGAATCATGAAAAATGACTTTGACTTTTAACTTCTTTACAGATTTTGATATACTAGTAATTATATTTTTAGAATTTTCGAACTTTTTAGGAGGTTGGCTTCATGAAACGCATTCGTAAATTATTAGTCGCAAACCGTGGGGAAATTGCCATTCGTATCTTTAGAGCAGCAACTGAGCTAAATATAAAAACTGTTGCTATTTATTCAAAAGAAGATATGGGGTCATTACATAGATATAAAGCTGACGAATCATACCTCGTTGGTGAAGATTTAGGTCCAGCTGAAAGTTATTTAAATATTGAACGCATAATTAAAGTAGCCAAAGAAGCTGATGTTGATGCCATTCATCCGGGTTATGGTTTTTTAAGTGAAAACATGCAATTTGCTAAACGTTGTGCTGAAGAAGGTATCATTTTTATCGGCCCTCATCTTGAACATTTGGATATGTTTGGTGATAAGGTAAAGGCGCGTACAACTGCGATTAAAGCAGATTTACCTGTTATTCCGGGAACTGATGGACCTGTTGAAGGTTTTGAAGCTGCAGAGGTTTTTGCAGAAGAGGCTGGATATCCATTAATGATTAAAGCGACCAGTGGTGGTGGCGGTAAAGGTATGCGTATCGTTCGAGAACCTTCTGAACTAAAAGAAGCATTCACTCGTGCGAAATCTGAGGCAGAAAAGTCATTTGGCAATAGTGAAGTGTACATTGAGAAGTTTATCGATAACCCTAAACATATAGAAGTACAAATTATTGGTGATGAAGAAGGGAATATCATTCATTTATATGAACGTGATTGTTCTGTCCAAAGACGTCATCAAAAAGTTGTAGAAGTTGCGCCGTCAGTCTCATTATCTGATGAATTAAGGGAACGTATTTGTGCATCTGCGGTTGATATAATGAAAAAAATTAATTATGTAAACGCCGGTACAGTTGAATTTTTAGTATCGGGGAATGAATTTTATTTTATTGAAGTCAATCCTCGTGTCCAAGTAGAACATACTATCACTGAAATGATCACAGGTGTTGATATTGTTAAAACACAAATCTTAATCGCTGATGGAGAAAATTTACATGGTGAAGCAATCAGCATGCCTTCTCAAGATGAAATTAAAACTTTAGGATATGCCATTCAATGTCGTATTACAACAGAAGATCCGACACAAGATTTTATGCCAGATACGGGTCATATTGTTGCTTATCGTTCAAGTGGTGGTTTCGGCGTACGCCTTGATGCAGGTGATGCTTTCCAAGGTGCTGAAATTTCACCGTACTACGATTCTTTACTCGTGAAAGTATCGACACATGCGATTAGCTATAAAGAAGCGCGTGAAAAAATGGAACGTTCACTACAAGAAATGCGTATTCGAGGCGTGAAAACAAATATTCCATTTTTACGTAATGTGATTAATCATCACAAATTTGCCTCAGGAGATTATACAACAAAATTTTTAGAAAATGCGCCTGAATTATTTGTGATACAACCTTCACGCGATAGAGGAACAAAAACATTAGAATATATAGGTAATGTTTCAATTAATGGTTTTCCAAATGTTGATAAGCGACCGAAGCCAACGTTCGAACCAGCTGAATTACCTGAAGTAAGTTTCAATGAGATTAAAGCATTACGAGGTACGAAGCAATTATTAGATGAAAAAGGTCCGCAGGCCGTAGCAGATTGGGTTAAAGCGCAAAAAGATGTATTAATTACAGATACAACGTTCCGTGATGCACACCAATCGTTATTAGCAACGCGTGTGCGTTCTCATGATTTACTAAAAATTGCACCTGCAACAGCAAAAGTGATGCAAAATAACTTCTCATTAGAATTATGGGGCGGTGCGACTTTTGATGTGGCATTTAACTTCTTGAAAGAAAATCCATGGCAACGACTTCATGATTTAAGAAAAACAATTCCAAATGTGCTCTTCCAAATGCTATTACGTGCTTCGAATGCTGTGGGCTATAAAAACTATCCTGATAATGTCATTCAAAAATTTGTAAAACAGAGTGCAGAAGCAGGTATTGATGTTTTCCGTATTTTTGATTCATTGAACTGGGTTGAACAAATGAAAGTTGCTAACGAAGCCGTTCAAGAAGCGGGGAAAATATCTGAAGGTACGATTTGTTATACCGGTGACATTTTAAATCCAGAACGCTCTAATATTTACACATTAGACTATTATGTCAAACTTGCGAAAACGTTAGAGCGAGAAGGCTTCCATATGTTAGCGATTAAAGATATGGCTGGCTTATTAAAACCACGCGCAGCCTATGAACTTATTGGAGAGTTAAAAGCAGCAGTAGATTTACCAATTCACTTACACACGCATGACACTAGTGGTAATGGAATTATCATTTACAAACAAGCGATTGATGCTGGCGTAGATGTGGTTGATACGGCTGTAGCTGCTATGTCAGGGCTAACGAGTCAACCAAGTAGTAACTCACTGTATTACACGTTAGATGGATTCGAAAGAGATTTGCGTATGGATATTGATGGTCATGAAGCGTTATCTCATTATTGGGATGCGGCACGTGCATATTATAGTGACTTTGAAAGTGATATGAAATCACCGCATACTGAAATTTATCAACATGAGATGCCAGGTGGACAATATTCAAATTTACGTCAACAAGCGAAAAGTCTAGGACTAGGTGAGCGCTTTGGTGAAGTGAAGAAAATGTATCGTCGTGTCAATTTCTTATTTGGTGATATTGTCAAAGTGACACCTTCGTCAAAAGTTGTAGGAGACATGGCATTATACATGGTTCAAAATGATTTGGATGAAGAAACAGTAGTTCGTGATGGTCATAAATTAGACTTCCCAGAATCTGTCGTTTCATTCTTCAAAGGCGAAATTGGACAACCTGTTAACGGCTTTAATCAAGCATTGCAACAAGCTGTATTAAAAGGGCAAAAACCACTCACAAAGCGCCCAGGTGAATATTTAGAACCTGTGGACTTTGATGCTTTAAAAGAGGAGTTGCAACAAAAGCAACAACATAAAGTCACTGAAGAAGATGTAATTAGTTATGCGTTATACCCTAAAGTTTATGAGCAATATATTCAAACGTTTGAAAAATTTGGGGATGTGTCTATTTTAGATACGCCGACTTTCTTCTTCGGTATGCGCGACAATGAAACAGTAGAAATTGAAATCGATAAAGGTAAGATATTAATTATCACACTTAAAACCATTACAAAACCTGATGAAAATGGTATGTGTACAGTATTTTTTGATATGAATGGTCAAGCGCGTCGTGTGCGCATTAAAGATGAAAATGTTCAGTCTTCAAAACGCGCAAAACCAAAAGCAGATAAGTCAAATCCGACTCATATTGGTGCACAAATGCCAGGGACTGTATTACAAGTAGATGTCAGTGAAGGCGACGAGGTTGAAGCAAATCAATCTCTAATTATTACTGAAGCTATGAAAATGGAAACAACGGTTCAAGCGCCATTTAAAGGTATAGTGAAAAAAATTCATGTATTTCCGAATGATGGCATTGAAACAGGAGACCTTCTGATTGAGGTTGAACAAGCAGAATAAGTAAGTAGCGTTTCATAATATAACACGTTTAGAATCTATAAACCGATAGAGGCGACAATGTTCATTTAAAGAACATTGTCGCCTCTTATTGATTAAAAACACTTCAACATCATTTTCATGAATATGCAACGTACATTTTTGGAATAATAAAAAACCACCAAAATTCATAAAAGAACTTTGATGGTCGTCAATAAACATGCATTTTTCTTTGATGCTGTTTTTTAATTTTATTGGTCACCGCGGTTAGATCTTAATATGAGCAATAAGAAATAACTAATCATTCCAAAGAGCAGTGTAATGAACAATGCGTGGAATAGAGCAATAATAAGATTTACATTAGTAATGACTGATAAAGCACCGGTAACGACTTGCAGAATAATAAAAATAAAGCTTGCAGTATAACCGTATGTGATTGTACGAATGTTAGGATAATTTTTCACTGCATGGATGTAAACAAACATAACAGTCATAAATGCAATGAATGCTAAGATGCGATGCGCTAATTGCACCCAGTCATGCATATCATGTGGGACTAAATCATTGAATGGTAATGGCCATGCCCCATAAGCTAAGCTAGAGTCGGTATGCCGAACTAAGGCACCTGTGTAAATGGCTACATATATCACACCCGCCATTAACCACGTTAAACGTTGCAGCGGTTTACGAATATGCACAATATTCGCTTCATACTTTTGATCTAAATTAAAAATAATTAACGTTAACACAAATACCGATGAGAAACTGATTAAAGATATTCCAAAATGTAGTGCTAATATATAATCATTTTGTTGCCACATCACTGCGGCAGCCCCGATTAATGCTTGTATTAATAAGAAACCAACACTAATTTTACATAATGGTTTTACTTCTTTTATATGCCCGATATGCTTCCAAGATGTAATCACAAGCCAAAGAACGATGAGTAGTGAGAGTCCAGAAACAGCGCGATGACTCAGCTCAATAATCGTTTCTATCGGGAGGTTTTCAGGTAAAAAAGCACCGTGACAAAGTGGCCAGTCTGAACCGCAACCATCAGCAGAACCGGTTTTTGTAACAAGTGCACCACCAAGCTGAACCCATACCATCATTAATGTAGCTAAGACCGAAAGCCACTTTAGGTTTCGCTTTCTAAACACTGCTCAACACCCCGTTATTCATAAAGTTGTAAAAAATGACGTAAATTTTACATTTAGGTTTATTATATCAAAAAACACACTTATAAATGTGACTTAATCATGACTTTCAAAGAATGTCGATAAAGTGTCACATTTTTTTTATGATTCATCTAGTAAAGTATTTCACTTTAATATATCATTGTATTATATGAAATTTTTAAGGGGGGTAAATGATGTCTAAATCCGAGTTAACCGTTCAATCTAAAGGACGAGTAACTTTACAAGAATTAAAGCAGATTATCAAGTTAGGCCTTGTTCAAGGTAACCTGATACCTGCGTTTGCTGGGGCTTGGCTCGCCATTATATTTACGCACCATGCTTTTTTAGCATCCATTCCACAAATTGTTACAATGATGCTTGGTTCGACGTTGGTTATGGGTGGCGCATGTGCACTTAATAATTATTACGATCAAGATATCGACCGTATCATGCCTAGTAAACAAAATCGTCCTACTGTCAACGATCGGATTTCTAATCATCATCTTTTAATTTTAAGTTTAGGAATGATTGTGGTAGGAGAAATCCTACTTTTCATGCTTAACATTCCGTCAGGTGTGATTGGTTTAGCTGGTGTCATCGGCTACGTTTCATTCTATTCGATTTGGTCAAAGCGTCATACGACATGGAATACAGTGATTGGAAGTTTTCCTGGAGCTGTACCACCATTAATCGGGTGGGCTGCAATAGATGGCCAGCTCTCCATATTAGCGTGGGCGTTATTTTTAGTTGTTTTTTGTTGGCAACCGATTCACTTTTATGCATTAGCAATTAAGAGGAAAGATGAATATGCAATGGCCAATATTCCGATGTTACCTTCAGTGAAAGGGTTTCAACGCACACGTTTAGGAATATTTATGTGGCTAGTTGGATTATTGCCAATTCCTTTTTTAATGATGCAACTTGGCATAGTGTTTGTTGTTCTTGCCACTCTATTAAATATAGGATGGATTTATTTAGGATTAACTAGTTTTAAAGCGACTGCTGTTGAAAACAAATGGGCAACAAAAATGTTTATTTATTCGTTAAACTATTTAGTTGTATTTTTTGCATTAGTCGTTGTGATGACTTTAATCAATATGATTTAAATGAAAAACGAGTGAGGGTTAATGATGAGCATACCAATTTTACCTACGATTAGTACTATGTGTATTGTAATTAGCGCAATCTTTGTCGCTATTGGTTGGAGATTGATTTGGAAAAAAGAAATTGAAAAACATAAAAAAGCGATGTTATTCGCCGCAATCTTTGCTGTTGTATTCTTTACAATTTATGCAAGTCGCACAATTTTTATAGGTAATACAGCGTTTGGTGGACCTGATTCAATTAAAGTGTACTATACGATATTTTTATTCTGTCACATCACATTAGCGACAGTTGGTGCAGTACTTGGTCTCATTCAAATTATTACAGGTTTAAAAGATAAATATCATGTGCATCGTAAAATTGGACCATCAGCTTCTTTAGTATGGTTCTTCACAGCGATTACAGGTGTCGCAGTGTACATCTTATTATATGTTTTATATCCTGGTGGCGAAACGACGTCATTAATAAAAGCGACATTTGGTCTATAATTATGTTAGGTTGTAACTGATGGTACGATATCACGTTACAACCCTTTTTTATATGAATTATTTTGACTTTTGTAGAAAAAATGGGAAAATATTGTAAAATCACATGCGTTGAAGGAGGTGCCTATGAAAAGTATCGTGTTCAAAGTGATAGGTGTTATGTTACTTATCGCATTTTTAGTTTATTTATTTTACTCACCGAAACTTGAGTTCGACGTTTTAGAAAACCCTAATCAGTCTAAAGATGTGGTTAAACGTAGCAATACGCCTAAACCTAAATCAAATGAAGGAGAAAATCCTAAGTTAAAGAGTGGGGTAGGTACGCTCGTAGGCACAACAATGGATAAAGTAACAGAAAAATATGGGCAAGCGGATCGTACGTACTCATTTGATCATGATTTTAAAAATTATATTTTTCACAGAAAACATATGTATCTTATCATTACAGCGAAAAATAATAAGGTGAAATCTGTATATGTCACAGGCGAAGGTTCTAAATCTCAAACAGGCCCGATTGACATTCATTCAAGTGCTGATCATTTATATAACAACTTCTCATTTAATACGGAACCTCAATTTAGTTTCAATGGACGCCAATATCACTATGAACTTTCTGATAAAGATATTAAAACACAAGCATTAATTCAATTTGGTGATATTTATGCGCAAGTATTTATAGATCAACAAACAAATCGTGTGATTGGGTTGCGTTTTCTAGACAAAGAAGCATTGGTCGCGATGAACCCATATAAGCAAAATGAGACAGATGTTTTAACAGAGGATGAAGTGAATCAAAAAGAAGCGCATAAAAATCCGGACCAAGATGTTAACCAACGTTTAACTTTGTATGAATTAACGAATGAGATGCGCCAGTTATATCATCAAAAGCCATTGAAAGTTGAAGGTAAGCTTGAAAGTGTAGCGAATGTTAATTTGTTTAACACATTATCCACAGACAATCGCTCATTTACAGAATCGAGTTTAATGAATGTATTAGATCAGACGGATTTACATTATCATAGTGTTTCACAAAATGTGGCGTACAATTTCAATGATATTCCGACGCTTACACATAGTTGGATGAATTCAGATGCCCATCGTTCGAGAATGCTAAATGAAAAATATACGACAATGGGCGGCGAAATCGATCGTCAATATTTCATACTCATTTTTCTAGAGGAGGATGATGCGCATGTTTAACGACGCATTGATGACAATTTTAGATCGCACGGATGAACTTGGTGATATGATTAGAGACTCTGAGTTGGCACATCAATATCAGTTGGCGCATCAACGTTTAAAAGATGATGAAGCTGCACAACGCTTGTATCAATCATTTTTAATGGAACGTCAAAGGTACAATGAGGTACAACGTTTTGGACGTTATCATCCAGATTATCAAAGTGTGATGGTATGTACGAGACAGGCTAAAAGAGCTTATGAAATGCATCCATCTGTTATTGCTTTTAAAAAAGCGGAGACAGCGTTACAGCAATTAATTGATGAAGTTATAACGATTTTAGCTACGAGTATTTCAGAACATGTCAAAGTGGACGCGGGTACGCCGTTGTTTGATAAGCTTGCTCATGGTTGTGCCACTGGTGATGCTTGTCGATGTCAATCGCATTAAAATGAAAAGCGCCTTTCAAAGCACAAGTTAATGTGTCATTTGAAAGGCGTTTTTACATAGTCAAAAAGACTTGATGATTGCATATGAATCTTCTTTTATTAATGTAAGTTAATTAGAAGTATCATTTTTTTCGTATAAAAACTGATGTGCTATTGTAGGGTGGTCGGTAACGATGGTATGCACACCTTTTTCAACTAATTCATCCATTAAATCCAATCGATTCACCCCATAATAACCTGGAAAAATATTTTTAGAATTTAACCAATTGATTAATTTAACAGAAATAAGTGAAATTCCTCGATGGGACAAGGGCATTTGAAAAGTGTGCGCTTGCCCTTTATATAAATAAGGGGATCCTAAAAATAGCTTTATGATTCCCTCGGTCACTTCAGCTTGACTTGCTCCAGTCGCAATTTTATTATGATGAAGTTGGTTAAAACGTTCAATTTGTTTTTTATGAAAACTTGTAACTAAAACGCGTTGTTGTGCATGGTGCTTCATAATCACTTCATAAAGGCGTTCCGCTGCAATTTGGCCTACAAATGACTTTGGATCATCTTTAATATCAATATTAATTAATTGGTTGGGGTACTGTTTTAATAACTTAGCCAAAGTTATAATTTTAGCTTTAGGATGCCCCTTATAAGGTTTGTTGCCATCCATGTCTTTAAAATGATACCCCGCATCTAGTTTTAAAAGTTCTTCGAGAGTGTGTTGACTTACAAGCCCAGACCCATTGGTTGTACGATCGACATCCGGGTCATGAAATACGATAACATGTTCGTCTTTAGTGAGCCGGATATCAATTTCAAAACCAGTGAGCCCTAATTGCTGACTATGGTCAAAAGCAAGCTGTGTATGTTCGGGACGTTCATACATACCGCCTCTATGGCTTAACAGATATGGAGGATTGTGTTGGAAATAAGGGGCAATCTTATAAGGGACACCCGCATTATTGAGTGTGACTTCTTGTTTATCCTTTTTTATAAAGTGTCTTACGTGATTGATCGCTTTTATGAATGAACGCGTCGTTTTTGTCATAGCTCACTTCTCCTTATAAGAAATTTATCTTTTCGTTTTGAATACAGACATGGTACGATATAAGCGTGAAAGTGCGAGGTGATAATATGGAAATCGTACAACGTGAAAAATTAATCATTTACTTAAAAAATATGAAACACGAGCGACACATTAGAAAATACGGACATATCGTAGCGACAAGTAAAACACATAAGTATGTTGCTATGTATGTTGATCAAAAACAAGTGGATGCCGTCATTCAAAAATTAATGAAACTCAAATATGTTACTGACATCATGGGTTCACCTTATAAAACGATAAAAAAAGTGTATGAAAAGGAAAAGTATGAATTCTAGTTATTCCAATGGGGGTAACCAATGCTGTAATCTTAAAACACTTTTTAGATAATTAAAATACAGCTCAAGTTCTGGATACGCTTCAGGTTCATGTACATCTACGCCAACCATCTCTATTTGATAAGGTTCAATGAATGATTGAATAAGTTCGAATTTGCGATTAGATTCAGGATATGGATAGTTTAACGCGTTTAACATGATATATATACCTTGAAAGTATCTGCCTTCTGTAGGCTTCATAATCATTGCGACTGAAGAGCGTTTAGCTTCAGATTTCGGTGTATGAAAAAAGACGATGCGTTCAATTCTAGGGTGATTATAAGCGATTAAGGTTTTAAATTCGTATAAGTCAGTGAGTCCATTCCCAAGGACTATAAATGATTGTTTCATGATGTTCCTCCTTTATGGGCATTATATTAAAAATGAAAAAAGATTGGAAGTGTCAAACGATGCGTGTCATTGCAGGGAAACATAAAAGTAAACAACTCAATACGCTTGAAGGGCGTAATACGCGACCAACCATGGATAAAGTGAAAGAGGGGATATTTAACAGTTTGCACGATGTTCAAGGTATAGGGTTAGATTTGTTTGCTGGAAGTGGTGGCTTAGGAATTGAGGCACTTTCACGTGGTATGGATAAAATGATTTTCGTCGATCAAAATTATGGTGCGATTAAAATTATTCGTCAAAATATTAGTAAGTTACATTTAGAATCACAAACGGAAGTTTATAAAAATAATGCTGACCGTGCATTAAAAGCATTAAGTAAACGTGACATTCAATTTGATATCATTTTTCTAGATCCACCTTATGAAAAAGGGTTAATTGATAAAGCTTTAGAGCGTATAAAGGCATTTGATTTATTAAAAAATAATGGTATTATCGTGTGTGAGTTTAGTCATCGTGAATCTATAAAAATAGACGGCTTCAAAGAAATCAAACGATATCACTATGGTTTAACAGATACTTGTTTATTAGAAAAAGGAGACAGTCATGGCTAATACAAAAGCAGTTATACCTGGGAGTTTCGACCCTATCACGTACGGACACATCGATATAATTGAGCGTAGTGCAGAACGTTTTGAGGAATTACATATTTGTGTGCTGCGCAATAGTAATAAAAAAGGAACATTCACCTCTGAGGAACGTATTGCACTGATTGAAGCATCTGTATCACATTTAGATAACGTCTATGTCCATTCATATGGCGGTTTGCTTGTAGACTTTTGTGATGCGATTGGTGCGACGACAATTATACGTGGTTTACGTGCAGTGAGTGATTTTGAATATGAGTTGCGTTTAACGTCAATGAATCGTAAATTAAATCCAAAAGTTGAAACGTTATATATGATGACGTCAACTGATTATTCATTTATTAGTTCAAGCGTTGTTAAAGAAGTGGCACAATATGATGCGAATATTTCAGAATTTGTACCAAAACCAGTTGAAGAAGCATTAATAAAAAAGTTTCAACATCATCATAATTAAATGTTGAAATGTTATCACATACAATGGTAAAGCGCTGAGATGTCATCAGCGCTTTTGTAATGTCAATATTTTCAAAGTGATTAAATTATGTGTGGTATATCGTGACGGGAGTGTTGAAATCCGTACATTGTTGGTTTGTGAGAAGGTTGTATATTTCAGTGGCTTTGATCTCTTGCTTGAAATAATGTGCATTCTTTTTATTAACATTCGTGACAATGTGTTTATCTGGATGTTGTTGTTTTAATTGTTTTAAATATGCTTGACCTTTAGGTGTCATCCCTAAAACTCTGATTGCGTTTACAGAGGTATCGACATCTGCACGTGTAACATTTAATAATACATTCATTAATATGCGTTGAATATGAGTATACGTATAACGTTTAGTTTTTAATCGAGACATTAAAGCGTCATAATTGTCCACTTGTCGGATTTCTCGTTTAAGTCGATGTTCGAAACCTTCGCTCATGGTGTAAATTGAGGCGAGTGTATTGGTATCATGTTGAAGAATGGCAAATTTTATCAATTGAAAAAGCATGGTTGTATCCGTATAGGGATGCTGAAACAAGTTGAGATTCGATTCAGGAACACATGTCTTCCACTTGGTACTTTGATTCATTAATTCTCTGCGTATCGCTGAGCCACTCGCAAACGTACCATGATGAATATGATTTTGATGATGACTGGCATGCATACGTGGTATCGTATAAGGTCGGATAGTACTTTGCTGGATTGAAAGTTGCTTTAAATACGACAATGCAAGGATATTGTTAGGACTGTCAAGTGTCGAATCATTTAAAAGTTCGCGTAAGATTCTAGGATAACTTTTACCTTGTTTAATTTGATGCGTAAATAATGGGTTTTCTTCTAATTGAAGCAATTTGTCACACAGCGTTTGCAATGTGTCAATGTCGCCACTTTCACTCCCAAATGATAAGGCGTTAACATTTAAATACTTTGCAATTTTAATTCCCATTTCTGCAAAGCGATCACTTGAGGATAAACTGCCTATCAAAGGTAATTCAACTACAAGGTCAACGCCATGCAAAGCCATCTTTGTGCGTGTAAACTTTGAAAACATTGAAGGCATTCCACGCATCATGAAATGACCACTCATGATTGCAATCGAAACGTCAGCATTTGTTATCTTTTTAGATTGTTGCGCATGATAAAGATGGCCGTTATGAAAGGGGTTATACTCTGTAATGAAGGCAACACTTTTCATTTGCTTTCTTTCCTTTCGTGTCTCATTATGAGTATTGTAACAGAACTAAAGATGTTAAGAAAAAATCTTGACAACTTTAGCGTCAAAAGTTAAAATAAATTTTGTGCTTGTTAGAGGTGAAGCCATATGAAATGGTCAATAACACAATTAAGAAAATACCAAGGACAACCTTTTAAATTTAATCAAACTGTTGAATTTAACGATTTAGCTGGAACTTTAGATATAATTGATATCTCGCCAGTTCACATTGAAGGTGAATTAATCGTAAAGTCAAATGAAGTCGTTGCTACGATGCATTTAACGGGTACGTATACGATGGCATGTGCTCGTACACTTAAGCCTGTAGAGGTTCCATTTGATACGACGTCGACGGAAGTGTTTGATTTAGATGGTTTATACGAAGATGAGGACGATGAACATTATCATCTTGCGACGGATGGCATCATCAATCTTCGTGCAATCGCGGAAGAGATTGTGATGTTAGAAAAACCTATGCGTGTCGTTGCTGATGACAGTGAGGACATGTTAACAGGTGGCCAAGGTTGGGAAGTTGTTGACGAAACACAAATTTTGGATAACGACCCTTCACAAGATGAGTCGCATAAGAAAGTCGATCCAAGGCTTCAAAAATTACAACAGTTCTACGATGATAGTGATCGCGCACACTAACATCCATGCGTCATATGTAATGAATAAAAGGGAGGATTAATCATGGCAGTACCAAAAAGAAGAACTTCTAAAACAAGAAAAAACAAACGCCGTACGCATTTTAAATTAGCAGTACCAGGTATGCAAGAATGCCCAAACTGTGGTGAATTAAAATTATCACACCGTGTATGTCCAGCATGTGGTTCATACAAAGGTGAAGAAGTCGTTTCTAAATAATCGAAATGATGTGTATCGCTTTGACATATTGGTCGAAGCGATTTTTTTATGTCTTATCAGTACGTGACAGTATGATCGAAGTAGGATGCGTTAATGAACCTATGATAAAATGAAGACAAAAGATGAAGAGTTGAGGAATGAATATGGAGCAAATTACGTCCAATCAAAATGCAAAAGTGAAACTATTTCAAAAACTAAAGAAAAAGCGCGAACGCGATAAACAAGGGTTAGCAGTATTAGAAGGCTATCATTTAGTAGAAGAAGCGATTCAAAATAACATTAAAATTGAACATCTATTTGTTTTAGACGTACAACGTGTTGATGAGACGATAATTCATGCGAGTACGCACGTTTATGAAATTAATATGAAAGTTGCTGAGACGCTTGCGGGTACTGTCACTCCTCAAGGTATTTTTGCGATTATTAAAAAACCTGAGTCTCAAATCAAAGACGCACGACAAGTGTTGATTCTTGATCGCGTACAAGACCCTGGGAATGTAGGGACGCTAATTCGAACTGCTGATGCAGCGGGCCTAGATGCTGTTATTCTTTCTAAGGGCACTGCAGATGTATATTCGGATAAAGTATTACGTGCAAGTCAAGGGAGTGTCTTTCATATTCCAGTGATGGTTGTAGATGACGTAGTAGCATTTATTCATCAATTTAATGGACCTGTTTATGGAACAGCTCTAGTTGATGCGGTCTCTTATCACAGTTTAGAGAAGCAACAAAATACTTTTGCACTGGTTTTGGGTAACGAAGGTGAAGGTATAAGTGATGAAATTCTAAAAGCTACGACACAAAACGTTACTATACCCATCTATGGGCGTGCAGAAAGTTTAAACGTAGCGATCGCAGCCGGGATTTTAATGTTTCATTTAAAGGGTTGACCCTAAAAATACTCCTGTATATAATTGAAGTATTGAAATGAATATTTTGCTTACAAAAAGACGGAAACGATACGGGGCAATTGTATAGGGAAGGTTGACATTAACTGAAAGTCACCTCAATTGTGTAACGTTTTTTTCACCTTTTTAGCTACTTAAAGAAATTTAAGTCGGGCTTATGACCCGTTACCCACATAAATTCAGAGTGTATGTAGAAGACTACATAAAACTGGGTGGTACCACGGAAAGACTTCGTCCCAAGTATAGGACGGGGTCTTTTTATTTTTTAAGGAGGATTATTATGTCACACACAGATGAAATGGTGCAAATCAAAACCGAAGCACTTGGAGCGATACAACATGCCGATAGTGAAAAAGTGTTACAAGATGTGAAGGTCAAATATTTAGGTAAAAAGGGTCTTGTTACAGGATTAATGAAAAATATGAAGGATTTACCTAAAGAAGAAAAGCCAGCATATGGACAACAGGTTAATGATGTGCGTCAAGCTATTACTCAGGCTATTGACGAAAGACAAGCTTATTTATCTGAAGAAAGTTTAAATCAACAACTTGCTGAAGAATCAATAGACGTTACATTACCAGGTCGCCAAATTGCGAATGGAGCAACACATCCGCTGACGCGTACGATTGAAGAAATTGAAGATTTGTTTTTAGGGTTAGGTTATGAAATCGTCACTGGTTATGAAGTAGAACAAGATTATTATAATTTTGAAGCATTGAACTTGCCTAAATCACATCCAGCACGCGACATGCAAGATAGTTTTTACATTACAGAAGACATATTAATGCGTACACATACCTCACCTGTGCAAGCACGTACGATGGAAAAAAGAAAAGGTAAAGGGCCAGTCAAAATTATTTGTCCGGGTAAAGTGTATCGTCGTGATTCTGATGATGCTACACATAGTCATCAATTCACACAAATTGAAGGACTTGTTGTGGATGAAAACATTAAGATGAGTGATTTAAAAGGAACATTAGAACTATTAGCTAAATCCTTATTTGGTGCAGATCGTGAAATTCGATTACGTCCAAGTTATTTCCCATTTACTGAACCATCTGTTGAAGTTGACGTATCATGTTTTAAATGTAAAGGAAAAGGTTGTAATGTTTGTAAACAAACAGGTTGGATTGAAATTTTAGGTGCAGGTATGGTTCATCCTAACGTACTTGAAATGGCAGGTTTTGATTCAAAACGTTACTCAGGATTTGCCTTTGGTATGGGACCAGACCGTATCGCTATGTTGAAATATGGCATCGAAGATATTCGTCATTTCTACACAAATGACGTACGTTTCTTAGACCAATTTAAAGCAGTGGAAGATAGAGGTGAAACAACATGTTAATTTCAAAAGAGTGGTTAGAATCCTATGTAGATGTTGATGTATCGATTGAAGATTTAGCTGAACGCATTACACGTTCTGGTATTGAGGTTGATGATATAGTAGATTTCACTGCAAATATTAAAAATTTAGTAGTAGGCTATGTCGAAGCAATACAAAAGCATCCTGATGCTGATAAATTAAATGTATGTAAAGTGAATATCGGCGAAACAGAACCTGTTCAAATCGTTTGTGGTGCGCCTAACGTTGGTGCTGGACAAACAGTCATTGTGGCTAAAGTGGGTGGTCGACTACCAGGTGGCGTGAAAATTAAACGCGCGAAATTACGTGGTCAAGTATCTGAAGGGATGATTTGTTCGTTACAAGAAATTGGCCTAGCGAGCAATGTTGTGCCTAAGGCTTTTGAAGAAGGAATTTATAACTTTTCTACTCAAGTTGAACCTGGAACGGATGCGTTAAAAGCCCTTTATTTAGATGACCAATTAATGGAATTTGACCTTACACCTAACCGTTCTGATGCATTAAGTATGATTGGAACCGCATATGAAGTGGGCGCTTTATATCATCAACCAGTTCAAAAACCAGATACGTCAATCAAGGTAGAAACAGGTCATGCACAAGATGAATTGACAGTTAAAATCCTTAATGATGATAAAGTTCCGTATTATAGTGCACGTATTGTTAAAAACGTTCGAATTGCGCCTTCTCCAGAATGGATGCAAGCGCGTTTAATGAAAGCAGGCATTCGACCAATTAATAACGTTGTAGATATTTCAAATTATGTGTTACTTGAATATGGTCAACCATTGCATATGTTTGATCAAGACCAAATTGGTTCAAATGAAATTGTAGTACGTCAAGCGCGTGAAGGCGAAACAATGACTACTTTAGATGATCAAGAACGTCAATTACAGGAAAATGACATTGTAATCACCAATGGTGAACAGCCGATTGCATTAGGTGGTGTTATGGGTGGCGATTTCTCAGAAGTGACAGACCAAACTACAAATGTTGTAGTAGAAGGGGCTTTATTTGATCCTGTAGCGATACGTCATACGTCACGCCGTTTAAATTTAAGAAGTGAATCTTCAAGCCGCTTTGAAAAAGGATTGGCAACAGAATTTGTCAATGAAGCTGTAGACCGTGCCTGTCATCTTTTAGAAGTATTAGCTGGTGGATCAGTGATGCAAGGCCGTGTATCTCAAGGATACTTAGGTTCCTTTACGCATACTATTGACATTACTGTAGAAAAAGTCAACCGTACAATTGGTTTTAACGTTTCAGAATCAGAAATGATTGAAGCGTTAGAACAACTCGGATTTAAAACATCGGTTGCAAATGACACGCTACAAGTGATTGTGCCATCTCGCCGTCCTGATATCAAAATTGAAGCAGACATCATTGAAGAAATTGCGCGTATTTATGGTTATGATAATTTGCCATCATCACTTCCTGTATTTGAGACAGTGACTAGTGGTGCGTTAACAGACCGTCAACGTAAAACACGTGTTGTACGTCATGTGCTTGAAGGGGCAGGATTATCACAAGCCATTACGTATTCATTAGTAGATGAAAAGCGTGCAACGGCATTTACGACACAATCGCGTGATGTTATTAAATTGTTAATGCCAATGAGTGAAGCACATTCAACGTTACGTCAAAGTCTAATCCCTCACTTAATCGATGCAGCACAGTACAATGTTGCACGTAAAAATCAAAATATCGCATTATATGAAATTGGTAATGTCTTTTTCAGTAATGGCGAGGGTCAATTACCTGATGAAGTTGAATATTTGAGTGGAATAATGACAGGGGATTATGTCGCAAATCCATGGCAAGGTAAAAAAGAAGTTGTAGATTTTTATCTGACAAAAGGCGTTGTTGATCGTATTGCAGATAAATTGGCACTTTCATTTGACTATGAAACGGCCAAAATTGATGGGTTGCATCCAGGTCGAACAGCAAAAGTATTATGTCAAGGTGAGGTCATTGGCTTCATTGGTGAGTTACACCCATCTGTGGCTAAAACTTATGATCTAGGACGTACGTATGTATTTGAATTAAATTACGAAAAAATAATGACATTTAACGTAGGTTATATTAATTATAGTCAAATTCCTAAATTCCCTGGTGTAACACGTGATATCGCACTTGTTGTAGATACAGAGGTACGTGTATCATCACTTATTCATACAATTGAAAATACAGGAGGCCGTTTATTAAAACAAGCGTCTGTATTTGATGTATATGAGGGTGAACACATGGAAGCGGGCAAAAAGTCAGTAGCCATTCGTCTTGAATATTTAGATACTGAAAATACATTAACAGAGGCACAAGTTGCAGAGGTACATGAAGGGATCTTAAGAGCGTTAGAACACCAAGGTGCCACTTTGAGAGGATAAATTTTAAAACATGAAAGCAAGCGATGAAACAGGCTTTAAAGCTATTTCATCGCTTTTTTGTGCGCTTTATTTAAAAGCTAGTGAATGAAATCTCCTGAAATTTTATGGGAGTTGGAATAACAATCCTGTATATCCAAACAGCCAACAAATCATATTTAAATATGCACTTTGTTCACTGTTATACCTCTTTATTGATAGAAGTATAAGGAATTAAAACTTTACTTTGAATGTTTGGATTCAATTAATTTGAGTGCTTTATTTCTATTACTAAAATGTTTTTTTGTAATGAGGTCTAATTGGTTTAATCCATGTTTCTCAATGAGACGAGCAGCAAGAAGATCAACTTTACTACTTGCACCCTTTAAAATCGTTTGATGCATTTGTTGAGATAAACGATCCATATGTTTGACAAATGCATACCGTGAAATAATACTGGCAGCTGCAATTGCAAGAGATTTTGATTCACCCTTAGTTTCAAAATGTGTCCGTTCATCTAGTGGTATCGTTCCTAATGCATAGCGTTTATAAACACCAGGTTCTGCAAATTGGTCAATGACAATAGCATCTACTGCGTCATTATCAACTTTTTTGAGCACATTTTTAATACATTCATTATGTAAAACTGCTTTCATCTTTACTTGAGACCATCCCATCGCTTGACGTTCATTGTACTTAGGGTTGTCTAAAACGAGTAAAGAATGTGGGAGAAAAGTAACGAGTTGCTCGGCGAGTGATACTATCTTTGCATCATTTAATTTTTTAGAATCGTCCACACCAAGTGTTTTCAGTATATCGATGTGCGCTTGACTTACATAACAAGCACATACGGTTAGGGGACCAAAATAGTCACCACTGCCAGCTTCATCACTACCAATACAATTTTGTTGATTGTATTTGGACATTGATGGTGATGAAATTGATTTTTTAGCTGGTAGGGTAATCGCTTCTCCTAATAAAGCTGTCGCAACGGCGTCTGCATTGTTTCCTTGGAACATGACTTTACGTGATTTATATATACTAATAGTGACACCTTGATATTTCGCTTTAGCAATCATTCCTGGCCCGAGCTTAGAGGTGTCAGTATTGATTTTTTTCATCAGTTGATCGATTTCTGATTGAGATAATGTTTTTACTAAATTTGCCATAAGAACCCTCTTTTAATTTTATTCATCTATGAACTACGATATGTATTGTTTACATATATTGCAGTTTCAATCCTATCACAGATTGTAGGCACTGTGTGATGTATTGTGGTCAATCGTAATCCATGATACACAAAACCCACTGTCTCGTGTATAATGAACGATGATAAATAAATTTATTGATAGGGCTAGGTGAAAGGATATGGGTGAGTTTAAAAATAGAATAAACGTAACGATTAATGACCAGCACTATACGATTATTGGTGAGAATGATCCTGAGCATATTCGTTATGTAGCGGATTTAGTTGATGATAAAATTAGAACATTGGGACAGCGTAATGCTGGACTCGATTCCGTACGTAAAGCTGTACTTACAGCTGTTAATGTTACGCATGAATTGGTTTTGTTAGAAGAAGAGAATGCCAAATTACGCGAAGAGATACAACGTTTAAAACATAGAGGACATTAGGATGTTTATCGTAATAAGCGGTACCATCCTTCTTGTGTATGCCGCTTTGGGCTTTTATCGTGGCTTCCTCGCAAGCTTATTACACTTATGTAGTACAATATTTTCGATTTGGGTTGGACTGCAATTTTATGGACCCTTAAGTCGATATTTAAAATTATTTGTACCCTTTCCTAAAACGGATGCATTTCATATGCATTACGCGTTACCATTTAAACAACCTGAAAATGCATTTAATGCAGTTATCAGTTTATTAATCATTATGTTTATTGTGAAAGTTTTGATGCACGTCGTTTTGGATACGTTCTCATCTTTGGCTTATCGTCACCGTAATCTGTTGTCTTTACGTATTTTAGGTGTCATAACGAGTTTGATTTCAGGTGTTATTGTACTGCATTTTATAGTATTATTGATGGCACTGTATCCAGATGCGTTGATTCAATCTTCTTTGCAACATGCGACTTTAACAAAATGGTTCATTACAGACATTCCTATCCTATCTGAAATAACACTTACTTTAACTTAAATAAACTTAAGAGGCTGGAGCGTACGATGTAAAAATTACTTACGGTTTCATCCTCTTTTTTATGAGGTGAATTGAATGACTAAAAAAGATATCATACGTTTACTTGAGAATATTGCAACTTATATGGAACTTAAAGGTGAAAATGCATTTAAAGTTTCTGCTTATCGTAAGGCAGCACAAAGTCTTGAAATAGATGAACGCACTTTAGACGAAATTAAAGATGTTACAACCTTAAAAAATATTGGTAAGGGTGTCGGTGAAGTCATTGAAACGTATCGAACTACGGGGACATCTCCGACTTTAGAAACTTTACAAAATGAAGTACCTGAAGGATTAATACCATTGCTTAAAATTCAAGGATTGGGCAGTAAAAAAATTGCTAAACTGTATGAATCTCTTCATATAACAGATAAAGCTTCATTGCAAGCAGCATGTGAGGCAGGTAAAGTAAGTGAGCTAAAAGGATTTGCGAAAAAAACAGAGCAAAATATTTTAGAAGCTGTCAAAGCGATGGGTGCGAAGAAATCTCATTATCCTATTAACATGATGCGCGGACTCAATGATAAAATCACAACGTACTTAAAAACGATACCTGAAATTGAACGGTTTGAAGTCGCGGGTAGTTTCAGACGTATGAAAGAAATGAGTAAAGATTTAGATTATATTATAAGTACTAGAGCTCCTTTAAAGGTGCAAGCGGCATTAAAAAATATACCTAATAAAGTTAAGGAAGTAGCTGTTGGTGAAACGAAAGTCTCGCTAGAAATGAGTTATGAAGACGAAACGATAGGTGTTGATTTTCGTTTAATTGAGCCAGAAGCTTTCTATCATACATTGCAACATTTTACGGGTTCGAAAGATCATAACATTCGTATTCGTCAACTAGCAAAAGCACAAGGCGAAAAGGTAAGTGAATATGGGATTGAGCGTTCAGACGGACAATTACTTCATTTCAATAGTGAAGCTGAAATATATGCACACTTTAATGTTGAGTGGATTGCACCTAGTTTGCGTGAAGATGGTTCAGAGTTCGATAAAGATCTTTCAGATATTATTACACTTGACGATATTCGTGGTGATATTCATATGCATACGACTGCAAGTGATGGTGCGATGTCTTTACGAGAGATGGTTGAAGCCAATATACAAAAAGGCTATGAATTCATGTGTATTACTGACCATTCCAAAAATTTACGTGTAGCGAATGGTTTAAGTGTGGAAAAATTACTCAAACAAAATGAAGAGATTAAAGCTTTAAATCGGGAATATAATGAAATTGATATTTATTCTGGAACAGAGATGGACATTTTACCAGATGGAACGTTAGATTATGAGGACGATGTTTTAGCACAACTCGACTACGTTATTGCAGCGATACATCAAAGTTTTAATCAGAGTGAAGCGGATATTATGAAACGATTAGAAACAGCCTGTTACAACCCATATGTGCGACATATTGCGCATCCTACAGGGCGTATTATTGGACGTCGAGAGGGTTATAAAGTTAATATAGAGCAACTCGTGCGAATGTGTAGCGAAACGGGAACAGCATTAGAAATCAATGCCAATCCGCAACGTCTCGATTTAAATGCTACAATTTTACGTGCCCATCCACAACTTAAACTGACAATAAATACAGATGCGCATCATACAAATCATTTGGCGTTTATGCATTATGGTGTTGCGACAGCACAAAAAGGATTTGTAAAAAAATCACAAGTCATTAATGCTTATACGCGAGAACAATTTCAAGCATTTATTCGCCAAAGTAAATCAGTAAAATGATTTGAAGTAACGAATCGAAAATTAAATTGATGCATGTTTTAAAGCATTCATTTTAAGGTGATTATCCCGAAATGTGGTGCCTGTTGCAGTTGGGTTTATAATATAGACGTCTCTTGACAATAGAAAAGTAAGAAACGTAATCAAATTAATAATGGTGTACTTAAGAAATTGAGGGATTTTATGAAGCAAAAAACATTAGAAGTACTTGAATTTAATAAAATTAAGACGACACTTTTAAATGAAGTCATTAGTGATTTAGGAGCAGCAAAAATACATCAACTTTCCCCATCAACAGATTTTGATACTGTTGTGGCTCAAATGGAAGAATTAGATGAAATTGCTCAAATTTATAATCAATATCGTTTACCTAGTTTGAGTGGCTTATCCCAAATATCAGCTTATGTCAAACGTGCCCAAATAGGCGGTACATTAAATGTTCAAGAATTGAATGCGATTAAACGGATGATTCAAATTCAAAACCAGTTTAAAACTTTTTACAATCAACTTGTTGATGATGAAGAGACGATCAACTATCCCATGCTGGATAGTCAAATGATGTTATTACCAGTGTTGACACCGCTGTATCAATCTATAAGGGAAAAATGTGATGAAACCGACTTGTTTGATGCTGCAAGTTATGAATTACAATCGATACGTAGTAAAATTTCCAAAACAAACCAACGGATTAAGTCACAATTAGACCGTATTGTAAAATCATCTGGGAATCAAAAAAAGCTTTCTGATGCGATAGTGACAGTGAGAAACGAACGACATGTCATTCCGGTTAAAGCCGAGTACAGACAAGATTTCAGTGGGATAATGCATGATCAGTCTGCATCTGGACAAACAATTTATATTGAACCGTCATCTGTTGTTGAATTGAATAATCAGGTGAGTCGTTTACGTAATGAAGAAAAAGTAGAAATGGAACGCATCTTGGCACAACTTACAGCAAGTGTAGCTGAAGAAAGTGATGCGTTACTTGTGTCGGAAGATGTGATGGGGCATCTGGATTTTCTTATAGCTAAAGCGCGATATGGCGCTAATATTAAAGCAACGAAACCCACATTTACAACGACGAAGTCCATTTATTTGCCTAAAGCGTATCACCCGCTATTAGACCGTGAAACAGTCGTTGCGAATACCATTGCATTTGATGAGGACATCCAAACAGTTATCATTACAGGACCGAACACAGGTGGTAAAACAGTTACACTTAAAACATTAGGGTTAATCGTGATTATGGCGCAGTCGGGGTTACTTGTACCTACGTTAGATGGAAGTCAATTGAGTGTATTTGAAAATGTATTTTGTGATATTGGTGATGAACAATCGATTGAACAATCTTTATCTACATTTTCATCCCACATGAAGACCATTATTTCTATATTAAACGAAGCGAATGAAAATAGTTTAATTTTATTTGACGAATTAGGTGCTGGAACAGATCCAAGTGAAGGTGCAGCACTTGCGATGAGTATATTAGATTACGTTCAAAGTATAGACGCGCAAGTAATGGCAACGACACATTATCCAGAATTGAAAGCGTATAGTTACAACCGACCAGGTGTCATGAATGCGAGTGTTGAATTCGATGTAAATACGTTAAGTCCAACTTATAAATTGCTTATGGGTGTTCCAGGGCGTTCAAATGCTTTCGACATATCAAAACGTTTAGGATTGAGTTTAAAAATTATAAATCATGCGAAAACGATGGTGGGTCATGATGAAAAAGAAATCAATACGATGATTGCATCATTAGAAGACAATGCGAAACGTGTAGATGACCAACGTATTGAATTGGACCGCTTAGTACGTGAAGCCGAATCCTTACATCAACAATTAAGTCAAAAATATACGCAATATCAAAATTATGAAGCACGACTCATGGAAGAGGCGAAAGAAAAAGCAAATCAGCGTGTGCAATCAGCAACGCAAGAAGCCGATACGATTCTAAAAGAATTACGTGATATGAGGGACCGTAAAGGTGTCGAAGTTAAGGAGCATGAACTCATCGAAAAGAAAAAACAACTTGATGATCAATATGAAGTAAAATCGATTAAACAAAACGTTAAGAAACAACGTCATGATGTTATTCAAGTTGGAGATGAAGTGAAAGTACTTTCTTACGGTCAAAAAGGTGAAGTTTTAGAACGTATAGGCAATGATGAAGCTGTCGTTCAAATGGGTATTATTAAAATGAAATTACCTATAGAAGATTTAGAGAAAAAAGAGAAAGTAAAAGAAAAACCATCTAAAATGATTACACGATCCAATCGATCTACAGTTAAGATGGAATTGGACTTACGAGGATATCGGTACGAAGAAGCATTAAGTGCGTTAGATCAATATTTAGATCAGGCTGTATTGAGCAATTATGAAGATGTCTATATTATTCATGGTAAAGGTACAGGTGCGTTACAAAAAGGTGTTCAACAACACCTAAAACAACACAGAAGTGTATCAAGTTATCGAACTGGGATGCCAAGCGAAGGTGGATTCGGCGTTACAGTTGCAACACTAAAATAATGAGCAATTGAAATGAAAATTCGCAATGAATTTGATATACTTTGACTATCAACGAAATCAAGGAGGCAACTTCCTATGGCATTAATCGAAGTAAATGATTCAAATTTTAACGAACAAATTAACAGCGGTGTGAAATTAGTAGACTTTTGGGCAACATGGTGTGGCCCATGTAAAATGATTGCACCTGTTTTAGAAGATTTAGCAAATGATTATGATGGTAAAGCAGATATATTAAAATTAGATGTTGACCAAAACCAAGCTACAGCTGCTAAATTTGAAGTAATGAGTATTCCAACTTTAATCGTATTTAAAGATGGAGAACCTGTAGATAAAGTGGTTGGTTTTCAACCTAAAGAAAATTTAGCACAAGTATTAGATAAGCATTTATAATTTTTTAAAATTGACAGTGCATACGTCTGTACGTTTAAAGCGACTATTTTTAAATAAGCAAGTGTACACGATTGGGTTAGGATCTTTAATTTGTTCCAACCCTATGATTTACAATCATTTAGGCTGGGCGACGAATCTCTTTTAGATTTCGACCCAGCCTTTTCATGTATAGCGATGTAAGCGGGTGATAAAAAGTGAACGAAGTTAAAACGAAAATCAAACAAAAACTCTCCGTTTTACCGATGGAACCAGGGTGTTATTTAATGAAAGATCGACAAGATCAAGTGATTTATGTGGGCAAAGCAAAACGCCTTAGAAATCGCGTAAGGTCTTATTTTACAGGGGCACATGACTTAAAAACGACACGGCTTGTTCGTGAAATTGTGGATTTCGAATACATTGTAACCTCAAGTGAAACGGAGTCATTATTGCTTGAACTTAATCTTATTAAAAAATACCAACCACGTTATAATGTGTTATTAAAAGATGATAAAAGTTATCCGTTTATTAAAATCACGAAAGAACGTCATCCTAAACTCATTGTGACGCGCACAGTACGAAAAGGGAGTGGCAAATATTTTGGTCCCTATCCTAATGCTTACTCTGCCCATGAAACTAAAAAGTTATTAGATCGTATTTATCCATATCGGAAATGTGATAAAATGCCAGACCGACTGTGCCTCTACTACCATATTGGTCAATGTTTGGGTCCATGTGTCTATCCTGTAAAACAAAGTGAATACGATCAAATGACGAAAGAAATCAGTGATTTTCTCAATGGTGAGGATAAAACTATTTTAAAGCAGTTAGAAACACGCATGCATACTGCCAGTGAAAATTTAGAATTTGAACAAGCGAAAGAGTATCGTGATCTAATTGAACACATTCATAACTTAACGAAAAAACAAAAAATCATGTCTGCAGATCAAACCGTTAGGGATGTATTCGGATATCATGTGGAAAAAGGATGGATGTGCATTCAAGTCTTCTTTGTGCGACAAGGGAATTTAATTGAAAGAGAAGCGACAATGTTCCCTATACAACAAACTGCCGAGGAGGAATTTTATACATTCATTGGCCAATTTTATCAACTCAATCAGCATTTTATTCCTAGAGAAATACATGTACCTAAAGAACTGGATCATAGCATGATACAGTCTGTAGTTGACACTAAAATATTAACACCACAGCGAGGGGCGAAAAAACAACTGGTCGATTTAGCTAATAAAAATGCTAAAATTTCCCTTGAAAATAAATTTGAGATGATTGCACGTGACGAATCAAGAACGATTAAAGCAATTGAACAATTAGGGGATGCGATGGGGATTCAAACGCCAATTCGTATAGAAGCTTTTGACAACTCAAATATTCAAGGGGTCGATCCGGTATCCGCTATGGTGTCATTTGTAGATGGGAAACCTGATAAAAAAGGATATCGAAAATATAAAATCAAGACGGTTGAAGGTCCTGATGATTATAAATCAATGCAGGAAGCTGTGCGTCGCCGGTATACACGCGTATTAAATGAAGGGTTGCCTTTGCCAGATTTAATCATTGTAGACGGTGGTAAAGGTCATATGTCAAGTGTTATTGACGTGATTCAAAATGAATTAGGGTTAGATATTCCGGTCGCAGGTTTACAAAAAAATGAAAAACATCAAACGTCAGAATTATTATACGGTGAAGAGGCTCAAATCATTCCACTAAAAAAGAATGGTCAAGCTTTCTATTTATTACAACGTATTCAAGATGAAGTGCACCGTTTTGCGATTACATTTCACCGTCAAACACGACAGAAAACAGGGCTACAATCCGTATTAGACCAAGTGGAGGGGATTGGTCCTAAGCGCAAGACAAAGCTATTACGTCACTTTGGATCTATTAAAAAAATGCGCCAAGCATCACTCCAAGAATTACAAATGTGTGGGTTGCCTGAAAAAACTGCGAAAGCGCTCTATGACACATTGCACGAAGAAAATGGATAAAATTGGGTTGAGAATCATTCTCATACCCAATTTCGTCACATTTAGTGTTACAATGAAGAAAAGTTGATTTCTTTTTTTTAATAAGATGTGCAAACGTTTTCTTAAGGGCAACATTAAAAAAAAGAAGTCAAAAAAATTTAGTATCGCAGGGGGGACTTCCTTTTGGAACAATCGAAGAATCAATTCTACCTTAGAAGATTACATTCGTTGCTTGGCGTGATTCCACTAGGTGCATTTTTAGTAGTTCACTTAACAGTAAACCACCAAGCTACGCAAGGGGTAGACGCATTTAACAAAGCGGCAGGATTTATGGAATCATTACCATTTCTTTACGCGCTAGAATTTATTATGATATACATTCCGATTTTATTCCATGCGCTTTACGGTTTTTATATCGCATTTACAGCAAATCAAAATATCGGACATTATTCATATATGCGTAACTGGATGTTTTTATTCCAACGTTTATCAGGTTTGTTAACATTCTTATTCGTGATGATACATATGTGGCAAACGCGTATCCAAAAGTTATTTGGTGAAGAAGTAAGCTATGATATGGTTCATGAAATCGTATCCAATCCTATTTGGTTAATTTTTTACATCGTATGTATTATCGCCGTTGTATTCCATTTTGCTAATGGTTTATGGTCATTCCTAGTGACTTGGGGAATTTTACAATCTCCTAAATCACAAAAGGTATTTACATGGGTATCATTAGTGGTATTCTTAATCTTATCTTACATTGGCGTGAGTGCAATTTTAGCATTCGTTTAGATGTTGGCAAATTCGTGCATTTCAGAGCTTTAATAAGACAAAAATAAAACACTTGATTGATTAAGAATTGACACAAGCGTTTTTAGTCTTAACGTTTTAATCATTTCAGGGGAGTGACAATGCTATGGCAGAAAAGAAAATTATTGTTGTCGGTGGCGGACTTGCAGGCCTAATGTCAACAATTAAAGCGGCAGAACAAGGGGCTCACGTAGACTTGTTCTCAATTGTTCCAGTTAAACGCTCACATTCCGTATGTGCACAGGGTGGTATTAATGGAGCAGTTAACACGAAAGGTGAAGGTGACTCACCATATTTACATTTTGATGATACTGTATACGGTGGCGATTTCTTAGCAGATCAACCACCAGTAAAAGCTATGACTGAAGCAGCACCTAAAATTATTCATTTACTTGACCGTATGGGTGTGATGTTTAGTCGTACTAAGGAAGGTTTATTAGATTTCCGACGTTTCGGTGGCACACTTTTCCATCGTACAGCATTTGCGGGTGCAACGACGGGACAACAGTTACTTTACGCGTTAGATGAACAAGTACGTAGCTATGAAGTTGATGGCTTAGTAACAAAATATGAAGGTTGGGAATTTTTAGGTGTTGTTAAAGATGATGAAAATAAAGCGAGAGGGATCATCGCTCAAGATATCACAACATCTGAAATTAAATCTTTCGGTTCAGATGCGGTCATTATGGCAACAGGTGGCCCAGGTATCATTTTCGGTAAAACAACAAACTCTATGATTAATACAGGTTCAGCTGCATCGATTGCGTACCAACAAGGGGTACATTATGCAAACGGTGAATTCATTCAAATCCATCCTACGGCGATTCCTGGGGACGATAAATTACGTCTGATGAGTGAATCCGCACGTGGTGAAGGTGGTCGTATATGGACGTATAAAGATGGTAAGCCGTGGTATTTCTTAGAAGAGAAGTACCCTGACTACGGTAATTTAGTACCGCGTGATATTGCGACACGTGAAATTTTCGATGTTTGTGTCAATCAAAAACTAGGTATCAACGGTGAAAACATGGTTTATTTAGATCTTTCTCATAAAGATCCACATGAACTTGATGTAAAACTTGGTGGTATCATCGAAATCTATGAAAAATTCACGGGTGACGATCCACGTAAAGTTCCGATGAAAATTTTCCCAGCTGTTCATTATTCTATGGGTGGTCTCTACGTTGATTACGATCAAATGACGAATATTGAAGGATTATTTGCTGCTGGTGAATGTGACTTCTCTCAACATGGGGGTAACCGTTTAGGCGCGAATTCATTACTATCTGCCATTTACGGTGGTACAGTTGCAGGTCCTAATGCTGTTAAATATGTTGAAAATATAGATAAATCCTATGTCGATTTAGATGAAAGCATTTATCAAAAACGTATCGATGAAGAACAAGCGCGTTTCGATAAACTTCTAAATATGAAGGGAACGGAAAACGCCTACAAATTACATCGTGAACTAGGTGAAATTATGACAGCAAACGTAACGGTTGTGCGTCATAATGATCGATTACTTGAAACGGATAAGAAAATTGTTGAGTTAATGAAGCGTTTTGAAAACATTGATATGGAAGATACACAAACGTGGAGTAACCAAGCCGTATTCTTTACGCGTCAATTATGGAACATGCTTGTATTGGCACGTGTCATTACGATCGGGGCATATAATCGTAATGAATCACGTGGTGCACATTACAAACCAGAGTTCCCAGAACGTAATGATGAAGAATGGTTAAAACATACAATCGCAACATATAATGGGCCAACTGAAAAACCTACGTTCACTTATAAACCAGTGGATGTAAGTTTAATTGAACCTCGTAAACGTGACTATACTAGTAAGTCAAAAGGGGGTAAAAAATAATGGTTGAAACGAAAGAACAAGTTTCAAATGAAGGACAACAGCAAACAACACATCATAATAATAAAACGATTAAATTGATTATTAAACGTCAAGATAATGCAAATTCAAAACCATATGAAGAAGGTTTCGAAATTCCTTATCGTGAAAATTTAAACGTAATCGCTTGTTTAATGGAAATTCGTCGTAACCCGATCAATGATAAGGGTGAAAAAACGACACCTGTTACTTGGGATATGAACTGTCTTGAGGAAGTTTGTGGTGCATGTTCAATGGTTATCAACGGTCGTGCTCGCCAATCTTGTTCAACAATCGTAGACCAATTAGAACAACCGATTCGTATTGAGCCGATGAACACGTTCCCTGTGATCCGAGACTTACAAGTTGATCGCTCACGTATGTTTGATAATTTAAAACGCATGAAAGCATGGATTCCTGTAGATGGCACATACGATTTAGGTCCTGGACCACGTATGCCTGAAAAGAAACGTCAAACAGCTTATGAGTTATCTAAATGTATGACGTGTGGTGTGTGTTTAGAAGTTTGTCCTAACGTGACGCCTTCAAATGACTTTGTGGGTGCACAAGCCATTTCACAAGTACGTTTGTTTAACTTGCATCCAACTGGTGCAATGACAAAAGATGAACGACTTGATGCATTGATGGATCAAGGTGGTTTACAGGCCTGTGGTAACTCACAAAACTGTGTTCAAGCATGTCCGAAAGGCATACCTTTAACAACGTCAATTGCAGCACTTAATCGTGAAACATCATTCCATATGTTCAAGTCATTCTTTGGCTCAGATCATAAAGTAGACTAATACCATTAATTTAGAAGCGGAGGCCATGTGTCTCCGCTTTTAATATATTCAAGTTAAGATTTGGATACATCATTGAGCGATATAATTTCATTCATAGCATGATGATGCGTTAGGAATGTAAAGAATGTGACTTATCAACATATGCGGTGTATGATAAAATGTACAACAAGTATAAAAAGAATAGGATGAAGAAAATGGAGAGACCTATCGGCGTCATAGATTCGGGAGTAGGAGGTCTCACAGTCGCAAAAGAAATCATGCGACAATTGCCAAACGAAACGATTTATTATCTCGGTGATGTGAGCCGTTGTCCTTATGGTCCTAGATCTCAAGAAGAGGTACGTCAATTTACAATTGAAATGGCGAACTATTTAACGCAATATGATATTAAAATGCTTGTTATTGCATGTAATACTGCGACAGCCGTCGCGTTAGAACCCTTACAAAAACAACTCAAAATACCAGTTATAGGTGTAATTGAACCAGGGGCACGTACTGCAATTATGACAACAGAAAATCATAGTGTCCTTGTTTTAGGTACAGAAGGTACAATTAAGTCCGAAGCATACCGTCAACATATTAAGCGCATTAATCCTAATGTTGAAGTACATGGTGTCGCATGTCCTGGCTTTGTGCCGCTAGTTGAAGAACTCAAATATAAAGATCCTACTATTACAAGTATTGTGATTCATCAAACGTTAAAAAGTTGGAGACATATTAAAGCTGATACTGTTATTTTGGGATGTACACACTATCCCTTATTATTCCAACCCATTAATGAGTATTTTAATCGTGCAAAGACAGTCATTTCATCTGGATTGGAAACGGCACGTGAAGTGAGTGCACTACTCACATTTAGTCATGAACATGCCCACTATAACCCTCAACCAAAGCATCGATTTTTTGCGAATGGTCAAACTACGCATATTGAATTTATTATTAAAGAGTGGTTAAAATACAAGCATGTCAAAGTGGAAAAAATTCATTTAGGCTAGGAGGACAAAATTTATGAATGATATTGTAATTGCATCATCAAATAAAGGAAAGATTAATGATTTTAAAGTCATTTTTTCTGAATATAATGTCATCGGTATAAATGAACTGATAGATGATTTTGATGTTGAAGAAACAGGAACAACGTTTGAAGAAAATGCCCGCTTAAAATCAGAAGCTGCAGCAAAAGCATTACATAAAACAGTGATTGCAGATGACAGTGGCTTAGAAGTTAACGCCTTGGATGGTGCACCAGGTGTTTATTCGGCACGTTTTGCGGGTGAAGATAAAGATGATCATGCCAATATCGATAAAGTATTATCATTGTTAGAGGAACAAACAGATCGTTCGGCACGTTTTGTGTGTGTGATTAGTATGACAACTGCTGACGGAGAGACACACACATTTAAAGGTACGGTGAATGGTGAAATTACACTTGCTCGAATCGGTGAGAATGGTTTCGGCTATGATCCAATATTCTATGTTCCGGATAAAAATAAAACGATGGCACAATTATCTGCAGAAGAAAAAGCTCAAATTTCACATCGTCGACGCGCTATCGATCAACTTCAAGCGTACATGGAAGGGACCGAATCGAAATGAAATTGATACTTGTAAGTGATAATCATTCAGAAACAGGTATTTTACATGAAATTTATGATAAACATGATGATGCAGATACATTTATTCATTTAGGAGATTCTGAATTCACCTATCAAGATACAGAATTAAGTTTGTATCGACGTGTGAAAGGAAATATGGATTTTTACCCAGAATTTCCAGAGGAAGACACAATCACAATACAAGGGGTGACATTCTTTTTTACACATGGTCATCGTATGGGTGTGAATCAAGGCCGTGACATGTTAGCACAACACGCTAAAGCACAGGGTGCTACATTTGCGTTTTATGGTCATACGCATATTGCTCGTTATGAATATCTTCAAGGGATACATGTGATAAATCCTGGTAGTATTACACATTCACGTAGTAACGAAGAAGAAACATATGCTGAAATAAAACTTGATGATGGAGAAGGGACACTTAATTTCCGTAATCGTCAACATGATATTTTAAGTACTGTACCATTTCAATATTAAAATCGAGCGACCATCATCTATAGTTAAATTATAAAAAGGCTAAGCACAATCAACGTGTTTAGCCTTTTTATATGAATTAATGACGAGTCATATGTTAATTGCGCGTACATCATGCACGTGATAGGTTTTGTTTTACAGCTTGAACCAATGCTTTACCTTCTTGTTTAGATACAAAATCAAAAATATAAGCTTCATCGCTAAACGTCTTTATGACAATACGATAAGGCTTAAATGAGAATCCAAATTTGATAAGTTGAATCTCATTGAATAAAAATTGAGAACGTATTTCTTGGTCAGCTAAAAGACCCTTAGCTTTAAAATAAACACCATCTTCTTTTAAATAAAGTGTACCATGCACATAATTCGCATTAATAATGAGCATTGAAGCAAGAACTTGTAATGGTTCATTTTTTATCTTATTCATTGAGACACCCTCTGTTATCTTTTAAAATAATGGTATCATATTTTTTTAATCTTTTATAAGTAAAACATGATTTTCTTATTAATTAAAAATAACGTATAAGGTAGTTATTACGATATTAAAAAAAGGAGTACCCAATGTTCACTATTACTGAAATTACCGAGGCATTACATCAAAAAAGAGTAAAACACATATATCAACGATTTTCTAAATCACTACAATCACATATAAGCTATAGAGCATTTAAAAAACTATTTAAGTATTATTGTAAACATTACGGTAAGAGTGACATTTATCTCGATCGCTTTAATGCGGGTTACGGTGAAGCGATATGGTACAGTTCCAATCGTGATGCAGGGATTAGCATGACTTTTCACCAATATGAAATTACGTCAATGTTACTTTTACCAGTAGATACAGAGTCATCACATGTATTAACAACGTTTAATCAGTACATTATGCCAGTAGAAAATGAATTTTATATTTTTTGGGGCGGTGACAATACGTTGTTAAATTATCATTATCCTAATGAAACACAACGGTATGCGTATGACTTAGTGATATTAAAAGACGCTCGGTCGTTTCATCACGATGGTAGTCAGTTACGCCATTACTATTGTTTTGGCACACCAGTCATTGCGCCGAGTGAGGGTGAAGTAGTGGCGCTAAATGATGATAGAGAAGACCAACAGCCTGGTGTCGTGGATACACAAAACCTATTAGGGAATTATGTCATATTAAAGCATCGCGAGAATGAATATAGCCTTATCGCGCATTTAAAGCAACATTCATTAGTCGTAGGTGTAGGAGATAAAGTGAAACAGGGGGAACGGCTTGCTTTATGTGGCAATAGTGGTCATTCAACAGAACCACATATTCATTTTCAAGTGATGACGGATATTAACCATACAAGAGGGAAGTCCATGAAGATACAGTTCATAGATCAACATCAATATGAAAAAGGCGACATTGTATCAGGTTTAGAACAAATGAAATGACAACGGCTTAAAAATAAAATATTGTATTTTGCACCACATTAATATACACTCATATTAATTACTGTAAAGGGGGCTATTTAAGGAGTAATTCAACTTTATTAAAGATGAATTTACTTTAAAGTTATGGTGAAAATACAAATTAAAATTAGAAGAACAACACTGTCAGAATGCATTAAAGGTATCATTGGTATGACCGTAATGATAGGATGCGTGTTAGTGTTAAAGCTACTTTTTACTAAGGAGAATCTATGATGGGTAAATTAACGCTAATTAAACTACGCACGTTTTAAACTATTTCATAGGTATCATCGCGTTAATCATTGCGATATGTACCTTATTTTTATAAAGTACCAAAAATGAAAGCGCCACCTTGTCACATTTTACGTGATAAGGTGGCTTGTTTTTATTTATTTTTAAGTTGATAGATACGATAAAGAAGAGGATGAGTGACACATATAAAGTCTCCAACCAGTTCTTCGATATACCCGCCAAATCCTTTTTTGAATTGTAGTACACCATAGTCTTCAGCTTTAGTTGAAAAATCACCAGTAATGCCATAAAAATTATAACGGTCTATATGTTGTTGTTTCGCATGTTGAATCATATGCCATTGTAAGACATAACTGCCCATAAACTTGTTGAATTCAGGATCTGATCCACTAAAAAGATAGACCATTTCATCTTTTGTTTCAGCAAAAATTGCGGCAGCTAAATGGAGTGTATTGCCATGTTTCAATTGTAATTGATTTGCTACTGTCATATTTTCTTGCAACTTATCATAAATAATTTGTTGTTCTTTTAATTTATTTTGTTTTTTCTTAGATAAAGGTTGCGTTTGATTTTGTAACTGTTTTTTTATCTGTTCATCTATGTCATGTGCCTTAGTTTTTAAAATGTCAATATGTTCATTTAAATGGATATAGGCCAATTGAATCGACGTGATTTCTGGATAGTTCCTTACAAATTGTTCTAAATAAGATTTGGTAAACAGTGAAAAGCCATGTTTGATTTCTGCTTTCTGATAAAGGGCATAAAAAGCATCCATTTCATTTACAGAAAGCGTCTTAATTTTAACGCCCATTTGCATGGCTTTTTTAATACTATGAGCAGTATTGTATTCCATCCCTTTTAATATCGAGGATGGTGCTTTGTCTTTTAAATCTAAAATAGCTAACCATCTTGCTTGGCTTAATTCAGAATAACCTGTTGAAAAACCTTGATGTTGATATTGAAGCGTGTTGAATGTCTCTATTAGTGATGAAATATTAAAATCTTCTACAATATTCCCTTTAAAATCACGTATATGACGTATCACATAAGGGTCTATCAGCATAAAGATAGTACGTCTCTTTTTAAAATACTTTTTAAGCTCATTGAAATAAAATTCAACCAATGTTGTATTAGAATAATCCAACACCGGTCCTCGATGGCTATAAACGTAATTAAAATATTTTAGTAAAGGGGCAGCGGTGAATAATCCTGCTGCAACGATGTTATCGTTATCATCTTTAACCCCTAAAAGGGCCACATGAAGCCCCTTTTCTTTTCGCGCTTGATAATGTTCTATAGATTGTGTGTACTGTTTAAAGTGATGATTGATGTACTGATGATATTCATCTGGTGTAAGTTCTACAAATTTCAAAAAAGATACCCCTTTCTAAGACGCGGTCAATAAATGACTTATGGCGAGATGTCTAAAAATTAATGAAGTACGATTCCCAAAATCATTTATAAAAAACAATTATATTGCTTTCACAATAGCATAAACACTATGTGTTTGTCATGTATATGAAAGTTGTGTAATATTTAATATCGATATATAAGAGGGTATGATAAGGATATTAAAAAAAGACAAATCTTGTTATGAAATTAACAAAGATTTGTCTTTTGATTTTCCAGTAGTATAAAGGTCAAAAAAAATATTTTAATTTAGTAGTTATCAGGATACATTGTGCGTGCTAACTGATCGTAAAGTCTTTCTAATTCACCTTTTGATTGCGCCATTAGACCATAGTTTTTCTTCTTTAACGCAATTTTAGCTTTGAATTTCGCGGCAGTTAATTCGCGTTTGAAATAATCGGGTTGACTAACAGATGATAAAAGTTTTACATAAATTTTATCGTATAATTCTTTTAGTTCTTTTTCCATTTGTTGGTTATGATAAGTGCTAGCTTCTTGTGTACTTGCTTGTGCGTCAACTGTCCCCACAGTTGAAAACACTGAAGTTGCTAACATTGTTGCTGCAAACCCTGTAATAATAAGTGATTTAATGTTCATTCTAGTATATACTCCTTCTGTCTTGGTCATATGATTTTGTTTACATGATTAGTATAATTGATAAATTTCAATAAAAACATTAATTCTATATTAATTTACCTTTAATAATAATATGTAAAATAACACATTTATGACATGCATGAGTGTCACAAGTTTTATGGAGATATTCGACTCATTATGTCGTTTTTTTAATTTAAATGTTTACAAATGGATTATGAGAGGTAGAGAGTTAAAGCTCAAATAATTACTTTATTCGAGTCGACTTGAAATACTGTAACCTTTAGGTTGCGGTATTTTTTTGTGATTTTACAAGAAAAAGGAAATGGAGTATAGTGGTTATCCATTTCATTTTAATGAAGAAATGAATAATAAATTTAAAAAATGACATACATATTTATATATATTAAAACGGTGCCATAGTAGAAATGCCAAAGGGTGTAATGACACATTTAGAATTAAAATTTTTATAGAGAGGACTGTTGAAAGATGCGTTATTTAAGAAGGTGTAAAAGTGTTTCAGTGGATGTATCACTTCTAAATTAATATTAAATTTAGAAGTGAGGATAAATAATGAACTACAATAAAATATTTAACAAATCATTTATGATGCTTTTCGTAAGCAATTTCTTCATATTTATTGCTTTTGAAATGCTATTACCGGTTTTACCCGCGTATTTAAATCAAATGCAAGCGAGTCCATTACAAATTGGTTTGATCGTTTCACTTTTTACAATTGGTTCAGTATTGATTAGACCGTTTATTGGATACTATATGATTAATCGCAATGTTAAAATGATCGTTATTTTAATTACAGCGATGCTACTAATTGTCACAATAAGTTACCCATTTTTAGAAATTATTGTGATTTTAATGGCGTTACGTCTATTCCATGGTGCATTGTGGGGTGCCTCAACGACAGTCAACAATACACTAGCCATTGATTATCTTCCTGAAAGTAAGTTAGGGGAAGGTATAGGATATTTCTCAATTTCTACGACAGCAGGAGCAATCATCGCACAAAGTTTAGGAATATTTGTCTATAATGCCTATACATTTTATATTTTAATTGTTTGTGCTACTGCTCTGAATCTATTTGCTTTAGTGATGTTAACGATGCTTGATACGCCTAAAAAGGCGCATGTAGACGTTAAAGGGTTTAAATTTTTAGAATCATTAATGTTGAAAGCGACACGTTTTCAATCTGTATTAGTGGTGTTGTCTACGTTTAGTTTTGGATCCATCGTTACATTTCTTGTTATCTTTAGTGAGCAACGTCACATACCGAGCGTCTTTTTGTTCTTCGTAATTAATGCGCTCGTATCAACGCTGATTCGTCTTATTACAGGTCGTTGGTATGATAGGAAAGGACCATGGAATATTATTATTTTTTTCAGCGATCATTGCGTTCATATCCATGATTGTCCTTGCGATGACACACACTTTGCCAATGCTCATCCTATCAGCGACATTATTCGGTGCTGGATATGGAACGTTAATGCCTAGTCTTCAAACATGGGCCGTACAAAGTGTTGATCATGCGAAAAGTAGTTTGGCCAATGCGTCACTCTTTTCAAGCTTTGATTTAGGATTTGGTATGAGCTCATTGTTACTCAGTATCTTATCCAAATGGCTATCAATACAGATGATTTTTTTCATTTCATCTTTAGCGTTTTTACTTGTATTCATTTTGGTCATTCACAATGCCTATCAGTGTCGACGTTCACGTCAATGATGTATTGTAAAAATGTCTATTCAATTTAAGGCAGACCAGAAGTTTAAAAATGAGGATACCAACTTCTATCGTATTTATTGGCTAATTATTAAATTTAAACAAAAAATATTAAAAGTATGTTTAAAATATAAGTAATGTGGATATATAATACTATCTCTTGCTAGAAGTAAGCACTTCTATCTTCGAACCGTAGCCGTTGAGGTTGCGGTTTTTTTATGCACTTAAAAATAAAAAAACAACACGTTACTACTTTGAATGATAAAAGGTTATCCGAAATTATATATCGCGATATAATAGGTTGTGTAACTCTGAAGTGAATGGTACAGTTTATCTTAATGATAGTTTGGTTGGTACCTTGTCACATTTATGAGGATGCATATTGCATAATATTAAGGTTTTAGATTAATGGATAGTGTAAAGAGGGATAAGTATGCAAAAGAATAATAATGTTTTGTCAATCATAAATATTGTTACGTAACTCATAGCTACTGCAGTGATTGTTATTCAATTTATTCAAAAAAAGAAGCGCGGAAATCGTACATAATTTGAGAACAATGCATTTTCAAAGTCTCGATGTAGAACTGAAAATACAGAACAATGAGGTTTATTTGTGATTTGTTACTTTTAGGATTGGGATATAAATCATTAAACGTATGATTGCCCCTTTTTCTAAGCGCCTGACCTCAATATGGATTTTCGGTTTGATGCCTCAGAAATTTTGCCCAAGGGATGAATCACAATTCATACCATGGTCCATCACTAAGGTTAAATTTATCTATTGAGATAGATAATAGCCAATAAAGTTCTTGTATAAATGAATTTTTTGG
Source organism: Staphylococcus agnetis (assembly GCF_011466855.1). Lineage (NCBI taxonomy): Bacteria > Bacillati > Bacillota > Bacilli > Caryophanales > Staphylococcaceae > Staphylococcus > Staphylococcus agnetis. The sequence continues at coordinate 750,764 of NZ_CP045927.1, forward strand.
CTTTTTTAATTTACAGAGGTACTATGTCCCAGCCCTTGTTAGAGCGCTTTTTTGTGAGACAATCACGTAGCAATATGAACGTTTCATCTAATATTTATGTATTATGTCTATAGAGGTACGACAGGTAAAGTGACGTTAATTTATGAAAAACTACTGTGGGATAAATTAGAAGTTGTGTAATAAATTAAGGCTAGCCTGTTTTAGTATGTTAAAATATGATGAGAACGGGGTCTAAACCCATCTAATTAAAAGAAGGTGTTGTATTGTCAATAAAGCTAGTGGGTATAAAGTTGGCTAAAAAAGTATTTTGATGTTACGTTGTTGTTTTATTCTCCTTGCTTTTATGACATGTTTAAAGGAATTTATACGTTAACTTTGACATGTGTAATAATATGATTTTTAAGGAGGCTTTATTTTGAAAATCTTTTTGAGTTTTTTATATTTTTTTGTATCTTTTTTTGTAATGTATTCTTTACTTAACTATGTATTTTCAAAAGAATTTAATGTCTTTCTAAATCTGATTGCTACGCTGATTTTCGCATTATTTATGACGTTATACGTATTTGTACTCAAAAGGAAGAGACATAAAAAGTAATCGACGCATTAGTTTAAAGAAGATGTATTGATATTAAGTAGAATCGTGTACAAACGTTAATATTGAATGTTGGCATAGCGCGAGATATATCGTCGGTCATTCGACAAGTTAGGGGTTTATAAGGTTCATTGACGTGTTATCAATGGAGCCACTTTGATTTTCGACATAAGGTGATGTCTATAAATTTAAAACTTTGACTAGATAGGTTAATACATTTTGTGGTACAGAAGGAATTGAGATTTTAAATTCAACTTAATAGCATATTACTCTTAGTTACAGTTAATGTTTAAATGAACTTTTTGGAATGAACTTTTTTTATTATGATATTTAAGGTAACTGTTTCAGCGATTGCCTTTTTCATAAAAGCGTTGAGTGCTGTTTAAATCACAATATAGCGCATAACGACAAACACTCAAATAAATCAAAATGCCGTTATATCAACGTTTATAGTGACGTGATATAACGGCATTTTAACAATATAAGTATTTTAGCGTCCTGGGAGGGATACTTAAAACTCTATAACGACGGGTTTTATGGGCTTTTGGGTCCCTGATGGGTCCCTAAAACTTACATTGCGCTAATTATCTGTGTTGCTTTTTCGTTTTCCTCTTTATATGTTTCTTCAAGTAAATGGGAATAAACTTCAGTAGTAACAGATATATTTTTGTGACCTAACCTTTTGGAAATGTAATATATAGAAATACCTTTTGCTAATAAATATGAACAGTGTGTATGACGTAGCGCGTGTGAAGTGATTTCTTTGATACCTAGATTGTTGCAATAAGCTTTCAAACGTTTGTTGACTGCGTTGTTTGTAAGTTCACCGAAAATCGAGCCATCCATTGTTCTAGGTATTCGATCAATAGATTTGATAATATGATTCATATCTTTTTGGCTAATAGATACATAACGTGGTGACGAATCAGTTTTATGTTCATCAATGTATATTTCACTTTTAACCTGATTAATATATTCACGCTTTAAATTCAAAGCTCCACTAATCCTGCACCCTGTGCATATCATAATAAACAGCACCAGTGCTGAAGCATTATCTTTAGTAATTAAATGTTGTTTTAATATTTCATAATCTTTTAGGTTGATAAACTTACTATCTTCACTTTTATTAGGGTTACTAGCACGATAACTCACTTTGAAAGTAGGGTTCTTTGCTATAAGTCCTTCATAAACAGCATCGTCTAAAGATGTCCTAATATAGCCGTTTAACTTTCTAATAGATTCTTTAGAATGCGTTTTTGAAAATTCATTAATAAAATCTTGGTAGTGATACCTAGATAGGTCTTTTAATTTTTTATTTCCGATAGGGTGGTTATTGATATGTTCTATAGCAGAAGCGTAAGACTTATAAGTTTTAGGTGTCACAGTGGACTTCTTAAACGTTTCGCACCATGTTTTGAAATAGTCGCAAAGTGTTAAATTAGGCTCGTATTCAATGCCTTGCCTTAACTCATTTAACTTATCTAATCCCGCTGAATTAGCCTCACGTTTAGTCCTAAAACCTTTCTTTCGATATCTTTTACCCTCGTATTTAAACTCATATTGCCACTTTTTTCCGTCATAACATCGTGTTTGCATACTATCCCTCCTCAAAAAGTAAAAAAATAATAAGGGTACGTGGGAGTACCCAATATATAGTTTAATGCTATTAAAATTAAACACATTGATAAATACATGTTATAATTAAAGAAAAAAGTAGGTGAGATATTGAACATTTTAGAGATACCAATATTAAGTGCTATCGTATCTTCAGGAGGCTTTGGTTTCTTATCATTTCTCTTACTAAACAAAATGGGGAAAATAAAAGTTTATGATAATCAAGATAGAGTTTTTTATAATATTTCATTATCTCTCACAAATTTCATCATCTTGTTTTCACTAACTTTGCTTATGAACCTTTGGATGAGTATTCAAATTTCAATATTATTATCTCTTATTGGAACGCTAATATTATCTATTGCTTATCCTTTTTTAATACCGTTATCAATAATAGAGAAAATGAAAATCGAAATAAACAACTCAAGGAACGTAAGTGGGTTAGCTTATCAGTATGCCGAACCAGTTAGAGAAATCATCTTCAACAATAACAAACATACCGTTGTTTATATTTTTGATTTTGAAGAAAAATTAATAAACTGTGGATACATTACTAACTTTAACACTCAAAACAACGAACCTACTGAATTGATCATTGAACCTTTCGACGAAGAACCACCTTTAAAAACTTTCAATGATATTGTTGAATGGTCACAGAAACCAGAAAATGAATCTAAAGTCTTAATAAATACAAACGAAAAAACACAAATTTATTTTATAGAAATGTAATTCATTTTTTACCGGGTGGTTTTCTAGTCCCCTTATCTTTACTAGGTTTACCTAAAGACCTTGTGGAACCATTCTTATATTTACTCAAAACCTCACCTCCCTGCAACGTCTACTAAAGTAGGCGTTTTTTAATCCCCTTAACCTCTAAGTTATTCTTCAATACCAATCTTTTTATTATTTCCAGAGAGTAGATCAGAAAATTCTTCTTTTGTCATGTTTTTCAATTCTTCTTCTGTAATTGTTTCAGTAACGCGGGGGAAGCTATTAACTCTTTTTAAAATTTCTACTAAGTCCCAACCTGTTTCTTCAGTAATATCTTTTATATTCATTTTAATCAAACTCCCTTAAGATAATAAGTTAAATTAAGATAAGTAACAAAGGTAGTACAAGTAAAGCTAGTGTTAAAATCACAAATGATAAATCTTCTCCCATATGGTTATCAATACGTTTATACAACTTATACATCTCACTTGTAATATATAAATAATATTGATAAAATATAATTGGTTCTCCTAATTAGCGAAGAACCTAACAGTTATTTTCATTTTGGCCGCTCCCTGTCACATTGGAGCGGTTTTTTCTTGAAGAATAAAAATTAAATTGTTATAATGCAATCAGTTCACTGATGAATAGTGAGCTATCATGAATATTTGTATTTGTTTGCCGCTCCTTTTCCCATGAGGAGCGGTTTTTTGAATCAACTTACACTTTTTTAATACCAAATACCAATAATACTAAAGGTATAGAGAGGAAGATAGGCATTATAATAACTAAAGGTAAAGTCATTATAGCTATAAAAAGAAACGTTTCGTCGATTTTATACTTAATTTTTTTCAAATTTTATTCCTCCAGTTTTTCTATCATTATAATTCACATTAATATAAATGCTAATATTCCTAATAAGGTAATTATTGATAGGAGAATAGTTAAAAGAGTGTAAAAGCCATTGTTATTTTTATCAATCATTAATATCCTCCCACGTTCTACCTAAAAGAAACTTTTTGAATTCTTCTTTAGTCATGTCTTCTAAACTTTTAATAGTGATTTCTTCTGTAACGTATGGAAGACTATTAATCCTTTTTAAAATTTCAATTAAACTCCATCCTGTGTTATCAGTTATTTCTTTTAAGTTCATGTATTAGATCCCCCTTGTTGTTCTAAACTTTATCTAGATATAGTGATTTAAATATGAAGGCTACTATCTTTTATTTTTGGCTCGAAATAAGTATTCCTGTTACTTTTCCATCTGTATTTAAATCAAAAGATGCATAGTAATTTTTGTTTGATTTAGTAGAATAGTATGTTCTTATATTAGATTTATCAATCTTCTTTAATGTTGCATCTTTCTCCATATAGTCGTGGACTTGTTGATCTATAATAGATTTGTCATTTTTAAAATCAAGAGGGTAATGATTAAAACTTCGTTTCACATGGATGATCTCATCATCATTATTTAAAAAATACGTAGTTGTATTATCATTACTTGGATAGGCGATAGACCCTTTTCTTTTAATGTTTTTATCATTTAATTTATTATAAACAATGTTGTTACTTGATCCCCGGACTTTATAGTCAGATTCCAGTTGTTTTTTGCTTTCATTAGAAGAATTATTTTGATTTTTCTCTTCATTTTTACTGCAAGCAGTAAAAATTAAAACACATGCTATAATTAAAGTAATAATAATTTTCATTCTTTGAATCACCTATTTTTTTAAAATTTTATTTTAAGTATTCAGAGTAAATTAGATTTGTTCATTCCTATACTCTTCTTCAACGTATTTTTTCACTAAATATTCTAATATTAAAGGAGTCATGAGTGGATTATTTTCAAATTCTTGACGCAATTCTTTAATCTTTTGAATTAGCTTCTCTTCTGGATTAAGCAAGATTTAATCCCTCCTATTTTTTATAAAATCACTTTGCCGACTAATTTAACGCTTTGATTCTCATAAAAATGAAGGTCTTTGTAATTTTTATTTAATGAGATTAAAGTTAATCTGTCATCTTCTACAATCACCTTCTTTAAATACGCCTCTTCTTCAATGATAAATATTCCTATTTGACCATTCTTTATATTATGCGTTTTCTCCACAAATATAATTTCGCCATCTTTAAACATAGGTTCCATAGAGTCACCGTTAACTTTCAATGCTAAATCATGTGGAGGTACTGGAGCCTTAACCATTTCAGTAAATAACGTTTCTTCATGCAGACGTTCTCCCACACCTGCAGAGACGCAACCGTTAACATTAACTTCAATTTTATCTTGTTTATAAGAATTAATATCGACAACATTATCGCCTTTGGAATTCTGTTCTTCTAGTTGATCGTGAGCATAGTTGAGGACGTTTTGTTGGCGAGGAGGTGTGAGTTTATTGTATATGGAAGTGATGTCGTTGTCGTCTTTGTATGTAGTGTCTATGTCGCTTTTGCCAACACCAAAAACGTCAGCTATTCTTTGTATAACTCCATGTGATGGGTTTGAGCGCAAATTTAAATAATCACTTAAAGTGGAAGGTTTTATGTTAATTAATTCAGCAAGTTTCTTTTGAGACATGTTTGAATCTTTTAAGAATCTTCTAATATTTTTGGCAATGATCATATTTCTTTCTTTGTTCATTTTACTTACCTCCTTTTTTCTTATTATACGAAATTTTCATATCATAGTAAAGAAATTTACGAAAAAAACGTATTTTGTGTTGACAGTACGAAAATTTCGTATTATATTAGTATTACCGAAAGGCGGTGACAACATGAAAACATTAAAAGAGTTGAGAACTGATTACGGATTAACTCAAGAAGAGTTAGGAGATTTATTTAGTGTCTCCTCACGTACAATTCAAAATATGGAAAAAGATTCCACCAATATTAAGGACAGCTTACTTTCCAAATATATGAGCGCTTTTAATGTTAAATACGATGATATTTTTTTAGGTAACGAATACGAAAATTTCGTATTTATGAATAATAAAAAGAAATCAATCATTTTAGCATTTAAAGAAAAACAAAAACAACCAACATAAAGGAGGACTAATGATGAAAGATTTCTACGAAAAATTACAAGAATTATTAGAAAAGGCACAAAACAATGATATAGAGCCAATTGAATGGGCTCAAGTGAATGAAGAGTCGGGTGATGAAACAATCATTACTACAAAATTTAAATATAAAGTCCCTACGCCGAATAAGCATAAGGACTGAAAAAAACTAAAATCTAGGCAAGCTCAGCAGATTATCTGCTTCTGTTCCATTTCCAACTGTGCGAATGTAGGGAGAACGTCCTAAAGGATGAACAGACTCAACATTTGCTCTAGAACTGTAAGAAGTTGTATAGAAATATTCCATTCCACTATCTAAATATCTTACAACTTGAGAAACAGTTTCAGAGTGACCATTATGCAATAATACTTCGCTGATTTTTTCAGTTCCATTATTTGCATTACTAGTTAGCCTAATTCTTTTGATTTCATAAGCCATATATTAATCACCACCAATCTGACGCAATAGCATCAGTAAAATTATAACACATTATATTTTGTAGAACTCAATTCATTAAAAATATACATGTATACAAGTTTTAGAGAAAGGAGCATAAACAATATGCAAGAATTACAAATTTTTAATTTCGAAGAATTACCAGTAAGGACATTAACGGTAGACGATGAACCGTATTTTGTAGGTAAAGATGTAGCTGAGATTTTGGGATACAAAGATGTTTCGAGCACGGTTTCGAAAAATGTGGATTTAGAAGATAAAACCACATTGCTAATTCAGCAAGATGGTTCTAATTACAAATCTCGAACAACAGTAATTAACGAATCAGGATTGTACAGTTTAATATTTGCAGCAGCGCAACAAAGTGCTAATCCAGTAATTAAAGAGACGGCTAGAAAATTCAAACGGTTTGTTACATCTGAAGTTCTTCCTTCAATCAGACGTACAGGAACATATTCAGTTAACCCAACTATACAGGAGTTAGCGAATAATCCAGAGTTAGTAAAAATGTTGGTTGAACAAATTGCAAGACTAAACGATTCGACGAGTAATCAAAGTGAAGATTTAGCTTACTTGAAACGAGCTGTAACAGGAGAGTACGTGACACCACAAGACATCGTTGCTATTCAATATGCAATTACAAATAAAGCTGAGAAATTTGTAGAAGGTTTAGGTATTCAACTTTCACTTGAAGATGTGTTGGCTGGCGATATTTACGAGATGGCGAGAGAGAACAAGCGTCAGGAACAACAAAAGAACTATCACATTGGTAAAGCTAAAAGCCGATTACTTGTACTAACTAAAAAGCACTTAGGCATGAAAGGCAACGCACCTAATAACCACATCAAACGAAAAGATGTAGATTTGGCAATCCAATTTATCAAAGATGTTAGACCATCGGCTATCGAAATATAACCCACAATCGAACAACCAACATAAAGGAGGACAAACAATGAAAGAAATAAAAAAGCTAGCAGATCCAGAAATTCGTGTTATTGAAAAAGTTAAAAATTTACTCAATGAAGAACAAAAACTATTAAAAAAGGGATTAAACGAAGAAATAAAAAATGCCAAACTTTCATACGCTGAAATAAATGAAGTTCTCTACCTAATAGATAGAGAACAACATTATCTAGCTAACCATCGTCGCTAAGTTGAAATTGGCTAAATAAATCTTTGTCAGCCTTTTCAGAATCAGCAATATATTTTTCATACTGCTCCTTAGTTCCGCCCAGAACATATTCAGTATTGTAATAAGCTTGTCCGTTATCCAAAATATGAGTCAATTTTGTACCAACGTGAACAAGTTCCCAACCATCTTTGAGAAAGCTATTAACAGATTTTTCAGCCATATCATCATGAAAAGATAAAAGATGATAGTAATTTTTCATAAGTTTTTCACCTCCTTAACAGGAGTATAGCAGAAAATTTATGAACAAAATTCACAATTGAACAACTAATTTAAGGAGGACATTATGAACGAAGAGCATAAAAAGGAATTAATGTCGATATTAAATGACAAAAATCATCATTTAACAAAAGCCAAACTATTATTACTCGCTTTAAGAAGAGGAAGTGCAGATTACAATCGTTCAGTCGGCTATTTAATAAAGTGTTTGAACGAGAATAACCGACCGAAAGAAGAATTTAAAACACAATCGATATTACCAATGCTGTTATCGATACTAGCAACGATAATGTCGATAGTAGCAGTGGTATTGCAAATTTTAAATTAAAGTTTTCGAAGAATTCTCTACCCTCATCAGAGATATAGACGTAATCGTCATGAATAGGAAAATAACCGTCAAAATCCACAATTTTTTGATAGATGTAATTTTTGTTTAATAAACGATCAGTAGTTCTATTATCTTTGTATTTCAATTGGCCTTTAAGGTAAAGCGAAAATAAGTAACAGTACATTTTAAAACTCATACTTATCACCTCCTCTCATAAGGAGATAAGAAAAGTATAGCACAACAAATATAAATAGGAGGTGCCCTTATGGTTCAAACAATACAAATAACTGCATCAATTCCTGAAGGATTTGTACTCATTGAAAGTGAAAAGTTTAGAGAATTAGAGGATTTAGCAAATGACCCAGTGTGGGATCTAAAAGACCTAAAAAAGAAATTAAAAATGTCGGCTGATGACACTATCAAAAACAAGTTTTTATTTAATCCCAAATTCGAAAAAGAACTCAAGCGACTTGGAATTGCACACTATCCAGATGATTCATTTAATCGATGGAGATTCAACGCTAGAAAAATGAGCAGATATATCGATGAAAATTTTGCAGAAATTATCAAAGCGAAAGGAGTAGGAATTTAGAATGAATAAACTGTTAGCTCTAATCATCGCATTAATAACAACGTTCGTAGTGACTACACCTTTCGCGTTCGAGGCTTATTTCACCACAACGATATTCGTATCAATAATCACAATGACAACTACTTATTATGCATCAAAGTATGTAATTAGTGCATAAAAAAAGACTGGATGTAGGGGGAATCCAACAAACAGTCAGTGATTGATATTGTGCGAAATATCTAAGTACATTATATCAAGATTTCAAATATTAACAATATACAATGTGTGTGTTTTTGGATGAGATTACACAAAAAAAGACTGAATGCTAGTGTGGGCTAGCAAACAGTCAAGGTCGGAGTACTACGTTAGATTCCGACCTCATTATATCAAATAAGGAGGAAAACGCAAATGTATTACGAAATAGGACAAGAATTTTCGAAAACAATCACGATAGATGGATTCAAATTTTATATGTACGTAGCCAAAACTAAATTCGGAGTCGATGTAACAATTCAAGATCGTGACGATAATACGGTCAGTGAAATCAAAATAAGTGATTTATCTGGTATGAACAGTGCTACTGACCTTTTAACGCAAGATGCGCGTACATGGATTGAACAAAACGTAGATGAATATGACCACATTATGAATCAACTGTTAGGAGGGTTTCGATGAGTAAAGTAGTTACTTACTTTTATAAGCACAAAGATTTAGACATTTATGTAACGAACCGTCCAACAGACGCAAACCCTAACATCAAGTACTCAACAGATAAACGTGATGCACGTAAATTCGATGGAATGGAAAATGTGCTAATCGATACAGCAACACATGACGTTTATAAACACACGCACACTGAAACTGATGAAATTGAAAGGGTGGAATTATAGATGGTCGAACAACACGATATTCTAAATAAATTAGATATACAAGATCTTTCAAAACAAAACAAAGAAAAGTATTACAAATTTGTAGTGTATGGTCGTCCTGGTACTGGGAAGACAACATCACTTACTAGAGAAAACAACGCATTGGTACTCGATATAAACGAGGATGGAACTACAGTGGTTGAAAAAGGATTAGGCGTATCGATTCGAAATTTCAATCATTTAGCAAAAATAATTCAATCTCTACCAGACATTTTGACTCAAGCAAGAGCAAATGAACGACCTATTGACATTGTAGTGATAGAAACTGTTCAAAAACTGCGTGATATTACATTAGACCAAGTGATGAAGGGTAAGACGCGTAAGCCTCAATTTACAGATTGGGGAGAAGTAGCAACAAGAATAATCAGCATGTACCGGTTTATAAGTAAGTTACAACAGGAGTACAAATTTCACTTTGCTATCACAGGGCATGAAGGCAACAGTTCAGATAAAAGAGAAGACGGAACGTTGTTTAACCCTTCAGTAACTATTAAAGCGCAAGATTCAATCAGGGATGCTGTAATAAGCCAATCAGACGTACTGGCAAGAACTTATACAGAAACAGATCTCATAGATGGAGAAAGGTCTACTAGGTGGATATTTAGTGTTGAACCATCAGAAGATTACGAAACAAAAGTAAGACATTCGCCATCAGTAACGCTTAATAATAAAAAATTCGAAAACGCATCATTATCAATGTTAGTAGATGCAATTAGAAATGGAAACTAATAAAAAGTAAAAGGACGGTAATTATGAAATTCAATTTAAATTTACAAGGCGCTCAAGAGTTAGGTAACTATATTCAACCAGGATCATACAGTGTGAAAATTAAAGGTTTCGAAAACAAAGAAAGTAAAAACGGACACCCACAAATCGCAATTACTTTTGCGCATAAAGAAGAAGGAGAATTCACTCATTATGCAAACGGTGATACTTCAAATGATTTTGCTAAAAACTGGTTGTATACATTTTTGAAATCTGTTGGCATTCAAGATAACAACGGCCAATTCAGCTTCACTGACAAAGATATTATCGGAAAACCTATCAATATTGAATTAGAACGAAAGTACAACGAATATACAGATAAATGGAATACAGTATTAAAAAGATTTTGGAAATTTGAAGGAACGCCAGTATACGAAAAAATTGGCATCAAAGAAAATGAAAAAAACGATTCAGATAATAAGGGTCAAGTGCAAACAGGTAATGTATCCAATGGCTCAGTAACAAGTGATAATCCATTCGCAAATGCAAACGGACCAATTGATATTTCTGACGAAGATTTACCTTTCTAGGTTGTGATTAAATGTCACAAATCGTTAAGTATCAAAAGAATCACAAAGGTAATTACACAGTGGTTGTTACTGATGTAGAAATACCTGAACAAGCTATCGAACTATTATATTTAAACCAACCTATTGATGTTGATTGCACAGTGATAGATCCAAATTCTATCACTGGCAAACAACGTCGTAAGATATTCGCTTTAGTCAAAGATATAGAAGAGTATACGGGGCAGCCTATGGATTATATGAGGCATATGTTCATCGAGTATGTAAGAACCTATCAGGGATATGATGAACGCATTTCATTAAGCAACTGCACACGTACACAAGCAAATCAAATAATCGAAGTGATACTGGATTGGGTGTTTCACAATGACGTGCCACTCAATTACAAGACAAGTGACTTACTTAAACAAGATAAGTCATTCCTCTACTGGTCAACAGTCAATCGTAATTGCGTTATCTGCGGTAAACCTCACGCTGAACTTGCACATTATCATGCAGTAGGCAGAGGGCGCAATAGACGCAAAATAAACCATACGGATAACAAAGTATTAGCTTTATGTCCGCAACATCATCGAGAGCAGCACGACATTGGAATGGACAGTTTTAACGACAAATACCACCTACACGACAGTTGGGTGGATGTGGACGATAGGTTGAATAAAATGTTGAAAGGAGAGAAACGAAATTGAATAGATTACAAGTTATAAAAATAGCACTCCTAATCGTCATCTTGGCGGAGGAGATTAGGAATGCTAGGGCTGCTACTCTTCGGGTTTGTTAGTTAAAAGATGAAAAAAATAAGTGAAGAATAAAACCCAAATATAAAACGGGCCATTAATCGGTTGGCCATATGCCAATCTGGATAAAAAATCCAATGTTGCCCCACCACTTATTCCACCGTTTATAACAGTAATAAAATTCGACGAGGAGGTATAAATATGGTTCACATAGAACATCCAATTACTTCTATTATTATCGCTTTCATCTTGTTCAATATTTACTGGATGGGAAGAATTGACGGGTTCAGTAAAAGCCGAAGTAGAGACAACATCGACAGAAAAATTTCTGAGAGCATTAGACATTTTCAGAACTTCGTTTTTAGAAATAGTAGTCGATTCTATGAAATCATTAAGAACTTTATTAGAAAATAAGTTCTTATTAAACAAAAGGGCATTATTGACTGTTTCTAATTTTAGGTTCATAAACGTCCTGTTCCAATCATTATTCATGCTTTCGAACAATTGAAGTTGATTGTAAATACCAGTTTGTTTTATCGAACATAAAGTTTCTCTTGTAGGTTTCATAGCAATATCTACTGCACTCTGTAATGAAGATATTCGTTCGTTCAGTACGCCTCTGACATTTTTTAATGGATCGATATACATTTTATCACCCCCAATCTGATGCAAAAGCATTCAAAAAAATTATACCAGAAAGGAGAATGTAAATGACTGATCAGCCAAGTTACTACTCAATCATTACAGCTAACGTTAGATACGATAACCGCCTTACAGATAGTGAAAAGTTGTTATTCGCAGAAATCACATCATTAAGCAATAAGTATGGATACTGCACAGCAAGCAACGGTTACTTTGCGAAGTTGTATGACGTAGTCAAAGAAACTATATCCCGAAGAATATCTAAACTTACTAAATTCGGTTACTTACACATCGAAATCATTCGAGAAGGTAATGAAATCAAACAAAGAAAAATGTACCCATTGACGCAATCGTCAGTACCTATTGACGCAAAAATCAATACCCCTATTGATAATTCTGTCAATACCCCTATTGACGCAAATGTCAAAGAGAATAATACAAGTAATAATAATACAAGTATTAATAATATAAATAGAATAGATATATTGTCGGGAGACCCGACCTCATATCCTTACCGAAATGTTATTGACTACCTTAATCAACAAACAGGTAAGCACTACAAATCAACTACTAAAAAGAATCAAACGGTAATACGTGCTAGATCAGATGAAGGATTTAACCTAGACGACTTTAAGAAGGTTATTGATAACAAAGTAGCCGAATGGAAAGGTACGGATATGGAGAAGTACTTACGTCCTGAAACGTTGTTCGGCACTAAGTTTGAAGGTTACCTTAACCAACAACAATCAAACGCAGTAGATGAGGATTGGAGGAAACAATATGAAGGGGTGTTTTAGATGAATCCCTTTGAAAAGTTAGCTAACCAAGCAGGCTTTAAAAACAAAGTAATCAAACAAGAAATGGGGCTGCATTGTGATAAGTGTGGCAGAGATTACGATTACTACGAATTTGATAACGGTCAAGTGATTAAAGACGGGTGTGACTGCAACATGATAGCACTTGCTAAACAAAAGACAGAGGACTTTAAAAAGAAGCAACAACGTAATAAAGCGAACGCTATATTCAACAAATCAATTATTAACGATGATCTAGCAGACGCAACATTTGATAATTATGTACCGACAAGTCCGACATTAGAAAAAGCAAAAGCGCTGTTAGAACGATACGCTAATAACTTTAGGTTAGATAATAAACAATCAATTCTTTTATATGGTAGTTACGGCACTGGTAAGAGTCATTTATCGATGGCAACTATCAAAAGAGTAAGAGAAAAAGGTCATTCAGTATTGTACATGAACGTACCTCAACTTATTACAACGTATAAAAGCACGTATAACAAAAATACAGCCCTAACCGAAAGAGATTTAGACCAAATTATTGCAGATGTAGATTTGCTTGTACTAGATGATTACGGAACAGCATTAAGTAATTTTGGAATTCAAAAGATGTTTGAAGTGATGGAATCACGTACAGGCAAACACAACATTATAACGACAAATAACAGTAGTAAAGAATTAATACAAAATAAGGATCTAGCCAAGATATTTAGTCGCATGATGAAGAATACAACACCTATAAACATGAATGGCGAAGATTACAGAATGAGAGGTATTAACTTTTGATAGATAAACAATACATCATTAGCCACCTCCATTGTTCAGAAGTATACGCAAATAAGCTCATAGAAAGCGCACAAGGCGATGAAGAATACTTGTATGACCTATTTATACAAAAGTATTCAGAACGCAAGAGACGTAAGGCTATGACGTTATATGAGGTGGATTAATGAAAGAAACTCGAATAGAAATATTTTACACAGATAAAAATAATTTAGATAAACCAATGGGGTCGCCTAGACCTCGATTTAGAAGAGCTGGAGGCTTTGTACAAACTTACATGCCAACAACATATTCGCATCATAAAAATTTTATAGCAGAACAAATGCCGAATCTTCAAAGTGAGAATCAGTTAAAGCTAACTATTGAATTCTACTTTCCACCACTTAAAAGTTGGTCGAAGAAGTTACTTTCTACGATGATAGGAAGTTACAAGAGGACTAAACCTGACTTAGATAATTTATTAAAAACAGTGTTAGACGCAGGCAATGAAAAATTGTGGAAAGATGATAATCAAATTGTAGAAATCAGAACATTCAAAAAATATTCAGATACTGCACGAACAGTATTAGTAATTAATGAACTAGAGGAGAAAGACAATGGCTAAAAAAACAAGAGAGCAACTTTTAATAGAGAAGCGCACATTAAACACGGCTCAAGGTGTGTTTGTATTAAACGATAAAAACGTAGAAGATATAAAGTTTAATAATATGACTTTCAAAACTGTAGCACATAGATTGAATCATAATTGGACTTTAGATGAGGCAACTCAACTACAAAAAACATTTGTGCCTGATCATGAGCATAGAATTGTATTACTACTCAAAAAAGATAATAGTGACGAACAAATACGGGTGCCTTATACAAGAGTCAAAGAAGCTATGGACAAGGGGATAAATCTTCATTCAATAAAAAGAAGGTTTGGCTTGGGGTGGAGTTTAGAAAAGACTTTAACAACACCACCTAGATTATCGGCAGAAGAATTAATGTATGAAGCTATTGCGAATAGTGAAGATAAATTTCAAGACTTGGTGCGCCAAAACAGAATAAGCAAGTTTAAAGATGAAAAATTGAGAGAAGAAAAGCCACACTTATTCAATGGGACACCTCAAAAACATGGATTGACTCGATACGGTAGACATTTGCATAAGAATATCAGAATCGGCGCATACAAGATTGATTGTTATGGGCGTCAACAATTAGTGTAGGTGATTTAAATGAAAATCAGAGATTTAAACATTGATGATCATGTCGCGTTTTATACAGACAGCGAGCAAGAAAAGCCTTACGAAGGTAAAGTAACAGAACTTTACTACAACTTTAAAGGCAAAGAAATGGCACAAATAGAGTTAGACAATGCATGGTATTACAACATAACTGACGATGATGATTGGGAGGTTATTTATTGATGAACACATTCCACTTATATAATGCAGGCGAAGAAAAAGTAATGATTGTACGTGAAACTGACGGAGGCTATAACATGCGTGGGTTTCCTCAATCACATTATAGCCATGTGGACGACTTCTTCACTTACGCAGAATTTAACGAATATAAGGCTATTCATAATTTGATGTATGCAGAAGAGTTAGGCAGTCAGATTAGCATATTCGATATGTAGGAGGATTAAGAATGGTAAAGATTGATTATAAACACATATGGCAGGATTGGAAAGGAAGGCAGATGAAACTTTTTGTATCGATGTATGCAAACGCTAATCTGAGTGGCAAAAAAGAATTGATAAGAAAGTGTAATTTAAAACGTGCAGAATTAATAGAGATGGACAAATACGATGGCACACAAGAATTCCACAATCTATTACACGATTTAGAAAGGGCGAACGTAAATGACCTTAAACAATAAACTATATATTTTCAAAGCGCGTGTATTACGTGTGATTGATGGGGATACTTTAGAGATGCGCATTGATCTAGGTTTCCATACGCATACGGTACGTAAGGTTAGATTGCTGGGGGTGGATACGCCAGAACGTGGGCAAGTTAATTACAACGAGGCTAAAGCATTTACTACTCAAACTGTGCTAGGTAAGGACGTGTACGTGCAGACGTATCAAGCCGATGCTTTCGGTAGATATCTAGCTGATGTGTGGTATCAAGATGGCGATAACGAATTTAGACTAAGTCATGAATTGACTGTACGTGGTTTAGTTAAGGAAGGTAGTAAATGGAATGAGGAGGACGAGTAAATGACTGCATGGACGCTTATATTTACTGTTGTTGTTTGTGTGTTAACGGAATATTTCCTTAATCATCGATTCAACAACAAGTATGTAGGTAGGATTTGTAGTTTGGTTTTTATGCTGATTGTGATGGTGCTGTTTATCTCGGTTACTAAATTTGAAGGGGTAAAAGGCTTAGCTTTTGTCACGGCAATTTTTATTGTAAATGTGTTATACGAAATTAGAGTGCTTAATCTCACTAAGGAGGACAAATAAATGAATCAATTAATCGAAAAAGTTGAACAATGGAGCATTGATAAAGGATTACACAATGGAAATCCTGACAGACAAGCGCTGAAAGTGTGGGAGGAATCGGGAGAAATTGCAAAAGCTATGTCACGTAACTGTATAGATGAACTTAAAGACGGCATAGGCGACACAGTGGTTACATTAATAATATTGGCACAATAGCACGGCTGGACATTAGAGGAGTGTTTACAATATGCGTATGACGAGATTAAAGACAGAACAGGCGAAACAAGAAATGGAACATTCATCAAATCCGACGACTTGTAGTAAAGACATATTAGAAAAGGTAAAGGAGGTGCTACATCGTGATTAAACGATTTAAATACGTTAGTGATAAACAATTAATCAAACTAGCTAACCACTATGAAAAAGGTGGCGCCTCTAATTTAATATACGTACACGAGTTTGACGACGGCACTGTAGAGACGCTAGAAGTGTTTATGGCGGATAGTCATACGGAATACTTTAATTCTATTGACGAGATGTACGAGTTCTTTGCAGATAGTGAGCCGTTTGTCAAAGATGTGTTAGGCGGCAGGCAAGCAACGTTATTTTAAAGGAGTGATAGTATGAGATTTTTAACTGACATATTAATAATGATATTCGCTTTATTCTTATCATCTTTTTTTACAAACGTAGAAAATATTTTCTTATATGCATTTTGCATGTATGGTATTTATAAGCTAATAGATTCTTTTATAGAAAATTTAATTAGAGGTGAATAAAGTGAGTCAAGAATTGTTAAGTGGTGTTTATACTCTTGCTGGGGGCGTACTTTTGTATTCGATTAAAGAAGTAGTTAGATTTTTTGTGGATTCTAACCTTCAACGTAAGCAAATAAATTTAGAAAAAATATATCCAATATATTTGGATTGCTTTAAAAAAGCAAAGATGATGATAGGCGCTTATGTCATTCCAGTAGATCAGAAAGAATTTTTAGATTTTTTTGATGCTAATATATACAAAGGATTAGATAAGGCAAGTCAAAAAGCGTATAGAGATATTATTGCTTTCAGGCAGATGATTAATTTATCTAACAGAGTTAAGGTTATGGAAGATTTTAAAACGGACTTTAGGAATGAATTTAGTATCAATCAAATATTCTTTCGCAATTCATTTGTGATTGAAACTACAAATATAGTGTCAGAATACGAAAAAGACATATCCTATTTAAAAAATATAATAAATAACATGGAAGATAGAAAAGAATATATCAGAGTAGATAGTTTCATAACTACTGAGTATCAAAGAAAGATAAATGAATATAACTTTTATCTTGATAAGTTTCATGAGGAATTTAGAAAACACTTTAAAGTTGATAGGATGACCATAATAGAAAAGATTAAATTGTGGCTAAATAGAAAAAAACTTTGATGTTTAATTTTAGATTGGAGGACATGCATGTACAGTAAAGACGAAATACGACAGTTAATTCTAGGATATAGTTGGCGATGTAACTTACTTGAGAATAAGATTTATGAATACGATAGTACATCAACTGGACATTATGGTATTGAGTCAGCTATGCCAAAAGCACAGGGTGGTACTGGAGATAAGGTGTTAGTGAGAGTAATTCAAAACGATAGAGACATGCGCCACTCACAGAAACTTATAGATGAACTAGAATTTGTGGACAAGTATGAACGATATGTGACTAATGATAAGAACTACCACATCTTACAGTTAGTTAAACGAGGAGAAAAGATTAAGACTATTGAAAGGTTATTAAATATTAGTGAAAGGAATATTTATAATCGCATTACCACGATAATCAATATTTATGATGAAGCGCAACGCATTCATGATTAATATGCAGAAAATGCAGAGATTGCAGACTTTGCAGTAAATTATATTTTCTTAACATTATTTATTATAATCAACTTAGGAACAATAACGTTCTAGTCATACTATATATACATCCTTTAGTCCTTAAGGCACTGCACCCCCATTTGCAGTGTCTTTTTATTATGAGGTGAACTATGGAATTAAATAAGTATCAATCCATGAAACAACCCACTGACTACAATAAACATCTACTGTCATTAGTATCTGTGGTAGGTCAGTTAGTAGACAACGATGACAATGACACAGTGACGATGTTACTAGGTGATGCACTAGAACATATTACATGTATGACATCGCTTAATAATGTAACGCTAGATACTGTGGCAGGACTGAATGTAAATACGTATCAACCTGACTTACACAAGGTTATTAATAAAGGTGATGCAGTTACTTATAACAAAGACAAGTACATTGTGCATGACATCATCGGTAATCAAGTATTGATTGCAAACCAAACTAAAGATGTTGTGGTTGACATCAAAGACATAGGAAGGTGATTGGATGGGAGTAATGAGACGTTGCAATCATCCTACATGCAATGCACTTATATCATTTAATCAAACATACTGTGATAAGCATAAACCATATGTAAATGATAAATATAACGATGTAAGACGACGGAATGACCCTGAATACTTACGTTTTTATAAGTCTAGGCAGTGGCAGAGAATGCGTGAAATTGTGTTGATGGAGAATGATTATATTTGTAGATCATGTGGACGACAAGCACAAATGGTTGACCATATTATCCCGACGAAAGTTGATTGGTCGAAACGGCTGGAAAAAGAAAACTTACAGCCATTGTGTTACGAATGTCACAATCAAAAAACGAAAAGAGAGCAAAAGGAAGTCCCCCACATTAAAGAACGGGGGCAGTGAGGAAGGCGACGAAGAACGAGGCCCACTCTTCTTCTTAAAGATTTCCCTAAATTTTAATACTAGGTACTAAAATGATGATGGAGGTGCTAAAAATGGCAGGTAGACCCCGAAAACTTCTGCATAATTCGAAGAAGAATTACACTAAAGAAGAGATAGTTGAAAAAGAACGCCAAGAAGCGCAATTAAACAAATTTTCAAAAATAGATTCGCATCCACCAGACTTTTTAGATGATATCGCGAAAGAAGAATACCTAAGAATATTGCCATACATGCAAGAATTGCCTATATCAAACTTGGATAAAGCACAACTCTCACAATATTGCAGTTTTTACAGTGATTTTGTAAGAGCAAGTCTGCATTTGGAGGCAACAGGTGGCGTTGTTATTGAAGGAGCGAATGGAGAATCTAAAGTAAATCCTGCTTTTACTGCTAAAGAGAAATCGGGTATAAGAATGCAACAAGTAGCTAACACACTAGGATTAACAATTGATAGCCGATTACGCATTGTTGTGTCTGAAGAAAAAGAGGATGATGACCCATTCAAAGAGTTTGTGAGTGACGATTGATGTTAGATTACACAACAATTTATGCTCAAAAAGTAGTCAAAGGTGAGATTCTTGTAAGTAAGAAGAATTTTAAAGTGGCTGAACGTCATTTGAATGATTTAAAACACCCACCCGAAGATTGTTATTGGGATGTTGAAAAAGCAAATAAAGCAATAAAATTTATTGAGATGTTACCTGATCCTAAAACGAACGAACCCATGCCATTAATGCTATTCCAAAAGTTTATTGTTGGTAGTATTTACGGTTGGCGCCGTGATGGAGGCTTTAGACGCTTTACTAAAGGATATGTAAGTATGGCACGTAAACAAGGTAAATCGCTAGTTGTGTCAGGAATGTCGCTAAATGAATTGTTATTTGGTCAATACCCGAAATACAACCGACAAATATATGTATCATCATCAACTTACAAGCAAGCTAAAACAATATTTAAGATGGCAAGTCAACAAATCAAGTTGTTACGTAATAAAAGTGATTTGATACGTAAATCAACAGAAGTACGTAAAACAGACCTTGCCCATATAACGTCAGAGAGCGTGTTTGAGCCACTTTCTAACAATCCAGATGCAGTTGATGGTAAAGACCCAACAGTGGCTATACTGGACGAGCTAGCAAGCATGCCAGACGATGAAATGTATTCAAGATTTAAAACGGGTATGACGTTACAGAAGAATCCACTCACTCTCTTAATTTCAACGGCAGGGGACAACTTGAACAGTCAAATGTACCAGGAATATAAATACATCTCTAAAATTTTATCAGGCGAAGTTAAAGCGGATAATTACTTTGTTTATTGTGCAGAAATGGATTCAGAAGATGAAGTGAATGACGAATCACTGTGGATTAAGGCAATGCCGCTTTTAGAGTCTGAAGAACATAGAGACACAATACTGAGAAATATTAAAGCGGATATTCAAGATGAATTAGAAAAAGGTACGTCATTTCATAAGATTTTGATTAAAAACTTTAACCTTTGGCAAGCGAACAAAGAAGATAGCTTAATCAATATTAATGAATGGGAATCAATCGAAGTGAATCGTGATGATTATAGTTTGTACGGCAAAGACGTTTATATCGGTGTCGATTTATCAAGACTTGACGACTTAACTTCTGTAGGGTTTATATTCCCAACAGATGATGGTGATATGTTAATTGACAGCCATTCGTTTATTGGATTAAGGACCACGCTCGAACAGAAGTCGAAACGTGACAAGATTAATTATGATAAATTAATTAATACAGGTGAGGCAGAAGTGACAACATCTGAGAGTGGCATGATTGATTATAAGCGTGTTATTGAGTATATATTCGACGTTGTGGAAGAGTATCAATTAAACGTAAAAGCATTGTGTTATGATCCATGGAATGCACAGTCATTTGTGACCACACTAGAATCCATGGTAATTGATTGGCCACTAATTGAAGTTGGGCAAAGTTTCAGAAGTCTTTCACAGCCTATTAAGCAATTTCGAGTATGGGTTGCTGAAAAGACGATTAAACATTTTGGTAATAACCTATTAACCATTGCCGTAAATAACGCTGTTTTAATTTACGACGGAGAGGACAACGTTAAGATTAACAAGAAGATGAATCGACAAAAGATTGACCCCATCATCTCTGTCATAACTGCTTTTAGTGAAGCGAGTATGCATGAATTCGAGGTGGATTGGTCATCAATATATGAAAATGAAGAATTCGGATTTTAAAGGAGGTGCGATGATGAAATTAAACAAACTTTTAATACCGTTAAAACTATTGGTTGTTAACATTGTTAGCATCCTTTTTTTATTAGGTTTAATCATAATGAATACCGCAACTTACTTAGCATTTGGAGTTGAGTTAGGACTAGCTAACACAGGCGTTTTCCTAGTGGTTATTGCGTTAATCATTGACAACGAATCACGGGAGAGGAGGTGATTAAGTGGGTATCTTCTTAAGAAACGAAAATAGAGATTTACAGTATAACGAAGATGATCTACAAATGATGGTTCAGACGTTACCTGGTTTTCAGGGTACTAATTTAAGGCAGTATACGCCTATAGATGCCATTAAGCACAGTGACATTTTTACAGCAGTAATGATGATTGCGTCTGATTTAGCACGTATGCCGATTAGATTAAACGTTAACGGCCAGATTGATTATAGCAATAAGATTGTCAATCTATTAAATACAAGACCAAATTCACTGTATAACGGCTATATTTTTAAATTGGTTGTATTTGCCAATGCTTTATTAACATCTCATGGTTACGTTGAAATCACACGTGATAAGTTGGGTAATCCGGTTAGTTTAACTTTTAGAAAAACTTCAGAAGTAGAATTAAAATCTGACCGAATGGGACGTCCTTATTATTCACATGAACGTACTGATGATAACGGTAAGTTTATTAGGCGAGATATTAAATATGAAGATATGTTAGACATTAAATTCTATTCATTAGACGGGATTCATGGATTGTCGTTACTTGATACACTGAGCAAGACTATTGATTCTGATAACAATGGTAAGGACTTTTTAAACAACTTCTTACGTAATGGCACGCATGCAGGCGGAATACTTAAGATGAAAGGCGTCTTAAACGATAAAAAAGCAAGAAACCGTGCAAGAGAAGAATTCCACAAAGCATTCAGCGGTACTAAACAAGCCGGTAAAGTGGTTGTGCTTGATGAATCGATGACATTCGACCAGTTAGAAGTCGACACTGAAGTGTTAAAGTTAATTCGTGAGAATAAATCGTCCACACGTGAGATTGCCGGTGTATTTGGTATACCGTTGCATAAATTCGGTATCGAAACAACGAATATGAGCATTACAGACGCAAATCTTGACTACCTTTCAACGTTAAAACCTTACATTACATGTGTTTGTGCAGAATTAAATTTTAAATTTAACGACGAATACACAGATAAAGTTTGTGAATTTAAATTCGACACCACTGAAATACGTGTGGTTGATGAAAAGACACAAGCTGAAATCGATAAAATTAATATCGATTCGGGGAAAACAAACATTGATGAAGTCCGTAAACGTGATGGATTACCGCCTATACCTGGTGGTTACGGTAGTATCCATCGTGTTGACCTCAACCACGTGAATATTGCGCTTGTTGATGAGTACCAAATGAATAAATCACGTGGTACTGATAACAAATTGAAAGGTGGTGAGGAAGATGGCAAAGGAAACGAGAATCGGAAATATCACAGAAGTCCGTTCGAATGATGATAATGAAATGGTCATTGAAGGTTACGCTTTGAAATTCGACACATGGTCGGAAAATTTAGGTGGTTTTAAAGAAACAATTTCACGTAGCGCTTTAGAAAACACTGATTTGTCTGATGTACGTTGCTTAGTAGATCATGTACCGTCGCAAATTATCGGCAGAACGAAATCGGGAACATTAGAACTGGAGACTGATGATATTGGGTTGAAATACCGTTGTAAATTACCGAATACAACGTTTGCACGTGACTTGTACGAGAATATGCGTGTAGGTAACATCAATCAATGTTCGTTTGGTTTTATGCTTGATGAGCAAGGTGATGAAATGCGTTTTGACCAACAAGAAAACATCTACAAACGTACTTTAAAAGCGATACGTGAGCTGACAGATGTATCTGTGGTGACCTATCCGGCATACAAAGATACGGATGTTAAACCGGCATTACGTAGTATTGAAAACATTGAAAATGAAAAACGCAAAAAAGTGTTAGAGTTAAAACTTAAAAAACATTCAATTACAAATAAGCTTGGTGAAGTTGGACACCATTAACAAATACAACCATTGGACGTGCTAAAAAGCGACGTCTATTTTTTATGTAAAATTTAGGAGGAATATTAATGAATAAAAAAGATATATTACTTTCCGAAATATCGGATTTAAAACGTAGTATTGATTTAAAAATCGGATTCGCAACGCGTGCATTAAACAATGATGAGTTAGAGAAAGCAGAAACTTTGGAAAAGGAAATCGCTGATCTACGTTCTCAAATTCAAGAAAAAGAAGCAGAGTTAAAGAAATTACAAGAGAAAGACAATACTGAAGAAACAGACGCACAACCAGTTGTAGTTGAACCAACACGTGCATACCGTCAAGCACCAAACTTAAATGAGTTAGGCGTTTCAATTCAGGATACTAAAGTGACATCACAAGAAGTAGGTGATTTTACTAATTATCTTGAGACACGCGAAGACATTAAGGGTGGCTCTTTAAAAACGGATTCAGGCTTTGTAGTTATTCCGGAAGAAATTGTAACTGACATTCTCAAATTAAAAGAGGTTGAGTTTAACCTTGATAAATATGTCACTGTTAAGCGTGTAACGAACGGTTCAGGTAAATACCCGGTTGTACGTCAATCAGAAGTTGCAGCGCTTGAAAAGGTAGAAGAATTAGAAGAAAACCCTGAATTAGCGGTTAAACCATTCTTCCAATTAGCATACGACATCGACACACACCGTGGTTACTTCCGTATCTCTCGTGAAGCAATTGAAGATGCGAAAGTTAACGTGTTACAAGAATTGAAGTTATGGATGGCACGTACGATTGCAGCTACACGTAACAAAGCGATTATTGATGTAATTAATAAAGGTTCAACTGGATCAACTACTTCAGGTTTTGAAAAAGAGGGCGCTAAATTAGAAACTAAGAAAGCGAAATCTTTAGACGACATTAAAGACGCTGTGAACTTAAATGTGAAACCTAACTACGAGCATAATGTAGCGATTGTGTCTCAAACGATGTTTGCGAAATTAAACAAAATGAAAGACAAATTAGGTAACTACTTAATCCAACCTGACGTTAAAGAGAAAACGCAACAACGTTTATTAGGTGCTAAAGTGGAAATCTTGCCTGATGAAATGCTCGGTGAAAAAGGCGCTAACAAATTAATCATTGGTAACTTAAAAGACGCTATCGTGTTATTTGACCGTTCCCAATACCAAGCGTCATGGACAGACTACATGCATTTTGGTGAGTGCTTAATGGTTGCAGTACGTCAAGATTGCCGTATTTTAGATTATAAATCAGCTATTGTCATTGAATATGATGATAGCCAACTGCCAGAAGAAGACCATATGGAAACACTATAGAGGTGATTGAAAGTGGCAAAATATAAAGTGAAAACGGCTTATATTGATAAAGAATTACAAAAGGTGTTAAGAGTAGGCGACGAAGTTGATATGACGGTAAAACGCGCCAATGAAGTTAATAAAAACGGAACACCACAAAACGGTATTTTAGAACGTATCGATGTTAAGTAGGTGATAGCAGTGAGTGATTTACAGCTATTAAAGAAACATTGCAAAATAGACCACAATTCAGAAGATGATTTACTGGAGATGTATTACGAATGGGCAAAAGAGGATATAGCAAGTGCGGTTACTGACGATATGGCTTGGTTAGAGGAGCAAACATTATTTAGAACTGCAGTATACCCACTCACTGCTTATTACTTTGAAAATCGTTTGGCTTTTTCAGAAAGGAACCTTAACTATGCACCACACATGGTATTAAGTGTTGTGCATAAGTTGCGGTCAGCGTATGAAATTCAATTCGAATAGGTTAAACGAACGTGTCACTTTTTGCCATGACACCAGTAAATCAATCAATGGTCTACCACAAAAGCCAATGACAGAGGAGCTATACAGCTGTTATGCATGTATTCAAGATGCGAGAGAATCAGATATGCAGACAAGCCTAACCACAAGTTCACAATTCATTAAAACTATCATCATACGCGATCCACGAGGAGACTATAAGCCAAACAATAAGCATTATGTAATACATGATGGGGATAAATACCAAATCAAATACGTTAAAAAGGACTATGAAGATAAGTCTTATGTGCGTGTTTATTGCGAGGTGGTTTTCTAATGGGTGCTAAGATTGAAAAAAATGACATCGAACAAGGGTTAGTTAGAAAGCGATTAGAATTTAATTCGTCACAAAATCGTGTATTAAAAGCCGGTGCAATGGCACTTACACCTTTGCTTAAGCGTAACACGCCAGTCAGTAAGAACAAAAGACATGCCAAGGACAACATCGCTGTGTCGAACATTCGAACTGACCGTGATTCAAATGAAAAGTATGTGCTTATAGGATATACAAAAGGCTATTCACACCGTATTCACGCAACTGAATTTGGCACTATGTATCAACGTCCTCAATTGTGGATGACTAAAACAGAGAAAGACGGTAGTAAGCTGGTGTATAAAGCTATGCTTACCGCTATGAAAAGGGTGATGAAATGAATGTGACTGATATTATTTACAAGAAACTCATTGCCGAAAAGCGTATCACGGTTGAGGATAATATTTTTAAATACGAGGTTCCTGAAAATTTTCATGAATCGACGAATCAACCCATCGTTAGGATTACCCCGTTGCCGTATAATCCTGA
Organism: Staphylococcus agnetis; assembly: GCF_011466855.1. Lineage (NCBI taxonomy): Bacteria > Bacillati > Bacillota > Bacilli > Caryophanales > Staphylococcaceae > Staphylococcus > Staphylococcus agnetis. The sequence continues at coordinate 776,848 of NZ_CP045927.1, forward strand.
TGAATATGCGGATAACGAAGAGTTTACGAGAGAATATGACTTTCAAATTGATATTTGGTGGTCAACAGATGAACCACATGAGCAAGCAGAAGCAATTGTGGAGAATCTAAAGCAATTAAATTTTAAATCATATTACAGAGAACCTATGTACGAAGTTGAAACTCTAACTTTTAGAGAAATCATACGTGCGTCAGGTTCTCTATTATTTTAGGAGGATTATAAATGGAAAAATTAAAGTTGAATTTGCAGCACTTTGCAGAAACTAAAGGTGTTTCGGGCATTGCTATCGGTGTTACTAATTTCTACTGGGCGCCGATTAAAACAGATGACGGAGAAAAATTTGAAGTAGAAAGTGGACACCGTACACGATTTTTAAAAGAAATCGAAGTTGACCGTCCACAAGAAGTTGAAGAAGAATACGGCGATAATATGGTCGCTGCGACTGCAGTATCGAATGGTAAGTTATCAGTTAAAACAACATTTGTATCAATTCCTGCAGAACAAAAGGCATTCTTAGCAGGGGCTAAAAAAGGTAAAAACGGCTTTAAATATGGTGCTAATGACATCCCACCTGATGTGGCGGTTGTATTCGAACGTACTAACCATGATGGATCATCTGAATGGGTAGGTTTATTCAAAGGTAAATTCACGCGTCCAAACTTATCAGGACAAACAAAACAAGATAAAGTTGAATTCCAAAACGATGAAGTAGAAGGTTCATTCGTAGATCGTTTATACGATGAGTCATCACATGTAACTGGCTTCGACAAAAAAGGCGCTAATGCAGGACGTGATTATGTATTTACTGAAACTTTTGGTAAAACATTCGATGAGTTTATCAAAGACCTCGACCAAGAATTTGAAATGGAAGAGGATAAAAAAGCGATGCCGGGAAAGACGAGTAAGAAAGAGGTAACGCGTGTATCTCTTTCTAAACCGTCAACAACAATTAAACAAGGTGAAACTGAACAGTTATCAGCTACAACTGAACCACTAGGACAACCCGTAACATATAAAGTTACTGAAGGTGAAGAGTATATCGAAGTTACACCTGAAGGTTTAGTGACTGCAAATGAAGTCGGTAGAGGTGTTGTAACCGCTACTTCTGGTGACCAATCAGACACAATTAATGTAGAAGTAACAAGTAATTTCGAAATGTAATTTAAGAGGGGCAACCACCCCTCTTTTATTTTTGCGCAAAAATAAAAAATGAAAGTAGGAATTTATAATGGCAAGAACTTCAATCGAACTAATTACAGGTTATACAAAGGCGGGTAAGCCACAGACTAAAAAGTATTTGGCTAAACCAAGTTTGTCACTATTTGACACTATTCAAGGTTCTAAATTGTCAACACGATTAACAAAAGCGTTCAGACAACCAGACTTTGAAGAATTATCACAAGAAGAATTCGAGAATTTAAGCGAAACTGAACAAAAAGAGTACCAAGCTAAGATTGAAGAATACCAAGAACAAGTCGCTCAGCAATTTGATGTACTAGATGAGGTAACGACATTTGTTGCTGAAGGATTCGATAATCAATTTACATCTGAAGAATTACAAAAAGGTATTCCAGCGGGTCCAGAAGGACTGAACACTTTAGTAACAGTGCTAGAAAAGCTGATCGCAGGAGATGTGGACGACACAAAAAAGTTCGTGACCGAGCAGAAGAAATAAATCCTGAGGACTTAACACCTGAAGGTAGATACAACAACTATATGAAAGTTGCGAAGCAGTTAATTGATGAAGGCATGGATCCTGAAAAAGTGGCGAACATGCCAATTCATTTCTTTTTAGAGATTGTTAATTCGAGAGTCGAACACAAGAAGAAAGCAACTAGCTTTGCGCAAGTGTTCGGCTAATTTTTTGAAGAAAGGAGGAAACTAGATGCCAACAGTAGCAGGTAATATGGTCATAAAAGTTGATTTAGACGGGTCGGGGTTTAATCGTGGTATTACTGGATTGAATCGACAAATGCGCATGGTTTCAAGAGAAATGAGCGCCAACCTTTCAAAGTTTGGGCGTTATGATCAATCGCTTGAAAAGTCAAAAGTGAAAGTTGATGGATTAACGAAACGCCAACAAATTCAAGCTCAAAAAGTCAGAGAATTGAAAAACAATTATGACCAGTTATCGAGAGAAACTGGGGAGAATAGCGCTAAAACACAAGCAGCAGCTGCTAAATATAATGAAGCTTATGCCGAATTAAATAAATACGAACGTGAACTTAATGAAGCAACAGCTGAAATGAAAGCTTTGGAGCGTCAACAACAAGTTTTAAACACGACTATGGGTAAGATTGGTAATAAATTTAGTGAGTTGGGACCACGCTTGCAAGAAATTGGCAGTAAAATGCAGTCAGTTGGTCGTAACATGAGCATGTATGTAAGTGCGCCAATTGTTGCCGGGTTTGGTGCAGCAGTTAAGAAGAGTATAGACTTCGATGACTCAATGCGTAAAGTTAAAGCAACTTCAGGTGCTACGGGTAGTGAATTCCAACAACTACGTGATAAAGCACTTGAGATGGGTGCTAAAACAAAATTTAGTGCCAGTGAATCCGCCGATGCATTAAACTACATGGCGCTTGCCGGTTGGGATACTAAAGATATGCTAGGCGGTATTGATGGTGTCATGCAGTTAGCGGCAGCATCAGGTGAAGATTTAGGACAAGTGAGTGACATTGTAACGGACAGTTTAACTGCATTTGGAATGAAAGCGAAAGATAGCGGACACTTTGCCGATGTCTTAGCACAAACAAGCTCTAAAGCTAACACTGATGTACGTGGTTTAGGTGAAGCATTTAAATATGCAGCGCCAGTAGCAGGGGCTTTAGGATACACTGTGGAAGATACATCCATAGCAATTGGTTTGATGTCTAATGCAGGTATTAAAGGAGAAAAAGCCGGGACTGCATTACGTACAATGTTTACCAACTTATCAAAGCCCACAGGCGACATGAAAAAGAAGATGGATGAGTTAGGTATATCTATTACTGATAGTAACGGGAACATGTTACCAATGCGTGATGTAATGGATCAATTACGTGGTAAGTTCAAAAATCTATCTAAAGAGCAACAAGCGAATGCTGCATCCACAATATTTGGTAAAGAAGCCATGAGTGGTGCGTTAGCAATTATTAATGCGTCTGATGAAGATTATCAAAAGTTAACAAAGTCAATTGACGGTTCTAAAGGTGCTGCGAATCGTATGTCCAAAGAAATGGAAGGCGGTATTGGTGGTTCACTTCGTCAAATGAAATCGGCTATTGAATCGTTAGCGATTAGTATAGGTGACGTAATGGCACCGTACATTAAAAAGTTAGCGGAATGGGTATCACATGCAGCAAGTAAATTAAATGAGATGCCTAAAGGTACGCAAAAGATAGTTGTCGGTCTAGGTTTAGTAGCCGCTGCAATAGGTCCTTTACTTGTAACACTAGGTGTAATGGTGTCTACAATAGGTAGTGCAATGACTGTAATAGGTCCGTTGATGACAAGCATTAAAACGTTAAGCTTTATTACTAAAGGTTGGGCGTTAGCGACTGGCTTTCTAAATACTATTCTAGGTGTGGCAAAAGGACAAATAGCATTACAAACAGTCTTAACTGGTAAGTATTCATTAGTCACTAAAACGGCTGCACTTGTAACACGTGGTTTAGGTTTAGCAATACGATTTATGACTGGTCCCGTTGGTCTTGTAATAACTGCAGTAGGTTTATTAGTTGCTGCAATTGTCCATTTGTGGAGGAATAACGAGACGTTCCGTAATAATGTAATTAAAATATGGAATACTATTAAAGATGGTTTGTTGACTATTTGGAATGGTATTAAAACATTCGGTATTGCAGTATGGAATGGATTAAAAACCGGCGTAATGTACATCGTTCAGACATGGTGGACGTTAATGAAAGCTTACTTTAATATATGGAAAGCTGTGATAACCACTATATTCAACACAATTAAAAATGTCATCATTGGTGTGTGGAATACCATTAAATCTGTGACGATGTTTATCATTAATGCTTGGAAGACTGGAATTACGGCAATTTTTAACGGGTTACTTATAATCATTAAAGGCATACTAAATTTATACAAAAATGCATTTATTAATACTTGGAATTTGATTAAATTTGCTGTTATGTCTGTAGCACGTGCAATAGCTAATGTAGTAATCAATAGTTGGAATAACATTAAAAATGCAACTATATTTATTTTCAATTTAGTCAAAGGCATTATTACTACAATTTTGAGTTCGATAAAATCAACGATGTACAGATTGGCAAGTGGCGCGTATCAAATTGTCAAAAATATTTGGTATTCATTAAGTCGCACGACACAAAATATTTTTTCGAGTTTACGAGCATGGATTTCTAGTGTGTGGTCCAGTATTAAAAATTCTGTCGTTAGATATGTCAGGATTTTATGGGACGGCGTTAAACGTACTTGGTACAATTTATTCGACGGAACACGCAATATATTTAATCGCGTTAAATCATTCCTAGTTGATAAGTGGGATTCAATTAAACGTGCAGTTACTGGTATAGCAAGTGATTTATGGGGTGCTGTAAAACGTACGTTTAACAATATGAAAAACGGGCTTGCAAATATTATAGATAAAATCAAAGGTCATATTGGTGGAATGGTTAGTGCCATTAAAAAAGGTTTGAATGGATTAATTGACGGTTTAAACTGGGTAGGCTCTAAATTGAGTTTACCTAAAATACCTAAATTATCCACAGGTACACAACGCATTAACCGACATATAAGCACGACATCTGATGGACGCCTTAAACACGGTACTATGGCAGTCGTGGGAGATAAAGGTCCTGGTAACGGCAGAGGTATTGATGGCAGAAGAGAATTAATCCAATACCCAAACGGACGCACGGCATTAACACCTGCCAAAGACACGACTACATTTTTGCCTAAAGGGTCACGTGTAATTAGTGGTAGTATGCGACAACAGATGTTATCTACTGGCACGCTTCCACACTTAAGTCTTGGTACATGGTTTAATAATGCCAAAGATTGGGTCGGCGATAAAGTTAGAGGCGCTGGCGAGTGGCTTACTGATAAAATTGGTGATGTCCTAGATTATATTGATGACCCGGCTAAATTATTTAATAAGTTACTGTCTAACCTAGGCATCAACTTTGATTCCATAACAAAAGGTATGGGATTAGTTGGAGACATCACACGTGCCGCTTTCAATAAAATCAAAAAGGGTGCCATTGACTGGATGCAAAGTGGTTTCGATTCTCTTGGTGGTGAATTAGTCGGTGGTATTTTAGACCCTGACAAAATTAACTATCATTACGGACACACTGCAGCATATACTGCAGCAACAGGTAGACCATTCCATGAAGGTGTCGATTTTCCTTTTGTTTATCAAACTGTACGTACGCCGATGGGTGGAAGGTTGACGCGTATGCCGTTTATGAGTGGGGGTTATGGTAACTATGTAAAAATTACAAGTGGTGCGATAGATATGTTATTTGCTCACTTAAAAGACTTTAGTAAGTCACCACCATCAGGATCAACTGTTAAGCCAGGTGATGTTGTTGGATTGACTGGTAACACTGGATTTAGTACAGGACCACACTTGCACTTTGAAATGCGTCGAAACGGTCGACACTTCGACCCTGAACCATATTTAAGGAAAGCGAAAGCAAATGGTAGATTAAATGTTGGTGGTGGTAAAGGTTATCCATCAGGTAGTGGCGCAACATATGCAAGTCGCATTATTAGACAAGCACAAAATGTGTTAGGTGGTCGTTATAAATCACGATATATTCATGATGCGATGATGAGACTTGCTAAGCGTGAATCTAATTACCAACCAAACGCGGTTAACAATTGGGATATTAATGCACAACGTGGCACACCTTCAAAAGGCTTGTTCCAAATGATTCAACCGACATTTATGGCTAACGCTAAATCGGGTTACACAAATTTTAATAATCCACTGCACCAAGGCATATCTGCATTACAATATATCGTTAGAAGATATGGTTGGGGTGGCTTTAATCGTGCTGCAGCATACGCATATAAAACTGGTGGTCTCGTCCACAATGGCTTATATCATTTAGGTGACGACGGTTATCCTGAATGGATTATCCCTACAGACCCTAGCCGTGCAGATGACGCAGCTAAATTACTTGCTTTGGCTAGTAATGATATTAGTAAGAATAAACGTCCTAAACACTTTAGTAGCCCTAATGTGGGTGGTAATGGCGATAGCTATTTAGAGAAAAAGTTAGACACAATGATTGGTTTACTAATTAAATTGGTTGGGTCTAACGAAGAAATCGCAAATAAGGATTACGAACCAGTGATTGATAACTTCGGTTTAGGTGATTTTATCAACAAAACCGTAGATAAAAGAGAACGTGACACATCACGTAAACAAAGATTTAACGCAGGAGGTGTGTTTGCTTAATGAACGATACAATAATAGTTAATGATAAGACACTTCCGTGGTTGTTTGTGCAAAGAGGGTTTAAAATACCCTCTTTTAATTTTGCCATAAAAACGGAAAAAGTAGATGGCAGACCTGGTAGCGTTTATCAAGGTCGTAGTTTAAATGAATACAATTTCGAATTACCGCTAGTTATCAGTAATGACCGTTTAACACATAGTGGCATGAAGTCACACGACGACATTTTGAATGAGTTGGTTAAATTCTTTAACTACGATAAGTCAGTTAAATTACAATTTAAATCAAAAGAATGGTACTGGAATGCACACTTTGAAGGTCCTATTGAGTTATTCAGCAAAACTGAAAACCATATTAATATGGTTAATTTAAAAGTGGTTTTAACTGATCCTTACAAGTATTCTGCAAAAGGTACTAAAAATACTGCAATTAGTGATGCAGTAAGTGTTGTTAATACAGGTACTGCAGATACACCAATAGTTGTGGAAGCAAGGGCATTGAAAAATTCCAATTATTTTATGATCACTAAAAAAGATGAAGATTACTTTATGATTGGTGATGATGATGTGGATAATAAAGTTAAAGATTACTCTCCTTTAATTCTAGGTGATGAGTTACGCACATTAAGTGGTTGGAATAAGCAATCTTCTAATAATATAAATGATAATTATACAGGTGGTGCAGTTGGTGGTACATTTGGACAATCCACAAGTAAAGAAAGTGTTTATTTAAACACTGAAAGTATTAATGGCGAGGGTTGGCAAGGTGCAATGTACAAACGTAGCTTTAGTAAGCAAATCAACAACTTCAGTGTGACATTTAAAATTGCAGTGAATCAAAAACGTAAGGGCGCAAATCGAACAACGCAATATTTATATGACACTGATGGACGCGTAATTGCGTCGATTGGATATACTAACCCTAATGCAAATCAAGTAATAGGACGAATAATTATTTGTTTATATAATCAGAGTGGCGAACCTAAAAAGATTTATGACTATAAAAATAATCCTACGATTTATGGTATGGATGAATTTGTTGTATACATGCGCTTAACACGTATTGGCAAGGAATTCACGATTAAGACTTGGAAGTATAGAGAAATACCTTATCCATTACGTAAGATTGCGTTTGATACACATGAAGTTACATTTACTGATAAAGGCGATTTCTATAATCGACCAATAAGTGCAGTTTCGATTTATTCTGCTAAAAACGGGACTAATAACTTTATGCCAGTGTTTTTATTAGGTAGTTACATTCGTGAATTATTAGAAAAGCCACCTGGAGAAAACGATATGATCATAAAAAGTGGTGATGATATTGTGGTAGATATGGCTAATAATTTAGTAATGGTTAACGGCGAACCATTCATTCACGAAAAAACATTTGGAAGTGACTATTTCAATGTAGAAACTGGTCACACAGAATTGATTATTCAACCGCCTAATACGTTTGATACGACAGTAAAATGGCAAGATAGGTGGTATTAATATGCTGCATGTATTGGATTTTGAAGGTAATATTATAGACTTCATTAGTAAAAATGATAAAGCGGTTATTAATATAAAACATGAGCGTAGTATTAAAGACTATACAGAATTACTAGATATTACAATGCTATCAAGTAGGGCGGTTAAATTTAAAGAACGCAACAGAGTAATCTTTTTAGATAGTAGAAACGAACCTCGTGAATTTATTATTAATCGTATAGAACAGGATAGCATAAGCAAATATTCATTGATTGAATGCAATGCATCCTATTTAGAAGATATTGCCACGGGTGTACCATATGGACCGCATAAATTTGAAAAGTACACTACTACACAAGCACTTAGTGATGTTTTGAAAGATACAGGGTGGAAAGTAAGTGACGACACAGAATATAACGGTACACGTACTACCTCGTGGACTAGCTATCAAACAAGGTTTGATGTACTTAAACAATTAACTACCACATATAAGATGGTTATGGACTTCCACATTGATTTGAATAGCCGTAAAGTTAAATCACGATACGTAAGCTTGAAAGAACCAAAACCTTTGTTTAAAGGTAAAGAAATTGTACGTGGTAAAGATTTATTAGGTTTGAAATGTTCTGTTGATGTATCTGAAGTCCGTACTGCTTTAATATGTTTAGGTCCCGAGAAAGAGAATGGTGAACGTATCAAAGTCATTGTTAAAGATGACGAGGCACAAAAACAGTTTGGTCTACCCACACGTTATATTTGGGATATTTATGAACCTGAAACTGAAGATGAAAATATGACGGAACAACGCTTACGCACATTAGGTACTACTCAACTAAACAAAGTTAAAAGTGCAGCAGTAAGTTATGACGTTACATCTTTAGATATTAAAAAAGCGTATCCGCATGAAATTATCCGTTTAGGTGACATAGTGCGTGTAAAAGATAGGGATTTCACCCCTGCATTATATGTAGAGGGTGAAGTTATATCTGAAACATATAATCCTTTAACAAATGTAAGTGTTTATTCATTTGGGAATTATGTTGAGTATAAAGAATCTGATCTACGTGCAGAATTTGCTAAAAAACTTGATGCGATACGTCAAAAGTTAAATGACGGTTTAACTAATGTGAATACTATCGTTGCAGATGTGGTTGAAGGTAAGCTTGAATATTTCGAACGTAAAATAATTAAAGGTGCTGAACCGCCTGAAAATCCCGTGAACGATATGTTGTGGTTAGACACAAGTAATCCTGATGTAGCAGTATTACGACGATACTGGGAGGGGCGATGGATTAATGCGACGGCAGAGAAAGCCGAAGATATTGGTGCAATCACTCGCGAAAAGGCATTATATAGTGAGTTGAATAACACATTCGTTAACCTATCCATTCAACATAGCAAGTTGTTGAATGAAATGCACTATGTCATGAATAGTGAGTATTTAGTGGACTTTGATTTAAAAGATGAATTGAATTCTAAACTTGACGCTACTGTATCAATTTATAACAACATTAAGAATAACATAGATAGCATGACCGATGAGACTGCCACTATAGGTAAGTTAATCGATACACAAACACTGTTTTTAAATTATAGAACAACTATGCAAGAATTATACACTGTGGTTGAACGTGCAAAGATAGCGATTGATGAACGATTTAAATTGTTACAATCGCAGTATACTGAAGAAAAGTTTAGAGACGCACTTCAAGGAATTGCAGATAAATTTGGATTACAAGTGAACGAACAGAATCAACTTGTAGGCGAACCTAATGTAGTTGAGAAAGCGGTTATTGCAGTGAGAGAAGATACTAAAGAACAACTTAGAGATTACGTTAAATCAGTTGATTACCAAACAAATCAACAAGGTTTAATTGAACGCATGGAATCGGCAGACGCAGAACGTAAGACACTTGCCGGTCAAATCAGTGATAAAGTCACTAAAGCAGAATATCAAAGTGGCTTAGATAGCATTAAAATCGGTGGCGTGAACTTATTTGAAGCGTATGACAGTGCAACACATGGTAATAGCGTACATTCGTCTATAACGTCCACAGAATCGTTTAGAGGCAAGTATTGGGCGACAACTATATATTCTGCTGATTATCTTAAGAAGATACTCACACCTGGCGAAGAATACACATATTCTTATGAATTAGAAATTGTCGGATTATCTGATTATGACGTTCAGTATGCAGCACAACATGGCATTATCTTATATAGTCAATCGGTTTCGAAAGATCGTATCACAACTAGCTATAAATCAACTGAACGGATATTAAATAATAAATTTAAAGTCACTCAAACATTTGTTGCTCCTGAAATTATTGACCACAGATTTATGGCATATTCAGGTTTATATACACCTGATGGACGATTAGGCACGCAACGTGATTCAAACTTAGTAGAAATACGTAATTTAAAACTAGAAAAAGGAAACAAAGCTACTGATTACACTGAAGCACCATCAGATGTGACACGTGGGACTGATAAGAAGTTGTCTGTTGCTAAAACTGAAATACTACAAGACGGCGAACAAATATCGCAACGGGTATCACGTGAAGTATTTAACGCAAGCAGTCAAACGTTGAACCGTGTTGTGTCAGAATTTATCAACAACACCACAGACGGTATGACGTTTACTTATGATGATAATAGTAATATTCAGTCATTTAACGTAGGACCACAAGGCGTCAAAATTAAAGGTGATAAAGTGGATATTAAACTGAACAAAGAATTTAATCTGCTTGTGGGTGATGTTAGTAAAAAGGCTGATGAAACAAATATTATCAATAAAATTAATTTGTCTCGTGAAGGATTAGACATCAATGTAAATAATATAGGCATACGCGGTGGCGATTCCGTAAATTACCTAGAAATTAAAAATAATAGTGTATTGTCACGAGGTAGATTTACTCGAACATGGGCTAATAAAACTGATTCTGCTAATTTAACACTTGGTATCAGAAAAGGATATTTGATGGTGTCCAACGAAGATACAGGTTATAACCTTTATATGACTGAAAAAGGCTTGTCCACAATGATGAATGCGGCTAGTGGTGAAACTGCCGGTACATTAGAATTTCATTATCAAGGTTACAACGAGAATTCACGCGGGGTACGCTTGCATTCCACATATGGAGCGGTTGCTTTAGAATCAGATCAGTCACGGATATATACTGTAGCCAACTTAACTAATAACATTGAATCAAGGCAATATGGGGTATACATTAGACCTTTTAAAGACACACGTGCTGGTTTAAATGAGTTTTACTTTTATGTAAAAGATAATGACAGTGTTAGTGACACTGACGGTGCTATTCTCTACGGAAACATAAGCGACGAAAGAGGAGAGCATGGTTCAGGTATACGTTTTAGTAAATCGCGTACAGATAATATTGTGTATATTACAAATCGTGATGGAGATATTGGAACGGGAGATATATCAGTAAGAAACGCTGAAATACGAGAACATATCCGCACACAAGGCATGTTAGAAATTAGACAGTGGAATGATGCACGGGCATATAACCAAGTTAAAGTTGGAGCCGTTAACACTACTAATAGTGTAGTTATGGCAAGTCATAGTGGTGGTAACGCTTATTATGGTGTAGGCACGCAAGAAATGAGGGTTACTGATAACAACGGATATAATGGAGGCAACACAAGGTATAAAAGTGTTCGTGCTGACACATTTTATGGTAAGACTGCCTCAAATTCTTCCGAAAAATATAAAACCAACATAACAAAATGGGAAGTAGATGCGACGCAGTTAATAAAAGACACTGTGTTTTATGAATATAACTATAAATCCGACTTACAAAACGGTAATGAACAAAAAAGTCACGGAATTATTATAGAAAGAGAAATGCCTAAATTTATTACTAGAGATAATGATTCTATCGACTTGTATGAATTTATTTCAACTATAGGTAAAGCACTACAAGAGCAAATAAAACGTAGTGATGAACTAGAATTTAAATACGAAAATATTATGAGAATATTGGAGGAATATACTAATGAACGAACAAGTTAACCCACAACTGATTATTGATAACCTAGCAACTTCAAATGCAGAATTACAAAAAGAAAACGCAATACTGCGTGCTTTAATTACACAATTACAAAGTAAGGATAATGAAACGTCTGATGATGAATAATCGTTAGGCGTTTTTATTATAAATAATTTTATTGGAGGAATTAGAAATGGAAAACAAAGTAACAGAGTATTATTTAGTAGAAGTGGACAAAAGAGGAGAAGAAAGCTGCTTAATGCAAAACTATTCAAACAGTTTTGTGCGTGGTGCTTCGCCTGCTAATGCATATAAGTTTACCGATGAAGAGCAAGTCAAACAGGTGTGCGCAATGCAGAATATGTTAGCTGGTATCTTTAAAAATGGAGCTAAAACATATTATGTGAAACAAGATATCACGCGTAATTCATTTGATGAAAAAGGAGAACCCTATGTGAAAGAAAGTGAAGACGAATCTGATCCATTAGAGGTTTAGTAAAAAGTAGGTGACGTAATGTTTGGTTTTATCAAACGACGAGAGCACGAATGGAGAATCATGCGTTTAGAAGAAAATGATAAAGATATGTTTAAAAAGCTGGATAACATTGAACATAGTCTAAGAACGCAAGAAAAAGTCTATGATAAACTCGATAGAACTTTTGAAGAGTTAAAACAAGACAGATTAAAAGAGGAACAGAACAAAAGAGAAAATGCCAAAAATATTAAAGATCTCAAAATGTGGATGCTTGGTGTAATTGGCACGATTGCCAGTACCATCATCATCGCGCTTTTACGTACGTTCTTTGGGATTTAAGGAGGTGATTGCCATGTTATTTGGATACAGCTTCTGGGCATGTTTCTGGTTTGGCAAATGTAAATAAGATTAAAAGTCGGCGCTAATGCGTCGGCTTATTTTTATGGAATTGTGTTAAAATAGAGAACGTGAGCAAGTTGGATAGATGGTGGCTATCTCAGTATAAAGTGAGGTGGTGCGTATGAGCGTATCAACGAAATCTTTAGAAAGGAGACGCCCTTTGTGGTATCTATTGTAGATGCGCTAAACTTAATGTTCAGTTTCGGTATGTTTATCGTTACTTTACTCGGTTTAGTCATTGCAATAATAAAAATTAGCCATAAAAAATAACCATTCCCCAACTTTGACCGAGTAGGAATGGTTAAAATATTCTGAAAGGCCACCGTCTTTTTAACGGGCTCACTACGGGACTCACTTTATGTGGGTCCTTTTTCTATGTTCAATTTAACACAGAATATAGAAAGGAGCAAATGAAATGAATATAAAAGTAATTGCTAGATATATAGTGTTAATTTTAGCTTTGGTGAATCAGTACCTTACAACTAAAGGGATTAACCCATTGCCGGTTGTGAGTGAAGAAGATATCAGTTCAGTGATGATGACAGGTATAGGATTATATATGGCTTGGAAAAACAACCCAAACACTAAAGAAGCAGAGTGGGCTAATCAGAAAATGAAAAAGTACAAAGCAGAACAAAAGTATATTAAGGCTACTGGTGCGATACCACAAAAAGATATCGTTGAACCGATTGAATTTGAGGAAAACGTTTGAGGTGATAATATGAGAACACAAAATGAAGCGATTAAATGGCTCAACAATTCTGTCGGTAAGCAATATGATTTTGATGGTGCCTACGGCTACCAGTGTTATGATTATGCTAACAGTTACTTCAATTATATGACTGGTTTCAGATTAAGTGGAATGTATGCTAAGGATATTCCTACTGACAATGCTAGTTTACTTCGTGATATAGCGACAGTGTACGAAAATACCCCTAACTTTTTACCGCTACCAGGTGACATAGCTATTTTCAATGGAAGGTACGGAGCTGGTTCTGGGCATGTTGCGGTAGTAACTAAAGCAACATTAAATAGTTTTGAAGTTATCGAGCAAAATTGGCAAGGTGGAGGATATGTGAATGGACGTCCAGGTTGGGAAAGTGCTACAAGACGGTGGCACCAATATGACAACCCAATGTGGTTTATTAGATTGAACTACGCTAAGAAGAAGTCTATTACTAGTCTATTACCTAGCAAGACACCTAAACCAGTTAAACTTAAAGTGGCACTTGTACCTGGTCATGGGTACAATGATCCTGGTGCAGTTGGTAATGGGACTAATGAACGTGATTTTATACGTAAGAACATCGTGCCAAATGTCGCCAAGTATCTGCGCACAGCAGGACATGATGTTTATTTGTATGGTGGGTCTAATATGTCGCAAGATATGTATCAAGACACCGCATATGGTCAACGTCTAGGTAATAAAAAAGATTATGGCTTATACTGGCTTAAGCGCAACCAGAATCCTGATGTAGTTGTTGAGTTTCATTTAGATGCAGCGGGGGCAAGTGCAAGTGGTGGACATGTGATTATTTCAAATAAATTTAATGCAGACACAATAGACAATGGCATACAGTCCGTCATTAAGTCTAATTTAGGTCAAATTCGAGGTGTGACGCCACGTAATGATTTATTGAATGTCAATGTATCAGCAGAGCTTAACGTCAATTACAGACTGGCAGAGCTAGGTTTTATCACAAATAAAAATGACATGGACTATATCAAGAGAAATATTGATAAATACTGTCGCGACATCGCTGGGGCTATACACGGCAAACCTATCGGTGGTACGTTAGCAGGTAAAACACAAGTTAATCGTATATCTTGGGGGTTAAGTGGAACATTCTATCCAGATAGAGCGATTAAAGTCCGACGTCAAGCGGGGTTGAATGGTGAAGTAGTTGACCAAGCGTCTTGGCTATATAGTAAAGATGACTGGGTTAAGTTTGATCAAGTGATAAAAAAAGATGGCTATTGGTGGATAAGATTTAAATATCAAGCGCCAGGCGCAATTAAAGCCTATTTCTATTGTGCAGTATGTAAGATCACTGACAAAGAAGAAAAAATTAAAAATGAAACTTATTGGGGAAATGTTAAGTGGCTATGAGTTGCCGTATAAAACATTAGTATGTTATATTAAATTCGTGAGGAAGTAGTGTTCCCTCTCACACTGAGTATATTTTTCGCGTATTGCATACGACGCTTAAAAGTTGTGACGGTCTTAATTGACCGTCTTTTTTATTAATAAAGACAAAAAATATTAAAAAAACTAGGGTGACAAATGAGCCGAAGTATGTTATGGTTTATAAAGAAAATATCCCTTATGTTATAACTATTTACCTCACATTTTGCAGACAATGTGAAAATTGACGGTCTTAATTGACCGTCTTTTTTGTTTGTGATAAATTATCTTTAAGGTTTGCTAAAAATCTTATATCCGTACATCCAAGTACCTGAGAGTAGCCCTTGAGGCTGCTCTTTTTTTATGTTATCTTATTTACGTGGTTGTTTTATACGTAAATATAAGTGTATTGTCAGGCTAACCGTAATGGTTGGCCTGTTTTTTTTGTTAAAATATAAACTGAATTAGATAACTCAAGCTAATCTATTTTAAGAACAACACCTCGTCGTTAACAAAATAATTATATTAGATAAAAAAGGAGAGTTTTTATGAAGATTAATCCTGAGTTAGACGGATTTTATTATTTATCACTATGGTTAAATATTGCGTTAATAATTGGTGTTCCTTTTGTATATCAATTAGAAAATATGTTTATCTTGATACCATATGTTGTTTTGTTCATATTGAATTCTATTTATCAGGTTATTAAAGCTATTAAAATCAATAAGAATAAATCTAATTTATAAGGTGACTGCTTTAAACAAGTTTTGGGATTGTTAAGGGTTCAGAGGCTTGTTGTCAATAAAGTAATTGGAATAAATTATTTAGCGCTTTTTTCGCTTGAATATATATAAAAATATAAAGATTAAAATTATTACGATGAAACCTGCGTTAATTAACATAGAAATTTGTTGATTGTGTATGATTTTCCCGTCCAAAAGATTAAAAATTAAAACTACAGCTAAGAATAGAGCAAAAATATTAATTGTAAATTTTTTCATTTTCACCTCTCCTTTTTTACATTTTGTATTATAATTAATTATGTATAAATAAATTAATAATTCAAGGAGAGATAGTGATGAAATTTAAAAAGTGGTTTCTTCAAAAAATTTGGTAACGCTAAAGTAGAAGCTATTTATTAGTTCTTTGAATTAGATGGTGTTTTTAAAGAATGTTTTTAAGTGATTTTGATTTAAAAGAGGTTCTTATTGTATGAAAAATGCTTGATAAAGTTAAATTACACTATTAAATAACCACCTACGCATGTCACTGGGTGGTTATTAATTTATATAAATTCAGTTAACTAAAACTAACCAAAACTAACTATTTTTAACAAAAAAGCAAAAAATTAGTCACATCTATTGAATATAAATTTAAAAGGTATTATAGTTGAGTATGAAGAAAGTCAACTCTCTATGCCGTTCTTTCTTCCTAACTTGTTACTGTCTGTAGTTAGCTCATCAGGTAACTAATAATATAGTTATATACAATCAGGAGTGAATTGTATAGCCCGGCAGAGGCCATATATCTGACTGTTGGTCCCGCAGGAGACTTCTTCCTTGCCTTCACTCATATACATAATCCCTACTTACTTTAATGTTTGTAGGGATATTTTTAAGGAGTGTACTAGGTGGGGGAATTAACATATTTAAAAATAAATGGGGAAAGTGATGTTGATCTACAAAGAATTCTAAATGATTTCATTAATTGTTTTTGCAAAGGTTATGTAGAAATAAAAACGAAATATAAAATTCTCCCTGTCTTTAAAATAAACTTTCATAAAAACAATTTGCCGCATCTACTAGGTTTACATTACATACATAAAAAAGAGAGCGCTAAAAAAATTATTGGAAGAATTGCAGAAGGTAAAATCACACATAAAACTATAAAGCAACACTATGAGTATCATAATATTAAAGATAGGCTAACTAATTACAACTTTTTACATAAATGCTTTATTGATAAAGAAATAAAATTATGTGTTATAGTCCCCAAAAATTCAATAAATCCACAAAAAATTGATGTAGCTTTTATAGATGATAAAAATAGAGAAGCAATGATACTTGGATTAAGAAAAGATTATAACAGAGATTTTTATAACCCAGCTACTATGTATGTTCTAGGTAAGAATAGTTCGTATCTTAGGATGAAAAGAACTCATATTATTAGCATAGAATGGAAGGATTTGTTCTAAGGCAACTGTTTCGACGGTTGCCTGTTTTTGTGCTGAAATATAATTTGTGTGAATCAAACAATTGTTAGGTCTATAGACCTATATATTTTTAATTTAAAAATGATATTATTTATTTAAGCGGAAAGGAGGTTTTACTATGTCAGTAAAAGATGTAATAAAACAATCTTGGGAAGATTTAAAAAGTTTGGAATTTAACTTTCAAAATTTATGTATTTTAGCTATTGCGACAATTATAGCGAGTACCATCATAAGCCCGTTATTAGGTATTCCTATCGGTTTGTTAGGTAGTGCATACTATATCCAAAGTCGAAAAAGAAATAAGTCTTAATTTATGCTATAATGGTTATATGAAATAGTTGTTCCATGAAACGACTCGGTCACTGGCACAGACCGCTTAAAGTGCCTACATCACATTAACTGAGAATTCACATGACGTTGCTGACGAGTGACATAGCTCTGTGTCCTCGAATGAGGGTAGGTTAATGTGGTGTGTTTTAATATAATTGTTTAGAAGGTTGCATAATTTTTTTTAAAATGATATGATTATTTTACCCTAATTAGCAACAGTATCTAGATTAGTAAGTGCTTAGCCGTAACTAATAAAAAGTTACGGCTTTTTTTATCTATAAAAATAAGGTTGTTGATATCAAAATATAGTCTAAAGCAATATGAGGTATCGCTCCACCTAACAATGACTTTGATTTAAACCACATAAATGTAAAAGGGACTCTTATAGCACTAATAACTATTAGACTTTGATAAACATTCCAATCATAAGTTGGTAAATGAATAGCACCAAACACCAGTGAACTAACTAACACTGAAGTAAATATTGCGAGTTTTTTAGATGTGTATTTTAAAAGTAAAATTAGAATCGGTAAACAAACTGCAGCAGTAATTAATTCTTCTCCTAATAAGTGAATCCATCCAAGAGCATAAAACATACCCTTTGAGAATAGGTCATTACTATTGGATATTTGTTCAATTCCTTGATTAGCAGATAAATTAGCTATACCTAAAAGTTTTCCTATTAAAACTGTAGAAGCACCTATAAGTATACAAGATAATGCTATTAATGGGGTCCATAAAAGCATATTAGCTTTAGGTAATTTTAATAATTTTTTTACACCCATTTTTCCATATTGAAAATATAACGTTGCAATACCTGCGATTGGTAAAAATAAATAATCAAAGTATCCAAAATTAATCGAATATGTTGTTTTTAGAATAATTAGTACATATAACGTAATCAAAGCGGTGAACCAATGCTTAGTAAGCTTAATCTCATTCACAAACATAAAAACCTCCTTAAAATCAATTCTTTTATATTCAAACTAAATTTAGATTAAATTACTACAATATGATAACATATATTATCATTCTAAAAGTTTGTTTAAGGTATATTTAAATTAGAGTTAATCTTTTCGTTTGAGATGTTTGATGTTCAATAATATTACCTTGACTTAAATATTAACTTGGGTCCCTAAAGGGTCCCTAAAAGTTAGTGTGATATGGTATGTAAATAACAATAAAAATAAAAAGAACCCCGTCGTTATGGGATTCTTAATTTTGAAAAGTGTTTAAATTTCTCTTATTAGCGTCCTGGGAGGGATTCGAACCCCCGACCGATGGCTTAGAAGGCCATTGCTCTATCCAGCTGAGCTACCAGGACATTTTTAACACAAGATTAATTATAGCTAATCCATAACGATAAATCAATATGAGCTTTAAAAAATTTATTTTCTTTTGACACCATTCACAAAAAAATTACAACATTATATAAATGTGAGATGGAGGACGATGATCCGCGGACATTAAATGATGAGTACTATAGCAGTAATCGCTATGCTTTTAATATATATAGAAGGAGATAGACAGAGACCAAAAGCATGATGACACCTACAGCAAAAAGGAGAATGACATATTTCTCAATGTGAGGAATATGATCTATTTTCCAAAAAAATTCAAATCCACCTTGCTGATCTAGCGCAATGGCAATAAATAGTAAGATATTAAGCGTGCCTAAAACAGATGTAAGTAATAATAGAAGTAACATGTTTCTCATCCTTTTTGCTGAGTTATTTTATTAAGCATATCATGTTTCAATTTCTTTTAAACTGACTAATGATATTTTATCAATAATCATATCTTGTTGGTTTAATATAAACGCAAGCGGTGTACTTTTAAGATATAAATCGTCACGATTGTATCGTGTCACAATATTGATCCGTTTTAAATGAGGATGTTGTGCGACAAATGCTTCCACAACAGGAGGTTCATCTACAAAAACAAGTGTGATGTGTGCTGTATCTGACATTTTTGAAAATGTCTTGAATAGGCGTTGGCAAACCGTACACGTCGTACTGACAGCAATCACAACATGACGTCTTTGAGATTTTGAACGTTTATTGTAATTTGGAAATGTTGTTCCGATAGGGAGGCCACTTATTTCTCGGCGTGTCTTGTTAATTTTGTTTAATACAATAAGGTGGCCAATTCCACTCAAAATTATAAATAGTACAATTAGATAACTCATTTGTGTCCTCCTAAATGTTAATATAAATATTATATCTCAATCGTATCTCGTCGTCATATACTAAAAAAATATCCACAATTTTCAAACAGTGATATTGAGGTTGATATTTGTTTAAAACCTTTTTTCAAAGTTATCGATGAACGATGTGATGATGAATGGGAAACACGTATATTAACCTATAAACGATATGCTTAAGTTAAAAAAGGGGATGTGACATAGCAGACCTGTTAATTAAAAATAAGCTAACAAAATTCATTTATACATGAACTTTGTTAGCTATAATTTATCTAAATAAATCGATTTCGTCTTAGTGATGGACATTATGATAAATTGTGATTGATCCCTTAGCCGAGACTTCTGAGGCATTTAGCCGCAACCGAAAATCCATTTTGAGAGCAACAATCTCTTAGATTGTTGCTCTCAAAATTAGTTGAGGTAAGGCGCCTAGAAAAGCGAGGCGTTAGGGACAATCATAGGTTTAATGATTGATGTGCCATCCTCTGAGAACTTTATAAATAAACATGTCCTTTAGCATAATGAAATGTTTCTCGTGTTGGTGTTTGGATAACACTTAAAAGCGTTAATACCCCAATTTTTCCTGCAATCATTGTTAAAATAATGAGTATTTTAGCAACAGAATTGTATTCTGTGGAGATACCTGTAGACAATCCTACAGTACCAAAAGCGGATACAACTTCAAATGCTAAGTCTTCAAAATTCAAATTAGGTTGAGCAATGGAAATTAATAAAATAATGAGTATGACAAAACTACTCGCAGCAATGGCTATTGCTAAAGCTTTCTCCATTTGTTTTCTAACAATAGTACGATTAAAAATTTGCGTATGTTGATGTCCTTTTAAAATTGTAATAACAAAAGCAATGACTAAAGCAAATGTCGTCACTTTAATACCGCCAGCAGCACTCATTGGCCCAGCTCCTATAAACATTAAAAGAATCATTAATAACATCGTACCAGGTGCTAGGTGCGACATGTCTACAGTATTGAAGCCAGCGGTACGTGTCGTAATAGATTGGAAAAGCGATGCTTGGATTTGTTGCGGTAAGGTCATTGATTTTAAAACACCATTCATTTCTAATATCCAAAAACAAAATGCGCCGACAGTGATTAAAATGAAGGTTAACATGATTGTAATTTTAGAGTGGAATTGTAAGCGCCTACCGCGTTTCAAAGTGACTAAATCTAACAAAACAATATAACCTAGACCACCAAAAATAATTAAAAGTGCAACTGTTAAGTTTACAATCGGGTTCGTAGCATATGAAATTAAATTATCTGAAAAGAGTGCGAAACCAGCGTTATTTAAAGATGATATTGAGGTGAATAGACTAATAAAGATACCTCGATCCCATCCATACTGCGGTACAAATACAAAAGATAAAATAAATGTCCCGATTCCCTCAAAAATCACATTAAATAATAAGATTGATTTCAGAAAAAATGTATAGTTTCGTGCATCTTCAGTATTTAACTCAAGTTGAAATAGTATATTTTCTCGCACTGAAAGCGATTTTTGTGTGAATTTTAATGCCAACATGGACACTGTTACTATCCCCATACCACCTATTTGAATCAATGTCATAATCACGATATCGCCAAGTAGGTTGAATTGCTTTGTTATATCTACAGTAGCCAATCCGGTCACTGTAAAAGCGCTAGTCGCAACATACATAGCATCTAAAAATGATATTGGTTTTTGACCGGACCATGGGAGGTATAATAGTAAACTTCCAATCAACGTCGTAGATAAAAACAATGTCAAATAAATTAATATTGGTTGTTTTTTACTATGCATAATATGCGCCTCGGTTCTTTTTGAAAATATCATAACATGATTATTATGATAAGCAAGTAATATTTAGCTTATTTGTTTATTTTTAAGAAGTAAATAAGGCGGGGATAAATTGCAGTGTGGGGATAGTAAGGAAAGCAATTAAAAACAATATATAAATGAAAAAACCAATGTACCTTTACGATACATTGGTTTTTATAGTGTGCTTATTTTTTAGTAAATGTGTCGACTAAGCCTTTGATTAATTTGATAATGCCAAGAATGATATCAGTCCAGATCATAATGATAACCTCCTCTTATTTAATTACATCTTAAGTATAAATGGCATGACTTCAAAATAGGGCTTCGTTTCCTATAATGACGTTATAGTTGCATAACTGTTTTAAACATCACTTTTTTTAAACGCCTAGGCATTCATAATAAAGCGTAACTGTTTTTCATCCAGCTGTTTTTAGGGGATAATATTTTGTGTAGGGTACATTTCTGAAGTTGTAACTCATCAACAATCAATTCGAATATAAACACTGAGATGGATGTCATTAAGGTTAAAAAAATTTGTATTACCGCATTGTTTATTAAATTACATGTCAGGGATGTAAAGAGATTGTAAAAGCGTAAGACGTATAGGCAACTCAAACGTCTTTAAAAAGATGTGAGTTGGACAGTTAAGTATGAAAATTGGCGTTTTTAGAACTGAGAGACAATTTAATAAAATGTCACGTTATAGTGTGGATAACAAAACAAAGAACGATTCAATCAATCGCTATTTTGTTTTGGAAAATCTATAACTAAAGGAGTGGCGTTTATGTCAGATTTAATTAATGTAATTAAAGATACGATTCAAGCAGGTATGAATCATGATTGGGTATCTATGGGGACTGGTATTGCAGATATTTTAGCAAAAGGTATCAATGTCATCTCTGGTTTAATCGGCGGTTAAGCCATCAAAAAATATAACTTGTTAAATGAAAATATGTTTAAAAATACCCCTTGCTTGGTAAAAAATTTCACCTTGCAAGGGGTATTATAATTAATGTTTATGAATGCTTTGGATCCCATATTAAAATGTCATGCCCATCATCATTTTTGGCGTTCAAATCTATAAAACCATTATCAATAAAGAATGATTTAGATTCAAAACGTGCAATCGCTTTAATGGGTTCATTAAATGATTTGGCAAATTCAAGTAATTTAGACCCATAGCCTTTTCCCTGATATTTCTTTAAAACTTCTAATTTCCAAACGACTAAATAGTCATCATAATCTGGGAAGTATGTTTCTTCAACTTCCCCTTTACGATAAAGTGCCATACGTGCACCTATCTTTTCACCGACATAAATGCCATAAAACGGTGAGTCTGAGCTTGCATCAATCATTTCCCCATGCAATTCATCGACCATATAGAGGTCTTTATTTCCGAAGTTTCTAAATTCTTCGAAAAGTTCCTCTGTACGATAGTTAATGTCTAGATGTACCACCTTTGTCATCAAAACGACCCCCTTGTATTTTTATTTAATTATAACTTATTTATTTATGTAATGAAAAGTAAAAATCAACAGGCTTAAACGTGAGTCGTTTAAGCCTGTTGATTTGTGAGAGAGAATAGATAGTTGATTATTTTTGGATGGGTTGTTTTCCACCTGATGTGAATATTGCGATGATTTGTTTAATTAATTCGATTATGATTCCCATTTGAATCACCTCCACTTATACTTTAACGCTAAGCAGTGGGTATCGGCTTATTTATGCGTAAAATATAAATTGTGATGCTTAGCTGTATTTCTGAAAGATATTGATTACAGTGAAGATGCCTAACTGTAGTAAATATAAGCCGTTAAATTGTCATAATGATTCTTTATGATTATACTGTTAGGGAATACGGTTTAAGGAGACAAAGCATGGATTGTTATAAAGTCATAGTGAATGAAAAGGATCAATTTATATCTCAATATACACAACACGATCATAATTTGATGCAATTTTATGATTTTGATCCTAACAAAGATGAAAGTTTTAAGACACGTATGGCACAATCGAATAATGGCAGAGAGCAGCAGTTAGCAAACGTTATTCGACAATACATGTCTGATCTATCTCTATCAACAGCGCAAGCGCGTGCCCTTGAGCATTTGGCTCAAGGTGCAAAAGTTGTAATTGGTGGTCAGCAAGCAGGGCTATTAAGTGGACCATTATATACGTTTCATAAAGTGTTATCTATCATTGTCAAATCATCGGAGCTATCAACAACGTATCAACAACCCGTTGTTCCTGTATTCTGGATTGCGGGGGAAGATCATGATTTTGATGAGGTCAATCATACGTATGTATATAATGAAGAAAAAGGTCAACTAACAAAAGTGAAGTATCATACCATGACGCCACCAGAGACGTCTGTCTCTCACTTTAAACATGATGATGAAGCACTAATGCATGTCATTGAACACTATTTTAAAGAAATTCCAGAAACATCTTACACAAAGCAGCTCATCCACGATCTAAAAGATATGGTGCGTCTTTCAACTAATTGGTCTGACTTGTTTAAACATCTGATACATCGATGTTTTAAGCACCATGGTATTTTACTAATTGATGCAAGTTATCAACCTTTAAGAGAATTAGAGCGTCCATTCTTAAAAACATTATTAAAACACCATTTGGAAGTGGATCGTGCCTTTAGAGAAGGACAAGATAAAACAGTTGCTCATGGATTACCGCAAATGATTGAAACAGATACCAACGTACATTTGTTTTTAGAAATAGATGGTCAACGCCAATTACTTCGCTACCAAAATAATGCATACGTGACGACTAAACATGATGGGGAGTTTTCAGAAGAAGATTTACAACAGATAATCTCACAAGCACCTGAACGATTTTCTAACAATGTGGTTACACGTCCATTAATGCAAGAGTGGCTATTTAATACAGTCGCTTTTATAGGTGGCCCGAGTGAGATTAAATATTGGGCTGAATTACACGATGCGTTTAAAACATTAGACATTAAGATGCCTATAGTGTTACCGCGAATGAGAATAACATATGTCTCACCTAAAACTAAAAAATTACTCAAACAATATGATTTGAATATAAATGAAGTGATTGAAAAAGGTGCAACAGATGCAAAAGATAGGTTTGTACGCGCACAGGCATCAGAAACGGTATTAAATGATATTACACAAATGATTGCACATCAACAATCTTTTTATGACAAATTAGCAAGAGAAATGTCAGCAACAGTAGATAATCAAAATTTATTAGAGAAAAATCATAAAATACAACTTCACCAATACGAGTATTTGAAACAACGTTATTTA
This sequence comes from Staphylococcus agnetis, assembly GCF_011466855.1. Taxonomy (NCBI): domain Bacteria; kingdom Bacillati; phylum Bacillota; class Bacilli; order Caryophanales; family Staphylococcaceae; genus Staphylococcus; species Staphylococcus agnetis. The sequence continues at coordinate 801,620 of NZ_CP045927.1, forward strand.
AGAAATATCGAAAAAGAGAATGACATTAGTATGCGACATTTTAATCAATTAACGTCTGTGCTCCATCCGATGGGTGGGTTACAAGAACGTGTACTCAATCCAATCCAATTTTTAAATATTTTTGGGTGGGATATGTACACATCCTCCACTTTCCCTCCACTCGATTACACTTTTGAACAAATTGTGGTAGAAATATGATTATATCAATGGTTTGAGAGGGGTTCGAAGAAATTCGAACCTCTCTTTTTTGTGTCTAAATTGATAAAATTTGGACATTTTTACAGAATTAGTGGAGGATAGTGGGGAGATGTGGTAAATTATAAATAAGGTGAGGTGAGATAAGATGTTCATGGGTGAATTCGAAAACAAACTTGATACTAAAGGACGTATGATTGTACCGTCCAAGTTTCGTTATGACCTCAATGAGCGTTTTATTATCACGCGAGGCCTTGATAAATGTTTGTTCGGTTACACACTTGAAGAATGGCAAACCATTGAAGAGAAAATGAAAACCTTACCTATGACCAAAAAAGACGCAAGAAAATTCATGCGTATGTTCTTCTCTGGTGCGATTGAAGTGGAAATTGACAAACAAGGTAGAATCAACATCCCTGCTAAATTGCGCGAATACGCAAATCTTGATAAAGACTGTACTGTGATTGGTGTGTCTAACCGTATTGAAATATGGGATCGCCAAACATGGAACGATTTTTATGACGAATCAGAAGACAGTTTTGAAGAAATAGCAGAAGATTTAATTGATTTTGATTTTTAAATAAGAGCTGTGAAATGAAAATGGAGGGTTCGAAGTGTTCCATCACATAAGCGTGTTGTTGAAGGAGACAGTAGACCAATTAAATATTAAAGAAGATGGTGTCTACGTTGACTGCACGTTAGGTGGCGCAGGACACTCTGCATATTTACTTAGTCAGTTGTCTGACAGCGGGAAATTAATCGCTATAGACCAAGACATGACAGCAATCAACAACGCAAAAGAGAAACTGAAAAACGAACTTCACAAAGTTACATTTGTGCATAATAACTTTAGAAATTTAGCAGAAGTGTTAAATGACTTACACATTGAAAAAGTGGATGGTATTTTATATGACTTAGGCGTATCAAGTCCACAACTTGATATTCCAGAACGCGGCTTTAGCTATCATCATGATGCTAGGTTAGATATGAGGATGGATCAAACACAGTCACTTTCCGCTTATGAAGTTGTAAATGAGTGGACATACGAGGATTTGGTTAAAATATTTTTCCGTTATGGAGAGGAGAAGTTTTCTAAGCAAATCGCCCGTAAAATTGAATCTAAACGACAAATTCAACCTATTGAAACAACATTAGAACTTGTGGAACTTATTAAAGAAGGCATTCCTGCTAAAGCGAGGCGTAAGGGAGGGCATCCTGCTAAGCGCGTATTTCAAGCGATACGTATAGCAGTTAATGATGAATTATCAGCATTTGAAGATTCTCTCGAGCAAGCTATTGAGCATGTAAAAATAAACGGACGCATTTCTGTCATTACCTTTCATTCATTGGAAGATCGTTTATGTAAACAAATGTTTCAAGAGTATGAAAAAGGACCGGATGTTCCAAGAGGATTGCCGGTTGTTCCAGAAGCGTACACACCGAAATTAAAACGTGTGAATCGCAAACCTATTGTCGCTAGTGATTCGGATTTGGAAGAAAATAACCGCGCTAGAAGCGCAAAGCTTAGAGTGGCTGAAATATTGAAATAAAGGGGCGAAACAATTCAATGGCAGTAGAAAGAATATATGAACCATATCACCATGTAGAAGCGCAACCGCAAAGAAGACCTCAACCTCAAACGAGACCACAAACACAAACGCGTCAATCTCAAGTTAAAAAAACGGTCGTCGTTGGTTTGACAAGGTTTGAGAAAATGTTATACATATCGTTGATAACTATCATTGCCGTAATCAGTATCTATATGCTATCGTTAAAAATGGATGCATATGATACGAATGGAAAGATAGCAGATTTAAATCAAAAAATTGAAAAACAAACAAGTCAAAATAGCGCATTAGAAGCAGAAACAAAACAAAACGCATCATATAAGCGCATCTATGATAAAGCCCAACAACAGGGTATGAGTCTAAAGAATGACAATGTAAAGGTAGTGCGTAAAAATGCCGAAACGCAAAATTAAGATTAAAAAAAATAAACTAGGAGCAGTCCTCCTTATTAGCTTTTTTGGACTGCTCTTTTTTCTATTGGTTTTGAGATATAGTTTCGTAATGTTAACAGGCCACTCCTCAGGTGAGGATTTAATTGTTAAAGCCAATCATAAATATTTAGCTAAACTCGAAGAACATGCAGAGCGTGGCAAAATCTTTGATCGAAATGGAAAGGTTTTGGCTGAAGATGTTGATCGTTTTCGATTAGCAGCTGTCTTAGATCCTAAAGCGAGTAAAGATTCCAAAAAGCCACGACACGTTAAAGATAAGAAAGAAACAGCGAAAAAATTAGCGAGAGTTATTGATATGTCTGAAAAAGACATTGAAAAAAGACTAGATAATAAAAAAGCTTTCCAAGTAGAGTTTGGAAAAGCGGGTAAAGGTTTAACATACCAAGACAAAGAGAAGATAGAAAAAATGAATTTGCCAGGAATAACCTTATACCCAGAAGTGCAGCGATTTTATCCTAACGGTAATTTTGCGTCACATTTAATTGGTTTGGCGCAAAAAGATCCGGATTCGGGTGAATTGAAAGGTGCGCTTGGTGTAGAAAAAATATTTGACAGTTATTTAACTGGAAAAAAAGGACATTCCTCTTTTACTACTGATATTTGGGGATATATTACTCCGAATTCTAAAAATGAAGTAGCACCTGAACGTGGAGACGATGTTCATTTAACCATTGACTCAAACATTCAAGTTTTTGTTGAGGAAGCGTTAGACAACATGGTTAAACGTTATGAACCTAAAGATTTATTTGCGGTAGTCATGGATGCTAAAACTGGTGAAGTTTTAGCGTTTAGCCAACGCCCAACTTTCAACCCAGAAACAGGCGAAGGTTTCGGGAAAAAATGGGCGAATGATTTGTATCAAAATACTTATGAACCAGGTTCAACGTTTAAGAGTTACGGATTAGCCGCAGCGATTCAAGAGGGTGAATTTGATCCTAAAAAGAAATATGAATCTGGCTATAGAGATATTCAAGGCTCTCGCATTTACGACTGGAATAAAAAAGGTTGGGGAGAAATTAACATGGGTCTTGGTTTCACGTATTCTTCCAACACTTTAATGATGAAACTTCAAGATTTAGTCGGTGCAGACAAAATGAAAACTTGGTATGAAAAATTTGGATTTGGTGAGAAAACTGGCAGTTTGTTTGATGGTGAAGCAAGCGGACATATTGCTTGGGATAATGAACTGATGCAAAAAACGTCTGCATTTGGACAGTCTACAACAGTGACACCAGCTCAAATGCTTCAAGCGCAGTCGGCCTTTTTCAATAAAGGGACAATGTTGCAACCTTATTTCATTCAGTCAATTATGAATCCCGTCGAGGATAAAACATTTTATAAAGGTGAACGCAAGGAAGCTGGAAAACCGATTACGAATGAGACTGCTGAAAAAGTGAAAAAACAACTTGATGAAGTTGTAAATAGTGAAAAAAGTAATGCTAAAAATTACCGCGTTGACGGTTATCGCATCGGTGGTAAAACGGGTACTGCACAAGTTGCTGACGAAAAAAATGGGGGATACGTTAAAGGTGCAAATCCGTATTTTGTGAGTTTTATCGGCCATGCGCCAAGTAAAGATCCTAGAATTGTTGTGTATGCGGGTATGAGTCTTGCCCAAAAACGCGACCAAGAAGCATATGAAATGGGTGTGAGCCGAGCGTTTGTACCAATCATGCAAAATACATTGCAATATTTAAATGTGGGTAACGAAGAAGTGAAAAATAATGGTAAACTGAATGAAGTACCTGACGTCACGAACCAATCTTTACAAAAAGCTGAAGATACGCTTAAAGGGAAATCATTTAACCCTGTCATCATAGGTAATGGCGAAAAAGTTGTAAATCAAAGTCCAGATCGCAATGTGAAGTTACTACCGAACAGTAACGTACTCGTAATGACAGATGGCGATCTAACAATGCCAGATATGACAGGATGGACGAGAGATGATTTAATAGCCTTTGAATCTCTAACCGGTATTAAAGTGAAAGTTACAGGAAGTGGTTTTGTGAAATCACAATCCATCTCACCACATGCTGCTATCAATAAAAAGCAACAAATTGAAGTAGAATTAAAATCGCAATAGTTTTGTACGCGTATCGAACATGACGCGCATAAACAATTGTAGATAACATGTAAACACTTGGGGGTGGAGCAACGAGTTCAAATGAGAGTTTGACTTCTGTTTCACCTCCAATTATATATTATTAATTAAATTAATCATGTTTGAATAAAAAGGAGAACGACTATGAGTTTTTTGATCGCAATTATCGCTTTTATCATTACGGCCGTCCTCGTGCCTGTATTGATTCCGACATTAAAAAGAATGAAATTTGGGCAAAGCATTCGTGAGGAAGGGCCCGAAAGCCATATGAAAAAAAACGGAACACCAACTATGGGTGGACTTACTTTTCTAATTAGCGCCATTGTCACAACTTTAATTGCAAGTTTTTTTGTGGATACCGCTAGCCCATTATTATTACTCGTATTTGTTACGTTAGGATTCGGTTTAATTGGTTTTATAGATGATTATATTATTGTTGTAAAGAAAAATAACCAAGGATTGACAAGCAAACAAAAGTTTTTAGCACAAATTGTTATCGCTGTAGTTTTCTTTATTGTTGCTAAAGGAATGAATGCCTTCGACTTTTCAACAAGTATTAACTTACCGTTTACGGATATCTCAATTCCTTTATCGTTTGCATATGTGATCTTTATCATTTTTTGGCAAGTTGGTTTTTCAAATGCAGTTAACTTAACAGATGGATTAGATGGACTTGCAACAGGTTTATCAATCATCGGTTTTTCAATGTATGCCGTGATGAGTTTTATTTTGGCACAACCTGCGATAGGTTTATTTTGTGTGATTATGGTTGCCGCTTTAGCAGGATTTTTACCGTATAATATTAACCCAGCTAAAGTATTCATGGGAGATACAGGTAGTTTAGCGTTAGGTGGTATTTTTGCGACCATCTCAATTATGTTAAACCAAGAATTGTCACTATTATTTATCGGTCTAGTTTTCGTCCTTGAAACACTATCCGTGATGATTCAAGTTACTTCGTACAAATTAACAGGTAAACGCGTATTCAAAATGAGTCCACTTCACCATCATTTTGAGCTTGTTGGCTGGAGTGAATGGAAAGTAGTAGGTGTATTTTGGACAGTCGGTTTAATTTCTGGCCTTATCGGCTTATGGATAGGAGTGAGCTAATTGTTAAACTATACAGGTTTAAAAGGGAAAAAAGTACTCGTCATTGGGTTAGCAAAAAGTGGGTATGAGTGTGCGAAGTTGTTACACCTACTTGGAGCAGACGTTACTGTTAATGATGGTAAAGATTTATCGCACGATGCTCACGCGCATGATTTGGAGACTATGGGCATTAAAGTGGTAAGTGGCGCACATCCGCTTGCGTTGTTAGATGAATCTCCAATCATATTTAAAAATCCTGGTATTCCATATTCTATTTCTATTTTAGAAGAGGCAGAAAAACGTGGCTTGAAAATATTAACTGAAGTTGAATTAAGCTATTTAATTTCTGAAGCACCTATTATTGGTATTACTGGGACGAATGGCAAAACTACGGTGACATCTTTGATAGGAGACATGTTTAGCAAAAGTCGCGAAACAGGTCACCTTGCTGGTAATATTGGATATGTAGCATCAAAAGTGGCACAAGATGTGCGTGCAGATGAATATTTAGTGACTGAGTTATCCTCATTTCAACTTTTAGGCATTGAAAAGTACCGTCCACATATAGCAATCATAACGAATATCTATTCTGCACACCTAGATTATCATGGTGACTTAGAAAATTATCAAAACGCTAAAAAGCGTATATTTGAAAATCAAACAGAGCGCGACTACTTGATTTTTAATTATCATCAAAGACATTTAATTGATACGTCTAAAGTGAAATCAAAAATTATTTACTTTTCCACACAACAACCAGTAGATGGTATATATGTGGAGAATAACTACATCGTGTACAAAGGGATAAACCTTATACATTTAGATGACATTGTTTTGCCGGGTGAACACAACTTAGAAAATATTTTAGCAGCAATGATGGCTGCGATATTAGCTGGTATTTCAATTACCGCAATCATCCAATCTTTAACGACGTTTTCAGGTATTGAACATCGTCTTCAATACATTGGCAACAATAAGACAAACAAATATTACAATGACTCAAAAGCGACCAATACATTAGCGACACAGTTTGCATTGAATTCATTTAAACAACCTATCATTTGGTTGTGTGGTGGTCTTGACAGAGGTAATCAATTTGATGAGCTCATTCCTTATATGACAAATGTGCGTGTTATGATTACATTTGGAGAGACGCAAAACAAATTTGTGAAGTTAGGTGAAAGCCAAGGCAAGTATGTGTTAACTGCAAAAGATGTTGCAGAAGCTGTCGATTTAGTTCAAGGCATTATTGAGCCTAATGATGTTGTATTGCTTTCACCAGCGTGTGCAAGTTGGGATCAATATGACACATTTGAGCAACGTGGTGAAGTGTTTATCAATGCTTTCCGTAAACATTTACCATCACATTAAAGGGTGTGACATGAATGAGTGAACCGGTTAGAAAAATAGATAACGAATATATTAAAGAAAAGCGACGTAAACAATTAAAAAAAAGACGCCGATTTCAACGTAATTTAGTATTAGGTTTAGTAATTATCGTCTTTTGTATTGTGTTATTTATGTTTACACCGATAAGTAAGGTACATGATGCAGAAGTAAATGGCACGCATTTTGTACCTAAAAATGATGTAAAAAAAGAGTTGCAAATCAATCATCAACCTCGTGTGTATGCATATGATTCAAAAGCAGCTATTGAACGGTTAGAAAAAAATCCACTTATTAAATCTATTGAAATTCACAAAGCATTTCCTAACACCATCATTGTAGATGTCAAAGAGCATGATATCGTTGGCATTACACAAGAAAAAGACAAAGTAGTACCTATTATTGAGACCGGAAAAGTGATTAAAGATTTTAAAGGTACCGTCCCAAATGAAGTGCCATTTTTAAATGGATTTAAAGGGTCAGAAAAACGAAAAATGGTTGAAGCATTGCAAAAAATGGATCAAACGACACGCGCTCAAATTTCAGAAATCAATTTTGCACCTGAAAAAGATCAACCGAATCTTATTAGACTCTATATGAGAGATGGTATTGAAGTTTTAGGTAAAACGACGACAATAGCTAAAAAACTATCTTATTATCCTAGTATGTCACAAGCACTTGAAAAGGATGACACAGGTAAGTTAAAAAAATCAGGATATATCGATTTGTCTGTTGGCGCGACGTTTATCCCCTATGAAAATGAGAAACAGGGGGACAACGGTTCGGCAAGTTCACAAGAGCTTCAATCTGGTACTGCGACTGAAGATAAAGCAAAAGATGATTTACAAAAAGCATTAAATAAAATTAAAGAGAACGAAAAAGAATAAAAAGTCAAAAAAGTTTTAAAATCAACGTGTTTATAGTTCACATTGAAAGTGTGTTATTGTAAACTGTTTATAGTGTGAATAAGAATTATGTCAGGAGGTGCCTATCTATGGAAGAGCATTATTATGTGAGCGTAGATATAGGCTCATCAAGCGTTAAGGTAATCGTTGGTGAAAAATTTCATAATGGTATTAATGTGATAGGTACAGGGCAAACCTATACTAGTGGCATTAAAAATGGATTAATAGATGATTTTGATATTGCAAAACAAGCTATTAAAGATACGATTAAAAAGGCATCCATTGCGTCAGGTGTAGATATTAAAGAAGTCTTCCTTAAATTACCGATTGTGGGTACAGAGGTTTTTGATGAATCTAACGCGTTAGAGTTTCACGAAGATACAGAAATCAAAGGGACACATATTGAAAATGTTTTAGAAGGCATCCGTGAGAAAAATGTTGAACCCAACACTGAAGTCATTAACACATTCCCTTTAAAATTCGTTGTTGATGGAAACAATGAAGTGACAGACCCTAAAGAACTTGTTGCAAGACATTCATTAGAAGTAGATGCAGGAGTTATTGCCGTTCCACAAACATTGTTAATCAATATGATTAAATGTGTAGAAGCAAGCGGTGTAGATGTGTTAGATGTCTACTCAGATGCATATAACTATCGCTCTATTTTATCGGCTACGGAAAGAGAATTAGGTGCGTGTGTCATTGACATCGGTGAAGATTTAACACAAATTGCGTTTTATGAACGTGGAGAACTTGTAGATGCTGATGTTGTGACAATGGCTGGTAGACATATCACCGAAGACATTCAACAATTTTTAAATACTACATACGACACTGCTGAAAAAATCAAACAACAATATGGACATGCATTTTATGATTCAGCTTCTGATCAAGATGTGTTTACAGTAGAACAACTTGACAGTGAGACACCAGCACAGTTTACTCAAAAAGAACTCGCAGATGTCATTGAAGCACGTGTAGAAGATATTTTCTTTGAAGTGTTTGATGTATTGCAAGAACTACAACTTACAAAAGTAAATGGTGGTTTTGTGGTAACAGGTGGTTCAGCAAACTTATTAGGTGTTAAAGAATTATTAACAGATATGGTGAGTGAAAAAGTACGTATTCATACCCCTTCACAAATGGGAATTCGCAAACCAGAATTTTCTTCAGCAATTTCCACAATTTCTAGTAGTATTGCTTTTGATGAATTATTGGATTATGTTACAATTAGTAATCATGATGACGAGGAAATTGAAGAAGAAGTTATCGTAGATGAAACACCACGACACGAATCTCGAATGGGTGGTTTTGATGGCTTCTTTAAAAAGAAAAACAAGAAACACTCGGACGACAGAATGGAAACAGAACGAACAAATCATGATGCAGGTTATCATGACAATGAAAGATATGAAAAATATGATGATTATGAACTTGAAACTGAACGAGATGGAAGACATGCAAATGGTGAACCACATCAACAAGAAGAAAGTAAGTTCAAAAAAATTATGAGATCATTATTTGAGTAATTGGCTACAAAGATTAGGAGGAATTGTAAATGTTAGAATTTGAACAAGGATTTAATCATTTGGCGACACTTAAAGTCATCGGTGTCGGTGGTGGCGGTAATAATGCCGTTAACCGAATGATAGATCACGGAATGAATAATGTTGAATTTATTGCAATCAATACAGATGGACAAGCTTTAAACTTATCTAAAGCGGAATCAAAAATTCAAATTGGTGAAAAATTAACGCGTGGTTTAGGTGCGGGTGCTAACCCTGAAATCGGTAAAAAAGCTGCTGAAGAATCACGTGAACAAATTGAAGATGCAATTCAAGGTGCAGACATGGTATTCGTTACTGCTGGTATGGGTGGCGGTACTGGTACAGGTGCAGCACCAGTTGTAGCCAAAATTGCTAAAGAAATGGGTGCACTTACTGTTGGTGTTGTAACACGACCTTTTAGTTTTGAAGGACGTAAACGTCAAACTCAAGCTGCTGCAGGTGTAGAATCTATGAAAGCTGCAGTGGATACATTAATCGTTATCCCTAACGATCGCTTACTTGATATCGTAGACAAATCAACACCTATGATGGAAGCATTTAAGGAAGCTGACAATGTTTTACGTCAAGGTGTTCAAGGTATTTCAGATTTAATTGCTGTATCAGGTGAAGTAAACTTAGACTTTGCTGACGTTAAAACAATTATGTCGAACCAAGGTTCAGCATTAATGGGTATTGGTGTATCTTCAGGCGAAAATAGAGCGGTTGAAGCAGCGAAAAAAGCAATTTCTTCACCATTACTTGAAACGTCAATTGTGGGTGCACAAGGTGTGCTTATGAATATCACAGGTGGCGAATCATTATCATTATTTGAAGCGCAAGAAGCTGCTGATATCGTACAAGATGCGGCAGATGAAGATGTTAACATGATTTTCGGTACTGTAATTAATCCTGAATTACAAGATGAAATTGTGGTTACAGTCATCGCTACTGGTTTTGAAGATAAACCATCTTCACAAGCGCGTAAGCAACAAAGTACTACTGGATTTGGAAGCAGTGCACAAAGTACACCAAGCAGAGAATCAAACTTTGGTGGTACCCACGCTTCATCACACGACGACAGAGAATTAGAAAATGGTCGTAGTCATAGTACGAATGATGATGATATTCCAAGCTTTATTCGTAATAGAGAAGAGCGCCGTTCAAGAAGAACACGTCGTTAATCCACTACCAATATCATCATAAGAAGATATGACATATAAGAGCATGAGTTGTATTGATGACGTTTAATATATACATGCTCACATAGTAGATAGATGATTGCTAGGGCAAAGGTGACTATTTCATTGTCCTAGCTTTTTATATTTTTATTGCAGTGTGTTCAATCAAGGGGGCGTATCGTATGAAAGCATTTATTCCTGCAGGTCATTATTTAAATTATGCACCTAGCCAAGAGCACGGTGTGTGCATTGGCATGACGACACGTCAAGGTGGTTTAAGTCCATTTCCGTCTCAGGCATTTAACATGGCGCGTTATATTAATGATGATCCGAAACACATTTCTGAACATCAACGTATACTTGCAAATGAAATTGGTTTTCCAACGTCCCAATGGGTGTTCCCAATTCAAACCCATGAAGCGAAAGTAGTCGAAGTGACAGCCAAAGATTGTGGCGCGAATATTTCTGAACTTGATGATACATGCTTTTACGGTGTGGATGGTTTATATACGTATGAAAAAGACGTACTCCTAACGATGTGCTACGCTGATTGTGTACCTGTTTATTTTTATAGTCCTAAACATCACTTTATCGGACTTGCACATGCAGGTTGGCGTGGTACAGTGGGATGTATCGTGCATCATATATTAGATGCGTTTCCATATGTTTATGAAGATTTATATATAGTGATGGGGCCATCGACTTCAAATAGTTATGAAATTAATGATGATATTTTACGTCAATTTGAACAATTACCTATTGATATAACGCAATATGTCGAGCATCGTGGTGCCGATAGACATGGTATCGATTTAAAATTAGCAAATCAATTATTATGTGAGCAACGCGGTGTACCTCGAGAGAACATTTATCGCACAACCCATGCCACTTCTGAAAATTTAGAGTTATTTTTCTCATATCGAATCGAGAAAGGGAATACTGGTCGCATGTTAGCTTTTATAGGACAACATTGAGCTGTATTGAGGAAAGGACGAAAACAATGTCAGTTGTAGAAAATTATGATTATATTCAATCAAAAATAAAAAAACATCTTGCTAAAGTTGGTTTGAAGTCGATGCCTCGCGTGATTGCAGTTACAAAATATGTTACAATAGAGCGAGCTAAAGAGGCCTATGATGCTGGTATTCGAGATTTTGGTGAAAATAGAATTGAAGGGTTTTTAGATAAAAAAGCGGCTTTACCAAATGATGTGACGATGCATTTTATTGGATCATTGCAATCACGAAAAGTAAAAGAAGTCATTAATGAGATTGATTATTTACATGCATTGGATCGTGATAGTTTAGCCAAAGAAATCAGCAAACGCGCAACACACACTATTAAATGTTTTGTGCAAGTAAACGTCGCGGGTGAAGCTTCTAAACACGGCCTATCATTAGATCAGGTTGTGCCTTTTATCCAAAATCTTTCAAAATATGAGCACATTGAAGTTGTAGGTCTTATGACAATGGCACCATATATTGATGATGAAGATCAATTGAAAGACATATTTACACAATTAAAATCAAAACGTGATGATATTCAAGCTTTAAAATTAAATTACGCTCCATGTACTGAATTATCAATGGGGATGAGTAACGATTACGCCATTGCCACTGAAGCAGGTGCAACATATGTGCGTATCGGAACAAGCTTAGTAGGAAAAGAGGAGTGAGAGTATTGGCTATTAAAGATTTATTCAATGGCTTTTTCACGATCGAGGAAGAAGAAGACGACTTTATCGAAGAAGAAGAACGCCGTGAACGCGCACGTGAACGAGAACTAGAAAAACAAAGAGAAGTTGATACAAATCAAGGATCAGCTTCAAATCAACGCTATACATCATCGACACATGCAACAGAACGACCAAGAACATTACAATCCGTACCTAAAAAACAGTCATCCAGAATTAAATCTATGCATAATGAACGTAAATATCAAGTTGCGAAAGACCCTGCGACGCAACAAGGGAATGTGGTAAGTATGACACAAACATCAGATTCATTTTCAAATGGTAGCTCTAAAATGTGCTTATTTGAGCCACGCGTGTTTTCTGACACACAAGATATTGCTGATGAATTGAAAAATCGCCGTGCAACGTTAGTCAATTTGCAGCAAATTGATGCTGTATCTGCAAAACGTATCATCGACTTCTTAAGTGGTACAGTATATGCGATAGGTGGCGATATCCAACGCGTAGGCGCTGATATTTTCCTATGTACACCAGACAACGTAGAAGTAGCTGGTAGTATTTCTGAGCACATTGATGCCATTGAAAATCAATATGAATAAGGGAGACATCCATGAGCATACACACATTACAAACCATATTCGAATTTTTAATATTTGTAGTTAGAATCTATTCCTATGGAATGATTGTTTATATTTTCATGTCATGGTTACCTGGTGCACGAGAAAGTGTAGTGGGCCAATTCATGGCTAAAATCTATGAGCCGTATTTAGAGCCATTTAGACGTATCATTCCACCATTAGGGATGATTGATTTATCACCAATCGTCGCGTTTATTGTGCTTAATTTATTCCAAAGAGGTCTTTTTGAGATTTATCGTTTAATTGTGACATACTTATTCTAATTAAAACTATATTTAAGATAAATGTCGTAATTTGCGAACGCTTATTATGAACCTATAAATCAACGCAAAGGGGTAAGGACATCCAAACTGTCCCACCCCTTTTTTTAACTATCACAAGTTCAAAAAGGAGCATCGGTGCTATGGACCTTTATCAACATTTCAGAGCTGAAGAACGTCAAACGATAGATATGTTGACAGATAAAGCGAGACAAGCGGATATGCAGTATAGTCCAATATTAACTGCTTTTTTAGATCCACGTGATCAATATATATTAAAGGTCATTGTAGGGAGTTTCCCATCATTGACTTGTTATTTTTTCGGTGGTCCTCATAGTGAACGTCAGCGCGCGATTATCGCTCCTGACTACTATGAACCCGAGCCTGATGATTTTGAAGTAAGTTTAATCGACATCGACTATCCGGAAAAATTTGTGACACTTCAACATCAACACGTGTTAGGGACGCTAATGTCATTAGGGATTGAACGTGACCAAATTGGTGACATATTAGTAGGAGAGCGAATACAGTTCGTTTTGACAAATCAAATTAAATCTTATATTATGATGGAATTAACACAAATAAAAGGTGCTGCAGTTAAACTTAATGTTGTATCAATTGAAAATATGATAAAATCTAAAGAGCAATGGCAAACACACCAAACGATTGTAAGTGGGATGCGTTTAGATGTGGTGTTGAAAGACATGATACGTAAATCACGAACGATTTCTCAAACACTCATTCAACGTAAACGTGTCAAAGTCAATCATACCCTTATCGAAGCCGTAGATTTTCAACTGGAGGAAGGCGATTTACTATCCATCCAAGGTTATGGTAGGGCGAAAGTGATACACATTGGTGAGCGCACGAAAAAAGATAAATTAAGATTAACCTATCAAACGTTATTTAAATAGTGTATGATAAAGGAGGAAATGACATGGCTTTTACCCCAAGTGAAATTAAAAATAAATCTTTTACACGTATCAAAAATGGTTTTGAACCGACAGAAGTTGAACAATATTTGGAACAATTAAGTACTGAAATTGAACGTTTAAAAGAAGATAAAAAACAACTTGAAAAAGTTTTAGAAGAAAGAGATGCACATATCCAATCTTTTAAAGATGTTGAAAAATCGGTAGGAGAAGCGATTGTAAGTGCACAACGCGCTGCGGATGAAACAAAAGCTGCAGCACAAAAAGAACATGATGCAATCGTTCAAAAAGCACATGCTGAAGCCAATCGTATAGTCAATGATGGTATTGAAAAAGCACGTCGCTTATCATTCCAAACTGAAGATATGAAGCGTCAGTCTAAAATTTTCCGTTCACGTTTCAGAATGCTTGTTGAAGCGCAACTCGATTTACTTAAAAGCGATGACTGGGAGTATTTACTTAACTATGATCTTGACGCACAACAAGTGACTGAAGAAAACTTCCACCATTTACATCAGCAAGACATTACTGCACAAGAGCAACAACAAGCACAAGCAAAACCTGAAGCACAACAATCTACTGAAAATAAAAAACAAAATGATGGAGACGCGCAAGAGAAGTAAGTTTTACCACAGCGAGTTAGGATTGGTGAGAGCCTAACGTAGACCCTTTTCTTGTATCACTCACATTGTTGATGAATATATTTATTATAAGAGAACTCTAAGCTGAGTTAATGAGGGTGGTACCGCGGCATAAGTCGTCCCTTTAATTGAGCTTAGAGTTCTTTTTATATTTAAAGGAGTGTATGAATGATGGATTATAAAGAGACGTTGTTAATGCCTAAAACGAAATTTCCTATGCGTGGGGGATTACCAAATAAAGAACCGCAAATCCAAGCAGAATGGGAAGAAAAACAACTTTATGACAAAATGTTAAAGAAAAATGAGGGGAATACACCTTTCATTTTGCATGATGGACCACCATATGCAAATGGTAATTTACATATGGGACATGCGTTAAATAAAATTTTAAAAGATTTTATTGTACGTTACAAAACGATGCAAGGGTTTTATACACCTTTTGTTCCAGGTTGGGATACTCATGGTTTACCAATCGAACAAGCCTTAACGAAAAAAGGTGTCAAACGTAAAGAAATGTCTACAGCAGACTTCAGAAAAAAATGTGAAGCATTTGCATTAGAACAAATCGAATTGCAGAAAAAAGACTTTAAACGTCTAGGTGTGAATGGTGACTTTAATAATCCATATATTACACTTAAACCTGAATATGAAGCTGCTCAAATTCGTTTGTTTGGTGAAATGGCTGACAGAGGATTAATTTATAAAGGTAAAAAACCGGTATATTGGTCGCCATCAAGTGAGTCATCATTAGCTGAAGCTGAAATTGAATATCACGATAAACGTTCAGCGTCTATTTATGTTGCTTTTGAAGTTAAAGATGCAAAAGGCACTGTAGATGAAGATGCCAAGTTTATTATTTGGACAACGACGCCTTGGACTTTACCTGCCAATGTTGCAATTTCTGTACATCCAGAATTGACTTATGTACAAATGAATGTCGATGGTGAAAAATATGTCATTGCAGAAGCATTAGTCGACAACGTTGCAGAAGCATTAGAATGGAATAAAGAAACGGTTGTTCGTGAAAAAGAATTTAAAGGTTCTGAGCTAGAGTACGTTGAAACAGCACATCCATTTATTGACCGCGTGTCACTTGTTATCAATGGTACACATGTTACGACAGACGCTGGTACAGGTTGTGTCCATACAGCACCTGGTCATGGTGAAGATGACTATATCGTAGGTCAGAAATATGGTTTGGATGTGATTAGTCCAGTTGATGATAAAGGTGTGTTTACTGAAGAAGCAGGTCAATTTGCGGGCATGTTCTATGATAAAGCAAATAAAGACATTACAGAATTGTTAACTGAAAAAGGTGCATTACTCAAATTAAACTTCATTACACATAGTTACCCGCATGATTGGCGTACGAAAAAACCTGTTATTTTCCGTGCAACACCACAATGGTTTGCCTCAATTTCAAAAGTACGTGAAGAT
Organism: Staphylococcus agnetis; assembly: GCF_011466855.1. Taxonomy (NCBI): domain Bacteria; kingdom Bacillati; phylum Bacillota; class Bacilli; order Caryophanales; family Staphylococcaceae; genus Staphylococcus; species Staphylococcus agnetis. Next base: position 817,642 of record NZ_CP045927.1, read on the forward strand.
ATTTTAGATGCAATAGATCACACAATGTTTAAAGTAGATTGGGGTAAGACGCGTATTTACAACATGATTCGTGACCGTGGTGAATGGGTCATTTCGCGTCAACGTGTTTGGGGCGTTCCGCTTCCAGTTTTCTATGCTGAAAATGGTGACACGATTATGACTAAAGAGACAGTAAATCATGTTGCAGATTTATTTGAAAAACACGGCTCTAATATTTGGTTTGAGCGTGATGCAAAAGACTTATTACCAGAAGGGTTTACTCATGAAGGTAGTCCAAATGGTGTATTCACGAAAGAAGAAGACATTATGGACGTGTGGTTTGACTCTGGTTCATCACATCGTGGTGTGTTAGAAGGACGCCCTGAGTTAAGTTATCCAGCAGATATGTATTTAGAAGGTAGTGACCAATATCGTGGTTGGTTTAACTCTTCAATTACGACTTCTGTAGCAACACGAGGTATTTCACCTTATAAGATGTTGTTATCTCACGGTTTTGTTATGGACGGTGAAGGTAAAAAAATGAGTAAATCTTTAGGTAATGTCATCGTTCCAGATACCATTGTTAAACAAAAAGGTGCTGACATAGCACGTTTATGGGTATCATCTGTGGATTATTTAGCAGACGTACGTATTTCTGAAGAGATTTTAAAACAAGTGGCTGATGTATATCGTAAAATTCGTAACACGTTACGCTTCTTACTTGGTAATGTGAGTGATTACAATCCAAATACAGATAGCATTTCAGAAGACCGTTTATTAGAAGTTGATCGTTACGTATTACATCGTTTTAGAGAATTTAAAAACAGCACGTTAGATCATTTTGATCACTTTGATTATCTTGATATCTATCAAGAAGTTCAAAACTTCATCAATGTAGAACTTAGTAACTTCTATTTAGATTATGGTAAAGATATTTTATATATCGAAGCTAAAGATGCGCATAAACGCCGTAGTATGCAAACGGTACTTTATGAAATCTTGATTGATTTAACGAAACTATTAGCACCAATCATTCCACATACTGCTGATGAAGTATGGTCTTATATTGAACAGCAACCAGAAGAAAGTGTTCATTTATCAAATTTACCTGAGCGTCAAGATGTTGATCGTGAATTAATCGAAAAATGGACGACATTTATGAGTTTACGTGATGATGTTAACCGTGCATTAGAACAAGCACGTAATGAAAAAATCATCGGTAAATCATTACAAGCGAAAGTGAAGATTGGAAATAGTACTTCATTTGACACAACGTCATTCTTAAGTCAATTTGAAGATTTACATCAACTCTTTATTGTGTCACAAGTAGAAGTTGTTGAGTCACCGAATGGTCAAGATTACCAATATGCGAACATCGCGATTGAACATGCTGAAGGAGAGCAATGTGCGCGTTGTTGGAACTATTCAAATGATTTAGGATCAGTAGGTGAAATGACTGCATTATGTCCGCGCTGTCAAGAAGTTGTTAAAACATTAAAATAATACATGCGTGAGATATAAACCTATACTTTCAATGTTAATAAAATTTAGTTTGGTGTTTTGCCTCCAAGTTCATCTCGCTATGAATTTGGGGGCTTTATTTCATTCCACACTGTATTCAAAAAAGTGCTTATTTTAATATGTATTGACATCTAAATGATTAATATGAGTGCGTTTATGTCATCATCATTGCCAATTGGCTTAACAAAAGAGGTTATGCCTAGTGATATGAAAGCGGTGATACAATGCGGTTGATATACGTGTGCTTTTATGTAAAAAGAAACGTAAATACACTTTAGAATTATGTCTACATAAAATTTAAGGTAAAATTAATGTAATATAATATATTATTTAGTATTTTTAGTCTCTATTTGTGTTACGCTTTTATCGTTAATCAACGTCAACTATCAAAATCTTTAAATAAGGGTTTTATATTAAGGGAGTGACACAATGGGGAAATATTTTATTTGCGGACTGATATTTGCTATGGTCGTATTTTTAGCGGAAACGGTGAAACACTTAACATTTAATCAAATTTATTATGGTAATATGTTAGGATTTTCAAATTTTCTAGACGTTTTAGTTACAACAGTTTTAGGTTATGCATTTGGAGTATTAATGGCAATGTTATTATATATTAAAAAATCGAGAAGATAATGGTAAGTGTGTTTATAAATGCAATCATATTCAAGAATAAGTGATTACAATTAAAGTATATGATTGGAAATGACATTTTCATGGTATAATGATGGAATGTAAGTAGAAAGGATTTTAAACGATGAAGAAAAAATACTTTTTAGGTTTATCCATCTTCACAGTAATTATAGTCTTAATTGCTGACCAATTGACGAAATGGCTCATAGTCGCACAAATGACAGTTGGGGAATCGTTTACTGTTATACCAAATGTTTTAGCGATAACATCACATCGCAACAATGGTGCTGCTTGGGGTATTCTAAGTGGCCATATGCCATTTTTCTATATCATAACGGTCGTTATTTTAATCGCACTCATTTATTTCTATGTTAAAGAAGCGCAAGGTCACTTACTCATGCAATTTTCAATTAGTTTATTAATTGCTGGAGCTTTAGGAAATTTTATAGATCGTGTATTGAATGGTGAAGTTGTAGATTTTATCGATACGAAGATTTTTGGATATGATTTTCCGATTTTTAATATTGCAGATTCGAGCTTAACAATCGGCGTTATTTTACTAATTATCGTGTTGGTATTTTCGACACAACGTGAAAAAGGATAGGTGAGTACCATGCAAAAACATGAATTTAAAATTGAAGATGCATCTTTAGCGTTACAACGTATTGATAAAGTATTACCTCAATTCAATCAAGAGTGGTCTCGCAGTCAAATTCAGGATTGGATTAAGGAAGGTCAAGTTAAGGTAAACGATAAAGTTGTAAAATCAAATTATAAAGTGAAATTGAATGATAGCATTGAAGTGACAGAAGCAGAACTCATTGAAGCGGATATTAAACCAGAAAATTTAAATTTAGACATTTATTATGAAGATGAAGATGTCGCGATTGTATACAAACCCAAAGGCATGGTTGTGCATCCATCTGCGGGTCATTACTCCGGTACTTTAGTCAACGGATTAATGTATCAAATAAAAGATTTATCTGGAATTAATGGCGAAATTCGCCCGGGCATTGTGCATCGTATCGATAAGGATACGTCAGGATTATTAATGGTTGCAAAAAATGACGTGGCACACCGTCACCTTGTTGAGCAATTAATGGCGAAAACCGTGACGCGAAAATATACCGCACTTGTTCATGGTCACATCCCACATGAATTCGGTACTATCGAGGCTCCCATTGGTCGTAATCAGAATGATCGTCAATCCATGGATGTGGTTGATAATGGTAAAGAAGCCATTACGCATTTTAATGTGATCGAAAACTTTAAAAATTATACACTGGTAGAATGTCAGCTTGAAACTGGACGCACACACCAAATTCGTGTGCACATGAAATACATTGGTTTTCCACTTGTAGGGGATCCAAAGTATGGACCGAAAAAAACACGAGATATTGGTGGACAAGCGTTGCATGCTGGGTTAATTGGATTTACACATCCACGTACAGGTGAATATATTGAACGTAGTGCTCCGCTTCCTGAAGCGTTTGAAGCACTTATAGAAGCAATACGTCAAGAAGATGTAACTTAAAACGTAAAATGTTACGATTCTCACTTTGACAATTGCGTCTAAAAACGTTATGATGGTTTACAGTAAATAAATGAAGTCTTTAAATATGAGTCCCGTGAGGCTTGAAAGACATGAAACGTATACATTAATGTAGGCGCGTTTTGTTTTGTTCTGTGAAGCAAAATAAAATGAGTCGTTACTTTAACATATTCACTCATGTCTTATTACAGACATGAGTTTTTTTATGTCTCAATCATAGCTCATTAATATGAAATCAAATCAATCATGCCTTTCGAAAGGAATGTGAACTATGGCAGAACGTATTATTTTAGATGAATCAGCAATTAACCGTACATTGACACGCATTGCACATGAAATTCTGGAATATAATAAGGGTTCTGAAAATTTGGCTTTGTTAGGGATTAAGACACGTGGTGAATTTTTGGCAAAGCGTATCCAACAAAAGATACAACAAATAGAAAATGTTTCTGTACCAACGGGAACAATTGACATTACCCAATTTCGTGATGATGTCGAAATGCGCGATGTGGCGTTAGCGCAATCTTTCGACATAGATATAGATTTAAATGATCGCATCGTCATTATTGTTGACGATGTACTGTACACTGGACGCACAGTACGTGCATCATTAGATGCTATTTTATTACATCGACGTCCCAAAAAAATAGGTCTCGCAACACTCGTGGATCGTGGTCACCGAGAGTTACCCATCCGCGCAGATTTTGTAGGTAAAAATATACCGACATCACATGAAGAATCTGTTGAAGTGTTCTTGTCCGAAGTAGATGATCGTAACGCCGTCATAATTCAATAACCACCTTTTAATTCAGTACGAGAGACTGACAAAGGTACCCTCAAAATGATTCATAGGATGCATGTAGCTACACCTTCATCGGCATCACTATATCATTTTGATTACCCATGTCTCTTAACTGAATAAAGTTAAGAGATTTTTTTATAAAAGGAGATATCAAAATGCAAAATGAAGAAATGTTTAAACGTACAGTACAACCCGTTTTAGATGTACATGAAAAACCAAAACCAGCACAATGGGCTTTTTTAAGCATACAGCATTTATTTGCGATGTTTGGTGCGACAGTACTCGTTCCTTTCTTAACAGGGCTACCAGTATCCTCGGCGTTACTCGCATCGGGGGTGGGAACGCTCCTTTATATCTTAATTACTAAAGGGAAAATACCCGCGTATTTAGGATCAAGCTTTGCCTTTATCACACCCATCATTACTGGTTTGAGTACAAATAGTTTAGGCGATATGTTAGTTGCTTTATTTATGAGTGGGGTCATGTATGTCATTATCGGTATTGCTATTAAATTAAGCGGTACGAACTGGCTCATGAACATCTTACCACCTGTCGTTGTCGGTCCTGTCATTATGGTTATTGGATTAAGTCTTGCACCTACTGCAGTGAATATGGCAATGTTTGAAAACTCAGGGGATATGAAAGGATATAACTTAACGTATGTCGCTGTAGCAGCAATTACATTATTTGTCACATTGATTGTACAAGGCTTTGCAAAAGGATTTTTCTCACTTATCCCGGTGCTTATCGGTATCATTGTTGGCTACATTGCAGCAATTATTTTCGGCATAGTGGATTTTAGCAAAGTTCAAGACGCAGCATGGTTACAATTTCCGGATATTTACATACCGTTTGCAGATTATCAACCTTCTATACACCTCGGTTTAATAGCAGTGATGTTACCCATTGTATTCGTCACTGTAAGTGAGCATATTGGGCATCAAATGGTGATTAACAAAATAGTAGGTCGTAATTTCTTTGAAGATCCAGGTTTACATCGGTCAATCATCGGTGACGGGGCGTCCACAATGTTTTCGAGCATCATTGGTGGACCACCAAGTACGACGTATGGTGAAAACATTGGGGTACTAGCAATTACAAAAATCTATAGCATTTATGTAATCGCAGGGGCTGCTGTGATTGCCATCATGCTTGGATTTGTTGGAAAATTTACAGCATTGATTTCATCTATCCCAACACCTGTTATGGGTGGTGTATCCATTCTGCTTTTCGGAACAATTGCAGCGAGTGGCTTACGAATGATTGTTGAAAGTCAGGTGGATTTTGCGCAAAACCGAAATTTAGTCATTGCGTCAGTCATTTTAGTGATTGGTATTGGTAATATGATGCTTAACTTATCAGATTTAGGTGTTAAGTTGACAATCGAAGGTATGGCATTATCAGCAACAGCAGGAATCGTTTTAAATCTCTTACTACCAAAACGTTAGACACATTCAAAGGAGGACATATGATGCAACATTTAGTTTCAATGGAAAAGTTATCAACTGAAGACATTAAACACCTTATAGAAGTCGCTTCACAATATAAACATGGAGAAGTCAGACCAAGTTTAAAAGGGAAATATATTGCTAATTTGTTTTTCGAGAATTCAACACGTACAAAATGCAGTTTTGAAATGGCAGAACATCGACTAGAGATGAAACAAATCAATTTTGAAATAGCGACGTCATCTGTGCAAAAAGGAGAATCCCTATATGATACATGTCGAACGTTACAAAGTATAGGGTGTGACGCGCTCGTTATCCGTCATCATGAGAACAACTATTATGACGAATTGTTACATATGGGTATACCGATTATTAACGCTGGTGATGGTAGTGGACAACATCCGACGCAAAGCTTACTGGATTTAATGACGATTTACGAAGCGTTTGGACGTTTTGAAGCGCTTAATATCGTCATTTGTGGTGACATTAAAAACTCACGGGTTGCACGTAGTAATTATCAAAGTTTAACAGCTTTAGGTGCAAATGTTGTGTTTTCAAGTCCTGACATTTGGCAAGATGAGACGATGGGAGGAACGTATGTAGATTTAGATGATGTGATTGATAAGGTCGATATTGTCATGTTGCTCCGTGTACAACATGAACGTCATGATGAAGGCGACATCACGTTTGATGCAAAAGCATATCACGCGCAATACGGGTTAAATGAAGCACGGTACAACAGGTTAAAAGAGGATGCTATTATAATGCATCCCGCGCCAGTTAATCGCAATGTAGAGATTGCTGATGCGTTAGTAGAAGCGCCAAAGTCTAGAATTTTTAAGCAAATGCAAAACGGTGTGTATTTAAGAATGGCAGTATTAACGGAAACGATTCGATAAGGGAGAGATTGAAATGATCTTAATTCAAAATGCAAAGATGTTAGAAGCAGGGACATTAAAACGTGTAGATGTGTTAGTTGAAGCAGGAAAAATTAAAGCCATCGCAGATAAAATTGAACCTCAAGCTGAAATGGACCAGATTGACGCTCAGGGGCATTTCTTATCAGCTGGTTTTATTGATGTGCATGTGCATTTAAGAGAGCCAGGTGGTGAGCATAAAGAAACAATTGAGACAGGCACACTTGCTGCAGCGCGTGGCGGATTTACGACAATTTGTCCTATGCCAAACACAAAACCTGTTCCAGATTCAGTAGAACATATGCAAAGGTTACATCACTTAATTGATGAAAATGCCCACGTACGTGTGTTACCTTATGCGGCCATTACAGAGCGTCAGGCAGGTAAAACGCATGTTGATTTTAAGGCGTTAGCCAATGAAGGGACATTTGCATTTACAGATGATGGTGTCGGTGTTCAAGAAGCGGCTAAAATGTATGAAGCGATGCAACAAGCAAAAGCTGTGAATAAAGCCATTGTCGCACATTGTGAAGATAATAGTTTGATTTATGGTGGCGCGATGCATGAGGGTGAACGTAGTAAAGCATTGGGTATTCCTGGAATTCCTAGCATTTGTGAGGCAGTACAAATTGCACGTGATGTACTCTTAAGTGAAGCAACAGGTTGCCATTATCACGTCTGTCACGTATCAACTAAAGAAAGTGTACGTGTGATACGCGATGCCAAAAAAGCAGGTATACCAGTGACAGCTGAAGTTACACCACATCATTTATTATTATCAGAAGACGATGTGCCTGGAGATAACGCCATTTATAAAATGAATCCGCCTCTAAGAAGTACCGAAGATCGCCAAGCACTGATTGATGGTTTATTAGATGGCACAATTGACATCATTGCGACTGATCATGCACCGCATGCTGCTGATGAAAAAGATCAACCGATGACGCGTGCACCTTTTGGAATTGTAGGAAGTGAAACGGCTTTCCCACTTTTATATACACACTTTGTTAAAACAGGGAAATGGTCATTACAACAATTAGTAGACTATATCACAATTAAACCTGCTAAATTATTTGACTTACCGTTTGGCAAACTTGAAGAAGGCGCGCCTGCAGACTTAACACTCATTGATTTAGATGTAGCATATGACATTAAAGCGGAAGACTTTTTATCTAAATCTTCTAACACACCATTTTTAGGAGAGCGTGTGTATGGTAAAACTTTATTCACGATGGTTGATGGAGAGATTCGTTATAAGGGGGGAAAATAATGTTTGAGAAACGTTATCTGGTACTTGAAGATGGAACGGTATATACAGGTTTTAAATTAGGTTCTGATGCATTAACAAGAGGGGAAATTGTTTTCAATACAGCGATGACAGGCTATCAAGAAACGATTTCTGATCCTTCTTATACAGGTCAAATCATAACATTTACGTATCCATTAATTGGAAATTACGGGATTAATCGTGAGGATTTTGAATCGTTAGTACCGACACTTAATGGTGTTGTAGTTAAAGAAGCATGTTCAACACCTAGTAATTTCCGTGCTCAAAAATCTTTAGATGAAGTATTAAAAACATTTAATATTCCAGGAATCAGCGGTGTAGATACACGCAGTATTACGAAAAAAATTCGTCAACATGGTGTATTTAAAGCTGCATTTGTTGATCATAAAAATGACATAGATACGACGATACAAATATTAAAAACAATTGAATTTCCACGAACTGAAGTGCCAACAGTTTCAACGAAAACACCATATGTCTCTACGGGATTCAACTTACATGTTGTCCTTGTAGACTTTGGTAAAAAACAAAATATTGTGCGTGAACTCAATGCTCGCGGATGTGAAGTCACAGTTGTCCCTTATGATACAAGTGCAGAAGCGATTTTAAACATGTCTCCTGATGGTGTCATGTTATCAAATGGGCCTGGAGATCCTGAAGATGTACACGTTGCGATTGAGATGATTCAAGGCATACTAGGGAAAATTCCATTTTTTGGCATTTGCTTAGGACATCAACTGTTTGCACTCTCTCAAGGTGCAACATCTTTCAAAATGAAATTTGGACATCGTGGTGCCAATCATCCTGTTAAAGATTTACGCACTGGAAAAATCGCGTTGACGAGTCAAAACCATGGTTATGCGATTGATGCTGCATCGATTAAAGCTACCGATTTAGAAGTGACCCATATTGCGCTAAATGATGGTACTGTGGAAGGATTACGTCATAAGACAGCGCCAGCATTTTCAGTGCAGTACCATCCTGAAGCATGTCCAGGTCCTACAGATTCTAACTATTTATTTGATCAATTTATCACGTTAATGCTAGACCATCAAAAAGAAGGGGTGCGTTCATAATGCCAAAAAGAAATGATATTCAATCCATCTTAGTCATTGGTTCAGGACCAATCATTATTGGGCAAGCAGCAGAATTTGATTATGCCGGAACTCAGGCGTGTCTGGCTCTAAAAGAAGAGGGGTACCGTGTTATTTTAGTCAATTCGAATCCAGCGACGATTATGACTGATAAAGAAATTGCCGATAAAGTTTATATTGAACCACTTACGCATGATTTTATCGCACGTATCATTCGTAAAGAACAACCTGACGCATTATTGCCAACTTTAGGTGGACAAACAGGTTTGAATATGGCGATTGAACTTCACAATAGTGGCGTACTCGCTTCCAATAATGTGAAGTTACTTGGGACAGAACTCGATTCAATAGAACGCGCTGAAGACCGTGAACGTTTTCGTACTTTAATGAATGAATTAGATGTTCCTGTACCTGAAAGTGATATTGTCAATACGTTAGAACAAGCCTTTCAATTTAAGGAGCAAGTAGGTTATCCATTAATCGTAAGACCAGCTTTTACGATGGGCGGTACAGGTGGTGGTATTTGCCACAATGATGATGAGCTCAAAGAAGTTGTGTCTAACGGATTAAAGTACAGTCCGGCTACACAATGTTTAATTGAAAAATCAATAGCTGGTTATAAAGAGATTGAGTATGAAGTGATGCGCGATAAAAATGATAATGCGATTGTCGTTTGTAATATGGAAAACATTGATCCTGTAGGTATCCATACTGGGGATTCAGTTGTCGTAGCACCGAGTCAAACATTATCCGATGTCGAATATCAAATGTTGCGTGACGTCTCGTTAAAAGTCATCCGTGCTTTAGGTATTGAAGGTGGATGTAATGTCCAACTTGCGCTAGATCCTCACTCAATGAAATACTACATCATTGAAGTGAACCCACGCGTGTCACGTTCATCGGCATTGGCGTCAAAAGCAACGGGTTATCCTATAGCTAAATTGGCTGCCAAAATTGCGATTGGTCTAACTTTAGATGAAATGAAAAACCCTGTTACTGGCACATCGTATGCTGCATTTGAACCTGCTTTGGACTATGTTGTTTCTAAAATTCCGCGATTTCCGTTTGATAAATTTGAGAAAGGTGAACGCGAATTAGGTACGCAAATGAAAGCAACTGGTGAAGTGATGTCGATTGGTCGTACGTATGAAGAATCATTGCTTAAAGCAATTCGCTCTTTGGAGTATGGCGTACACCATTTAGGGTTGCCAAATGGAGAATCCTTTGACTTAGATTACATTAAAGCGCGCATTAAAGCACAAGATGACGAACGTTTATTCTTTATCGGTGAAGCAATTCGACGTGGGACTTCTTTAGAAGAGATTCATGAGATGACAAAAATCGACTACTTCTTCTTAAATAAATTTAAAAACATTATCGACATGGAACACGCATTAAAAGCAAATAAAGGGGATATTGATTACCTGAAATTTGCGAAACGCTTCGGATTTAGCGATCGTGTGATTGCGCATCGTTTTGAAATGACAGAGCAAGAAATTTATCAATTAAGACAACAACACAACATCTACCCAGTATACAAAATGGTAGATACGTGTGCAGCTGAATTTGAATCTGCAACACCTTACTTTTATGGCACATATGAAGAGGAAAATGAGTCTATCGTCAGCGATAAAGAAAAAATTATCGTCTTAGGCTCAGGTCCAATTCGGATTGGGCAAGGGGTTGAATTTGATTATGCGACGGTTCATGCCGTATGGGCGATTCAAAATGCAGGTTACGAAGCAATCATTGTCAATAACAACCCTGAAACCGTATCAACTGACTTCTCTATCTCAGATAAATTGTATTTTGAACCACTCACTGAAGAAGATGTGATGAACATCATTAACCTAGAACAGCCTAAAGGGGTCGTTGTTCAATTTGGTGGACAAACTGCGATTAATCTTGCAGATAAACTTGTTAAACATGGTGTTCACATCCTAGGAACGACGCTTGAAGATTTAAACCGTGCGGAAGACCGAAAAGAATTTGAGGCATTATTAAATCAAATTAATGTCCCTCAACCTAAAGGAAAAACAGCAACATCAGCAACAGAAGCACTGGATAATGCACGAGACATCGGTTATCCCGTTGTTGTACGCCCATCCTATGTCTTAGGGGGACGTGCGATGGAAATTGTATATAATGACGCTGAGCTTGAAAATTATATGAATGAAGCGGTTAAAGCAAGTCCAGAACATCCAGTATTAGTCGATCGTTATCTCACTGGTAAAGAAATCGAAGTCGATGCGATTTGTGATGGTGAAACGGTGATTATTCCTGGCATCATGGAACATATCGAACGAGCAGGGGTACATTCAGGAGATTCAATCGCAGTGTATCCACCACAAACATTAAGCCAAGAAGACATCGACACTTTAGAAGCATACACAGTTAAGCTTGCGAAAGGCTTAAATGTTATCGGGTTGATTAATATCCAGTTCGTGTTAGCACATGATGGGGTATACGTGTTAGAAGTTAACCCACGTTCGAGTCGTACGGTACCATTTTTAAGTAAAATAACAGAAATACAGATGGCGCAACTTGCCATGCGTGCAATTATGGGAGAAAAATTAACAGACATGGGCTTTAAGCAAGGGATTCAACCATATAAAGAAGGCGTATTTGTGAAAGCACCGGTGTTTAGTTTTAACAAATTAAAAAATGTTGATATTACACTTGGACCTGAAATGAAATCAACAGGTGAAGTCATGGGACGTGACCTTACATTAGAAAAGGCACTATTCAAAGGATTAACAGCAGCTGGGATGGAAGTCAAAGATTATGGAACGGTTTTAATAACTGTGAGTGATAAAGATAAACAAGAGATGGTCAAAATCGCAACACGTTTAAATGAAGTAGGTTACAAAATCATTGCGACGAAGGGGTCAGCTCAAATACTAGCTGACCATGGTATTCAAGTGGAAACGGTAGGTAAAATAGGCGGTCATGACGATTTACTTCACAAGATTCAAGATGGCGACGTACAACTTGTCATTAATACAATGACGAAAGGTAAAACGATAGAGCGTGATGGATTCCAAATTAGACGCACATCTGTTGAAAATGGGGTGCCATGTTTAACATCTTTAGACACAGCAAATGCATTAACAAACGTGATTGAAAGTATGACATTTTCAATGCGAAACATGTAGGGGGCGTTGTAGTGGATAAATTAACAGTACTTTCTAATGAAGCAATTGCAGATCGCATTTATGAATTAAAAGTGAGTGGTCCAAGTGTTTCTAAATTAAAACAACCTGGTCAATTTGTGCATATTAAAACAGGTCAAGGATCACTACACATGTTGAGAAGACCTATTTCCATTTGTAACATTGACAGCCAAAAAAACACGTTTACGATGTTGTTTAGAGCTGAAGGGGAAGGGACGCAAAAAATTGCGGCATTAAAGGCCGGCGATCCTATCGATATCATTGCGCCGTTAGGAAATGGTTTTCCAGTTGAAAAAGCAAAAAAGAAAGCTTTACTAGTAGGGGGCGGTATCGGGGTGCCCCCGTTATATGAGCTTTCAAAACAACTCAATCTGAAGGGAATTGAAACGGTTCATGTATTAGGGTTTCGCTCAAAAAAAGATGTGTTTTACCAATCACAATTTGAAGCACTCGGTGAAACGCATATCGTTACTGAAGATGGTAGCTTAGGTAAAAAGGGTTTTGTTACCAATGTGATTGATACGTTACCAGTTGATTATGATATTTACTACACGTGTGGCCCTAAACCGATGTTAAAGGCTTTAACGGAGTTGTACACTCTTAAAGATGTTCCAGGATATATTTCTCTAGAAGAACGCATGGGATGTGGCATCGGTGCATGTTTTGCTTGTGTATGCCACGTGCCCGATAGCGCCACTGACTATGTAAAAGTGTGTACGGACGGGCCAGTTTTTGAAAAAGGAGCGGTAGTTTTATGAGCCGATTAACAGTTGAGATACCTGGACTAACTTTAAAAAATCCAGTCATGCCAGCAAGTGGATGTTTCGCATTTGGCGCAGAGTACAGTCAGTTTTATTCTCTATCAGATCTCGGTGCCATTATGATTAAAGCGGCTACGAAAGAAGCACGCTTTGGCAATGAAACGCCACGTGTTGCTGAAACAGATAGTGGAATGATTAATGCAATAGGGCTACAAAATCCAGGTGTACACCATATTTTAGAGCATGAATTAAAAGCATTAGAAGCGTATGATGTACCAATTATCGCAAATGTCGCGGGTTCTACTGAAGAAGATTATGTATATGTAGCAAGTCATGTTTCTAAAGCACCGAATGTCAAAGCACTTGAATTAAATATTTCGTGTCCAAATGTTAAAGAAGGCGGTATGCAGTTTGGCGTTGATCCTGAAGTAGCTGCTTCATTAACTCGAAAAGTAAAAGCGGTGTCAGAAGTGCCCGTGTATGTTAAATTATCTCCTAATGTGACGAATATTGTAGATATGGCAAAAGCGATTGGTCAATATGCAGACGGCTTAACAATGATTAACACGCTCGTAGGCTTACGCATTGATCATAAAACAGGGCGTCCGATTATTAGTAATGTTATTGGTGGCTTGAGTGGTCCAGCAATTAAGCCTGTTGCCTTACGTATGGTGTATGAGGTTCGTAAAGCTATGCCAACGATTCCTATTATAGCGATGGGTGGCATTCAAAATGCGCAAGACGTGATTGACTATATTTCAGTCGGTGCGGATGCCATTGCTGTAGGAACAGCTAACTTCCAAAATCCATGTGTTTGTAAAGAAATTATAGATGCCTTACCAAATTTATTAGATGACCTTGGTGTGCATCATATTCATGAACTGAAAGGACGTACGCAGAAAGGGTTGTAAAATAATGAAGAATACTCCAATTATTGCACTTGATTTTGCATCACATACAGAAGTCATTCAATTTTTAAAACAATTTAATGAGCCACTGTTTGTCAAAGTTGGAATGGAATTGTTTTATCAAACAGGACCTTCATTGATTAAAGATATTAAGCAATTAGGACATGATATTTTTTTAGATTTAAAACTCCATGATATTCCAAATACAGTTGGCAAAGCGATGGCAGGGCTTGCGAAATTAGAGGTAGACCTTGTCAATGTGCATGCTGCTGGAGGCACTGAAATGATGACACGTGCAGTAGAAGGATTACAAACGCATAATCCTAACATTAAAATCATTGCAGTCACACAACTAACTTCTACAACTGAAGAGATGTTGCATCATGAACAAAATATTCATACAACGATGGAAGAAGCAGTGCTTAACTATGCTAAACTGGCGCAACGTTCAGGTTTAGATGGTGTCGTGTGTTCTCCACTTGAAACGGCGTTGATTAAAGCGCACTGTGGTGACAATTTCTTAAAAGTCACACCTGGTATACGTCCGAAACATAGTGATGTGAACGATCAAAAACGTGTGACGACACCTGAAGAAGCTAAACACCTTGGTGCTACACATATCGTTGTCGGACGTCCAATCACAAAAAGCACAGATCCTGTCAAAGCATATCATCAAATTAAAGAAAGTTGGTTAAACTAATGGCGAAACACATTGCACAAGCATTACTTGATATAGAAGCAGTTTCCTTATCACCTAATGACATGTTTACATGGAGTTCTGGAATTCAATCACCAATTTATTGTGATAACCGTGTCACGTTAGGTTATCCAAATGTACGTGAAGCGATTCGAGATGGCTTAATCGAGTTAATTCAAAACCATTTTGAAAAAGTAGATATCATTTCTGGTACAGCTACAGCTGGTATCCCACATGCAGCATTTATTTCAGATAAAATGAATTTACCAATGAGCTACGTACGATCAAAGAGTAAAAGTCATGGAAAACAAAATCAAATTGAAGGCGCATTAAGTGAAGGTAAAAAAGTAGTTGTGATAGAAGATTTGATTTCGACAGGTGGCTCATCCATTACTGCAGTAGAAGCATTACGTGAAGCGGGGGCCGACGTTTTAGGCGTCGTTGCTATATTTACCTATGGCTTACGTAAAGCGGATGAACAATTTAAACAAGCACAAGTTCCTTTCTACACTTTAAGTCATTTTGATGAACTTGTAGACGTAGCAGTTGAGCGTGGCAAGATTTCTAAACAAGATGTAGAGGGTTTAATTCAGTGGCGTAACACGTTGTAATGAGGAAATAACTAGATTATGGATGCTTCACATCATCTATTAAAAATCGCGGGAGCATTTCTTAAGTAATAAGCAAACCCCTTTCAAATTCATCCTTAAGTAGCATTTGAAGGGGTAATCATCGTATAAACATAAGGGTGACGAAAGGACGTCACCCTTTCTATTGAAAAATATTTTATCCTACCGTATACAGGTGCACATCAATGACATACCTTTGATGTGCATTTTTAGGTTATCGTGCATATAAGTCAATTTTACGCATCGCTTTTACCCATAAACTTTATCTTAAGAACCAACGTGCAAAAGCATAACCTATAAGCATAATAACTAAAAGGACAAGAATAGGTATCACTAAATTTATACTTATCATCTTGATTTTCCTCCATTCATGATTTAATTCCATTGTAACGGGTTATATACATAAGTGAAAGTTAAAAAGAATCTGGATATGGGCGCACGGTGCCTCGTTTCACATTGTGCGTCTACTCATATTATAATTTGGTGGCATGTGACATAAGTCTCAACCACATCAAGGAGGACTTACGTAATGAAAATATCTAAAATTACGACGTTTTTAATGTTTAATGGTGATGCTGAAGAAGCAGTACATTTGTATACGTCTTTGTTTGACGATAGTGAAATTATCACGATGGTGAAATATGATGAAACCACACCTGATTACGCTGGTAAAGTGCAACACACGATTTTTAAACTTAATGGTCAAGTCTTTATGGCTATAGATAATATGAATGGAACAGATATTGAAATGAATCCGGCGATGTCATTATTTGTTACTGTTAAAGATCAATATCAAATGGATGTACTTTACAATGGTTTGAAAGATGGCGGTGCAATATTGATGCCAAAAACGGAAATGCAACCTCAATACCGTGAATTTGCCTGGATTCAAGATAAATTTGGCGTCAATTTCCAACTCGCATTACCTGAATCAAAGAAATAAAATTTAAAATTCTAACACGTCTCTAAAGAACCACCTAGCTGTGGTGGTCACATTATAGAATAATTAAATCAATTAATTTCATCATATAATAGGTTTGGGACATAGATCATTAAACCTATGATTGTCCCTAAGGCCTCGCTTTTCTAGGCGCCTTACCTCAAAATGGATTTTCGGTTGCGGCTAAATGCCTCAGAAGTCTCGGCTAAAGGATCAATCACAATGCATCATAGTGTCCATCACTAAGACAAAATCGATTTATATAAATAATAGCTAACAAAGTTCATGTATAAATGAATTTTGTTAGCTTATTTTTAATTAACAGGTCTGATATGCGCAGCCCTTTTAATCATGTATTAATTTTTATGATTCTCGTGTTTTTTCAAAGCTGTAATTTTATCAAAGTCGGGCGTTGCAAATAATGTTTTTTGATTATCATACGTGACAAACCCAGGTTTAGCACCACTTGGCTTATGGACGTGGCGAATTTCAGTATAATCCACTGGAATTTGCCCAGATTGCCCAGCTTTAGAGAAATAAGCTGCAATCATTGCTGCTTCTTCGATCGTTTGATTTGAGGGCTCATCTGCCAGTATAACGACATGACTACCTGGAATGTCTTTTGTATGAAACCAAAGATGAGACTTTTTCGCTAATTTATTTGTTAGATAGTCATTTTGTTTATTATTTTTCCCAACCTGTATCGTGTCACCATCAGATGAAATATATGTTTGTAAGGTTATTTGTTTGCTTTTTTTAGCTTTCTTTTGTTTGCGTTGCTTTACAAACCCTTGTTCAGCTAATTCTTCACGAATATCATCAATTTCATCCACAGTAATATGCGCAAGTTGTTGTTCAATGTTTTCAAAATAAGCAATGTTTGATTTTGTAAGATCAATTTGGTGTTTTAATTCGCGCTCACGTGTTTTAAGGCGATTGTATTGTTTGTAATAAAACTGTGCATTTTCAGCTGGAGATTTCATTGGATTTAGTGAAATGGTAACTTCTTCACCGGTATAATAATTAATCGTCGTTAGAGACGTATCGCCCGGTTTTAATTGATAAATATTCGCTGTAATCAATTCACCATAAAGTTGTTGTTCATCTTTATTTAATGTTCCTTCTAATTCGTCAACGAGCTTACTGAGTTTATTTGAATTTTTCTGTAATAGTTGGTGAACGAGTTTGACTAAGTCATTCGCACGTTGTTTGACACGTTCGCGTTCACCTCGAGCATCATAAAATCGATCTAACAATTCGTGTAAAGAATCAAAGACGACTTGGTCATCATAAAACTGCGTTAATGTCATAAAATAAAAGTCTTCTTTACCAGTTTCATGGTTTTTATGAAATACAGGTGTAAGAGTGTGATCGATGTCTTGAAGTACTTCATCAAATGCTACGGGCAATGTTTGAGGTGTCATAAACTGCCTGCGACTTGTAATTTCTTTCGTAATTAACGGAGAAAATCCTTCGAAAGTGTGTAAAAGCTGACGGTCAATTTTCCCAGCATTGAAATCGATAAAACGTAATACATCTTCACCTTTAAACGTAAACGGATTCTGTTTATTTTGTGATGGTGGTGCTTCATAAGCGAATCCAGGCATTACAGTACGATATTGATTTGTATTGGGTGTTAAATGCTTAAACCCTTCAATAATTTTTCGTTCTTCGTTCACGAGGATGAGGTTACTATGTTTTCCCATTATTTCCAAAATGACTGTGCGATAAATGGTATCGCCTATTTCATCTTTACTCATAATATCGATTTCTATGCGTCTATCATTGCCAATTTGGCGGATGGATTGAATAATGCCACCTTCAAGATGTTTACGGAAAACACGCGCAAACATCGGTGGTTCAAAAGGATTATTATATTTCTTTTCCGTTAAATGTATACGTGCAAAATTAGGGTGAATGGATAACAACAATTGATGGTTTTGACGCTGTTGTCGTACGACCATAATAATCGTGTCATTTTCGGGTTGGTTAATTTTATGAATACGTCCAGAGACTAAAAATTGAAGAGATTCAACCATTTTACGTGTAAAAAGTCCATCAATTGCCATAATTATGTGCCACCTTTACTAAAATTCATTGATTCATTATAACATGCACATGCGTGTAATGCAGATTATACATTTCTGTAGGTAAGCTCTATACAATAGAATTATAATTATGGTAAGATATGTTAATAACTATAGAATAGCGAAGGAAAGGTCGTAAGGAATGGATACTGAAAAAGGCTTACTTATAGTACTCTCAGGCCCTTCTGGTGTAGGAAAGGGCACAGTTCGAAAGCGGATTTTTGATGATCCAACGACATCTTATAAATATTCAATTTCAATGACAACACGTGAGATGCGTGTAGGTGAAGTAGATGGCGTGGATTATTTTTTCAAAACAAGGGATGAGTTTGAAAAATTAATAGAAGACGATGCATTTATCGAATATGCTGAATATGTAGGGAACTACTACGGAACGCCAGTTCAATATGTAAGAGATACGATGAATGCCGGTCATGATGTCTTTTTAGAAATTGAAGTTGAAGGGGCAAAACAAGTGCGCAAAAAGTTTCCGGATGCTTTATTTATCTTCTTAGCACCGCCAAGTCTTGACCATTTAAGAGAACGATTAGTTGGACGTGGAACGGAATCAGAAGAAAAAATTCAAAGTCGCGTCAATGAGGCACGTAAAGAAGTTGAAATGATGAATCTTTATGATTATGTCGTAGTGAATGATGAGGTTGACCTTGCGAAAGACCGAATTCAAGCTATTGTAGAAGCGGAACACTTAAAACGGGAACGTATCGAAGCAAAATATCGAAAAATGTTATTGGAGGCCAAAAAATAATGTTATATCCACCTATTCATCAATTACAAGATAAGATTAGCTCTAAATATTTAATTGCAACGACAGCTGCAAAGCGTGCACGTGAAATTCAAGCGGATCCAGAACATTTATTATTAAATGACTATACGAGCAAAAAAACAGTTGGACGTGCTTTAGAAGAAATCGCTGCTAATAAAGTACATCCATATGTTGACCCTAAAAACTTCTAAGCTACTCGATTGCTATGTATCTAGCAACTGAAGTTGAAATATATGATTTCACCTTTACGGATAACCTTCAAAATTCATGGAATATGAACTTTGAAGGTTTTTTAAAATCCAAAAAAGCACGTGATAAAGTAATGATATGCATCATGTATGGCAACATCATGCGTAGATGAGTGTGTAAATGCGCTACAACCATGATTAGAATGTGTTGTGAATGACAAACAAGTGAAATCATTAGTAACCTATATTATAATCAAATCAAGTGTTTTTACGGGAGTGGAAGAAATGAAAAATATATTACTCGCAGTTACAGGTGGTATTGCTGCGTATAAGGCTATTGATTTAACAAGTAAATTAACACAAGCGGGCTATGTTGTTCGTGTCATGATGACTGCACATGCACAAGAATTTGTGACCCCTTTATCGTTTCAAGTGATTAGTCGACAACCTGTCTATACGAATACGTTCATTGAAGAAAATCCAGAAGAGATTCAACATATCGCATTAGGTGATTGGGCAGATTTAATTGTTGTTGCGCCTGCAACGGCGAATACGATTTCTAAACTTGCACATGGTTTGGCAGATGATATTGTCACATCGACGTTACTTGCTACTACCACACCGAAATGGATTGCGCCAGCAATGAATGTCAATATGTATCAAAATCCACGTATCCAACATAATATGAAAATTTTATCAGAAGATGGTTACCATTTTATTGAGCCTGGTGAAGGGTTTTTAGCGTGTGGCTATGTGGCTAAAGGTCGAATGGCAGAACCTATTGATATTGTGGAAATGATTCAACAGACTCCCCATTTTGAACCTATGCCATCTGAACCGATCAATGACACGGTATCTTACTTTACCAATCAACATGTTTTAATTACTGCAGGACCTACTGTGGAAGTTATTGACCCAGTGCGTTTCGTTTCGAATCGTGCCTCTGGAAAGATGGGTTACGCAATCGCTGAAGCACTAGTGGCACGTGGCGCACACGTGACATTAATTTCAGGACCAACATCTATTGAGCCACCTCAAGGTGTTAAATTCATCCCTGTTCAAAGTGCTCAAAATATGTTTGATGCCGTTTTAGCGCATTATAAAACGCAAGATATTATTTTCAAAACGGCAGCTGTTTCTGATTACACGCCATGCCAACCTTTAGAACATAAAATGAAAAAACAAGATGGTAATGTAAACGTTGAATTTAAACGAACTGTGGATATTTTAAAATTTTTAGGTGAAGAAAAAACCCATCAAAAGCTTGTAGGGTTTGCAGCTGAAACAGAAAATGTCGCTCAATATGCACAAGATAAATTGAAACGCAAACATGCCGATGTTATCATCGCTAATAATGTCGGCGACACGTCCATCGGTTTTAGTTCAGATGAGAATGAAGTTACAATGTATTTTAAAGACGGCCATGCTGTACCTATTTCAAAAGGGGCTAAAATAGATATTGCACGCCAAATTTTAGATACTTTAGAAGGTGAGTGGCAATGACGATTGCTCAAGTCATTGTAGATGTTGACGCTAAGCGTGTAGACCGCACGTTTGATTATCGGATACCTCATGATTTACTGTCTGTAGTGCAACCTGGGGTAAGAGTCGTCGTTCCATTTGGACCACGTAAAATTCAAGGCTATGTCATGGCATGCATTCCTGATGATGAAGCGGAGTATGATTTATCTAAAGTAAAAGCTATTCTTGAAGTAAAAGATATTCAGCCTGAACTCACTGAAGAATTAGTGCATCTAAGTCAATGGTTTAGTCGTTATTTTATATGCAAACGTATATCTATTTTAGAAACAATGTTACCAAGTGCTATTAAAGCGAAGTATCAAAAAGTATTTCAAATCAATGAAGGTACAGAACTTCCTGAAAGCATTTCTAAATATTTTGACCGCAATGGTCAATACACCTATCGCCAAGCACAAGCAGATCAAATGATTCAAACATTGCGACCGTATTTGGAGAATGGACATATTTATGAAGAAACAATATTGCAGCAAGCAACTGCCAAAAAAACACAAAAAGCAGTCAAAGTTTGTGATATTGCACGTGCTGAAGCACGATTAGAGACGTTAAATAAACAACCTAAACAATATGAACTATTGGTTTTTTTACTAGATGAAAGTCACAGAGATGTCTATTTACAAGAATTGTTGGAGATTGGCTTTTCGAATTCATCTATTAATACTTTAGTAAAACATGGTGTCATTGAAAAATATGATGCAACGATAGAACGTGATCCATATAAAGGACGCGTGTTTGAAGCTGAATCAAAGCGTGTATTGACTGCTGAACAACAAACCACATTTGACCAACTAAAGCGTGCCACAGAAAGTCAGACGTCTGAAACGTTTTTACTGCATGGTGTTACAGGTTCCGGGAAAACTGAAATATACCTTCAAATCATTGAAAAAGTGTTAACAGACGGTAAAACTGCAATGATGTTGGTGCCAGAGATTGCATTAACACCTCAAATGGTGAACCGCTTTAAACGTCGATTTGGAGATGAAGTGGCAGTCCTTCATTCCGGATTGTCTAAAGGTGAGCGATACGATGAATGGCGAAAAATTAGAGATGGTCGCGCACGTGTTAGTGTTGGCGCGCGCTCTAGTGTATTTGCGCCCTTTAAAAACTTAGGAATGATTATTATAGACGAAGAGCATGAAGCAACGTATAAACAAGAAGATTACCCGCGATACCATGCGCGCGATATTGCAGTTTGGCGTGCCGAATATCATCAATGTCCGCTCGTTCTAGGCAGTGCTACCCCAAGTCTTGAAAGTTATGCGCGTGCTGAAAAAGGCGTATACCAGCTATTGTCCATGCCATCTCGAGTCAATCAACAGCCTTTACCAAATATTGATATATGTGATATGCGCGAGGAACTTGCGAATGGAAATCGCTCAATGTTTTCAGATAAGTTGAAAACAGCGATTCAAATGAGACTCGATAACAATGAGCAAGTAGTACTGTTTTTAAACCGCCGAGGATATGCATCTTTTATGTTGTGTCGTGATTGCGGTCATGTACCACAATGTCCAAATTGTGATATTTCACTAACCTATCATAAATCATCCGATCAACTAAAATGTCATTATTGTGGGTATCAAACACAAGCGCCGTTTCAATGTCCTAGTTGCGAAAGTGAACACATTCGACAAATGGGGACGGGAACCCAAAAAGTTGAAGAATATTTAAATGAAATGTATCCTGAGGCGCGTATTATCCGAATGGATGTAGATACAACAACACAAAAAGGGAGTCATGAAAAATTACTGAAGCAATTTGGTGAAGGTAAAGGTGATATTTTACTAGGAACACAAATGATAGCGAAGGGTTTAGATTTTCCTAATATCACTTTAGTAGGTGTTTTAAATGCAGACACGCTACTTAATTTACCTGATTTTCGAGCTAGTGAACGCACATTTCAATTGTTAACACAAGTGGCAGGGCGTGCAGGTAGACATGAAAAAACTGGCGAAGTCATTATTCAAACGTATAATCCTGAACATTATGCAATTCAAGATGTCAAAATCGGTGATTATCTGAATTTTTATCAAAAGGAAATGAAGTATCGTCAATTGGGTCAATACCCACCGTATTATTATTTAATCAATTTTACGATTACACATCAAAATATGAAAAAAGTGTTAGAAGCTGCCACACATATTCATCAAATATTAATTCAACATTTATCTGATAAATCCCTCATCCTAGGGCCTTCAGCAGCAGCAATTCCGAGAATAAATAATGAACATCGTTTCCAAGTGTTAGTGAAATATAAAAGTGAACCGTCACTCATACATGCGTTAACCTATTTAGATGATTTTTATCATGAACAATTTGTAAAAGAGAAATTGTCTTTAAAAATCGATATCAATCCTTTTATGATGATGTAAATAAGTGTGAAACTTTTAAAAGTGAAACATTGAAATCTATCCGATTTCTGTTTCACTTTTTTTATGATAGTTTCGCATTTATTAAAAGTGATTCAACATTGTAATACAATCGTTATGTGCATTTTGTATGTACGTCATCGCAATTTTATAAAATTTAAGCTATAATATAATGATGAATTTTAATAGGAGATTTGGACATGGCAATTAAAAAAATATTAACGGACACACATCCCTTAATTCGAAAAAAGGCAGCGCCTGTGACGACATTTGATCAACGTTTGACTCAAATTATTCAAGATATTGAAGATACGATGTATGCAGCAGGTGGCCAAGCGTTGAGCGCACCACAAATAGGTATACCACTTCAAATTGCGATGGTAGATATGGAACAAGACGGACTACTACAATTAATTAACCCTGAAATAGTGCGCGCATCGGATACGACAACAACTGAACTAGAAGGATGTTTAAGTGTGCCAAATCGTTTTGGAGAAGTGACGCGAAGTCAAATGATTACAGTAAAAAGTAAAGATATTTATGGAAGAGATGTTGAGTTAACGGCGTATGATGATATTGCACGCATGATTTTACATGAAATAGATAATCTTAATGGCGTATTATTTACTGATATTATGGATAGAGAAATTACCGAAAAAGAATTGGAGGCCTACTACGACAATGAGTAAAATTATTTTTATGGGTACACCTGATTTTTCAACATCAATTTTAGAAATGTTAATTGAAACGCATGACGTTATAGCAGTGGTGACACAACCTGATCGCCCAGTGGGTCGAAAACGTATTTTAACACCACCTCCAGTTAAGAAAGTTGCGGCGGCACATGATTTGCTTGTATTACAACCTGAAAAACTTGCACACTCTGAAGAACTTGAGACGTTATTAAATATGGAATGTGACTTAATTGTGACAGCTGCGTTTGGTCAATTATTACCTAAAGAATTATTAACACACCCTAAATATGGTGCTGTAAATGTGCATGCTTCATTATTACCTAAGTACCGTGGTGGGGCGCCTATTCATCAAGCAATCATAGATGGTGAAAAAGAAACAGGTGTCACAATTATGTATATGGTACAACAACTTGATGCCGGGAATATTATTTCACAGCGTGCAATACCTATCGAAGATGAAGATAATGTGGGCACAATGCATGATAAATTAAGCGCATTAGGTACAACACTTTTACAAGAAACATTACCGAGCATTTTAAATGGTACCAACTCAAGCGTACCTCAAGAAGCATCAAAAGTTTCATTTGCATCAAACATCCAACGTGAAGATGAATGGATTGATTGGCAACAAGAGGCACGTCAAATTTTCAATCATATCCGAGGATTATCCCCATGGCCTGTAGCGTCAACATCTTTAGAGGGGAAAACAATGAAACTGTATACAGCAGAACTCGTGCCAAATGTTTCAGGACAACCGGGTAAAATTTTGCAGACAACAAAAAAAGCGATTGTTGTAGGTACCGGGTCTGATGATAGTATTGCGTTAACAGAGATCCAATTAGCTGGTAAAAAACGCATGCCTACTGCTAATTTTTTAAGTGGTTACCAAGATGAATTGGTCGGAAAGGAACTAGGATAAATGACTTCAGTACGTGCATTAAGTCTTGATACAATTGAAGCGGTTTTTAAAGAAGGCGCATATAGTAATTTAAAAATCAATGAAGTCTTAAACCAAGTGCAGTTAAATCCGAGTGATCGCGGTCTTTATACAGCACTCGTTTACGGAACCATTCAACGTAAATTAACATTGGATTACTTTTTAAAGCCATTTTTGAAAACGAAGATTAAGGGATGGGTAAGACGATTGCTATGGATGAGTATCTATCAATTTGTCTATATGGATAAAATACCTACGCATGCCATCATTAACGAGGCGGTTTCAATAGCTAAAAAGCGCGGAGGCCGACAAACAGGTAACACGGTTAATGCGATTTTAAGACGTTTGACAACTGAATCACTGCCCCAATTAAGCACCATTAAGAATGACATAGAGCGCTTATCAATTATGTATAGTATACCGGTTTGGATCATTAAACATTGGAAAACACATTATGGCATAGATACTACAGAAGCCATTGCGCAAGAAATGTTAAAACCAGTTGCGCAAACTGTGCGAGTTAACCAAACATTGATTACCGTTAACGATGCTATGAAAGCACTTGAAAGAGAAGGATTTCATATCGAACAAGATACGGAGTTAAATGAGTGTTTACATGTTTCCAATGGGTCAGTCATACATGCGCAGCTTTTTAAAGATGGTAAAATGAGTATTCAAGATAAAAGTTCAATGTTTGTAAGTGCGATTTTAGCGCCACAACATGGCGATCTTATTTTAGATTGTTGTAGTGCACCAGGTGGTAAAGCATGTCATACTGCAGAAATGTTGAATGGAACTGGACATGTAGAAGCGACAGATATACATCCGCATAAAATTGAGTTAATTAAACATAATATCAATAAACTGAAGTTAAATAACATCTCGACGTATGTTCACGATGCAACAGAACCTTATACAAAACAATATGACAAAATCATTGTAGACGCACCTTGTAGTGGTCTAGGCGTGTTGCGCCACAAGCCTGAGATTAAATATATGATTACAGAACAAGATGTGACATCACTAGTTGATTTACAACTTCAAATATTAGAAAATGTATCGCAACACCTCAAAGTAGGTGGCACATTGGTTTATTCCACATGTACCATAGAACAGATGGAAAATGAGAATGTAATTTATTCTTTTTTAAAGGCACATCCAGAATTTGAATTTGAAGTTTTTGAAAATCCAAAAACGAATGAACGTATTAAAACACTACAATTATTACCGCAAGATTTTAATACAGATGGCTTTTTTATTACTAAAATTAAAAGAAAGGAACATGCGTAATGATCACTGCTGATAAGAAAAAGAAAAACAAGTTTTTACCTGATTTCGAAAAACAATCGATCTATTCTTTACGGTTTGATGAAATGAAACAGTGGCTTCAAGAACACGGTCAACAAAGTTTTCGCGCTAAACAAATCTTTGAATGGCTGTATGGTAAACGTGTAAATACTTTTGAAGAAATGACGAATTTATCTAAAGATTTACGCCAACTACTTGCTGACCACTTTAGTATCACTACGTTAGAAACAGTCGTAAAACAAGAAAGTCGAGATGGCACGATTAAATTTTTATTCCAATTACAAGATGGTTACACTATTGAAACAGTATTGATGCGCCATGATTACGGAAATTCTGTGTGTGTGACTACACAAGTAGGATGTCGAATCGGTTGTACATTTTGTGCATCTACGTTAGGCGGGCTTAAACGTAATTTGGAAGCTGGGGAAATTGTATCTCAAGTTTTAACAGTGCAAAAAGCACTAGATGAAACAAATGAACGTGTTTCATCAATTGTTATTATGGGAATTGGTGAGCCGTTTGAGAATTACGATGAAATGATGGACTTTCTTAAGATTGTCAATCACGATGAAGGCTTAAATATTGGTGCGCGCCATATTACAGTTTCAACTTCAGGGATTATTCCTAGAATCTATGATTTTGCAGATGAATCATTACAAATTAATTTTGCGGTAAGTTTGCATGCGGCGAATAATGAAATACGTTCTAAACTGATGCCAATTAACCGAGCGTATGATGTCAACAAATTAATGGAAGCGATACAATATTATCAAGAAAAGACGAACCGTCGAATTACGTTCGAATATGGCTTATTCGGTGGAGTTAACGATCAAATTGAACATGCACGTGAACTTGCAGCATTGATTAAACCATTAAATTGCCATGTGAACTTAATTCCAGTAAACCATGTGCCAGAACGAAATTATGTAAAAACACCTAAAGATGATATTTTTAAATTTGAAAAAGAATTAAAACGATTAGGAATCAATGCTACAATAAGACGTGAACAAGGTTCAGATATCGATGCAGCATGTGGTCAATTACGTGCAAAAGAACGTGAAGCAGAAACGAGGTAGAATCGATGTTAAACGCAGAATTATTTTCAGATGCTGGTTTTTACCGAGAACAAAATGAAGACGCAGGTGGAATTTTTTACAATCAAACGGATCAACAATTGCTTGTCATTTGTGATGGTATGGGTGGTCACCAAGCTGGAGAAGTTGCATCACAATTTGTCGTTGATGCACTTCAAAAGCGTTTTGAGGAAGAAAATTATATTGAACAAGAAAACGCGGAACTATGGTTAAAGCAAACTTTACAATCTATTAATCTTGATTTATTTCTTTTGTCAGAGAGAGAACCAGCTTATCGCGGTATGGGGACAACATGTGTATGTGCGTTAATTTATGACCATCATATTGTTGTTGCGAATATTGGTGATTCAAGAGCATATTTGGTAAATGGTCGTTATTTTGATCAAGTGACAATTGATCATACATTTGTGAATCAACTTGTCATGTTAGGTCAAATTACACGAGAAGAAGCTTTACATCACCCTAGACGTAACATTATTACAAAAGTAATGGGAACAGACCGTCGCGTAAGTCCTGATGTTTTTACAAAACGCATTCACTTTTACCAATATTTGTTACTTAATTCTGACGGTTTAACGGATTATGTCCCTTTACAAGCCATACACGATGTACTCAATGAATCTATGACATTGACTGAGACAGGTGAGGCTCTTATCGCACTTGCGCAATCTTATGAAGCTAAAGATAATACTTCTTTTGTTTTAGCAGAAATTGCAGGTGATCCTGTATGATTGGACGCATTATAGATGAACGTTATGAATTAAAACATATCTTAGGTGGAGGCGGCATGAGCAATGTTTATGTCGCTTGGGACCGTATTTTAAAACGACAAGTTGCTGTAAAAATGATACACGTTCCGCCAAATGAAAAACATGAGACCATTGCACGTTTTGAACGTGAAGTTCAAAATACGACATTATTGTCACATGAAAATATAGTGAGTGTGCTTGATGTTGGTGAAGAAGATGATTGCTTCTTTTTAGTGATGGAGTATATCGAAGGTCCAACACTTTCAGATTATATTAAATCTCATGGTCAATTAGCGCCTGAAAAAGCCATTAAATTTGCTGAACAAATTTTTAAAGGCATTCATCATGCGCATGAAAAAGGGATTGTACATCGAGATATTAAACCACAAAATATCATTATTGATCGTAATCAAACACTTAAGATTGTTGATTTTGGAATTGCAAAAGCATTAAGTGAAACAGCGATGACCCAAACCAATCATGTCGTGGGTACGGTTCAATATTTATCTCCAGAGCAAGCTAAAGGTGAAAAAACGGGTGCACGCTCGGATATTTATTCTTTAGGTATTGTTTTGTATGAAATGCTTATCGGACATCCTCCCTTCAATGGTGAAACACCTGTGAGCATTGCTATTAAGCAAATTCAAGACCCAGTGCCTAATGTATCGGATACACGGCATGATGTGCCACAAGCTTTAAGTAATGTGATATTAAAAGCAACTGAAAAAGACCAATCTAAAAGGTATGGGTCTGTTGCTGAAATGCGCCATGATTTAAGTTCGACGTTATCTGAAGCAAGAGCACATGAAACGTTGTATCAACCTAATGAAAGTGCAACGAAGACCATTACACTCGATAAAAACGCAATTAAAAACGAACCATCTCAACCAAAATCAGTTAAAGAGACAACCCAAATACCTGTAGTAACGACGACACCCCACTCTAAAGCACCAGTGAATGAAGGATATCAAAAACGTTCAAGAGGGAAGAAAATCCTTTTTGGATTGATATTCACTATTTTATTCTTCAGCTTATTTATTTTTGTAGCTGCTGCAATGATGGGTGACAAATATAGTCAGGTGCCTGACCTACGTGGCAAAACAGAGGCTGAAGCTGAGAAAATGCTTAAAGATAATAACCTTAAGGTAGGACGTATTTCACAAGATTATAGCGAGCACTACGCCAAAAACCATGTTATGAAAATACAACCTGACGTCGGTGAGAAAGTTGAACAAGGCACAAAAATTGACCTTGTCATTTCTAAAGGTGAACATATTGAAGACATGCCAAATCTCATTGGACAATCCAAAGCAGATGCACAAAAGACCTTAGAAAAATTGGGCTTTAAAAATGTGCATTTTACAACTGCGTACACGCAACATGACATACCTAAAGGTAATATTGAAGGACAAAGTATTACGCCTGGTCAAAAAGTTTCAGTTTCTAAAGAACGTGTTGAAATTACAGAGTCTCTCGGTAAACGAAAAGTTTATGTTGACGACTACACAAATAAAAAATTCTCTTCGGTGAAAAAAGAACTAGAAAATAAAGGTCTGACAGTACATGTTGAATCAGAACTTCATGATGATACGGTTAAAGAAGGGGATATCATTAATCATTCGCCACGTAAAACTGAGGTGGATGAAGGTAGTACCGTTAACTTTATCGTATCGAAAGGTGATAAATCTAAAGATGATGAATCATCACCTGATAAAACATATTCTGAGTCATTTACGATTCCATATACGGGTAAAAATGATAAACCTCAAAAAGTTGAGATTTTTAAAAAAGACAAAAATAGTAATGGCGCCTCACCAATCCAATCATTCACAATCACAAAAGCTACGACTCAAAGTTTGAGCTTTGTTATCGAAGAGGGTGGCGAAGCGAGTTATATTGTAAAAGTTGATGGTAAAACGGTGAAAGATGAAACAATCGCCTATGATGATATTTGATATCATGATTTCAAAAATGAGATAGTAATAACATGAAAACCTTCAAAATCAACAATGATATTTGGAGGTTTTCATTATTTTAGAGTATTTTAGTGTGTGCGACATTCGGATTAATGTTTCTAATTATAATGAAGAGGATTTATAAAAGAGTAGGATTATTTCTTGTATAATACAACGTTATTTATATACATAATTGAAATGTCCTTAACCCATTGGCTGCCTCTTTTTTATTAGATTATTGAGATTGATTCACGTTATAATGGGGTAGAATGAAAGAAAATGTAATACGGGGGGAAGTAAAGTGGCAAAGCAACTACCAAAAGATCCAGGATTGGATAACACATTTAAAGTTTTAAAAGAGGCATATACATATGTACCGTGCCGCTTAGAAAAATTTAATTCTAAAGCATTTCAAACAACAGGTATGGGCATGAAGCCTATTGCAGTGATTAGTGGGAAAGAGGCTGCAGAGTTATTCTACAATAATGATGTCATGCAACGTGAAAAAACATTGCCTAAACGTGTGGTGAATACTCTGTTTGGTAAAGGTGCCATTCATACGACAAAAGGCAAAGTACACGTGGATCGTAAAGCATTGTTTATGTCTCTAATGACAGAAGAGAATTTAAAGTATTTACGTGAACTTACTCGTAATCATTGGTTTATGCATACAGAACATATGCAAAATCAAAAAGAGGTTAACATTTATAAAGAATCCATCTATGTTCTAACTAAAATTGGTTTTAGATGGGCGGGCATCCATCAAACCGCTGAAGAAGCTGAACAAAATGCAAAAGACATGGATATTATGATCGATTCATTCAAAGGCCTTGGCCAAACTATCGGTGGAGGATATCGTAAAGCTAAAAAAGCACGTGCACGTGTGGAACAATTCTTAGAAAAACAAATCATTGCTGTGCGTAAAGGTAAAATTAATGCTGAACCAGGCACTGCTTTGTATGAATTTGCACATTGGGAAGATTATAAAGGTAACCCTATGGATGCGCGCTTATGTGCGATTGATTTAATGAATGTTGTGCGTCCACTTGCAGCAGTGAACCGATTTGTAAGTTATGCAGTTAAAGCGATGATTGAATATGACCAAGAGCGTATCAAATTACAAGTGTCAGATGATCCTAACTATGCATATAAATTTGCCCAAGAAGTTCGACGTATATTCCCGTTTGTACCATTCTTACCAGGTAAACTCAAGAAAAATATTGAATTTGATGGGTATCGTATTAAAAAAGGAACTTTCACACTGTTAGATGTTTTTGGTACGACACATGATCCAGAACTTTTTGAAAATCCTTACCAATTTAATCCAGACCGTTTCGAAAATTGGGATGGCAGTCCGTTCGATTTAATTCCTCAAGGCGGAGGCGATTTCTATACAAACCATCGTTGTGCAGGTGAATGGATGACTATTATTGTAATGGAAGAAACGATTAAGTATTTTGCGAATAAAATTGATTTTGAAGCCCCTTCACAAGATTTATCTGTGAAATTAGACCAATTCCCAGGTAAAGTGACAAGTGGTACAATTATTCAAAATGTGCGTCCACGCGTACAGCGATAATCTATTATAGCGGCTAGGACTTTGATGTCCGCCGCTTTTTTGTCTTAAAAGCCATCGATGAACGTTGAACGCTTCAATGGGTAGAAATCTTCTTAACAGTATGGTAAATATGTGGCCAAAAGAATAGCAGTTCTTGATTACGCTTTATGGTGCTGATAGCCTATTATAAAATGTTAATTTAACTTAAAATCATCGTAAATGTTATAAATATATGTAAAAAGTTTCTTTCACATGTGCATTCATAAAAACCTTTGCTATAATGAATCTGAAATCATCATTAAACGAGGTGCAAATGTGAAAACAGGACGTATTATAAGATCGATAAGCGGTGTCTACAGAGTTGATGTGGATGGTCAATTATATGATGCAAAACCTAGAGGGCTATTTAGAAAAAAACAAATATCACCAATTGTTGGTGACATTGTTGATATCGATGACGAAACGCATGCATCAGGGTACATTCAGCATATCCACCCACGAGACAATGAGTTAAAACGTCCACCTGTGAGTAATATAGATTTACTCGTAATAGTTATGAGTGCGGTATCGCCTAATTTTTCGACGCAGTTACTTGATCGTTTTTTAGTGATTGGTCACTCTTATGGGTTAAAGCCTCGTATTGTGGTGACAAAAAAGGATTTAGCTTCTGATGATGAGGTGCGGTCGGTTAATGAGATATTAGAAGTATATAAAAAAATAGGTTATGCGACACAATTTATCGGTAAAACAGATAAAGCAGAGGATATTTTTAATGAATGGGAACCAGGACTTGCTGTTTTAAGTGGACAGTCAGGTGTAGGGAAATCTACGCTATTAAATAAATATCAGCCTACATTCAATATTGAAACTAATGAAATATCAACATCATTGAATCGCGGGAAACATACGACAAGACATGTGGAGTTATACCCCCGTCATAATGGATTTATTGCAGATACACCAGGTTTTAGTGCTTTGGACTTTGATCATATCGACAAGGACACTTTGAGAGATAATTTTATCGAAATTAGTCAATACGGTGCATCATGCAAATTTAGAGACTGTTATCATACGAATGAGCCTAAGTGTCATGTTAAAAAAATGGTAGAAGAAGGTGAAATTGAACCTTTTAGATATCAACATTACGTACAATTACTCAATGAAATTTCAAATCGAAAGGTGAAATACTAATGACTAAAATTTTTCCTTCTTTATTATCAGCTGATTTTATGAATCTTGAAACAGAAATTGAAAAACTAACTGAAGCCGGTGTAGATGGCTTACATTTTGATGTAATGGATGGTCAATTTGTGCCAAACATCTCAATTGGGTTTCCAATTTTAGAGGCGTTACGGGCAAAAACAACATTACCTATAGATGTGCATTTAATGATTGCCAATCCTGAACAATATATAGATACATTTTGCGATAAAGGTGCAGATAAAGTTTCAGTGCATCTAGAAGCGACACCGCATATTCATAGAGCGGTACAAAAAATTAAAGCACATGGTAAAGAAGCCGGTGTAGTGATTAACCCAGGTACACCTGTATCGCAACTCCATAGTATCTTACACGATGTTGATTTTGTTTTAGTGATGTCTGTGAATCCGGGATTTGGCGGTCAAACATTTATTCCACAAGCTGTAGACAAAATTAAAATGCTCGATGCGTTTAGAACAGAACACCAACTCAATTTTAAAATTGAAGTGGATGGCGGTGTCAATGATCAAACTGCTCAATCCGTTATTGAGGCCGGTGCAGACTGGCTTGTAGCAGGTTCTTACTTTTTTAAGTTTGATGCGTACGATGTAGCTCTAAAACATTTAAAATGTGAGGGATAATTGATGAAAAAACGTGTTCATTTGTTATGTAGTCAACGTAATATACCAAATCGCTTATTACAAAAAAAGGTTAATGAAGATTGGATAGGCGTAGACCGCGGCACACTCGAATTACTACAATCAAAGATACAACCGATATATGCGGTAGGTGATTTTGATTCAGTTACAATTGAGGAAAAGCAGTGGATAGAAGCACGTATGAACATTGAAACCATGCCAAAAGAAAAGGATGTCACTGATCTCGCGTATGCTGTTCAAAAAGCATTAGAGATGGGATACAAAAAAATTAAAATTTATGGGGCGACAGGTGGTCGATTAGATCATTTTATGGGTGCCATGCAATTATTAAAACATGCAGATTTTAAAGATAAAAAAATACAACTCATCGATCAACGTAATGTCATTGAATTATTAACGCCAGGCACATACACAAAACGTGTGAAACGTCGGTACCCATACATTTCATTTATTCCAGCCACTGATTATGCGACCTTATCATTAAAAGGTTTCAAATACGAGCTTGATAATAAACATTTAGAACAAGGTGCAACGTTAACCATTTCAAATGAATTTAAAGACAACGATGCAGAAATCCTTCTACACGAAGGTATGCTGTATCAAATTCGAAGTAAAGACTAAAAAAATCCCGTGTCTTCCACATAAAGACACGGGATTTACTATATCAAAAATTTCTCAATTGAGAGACGTGCTACTGATAATTACACGCGAGTAACTTTACCAGATTTTAAAGCACGAGCTGAAACCCAAACTTTTTTAGGTTTACCATCAACTAAAATTCTAACTTTTTGTAAGTTAGCATTCCAACGACGTTTAGTTGAGTTTAATGCGTGTGAACGGTGGTTACCCGTTGACGCTTTACGGCCTGTTACGAAACATTGTTTACCCATCATCGTACCTCCTTTAAGAAATACAAATACACTTTGCTACTACATACTAAGGTAATATACCATATTCAAATTTTTAAAGCAATAAAAAATAGATGATATATTAGAAAATACTTTGTGCATGACGTACTTTCTGATATAATCTTAAATTGTGATTAAATATTTGCATGTTTACAAAATCTTTAAATAAGGTAGTTCCTTATGGAAAGGTTTAAATAAATTTAGTAAGATAGATATAAATATGTAAATCGATACTAATGGGAAAGTATGTTAGTGAGGCATAAGTGCATTATTTTTAATGTACGTCAACAAAAATGAATGGGTATATAAGGTGTTATGTTTTCTAACTTCCGATAAACGAATTTGAGATCAAACATCTAAGGTCATCCAAGTTATTTCTTGTAACTCCATATATACAAGTGTTGAATAAGGAGGCGTTATTTATGTCATTAGAAATTACAAATGATTACGGCAGCATAGATATTTCAAACGAGGTAATTGCATCAGTAGTAGGTGGCAAAGCAGTGGAATGCTATGGCATCGTTGGAATGGCTTCACGTCAACAAGTTCGTGATGGGTTAGCAGAAATTTTAGGTCATGAGAACTACGCGAAAGGTATTGTAGTTAAAGAAGACAACGGTATTTTGGATGTAGATATGTATATTATAGTCAGCTACGGTGTGAAAATTTCTGAAGTAGCGCAAAATGTACAAGCTACCGTGAAGTATACACTTGAACATACACTAAAATTAAAAGTGAATTCAGTAAATATTTTTGTACAGGGCGTGCGTTTTAATAACGACGGTAATGACAAATAGGAGGACATTCGGATGGTTACGAAAATCAACGGTGATTTATTTGCCGAAATGATTATACAGGGAGCACAAAATTTATCTAATAATGCGGATATGGTAGATGCATTGAATGTATATCCAGTTCCAGACGGGGATACAGGAACGAATATGAATCTTTCAATGACGTCAGGTAGAGAAGAAGTTCAAAACAATCCAACGCACCATATCGGGGAATTAGGTAAGACATTTTCTAAAGGTTTATTGATGGGCGCACGTGGTAATTCAGGTGTTATTCTGTCACAAATTTTTAGAGGATTTTCTAAAGCATTAGAAAATGAAAAAGAAATTGATGCGCAAGGCTTTGTTAAAAGTTTCGAAGCCGGTGTTAACACAGCATATAAAGCAGTCATGAAACCTGTTGAAGGTACTATTTTAACAGTGGCTAAAGATGCTGCGCACGCTGCGACAGAAAAATCAAATGATACAGATAACTGTTTAGAAATTATGGAACATGTCTATGAAGCAGCGTTAAAGTCACTTGAAAATACGCCAAATCTACTCCCGGTTTTAAAAGAAGTTGGCGTTGTTGATAGTGGGGGTAAAGGCTTAACACTTGTTTATGAAGGTTTCTTGATGGCCATGAAAGGCGAAAAAATTGAAAAGAAAGCACCTAGCGTTGATAAAGAAGCATTTTTTAATGATGAACATGACTTCCATGGTGTCATTAATACCGAGGATATCGTTTACGGTTATTGTACTGAAATGATGGTGCGCTTTTTACCAGGAAAAGCAAAATTTGATGAAACTACATTTAGAGATGACATGAGTCAGTTCGGTGATTCTTTACTTGTGATTAGTGACGATGAAATTGTTAAAGTCCACGTTCATACTGAAACACCAGGTGAGGTATTCACGTTCGGTCAAAAGTATGGTGAATTAATTAAAGTTAAAGCTGAAAATATGCGTGAACAACATCGTGAAGTTTTACGTAAAGAAGCTGCTAAAGCTAATGATGCCGAGGCAGAGTCAAATGAACCAGTTGAAACAGCTATTATTACAATTTCAATGGGCGATGGCATTACAAAACTATTCAAATCGATGGGTGCCACGCATGTGATTAGTGGCGGACAAACTATGAATCCTTCTACTGAAGACATTGTGAAAGTTATTGAACAAAGTGGTTGTAAACGTGCAATTATTTTACCTAATAACAAAAATATTCAAATGGCAAGTCAACAAGCTGCTGAAATTGTTGATGTTGAAGCAGTGGTTGTACCT
This sequence comes from Staphylococcus agnetis, assembly GCF_011466855.1. NCBI lineage: Bacteria > Bacillati > Bacillota > Bacilli > Caryophanales > Staphylococcaceae > Staphylococcus > Staphylococcus agnetis. Next base: position 854,065 of record NZ_CP045927.1, read on the forward strand.
ACAAAAACCATTCCACAAGGTATTACGGCGATGTTCAATTACGACAGTACGGTTGATTTAAAACAAAATCAAGACGTAATGACGTCAGCATTAGAAGATGTGAAGTCTGGGTCGATTACGTATGCGGTACGTGATACTAAAATTGACGGTATTACTATCGAAAAAGATGCGTTTATGGGCTTAGTTGAAGATAAGATTGTTGTAAGTGATAAGGATGTTCACGTGACGTTACAGAAAACATTAGACAAAATGTTAGATGAAGATAGCGAAATTTTAACGATTATCGTTGGTGAAGAAGCAACTGAAGCACAAACAGAATGGATTGAATCCTATATGGAGTCGAACTATGAAGATGTGGAAGTTGAAATTCAACAAGGTCAACAACCAATCTATCCTTATTTTTTCTCAGTTGAATAAATTTTTTAAAGTCACAGGATATGGGTATAAACCATTAACCTGTGATTTTTTTGGAATAATATATGCGCATTTGTAATCAATATCACAATATTTCAATACATGAAAATGCTTGTTATAATGTGAATGTCTTGCATTAATTTGCAACTAGGGGGAATGAAATGATGAAATATAAAAGTGTTTTTGACATTATAGGTCCTACGATGGTTGGCCCATCGTCTTCTCATACAGCTGGTGCTGTGCGTATAGGTCTCGTTGCAAGAGATTTATTTGGCAAGCAACCACAGCAAGCAGATATTTATTTATATGGTTCATTTATGGAAACATATCGTGGACACGGTACCGATGTTGCACTTGTTGGTGGACTTTTAGGTTATGATACGGACGATAGTCGTATCGAAAGCAGTCTTGAAACAGCAAAAGCAGAAGGTATGCGTATCAATTTCATTGAAATGGCGGAAGAGCGGGCACACCCGAATACAGCGATTATTGATATGATTGATGGTGACCATCATATATCGGTTGAAGGTGTCTCTATTGGTGGCGGTAAAATTGAAATTGTTGCCATTAACGGTTTTAAATTAGCAATAAGTGGCAATTATCCAACATTACTCGTTTTTCATCAGGATACATTTGGTACGATTGGTAAAGTGGCAAATATCATTGGTGATCATAGTATCAACGTTGGTAGTATGCAAGTGGCACGTAAAGAAAAAGGTGACCAAGCACTGATGACATGTGAACTTGATGAAGATATAAGTGAAGCAATTTTAAATGAAATTCGTCAAGTACCTGGTGTAGTAACAGTCTCCTTAATGGGTGATGCGTAAATGATGGAGGGGATAGCATGTTTAAAAATGTTAAAGAACTAATCGCTAAATGTGAAGCTGAAGATAAAGCGATTTATGAAGTGATGATGGAGCAAGAAATGGCCGTTACGGGTTTAACAAAAGAAGAAGTCTATGCTCATATGAATAAAAACTTAGAAACGATGGAAAATGCTGTTGAAGAAGGTATCAATGGTGTCACTTCAAAAACAGGCTTAACTGGCGGTGACGCAGTATTAATGAAACAGTACATTGAAAGCGGTCGTTCTATCGCTGGAGATACGTTACTTGATGCAGTTAGTAAAGCGGTTGCGACAAATGAAGTCAATGCAGCGATGGGGAAAATATGTGCGACACCAACAGCCGGATCAGCTGGTGTAGTGCCAGGGGTGTTATTTGCATTAAAGGATAAATTACAACTTTCACGTACAGATATGTTAAACTTTTTATTAACATCAGGGGCGTTTGGATTTGTAGTAGCCAACAATGCGTCGATTTCTGGTGCTGCTGGCGGTTGTCAAGCTGAAGTGGGTTCTGCAGCAGCGATGGCAGCTGCCGCAGTAGTTGAAGCTGCGGGCGGTACACCAAGACAATCTGCAGAAGGTTTTGCGATTTGCATGAAAAATATGCTGGGCTTAGTATGTGACCCAGTCGCAGGATTGGTTGAAGTTCCATGTGTTAAACGAAATGCTGCTGGTGCTTCCAATGCTATCGTTTCAGCTGATATGGCGTTAGCCGGTATTGAATCACGTATTCCAACGGATGAAGTCATAGATGCGATGTATCGTATTGGGCAAACGATGCCGTCTGCATTACGTGAAACAGGACGTGGTGGCCTTGCAGGTACGCCTACAGGTCAACGCCTCAAACAACAAATCTTTGGTGATTAATATGACAAAAGTAAACCTCATTGAAAATCCTTATGAGTTAAAGGACATCAAAGGGTTGGGGCCGAAACGGCTTCAAATTCTTAATGAAATGAATATATGGAGTATACAAGACTTAATACTTCATTTGCCAACGCGTTATGAAGATAATTCACTTGTTGATTTAAATGACGCTGATAATGAATCTACAGTGACAGTACAAGGTGAGGTCTATTCCTCGCCAACTGTCGCTTTTTTTGGACGTAATAAATCTAAACTAACAGTACATGTCATGATTAATGGCATTGCAGTGAAAGTTGTGTTTTTTAATCAACCTTATCTTAAGAAGAACATTCAACTACATCAACCTGTCGTGATTAAAGGCAAATGGCTCAAACATAAACAAGAGATTAACGGCACTAAAATGATGTTTGACCTATCTCAAGTAGAAGCAGCACAATTCACTCCTATTTATCGCGTGAAAGAAGGATTCAAACAAAAACCGCTTAACGACATGATTCAGAAAACCTTAAAAGACGTGACGATTCATGAGTGGCTACCTAGCGATTTACGCAAAAAATATAAATTAGAAACATTAAATGATACTATAAATGCTTTGCATCAAGCTAAAGATAAGCAATCATTGCTAAAAGCACGCCGGACATTTGCATTTACTGAATTTTTTATGTTTGAATTACGTATGCAATGGTTAAATCGGCTTGAAAAAACGTCAGATCAAGCGGTAGAAGTCGATTATAATCTGGATGATGTTAAACGATTTATCGACGGATTGCCATTTGAATTAACAGAAGGTCAAAAAACAAGTGTCAATGAAATTTTTAGAGACTTAAAAGCGCCTATTCGCATGCATCGATTACTGCAAGGAGATGTAGGATCTGGTAAAACAGTCGTTGCCGCAATATGTATGTATGCGTTAAAAACAGCTGGCTATCAATCTGCATTGATGGTACCTACAGAAATACTGGCCGAACAACATGCAGAAAGTTTAGCGCAATTGTTTGGTGACAAAATGAACGTTGCATTATTAACAGGTTCCGTTAAAGGTAAAAAGAGACGATTATTACTTGAACAATTGGCACAAGGTGAGATTGATTGCGTTATTGGAACGCATGCACTCATACAAGATGACGTTGCCTTTCATAATGTTGGACTTGTCATTACAGATGAGCAACATCGGTTTGGTGTTGAACAACGACAAAAGTTACGTGAGAAAGGAGCATTAAGCAATGTGCTCTTTATGACGGCTACACCGATACCAAGAACGTTGGCGATCTCCGTTTTTGGCGAAATGGACGTATCATCTATCAAACATTTACCAAAAGGACGTAAACCCATTCAAACATATTGGGCTAAACATGAAGCCTATGAACAAGTTTTAAGTCAACTTAACAATGAATTGAAAAAAGGACGTCAAGCCTACGTTATCTCACCACTTATTGAAAGTTCTGAGCATCTTGAAGATGTACAAAATGCGATTGCACTCTATGACGATTTAAAAATACAATTGCCTGAAGCGCGAATTGGAATCTTACACGGTAAGATGACTTCAGATGAAAAAGATCAGGTCATGCATCAATTTAGTGCGCATGATATAGATGTACTTGTTGCAACAACTGTTGTAGAAGTAGGAGTAAACGTTCCAAATGCAACTTTTATGATGATATACGATGCTGATAGATTTGGCCTGTCGACATTGCATCAATTACGAGGACGTGTCGGTCGAAGTGAACATCAAAGTTACTGTGTATTGATAGCCTCACCCAAAACTGAGACAGGTATTGAACGTATGCAAATTATGACACAAACGACGGATGGATTCGAATTGAGTGAGCGAGATCTAGAGATGCGTGGTCCGGGAGACTTTTTTGGAGTGAAACAAAGTGGACTTCCAGATTTTCTAGTTGGCAACATCGTTGAGGATTATAGAATGCTTGAAGTGGCAAGAGACGAAGCGGCAGAATTGATTCAAAGCGGTGTGTTTTTTACATCGCAATTTGATAAATTACGTTCGTTTATAGAAGATAATATGTTACATCAACGCTTTGATTAAATGTAACATTCTGAGCATTAAGACGTGAGAAACCGTACTTAATGCTTTTTTACTATTATCCATAGTTTCCTTTAACAAATGGTCTAAAACAATGGTGATTAAAAGCCTATATTTTCATAATGCATAAGTTATCGAACCGTTAAGGTGTAAAGATATACTGTAAAATTACTGTATTAAATTATTTTGAAGTTCTCTAGATGCATGGTAGAATGGTATTGAGTTCATTAAGACTTGGTACTAAATAGGGGTGGCATAAACATGAAAAGAACGAAAAATGAACGACGGGAAATGATTCAAAAAACAATAGAACAAAACCCCTTTATTACTGATCAAGCATTGAGTGACATGTATGAAGTGAGTATTCAAACCATTCGTCTCGATAGAAGTCAGCTCAACATCCCTGAACTAAGAGAACGTGTTAAACGTGTTGCTAAAGATCAGTATGAAAATATTAGTTCATTAGAGAATCAAGATATTATAGGTGATGTTGTCGCACTCGAAGCAAATCAATATGCCAAGTCAGTATATACGATTACGAAACATGATGTTTTTACGCGCAATCGTGTTGCGAGAGGTCACGTGGTCTTTGCGCAAGCGAATTCTCTTTGTGTGGCATTGATTCAACATGAATCTGTACTGACAAAAGAGAGTCACATTCACTTTGTAAAACCTGTTTATTTAGGTGATGTTGTGATTGCTGAAGCACACGTTGAATATCATGATGATAAATATTATGAAATGACTGTACGCTCGTACGTTCATAATACAAAAGTTTTTGAAGGAATTTTTAAAATGTATTACATAAGTGAGGATGAATAACATGATTAAAATTGCTGTAGATATGATGGGTGGAGACGATGCACCTGATATCGTGTTAGAAGCAGTTGAAAAAGCAGTGAATGACTTTGATGATTTAGAGATTTTATTATTTGGTGATCAAGCACAATGTACGATAAATCATCCACGTGTACATGTGCGTCATACAACAGAAGCTATTTCAATGGAAGATGAGCCCGTTCGAGCGATTAAACGAAAAAAAGATAGTTCTATGGTAAAAATGGCTGAAGCTGTTAAAAATGGAGAAGCAACAGCATGTGTATCTGCTGGTAATACAGGCGCATTGATGTCTGCTGGATTATTTATTGTTGGACGTTTACCTGGCGTATCAAGACCTGCTTTAGTCGTTACGTTACCAACTGTAAAAGGTAATGGTGTAGTCTTCTTAGATGTTGGTGCAAATGCCGATGCAAAAGCAGAACACTTATATCAAAATGCAATCTTAGGTCATATTTATGCGCAAAATGTGCGTAATATTGAACAACCACGTGTCGCTTTACTTAACATTGGTACAGAAGCTCAAAAAGGAAATAGCTTAACGAAACAGGCATACGCATTATTAAAAGATTCTGATACGCTTCATTTTGTAGGGAACATTGAAGCTAAATCTATCTTGGAAGATGATGCAGATGTGATTGTTACAGATGGTTACACTGGTAATATGATTCTGAAAAATTTAGAAGGTATTGCGAAGTCATTTGGCAAAATTATTAAAGGGACATTAATGTCTAAATTTAAAAATAAAATCGCACTTCTTATTATGAAAAAAGATATTAAAGCCATCGCAAAACAACTTGATTATTCAGAGTATGGTGGTTCTGTACTATTAGGTTTAGATGGTGTTGTTGTAAAAGCACATGGTAGTTCTAACGCAAAAGCGTTCTACTCTGCAATTAGACAAGCTAAAATTGCAAGTGACACCAAAATTGTGGACATTATGCGTGAAAAGGTAGGAGAAAAAGATGAGTAAAACGGTATTTATGTTTCCAGGTCAAGGTGCGCAAAAAGTAGGTATGGCTGCAGATTTATATCAAGCAGATCCACGTGCGACACAGATCTTAGATCAAGCACAAGCAAGTGTCGATTTTGATTTACTCCAAACAATGTTTAAAGATGAACATGGTGTGTTAGGTCAAACTGAAAATACACAGCCCGCACTACTTACGCATAGTATGGCATTATATGAAGCCATGGGACGCCCGCAAGCAGATTTCACCATTGGTCATAGTTTAGGCGAGTACTCAAGCCTTGTTATGAGTGGCGTATTAAAATTTGAGGATGCTGTAAAAATTGTACGTCGTCGTGGTGAATTAATGGCTAAAGCGTTTCCAGATGGTGTTGGAAGTATGGCCGCTGTACTCGGGCTTTCTTACGATGAAGTGAAAGCCATTTGTAATGATCTTTCTACAGAGGAAGCCATTGTTGAACCGGCAAATATTAATTGCCCAGGTCAGATTGTTGTGTCTGGGCATAAATCAAAAATTGATGAATTCGTCGAAAATGGTAAAGCATTAGGCGCAAAACGCGTGATGCCGCTTCAAGTTTCAGGACCTTTTCATTCATCAATGATGAAAGTAATTGAAAAAGATTTCGAAGCCTATACGTCAACATTTGAATGGTCAGATGCAACGGTTCCTGTCGTTCAAAATGTGCATGCGCAAGGTGAACAAAATGCTGAGACAATTCATCAACATATGATTGAACAGCTGTACTCACCGGTTCAATTTATCGAATCTGTGGAATGGTTGATTGCACAAGGTGCAGATCACTTCGTAGAAATCGGACCGGGTAAAGTTTTATCTGGTTTAGTTAAAAAAATAAACAGAGATATCAAATTAACTTCGATTCAAACGCTCGAAGATGTAAAGGAATGGTTAAAACATGACTAAAGTAGCATTAGTAACAGGCGCGTCAAGAGGTATCGGACGCAGTATCGCATTACAATTAGCTGAAGAAGGATTTAACGTTGCAGTTAACTATGCAGGCAACAAAGAAAAAGCAGAACAAGTCGTAGAGAGCATTAAAGAAAAGGGTGTTGAAGCATTTGCTATTCAAGCGAATGTTGCGAACCCTGATGAAGTTAAAGCAATGATTAAAGAAGTCGTTAGCCAATTTGGTTCAGTCGATGTTTTAGTCAATAATGCAGGAATTACGCGTGACAACCTATTAATGCGTATGAAAGAACAAGAATGGGATGATGTTATTGATACAAACTTAAAAGGTGTGTTTAACTGTATTCAAAAAGTGACACCTCAAATGTTACGCCAAAAAGGTGGACGTATCATTAACTTAACAAGTATCGTCGGTGCAGTAGGTAACCCAGGTCAAATTAATTACGTTGCTTCAAAGGCGGGTGTGATTGGTATGACGAAAACTGCAGCACGTGAACTTGCTTCACGCCATATTACAGTGAATGCTGTTGCACCAGGATTCATCGTTTCTGACATGACAAATGCTTTGAACGATGACTTAAAAGAAGGTATGAAATCACAAATTCCTTTAGGTCATTTCGGTGAAGATACAGATATCGCTCATACTGTTGCCTTTTTAGCATCTGATAAAGCGAAATACATTACAGGCCAAACTATCCATGTGAATGGTGGTATGCACATGGAGTAATTGAGGTTCACTTAAGTTCCGCATCATGTATTTAAGTTTTACGAGAACATTCAATGCATGATGCGCTATGCAACCTCACAGTGATTAACGTACAATCATTCAAAAAAATGAATGCTGAAACCCTCGTAGGTATCATCACTTTTAAATTGATGAAACATCGTTAAAATACAGTAGTTTTTGCATGAGAATGGTTGTATTTATGGAGATAAAATGGCAAAATAAAAAAGTCTAGTATTTCTTGAATTTGTGATACCGTCACGTTATGTGACACACAATTCGATGAAGTACATCGACTTTTTAAAGGAGGTGAAACACTGTGGAAAACTTCGATAAAGTAAAAGATATCATCGTTGACCGTTTAGGCGTTGATGCTGACAAGGTAACTGAAGATGCTTCATTCAAAGATGATTTAGGCGCAGATTCACTTGACATTGCGGAATTAGTAATGGAATTAGAAGATGAATTCGGTACAGAGATTCCTGATGAAGAAGCTGAAAAAATCAACACAGTTGGTGACGCTGTGAATTACATTAATACACTTGAAAAATAATTCTTTTCATCTGAGTCGTGTTCTCGACTCAGATTTTTTACTAATCATTTATAAGACAATCCAACTACATCAAATCTTTAGTAGAAATGTGAATTAAATGGAGGAAACTGAATGGCGAAATTACGAAAACAAACGCTGATTAAAGCTTTTGAACATAACTTTAAATTAAAAATGAAAGAACTTGATTTACCCTTTCGTAATTTAGATATATATCAACAAGCTTTTTCACATTCGAGTTTTATTAATGACTTCAATATGGAACGCTTAAGTCATAATGAACGTTTGGAATTTTTAGGAGACGCAGTATTAGAATTGACGGTATCACGCTTTTTATATGAGAAATACCCTGATGTTCCTGAGGGTGACCTAACAAAAATGCGTGCAACAATCGTGTGTGAACCATCACTTGTAATATTTGCGAATAAAATTAATCTGAATCAACTCATTCTGTTAGGAAAAGGTGAAGAGAAAACAGGTGGGCGTACGCGACCTTCATTAATTGCAGATGCGTTTGAAGCCTTTGTAGGCGCACTTTATTTAGATCAAGGTCTTGAAGTTGTTGAACGCTTTGCGAATGCCATTATTTTCCCATATGTTGAAGATAATGCATTGAGTGGGGTTGTTGACTTTAAAACACAACTTCAAGAAATGGCACATCAAACGTTGCGAAGTTCAGTATCCTATCGCATGATCAAAGAAGATGGTCCTGCGCATCATCGTCAATTTACGTCAGAAGTACTTTTAGATAATGAAGCTGTGGCGTCTGGTGTGGGGCGTACGAAAAAAGAATCTGAACAAAAAGCAGCAGAAAAAGCGTTACTACAACTGTCAAATAAGGAGTAACATATGGTTTATTTAAAATCTATTGATGTCGTTGGCTTTAAATCTTTTGCAGAACCAACACAAGTTCAATTCGATAAAGGTGTTACTGCAATTGTAGGGCCAAATGGTAGTGGTAAAAGTAATATTACAGATGCAATTAAATGGGTACTCGGTGAACAATCAGCGAAATCTCTACGTGGTAGTAAAATGGAAGATGTCATTTTTTCGGGTGCTAAACATCGTAATGCACAAAATTTTGCAGAAGTTCAATTAAGTTTAGATAATCAAAAAGGTTTACTCAATTATGATGCAGAGCATGTTGTGGTAACGCGCCGTTTATATCGCAGTGGCGAAAGTGCGTTTTTCATTAATAATGAACGTCAAAGATTAAAAGATGTCGTGGAGTTATTTTTAGACTCTGGTCTAGGAAAAGAAGCATTAAGCATCATTTCACAAGGACGTGTAGATGAAGTATTAAATGCAAAGCCAATTGATCGTCGTCAAATTATTGAAGAATCTGCTGGGGTATTAAAATATAAAAGACGGAAAGCAGCTTCCGAAGAGAAATTGGGACAAACTGAAGATAATTTAAATCGGGTAGAAGATATTTTATATGATCTTGAAGGGCGTGTAGAACCTTTAAAAGAAGAAGCAGCAATCGCAAAAGAATATCTTCAATTATCGGAGACATTAAAAGAAAGTGATATAAAAGTCACAGTGTCCGATATTCAGTCTTATCAATCTCAAATTCGTACCCACGACCAAGCATTAAATGACCTACAAAGTGAACAAGCGTCCATTCAATCGAAAAAGTCAGACGTATCAAGAACGATTCAAAAGACGAAAGGTGAACGTCACCAAATAGATCAAAAACTTGAAACGTTAAATCATCACTTAATTCAAGTTACTGAAAATGTAGAAAAAGTTACAGGTCAATATAAATTGATTGAGGAACGTCAAAAAAATCAATCTCAAACGAATGCACGTATTGAAGAAGAACAAGACAGTTTAAATCATCATCAAAAACAACTGCTTGCACAACGTGATGAAGTGGATAAAACAATAGCGCAATTAAAACAACAAAAACAAACACTTGCTACTGAGATTCATGAACTTGAAGTCGCATTTGAAAAAAGTGATGAAAATCATGAAGAAACGTTAGAAGCTTTAAAAGATGACTATTATGCTTGTATGTCTAAACAATCAGAAGTCAATAATGATATTCGTTTTTTAGAGCGTACGATAGAAGAACATAAATTAAAACAATCACGTTTAGATTCGAGATTAACTGAAGCTTATAAACAATTAAAAGAAGCACAACAACATATTTCTGAAATAGACATTCAAAAGCGCGAAAAAGAAACGCAACTTGAAGCGGTGGCAAAACAAAATAAAGCGCTTGAAGCTCAATTATCAGAAATAAAGGCTGAGCATAAAGCGTCTGAGGATAAATTATATCAAGCCTATCGATACACGGATCAATTAAAATCACGTATAGAAGGTTTACGCATGCGTGATAATGAAATGGCTTTTTATTATCAAGGTGTCAAAGCGATATTAAATGCCACCCATCTTGAAGGTATTCATGGCGCGGTGGCACAAAATATTGATGTACCTTCAAATATGACTGTTGCAATTGAAACGGCTTTAGGTGCTACAATGCAACACGTTATTGTGGATGATGAGAAAGTGGCACGTAGCGCGATTCAATTTTTAAAACAAAAGCAAGCCGGCCGTGCAACATTTTTACCATTATCTGTCATTAAACCTAAACACATTGAACCGTCATTAATTAAAGAAGCATCTTCTTTGGAAGGGTTTATAACGGTTGCAAGTGACGCAGTGAAAACGGATAAACAATATCAAAACGTTATTCAAAATTTATTAGGACGCACTATTATTGCTGATACCATTGCACATGCCAATGCGATAGCGAAAGCAATACATTACAAAATACGAATTGTGACATTAGAAGGTGATGTCGTTAACCCAGGTGGATCTATGACTGGTGGGGGTACACAACAAAAGCAATCTATTTTAAGTCAAAAGCAAGACATTCAACGTCTTGAATCACAGTTAGAGACCTATACTACGCAAACTCAAGAACTTGAGACACGTTGCCAAAATTATAAGAAGCAACAAAATGAATTGAGCGATGCATATGTTAAGGTGCAACAGCAACACAATCATTTAAAACATGCGATTCATGATTTATCTTTAGAACAAGACCGTCATCAAGAAATTGAACAACGTCTTAAAGCAGAACATGAAGAATTTGAATTCGAAATGAATGATGGTTATCAAAGAGATAATAGTGAAGCTACACTTCAATCAAAACAAAATGAACACGCGGCGTTAGCTTCAAAACTTGAAGCACTCAACACTCAAATTCAAGCTTTATCCAACCAATCGAAAGAAGATAAGGAAAAACAATCGACGTTACAACAGACGCTGCATCAAAAGCAATCAGACTTAGCGGTGATTAAAGAGCGCTTAAAAGCCCAACTTGGAGAACAAAAAAGATTAGATCAAGAAAATGAAACAGTGACTGCACAACTACAAAAACTCCAAGAACAATATGAACTTATCAATTCTGAAGATGGTAACGATGATGCGACATTGTCAGCGTTAGAGGAAAAAATTAACGCTTTTCAAAATGAGAAGCAATCGTTAAATGAGCAACAAGATCAGTTACGTCAACAACGTTTAGAGACGGAACATTTAATTGAATCAAATGAAAAAGCGTTAGAAGATATTCATCAACAATTGTTAAATATTGAAAATCAATATCAAGATATTAAATCAGCACAATCAAGGTTAGACGTTTTGATTGATCATGCATTAACACACTTAGATGAAAAATATCATATGACGTTCCAATATGTAGAAACGCATTATGCATCTAAAGAGGAAGAGATTTCTGCATTGCGCCAAAAGGTAAAACTCACTCAAATGACGATAGACGAATTAGGACCGGTCAATTTAAATGCGATTGAACAATTTGAAGAAGTTAATGAACGGTATACGTTTTTATCTACGCAACAGAAAGATTTGAGAGAAGCCAAAACGACGCTCGAACAGATTATTGCAGAAATGGATGCAGAAGTGACAGAACGTTTCAGTACAACATTTCATGCGGTTCAAAAACATTTTTCAGACGTGTTTAAAGCTTTATTTGGTGGCGGTGAAGCTACATTAAGTTTAACTGATGATGATTATTTAACTGCAGGGGTAGAAATAAAGGTACAACCACCTGGAAAAAAATTACAACATCTTTCATTATTAAGTGGTGGTGAACGTGCGTTAAGTGCAATCGCCTTACTTTTCGCAATTTTAAAGGTGAGATCTGCGCCATTTGTTATACTGGATGAAGTGGAAGCGGCATTAGATGAAGCCAATGTCGTACGTTATGCGCAATTTTTAAGGGATTTATCACATGAAACGCAGTTTATTGTCATTACGCACCGTAAAGGAACGATGGAAAAGTGTGACCGACTATATGGTGTGACAATGCAAGAATTAGGTGTTTCAAGACTGGTAAGTGTCAATTTAAATACAATTGATGATGTCATGAAGGAGGAACAAAGCTAAATGAGCTTTTTTAAACGACTCAAAGACAAATTTAGTGGACAAGATATTGAAAAAGATTTTGGGAAAATGGATGATTTTGAATCCGAGCGTAAAAATGAAGGACACGAGGAAGTAGAATGGCGTGATGAGAATCAAGATTTCGAACGTCAAGTGGAAACGCGTCCGAGTCAAACCGAAAATACGCACATGCAAACACATCCTACGCAATCTGAAATTTCAAACCTAAATGAACCATCGCCCAAAAAGAAAAAGTTAAAAGCAAACGAAATTGATTGGAAAGATCAAAGTTGGGATGATGATTTCGAAGATGATGGACTGATGTCTATTGAGGAATTTGAAGAACTTGAAGCTCAAAAAATAGGAGCCAAGTTCCGTGATGGATTAGAGAAATCACGTGAAAATTTCCAAACGCAATTGAACAATTTAATTGCACATTATCGTACCGTAGATGAAGACTTTTTTGAGGCATTAGAAGAAATGCTTATTCAGGCAGACGTTGGTTTCAATACGGTAATGGAACTCGTTGATGAGTTGCGTATGGAAGCCAAACGTCGCAATGTGACAGAGACTGAAGATTTACGTGAAACAATCGTTGAAAAAATGGTAGAAATCTATCATCAAGAAGACGATAAATCTGAAGAAATGAATTTAGAAGATGAACGTTTAAATGTAATTTTAATGGTGGGCGTTAATGGTGTAGGGAAAACAACGACGATTGGTAAACTTGCACACCGTTACCAAGCACAAGGTAAAAAAGTCATGCTTGCTGCTGGCGATACATTCCGTGCTGGAGCTATTGAGCAACTTCAAGTATGGGGAGACCGTGTAGGCGTTGAAGTGATTCGTCAAAAAGAAGGATCTGATCCTGCAGCAGTCATGTATGATGCCATTAATGCGGCTAAAAATAAAGGTGTAGATATTTTAATTTGTGATACAGCAGGTCGTTTACAAAATAAACAAAACTTAATGAATGAGCTTCAGAAAGTGAAACGTGTGATAGGACGCTCGATTCCTGAAGCACCACATGAAGTTTTATTATGCTTAGATGCGACTACAGGTCAAAATGCCTTAGCGCAAGCCAAAGCGTTTAAAGAAGTCACAGACGTCACAGGTATCGTATTAACAAAACTAGACGGAACAGCTAAAGGTGGCATTGTGCTTGCGATTCGAAACGAGTTACACATTCCGGTAAAATATGTTGGTCTAGGTGAGAAGTTAGATGATTTACAACCATTCAACGCGGAAAGTTATGTATATGGCCTGTTTGCTGATATGATTGAAGAAAGTGTAACGACAGATGAAAATGGTGACGTAACGGATGAGCGACAATGATTTAATTAAAACAATTCGTATGAATTACTTATTTGATTTTTATCAATCCTTGCTAACTGAAAAACAGCGCAATTATTTACGCTTATTTTATTTAGAAGATTATGCATTAAGTGAAATCGCAGAAACGTTTGATGTGAGTCGTCAAGCCGTTTATGATAATATAAGAAGAACTGGCGACTTAGTAGAAGATTATGAAACGAAACTAGGGTTATATCGACGTTTCACACGCCGTCAAGAACTCTATCAATTAATGAAACAATCTCTTGAACAACCTGAAACATTAAAGCATTATATTAAAGAATTAGAAGACTTAGAATAAGGAGGGTCACTTTATGGCGTTTGAAGGGTTATCCGATCGACTGCAAGAGACGATGCAGAAAATAAAAGGTAAAGGTAAAGTGACAGAAGCGGACATCAAGTTAATGATGCGAGAAGTACGACTTGCATTACTTGAAGCCGATGTTAACTTCAAAGTAGTTAAAAGCTTCGTCAATACTGTATCTGAACGTGCACTTGGTTCTGACGTAATGAAATCATTAACACCAGGACAACAAGTGATTAAAATCGTTCAAGAAGAATTGACAATATTAATGGGTGGCGATAATAGTCGTATTAATATGGCTAAAAAACCTCCAACTGTGATTATGATGGTTGGTTTACAAGGTGCAGGTAAAACAACAACTGCGGGTAAGCTTGCACTACTTATGCGTAAAAAATACAATAAAAAACCGTTACTTGTTGCGGGTGATATTTACCGTCCAGCTGCGATTAATCAATTACAAACTGTAGGTAAACAAATTGACATTCCAGTATATTCTGAAGGTGATCAAGTACCGCCACAACAAATTGTTGAAAATGCATTAAAGCATGCCAAAGAGGAACATCTTGATTTTGTCATTATCGATACTGCAGGTCGTTTACACATTGATGAAGCATTAATGAATGAGCTTCAAGAAGTGAAAGAAATTTCTAAACCTGACGAAATTATGTTAGTCGTTGATGCGATGACAGGTCAAGATGCTGTCAATGTCGCAGATTCTTTTGACAAGCAGCTCGATGTCACAGGGGTGACACTTACAAAACTTGATGGGGATACACGTGGTGGGGCTGCACTTTCAATTCGTGCTGTCACACAAAAACCAATTAAGTTTGTAGGTATGAGTGAGAAGATGGATGGTCTGGAACTTTTCCATCCAGAACGTATGGCATCGCGTATCCTAGGTATGGGAGACGTATTAAGCCTGATTGAAAAAGCACAACAAGACGTTGATGAGTCTAAAGCAAAAGATTTAGAAAAGAAAATGCGCGATTCATCATTTACGTTGGAAGATTTCTTAGAACAACTAGATCAAGTGAAAAACTTAGGACCTTTAGATGATATTATGAAAATGATACCTGGCATGAATAAAATGAAAGGTATCAACAATTTAAAAATGAGCGATAAACAAATTGATCACATTAAAGCAATCATTCAATCCATGACACCTGCAGAGCGTGAAAATCCCGCGAAACTCAATATCTCACGCAAACGTCGTATCGCTGCAGGATCAGGGCGTTCATTACAAGAAGTCAACCGCTTATTGAAACAATTTAATGATATGAAAAAGATGATGAAACAATTTACTGGCGGTGCTAAAGGTAAAAAAGGTAAACAAAGTCAAATGCAAAATATGCTAAAAGGTATGAATTTGCCATTTTAGGATGTATAAGGAGTAGTGCTACGGAGAGAGGCCGTAGTGCTATTTCTTTTTATGTCGCTATACGTCGAAAACCATTTGGGCTCGATGAAAAGCATTATGATATCTATCGGTGTAACAAATTTTTTAATTGGTAAAGTATTTTCTCTTTACAAAGTCTCGAAAGCCTGTTATTATAATTTCTTGTAGATAACAAAACTATTGAAAATTTAAAGGAGCGTATTATAAATGGCAGTTAAAATTCGTTTAACACGTTTAGGTTCAAAAAGAAATCCATTCTACCGTATCGTAGTTGCAGATGCTCGTTCACCACGTGATGGTCGTATCATCGAGCAAATCGGTACTTACAACCCAGCAGCAGTGAATGCACCTGAGGTTACAATTAATGAAGAATTAGCACTTAAATGGTTAAAAGACGGTGCTAAACCAACTGATACAGTTCACAACATTCTTTCACGTGAAGGTATCTTAAAAACGTTTGACGAACAAAAGAAAGCAAAATAATTCTAAAGTTCATGAACGTAGGTGAGACGGCGAAATCAAATTGAAGTGTTTGATTTTACGTCTCACTTTTTTTATACATTATTTTGAATGAGGAGGCCCAATCGATGAAAGTAGAAGTGGGTAAAATCGTTAATACTCATGGCATCAAAGGGGAAGTCAAAATTCAATCTAATTCAGATTTTACAGATGTACGTTTTCAGCCAGGTGAAATGCTTGAAGTAAACGATAAAGGTCGAACGGTGTCACTCACTGTTAAAACACATCGTATGCATAAAGGATTGCATATGCTCACATTTGAAGGCTTTAATAATATTAATGATATAGAACATTTAAAAGGACAATCATTGTATCAAGAGCGCGATCATGAAGAAATCGAATTAGCAGAACACGAATATTACTACTCAGACATTATTGGTTGCACAGTGTTTGATGGTGCGCGTCCAATAGGTCGTGTCACTGAAATTTTTGAAACGGGTGCCAATGATGTTTGGGTTGTAAAAGGTGATAAAGAACATTTAATCCCTTATATTGCTGATGTTGTAAAAGACATAGATATTGATTCTAAACGTATTGTCATTACACCAATGGAAGGATTGTTAAATGAATGAGAATTGATTATTTAACATTATTTCCGGAAATGTTTGAAGGCGTGTTAAATGCTTCAATTTTAAAGCGTGCACGTGAAAAACAAATATTACAAACACGTACCATAAATTTTAGGGATTATGCGAATAATAAACATAACCAAGTAGATGATTACCCATATGGCGGTGGTCAAGGGATGGTATTAAAACCTGAACCCATCTTTAATGCGATGCGTGATTTAGATACAACTGAGCATACACGTGTGATTTTGATGACGCCACAAGGCCGACGTTTTGATCAACAACAAGCAGAATCACTCGCAAAAGCCGACCACCTCGTATTTATCTGTGGGCATTACGAAGGATATGATGAACGTATTAGAGAGACACTTGTTACGGATGAGTTTTCAGTTGGTGACTTTGTCCTTACAGGTGGAGAATTACCTGCAATGGTAATGACAGACGCTATCGTTCGTCTCATACCAGAGGTGTTAGGAAATCAAGTGTCACATGAAGATGATTCATTCTCAAGTGGATTATTAGAATATCCACAATATACACGTCCTAGAACATTTGAAGGCCATGATGTACCGGATGTATTACTTTCAGGCAATCATGCCCATATTGAAAAATGGCGTCGAGAACAGTCTTTAATACGAACATTAGAAAAGAGACCGGACTTACTCGAAAAATATCCATTAACGAAAGAAGATAAGAAAATTGTAGAATCACACAAAAGAACATTGAAAATGTAATAAAACTTTGCTACAATATTCTGAGTGTGAAATGCACAAAAATCACTATGATCCGCTGCTATATGATGTCAAGGCAAGAACATAGGTTGAAGGAGAGTATAAAAATGACAAACCACAAATTAATCGAAGCAGTAACGAAATCACAATTACGTGACGATATCCCAACATTCCGCGCTGGTGATACTTTACGTGTACACGTTCGTATCGTCGAAGGTACTCGTGAGCGTATCCAAGTATTCGAAGGTGTTGTAATTAAACGTCGCGGTGGCGGTATTTCTGAAACTTTCACAGTTCGTAAAATTTCATCTGGTGTAGGTGTTGAACGTACGTTCCCATTACACACACCAAAAATTGAAAAAATCGAATTGAAACGTCGTGGTAA
This sequence comes from Staphylococcus agnetis, assembly GCF_011466855.1. Taxonomy (NCBI): domain Bacteria; kingdom Bacillati; phylum Bacillota; class Bacilli; order Caryophanales; family Staphylococcaceae; genus Staphylococcus; species Staphylococcus agnetis. Next base: position 871,916 of record NZ_CP045927.1, read on the forward strand.
AGTACGCCGTGCGAAACTTTACTACTTACGTAGCTTACGTGGTAAAGCAGCACGTATCCAAGAAATTCGCTAATACATGTTTAAAGCTTGAATGTTCATCTATTAATGATGGATATTCAGGCTTTTTTATTTTGCCTTCAAATGTCATTACGACTAATGGATGATATTTAATTACGTCTTAATGAGTATGTGATCTAAATGGAAAGAGGATATACTATAAAAAATATACTATAAAGGGGGAAGGTTCATTTCATACGGAGATTTAAAATACAATAGTAAGAAATGAAACTATTTTATTTTAAATTTTGTAAGTTTACACTGAGTGAATAAATGCATACGTATAAATGACCGACAAATATGAAAGTAACTTCAATGGTCAGCAGTTTGATTTTTATTATTATAATGAGCAGTGTGGCATTGCGTTTTGAGCTAACGTATGTATTAGATCACGGCGTATTTAATTGGATGATGGCACATTTTGGGGAGCCACAAATGGTATTCAACCATGGTTTGTTTAATGATTATATGACGTTTGTTGCCACTTATGGTGATGTCCTTACATTTGTTATTTTAACGATAATCGGGGCAGTCATCTTAATGGTAAAAAAGTATTATTTATTCGCATTGTGGATGCTCGCTACTGTCGTAAGTGGTGGCATTATAGGATTTATATTAAAAGCGCTTTTACATCGACTACGTCCTTATGATCATTTATTAAATGATACAGGATTTTCATTTCCAAGTGGACATTCACTATCAAGTACATTATTTGTCATGTTAATAGTTTTAGTGTTTATACCAAAAATCAGACAGCAGTTTTTACGATGGAGTTTGGTCGCAGTTGTGATGATATTATGGATGAGCATTCTTTTTTCAAGACTTTATTTCCATGCCCATTTTATTACAGACGTCATAGGTGGCGTTACATTTGGTTTATTCTGGGTGAACATGTCTCTAATGCTATACCAATCATATAAACAACGATTTGATGTAAGCAAATATATCAAGAATGCCAAAGCATTTCACATCGTTAATCATTAAAACGTTTACAATAGGATAAGCACAATAAATACAAATGTATGCAGTTAAGTTTGGAACTTAACTGTGTTTTTTATGGGAATATATAGATAACTTAAATTACGCTTAAATAGTAAATTTATTAAAAAATGCCCTTATAACTTGTGTTACAATTTTCAAAGTTTGTGATTAATTTTATAAGGGAGGACAGAATTGAAAAAGTTTACAGTTTTAATATCTATTTTTATTTTATTTACACAGCTTTTACCAATGGGAAATGTGTATTAGCACAAGACTTAACCCAGTCCCTTGTCGATGACATTAAAGTCTCGAAACAAGATGGCTCAACAGGAGAATTTAGGTATCGTGATAGAGCGAAAATTACCGTAAATTTTTCACAGAAAAACGGAACTAAGATACAACCAAATGATACGATTACTGTGAATCTACCACCTGAATTAGTTGGATTTAGTAAAACTTTTGATATAACTAATAATGATGGAAAAGTATTAGGGAAATGCGTGGTACAAAACGGACAGATTATTTGTACGTTTAACGACAATGTTAAAGACCTTCAAAATGTTAGAGGAGAATTTTATTTCGAAGCAGAAATTAATAAAGCTGATGAGGGAAAACATGATGTCAACTTAATATTCGGTAATACAAATATTAATCGAAAGATAGTAGTTAATAATCCTAAAGGTGTAATTGGAGAATCTAATGAAATATTTTTAAATCAGGACAAATAGTTCCAAGTGACGTTAATACAGTTCATTGGGCAATTAGATTCAATAATAAACAAGATTACTTTAGAGCAAATGATCCAGCTATAATTAAGGATACTTTAGGTGATGGTACAGAACTTATTGCAGATAGTTTTCAATTCTCTGTATGGACAAAAGGACAAAATGAACTAAAATATTATACAGCTCTAGAATTTCAAAATTCTGGACTAGGTTATGTAACAGTAAACGGCAATAGTTTTGAAGTACGATTTAATCAACCTACATATAATGAGTTAGTTGTATATTATAAATCTAAAATTACAAATCCTCAATTAAAATCGTTCAGCAATGACTCAACAGTCACTTATATTGATAAAAATGGAAATCAAGTGAATGAAAATTCCAATTCTACAGTATTAAATATAAATGCTGGTGGGAAAGCGGAAGGCGATTTAGCTAAATATAAAGGTAAAGTAACCATTGCGAAAACTGGTAAAGATGAAAGCAATGGAACAAGCACACCATTACCGGGTGCAGAATTTGAACTTATAAATCTAGAAGGAAAAGTTGTAGCTAAAGGAACAACTAATGCTCAAGGTGAACTTGTATTTGAAAATATTACAGGTGGTACGCATACGTTAAAAGAAACAAAAATACCAGATGGATATGCGATTGATCAGTCAAACTTTCCTAATCAAATTGTACTAGATTTTGAAAAAAATAAAGAAATTAAGATAGACGTCACAAATATTAAACAACCACCTCCGGAAGAACCTCAACCAGAAGAACCTCAACCAGAAGAGCCAACAACACCGGAAGAGCCGACAAAACCAGAAGAACCTCAACCAGAAGAGCCAACAACACCGGAAGAGCCGACAACACCGGAAGAACCAACAATACCGGAAGAGCCGACATCCCCAGAAGAACCTCAACCAGAAGAGCCGACAAAACCAGAAGAACCGACATCCCCAGAAGAACCAGCAACACCGGAAGAGCCAACATCCCCAGAAGAACCGACAACACCGGAAGAACCAACAACACCGGAAGAACCGACAATGCCTGAAGAGCCAGCAACACCAGAGGAACCAACAACACCAGAAGAACCAAAACCAATCATACCGATTGACCCAGAAAAACCAGTTAAACCGGTAAATCCACCAAAATCTGAAGAATCGGCAACGCCAGAAGAGCCGACAACACCGGAAGATCCAACAACGCCAGAGAATCCACCAACACCAGAGGAGCCGACAACACCGGAAGAACCAGCAACACCAGAAGAGCCGACAACACCGGAAGAACCAGCAACACCAGAAGTACCTACTACACCAAGTGAACCTTCTGTGCCAGTGAATCCTTTATTACCGGAAAAACCGCAACCAGTTTATCCAAATGGTTCAAGTCAACCAACTCAAAACGCACAACCCAACCAAAGCAATGCGTTACCTAATACTGGTAAAGTTATGCAAAATCATCCATTTGCTTCAACGATGATTATTTTAAGTTTAATTGGTTTAGGTCTCGTACTTATTACATTTAATAGAAGAAAAAATAATTTCTTCCATAAAAGACAAAAGACGTATCGTGTTTAAGTTCTAAATGAGAAAACCCCTTTAACGTAGGTAAACCTACGCTGAAGGGGTTTATTGTATAATGCACATCATTTATTTACATAGCTTACTTTTAATTAACCATCGTCTATATAAATATGCACCAAAAATACCGATAATCGTTAAAATAAGTAATACTGGCCAATACGGAATTGCATAGTGCACTGTAAGTTTATGTTCTCCTTTATGAACCGGAACGATTGATTGTAAGCCGTTTCCTTGGGTGATGGCTCTTTTTTCACCATTTACTTTCGCGTATAAACCTTCTCTATAAGGAATCGGTAACACGAGGTAACTGTCTTTTTTAGGTGACATTGTCACATCTAAGCGATCTCGGTGTCTAGTCACTTGAACGGGATCGACGGCATGTTGAGCATTTCGTAAGGTTTGATAATTCTCACCATAGATGCCGTTGACTTGAAAACGATATGTGCCTTTTTTTAGTTTAATGTGTATTGCATCTTTAACTGGAACTCGTACAGTAACAGGGGTTACAAAACGTCGGTACTGGTAATCTAGATTAGATCGTCTTTGATGAAAATCATTTACATCTAAATAATGTGGTTGATTCGGTTGAAGTAGTTCAACATCTAATTCTATATAATAATCTTTAAATTGTTTTTGTACGGATTCTGGCAACTTAATCGTGACACCACCATCAGTTTCTTTGACATTTAATTGATTGCCTAAAATTTTCGCATCGCGTTCAGTAATCGTAGCTTGCGAAATTAAGTTTGGATTCGTTTTTAACTGTGAATTGGCTTTATGTTGATCACTAACGACCCCTAATAACATTGCATGTTCACGGTCAATAGGTGATTTAAGTGATTTAGGGTCATAGATACGTGACGTTAAATGGGCTGCAGGATAATGAACAGTATTACGCGCATGTTCCCATGTTGTAGCGCCATCTTTTATCGTGTCTTCTACTTTCAAACCGTATGGTAAATTTTGATCTGGCGCTTTTTTAATACGGTCAGTGACACCCCATAGTGCATATAAATTTGCACGATTACCTAACATTCTATAGGTGCTATTACTATCGTATTCCATGTTGATTTGCATCGTTTTATCATAATATTCGAGGATGTTACCATCAAAAATACTTGAATATAAGGAAACACCATTAAATTTATAAATCATCCCAGCATTAACGGCATAACTGTCCATATAATCAATACGGTCTAAATCTTGTTGATGTGATGTAATTTGATTTATTTTCTGTTGAAGCGGTTGACTATGGTATTTAGGTGCATCAATATCCTTCATCGTGGATTGATATTTTGCGATATTGTTCGTATGGTAATTCATTAATAAAACAAATTGCTGTAATACAAAGAGTGAAATGACAACAGTCATTAACCATCTGGAATGTGAGTGTGCACGCCATGACATGTATCCTAAAAGGATTAATATCAATACGCCAACAATCATCCACCACATGGCGCCACGTGAAAATAATACTGTGAAAATTGCTAAGATCACTAAAGGTGATAAAGCTTTCACATAATCTTTTAACGTTAATTCAGAAAAATGTTTCAACCAGAGTGCAATCAAACCACTTGTAGTAAGTGCCAATAAATAGACCCAACGTCGTTGTGGAGCTGAAAAGCCATTGAAAAAACTATCGAAGTAGAGCGATAGCGATCCTATGAGAATACACCATGTTAAAATTGCGAACATTTTAAAATAATAATGTCGATACAGTTTAAATGAGCATAATGCAACAATGACAATAAAAGTTAACGTTATGTAAAATCCGTTGGTAAATATATGGTATTTTTGTGAAAAGTCAATAATGGGTGAAATGAAAATTTGATTTAATGTACGGTCATTATTGATAAAAGAGCGTACTCCAGAAACGAACCCGAATGAAGCGATACAAAAACTAAACATGGTGGCCGGAATTAATAAATATAATTTCTGCCAACGTGAAAAGATATCCTCAGGATGTTTAAATATAATTCGGTAAGCTAAATAAGCAGTTAAAGCAATGGTTTCATAATAACTAAAATAAAAATTAGAGTACAACGTTAAACTAATGGCAAGGATAAATACACCAATTTTTCGTTGTTTAAAAAAGCGCTCGATGCCCCAAATCGACAACGGTAAGAAAATTAAAATGTCACCGAAAAACGACCAAGTAAAATTAAAATAATATAATACCGATGATGCACTATATAAAAATGCGCCTATAAAGCGATATTTTCCTTTTAAATGAAATTCACGAAACATGCCATATGTGACGAAGAATGTGATCATACATTTAAAGAAACCGGTGAAAATTTGATTTGCGGGCCAAAATGAGATTTCAGATGGATTTAAATGAAATAGCCATTGGCCAATCGCAATCATTATAAAATTAAGGTACATAACTACGGATGTGGAATAGTAATAGGCTAAGTCCATGTAGTAATCTCCACCGAGACCCATTGAAACATCGTATAGAGATGAAAAATGGGTAAAGCGATCATATAGAAATCGTTGGAAAGGCATCATCTGTTTAAAGCCGTCCCCATTACCACTATATATAATCCCATCTACGATAAAGCGATAAATGACAGGGACATATACGACAGCTGCCACACCTAAAGCCATTAAAAAGATTTTAAAACATTTGATCAACTTGTTTTTAAGAGATGCTTTCAATCTGCCTCACTCTTTCGTTTAATATTCTTCTTATAACTGTATTTTGAAAACCAAAATGCGATTAAAATTGAAAGAACTGAAATGATAATCATCGTATAGAAATATGGGGGACGATATGTGATTTCAACGTTTTTCGCATGTTGTTTAACTGGGATACCTGTCATAAAGTAATTTACTTTTTCAGGTTTTACAGATTGCCCATCTACAGTAGCGCGCATACCATGTAGATAAGGTATATTTATCACCATCATACCTTTATTATGATTTTTTAAACCTATATTTATCGTAGATCGCGATTCATGATACGTATAGTTTTTTTCTTTAGATGCTTGATGTAACGTTTGATAGTCTTCACCGTATAAACCTAATAGTTTAAATGCATACTTTCCTTTCGGAGACAAACGTATATGGATTTTTCCGTTTTGATCAGGCTGTGTACGATAAAGTAAATCGTATTGTCCAGTACGGTATTTTGAGGCATTAAATAATCGGTTATTATGATATCCATTAATATCGATCACATGATTACTATCAGGCAGACCTCGTTTTACGTGTATGACCAGGTAAAAATCTTTATATTTTGATCGTAATGCTTTCGGTAGCGTTAATGTCGCCCCGCCATACCCTTGATTGACATTAATGTGTGTTTGATCGACACTTTGAGCATTTTGATACTGCAATGTCGTTTGTTTTAATAAGTTAGGTGCAGGCGCAGGATAGGGCTGTCCTTGCCCCTCTAAAACAACACCATCTATCATCGCATGTTCACGATCTATTGCTGTATTTAATTGATCCGCATCATAATACGTATCGGTCACTTTGACAGCTGGAAGGACGTTTTGGTTTTCATAAATTCGGTACTGACCAGACGTGTCAACTTGTTTAAAATATTGGGGTAAATTTCCTTGATAATCTTTTAACATTTGATAACGGATAGACATTAAACTTGCGATATTGGCACGGCCTCCAGTCGATTGATAGCGACTGACTGACTCTTCTTTAATATTTATCATTAATGCATTGTAATATAAATCAATAAGTTGTTGATCAAAAATACTAGAGTACAAACTTAATCCTTTAAAATGTTGATACATCGGTGTATTGTCTTGTTCATTCACCCGCCAATCTATGCGTTCTTCTGGCGCTTTTTGACGTGTCATTTTATTCACTAACGCTTGTTGGAGTGGTGTATGATAGAGACTTGCATTGACATAAAATGTATTAGCACGTTTTAAATGGTCCGAATGAAAGATTTGAAAATGCGTGAATACACTTGACACAAGTATGGATAAAATAATGATGCTTGATCCATAAACCAAGCGCATTGGATGACGATAATGTTGTTGTTTTATATATAATGTGATGCCACCGATAAACCACACGATGATGAGCCAAGGTATCCATATAACAAATTTTTCATACATTATCGCACTAATGATAACTAAGCTTAACACGAAAGAAGATGTCCACAGATATGTACGTAAATGTATTTTAAAAAAATGCTGCACGTAACATGCGATTAAACCACTCGTTGAAAACGCCAATAAATAATGCCAACGTTTTTGAGGCGCTGAAAAACCATTAAATATACTGTCAACATATGGGATGTACGCTGAGATAATCGTTAAGATACTCAGTATAGCAAACAATTTAAAATACATATTTCGATACAACTTAAAGGTGAGTATCGCTTGAATACTTATGATTAATATGACAATAAGATAGTTATCATAAATAATGTTTGTATTTTGATTAAACTTTTCAATGAAAGGAATCGCTGTATCAAATGGAACGCGTTCATTATTTAAAAAGCTACGTGCGCCATGGAAGAAAAAAAGCAAGCTTGAACCTAAACCTAAAATGGCACCAATGGATAATGTGAAAATGGTTTGCTTTCTTGACATCAAATCATCTGGATGACGAATGTATAAGCGTAAAATAAAGTAGAGTAACCCCATTAATAATTGATAATACGCAAAGTAAAAATTATTGATGAATGAGAGGGTGACAATTAGGATAAATAGACCGACTTTACCTGTTTTGAAATATCTTTCTATACTAGCCCACAAAAGTGGTAATAAAATAAATACATCACTAAAAAATGGCCAATATACTGTAAATCTAAAGTATAAGGGTGAAAACGCAAAGCCAGTAGCAAATACCCATTTAGATATGGCATTCAGCTTTAAATATGAAGCGTAATAATTAGTGGCTGCAAGAATAAGTGCACATTTTATAATGGATATAACAATCGCATTTTGGAACCAAAACATGAGATGATTGGGTTCAACGAGATGCATGATATGTAAGAGTTTCACGATGATCACATTGATAATAAATAAAATGTTAGTCGTGAAGTAATATGATAAATCTGTAAAAAAATCACCGCCGAGACCAAAGTCTGTCGCATAGAAAAAAGTTCCTGACGACCACTTTTGATAAATATACATTTGAATAGGAACCATTTGTTCTATGCCGTCGTTGGGACCCGTAAATAAAATACCGTCTTTAAAAAACTTATATAAGATATAACTATGTGTGACAATCGATAGTAGTAAAAATGAAAGAAAGTATAATAAACGGTGTTTTATTTTATACATGTGATTACCTCTCAATAATTAATCTTTTAATATATACCTTGATAAGATAAATGTAATCGGAATTGTAATAATTAAACCGACGAAAGGTGCAATAAATTCTTTGAAATGAAAATAATGTACAAAAATAAAAATGAATAAAGTTTGTGTGCCCATATTGACGACTTGTGTTAATGGGAAAGCTAAAAACTTTTTCAATGTAGGTTGAACTTTATATACAAAATAACAATTGAGGTAGTATGAGATGATAAATGAAACAACAAAGCCAACGATGTGACTGATTAAATAGTGAACATGAAAAAGGGATAATAATAGTAAATATATCGCATAATAATTGACAGTATTAATCCCACCGACTATCACAAATCGGATGAGTTCATACATTCTTTCAGTTTTAAACAAATTTATTCCTACTTTCATACGATTCTAGAGATGTGTCAATTAGGATAGCCTTTGACGTTAAAAACAATTATACTAAGGGTTGAAGAAAAAGTATTTAACGAATGATGACACATATTTTATATAGTTAAAAACTAAGATAAATATAACATAAATCATATTTTAGTGTGTAAATGATTCGAGTTAAAGATAGATGAAAGTGAGTGAAACGTGTTGGTAATTCAATGGTACCCGGGCCATATGGCTAAAGCAAAACGAGAAGTAACAGAACAATTAAAAAAAGTTGATGTTGTGTTTGAGCTTGTTGATGCACGTATTCCATATAGTTCACGTAATCCAATGATTGATGAGGTCATTCAACAAAAACCACGGGTGGTGATTTTAAATAAAAAGGATATGGCGAATTTAAACGAACTAACAAAATGGGAAACTTTTTTTAAGGATAAAGGCGCTATACCTGTTATGGTGGATGCAAAACATGGCAAAGGTTTAAAACAAGTCGAAGCGGCTGCAATAACAGCAACGAAAGAAAAAATGAATCGAGAGAAAGCCAAAGGTTTAAAGCCTCGTGCAATCCGTGCCATGATTGTAGGTATTCCTAATGTAGGTAAATCGACGTTGATAAACAAATTGGCTCATCGTGCGATTGCGCAAACGGGTAATAAGCCTGGTGTTACAAAGCAACAACAATGGATTAAAGTGGGTAAATCCCTTCAATTGTTAGATACTCCTGGGATTTTATGGCCTAAATTTGAAGATCAAATTGTCGGGAAAAAATTGAGTTTAACAGGGGCAATTAAAGATAGTATTGTTCATTTGGATGATGTGGCTATTTATGGTTTGGAATTTTTAATTGAACATGACTACGAAAATTTAAAAAACCATTATAAAGTCGATGTAGAAAAAACGGCAGAAAATATTGAATGGTTTGATGCAATTGGCCGTAAACGCGGTTTACTACGTCGCGGCAGTGAAATTGACTATGAAGCGGTCATCGAATTAATCGTATATGATATACGTAACGCTAAAATTGGAACATATTGTTTTGATTTATATGATCAATTTAAAACGAGTGCTGATCAACATGACAGTTAAAACGATTAAGGATATTGAAAAAGAGTTGCTTGAAATCATGTCTTTAGAGGAATTAGAAAGGCATCCAAGTTATCATGATTCTCGAAAAGGCGTGCAAAAAGCATTTACGCGCCAACGTAAATATATTCAAAAGCAACTACAGATGCAACAAGATTACGAAGCAATGTGTAAATATGAAAACGAGATATTAACGAATCATCCACATGCAATAATTTGTGGTATCGATGAAGTAGGGCGGGGCCCTCTAGCTGGCCCTGTGATCGCAAGTGCTGTGGTTTTAGAGCACAATCATAATTATATTGGTATCAACGACTCGAAAAAATTAAATAAATTGACGCGTGATGATTTGAATCTCAAATTACAGTCAAATGTGACATCTTGGGCGATTGGTTCTGCTTCACCAGAAGAAATTGATAAATTAAATATTTATGAAGCTACAAAGTTAGCAATGTATCGTGCAATTCAAAATTTAGATGTCGAACCAACACATTATTTAATCGATGCGATGCATTTGGAAGACGTTACCGAACCGCAAACGTCTATTATTAAAGGTGATGCCAAAAGTGTATCCATTGCCGCTGCGAGTATTATCGCTAAAGTATATCGGGATAACTTAATGGAAGATTATCACGACCAGTATCCACATTATGATTTTCACAATAATGCAGGATATGGAACAAAGAAACATCTTGAAGGCTTGAAATACTATGGGGTTACACCGATACATCGTAAGACGTTTGAGCCGATTAAATCGCTATTGAGCTAAAGTGGAAAAATTAAAATATTTGGAAATTTAAGTTGATTTGTTTTAATATGTAAATATGTCCAAAAAGAAAGGAATTAAACATACTTATGGATGAAACATTACAAAAACTTTATACAGTATTAGTCCACTTTGAAGAAACTGATACTGAAATTACTGAAGACGAAAACAAATTAAGAAAAATTAAAGATGAGATTGAAACGAATTTAAATGTTTCTATAGAGAAAGAATCACAATCAGACTTAATTCGTATTTTGAAGGAACATCAGTTTGTTGTTGAATCAACTGAGGATGAACAGAAAATTGTAAGTGTACCTATGGATGAAGACACACAAATTACTTTCCAAGCTGATAAATAAGAAGGCGTTGTATCACTCGCATACGTGTTTAACATGTATGCGAGTTTTTATGTTAAGCACATCGATATCGTGAGAGGTCTATTTTTACAATAATGAACAAGGTGTTAAGTGATTGAAAGATAGGTAAAAACAAGCGTCTATCTGTTTACAATAGCGCTTACATTTTCTATAATTGAAAATGAACTTAACCTTAAGAAACAGGAGGATGGAGTATGAATATCCATGAGTATCAAGGAAAAGAAATTTTTCGCTCAATGGGCGTAGCAGTACCAGAGGGGCGCGTGGCTTTCTCAGCGAAAGAAGCTGTGGAAAAAGCGAAAGAATTAGACAGTGATGTATATGTAGTGAAAGCGCAAATCCACGCAGGTGGACGTGGTAAAGCAGGCGGTGTTAAAATTGCCAAATCTTTATCAGAAGTTGAAACATATGCGAATGAGTTACTTGGCAAAGTGTTAGTTACACACCAAACTGGGCCTGAAGGTAAAGAAGTGAAACGTCTTTACATTGAAGAAGGCGCAAATATTCAAAAAGAATATTATGTTGGCTTTGTCATTGATCGTGCGACAGATAGAGTGACATTAATGGCATCTGAAGAAGGCGGAACTGAAATTGAAGAAGTTGCAGCATCAAACCCTGAGAAAATCTTCAAAGAAACCATTGATCCGGTTGTAGGTTTAGCGCCATATCAAGCACGTCGCATTGCCTTTAACATTAATATTCCTAAAGAATCAGTCAATAAAGCTGTTAAATTCTTAATTTCTTTATACAATGTGTTCATCGAGAAAGATTGTTCTATCGTAGAAATCAACCCGCTTGTTTTAACAGGTGAAGGTGATGTTTTAGCGCTGGATTCTAAAATTAACTTTGATGACAATGCATTATTCCGTCATAAAGATATTTTAGAATTACGCGACTTAGACGAAGAAGATCCTAAAGAAATCGAAGCTTCTAAATATGATTTATCATATATTGCACTAGACGGTAACATTGGTTGTATGGTCAATGGTGCAGGTTTAGCTATGGCGACAATGGATACGATTAATCATTTTAATGGTACCCCAGCTAACTTCCTTGACGTAGGGGGCGGCGCTACAAAAGAAAAAGTAACGGAAGCATTTAAAATCATCTTAGGTGATAGCAATGTGAAAGGTATTTTTGTAAATATTTTCGGTGGTATTATGCGTTGTGATGTCATCGCTGAAGGTATTGTAGCCGCAGTTAAAGAAGTTGATTTAACATTACCATTAGTTGTACGTCTTGAAGGTACAAATGTTGAGATTGGTAAGCAAATTTTAAAAGATTCAGGTTTAGCAATTGAACCAGCTACAACGATGGCTGAAGGTGCTCAAAAAATTGTTAAGCTTGTAAACGAAGCGTAAGGAAAGGATGGGACAACGAAAATGAGTGTATTTGTTGATAAAAATACAAAAGTAATCGTACAAGGTATTACAGGGTCTACAGCCCTTTTCCATACTAAACAAATGTTAGAATATGGTACACAAATCGTAGCAGGTGTGACACCTGGTAAAGGTGGTCAAGTTGTAGAAGGTGTACCTGTATACAACACAGTAGAAGAAGCGAAAAAAGAAACGGGTGCGAACGTATCAGTGATTTACGTACCTGCACCATTTGCTGCAGATGCCATTTTAGAATGTGCGGATGCAGAATTAGACCTAGCGATTTGTATTACAGAACACATTCCTGTTATTGATATGGTTAAAGTGAAACGTTATCTAGAAGGTAAAAAGACACGTTTAATTGGTCCAAACTGTCCAGGTGTCATCACTTCTGACGAAACAAAAATCGGTATTATGCCAGGATATATCCATAAAAAAGGTCATGTAGGCGTAGTATCTCGTTCTGGTACATTAACGTATGAAGCAGTGCATCAATTAACTGAAGAAGGCATTGGTCAATCAACAGCTGTAGGTATTGGTGGCGACCCTGTGAATGGTACGAACTTTATTGACGTTTTAAAAGCATTCAATGAAGACGATGATACACATGCAGTTGTAATGATTGGTGAAATTGGTGGTACAGCTGAAGAGGAAGCAGCAGAATGGATTAAAGCCAATATGACAAAACCAGTTGTAGGCTTTATTGGTGGTCAAACAGCACCTCCAGGAAAACGTATGGGTCATGCTGGCGCTATTATTTCTGGTGGTAAAGGTACTGCGGATGAAAAAATCAAAACGCTTAATGCTTGTGGTGTTAAGACTGCAGATACGCCTTCTGAAATCGGTTCTACATTAATTCAAGCTGCCAAAGATGCAGGCATTTATGAACAATTATTAACGGTAAAAAAATAAGCGTAGAAATATTTAAGGATGGAGCCAAATAGGTTCCATCCTTTTTGTATATAAAGTGCTTTGTTAGAATGTTGAATATATTTTTTGAGCCATATCTCTAATTGAACTAATAAATGACTCTATAATCAATTCTAAATTCTAATTTTAATCCTTTTTTTAGACACATTATAGCACATATGAATACGATACAATTGTTTTGAGGTGATACAATTGTGCTATTAGAAAATTTAATCAAATTGCGATATGCAGGTTTCACGACACAGCAACTTTATCGCATTTTTAAGCGACCTATTGACGTTTTGTCATCAGACATCACACCTATTTTGCATCAATATATTACGCACCAAAGTCCTTCTTCGTTACGATTGAAACTGCAAACATTTCATACATTAAGTGCTTCTAATATTTTACAACAACTTCGTCACGACAACATTTTTCCAATCACCATATTAGATGAGCAATTCCCAACACTTTTAAAAGAAATTTACCAACCGCCACTTTTATTATTTTGTAAAGGCGACCTGACACACGTTACCATTTCTAAGTACAAACTCGGCATAGTGGGTGCACGTGACTGTACGCTTTATAGCGAAAAAGCTGTCAATTATCTTCTTCATGAGATGAGACACGCACCTTTAATCATTGTATCTGGTCTTGCGAAAGGAACAGATGCACTTGCGCATGATTATGCGCTCAAATATTCATTACCTACAATAGGTGTGTTAGGGTTTGGGCATCATTATCATTATCCTTCAGTAACAAAATCACTTCGACACACAATTGAAATGAACCGACGAGGATTAACTATTAGTGAATATCCTCCTATGACGCCACCCGCAAAATTCCGTTTTCCTGAACGTAATCGTATAATCAGTGGTCTGAGCCATGGCGTTCTAGTTACAGAAGCAAAAGAGAAAAGTGGTGCACTTATCACGTTAGATCAAGCATTAGAACATAATCGAAATGTGTATGTACTCCCTGGAGATATGTTTAATAAACACACAAAAGGTAATATGATGCGTATTAAGGAAGGTGCTGAAATTGTACTTTCAGCAGCAGATATTTTGAAAGATTTGAATACGTCAATTCAGTGAACTTGATCATAATTAAATACAAAAGATTGACAAATATAAAATTTACAGTTTATCATTTATCTTTGTAAACAGAAATCGCAAGGGGGGAACTGCTTTGGCAGATAATCTTGTCATCGTTGAATCGCCTGCAAAAGCTAAAACGATAGAAAAATATTTAGGAAAAAAATATAAAGTTGTTGCATCGATGGGGCATGTGCGTGATTTGCCTCGAAGTCAAATGGGTGTCGATGTTGACGATAACTATGAACCTAAATATATTACCATCCGCGGTAAAGGGCCGGTCGTTAAAGATTTAAAAAGATATGCTAAAAAGGCGAAAAAAGTTTTTCTAGCAAGTGACCCCGATCGTGAAGGTGAAGCGATTGCATGGCATTTAGCTCATATTTTAGAATTAGAAGACAGTAAAGAAAACCGTGTCGTATTTAATGAAATCACTAAAGATGCGGTAAAAGAAAGCTTTAAAAATCCAAGAGGCATTGAAATGGAACTCGTCGATGCGCAACAAGCACGACGTGTATTAGATAGACTCGTAGGTTATAATATCTCTCCAGTATTATGGAAGAAAGTAAAAAAAGGACTTTCAGCTGGACGTGTTCAATCTGTTGCACTTAGATTAGTTATTGATCGAGAAAATGAAATTCGCAATTTTAAACCTGAAGAGTATTGGTCGATTGAAGGTGAGTTTAGACATAAGAAATCTAAATTCACGGCCAAGTTTCTTCATTATAAAGGGAAGCCATTTAAACTATCGACTAAAGAAGATGTTGATACGATTACGAAAGCGCTAAATGGTAATGAATTTGACATCACTAATGTGACTAAAAAAGAAAAAATAAGAAAACCGGCGAATCCGTTTACAACTTCTACGTTGCAACAAGAAGCAGCACGTAAATTGAATTTCAAGGCACGTAAAACGATGATGGTGGCGCAACAATTATATGAAGGTATTGATTTAAAACGTAAAGGTACGATTGGTTTAATTACGTATATGCGTACAGATTCAACTCGTATTTCTAAAGATGCACAAGCTGAAGCTAAAACTTTTATTCAATCAGAATATGGTGACGCTTATTTAACGAAGTCTGTATCTAAGGGTAAACAAGGCGATCAAGACGCGCATGAAGCAATCCGTCCTACAAGTACAATGCGTACACCGAACGAAATGAAACCATTTCTTACTCGAGATCAATACCGTTTGTATAAATTGATTTGGGAACGCTTTGTAGCGAGTCAAATGGCTCCAGCAATTCTTGATACGGTAGCTGTAGATTTAACACAAAATGACGTGAAATTTAGAGCGAACGGGCAAACAATAAAATTTAAAGGGTTTATGACACTTTATGTTGAAACACAAGATGATAAAGAAAAAGAAAAGGAAAATCGCTTGCCTGAACTCAAAGTAGGAGATCAAGCACTCGCAACTAAAATTGATCCAGCTCAGCATTTTACGCAACCACCACCAAGATATACTGAAGCACGTCTCGTTAAAACTTTAGAAGAACTTAAAATTGGTCGACCATCGACGTATGCACCTACCATTGATACAATTCAAAAACGTAATTATGTTAAAAGTGAAAATAAGCGTTTTGTACCAACAGAATTAGGAGAAATCGTTCATGAGCAAGTAAAAGACTATTTCCCAGAGATTATTGATGTTGATTTCACAGTGAATATGGAAACATTGTTGGATAAAATTGCCGATGGTGATATCGCATGGAAAAAAGTAGTAAGCGATTTTTACAACAGCTTTAAACAAGATGTCGCACGTGCAGAATCAGAAATGGAAAAAATCGAAATCAAAGATGAACCTGCGGGTGAAGACTGTGAAAAATGTGGCAGTCCAATGGTAATTAAAATGGGACGTTATGGTAAATTTATGGCGTGTTCGAATTTTCCTGACTGTCGTAATACAAAAGCAATTGTAAAACCTATTGGTGTTACTTGTCCTAAATGTAAAAAAGGTGACGTTGTAGAGCGTAAATCTAAGAAAAACCGCGTGTTTTATGGTTGTAGTGGTTATCCTGAATGTGATTTCGTCACGTGGGATAAACCTGTAGGACGTGATTGTCCTAAATGTAATCATTATTTAGTTGAGTCTAAAAAAGGACGTACTTCACAAGTTGTATGTTCTAATTGCGATTATAAAGAGAAAGTTCAAAAATAAGGAGGAAATCGTATGACGACAGTTAATGTCATCGGAGCAGGATTAGCTGGTTCAGAAGCTGCTTTTCAATTAGCTGAACGAGGCATTCAAGTGAATTTATATGAAATGCGCCCTATTAAACAAACACCAGCGCATCACACAGATAAATTTGCAGAACTTGTATGTTCAAATTCTTTGAGAGGGAATGCTTTAACGAATGCAGTAGGTGTATTAAAGGAAGAAATGCGACGTTTAAATTCGTTAATTATTGCGGCTGCAGATAATGCGCGTGTACCTGCTGGAGGTGCGTTAGCAGTTGATCGTCACGATTTTGCAGGATATGTTACTGAGACGTTGAAGCAACATCCTAATGTCACAGTAAAAAATGAAGAAATTACTTCTATTCCAGATGGTCCTACAATTATTGCAACCGGCCCTTTAACGACCGAACCACTTGCAAAAGAAATTGTTGCGTTAACTGGAGAAGATCAATTGTACTTTTACGATGCTGCAGCACCGATTATTGAAAAAGATTCTATCGACATGGATAAAGTCTACTTAAAATCAAGATATGATAAAGGTGAAGCGGCCTATTTAAATTGTCCAATGACGGAAGAAGAGTTCAATCGCTTTTATGAAGCAGCATTAGCTGCAGAAGTTGCACCTAGTAAAGACTTCGAGAAAGAAAAATATTTTGAAGGTTGCATGCCTTTTGAAGTCATGGCAAGTAGAGGACCAAAAACATTATTATTTGGACCTATGAAACCAGTGGGCCTAGAAGATCCTAAAACAGGTAAACGCCCTTATGCAGTTGTTCAATTAAGACAAGATGATGCGGCGGGCACGTTGTATAATATTGTAGGCTTTCAGACACGACTTAAATGGGGTGCGCAAAAAGAAGTGATTCAATTAATACCTGGCCTAGAAAATGTCGATATTGTTCGTTATGGTGTGATGCATCGTAATACGTTCATTAATTCTCCAGAAGTGTTGACAGATACGTATGAATTTAAAAATAGACGGAATTTATTTTTTGCTGGACAAATGACAGGTGTTGAAGGCTATGTTGAAAGTGCAGCTAGCGGCATGGTTGCAGGGATTAATTTAGCGCATCGTCTTCTTGATAAAGGGGATGTCACATTCCCTAGAGAAACAATGATTGGTAGTATGGCGTATTATATTTCTCATGCTAGTAACAACAAAAATTTTCAGCCAATGAATGCTAACTTTGGATTAGTACCGGCGCTTGATACACGCATAAAAGATAAAAAAGAACGCTATGAAACATTAGCAAATCGCGCCTTATCGTATTTGGATAACTTTAAACATACGTTATAAAAACAAAATAATAAATTGGCAAAATAAGCAAAATTTAGATAACTACGACAATTTAATGTTTTATTTATGCAGTTCCCCTTGTCATTATGCTACAATGCTAATGATGGAGGGGTTTTTACTTTGGAACATATCCAGTATCAGTTTTTATATATGTTAAAGCGCGAACGATTTTTTTCTGAACACACGCTTAAAGCTTATGAGGATGATTTAAAACAATTTAATCAGTTTTTACAGCAAGAAGGACTTTCATTACGTGAATTTGAGTATCGTGATGCACGAAATTATCTTGCGATGTTATACAATCAAGGGTTACAGCGCACAACTGTTTCAAGGAAAATTTCAACGTTACGTACATTTTATAATTTTTGGTTAGCACAAGATGCCACAATAACAAATCCATTTGTGCAACTTGTACATCCAAAAAAAGAGACGTACTTACCTTCATTTTTTTACACAGAAGAAATGGAAGCTTTATTTAAAACTGTTGAGGAAGATCCGAAAAAAGGGAGACGTGATCGCGTCATTCTCGAGCTTTTATATGCCACGGGAATACGTGTTTCTGAATTAGTTGATTTAAATATTTCTGATGTTGATGTATCGATGTGTGTATTGAAAGTAATGGGGAAAGGAAGCAAAGAGCGCATAGTTCCTTTCGGTGAGTTTTGTAGACAAAGTATTGAAGACTACCTTGAGCACTTTCAACCTGTTCAAGGTCAAACTCATGGTAAATTAATTGTGAATTTAAAAGGAGAACCGATTACTGCAAGAGGCATCAGGTTTATATTGAATGAAATCGTCAAAAAAACGGCCGGAGTATCGTCAATACATCCACATAAGTTGAGGCATACCTTTGCGACGCATATGCTTGATGCTGGCGCAGATTTAAGAACGGTTCAAAGTTTATTGGGACACGTTAATTTATCAACAACGAGCCGTTATACACATGTATCCAATCAACGTTTGAGAAATGTTTATTTAAATGCACATCCACGTGCTAAAAAAGGAGAGTAGTTTATGAGTTCTTCAATTCATGCGACAACAATTTACGCTGTAAGACATAATGGCAATGCAGCAATGGCGGGTGATGGTCAAGTAACACTTGGTGAACAAGTGATTATGAAACAGACCGCGAAAAAAGTTAGACGTTTATATCAAGGTCGTGTTATTGCTGGTTTTGCAGGAAGTGTTGCAGATGCATTCACATTGTTTGAAAAGTTTGAAGGTAAACTGCAACAATATAGTGGGAACTTAGAACGTGCAGCAGTAGAACTTGCAAAAGAATGGCGTGGGGATAAACAACTACGTCAGTTAGAAGCGATGTTAATAGTCATGGACAAAGATTCCATCTTAGTTGTTAGCGGAACTGGTGAGGTTATTGCACCAGACGATGATTTGATTGCTATTGGTTCCGGCGGAAATTATGCCTTGAGCGCAGGACGTGCTTTAAAACGCCATGCAACACATTTATCAGCTCGTGAAATGGCATACGAGAGTCTTAAAGTAGCTGCTGATATTTGCGTATTTACAAACGATCACATTACAGTGGAAGAATTATAACGGAGGTTCAAACCATATGGATCAAAATGCCATTAAATATACCCCTAAAGAAATTGTAGCAAAATTAAATGAGTATATTATTGGACAAGATGAAGCGAAAAAGAAAGTAGCGATTGCGCTTAGAAACCGTTATCGTAGAAGTCTCTTAGAAGATGAGGTCAAACAAGAAATCGCTCCTAAAAATATATTAATGATGGGACCAACGGGTGTTGGTAAAACCGAAATTGCACGCCGCATGGCTAAAATTGTCGGCGCACCATTTATTAAAGTAGAGGCGACTAAATTTACCGAAGTCGGCTATGTGGGGCGCGATGTGGAAAGCATGGTAAGAGATCTTGTAGATGTTGCAGTCCGACTCGTTAAAGAAGAAAAGAAAAACGCAGTTAAAGACGAAGCAACCGCAAAAGCTAATGAACGTTTAGTGAAATTGTTGGTGCCTAGTAGAAAGAAAAAAGCATCTCAATCGTCTAGTAATCCACTTGAATCTTTGTTTGGAGGCGCGATTCCAAATTTTGGTCAACCTCAAGAAGAGGAAGAAGAGCCACCTACAGAAGAAATTAAAATAAAGCGTTCAGATATTAAAGTGCAACTTAAAAATGGACAACTTGAGAATGAAAAAGTACGTATTAAAGTTGAACAAGATCCTGGTGCATTAGGTATGATGGGGAATCAACAAAATGAGCAAATGCAAGAAATGATGAACCAACTGATGCCTAAGAAAAAAGTTGAAAAAGAAGTTCCTGTAAAAACCGCACGTAAAATTTTAATCGATGAGTACGCTGAAGAGATGATTGATCATGAAACAGCAAACCAAGAGGCATTACAATTGGCTGAACAAATGGGGATTATCTTTATCGATGAAATTGATAAAGTTGCGACAAATAGTCAGTATAGCGGTGGGCAAGACGTTTCAAGACAAGGTGTACAACGAGATATCCTTCCTATCCTTGAAGGTAGCGTGATTCGTACGAAATATGGTACCGTTAGTACGGAACATATGTTATTTATAGGTGCAGGCGCCTTTCATGTATCTAAGCCAAGTGATTTGATTCCAGAACTTCAAGGAAGATTTCCAATTCGCGTAGAACTTCAAAGTTTAACAGTTGAAGATTTTGTCAATATTTTAAAAGAACCAAAACTTTCATTAATTAAACAATATGAAATGTTGCTTCAAACGGAAGAAGTCACTGTTAATTTCACAGACGAAGCGATTCATCGTTTAGCTGAAATGGCTTATCACGTGAACCAAGAAACTGATAATATTGGTGCTAGACGATTACACACAATTTTAGAGAAAATGTTAGAAGATTTATCATTTGAAGCACCAAATATGCCACACGCACATGTAGATATTACACCTCAGTACGTAGACGAAAAGTTAAAATCAATTTCTACAAACAAAGATTTAAGTGAATTCATTTTATAAAAAGGAGAAGAGACATGGGTTTATTATCTAAAACGAGAGAACTAAGTAGTTTATTACAAAAACATAAAGGGATTTCAGTTGATTTTAAAGATGTTGCACAAACAATCAGTAAAGTAACTATAACGAACGTATTTATCGTTTCACGACGAGGTAAGATTTTAGGTTCAAATTTAAATGAATTGCTCAAAAATGAGCGCATTATAAAAATGTTAGAAGAGCGTCACGTGCCAGAGGCATATACAAGTAAATTAATGAACGTACATGAAACATCTTCAAATATTACAATCGACAATGAACTTTCAGTTTTCCCACCTGAAAATGAAGAACTTTTTAAAGATTCTCGTACAACGATTTTCCCAATCATTGGTGGTGGAGAACGCTTAGGTACTTTAGTACTTGGTCGTGTTTCGGACGATTTTGGTGAAAATGACCTTGTTTTAGGTGAATATGCAGCTACAGTTATTGGAATGGAAATCTTACGTGAAAAACATAATGAAATCGAAACAGAAGCGCGTGATAAAGCAGCGATTTCAATGGCTATCAATTCGTTATCGTATTCAGAAAAAGAAGCAATTGATCATATTTTTGAAGAACTTGGTGGTAAGGAAGGTCTGCTTATTGCATCCAAAGTGGCAGATCGTGTCGGTATTACGCGTTCAGTCATTGTGAATGCTTTACGAAAACTGGAAAGTGCCGGTGTCATTGAATCACGTTCATTAGGTATGAAAGGTACATTTATCAAAGTTAAAAAAGCAGCATTTTTAGACGAATTGAAACGTTCAGAGTAATAAATACTAGTTGCATCTAATATCACTTTGTGATATATTTATATGCGGCTATGAGAAAGTCAAAACACACACGTGACGCCAATATACAAAAGGGTGCGACATCACGTCGTTTTTGTATTAGCGCATGTGGAGGATAATAACCAATAGGAGGAATTTTAATCATGGCAGTAATTTCTATGAAACAATTACTTGAAGCTGGTGTTCACTTCGGTCATCAAACACGCCGTTGGAACCCAAAAATGAAAAAGTACATCTTCACTGAAAGAAATGGTATTTATATCATTGACTTACAAAAAACAGTGAAAAAAGTTGAAGAAGCATACAGCTTCATCAAACAAGTATCTGAAGAAGGCGGTAAAGTCTTATTCGTTGGTACTAAAAAACAAGCACAAGAATCAGTAAAAGCTGAAGCAGAACGTGCAGGTCACTACTACGTTAACCAAAGATGGTTAGGTGGTATCTTAACAAACTACAAAACAATTTCTAAACGTGTAAAACGTATTTCTGAAATTGAAAAAATGGAAGAAGACGGTACTTTTGACGTACTTCCTAAAAAAGAAGTTGTAGAACTTAAAAAAGAATATGACCGTTTAATCAAATTCTTAGGCGGTATTCGTGATATGAAATCTATGCCTCAAGCATTATTCGTTGTAGACCCTCGTAAAGAGCGCAACGCAATTGCTGAAGCACGTAAATTAAACATTCCTATCGTAGGTATTGTTGACACTAACTGTGATCCAGATGAAATCGATTACGTTATCCCAGCGAACGACGATGCGATTCGCGCGGTTAAATTATTAACTGGTAAAATGGCTGATGCGATTTTAGAAGGTCAACAAGGTGTTTCTAATGATGAAGTTGCTGCAGAGCAAAACATCGACTTAAATGAAGAAGAAACGTCAACTGAAGAAACAGAATCAACTGTTGAGTCTAAATAAATAGAATCTTAAAATGAGGTCTAAAGATAGTTTTCTTGACCAGGCGGAATCGATATAACTCTTACATCGACAACGCAATTTTAAGTATACAAGCATTTTAAGGGACTAGGACAACAATATGTCCCAGCCCCTTTTTTTAAAATATAATAAGACATGATATTGGAGGAATAGTGATGGCAATTTCAGCTAAACTTGTTAAAGAATTACGTGAAAAAACTGGCGCTGGTATGATGGATTGTAAAAAAGCGCTTCAAGAAACTGATGGGAACATTGATAAAGCAATTGACTACTTACGTGAAAAAGGTATTGCTAAAGCAGCTAAGAAAGCAGACCGTATCGCAGCAGAAGGTATTACACATGTTGAAGTGAAAGGTAACGACGCAGTTATCGTAGAAATCAACTCTGAAACAGACTTCGTTGCACGTAATGAAGGTTTCCAACAACTGGTTAAAGAAATTGCTAACCAAATTCTTGAAACGAAAGCTGAATCTGTTGAAGCTTTAAATGAAACAACACTTCCAAATGGTAAAAAAGTTTCTGAACATATGAACGAAGCGATTTCAACAATCGGTGAAAAATTAAGCTTACGTCGTTTTGAATTACGTACAAAAACTGACAATGATGCATTCGGTGCATATTTACACATGGGTGGACGTATTGGTGTACTTTCAGTTGTTGAAGGTACAACTGACGAAGAAGCAGCTAAAGATGTTGCAATGCACATCGCTGCAATTAATCCCAAATACGTTTCTTCTGACCAAGTAAGTGAAGAAGAAATCAACCACGAAAGAGAAGTATTAAAACAACAAGCACTTAACGAAGGTAAACCAGAAAACATCGTTGAGAAAATGGTTGAAGGACGTTTACGTAAATATTTACAAGAAATTTGTGCAGTTAACCAAGACTTCGTTAAAAATCCAGATCAAACTGTTGAACAATTCCTTAAATCAAAAGGTGGTCAATTAGTAGACTTCGTACGTTACGAAGTGGGTGAAGGTTTAGAAAAACGTGAAGAAAACTTCGCTGATGAAGTTAAAGGACAAATGAAATAATAGACACGGTTTATTATGAGAAAGAAGACACCTTTTGTGTCCTCCTTTGCATGACTTCAATAAAAGCATATTGAAGCCGTGTTAAAGGAAGATACGTCTTGTGTCTTCTTTACTTGTATTGTTTTACATAAAACGAATAGAGAGGTTATTATAATGGCTGAAACTTCAAAATATAAGCGAGTAGTTTTGAAACTAAGTGGTGAAGCACTGGCAGGAGATAAAGGATTTGGTATTAATCCAATCATTATTAAAAGTATTGCACAACAAGTGGCAGAAGTAGCGAAAATGGATACAGAAGTCGCTGTCATTGTTGGTGGTGGCAATATTTGGCGCGGTAAAACAGGTAGTGATTTAGGAATGGATCGCGGAACTGCTGACTATATGGGGATGCTTGCAACAGTAATGAATGCATTGGCATTACAAGATAGCTTAGAACAATTAGATTGTGATACACGTGTGTTAACGTCAATTGAAATGAAACAAGTTGCAGAACCTTATATTCGTCGACGTGCCATTAGACATTTAGAGAAAAAACGTGTCGTCATTTTTGCAGCAGGAATTGGTAATCCTTATTTCTCAACAGACACAACTGCTGCATTGAGAGCAGCTGAAGTAGAAGCAGATGTCATTTTGATGGGTAAAAATAATGTAGACGGTGTATACTCTGCAGACCCAAAAGTAGACCCAAATGCGGTTAAATATGAACGCTTAACATATTTACAATTATTGCAAGAAGGCTTACAAGTAATGGATTCAACAGCCTCTTCATTCTGTATGGATAACAATATTCCGCTTAATGTGTTCTCAATTATGGAAGAAGGAAACATTAAACGTGCTGTTTTAGGTGAAGAAATCGGTACAATTATTACAAAATAATCTAGAGGTGACTTTCTGATGAGTGAAATTATCCAAGATACGAAATCACGTATGAAAAAATCAATCGAAAATTTATCACGTGAACTTGCTCAAATTAATGCAGGGCGTGCAAATTCTAATTTATTAGCAGGTGTTAACGTGAACTACTACGGTGCGCCAACACCTGTGCAACAACTCGCAAGTATCAACGTTCCTGAAGCACGTTTACTTGTAATCTCTCCATATGACAAATCATCGTTAGCTGATATCGAAAAAGCAATTTACGCTGCAAATTTAGGTGTAACACCGACAAGCGATGGTGAAGTCATTCGTATTACGGTACCAGCATTAACTGAAGAACGTCGTAAAGAAATTGTTAAAGAAGTTAAAAAGACTGGTGAAAATGCGAAAGTTTCTGTACGTAATATTCGTCGTGATGCAAATGATACATTGAAAAAACAAGAAAAAGACGGCGATATCACTGAAGATGAATTACGTTCAGGTTCAGATGATGTTCAAAAAGTAACAGACGATTCTATAAAACAAATCGATCAACTTGTTACAGATAAAGAAAAAGATATTATGTCTGTCTAAATCATTTGTGAAACTGTACCGAATCAGACTTTGGTACAGTTTTTTTCTTTGTCATTCAATGAGTGATTTGAGTGTGATAAAATGGTAGATAATTGTACATTTTAAAGATTATAATAATATGAGACGTAATGAGGCTCGGAGGAACACGCATGTTTAAGAAATTTAAAAATATTGAAGATAAAACATCTCAAGTCGACACTTTAGATTTACATAATATACCAGAACACATTGCAATCATCATGGACGGTAATGGACGTTGGGCGAAACAACGAAGAATGCCTAGAATTAAAGGGCACTATCAAGGTATGCAAACGATTAAAACGATTACACGTGCGGCAAATGATTTAAATGTAAAATACTTAACACTGTATGCTTTTTCAACTGAAAATTGGTCACGTCCAGAGGAAGAAGTCAACTACATCATGGGATTACCTGTTAACTTTTTAAATACGTTTTTACCTGAGCTAATTGAAAAAAATGTTAAGGTAGAAACGATTGGCTTTATAGAACAGCTTCCTCAAAAAACGATTCAAGCAATTGAAGAAGCGAAACGTAAAACGGCACAGAATACTGGATTGACGTTAATCTTTGCTATCAATTACGGTGGACGTGCTGAAATTATTTCTGGAATGAAATCATTAATTAAAGACTTAAAAAATGGTAGTGATATTGACGTTGACCATTTAGATGAAAATGTTTTTCAAAAGTATTTAATGACGTCTGATTATCCCGATCCAGAGTTATTAATTCGCACGTCAGGAGAACAACGTATTAGTAACTTTTTAATTTGGCAATTGTCATATAGTGAATTTATTTTTAATCAAAAAATGTGGCCAGATTTTGATGAAGATGAATTAAAATCATGCATAAAAACATATCAATCTCGACAACGACGTTTTGGGGGATTGTAGATAGGAGAAGATTATGAAGGTAAGAACGATTACTACCATAGTTGCGTTAATCGTATTTTTGCCAATTTTATTAATTGGTGGAACGACATGGATGCTTTTTACATCAATTCTTGCTTTAATAGCATTAAAAGAATTATTGAATATGAACCGTATTCAATTATTTTCAGTTCCAGGATTGATTAGTGCAATCGGTTTAATTTTAATTTTACTACCACAAGACTTTTCATGGGTTCCAATTGTGCAACAAAAATCACTGATCGCTTTAAGTTTTATTTTATTAAGCTATACCGTGATGTCAAAAAATAGATTTAGTTTTATGGACTCAGCATTTTGTTTAATGTCAGTGGCATACGTGGGTATCGGTTTTATGTATTTTTATGAAACGCGTGAAGCAGGCTTACATTATATTTTATTCGGTTTACTTATCGTATGGTTAACGGACACGGGTGCATATCTTTTTGGCCGCTCATTCGGAAAACACAAATTATGGCCAGTCATTAGTCCAAATAAAACAATCGAAGGCTTTATCGGTGGACTATTATGTAGTTTACTCGTTCCATTAGCTTTCATGTTTTTTGTGCCTTTCGATTACGGTATGATTTGGGTATTAATCATGACCATCGTATTAAGTGCGTTTGGTCAATTAGGAGACCTTGTCGAATCTGGGTTTAAACGTCATTTTGGTGTGAAAGACTCAGGTCGTTTATTACCAGGTCACGGTGGTATTCTAGATCGATTCGATAGTTTTATGTTTGTATTACCTTTAATGTATCTTTTCTTAATTCAAATGTAAGGTGAAGTGAAAACGATGAAAAATATAGCAGTGTTAGGGGCTTCGGGTTCTATCGGAACACAGGCCATTGATGTCATTGAACGTCATCCAAATGAATTTAATCTCATTGCGTTTACAGTTGGTAAAAATATTGACTATGCAAAAAAAATTATCGAAAAACATCAACCCGAAATGATTTCGGTACAAAATATTGAAGATATTGATGCTTTTTCAGAGTACGATGTCAACATTGTTTCAGGAAAAGAAGGTTTGATTTCTGTTGCGACATATGAAAAAAATGATCTCGTTCTTAACGCCTTACTTGGAAGTGTGGGACTAGAACCTACTATACGCGCGATTAAAGCTGGAAAAGATATTGCACTTGCGAATAAAGAGACACTTGTTGTTGCAGGTGAACTGGTTATGGCACATGCACGACAATACAATGTGAATATCTTACCTGTAGATTCTGAACATGCGGCCATTTTTCAATGTTTAAATGGTGAAGATATGAAACAAATCAAAAAGGTGACAATCACTGCTAGTGGCGGTTCATTTCGAGATTTATCACGTGAAGCGTTAGAGCATGTGACTGTAGAAGATGCCTTAAATCATCCAAATTGGAGTATGGGACATAAAATTACAATCGATTCTGCGACGATGATGAATAAAGGTTTTGAAGTGATCGAAGCAAAATGGCTCTTTGATTTAGACATTTCTAAAATCGAAACCATTTTACACAAAGAAAGTATTATTCATTCTATGGTAGAATTTGTAGATACAAGTGTGATGGCGCAATTAGGTACACCTGACATGCGCATGCCGATTCAATATGCGTTTACTTATCCAAAACGTATAGAACATCAAGCACCTTCTTTAAATTTGGCAGAGGTTGCACAATTACATTTTAAAGCTATGGATTTTGAACGTTACCGTTGCTTACAATACGCTTATGATGCAATCAAAATTGGTGGCACAATGCCTGTTGTTTTAAATGCAGTGAATGAAGTCGCTGTAGCTAAATTTTTAAATAAAGAAATTCGCTTTTTAGATATCGAACGTATGATTAAAAGAGAAATGGATCGACATGAGGTCATACAGCACCCAACACTTGATCAAATATTAGCGCTTGATGCGCATTACAAAAATAAAGAATACGAGGTGTAGAAATCTGTGTTTATTACCATCATTGCATTTATCTGTGTATTCGGATTACTAGTATCTGTGCATGAATATGGTCATATGCTTTTTGCAAAACGTGCGGGTATTATGTGTCCGGAATTTGCAATTGGAATGGGGCCGAAAATTTTAAGTTTCCGAAAAGATGAAACATTATATACGATTCGTCTGTTACCTGTAGGTGGTTATGTACGTATGGCAGGTGACGGTATGGAAGAAGCACCTGTACAGCCAGGCATGCACGTTAAAATCAAATTAAACGATCAAAATGAAATCACTCATATTATTTTAGATGATCAACATAAATTCCAACAAATGGAAGCGATAGAAGTTAAAAAAGCAGACTTTAATCAAGATTTATATATTGAAGGCATCATGGCGCATGACCAAACACGTCATCATTATCCAATTGCCAAAAAAGCTTTTTTCGTTCAAAATGGTAGTCTTATTCAAATTGCGCCAAGAGAGCGTCAATTTGCCTATAAAAAACCGTATCAAAAGTTTTTAACATTATTTGCAGGACCTCTTTTTAATTTTATTTTAGCAGCCGTGTTACTAATTGGCTTAGCATATTGGCAAGGGGCACCAACAAACAAAGTAGACCAAGTTGCACCTAAAACACCTGCAGCTCAAATTGGATTGAAAAAGGGAGATGTGATTACTGAAATAAACGGTCATGCCACACATAATCTCCGAGACATTCAAAAGGAAATGAAAGCAACAAATGGCGACAAGACCACGTTGAAGTTTGAACGAGACGGTAAAGTGCATACAGAAACATTTTCCCCTAAAAAGTTTATGCAAAATGTTTCCAAAACGAAAAGTGTAACTAAATATCAATTAGGGTTTTTACCTACAAAAGAAGTGAGCCCAATTGAACCCCTCATATTTGGCTTAACACAAACAGTTGAATATGGAAAAATTGTATTTACTGCAGTAGTCGGTTTAATAGGTAGTATATTTACGGGGCATTTTAGTTTTGATATGTTGAATGGTCCAGTTGGCATATATAAAAATGTTGATACTGTTGTTAAAACTGGCATTATTAACTTAATTAATTTCACAGCAATTTTAAGTGTTAACTTAGGAATCATGAACTTATTACCAATTCCGGCACTTGATGGTGGACGTATTTTATTTGTTGCTTACGAAGCGATTTTTAGAAAACCTGCAAATAAAAAAGCAGAAACAGTGATCATTGCGACAGGTGCGATTTTTGTTGTCATCATCATGATATTAGTGACATGGAATGATATTCAACGTTATTTCTTATAAACAGACATTAAAGGAGGAACATTAAAGGATGAAGCAATCAAAAGTTTTTATACCTACTTTACGAGAAGTTCCAGCTGAAGCTGAAGCAGTCAGTCATCAATTGCTGTTAAAGGCGGGACTTATCAAACAAAATGCAGCAGGTATATATAGTTATTTACCGCTTGCAACACGTGTGCTTCAAAATATTTCTGAAATCATTCGGGAAGAAATGGAGAAAATTGACGCTGTTGAAGTAGTGATGCCCGTGTTACAACAATCAGAGTTATGGAAAGAATCAGGGCGTTGGGAAGCGTATG
Source organism: Staphylococcus agnetis (assembly GCF_011466855.1). NCBI lineage: Bacteria > Bacillati > Bacillota > Bacilli > Caryophanales > Staphylococcaceae > Staphylococcus > Staphylococcus agnetis. Next base: position 901,654 of record NZ_CP045927.1, read on the forward strand.
GTCCTGAACTCATGCGATTAAAAGATCGAAATGAACGCGAATTCGCGTTAGGACCAACACACGAAGAAGTGATTACATCTTTAGTGAGAGATGAATTACGTTCATATAAACAACTTCCTTTAACATTGTTCCAAATTCAAACGAAATTCCGTGATGAGAAGCGTCCAAGATTTGGTTTGTTACGCGGTCGTGAGTTTATTATGAAAGATGCGTATTCCTTCCATACTGACGAAGCATCACTCATGAAAACATATCAAGATATGTATGATGCGTATGGACGCATTTTTAAACGCGTAGGCTTAAATGTGCGTCCAGTGGTTGCAGATTCGGGTGCCATTGGTGGTAATCATACGCATGAATTTCACGCACTGAGCGCGATTGGCGAAGATACCATTGTATATAGTAATGAGAGTGACTATGCAGCAAATATTGAAAAAGCTGAAGTACCATATATCCCTTCAGAAGTGCCAAAAGCGCCAGAAGCAACACTTGAAAAAATTGCAACACCGAATGTGAAAACAGTGAAAGAATTGGCATCATTTTTAAATAAACCACTTGATGAAATTACGAAATCTATGATTTTCAAAGTTGATGGGGAATTTGTGCTTGTATTGGTGCGCGGTCATCACGAAATTAATGATGTGAAATTAAAAGATTTCTTCAAAACAGATCAAGTAGAGCTTGCTGATGAACATGACATCCGTAATTTATTGGGTGCAACACCAGGTTCTTTAGGACCAATTACTGATAAATCAATTAAAATCTATGCAGATAACTATATTCAAGATCTTTCAAATTTAGTTGTTGGGGCAAATGAAGATGGTTATCACTATATCAATGCGAATGTAGGGCGTGATTTTCAAGTAGAGGCGTATGGTGACTTCAGATTTATTTTAGAAGGTGAACCTTTGAGTGATGGCTCAGGCACTGCACAATTTGCTGAAGGTATCGAAGTAGGTCAAGTGTTTGTACTAGGTACAAAGTATTCTGAGACGATGGATGCCACGGTACTAAACAATCAAGGTCGTGAACAAACACTTACGATGGGATGTTACGGTATTGGTGTTTCACGTACATTGAGTGCTATTATTGAACAACACCATGATGAAAATGGAGTTATTTGGCCAAAAGCTGTTACACCATACGATATTCACGTGATTTCAGTGAACCCTAAAAAAGATGACCAACGTGAACTGGCGGATGCGCTTTATAGCACATTAAATAAAACTTACAATGTCTTATATGATGATCGTCAAGAACGTGCAGGTGTTAAATTTAACGACGCTGATTTGATTGGTTTACCAATTCGCGTTGTGGTAGGTAAAAATGCGAGTGACGGTATAGTAGAAGTTAAACGCCGTGATAATGGAGAAAAAGAAGATATTCATATTGACGATTTAGCGTCACATATCACAAAACTTTATGAACAAATTCAATAACAGATTGATTTAAAATTTGATATAATGGTAGTGGATTAATTCAAATGAATGTGCATGACATTGATTTGAATACACGTTACTAATAGCAAAGTGAGACGCTAAAATCAGAGGAATAGTTGGTTTTACGTCTCACTTTCTTTTATGAAATATTGAATAAAACGTACATGCATTCATCGTACATAAGGTGGTTTATATATCGTGGCATTACAGAATCATGAAAAATTTAAAATACTGCTTCAACAATTAAATTTAAAAACACAGTTAGATGAACAGATTGTTGAGCAAGGTGAGTTGACTCGTGTTGATGTCTCTGAAAAAAATCGGTCTTGGACGTTTCATATTGTATTACCGTATTTTTTGAAGTACGAAGATTATATGATTTTTATGCATGCTTTATCAGATGCGTTTCAAGATATTGCATCGATACATGCACGCTTTCAAATTAAAGACACGGCGCAACAAGATGAGCATTTGCTTAAATATTTTTCAAGTTGTATTGAAAAGACGAAATTATCGCCTAAGGTAAAGGGCCAATTAAAACAAAAGAAAATGGTTATGTCAGGGTCAATTGTAAAGGTGCTTGTTCAAAATGACGTGGAGCGCAATCATTTTGATAAAGCGTGTAATGGCAGTTTACTCGCTGCATTAAAAGATTGTGGTTTTGATGTTTCAAAAGTGATATTTGAAACAGATGACAGTGGCCATGATGATGACTTGGCATCATTAGAAGCTCATATTCAACAAGAAGATGTACAAAGTGCACGTGAAGCTACGTCTAAAATAGAGAAAATGAAAGAAGCACGTGCCAAACAAGAAGAAGCGGGTATTACCGTTGATAAGTGTAAAATCGGTAAAACCATTCAAGTTGAAGCGATTAGACCTATTGAGTCGATTATTGAAGAAGAATTTAAAGTGGCAATTGAAGGTGTCATTTTTGACATCAATATCAAAGAGCTTAAAAGTGGGCGTCATATTGTTGAACTTAAAGTAACGGATTATACGGATTCACTTGTTTTGAAAATGTTTACGCGTAAAAATAAAGATGACTTAGAACATTTTAAAGCATTATCAGAAGGGAAATGGATTCGTGCGCAAGGCCGTATCGAAGAAGACATGTTTATTCGTGATCTTGTCATGATGATGTCAGATGTTGAAGAAGTGAAACGTGCACCAAAGTTAGATAAAGCTGATGAAAAACGTGTGGAATTTCATTTACATACGTCAATGAGTCAAATGGATGGTGTGACTCATATCGGTGACTATGTCGCTCAAGCAGCAAAATGGGGCCATGAAGCGATCGCTGTTACTGATCATAATGTGGTACAAGCCTATCCTGATGCACACGCGGCTGCTGAAAAACATGGTATTAAAATGATTTATGGTATGGAAGGTATGCTCGTTGATGATGGCGTCCCAATTGCCTATAAACCTACAGATGTCGAACTTAAAGATGCAACGTATGTGGTGTTTGACGTTGAAACAACAGGACTTTCAAATCAGTACGATAAAATCATAGAGCTCGCTGCAGTGAAAGTGAAAAACGGTGAAATTATCGATAAATTCGAGCGTTTTAGTAATCCGCATGAAAAGTTAACAGAGACGATAAAGAACTTAACCCACATTACAGATGATATGTTAAAAGATGCACCTGAGATTGAAGAGGTTTTGACAGAATTCAAAACATGGGTGGGCGATGCTATTTTTGTTGCGCATAACGCATCATTTGATATGGGCTTTATCGATACGGGCTATGAACGTCTTGGGTTTGGCCCATCGACGAATGGGGTCATCGATACACTTGAACTTTCAAGAACTATTAATACGAGTTATGGTAAGCATGGCTTGAACTTTCTTGCTAAAAAATATGGTGTTGAACTCACCCAACACCATAGAGCGATTTATGATACAGAAGCAACAGCATATATTTTTATTAAAATGCTTGCACAGCTAAAAGAAAAAAATGTGCATAATCATAAAGATATTAATCAATGTCTATCTAATGAAGATGCCTATAAACGCGCACGTCCTCAGCATGTGACATTAATCGTTCAAAATCAAACAGGCCTAAAAAACCTTTTTAAAATTGTAAGTGAATCACTCGTCACATATTATTATCGTACCCCTAGAATACCGCGCTCATTATTAGATGAATATCGTGAAGGGTTACTTGTGGGGACAGCTTGTGATGAAGGTGAAGTATTTACTGCAGTGATGCAGCGTGATCAATCAGAAGTGGAACGTATTGCGAAATATTATGATTATATTGAAATTCAACCACCAGCGTTGTATCAAGATTTATTAGATCGAGAATTAATTAGAGACCATGAAACGTTAGAAGAAATATATGAACGTATATTAAAAGTTGGTGAAACCAATCAAATTCCAGTAATTGCTACAGGAAATGTGCATTACTTACATGAACATGATGGTATTGCACGACAAATATTGATTGCATCACAACCCGGGAATCCATTGAATCGTACCACGTTACCAGAAGCGCATTTTAGAACGACAGATGAAATGTTAGATGCATTTCACTTCTTAGGTGCAGACCGTGCGAAACAAATTGTGGTAGAAAATACGCGTGCACTTGCTGACCGTATTGAAAAAGTGGTCCCAATTAAAGATAAACTCTTCACACCTAATATGGACGGTGCCAATGAAGAAATACGCGAATTAAGTTATAATAACGCTAAAGCATTATACGGTGAAGATTTACCTCAAATCGTTATCGATCGTTTAGAAAAAGAATTAGAAAGTATTATAGGTAATGGATTTGCGGTTATTTATCTCATATCGCAACGCCTCGTAAAAAAATCTTTAGATGATGGTTACTTAGTAGGATCTCGAGGGTCTGTAGGCTCTAGTTTTGTTGCGACCATGACAGAAATAACTGAAGTTAATCCATTACCGCCACATTATATTTGTCCAAAATGTAAGAAAAGTGAGTTCTTTGATGATGGTTCGGTTGGTTCAGGTTTTGACTTGCCAGATAAAACATGCGACTGTGGTGCTGAAATGATTAAAGAAGGCCAAGACATTCCGTTTGAAACGTTCCTTGGATTTAAGGGGGATAAAGTTCCAGATATTGACTTGAACTTTAGTGGTGAGTATCAGCCACACGCGCACAATTATACGAAAGTTTTATTTGGTGAAGATAAAGTCTTCCGCGCAGGGACAATAGGTACAGTAGCAGAGAAAACGGCATTTGGATTTGTGAAGGGCTATTTAAATGATCAAGGCATTCATAAACGTGGTGCTGAAGTGGATCGGTTAGTGAAAGGATGTACTGGCGTAAAACGTACAACGGGTCAACACCCGGGCGGTATCATTGTAGTTCCAGATTATATGGATATTTATGATTTTACACCGATACAATATCCTGCTGATGACCAAGGTGCTTCATGGATGACGACACACTTTGACTTCCATTCGATTCATGATAATGTATTGAAACTTGATATACTGGGACACGATGACCCAACAATGATTCGTATGTTACAAGACCTGTCTGGCATCGATCCTAAAACGATTCCTGTAGATGATAAAGAAACAATGGGAATCTTTAGTTCCCCTGAGGCACTCGGTGTGACAGAGGAACAAATTTTAGCAAAAACTGGAACGTACGGTGTGCCCGAATTTGGTACAGGTTTTGTGCGTCAAATGTTAGAAGATACGAAGCCAACAACATTCTCAGAACTTGTACAAATCTCAGGCCTTTCTCACGGCACAGATGTATGGCTTGGTAATGCCCAAGAACTTGTGCGTAGTGGTACATGTACATTATCCAGCTGTATCGGTTGTCGTGATGATATTATGGTGTATTTAATGTATGCCGGCTTAGAACCTTCACTTGCCTTCAAAATTATGGAATCTGTGCGTAAAGGTAAAGGGTTAAGTGAAGAATGGGAACAAGTGATGATGGACAACGGAGTGCCAGAGTGGTATTTAGATTCATGTAAAAAAATTAAATACATGTTCCCGAAAGCGCACGCCGCAGCCTATGTATTAATGGCTGTCCGTATTGCTTATTTTAAAGTGCATCATCCGCTTTATTATTACGCAAGTTACTTTACAGTACGTGCATCAGATTTTGATTTATTAACGATGGTCAAAGACAAAGATAGTATTCGAAATACCGTTAAGGATATGTATGCGAAATATATGGATTTAGGTAAAAAAGAAAAAGATGTATTAACAGTCCTAGAAATTGCAAACGAAATGGCCCAACGAGGGTTCCGCATGCAACCTGTAAGTTTGGAAAAAAGTAAAGCATACGAATTTATAATAGAAAATGATACATTAATACCACCGTTTGTTGCAGTTCCGGGACTAGGGGAAAATGTTGCGAAACGGATTGTAGAAGCACGTGAAGATGGACCATTTTTATCAAAAGAAGATTTGAATAAAAAAGCAGGTGTATCGCAAAAAGTCATCGAATATCTCGATGATTTAGGGTCTTTACCGAACATGCCTGACAAAGCGCAATTGTCTATTTTCGATATGTAAAATGAAGACATTTGTAGGAATCACGTGATTATGCTATAATAATTATGCTTATAAATTTGGACTCAAGGAGAAAGAGTGGGTATCACCCGCTCTTTTCTGTTTGTGTACCGCTGATAAGGGGGCTCGTATGAGTAAAGTTACAGAGCAAGTTGAAACATTAATCCAACCTGTCCTTGAAGCATTAAATTATGACTTAGTGGATGTTGAATTTGCGAAAGAAGGTCGTGACCATTATTTACGCATTTCAATTGATAAGCCAGGCGGTGTCGATTTGAACGACTGTACAATCGCATCTGAAAAAATTAGTGAAGTGATGGATGAACATGATCCTATTTCAGAAGCTTATTTTCTAGACGTTGCATCACCAGGTGCCGAACGCCCGATTAAAAAGGAAAAAGATTTTCAAAACGCAGTGTCTAAACCTGTTTTTGTATCTTTATATGCACCTATTGAAGGCGAAAAAGAATGGTTAGGTATTTTAAAACAAGTGTCAGATACTGATATCACAATTGAAGTTAAAGTGAAAGCGAAATCTAAAGATATCACAATACCACGTGACAAAATCGCAAAAGCACGACATGCAGTGATGTTATAGATGTTAGGAGGAAGTATGTGTGAAAAGTAATGAATTATTATTAGCTACTGAGTATCTTGAAAAGGAAAAAAAGATTCCTAGAGAGGTTTTAGTAGATGCCATTGAAGCAGCCTTAATTACTGCTTACAAAAAAAATTATGATAGTGCGCGTAATGTGCGTGTTGAATTAAATTTAGACAGCGGTACGTTCCGTGTCATTTCCCGAAAAGAAGTTGTAGAAGAAGTGTTTGATGATAGAGAAGAAGTTGATCTTTCAACAGCTTTAGTCAAAAACCCAGCTTATGAAGTAGGGGACATTTATGAGGAAGACGTGACACCTAAAGACTTCGGTCGTGTGGGTGCACAAGCTGCAAAACAAGCAGTGATGCAACGTTTACGTGATGCAGAACGTGAAATTCTTTATGAAGAGTTTATTGATAAAGAAGAAGACATTATGACAGGTGTCATCGATCGTGTGGATCACCGTTATGTATATGTGAATTTAGGACGTACAGAAGCTGTTTTATCTGAAGCAGAACGTAGTCCAAATGAATCTTATGTACCAAATGAACGCATTAAAGTGTTCGTTAATAAAGTGGAACAAACGACAAAAGGCCCACAAATTTATGTGTCACGTAGTCATCCTGGATTACTTAAACGCTTGTTTGAACAAGAAGTCCCTGAAATTTTTGAAGGAACTGTAGAAGTGAAATCAGTTGCACGTGAAGCGGGCGATCGCTCTAAAATCAGTGTGCATTCAGATAACCCAGACATTGATGCTGTAGGCGCATGCGTAGGGGCTAAAGGTGCACGTGTCGAAGCGGTAGTTGAAGAACTCGGTGGCGAGAAAATTGATATCGTTCAATGGAGTGACGATCCAAAAGTGTTTGTGAGCAATGCTTTAAGTCCATCACAAGTTGTGGATGTTATCGTTGATGAAGAAAACCAATCAACGACTGTAATTGTTCCTGATTATCAACTTTCGTTAGCTATTGGTAAGCGTGGTCAAAACGCGCGTTTAGCTGCAAAATTGACTGGATGGAAAATAGACATTAAATCTGAATCTGATGCGAAAGATTTACAGCTTGAAGATAAATACCTTTCTAAATCTCAAGAAGATACTGCAAGTACTGATGAAAAAGATTTAGACGATGAACAAGTAATCAAGATTGATGAAGTGCCAGAAACTCCATCAGAAAGTCAACTTGAAAACGAATAGGAGGGGTTTTCTTGAAGAAACGTAAAATTCCTATGCGTAAATGTATTTTATCCAATGAAATGAAACCTAAAAAAGATATGATTCGCGTGGTTCAAAATAAAGAAGGCGAAATTTCTGCAGATGCAACAGGAAAAAAACAAGGTCGTGGTGCTTACGTATCGAAAGATGTTGAACTTGTTGAAAAAGCACAAGCGTCTCAGAAATTAGAACAATTTTTTAAAGCATCTCAAGAGGAATTAGCACCCGTGTATAAAGAAATTATTCGTTTAATATACCGAGAAGAGATTCCTACAAAATGAATCAATCATTATTAAATTTTTTAGGACTCGCAATGCGTGCGGGTAAGGTGAAAAGTGGCGAAAGCGTCATTCTTACAGAGATCAAGAAGCAGCGTTTATATCTTGTAATTATTGCAAGCGACGCATCAAAAAATACAATTAAAACATTAACGAATAAATGTCAAAGCTATCAAATACCCTACCGTATTATAAGTGACCGTTATGCATTGGGTGAAGCGGTAGGTAAAGAAGCACGTGTCAATATCGGCATCACCGATCAGGGTTTCGCAAAGAAATTAATTTCTATGATCGATGAATAAAGTAAGGAGTGGTTCAATGAGTAAACAAAGAATCTATGAATATGCCAAATCATTAAATATAAAAAGTAAAGATGTCATTGACGAATTAAAAAAGTCTGGCGTAGAAGTATCCAACCACATGCAAACATTAGAAAATGATCATGTGAAAACATTAGACAAAGCATTTAAAAAAGACAACACATCTAAAGAGCAGTCATCATCTAAAAAAAATCAGACACCACAAGGTGGTCAAAAGAAAGAACAACCGAAGCAAAATCATAAAAAGCAACACAATCCTTCTAAAAATAACGGTAATGCCAAACATAATAAGAATAATAAGCGTAATAATAAAAATAATAAGCAAAACCGTAATCAAAAACAAAAACAAGCAGCACCTACACCAGAACCAAAGGAAATGCCATCTAAAATTACGTATACTGAAGGTATCACAGTTGGTGAATTAGCAGATAAATTAGGTGTTGATTCATCAGAAATTATTAAGAAACTATTCTTATTAGGTATCATGGCAAATATCAACCAATCACTTGATATTGAAGCGTTAGAGCTAGTTGCTTCTGACTATGGTGTTGAATTAGAAGAAGAAGTCGTCATAGATGATAATGACTTAACGATTTATTTTGAAGATGTGGAAAATGATGCTGATGCATCTGAACGACCAGCTGTCGTTACAATTATGGGTCACGTTGACCATGGTAAAACAACACTCCTTGACTCTATTCGAAATACACGTGTAACTGAAGGAGAAGCAGGCGGTATTACACAACATATCGGTGCTTATCAAATTGAAAACAATGATAAGAAAATCACTTTCCTTGACACACCAGGTCACGCCGCATTTACGACAATGCGTGCACGTGGAGCACAAGTGACAGATATCACGATTTTAGTTGTCGCAGCTGACGATGGTGTGATGCCACAAACGATTGAAGCCATTAACCATGCAAAAGAGGCAGAAGTGCCAATTATTGTTGCTGTAAACAAAATTGATAAACCTACAGCAAACCCAGACCGTGTGATGCAAGAGTTAACAGAATACAACCTCATTCCTGAAGACTGGGGTGGCGACACGATTTTCGTACCACTATCAGCATTAAGTGGCGAAGGTATCGATGACTTACTAGAAATGATTGGACTTGTAGCTGAAGTTCAAGAATTAAAAGCCAATGCTGATAAAGCAGCGGTGGGTACTGTAATTGAAGCAGAGTTAGATAAATCACGTGGCCCAGCAGCATCATTACTCGTTCAAAACGGAACACTTCATGTGGGTGATGCGATTGTTGTAGGAAACACACACGGTAAAGTGCGTGCTATGGTGAACGATCTTGGTAAGCGTATAAAAGTTGCTGGTCCATCTACTCCTGTTGAAATTACTGGTTTAAATGATGTGCCACAAGCAGGTGATCGCTTCGTTGTCTTTAAAGATGAGAAGAAAGCGCGTCGTATTGGTGAAGCGCGTGAACAGCAAAGCATTTTACAACAACGTCAAGAAAGTAAAAATGTATCATTAGATAACTTGTTTGAACAAATGAAACAAGGTGAAATGAAAGATTTAAATGTGATCATTAAAGGTGACGTGCAAGGTTCTGTCGAAGCGCTTGCAGCATCATTAATGAAAATCGATGTTGAAGGTGTCAATGTACGTATTATCCATACGGCAACAGGTGCAATTAATGAATCAGACGTTACTTTAGCGAACGCTTCTAACGGTATCATTATTGGTTTTAATGTACGTCCTGATGCAGGTGCGAAACGTGCGGCTGAAGCTGAAAATGTCGACATGCGTTTACATCGCGTGATTTACAATGTAATTGAAGAAATTGAATCTGCGATGAAAGGTATGCTTGACCCTGAATATGAAGAAAAAGTCATTGGACAAGCTGAAGTACGTCAAACATTTAAAGTATCAAAAGTAGGTACAATCGCAGGTAGTTATGTTACAGATGGTAAAATCACACGTGATTCTGGCGTGCGTATTATCCGTGATGGTGTCGTCTTATTCGAAGGTGAATTAGACACGTTAAAACGTTTCAAAGATGATGCTAAAGAAGTCGCACAAGGATATGAATGTGGTATTACGATTGAAAAATTCAATGATATTAAAGAAGGCGATATTATTGAAGCATACGTAATGGTTGAAGTTGAGCGATAAAATTAAAATCTACATGTTTTAGTTTTGAATAAGGGGACGGAATACACTGGATGTCCGTCCCCTTATTTAACGTTGTAATCCAAGGACTTAAGCAGAGTGATATAGGGTATAATGCTGATAAATATGATAGTATAAACTGAATATTTGAAAAGAAATATTACAAAATTGACTTTCAATTTCAATCGAGAGGTGCAATGATGTTAGTGACAAATATGTGGTTCAATTTAGCTGTCAAAGATTTAAAGAAAAGTATGGCATTTTACAAAGCTATAGGTTTTGAAATCATGCAAAGACCTGAACAGGTGGGCCATATGTTTGGTATAAAAGTAGGTGCGTCCTCTCCTATTATGTTTGTCGAACACCCTACTTTTCGTTCTTATTTACAACAAGAAGTGACCGGTCAAGATGTATTAATCTCGCTTTCCGTAACTAGTGAAAAAGATTTAGATAATTTAATCATTCGTATCACTGAAGCTGGTGGAACACTTGTTCAACCGAAACATGAGCGTGATGGGTTTCTGGGATGTGTATTTCAAGATATCGATCAACATTTTTTCAATGTCCTTGTTTTTAAAGATTGAGTAAGAGAGGATTGCTCATTGACGGAACTTTTCAAAGTCCTTTATAATACGAAAATAAGGAAAGACATCGAACGTGATACAAAAAGAGGTGAAAAATATGAATATGAGAGCTGAACGTGTTGGCGAACAAATGAAAAAAGAATTAATGGACATCATTAATAATAAATTAAAAGATCCACGCGTAGGATTTTTAACGATTACAGATGTACAACCTACGAATGATTTGTCATTAGCCAAAGTGTATTGTACGGTGCTTGGTAGCGATAAAGAGCGCGAAGATACGTTTAAAGGGTTAGAAAAAGCAAAAGGATTTATTAAATCTGAAATTGGTCAACGTATGCGCCTACGTATCGTCCCGGAGTTGCAATTTGAATATGATGAATCCATTGAATACGGTAATCGAATTGAACAATTAATTCAAGATTTACACAAAAAAGATTAAAGTGTCATACTAGGATACGTTACGGATTTGACGTCGACCGTATCCTAGTTTTTTTATGAGTGAGGTGAATGCGATGTATCACGGTATATTACCAGTATATAAGCCTAGAGGTTTAACGAGTCATGATGTTGTATTTAAATTACGAAAAATATTAAAGACCAAAAAAGTTGGCCATACAGGGACACTTGATCCTGAAGTAGATGGTGTACTTCCAATTTGTATCGGTCAGGCAACAAAAGTAAGCGATTATGTCATGGATATGGGGAAAACTTATATCGCTGAAGTGACTTTAGGTAGTGCGACGTCGACTGAGGATCAAACTGGAGAGATAATTGCGCAACGTGCTGTAGCGCACCACGCTTTGACAAACAATCAAATCGATCATATTTTAGAAAAATTTGTCGGTGAGATAACACAAGTACCTCCGATGTATTCATCAGTGAAAGTAAATGGGAAAAAGCTATATGAGTATGCGCGACAAGGACAAACGGTTGATCGTCCATCCAGAAAGGTTCACATTCAGTATATAAAACGATTGAATGATGTCACTTTTAAAGAAGAATGTGCTACATTTAATATAGAAGTGGCATGTGGTAAAGGAACGTATATTCGAACGCTTGCCACGGATATCGGTAAGTGTTTAAATTATCCAGCGCATATGTCTCGCTTAACTCGGACAGATAGTGGTGGTTTCCATATTGATCAAGCTTTATCACTAGACCGTATAGCTGAAATGCATGAAGATGGTACATTATCAGATGCGTTATTGCCGATGCTATATGGTTTAAAAGCTTTGCCGATTGTAAACGTTTCACAAGAAGATTTGAAATCACGGATACTTAATGGCCAAAAATTTAAAAGGCATTTATTTAATTTTCCACATGATTCACAAATTGTCTTCGTTGATGAATCGACAAATGATGTGTTAGCGATATATGAACTACATCCGTCGAATCACGCTGAAATTAAACCGAAAAAGGTGTTTAACTAAAGGAGCATAGGTATATGGAAGTTATAGAAATTACGCATCCCATTCAACCTGAGCAATATATTCAAGACGATATTGCAATTGCATTAGGATTTTTTGATGGCCTTCATCGTGGACATCAAGCATTAATGAATAAATTGGATGAGGTGGCTAAAGCGCGTCATTTAAAAAAAGCAGTTATGACATTCGACCCACATCCTTCTGTGGTTTTAAATCCTAAACAAAAGCGCACAACATATTTAACCCCTTTAGATGATAAACTTAATCTTTTACGTCAATATGATATTGATTATTGCTTAGTTGTTAATTTTTCTTCACGTTTTGCAGAAGTATCTTCAGAAGCTTTTGTAAAAGATTATTTATTGAAAAATAGAGCACAAGTGATTGTTGCTGGCTTTGATTTTACTTTTGGTAAGTATGGTAAAGGTAATATGGCAATGTTACAAGAATATCGAGATTTATTTGAATGTATCACTGTGGGTAAACAGGATATTGATAATGAAAAGATTTCTACGACTGCGATACGTGAGGCTTTAAAAAAAGGTGATTTGCTAAAAGCCAATGAACAATTAGGATACCGCTATCAAATTAAAGGAACTGTCGTTCAAGGAGAGAAACGTGGACGTACAATTGGTTTTCCAACAGCTAATATACAACCTAGCGATGATTACTTATTACCTACCAAAGGCGTTTATGCAGTGAGTATGAAGATTGGTTCCAGTGATAAGATTTATAGAGGTGTCTGCAATGTAGGAGTGAAACCGACGTTCCATGATGATTTGCCTCAAGTGGTAATCGAAGTCAATATATTTGATTTTGATGAAAATATTTATGGTGAACGTGTGATACTTTATTGGCATCATTATTTGCGTCCTGAATTGAAATTTGATGGCATCGATCCGCTTGTAGCACAAATGAATCAAGATAAAGCACGTGCAAAATATTTATTATCTGTTGATTTTGGTGATGATGTACCTTATAATATATAAGGTCTGTAAGTAAAGACTTACGACCTTAGTCTTGGTAGGTTGAGACTCCGACGCCTCACTCGGATTAAGGCATTTTAAACAAATTAAAGGAGGAAATTGACAAATGGCAATTTCACAAGAACGTAAAAACGAATTAATTCAACAATACCGTACACACGAATCTGACACTGGTTCACCAGAAGTTCAAATCGCTGTGTTAACTGCAGAAATTACTGCATTAAACGAACACTTACGTACACATAAAAAAGACCACCATTCTCGTCGTGGTTTATTAAAAATGGTAGGTCGTCGTCGCCATTTATTAAACTATTTACGTGAAAAAGACATTCAACGTTACCGTGAACTTATTAAGTCATTAGGTATCCGTCGTTAATGTGTTTTACATTGAAAGAAAGAGGCCAGGCTTTGGTTTCTTTCTTTTTTTACTATAAGCGTAAACATCAATAGATTCATAAAGCGTTTGTAACGTGTTTAAATCGTAAGCTATAATAAGATTGAAATATATTAGAAATGTATAGAGAAGTAGGAGAGGAGATAACGCATGTCTCAAGAAAAAAAGGTATTTAAAACGGAGTGGGCCAATCGACCGTTAACAATTGAAACAGGTCAACTCGCAAAGCAAGCGAACGGTGCAGTGCTCGTACGTTATGGAGATACAGTAGTTTTATCTACTGCAACAGCCTCTAAGGAGCCACGCGATGGTGATTTCTTCCCATTAACAGTGAACTATGAAGAAAAAATGTATGCTGCGGGTAAGATTCCTGGTGGATTTAAAAAACGTGAAGGTCGTCCTGCAGATGAAGCCACATTAACTGCGCGATTAATTGATCGTCCAATTCGTCCACTTTTCCCAGATGGGTATCGACATGATGTTCAAATTATGAACATGGTATTAAGTGCTGATCCGAATTGTTCACCAGAAATGGCAGCAATGATAGGCTCATCTATGGCACTGAGCGTGTCTGATATTCCATTCCAAGGTCCGATTGCGGGTGTCAATGTAGGATATGTAGATGGTGAATATGTGATAAATCCTAGCTTAGAACAACAAGCCGTCTCACGTTTAGACCTTGAAGTGGCTGGACATAAAGACGCTATTAACATGGTTGAAGCGGGTGCAAGTGAAATCTCAGAAGCGGAAATGTTAGATGCGATTTTATTTGGACATAAAGAAATTCAACGTTTATGTGCGTTCCAAGAAGAAATTATTGCGCATATTCAACCGGAAAAACATGAATTTGTTCCACCAGAAAAAAATGAAACTTTAATTGATTCTGTTAAAGCGAAAGCAGAAGTGCATCAACTTTATCAAGCAATTCAAACTGTTGATAAGCAAGAGCGTGAAGCGAATTTGGATGCAGCTAAAGAAGCAATTATTGCTGAATACCTCAATGAAGAAGATCCTGAAAATGAGGCTTTAATTCAAGAAGTAAACCAAATCGTTAACGCATTAATTAAAGAAGAAGTGCGTCGTCTTATTGCAGATGAAAAAGTAAGACCTGACGGACGAAAACCGGATGAAATTCGACCATTGTCTTCGGAAGTTGGTTTATTACCACGTGCGCACGGTTCAGGACTATTTACACGTGGACAAACACAAGCGCTATCTGTATTAACGCTTGGTTCGATTTCTGAGTACCAAATTATTGATGGTTTAGGTGAAGAAGAACATAAGCGCTTTATGCACCACTACAATTTCCCAAACTTTTCAGTTGGCGAAACAGGCCCTGTACGTGCACCGGGACGTCGTGAAATTGGTCATGGTGCTTTAGGTGAACGTGCTTTAAAATATATTATTCCAGATGAAAAAACATTCCCTTACACGGTTCGTATTGTGAGTGAAGTTTTAGAATCTAACGGTTCATCATCACAAGCATCAATTTGCGGATCTACACTTGCATTAATGGATGCAGGTGTACCAATTAAAGCACCTGTCGCTGGTATTGCAATGGGGCTTGTAACACGTGATGAGAGTTATACGATTTTAACAGATATTCAAGGTATGGAAGATGCGTTAGGTGATATGGACTTTAAGGTGGCAGGTACTCAAGAAGGTATCACTGCAATTCAAATGGACATTAAAATTGATGGTCTTACAAAAGAAGTCATTGAAGAAGCGCTTGAACAAGCACGTCAAGGTCGTTTAGCAATCTTAGACCATATGCTTCAAACCATTGAACAACCACGCCCTGAATTGAGTGCATATGCACCAAAAGTAGAGATTTTGACAATTAAACCAGAAAAAATTAGAGATGTCATTGGACCTGGTGGTAAACAAATTAATGAGATTATCGACGCCACTGGTGTTAAATTAGACATCGAACAAGACGGTACGGTTTATATTGGTTCAACAGAACAAGAGATGATTAACCAAGCACGCGCGTGGATAGAAAGTATTGTACGTGAAGCAGAGGTAGGCCAGGTTTACGATGGTAAAGTAAAACGTATTGAAAAATTTGGAGCCTTTGTAGAACTATTCCCTGGTAAAGATGCTTTAGTTCATATTTCTCAAATTGCAAATGAACGCATTAATAAAGTAGAAGATGTATTGAAAATTGGAGATACACTTCAAGTCAAAGTTACTGAAATTGATAAACAAGGTCGTGTCAATGCATCCCATAAAGTTTTATTAAACTCGAAATAAAAATCTAAATTTAAGAGATGAAGTCGTTCTATTTAGAGATAGACGGCTTCTTTTTTATGCAAATAAATAACAACGTGAGTTGTCATATGTATCAATAAACATTTAACCATTCGGTTTAAGGTAAGGTCAGACCATGTTAATTATCGAATTTTTTAAATGTTACAAATTATTGAAAATTTATAAAAATTTATTATGGAAATAGAATATTCATTTCTTGACGTATATTTACACAGCAATGTATATAAATATTAAATCTGCGGTTAATATTATGTTGTTAAAATATCATTAAATTATTAGATAATTAAAGTATTGATTCGAGTTTAATTAAATGCTAACTTTATGTTAATAAAGATTTAAGGAGGAAGCATCATGATAAACAAAAAGAAATTGGTTACGTCACTTGTCACAAGTTCGTTACTTGCAACTTTCACTTTAGGGTCTTTTGCAGATGCACACACTTACATCATTAATAACGAGGATATTAATAAAAATGCTCAAGAGTCATCGATTGGTACTTTAAAACAAAACAATTTTAAACAGAGTACCATAGATTCGATGAAACCTAGAAATTTACAATCCTTTCAAGAAGATAAAGTATTTAAAGCACCGAAAGAAAAAACACCAATTACAGAGCGTGCTCGAAAATCTGAAAATGCATTATCAAATTCAAAATTAAACGATGTTCGCTCATTTACAACCGTAAATATGAGAACGAATGAAAATGAACGTACAGCTGCTAAATTAAAATATAATGGTAAAAATACGAATGTTTGGGTTGCCGATAATTATATTTCAGATAAACAAGCAAAGAATATTGGAGAAGAATTTGATAATAAAATTGATCCCCTTGTTAAAGAAAAATTTGGTGAACCTTCAGACGTTGACCACGATGGAAAAGTAAATATTTTAGTCTATGACATTAAAGATGATTTTGAAACAACAGGTTCTTACACTGGTGGATATTTCCATCCGAGAGATCTTTACGATGTGCCTCATTCAAATAAAGCAGAAGTCTTTTATATGGACACGTACCCATCAATGGGAACGGATAAAAATAATCTAAATGAAAAGAAAGTCTATTCAACACTTGCTCATGAGTATCAACATATGGTGAATGCGAATCAAAAATTACTCAAAGAACAAAAAGAAGATGGAATGGATGTTTGGTTAGATGAAGCATTTGCAATGGCAAGTGAGCATATGTATTTACAAAAACCTTTAGATCACAGAATTGAATATTACAACAATTCTACATCTATAGCGAATGGTCATTCATTAATTAAATGGAACCATCGCGGTGATGTACTTTCTAACTACGCTTTATCTTATCTCTTTTCACAATACTTGAGTGCACAAAGTGATAATGGCGATAAAATCTTTAAAGAAATTTTACAAGATCCAGCAGATACGAGTGAAGCATTAGAAAATGCAATTCATAAACATGTCGATTCTAAAATGTCATTGGGTGAATTTATGACAAACTTTAGAGTGGCGTTAGAGAAAAAAGAAGCCACTGGCTTACATGGTTTCAAAGGTGAACCAGGCTTTAACAGTATTAGTCCAAAACCAGTTCGTGAGTTACCTCAGACACTTGCACCACAAGGTTCAGTTATGTTTGAAACAACTTCACCAATTCAAACACCTAAAGATAAAGATGAAAACGTTGAATATGTAAAAGTAAAATAAATTATGATGTTTTAAGGGATGAGTCACATATGGCTCATCCCATTTTGTATTAAATAATAACTATGCAATGGGTAGCCATAAGTGAACGCCTAGATGTATAAAATGTGTGAACATTTAAAGTATTGTAAAATTTGGTGTGAATGATGGTGAGGCATTTAAAACCTAAAGTGGTTTTAAGATGATATAATGTAGTAAATACGTTATGCGCTGAGCGAATAGTGAAATAATATAAATTTCTCCATTATAAGAGTAGGTTAAATTAACATATGAATGATGATTAATACCTATATCTATTCATAAACAGTATATTTTAAGACAGACTATAAATGCATCAAATGGACTACATGTTTTAATAGTGTACAGACGCTATGATATCAACTATAATAAAATATGAATGTATGATGGACGGGCTATATTTAATAGGAGGTAACATTTTGAATTTAGTAAAGAAGAAGAATAAAAATATTCGCATCATCCCGCTTGGTGGCGTGGGTGAAATTGCGAAAAATATGTATATTATAGAAGTAGACGATGAAATGTTTATGCTTGATGCTGGACTCATGTTTCCTGAAGATGAGATGTTAGGTATCGATATTGTTATTCCAGATATTCAGTATGTGATAGAAAATAAACATAAACTGAAAGGGATTTTCTTAACACATGGACATGAACATGCGATTGGAGCAGTGACTTATGTTCTTGAACAAGTCGATGCGCCAGTTTATGGCTCTAAATTAACCATTGGCCTTGTTAAAGAAAACATGAAAGCACGTAATATAGACAAAAAAATTAGATATTATGTTGTGAATCATGATTCTGTGATGCGTTTTAAAGGCGTTAATGTAACATTCTTTAATACGACACATAGTATTCCGGATAGTTTAGGTGTCTGTATTCATACCTCATATGGTGCAATTGTGTATACGGGTGAATTTAAATTTGATCAAAGTTTACAAGGACACTATGCGCCAGATATTCAAAAAATGGCTGAAATCGGTCAAAATGGTGTATTCGCGTTACTTAGTGATTCAAACGAAGCTGAAAAGCCAGGATACAATACGCCTGAAAATGTGATAGAGTCTCATATGTATGATGCATTTACAAAAGTTAAAGGCCGTTTAGTAGTATCTTGCTTCGCATCGAATTTTATTCGTATTCAACAAGTATTGAATATTGCAGCGCGACTCAATCGTAAAGTATCATTTTTAGGTCGCTCACTTGAAAGTTCATTTAATATCGCACGTAAAATGGGCTATTTCGATATTCCTAAAGATTTATTAATTCCAATAAACGAAATTGAAAATTATCCTAAAAATGAAATTATAATCATTGCTACTGGTATGCAAGGCGAGCCTGTTGAAGCCTTGAATCAAATGGCACGTCAAAAACATAAAATTATGAATATTGAGCCAGGTGACTCTGTATTTTTAGCGATGACAGCATCAGCTAATATGGAAGTTATCATTGGTGATACATTGAACGAATTGGTACGTGCAGGCGCAGAAATCATTCCGAATAATAAAAAAATACATGCATCCAGTCATGGTTGTATGGAAGAACTTAAAATGATGTTGAATATGATGAAACCTGAATATTTCATTCCAATTCAAGGTGAATTCAAAATGCAAATTGCACATGCTAAACTTGCAAGTGAATCAGGCGTAAAACCAGAAAAAATATTTCTCGTTGAAGCCGGAGATGTGATTAACTTTGATGGTAAAGATATGACATTAAATGAAAAAGTCCATGCCGGAAATGTTTTAATTGATGGTATTGGTGTTGGTGATGTCGGTAATATCGTGTTACGTGACAGACATCTACTTGCGCAAGATGGTATTTTTATAGCAGTTGTAACTTTAGATCCTAAAAATAAACGCATTGCGGCTGGTCCAGAAATTCAATCACGTGGTTTTGTTTATGTACGCGAAAGTGAAGCGTTACTTAAAGAAGCAGAAGAAAAAGTACGTGAAATTGTTGAAGAAGGATTACAGTCGAAACATATTGAATGGTCAGAAATTAAACAAAATATGCGTGATCAAATTAGCAAATTATTATTTGAGAGTACCCGTCGTCGACCAATGATCATTCCAGTCATCTCAGAAATTTAATGTGTGAGATCTAAAGATTAGTAACGTATGAACTCAATCGAATCCCTCTCTTTGAAAGAACGTCGTTTTAAAGGGAGGATTCGTTTTTTTACATATTATGCAAGTGTAACTTAAACCACATTCTTTTTTAATGTGACTTAAAAGATATGATACATAACCATATAACTCTAGATTTAAATTTAAAAGAAGGTGAATTAATATGGCACAAACGAAAAAGCGTAAATCGTCTACATCAACACGTAGAAAACGTACATCTAAAAAGAAACAAAAGGATACGTCATTGCGTTTTGTAGTAGCGATCGTTTTTGTCATTGTCATAATGCTCGGCCTATTTCAATTAGGTATCGTAGGTATAGCCATTGATAGTTTTTTTAATTATATATTTGGATTAACACGTTATCTTACATATATATTATTACTATTAGCCATTGGTTTTCTCGCTTATAATGGTAAACTCCCTAAATCACGACGATTAACTGGGTCGATTTTATTTCAAATTAGTTTATTATTTATAGCGCAGTTATATTATCAAGCATCAAATGGTGCTAAAGGTAAACGTGAACCCGTTCTGTCATTTGTATATCAACAATATGAGCATATGACATTCCCAAATTTTGGTGGTGGCCTCATCGGTTATCATTTTGTAAATATACTGACGCCATTAATTTCAATCATTGGTGTTGTACTATTAACGCTTATTTTATTTACTTCAAGTATGATTCTATTGTTGAAAAAACGACATCGCGATGTTACGAAATTATGGATAGAAAATTCTAAAACACATGCTGAGAAATCGTACGATAAATATCATCAGTATAAATTAAAACGTCGTGAAGAGCGTCAACAAAAGCTTGAACGTAAACGCGAGCAACAAGAACCTAAAGATGTCTCAGACTTTCAAGAGGTATATGATGAGGATAACTCAACTAATCAAGATGTGCCTACCATACCCATTTTTGGGCACCAAGATGAACAGACAACTACAGCGTCAAATGATGCGGTAACCTCACCCACACCGCCGACATCAAAACGACTTGAGCATGATAAACCTAAGGCAAGTATTAACAAAGCAGAACCTACTCAAGCGATTGAGGCTGAAGGAACAATTTCAGAAGCAGGAGAAGTTGAAAATCAATCTTATGAGCTCCCGCCTTTAAGTCTATTAAATGAACCTAAAAAACAACAGGCAACGAGTAAATCAGAAGTACAACAAAAGGGTAAATTATTAGAAACAACCTTAAAAAACTTTGGTGTGAATGCTAGAGTGACGCAAATTAGAATAGGCCCAGCCGTTACACAATATGAAGTACAGCCGGCACAAGGCGTTAAAGTCAGCCGAATCGTAAATCTTCATAGCGATATTGCACTTGCACTTGCTGCAAAAGATATTCGTATTGAGGCGCCAATACCTGGTAAATCTGCTGTAGGGATTGAAGTGCCTAATGATAATATTGCGCTCGTATCTCTAAAAGAAGTCCTTCAAGAAAAATTTCCTGCGCAAAACAAACTAGAAGTTGCACTTGGGCGTGATATTTCCGGCGAGCCGATGACAGCTGAATTAAATAAAATGCCACATTTACTTGTTGCCGGCTCAACAGGTAGTGGTAAATCAGTATGTATCAATGGCATTATTACGAGCATTTTATTAAATGCAAAGCCTCATGAAGTAAAACTTATGATGATTGACCCAAAAATGGTAGAATTAAATGTATACAATGGAATTCCACATTTATTAACTCCAGTTGTAACGAATCCGCATAAAGCAGCTCAAGCGCTTGAAAAAGTAGTGGGCGAAATGGAACGTCGTTACGATTTATTCCAGCATTCAGGAACTCGTAATATTGAAGGCTTTAATGCATTTATTACGAGAAAGAATAAAGAACTTGGTGAAAAAGAACCATTACTTCCTTATATCGTCGTGATTGTTGATGAATTGGCTGATTTAATGATGGTTGCAGGTAAGGACGTTGAAACAGCGATTACACGTATTACACAAATGGCACGTGCGGCAGGTATTCATTTAATCATTGCGACACAACGACCATCTGTAGATGTCATTACGGGGTTAATTAAAAATAATATTCCGTCACGTATTGCTTTTGCGGTAAGTTCTCAAACGGATTCACGTACGATTATCGACAGTGGTGGGGCTGAAAAACTGTTAGGTAAAGGTGACATGCTGTTCATCCAAAATGGCGGTTCTGTGAGAACACGTGTGCAAGGTGCATTTTTAAGCGACAGTGAAGTTCAAAAAATTGTAGATTACGTCGTTGCCCAACAATCGGCTAATTATGTTAAAGAAATGGAGCCGAGTGACGTTGTTGATCAAAGTGAAGCTGAGAGTGATGATCCTTTATACAATGAGGCTTATCTATTTGTGTTAGAACAACAAAAAGCAAGTACATCACTATTACAACGTCAATTTAGAATCGGCTATAATCGTGCGTCGCGTATTATGGATGATTTAGAAAGAAATCAGGTCATTGGTCCTCAAAAAGGAAGCAAACCGAGACAAATATTAGTGGATTTAAATGATGGAGAGGTGTAATTATGTCTGTAACACCAGAGGTAAATAAAGTTAAAACATGGATATTAAATCAAATTGAAATAGAAGCTTTAAAACCTGGCGAATCACTGCCAAGCGTGTTTAACTTGGCAAAAACATGTGAAGTAAGTACAGAACATGTCACTGTGGCAATCCATGAACTCATTACTGAACAAATTGTCACTGAAAATTTTGAAGAAGGTGCGCGTGTGAATATACCGCAACCCTTCTTTTATCCATTAGATGAATTAATGAGTATTAGTCGCATGATTTCTGATAAAGGATACGCGCATGGTACCGTATTTTTAAGTTTGGATGAAGAACCGGCATCGTTACATGATAGCCGTGTGATGAATGTCGAACCTAATGAAACGATTACAGTTATTGAGCGCATTCGTACTGCGGATAATCATCCAGTCGTTTATTGTTTAGATAAAGTTGCAGCTAATGTTTTAGATTATTACGGCCAACACCATCAACAAACGTCAATTTTAAAAGCGATTGAACAAGTTACTGAAAAAGAAATTGCCTATGCTGAAACAGAAATTCAAGCAATTAGTTATGAGCCATATATTTCAGATGCATTAGAATCTGACCCACATGATGGTCTAATGTTATTAAAGCAAGTTCATTATACAGAAGATGACATGCCCATCTTATATTCTTTAAATTATTTTAAAAGTAGCCTTGTTAAGTTTCGTACGATTCGAAAACGTCTATAATATATTAAATACTATCAAGGAGGAGATTATTTGAACGAACCACATTTATCAGCTTTAAACCATATACATATTCATAAAACAGATAAATTTAAAACGACGATGATTACATTTAAATTTATGGCGCCTTTAGATATTCATACAATGACGGAGCGCTCATTGCTAAGTAAAATGTTAATTCGTGCAACGAAACAGTGGCCGACCGATAGAACATTTAATCAACATTTATCTTCATTATATGGGGCATATGTGAATAGCTATGTTTCAAAATATAAAGATCGTCATGTTTTAACATTAACGTTAGAAATTGTAAATGAACGTTATTTAAAAGATGCTACGCCATTATTTCAAAAAGGGATCGAGTTATTGAAGGAAGTATTATATCATCCACTTGTTGAAAACAATAAATTTAACGCAGGATTTTTAAAACAAGAAAAGATGTTACTTAAGAAAAAATTAACAGCCATTGAGGATAACAAATCACAAATAGCTTATTTGAATTTGTTGAAACATATGTTTGGTGATCACCCATATCGTTATATGGCTGCAGGTGACAAAGCACATATTGATAAAATTACGCCAGAATCACTTTATCATACATATTGTAAGATGTTAGAAGAAGATAGCTGTGACATCTATGTAGTTGGAAATGTAGACGAAGCGGCAACAAAAGCGAATATTGCACAAACCTTTAAAATTACACCGAAAACCACAAACTTTTCATCAATTACACATGAAATACCTTCACATGAAATGATAAATGATGTTGTTGAGTATGATGAAGTGGACCAAGCCAAGCTTAATTTTGGTTTTCGATTTCCAACTGAATTTGGTCAGCCCAATTACTATGCGTTTACTGTTTTTAATACGATGTTTGGGGGAGATCCTTCTTCAGTTTTATTTAATGAAGTACGTGAGCAAAAGAGTTTAGCTTATTCTATTCATTCTCAAATTGATGGTAAAAACGGACTGTTATACGTGACCAGTGGTGTTTCGATTAATGATGTAGACGAAGCTAAGAAAACTATTATAGCGGCATTCAATCGATTTAAACAAGGTGAGTTTTCAGATGAAAAACTTGAATTAGCGAAGAAAATTATTTTATCACATCGTAAAGAAGCTAAAGATAGACCAAAGCATATTATTGAAGTACTACATAATCAATTACTGTTATCAAAAGTTGAAGATGAGACGTCATTTATCCATAAAATAGAAGGTGTCAGTCGAGAAGATATACAACAATTATGTCAAGATGCGCAGCTTGATACGATTTATACGATGACGAAAGCAGGTGAGACGCATGCAAAAGACGCATTATGAACAAATTGATGAAACAGTTTACAGTGAAAAGTTACCCAATGGCTTACATGTTTTTATTATTCCAAAGCAAGGTTTTCAAAAAACATTCGTTACATATACAACTGCGTTTGGTTCACTTGATTTCCGATTTAAGCCCCATAATCAAGATGCTTTTATTACAGTACCAGACGGTGTGGCACACTTTTTAGAACATAAATTGTTTGAAAAAGAAGATGGTGATGTTTTTACAGATTTTGCTGAACATGATGCCCAAGTGAATGCTTTTACAACGTTTGACCGTACAAGTTATCTGTTTAGTGCAACAAATCACATTGAAGATAATATATTACGTTTGCTCAAAATGGTAGAATCTCCTTATTTTACTGAGGCAACGGTTGAAAAGGAAAAAGGCATTATTGCAGAAGAAATCAAAATGTATCAAGAACAACCAGGATACAAATTAATGTTTAACACGCTACGCTCAATGTACCACAGTCATCCAGTTAGTGTAGATATTGCAGGAAGTGTAGAAAGTATTTATCACATTACTAAAGATGATTTATATCGTTGTTATCATACGTTCTATCATCCTTCTAATATGGTGTTATTTATTGTGGGTGACGTTAATCCGGAAGCCATATTGCACATCGTTGAAAAACATGAGGCAACACGTCAAATTGAAGCACAACCGGAAATTGAACGAGATCCTTTAATAGAGTCGCCTCATATAGTGCAACCTCACGTTTCAGAGGCAATGGCATTACAATCTCCAAGGTTAATGCTTGGATTTAAAAATAATTTATATGATGTGTCCGACATTCAACGCGTGAAAGAAGACATTGAAATGTCATTCTTTTTTGAATTGATTTATGGTGAAGAAACAGCATTTTATCAACAGCTATTAGACGATGCACTGATTGATGAAACGTTCAGTTATCAAACTGTTATTGAACCTACCTATAGTTTCTCTCTTATAACGTCCGCAACTAATGAACCTGATCAATTAAAGCAATTGTTACTTGATACGTTGCATATGAATTATGGTCAAGTTACTGATCAAGAAGGCTTTGACCTCTTAAAAAAACAATTCATAGGTGAATATGTATCAAGTTTAAACGCGCCAGAATATATTGCTAACCAATATACAAAATATTATTTTGATGGTGTCAGTTTGTTCGAAATATTAGATATAATGGATGATATTACTCTTGAGTCGATGAATGAAACGGTTAAACAAAGGCTGAATTTAAATGAATGTGTTGACAGTCGTTTGGAGATGAAGTGAAGATGAAAGCACTTGTTGTTGGTGGATCAGGCTCAATCGGTCAAGCAATTGTAGAAAATCTATTAGATGATGGGTTTGAAGTCATTTTAACCTACCATCGGACAGCATTAACAGATTTGCAAGATACATTTAAAGATGCACCTGTTCAATTTCTTCAAATAGATTTAACGCAACAGTTGGATTATAACAAACAGTTTGAGCATATCTCAAATGTGGACGTATTGATATATGTTAGCGGTCATAGTTTATACGGCATGTTACAAGATATGACTGATAAAGACATTGATGATATGTACCGTGTTCATGTATATCATTTAATTAAAATATCACAATATTTTTTAAATCAATTAATACAAAGTCTTAATGGCCGTATCATCGTTATTTCTTCAATCTGGGGAGAGACGGGTGCAAGCTTTGAAACGATTTACTCAACGATGAAAGCAGCACAAATTGGTTTTGTCAAAGCTTTGAGTGAAGAAGTTGCGCTCACGCCTTTAACGGTTAATGCAATCGCTCCTGGTATTGTAGAAGGTAGAATGACAAATGAACTGGATGAAGCAGATATCCATGCTGTGCTCGACACGATTCCACAACAACGCCTTGTTCAAGTAGATGAAGTTGCACATGCATGTCGCTACCTCATTTCTCCTTATGCTAAAAGTGTTACTGGAACTGTTCAACGGATTAATGGTGGATGGTACCGTTAGTCTGATATAATACTACTAATACGTCATGCATAGGGATAGGGGTGTATTGTAATGACTACAATGAAGGAAAAAAAAGAATGGTATTTAGAATATGAAATTAATATCAACCGTGAAGGGCTATTAGGTGATGTTTCAAGTCTATTAGGGATGATGGGGATTAACATTGGTACGATCAATGGTATTGATAATTCCCGTCGCGCTTTCATAATTAAATCGGATAGTGAAGAAAAAGTGAAACGCTTTGAAACTTTACTTCAAGAAATTGATGATATTTCGTTACGTGTGCTTAGAGAACCTGAACTTAAAGACCGTCTTGCTGTGCGTCATGGTCGCTATATTAAACAAGATAAATATG
This sequence comes from Staphylococcus agnetis, assembly GCF_011466855.1. Lineage (NCBI taxonomy): Bacteria > Bacillati > Bacillota > Bacilli > Caryophanales > Staphylococcaceae > Staphylococcus > Staphylococcus agnetis. The sequence continues at coordinate 928,490 of NZ_CP045927.1, forward strand.
ATAAGAAAATTTTTCGCTTTGAACGTTATGATTTAGGTTTACTAGTTGATTTTATGGCTGAATTATTTAAAGAAGAAGGTCATAAATTAATTGGTATACGTGGTATGCCACGTGTAGGAAAAACAGAATCCATTGTAGCAGGTAGCGTATCAGCTCATAAAAAATGGCTTTTTATTAGCTCTACTTTAATTAAGCAAACAGTTAGAAGTTCGCTTATTAAAGGAGAGTATGATAAAGATCATGTTTACATTATTGATGGTGCCGTTACAGCTCGAGAAACGAACCAAAAACATCAAGAGCTTGTTAAAGAAGTAATGACTTTGCCTTCAGTGAAAGTCGTGGAACACCCCGATTTATTTGTTGAAGCAAGCGACTATGTTATGGATGATTTTGACTACATTATTGAATTGAGAGCCGAAGAAGATCAGAAAATCGAATATGATGAAATGAAAAAGAAAACGGTTAAAAGTAAAAATAATTTAAATTTCGGAGATGAATTTGGCGGTTTTGGTGATGGCTTTGGCGACGGTTTCGGAAATGGCTTTGGTGATGGTTTCAAACCGTTTTAAGGAGGAACATAGGTGAAACAGATAGGCGAAGTGCTACAAGGTAGACGGGAAAGAATGGGATTAACTTTAGCAGAGTTAGAGAAACGTACGCATATTAAACGACAAACGTTAATTCATATCGAAAAAAATGATTTCGAGTCACTACAATATCCTAAGTATGCGAAAGGTTTTATCCAGAAATACGCACAAGCTGTTAATATGGATGGGCATTTGCTAATTTCTGAACATGAAGATGAATTACCTGCCTCTCATTATCGAGCGAAGGAGACCCTAGTACAACTACGTGAGCACCCAGAACAGTTTCAATTAAAATCAATGACTCACGAATCAAAATGGCTCATTACATTTATAGGGGCAATTGTATTTTTAACAGGTGTACTTTGGGTACTGCTAACCCTTATGCTATAATAAACACAAAAATGAATGAGTAATACGAAAAGAGGATATACAGATGAACTTACCCAATCAGATTACGTTACTTCGAGTAATCTTAATTCCTGTCTTTATGTTATTTGCGCTGATTGACTTTGGCATGGGACAGGTTTCATTTTTAGGCGGTATGCCTGTACGTGTGGAATTTTTAATCAGTGGTTTTATTTTTATATTTGCTTCAGTGAGTGACTGGGTGGATGGCTATCTAGCACGCAAATGGCAACTGGTTACAAATATGGGGAAATTTTTAGACCCTTTAGCAGATAAACTGCTTGTGTCAGCAGCATTAATCGTTCTCGTTCAGTTAGGGTTAACGAATTCTGTTGTGGCAGTTATCATTATCGCACGTGAATTTGCGGTTACAGGTTTACGTTTGTTACAAATTGAACAAGGTTTTGTAAGTGCTGCAGGTCAACTCGGTAAAATCAAAACAGCTGTGACAATGGTTGCTTTGGTATTTTTATTACTAGGTGACCCCTTTAGCCAATGGATAGGTATTTCCCTTGGTCAAATTCTACTTTATATTGGGGTATTCTTTACGGTATTATCTGGTATTGAATACTTCTATAAAGGTAAAGATGTGTTTTTACAAGATAAACAATAAAATGAACCCCTCTAATGTATGATACGTGTTTTATGCACGATGTGAAATCAATCTACATTGGAGGTTTCTTTTTATACAAGAAAGTTGAGGATGAATTATATGAAAATATGTATTATTGGCGTTGGTTCTGAATTATTACTTGGTCAAATAGCGAATACGAATGCGCAATATTTATCACGTGTATTAAATGAAGCGGGTCATGATGTGTTAGAACACATTGTCGTCGGGGATAATGCACAACGTCTGAAATCAGTCTTAGAACGTACTTTGAACGCTTATGAAGGCATTATTTTAACAGGTGGATTAGGACCAACAAAAGATGATTTAACGAAACAAACGGTAGCTGAAGTGTTAGAGAAAGACTTAGAGATTGATACAGAAGCTTTAGATGCGATTACGTCCTATTTTGAAGCACAACGCCAAGTCATGACACCAAATAATCGTCAACAAGCATTAATTATTAAAGGCGCACAAGTATTAAAAAATGATGTTGGCATGGCACCAGGTATGCTTGTCGAAAAAGAACAGCAAAAGATTGTATTGCTACCTGGGCCACCTAAGGAACTCCAACCAATGGTCAACCGCTATATGATGCCATACTTTAATGACACTAAAAATACAATCTATTCAGAAGTGCTACGATTTGCAGGTATCGGGGAATCTAGAGTAGAAACAGAATTAATGGATTTAATCACTTCACAATCTAATCCAACGATTGCGCCATTAGCGGGTTCACATGAAGTCACTATCAGGTTAACTGCAAATGACATTAATCAACAACAATGCCAAGCGCGCATTGCATCTGTTAAAAAAGAAATCATAGACCGTCTTGGTCAATTTTATTATGGGTCTAATGAAACGACGTTAGCAGTGCGTCTCATGCATAAGTTAGAACACGCTGTAGCAATTTATGATGGTGTTACTGAAGGTGCTCTAAATGTAAAGTTGAAACCCTCTGATCAACGTGATTTATTAAAAGGGTATATGTTACATCAAGCACAATTCGTTACATCCACGGCTGATATTTATACACAATTATTTGAATCTGCATGTTTTGTACAAGCGTTGTATGATGTTCAGGATGCTGTAAGTGTATTATTTGAGAATGGTATGGTTTATATTGGATTTTTAACAGGTAATACTATAGAAGTGATTGAAGTGGTCGTATCTGAACAACAATTAAAACTATTTGAAAGAACTTCAAATTATATTATGATACAGTGGCTTAATCATATAAAAAAGTGAACTCATATGTCAAATTATAAATGATACAGTACAAATGTTCGCTTTTGTTAGAATTTATGTTTAGAAAGTAGCGAACAAATATTCGCGAATTGCTTGAGTTTTTCTTTTTAAGCATGTATAGTATAAATAACTACTCAAGGAAACTATACTCAATAGGGGGTCCTAAATTGGATAATGAACGTCAAAAAGCACTCGATACAGTAATTAAAAATATGGAAAAATCTTTTGGGAAAGGTGCCGTTATGAAACTTGGCGAAAATAAAGATCGTCGTGTTTCTAGTGTTTCTAGTGGTTCTGTAACATTAGATCATGCATTAGGTGTAGGTGGCTATCCTAAAGGCCGTATTATAGAAGTTTATGGACCTGAAAGCTCAGGTAAAACTACCGTAGCCCTACATGCCATTGCAGAAGTACAAAAAAATGGTGGCGTGGCTGCATTTATTGACGCAGAACATGCGCTTGATCCTGTTTATGCACAAGCTTTAGGTGTAGATATTGATAACTTATATTTATCGCAACCGGACCATGGTGAGCAAGGCCTTGAAATTGCTGAGGCGTTCGTTCGTAGTGGCGCGGTCGACATTATTATCGTAGACTCAGTTGCTGCGTTAACACCGAAAGCTGAAATTGAAGGTGAGATGGGCGATACGCATGTCGGTTTACAAGCACGTCTAATGTCTCAAGCACTACGTAAATTATCGGCAGCAATTTCTAAATCAAATACGACTGCCATTTTTATTAACCAAATTCGTGAGAAAGTGGGGGTTATGTTTGGTAACCCTGAAACAACACCAGGTGGTCGGGCATTAAAATTCTACAGTTCTGTTCGTTTAGAAGTACGTCGTGCGGAACAATTAAAACAAGGGCAAGATATTGTCGGTAACCGTACGAAAATCAAAGTGGTTAAAAATAAAGTTGCTCCACCATTTAAAGTAGCTGAAGTCGATATCATGTATGGTCAAGGTATTTCTCGACAAGGTGAACTGATTGACCTTGGTGTACAACATGATATTGTAGACAAGTCTGGAGCTTGGTATTCATATAATGGTGAACGTATGGGTCAAGGTAAAGAAAACGTGAAGTTATTCTTAAAAGAACATCCTGACTTAGAAAATGAAATTGACCGTAAACTCCGTGAAAAATTAGGTATTTTCGATGGAGATGTTGAAGAAAGTGAGCAAGAGTCAGCTCAAACTTTATTTGATGAATAAACGATATAAGTAATCCATGTCATGTGGATTTAGAGGTAATGTTGTATATATGTATTGGTTGTGACGATACGCAAGCAATTTGATATGGACGTTGTAACTCAAAAGCCTTCAAACTTCTTAAGCGAATAGCTTTGAATTTTGAAGGCTATTTTATATATTCAGTCCAATCTACTGCAGCTGCATTAATGAAACCATACTAAAAATGATATTTTCAAATCAATTTTGTATTCTTTGATTATTAAATGACGCTTCCTACTACATATCAACTATAATTAATCTACGCTGATTAAAATGTTTGATATAGATACTGTCAGATACCTTGATTTTTCATTGTTCAAAACGTACAATTAAAAGTGTATGGTCCTTATTTTTAATCTTATAATCTTATAGATTTATTGACATACAGTTCCAAATCCTAGAAAAAGGAGGTGTTTGTGTGAATTTATTAAGCCTCTTACTCATTTTGCTGGGTATGATTCTAGGAGTTGTTGTAGGGTATCTGATTGCCCAAAATGTAATGCGTCAAAAGCAGATTCAAGCACGTAATACTGCTGAAGATATTATTGAACAAGCCAATAAAGAAGCAGAGAATCTCAAAAAAGAAAAATTAATTGAAGCTAAAGAAGAAAACCAAATTCTAAGAGAACGTACTGAAAGTGAACTTAGAGAACGACGTGGTGAACTTCAAAGGCAGGAATCCCGACTTCTTCAAAAGGAAGAGAACTTAGAGCGCAAATCTGATCTTTTAGATAAAAAAGATGAGATTTTAGAGCAAAAAGAATCTAAACTTGAAGAAAGACAACAACACGTAGATGCAAAAGAGAGTAGTGTTCAATCAATAATAATGAAGCACGAACAAGAATTAGAACGCATCTCCGGTCTCACTCAAGATGAAGCACGTCAAGAACAATTAGCACGTGTTGAAGACGAGTTGTCACAAGATATTGCAATATTGGTTAAAGAAAAAGAAAATGAAGCAAAAGAACAAGTTAATCAAAAAGCGAAAGAATTGCTTGCAACAGCGGTGCAACGTTTTGCTGCAGATCATACGTCAGAATCGACAGTTTCTGTAGTTAATTTACCTAATGATGAAATGAAAGGACGTATCATAGGCCGAGAAGGTCGAAACATACGTACACTTGAAACTTTAACAGGCATTGATTTAATTATTGATGACACGCCTGAAGCTGTCATATTATCTGGTTTCGATCCAATTCGCAGAGAAATTGCAAAAACTGCACTTAATAACTTGGTTTCAGATGGTCGTATTCATCCAGGTCGTATTGAAGATATGGTTGAAAAAGCGCGTCGTGATGTCGATGAAATCATTCGTGATGCAGGAGAACAAGCCACATTTGAATTAAATATTCACAATATGCATCCAGATTTAGTTAAAATCCTTGGTCGTATGCATTACCGTACAAGTTATGGACAAAATGTATTAAAGCATTCCATCGAAGTTGCATATCTTTCTGGTATGTTAGCTGCTGAATTGAATGAAGATGTGACGTTAGCGAAACGTGCAGGTTTACTTCATGATGTTGGAAAAGCAATTGACCATGAAGTAGAAGGCAGCCATGTTGAAATTGGTGTAGAGCTTGCGAAAAAATATGGTGAATCTGAAACAGTGATTAATGCGATACATTCTCATCATGGTGATGTAGAACCAACTTCGATAATCTCAATTTTAGTTGCGGCAGCAGATGCTTTATCCGCTGCGCGACCAGGTGCAAGAAAAGAAACGCTTGAAAACTATATTAAACGTTTAGAGCGTCTTGAACGTATTTCTGAGAATTATGATGGCGTTGAAAAAGCCTTTGCGATACAAGCCGGTCGAGAAATACGTGTGATGGTCTCACCTGAAGATATCGATGATTTAAAAGCACACCGTCTTGCTAGAGACATCAAAAACCAAATTGAAGATGAGTTACAATATCCTGGTCATATCAAAGTGACAGTCGTTCGTGAGACGAGAGCAATAGAATATGCAAAATAATAAAAAAGCAGTGTTACTTCTAGTAACATTGCTTTTTTTGATTCAAATCTTGTCACATTAAAAAGGGGTTAGGAGCAATCAATATTGAATTGATCTATGTCCCTCCCTTGAAGATATTAAAGTTAAAAAATTAAGTGTAACCTTATGTTTATATGTTAAATGATAGTTAAACATATATTATTAAAAAAGAGCAATAGTAGAACTAAAAAAGTGCTACATTGCTCTTAATAAAACGATTTATATTAATGTGTTAAATTCAACTCTGTATCATGTAATTCCTTTAAAGCGCCTGCCGTATCATAGCAATTTGATGAAATATTTGTATATCTTTCAGCCAGTCGATAGGCATGGATATATAATTCAATGCTCTCTTTCGCAATATCCTCTGGATTATCCTTTTTTGATGGATTCGCTCCGACGACAAGTTCTGCAAACGTTTCAGGATCAATTGAAATTGACATAAATATGAATACAACTCCTATAATTTTTTGACATACTACAAGTTAAATCTTGAAGTATGTCTTTATTATATTGTTTACCCAAATCATTTCATTTAAATCATGGGTTTTCATTCAAGTAATGACTTGATTGTATGGTAAAAATTCGTTATACTACATTCAAATACATACTTGAATGAGAGGTGGTTCAATTGGTTAAAGAGATACCAATATGCGAATCATGGTCAATAGATGAAACGAGAATTAAAGAAGCGAAGGAAGCAATTGATCAAGCACCAATTAAAGATGTGAGCCAAATGTTTAAAAGTATTGCTGATTTAAATAGAGCAAAAATGACATATGCATTATGTATACATGAAGAATTATGTGTATGCGATATCGCTACGTTACTCAACATTACAGTAGCGAATGCCTCACACCATTTGCGCCTTTTATATAACAATGGAGTAGTCACATACCGTAAAGATGGAAAACGAGCGATGTATCGTATTTATGATGAACATATTAGACAAATTATGTTAGTATCTATCGAACATAAGGAAGAAGTGACATCAGATGAAACAACACACATATAATGTTGAAGGTCTGTCATGTGCCCATTGCGCAAATAAATTTGAGCAAAAGTTAAATCAACTTAATTCAGTACAATCGGCACAAGTTAATTTCGGAGCATCAAAAATTTACGTAACTGGTCAGCCAACGCTCGATGAATTAGAAGAAGCAGGTGCATTTGAAAACTTAAAAATTTCTGATAGTACACAGCATTCTTTAAAAGATGACTATGTTAATCAAGAGAAAAGCGTAGAACCGATGTCATGGTGGCATAAATGTAAGTTATTTTATCAAAAAAATGGTGCAATTTGTTTTGCGATTTTACTTATCATCTTAGGGTATCTTTCAAAGTGGTCAGCAGGTGAGCATCAACTCATTACGATTACTTTATTTGCAACGTCGATTGTAATTAGCGGTGCGTCACTATTAAAACAGGGTTTTAGAAATTTAATGCACTTAGAATTTGATATGCATACGCTCATGACTATAGCGGTCATAGGCGGGGCAATCATAGGTGAATGGGGAGAAGTCGCGGTTGTTGTCGTTTTGTTTGCTTTAAGTGAAGCGCTAGAAACGTTTTCGATGGATAAAGCAAGACAATCTATGCAATCTTTAATAAAAATGAGACCTGAAACTGCCTATCGATTAGTGGGCAATGATGTTGAACAAGTAGACGTTAAAGATGTCAACATTAACGATATTTTATTGATTAAACCTGGACAGAAAATTCCTTTAGATGGCATTATTCATAAAGGCGCATCAACGATTAATCAAGCCGCAATAACTGGAGAATCTGTCCCTGTAGATAAAGGGGAAGGAGATGACGTTTTTGCAGGTACATTGAATGAAAGCGGTGTATTAGAAGTATCTGTATCAAAACTTGCATCCGATTCAACCCTATCTAAAATGATTCAATTGGTTGAACGTGCGCAAGTAAACAAAGCACCTGCTCAAGCGCTTATTGAAAAATTTGCCAAATACTATACCCCATTAATTATGCTGATAGCACTCGGTGTCGCTATTTTACCGCCCCTATTGTTTCATGCTGAATGGCATATGTGGTTGTATCAAGGGCTATCTGTACTTGTCATCGGATGTCCATGTGCATTAGTTATTGCGACACCTATTGCAATTATTTCCAGCGTGAGTAATGCCGCAAAACATGGCGTATTGATTAAAGGTGGGATACATTTAGAGCAACTGAATCGCATTAAAGCCATTGCATTGGATAAAACAGGTACGTTAACACAAGGTCACCCAGAAGTCTCACATATTGAAATGTTAGAAGATCGTATTGAACGGTCTACACTTTTAAAACATGTCGCTGCCATTGAAGCGATGTCTACGCATCCGATTGCACGCGCAGTAGTGAATTATATTCAAAAAGAGGTGGAGTTATCTCATTTTGAAGTGACTGAATTTCAATCTCAGACAGGTGTAGGTGTCACAGCTACTGTAGATGCTTCACAATATTGTATAGGAAAACCGCAACGTTTTGACTTAAACGATGCTGTGGAGTGGCAAAATAAAGTTAAGCAATATGAGACCTCGGGACATACAGTTATTTTAGTTTCCCAGAATGATGTGATTACGATGTTAATAGCGCTTAAAGACCGCGTTCGTACAAATGCTCAATGGAGCTGTAAGCGTTTAAAAGATATAGGGATAAAGCATATTGAGATGCTAACTGGAGACAATACGGCAACAGCTAAAAGTATAGCGCAAGAAATCGGTGTGACTCATTTTAAAGCGAATCAATTACCTGAAGATAAAATGACACGTATGAGTGACTTAAAACAACACTATCGAAATGTCGCGATGGTGGGCGACGGTGTCAATGATGCCCCAGCTCTAGCCAATGCAACTGTTGGAATTGCTATGGGCGCTGCAGGTACTGACACTGCAATTGAAACAGCAGATATTGCTATTTTAAATGATGATATTTCAAAACTTCCATATACTTTTAAGTTAAGTCGTCATACAATGCGTATTATTAAAATGAACATTCTCATCGCAATTGGTTTAAAAATCATTGCATTATTGCTTGTTATTCCAGGGTGGCTCACGTTATGGATTGCAATATTTTCAGATATGGGTGCGACTTTACTCGTAGGTTTAAATGCATTGCGGCTACTGTACATTAAACCAGAATAAGCATGATTGAATCACATTGACATGGTGTGTGAACCCGTTACAATAAAATAGTATAAGAAATCATGCGTAGGATAGTAGCAAACTTAAAAGCTATTAACGCATAAAACTTCTTACTAGAGAGGATATTACTTAAATGAGAATACTATTTATTGGAGATATCGTAGGTAAAGTAGGACGTCAAACGTTAGAGACGTATTTACCTAAATTAAAACAACATTATCGTCCTACAGTAACGATTGTCAATGCTGAAAATGCAGCGCATGGTAAAGGACTCACTGAAAAAATTTATAAACAATTGTTAAGACAAGGCGTAGATTTTATGACCATGGGCAATCATACGTACGGTCAACGTGAAATTTATGATTTTATTGATGATGCATCACGTCTCGTACGACCAGCTAACTTTCCCAGTGAAGCCCCTGGTGTAGGCATGCGTGTCATTAATATTAACGATAAAAAGTTGGCAGTCATTAATTTACAAGGGCGTAGTTTTATGCCTATGAGTGATGATCCATTTAAAACTGCGGACCAACTGATTACACAAGCTAAAAAAGAAACCGACTTTATTTTTGTGGATTTTCATGCTGAGACAACATCGGAAAAGTATGCGATGGGATGGTACTTAGATGGACGTGTCAGTGCTGTTGTCGGCACACACACGCATATTCAAACGTCAGATGAGCGTGTTTTAACGCATGAAACAGCTTACATCACTGATGTAGGAATGACTGGGTATTACGATGGTATTTTAGGTATTAATAAAGATGAAGTCATCAAACGATTTATTACAAGTCTACCTCAACGCCATGTTGTCCCTGATGAAGGGCGTGGTATTTTATCTGGTGTTATCATTGATTTGAAGTCAGATGGTACAGCAAAGTCGATTTCTAGAATTCTAATTAACGATGACCATCCATTTTCGTAATAGTATCGTCCATTAGTATGAATTTTAATAAAACCCGTGATTTGTAGAGGCAAATCACGGGTTATTTTGATATGATATTAATTGAATTTAAACGTGCAGGAGGCTCATTTTAATGAAATCACAAGTATCATGGAAAGTCGGCGGTCAACAAGGTGAAGGTATTGAATCTACAGGTGAAATCTTCGCTACGGCAATGAACCGTAAAGGATACTATCTCTACGGCTACCGTCATTTCTCTAGCCGTATTAAAGGTGGCCATACTAATAACAAAATTCGTGTCTCTACTACACCTGTACATGCGATTAGTGACAATCTTGATATTTTAGTAGCATTTGATCAAGAAACGATAGCGCTCAATCATCATGAAATGCGTGAAGACAGTGTAATATTGGCTGACAGTAAAGCAAAACCTGTAAAGCCAGAAGATTGTAAAGCTCAATTGGTTGTTTTGCCTTTTACAGAGATAGCGAAAGAATTAGGTACACCACTGATGAAGAATATGGTTGCGATTGGTGCGACTTCAGCTTTAATGCAACTTGAATCATCAACATTTGAATCATTAATTCAATCTATGTTTGAGAAAAAAGGAGACAAAGTGGTTAACCTCAATGTTGAGGCGCTTCATAAAGGCTATGAACTTATGACACAACACATAAGTGATATTGAGGGAGATTTTGTTTTACAAGAAGGTAGCGGGACGCCACACCTTTACATGATTGGTAATGATGCTATTGGATTAGGCGCGATTGCGGGTGGGTCTCGTTTTATGGCAGCTTATCCTATTACACCGGCATCTGAAATCATGGAATATATGATTGAGCATTTACCAGAAGTCAATGGTACAGTGATTCAAACTGAAGATGAAATTGCTGCGGCAACGATGGCCATTGGTGCCAATTATGGTGGTGTGCGTGCTTTCACCGCATCCGCTGGACCAGGTTTATCTTTAATGATGGAAGCGATTGGCCTATCTGGTATGACTGAAACGCCACTTGTAATTATGAACACGCAACGTGGTGGCCCATCTACAGGGTTACCTACGAAACAAGAACAATCAGATTTAATGCAAATGATTTATGGTACCCATGGCGATATTCCGAAAATTGTTTTAGCACCAACTGATGCAGAAGATGCATTTTATCTTACAGTTGAAGCATTTAACCTAGCAGAAGAATATCAATGTCCAGTTATTTTATTAAGTGATTTACAATTATCTTTAGGTAAACAAACAGTTCAAAACTTAGATTATCAGCGTATTGAAATTCGCAGAGGTGCGACAATGATGGATACGATAGAACGCGATCCAGATGATAAGGCGTACTTTAAGCGTTACGCACTTACGGAATCAGGTGTGTCTCCAAGACCAATTCCTGGTGTGAAAGGCGGTATACATCATGTAACTGGTGTCGAACACAATGAGGAAGGAAAACCGAGTGAAGCAGCGAGCAATCGTCAGGCGCAAATGGATAAACGTATGCGCAAAACGGAACACTTACTCATTAATGAGCCAGTAGAAGGTGACGACTTGAATGAAGAGGTTGATGTATTATACCTTGGTTTTATCTCCACAAAAGGTGCGATTCAAGAAGGGGTACAACGTTTAAAAGAAGCGGGGCATACTGCACATCACTTGCAGTTACGTCAATTACATCCATTCCCATCAGAAACAGTTCAAAAAGCTGTCAACAATGCGAAAAAAGTCGTCGTAGTAGAACATAACTATCAAGGTCAATTAGCTAACATTATTAAAATGAATGTTCAATTAGGCGATAAGTTAATCAAACAAACGAAATATGACGGCACGCCATTTTTACCAAAAGAAATTGAAGAAAAAGGATTAGAAATTGTGAATCAATTAAAGGAGCGAGTTTAATTGGCAACTTTTAAAGATTTTAGAAATAATGTAAAACCAAACTGGTGCCCAGGATGTGGAGATTTTTCAGTACAAGCTGCCATTCAAAAAGCTGCCGCTAATGTAGGGTTGGAGCCTGAAGAGGTTGCGTTAATTACTGGTATCGGTTGCTCAGGACGTTTGTCAGGTTATGTAAATTCTTATGGGGTCCATTCAATTCATGGACGTGCATTACCTTTAGCGCAAGGTGTGAAAATGGCAAATAAAGATTTAACAGTGATTGCTTCTGGCGGTGACGGCGATGGTTATGCGATTGGTATGGGGCATACGATTCATGCTTTACGACGAAATATGAATATAACGTATATCGTCATGGATAACCAAATTTATGGATTAACGAAAGGTCAAACCTCACCATCATCGGCCCCAGGCTTCATTACTAAAACAACGCCTAAAGGAAATATTGAACAAAATGTAGCGCCATTAGAACTTGCATTATCATCTGGCGCAACGTTTGTTGCACAAGGTTTCTCAAATGATATTAAAGGGCTCACTAAAATGATTGAAGATGCCATTCAACATGATGGTTTTTCATTTGTTAATGTGTTTTCCCCTTGTGTCACATATAATAAAATCAACACATATGATTGGTTTAAAGCGCATTTAACAAGCATTGACGATATCGAAGGTTATGATGCATCCAATAAACAGCAAGCGATACAAACAGTGATTGAACATGAATCTTTATTAAAAGGCATTGTTTACCAAGATACAGAAACGCCATCATATGAATCACAGATTGAAGGTTTAAGCGACCAACCACTCGCGCATCAAGATTTAAAATTAGAAGAAGCGCAATTCGAAGCATTAACGAAACAATTTATATAATTACTCAAGCACTCATTTACCGTCTTTGACTCAATGAGTGCTATTTTTAGATGAAGGGAGGCGTATGATTATGGTAGATACGTTAATGAGTATTCAAATTATTCCTCAAACACCTCAAGGAAAAAACGTTATACCTTATGTTGACGAAGCGATAGCTGTGATAGAAAAATCCGGCTTAAATTATCGTGTAGGGCCCCTTGAAACAACAATAGAAGGTGATATGAGCGAATTACTCATTTTAATTCAACATATCAATGAGCGTATGGTGGAGCTAGAAGTGAGTAGCGTGATCAGTCAAGTAAAATTTTATCATGTTCCTGAAGGGATAAGTATGGCGACGTTAACAGAAAAATACGATGATGTTTGACCTGTCATATGTATTTCAAGGCCATAGGGCGCATTCAATTTCATTTTGCACTTTTTCTTGATTTTTAATATAATGTACTAATGATATATGGGCAGAAAGGGTTTTGCATGTGAATGAAGAACAAAGAAAAGCGGGCACATTAGATGTGCTTTCGCGACGTAATGATAAAGAAAAAGATTATAGTAAGTACTTTGAACACGTTTATCAACCCCCAAGTTTAAAAGAAGCCAAAAAACGTGGTAAAGAAGAAGTGGCGTATAATAGAGATTTCCAAATTGATGAAAAATATCGTGGTATGGGTAAAGGGCGTACATTCTTAATTAAAACTTATGGCTGTCAGATGAATGCACATGACACAGAAGTAATGGCTGGAATTTTTACTGCATTAGGCTATACACCGACAGAAGATGTGAATGTAGCGGATGTCATTTTATTAAATACATGTGCAATTCGTGAAAATGCAGAGAATAAAGTGTTTGGCGAAATCGGTAACTTAAAACATATTAAACAAGAGCGCCCAGATTGTTTGATTGGTGTTTGTGGTTGTATGTCACAGGAAGAATCAGTAGTCAATAAAATTTTAAAATCTTACCAAAATGTTGATATGATTTTTGGAACACATAACATTCATCGCCTCCCTCAAATTTTAGAAGAAGCATATTTATCTAAAGCGATGGTTGTGGAAGTTTGGTCTAAAGAGGGCGATGTCATTGAAAATCTACCTAAAGTACGTGAAGGTCGTATTAAAGCATGGGTGAATATTATGTATGGTTGTGACAAATTCTGTACATATTGTATTGTTCCTTTTACTCGTGGTAAAGAACGTAGCCGTCGCCCACACGATATTATAGAAGAAGTTCGTGACTTAGCGCGTCAAGGTTACCAAGAGATTACGTTACTTGGTCAGAATGTTAACTCATATGGTAAAGATTTAGAAGATCTTGATTACGGTTTAGGTGATTTATTAGAAGATATTGCTAAAATTGACATTCCTCGCGTACGCTTCACTACAAGTCACCCTTGGGACTTCACAGATCGTATGATTGAAGTGATTGCGCAAGGCGGCAACATTGTACCGCACATTCATTTACCAGTCCAATCTGGTAATAATCAAGTGCTTAAAATTATGGGACGTAAATATTCACGTGAAAGCTATTTGGATTTAGTTCGTCGCATTAAAGCTGCGATTCCAGATGTGGCACTCACTACTGATATTATCGTAGGCTATCCTAATGAAACGGAAGAACAATTTGTAGAGACGCTTACCCTTTATGAAGAAGTAGGCTTTGAGCATGCTTATACGTACTTATATTCTCAACGTGATGGTACACCTGCAGCTAAAATGAAAGATAATGTGCCTACAGATGTAAAAAAAGAACGTCTGCAACGTTTAAATCGTTTAGTTGGGGAATATTCAGCACGTGCATTGGCGCAATATGAAGGACAAACAGTTAAAGTCCTTTGTGAGGGTGCGAGTAAAAAAGATGAACATGTGTTAGCAGGCTATACTGAAAAGAACAAGCTCGTTAACTTCCGTGCACCAAAAGAGGTCATTGGCAAAATTGTTGATGTTAAAATTGTAGAAGCGAAACAATTCTCATTAAACGGTGAATTTGTAGGCGTTTCTGAAGGTGCAATGGTGACGCAATAATGTTTAAAAAGGATGATATTATCCTCCGTGCCAAAGCACTTAGCGCTGACATTGAGGCTTTAGATGTAATTCAAAATTATAGACATATAGAAGCGCAAATACATCATCATCCGCAAATTGCCAAACATATGGATGCGTTGAAACAGAATCAAAAGCAATCCGTGAATTTCCAAAATTATAATAAACCCAACGCATATGAGCGTTCAGAAGAAACCATTTCTAATATTCGCGCTGAAATTGATGCGTATCCTATTGTAGGTCAATTTAGACAATCTCAAGAGGAAGCTAATGAAACGCTCCATCTCATAATTGAAACTTTAGCAACCAGACTTCAAGGTGCACATCACTTCTCTGGTTCTACACATCATAAAGAGGAGTGATACTTTGAACAATAAAAAACTTACATTAACGGCACTTTTTATCGCGGTTAATGTTCTATTAAGCGCAATTGTGGTCATTCCAATTGGTCCGTTTAAAGCAGTACCTGTGCAACATTTTATTAATGTATTAAGTGCGGTTATTTTAGGTCCATGGTTTGGACTGGCACAGGCATTTTTATCGTCACTCATTCGTTTACTTTTAGGTACAGGTACGCCGTTTGCATTTCCAGGAAGCATGGTGGGGGTTTTAGTCGCAAGTTTATTTTATTACGTGAATAAACATTTATTTGTAGCTTCAATTGGTGAAGTGATTGGCACAGGGATTATTGGAAGTTTACTTTGTATTCCTTTAGCGTGGTTGATAGGTTTTGATGGTATGATGATCAAACCACTCATGGCGACGTTTTTATTATCGAGTCTAGTTGGCGCTTCATTAAGTTATGTGCTCTTGATAATATTAAAAAAGCGACATAAGTTGCCTAATTTAGATAAAAAATCAAAGCGCAAATTTTAAATATATGATAAAGATGGGGGATGTAATCTTCCATCTTTTTTTATCAATTCCAGTCAAATATCGCTATAATATTATCCACTAGGTAACCGATGCCGTGTGTGCCAAGTTTAATGTCGTATAGTGACACTTTGAACACCACATTGAATATGACTTCCTAACATTCGAGTCAACGTTTGAAATCTGTTAAACTAATTACATTATTAAGTTGAGAAATAGAAGGAAAGTGAAAAAATAATGACAACAGTCACGCCTATGATGAAACAATATTTAAATATAAAATCGCAGCACACAGATGCTTTACTTTTTTTCCGCTTAGGAGATTTTTATGAATTATTTTATGATGATGCGGTGACCGCTTCTCGTGTGTTAGAAATTACATTAACGAAACGAGATGCCAAAAAAGACAATCCCATTCCAATGGCTGGTGTACCTTATCATTCTGCGGATGGGTATATTGAAACATTAATACAAAACGGTTTCAAAGTGGCAATATGTGAACAAATGGAAGATCCTAGACAAGTAAAAGGGATGGTTAAACGAGAAGTTGTTCGCGTCGTAACGCCAGGCACTTTGATTGAGAGAGGCGGCATCGATGAATCCCAAAATAATTATATTGTAAGTTTTATACACCACAATAATCAATATGCATTAAGTTACTGTGATGTGAGTACAGGTGAACTCAAAGTCACACATTTTGAAGATCAAAGTACATTGATTAATGAAGTAACGACAATCCAACCCAATGAAATTGTAGTGGACCAACCACTTACTGACGAATTGAAACGTCAATTCAGCATAATTACGGAAACGGTAACTGTCCGCGAATCTTTATCAGACTCTACATATAAGGTAAATACCATTTCGCATCCTGCAATGACACGCGCCGTTCAAATCTTACTAGATTATATTTTTGATACGCAAAAACGTGATTTATCCCATATTGAAGAAGTTGTTACATATCAGGCGTTAGATTATATGAAAATGGATTTTTATGCGAAACGCAATTTAGAATTAACGGAGAGTATTCGCTTAAAGTCAAAAAAAGGTACATTGTTATGGTTAATGGATAAAACGAAAACACCAATGGGAGCGAGACGTTTAAAACAATGGATTGATCGGCCATTAATTCAACGTTCTGATATTGAACAACGACATGATGCAGTTGCGCAATTGATGAATCATTTTATAGCGCGAGATACTTTAAGAAGTTATTTAAACGAAGTGTATGATATCGAGCGTTTAGTGGGACGTGTGAGTTTTGGAAACGTCAATGCAAAAGATCTTGTGCAATTAAAACATTCTATTGCACAAATTCCACACATCAAAGCGTTACTTGAAACGATTGATTCTGATGCAGTTGCACATTTTAATGCGCTTGAACCATTGGATGATTTGCTACATACCCTACAAGAAAGTTTAGTAGACGAGCCTCCATTATCAGTAAAAGAAGGTGGCTTATTTAAAGAAGGGTATCATACGCAACTGGATGAATACTTAGATGCTTCACGTAATGGTAAAACATGGTTAGCAGAGTTACAAGCTAAAGAGCGTGAGCGAACAGGCATTAAATCATTAAAAATTAGTTTTAACAAAGTATTTGGGTATTACATTGAAATTACACGTGCAAACCTTACCCAATTTAACCCAGCAGAATATGGTTATGAGCGTAAACAAACACTCGCAAATTCCGAGCGTTTTATTACAGACGAATTAAAAGAAAAAGAAGCTATTATTTTAGGGGCGCAAGAAAAATCTGTTGAGTTAGAGTACGCGCTTTTTACTGAATTACGCTCATATGTAAAAACATTTACTGAACGGTTACAACAACAAGCGAAAATGATTTCCGAATTGGACTGTTTACAAAGCTTTGCAGAAATTGCACAAGCTTATAATTACGTTAGGCCTACATTTAGTCATGACCAAACATTGGATTTAAAAGCATCGCGTCATCCAGTGGTTGAGCGTGTCATGGACTATAATGATTATGTGCCAAATGATTGTTATTTAGATGCATCTGAATTTATATACTTAATTACTGGCCCTAATATGTCAGGGAAATCAACGTACATGCGCCAAGTTGCAATCATTAGCATTATGGCTCAAATGGGCGCGTATGTGCCATGTGAATCAGCGGTGCTACCGATATTCGATCAAATTTTCACACGTATTGGTGCTGCTGATGATTTGGTGTCGGGTAAGAGTACGTTCATGGTAGAAATGTTGGAAGCACAAAAAGCATTGAAACATGCCACGCCGAACAGTTTAATTATATTTGATGAAATCGGACGGGGTACGTCAACATATGATGGTTTAGCATTAGCACAAGCTATGATCGAATACGTTGCAGAAACATCAAAAGCTAAAACGTTGTTCTCGACACATTATCATGAACTAACTGAACTTGAAGCAGCGTTACCAAGTTTAAAAAACGTACATGTTGCAGCAAACGAATATAAAGGCGAGCTGATATTTTTACACAAAGTTAAACCGGGTGCGGTTGCACATAGTTATGGTATACAAGTCGCGAAGCTTGCAGACTTACCTGAAGCAGTGATTTCACGCGCTCAAGTCATTTTAGATGCTTTTGAATCAGATTCGAATACATCTGCGTATCAGCAGCATGTACATCCGAAACATTTAGATATCAAAGATGGTATTGAGGACGAGGTCACAACATACGACCCTAAAACACCAGATGCACGCATAGAACAAGCTACCTTTAATTTATTTGAAAATGAAATGACAGAAAGTGAAATTGAACAAGAAATTAAAGATTTGAATATATCACAAATGACCCCAATTGATGCATTAATTAAACTAAATGAATTACAAAATAAACTTAAATAGAAGGTGATGGATATGGGGCGCATTAGAACCTTACACACGTCACTCGCCAATAAAATCGCTGCCGGCGAAGTGGTTGAAAGACCGAGTTCAGTCGTGAAGGAATTACTAGAAAATAGTATTGATGCCGGTGCAACTGAAATCAATATTGAAGTTGTAGAGTCTGGTATTGCTGAAATTCGTATTGTCGATAACGGTTCTGGCATTGAAGAAGATGATTTACCGTTAGTTTTCCACCGTCATGCAACGAGTAAGTTAGTCGAAGATGATGATTTATTTCATATTCGTACGTTAGGATTTCGTGGTGAAGCATTAGCGAGTATTGCATCAGTAGCTAAAGTGACATTGCAAACCTCAACTGATGGCATAGATGGTTATGAAGTATATGCTGAAGATGGTGTAATCCATGAACAAAAACCAGCTAAAGCGAGACGTGGAACAGATATCAAAGTCACATCATTGTTCTACAATACACCAGCAAGACTTAAATACATTAAAAGTTTATATACAGAATTAGGTAAGATAACGGATATTGTGAATAGAATGGCGATGAGTCATCCACACATTCGTATGACCTTAAAAAATGATGGTAAGACGATGCTACAAACGAATGGTTCTGGTCGTACAAACGAAGTCATGGCTGAAATTTATGGTATGAAAGTCGCTCGTGATTTAATTGAAATTACAGGTGAAACGAGCGACTATCGTATTCATGGGTTTGTAGCAAAGCCTGAACATTCCAGAAGTAATCGACATTATATCTCTCTTTTTATTAATGGACGTTACATTAAAAATTTCGTGCTGAACAAAGCTGTTCAAGAAGGTTATCACACGTTACTTACAATTGGTCGGTTCCCAATTGTCTACATTAATATAGAAATGGATCCCATTCTTGTCGATGTCAACGTGCATCCTACAAAATTAGAAGTACGTTTATCAAAAGAAGAGCAATTGTATTCATTGATTGTTGAAAAAATAAAAGCAGCATTTAAGCAAAAAGTGCTGATTCCTAAAAACGATTTGAGTGCCAAATATCAACCTAAAAAGGTATTAAAACAGTTTGAGCAACAAAAAATGGCATTTGATCAACAACATGTTGAACAAAATCCGCCCAACTCCAAAATTGAAGAAACGAATGTGGAAGAACCCTCATATAAAGAGGATGCAACAACAGAAGTAACAAATAATTCTACGCCTTCGTCAGAGGAATATACGAATGATGCGCATCAATCGTATGATAAACATCATAACGCTACATCGAATGATCAGGTGGATGCCTATACACAGGCGCAACGAGATATTTTATCCGGTCTGGATGCGCAATATGATACTTCAGATAGTCAGCCATCCATGTCTGTGGATAACGCGAAACAATTCACACCGCGTATTCCTTATATGGAAGTGGTCGGTCAAGTGCATGGTACTTATATTGTGGCTCAAAATGATGAAGGAATGTATTTGATTGATCAGCATGCAGCACAAGAGCGTATAAAGTATGAATACTTTAGGGATAAAATTGGAGAAGTCAGCAATGAAAATCAAAATTTACTTATTCCTTTAACGTTTACATTTACAAAAGACGAACAACTTTTTATAGAAGAAAATATAGAAGCCCTACAACGTGCGGGAATCTTTTTGGAACCTTT
This sequence comes from Staphylococcus agnetis, assembly GCF_011466855.1. Lineage (NCBI taxonomy): Bacteria > Bacillati > Bacillota > Bacilli > Caryophanales > Staphylococcaceae > Staphylococcus > Staphylococcus agnetis. Next base: position 948,778 of record NZ_CP045927.1, read on the forward strand.
TGGGGGGCACGACTATATTGTGAATAGCTATCCAGTATGGTTCCCTCAAGAAGCGGTAGAAGAAACCATTAAAGACATTATTCATTATGCATTAGAACATAAAACGGTTAACATCGCTAAATTTAGAGAAGAACTTGCGATTATGATGAGTTGTAAAAAATCAATTAAAGCCAATCATTATTTGAAAAACAATGAAATGGCAGATTTAATCAATCAACTCCGTCAAATGGAAGACCCATTTACATGTCCACATGGCAGACCCATTATCATTAACTTTACAAATTACGAATTAGAACGACTTTTTAAACGTATACAATAAGGGGGCAAACATGAAACCAAATATATTACCTGCAATACGATCAATGAAAAGTCTAGAAAAATTGACGCAAACCGATTACAAAACATGTGTGATTCTTGATACGCACATCGGTCATCTTAAAAGTATGATGCAGTTTATTCATAGTAAACATTTGCACCCGTTTATTCATATCGATCTAATAAAAGGCATGAGTCATGATGAATATGCGTGTGAATACATTATTCAATCGTATAAACCAAAAGGGATTGTGTCGACAAAATCAAAGGTCATTAAGAAAGCAAAGGCATTAGGTGTCATCACGATATTTCGAGTGTTTATTATCGACAGTCATGCGCTTGAACGAAGTATCAGTTTAATTCAACGTATTGAACCAGATTTTGTTGAGGTTCTTCCAGGTATCGCGAATAAAGTTATAGAACGTATTTACAACGAAACAGGTGTAAAAGTGATTGCAGGTGGATTAATCAGTACAGAACAAGAAGTAAATTCCGCAATAGAAAGTGGCGCAACATATGTGACAACAAGTGAAGAACGTTTGTGGTAATCATGAAACAAAGGGGAGATTGAAATGATTAAACCAAAATCATTATGTAAAGGTGATACCATCGCAATTGTTTCACCATCATCAGGATTAGCAGGTGAGCCAAATATAAAATGGCGTACTGAACAAGGTATACGCTATATTGAACAAATGGGCTATCGCGTCAAAGTGATGCCCGAAGCGTTAAATACCATTCAGTGGAACTATGACCACCCTGAATTACGTGCTCAAACATTGATGGAGGCATTTCAAGACAATGAAGTAAAAGCAATTTTATGTACGATTGGTGGTTATGAGTCGGTACGTATCATTCCATTTGTTGATGATGCAGTGATTCAACAAAATCCCAAAATTTTTATTGGGTATTCAGACATAACGCCATTACATCTCTATTTTAATCGGTTAGGATTAACAACTTTCTATGGCCCAGCATTACTCACAGACTTTGCAGAAAATGGGGGTGCTGACGCTTATACGATGTCGGCACTTTTCTCTTTAATTAGCGAGGATAAACCGTTTGGTCCACTTCAACCAACTCCTTATTATCGGAAGTTTGGTCTGAAATGGGAAGCACATTTAAGACATTTCGAACGCGAAAAAATACCCGCTAATGATATTTCAGTTTTACATGGTCAAGGCACTGTGTCAGGCCCGTTAATCGGTGGTTGTTTCGAGTCGCTTGATAAATTAAGAGGAACAACGTATTTTCCTCCAATGGATGCTTTTAACAATGCGATTTTATTTATTGAAACATCTGAAGTCCATACGCCACAGTGGTCGTTTGAAGAATCACTTCGCACATGGGGACTTATGGGGGTATTTCAACGCATCAATGCTTTAATTGTAGGACGACCACATGACGGCGTCCTTCAAAATGAGTATCATGATTCTATTTTAAAAGTGTTAAAAGAATTTCATGAAAATGACTTGATTGTTGTAGTCAATGTTCCTATTGGTCATAATGAACCTAAAGCGACATTGCCATTAGGCATTCATGCAACTGTACATACAGATCCGTGTAAAATTTCAATTGATGCTTCGGCAGTAAGTCACAAATAACCTTAAATTTTAGAGTGTTTTGTAATGAAAATTGTAAAGCGCGTTTTAATCCTTTGAAATGTTATTGACAACGCTTACATCGAGATGTAATATTAAAAACAAGTTAATAGATGAATCGAGACGCTAGAGACTTCTTCGCACGTGTTATTAATAATAGTAATACGGTCAGCTAGGGGTCTTTTTGTCTTTTCAAGGGAGGAAAAATAATGAATATCTACTTAGCTGAGTTTATCGGAACCGCCATTCTACTATTAATGGGTGGAGGCGTTGTTGCGAATGTTGTATTACGTAAATCTAAAGGTGAAGGTGCTGACTGGATTGTAATCGCAATTGGTTGGGGTTTAGCCGTTACTTTAGGTATTTACGCAGTAGGAAACTTTTCGGGTGCTCACCTTAACCCAGCTGTAACATTGGCATTTGCGGTAACTGGTGATTTTCCATGGTCGCAAGTTCCAGGATTTATTATTGCACAAATTTTAGGTGGTATTGTAGGTGCCGTACTCACGTGGTTGACGTATTTACCACACTGGCGCGCAACTGAAGATAAAGCGGCTAAATTAGGTGTTTTTTCAACAGCACCTGCGATTCGAAATTACACAGCAAACTTTATCACAGAGATTATTGGTACTGCTGTTTTAACATCTGCATTGTTATTTATTGGAACAAACAAATTTACAGATGGATTGAACCCTGTCATTGTCGGTTTATTAATCGTAGGGATTGGGGTAAGTTTAGGTGGTCCAACAGGATATGCCATCAACCCAGCTCGTGATTTAGGTCCTCGTATCGCGCATGCAATTTTACCAATTCATGGTAAAGGACATAGTGACTGGCAGTATGCGATTGTTCCTATTTTAGGGCCAATTACTGGTGGTATTTTAGGTGCTGTCATTTATAGATTGTTTTTCCAAGGTACATTTGATGTATGGACAATCGTCGCTGTCGTACTATTAGTGGGTACATTAGTGTTAGGTAGTATTTTAAATAAAAAAATTAAACATGAAGATTTTGGTGCTATCTAAACATACAAATGGCAAGCTATGATTGCCTATGTGATTAATACATGAGTGATAATGGGAGGTAATATATTATGGGAAAATATATTTTATCAATTGACCAAGGTACTACGAGCTCGAGAGCGATTTTATTTAATGAGAAAGCTGAAATTGTTGGCGTTGCACAACGTGAGTTCAAACAACATTTTCCAAAATCTGGATGGGTTGAACATGATGCGAATGAAATTTGGACATCTGTTTTGTCTGTTTTAGCTATAGTCTTAAATGAAAATAACGTTAGAGCTTCAGAAATTGCAGGTATTGGAATAACTAACCAACGTGAAACGACTGTAGTATGGGACAAACATACAGGACGTCCAATTTATAATGCAATTGTTTGGCAATCACGCCAAACGCAAGCAATTTGTGAAGAACTTAAAAATGGTGGACATGAAGAGACATTTCGTAAGAAAACAGGATTGTTACTTGATCCATACTTCTCTGGAACGAAAGTAAAATGGATTTTAGATCATATTGAAGGTGCGCGTGAAAAAGCAGAAAATGGTGATGTGTTATTCGGCACGATTGACTCTTGGTTGGTTTGGAAGTTATCAGGCGGTAAAGCACACGTAACGGACTATTCTAACGCGAGTCGTACATTAATGTATAACATTCACGACTTACAATGGGATGATGAATTATTATCACTCCTTGATGTTCCAAAAGCCATGTTACCTGAAGTAAAACCTTCAAGTGAAATCTATTGTGAAACGATTGATTATCACTTCTTCGGTCAAAACGTTCCTATTGCAGGTATTGCAGGTGACCAACAAGCAGCGTTATTTGGCCAAGCTTGTTTCGAAAAAGGAGATATTAAAAACACATACGGTACAGGTGGATTCATGTTAATGAACACTGGTGAAGAAGCGGTGACTTCAGAGCATGGTTTATTAACAACAATTGCCTATGGTTTAGATGGTAAAGTGAATTATGCGCTTGAAGGTTCAATCTTCGTTTCAGGCTCAGCAATTCAATGGTTACGTGACGGATTACGTATGATTAATTCTGCGCCTCAATCAGAAGATTACGCGAAACGTGTGGATTCTACTGAAGGCGTGTATGTTGTGCCCGCTTTTGTTGGTTTAGGTACACCATACTGGGATTCAGAAGCACGTGGGGCCATCTTTGGATTAACACGTGGTACTGAAAAAGAACATTTCATTCGTGCGACATTAGAATCACTATGTTATCAAACACGCGATGTGATTGAAGCTATGGCACAAGATTCAGGTATTGAAGTGAACAGTTTACGTGTTGATGGTGGCGCAGTAAAAAATAACTTCTTAATGCAATTCCAAGCTGACTTAGTGAACGTTTCAGTGGAACGCCCTGAAATTAACGAAACAACGGCGTTAGGTGCAGCATATCTTGCAGGTATTGCTACTGGATTCTGGGAAAATAAAGATGAAGTAAGCAATAACTGGAAATTAGAAAAATCATTTGAACCACAAATGGATGCAAAAGATGCCAATAAATTATACAAAGGTTGGCAAAAAGCAGTTGAAGCAACGAAAGTCTTTAAATTAGACGAAGCATAAGTCGTATGCTATACTGTAGATAAGTTAATAGTTTACTCGAGAAGAAGAGAGATTTTGTCGTAAAACTTTATGTTAAAGTATATGGGCGGAGTCTCTCTTTTTATCATTATAGGAGGCGTTTTTATGGGACGTTTATCAACGTTACAACGTGATTCAGTTAAAGAAAAAATGCAACATGAGGAATATGATTTAGTCATTGTCGGGGGCGGCATTACAGGTGCTGGCGTCGCTTTAGATGCATCAGCACGAGGCATGAAAGTAGCTTTATTAGAAATGCAAGATTTTGCATCAGGTACGAGTTCTCGTTCAACAAAACTTGTGCACGGTGGTTTAAGATATTTAAAACAATTCCAAGTCGGCGTTGTAGCTGAAACTGGTAGAGAGCGTGAAATTGTATATGAAAATGGGCCACACGTGACAACACCAGAATGGATGTTATTACCAATGCATAAAGGTGGTACGTTCGGTAAATTTTCAACATCTATCGGTTTAGCTGTTTATGATCGTTTAGCCGGTGTTAAAAAATCAGAACGTAAACGTATGTTGAATATTCAAGAAACTAAAGATAAAGAACCACTCGTCAAACAAGATGGTTTAAAAGGTGGCGGCTATTACGTAGAATACCGTACAGATGATGCGCGTATGACGATTGAAGTCATGAAAAAAGCGGCTGAATTCGGTGCAGACATCATTAACTATGCTAAAGTAAGCCAATTTTTATATGACAATCGTAATAAAGTAAATGGTGTACGTGTCATTGACCGCATTAAAAATGAACAGTTTGAAATTCACGGTAAAAAAGTAGTTAATGCAACTGGACCTTGGGTTGATGAGGTGCGTAGTAATGATTACTCTAAGAACAACAAAGAATTACGTTTAACGAAAGGCGTACACGTTGTATTTGATGAATCAAAATTCCCGTTACATCAAGCAGTTTATTTTGATACAGAAAAAGATGGTCGTATGATTTTTGCGATTCCTAGAGAAGGTAAAACATATGTTGGCACAACAGATACTTTTTACAATAACGACAAAGCCAGTCCTTTAGTCAACCAAGAGGATCGTGATTATTTAATCAATGCGATTAACTACATGTTCCCAACAGTACATGTCAAAGATGAAGATATCGAATCAACTTGGGCAGGTATTCGTCCGTTAATTCTAGAAGAAGGTAAAGATCCATCTGAAATTTCACGTAAAGATGAAATTTGGGAAGGAGATTCTGGATTATTAACGATTGCTGGCGGTAAATTGACAGGTTATCGTCATATGGCAAACGAAATAGTGGACCGTGTTGCGAAACGCTTGAAACAAGAGTATAAATTAGAATTCAAACCAGCGAATACGAAAAATATCCCAATGTCAGGCGGAGATGTTGGCGGCAGTAAAAACTTTGAATCTTTTGTAGACGAAAAAGTGAAATTGGCTAAAGGTTATAACTTGGATGAAAACGTCGCACGTAAGTTGGCTAAAAAGTATGGTTCTAATGTCGATGAATTATTTGCACTTACACAAGCGGCACAACATCAAAGTACAGGGTTACCTTTAAAAATGTACGTAGAATTGTTATATGGCGTTCAAAATGAGTTGGTTGTAAAACCGACTGACTTCTTAATTCGTCGTACAGGAGCGCTTTACTTTGATATCGAATCTGTTCAAAAATATAAAGATATTGTCACTAATGTTTTAGCAGATTTAGTAGGCTACGATGACAATACAAAGGCTGTATATAAACAAGAATTAGAAGATGCGATTACACATGCGATTCATGGACAACATCAAACAGCCACAGCTTAAAATAAATTAATATTAAGATTTTAAAAAAGGAGTAGGATATAAATCTTTAAGATTATATCTTACTTCTTTTTAATTGGAGAAGTAAACTTGTTGAAATTTGGTAAGATTAAAAAGTAAGCGATGTGATTTGAGGTTTAAATTTAAGTTGAATCCATGACTTGTAATTAAGATGCGTATAACGATAGTAGGTTTATTTGTTGTATAAAATATGAGAAACGTGTTTGTAATGAAAACCTGTGGTAAAGTTGAAGTATGAGATGGGTATGGAAAGGTGGATTTATACAATGGTTAAGAAAGAAACCATGAAAATAGCGTTATCTGATGAAACCATATTAGAAGTGAAAATTGACCGTGCAGATCATGAGGCTGTAGGGATTGTACATATTTTTCATGGTATGGCAGAACATATGGATCGGTATGAACGTCTTGTTACGCAACTGAATCAGCAAGGCTATCATGTGATTCGACATAATCATCGTGGTCATGGTAAAGCGATTAATACACTCCGAGGGCACTTTAATTCTGTCGATGAAGTGGTTCATGATGCGTATGAAATCAAAACGACGCTACAGCCAACTATCAATGAGACGCTACCTTACATTATTTTAGGACATTCGATGGGTTCTATTATCGCACGTCGTTATGTTCAATTATACCCAAATGATGCTGATGGTTTAATTTTGACGGGTACCGCGCTCTATCCAAAATGGAAGGGTTACATCAATATCATTGCATTAAAAATTGTCACGTTATTTACAGGTAAAAAGCGTCGCCTAAAATGGATTAATGACCTTGTCACTGGCTCCTTTAATAAAAGTTTCAAACCAACACGTACACCTAGTGATTGGATTAGTTCGGATGAACATGAAGTGGATGTTTTCATACAAGATCAATATACTGGCTTTTTAGTTTCAAACCAATTGGTTTATAGTGTGATGCATCATATTATGAAAACTGCACAATTAAAAGAAATTGCTAAGATGAATCCAGAACTCCCAATTTTACTTATTGCTGGTAAAGCGGATCCGTTCGGAGATTATGGCAATGGGATACGTCGGTTAGGTAAGACGTTAAAAAGAGGCGGCATCAAGCATATTACTGTACAGCTTTATAAACAAAAGCGACACGAAATTTTATTTGAGAAAGATAAGGAAGCGGTATGGCGTCATATGTTAGACTGGATGAGTCGTCAAATTATAAAGAAAAAAAGTGAGTGAATCAAGTGAGTGAAAAAAAGCCCTTTTTAATCGTTATCGTTGGGCCAACAGCGAGTGGGAAAACAGAACTAAGTGTGGAACTTGCCAAAAAAGTAAATGGTGAAATTATTAGTGGAGACTCCATGCAAGTGTATCGACATATGGATATTGGAACGGCAAAAATTACATCAGATGAAATGCAAGGCATACCGCATCATTTAATTGATATATTATCACCTGATGAAACGTTTACCGCTTATGATTTTCAACAACGTGTGAAACCGTTAATCGATGAAATAACTCAAAGAGGTAAAGTTCCGATTATAGCTGGGGGGACAGGCCTTTATATTCAATCTGTCATTTATAATTATGAATTTGAAAATGAAGAGGTTTCAGCTGAAAAAGAAGCTGAAGTGGCTGAAAAAATGCGTCACCTTAGCACGTATTCAAATGAAGCGTTACATGATTATTTAGGAACGTTTGACCCTGAGTCTCAAGCCAATATTCACCCTAATAATCGTCAGCGCGTTGAGAGAGCGGTTTCATACTATTTGAAGACGAAAAAAATTTTAAGTAATCGCAAGAAAAGTCACCAATTAACAGAAAATTATGATACATTATTACTAGGGATAGAAATGTCGCGCGATACATTGTATCATAGAATAAATAAACGTGTAGACATTATGTTGTCTCAAGGTTTAATGGACGAAGTGCAACACCTTATTGAATTAGGTTATGAATCATGTCAAAGTATGCAAGCGATTGGCTATAAAGAATTAGTACCCGTCGTGCATAATGAGCTTGAAATAGACCAAGCAGCAGAATTGTTAAAACAGCATTCAAGAAATTATGCTAAACGACAATTAACGTGGTTTAAAAACAAACTTAATGTTCATTGGTTAGATAGAGAGAGAATGTCACTTCCAGAAATGCTAGATGATATTTTAACCCAAATAAACAAAAGGAGAAATGAACATGTTTGACAAACAAGATATTCAAGAAACGTATCTCGAAAACTTTAAAAATGAGGAAAAGGAATTAACAGTCTTCTTAACGAATGGTTTTCAATTAAGAGGTACAATTGCAGATTATGATCAGCATGTGGTTGATTTTCTTTCTCAAGGAAAACATCATTTAATCTATAAACATGCCATTAGTACATTTCTTGAAGGTACGAACTAAGCGAAGTGCACAGTTTTTAGTTTGAATGAATGTAAAGACGTAGTTGGTCTATAACTAAAAAACGAATTTTATAATGCTGGAAACAAGAAACGATCCCCCTTTGTGTTTGCTGAACACGATGGGGGATCATTTATGATTTACAATAAATTTTCTATGGCATTAGATAATTGAAGCGGTTGTTTTTGAGGTGAAAACCGCTTGATAACTTGACCCTCACGATTAATTAAAAATTTTGTGAAATTCCATTTGATTTTTTCGTTCAATATCCCTGATTGCTGTGACTTTAAATATTGGAATAGTGGGTGAGCATTAGCGCCATTTACCTCGATTTTTTGATGCATTGGAAATGTAACGCCATAATTTAATTGACAGTTTTGCATGGCTTCAGCACCTGAACCAGGTTCTTGGTGACCAAATTGATTACACGGAAATCCAAGTACGATAAACCCCTGATCTTTATATTTGTCGTAAAGCACTTGCAAGTCTTTAAATTGAGGGGTGAAGCCACATTCGCTTGCGGTATTTACGATTAACATCACATCTCCTTTATATTGAGATAACTTATAAGTATCCCCATTAGAGCGTTCAACTTCAATGTCATAAATATTCATTTATAATCACCTCTTATTTTTTAAACTTTAAGTTTGTATTTGAATTAAATATATCATATTGGAAGCGCATAGTCTTAAGCGGGCGTTTGTGATAAAATACACGATGGTACGTTGTATAGAAACGAGGTGACTGAAGTGACTTATAAACAGAGTTATTCAACGGAAGAAATTAAAGAAAAAGCACTTTTAATAGGTGTACATACCCAAGTATCAGAATATGACTTTGAGAGCACAATGTCTGAATTAGAGGCACTTTCTGAAACGTGTGGCTTAGAAGTCAAAGCGACGCTAACGCAAAATTTAAATGACATACACCCTAGACATTATATGGGGAAAGGTAAAATACAAGAGGTTCAAGACGCCGTTCATTTTCACGATATAGATGTGATTGTGACCAATGATGAACTGACTACCGCACAATCTAAACATTTAAATGAAGTTTTAGGAATTAAAATTATAGACAGAACACAACTCATTTTAGACATTTTTGCATTGCGTGCCAAAAGTAAAGAAGGTAAGTTACAAGTCGAATATGCCCAATTGGATTATTTATTACCGCGGTTAATGGGGCATGGTAAAAGTTTATCGCGTTTAGGTGGCGGCATAGGCACGAGAGGACCAGGTGAAACTAAACTTGAAACGGACCGTCGTCATATTCGTACGAGAATGAATGAGATCAAGCGAAAGTTAAAAGAGGTTGAAATACATCGGGAACGTTATCGTCATCAAAGAACACAAAATGACATTTTTCAAATTGCATTAGTGGGATATACCAATGCTGGGAAATCGACTTGGTTCAATGTATTAACTGAAGATGGAACATATGAAAAAGATCAATTATTTGCGACGCTCGACCCCAAAACGCGCCAAATTACCCTCAATGATGGCTTTCAATTGGTTATTTCTGACACGGTTGGATTTATACAAAAACTTCCGACGACATTAATTGAAGCCTTCAAGTCAACACTAGAGGAAGCGAAGCAAGCTGATTTATTAATACATGTGGTCGATTCAAGTCATCCTGAAGCAAAAGTTCAGTACGACACGGTTGAACAATTAATTAAAGAATTAAATATGGAACAAATTCCACAAGTAGTCTTATTTAACAAAAGAGATTTAACTGAAAACGTGCCACCAATTAGTTCATTTCCTTCGAAAAGCGTTTCTGCTAGGGATGAACGTGATAAAACGGAAGTACGACAATTATTAATGGCGCAGTTAAAAAAACAACTCACATATTATGAAAAAACAATTAAAGTATCTGAAGGAGATACACTTTATGCATTGAAGCGTCAAACTTTAATCACATCTTTGGATTTTAATGAACAAGATGAGACGTATCATATACAAGGGTATCGAAAATAATAGAAAGAAGCGTAATCATGATAAATATATCTAAATTAATTGATGAGGTTGAAACAGATCTCGCACCATACTTTAAAGCTATTGAGCAACGTGCTTTTGAAAATCAAGCACGCGTGCTTGATGCATTTCACCATGTCAAAATCACTGAAACAGATTTACAAGGATCGACAGGTTATGGTTATGATGATTTTGGGCGTGACCATTTAGAAGCGGTTTATGCACATGTGTTTAAAGCTGAGGACGCACTTGTACGCCCACAAATCATTTCTGGAACACATGCGATAACGATTGCCTTACAAAGCTTACTGAAACATGGAGATGAATTGCTATATATTACGGGGCGACCTTATGACACGTTGTTAGAAGTCATTGGTATAAATGGAAATGGTATTGAAAGTTTAATCGAACGCGGCGTGACTTATCAAGATGTGCCTCTTAAAGAAGGACGCATTGATATTGAAAGGGTACTTCAAACGATTCACGACCGCACAAAGGTGATTGCCATTCAACGTTCTAAAGGCTATGATCAAAGGCCATCTATTCACATTGATGAAATAGCATATGTGATTCAAAAAATAAAAGCACAATTTCCTCACATCACAGTTTTTGTAGATAATTGTTATGGTGAATTTGTGGAAACACGAGAACCAATTGAAGTGGGGGCGAACCTTATTGCTGGATCGCTGATTAAAAATCCAGGCGGAGGATTAGCGAAAATAGGGGGCTATATAGTTGGTAGAAAAGATTTGGTTGAACGATGTGGTTATCGTTTAACCGCCCCTGGCATTGGCAAAGAGGCTGGTGCCTCTCTCGGGTCATTGCATGAAATGTATCAAGGATTTTTCTTGAGTCCACACGTCGTGAGTCAAAGTTTGAAAGGCGCACTTTTTACAAGCTTGTTATTAGAGAAATTAAATATGAAGACAATGCCACAATATCATGAGCCACGAACTGATTTAATTCAAACCGTCTCCTTTGAGACAAAAGAACAAATGATCCAGTTTTGTCAAAGTATTCAACATAATTCACCTATAAATGCGCATTTTAGTCCTGAGCCTAGCTATATGCCAGGATATGAAGATGATGTGATTATGGCGGCTGGGACGTTTGTTCAGGGTTCATCAATCGAATTATCTGCAGATGGCCCGATACGTCCGCCATACGAAGCGTATGTTCAAGGTGGATTAACTTATGAACATGTGAAGCTTGCAGTATCTCGTGCCGTTTCACAATTAATGGAGAAAAACCTTATTTAAACGCTATAAACCTGACATCAGATTTCATGTCAGGTTTTCTTACATATTTTTGTATTGTCAGAATATATATGCTATTGTAACGATAAGTTCAAAATATTCAAGGAGATGTGGGAGATGGATAACGATAAAATTCGACGTAACATGCCTGTATTTCCGATGAGTGTTGTCAGTAAGTTAACGGATTTAACTGCACGTCAAATTCGTTATTATGAAACACATGAACTCATATTTCCATCTAGAACAGAGGGGAATAAACGTTTGTTCTCATTAAACGATTTAGAAACGCTGCTCACAATAAAGCACTTACTTGAAAAAGGCTTTAATATGAAAGGCATTAAACAAATCATGCTTGAAGAACATAACGACTTGAATAATGAAGAAGCGCTATTAAGAAAACAAATGCTCGTGGATACGACGCAGAAACCACAAAGAGAATCTATACCACTAAATCGAGGAGATTTATCACGCTTTTTCAAATAATTTAATGGAGGCTATGATCCAATGCCAAAACAAAATTTTACAAAAGATGACATCCGACGCTTTGCAGAAGAAGAAAATGTACGTTACATTCGCTTACAATTTTCTGATATTTTAGGAACAATCAAAAATGTAGAAGTACCAGTAAGCCAATTAGAAAAAGTTCTCGATAACGAAATGATGTTCGATGGTTCTTCTATCGAAGGATTTGTGCGTATCGAAGAATCAGACATGTACTTACAACCTGATTTAAATACATGGGTGATCTTCCCGTGGACTGCAGGACAAGGTAAAGTAGCGCGTTTAATTTGTGATGTATACACAACTGAAGGTGAGCCATTTGCTGGGGATCCTCGTAGTAACTTGAAACGTGTACTTAAAGACATGGAAGAACTTGGCTTCACTGATTTTAACCTTGGACCAGAACCTGAATTTTTCTTATTTAAGTTAGATGAAAAAGGCGAACCAACAATGGAATTAAACGATCATGGTGGTTATTTTGATTTAGCACCTACTGATTTAGGTGAAAACTGCCGTCGTGATATCGTATTAGAATTAGAAGACATGGGCTTTGATATTGAAGCAAGTCACCATGAAGTGGCACCAGGTCAGCACGAAATTGATTTTAAATATGCAGACGCTGTTACAGCTTGTGATAATATTCAAACATTCAAGCTTGTTGTTAAAACAATTGCGCGTCAACACAATTTACATGCGACATTTATGCCAAAACCATTATTTGGTGTAAACGGAAGTGGTATGCACTTTAACGTGTCGTTATTCAAAGGAAAAGAAAATGCTTTCTTTGATGAAAATGGCAAAATGGAATTATCTCAAGATGCCTACCATTTCATTGCAGGTATTATGAAAAACGCACGTGGTTTTACAGCAGTTTGTAACCCACTCGTAAACTCTTACAAGCGTCTTGTACCAGGCTATGAGGCACCAAGTTATATTGCTTGGAGTGGTAAAAACCGTTCACCATTAGTACGAGTTCCATCTTCACGTGGTTTATCAACACGTGTTGAAATTCGCTCTGTAGACCCGGCTGCGAACCCATACATGGCTTTAGCAACGATTTTACAAGCTGGTTTAGACGGAATTAAAAATAAATTAGAAGTACAAGAACCTGTGAATCAAAATATCTATGAGATGAATCGTGAAGAGCGTGAAGCGGTAGGTATTCAAGATTTACCATCAACGCTTTATACAGCGCTTAAAGCAATGCGAGAAAATGAAACGGTTAAAAATGCTTTAGGTGATCATATTTATCATCAATTCATTAATTCAAAATCTATCGAATGGGATTACTACCGTACGCAAGTCAGCGAATGGGAAGTTGACCAATACATGAAACAATATTAATTTTGAAAACCCTTGAAGTCTAAGTACTTCAAGGGTTTTTAAAGTTGATGATGGTGGCATGGTTCTATATCGTAATAAGGTGGAATAAGGAGAAATGGCACCATAATAAAGTGTCAATCATTATCCTTTTGATTTACCCATGAAAACGCAATGCTATAAATCACTCTGAAAGTGAAATAAAAGATTATAAATTTAGTGATCAAAACAATAAATGCAATGCCGAACGCACCTAGCGACTGAGCCTGTGTAAAAGTAGACATGGGTGTCATGATAGATAAAATTATGATAGCACTAAAGTAACTTAGCCAAAATTTATTTTTTAAAATATGTGACCTCATAATAACACCTCTTTTTATTAATCATTTGATATATCAATTTTAGACGTAAAAATTCATGCTAAAGCATGGTTGGCATTTGTTTAAAATTAATATAACATATTTTAAAAATAGAAAGTGGTGAGTATCATCAAATTTAAATTTTTGTTTATAGGCTTGTTAATTATTGTGGGTATCTTTTTATGTTTTAATACGGACCCTTTCTCTTATTTTAGTGAGGAAGAAACGTATTATGGTAATATGGATGAACATCAATCAAAAATGAAGGTATATGCCGAAAATGATGTTTATGAAGTTGACAAAAACTTAATAGCGGATGATGTAGTACAAGGAAATTTATTTGAAATTACATTTACAGATGCCAAAGGTGTTGTTTTAGATGTAAAAAAAGTGCAACAATCAGATATCCCTAAAGACATTCAAAAGAAGATGAATCTAAAATAATATGTTCAGAATCATGTTTGTAAATGCTATAATCAATGATGCTTTCAAGATTCATAGTGTTATTCATTACATAACAAAATAAAAAAATTGAAGTATAAGGTAAAACCCTCAAAATTCTTAAGCAATTGTTGAGGGTCTTATTATGTTAAACTGACATATTCACACCGTTGATGGTCAATAAAATGACTACTTTACTATTTGTAACTTGAGATGAGGATTTCAGTTACATTGCCATTGGTATCAAGCTGATAAGTGACGAAATACTCTCGGTTTATTTTTTTAGAATAATACACTTTTTGAGTTTCGCTTTTCACTTTTTTGAGTTTTGCATCATCTTCCATGTATGCTTTTGCATAACCTTCTAATTTCTTTTCTTCTTGTTGTTTATTGATCGGCATATCAGATAAATCTTTTTTGACTTGTAGTATTCTGTCATGGTTGCCTAGAACAAAAGTGACATCTTTTGTTTTAGTAGTAGCAGTTGATCCTTTTTTAGTAATGTCTTTATCCGATAATTTGTCGTACACCTTGTTAGTTTGATGTGATTTTTGAACCTCATGTGCATTTTCTTTTGAAGTTTCGTCATTCGAACATGCAGCTAGTAGTAAAGATGATGAAAGGAAAATAGCAGTCACATATTTAAGTTTCATTTAGATGATCTCCCTCTATGTATTTTTAGAATATCTCATTTTGAAAAGAAAAAATTTTCAGATTTATAATGGTATTTCAATAAAACATAATTTTTAAGCTAAATAAGTTGATTCAATTTAATCATAACAGATTATTTAACTTATGGATGAATTATTAAGGTAAGAGTTAAAATGAGTTAAAAATGACATTTGTCATATCCTAATCGTGACAAAAATGACAGGATTTCACGATAACTTTCCTTTATTATGGATACAAAAGGGGGAAGATGAATGCTAACAGTGAGACATTTGACATATGAACTGGACAATTGTGTCATCTTAAAAAATGTGAACATTTCAATGAACTCTGGTGAAATTGTTGGAGTGACAGGAAGCAATGGTACGGGTAAAACAACATTACTCAATCTTCTGATGGGTGTCATTAAGTGTCAGAAAGGAGACATATATTGGGAGGAACAAGTAAAAAAGGCAATCCTCTATCAAGAAAGTACTTTTCCTGAATGGGTTACCGCAAAAGATGCTATTGACTTATTTTTAGGCCTTCAGCGGCATCATGAGGATACAAAAGAAATGATTAATCTCATCGATTCTATTAATTTAAATAAAGAAATCAGTCAATTATCTGGAGGTGAAAAACGGTTTTTAGATTTTGTACTGACACTTTCAGGAAATCCTAATTTTTTAATATTAGATGAACCTACAACAGCGATGGACATCTCAACTGAAGCACAATTTTGGGGAATTATCGATAACTTGATTGAATTAGGGACCACAATGATTATAGTCATGCATGATATCAATATGTTACGAAAACGATGTCATACGATTTATGAATTAAACAATGGCGACTTAGATAAGGTTTATATTAATGATGTTACATCATCATGATATAAATTGATAAACTTAGGGGATGATGACAATGATGATGACTTTAATACAATTCGAATTGAAACAATGTGCGAAACAAAAGCGGAATATAATCATTTTTATCGTAATACCAATTTGTTTTTATATCATCGCAATGATACAAGCGACTGCGTTACCGTTAAAAGATTTTGAGCAATTTAGACGCAATTATTTAATTCATATGGCGATATTAAGTGCCATTAGTTATGTGCTCATTACCTTACCTCAAGAACTTGCTTTAGAGAGAAAAATGGGATGGCTAAAACGATTGGTTAACACAGAGGTCACTTACCTGCATTATTTTATAAGTAAAATATGCAAAACATTAATGTTATCAGCATTTGCAATTCTATGTTTATGTATTACAGGCGTTGTATTTGGAATTGATATGACTATGTTACAGTGGGGAATGGCGTTTGTAATGATATTAATAGGTACACTAGTGTTATATCCTTTTGCATACGGCTTAGCCTCTATCCAAAAATTATCACGTGTCACAGCGTATAGTAATTTAATCTATGTGCTATTAATTTTACTAGGAGGTCTATGGATACCACTCGATCAACTTCCTGAAATTTTTCAAATTATGGCACAATGGTTGCCAATAATGCATATTCAAAATGTTGTCATTTTTTATTTAAATACTGGTGAAATTTTATGGTTATCAGTTGTTAAAATTATAATTTATTGTATAATATTGTTAATCATTATTCGTTTATTCATACGTAAAGTGGGTGATTTCAGTTGACCTTTAAAGAGAGAGTGTCAAAATTTCCAACGATCCATCTTACGTATTGTATGATTCCTCTTGTCTCAATTTTTATTGAGCAATCACCGTTGCCAATGTTTGTAACAATCTCGATATGGATATTATTTATGGTAACGACTGCTTTGCTTACAATGTTAAAAGATGATGAAATAAAAAAATACTTGCATATCATCTTAATTTTACATTGTTTATGTATAATTCTTTTAGCTTGTTATGTAAATCCTTCAATAGTCATTTTATTTGTTTTTTTAACGTTTTATTTACCAAATTATGTTTTTAATTCACCAAAATTAGTTTTGGTTAGCTATTATTTTTTTAGTTTACTCATTGTATTATTGTACACATATCTCACTGAAAATACATTGTTGATTTATATTGTTTTCTTAGAGATTATTTTAACAATTAGTTTTGTAGTTAACTTAAAAAATAAGGAAAAGCAGATTTTAACGCAAAAATTACATCAACAAAAGCGTCAGATTAATCAATTGATGGCTGAACAAGAACGGCAACGTATTGCACAAGATTTACATGACACTTTAGGACATGTTTTTGCAAGTATTAGTATAAAGTCAGAACTTGCTCAAAAATTGTGCCTTACAGACCCCTCGAAGGCATGTATAGAAATGAAAGAAGTTCAAACAATTTCTAAAGAAACACTTAATCAAGTACGTAATATCGTTGACAATGTTCATTGGATTACTTTTATGTCAGAAGTTAAACGTATGTCTCATATGTTAAAAGAAAGTCATATCGAATTTATTTACAGTGGGGTTGAATGCATAGAAAGTATACCTATTGAAAAGCAAACCAGTCTGGCTATGATTTTAAGAGAAGCGATGAATAATGTTATTAAACATTCAAATGCTACAAGAGTATCTTTAGATATACAATGCATAGATAATAACATTTATTTTCGGATTTATGATAATGGCTGGGTCATGCCTTCACAACCATTTGAAGTTAAAAGTATTCAGGAACGTGTCGATGATTTAAATGGCCAATTAACCATTAGTTCTAGTGGTGATGGCGTAGTGCTTTTGATTGTGTTTGATATGGAGGGGTTCATATGATTAAAATGATTGTGGCTGAAGATCAAAAAATGCTTGCAGATGCCATGAAGCAATTATTGGAGCTTGATGAAATGATACAAGTTGTCGCTGTTGCGCTTGATGGTCAAGATGCATGGGAAAGTGTTCAATTACACCAACCGGATGTCATTCTTTTAGACATAGAAATGCCAAAAATGAATGGTTTAGAAGTGTTGCGACGCATTAGAGAACATCAGATTGATACAAAAGTTATCATTGTAACAACGTTTAAGCGACCAGGATATTTTGAAAAAGCTGTTGCGAACGACGTAGATGCTTTTGTGCTAAAAGAGCAACCAATTGATGATCTTTTGACTACAATTCATCGCGCTTTAAACGATGAAAAAACATACAGTTCCGAGCTCATGACACGATTATTTACGCAAAGTAATCCATTAACACATCGAGAACAAATGATTTTGACTGAAATTGGAGAAGGTTTAAGTCATAAAACAATTGCTGAAAAATTATACTTATCAGAAGGAACGATTCGTAACTATGCTTCAATAATTATTGATAAACTAGAGGCTGAAAACCGATTCGATGCTTGGAAAAAAGCAAAAGAATTGGGATGGATATAACGAATAATGAAAACAGGAAAGCTTTTTTATCAGCCTTCCTGCCTTGATTTACTCTTCTTTTTCTTTAGAATTACGAGATTGGGGTTGCTTGCCTTTTATCATTTGAATGATGAATCCACCGAAAACGCCAAGTAAGACACCGATAAAAGCCCCTGCAATGAGAGGTAAGTTAAAAAAGTGTTGTAAAAAGAATCCTAAAAGGATGGCGAAGAGGATGATAATGATGGAAAGGCTATTTTCACGTAAAGTTTTCATGTCATTTCACTCCTATTGAATTGATTATATCATTTCATATTATAAATGGGACCGGATTCTATATAAAAAATGAATATTTGGCACATTGACCCGAATTGCAAAATTATTTATGATGATTAAGACTATTAGAAAAGGGTGGACTTATGAAAAAAATAACAACAGGATTGATCATTGTCGTAGCTGCAATTATTGTACTATCTATACAATTTATGACGGAAAGTGGTCCGTTTAAATCAGCTGGTTTAAGCAATGCAAATGAACAAACATATAAAGTAATACGCGTCATTGATGGAGATACAATTATCGTTGATAAAGATGGTAAACAAGAAAAGGTAAGGATGATTGGGGTAGATACACCAGAAACAGTAAAACCTAACACACCTGTTCAACCTTATGGTAAAGAAGCTTCAGACTTTACAAAACGTCACTTAACTAATCAAAAAGTACGTTTAGAATATGATAAGCAAGAAAAAGACCGTTATGGTAGAACTTTGGCTTACGTCTGGTTAGGAAAAGAAATGTTTAATGAAAAGCTAGCTAAAGAAGGTTTGGCACGTGCAAAATTCTATCGTCCTAATTACAAATATCAAGAGCGTATAGAACAAGCACAAAAACAAGCTCAAAAGTTAAAAAAGAATATTTGGAGTAATTAATAAAATGGCACTAACCCTACAAAATAATGTAGGGTTAGTGTTTTTGTGTTAATAACGTTTCTAATTGTGACAATTTGTCATCTGACAAATTAGAATGCGATGTTTGAGCAAATGAATGAATATGTTGTGTTAATGTTGCATCATCTTTGATAACTAATACGTTTCGTGGGTGATGCGACTGACTTTCATATATTTTTTCATTTGTATCTATCAGGCATGCCATTGTTGAAATATGTGTTTTTAATCGTTTCTCTAAATCTTGTGATAAATGTGCTTCTGCTGTTTCAACGCGTTTTAATGGATCATATTTGTAAAATTGATAAATAACTTTATCAGGAGTTACTTCCTCGCTAAATGTATAAGGTACGTTGGAATCCGCATGAAATTGTTGATGATATATTTTACTGACATGATGTGCAAATTGATCTTGGAATGGATGCGAAGAGCTAGAAGTGCCATTAAAATGCATAAACGTTTGAGTATTAAAATGCGTTAACTTGACTAAGTAAAGTCCTAAATTTGATAGGACTATGAAATCAACAAGAGATAGGTCAGCGAAAAATGTATTTCTTTTAGCAATTTGATTTGTTGAAAGTATTTTATATGAAGTGATATCTTGGGTCTTTTTTAATTGCTCAAATGTCTCAATCAAAACATTTTTTATACGGCGCGTATCGTGATGTGGTGTGCGAATTGCTTGTATTGAGGGGATTATTTTTGTATTGTTTTTCTTCTTTTCATGCTCTAATTTTAAAATTAGACGTTTATTTGCATATCGTAAATAGTCATTTTGTCTTTTGAATTTTACATGGTTTAAAACGGCTAAAATTAAAATGATGACTATCAATGTACATAAGATAAATATCATAATCATGCTTTTCACCTCCTTAAAGGTTATAGTACTAAAATGATGTTGGGTCATAGAAAGTTTCATTTATTATAACCCTTATCCGTGTTAAAATAAAATGTCGCATTAAATAAAAAAGAGCAAGACGTTAATCACCAATTTTAATGAGACAGTCTTACTCTGAAGCGGATATTCTTTTGATAATGTTTAAGATTGAATAGTGTCTTTAATTAATATTTTGAAGTTTTCAAGAACTTCAGTCATTTTTTCTTCTTGTTCATCGGTAATAGTGATAAAAACTTTACGTTCATCTTCTGTTGAACGTTCTTTACCTATAATACCATTCTCTGTGAGTGCAGTGAGTGATTTATGTATTTCCATAAGGCTAAAATCTATAGATTGTTTAACTTTATGCAACGAAATACGACGACTATCTGTAGTTTTAAGGTGATGTAAAAACAGAATGTCATTTAATTTTAGATTATGTCGTTTTTTTAGTTCGCTAATTATTTTTTTTCGGTGTGATTCATAGAAAAAAACCTTATTAATATCCAAATCATATTGTTTATTCATTTTTTCACTCCTTTTTTTCTAATCTTTTTGAGAACCTATACTATATTATATTAAAAATTTTATACTTTTCAACGGAATACTCTTGGAAAGAAGCAAAAAAATCGAAAAAATTATAATATGGCGTAAAAGCTCTTTTAAAGATATCACTTATTATTTTTTAAAAGAAATTATTTATTACAATAGTTTATGTAAAAATAAGCGTTAACACGGTAGGAATGATTTGAATGTAATGTTGATAAAGATGTATTTTACAAAAAGTGTCACATAACTAATTAATACCTATAATTAAATTTACTATCTTAAAATAAGTGAAATGTGACATAACATACTATAACAATTAAGTTAATTTATATAGAATTTCAGGAGGAAAGGGTATTTTTAAATCATCTATCTTGATGAGAGAAACACCATTAATATCATATGTATTGTTACCATCATGATATTATGATAACTTGGTGTTTTTGAAAGTTTAAATAATTGAATCTTAATACATTGCGTATCATGGTTATTTTTAATATAATGACCTATGTGATGAAAGCGGTTTCCAGAAAGGAGGGCATTTAGTTGAGTCATTCACATCAAAATAACACAAGAGCATTAATGGATATATTGATAGCGCACGTCCCAGAATATTTTAAATTTTATGGAGATGTTGCGACTGAATTATTTTTAAATGATCAACTTGAGATTTCTAAAAAGATAGCGATTAGTGTTAAACGACAGCATTTATTAACAGTGCTTGATGCCATTCCTGAAGCGTATCAAATTGAAGGTATTGATGAAAATGGAAAACGCATTCCGAAAGAAGATATTGAACTTAAAAATATATTTTTTATCGCAGTCAAAAATCATGAGACTTGCGTGTTGAAAATACGTATTTATGATGTAGATGAAGATCAATGGATTTTCCGATTAGATAATCAAATACGTATACCTGAAAAACATATCTATTATCATTCTTTAAAATGGAATGTGGATTTTATAAAGCCAGAAATCATATTGATGTTTCATTTGTATGAGTCTATAAATGAACAACAAATTAGACATTTTAGACATCTCATCGATCGCATGAGTTATTTTCAATTTGTAACACTTAAAACAGTCGTAGGGGAAGAACGACTGAGGAAAGTCATTCAAGAGAGAAGTTCGCAATAAAGCGTACTTGATATATGTTAAAAGGCCTTCAACGTTCATGTTAGCATGAATATTGAAGGCCTTAAATTATGACTTCTCTTGATCATTTATATTGTTGGAGTGCTTAATGATAGCATTTATCATAACACGCTTTCACTGCTGATTCTGCGTCTTTATTAGAGATACCGAACATCATCGAAATTTCTGAAGATCCTTGGTTAATCATACGTAAGTTGATATTTGCGTCAGCTAAAGCAGTCGTAATCTTGTTCGCTGTTCCGACTGTAGCGCTCATTCCTTCACCGACTACCATTAATATCGCAAGATCTTGTTCAATATTTAGTTCGTCTATTTCGCATTCTCGACGGATTGCTTCTAAAATCTGTTGTTCCTTACCTTTAATCTGATTTGTTCGCATTATAATACTAATGTTATCAATACCTGAAGGCATATGGTCAAACGAAATGTTATTTTCCGCTAAGATATTAAGGATTTTCACAGTAAAGCCGACTTGTCTATTCATTAAATACTTT
Source organism: Staphylococcus agnetis (assembly GCF_011466855.1). Taxonomy (NCBI): domain Bacteria; kingdom Bacillati; phylum Bacillota; class Bacilli; order Caryophanales; family Staphylococcaceae; genus Staphylococcus; species Staphylococcus agnetis. The sequence continues at coordinate 971,307 of NZ_CP045927.1, forward strand.
TTGATATTAATACTTGTAAAGCCTTTATCACAACTAATTCCTAAAACCACTTTTTTACGATTAAATTCACGGTCATGTAAGATAAAAGTGCCTGGATCATTTGGACGATTAGTGTTTTTGATGACTACAGGAATTCGATATCGGTATAGCGGTTGTAAAGCTTCATCGTGAAATACGCCAAAACCGGCATAGGATAATTCCCGCATCTCTCGGTATGTAATTTCACTAATAATTTCGGGTTCATGAATGACGTTTGGATTTGCACGGTAGATGCCTGAAACATCTGTAAAATTTTCGTATAATTTCGCGCGAACACCACGGGCAATAATCGCACCTGTAATGTCAGACCCACCTCTAGGAAATGTAACGATATTTCCTTTTTCAGAATAACCGAAAAAGCCAGGAATAATAATTTTATGTTTTCGCTGGTTGAGTTGATTGATGGTCTCGTAACTTGATTCCAAAATTTGCGCATTTCCTGGTTCGTCCGTAACGATTATACCTGCGTCTTTTGGTGATAAGTACTCCGTTGGTACACCTTGCTCTGTATTATATGCTGCGATAATTTGAGCGTTAAAATTTTCACCTGATGATTTTAATGCATCCAATAATCGAAGCGGTTCATCTTTAAGTTCGTAAATTAATCGTTCTAATGTTTGGTCAATTTCAGTGATTATATTGGTTTTTAAATTCAGACCCTTTATAATATCATTAAAGCGTTCTAAAATTTCAGTCTTTTTATGCTGGTAATCTAATTGATTAATGACTTTTTCATATAATCGAATTAAAAGATCGGTCGTCTTGGTATCGTGCTCATGTCGTTTACCAGGTGCTGATACGATTACAATTTGTCTTTCATCATCGCTATTAATAATATTTAATACTTTTTGAATTTGTTCAGCAGTTGCGACAGAACTGCCACCGAATTTCGATACTTTCATACTATGACAACCTTTCTTTCACGATTAAATGAGAATTCTAAAATGAATAACAAAGTAAGCATTTAAAACTGTATTTTCTAAATTTTTAGAACTTTACAAACTTTGTTAATGCACTTATACTAAACCATATTTACGTATAATTCAACATTACATAAACTTTTTTGAGAGATTAACACGGAGGGATTGTATATGAAACAGCTCAATGTTGCATTACTAGGATTAGGAACTGTTGGTTCAGGTGTTGTAAAAATCATAGAAGAGAATCACCAACAGATTAAAGACACCATTCAAAAAGATATTCAAATTAAACATATTCTAGTACGTGATAAAAGTAAAAATCGCCCGATTAATATTCAACAATATCACCTCACTGAAAACGTAGACGATATTTTAAATGATGAAGATGTTGATATCGTTATTGAAGTGATGGGGGGCATTGAACCAACTGTAGATTGGCTGAAAGCAGCATTGACTCAAAAAAAACATGTCATCACTGCAAACAAAGACTTACTGGCAGTGCATTTACGTGATTTGGAAGATTTAGCACAAGCTAACGCTGTAGCATTAAAATATGAAGCAAGTGTCGCAGGTGGTATTCCAATTGTTAATGCGATAAATAATGGTTTAAATGCGAATAATATTAGTGAATTTATGGGCATTTTTAATGGCACATCTAATTTCATTTTAACTAAGATGTCTCAAGAAGGAACGTCATATGAAGATGCATTAAAAGAGGCACAAGATCTAGGGTTTGCTGAAGCAGATCCAACAGATGATGTTGAAGGCATAGATGCTGCTCGTAAAGTTGTCATTACATCTTATTTATCATTTAACCAAGTCATTCGTTTAAAAGATGTGGAAACAGAAGGTATTTCTCAAGTTACGCCTGCAGACATACAAGCAGCTCAAGCTTTAGGGTATAAAATTAAGTTAATTGGTAAAGGGAGCTACGCGCAGGGAAATGTCACTGCGTCAGTGAAACCTACGCTATTACCTGAAACGCATCAACTTGCATCTGTAGAAAATGAATATAACGCGATTTATGTTGTTGGAGATGCAGTGGGTGAAACGATGTTTTATGGTAAAGGTGCAGGAAGTTTAGCAACAGGGAGTGCCGTTGTCAGCGATTTGTTGAACGTATCGTTACAATTTGAATCGGATTTACATACGCTGCCACCACATTTTGAACTTAAAACTGAAGAAACAAAAGAAATGATGGATAGTAATGAACCCATTACTATTTCTGAAAAAGCGAGTTTTTATGTTGTCGTGGAAACACCAGCTGTTTCAATTAAACACATAGAATCGGTCATCAAAGGTGCATTACCGTTCCATAAATCTTTAAAAATTGAATCAATGAGTGACCAAACGGTGGCATTGATTATTCATGGTATCGATGAGTCACCTCAAAAGTATATTGACGCAGAAGAAGGATATCAAGTTAAGAAAATTTATCCAGTTGAAGGGGCATGATGATAATGAAAATGTGGAGAGGTTTAGTACAAGAATACCGTCAATACTTACCAGTGAATGAAGAGACACCTAAAGTCTCATTAAATGAAGGACATACACCATTAATTTATTGTGATACGATGTCTAAATTGTTAGGTATTGAATTATATGTAAAATATGAAGGTGCAAATCCGACTGGCTCATTTAAAGATCGAGGTATGGTGATGGCGGTCACTAAAGCCAAAGAACAAGGACGTAAAATAGTCATTTGTGCATCAACAGGAAATACATCCGCTTCAGCTGCTGCTTATGCCGCACGTGCAGGTTTGAAATCAATTGTCGTTATCCCTGAAGGTAAAATTGCACTCGGTAAATTATCACAAGCAGTCATGTATGGTGCAGAGATTGTTTCTATTGAAGGGAATTTCGACGAAGCGTTAGAAATTGTAAAAGAAGTAGCGCAAGATGGAGAAATTGAACTTGTAAATTCCGTTAATCCATTCCGAATTGAAGGGCAAAAAACGGCTGCTTTTGAAATAGTAGAACAATTAGATGGACAGGCGCCAGATATTTTAGCAATTCCAGTAGGTAACGCTGGAAACATTACGGCTTATTGGAAAGGTTTTAAAGAATATGATGCGCGTGAACAAACTGGAAAGCCTAAAATGTTTGGTTTTCAAGCAGAGGGCGCATCTCCAATTGTTCAAAACCAAGTCGTAAAAAATCCTGAAACGATTGCGACAGCGATTCGCATCGGTAATCCAGCGAGTTGGGATAAAGCTGTAGATGCTATTCAATCCTCTAACGGTTTAATTGATGCTGTTACTGATGAGGAAATATTAGAAGCTTATCAAATGATGACATCTAAGGAAGGTATTTTTAGTGAACCAGCAAGTAATGCATCCATTGCAGGGTTAATTAAATTACATCGCGCCGGAAAATTAAAACAAGGGCAAAAAGTGGTTGCTGTTTTAACAGGAAACGGACTTAAGGACCCTGATACTGCTATTAATCTATTAGAAAACCCAATTCAAGCACTACCAAATGATAAAGACAGTATTATTCAATATATTAAGGATGCACTACAATGATTAAACATAAGTTAACTTTAAAAATACCGGCTTCTACTGCGAATTTAGGATGTGGTTTCGATTCTATAGGTATGGCACTCAATAAATTTTTAATTATTGAGGCACAACCCATTCATGGACCATCATGGAAGTTTGTTCATGATGGTCCATGCTTAGAAGGTTTACCCACAGATGAGTCCCACTATATTTATAAAATTGCAACACAAGTCGCTCAACGCTACGATGTGTCATTACCACCACTTGAGGTGAAAATGTACAGTGACATACCATTAGCACGTGGTTTAGGATCTTCTGCATCTGCTTTAGTAGGGGCACTATATATCGCAAACTATTTTGGGGATATTGAGTTATCCAAATATGAATTATTACAATTGGCCACAGAAATTGAAGGTCACCCTGATAATGTCGCACCTACCATTTATGGTGGTTTGGTTGTCGGCTATCATAACGCATCAACATCTATGACTGATGTTGCACATATAGATGTACCTGACGTAGACTTTATTATTACAATTCCAACTTATCCTTTGGAAACAGAAAAAGCGAGACGTGTTTTGCCTGAAACAATTGCACATAATGAAGCGGTCAAATATAGTGCGATTAGTAATACAATGATTAGCGCACTCATTCAGCACAATTATGAATTGGCAGGTAAAATGATGGAACAAGATGGCTTACATGAACCGTATCGTCAACATCTTTTACCAGATTTTAAAAAAGTAAAAGCGATTGCGCACCAATTTGATGCTTATGCAACTGTTATATCTGGTGCAGGCCCTACAATTTTAACGATGATAAAAAAAGAGCAAAGTGGGCCGCTTGTGCGCGCATTGCGTGAAAACGTTACAGCATGTCATTCTGAACTTGCAACGGTCAATTTAAACGGTGTTAAATCAAAAGTTATATATCGCTATTAATGTGTGCGTGATTTTAGATTAAAACATCTTATAGTTCATAACGTATCGCATGAATAGTACTTATAATCTATAAAACCTTCATTGTTCATATTTTATGAATTTTGAAGGTTTTATCATTGAGAATAAAAAAAGGTAAAGATGAATCGTTATGTTTTTTAGATGAGAAATGGTGTAGTATTAAATGGTATGGAAGGAGCGTTATTATGAAACCAGACTTAATTATAATGGATATGGATGACACATTAATGACATCTGACAATGTTGTTTCGAAAGAGACAAAAGATTATTTAATTCAAATACAAGAAAAAGGGTATCAGATTGCTTTGGCATCCGGCAGACCTACTGAAGGAATGATTCCTGTCGCAGAAGCGTTAGCGATGGATAAGCATAATAGTTACATTATGTCCTATAACGGTGCGAAAACGATAGATTTAAAAACTAAAGAAGTGATCGCTAGTGAATTAATTTCAAAAGTAGATTTTGATGATATTGTTGATTATTGTCGTCAACATGGCTTATTTACTATTACATATCAAGACGGTCATATTATTTATGAGGGTAATCATGAATATATGAATATAGAAGCTGAAATTACAGGATTACCAATGAAACAAGTATCAGACTTAAAAGATTACATCCAAGAGCCTGTGCCAAAAGCGATGGGCATTGACTACGAATCACATATTTCGGAATTGATGTCGTCATTAAAAGGAACATTTAATGATTCAATATCTTGTACAACGAGTAAGCCGTTCTTTTTAGAATTTATGAGTGCAGGTGTTTCCAAAGGGAAAGCAATACAAGATTTAGCGCAACGTTTAAATTTAGATGTTAACCAGATGATTGCATTTGGTGACAGTGCAAATGATAAAGAAATGTTTGACGTTGTTGGAATGCCTGTTGCAATGGATAATGCAATCGATTTATTGAAAGCACGTGCTAAAATGATTACTAAGAGTCATGATGAAGATGGTATTCCACATGCTTTAAAACAATTAATTGAAACATCAAATATGTAAAATATTCTTGTGACCTTCAAATCAATTTCTTGGATTTGGGGGTTTTTATATGAGTTGATACATTATACTATCCAGTTTAAACAATGTCAGTATGAGTTGGACACAGAGATCAACTATATTAAGAATCAATAACTACCTTACACGAGTGTGTGTTAATCGTATTTAAAAATGTAAAACTCAATGAATTAAAAAAGCCACCTCAATCCATTTCATCATGAATTGTGATGGCTATAAACTACAGTCAAATGAGAATATTGGGAGTCTCAAGCTCCTATTGCATTTATTTTGCTGTATGTGTCCATTCTTTCTTACCACGATGACGCTTAATGTGTGCGTACACTTGATCTGCTGCATAGTCAAGGTTGGTATAAATAGTAATAGAAAATGCAGTTTGATGTTGCGCGAATGGTTCTTCTAAATAGAGGTCTTTTAAATGCGCATACAAATTTTCCATTTGCTCATGGGTTAGGCTCGTATATTCTCTTAGTGTGCGTTTTGTAAGTTGATTGTGCTTATTTTCAAAAGCTTGAACCACAATGACAAAGCGTTCATCTTGTTTTAAAACATCATCAAAAAGGTTTGTTTGTCCAACCATATATGTCCACCCTTTACAATTTGTTTACTTTATTATACATGAATTTTTTACTACTGAAAATAACGTAAAAAAGTGACAAAGAAGTGCAATGCATACGCTTCTTTGTCACTGATGTTTCAACGACATTGATATGACTTTAAGACTGTTTACGATTATACATTTCGTGCTCAGATAAATCGATTTCCTTTAACGGAATGAGTTTGGTACGATTTAAGAGTTTGTGAGCAAAATAAACAGCAATTAATAAAACAATGGGTAAAAAGCTTTGAGCGAGTTTCGCAAGATCTAATGTAACAATCGCTTCAAACGAACTTCCTAAAATCAAAAATGCGATAATTATCAAAACAACAATCGGTCCGATTGGGAATAATGGTGATTTATAAGGTAATAACGCATTAATATCTTTATTTTGCGCCTTAATAGCACGACGCATACGAACTTGAGAAATAATACTAGATGCCCAGACGAAAGTAATTAATGCACCAATAATATTTAATAATGCCATCACACTTTGAGGATTGAAATTGGCGTATACTGTAACGGCAGTAATAAGCACAAATGTTGTAAATAATGCATTTAACGGTAACTTCGTCGCATGATTAATGCGGCTTAACAGTTTAGGTGCTGAACCTTGTTGACTTAGTGAAAACAACATACGGCTTGTTGTAAACATACCTGAGTTAGATGCTGAGAGTAAAGAGGTCAAGATAACAGCGTTAATTACTGAAGCTGCAAAAGCGATACCTACTTTATCAAACACAATTGTAAACGGACTTTGTGTAATCGAACTACTTTCATTTAATAGCGTTGGGTCTGTATATGGAATAATAGCTGAAATGACAGCAATTGATAAAACATAGAATAATAAAATCCGCCAGAATACTTGTTTAATTGCACGAGGCATAGATTTTTTAGGATCATCGGATTCACCAGCAGTAACTGCAACAACTTCAGTGCCTCCTACAGAGAAACCGGCGATAAGTAATACGCTTAAAAATCCAGAAATACCACCTACAAATGGTGCTTCACCCACCGTGAAGTTATCAAAACCATAAGTATGGCCACCTATAATACCAAAAATCATTAACACACCTAATATAATGAAGACAATAATCGTTAAAACTTTAATTAATGATAGCCAGAATTCTGCTTCTCCAAAGGCTTTGACTGAAAATACATTAAGTAATAACAAAATACTTAAAAAGAGAATACTCCAAACCAAGGGTGAGAAGAAACTAAACGTATTCCAATAACTGAGTACTTTCGTAGCGATAATAATATCGACACTTGTAACGAGTGCCCAGATGAGCCAGTATAACCAACCCATTGTGAATCCTAATGACGAATCAACGAAGCGCGTCGCATAACTACTAAATGATCCTGAAACTGGATAGAATGTAGCCATTTCACCTATTGAGGACATGAGAAAATATAGCATAATTCCAATAATCAAATAGGCTAAAATCGCACCGCCAGGACCAGCTTGCGCAATTACGCCACCAGTAGCAACAAATAAACCTGTACCTATGGCACCCCCAATTGCGAACATCGTAATATGTCTCAATTGGAGCCCCCGATTTAAATTCTTTTCTTCCATAAACATCTTCTCCCTATTCAATTATTCTATATATTTTACTTGCAAATGTTGAGGGTTTCAATAGTATTTTATAACTTTAAAGCCCTAAATTAAAAAAATACACTGTAATAAGGCGAAATAGTTCCTATTTTTAGAATTTTTAAGTATAATTTGAGGTAAGTACTACATTAGAATGATTATAAAGAAGAAAGAGGGTTTTACTATGCGTCGTGAAGAACCGACTAAATTAACTGGTTTATTTGGTCATCCTATTGGAGATCGTGAAAACACAGCAACAGCGGGCCCACGTGGTCCATTATTAATGCAGGACCCATACTTCTTAGAACAAATGTCCCACTTTGATCGTGAAGTGATTCCAGAAAGACGTATGCATGCGAAAGGCTCAGGTGCGTTTGGTACATTTACCGTGACCAATGATATCACACAATATACAGCAGCCAAGATTTTTTCTGAAGTTGGGAAAAAGACTGAAATGTTTGCGCGCTTTTCTACTGTAGCAGGTGAACGTGGTGCGGCGGATGCCGAACGTGATATTCGAGGCTTCGCATTAAAATTTTATACGGAAGAAGGCAACTGGGACTTAGTAGGTAATAATACGCCAGTATTTTTCTTCAGAGATCCAAAACTATTTGTGAGTTTAAATCGCGCAGTGAAACGTGATCCTAGAACAAATATGCGTAGTGCACAAAACAATTGGGACTTTTGGACTTCTTTACCTGAAGCATTACATCAAGTGACGATTTTAATGACTGACCGTGGTATTCCAAAAGGCTACCGTCATATGCATGGCTTTGGCTCACATACGTACGGCATGATTAATGCGAATAACGAGCGTGTATGGGTGAAATTCCATTTCCGTACACAACAAGGTATTGAAAATATTCAACCGGAAGAAGCGGCAAAAATTGTCGGTGAAGATCGTGAATCGTCACAACGAGACTTATACAATGCGATCGAAAACGGGGATTTTCCAAAATGGAAAATGTACATTCAAGTGATGACAGAAGAACAAGCTAAACATCACAAAGACAATCCATTTGATTTAACAAAAGTATGGTTTAAAGATGAATATCCTCTCATTGAAGTGGGGGAATTCGAATTGAATCGTAACCCAGATAACTATTTCCAAGATGTAGAACAAGCAGCATTTGCACCTACAAACATTATTCCAGGTATTGATTTCTCACCTGATAAAATGTTACAAGGTCGCTTATTTTCATATGGGGATGCTCAACGTTATCGTTTAGGCGTCAATCACTGGCAAATTCCTGTTAACCAACCAAAAGGTGTTGGAGTGAATAATATTTGCCCATTTAGTCGCGATGGTCAAATGCGTATTTTAGATGGTAACCAAGGTAGTCAAACGCATTATTATCCAAATAGTTATGGTGTACACGAAAGTCAACCAGAATTCAAACGTCCACCACTTGAACTTTATGGAGATGCATACGAACATAATTTTAGAGAAGATGATGATAATTATTTCGAACAACCAGGTAAATTGTTCCGATTACAATCACCAGAACAACAACAACGTATGTTTAAAAATACAGCAGACGAAATGGAAGGTACTACTGATGAAGTAAAACATCGTCACATTCGCCATTGTTACCAAGCAGATCCTGATTACGGCAAAGGGGTTGCCGAAGCGTTGGGCATGTTAGATCAATTAGACTATATTTTAGCGGGAATTAAATAAGTTATAAAAGGGGCGCTTCTATGAAGTTGCCCTTTTTTAAGTTTCATTTACGATGCACATCATCTGAAATAAAACCTTTTTATAGAAAAGTAAATGCGTCAGTGATTAAATCTTGTAATTACTATAGTATTTAAGAAAATCTGCTAACCACTATCGACATTACTCATAATCATTCTTAGTAGAGGGTATAACCTTTCAATGTGTGGTACTTATGTAAAGTATGACATCACTATAATGATGTCATAGGCTTAAAGTTTGCAAAGTGCATTAAAAAAGCCACAACACCGAATTTTCGGGCTGTAGCTTACGTCGTATTTTGATGAGTTGGTGTTTCGTAACTGCTTAAATCAACTTATTATTTTGTTTCTCTGTGTAACGTATGTTTATTTAATCTTGGGCAATATTTCATCATTTCGATACGCTCAGGATTCGTACGTTTGTTTTTCGTAGTGATGTAGTTACGGTCACCACATTCAGTACATGCTAATGTCACATTAACGCGCATTGGGTCGACCTCCTTTTAAATTGAAACTATTACGATTTGTTATTTTATCATGTTTTGAACGCTTTGCCAACAGTTATTTATACCATATTTTAATTATTATAAAAATCATCCTTGATTCAGAATAAAAGGATATGCTATGATTTAAATCGTAATAATTACGATTTGATAATGAAGGAGAGATAGATATGGCAAAAAAATCTAAAATTGCCAAAGAACAAAAGCGTGAAGCATTAGTAGCGAAATACGCTGATTTAAGACGTGAACTTAAAGCGAAAGGAGATTATGAAGCATTAAGAAAATTACCTAGAGATTCTTCACCAACACGTTTAACACGTAGATGTAAAGTGACAGGTCGTCCTAGAGGTGTATTACGTAAATTTGAAATGTCACGTATTGCTTTTAGAGAGCATGCACACAAAGGACAAATTCCTGGTGTGAAAAAATCAAGCTGGTAAGAACCTTTTATTTACTTTATTGCAAATAGATAGTATATTATCTTTTGGAATAAATTTATAAGGGGTTTAGAAGAATGAAAATTTTTGATTACGAAGATATTCAACTCATACCGAATAAAAGCATTGTGAAAAGTCGTTCCGAAATTGATACATCTATTCAATTTGGCCCAAAACGTTTTAAATTACCAGTTGTTCCAGCCAATATGCAAACGGTAATGAATGAAACGTTAGCAGAGTGGTTCGCTGAAAATGATTACTTCTATATAATGCACCGTTTTGATGAAGCTGCACGTTTGCCTTTCGTTAAAAAAATGAAAGATAAAGGATTGTTTGCCTCCATTTCTGTAGGTGTAAAAGAAGGAGAATTCAAATTTATTGAATCACTTAAAGAAGCAGATCTTTCACCAGAATACATCACAATTGATATCGCACATGGTCATTCAGATCAGGTGATTGAAATGATTCAGCATATTAAAAAATTATTACCTGAAGTATTTGTGATCGCAGGTAATGTTGGTACGCCAGAAGGTGTGCGTGAACTTGAAAATGCTGGTGCAGATGCAACCAAAGTGGGTATAGGCCCGGGGCGTGTATGTATTACGAAAATTAAAACAGGTTTTGGTACAGGTGGATGGCAACTTGCTGCAGTGAATCATTGTAGTAAAGCAGCACGCAAACCTATTATTGCCGATGGTGGTATTCGTACGCACGGTGATATCGCTAAATCTGTTCGTTTTGGTGCTTCGATGGTTATGATTGGCTCTTTATTTGCAGCTCATGATGAGTCTCCAGGTGAAACAGTAGAAGTTGATGGTAAAAAGTATAAAGAATATTTTGGAAGTGCATCAGAATATCAAAAAGGTGAACGTAAAAATGTTGAAGGCAAAAAGATGTTTGTAGAACATAAAGGTTCACTCAAAGATACCCTTACTGAGATGCAAGAGGACTTACAAAGTTCTATCTCTTATGCGGGTGGTAAAGATATCGGTGCACTACGAAAAGTAGATTATGTGATTGTAAGAAATTCGATTTTCAACGGTGATAGAGACTAAAAAATAGGAGTGGATTTCTATTAAATCATTCATATCTTTTCTCATACTAGGTTTTGGCATTGTATTAACGATTCCGGTTCAACCTACAGATGCGACACAAAAATTGTCGCAACCTGTTACTACCAAAGTAGATCAACTTGTTGACAGTAATAAATCACATACAGCATTAAAGACCCCAGATCAACAAGCGTTTGCGATACGCAACATTCAGATTAACATGTCACAAAAAGATGTAGAGGCGAAACTCGGTAAAGCATCAGCTGTACTTGATAATGAATATGGTACAAAATGGCATGTATATCATAACAAGTTTAATGACTTTATCTTAGTAAGTTATATTAATGGTAAAGTTCATGGTTTATTTACGAATCAAAATATCATTACTTCTAAATCAGGTATTAAATACAACACACCACAAAATGTGGTACGTGAAAAATTAGGTAAACCTTTAGAAGGAATCAAAAAAGGGAATACATTATATCGTCAAAATAATGATGAATATGATGTATTTGAAAAAGATGGTATCTATACAACAGCATTTTATGATAAACATCGTAGTAATCAGTTAACTGCGCTTTTACAAGTAAGTAAAGAGATGGAAAACAGATTAAATGGTCAGTATGGTGCCCCTTCAAAAGGTTTAGCTCAAAGTTATGAAAAACTAGACTATTATTTAGTCAATGCAACACGTGTTCAAAACAATTTAAAAACATTAAATTACTCTGAAGCGTTAGCTGACACTGCACGTAAACATAGTCATGATATGGCAGTGAATCAGTACTTTGACCATACGAATTTAAAAGGTGAATCACCTTTTGATCGTATAAAAAAAGATGGACATCAGTATAGAACAGCAGCAGAAAATCTCGCTTATGGTCAACAAAGCGCAATTTTTGCGCACCAAGGGTTGATGAATTCTACTGGTCATCGAAAAAACATTCTACATCCTAATGTATCTACACTTGGTGTAGGTGTTGACTTCAATAAAAACAAACAACCTTATTGGACTGAAAATTATACTGGATAATGTTTAACACCGTTTAATATTGGGAAAAAATCAATCAAATGAGGTTGATAGTATGAATACTTATAATATGAAAGTTCAAGATATGCCCAATATCGAACAACAAACTAAGGATATTCTAGAACGTGTTAAAGAAATATTAAATAAGAAAGAAGCGTAAGGCGATAGCTATCGTCTTACGCTTTTCTTATTTATATAAAGTGGAATACTATTAAATGGAATAGCTATGAAAAGCTATGAAAGGACCTAGACTGAAATAAGATAAAGTACCTAATAACATAATATGAACGAAACTTAATTGCTAGTGTTATTAAAGAATATAAAATTAATGTTGACAAGGATTTTGGAATGTATGATGATTTGATTATTAATATTCATTTTGATTAAATAGTGTCATCATGAATAAACTCCTTTTTAGCATTGAACGAGTAGTGATCGAAAAGGATATCAATAACCTATCTAAATAATGAATGTGTAACTTATATCAAGGACGTGAGTTTATTTATATGAAATAACTATTAAAATATGGTGATCCATTATTTAATAAAGAGGATGTTTAACTTTAATTGAGCGAAAAAGTTTAAGCCAAAAATCATTTTGAAGCTAAACTATTAATGATGCTGATTTAAATATTAGTTTAAAAAGGGCAAAAGTTAATCATCTGAAATCAAAAGTAATAAACAAAAGGCAACAATCCAAAATGTATTGAGATGGGTGTAAGAGATGAATAAACAAAAGCTAAATGGCACGATAGAACATGTACATAAAAATTTTAGATACAAAATATATAAGTCAGATCAAGGTATTTTTATTGTAGATTTACACTAGAATTTAGTATCATATGCGATTCCATTTTTAAATTGGTTGCCGTTAAAAGCGGTTAAATTAACTAAAGAGGAATATTATAGTTTGAAAACGAGTATTCATCATAATAAGGTAAATAAAAATTATATATATTCAATAGGAGGAATAAGTGTTTTACTCTCTACACTTTTGAGACCGCTCAGTAATGAACTTGGACATACTATCAGTTTTTTTACATCGATTTTATTTGTGACTGTAGTAATGCTTTTTCTCATAATTGTTCACTACTATTTTCGAAAAAGATTAGAAATTCAAGATATGAATTTTGAAATGACTCATTTTAAAATAAGAGTAATCCCACTATGGAAGTTTAAGGCGATTTATATTTTAGGGTATTTATTTTTCTGGCTTCTTTTTATAATGCCTTTAATATTAATAGTTTATGAAAATTTATTTAACTTAGTTCTTGCAATGATGTTTATCATATTTTCTTTTTGTACAAGCTTAGCTAATTCAGCAGCATGCTCGATTGGTAAGGTCAAAGCAGTACTTTATGTGAAAGATTAAAATAGATGAGTTTACAGAAAAATGTTAATAAAAGTGATTTGTTAATGAGTAAGACAGGATGGGATTAAAGTATGACAAAGTGCAAATTGACAGGACGAATTGATGATGTGAAGCATAATGTAAGATATAAATTACTACATGTTAATAATGAATTTTATTTGATAGATTTACAAAAAAACATACTCTCTTACGTTTTTCCAATGATTAATTGGTTTCCAAAATCTTGTTATAAAATTGATTCTGAAGCATACGAAAAGTTATTAAATAAAGGCGTACATAAAAAAAGTAACACTAGTATGATCATGGGTTGCATCGTATTGTTTTCAGTGCTACTAAGGCCATTACTAAAATATGTCTATGCTCCCATTAGTGTGTTTGTAGGTATTTCTATGGTATTAGTTGCTTTAACATTAACAGTAATCTTGCAACTTTTTTTCAGAAAGAAAACTGAAATATTTAAATCAAACCTCCCTACAACATGTAAATTAACAATCATTCCAAAGCTCAAACACCTTATCTATTTCATTATTTTTTATGTCTATAGTATTTTATTTTTATCAATAGGATATACTATGCTGTTTGTTTACAAAGAAATCAACTATATCATGTATTTGGCATGGTTTTTACAAATGATTATTTTTACGTTTATTAATATTGTTTCTTATAATAAAGAAATTGTAACGGTTAAATTATTAAAAAATGAATAATGAGAGATGTTTTGTTCATAGATACATTTAATAAAAATTACGAGTTAATATTAAATTAAAATATTTAAAGGGAATTTTGATAATCTATTGCAAACCATAATTCAATCATTGGAGTTGGAAAATTTTGAACAAGCATAGGCCTATTGGTCATTTTGAAAATTTAAATAAAAATTTGAGGTATAAATTATGGAAGTCTGATGAAGGTATATTTTTAGTTGATTTACAAAAAAATATTCTTCCTTATTTGTTCCCAATGATTAATTGGTTGCCGTTAAATGCGTATAAATTAATTGAGGAAGAATATCATTAATATGTAATTAAGAAAATGAATACAGACAATCGCTCAGCACTCGCTTCTATCGGAGCAGGTCTGGCAGTATTTCTTTCATCAGTATTAAGGCCAATTGTTAATAAAACAATGGATACGATTCAACTTTCAACAGCGAAATTAATAGTCATACTGTCATTCATTTTAGTTGCCATAGTGCAAATGATAATTTGAAAAAGGTCCGAAATTTCATGGTTTAAATCAAGTGAAAAACAATACAAACTAAGAATTCTTAATACGTTAAAAACTAAACTGCTCATTATTAGTGGTTATTTAATGGGTCTATTCGCATTATCTATGACATTAACCATTATCTTACTATATAATGATTTTAATTTTATTATTGGTATTATACATCTAATTTTCCTTATATTTTTTAGCTTTTTAAGCTATGCTACTGTAAAAGTTGGAGTATCTGAAGCTATAATCTATAAAAAAAAATAACGTTCTATTTTAAATACATAATAAGCTAATGCTTTGATGTAACTAAAGGGATTGGAGATATTTATGAAAACAATTGGAAGTATTATATATTTAAAAGAAGGTTCACAAAAATTAATGATTATTAATCGTGGTCCTATTGTAGAAATAGATGATAAAAAATATATGTTTGATTATTCCGCGTGTAAATATCCTTTAGGGGTTGTTGAAGATCAAATTTATTATTTCAATGAAGAAAATATTGATAAGGTTGTCTTTGAAGGCTATGTAGATGAAGAAGAGACGAGATTTCAAGAATTATTTGTAGAAATGAAAAGTCAGTTGCCTTCTGAAATTAAACAAGGCGTTGTACCACAAGAACAATTCGGTTTAAATTAAAAAATATGATAAGAAAAACACCATCCGCAAATTAGGGATGGTGTTTTTATATAAGCAAAGGAGATCACATTGAATTACAGTTCTCTAAATAGGCCTACAACTTTACCTAGCACAGTGACGTGTTCTAAGTAGATAGGATCTAAACTACTATTTTCAGGTTGTAAACGATAACGATTTTTTTCTTTATAAAAACGTTTCACTGTGGCTTCATCATCTTCCGTCATCGCTACGATGATATCGCCATTTTCTGCGATTGATTGACTTCTTACGATTACTTTATCGCCATCTAAAATACCAGCTTCAATCATACTGTCTCCTACAACATTTAAAATAAAGATTTGGCCATTATGTGTAGAAGTAAAGTGTTCAGGCAGTGGGTAATATTCTTCAACATTTTCTACAGCAGTAATCGGCGTACCAGCGGTAACTTTACCGATAACGGGTACATAAATTGTTTCTTCCATATTTACTGGTTCACCCATGAGCTCACTTACGATTTCGATTGCTCGAGGTTTTGTAGGGTCACGACGGATGTAGCCTTTCTCTTCAAGGCGTGATAAGTGACCGTGAACAGTTGAACTTGAAGCTAATCCAACTGCTTCTCCTATTTCTCGAACACTTGGCGGGTATCCTTTTGTTTGAACAATATGCTTAATAAATTCAAATATTTCTTCTTGTCTTTTTGTCAGTTCTCTCATCTGATTGCACTCCTTTGCTTGATTTATGTACATTATAGCATAGTTATCCGAACAGAACAAACATTTGTTCGTTTTGATGTTGACATAGAACATTCGTTCTGTTAAAGTGAATACACAAACAAATGTTCTAGGAGATGTTGATAATGATTAAAGTTAAATTAAATGAAATATATCTGTATTTATCAGTGTTTGTTGTTTCTATGATTATCTTTTTCGTGTTTTTTATTATGACTAGCCAAACTGCGCATACAGAACAAACGTACGAAATGACTGATCATCAAATTAATTCTAACCAAACAGAACACGTACAAAAATACGAACAAAAGTCTAATGATCAACAAAGTGTGCTCGCTGTGACAGTTCGATAAATTTAAAACCGAACATTTGACATAAAGACATAGAAATGAGGCGCACGGTAATGAGACTATACACAATTCAATATAAAGGTTTTATAAGGACGATGTGAAATGATGAATGACGTTTCACATTGTCTTTTTTTATTCAGCTTATAAGTCAGAGTGGTTGGTTTTATGCATCTTTTCTGTTATATTTTGTAGAGAATATTGACGGAGGTTTTCAATTATGCTTAGTCAAGAAAAATTACAACGTATTAATGCACTCGCTAAGAAAAAGAAAAGTGAAGGTTTGACTGAAGTTGAAGCAAAAGAACAATCACGCTTAAGAAGTGAATATCTTGCTTCATTTCGTAATAGTTTTAAAAATCAAATCGAACATACGAAGGTGATTGATCCTGAGGGTAACGACGTGACACCTAGCAAATTAAAAGAAATTCAAAAGCAAAATCATACACGTCATTAGTTCTCTATAAATACAAATGAAATTATAGGTTTTATCCGCGTATATAAGGTATAATAACCCTAGTAGCGAATAGAAAGGAAGTCATAATATGTTTGGACAAAAAGACACACATGCAGTAAATACCATCCGTGCGCTTAGCATTGATGCAATTGAGAAAGCGAATTCTGGTCACCCTGGTTTACCAATGGGTGCCGCGCCAATGGCTTACACACTTTGGACGCAACATTTAAATTTTAATCCTAATTCTAATACGTATTTCAACCGCGATCGTTTTGTTTTATCTGCGGGTCATGGTTCTGCACTTTTATATAGCTTGCTTCACGTTTCTGGTGGCTTAGAATTAGAAGAGTTAAAGCAATTTAGACAATGGGACTCTAAAACACCAGGACATCCTGAATACAACCATACAAAAGGTGTAGAAATTACAACAGGGCCATTAGGTCAAGGTTTTGCGATGTCAGTGGGTATGGCAATGGCTGAAAAACACTTAGCTGCCAAATTCAATCAAGACGATATTTCTGTTGTAGATCATTATACTTACGTATTAGCCTCTGATGGCGATTTAATGGAAGGGATTTCTCACGAAGCTGCATCTTTAGCGGGTCATTTAAAATTAGATAAACTTATCACGTTATATGACTCAAATGATATTTCCTTAGACGGTAAAACGAACAAATCATTCTCTGAAGATATTAAGAAGCGTTTTGAAGCGTATGGATGGAATCATATCATGGTTACTGATGGTAATGATATGGAAGCCATCAATAACGCTATTGTAGAAGCAAAATCTCAAGAAGGACCTACAATCATTGAAGTGAAAACAATTATTGGTTATGGTTCTCCTAATAAATCTAACAGTCACAGTTCTCATGGTGCACCACTAGGTGAAGAAGAACGTGAGTTAACTTTCAAAAATTATGAATTAGACGCGACTCAAACATTCCAAGTGGATGATAGTGTGTATGAAATCTTTAATGAAACGATGATTAAACGTGCAGACGAACATGAAGCTGCATGGAAAAAAGATTTAGAAGCATATGCTGAAAAATATCCTGAACTTGCGAAAGAGTTTAAATTAGCCATTGCAGGAGAATTACCTGAAAACTATGACGAAGCGTTACCACGTTTTGAGTTAGGTCACAAAGCGGCTTCTCGTGCAGATTCTGGAGAAATCATTCAAGCCATCGGTAAATCCGTACCTTCATTCTTCGGTGGTTCAGCTGACTTAGCGTCATCAAATAAATCGAACGTTAAAGCTGAAGGCGACTTCTCTGCAGAAGATGGCACTGGTAAAAATGTCTGGTTTGGTGTACGTGAATTTGCGATGGCAGCTGCAGTGAATGGTATGGCAGCACACGGGGGGTTACATCCTTATGGCGCTACTTTCTTTGTATTTAGCGATTACCTAAAACCAGCACTACGTTTATCTTCAATTATGGGAGTGCGTTCAACGTTCATTTTCACACATGATTCGATTGCAGTTGGTGAAGATGGTCCAACACACGAACCAATTGAGCAATTAGCTGGTTTACGTGCTATTCCTAACTTAAACGTGATTCGTCCAGCCGATGGCAATGAAACACGTGTTGCATGGAAAGTTGCATTAGAATCTAATAACACGCCTACAGCGCTTGTATTAACACGTCAAGGATTACCAGTGTTAGATGTTGAAGAATCAAAACTTGAAGAAGGTGTACGTAAAGGGGCTTACGTTGTGTATGAAACAGAAAAAGCACCAGAATACGTATTGTTAGCTACAGGTTCTGAAGTGAGCTTAGTGGTTGAGGTTGCGAAAGATCTTGAACAACGTGGAAAAGGTGTACGTGTGGTATCAATGCCAAACTGGCACGCATTTGAACAACAACCAAAAGCTTATCAAGAAGAGGTATTACTTCCAGAAGTGTCTAAACGTGTTGCAGTTGAAATGGGCGCAACGCTTGGTTGGCACAAATATGTTGGTATGAAAGGCATTGTTGTCGGTATTGACCGTTATGGTGCAAGTGCGCCTGGTGACTTAGTAGTTGAAAAATATGGTTTCACTAAAGAAAATATTCTTTCACAAATCGAAGCACTTTAATCATTTTTAATTTTGTAAATGATGTCATTCATCACGTATGCTTAATCGGGACTTCCACCCACATTATAGATTATTAAGAAAGGATAGAGGGCGAGACGTTAATGTCCGCTCTCTATTTTCATGAAAGTATTGGAATGACCTTGAAAACTTGAACCAATTTTAGTAAAATGCAAAAGGATAGAGAAAGTGGGTGAAATAATGGCTACATGGTTGGCAATCGTATTAATTGTACTTGCACTTATCATTGGACTTGTAGGTGGCTTTTTCCTCGCACGTAAATATATGATGGATTATTTAAAGAAAAATCCTCCAATTAACGAAGAAATGTTACGTATGATGATGATGCAAATGGGTCAAAAACCATCACAGAAAAAAATTAATCAAATGATGACAATGATGAATAAAAACATGGACAAAAAGTTTTAATGTCCAACTTTTAAATGATGAAAAAGAGATTCGGATCTGAGATGATTTCCGAATCTCTTATTTTATTTATATATGGTATGATATAGGGCAATTCAATAACGTATCGGTATTCAATATGATATAATACGCTTATTACTGGTGAGCTATAAAGGAGATTTACATATGACGTTTTTAGTATTTTCTATCCTCGTCGCATTTTTTATGAGCGCTGTCGTCATTTTTATTCGTGTAAAAGCGCAAAAATATCCTGTCAACACTAAAAAAATTATGTTACCACCATTATTTATGGCAACAGGCGCATTGATGTATGTGGTACCATATTTTAGACTAACGGGTTTAGAAATTTTAGAATCCGTTATCGTAGGATTTATTTTTTCATCAATTTTAATCTTTACGTCACACTTTGAAGTAAAAGACCAACAAATATATTTAAAAAAATCTAAAGCATTCCCTATTATATTAGTATCATTACTAATTATGCGTACAATTTTAAAAGTTTATATCGGTAACTCAGTCCATCCTGGGGAGTTAGCAGGTATGTTTTTCTTATTAGCATTTAGTATGTTATTACCATGGCGCGTTGCCATGTTATTACGTTATAGAAGTATTAAACGTCAACTAGGAAATGCCTCTTAAATTTTATAAGTGATAAACCGGGCTTTTTAACACATCATGAAGATGGTTGTGAAATAAAGCTCGGTTTTTACTTGCATGCAAGTCATGTATTCATTAAAATAAAATAGAACAAATGTTCTGGAGTGATATGATGAAAGTGATACATACAGCAGATTGGCACTTGGGAAAAGTGTTGAATGGACACACGTTTCTAGAGGATCAAGCCGATATCTTAGAGAAACTGGTCGATAAAGTTGAACGTGAGCAACCCGATGTTATGGTTATTGCAGGTGATATATTTGATACTGCCATGCCAAGTAAACGGGCCATCGAGCTTATGGAACGTACGATAGCACGCTTAAACATCGATTTAAAGATACCAATGATTATTACAAGTGGGAACCATGATGGTAAAGAGCGCCTACGCTACGGTGCCCATTGGTTCAAACAGAATCAGCTCTATATTCGTACAGCATTAATAGACTTTGAGGAACCCATTATATTTGGAAATGTGTGTTTTTATACGTTACCATTTTTCACGTTAGCAGAAGCAAGAGCATTTTTAGGTACAGAAATAACTACATATGAAGAAGCTGTCACACAACTTGTTGAACGTATTAAACCGCAGATAGATTCTTCAAAGCAAAATGTATTGATTGGACATTTTACTATATTCGGTGCACCAAAAAGTGATTCTGAAAGGGAACTCACCGTTGGGACGATTGAAAGTGTGCGTTCACATTGTGTGGCGTTATTTGATGCAGTGATGTTAGGGCATATTCATCATCCTTTTGCTTTAAATCAGAGTCATATTTATTACAGTGGGTCTTTATTACAATATTCATTTTCTGAAGTCAATCAGCCAAAAGGTATCCGCTGTTTCACTTTTAATAAAGAGGATTACTCTCAAAATTTTATACCGTTGTCACCACGTAGAAAGCTGCAATATGTTGAAACCACGTATGATGATGCTGTGAATGGACGTTTTGCACATGACAATAAAGAAGATTATTTCCATTTCAGTTTATCTGAGCTTGAAATGATCAAAGATCCCATGCAACAGCTTAAAAAAATGTTTCCGAATACCTTGGCACTGACACAACAAGTATATGTATCGACAACGCATGTCAATGCATCTCACAATATTAAAAAGATGAAACCTCTTGAAATTATAGACACATTTTATAAAGAACTGATGGATGAAACGCTAGATGACATTCAAACTAAAGAAGTTGAAACATTTTTAAATCAATATGGAGAGGAGGAATAAAGATGAAGCCCATTCGGTTAACTATAGAAAATTTTGGGCCGTTTTTGAAGGAAAATATTGATTTTACACAAATAGAAACCAATCAGCTTTTTTTAATTAGTGGTAAAACGGGCTCAGGTAAAACAATGATTTTTGATGCAATAGTCTATGCATTATATGGTAGAGCATCGACAACGGCACGTGAAGTAGCACAATTACGCAGTCATTTTGCCCCTCCAGAAGAACCACTCAAAGTCATCTATGAATTTGACATGCATCATCAACGCTATAAAGTGATTCGTTCCGCATCATTTACAAAACCTAATAAAAAAAGCGAAACGCCCGGGATTTTAGAAGTTTATAAACTTGAGGATGACCATTTTGTCCTTCAAGAAAGTAAAATTAATGCAGGCAATGCATACTTGCAATCGTTAATGAACTTAAAGGTTGATCAATTTCGCCAATTATTTATACTACCTCAAGGTGAGTTTAAATCATTTCTTGTGTCTAAAAGTCAGGATAAGCAAACCATTTTGCGAACATTATTTAATACAGTCATGTATGAAGATTTAAAAAATACTTTGAAAGAAAAAACAAAATCTATTCAAGACGACATGGATAAAACGTATGATCGATTGCGGACCTGCTGGCAAGATATGTATGCACTTGATAATGAAACTTTAAAACATTATCTTGAGACGGATGTCTCTCAATATGCACAAATTGAAACATATTTATCTGAGTTTAACATGATTGGTCTCCAAGAAGTGTCACAGTTATCATCTGAAAAAGAAAAGATTGAACAACAAATGAAGCATGTTCAAACGCAAATCGATCAAGAAACTATGAGACAACAACTTTGTAGCGAATTAAAAGAAGTTGAGCATCAAAGATTGTCTTTAAAAGAACAAAGTGATGAAATCAAGCAACTCGAACAGAAATTACATATATTAAAAGAAAGCCAATTGGCTATACATGCATTAACTGAACTAGAGCAGTTGCAACAAGATATGAATGATAATAAAGAGAAGCTTGCTGTCTTAGATAATCAAATGAAAGCGTACCAACAAGAGTTGAATACTTATCATCAAAAAAGTGATCAACTTGAAGCCAAACAAACAGATATGGATACTAAACTAGAAACACTAAAGACAACACATCATTATATTCAACATGAAAAAGACATTATTCAAGCATTTGAGGATGAGACAGCATTATTAAAACAAAACGAAAACTTAAATCATATATTAGAAAAAGTGCGAGCACAACTCGAACAGATCAAAGCAGAATTAGACACTTTAGCTACAGATTTTTCAAAACTCGATGAATATAAAGAAACTCAGTTTTCGTTAAGAAGAGAGTTAGATAAGATTGACGGTATTGAACAGCAATATAAACGTAAGTGTGAGCTTGATAAACAACGCCATGAATTAACAGCATCTTTGACAGCGTCAGAGCAACATATTGAACAGTTAGCCTCACAAAAGCATGAGATTACTGAAAGCGCTCAATCAATGGCATCACATGATGACATGATTCAAACATTACGTGCCACGTTATCTATATCGGAGCCGTGCCCTGTATGTGGCCAAATTGTCCATGATACAAATGCCGGTGAAGACATGGAGCTAGTTAAAAAACAGTTAGAAGAAAACGAACAAATAGAGGCAAAGGTTCGTCAAATTGCAACATCTATGATTGAACAACAAACAACGCTAAAACATATTGATCTTCAATTGAAGGAATTAGAGTCTATTGAGGATCCGGAACATCAAAAGCAAGCGTGTCTCAAACAAAAAGCGCACAATGCGTCACTTATCAAAGAGTTAACGGCAAAACAACAACAAGTTGAAAACTTAAACGACAAGAAACAACGTTTAGAAGAAAATGCTCAACAATTAAAAAGTGATATCACTAAGAATAATTACGCGCATGACCATGCTAAAGAAAAAGTAATGCAATTTAAGCAAACGACACAATTCGATGATTTTTATACCTTTAAAACAGCTTATGAAAAACTTGAAAAAGAAGTAAATGCGTTTCAAAAGGAACGTGATGTACTTAAAACGAACATTCAAACAGTAAATGAACAATTAATGATTATCAAAAATGATATTAAACATCAAGATGCACAACATCAATCTAATCAAAAACGGTATGCTAAGGTGGACGCTACTGTCCAAGAAGAAATGCGTAAATTAAACGTAGACTCGTTAACACAATTACGTCAATTAACAACTGAAGCTGAGCATATAGAAGCATATCAAAAACGTATTGAGACATTTCACAAAGATATGCAAAAATGGACGACACAAAGAGATACGCTGTCACAAAAATTAAAAGGCTTGCCTGAAAATAATCTTCAAGCACTTCAACTCGAAAGCGAGCATATACAAAATGCCTTGAATGCTGTCACTAAGCAATACAATGAAACTGCATTTCAAGTTCAAGAAAATAAGAAGAAAATTCATAAAATAGAAGAAATCATTGAATATATTCAGCAATCCTTAATACAACATCGCGCAATTTTTAATTTATCTGAAGTGATTTCTGGAAAAAACAATCTCAAGTTAACGTTAGAAAATTATGTTTTAATCTATTATTTGGAACATATTTTAGATGCTGCAAATAAACGACTTCGCCATATGACGGGACAACGTTATGAATTGGTACGTAAAATTGATAAGGGTCGTGGATACAGTGGTTTAGAAATTGAAGTGTTTGACTATTATTCTAATCAAGCGCGTCATATAACCTCGCTTTCAGGTGGTGAGACGTTTCAAGCATCTCTTGCTTTAGCATTAGGTTTAAGTGAAATTGTTCAAAATGAACAAGGGGGCATTTCGCTAGATGCGATGTTTATCGATGAAGGGTTTGGAACGTTAGACCAAGAAACGCTAGAGACGGCGCTAGACACTTTAATCCAATTACAGGCGACAGGGCGTCTCGTTGGCATTATTTCCCATGTCACAGAACTCAAAAATAGAATTCCAACTATATTAGAAGTCAATGCGAAAAATTATCAAAGTTCTACATCTTTAACTTTCAATGAATAACGGTACTATTAATTAAATAGAAAAAGCGGCGTTAAATTTTTGATTTAAGCGCCGCTTTTTCATGTTTCATATGATTAAGCTTTTTTATTTTGTTCGCGTAATAAATCGCGGATTTCAGTAAGTAATACTGTACTTTCTTCAATTTCTTCTTCGACTTCTTTAGGTTTAACAAGTGTATTTGCGATTTTGATAAAGATAAATAACGCAAAAGCAATGATAATAAAGTCAATAATTGATTGAATGAAGATACCATATTTTATACCGTAAATTGTCCAATTTTTAGCAAAATCAATTTCACCAAATAAAAGACCAATGAGCGGCATAATGACATTCTCAACAAGAGATGTCACGATCTTATTGAATGCAGCACCCATCACTACGGCTACGGCTAATTCAAGTACGTTACCTTTTAATGCAAATTCTTTAAATTCCTTTAACATGATGTTCTCCCCCTGAATGTGATTTCAAACACTTTAAGAATTATACATCATAGACATAATATTGCAAGACGCAATTTTGCTATATAAACTTATTTTTATATGCCACGTTGAATATGTTATTCTGTTTTGTTATTGTATATATGACGATTGCATTTTAAAGCTTATTTAAAACGTTTAATCAAAAAATGCACATATCTTTGAAAATTTAATATGGAGAAAGGGAGTAGGTATTGATATGAATACTTCAAATCCAAATGAAAATGGTAAGAAGTTTTCACCAGTATTTATCTTTAGTTCAATTATCATCTTTGCGATTGTTTTAATTGGGGTATTTATACCGAAACAATTCGGTGGATTTACATCTATGATTACAGCTTGGATTACGAATACATTAGGTTGGTATTATCTGATCTTAACAACAGTGATTGTGTTCTTTTGTATCTTTTTAATTTTTAGTCCGATTGGTAAATTGAAGCTTGGTAGACCAAATGATAAACCTGAATTTAATACAGTGTCATGGTTTGCGATGCTATTTAGTGCAGGTATGGGAATTGGTCTTGTGTTTTATGGTGCTGCAGAACCTTTAGCGCATTTTGCTTCACCACCGAATGCAGATCCGAAATCTACTCAAGCTTTTACTGAGTCATTACGTTCTACATTCTTCCACTGGGGCTTCCATGCATGGGCAGTCTATGGTGTTGTTGCACTTGCGCTTGCTTATGCACAATTTAGAAAAGGCGAGCCTGGTTTATTATCGAAAACATTACGACCGATCTTAGGCGACCGAGTGGATGGTCCAATAGGAACGTTCATTGATGTTTTAGCAGTTTTTGCCACAGTGGTCGGTGTCGCTGTATCCCTAGGTATGGGTGCGCTTCAAATCGCTGGTGGTTTACATTACTTGTTTGGTGTTCCAAATAATATTGTGACACAATCGATTATTATTGTAGTTGTTACAATCTTATTCATTATGAGCGCTTGGTCAGGACTCAGTAAGGGGATTCAATATTTAAGTAATTTAAATATCGGCTTAGGTACAGTTTTATTATTAGCTGCGTTATTTATTGGGCCGACAATTTTAATCTTAAATATGTTGACAAGTTCTACAGGTAGTTTATTAAATTCATTTTTATTTAACAGCTTTGATGCAGCTGCCACAAATCCTCAAAAACGTGAATGGATGGCAAGTTGGACGCTTTACTATTGGGGCTGGTGGTTAAGCTGGAGTCCATTCGTTGGTGTATTTATTGCACGTGTATCTAAAGGACGTTCGATTCGAGAATTTATTTCAGGGGTTTTACTTGTCCCAGTAATCGTAAGTTTTATTTGGTTCAGTGTATTTGGTGTTCTTGGTATCGAAACAGCTAAAAAACATAAAGAAATTTATGATATGTCTGTTGAAACACAATTATTTGGTGTTTTCCATCATTTACCAATGGGTATGGTGTTATCAATTATTGCACTTTTACTCATCGCATCATTCTTTATTACATCAGCGGATTCAGCAACATTCGTCCTTGGTATGCAAACAACATTTGGTTCACAAAACCCAAGTTCATTTGTCAAAGTAACATGGGGTGTTGCACAATCTCTTATCGCTTTCGTGCTTTTATTATCTGGTGGTGGAGATGGCGAAGCCGGGTTAACCGCACTTCAGAATGCAGCGATTATTAGTGCCTTGCCGTTCTCATTTGTTGTCATACTGATGATGGTCAGTTTCTATAAAGATGCCAATAAAGAACGTAAATTCCTCGGTTTAACATTAACGCCGAACAAACATCGTTTAAAAGAATATGTTGAAAATTCTAGAAACGATTATGAAGAAGAATTAATTTCTAAGCGTAAAGCGTTACGTGATACGGAAAGATAATAGAAAACGGTCTTATTGCTTAATGATGAGGTGATACCTTGTCATTAAGCTTTTTTATTTATACAGACTCAGGAAGTTGAAATCATTCAACTATCGTAGGAGTCAAAAATTCATTTTATCAAGGATTCTAATCAACGCGCTTAATACTTATAGAGCGCGCATTTGAAAAATAGCATAATATATACTTATTACACTATCTTAGATTGATAACTTTTATTTATAGTTACTGATTAGAAAGTCAAAAAACTGAAATAAAGCTTTTCACGCGTATAGAGTTGTTTTCATAGAAGGATAATTATACAATTATATTAACGGCATATAAAAATATCAGGGGGGATATTCTATGGCTTCAAATTTAAAAGAGCAAGCTAAAAAGTCGTTTCAAGTGAATGGTAAAACACTAACTTACTACGACCTTAAATCACTCGAAGCACAAGGTTTAACAGAAATTAGTCGTTTACCATACTCAATTCGTGTACTTTTAGAATCTGTTTTACGTCAAGAAGATGGTTTTGTGATCACAGATGATCACATTAAGGCGTTATCAACATTTGGTAAAGAAAACGTAAAAGGTGAAGTACCTTTTAAACCATCACGTGTTATTTTACAAGACTTTACAGGTGTACCTGCAGTAGTAGATTTAGCATCATTACGTAAGGCAATGGATGATGTCGGCGGTGATTTATCTAAAATCAATCCTGAAGTACCTGTGGACTTAGTTATTGACCACTCGGTTCAAGTTGACAGCTACGCATCTCCAGACGCTCTTGAACGCAACATGAAATTAGAATTTGAACGCAACTATGAACGTTATCAATTTTTAAACTGGGCTACAAAAGCTTTTGAAAATTATAATGCGGTACCGCCTGCGACAGGTATCGTACACCAAGTGAACCTCGAATATTTAGCGAATGTTGTTCACGTTCGTGAAAATGAAGGAGAACAAGTTGCTTTCCCAGATACATTAGTAGGTACCGATTCACATACTACGATGATCAATGGTCTAGGTGTATTAGGTTGGGGTGTTGGTGGTATTGAAGCTGAAGCAGGTATGCTGGGTCAACCATCCTACTTCCCAATTCCAGAAGTAATTGGTGTACGTTTAACTAAAGAACTTCCTCAAGGTGCAACTGCCACAGACCTCGCTTTACGTGTAACAGAATTACTACGTAAAAAAGGCGTAGTTGGAAAATTTGTTGAGTTCTTCGGTCCTGGTGTTGAAAAATTACCATTAGCTGACCGTGCAACAATTGCCAACATGGCACCTGAATATGGTGCAACATGTGGTTTCTTCCCAGTAGATGATGAAACACTCAAATATCTACGTTTAACAGGTCGTTCTGATGAGCAAATTGAAACAGTGGATAAATATTTAAAAGAAAACCATATGTTCTTTGATGCCTCTGCAGAACCGAACTACACAGATGTTGTTGATTTAGATTTATCTACTGTAGAAGCTTCATTATCAGGCCCTAAACGTCCTCAAGATTTAATTTTCTTAAGTGATATGAAAAAAGCATTCCAAAAATCTGTGACTGCACCTGCAGGTAACCAAGGTCACGGTTTAGATAAAAGTGAATTCGATAAAAAAGCGACAATTGAATTTAAAGATGGTCGTTCTACAGAAATGAAAACAGGAGATATTGCGATTGCAGCAATTACATCTTGTACAAACACATCTAATCCATATGTAATGTTAGGTGCTGGACTTTTAGCTAAGAAAGCTGTTGAAAAAGGTTTAAAAGTTCCTGACTATGTGAAGACATCACTTGCACCAGGCTCGAAAGTCGTAACGGGTTACTTACGTGATGCTGGTTTACAAGATTATTTAGATCAATTAGGCTTTAACTTAGTGGGTTATGGTTGTACAACATGTATCGGTAACTCTGGACCATTACTCGAAGAAATTGAACGTGCGGTGGCTAAAGAAGACTTATTAGTAACATCAGTCCTTTCTGGTAACCGTAACTTTGAAGGTCGTATCCATCCTTTAGTGAAAGCAAACTATTTAGCATCACCGCCACTCGTTGTCGCTTATGCTTTAGCGGGTACAGTTGATGTAGACTTACAAAATGAACCACTTGGTCAAGATGCGCAAGGTAATGACGTTTACTTAAAAGATATTTGGCCATCGATTCAAGAAGTTTCAGATACTGTAGATAGTGTCGTGACTCCAGAACTCTTTAAAGAAGAATATAAAAATGTATATGAAAATAACGAATTATGGAATGAAATCGATACTACAAATCAACCATTGTATGATTTTGATCCGTCATCAACATATATTCAAAATCCTACATTCTTCCAAGGCTTATCTAAAGAGCCTGGTCACATTCAACCATTAAGTGATTTACGTGTGATGGGTAAATTTGGTGATTCTGTTACGACAGACCATATTTCTCCAGCTGGTGCGATTGGTAAAGATACGCCAGCAGGTAAGTACTTAACTGACAATGGTGTATCACCTCGTGACTTTAACTCATACGGGTCACGTCGAGGTAACCATGAGGTGATGGTGCGAGGTACGTTTGCGAACATTCGTATTAAAAACCAATTAGCGCCGGGCACAGAAGGTGGTTATACAACTTATTGGCCAACAAAAGAAGTAATGTCAATCTATGATGCAGCGATGAAATACAAAGAAGACGGCACAGGTCTTGTTGTGTTAGCTGGTAATGACTATGGTATGGGTTCTTCTCGTGACTGGGCAGCGAAAGGCACGAACCTTTTAGGTGTGAAAACAGTTATCGCGCAAAGTTATGAACGTATTCATCGTTCGAACTTAGTGATGATGGGTGTGTTACCGTTACAATTTAAACAAGGTGAGTCTGCAGATTCTCTTGGTTTAGATGGAACAGAACACATTTCAGTCGACATCTCTGAAGCGGTTCAACCAGGTCAAGAAGTGAAAGTTACTGCGAAAAAAGAAGATGGACAAATAATTGAATTTAAAGCAGTGGCTCGTTTCGACTCTAAAGTTGAAATTGAATACTATCGTCACGGTGGTATTTTACAATTGGTATTACGTAAAAAATTAGCATAAAACATGCTTTTATCATCATAATAAAACGGGATGGAACGTAGTAGTTCTATCCCGTTTAATCTGTATGATGTTTATTATCGTTATTTAAATACGATGTATGATACACTAAACAGTGACGAATGATAGAAAGAGGGACGGCGTATGTTATATGCTTTAACTGAGATAGAATCTAGATATCAAGAAACAGATCAAATGGGTGTGATTTACCATGGGAATTACGCAACATGGTTTGAAGTAGCGCGTACTGATTACATTCGTAAACTCGGTTTAGATTACAGTGAAATGGAACATGAAGGTGTCGTATCACCAGTGACTGAATTAAACATCACCTATAAAAAAAGCGTCACATATCCAGAAAAAGTGATTATCAAAACATGGGTTTCAAAATTTTCTAAATTACGCTCAAGATATCAATATGAGATATACAACGAAAAAGGTGACATTGTGACTACTGGTTACACAGATAATGTGATTATTACTAAAGATGAACGTAGACCGATACGTCTTGATAAACGTTTTCCGAATTGGTTTGAGGTTTATAGTAAAGTTGATGAACAAAATCAAGCAGGCGTTGAAAAAGAGCTTACGTTAAATTAATTCTATCAGTAATATTAAATCGCATAGAGATGCTGTTGCCATATTAAATAGCCTTCATCGCTCATATATGGGTGAAGATGAAGGCTATTTTCATAGTTTTTAAAGGCTAAGTATGTAAGCTGACAAAAGAAAAGGGAGACGCTTAGTAACGGTATTAACTTTTCCTCTTAATATTATGTCAGTTTAAACAAATTATCATGACCGTTTGTTTTAAGTGTAGACATTTTAATGGCATATAAAAAAGGTTGAGCATACTATATCTCAACCTTTTAATTTTATAAGGAACTTTATCTCGTCATCTTACGTTCCATGTATGTTATTGTAATCTCTTTTTATTTTGATTCAGCTTCATATGTGATTTCGTCATTTTTGACGTCGATTTTGAGGTGATCGTCTTCAAAATACCATACGTCTCTTTCAGCAACAACGACATATAAGCCATCTAGTGTTTGTTCGTATCCAATTTCGTCAATATCTTTTACATTTTCAATATTAAACGCAGGACTAAATCCTTGTTTTAATTGAAATTCGCCACCATAGCGAACAAAAAAGTGAAGTGCTTTGCCTTCTTGAGGTAATTCTAATTCTTTCTTAAACCATTCAATTGCTTCAGCTGTAAATTCTAATTGCATCTTTAAAACTCCTCTCATAAATAAGGCTAGGTATAAGCTTATTTTATCTTGAAACCTAAAGGAAATAAATAGAAAAAGGTTACATCCATTTAATTTTAGGCTCTGTGCCTTTAATGATACGTTTGATATTACTAATATGTCGTATCACGAGTAGAGAGGCTACTACGAAACTAATCAGTAGTAGTATTTTGTCATTAACTATAAACGAGCCTATGACACAGCAAATGCCGGCGATGATACTTGATAATGATACATATTTTGTTAAATAAAGAATTGCAAAAAAGATTGCGATTAAGATTAAGCATAAAATGGGGTTCACACCGAGTAACACTCCGGCACTTGTAGCAACCGCCTTACCGCCACGGAATTTTAAATATACTGGAAATACATGACCTAAAATTGCAAATATACCAATTAAAATACCATGAATATCTACATGAAATAATGCAGGTAGAAACACTACAATAAATCCTTTGAAAATATCAAAAAAAGTAACAGCGAACCCAGCAGGTTTACCTAACACTCTAAAACTGTTTGTTGCACCTGTGTTTCCGCTACCATATTGACGAATATCCTTTTTAAAGAAAATTTTACCAATTATATAACCACTCGGAATTGCCCCAATAAGGTAACTCAAAACGATTACTAGGAAAATTGACATGTACATTCACATCCTTTTAGTACCTACTACCATTTTACCACAATTTTTGAACGCGTCATGTTTTTTTGTGTTACTAAAAAAGTAATTTCCCATTATTCAGGGGTGAAATTAACGAGCAATACCAATTGTGACTTGCATTTTAATGTGATTTATATAAGAATAACTATTGTATAGTTTGATGAACGAACGTATGTTTGTAGGAGGGGAATTGAGTGTCAGCAAAAACGAATCATAACTATTCTGATGATGCAATACAAGTACTCGAGGGTCTTGAGGCTGTTCGTAAAAGACCAGGTATGTACATTGGTTCGACAGATAAGCGTGGTCTCCATCACTTGGTTTATGAAGTTGTGGACAATTCTGTCGACGAGATTTTAAATGGATATGGTGATGAGATTAATGTCACAATCAATCCAGACGAAAGTATTACAATTTCCGATAATGGTCGTGGTATGCCAACAGGAATGCATCAATCAGGGAAACCTACTGTTGAAGTTATTTTTACTGTACTTCACGCGGGTGGTAAATTTGGTCAAGGTGGTTATAAAACATCTGGCGGTCTCCACGGCGTAGGTGCATCTGTCGTCAATGCGTTAAGTGAATGGCTTACAGTTCAGATTCACCGTGATGGAAAAATTGTTGAACAACAGTTTAAACATGGTGGCGTTCCACAAACAAAATTAATATCTAAAGGTAAAACGAGACGTACAGGAACAACTGTAACATTTAAACCAGATCCCGAAATATTTAAAAATGCGACCTCTTTTAACTTTGATACGTTAAGTGAACGATTACAAGAATCTGCTTTTTTACTTCAAGGACTAAAAATCACTTTAGAAGATCGCCGCGCAGATAAAGCACGTACTGAAGTGTATCATTATGAAGAAGGTATTAAAGAATTTGTAAAATATGTTAATGAGGGTAAAGAAACGCTTCATGACGTTGCTTTATTCCAAGGTCAGTCCAATGAGATTGAGGTTGATGTATCGTTTCAATATAACGATCAGTATTCCGAGAGTATTATGAGTTTTGTTAATAATGTCCGTACAAAGGATGGCGGCACACATGAAGTCGGCTTTAAAACAGCGATGACACGTGTCTTTAATGATTATGCCCGCCGTATCGGCGACTTAAAAGCAAAAGATAAAAACCTTGAAGGTAATGATATACGTGAAGGACTCACTGCTATTATATCGGTACGTATTCCAGAACACTTGCTTCAATTTGAAGGCCAAACAAAATCTAAACTTGGAACACCTGAAGCGAGAAGTGCTGTAGATGCTGTTGTAGCTGAAAAATTGCCGTATTATTTAGAAGAAAAAGGTCAACTTTCTAAAGCGTTAGTAAAAAAAGCAATTAAAGCGCAACAAGCGAGAGAAGCAGCGAGAAAAGCGCGAGAAGATGCGCGTTCAGGTAAGAAAAATAAACGTAAAGATACGTTGCTATCTGGTAAACTGACACCAGCGCAAAGTAAAAACACGGATAAAAATGAACTCTATCTTGTCGAAGGTGATTCGGCGGGTGGATCTGCAAAACTTGGACGTGACCGCAAGTTCCAGGCCATTTTGCCATTACGTGGTAAAGTTATCAATACTGAAAAAGCAAAACTGGAAGATATATTTAAAAATGAAGAAATCAATACCATCATTCATACGATTGGTGCAGGTGTAGGAAATGATTTTAATATTGAAGACAGTAACTATAACCGCGTGATAATTATGACGGATGCGGATACAGATGGTGCACACATTCAAGTATTATTGCTTACATTCTTCTTTAAATATATGCGTCCTCTTGTTGCAGCGGGTCGCGTGTTTATCGCGTTACCACCACTTTATAAATTAGAAAAAGGCAAAAATAAAAATAAAAAAGTAGCCTATGCTTGGACAGATGAAGAGTTAGAAACATTACAAAAAGAATTTGGAAAAGGGTTTATTTTACAACGTTACAAAGGTCTTGGTGAAATGAATCCTGACCAGCTTTGGGAAACAACGATGAATCCTGAAACGCGAACATTGATTCGTGTTCAAATTGAAGATGAAGTACGTTCATCTAAGCGTGTGTCTACGCTCATGGGAGATAAAGTTGCACCACGAAGAGAATGGATTGAACGTCATGTACAATTTGGTATGCAAGAAGACCAAAGTATTTTAGAAAATGATGAAGTTCAAATTTTAAATGATGAATCGGAAGAGGAGAATGCATAATGGCTGAAATCATCCAAAGTTTACCATTAGAAGATGTCATTGGTGACCGTTTTGGGCGTTACAGTAAATATATCATTCAAGAACGTGCATTACCTGATGTACGCGACGGGTTAAAGCCTGTACAACGTCGTATTTTATATGCAATGTATTCAAGTGGAAATACGTACGATAAAAATTTCCGTAAAAGTGCGAAAACCGTCGGGGATGTTATTGGTCAATTCCACCCACATGGCGATTCGTCGGTTTACGATGCAATGGTGCGTCTCAGTCAAGATTGGAAATTACGTCATGTATTAGTTGAAATGCATGGTAATAACGGGAGTATCGACAATGATCCTCCAGCTGCAATGCGTTATACAGAAGCTAAATTAAGCTTACTGTCAGCGCAATTATTACGTGACATTCATAAAGAAACGGTCGATTTTGTACCGAACTATGATGATACTGAAATGGAACCTATGGTGTTACCAGCACGTTTTCCAAATTTACTTGTAAATGGTTCTACAGGGATTTCTGCTGGTTATGCGACAGATATTCCGCCACACAACTTATCAGAAGTAATCACAGCGACGTTAAAATATATAGATAATCCTGACATCACGGTGAAACAACTTATGAAATCTATCAAAGGCCCAGATTTTCCAACGGGTGGTATTATTCAAGGGATTGATGGAATTAAAAAGGCCTACGAAACGGGTAAAGGCAAAATTATCGTTCGCTCTAAAACAGAGATTGAAACGTTGCGAAATGGTCGTTCACAAATCGTTGTGACAGAAATCCCATATGAAGTAAATAAAAGTAGTCTTGTGAAGAAAATTGATGAGTTACGTGCTGATAAAAAAGTAGATGGTATCGTTGAAGTGCGTGATGAAACAGATAGAAGCGGTTTACGTGTTGCAGTGGAGTTGAAAAAAGACGTTAATGCAACAGCAATTTTAAATTATTTATTTAAAAATACCGATTTACAAGTAGCCTATAATTTCAATATGGTAGCAATCAGTGAAGGTCGACCTAAGTTAATGGGCATTAAACCGATGATTGACAGTTACCTCAATCATCAAATCGAAGTTGTCACACGTCGTACTCAATATGATTTAAGTCATGCTGAAGCGCGTATGCATATTGTTGAAGGTTTGATCAAAGCTTTATCTATTCTAGATGAAGTCATCGCAATTATTCGAAACTCTAAAAATAAAAGTGATGCAAAAAATAATCTTGTTGCTGAATTTGATTTTACACAAGAACAAGCTGAAGCGATTGTTATGTTACAGTTGTACCGCTTAACAAATACAGATATCGTTGCATTGCAAGATGAACATAAAGAACTAGAAGCTCTAATCGCTAAATTGAAACATATTCTGGATGACCACGGTGCGTTACTTGATGTGATTAAATCAGAATTGAATGAAATTAAAGCACAATTTAAATCACCACGTTTATCCGTGATTGAAGCTGAAATTGCTGAAATTAAAATTGATAAAGAAGTCATTGTACCAAGTGAGACGGTAGTGATGAGTTTAACTCAAGAAGGTTATATTAAACGCACTTCTTTACGTAGCTTTAATGCCAGTGGTAAAGACGAAATTGGTATTAAAGATAAGGACAGCGTGTTAACGATTCAAGAAGTCAATACACAAGATACAGCGCTTGTATTTACGTCAAAAGGACGCTACTTACTGATTGCTGTGCATAAATTGCCGGATATAAAATGGAAAGATTTAGGTCAACATGTATCTCAAATTGTACCTATTGATGAAGACGAAAAGATAATACAAGCGTATGTCGTTTCTAAATTTACTGATGATGAAGCGATTATTACCGCAACGCGTAACGGTATGATTAAGAAAAGTTTACTGTCAGGTTTCAAATCTTCGCGCTCAACGAAACCACTTGTTGCTGCAAAAGTAAAAGCAGGTGATGACGTTGTGGCTGTGATGAAAGTGCCATCCAAGAATGACCTACAGTTGATTACATTATTCACACACAAAGGGATGTCGCTTACTTATCCATTGTCTGAACTTCCTGATACAGGATTACGTGCTGCAGGTGTGAAAGCCATCAACCTTAAAGATGAAGATTACGTAGTACTGGCGGACACAATTGATAGTGAAGATTCAATTTTGATTGCCACTCAACGAGGCGCTTTAAAACGGATTAAAGCATCACTTTTACAATCGGCTAAACGTGCGCAACGGGGTATCACAGTATTAAAAGAATTGAAGAAAAATCCACATCGTGTTGTAGATGCCAAAGTATGTCGACCTGAGCATGAGCGCTTTACTTTGCATTCAGATCGTCATCAATTTGAAGGCAACATTAACGATATCCACTTATCTGAACAATATACGAATGGTAGTTTTGTAGTTGATGTGACACAGTTTGGTGACATCAAGCATCTTGAAATACAGTAGCTTTTAAAAAATTTATAGTCACTTGTCTTATTCAATGGTAGAATGAACCTAGTTGTTTTTAAAATTGAGTATATTTGAAAATTTGATAAGTAAAGAGGGATTAAAGTGAAAGATTTTGATAGTTTAATTCCGGGTTGGTTCAAAACATTAATAACTGAAGGTACAGACTTAATTTGGTCCCAATATTTAATTGGATTACTACTTACTGCTGGACTCTTTTTCTCAATCAGTTCAAAGTTCGTTCAAATTAGGTGGATACCTGAGATGTTCAGAGCCTTAACGGAAAAGCCAGAAACACTTGATTCTGGTGAAAAGGGGATTTCGCCATTCCAAGCGTTCGCAATAAGTGCAGGTTCTCGTGTAGGGACGGGAAATATTGCAGGGGTTGCGACAGCAATTGTATTAGGTGGTCCTGGTTCAGTATTTTGGATGTGGATTATTGCAATTATTGGTGCAGCGAGTGCCTTTGTTGAGGCGACTTTAGCTCAAGTATACAAAGTTCCAGATAAAGAAGGCGGCTTCCGAGGTGGTCCCGCATATTATATTACTAAAGGATTAAATCAAAAATGGTTAGGTATTGTATTTGCCATTTTAATTACAATTACCTTTGCCTTCGTTTTTAATACTGTACAATCGAATACTATTGCAGAGTCATTGCAAACACAATATAACATTGATCCTGTTTATACAGGGATTGTTTTAGCTCTGCTTACGGCTGTCATTATATTCGGTGGTGTAAGAAGTATTGCGACATTGTCGTCATATATCGTTCCGATTATGGCAATTGTGTATATCGTAATGGTATTGTTTATTTTAGTCACACATATTGATCAAATTGTACCGATGATTTTAACGATTATTAAAAGTGCATTTGGTATAGATCAAGCTGCAGGTGGGGCTTTAGGCTTTGCTGTTTTACAAGGTGTTAAACGTGGTCTATTCTCCAACGAAGCTGGTATGGGTTCTGCCCCTAACGCAGCAGCAACAGCAGCAGTTACACACCCTGTGAAACAAGGTTTAATTCAATCTTTAGGTGTATTTTTTGATACCTTACTTGTTTGTACTGCGACAGCAATTATGATTTTATTATATTCTGGTTTAGAATTTGGTGAAGGTGCTGCGCAAGGTGTTAAAGTGACGCAATCAGCACTTAATGAACATTTAGGAAGTGCTGGCGGTATCTTCTTATCAATCGCGATTACACTGTTTGCATTTTCATCTGTAGTAGGGAACTACTACTACGGTCAATCTAACATAGAGTTCTTATCTCAAAATAAAATTGTATTATTTATTTTCCGCTGTTTCGTTGTAGTATTAGTTTTTGTTGGTGCCGTTGTAAAAACACAAACAGTATGGAACACAGCAGATTTATTTATGGGCTTAATGGCCATTGTTAACTTGGTGGCAATTATCGGTTTATCTAATGTTGCATTTGCTGTCGCCAAGGATTACCAGCGACAACGTAAAGAAGGTAAACGACCTATCTTCAGACCAGAAGAATTAGAAATTAATTTATTCGGTATTGAATGTTGGGGCGATGCACAAAAGCGTTTGAAACAATACGATAAATTTTAAGTCGACATTATCATCTATCATTAACATATCTTTAGCTTTCAAAGTTCATTTATTCATGAATTTTGAAAGCTTTTTTTACAAACGCACATTGGTGTCTATGATATAAAAAATGTCGCTTTATTTATTTTATCTTTCAATATATAATCATTATGAAGTGGTAGAGGAGATTAAAATTATGCCGTCATATTTAATAAAAAAAGTCCTCAACAATAACGTACTCATTTGTGAATATCATAATGAAGAAGTGATTATTATTGGAAAAGGGCTCGGCTTTAATCAAAAAGCGGGCAAACACATCCAACCAGATAAAGTTATTGAAAAGGTCTTTACATTACAAAATAAAGAAGAACAAGATCATTATAAAATGGTAATCGCGCATACTGATGAAGAAGTTCTAAAAGTAGTGATAGAGTCTGTGCAACTCATCATGTCACATTTTGATTTAAGTCAAAATGAGTCATTTATTGTATCTATTACCGATCATATTGTCTTTGCGTTAAAACGTTATCAGCAACAACAATATATACAAAATCCATTTCTCAGTGAAACGAAATATAGTTACCCTGAAGCTTATACAATAGCTAAACGTGTTGTCGCTCGAATCAACTTGCAATTAAATGTCAATTTTCCTGAAGATGAAGTTGGTTTTATTGCGTTACACATTGCTTCTCAAACGAATCAAATTAACATAGAGGAAACAGAACAAGTACCGAAATTGATTAATACAGCGGTACGCATGATTGAACATGATTTACAAATTAAAATACCAATACAATCCATTCAATACCAACGCTTTGTGAGACATATTCATTTCTTACTTCAGCGTGTGCGCAAAGGAGAACGTGCACAAGTACAATTAGATTTTGAAACGCTATTGAAATCGCAATATCCTTTATGCTACAATATAGCTGTTAAAATAGTAAAAATGATTCAAACACAAAGCAGTCTGGAAGTGTATCAAGCTGAAATTGCATACTTAACAATGCATATTCAACAGCTTTCAACGACGACGCAATCGAATACGTAACGTGTTACTAAGTGAGATTAGGCATGAGTTAAAACCTATGGATATGCTATCCATGGCTTTTTACTCATGCTTTTTTGTGTGAGATTCATAAAAATTGGAGGTATTACAGTGGGAAAGAAACTATTTGGACAGTTGCAACGTATTGGTAAAGCCTTAATGTTACCTGTTGCGATTCTACCAGCTGCTGGTTTACTTTTAGCATTTGGTGTAGCTTTACAAGGGGAAGCACTACAACATTATGTGCCATTCATCCAAAACCAAGGCATTCAAAATGTCGCAGAGATGATGACAGGTGCAGGTAGTGTCATTTTTGATAACCTACCGATTATTTTTGCAATGGGGGTTGCGATCGGACTTGCCGGTGGTGACGGTGTTGCGGCAATTGCTGCTTTTGTAGGTTTTGTCATTTTAAATAAAACAATGGGTGCCTTTTTACACGTGACACCTGAAATGGCAGGCGAAGCTAACAAAGGTTTTGCAAGTGTTTTAGGGATTCCAACGCTTCAAACAGGTGTGTTTGGCGGGATTATCATTGGTGCATTAGCAGCATGGTGTTATAACAAATTTTATAACATTTCATTACCTACTTATTTAGGGTTCTTTGCAGGTAAACGATTTGTGCCAATTATGATGGCGACGTTATCATTTATTCTTGCATTCCCAATGGCGTTAATTTGGCCAACGATTCAAGACGGTTTAAATGCGTTCAGTAGCGGTTTATTAGATTCTAACACTGGACTTGCAGTGTTCTTCTTTGGTTTTATTAAACGATTATTAATTCCATTTGGTTTGCACCATATTTTCCATGCGCCGTTCTGGTTTGAATTTGGTTCATATACTAATGCGGCAGGAGAAATTTTTAAAGGTGACCAACGTATTTTCTTAGAGCAAATTCGTGAAGGTGCACATTTAACAGCTGGTAAATTCATGCAAGGTGAATTCCCAGTGATGATGTTTGGTTTACCAGCGGCTGCGTTAGCAATTTATCATACCGCTAAACCAGAAAACAAAAAAGTGGTAGCTGGTTTAATGGCATCAGCAGCATTAACATCATTTTTAACAGGTATTACAGAACCATTAGAATTTTCATTCTTATTCGTAGCACCATTATTATTCTTTATCCATGCAGTACTTGATGGTCTATCATTCTTAATTTTATACTTACTCGATGTTCATTTAGGTTACACATTCTCTGGTGGATTCATCGATTACGTATTACTTGGTATTTTACCTAACCAAACAGCTTGGTGGCTTGTATTCCCAGTTGGTATTGTGTATGCGGTGATTTACTACACAGTTTTCCGCTTCTTAATTCAGAAATTTAACTTCAAAACGCCAGGACGTGAAGATAAGCAATCTGAATCAGCATCAGTTGAAGCGAGTGAATTACCATATGCCGTGCTTGAATCTATGGGTGGTAAAGAAAATATCAAACATTTAGATGCATGTATTACGCGTTTACGTGTAGA
Organism: Staphylococcus agnetis; assembly: GCF_011466855.1. NCBI lineage: Bacteria > Bacillati > Bacillota > Bacilli > Caryophanales > Staphylococcaceae > Staphylococcus > Staphylococcus agnetis. Next base: position 1,011,751 of record NZ_CP045927.1, read on the forward strand.
AGTTGCGGACAAGTCAAAAGTTGACGTTGGACGTTTGAAAGATTTAGGTGCATCAGGCGTACTAGAAGTGGGCAATAATATGCAAGCGATTTTCGGTCCGAAGTCAGATCAAATCAAACATGAAATGCAACATATCATGGATGGTAAAACAGTAAAACCTGTATCATTAGATGATCATGACGATGAACCTGTTGTTATTGACGAACACAAACAATCAACTTCAGATGCAACAATCATTGCCTCACCTTTAGAGGGTAAATTTGTGCCACTTTCTGACGTACCTGATCAAGTGTTTAGCGAGAAAATGATGGGTGACGGTATTGCAATTGCACCAACGAAAGGTGAAGTTCGCGCGCCATTTAATGGTAAAGTACAAATGTTCTTCCCTACTAAACATGCGATTGGTTTAGTTTCAGATGAAGGTACAGAGCTTTTAATCCACGTTGGCTTAGATACGGTTAAACTTAACGGTGAAGGCTTTACAATGCAAGTTGAAGAGGGTCAAATAATCCAAACAGGCGATGTATTACTTACATTTGATTTAGATTACATTCGAGAAAACGCGAAGAGTGATATTACGCCGATTATTTTAACGCAAGGAAATATTAATGAAATAACTGTGTCAGAAGATCAAACTGTGAACTTTGGAGATACATTATTTAAAGCATAAACACCATTGGGGTGGTCTATGATATCATAGGCCATCCCTTTTTTATGCCATATCATCTATAAGTATGTTGAATCATTAAATCAACGAATATAAGTGAAATGTTAGATTGACCATCGCTTTCAACGTTTATTGTCTAATGCACGTTGAAAGCTTATTTTGAGGGGAAATGTTTCGTGATATGATACGGTTTGTACACGGTGCCGGAGTGGTATATTTAAGACAACATCTCTATGTGTGATGAAGGGTATAGGCTGAAGTGACGTCTGCCAGTTAAGAAGTTTTAAAATAAAGGAATAATTAAATAAAAACTTTAAAAAATAGCAAGGCGTGTCGGATAAGGGTTTATTATCATGAAATAATAGTTATAAGTCATATAAGATGTCTAAATCTAAGGTAATTTTAAAGTTCTATTTATGGTTATAAGTTTTAATTTTTTTTAAAAAACGATACACTATAATTAATTTAAGTAAAGTAGGGTGAGAGTGTTATGTCTAATCAAAGAGAAAACCAAGGTGTAGAGCGCAAAAACCTTGATTTTCGAGAAAGTCGTTTTATGAAATTTTTCGGGGGTAAAGACTTACTTTTTGCTTTAATGATATTTATCCTATTAGGAATTGTCATTTTTATATTTGATAAAGTATCGTATGTCTTCCAACCATTTATTATCGTATTTAATACCATCGCTGCGCCTATCATTATCGGATTAATTCTATTCTATTTATTTAATCCTATTATCAATTTGATGGAGCGCTATAATATTAAACGTATTTGGGCGATTACGATTTTATTTGTTGCCATCGCTGGTATTATCACAATTATTGTGAATTTATTGATTCCACTTGTCTCTATTCAATTGGAACGTCTTATCTCGAATGCGCCTGCTTATATTCATAAAGTCACAGATTTTGTGAATCGTGTCATGCATTTTCCATTTTTAGAAAAATATTCTACACAAATTGAAAGTACGTTAACGACATTGCAAGAGCGTTTACCTAAGATGTCTGATAGTATTGCGCCGAGACTACGTACGTTTGCAGAAACGCTTGTAAATGCGACAGTCGTGCTTATTACGGTGCCATTTGTGTTGTTTTTCATGTTGAAAGATGGACATAAATTTAAAGGGTTTATTAATCATGTAACACCGCCTAAATTCCGTAAAGATGTACATGATTTACTAGATAAGATGAGTCATCAAGTAGGGTCTTATATTCAAGGTCAAATTATTGTATCTTTTTGTATCGGTGTACTCTTGTTTATCGGCTACTCTATCATTGGTTTAGATTATGCATTAATCCTTGCGAGTATTGCTGCAGTAACGAGTGTAGTGCCTTATTTAGGACCTACAATTGCCATTTCACCGGCAATTATCATTTCAATTATTACATCACCTTTCATGCTTATTAAATTAATCATTGTGTGGACTGCTGTGCAGTTTATTGAAGGGCATTTCATTTCACCAAACGTAATGGGTAAAACTTTAAAAATTCATCCATTAACGATTATATTTGTCTTATTAAGTGCAGGTAACTTACTAGGCATTGTCGGCGTTATTTTAGGTATTCCAGCATATGCGATTTTAAAAGTATTAGTATCGCATATCTTCCTACTATTTAAGCGTCGTTATAATAAATATTACGCTGAAGATGCAGGTTTATATGAAATGCCTGATGAGGAATACGCAAGAGCGCAAAGTGAGTCATCTTCCTCTAAATAAATTTAAGCGATTTTTAAAATCAAGGGGCTTGCGTAATTGTGATTTCATCATGTATTATCACAGTTTCAGTCAGTTTTTATATGTATCAAGGGTGAGGTGAGCAATCCTCGCACTTTTATGCATGAATTCAGTCAGAAAGGTAGTGCCATATGTCTTTAAATAAAAATTTAGTGAAATATTTAAAAATTGTATTTGTTTTGGTATTAATTGTCATTGTGACGTCTGTGTTGTCAAAAGAACTGTCACATATTGATTTCAAAAAAACATTTATACTATTTAATCACATTAATCGTTTTGAATTAATTGGGTTATTTTTACTAGGTGCATTTGCACTCGGACTGTTGTCATTATTTGACTGGGTGCTAGCGGCACGCTTTAAATTACCGGTTTCTAAGTTCAAAGCACTCCGCGTAGGTTATATTATCAATGCCTTTAATAATATTATTGGTTTTGGTGGCTTTATCGGCGCAGGTGTCAGATTATGGTTTTATAGTAATTATTCGAATGAACGTAAGAAACTTGTGAAATTTATTTCATATATTTTAACGTCGATGCTCACAGGATTGAGTTTTTTATCGTTACTCATCGTTACACATATTCTAGATGTCAGTTTTTTAGATAATACATCAATATGGGTTAAAATATTACTTTACGTCGTTGCATTTTTGTTACCAGTATTTATCATTGTGTCATTAATTTCTCCGATTGATCAAAAAGTACGTTGGTTAGGGTCACTTTTTACAGTGATTTCAAGTGTTGAATGGATTTGTGCGAGTCTTGTACTTTACTTATCTTTACATATTGTCGGAGCGAATCCACCGTTTCCAGTTGTATTAAGTGTATTTATTGTAGCCGCAATATCTGGTTTAGCATCATTTATCCCTGGGGGATTTGGTGCATTTGATTTGATTATTTTATTAGGTTTAAAATATATCGGAATTCCTGAAGAAAAAATTGTCTTAGCGTTACTTGTGTATCGTTTTGCATATTACTTCTTCCCATTATTCATTGCACTTGTAATGACAGTATTCGAATTCGGCCCACATGCGAAAAATTTTATATCCGATTCGAAATTCTTTGTGCCGGCGAGAGATGTCACAGGATTTATCTTTTCGTTTCAAAAAGATTTCGTAAGTGTTTTTCCATCTTTAATTTTAAGTGTTTTAGTAGGTATCACGAGTTTAATGTTTTTATTAATCAACGCTTTAATTATTGTTGATGCCGCCACATCTAAACATCATATCGTGTTTCTCATTTTGTATATATTTAATGTGAGTGCCTGCTTAATTTTAATTTTAAATTTACGTGGAATTATAGAACGGAGTCAGCGTGCGACGCTCTTTATCATTGTCGCAATGTGTATTTTGATTATTACTAATTTCTATGTATACGGTATCTCGATTGAAATACTAGTTGTTACTTTAATTTTAGCACCTTTAATATTTGCGTATCGTAAGTCGAATGTTTTAAAACGTGCGATTCGTTTTAAATCAGTTATTTATATTGTTTTAGTGAGTGCGATATTCTTTTACCTAAACCAAGTGCTAGTAAGACAAACGTTAGCAATTGTCGATGTAAAAATGCCAAATGTAGATTATTTTGTTTTACGTTCCACTTTTTGGCTCTCAATTATTGGAATGTCATTAATTGTTGCGATTATCATCTACATTTTTGAACGTCATTACCGTATGCCACTTGAAAATGTAGATTTAGAAATTGGTCAAAAGATAATAGATCAATATGGAGGACATAATTTAAGTCACTTACTGTTCAGTGGTGATAAAAATATGTTTGTTAATGAACAACACGATGCGTTCATTATGTATCGTTTTTACCGTAATTCATTTATTGTTTTAGGAGATCCTGTAGGGAATGAAGAAAGCTTTGCGGCGCTTCTTGAAAAATTTTATGATCATGCGACCTATTTAGGTGCTGAAGTCATTTTCTATCAAGTCTCTGAAAAGCATTTATCGTTATATCATGACTTTGGTAATCAATTCTTTAAATTAGGTGAAGAAGCATTAATTGACGCTCAAGCGTTTACTACTTCAGGTAAAAAACGTCGTGGCTTCCGTGCAACGTTAAATAAAGTTGAGACAATGGGCTATACTTTTGAAATGTTATCCTCACCTATAGATGAAGCAACATTTAAGCAACTTAAAGAAGTAAGTGACGGTTGGCTTGGTCAAGATAAAGAATTTTATTTCTCAGTTGGGAATTTTTCACGTGAGTATCTTGATGCGGCACCTATCGCTGTATTGAGAAATGAAGAAGGACGTATTGATGCATTTTGTACACTAATGCCTGTTAAAGATAATGAGATTGTCTCTGTAGACTTAATCAGATGGAATAGATCGATTGATGTCCCATTTATGGATGCATTGTATTTACACATGCTACAGTGGTCTAAAGACAACGGATATGCTTACTTTAATATGGGGATGGCTACGTTATCTAATGTCGGTCAAATGCCATACGGTCACATGCGTGAGAAGTTTGCTGGACGTTTATATGAACATTTTAATGGTTTGTATAGTTTCCAAGGATTGCGTAAATATAAAAGTAAATTTAATCCGAATTGGGAATCACGCTTTTTAGTGTATCATCGACGTCAAAATGTTTGGGAAAGCTTAATTAAAGTAACCCGTGTCATTCGTAAAAATGCATAAATTAAAAAGGATGTAGCGACGTCGCTACATCCTTTTTGGTTTTATTGATGTCTGGATTGATACTTTGCACGATCTTCTTTTTCTTGTTGATAGCGCTCAGGATGCTTTTTATAAAAATCTTGATGATAGGCTTCTGCTTCGTAAAATGTGGAAGCGGGTAAAATTTTTGTGGCGATCGCTTTATCATGATCGAAGGTATTTTTTAAAGAGGCGATGTAAGCTTCTGCTACCTCTTTTTGATCTTGATTGGTATAAAATATAGCCGTCTGATATTGAGGTCCTCTATCTTGATATTGTCCTCCAGCATCTGTAGGGTCAATAACAGAAAAGAAAATCTCTAATAATTTTTGGTATGAAAAGAGGGCGACATCATATTCAATTCGTACTGTTTCGTAATGTCCAGTTTCCCCTGTCTTCACGTCTTCATATGTTGGGTGTGCTAAATGTCCACCCATGTATCCTGAAGTCACGTTTTCAATGCCTTCATTAGTGTCAAAAGGTTGAACCATACACCAAAAACAACCTCCAGCAAAGTAAGCAACATTGATATTCATGTGGACACCCTTTCCCCTTTTATTTTAGACCTTAGTCCGATTTTTAAAGTTTTCACTTGATTTTTAAAATAATTTTATATAACGTTAATATGTATTAATTATAGTACAGACAATCCCAATTTTGAAGGTATAAGGTTGATAAGATGAGCGAAATTAAATATGAACATAGAAATCCCAAACCGCCAAAAGGGGGCATGAAACGACGCAAAAAACGTCGTATACGAAAACTCCCATTTATTATTTTGGCTATTATTATTATCTTAATTGCAACGACTGTTTTTACGATTTCGAGTTATCGTTCTGGTCTTGAAGTTGCCAAAGATCATAAACAAGCACCTAAGTTACATAAATTTAACGGTACATCTAAAAATGATGCGAAAGCAACGGTACTTATTTTAGGTTCTGACCGTGAAGATGGTGGTGTTTCACGAACGGATTCCATTATGATTGCTCAGTATGATTTTCTTCATAAAGATATGAAAATTGTATCTGTAATGCGTGATATTTACGCAGATATACCTGGATATAATCGTTATAAAATTAACACCGCTTATTCATTAGGTGGACCAGAATTGTTGCGTAAAACACTTAAAGAGAATTTAGGTATTGAACCAGAATACTATGCAACGCTCGACTTTAAAGGATTTGAAGCCATGATTGATGAATTGAGTCCTGAAGGTGTTCCAATTAATGTTGAAAAAGATATGTCAGCTAAAATTGGTGTGTCATTGAAGAAAGGACAACACCGTCTAAATGGTAAAGAATTGTTAGGTTATGCCCGTTTTCGACATGATGAAGAAGGCGATTTCGGTCGTGTTCGACGTCAACAACAAGTGATGAGTGCTTTAAAACAAGAACTTGTTCAACCGTCGACGGTATTTAAATTACCGAAACTTGCAGGAATTATGCGTGGCTATGTCGCAACAGATATGCCTGACTCTGCGATTTACCAAACAGGTATTGGCTTTATCGTTCGTGGTGATAAAAATATTAAAACATTGAGCGTACCAGTAAAAGGGACTTATGAAGATGTGACTACGAATGATGGCGGTAGTGCACTAGGTATTGATAAAGAAGCGAACAAAAAACAAATTCAAGAATTTTTAAATGACTAATGTTGACAGGTGGGCATTGTGCCTGCCTGTTTTTTTATGTGAACCTAACACACTTTTAAAGTGGGACACCACGTCGATGAACATTAAAATCCCTTCAGCATTCATCCTGAAATGAACGGTGAAGGGATTTAAAATAGATATACGATACAGATTTAGCTTCTACTGATCGATTTTACGTTTACCACCAACGCCATAATGTTGTGGTTTCATTTCTTCGATGACCACAGAAATGGCATCTCGGTTGGCTTTTGTTGTTTTTTCTACTGCATCTGTTACTTCTGAAACGAGGGCTTTTAATTGTTCGTCTGAACGACCTTCTAATAGTTGTACTGTTACGATTGGCATGTAAGTCGCCTCCTTTTCTTTTATTATAGCATTTTCTTTGGAAAAGACTGGCTCTTCTTAAGATTTTTTTAAATTTTAGGGTTTGATTTGCCAAATGAATTCCTTTATAGATATGATAGAGAAAACGTTTAAATCTCGGAGGTACAATATGGGTTTTGAAAACATTTTAACATCATTAGGAATTAACGGCATGCATGTGTATATTCGATTAGATCAGAATGAATATCGTGTGTCTGATGCTATCAGTGGATGTATTCATTTTAAAGCGGGAGACAGTGCTCAAACTGTGACACATACCGAAGTTAAACTCATTGAAAAATATGAAAACAATGATGAAACAAGTGAATTTTCACAGCTAGAAAATGAATTAGCTGCTTTTACACTTGAAGACAGTTTTACTGTTGAAAAAGGTCATCCTTATAAAGCGACTTTCAATTTCAAACCAGAAAACCTCAATTTTCAATCTAAAGACAGTAAAGTTTATTTAAAGGCTCATGTTTATATTGATTTAGGTATAGACGAAGAAGTTGAAGAAATCATTCCATATGTAACGCATTAATATTTTTTGTTGAGACTAAAGCGCATACGTATCACGCTTTGGTCTCTTTTTTATGTTTTTTAACAAAGAAGCAACATGTTTCATCTTGAAAACAGAACATATGTTCGTATATAATAAAACTATCCTTCAGTATGAAAAAAATGGGGTGGTTGGATGTATGATTATAATTTGTTAGAAAACCGAGATATTTTATGTATTGATCAAAAGAGTTTTTTTGCGAGTGTCTCATGTATTGAAAAAGGTTTAAATCCTTTAGACACCAAATTAGCTGTTGTTGCGGATACAAAACGTCAGGGGTCAGTTGTATTAGCAGCAACCCCAAAATTAAAAGCATTAGGGATAAAAACAGGGTCACGTTTATTTGAAATTCCGCACAGAAACGATATCTATATTATTAATCCGAGCATGCGAAAATATTTAGAAGTATCATTAAAAATTTCTCAAATTGCATTGCGGTATGTCCCAGCTGAAGATTTACACCAATATAGTATTGATGAATTTTTTATGGATGTTACTAAAAGTTATTATCGTTTTAGTACAACGCTTAAATCATTTTGCGAACGCTTAATTAAGGAAATTTTAGATGAAACACAAATTCAATGTGCGATTGGTATTGGCCCGAATATGTTGATGAGTAAAGTGGCATTGGATAATGAAGCAAAAAATAATGAGAACTACATTGCTGAATGGCGCTATGAAGATGTTCCGAGCAAACTGTGGAAAATTGAGCCTTTACGTGACTTTTGGGGGATTAGTAAACAAACAGAAAAAAAGTTAAATCAACGTGGGATTTTTAATATTGGGCAACTTGCACAATACCCATATCAATATTTAAAGCGTGATTTTGGCATTATAGGCGTAGACTTACATCTCCATGCAAATGGTATTGATCAAAGTCATATTAGTGATACGTATCAAGTGATTAATCCGTCTATATGTAAAAGTCAGATTTTAATGCGAGATTACACTTATGAAGAAACAAAAGTCGTGATGCAAGAGTTGATTGAAGATGTGGCCAGTCGTTTAAGATCGCGTAATCAATTTGCGAAGACGATTCATTTCTCATATGGCTATAGTGAAGGGGGTGGCATATCTAAGCAATACACATTACAAGATGCGACCAATTTAGATCGTGATATCATTCAAACGGTATTTCGATTAGCAGATGAGAAGTGTGACAAAACAGAATTATATCGCACACTGAGTGTGTCCTTGACACAATTTGTATCAGATACAGATCGACAGCTCAATTTATTTATAGATGAATATCAGCGACGTAGAGATGAAAAGTTAGCCAAAACCATTGATTATTTACATCAAAAATACGGACGAGGAAGTGTATCCAAGGCAGTGTCATTTACAGATGCAGGAACAAAACATAATCGACTTGGTCTAATGGCGGGTCATAAAATGTAGTTTGAAATGGTGCACAGCAAAATGATGTCAAAGGATTGCAATTATGTAGTAACCATATTTATATTATGTAAACCTTATAAGGTAAATTTAAAAAAGAAAACCGGGCAACTAGGGGGTGTTGCTCGGTTTTTTAATTTATATACGTGTCAAATTGATGGGAAAGGGCTTGTCTTCCTGCATCGCGATCAGAGGCTGATTTAAAGCTGATGCGTAAGGCACCATAAATATCTTCACGCACTTCTAAAATACGTAAGTTACTAATTGAAATACGACGCGTGCTTAAAATATCAAGTACTTGAGAAATCGTACCGGGTTTATCCGGGATGTCGACATATAAATCAAATGTACTATTCATCGCCCCTTTGTTACGCAATGGCAATTCATCGCGGTACATTTTGGCATGATTAAAAAATGCATACAATCCATTTGCATCTTGAGATTCAAGTAACGTAATGACACCATCGAATTGTGAACGTAATTGTTTCATAACAGTTAAAATATGTTGGGTATTTTCTAAAGAAATGTCACGCCACATTTCAGGATTACTACTAGCGATACGCGTAATATCACGAAATCCACCAGCTGCTAGATCTTTAACCCACTCAGAATCACGTGCATAAAGCGCATTTAAATGAACTAAACTTGATGCAACAAAGTGGGGAACATGACTCACAATACCTGTAATCTTATCATGTTCATCTGCAGTCATAGAGATGACCTTAGCGCGCGTATATTGAAGTAGAGATTGAATTTTCTCAGAGGCGTGATTATTTTCTGGCAAGTCATGAACAAGAACGTAATAGGCATTTTCAAATAAATGTTTTTTGGCGTTTAATACACCACTTTTATGACTCCCTGCCATAGGGTGTCCACCAATAAGATGTATATCATGTTTTAATAATGAACGCTCAAACGCTTGAATTGTAGATTTTGTACTACCAGTATCGGTAACTATAAGACCTGGGCGCGTTTCGTATTGAGACATTTCTTTAAGGTAAGCCGTCGTCGTTTGAACAGGTGTAGCAAAAATAACAATATCCGCTTGTGCTAATCCATGTGCATAATTTGTAGTAATTGTATCTACAATGCCCATTGACATCGCACGTTGTAACTGATGATGATTGGCATCATAAGCTGTGATGTGAATATCTTCATAAAAATATTTAAAATTACTGGCTAAACTCCCTCCAATTAAGCCTAAACCTACGAAAAAAATGTTAGTCATAGTGCACCGCCTATTGTAATAATATTCAGATATTTTAACATTTTAAAGCGTTTAATTGCAATAGAATACACGGTAATCTTGTGAAGAAATAAGAGAAGATAGGTATAATGAGGGAAAGATGAGTGAAGGGGAGAGAAACATGTATAATCAAGCATTAAATTATCTAAAAGATTTAACTGCGATACATAGCCCATCAGGTGATACAGCACTTGCAATTCAGTATGTGAAAACACAGCTTACTCAGATGGGCTATTCACCCGAAATGACACGAAAAGGTGGCTTATACGTAGAAGTAGAGGGTCAAAACAAGGCACAAAAACGTTGTATTACTGCTCATGTTGATACGTTAGGTGCAATGGTAAAAGAAATATTAGAGGACGGTCGCGTACGAATAGATTTAATTGGTGGCTTTAAATACAACGCTATTGAAGGAGAATATTGTACCATCCGGACTTCTGATGATACGACGTATACGGGTACCATTCTCTTACATGAAACATCTCCGCACGTATATTTAAACAATCAGAAAATTGAACGTACGCAAGAACATATGGAAGTACGCATTGACGCTAAAACAATGTCAAAACAAGAAACATTAGATCTTGGAATCAATGTAGGTGATTTTATCAGCTTTGACCCACGTACTGAAGTTACATCGACAGGCTTTATAAAATCACGACACTTAGATGATAAAGTCAGTGTTGCATTAATGCTAGCTTATTTAAAATCATTGCATATCGATAATATAGTATTACCGTATACAACCATTTTTTATTTTTCAAATAACGAAGAGATAGGGTATGGCGCAAACTCGAATATTGATACAGCAATTGAGGAATTTATTGCATTAGATATGGGGGCCATAGGAGATGGGCAAAATACTGATGAATATTCAGTCTCCATATGCGCAAAAGACGCCTCGGGTCCTTATCATAAGCAACTACGCCAACAACTGGTGAAATTATGTCAAAAAGAAAATATTCATTACAAAGTTGATATCTATCCATATTATGCATCTGACGCGACGGGGGCGTTACATGCAGGGGCAGATGTGAAACATGGTTTGTTTGGAGCAGGTATTGAATCATCACATGCAATGGAACGTACACATCAAACGTCTATAACAGCCACATATCAATTACTTAAAGCGTATTGTGAGTCCGACACAATGGTTTGATGGTGAAAGTGTTTTCATCCAGATGGCTGTAGATGAACGATAGAAATGCACTTTGAAGCACGACACATTTTGACAATAATGTATTAAAAAAAGTTTGTCTCTGACTATTCCAATATTGGCGTAATGTGGTTGAATACGTTAAAATAAAGTGAGACAAAAGTATCGATTATTACTAAAAGTAGTGATGAAATATCATCATGTATTCGAGCTATGAATTGGGTTTAAATGAAAAACGCGTTGCATCTTGGTCAAAACATCTTTCATCATATTGGATAAATGGAAACATCCATAGTATAAACATAAATGACCCCCTCCATTAATACTTACAAAATGTTTTAGAGAAATAGGAGTTATAAAATGAAATTTACAAATTTAACAACGGCTGAATTCGGTGCGTTTGCTGATTCAATGCCGTACAGCCATTTCACACAAATGGTAGGAAATTATGAATTGAAAGTGGCAGAAGGTGTTGAGACGCATCTTGTGGGAATAAAGGACAACCAAAATAATATCCTTGCAGCATGTTTATTAACTGCTACGCCTGTCATGAAGTTTTTTAAATATTTTTATAGTAATCGTGGTCCTATCATTGATTACGATAATAAAGAACTGGTTCATTTTTTCTTTAATGAACTCTCAAAATATGTAAAAAAATATAATGCGTTGTATTTACGTGTCGACCCTTATCTACCAATGTTGAAACGTAATCACGATGGAGAAGTCATTGAACGATTTAATAACGATTGGATTTTTGACAAAATGGCAGAATTGGGTTACGACCATGATGGCTTTACAGTTGGGTTTGACCCAATTAAACAAATACGTTTCCATTCGGTATTAGACTTAAAAGATAAAACGGCTAACGATGTCTTAAAAGATATGGATAGCTTAAGAAAACGTAACACTAAAAAAGTACAAAAAAACGGCGTGAAAGTGCGCTTTTTAAAAGAAGATGAACTTCATATTTTTAGAGGCTTTATGGAAGATACATCTGAAGCAAAAGATTTCTTAGATCGTGATGATGATTTCTACTATAATCGTTACAAACATTATAAAGAACGTGTACTTGTACCATTAGCTTATATTGATTTCAATGAATATATTGAAGAATTGAAAAATGAAGAACGTGCACTTAATAAAGAAATAACAAAAGCTGAAAAAGACATTGAAAAGCGACCAGACAATAAAAAAGCGCTCAATAAAAAACAAAACCTTGAACAGCAACTCGAAGCGCAAAACGCTAAAATTGAAGAAGCTCAACGCCTTCAAGCTGAGCATGGCAATGAATTACCAATATCAGCAGCATATTATATTATTAATCCATTTGAAGTGGTTTATTATGCAGGAGGTACTGCGAATCAATTCCGTCATTTCGCAGGAAGTTATGCTATTCAATGGACGATGATTAATTACGCGATTGATCAAGGTATACCACGCTACAACTTCTATGGTGTGAGTGGCGATTTCTCAGAAGATGCCGAAGATGCAGGTGTAGTGAAATTTAAAAAAGGTTTTAACGCAGATGTGCTTGAATATGTTGGTGATTTTGTGAAACCAATCCACAAACCGGCGTATCAATTGTATACACAACTTAAGAAATTAAAAGATAGAAAGTAATGTAAAAGAAGGGGATTCATTGGTATGAAATTTACAGAACTCACAGTTGAAGAATATGACCAATTTGTACAAAATCCTGCTTTAGAAAGCCATTATTTCCAAGTTAAAGAAAATATTGGAACACGTGAAGCAGACGGGTTTCAAGTCGTTTTACTTGGAATTAAAGGTGAAAATAATCAAATTCTAGCAGCAAGTTTATTCTCAAAAATTCCTACAATGGGAAGTTATGTTTATTATTCTAATCGCGGTCCAGTTATGGACTATTCTGATTTAGGTTTAGTTGACTTTTACTTAAAAGAACTCGATGTTTATTTACAAAAAAACAAATGTTTATACGTCAAAATGGACCCATACTGGCTCTATCAAGTGTATGACAAAGATATCAAACCTATAACAGACAAGGATGCTAATGAAAAGCTAGTTCAACTATTTAAATCACATGGTTATGAACATCATGGATTTACGACAGCATATGATACATCAAGTCAAGTTCGTTGGATGGGTGTTTTGAATTTAAAAGGCCAATCACCTCAAACAATTAAAAAGCAATTTGATAGCCAACGGAAACGTAATGTAAATAAAGCAATCAATTACGGCATACGGGTCAAGTTTTTAAATGAAAATGAAGTGGATCAATTCCTAGAACTATATCGTGAAACTGAAGCACGTGCAGGATTCGTTTCAAAAACAGATGATTATTTCAAAAACTTTATTTCGAATTATGGTAGCAAAGCATTGATACCGCTCGCTTATATCGATTTAGATGAGTATATTACGTCGTTACAAGACAGCTTAAATGATAAAGAAACGCGTCGTGATCAAATGATGGCGAATGAAAATAAATCTGATAAACAATTGAAGAAAATTGCAGAATTAGATAAACAAATTGATCATGACAAAAATGAAATGTTAAAAGTGAGCGAATTACGTAAAACAGATGGTCAAATTTTAAATTTAGCGTCTGGTGTATATTTTGCAAACGGTTATGAAATTAACTATTTCTCAGGTGGCTCAAGTGAAAAATACAATCATTTTATGGGCCCATATGCTATGCACTGGTACATGATTAATTATTGTTTCGAGCATGGTTATGAGCGCTACAATTTCTACGGTTTATCTGGTGATTTTACTGAAAACAGTGAAGATTACGGTGTGTATCGATTTAAACGTGGGTTTAATGTTCAAATCGAAGAATTAATTGGAGACTTTTACAAACCTATTAATAAACCGAAGTATTTCTTGTTTAATACGTTAAATAAAGTGCGTGCTAAAATTAAAAAATAAAAGTTAAAACACTCGCAATGATACAAGTTGCGAGTGTTTTCGTTTATAGTTTTTAGATGCCAGTGAAGTAAAAGGACATAATTTAACATATTTATGTTATGTAAACCAAAAAGGCTTTTAAGCATATTTGAATTCCTTTGTAAGTATATGAAATTATCACAGTTTAAGTAAGAAGTTTGACATAATCAATGATGTAGATGGATAAAATACGAAAAAACATGTAAATGAACGTAGATATGATATAATGATTTTTGAACAGTTTTTAGTTTACATAATATATATTATAGGAAGTTAACTATAGTAAAGCATGGCCACCTTCTTTCTATATACATTTAAACCCGTTAACAATATGCTAACGGGTTTTATGATCTATATTTTCGTTCTATGCGGGATAATTCTTTTTGATATTTTTTCTCTTGACGTTTCTTACGCCAATTACGTGTGAAATACCATAATATTAAACTTAATATAAGACTAAGTACAGATACGAATGCTGCAAAGCCTAATAAAGGTTCATACGTAATATGATAGAAATTTGGTAATATGAAAGCTAACACACCTAAAATAACAAAGCTTAAAATAGCAGTAAAAAACCATTTGTTTAACATTAACGTACAAAAGATTGTGAGTACAATCATTATAACTATTGAGATCCATAAATAATTAGGCATATCTAGTATTGTCATCGTGAACCCCCTTTATCATGTTGTCTTCATTATACATGACTTTAAAAGATATGTATGTATAATGAAATCGATTTCTTCTTTAAAAAATAATGTATAATAGATTTAACTATTTATAAAGGGAGGAACTTTTGTGACGCAAAAACTAAAACAACGTAATGAAGTACCTGTATCAGAAACGTGGGATTTGAGAGATCTATTTGAAAATGATGCAGCATATGAAGATGCGATTATCGCTTTAGTTTCAAGGTCGGAAGCCTTTCACAAACAATATGCTACGGCTATTCGCGATGTATCTTCGATTGAGAGTGTATTGGATGCATTAAGTGAATTAACGATTGAAATTGATCGCGTTGCCAATTATTCCCATTTACAATTAAGTGTTGAGTCAACAGATCCTGAAAAACAACGGCTAAATGCGCTATTTAATCAAAACTACGGTAAAATAGCGAGTCAACTGACTTTTGTGGAATCTGAACTGCTGCAATTAGATACGAATGTGCTTCAGAATGCAATGCAAACATCAAAGTATGATTATTACTTAAAACGTTTGTTAAAACGACAACCACATCAGTTGCATCCGGAAGCAGAGAAAGTTTTAGCTGAAATGATTGCGGCATTAAATGTACCTTATGACTTATATGAAGTAACAAAAATGTTAGATATTGATTTTGGTCAATTTGAAGTTAATGGTAAACTTTATAATATGGATTACACAACGTTTGAAGGTATTTATGAAGATGATCCTGATACAGATTTAAGACGTCAAAGCTTTAAACATTTTAGTGATACACTACGTAAATATCAACATACGACTGCAGCGGTGTATCAAGCGCATGTACAAAACGAGAAATTAGAGGCAAATTTAAGAGGATATACGTCGGTAATCGATTTCTTATTAGAGGATCAAGATGTATCAGCAGATATGTATCATCGTCAAATTGATATCATTATGTCCGATTTAGCCCCTATTATGCGTAAATATGCGCGATTATTAAAAGAAGTGCATCAATTAGATACGATGAAATATGAAGATTTAAAAATTTCCATTGATCCTGATTATGAACCCAAAATTTCAATTCAAGATTCCGAGCAGTATATTTACAATGCGCTAAGTGTTTTAGGTGAAGATTATTTAAAAATGACTAAAAAAGCGTATAAAGAACGCTGGATTGATTTTCCTCAAAATAAAGGGAAAGAAACTGGTGCTTATTGCGCAAGTCCATACGCTTCTCATAGCTATATTTTCATATCATGGACTGGAAAAATGAATGAGGTTTTTGTTCTTGCCCATGAACTGGGTCATGCAGGTCATTTCAATTTAGCTCAAGCGCATCAAAACATTTTGCACTCAGAGTCTTCATTGTATTTTGTAGAAGCACCTTCTACTATGAATGAAATGTTGATGGCACAATATTTATTAGAGCAAAATAGTGATGACCCTCGCTTTAAACGATGGGTACTGAGTTCTTTAATATCTAGAACGTATTATCATAATATGGTTACGCACCTTCTTGAAGCCGCATTTCAACGAGAAGTTTATCGTTGTGTTGATAATGGTGAGCATTTAACGGCTGATAAACTTAATACGTTGAAACGTAATGTTATCGAAGCGTTTTGGGGTGATGAAGTAAACATATCATCAGGTGCAGAATTAACATGGATGCGTCAGCCGCACTATTATATGGGTTTATATCCTTATACATATTCTGCTGGCTTAACGATTGGAACATTAATGGCGCAACGTATTAAAGAGGAAGGTCAAGCCGCTGTAAAAGATTGGCTTGAAGTATTAAAGGCGGGCGGAAGTATGTCCCCTCTTGAGTTAACACAAATTGCAGGCTTGGATATGTCGACGGACAAACCTTTAAAAGATACAATACAATTTATTGGTTCTTTAGTAGATGAAATAGAAAACTTAACACATGAACTTTAGAAATAATCTAGGCGCTTATTCACTACATGGATAAGCGCTAATTTGTTTGACTTAAACATCCTTAAGTTATATATTTAACATATAAACAACATAAATAAACAAAATTAAACATATATTTCACATATAGCAAGGATGATTTCAATGAAAAAAGTGTTAACCGTCACATTAAATGCGTCAATAGACATTAGTTATCATATGGATGAACTACGTATCGACACAACTAATAGAGTGACACAAGTTTCAAAAACTGCTGGTGGTAAAGGGCTTAACGTTACGCGCGTAGGACATCAATTAGGATTAGATATAACAGCAAGTGGTATTGTGGGTGGCACGTCAGGCTTATTTATCAAACAACAATTGGATCGTTTACACATCCCCCATCAATTTTTGGATAGTGGTGTAGAATCGCGTTTTTGTATTGCTATGATAACACAAGATGCTCAAACCGAAGTTTTAGAAAGTGGTATTGCTTTAAATGAGACGGTTCAGGAACAATTTGTCACATTTTATGATACTTTGATAAAAGATTATGACATCATTGCTATTTCTGGCAGTATTCCTCCAGGATTATCTGTGACGATGTATCAAGATTTAATTGATATTGCGAAACGTCAAAATAAATTTGTTATTTTAGATGTGAATGGTGCAACGTTAGCAACAATTTTGAAGCAAGAGACTGTTTTTAAACCCGATTTGATTAAACCTAATGAAGAAGAAATTGCTGAACTTACGGGCAATCCGGGTCATTTGTCCATACAATCATTGCAAAATGCTTTAAATCAACCTATATTTAATCAATTGCCAAACGTCCTGGTTACACTTGGGAAAGATGGTGCATTATTGAAGCATCATTCTCAATTTTATCAAGTTAATATACCATCTATTAATGCTGTAAATGCTGTGGGTTCTGGAGATAGTTCTATTGCAGGATTTTGTTCTGGATTGGCGCAATCTGAAGATATTCAAAATGCGACGAAGCGTGCTATGGCTGCGGGAATGGCAAATGCGATGCAACATGAGACTGGAAAAATTGATATGCATGATTTTGAAACACTATTGTCGCAAATAACTATACAGCCATTATAAAGTCTTTAATTTAATATTTATTTATAAAGAAAAACCTTCAAAGTTCAAATTGCTTTGAAGGTTTTAGTATATCTCAAATTTTTATGTTACAGACCTTAAGATTGACTGTCTTGAACGTGCGCCCGCCCTTTTTTTGTAAGCACGATTTTACCTGTCTCGATATTGATTAATCGTTTTTTATATAAGTGTCCGATTGCACGTTTAAATGCACCTTTACTCATTTGAAAAACTTCTTTAATGGCTTCAGGACTGGATTTATCCCAAAAAGGCAATTCACCTTCATACTCTACTAAAAGTTGAACGATTTTTTCACCATCGTCGTCTAGGCGTTCATGCGCTAATGGTAAAAATGATCCGTTTAACTCCCCTTTGTCATTAAATCCAATAATACGTACATCCATTGCTTGACCTAACCTTGGTTCTTCTTTTCTTTCAGATTCATGAACAAAAATTTTGTGTCCTTTTTCTGAAAGTAAAAAAGTACCGACTCTTAACAATCGATATGGTCGTGCAGTAATGGTTTGGTTTTGATACTGATCATCATGGATTGGGGTAAACATTTGTTGTACTGTCGTTTCTGAGGCTAAACGCGCAAACATTTGACGCTCACGATCGATACGTAATGTACAAAGTACTTCATCCCCTTTTTGTGGCCACAAAGATTTAATTTTTGGTAAATCTTCCCATGGAATAAGAACTTCACGTGGTAAACCAACGTCTACACGCGCACCGTCTCGATCCGTACTAATCACCTTTACAAAATCATAACGTCCCACTGTAATATCGGGCATATTTTGTGTAGCGAAAAGATCTCCTGATCTATTTGGGAAAATAAAGAAACTATAGGATTCCCCTATTTCTAAGTCATCTTCATCATTGATTTCTGATGGATTTAACTTTACTTTTTCTTTGTTCGGACCTTCTAATATATATGTTGATCCTTCTAGCGCTTTTACTTCTAAAAAGTCTATAGTCCCAACGATTTCATTTTCTTTAAAAGACATAATTATCTCCTCGTAATTTTATTATTACCATTATATCATGAGTATTGCACAGAAGCATTAAGTGTTCATTTTTATAAACGATAAATCATGTCGAAACACTATTGAATATATGGTATAATGCACCCGTTAGTATTATTGTATAAAAGGAGAAAATGCATGTTACAAGTTACCGATGTTAGTTTACGTTTTGGTGATCGTAAATTATTCGAAGATGTAAATATAAAATTCACACCTGGGAACTGTTACGGTTTAATTGGTGCAAATGGTGCTGGGAAATCTACGTTTTTAAAAATTTTATCAGGAGAAATTGATTCACAAACAGGTCATGTGTCATTAGGTAAAGATGAGCGTTTAGCCGTGTTAAAACAAGATCATTTTGCATATGAAGATGAACGTGTATTAGATGTCGTCATTAAAGGTCATGAACGTTTATTTGAAGTGATGCAGGAAAAAGATGCGATTTACATGAAACCTGATTTTAGTGATGAAGATGGTATTCGTGCTGCAGAACTTGAAGGTGAATTTGCAGAAATGAATGGGTGGAATGCTGAATCAGATGCAGCTACCCTACTCTCTGGTTTAGGTATTGCCTCAGATTTACATGATAAAAAAATGGCTGAACTAGAAAACAATCAAAAAGTTAAAGTATTGCTTGCACAAAGTTTATTTGGTGAACCTGACGTACTCTTACTCGATGAGCCTACAAACGGACTTGATATTCAAGCGATTAGCTGGTTAGAAGACTTTTTAATTAATTTTGATAATACAGTTATTGTAGTATCTCACGACCGTCATTTCTTAAATAACGTTTGTACGCACATTGCTGATTTAGATTTTGGGAAAATTAAAATCTACGTAGGTAACTATGATTTCTGGTATCAATCTAGTCAATTAGCACAAAAAATGGCTCAAGAACAAAATAAGAAAAAAGAAGAAAAAATTAAAGAACTTCAAGACTTTATTGCACGCTTCTCTGCTAATGCTTCTAAATCTAAGCAAGCAACAAGTCGTAAAAAACAATTAGAAAAAATTGAATTAGATGATATCCAACCTTCATCACGTCGATATCCATTTGTAAAATTCACACCAGAGCGTGAGATTGGTAATGATTTGTTATTTGTACAGAACATTTCTAAAACTGTAGAAGGTGAAAAAGTATTAGATAACATTTCATTCACAATGAACCCTAATGATAAAGCGGTATTAATCGGACAAAGTGAAATTGCTAAAACAACACTTTTAAAAATATTAGCCGGTGAAATGGAACCAGATGAAGGTACGGTTAAATGGGGTGTAACAACATCTCAAAGTTATTTCCCTAAAGACAATTCGGAGTACTTCGATAACGTCAATATGGACTTAGTGGAATGGTTACGCCAATATGCGCCTGAAGATGAACAAACAGAAACATTTTTACGTGGTTTCTTAGGACGTATGTTATTTAGTGGTGAAGAAGTTAAGAAAAAGGCAAGCGTTTTATCGGGTGGAGAAAAAGTGCGTTGTATGTTGAGTAAAATGATGCTTTCAAGTGCGAATGTACTCTTGCTTGATGAACCAACCAACCACCTTGATTTAGAAAGTATTACATCAGTCAATGAAGGCTTAAAATCATTTAAAGGTTCTCTGATCTTCACATCACATGACTTTGAATTTATTAATACAATTGCCAATCGTGTAATTGATCTTGATGAAACGGGTAGTTTATCTAAAGAAATATCATATGAACGTTATTTAGAAGAAAAAGGACTATTAAAAAAGAAATAATGTGTGCAATGAAAAGCGTGGACGCGCATCTTTACGATGTTTCCGTCCACGCTTTTTTTAACGTAAATTTTCAGTAAATTTTAAAAAATCACCCTTTTCTGTTTACATGACAAGTAGTGCTATGTATAATGATAAACATAACAATTCAATCATTACTGATGAGGCGCATCAATCATGAGTAGATATATTAATCATTGCCTGCAAGCAAGATATATCCAAAGGGTGAGATGCCGAAATAAACAGGATTTGCAGAAACTGTTTGTTGGATTCTGTGGTTAAGAGCTAAGAGTCTGTCATTATTTACGGATAATGGAGTGCATCACTTGTATATTAATTTTAACAAGTTCGCACACCGAACTTGTTTTTTTATTTATTGATGCCCCTTTCTTTAATTTAATGACATAAAGTAATGTCTAAATAAACATAATTGGAGTGAACAAACATGACAAAATTAGCAGTTGTAGGTGCAACAGGATTAGTAGGAACTAAAATTTTAGAAACAATTGAACGTAAGGGTATTCATTTTGATGAATTGGTATTATTTTCGTCTAAGCGTTCTGCAGGTCAAGAGGTAACGTTTAAAGGCCAAACCTACACTGTTCAAGAATTGACTGAGCCCGCAACAGACGGTCAATTTGATTATGTGTTAATGAGTGCTGGCGGTGGAACAAGTGAACAGTTCGCCCTACTTTTTGAACAACATGGTGCAATCGTCATTGATAACTCAAGTCAATGGCGTATGACAGATGACGTTGATTTAGTAGTACCTGAAGTTAATGCGCCTACGTTTCAACGTGGTATTATCGCTAATCCAAACTGTTCGACAATTCAATCTGTCGTACCTTTAAAGCCACTTCAAGATACATTTGGGCTTAAACGTGTCGCTTATACGACATATCAAGCTGTATCAGGATCTGGAATGCAAGGGAAAAAAGATTTAGAAGATGGTGCTCACGGAGCGCAGCCTAAAGCTTATCCTCACCCAATTTATAACAATGTTTTACCGCATATTGATGTCTTTTTAGACAATGACTACACAAAAGAAGAACAAAAAATGATAGATGAGACACGTAAGATTCTGAATTTACCAGATTTAAAAGTCACTGCAACATGTGTACGTGTTCCAGTTCAAGACAGCCATAGTGTGCACATTAATGTATCGCTTGAGAAACCGGCCTCAGTTGAATCCATACGTGCATTGTTTGAAAAAGATAACCGTGTAGTTTTAGTGGACGATCCAAAAAGCAATGCGTATCCTTTAGCCATTCATTCAACGGGTAAAGATGAGGTGTTTGTAGGACGTATTCGTCAAGATGACTCCTTAGAAAATACATTTCATATTTGGTGTACGTCTGACAACTTGCTTAAGGGTGCCGCATTAAATGCTGTACAGGTACTTGAACAAGTCTTAGCACTCAGAGCGTAAATTTATGAAGGGAGTCAGATATTATGACACATATTTTTGAAGGTACGGGTGTTGCACTTATCACCCCTTTTTCAAATAATCAAGTTGACTATCCAGCCATTCGTAAGCAAGTAAATTATTTAATAGACCAAGGCATTCAGTCTTTAGTGGTGAACGGAACAACAGCAGAAAATCCAACATTAACACAAGATGAAAAAGATAAAATTTTGAAAACGGTCATTGAAGAAAATGCCTCACGTGTGCCAATCATCGTAGGAACAGGAACGAATAATACAGCGTATTCAATTCAAGCCTCTTTACGAGCGAAAGCGCTCGGCGCAGATGCGATTATGTTAATTACGCCTTATTACCTTAAAACGAGTCAACGTGGCCTTATCGCTCATTTTGAAGCGATAGCCAATGCGGTTGAATTACCTGTTGTACTTTACAACGTTCCATCACGTACCAATTCTACAATTGAAGTTGACACACTCGTGCATTTAAGTAAAAACCCATATATTGTCGCATTAAAAGATGCCACAAATGATTTTGATTATTTTAAAGCAATTCAACAACACATCGATACAGACCAATTTGCACTGTATAGTGGTAATGATGATAATATCGTTGATTATTATAATCAAGGTGGGCATGGTGTGATATCAGTAGTTGCAAATGTGATTCCGAGAGCGTTTCAAGAAATTTATAGTCACTCTGAATCACGTGCACAATTATTTGAACCGATTTCACAGTTGCTAGAAGCAATGTCTATTGATGTTAACCCGGTCCCTATTAAATATTTAGCAGCGCTTGAAGGTTTTGGTCAATATGAAGTGCGTCTCCCTCTGGTCCCTTTAAATGAAGAAGAACAAGCGCAATTAAAAGCTGTTTATCAACAATTTAAGGAAGGTGTCGAAGCTTGAATATCGTATTAATAGGCTATGGTGCAATGAACCAACGTGTTGCACGATTAGCAGAAGAACAAGGTCATCACATTGTAGGTGTGATTGTAAATGATCAAAAACGCCCAATCCCCTACCCTTTATTTACAAAACTAAGTGACATTGAATCTGCAGATGTCGCTATCGATTTTTCACATCCCGACTTATTACTTCCATTATTAGAAGATTCATTTCACCTTCCATTAGTGGTTGCCACGACAGGTGAAAAGGAAAAAATAACATCAAAATTAAAAGATTTAAGCCAACACATGCCAATCTTTTTTAGCGCTAATATGAGTTATGGTGTGCATGTGCTCACAAAACTATTGGAAGTGGCTGTACCACTGCTCAATGATTATGACATTGAGCTCACCGAAGCACATCATAACAAAAAAGTCGACGCGCCTAGTGGAACACTAGAGAAGCTATATGATGTGATTAAAGATTTACGAGAACAAAGTTATCCGGTATATGATAGGCATGAAAAATCAAAGCCACGTGAGGTCGATGAAATTGGTGTTCATGCAATACGCGGTGGCACGATTGTTGGTGAACATGACGTTCTTTTTGCGGGTGTTGATGAAACCATTACATTAACACACCGAGCGCAATCTAAAGACATTTTTGCAAATGGTGCGTTAAATGCAGCGTCAAAATTAATTCATAAACAAAATGGGTATTATACATTTGATGATTTATAAGAGGAGGACGTGAACTATGGTACAAAATTTTACAGCTGAAGAAATTATTAACTACATTAGCGATGCAAAAAAATCTACACCCATAAAAGTATATATTAATGGTGAATTTAGCGAAGTTCATTTTCCAGATACTTTTAATGTTTTTGGTGGAGAAAATTCAAAAATTATATTTTGTGAAGCGGATGATTGGAAAACATTTTATGAAGAAAATCATATGTTGATTGAAGATCTAGAAATTGAAATGGATCGTAGAAATTCAGCAATTCCATTAAAAGATTTAACCAATACAAATGCGCGTATAGAACCAGGTGCATTTATAAGAGAACATGCGGTTATTGGCGACGGCGCTGTGGTAATGATGGGCGCTACAATCAATATAGGAGCAGTTGTCGGTGAAGGCACAATGATTGATATGAATGCGACATTGGGTGGTCGCGCAACTACTGGCAAAAATGTTCATGTAGGTGCAGGTGCAGTTTTAGCGGGTGTCATTGAACCACCAAGTGCTGCTCCTGTCGTCATTGAAGATAACGTCCTTATCGGCGCCAATGCGGTAATTTTAGAAGGTGTACGTGTCGGCGAAGGTGCTATTGTAGCAGCAGGCGCCATTGTGACGCAAGATGTACCAGCAGGCGCTGTTGTAGCTGGAACGCCTGCCAAAGTGATAAAACAAACGCATGAAGTCGAAGATACGAAACGTGAAATTGTCTCTGCATTACGAAAATTAAATGATTAACGACTAAGCTATGTTGTCAGGTTTTATTAAAGTGTGACATTGATATAGTACGTTATAAAAGAACATGATATAAAGTTGAAAGGGTGAAGGGTGTTAAAATGCCACTCCCCTTTTTATACATAAGCTGAGGTGAATGAAATGGATGAACTTCAATTTGTAACGACGCATCGTCGATATTTACATCAACATCCAGAATTAAGTTTAGAGGAGTATGAAACTACAAATTATATAGAAACTTTTTTAAAGCAACTTGATATCCCCTATCAACGTCCTCTCGAAACGGGTATTATTGGTTACCTTGAAGGGAATAGTCATCATACATTGGCATTTCGTGCAGATATAGATGCGCTCCCTATTCATGAACAAAATAATGTGGATTATCGAAGCCAATTTGACAATAAAATGCATGCGTGTGGACATGACGGTCATACAACGGCGCTCATGTTGTTTGTAAAACGTTGTAAAGCACTTTATGATGCAAAAAAGTTACCACATAATGTAGTATTCATCTTTCAACCCGCTGAGGAATCAGGTGGTGGTGCCAATCTTTTGATTAAATCGAATGCCCTAGCACAATATCAAATTAATGCTATTTATGGTGTGCATATCATGCCTTTTGTTGATGAGGGTGCGGTTGCGATTCGAAATGATGAAATTACAGCAAGTGCAACAGAATATCGCTTTTACTTGGAAGGACAATCGAGTCATGTCGCTAATAAAGAACAAGGTCGATCAGCAGGAGAAGCATTACATCATGTGATAACGCAACTGGCTCAAATTCAACAATATCACCTTAATGGACTTCAACGTAATATTGTCCACATTGGTCATTTTAAAGCAGGAGAAGCAATAAATACTGTGCCTTCTCAAGGTTATTTAGAAGGTACCATTCGTACGTACAGTATGGAAGATCTAGCAATAATTAAAAATCAAATGCAAAAAATTGCTGAAAGTGCGCATCACCTATTTCAAGTGAAGTGTGACGTGACGTTTGCTGAAGGATATCCACCAACAATGAATGACCCTAGTTTAAAAAAATATGTCGTCGACAGTATCGAATATAATGGAAATACTGTTATCGAAAATGAAACACCCTACTTATTTGGGGAAGACTTCAGTTTTTATGGTCAAGTAGCACCAAGTTATTTTGTATTTGTTGGTACTAAAAATGAGTTGAAACAATTTGTTAGTGGGTTACATACCCCTCACTTAAACTTTGACGAGCATATTTTAATTCGCATTGCAGATTATTATGAACGTCTGTTATTTAATTATAATGAGGTGTAAGCATGACGGCATTATGGCAATTGAACACACAACTTTTTCGAGAAAATATTCGACGTGTGAAACAGCATTATCCCATTATGGCTGTAGTAAAAAACAATGCATATAACTATGGATTGGCATTTGCAATTAAAACGTTTATGGAAGAAGGTATTGACACATTTAGTACGACTTCTTTATCAGAAGCAATTCAAATCAGGCAGCTTGCACCTCGTGCCACAATATTTTTAATGAACCCGAGCCGAGAATTTGATGTACTACGCGAGAATGATATTCATGTTACATTGCCCTCTAAATCTTTTTATGTTACGCATAAGCATGATTTGGTTGACATCCATGTGCATATAGAATACGAAAATCTGTTACATCGTTCAGGCTTTCAAAACATTGATGACATTCGTGACGTTTTAGAAGATCATGCTCAAAATCAGAGTGATAAGATGATAGTCACTGGATTATGGACACACTTTGGTTATGCGGACGAGTTTGATGTAGAAGACTATCATATTGAAAAACACAAATGGCGCGCGCTTGTAGATGAACTTCATCAAGATGGCTATCAATTTGAATTAATTCATGCGCAAAACAGTGCAAGTTATTTTAGAGAAAATGGAATCTTTTCGAGGCATTCACATGTTCGTGTTGGAATCGCGTTATATGGTTCGCGTCCGTTTGCTAGTGTACCACGCCATACCATTAAACAAGCACTGACATTAAAAGCAAATGTTATTCAGGTGAGAACCGTTCATGAAGGAGAACATTGTGGCTATAGTTTTGCTTATACAGCCCAGAATGATCATACAAAATTGGCGGTCGTTGACATTGGCTATGGAGATGGGATTTTGAGAACACGGGCACAACATGATGTGTTAATCAACGACAAACGCTATCCTATTCGAGCATTAATGATGAGTCATATGTTTGTAGAAGTCGACGCAAATGTTAAAGCTGGAGATGAGGTTATCATCTATAATGACATATTACGCATCGATGATTATACATTTAAAGGTGTCGGAGCAAATTCTGAACAGTTAAGTGCTTTAAATTTAAATTCATTAATAAAGGAGTATCAATCATGACAGTCTCTTACAATCAAAATGGTGTATTAACTTTAGGAAATACGAATTTAAAAACACTCGCACAAAGTTTCGGAACCCCTACCATTGTCTATGATGAAATGTACATACGGCAACAAATGAGACGTTATCATCAAGCGTTTCAAAAAATGGATGTTAATTATGTGTTGTCATATGCGTCGAAGGCATTTACGTGTATCCAAATGGTCAAGTTAGCAGATGAAGAGAACTTTGATTTAGATGTTGTGTCTATTGGTGAATTATATACAGCGATAGAAGCTGGGTTCGATCCTAAACGCATACATTTTCATGGTAACAATAAAACAAAGGACGAAATTCAATATGCTTTAAAGTGTGGGATTGGTTATTTTGTAGTAGATGCTCTTGATGAAATCGCACTCATTGACCAATACGCAACTGAGTCCATTGATGTTTTAATACGAGTCAATCCTGGTGTTGAAGCGCATACTCACGAATTTATACAAACGGGTCAAGAGAAAAGTAAATTTGGTTTATCTATCAAACATGGTTTAGCTCAGAAAGGTGTAGAGATGGTTCGTAATAGTGAACATCTTCACTTAAAGGGGATTCATTTTCATATAGGTTCACAAATTGAGGAAACAACAGGAATGAAAGAAACAGCTAAAATCGTTTTGAAGTGGCTTAAAACATCAAATATCAATATTGAAATGCTTAATATCGGTGGCGGTTTCGCTGTAAAGTATGTGGATGGAGATTCTTCATTTAACATTGAAGAAGGTATTCCGGAAATTGTGGAGAATATAAAATTCACTTGTCATGATTTGGACTATCCACTCCCTACATTGAGTATTGAACCAGGTCGCTCTATTGTCGCAGAAGCGGGTGTGACATTATATGAAGTCGGTTCAATTAAAGAGATACCCAATGTTAATAAATATGTATCAGTAGATGGTGGTATGAGTGACCATATTCGCACTGCACTTTATGATGCGAAATATGATGTTAAACTTGTGAATCGCAATGAACCAGGTGAGGATACAGTAACGATTGCGGGTAAATTGTGTGAATCTGGCGATATATTAATTCATGAGGCTAAATTACCTAGCAGTGTTCAACGCGGAGATTATCTAGCTGTATTATCTACAGGAGCATATCATTACAGTATGGCATCGAATTATAACCAAATACAAAAGCCAGCAGTATTTTTCGTATCAGATGGTAAAGCGAGAGAAGTTATAAAAAGGCAGTCATTACGTCAACTCATCATCAATGATGTTAAATAAATGATATGTTTGATTAAATAATGAGACTGTTATTTTGGGGGACTACAAATGATAGCCCCCCTTTTATATTTACAAAATGTTTCATCTATGTATAAGTGTAACCTAACTTCTCAAGAGAGTGTTAAGTGAAGTTTTGAGATGGTTATGGAGAAGCACTTATACAAAATAAAAAAACAGTGAAGCAATCCTCACTGTTTTGTATTAGTCAATATTGCATCTATTTATTATAGTTTAACAACGTTTGCAGCTTGTGGACCGCGGTCGCCTTCAACTACTTCAAATTCAACTGATTGACCTTCTTCTAATGATTTGTAACCTTCTTGGTTAATAGCTGAGAAGTGTACGAATACGTCGTTTTCACCTTCAACTTCGATAAAACCAAAACCTTTTTCAGCGTTAAACCATTTTACTGTACCTTGTTTCATAATCTGTGAAACCTCCAAGACTAAAATTCAATATGCGTTATTCGCATATTACAAAAAATACTATTTCGACAATATAAAGCATTAAAATATTCTTTGCAATATGGAATAATGCCATTGCTTAAAAACTATTATACGTGAACACTACTGTATTTGCAATATCGAAATGAAAATTTTTAAATTAGTCAATTAAAGGTAGATTATAATAAATTTTTTCATTGTTTAATATGATAAAGCTATCAAATATTTGAAGATCTTCATCGCAATGTTCACAATAATTCATATCGCAATTATTATAAAAAGCATACATGTGGTGTTTACCTACGATACAATTATCATAAGATGCTTGTGCTTCTTTAATTAAATGTGTGTATGTATTGATAAACGATGCATAAGTTTCAAAGTAGTAAGTTTCGATAGAATAGTCTCTCCAATCGTCAAAAAGCCACCACCCTTCATAATCGGTGCGTATTTTTACAACTTCCCACATTGACTTAGCCCCCTATTCTTACAAATCGTAATATCTATCAAAATAAGTGTTTTTGCATTGAATTGCAAGTAATAATAGAGTAATGCAACTCATAGTATATATGTAAGCGTTCAAACAATTTAACATTAAAGAACGTGTCATAATAATCATAAGCTGATGATTGATACGCATTCAATGTTAATGATGATAGAACCTATATACAGATTAAACGAAGTGACGATGTTATTGCACAAAAAATGCTTCATTGCATGTAAAGTACTCCCCTAGTTTAACATTCTTATAATGTTAAAAGCTCATCATTTCATGTGACGCAATTATATAGCATTTCGTTGGCAAATTATTAGTCTTTATAATCTAAAATCCGTATAATTAACATAAGAGGTGGTAGTTATGAAACATAATTTCATACGCGTTTATGGACGTGTTCAAGGTGTGGGCTTTCGTTATTTTACACAAAGGCTTGCATTGAAATATGACATTGTAGGTTATGTTAAAAATGTGCAAGATTTTGTTGAAGTAGACGCACAAGGATCTGAAGAAAACTTAAAGACATTTACTGAAGCCGTAATTAAAGGTGCCTCACCTGCTTCTGATGTGAGCGATTATACAATTGAATCAAAAGATATAGATACGACGTTAACTGATTTTAAAACAGAATGATGATATATGAAGGAAGATGACTATGAGATATCAAATTTCAAGGCTTTTTGGAGGACTTGTAGGAATTCCAGTAGCAATTGGTGCATTTATAACAAGTATTTTCACACTAGATTTTATGTTAATATATGATATTTTAATTGGTTCTGCTGGATTTATATTAGGGTACATTCCTACTCAAAGATTAACATCAAGAAGTTACTTGAAGGAATTAAATCTATCGCGTAAAGACTATCGTTATATTACGCATCAAATTCATACGGCTCAAAATAAAATCAAACGTATTTTTAAAACGTTTATCAATGTGCGGTCCATAAATGATTTTAAACTAGTGAATGATATTTACCGTATTTCTAGAACGGTAAATACGACCGTTCGTCAAAGACCGGATCTATTCTATAACATTGAAAGTTTTTATTATACACATATTGATAATGCATTAAATTTAATAGAAAGCTATACACGACTTGCAAAAATGCCTGCTAAGTCAGCTGAAGAACGTCAAATGCTGCAACAAACTCGAATAACACTTGAAGAAGTCAGACGCACTTTAGTCGCTGATTTAAAAGAAGTTAATGCACAGGACTATAATCAATTAGATACTGAAATGAGACTTAATAAAATGTATCAAAAACGAAAAGAAATGGAGCATGAAAAATGAGAGATAATGATATGTCAAAAATTGATCAAGGTCATCCATTAGATCACTATTTTAGTTCATTTGATAATAATGATCAAAAAAAGACCCCATCAGACCCAATGCATTTAGAAGAGACGAATGAAAAACAACCGCAATTTTCTAAGAAAGATCAAGAAAAAATTAAAAGTCTATCACAACAAATTAAGCCTTTAGACCATGACAGTTTGTTACACTTTGGCTCAAATGCGCAATCTCATTTATCTCAATTTTCACATCAAATGTTAAGTGAAATTCAGTCCAAAGACGTTGGTCCAATTGGTGATACTTTAGAAAGCTTAATGAAAAAATTAAAAGAAGTAAATCCTGAAGAATTATCACAAAAAAATGATGGTATGTTAAAGAAATGGTTTAAGCGTTCAAAAAATTCAATGCAACAGCTTTTTTCTCGCATGCAATCGGTGAGTGCTCAAGTTGATCGTATTTCGGTAGAACTTGATAAAAATAAATCATTACTTGTTAAAGATATCAAACTATTAGATCAACTTTATACTCAAAATAAAGATTATTATGATGTTTTAAATTTATATATTGCAGCAGCTGAAGAGAAAAAGCATGAAATTGTTACCCATGTGTTACCTGAAATGCGTACGAAGGTACAACAAAGTGATAACCAAATGGCTGTACAAGATGTTGCAGATATGGAACAGTTTGTAGATCGCTTAGAAAAGCGTATTTATGATTTACAATTGTCGCGTCAAATTACGTTACAATCTGCACCACAAATTCGAATGATTCAAAATATTAATCAAGCATTGGCTGAAAAAATACAAAGTTCTATTTTAACAAGTATCCCATTATGGAAAAATCAAATGGCCATTGCCCTTACGTTACAACGTCAAAATAAAGCAGCAGTTGCTCAAAAACAAGTGACGGATACAACGAATGAAATACTCCTTAGAAATTCTGAAATGTTAAAACAAAATGCACGTATTACAGCTGAAGAAAATGAACGTGGTATTGTTGATATTGAAACGTTAAAAACAACACAAGATAACATTATACAAACGATTGAAGAAACGCTTCAAATTCAAGCTGAAGGTAGACAAAAACGTATGCAAGCTGAAAAAGATTTACAACAATTAGAGGCTAATTTACGTCAACGATTAGGTGACGCTGAAAAGCACCGTAATCAAACAAATTTATATCAATAGTTATAAGAAAACGCCCACAATCATGCATATGCGTGATTGTGGGCGTTGTATGTTGATTTATTCTTTTTCGTATACGATAATATTAGACTTTTTGACGAATGCACCAATGACGTATGCAATAATGAGTGTCACAACCATAATTGGGAACCACTCTAAAGCGAATTGATGTAAAGGCAATTTACTTATAAAGCTAAAGTTTGCCCACCCATTTGCATGTATTACGCTAAGGATAGATTCTAAAGTGATCACAGCAACGGTAATCTGTTGCGTAATGCGACGTGTTGGTATAAAACGTGCGATTAAAATGAGTAAAACAGTTGTAATTGCGATTGGATAAATGATGGATAAAACTGGTACAGATAGTTTGATCACAGCATTTAATCCTAAATTTGATAAGAATAAACTGATAAAAGTAAAAAAGATAACAAAAATTTTGTATGATACTTTAGGAAATAATCCATGGAAATATTCACTAACTGCTACGACTAAACCACACGCAGTTGTTAAACAAGCTAAAGCGACAATGATTCCAAGAAGGTATTTACCAAATGCACCATAGCCTGTATTTGCCATTGTGACTAGTAAATGGGCACCAATATTACGATCTTGAGCCACAAGCTGTTGCATTGTAGTTTCAGATAATACGATATGATTTCCGATAAATCCTAATGAAATATAAATAACAGCCAGTGCAAATGCTGCAATTAAACCTGCTAAAGCTGTTTGTTTAAAAATTTGATTCGCATGTTTAACCCCTGTCGCTTTAATTGCGTTGATAACAATCATGGAAAAGGCAATGGCTGCGATGGCGTCCATTGTTAAATAACCATCAGTAAAACCTTTAGAAAAACCGGCTAAATTAGAGGTATACACTTCAGGGTCTGCCTGGTTATTCGGTTTACCACCAAAATCGATGAAACCTTTAACAATCATTGCAACAATCGTAATAAGTAGTAAAGGTGTTAAAATGGCACCAATACGATCTACGATTTTTCCAGGATTCAAACATAAATATAATACAATCGCAAAATAGATGATTGTAAACATTAATAACGCGATTGGATTACTTGTTCCGATAATTGGCGTGATTGTCATTTCGAAAGACGTCGATGCTGTACGTGGTATCGCAAATAACGGTCCAATTGTTAAATAAATCGCAACTAAAAATATAATTGAAAATCCTGGATGGATTTTATTAATAGCCCCAACATAACCTTGTTTATCAAGTGCGCCTACCACTATCCCCAATAATGGAAGACCAATACCTGTTAAAACAAAGGCTAAAATAGATGGCCAAAAATATTGGCCACTAGAAAGGCCTAAAGATGGTGGGAAAATCAAGTTACCTGCGCCGAAAAATATCGCAAATAACATAAACCCAATAACAAGTGTATTTTTGTTCATATTGCTACTCCTTCAATCAACTTTTAAAATTTATGTCTCATTCTATCACATATAGATGAAAGCGTCTATAAAATTTCAGAAAATTTGAAAATATTTTCCCCATTTTGAGCTTTAATGCGTTAAAATGATTTCAACAATAGTTTTTTCAGTAAAGGTGATAATAAACTCGGCAAGTTTTCTACCCCTTCCACAAAGATGGCATATGCACCATAAATATTGTGAATGGTTTGTTCAGTTGATTCGGTTATTGGATTTTGACTTAAAAATACATTGAAAATTTCAATACCAAGTTTGCGGCTCTGTTCGACTGCTTCATACGTATCTAAAATACCATCCTGACTATAATTAAAAGCGGATGGTTCACCATCTGAAAAAACAATTAAAAACTTTTGATTTTCAGCACGTGTGAGCAAACGCTGACTTGCAATACGTATGGCAACGCCGTCTCGATTATCATCTTGTGGCGTCAAACTCATGATCCTAGGTGCTTCGCTATGATAGATGGATTGATGATATTGAATGATTTCATCGATGATATTAGGTTGATATGTTTCATCAGCATCAAAGGCATCTTCATTAAATGCTAGAATTTCATGACGAACATTTAACGTTTTAAGTGTTTCATGAAATAAGACGACACCTTTAATGGTTTCATCCATTTTGTCATGCATACTTGCTGAGGCATCTATTAGTAATGTAAATGTAGCATCAAATGATTGGCTCATATCTGCTTTTTTAAAAAACACTTTATACTGATCATCAACAAACCAGTTGATTAAATTTTTTTGTAAGCGGCCTTTAGTTAAATCATTACGTTGATCTTGATATTCGCGGTCAATCGTTTTTTTAATAATTTGTATTAAATCACGTGTTTCATATTGTACAGACTGTTGCACTTTAGCGTAGGCTATCATATGTTCAGGTTGTATTTCCGGTCTATTCCATTTAATATCTACATATTGATTGATACCAGATAAAGCTAAAAGCGGATGACGTCCGTGTAACTCCCCGCCTTCTTCATCATCAATGCTATCTTTTGAGCCATGCCCTTTTTTAGCTTCCATATTTGTCATATCATCTGTGCTGTCGCCTTCTCTAGCTGTATCACTTTCATTCAAAACTTCGCTATTTTGTCCTTCATGAAGTTCCATTTCGAGATACGCACCACCTGCTGTTTCACTATCAGATGATTTCATTTCAATTGATTCAGTATCAACACAGTCAGATTCTTGCGTTTGGCCATCCGTTTGTGATGCATCCATACGTCTAATATCATCTAATGATAAATGACCAATAGATTCATATACTCTTCGAGGAATATGATAATATTCATTTAACATATCCTCTGTCAACCAATCATCAATTTGAAACATAATGCGTTGCGTTAACAATAAACTATCTTCACTTGTTTGTAGGTTGAAAAAGTCAGGTAAATAGTGATACATGTGCTGTAAAATACTCGTTAAATCATCATGAATATAAGGAATATCATAAAAGTTTTCTGTTAAAAGTGCATATTCTAAATTTAAAAACAATAAATCCGAATATAACGTTTTTGTACGATAAACTTTAATTTGAGTTTGGCAATATTGTTGGCGAATTTGTCGACGCACTTGAATCATTTTTGATGCACTGGGACGTTCATTTTCGATGAGGTGAAGCATACGCATTTCTTCAATCAGTTTAAATAACTGTCTATAAAATTTTGGATGTTGAAAAGCTTCGTCATTTTGAAGTACTGCATTCACGATGTGAGGCGCCATATTAAAATAACTGTAAGTTGCGAGTAATACATCTGTTTTTAAGCCTGTCTTCTCAATATGTTCAGGTCGATGCGCCCAAAATGAACTACATATAACAGTGTTATCAATTGCATCATAATATGGGAATTTATGAATTTTCACTTGTGTTTCAGGGTTTTTTAACAATAAACGTGATAAATCTTGAAGCATCATCACTTTCATGGCGTCTAATTGTTCATCGTTAAAGAGTATAAAACGATCGCTCATTGTGTCACCTTCTAAAAGTTTAGTTCTACAGCATTTTGTACAGCTTGTCGTTCTCTTTCATCTTCTAATTTATCAATAATTGTACGTTGTATCGCACGTTCGACAGGCATTGCTGTAGCTAAATCACTTAAGTCTATAAGTGCTCGAATACTTGCTGCTTCTTCTGAAAGTTGCCCTTGTTTTGTCATAGTACGCAAGTCTTCGTTAAATTTAATAATTTGCTTTATACGTGCCGAATCTTGTAGTAGACTTTGTGCCTTAATAACATCGTGAAGTGTGTCACCATCTATATAATCTACATTAATCACCACAAAACGGTTTTTTAATGCTTCATTCATAGGTAACGTTCCAACGTATCCTTCATTGATTGCAGCAATAACTTTAAATCCTTTAGTGGCTTTAATCACTTCACCCGTAAATGGATTAGTGAGTTGACGTCTATAATCAAGAACGCCATTTAATATTGGTAATGTTTCCGGTTTTGCCATGTTGATTTCATCAATGTACAAAATATGTCCTTTTTTCATCGCTTGAATGACAGGACCATCTATAAAAATAATTTCTTGTTGGCCATTGTCATTCGTTTTTATAGTTTTAAATCCTAATAAGCTTTCAGTATCAAGGTCTACTGAACAGTTCACTTGATGCATAGGTATATTGAGTGTTTGACTCAAAGTTTCCGCAAGTTTTGTTTTTCCTGAACCTGTAGGCCCTTTAAGTAATATATTTTTATTTAATTGAAATAGCTTGACCGCATCTCCAAATACATTTTCATCAGCGTTTATATATCCCTTAGTTTGTGTCACTTTATTCACCCTTCTTAACAAGAAAAAAGACGTGAATACAAGTGTACCCCCGTTTTTTTCATCATTTTTTAATTTTAAACTTCTTCAAAATATGTTTTATAGTAGCCGCCTACAAGGCCTGAATTATCAATAATTTGATAGTATTCTTCAGTTTCATTAACGACATCGTAAACTTTGCCTATCGTTAACATATGACTAACTTTGAATTTTTTGGCATCCACATGGACGACCTTTACTTGTTTGATTGGCGTTTTTTCTTTCCACGTTTCATGTAACATAATATCACCTTTTATGATTCATCTAGAGTTAATATAAACGACATGCCACTCACATCATTGATACGAATTGCACGTGTCTTATCTTGTTCATTTTTAAGTTGTTGATAAGGAAGTTCATTTAATTCAAGTTGTTTAATTGCAGTATTTAAATGTTGTTCGTCGCGTGCAGTAAACTCTATTTGTTCAACAATACCTACCTCAGGAAATTTTATAGGTGAAGATGGTGTGTATAAATGAACTTCTGTTCCTAAACCACCCTCATCTAAATGTAAAACAACCACCTTGTTATCATCATGATCTTTAGTATACTCACCCAATGGCGTAAAACCAAAGACTTGTGTGAGCATAGAAAATGTAACCATTAATTCATTGGTTTTAATCACGATGGGACCTAGTCCTTGTATTTGATGCAATGGATTAACGCTACTATCTTCATACGGCATGCCAAGACCTACCCCTGAATTATGCTCATTTGAAAAAATTGAAAATGTTTGTTGAGTATCATCTGTAAATTCAAAATATGCGTGGCCATTCAATAAGCTTGGTTCAGAAATTGAAAT
Source organism: Staphylococcus agnetis (assembly GCF_011466855.1). Lineage (NCBI taxonomy): Bacteria > Bacillati > Bacillota > Bacilli > Caryophanales > Staphylococcaceae > Staphylococcus > Staphylococcus agnetis. Next base: position 1,048,454 of record NZ_CP045927.1, read on the forward strand.
GTCCGCACCATTTAAAATATCAGCATAATGCTCCAATCCTTCATTTGAAGGTGTTCTTAAACCAATTGAATCAAAATGACGGTATGGTTCAGATAAGCCTTGAGGTATTTCAACAAATTGAATACGTGTACCTGGCGATATATTTCCGTCACCGAATTGAATCGCACCATGATGTTTTTTATAATTCAGTCCAAGTGTGTGATGAAATAATTCAATCGTTTGATTTAAATTATCTGTAGCTAATGTAACGCTTCGAATACCACTCATGATACAACCTCCACTATAATCAACACTTAATATATGCTTAAGTGTACCATAAAGCGATAATTTTGTAGAGATTACAGTTTGAAACTTACTTTATAAAATTAAATGTGGTTGAGGCATAAAAGTCCGATTTATATAGTTCACTAAGCCTCGCATTTTTAGTGGTATGACAGAAAACTCATTGATGTAGTAGTGTGCTGAGATATGTATGAAGGTGTTAGAAAAAAGAGTTGTACTCATTGTTTAGTATCAATGATTTTAAAGAAACCCACCTAACAACAATGCTAGGTGGGTTAGTATTATTTACGCTTCTTACGATTCTAATAATAAATCTTCAGGATTTTCAATTAAATCTTTAATTGTTTTTAAGAATCCTACTGCTTCTTTACCATCAATAATGCGGTGATCATAACTTAATGCTAAATACATCATAGGACGGTTTTCAATTTTGTCTCCATCAACAGCAATAGGACGTGTAATAATAGAATGCATACCTAAAATCGCAGCTTGGTTCCCATTAATAATTGGTGTAGACATCATTGAACCGAAAATACCACCATTAGTAATAGTAAATGAACCGTTCATCATATCGTCGAGAGAAAGTTTATTATCACGCGCTTTGGCAGCTAAGTTCGCGATTTCTTCTTCAATTTCAGCAAAGTTCTTTTTATCACAATCACGGACGTTTGGTACTAACAAACCACCAGGTGTTGATACCGCAACACCAATATCGTAGAATTGTTTTGTTACCATGTAATCTCCATCAATTTCTGCATTCACTTCTGGATATTTTTTCAAAGCAGCGACTGCAGCTTTAGTAAAGAACGACATGAAGCCAAGTTTTGTACCGTTATGATCTTCCATAAATTTTTCTTTTTTACGTTTACGTAGATTCATTACATTTGTCATATCTACTTCATTGAAAGTCGTTAACATTGCTGTTTGGTTACTCACTTCAAGTAACTTTTTAGCAGCTGTTTGTTTTCTACGTGTCATTTTTTCTCGAATGACTGGTTTTGACGGCGTAGAAGGTTTTTGTGGTTTTGCTTCTGTTTGGGATGCTTTTTCTTGCGTTGTAGAAGCTTGAGATGTTGAACCTCGTTCTACATCTTCTTTTCGTACGATGCTTTGCACCTCATTTAAGCTAATACCTTTTTCACGTGCTGCACGACGCGCTGATGGTGTGGCATTAATTCTCTCATTGGATGTGGACGCTTGTTTTTCAGAATCTGTTGCTTGAGATGATTTCTGATTTGAAGTATCTTCGTTAGTTTTATTCGATTTTTCTTCAGTTGGTGTTGCACTTGATGCATTGCCACCACCTTCACCAACGACTGCAATAGCTTGTCCTACTTCTACAGTATCACCTTCATTGGCAAGTAATTCTTGAAGTGTCCCAGCTTCTTCAGAGACGACTTCCACATTGACTTTGTCTGTTTCTAATTCAAGGATGGCTTCACCTTTTTCAACTGTGTCACCAACTTGTTTTAACCATTCTGCAATGGTACCTTCTGTGATAGATTCTGCTAATTCTGGAACTTTTACCTCTGCCATTTTCAAATGCCCCCTAGATATTTAAACTTTTTTCAATAATGATATTTTGAACCAGTTTGTGAATTTCTCCGTCACCTTCTGATGGTGCTGCACGGTGTTTACGACCTTCATATTGAAGCGCGATGTCTTTATCAAGAATGCGTGAGAGTATAGGATATACATAATGCCAAGCCCCTTGGTTTTGAGGTTCTTCTTGAACCCATGTCACTGTATTGATACCCTCAAGTGACGATAATAATTGTGCCACTTCTTCTTCAGGGAAAGGATATAAGCGCTCAATTGCGACTAATAGAATTTCTGGATTAGGTTCTTTTTGAAGACGCTCTTTAAGGTCTATAAACATTTTACCTGTAGCTAAAATGACTTTTTTAACTTTTGAGGCATCGTAATCTTCAATTAATATTGACTCAAAGCCACCTTGAGTAAATTCCGCAATTGGTTTTGCGACTGTTTTATTTCGTAATAATCCTTTTGGTGACATGATGACTAACGGTCGCATTGCATCCGTATTTAAGCTTGCTGCTTGTGCACGCAACAGGTGGAAGTAATTACTTGAACTTGACAAGTTACATACGGTCATATTATTTTCTGCAGCGAGTTGTAAGAACCGCTCTAAACGTGCTGATGAATGCTCTGGTCCTTGACCTTCAAACGCATGTGGTAAGAAGAAAGTGAGACCTGAGCGCTCTCCCCATTTGGCATTTCCTGAGAAAATAAAGTTATCGAAATACATTTGAGCCATATTAGAGAAATCACCAAATTGAGCTTCCCAAATATTAAAGGAAGATGGGTTTTCAACATTGTATCCATATTCGAAACCTACAACAGCAGCTTCTGATAATGGTGAATTGTGAATATCGAATGTTGCTTTTTGATTCGGCACATTTTGAAGTGGAACGAAAACATCACCATTTTCTTGGTCGTGTAATACAGCGTGACGATGACTAAATGTACCACGCTCACTATCTTGACCAGTCATTCGAATTGGTGTGCCTTCTTGCATTACTGTGGCAAAAGCAAGTTGTTCCGCATGCGCCCAGTCTACGAGTCCTGTTTCGCTATCAAATGCTTGACGTCGTTGTTCTAAAATACGATTCAATTTTTTAAACACATTGAAGCCTTCAGGGTAAGTTAACATTGCATCATTAATTTCTTTTAATCGATCAAACGTAAGCGCACTGTCATTACTCTCCAATGGTTTAGAAATGCCTTCTGGAATGTTCATATCCGTATTATTATTTTTATCATTTTTATCGATGGCATCGTGTGCTTCACGCATTTCTTTTTGAACACTTGAAATGACATTGTCCATATCATCTTTAGTAATAATGCCCTCATCAATAAGCTTTTTACCATAAATGATATCTACCGTGTCGTGTTTTCGAATGTTTTTATATGGTAACGGATTAGTAAGTGAAGGTTCATCCATTTCATTATGTCCGTAACGACGGTATCCGACTAAATCGATGACAACATCTTTATTAAATGTTTTACGGAATTCCATAGCAATATCAATGGCTTCAATTGTTGCTTCTACATCATCTGCATTGACATGCATGATAGGAACATCATATCCTTTTGCAACGTCTGTCGCATAAGTCGTAGAGCGACCATCTATAGGATCTGTTGTGAATCCAATACGGTTATTGGTAATAATATGCAATGTCCCACCTGTAGAATAACCATGTAAACTGCCCAGGTTCATCGTTTCAAAGTTGACCCCTTGTCCTGGATAAGCAGCATCACCATGAATGATTATCGGCATACCTTGATTAAAGTTTGTTTCAATTTGGCCCGAACGATTAGTGTTATCTTGTGAAGCACGTGTGCGTCCAGTTACCACTGGTGCGACAACCTCTAAATGACTCGGATTATTTGCTAAAACAATACGTTGTTCATGCCCGTGGTCATGAATGGTTTTTACACCACCTAAATGATACTTCACATCACTCGTCCAACCGGATGTTAAATTTAAGCTGCCATCTTCTGGTAAAAATTTCATCGCATCAGTATGCATAAATTCAGAAAGCATCATACTGTATGGTTTTTTAAGAATATGTGTCAACACATTTAAACGACCACGATGTGCCATACCAATTTGAATATTAGTAATATTTTCTTCAGAAGCACGTTTAATTGTGCGTGATAACATCGGTACTAATGCGTCCACACCTTCAATAGAGAAACGTTTTGCACCCACAAAGTTTTTGTGTAAGTATCTTTCGAATCCTTCTACATGAGCAAGTTGTTTAAATAAAGCTTTTTTCTCTTCAGTATTAAGATTTGCTTTATACGGCGTTTCAATACGACGTTTTAACCATACACGTTCCTTATTATTATTGATGTGTGTATACTCAAACGCGATTGGGCCTTTGTAGCGTTGCTCCATTCTTAATATTGCTTCATATGCATTATCATAAATATCTTTAAAGTGTTCTGATACGATATCGGCAGATATACCTTCGAGCGTTTGTTTATCTAAATCAAAATCTTCTATTGTTAATTTAGGTAAATGTTTACGTTCAGGCTTATTTACAGGATAAATATCTGCTTGTAAATGCCCATATTGTCTAATGTTATCAATCAACCTCATAACACGTTTAATGGTGCTATCCCCTGAGCTTGTTTGATTTGACTTTTGTGATACAGTTGCTTCGCCATCTTTGATTGTGCTAAAGAGCACTTGTAAATCTTCAGTGACTGAACTTGGATCTTCTAAAAACTGATCATAGAGTTCTAACATTAATCCTAGATTCGCTCCGAAGTTTACAGGTGCCTCAGTCACCTGTTTATCGTTCTTCATAATCCACCCTCCACAGTATAAATAAAAACGCTTACAGGACAATCATAGCATTAATTTGTGAACATTTAAAGGCAAAAAAACCGTGCAATTTCTAGTTTTGACCGGCATTGAAATGAATTGTAAAAGTTGTAAATTTACCCACTTCGCTTTGAACTGAAATGCGTCCATGATATTGCTTTACTAGCTTTTCAGCTATAGATAAACCTAATCCATTTCCACCTTGATGACGCGATCTAGACTTATCAACTCGATAAAAACGATCAAAGATATAATTAATATCCTCTTGAGGGATACCCGTACCATGGTCAGTAATATCAATTAATACTTGATTGTTAATGAATCGTGTCGATATGTCTATTTGTTTATTAACTGTGTCATATTTAATAGCATTGTCAAAGAAAATAAGTAAAATTTGTTCAAAGTGAAAGGCATTCGTGTTTAGATAAATGAAATCTTGATTCGTATTAAATGTAAACGTATAAGCATCATGTATTTTACGAATAGCTCGAATACGTGTTTTTATTTCTTCATTAATATCTACTTTTTCAATATGATGCTCTGCGTTCCCCATATCATTTTTAGTTAGTAATAATAATTCTTCCACCAATTTCGAAATGCGATTCATTTCCTCAATTGAAATAGACAAGGATTCCTCTAAAATATCCGGATCTTTCTTTCCCCATCGTTTAATCAAACTTAAATGACCTTGAATAATCTGTAATGGTGTTCTTAATTCGTGAGACGCATCTTCAACAAATTGGCGTTGTTGATTAAATGAATCTTCTAGTTTGATCATCATACTGTTAAAGGTGTCAATGAGTGCATCCGTTTCTTCGTAATTCGTTGGAACGGCTAATTTTTCTTGGAAGCCATCTCGGCGAATTTGAGTCATTTTCTCTGTAATAATATTAATAGGTTTTGTAATTTGTGATGAGAAAATGTAACTAATAATGGCTGTTACAAAAAGTGCGATTAATCCAAATATGAATGCTAAATACGCAATGAAGGTTAATAAATCATCATACACTTCTAGTGAGTGTACAACAGTCACATACCCTTTAAAATAAGGTGTATCAACAGGCGTGTTAATGATGATAAATGACCCTTCGTCGTTTTTAGTAATATTGATATTTCTAGAACTAACAGGATGAAATTCTGGTGAAAATTTAATAGATGATGTGCTTGAATTTTCAAAAATTTTACGATGATAGTGGTCATGCAAAATGACCTTTTGATAACTATTGGTCACTGCATTAAATTCCACTGTTGTAATACGTTGTAAGGGTTTGGTTTCTAATAAATTGTAAATGTCATCGACACTACGTTCAGCTTTTTCAAGTTCATTTTGTTTCAATAAACTGCTAATAGCATAAATGATAAGTAAGCAAAATATAAAAATAATTAAGAAAGTAATAATTGTCGTTACAAGTGTCCATTTTGTTTTCAATGTGGATTGTTTCATTTTCTTATCACGTATCCTACGCCTCTAACCGTTTCGATTAATTTTTGCTTACCGATAGGCTTTAATTTGTTTCTTAAATAACGAATATATACATCTACAACATTCGTCTCAACGGCCGACTCATAGCCCCAAACATGATCTAAAATTTGCTCCCGATGTAAAACGTGGTTTTGGTTTTCTGCTAATACGAGTAATAAATCAAATTCTGTTTTAGTGAGTTCAATATTTTGTGACTCATATGTCACGCTAAATCCATGCTTATCGATAATTAAGCCATCGATGTTAATAATGTCTGGGTTGGACTGATGGTCTTCCGAATATCGTCTTACCAATGCGCGCATTCGAGCTAATAATTCCTCGATTTCAAACGGTTTAACAATATAATCATCTGCACCAATATCTAAACCTGTTACTTTATCATAAATTTCACCTTTAGCTGTTATCATAATGACCGGTGTATCTTTTTGAGCTCTTAGACGTTTGCAGACTTCGAGACCATCCATTTCTGGAAGCATTAAATCTAGGAGAATCAAATCGTAATTTTGTTGTAATGCTTTATTAAGGCCTGATAAGCCATCATTTGTGATGTCTACATCATAATTTTCGTGTTTTAATTCTAATTCTATAAAACGTGCTAAATTTTGTTCGTCTTCTATTATAAGTACCTTTTTCATTATGCCACCTCACCTCTATCATATTTCAAAATGAGGACAGATAAAAGTTTTTTCAAAAATTTTAAAGGTTTTAATTGACAATCATTCTCAATAAGGTATAATGTAATTGAAAATGGTTCTCAATCGCAACGCCCCCCCACTACAATTCGTTCTTTTGATTGAGGCATTTTCAAGTACTATCCCCTTTTATATGCCCGTATAAAAAAATAGTCGTTTTGATTAAACGTTAAATTTAAGCTGTTACACCGATGTGTAGCAGCTTCTTTGTATGCGAAAATTAACCCTTTAATGATACATGAAGCGAAACTTTAATCATCCTCTATATTTTCTGCCTCAAACGATTTATAACGCAGTTTTAGCGTCTAATTGATACTGTTTTTTATAAATATGAGGTATCAAATTTTTAATTCACAATCATCAAATACACTTTGTGCCTACCCCAATTGAGCATGACTATATACCAAAATGAATCCAATTTAAATAGCCAACAAAGTTCATATAACAAATGAATTTGTTGGCTTTGATTGAAGCTAGAGCGCTGTTTCAATGCGTCTAAACAATTGATATTTAATTCGTCTTATATTTTAAGTGGTTTTCGTAGTATCAGTTGCGTTAAAACGATACAGAATAAGCCACCAATAATACCAGCGATGATGTCAGTTGGATAGTGAACACCTAAATATACGCGAGACGTAGAGATTAATAATATCATGAGTGCACATAAAGCGATAACCACCATCTGTGATTTACCTTTTAAAATTCGGCGACAAATATAAATGAGGCTACCAAAAAATGCTGTGGAGCCCATTGCGTGACCACTTGGAAAGCTAAAGCCTGTAATGTCGATTAATCTTAAAATAGTTGGTCTTTCTCTATCAAAGATATTTTTTAAAATTGGGTTTGTAGCTCCTGATATCATCATCGTTAACGCGAAGAATAAAGCTTCAATTTTATATTTGTAAAACATTAACAATGCAATCATCATTAAAGATAAACACATCATTGCCCATACTTCTCCCACTTGAGTCGCACCAAAGAAAATAGAAGTAGAAATGAAGCTTTCTGAAGAATATATAAACTCATAGACTTCATTATCAATCCATTTACCTAGTCTTGATTCATGGAACATTGCAATCACTGCAAATATGAGTGTAAAAACAATCAGTAATGAAATTCTTTTCCAATGATTCATGATAGGCCCCCTTATGATGATGTTGCATCATTAATAATTTTATTAAGTAAAGCATCTTTCGTTAAACTTTCAGTGAATGTGCCCATATTTTGAATAATTTGATGGCGTGTATTTTCTATTTTTTCAAGTTCAGGACATAACGTTTCAATTGAGAGTTCAGATTCATCTAACATAGATGCGTATCCTTGTTTTTCAAAATATTTCGCATTATCAATCTGGTCGCCACGTGATTGATCAAGACCGAGCGGAATTAAAAGCATCGGAATTTTTAACGTTAAAAATTCATATATCGCATTTGATCCTGCTCTTGAAATGACGGTATCAGTGATTGCTAAGATGTCCGTAAGTTCATCTTTTAAAAATTCATATTGAATATAGCCTTCTTTGTTAATAGATTCGTCTTTAAGATTTTTACCGGTAAGGTGCACAATTTGATAAGTTTTAAGCAATGTAGGAAGTTGACGACGAATCGCTTCATTAATTTTCAAACTACCCATGCTTCCACCCATTACAAGCAGGACTTTTTTCTCGTCATTGAAGCCTGTGCGTTCATAGCCTCGTTTGGGGTTCCCGTGTTTTAAATCTTCACGGATTGTTGCTCCTACAAAATCTGCTTTATCACGTGGTACATATTTTAAAGTTTCTTCAAATGTAACATATAATTTTTTAGCAAATTTCATACTGATTTTGTTGGCTAATCCAGGAGTTAAATCGGATTCATGGATAATTGTAGGGATATTTAATGTTTTTGCAGCTAGTACGACTGGAACTGAGACAAATCCTCCTTTAGAAAATAAAATGTCTGGTTTTTCTTTTTTTAGAATACGTCGTGCATCCCATATCCCTTTCATCACTTTAAAGATGTCTTTCGCATTTTCAAAAGATATATAGCGTCTTAATTTACCACTTGATATCGCAAAATAAGGTGTATCTGGGAGTTGCGACGATATCATTTCACGTTCGATACCCTGATGAGATCCAATATACATTGTTTCGTGTCCGTGTTGTTGTGCAGTCGGAATTAAACTTAAATTAACTGAGACATGACCGACTGTACCGCCTCCAGTAAATGCTATTTTAACCATATTAACCCTCTATTCATTCAAATTTTTGTAGTATGCGTAAAACGGTTCGCCTTTATCAAATGGAAACTCATTACTTGTCATTTCTCCCGTTTTTATAAAGCCATTCTTTTCAAATAAACGTTGTGCACGCGCATTTAGAGAAAAAGTATCTGTGAGTATTACGCCTACTTGATGCGAATGTGCAATGTCAAATGCAAAATCAAATAATTGTTGTGCCACACCTTTGTATTGAGCGGAAGCTACGAGACGATGAATGACATACGCATTTGAAATAGAGATGGGCCAATCAATGTCATTGTACCAATCAGGTACTTTTTGATCGATAACGATAAAGCCTTTTATAATGCCATCTTCCTCTAAGACATACATATTATCGGATTGGATATCTGTTTCGAAGTGTGTTTTTAATGGATAACGGTGATCCCATTGTGGATTACCATCTTGGTCCATAAGTATTTTAGCATCTTCGGTTAAATTGACAATTGTGTCAATATCATCGAATGTAGCATGTCTAATCATTTCAATTGCTCCTTAATTTGTTTTATCGTTTTATCTAAGACAGGATCTTCTTTAGCTGCTTTTTCAACAAGTAATTGTGTGAACTTTTGATTTGATTGTTTATCAAATTCTCCTGTGACTTTTAAATCATTTGCTTTCTGGAATTGAGTGACCGCAGCTTTTAGGGAAGCATCGTATTGATTATCAGTTGACGCTATTTTGTATCCTAATGCATCTAATCCTACTTTAATAGATGTGACATGTTTATTATTGTCACCTTCTTTAAAAGTTTGATCAGATGGAATCACTGTTAATTTTTCAAAAGCTGCCCCTTTAATGTCTACATCAGGGTAAATCCCTTTTCCGTGTATAAATGTTTTATGAGGTGTAAGCCACTTCATTTCAGTAAATTTTAAAATAGAACCATCGTCAAATTCTCTTGTTGTTTGAACAATCCCTTTTCCAAATGTTTTACTACCATATATTTTAGCGATTTTATAATCTTTCATTGCTCCTGTAAAAATCTCTGAAGCACTTGCAGACCCTTCGTTGACTAAAATTGAAATATTTAAGTCAGAAACATGTTCTAAAGGGTTACCTGATGTTTTAACAGCCTCTTTTTGTTTACCTTTTTCTAAATAAAGTACTGTTTTACCTTTATCTAAGAAAATATTAGACATCTTGACAGCTTCGTCTAAAAGGCCTCCTGGATTATTTCTTAAATCAATAACGATATTTTTAGCGCCTGATTTTTGAGATTTTTGAATCGCAGATTTTAATTCACCAGCAGTTCCTTCTTGGAACTTATTTACTTTGAACACAGTCACTTGCCCTTTTGTTTCAACTTCTACACTTTTAACGTGAATGGTATCTCTTTTTACAGTAAAATCTTTAGATTCGTTGCCTCTTTTAATCGTTAAAGTCACTTGAGTGCCTTTTTCTCCTCGAATCTTAGGAATAATGTCATTTAAGCTTTTTCCTTTAATGGATTTTCCATCAACTGCTGTTAATACATCTTTTGGTTTTAAACCTGCTTTCTCGGCTGGAGAGCCTTTCATTGGACTTGTAATCATGATTTGATCACCTTTTTGTTGCATCTCAGCACCGATACCGACAAAGTCTCCAGTAACATCTTCGTTAAAGGCTTTAGATTTATCTTTAGGAATAAATTCTGTATATGGGTCATTTAACCCTTTTGTCATCCCGTTAATCGCATTTTGCAATAATTTATCTTTATTTGGGGATTTATAGTAGTCTTTCGCTAGTGTTTCATAAACTTTTGTTAATTTATCACTATTTTCAGCGACCTGCTGATTTTGTGTGTTAAGATGCCACAAGTAAATACTGCCTAAAACGATAATTGTTGTTAATATAATAGTGAAAATAATCCCGATGATAAAGTGGGATAAAGACACATATTTTTTATTTTTTTCAGTATGATGCTTTTTACGAGGCAACATTGTAACACCCTTTCCTTTTATATGTAAAATAAAAAGAGTGAGCATGAAATCAAATGTTTATAGATTTGATTTCTTCGTCTCACTCCTCGAATATAGAACCATTGTCATCATAAATGTATACGTGGTTAATGCTGCAAAACATACATTAAATGCGAATAGAGGAAGACGTTAAAAACGACGCCATTCTTGGAATTCTTCATATAATGTATCAAATACAGACATAGAAAGTGTGTAATTCCCTTCCGTCTCGACATAGTTAGATAGTTTATCAAAGTCAGACTCTTGTTTAGGGAAGTCTAAATCATCGTACACCATTTCTGCAAAAGTCCCTTCCTCGTTGGGACGACCTCTCACCGTGAGGAGGAAATGATAAAAAGAAGCATCTTTCATTATTTCACCGTAACATCAATGACTTTTGATTCACCTTTAGTTAAAGTGGTTTGATCTTTAATTGAAATGTGATCTGTTTGGTCTGTATTTGTAATAATTACGGGTGAAATCGTTGATTTGGCATTTTGATCAATATAATCGATATCAAATTCTACTAATTTATCACCAACTTTGACGTGATCGCCACTTTCAACGAATGTTTTAAATCCTTCACCATTTAATTGGACAGTGTCTAACCCGATATGCACTAAGACTTCTAAACCATTGTCAGCTTTAAGTCCAATGGCATGCTTTGTTGGAAAGACATTATCTACAACACCTGAAATCGGTGATACAACAATACCTTCTGCAGGTTTAACACCAAATCCTTCACCCATCATTTTTTGTGCGAAGACTGGATCGGGAATATCTTCAATTTTAACAAATTCCCCAGTAATTGGCGTATAAATTTCAATATCTTTAGGCGCTTCATTTCCTTTACTAAATAATTTTTTAAACATCATAATCGCTCCTTTATTGTTCAAAATGTTGAATTAAATCTCCGTATCCAAGTTCCTCTAATTTATGATAAGGAATAAATTGTATCGCTGCAGAGTTGATACAATATCGTAAGCCACCAAGCTCACGCGGTCCATCATTGAAAACATGACCTAAATGACTATTGCTGTCTTCTGAGCGCACTTCTGTACGAATCATACCAAAAGATTTATCAACAAGTTCAATGATATCTTCATTGTTAATCGCTTTAGAAAAACTTGGCCAACCACAATTTGATTCAAATTTATCATTTGATGTAAATAATGGTTTTCCAGAAATTTTATCAACATAAATACCTTTTTCATAATGATTCCAATATTCATTGTCAAACGGAGGTTCAGTACCATCTTGTTGTGTCACTAAATATTCTAAGTCGGTTAAATCTTTTTTATCTTTCTTAATCATGATGATCACTCCAATGTCGTTCTATAAATGCTTTGCGACCTGAACCGAGTTGATATTGTGCATAATGCAACGGGTTTTTCTGATAATAATTTTGATGATAGGCCTCTGCAGGATAAAAGTTTTTATACGGTTCTACAGGTGTAATCACAGGCTTATCAAAAATTTTAGCATCATTTAATGCTTTAATTTTAGCCAAGGCTAATGCTTTTTGCTCCTCATTATGATAAAAAATGACTGGGCGGTAATGTTCGCCTCTATCAAAAAACTGGCCTTTATTATCAGTTGGGTCAAATGTTTTGAAGTAAATATCCAACATTTGCGTATAGCTGATTTGATTCGGGTCATATTCTATTTGTACCGCCTCAACGTGACCTGTTGTGTCAGAGCATACGGCTTCATAAGTGGGGTTTTCAACGTGACCACCACTATACCCTGAAATGATGGATTCAACACCATCGTAAGAATCAAATGGTTTTACAAGACACCAGAAGCATCCTCCGGCAAAAGTAGCTAATGCCATAATATCACGCCCTTTTAAGAATTATGTTCTTTTAAAACGACGACCCCAATTGCACCCGTTCCCGTATGCGTAGATATGATAGGTGTAGTAAAATTTGTGTCAAAATTTGAAAAATCAAACGTTTCTTCAATTTTATCTTTCACTTTTTCTAAGAAATCGTTGGCATTGGCATGCACAATGGCTGCGGATTTAATTTTACCGTCACCTAAAAATTGGGCTAAATCTTTCGCTAAATACTTCGCACATGCCCCTTGTGTTCGTGAGCTATGAACAATTTCTAGATTGCCATCAATCAGTACACCGACAGGCTTAATTTTCATTAAGTTACCAAGCATACCTTTCGCTTTACTAATACGACCACCTTTGATTAAGCGATCTAATTTACCAATTACAACATACAGTTTCATATTGTTTTGTAATTGATGAACTTTTTCAACAATAGTTTCAGTAGATAGACCTTCTTCAATCCACTGAACGATATGCTGAATTTGATACCCTAATCCATAAGTGATAGATTTTGAATCAATAACAGTCACTTTACCATCTACCATTTCACTGGCTTGAACAGCGGTTTGATACGTACCGCTAAGTCCAGAAGATAAATGAATACTAATGACTTCTGCACCCTCTTGAGTTAAAGCTTCGTATGTTTCAACAAATCTTCCTAATGGGGGTTGGCTTGTTTTTAAATCATTGTTGTCGTCTTCTAAATATTGTGTGTATGTTTCTGAAGAAATTTCCTCTTGGTCAACATAAGATTTACCATTAACCGTCACACTTAATGGCACGATGTGAACGTTATGTTGTTCTAAAAAACTAGGTTCTAAATCTGATGTTGAATCTGTTACTAATATACGTTGCATTGATTAAACCTCCGTGATTACTTCCTAACTAAATGCAGAAAAGTATGTGGGTATTTATTTTTTTCATCAATTTCGCCCTCAATTGCTGATTCTACTTCCCAATCTTCAAACGAATAGGGTGGGAAATAGGTGTCAGCTTGAAACGTGTCATCGATAACTGTAATATACATATCATCCACTTTATCCATAAACATTTCAAATAATGATTGACCACCAAAAATGAAAACATGGCCTTCTAACTGTTCGATGTCTTTAATATCATGAATCACCTCAACATCATCAGCTTTAAAATCTTTATTACGTGTTAAAACAACATTTTTTCGATTTGGTAAAGCTTTTCCAATAGAATCAAAGGTTGCACGTCCCATTACTAAAGTATTACCAGTTGATAATTTTTTTACGTGTTTTAGGTCATTCGGGAGATGCCATGGTAATTGATTATTAAAACCAATGCCTCTATTTTTATCATGAGCAACTAAAATGGATAATGTCATTTGACTCACTCCTAGTTATGCTAAATTTAAAATCTCAGATCAATGCATTAACAAATACACGTTGAGTTAATTATACCGCAATTGGTGCTTTTATGATGGGATGAGATTCATAATTTACTATTTCCAAATCTTCGTATTCTAAATCAAATATAGATTTATCTGTATTAATTTTTAATGTTGGCGGTGCAAAACTTGATCGTGCTAATTGTGTTTCGACAGCGTCAATATGATTGCTGTATATATGAGCGTCGCCAAATGTGTGAATGAATTCACCAACCTCAAGACCACATTCTTTTGCAATTAAATGAGTCAATAAGCTATAACTTGCTATGTTAAAAGGTACCCCTAGAAAAATATCAGCACTTCTTTGATATAACTGACAACTCAATTTTCCATCTTGGACATAAAATTGAAATAAGGTATGACAAGGTGGTAGTGCCATAGACTCAATTTCTGCAGGGTTCCATGCGCTAATAATATGACGTCTAGAATTAGGGTTATGTTTAATGTTATCAATTAATTGTGCCAATTGGTCAATATGCTGACCATTAGGTCCAATCCAGTCTCTCCATTGTTTCCCATATACATTACCTAAATCCCCGTGCTTACGCATAAAATCATCATCATTTAAAATGCGTGTTTTGAACTGAGACATTTCGTCTTGATACACTTTATTAAATTCCGAGTCTTGCAAAGCTCGATGTCCAAAGTTTGTCATATCTGGGCCTGTATAATCATCAGATTGAATATATTTTTCAAAGGCCCATTCATTCCAAATATTATTATTATATTGCAATAAATATCTTAAGTTTGTATCTCCACGTATAAACCAAATCAATTCGGTTGCAATCAGCTTGAATGATACTTTTTTAGTTGTTAGTAAAGGGAAACCTTTATTTAAGTCAAAGCGTAATTGATGACCAAATTTTGAAATGGTTCCAGTACGAGTACGGTCATCTTTTGATGCTCCAACATTTAATACTTCTTGACATAGTTGATGATATGCTTGATCAAAAGGATTCATGTGCGCCACCTCTTTCTCTTTATTACTATAATAAATTATTTGATACTTATTTTAAATTAAAAAGGGAGATATGGCTCATATTTTGAATGCCACATCTCTCTTTTTTAATTACAATATGACTCATTAAATTGAACGCTAGGTTTATGAATGACAATGTGTGTCAAAAGCATCTTTGATATCCATAGCAATATCATTAATATCTCGGCCTTCAATGTGTTCACGGGGAATAAAGTGAACAAGTTGCGTGCCTTTAAATAATGCATAGGATGGACTGGATGGTACTTGTTGAATATAGTCACGCATTTTTGCTGTAGCAGCCTTATCCTGTCCCGCAAAAACGGTTACTTTATGTGTCGGTTTATTTTCATTTTGCTCCGCTACAGCTACAGCTGCTGGTCGAGCTAAACCAGCTGCACAGCCGCATGTAGAATTGATTACAACAAATGTCGTTGCATTCTTTGACACTTGATTCATATAGTTTTCGACATCTTCTTCACTTTCTAGACTTTCAAAGCCATTTTGTGTTAATTCAGTGCGCATTTGTGCGGCAAGTTCTTTCATATATGCATCGTAAGCATTCATGTTAACATCTCCCTATTGATTTCGATTTGCGATTTGTTTCCAAACAGAACCTAAAGCGGCTTCACCATTTTCAATTCGCGTAATAGCCATTTCTATTTGTAACTTCACTTCGTATGCGTCATCATTTTGATGAGCTTTAAGCGTTTTTAATTGGTCTTGTCCACCTTCATCGAACAAAAACATAGCTGCACGCCAGCGAACAATTTTTTGTGGATCTGACAGTGCTTTTTCCATTTCCGGCAATGCTTCTTTGTATCCAAGGTCACTTAATCCATCACCGGCAGTTCGACGTACAGCGGGATTTTTATCACGCAACCCCTTATATAAGTATGGTAGTGTTGCTTTATTTTCTATCATACTCAATAATACAACTGCTTCTCGTCTTAACGGTACTTTATCTTCTTTTAAAGCAGCATCTAATAATGGATAGTCTTCAATTGTGGGCTTTGGAAAAGATTTTAACATACGTAGACGTTCGTTCCAGTCTGATGTTTGTTGGTATGTCTCTAGTGTAACATGTTTATAAAGTTTTTGAGGTACATGTATATCACTTTCTTGTGCTTCTTTCACGAGTGTATGAAGTGTATCTTTTGGGTATAGTGCGCTAATTTCAGTCTCCACATGTGACATGACTTCATCCATCTCACCGTATCTAATACCCAATGATTCCCATTTACGCATGAAAACAACATTATCACCCGCTTTTTGTGCAGAAGTCATGGCCTCGACAAAATGATCTGGTAATTGATGTCGCAATTCCTCATTACCTGACGTTAACTTAATTTGGTATGGGATATTTTTAAACTTCAAAATTTCCACCGTGACTTCACCAAAATGCGCATCTGGCTCAACTGTGTGTGATGACGCAATACTTCCATGTGTTAATGATTCTGTGATTTGAGGTAACACGCTTTCCCACTCAGCTTTCGGTGTTTTGTCAACAGCAATAAAGTCAAGTACGTGAAAAATTGATTTAACATCTTGAATGGCAAGCAACGCATTAATAAATTCTGGTTGTTCTTTTTTGATTTCAGTATACGTATTAGATTGATTGTCCGCCCTTTTTTGAGACAAAATAATCTTCATTGTATTTGGACTTGGAGTAGGTTCAACTTTTACAATTTCCATAAAATGTCCCCCTATTGTAATTCATTGCCTAATTGTTGAATTTGTTTACCAACTGAACACTCTTTTATGCAAAAATGATGTGCTTTCGTCTTATTCTGAGATTGTCTGATATGTGTTTTGATCATACATTGCTCACAATATTGGTTCATTAATTGGTCAATTTTTGAAACAGCACGTTTTTTTGTTTCTGTAAACACAATCATCACTCCTTAAATTAGCACACACAATAAACATTATGGTAACATGTATTCCCTTTTCAATGAAATATTTAAATTTCAAGCTAACGTTTTTCTCTTAGACATGCAAAACTTTTGTTACATCTATTGATATTTATATTTATTTTAATTATTATAATTAAGTTGAGATTGATTTAATTATTGTGGTAATTCAAGTCTGATTATTATCAAGTCCTTAAATTCAATGTAGGCAATTTTAGAAGTATAGAAGCGGTTTCTAAACACCCGCTTAATCAAAATTTAGGAGGAATTTCATGTTTAATGAATGGTTAGGTTTAGTTGCTTTTTTAATGACTTTTATTTTATTGGTTTTAATGTTTCGGTTATTTGGTCCCCAAGGTTTAATTGTTTGGGTCGCTATAGGAACGATGATAGCCAATATACAAGTGATAAAAACAGTAGATATTTTTACGATATCTGCGACGTTAGGTAATGTTATGTTTGCATCTATATATTTAGCAACTGATATACTTAATGATATATATGGACGTAAAGTCGCAAAGCGAGCGGTATGGATGGGCTTTTTTTCGACATTAATCATGATTATTTTGATGCAAATTTCATTAAGTTTTCAACCAAGTACAGCTGATATCGCACAAAGCGCTTTGGATACAATTTTTGGGTTGGTGCCCCGTATTGCTTTAGCTTCAATTATTGCTTATATTATAGGTCAATATATCGATGTCTTTATCTTTAGCTGTATTAAGCGGATTTTTAGTTCAGACCGTACATTTTTTATACGAGCATATGGAAGCACAATGTTAAGTTCAATTATCGATACAGGTATTTTTGTAATCATAGCATTTTTAGGTGGACCTTTACCTAATGATGTAGTGTTTGAAATTTTTGTTACGACGTACGTTCTTAAGTTAATAGCTACAATTTTCAATGTGCCTTTTGGATATTGGGCTAAATGGCTGTATCGTAAAGGGAAAATTAAACCTTTTCAAATTGATTAAATATAAGATAAAACTAAGGAGAGTGAACAATAGACGTTCATTCTCTTTTTTTATCGCTTCGTGTTACTATTATTTAGAGGTGTTGATATGGCAAAAATATATTTTGATGCTGCATCACAAGGCAATCCAGGTTTAAGTACTTATGGTGTGGTAATTGTAGAAAATCATCAGCGTTATGTATTTGCTGATGTAATTGGAGAAAAAGAGAATCATGAGGCAGAATGGGAAGCGTTGTTAATTGCATTAAAACAAGCGCAAAATTTGAACGTCTCTAATGCCCTCATACATACAGATTCAAAATTAATAGAAGATGCAGTGAATCGTGAGTTTGTTAAAAATGCTAAGTATAAACACTATTTGACATCATATTTAGCTCTATCCAATGCTTTTGACCTGTGTTTTGTCAAATGGATTCCTAGAGAACAAAATAAAGAGGCGAATATGTTGGCGCAATCAAAGCTGTATCAATATACAAAAAAACGAAGTTAAAAGTGGAACACCGAAGTTTGAATTAAGCGTTATTTTAATGAACAGTTAAACATAATACGTTTAACGCTAAAAATGTATTGACATAGCCTTCAACATTCATTGATGAGTGCTGAAGGCTATGTCATTTGTTATATTCGATGCTTAATTTGATTATGAAATCTTCTCAATAATGTTTCATACATTGTTTTAAAAGAGTGATCTCAAGTAGCGATGGGAAACTCGTAATTCATGTGCCTCACATATTCGAAGCGCATGCATAATATTGTGCTCATAGAGTAGGTATTGTTCTAAATTTTTAAAGTTTATAGGTACATTGTCTTCAATACGTGCTAATCGCTTCGATAGTTTTAAATCATCAAGATGTGTTTGGATTTTCTTTTGTTGTCCTGGTGTAAGATGATGCATATTTTCAAGCACACCCTCTACTGAGTGGTATGCTTGAATAAGTTTAATGGCTGTTTTTTCACCTATCCCCTTAACACCTGGGTACCCATCCGCACTATCTCCCATAAATGCTTTAATATCTATTAATTGTTTAGGCTGTAATGCGTACTGTGATATAAATGCTTGTTCGTCGACTTTTACATATTCAGAGAATCCTTTTTTAATTAACCAAATTTCTACGTTTTTAGAAGCACATTGGAGTAAATCACGGTCGCCTGTAACAATGACAACTTGAGCGTCTTCTACATATTTATAATGACTTGCAATCGTTCCAATAACGTCA
The DNA here is from genome assembly GCF_011466855.1 of Staphylococcus agnetis. Classification (NCBI taxonomy): domain Bacteria; kingdom Bacillati; phylum Bacillota; class Bacilli; order Caryophanales; family Staphylococcaceae; genus Staphylococcus; species Staphylococcus agnetis. Next base: position 1,067,800 of record NZ_CP045927.1, read on the forward strand.
TCTGCTTCATAATGAGATACACCTATATTATGAAATCCTAATGCTTCAGAGATGTGCTTAACATGATCAAATTGTGGTAATAATGCTTCTGGCGGCTCCGTCCTATTTTGCTTATATCCTTCGAAAATTTCGTTTCTAAAAGTTGCTTTTCCCATATCCCAACATACAGCTACATGTGTTGGATCAGATTGTTTAATCGCAGTATAGATGTGACGAATAAAACCTTGTGTGCCATTTGTGGGTAATCCTTTGGTAGTGAACATGTACTGCTTATTCACGCTTGTCGCATAAAAATGTCTAAACAATAATGCCATACCATCAATTAATAATATTTTTTTACTCATGTGAATCCTCAATTTCTAAAGTATTTTGTAATTTAGGTAATATTTGTTTGATTTGTGCCACTAATTGATTATCAATACGATATGAAATGACTTGGTCTATTTCGCTTTGAGCAACTTGCTCTAATTCATTTAGAAGTGACTTTCCTTGTTGAATCAATAATTGATTACGCTCATGTAATGCTTTTTTTAGATGCTCTATAGGTGTTTGTATATGTTGGAGCGTCTTCTCTTTGATTGCTTCTTGGATTTCTTTTTGTCCTTGCGCTTGAATAATTTTCTTTTTCGTTAAAGATTTAGGCAACGAAGCTACAAAAGTGTCTAAATCAAGTTTTAAATAAGGTGTCTCAAGTTGGTCTAATTGAAAAGTTAATTTTGGTTGTACCAATACATGTAGTTCTTGCAATGCTTTTAATGTAGGGATGCATTGATGTTCAAAGTGATCTATGAAACAGCGTTTTAATCGTTCAACGATTAAAGTTTGTTCTAAGTATAGTTTTTGATGAACATGATCTAAATAACGTTTAGAAGCTGCTAGTTTTTCTTGTTTAAAATCATCTGTATTTGTCATTTGGCCGTTAAATACTGCTTTGATATCATCTAACAATTGTATTTTTAAACGTTCATGAAGATGATAAAGTTGATCAGAAATTTCATTTTCAGCCTGTTGGGCAGTTGTTGATAAAATTTGAGCATCAAATACGTGAGGTGATCGTATTGTTTTTAAACGTTCATGTTGGTGTGTTCGTTTCGTGCTATCTTTCTCAAAATCAAGTACCATTGCGTTTAAAGCATCGTATATGTAAAGAAGTTGATGATTCATTTGTGATTCTAATACTTCTTTTGATTCTACTTGTGCAAAATCATCTACACGCGCTTTAAGTTTCTCTAGACCAGCATCGCCATGTATTAAGGCATTTCGACTAGATACTCCAAACACTTCAGGTGTCATTCCCACTTCATTTAATGCACTTTGTACATAGTTCATTACAGCGTAACGGTCTTCATCTGTTTCTGCAAGATCTGTCGCATTGACAACCATTTTAAATGCTTGGTTTTCCATCAATTGATTCATTTCTTTCATATGTTGAATAAACGCTTTGTCATTATCTGTAAATGAATGGTTAAAGTAACTCACGTAAATAATTAAATCTGAAGTTGTTAAAATCTTTTCAGTTTCATTAGTGTGACGTTGATTATTCGAATGCAATCCTAACGAATCAATAATAATTTTATCTTTTAGCCATTCCAATGGTAATTGAAGATGTACAGTTTTTACAAATGTTGCATATTGATCTTCTGCACTCCACTTTTTAATGTCATCTTGAGCAATCGCCATCGTTAAACTGTCTTTAGTTAAGCGTGAATATAGATCATAATTTTGTTCTACAGCGTGAATAAAGGCTAAACGATTCTTATCAATATTAGCTTTAAGTTTTGTTTTATCCTCTTTTAAAAATGCTTCGATAGAAGAAAATGTGTACCCTGCAACTTCCGTGACATCATTGATCTCTGAAAGTAAGGTAGATTTAGATTTAAAAGTAATCGCATTGTTATGACCATATGATATTTCGGTCGTCGCTGCAGTCGTTGGGTTAGGTGAGCTTACTAAATATTGATCTCCTAATAATGCGTTGATTAAACTGCTCTTCCCAGCGCTAAACGTTCCGAACACACCGATTTTGATGATATGTTGATCCATGCGTGTTAGCGTGTCATCAATATTATTTTTTGTCGTTTGGAATAAAGGTAACTCTTGTAGCGTTTCTAACGAAGACTTAATTTTTTCTAGTTGCGATACGTGATGTTTTTGATCCTTTGAAGCTTGCGATATATCTACTTGAGCGTTTTGGTTTATAGTTTGTGGTTCATAGTTTATCGGTGTACGATCTATCAGTTTATCCAATGAATCGTCTAAATGAATATAATAATGTTGATAATTTTTTGTATCTAAAGATGCTTTTAACGCACGAAGTTCTACATATTGCGAATATAGGTTAGCGTCTTCATTATTGGTATTTGTTTCTTCAATAATATCAATGGATGATACGATGCGGGTATCTAATGGTTCACTTGATTTCAAGACGTACTGTCGTATTTGTTTCATTAAGTTTTCAGAAAATGTCAATACATATTGATTGCTAATTTGTATTTGGGTCTGATACAAATCTGTAATTAAGTCAACTGGAATGTCAAAGTTTTGATTGACAATTTGATGATTTAAATCTTGATCATGTATAAAGCGTGTCAAATAAGACATATCTTCACGCATGGGCTTTGCTATTTCTTGTGTGACTTTATTTTGAAGGGCGTCCATCAACGTATTTAAGCGTGACTGACGTATTTCCTCTAATTTCTTTTGTTTATTAAACCAACCACCCACTTTAAAATCTTTTGCATTACTTTCTAAATAATGACGTATATGTTCACGCATATCATGTGTCATGACGTAAGCATTATCTAAAATGTGTTTTCGATTGTTATATAAATCTGTTTTTAAAGTAGATTTGTTACTTAATCGTGCGGATTCCTCTTGAACAGCTTGATTTTGTTTAAATGTGTCATAGGCATGGTCAAATTGGTCAACTTCAATATTTAACTGAGACAATATATCATTCATTTTTTGTTCCAAATAATCTGATTGATGTTGAGTGATAAAATCGACCATTCGATTAACATAATCTTTAACGGGTTCTCTATTTTCATCTTGCTGACGTATAAAGGATTTAAGTGCTTCAAATTCATTTGCTTCATGTGAAAACTTAGTTATGTAGAACGTGGCTTCTAGTTGTATATCCCATTCTTTAAGCGACGCCTCCACACGGGATTTAAACGTTTCAAATGGAATTTCTGAATCCACATGTTTATCAATTTGATTGATCACAAATACCACAGGAATATTGGCATGATTTAAACGTTTCAAAAATTGAAAATTTAAAGCTGATTGCACATGATTATAATCAACTGTGTAAAATACCATATTACTAGTGTATAGAAAGCTTTCTGTACTTGCGCTATGTGATTGAACATTTGAGTCCACACCAGGTGTATCTTGAAACGTAAAGCCTTGACGAAATTCATGAGACTTAAAGCGAATATCTATCGATTCTACATTATAGTTTTCTCTATTCATTTGTTTCACATCATCGTATGAATCTAAAATAGTATAGCTTTGACCTTCTATATTTGCTGTAATGCCTGAAGTTTCAGAAACAGTTACTAGAGCTGTGTTACTTGTTGTAGGAACAGGTGAGCTCGGTAAAATATCCTGACCGATTAACCGATTTATAACCGTAGATTTACCAGCAGAAAAATGACCGACAAATGTCATCGTATAATGATCTAAATAAACTTTTTTAATCATTTGATTGATTGTATGTACAAAAGACGTGTGATTGGACTTCTCCACTTCTTTTTTTAACTTATATAAAATATCCAATTGTGCTTGGTTATGCATAGTGTACTCCCCTTGTTTAAATGGTTCTTTACTATTGTATTATAGGTGACGCCATTAAAAAAACCAACAACACGATTCAAGAATAAAAGTGAACAATAAAGATGTCACATTGAATGAATAACTAATGTTGGATTTAATGCAATTCCTTTAAGCTATATCAAACTCATTAATGTTGTAAAAAATGCCTCTTTTATCATTCATCTGGTCAAATTTTTAATAGACAAACGAGATAGCATTTCAGCAACAACAAAATAGAAAAAGCTTCCAAAATTCACATACATGAATTTTGAAAGCTTGCAATGAAAACAACTATAATATCATTTTTTGAGTTATCATACACAATTTTATAAGCATATTGAGTGCGTTAATCTTGATATTTTAAAGGTGTAGGTCTTTTATATATTTTGATAATTTGCGATAAAACATAAATTAAAATACCTGACCATATAAAACAAAATGTAATAAATTGGTCCATGTTAAACGGTTCCTTAAATACAAAAATACCTAATATGAAAATAAGTGTTGGCCCAACATATTGGATAAACCCCATTAAGGATAGTGGAATCCTAATGGCGCCAGCAGAAAATGAGAGTAAAGGGATGGCCGTGACAGCGCCTGAAAATAGGAGCCAAAATGATGACAGATTAAATCCAATACTTAAATGATGTTGGAACGTCATATATAAGATATAAATGAGTGCCATCGGTGTGGTCACTATCGTTTCAATAGTTATACTACTCATCGCATTTAAAGGGACTAATTTTTTTAATAAACCATAAATTCCAAATGAAAATGCTAACAATAAAGAGATGAAAGGAAATTCACCTATTTTAACGGTCATATAAAGCACGCCAGTTAAAGCAATGACTATAGCTAACCACTCTAAACGATTAAAGCGTTCTTTAAAGAATATCATTGCTAATAATATACTTACTAATGGATTGATATAATATCCCAAACTTGTTTGTAATACATAACCAGCTTCAATAGCATAAATAAATGTTCCCCAATTCAATGTCACCACATAACCAGCAATAATAATAATGATGATTTTCTTAGGTGACGCAATGAGTTGTTGTAAATCGTTTTTAAATGTTGTCCATTGTTTCATTAGTGGCAACAACAATAACATAAAAATAAGGGACAAAATTATGCGTATCATTAAGGTTTCAATCGCATTAATCCCCGTGATTAATGCCCAGTAAAGCGGTAATGTTCCCCAAAGTATATATGCGATTAATGAGAACATAATCCCCTTTTTAAAACTTGTATCTTGCATCGACATAGCCCCCTTTATCTTCATAAATGATTATCTCACTATTGACACAATCATTTACATTCTTGAACAGCAATGTATGTCACGAAAATCATTATAATTATGAGAAGCGGAATGCAACTAAGAATACTTTACAAGTTTGCACTTTACGCATCAGCTTTTTTAGGTGCCCAGTATTGATAATACGTTGTTTCAATATAGCCATTAAAGAGTTTTCGACGTTTTGTAGCTTTGCGATTGGCTAAATATTCAAAGTCTTTATGACTTGTCATAATATAAAGCGAAAGTTGGTCATGTTTATGAAGTAATGTGCCTAAATAACGATACATTTCTTCAACTTCGTTACGTTCACCGATACGTTCGCCATAAGGTGGGTTTCCAATAATACCAATTGGTCCCTCATGTGTAAGTGTTAAAGTATTCACATCTTTGACACTAAATTGAATAATATCACCCATGCCAACTTCATCAGCGTTGGCTTTTGCTATTTCTACCATATGAGGGTCAATATCAGAAGCATATATTTCAATTTCTTTATCATAATCTGCAGCTTCATCTGCTTCAGCGCGCAATGAATCAAATAGCTGATCTGGCATGATATCCCACTGCTCGGATACAAAAGAGCGATTGAAACCTGGCGCAATATTTTGAGCAATCATGCATGCTTCAATAGCAATAGTTCCCGATCCACAAAATGGGTCGATAAGCGGTGTATCCCCTGTCCAGTTAGCTAATTTAACTAAAGCAGCAGCTAGTGTTTCTTTAATCGGTGCTTCCCCTTGTTTTAAACGATATCCACGACGATTTAAACCAGAACCAGATGTATCAATCGTAAGTAAAACTTTATCTTTTAAAATGTTAACTTCGACCGGATAATTGGCCCCAGATTCTTCTAACCATCCAGGGATTTTATAAGCGTGTTTGAGACGTTCAACGATAGCTTTTTTAGTAATCGCTTGAACGTCAGGTACACTAAATAACTTTGATTTTAAACTACGACCTTGCACAGGAAATTTTCCATCTTTACTAATGATTGCTTCCCAAGGCAAAGCCTTTGTTTTTTCAAATAATTCATCAAAAGTTACTGCTTCAAATTGACCGACAATGAGTTTGACACGATCAGCAGTTCTTAACCATAAATTGGCTTTAACAATAGCGCTTTCGTCCCCTTCAAAATAAATGCGCCCGTTCTCAATACGTGTCTCATATCCTAACTCTTGAACTTCTTTAGCTACAATAGATTCAAGCCCCATAGGACATACTGCTAGTAATTGGTACATGATTTTCCTCCTAAAATAATTTGATATAGGTTGCTATGTATAAATTAAATAAATTGTATCATACTTATGTTATTCATAATGAACATATGGCATTTAGTAATCATGTTCATCGATGAGGGTAATGATGATGTGTGGTGTCATTGGATAGCGGTTTAAAGGGGTACACATTTATAGTGAAATAAATGACGGGGCTGGAACATTGATGTCCCAGCCCCGAACTAGTAGTGATATTTTTATAAGCCATGTTCTGTCCCGTAGTACTCATGATGTGCACTAGTTACACTGGTACGCCGGTCGTAATCATCTGTCTGAAAAGCATATAACTTTTCCTCGTCTATACGTTCATTTCCGTTAGACAAGTGCTCCTACCAAATTTGGATTGCTCACTCGAGGGGTTTACCGCGTTCCACCTTCGTTATTTCTAACTGAAGCTACGTCACTGTGGCACTTTCAAACTATTGTAACCGTATCAAAAGACTTAGGTTAGGTCGTTGCCGTCAATAAATGTATTGCCTTGACTTATGGTTTCATCAAGCACGAACACTACAATCATCTCAGATTGTGTGAGCATGGACTTTCCTCTATATTCACTATAGCGATTACGCAAAATATCACTCAAAAATTATATCATTTTGATTCATAAAAGCAATGATTATTTACCAAATACAGCCTTTTCAAGGTTAGAGATACGTTTAAGAATGTCTACATTGCTATTTTGATTCGTACTTTGGTTAGCAAAACTTTTATTATCGTGTGAACGACCTGATGCGACACGAATACGTAAATCTTCAATTTCTTTTTTTAATTTATTGTTTTGCTCAGTTAATTTAATGACCTCACTATTTAAGTCAGCCATTTTTTGATAGTCCGCAATGATATCATCTAAAAAAGCATCTACTTCCTCAGGACGGTAACCGCGTACCATTGTTTTTTCAAAATCTTTCTCGTAAATATCTTTTGCAGATAACTTTAAAGAAACATCTGACATGATTTCTCCACCTCATTTGATTCAATTTTCTTCAGACCATTGTAAATCATTGATAAAGCTCGTAATTTCGTCAAACGCCACAATATCACAAGTATAGTTTGTTTTTTCTGTAAAATCAACTAACTTACGCTTGAAAAACTTAGGGCTCGCTTCTTGTTCTTCATCATAAATCAAAAGCGTAATATCTGTATGATCTAACATAAATTGATCTGCAGCTTGAAATTGATGTGGCCCTTCATAAGGGCGTTCAAAAACACTACGCACAAAGTCAGCATGCGCTATAATGTGCTGATAACGCAATTGATTAGTATCATTCCACTTCTCTGTATGATTTTCAAATGGCGTAATGATACCTAATTTTAAATCAGGATAATCTGACTTTAAATCAATGACACATTCTGCTGTCCATAATTCAATACCCAACTGGCCTTGAATTAACACCCATTCAAGCCCCTCTTCGATATAACCTATCAATTTATGCGTTATAAATTGCTTCAAGTACTGCACTTCTTTAGCGGACTCATTGAAAATATTGAGTTCATAAGATTTGTATCCTGTAACATACATCGTTTTAAACATGGTTTTGTTCACTCATTTGTTTTAGATAATTTAAATCATGTGTGACAACTTTAATTTTATCATTAAATATTTTAGTACTTGTTCTTTTATAATGACATTCTACAGAAACTTCTTCAATAATTTGAATGAGACGATGAAATTTTTGGTCATTAAAATATGGGAACGTAAGCATAGAATGATAATTTTTTTTAAACGACAACAAAGATGCGTCTACGTCACTAACAAACGGTTTGATATCTTTTTCAAAGTCGTATTGATGACCTTGTTTAGCTAATTTAAAGCGCTTTTGTATTGCTTTATTTATTTCTATCAATTCTTGGACATTCATATTAACCTCCAAATGTGTATATCTCGTATTACATGCTTATTACAACTGGATTAAGGGTAACGCATCTATAGCATTTGTGATACAATAATATCAGTTTATGATAACTTTAATTGCATCGTATTATATACGAACATAATATTGATTTGCAAAGTGTTTTGTATCGTAATGTCATTGGAATTAAAGGATATCATACGAGTTAAGTAATGTGTTAAGCGCCCTATTTACTTAATTATTAAATGATATGTACCTTAAAACATTACTAATGTAGTAAAGAACAGTCGTTCTAACTTAATTCAGAATTTAGGTGGCAAAATGAATTATCCAAATGGTAAGCCTTTTAAGCCAAATCAGACTAGAGGCGGAATCACGAATATGTCACAGCATAGTAAAATTGAATATGGTGGACGTGGGATGTCATTAGAAAAAGACATTGAACGTTCGAATCAATTTTATATGAAACACCGACGTGCAGTGATTCATAAGAAGCCTACCCCAGTTCAAGTGGTACATGTAGATTATCCTAAACGTAGTCAGGCTGTTATTAAAGAGGCTTATTTTAGAACGCCTTCTACAACCGATTATAATGGTATTTATCAGGGTTATCACATCGACTTTGAAGCGAAAGAAACTAAAAATAAAACGTCTTTTCCGTTACAAAACATTCATGAACATCAAGTGCGACATATGTCTCATGTGTCAGAACAAGGTGGCATAGTGTTTTTACTCATTCGATTTAAAGTGCTTGACGATGTGTACCTACTCCCTTTTAAAAACTTTCTTCCTTTTTGGGAACGGTGTCAACAAGGAGGAAAAAAATCTATTTCGGTTGAAGAAATTCAAGAAAATAGTTACTATATTCCTTATCAATATCAACCAAGATTAGATTACCTCAATGCAGTTGATAAGTTGATATTAGATGAAAGTGAGGACCGCGTATGACGGAAAAGAAAAGGACTTCTAATAGTTCATCTCAGAAGTCCGGTCAAAAAAAGAATAGAAACATCAAGCGTACCATCATCAAAGTGCTGAGTTTTATGGTGCTTGCCGGAGTTATTCTAGGCTTACTAGCAATCTTACTTTTTGCATATTATGCCTGGAAAGCACCCGCCTTTAATGAAGCGAAATTACAAGATCCCGCACCAGCAGAAATTTATGACAAAAATGGACAACTTGTTAAAAAGCTTGATAACGGTGCAAGACGTGAACACGTTGACTTAAAAGATGTCCCGCCACAGATGAAAAATGCTGTTTTAGCGACTGAGGATAATCGTTTTTATGATCATGGTGCCCTCGACTACAAACGTCTTTTTGGAGCTGTTTTAAAAAATGTCTCTGGAGGCTTTGGTGCTCAAGGTGCGTCAACACTTACGCAACAAGTTGTTAAACGTACATTCTTAACTGATCAAAAGTCAATTGAACGTAAAGCGCAAGAAGCATACTTATCATATCGTTTGGAACAGGAATATTCTAAAGATGAAATATTCCAAATGTACTTAAACAAAATTTATTATTCTGATGGTGTATATGGTATTAAAGCTGCTGCTAAGTATTACTTCAACAAAGATTTAAAAGACTTAAATCTTGCTGAATCAGCGTATTTAGCTGGTCTACCACAAGTACCTAATACGTATAATATTTACGATCATCCTGAACAAGCAGAACAACGTAAAGATACTGTATTATACTTAATGGCTTACCATAATCGCATCTCTGAAAAAGAGAAAAAAGAGGCCCAAAATACACCTATTACAGAGAATCTAGTACAACGTACTTCAGCAGAGCGTCAAATTAAACCTGATGATAGTACAAAACAATATGATTCATATGTTAACTTCATTAAGCAAGAATTAATGGCACATCCAGACTTTAAAGGTGAAAACTTATCTGACCTTCTAAACAGTGGTATTAAAATTTACACGAACATGGATAAAAATGTTCAAGATACATTACAAGAACGTGTAAATAATGGTGGTTATTATAAGAATGAAGACCAACAAGTTGGTGCAACGATAGTTGACAGTAAAACAGGTGGTCTTGTAGCGATTTCGGGTGGACGTAATTACGAAGATGTTGTAGAAAGAAACCAAGCGACAGATTTACACCCTACCGGCTCTACATTAAAACCTTTCTTAGCTTATGCACCAGCCATTGAAAATCTACAATGGGCAACGAATCATGCTTTACAAGATGAATCAGCTTATAACGTAGATGGCGGAACGTTTAGAAACTATGATCAAAAGAGTCATGGAACGGTCGCATTGTACGATGCATTACGTCAAAGTTTCAATATCCCTGCCCTTAAAACTTGGCAACAAGTTAAAGAACAAGCAGGCAGTAATGCACCGACTGATTTTGCTAAAAAAGTTGGTTTAGAATATGAAAACACTAATATCGGACCTTCCGAAGTATTAGGTGGTTCATCTTCTGAATTCTCACCAACACAATTAGCGTCAGCCTATGCGTCTTTTGCCAATGGCGGTGAATATAACAAAGCGCACGCGATAAAACGTGTTGAAGAAGCCAATGGCAATACGATTGAGTTTGATCATACGAGTCATAAAGCAATGGAAGATTACACTGCTTATATGATTACTGATGTATTAAAAGGTACATTTAAAGCATATGGTTCTGCTTATGGTAACAATCCAGGATTTAATGTTGCAGCAAAAACAGGTACAGGTACTTACGGTTCTGAAGTGTATCAACAGTACAATTTACCAGATTCAGCTGCCAAAGATGTATGGATTGCAGGTTACTCCCCTAGATATACGATGTCTATCTGGATGGGCTTTAACAAAGTAAAACCATATGGTACAAACTCATTTGTAGGTAGTAGCGAACAAAAGTTACCTCAAGAACTATTTAGAGAAGTAATGTCAGGCATTCACCCTCCAGGATATAGCGAAGACTTCAAACGTCCAGATTCTGTAGGAGGCAGTGATAAGAGCCTATATGTTGCAAAATCACCAGACCATAATACTACAAGTAACTTTACTGAAAATAGTGGTGGTACAAATGCCGGTGGTTCTAGTACTACTACGAATCGCCCAACAGCAAACTCTCAAAGTGGCGTAACGGGTAATAGTGGAACGACAAATCAAAGAAATTCTACTGGTGGCCCAAGTGGTACAATTCGTAACTTCTTTGGATTTTAACGCAAACAAACTCCTAGACAACGATGTTGTTTAGGAGTTTGTTTTTTTATATTACAAATATTCAAGTGCTACCGACACGTCAATACTTTTAAAGATCTTCTTCATGACGGACGCGATAGGCTGCGTGCATTTTTATAAGTTCTGTTTTTAATGTTTTCATTTGTTGATATCCCATATAATGATGTTTACGTTGTTGAATATACGCCAATCGTTCTGTTAAATTAAATGGTTTAATCATTAACTGTGTTTCATCAAGTGGCTCAATAGAAGAGATATGATTGATATCTTTAAAATAAGATATGAGTAATTCGTAATAAGCATCTAATAAGTCAAATGAAGGTGTTTTTCCAATTAAACGTTTTTTGGCAAGTGCATCTAATTCGAGTTCAAGGTTATGAAAATGAGTGTAGCGATTCATCATGAGACGCCACCTACTGCTCTTAAGGACGCTTTATAACGTTTTTGTCCCTCACGACAATCATCAAATAAAGGACATTCTCCGCATTTCGGTTTGCGTGCTAAACAATGATATCTTCCAAAAAAGATTAATTGATGATGACTTTTAGTCCATCGATCTTTAGGGATAATAGATGTGAGCTTACATTCTACTTCTAAGACACTATCTTTCCAACGACATATCCCTAATCTTTTTGAAACGCGCTCTACATGCGTATCGACGGCTAAAGCAGGCGCTCCAAAAGCCACACTCATGACCACGTTAGCTGTTTTTCGCCCCACGCCAGCTAAACTTTCAAGTTCTTGATGTGTGTTTGGAACCTCCCCATCAAACTTATCAATTAATGATTTAGATAATTTTTGAATATTTTTTGCTTTATTCCGATATAATCCGATACGTCGAATATCATTTTCGAGTTCTGAAAGTTCAACATTTAAATAATCTTCAGGTGTATGGTATTTTTGGAATAAGTCTTGTGTTACTTTATTAACGGTGTTATCTGTACATTGTGCAGATAATAAAACCGCAATTGTGAGTTCAAAAGGATTGCTATGTTTTAATTCGCATTCTGCATCTGGAAACATTTGATCAATTGTATCTATCATTTCTAAAGCTTTTTTCTTACTTACCATTTGGTGACTCCCCATTTAACCAATCAAACTTAGGGAAATTTTCAATTTTTTTTGCTCCCTCTTGTGATTGTTTTTTAAATTTTGCCCGTATAGGTTTTGAATCTTCCACAGTAGTGACATTATTCTTTTGCCAATTCAACAATATTCGATCAATATACTTTAAGTTTAATTTATTATGACTTAAAGCTTCGTCAATTGCAGCATCGATTAATTGGTGTGGATAGTGATCGACGTCTAACCATTGTGAAATCGTTTCTATTTCTAATGGTGATAATGCCCTACCAAAATTGGTCTCAATTTTAGAAAATAAACGTTTAAAATGTGCTGTGTCATTTTCAAGCTCTAATTTTTGCTTTTCTTGCTCTAGCACTTTTGCGAACTGATTAAAGAAGCCGTCCATATTTATGAATTCTGAGAATTTACCGTCATGATCTTTTTCAACTTTCATTGATAATAAATCTAAACGAATAAGTTTTTGGATAATCATAGTGACTTCTGTTTCTTGCATCGTCGTACCTTGTTTAAGAACATCTATTGAAGGTTGTAAATTAGACACTTCATAGGCGTGTAAAATTTTAATTAGTATGATTAAGTCTGCTTCGTTCAAACCGAGTGCTTGATAATAATTTAGCAATTCGTATCGAATGACCACAGGACGAATTTGTAGTTCTCTTGCATTCATGTCGTCACCTCGTTTCGTTTTGATATAAAAAGACCAAGCTCAAAAATTAGTCATGAGACTTGGTCTACAGTCATTAAATACTATGGATATAAACGATTTAATAAACGTGGGAATGGAGATGTTTCACGTACATGTTCAACACCCGAAATCCATGCTACAGTGCGCTCAAGTCCTAGACCAAAGCCACTGTGGGGAACCGAACCATATTTACGTAAGTCTAAATAATATTGATAACTTTCCGTATCTAATTGATGCTCGTCAATACGTTGTTCGAGTAATTCAATATCATTGATACGTTCTGAACCACCGATAATTTCCCCATAGCCTTCAGGTGCAATTAAATCGGCACATAAAACCGTTTTTTCATTGGCTGGATTTGGTTGCATGTAGAACGGTTTAATTTGAGTTGGATAATTAACGATGAATACAGGTAAATCATAATGGTTTGCAATAGCAGTTTCGTGTGGCGCGCCAAAATCATCGCCCCATTCAATGTCATCAAATCCCTCTTTATGCAAGAATTCAATAGCATCATCGTATGAGATGCGAGGGAATGGTGCTTTTACTTTAGCTAATTTAGATGTGTCACGCTCTAACGTTTTAAGTTCAATTTCACAATTTTTGAGAACAGATTGAACGATAAACGATACATATTGTTCTTGAACTTCTAAACTTTCATCATGTGTAGTAAAGGCCATTTCAGGTTCAATCATCCAAAACTCAATTAAATGACGACGCGTTTTGGATTTTTCTGCACGGAAAGTTGGACCAAATGAGAACACTTTACCATACGCCATCGCAGCAGCTTCCATATACAGTTGACCACTTTGAGATAAAAAGGCATCTTCATCGAAATATTTTGTATGGAATAATTCACTTGTGCCTTCTGGTGCACTAGCTGTAAGAATTGGTGGGTCGATTTTTGTGAAACCATTATTGTTAAAGAATTCATAGGTCGCACGAATAATTTCATTACGAATTTTCATCACTGCATGTTGTTTTTTTGAACGTAACCATAAATGACGATGATCCATCAAAAATTCTGTACCATGATTTTTAGGTGTGATTGGATAGTCATGAGCATCATGAATCACTTCGATGGATTTGACTTGCATTTCATATCCTAAATCTGAGCGATTATCTTCTGTGATTTCACCCGTAATATATAAAGAGGTTTCTTGTGTAATGGACTTCGCTTGTTTAAAAGTGTCTTCATCTACAGCTGCTTTAACGACAACACCTTGCATAAAGCCAGTTCCATCACGCAATTGTAAGAACGCGATTTTACCGCTTGATCGCTTATTTGCGAGCCAAGCACCGATTGTAACCTCTTGACCTATAAAATTCTTAGCTTCTTTTATCGTTGTTTTCATAACCAGTCTCCTATTACATTTTTACTCTTTCTTATTTTATCAAAACTCACTTATAAGTTCTACAATCGCAATAAGTTCAAACAAAATATCATTTCATGTTACTTTTTTGACTGTAATTGAATTAATAGTTTATCAAAATCGTTCATTGTTCCGTAATGTTTAGCAAATGGTTCAAGTGCTTCATTGAAAAAATGTTTATAATGTTGCTCTTTTAAACGATTGTCGAATGAAACCACTATACCTTGATCATGTTCATTTCGTAGTAAGCGCCCTAAACCTTGTTTAAATCTTGAAACAGCTTCAGGAAGGACATAATCTTTAAAGATATTATCGAATTCATCCTTTAGAAGTACTGGTTTAGCATGATACTGACTCATAAATGGTAATTTGGTAATCATAACACATTTTATGCCATTGGCTTGATAATCAAACCCTTCAAAGAACATCGTAGTGCCTAATAAAATCGCTTTATCAAAGTGGTTAAACTGCTGAACGATTTTAAAATTTTGACTAGGTTGTTGGGATAAAATGACATAATCTTCAAGTGCTTCTAAGTCTTGTAAATAATTCATAACTTCATATAACATTTTATAACTTGTGAATAAAACCAAACACTTACCTTGGACGATTTCAGCATACTCAATAATGTATGAAACTATGGATTGAATATAATCATCATGGTGATGGTAATCAAAGCGTTCGATATCGGATGGTATAAATAAATGTCCCTTTGTATTTAACGGTACTTTTGGTTTGATGATAAAAGTTTTAAATGCTTCGTTATTGAACCATTTTTTATAAGCATCAAATGAGCCGTTAAATGTTAACGTCCCTGAAACAAACGTAATGGAATCAAATTTATTAAGTACTTTATTCGTTAAAATCGTTTTAATTTTGTTTTCTTTAATATGCACCTTTAAAGTGGACTTTTGATGCGTATTTTTGAGTGATAGATAAAACGGTTGGTGTTGCTGAATCGCCTTTTCAAAATATTTCATCATATCTCGTATATACAATAAATGTTTGCGAATCGCTTTAATAGTAGCATGTTTCATGCTATTAAAATTCTCAAGTGTTAAATTAATTTGTTGGATGAGACGACTCAAAGGCTTTGAAATTTGTTCAGAATCTAAATCATAAATATAAAATGTTTTGGCACTTTCATCTTCATAAATTTTTGACTGATGTGCACATTCAAACAGAACGTTAAAAAGGTGCTCATTTTCTTCATGAATACGATCAATGTCTTCTTTAATTTGAAATACATCGATAGGTGGTATGTCTAATTTTTCATCTATGCGCTGTTGTTCTAAAACATCTAATTGACGTAATAATTTTTCATTTTCTGTTTTACCAATTAACCCGAGTTGGTATTTTATGTCAGCATAACCTACTACTTTAATCGCCCTATCAAAAGCATAATCAGGTAACCGATGTGCTTCATCTATAATACAATGATTAAATAATTGGTATATGGAATTGTCTGGAGAAGAATACATTAAGTGGGCGTGATTTGTTACACCAATTTGTATACGTTGTGCATTTTGCTTAATATGATGGTAATAATGTACATCGTTTTTAATTGGAATATATGTTTCGACTTTTTGTGTAAAGTACATTTTTTGCCCGCCACGCAAATGAAGTTCTTGTATATCCCCTGTTTCTGTTTGTAGAATCCAGATTAAAAGCTGCATCTTTAAAACATTCACTTCATAATTTGGTGTAGATTCCTCGAGGATTTGACGTACAAGGCCTAATGAGATGTAGTCGTGTTTGCTTTTAATCATACGCGCGTGTAAACGTATATTCAGTGCACGATTAATCATAGGAATGTCATGTTGCAACAATTGATTCTGTAACAACTTTGTATTTGTAGAAATCATCACATGTTCCCCGGTTTCAATATGAAACATCAATGCAGCAATAAGATATGCAAGCGATTTACCGCTTCCTGTGTCTGCCTCTATCAAGGTCTTTTCACTATGCATGATTTGATTATATATCGTTTCAGCCATATACAACTGTGTTTCACGATATTGATACCCTGCTTTGTCAATGATCGTTTGATACAGTGTTTGAATGTCTCCTTCAAACTGTATACGGGTTTCTTTTAAATCTAGAATAGGTTTGTAATAAAGGCCATTAAAATGGCGATATGTAGTGACATGTTCATTGTTTTTATGTTGTCGAACCAGCTCGAAGAAATAATGATCCAATTGATACTTTAAATGTTTACTTAAAAAGTAAAGTTGTTTCATCGTTTCTACCGGAAGTTGTTCTAATTGCTTAAAAGCCATAATCATCAGTTGTGCCGTTGTACGTGCATCTTCATCGGCACGATGCGCTTGTTCTAAAACGATACCTTTCGCATCAGCTAATTCACTTAATTGATAACTTTTTTCCATTGGGAAAGCAATTTTAAATAATTCTAGTGTATCTATAATTTGTGGAGGTTCATAATCGATGTGCGCACTTTTAAAGGCGAATTGAAGAAAGTTCAAATCGAAATTGACGTTATGTGCCACGAATATACAATTCTCTAGTTTATGATATATCTGGCGCGCAATATCTTTGAAATAAGGCGCTTGATCAAGCATGTCCGCTTCTATTGAGGTTAAAGCTTGAATAAACGTCGGTATTTCTAAGTCTGTTTTAACCATAGAATGATATTGATCTACAATTGAATGATTTTCAACAAAGGATATTCCAATTTGAATAATTTCATCATAGCCCACTTGATTTCCTGTCGTTTCTAAATCGACAATCGCGTAGCGCGTATTTGACATATCACCCCTCCTTTCTTTTTATCTATAGTTCAATATCTGCACTCATGAGACGATGAATCGTTCCTGTTGTATCTACAACATGTAAAAAACCCTCATCATCAATTTCTATTACTTTGCCGTAAAACTGACGTTTACCTTCAGTAAAACGTAATTGTCGATGCCATATGTTGGAAGCAGCAACGTATTCCTCTTTAATTGATTTGAATGAAGATGTTAGGAATTGATGGTATCGTTTAGCGATATGTGAAATGAGTGTCTCTAAAAACGTATAACGTTCAATGGACTGACCACTCTCAATTTTAATACTTGTTGCAATTTGACGTATTTCATCGTCCCAGTCAGAAGTAGTTTGGTTGATATTAATGCCTATACCACAGATGACCGCTTCAATACCATCTGCATTTGCTACCATTTCAGTTAAAAAGCCACATATTTTCTTTTCGCCAATATAGATATCGTTAGGCCATTTAATTTTAACGTCTTCATCTACATAAGCTTGAATCGCATCACGAATCGCTAACGACATGAATAAATTAAATGTTGTTAACATGGCATAAGAAATTTGAGGTCTTAAGACGAGTGACATCCACAGCCCTTTTCCCTTAGAAGATTGCCAAGGTCTTTTAAATCTCCCACGACCTTCAGTTTGGGTATCACTAATAATAAGCATTGGTTCATCATGGTCAACCAATAGATGTTTAGCTTCAAGCTGTGTAGATGCTACTGAGTCATAGCAGTGTATGATATCAAATAAAGGTTGATGCGTTAATACAGATTGTACGATACTTGTATGCCAAGTATTAGGGAAAGTATTGAGGCGATGCCCTTTATTATGTACAGAGTCAATAGAAATACCTTCAGCTTTAAGTTGATCAATGACTTTTTTTACCGTCATTCTAGAAATATTCAGTTTTTCTGCGATGGTTTGACCAGAAATGTAATTCGGTCGCTCATCCGTAATTAATTTTAATATGGGGTCTCTATACTTCGACATTTAATTTCACCCATTCTATAATATCAGATTGTGTATTGAGTGTTTCTTGAGTTATAACCGCGCATTCAATTTTTCTTAATGCTTGTTTTAACCAAGGGCCACTAGGTTGTTGTAATACTTCCATTAGTACTTTACCATCAATTGGTATTTCTTTACGAGACCGAATTGGCAGTTGTTCGTAAAGTGAATGAACGCTTGTCGCATTAAAAAATAAAGGTGATGGCAACATAATGCCATGATTTTGAAACAACGGACGCAAATCAAGAATCGTTTGAGCAAGTGTAATACCGTAATCATATAACCAAATTTGAAGGTCACGTTTTGATTGAATGGATTGTAATTCTGATACAGCGGAATATAAAACATCAGCTTCCTTAAGTGTTTGGTTACTTAATTTTAAAGTTTTTATATGTGCTTTCTTTCCCTCTAATAAATACAACAACGCAAGGAATTGCACAAGTGTCAACGGTTCAGATAAAGAGAGCGTTTGCCATTGATATTGATTGAAATAAGGCACATGCGCCAAGAGATTAATGCTTTGAATTGCTGAAAAAGCCTTTTCGATTCCTGAACCTTTAAGCAACTTATCTAGCTCCGCTATAATACGTTCGATGGATAAATATGCAATATCAGAAGCGGCATTCCGCATCGCTTCAAACGTATTAGGATCGATTTCAAAATTAAGTTGAGATTGGAATCGTAATCCTCGAATGATGCGTAAAGCGTCTTCAGCAAAACGTAAGTTGGGATCGCCCACTGTACGAATCAGACCTGCTGTTAAATCATGTCGCCCTTCAAAATAATCATAAAGTTTAAATGATGTATCCATTGCCATCGCATTAATTGTAAAATCTCGACGTGCGACGTCTTCATATAATGAGCGCACAAATTGTACATCATTTGGGCGACGATGATCATCATAGTCACCTTCAGTGCGGAAGGTCGTAATTTCATAATTGTCCCCTTCAAAGACAACATTAATCGTACCATGATCTTTGCCAACTGGAATCGTGTGCTCAAAAATAGCTTCGATTTCATCTGGTGTAGCACTTGTAGCGATGTCGATATCATGAATATCACGTTGCAAGTAATAATCTCGTACAGCGCCACCGACAAAGTAAGCTTCAAAACCATGTTTTGAAATGTGCTCCATTACAGGTATCGCATCATAAAAAGCAGTTTTAGACATGTGTGTGTGCGTCTCCTAACATTTTTTCATAATAATGCTCATATTGATCTGCAATTTTAGAGGAATGAAAACGTTGTTGAATATCTGCTAACATAGCCGCCTGCATACGTTGATATTGTTTTGAATCTTGTAAAATAGAAACAGCATAGTCTGCCGCTGCATGCGCGTCTCCAATATTCACTAAAAAGCCTGTTTCTTCATGTTTAATGACCTCTTTAATACCACCTGCACTTGTGCCAATAGGTATGACACCCGAGTTCATCGCTTCTAAAAGGGTTAAACCAAAGCTCTCTTTTTCACTCATCAATAAAACGAGATCAGAAATTTGATAGAAATTACTCATACAGTCTTGTTTTCCAAGAAATAAGACATCATCTGTTAAGTTTAACGATTTTACAAGTTGTCGCATATCTAATAATTCAGGACCATCGCCAATTAAAAGTAGTTTTGCTTTAATGTTTTTACGGATATGAGCAAAAGTTTCAATAATTGTATCGATGCGTTTAACTTTACGGAAATTAGACACATGAATGATGACTTTCTCATCTTGTGAAATGCCGTAACTCGCACGGAGTTCGGGTTGGCGTCCTACTGGAAACTCGTGCTCTCTTACAAAATTATAAATTGGGACGATTTCTTTGTCAGGTTCTATAATTTGATACGTTTCATCTTTCAGTGATTGACTCACACTTGTGACAATATCACTTTTTTCAATTCCAAATTTGATGGCATTTCGTAATGCATGATCGTAACCTAAAACAGTGATATCTGTCCCGTGTAATGTTGTCATAATTTTAATATCTTTGCCTGACATTTGGCGTGCCAGTATACCACAAATGGCATGCGGTATCGCATAGTGCATATGAAGTACATCTAGATCATGTTCCTTAATGACGTTAGCGATCTTAGTACTTAATGAAATATCATAAGGCGGATATTGAAATACCGCATATTGATTAATATCTACTTGATGAAACGTAATGTTCGGTACGGGTTTGTTAAGTCGAAATGGCATATTTGAAGTGATAAAATGAACTTCATGCCCGCGTTCTGCCATTAATATACCTAATTCTGTGGCAATGATGCCTGATCCGCCAACCGAAGGATAACACGTAATTCCTATTTTCACATTGGCACACTCCTTTATTTACGTTCAAAACGATGACTATCACGTTGATTAAATTTTTCCATCGTTTGATTAAAACTTTCTGTCATATCAATATTTAATGAATTTGCTAAACATAACAATACAAATAAATTATCTCCGAGTTCAGCTTCAATAGTATTAGCCGCTTCTGAAGCTTTTTTTGGTTTCTCACCGTGATAGTGATTAATTTCACGTGCAAGTTCTCCTACTTCTTCAGTTAAACGCGCTAAATTTGCAAGTGGTGAGAAGTACCCTGCTTTAAATTGAGATATATAATCATCCACTTCTTGTTGCATCATTTTCATTGATTTATTCATTTAACGCACCCTTTCAATGTCTTAATCTTTATCTTACATGATAATCTAGGGTATCGGCAATTTTGGGACATTGGACATTGAAAAGAGACAAAATAAAACATCCATTCTGGTATATCAGAATGGATGTTTTATACGTATTATTATTCTTCAGAACGTGCGATAAGAATTAATCTTACTAACTCAGCAACGGCTACTGCTGTAGCGGCAACATAAGTCATTGCAGCTGCACGTAACACACGGCCAGCATGTTTATATTCTTTTTCATTTACAATATTCAAACGTTGAATTTGCTTCATTGCACGTTTACTTGCATCAAATTCTACTGGCAATGTAATGATTGAGAACAACACAGCAAAAGCCATAAAGAAAATCCCAATCCATAATAGCGTAGAACCGAATGCAATATGCAACATTGTCAAAATGAATCCAGCAGTAATAAGTAAGTATGATAACGAACTACCTAAATTTGCTACTGGTACTAATGCAGAACGGAAACGTAAGAAGAAATACCCCTCATAATGTTGAATCGCATGACCAACTTCATGGGCTGCAATCGCTGTACCCGCAACGCTTGGTCGATTATAGTTAGAAGGTGATAAAACGACTACTTTTTTACTTGGATCATAATGATCAGTTAAAAAGCCCTCGCCTTCTTTCACATCTACGTCATAAATGCCATTAGCATGTAGAATTTCTAAAGCAACTTCTCGTCCCGTCTTGCCACTTGTAGATCTAACTTGTGAATATTTTTCATAGTTAGATTTAACTTTATGTTGAGCATACATTGGGAGGATCATAAGTATTACAAAATAAATAATTAAATTAATAAAAGACATTATGTTCACTCCTTTAATACTATTGTAAGTGGTTGATTAATAATGGTCAAACTTTTTAACCTTTCGTTGATGACAGACATAAATTGATATTAACAATGGTAGCACACTTAACCAAAATGCGACGTAACCGATGATAGATTCGTATGGTGTCAATGAACCATATTTTGGAAATTGATGAAAGAGATAATCTATCACATCATTGTGAAACACCCAAACCATAGCAAAGGAAATGCTCAGACATGTGATTTTGAACCGAGGTAAAAATAAAAATGCTTGAATCACCATGATGGCATGAGTTACTAACAAGATTACCCCTAATAAATAAATAGTTTGGTCGTGGATACTTAAAAATATAATCATGAAAATGGCCCATACACCGTATTTAATCAAGGTGATAAATGCGAGGGTATCAATGATTGCATTGCGGTGATTGAAAAGCATTAACCCAATACTCACAGTTAAACAGAGCGTTGCATTAGGACTGTCAGGTATAAACAACCAATATTTCCAATGAGAAAGAGATAATCTGTGCGCATACCATACATAACCGAAAATCGTACCCATTAAATTACATAGAAATAAAAATGTTAATATGGCGCGATTGTATATTAAAATCGGATGCAGTGAAGACCAGTTCATAGCATAACTCCTTAAAACAACACGCTTATCTTATTTAACTACACGTAATAACGCCGTATAGTAATAAAAAGTGTGTTGATCTTTCATTTGTAAACTCAAATCAATTTGAGATTCAATGATATGCATCAAATGTTGGCGCATATCATTGCTCAAATGAATGTTAGCTACGTCATTAAAATAACATGTGTTATGATGAGACGTTAATAATTGATGTAAAATAATATGATCAAGTCGTAAATCTCTATATTTGGCATGAGAAAAGTGGATTTTTAAATCTATCGGTGCCGTATCGTTAATGATGCGAGTAAAGATTTCATTTGTATTCACATATGTCATTCCATCCATCGTCAAACGTATAGCTGGGTATTCACTATTTTCAACTGAAATTTCTAACGTAAGATGTCCAGGTATCATTTGATCAACGAAATTAATCCGACTTAAAAAATCATCATCTGATTTAAAATAATTTAACAACCACACAGATATTCGTGATTTAAACTGATATTGAAACAATAAATAATCAATCAAATGTTGTTTGTCTTGATTGATGGGCACCTCAAACATCGTATCCTCCTAGCTCAAACGTGCATACTCATCATGCCATCTTTCTTCATGAGGCTCCTTTTGAAGCAGCGCGTTTAAAATAGATTTGGCTTGAGCAATGTGACCGACTTCAATTAAATACGCATAGTAATCTTTTAAGAAATCCGTATTATCTTCTAGTGCTACAAAAGCTAAATCGTAAAAATGTTGCGCTTCCTTATCGCGTTCTTCTTGGCCAAGTGCATAAGCTAATTGCCATGTAAATACAGGATCCATGTCTTCTTCATTAGCATATTGTACTAATTCAATTAATGCTTCATAGTCTTCTTGATGGCGGTAAAAATCAGCAAGCATTAATAACGGTTCTTGATAACTTGGGTCGACTTCGAGTGCTTGTTTTAATAAAGCAACCGCTTCATTTTGATCACCATGTTCGATTTTTAAAGCGCCTGTACTGTACATAAGCTCTTTATAATATTGATTTAAACGTAAACCTTCGTCACCGATATCAATCGCGTCAGCAAACATTTTTTCATTTTCATATAACTGCTGTAAATAAAAATAAGCTTGGATGAAGTCAGGATCTTTATTCAATAAAGATTTGGTGATTTTTATTGCTTCTTGTGTTCGATCGTTTTTCTCATATGCGACGGCTTTCTTTAAGTAATCCTCAGGAACCATTTCTTGTTCATTCATCTCATCATACCATTTCAAGGCATCTTGGTAATTGCCGCTTTGAAGACTACTATCTGCAAGGCGTGAAAATAAATTCACACCATTCACTTCGTATTCTCCGCTTTCTAACACCGTATCATACTCACGTGATGCCCTTAAATATTGGCCATCAAAATAGAGGAGTTCAGCAAGCGCAAAATGTATGACAGGATCATTTGGTTGTAATTCAAGTGCTTCTGTCAATTTATCAGTGGCAACTTCAAGCATATTAATTTGTTGATATAAATCTGCTTCTAGTAATAATTTTTCTGGAGAGACAGGGACTTCATTCAAATATTCCAACGCTTCATCTATTTGATTTTCGGTTACAAGGCCTTCTATAAAATAGATAAGCACTTCCCCTTCATCAGGATATTTGTGGTATAACGTGCGAAACACCTCAAGGCCTTGAGGTGTTAACCCGTATTGATATAATGTTTCTCCGAGTGCAAATAACCCTTCATCGTCATCTGACTGAAGTACTTCTTGTACACGTGAATCGAGGTTGTCTAAATTTTGTAAATTGATGTCATCTATAATTTTATAGATATCTTCCATGTTATCCCTCATTCTCTAATTGTTTTAGTATCGGTAAGAATCCAGGAAAAGAAACATTTACACTATCAAACTGTTTAATATGAATAGATTCTGAGTGAAGTAACGACGCAACTGCAAGCATCATTCCGATTCTATGATCGGTATGACTATCAACTTCACAAAGTGTTTGCAATTGAGATGAGTGTATGATCATTCCATCATCAGTGGGTTCTAAATGAAAACCAAGTCGATTTAATTCACTTGCAGTAGTATCTATTCTGTTTGTTTCTTTAACCTTTAATTCTTCGGCATCTTTTATAATACTTGAACCTTTAGCTTGTGTACAGAGTAAAGCAATGACTGGTAGTTCATCTATACAGCGTGGAATAATATTTCCACTTATTTCAATAGGTTTCAAATGAGGGGTATATCGAACGTGTAACGTTGCGGTTGGTTCAGGTGTGTTGGTTTGATTTAAAATTTCAAGATTGCCACCCATTTGTTGAACCACTTCGATGATGCCATCCCGTGTTGGATTCATGCCCACGTGATGTAAATAGATATCGCTTCCTGGTGTAATAAGTGCTGCTACTATAAAGAAAGCAGCTGATGAAATATCTCCAGGTACATCAAAATCAGTGGCTTTAATGTGATGGATACTGTTGCCTGGCAATACAATACGATGTGATGACACATTGATAGGAATCCCGTAATGTGCGAACATTGTTTCAGTATGATTTCTAGACATATCTAATTCTTCTATTACCGATTCATTGTTGGCAAAAAGACTGGCAAACAAAATTGCACTTTTAACCTGAGCGCTTGCCACAGGCATTTTATAATGAATACCCTGTATAAGCCCTTTTTCTATTACTAGTGGCGTATAGTTATTCTCTATGCCTCGTATTTTAACGCCCATTTGTTGAAGCGGCTCTATCACACGATTCATTGGTCGCTTTCCTATTGAATTATCACCCGACAATACACTCTCAATCCCTAAGCCACCTAGTAACCCTGCCATAAGACGGGTTGTAGTTCCTGAATTACCTGTGTATAGCGCTTGGTGTGGCGTTTTAAAATGTTTGAAACCTGGAGATGTAATCTGTAGTTGCTCTTCTTTAAATTGCATTGAAACGCCAAGTGATTGGAAAATTTCTGCGGTTCTAAGACAATCTTCACCTAACAATGGTTTATTGATGATAGATGTCCCTTGGGCTAACGATGCTAACATGATAGCACGATGTGTCATCGATTTATCACCAGGTATTGTTACATGACCTTTTAAAGGTCCTTGTATAGAAATGATTTCCATTAGTGCACCTCCTGATGATATTGAAGCATTTGATCAAATGCTTCTTTTAAAATGTGTTTCGGTATATGTTCGACTGTTGCTTGACCTATACGTTGAAGTAAAACCATTTGCACACCAGTCGCGGTATTTTTCTTATCTGATAACATGAGTGTATATAATGATTCGAAATCAAATGTATCGAGTAATGATAAAGGGTACTCAAGTTGTTTTAAATAATGATAAAAATGATCTGTAGCAAATTGTGTCTGTAAAATGATATTTGCGACATAAAATTGATATAAAATACCAATCATCACAGCGTGTCCATGCGGCATGTGATGTGCATATTCAATAGCATGTCCAAACGTGTGACCTAAGTTTAGAAATTTTCGGTTTCCTTTTTCGTTTTCATCTTCAATGACAATGTCTAGCTTAGTCTCGATGCCTTGAAATATATGTTGTTCAATATGGTCAAGATGTTTTAAGGACTGTAATGTAGCATAGTGTTGTTCTAATGTGTCTACAGCCTCATGATTTGAAAGTAATGCATGCTTATAAATTTCAGCATAGCCACTTTGTATTTCAGCTGTCGGTAAAGATGTTAAAAAATTCAAATCATAAATCACTGCTTTTGGTCGATGGAAGGCACCGATTAAATTTTTGCCATAGGATGCATTAATGCCTACTTTACCGCCTACACTAGAGTCATGTGCAAGCAGCGTTGTTGGCACTTGGATAAAATCAACACCTCTTAATAATGTTGCAGCTATGAAACCGGCAAAATCTCCTGTGGCACCCCCACCAATCGCCACGACACAGGACTGACGTGTGGGATGATGTTCAAGGAGTTGATTCATATATTGATCATAATATTGAATGTATTTCACTTGTTCACCAGAGGGGATTTCAATCATGATATATGATTGGAAGCGTTTTTTAATCGATGGCCATAGTTGAGCAACATTCTGATCGATTAAAATGAATACATGCTGGTAATCTGCAATATAGTCATCGAGTTTATCAATGGCATTTTTTTCAATAATAATGGGATAATTGTTAGATTCATAACGTGTGAAAAATTTCATAGTCTATCCCCTTAATACGTTTTATTTCGCATTCTACGTGCGTCAACTTGTGAAAGTAATGTTTCAAAATCATTGGATTCAAATTCTTCTAATATGGCTTTTGTAATTTCAAAAGCAACCGCATGCTCACATACTACACTTGCCGCAGGAACCGCACAGCTATCGGAACGTTCTATCGTCGCTTTAAAAGGCGCTTTCGTTTTGATATCGACAGAGGCTAAAGGTTTATATAAGGTAGGTATAGGTTTCATAACAGCATTCACAACAATTGGCATTCCATTTGACATACCGCCCTCAAGGCCACCTAAATGATTCGTTTTACGGTAGTATCCTTTTTCATCATCATATAAAATAGGATCTTGAACTTGTGAGCCTAAAAGCGATCCTGCTTTAAAGCCTACGCCAAAACTCACGCCTTTAAATGCATTAATGCCAACAACACTTTGAGCGATTCGACCGTCTAATTTACGATCATAGTGAACATAGCTTCCAATCCCTACTGGCATTTGATCAACGATAACTTGAACGACGCCACCAATAGAGTCGCCTTCTTGTTTCGTTTGATCGATTTTGTCGCGAATCTTTTGTGCAATACCTTCATCGATGACACGTACATCATTACGATCTACATGCGTTTTTAAAGTAGTTAGGTCATAATCGCCCTCATCTTTAATGCCTCCAATTTCAACAACACGACTGTATAGATGAATATCCAATTGAGCAAGTAAACTTTTACAAATGGCTCCCACTGCCACTCGCGCTGCCGTTTCTCGCGCAGATGAACGCTCTAGCACATTTCTTAAATCTTGATGATGATACTTCATTCCACCCACTAAATCGGCATGGCCTGGACGAGGCTTAGTAATGACACGTTTCATATTTTCTTGCTGTTCAGCTGTGATTGGGTCAGCCCCCATAATATTTTTCCAATGTGTAAAATCATCGTTTTTAATTACTACGGTTACAGGACTGCCTAGCGTGTAACCATGGCGTACACCAGATACAATGGCTACATTGTCTTTTTCAATTTGCATTCTGCGTCCTCGCCCATAGCCACCTTGACGTTTAAACATTTCTTGATTAATTTGATCTATATCAATTTTCACATTAGCGGGTAGTCCTTCTATAATTACTGTCAGTTGAGGACCATGTGATTCGCCTGCGGTTAAAAATCTCATTTTAGGCATCTCCTTCTATATAGAATAATGATGATGTTTCAAGCTTATCATAGCTCTTAGTTTCATCGCACTGATTAAAATAAATATGTTACCTATCTTAGCATAAAACATGCGATAAATTAACAGAAAAATATGAAAAAGTTTAACGCTTTTAATAGCTAAAGTATAAGGGTAAAAAATTAGAACAGTCAAATCAAAGATTTAACCGTTCTATTGGATATCTATGCACTTATATGTCTTAAATTAATAGGTTATTCGTAAAGCCAAACTTCATCAGGAGATTGATATTGGCTAATTTCTTCGGGTTTGAACCATAAATTTATTTCACGTTCAGCAGATGCTACTGAGTCTGAACCATGAACAACATTTCTACCTACCGTTAAACCTAAGTCTCCTCGAATAGATCCTGGTGTTGCTTCTGATGGATTTGTAGCACCGATAATATGACGCGCTACTGCAACGGCATCTTCACCTTCTACAACCATTGCAAAAACAGGTGCTGACGTAATAAAAGAAATGAGTTTTGAATAAAAAGGTTTATCTTTATGTTCGCTATAATGTGTTTCTGCTAATGATTGAGGCACAGTCATTAACTTAGCACCTACTAATTTTAAACCTTTTTTCTCGAGACGTTGAACGACTTCTCCAATTAATTTTCTTTGTACAGCATCTGGTTTAATCATTACAAATGTTTTTTCCATTTTGAGGATCCCCCTGTATTTATGTATAGATTACAAGATTATCCTACCATGATAATAAAGCGCTTTCAATTGTTTTATCATTTATTTCATGCGGTTTTGGAGTTTTAATATTAATTTATTAAATAATGGTTTAGCGTCGTTTTCTGGTAACGTATTGAGCAACTGTTTTGCGCGTTGTAAATATTTTTCACTTACACGTTTAGACTGCATAATGGCATCTGAATGACGCACTTGGTTGATGCACACTTCAAACGCTTCTTGAGATGCGTTTGCATGTAGTTGCTCAACACGTTGTTTAAATTCCGGGTCTTTTTTCATTTCAAGTAGTGTTGGTAATGTCAAATGTCCATTACGTAAGTCGCTTCCTACAGGTTTACCTAACTTTTTCTCAGTACTTGTAAAGTCTAAAATATCATCAACGATTTGAAAACTCATACCGATGTTATAACCAATATCTCTCATACATTTGACGGTTCCCTGATCCGCATTGGCACTCATTGCTCCGACTTCTGTCGCTAATTGAATCAATAAAGCGGTTTTTCTTTTAATACGACGTAAGTAATTTGTTAGAGATTGAGGCGTACGAAATTGGTCTTGAAATTGAAATAATTCTCCGCGACACACTTCTATAATCGCATGGGATAACGTACGATGAATCTCATAATTTTCAATTGCTGCTAAATGCGCAATTGCACGTGAAAGTAAAAAATTACCAGTTAAAATTGCTGTAGATTGACTCCATTCAAATTCTACTGTAGTTTTGCCACGTCTTTTGTCACTTAAATCAATCACATCATCATGAACTAAAGTTGCCATATGAATTAATTCTAAGGCTGCTGCAACGCGATATGTTGCATCTGTAGGACGTGCACCAGTTAAGTAACTGCTTAATATAACGAATAGCGGGCGTACACGTTTACCACCGGAAGATAATAAATGTTCAGAAGCCTGTTGTAGTGTTGGATCTTCACAATGCATTAATTGTGCTAATGAAGTTTCAATATGTTTTAATTCACGATTCATGTTAATTTTAGACATGGGTTCCTCACCTTTAATTATTTCGTTTTAGGTTTTTTAGCCAAATGCATTGCAGCTACCCCACCTGTGAAGCGGCGTACTTTCACATTTTCAAATGCTACAGATTCAAAAAGCTTCTTTAAAGTTTCACTGTCAGGAAAATCAAATGCGGACTGTTGCAACCATTCATACTCTTGTTTTGATTTTGCAAATATCTTACCGAATAAAGGCATAATAAACTTAAAATAAAGCTTATATCCCTGCTTAAATATTGGTGCTGTCGGTTGACTGGTTTCTAAACAAACGACCATGCCACCTGGTTTTAAAACACGGTACATTTCAGATAATGCTTTAGTATAGTCAGGAATATTACGTAAACCAAAGCCGATTGTTACATAATCAAAGCTATTATCATCAAAAGGTAATGCCATCGCATCACCTTGGACAAGGCGGATATTAGACATATTAGATGTTTTTGCTTCGCCTACTTTTAACATATTTTCACTAAAGTCCAATCCCGTCACTTCTCCTGATGGTCCAACCGCCTTGCTTAAAGCAATTGTCCAATCAGCAGTGCCGCAACATACATCTAATGCAGTTGAACCTGGTTGTACATTCATTTCCTTCATCACTTTTTTACGCCAAACTTTATGTTGTTCGAAACTGATAATGTTATTAAGTTTATCGTACTTACCTGAAATGTTTTGAAAAACTTCATGTACTTGTTCTTTATTCGCTTTATTCTTCATTTAAACCACTCCATTATAATGATATTTTGAGTGTAACGTTTGGATTACTTTTGAAATTTCCTCTTCAGTAAAGAAATTGAGGTATGTGAGTTGTTCGAGTTTGATTTGATTGATCACAGCTTGACGGATGGTTGCGCGTTCGTCATTTAGCTGGTAAATATCAATGAGTGCTTCAATTAAACATAACTCAACAAGTATGATGGTTTCTAATAATTCAGTTTGGGAAATTTGTTGATAGTTATGTTGTAAATGAGATTTTAACGCATTCATATGAATCAGTGCGTCACTGATTAATTTTTGAAATTGTGTCGATTGAATTTGAGCGATTAAATTGTAATAGTGCGCACTGTATAAGTCGCCTATTAAAATGGCATCGCGTTCATATTTATAATAACTAATGCGATCTAGATGTGTCATAGCCGTGTAAATCGAAAATACGGCATCCTTTGATAATTCTGGAATATCAAGACGATCTAAAATCTCACTTAAATCATGATTGATATAGACATTTTTAGGTTTATGTATTTGAAATAATATTTGATCAATTTGTTTTTCTAAGCGTTCAAATGTTTTGCGCATCAGTCACACCCCAATTTATAATCACTCTCTATATTAACATTAACAATATGAAAATTAAATCTGTATTGTTTCGTAAAATGGTGAAACTTACATGATTATGTTAAAACGGTTTCAAAGCTTATTTATTATGTATCACTTGGGTATGTATGACAAAAAAAGATAAGTATAAAATAAGAAAAAAGCCCTATTAAAAAGGGCTTTCTAAGTAAATAATTGAATTATTTCACTGCATCTTTTAAAGCTTTACCTGCTTTGAAAGCTGGAAC
The DNA here is from genome assembly GCF_011466855.1 of Staphylococcus agnetis. Classification (NCBI taxonomy): domain Bacteria; kingdom Bacillati; phylum Bacillota; class Bacilli; order Caryophanales; family Staphylococcaceae; genus Staphylococcus; species Staphylococcus agnetis. The sequence goes on from NZ_CP045927.1 coordinate 1,098,916, forward strand.
TTTGCTTGCAGGAATATCAATTTCTTTACCTGTTTGAGGGTTACGTCCTTTACGTGCTGCACGCTCACGTACCTCAAAGTTACCGAAACCGATTAATTGTACTTTGTCACCTTTTGCTAGTGATTTTTGAATTGATTCGAAAACGGCATCAACAGCTTGACCAGCTTCCTTTTTAGTTAAGTCAGCTTGTTCAGCTACAGCGTTGATTAAGTCAGTTTTGTTCATGTCAATTCACCTCCTAAAGGTTTATGTAATGATAATTCAATTATCATTATGCTATGACTTTAACACAAGCAATAGCGGTACTGCAACGATTTATACAAGAAAAACACTGATTTAATGCGTTTTTCTTAAAAATTGATTGTATTTAAGTTACAAGTACCTCAAATTGTGTGGAAAAGTTGTAAAATACACCAAGAATTGGCGTTACGCATATAGATACGCGCTTTTATTGTACCCTTTAGCTTAACGCCATAAACAGTCATTTTACAAAAAAATTATAAATTTGGAGTTATTCAGCTTTTTTATCTCTGCCCATTAAGATTTTCAATTCTTTTTCTACAGGTTGATCTTCAAATAAAACGCGGTACAATGCTTTAGTAATTGGCATTTCTACACCTTCTTGTTGTGCGAGGTTATAAACAGATTGTGTTGTATACACACCTTCAGCCACCATGTTCATATCTTTTAAAATGTCATCAAGCTTTTGACCTTTACCAAGTTTGTACCCCAATGAAAAGTTTCGAGAATGCGTAGATGTACAAGTAACGATGAGGTCGCCGATACCGCCTAGACCTTGAAAAGTCAGAGGGTCAGCACCTAATTTAACGCCTAAACGTGTGATTTCAGCAAGTCCGCGCGTGATTAAGGCAGCTTTTGCGTTATCTCCATAGCCCATGCCTGATACAACACCACTCGCTATGGCGATAATATTTTTGAGCGCGCCTCCAAGTTCCACACCTACTAAATCATCATTCGTATATACGCGTAAGTAATCTGTCATAAATAGGTCTTGAATTAATTGGCGTAACTTAGGATTTTCAGATGCGGCAGCAACTGTAGTCGGTTGTTTAATAACAACTTCTTCTGCATGACTTGGGCCTGATAAAATGCCAATGCCAGCATTAAAGTCAGGTGAGATGGTATCTTCGAGCATTTCGGAAACACGTTTGAATGTACCATTCTCAATACCTTTCGTCACATGGATGAATGATTTCTTAGAGTGAAGCTTTTCGTTCACTTGACCCATCACTTCTCGAATCGCTTTTGTAGGTAATGCAATAATAAAAATATCTGAATGGTCGATTGCTGCGTCCAAATGTGTTGTTGCTTTAATTGAAGTATCCAATTGTGCATCTTTTAAATAATTTACATTTGTGTGTTGTGTATTGATTTCATCGATAGTAGATTGGTTTTTCCCCCACATTAATACATGGTGTTTATTTTCAGCTAGGACGTTGGCAAGTGCACTACCAAAACTTCCTGTACCAAATACTGTTATATTGCTCATTTTGATTCCTCCGAATTTAATTTCGTTTTCTAGCAATGATATGAACCGGCGTACCTTCGAATCCGAACGCTTGTCGTATCTGATTTTCTAAATAGCGTTTATAGGAGAAGTGTAGCAATTCTACATCATTCACAAACACTACAAATGTCGGTGGTTCTATGGCAACTTGCGTAGCGTAAAAAACATTTAATCGACGGCCTTTATCCGTCGGTGTTGGATTCATTGAAATCGCGTCTGTAATCACTTCGTTTAAAGTCGAACTTTGGACACGCTTCTTATGGTTTTCGCTTGCTTCATTGATTAATGGGAATAATGTTTGCAAACGTGCACGTTCTTTAGCAGATACGAATGCAATTTGAGCATAATCTAAGAATTGGAAGTTTTGACGAATATCATCCATAAATTTTTTCATTGTTTTACTATCTTTTTCAACAGTGTCCCATTTATTAACAACGATAACAATCGCTTTTCCTTCTTCATGTGCATACCCTGCGACACGCTTATCTTGTTCGATTATACCCGTTTCAGCATCTATGACTACAAGTACAACATTAGAACGTTCTATCGCTTTTAATGCGCGCAATACGGAATATTTTTCAGTAGATTCGTATACTTTGCCTTTTTTACGCATCCCTGCTGTATCAATCAATACATATTTTTGATCATCATATGTGTATTCTGTATCGATTGCATCACGTGTAGTTCCAGCCACATTTGAAACAATCACTCGCTCCTCACCAAGTATGGCATTGACAAGGCTAGATTTTCCTACATTTGGGCGTCCGATTAATGAGAGACGAATTGTATCTTCATCATATTCATCTTCAATGTCTTCTTTAAAGTGGCGTGCAACAGCATCGAGTAAATCTCCTAAACCTAAGCCGTGAGAACCTGATAATGGATAGGGTTCACCAAACCCTAATGAATAAAAATCATAAATATCATTTCTCATTTCAGGATTATCAACTTTATTTACAGCTAGAACAACTGGTTTTTTTGATTTATAAAGCATTTGTGCAACCATTTCGTCGCTTTGTGTTAGGCCCTCGCGCACGTTAACCATAAAAATGATGACGTCTGCTTCTTCTATTGCGAGTTCTGCTTGCGCTCTAATTTGAGTTTGAAATGGTGCATCTCCGATTTCAATACCGCCTGTATCTATAATATTAAATTCATGTGTAAGCCAATCGCCACTTGAATAAATTCTGTCTCGTGTAACACCTGGTGTATCTTCAACGATTGAAACACGTTCCCCAACGATGCGATTGAAAATTGTTGATTTCCCTACATTTGGTCTTCCAACAATCGCTACAACTGGTTTCGTCATGATTGTTCTTCCTCTCTTTAAATATCCTTATTATTTTAGCATAAAGAATTGTCATTTTAAAAGGACGTATGTAAGACTGTTTTTATTTACATACTCGACACACATACATATGTTCATTCCCTTAAAAGTCTAAATATGAATGGGTTGCATCATTGTTCATTATATCATGGACAGGCCTTTTGATTAAAAATAAAAAAGCAGAGACATACGAGATGCATGTCTCTGCCAAAAAGATTATAAATTTAAGTCTTTTAATTTATCTCCGAACACATCACCGAGTGTTGGATTATTTTCATTTTCATCCTCAGAAGATTGAGTGTAAGATTTTGTTGTTTCTTCAGATGCTTCATTAGTTTCTTCTTGAGGTAATGCAGCTTTAATCGAAAGTGAAATGCGTTCTTCTTCAGGATTAATACCTAAAATTTTAACTTTAACTGCTTGTCCTGGTTCCAATACTTCATTTGGTGTACCAATATGTTTGTGACTAATTTCAGAGATGTGAACTAACCCTTGTAAGCCTTTATCAATTTCTACAAAAGCACCAAAGTTAGCGAGTCTCATCACTTTACCGTCAACAATGTCACCCTCACTGTAAGTCTCTTGAATTGTTTCAAAAGGGCTCGGTAACGTATCTTTAATAGATAATGAAATGCGTTCTGAGTCTTGTTCAACAGAGCGAACTTTCACTTTTACAGTATCACCAATTGAAACAACTTCCTCAGGTGATTTAACGTGTTCATGAGATAACTCAGATACGTGTACTAAACCATCTACGCCACCAAGATCAATAAATGCACCAAAGTTTGTTAATCGTGCAACTTTTCCTTCGATTACGTCGCCAGCTTTAATAGATTTTAACAGTTCTTCTTTTTTCTTTGCGTTTTCTTCTGCTTCTACAGCTTTACGGCTTAGGATGACACGATTATTAGATGGGTCAAGTTCTTCTACTTTTAATTCAAGAACTTTACCTTCATAATCTGAGAAATCTTCAATGAAATCAGTTGAAATTAGCGATGCCGGAATGAAACCTCTTTGTCCAACGTCAACAACCAAGCCACCTTTAACAACTTCTGTTACTTTGGCTTCAATTGTTTCATTATTATCTAATTTTTCTTGTAGAAATGCATATGATTTCTCTTCTTCTAATTGTCTTTTTGAAAGAATGTAACTACCTGTGTCGTTGTCTTCATCTACTTCGATTTTAGTTACATATGCTCCAATTTCATCTCCGACTTTTACTACTTCATTTGCATTATCAATATGATGAGTTGATAACTGGCTTATTGGGATGATTCCGTTATATTTTCCGCCATTAACGTGTACAACAACATGTTTATCTTCAATTTGTTGTACCTCGCCTGTTACCTTATCGCCCTCTTTAATGTCTTTAATCATTGATTCATTGAATTCTTCAGTCATCATGAATGCCTCCTTATACTACTACATAATACTAACATCTTATAAAAGTGTAAAATTGTCAAGAAATTTAGATAAGTTAGAATTAAGCGCTTTGAGAATACAAAATGAGTAAAATTTTTAGAAAAAATAAAAATGCATCATAGAATATGACAATATACGATGGTCTCGACCTGTAAAAATTAAATTCTGTATTTTTACTGGTGTTACGCTTAAAACTGAACTAAAAAAATTTAGTTTATTTGATTTTGTGCCGATCGAGCTAATGAAATGATGCGTTCTGTAACTTGCTCAATCGTTAAGCCAGTTGTATCAATTTCAATCGCATCGTCAGCTTTTCTAAGTGGTGAGATTTCACGGTTCATGTCATAGGCATCACGCTCAGCAATGTCTTTCATAAGTTGTTCGTATGTTGCATCAATACCACGTGCTTCGTTGTCTTTTAAACGACGCATCGCACGTTCTTCGACAGATGCAATCATATAAACTTTTAATTCTGCATTTGGAAGTACTGTTGTACCAATATCACGCCCGTCCATGACAATTCCTTTTTCAATCGCAAGCTTTTGTTGCGCTTCAACTAAAAATTCACGAACTTCCTGCATTGAGGAGACATAAGAAACATTTTGTGTGACGTCATTTTCTCTTAAATAATCTGTTATATCTTCGTCTTGAAGAAGTACACGTTGCCCTTTATCAGGGTCATAAATTAATTCAAGTTGAATATTTGAGATAAGGTCTTTAAAATTTGTAAATTGTGATTTGTTTTTTAAATAATGGTAAGTGATTGCACGATACATCGCTCCTGTATCGACATAAATCATTCCTAATTGTGCAGCAACATGTTTTGCAATTGTACTTTTACCTGCTGCAGCGGGGCCATCTAAAGCAATATTTATAGCTGTCATTCTATACCTTCCTTGTTGTTTAGTTAATAATATTTTATCATAATAACGTACGTTTTATCGAGGAGGAAACATATGAAATCATTATTAGTGATTCATACGGGTGGTACAATCAGTATGTCAGAAGATGAATCTAACAGAGTTTCAACAAATGATGAAAATCCAATTGCGCAGCATCAAAATGTCATTGAAAGATATGCTGAGATAGATGAAATGATGCCTTTTAATGTCCCTTCACCCCATATGAATTTAACACATGTAAAAACGCTGAAGTCACTTATCGAACAATATGCGTCTCGCTATGACGGTTTTGTCATTACACATGGGACAGATACGCTTGAAGAAACTGCGTATTTATTAGATTTAACAGTTGCAACTTCAAAACCTGTCATTTTAACAGGTGCGATGCGTTCATCAAATGAAATCGGATCAGATGGATTATATAATTTTATTTCAGCGATTCGTGTAGCAATTCATGATCAATCCTATGATAAAGGGGTCATGGTTGTTTTTAATGATGAGATCCATACCGCACGTAATGTTACAAAAACACATACTTCTAATACAAACACTTTCCAAAGCCCTAATCATGGTCCCTTAGGGGTCATTACAAAATCCGGAATTTTATTTCACCATAAACCATATAGACAAGAAGTATTAACGACGATTGATGAAAGTTTAAATGTTGCTTTAATAAAAGCGCATATGGGGATGGGAAGTGAAATGCTCTCCTATTACGCACACAATAACGTAGATGGGATTGTGATTGAAGCATTGGGTCAAGGGAACCTCCCTCCAACTGCTATGGCTGGATTAAATGAATGTTTAGAGAAAGATATCCCAGTTGTATTAGTGTCGCGTTCTTTTAACGGTATTGTAAGTGCTGTATATGCATATGAGGGAGGCGGACACCAATTACATCAAAAAGGTGTGATATTTTCTAACGGACTGAATGGTCAAAAAGCACGACTCAAATTACTTGTGGCGCTCAGTCAACAATTGGCGAATGATGATTTGCGAATTTACTTTAATAAATAATAAAAACTGTCGATCTTTTAAATGATCGGCAGTTTTTTATTATTATGATTCAAGAGGGGCTTGTTTTTTAGATAAAATATCATTTGCAATATCGTTGGCATGATACTTACCATTTTCAATAAAAATGGTATTCGCATCGTTACCTGCAGCAATAACACCTGCAATATAACAGTTATGCACATTTGTTTCATACGTATCTTTGTTATAAACAGGTGCTGTTCCAAATTCATTTGTACGCGTTTCGATACCAATCGCATTTAAAAATTCATAATCTGGATGATATCCTATCATTGCAAAAACATAGTCATTATGGATGGTTTCAGTTACACCTTGCGTTTCAAAAGTGACGCTATCTTCAGTAATTTGAGTAACATGACTGTTAAAGTGCATTTTAATATTATTACGACGTACAAGTGAATCAAAATTAGGCAAAATCCATGGTTTGATCGAAGGTGAATAATCAGCACCACGATAAATGACAGTTACACGTGCACCAGCTTTTTCTAATTCGATTGCAGCATCTACCGCTGAGTTTTTTCCTCCAATAATTACGACGTCTTGATCAAAATAAGGATGTGCTTCTTTAAAGTAATGCATGACTTTAGGTAGGGTTGCACCATCTACCTCTAAAGTATTATGTTGCCCGTAATAGCCTGTTGCAACAGTTAGAAAACGACATTGATAGACATTTTTAGTTGTAGTAATAGTAAAATGATCGTCTATTTTACGAACCGTTAACACTTCTTCAAACGCGTTAATCGATAATTGATGATGTTTCACGACTTCACGATAATAAACAAGCGCTTGATTTCTACGTGGTTTTAAATCCTCAACGATGAATGGTACATCCCCAATACTTAACTTATCACTTGATGAGAAAAACGTTTGATGCGTTGGATAATGATAAATAGCATTAACGATATTCCCCTTCTCTATAATCAAAGTCTCAATACCCTTTTTCTTTTGTTCAATTGCAGCGCTCAATCCACAAGGTCCGCCGCCTATAATGATACTTTCAATTTTAATCATAATTCGCGATTCCTAATCACGACAGGTGCGTCAATGAAGATAGGAATCTACCTCCTTACCGTACTAAACGATGACATCGTTCTCATTTGTCCATGATATATTATAGCAATATCATGGTTAGAACAAAATGGAAATGTTTGTTGTTTATAAAGTTGACAATCTTTGCGATTTTTACAGAAATCATAAAAAGTGATGCAAAAATATCTTGAATTTTTACATCACTTTGAAAATTTATTTTTTATTTGTTTATGGAATAATTAAGTGTTGTCCATTGCTGATGTTGTTGCCAGAAATACCGTTGGCTCTTCTAATTTTTTCAACATTTTCAGGTGACCCATTACCATAGTAGCGTATAGCTATACGGTATAAGTTTTCATTACCCGAAACTGTATGTGATTGTCCACCCGCTTGGTTTTGCTGGTTTTGATTTTGTGTATTTTGATTTTGTGGTGTTTGACCTTGCTGATTCATAGCGTTTTGTTGATTGTTTTGTTGTGAAGGGTCATTACTTTGAGAAGTAGCGTCTTCATTTGAATTTTTATCTTTAGACGCATTATCTTTTTGAGCTTTGTCTTTATCAGCTTCTTTATCTTTAGTTTCTTTATCTTTAGCTTTATCATTTTTAGCTACTTCTGTTTGTTTGCCCTTATCGTGGTTATCATTAATACCTTGGTTAAATAAATACATTCCACCAAATATCGCTAAAGCACCTAACAATAGTAATGCGGCAAGAAGCGGTATGATACGTTTTAGACAACCGCCACGTTTTTCTTTTCCGTGATTATCATGACCATGTCCATGGTTCGCACCAGTAGCAGCGCCTGTCCCCGCCAACTCTTTATTACGGGAACGGTTATGATTTTCTTTTTTATCATGATGATGTTTAGCAGCGGCGCCGGCTACACCAGCAGCGGCAGCACCCGCAGCAACTTTTTTACCATTGTGCTTTTGACGGTCGTCATGTTTAGGATCACGATGTGCATCTTCTTGAGAACGTGAATTGACATCATTTTGATTATGACGTTGTGCCTCTTTTTTATCATGATGGTGTTTAGCAGCAGCGCCGGCAACTCCAGCAGCGGCAGTACTCGTAGCAACTTTTTTACCATTGTGCTTTTGACGGTCGTCATGTTTAGGCTCACGATGTGCATCTTCTTGAGAACGTGAATTGACATCATTTTGATTATGACGTTGTGTCTCTTTTTTATCATGATGATGTTTAGCAGCAGCGCCGGCAACTCCAGCAGCGGCAGTACCCGTAGCAACTTTTTTACCATTGTGCTTTTGAAGGTCGTCATGTTTAGGATCACGATGTGCATCTTCTTTAGAACGTGAATTGACGTCATTTTGATTGTGACGTTGTGCCTCTTTTTTATCATGATGGTGTTTAGCAGCAGCGCCGGCAACACCGGCAGTGGCAGCACCTGCAGCAACTTTTTTACCTTTAAGGTCACGTTGAGATGTATGTACATCTTCTTGGGTCGTTTCATGTCGTTTAGCATGACGATGATTGGCGTCAATTTGTTTGGATTGTTTATCCAATGTTTCATTGTCGAGGTTTGTGCTACGATGTTGGTCTTCCTTAGGTGAAGCGCTTATATTGCGTGATCTTTCACGAGTATCGTCATTCGACGGAGATGTTGATGAACTATATTGTGTTCCAACATGTTTTCGAACCGCATGCTCTGTTTCATTCTCAGTCTTCGGTGTATCATCATATTGTATTTGTTCACGATGTCGGCCACCGTGATGTTCTGGACGTCCATCGTCACGTGTATGATGACGCGTAACCTGCGCATCGTCTTTAGCGTAATCTCTAATTTTTTCACCTCGTTGAGATGCTTGATTATGTGACTGAGTCTGTACATCACGTTGATCATCATGAGAAGATGACTTTTTGTTGACGAAGCCCCCAAGAATCCCAGGACGTTTACCTTGTCCTTCGTGTGATGTTTGTTCATCATTGTTATCGGAATGTGCCTTGACATCTGATGGTTGGCCTAAATCACGTTTACGGTGACGTCGTGATGCGTTTCTAGGTGGAAAATGCTGATGTTCATTTTTAACATCAAATGAAGTTTCATCTTGATCTGTCTCTTTATGAGTTGGTTCAGATTGATTTGGTTTAATTTCTTGACGATTACGTTCAAAATCATCCTTAAAATTATCTTTTGACAAAGTATTCACCCTTTCTATTACTGTATATATAGCTTATCTTGAAACATTTAAAACATCATTTTGCGATTTAATTACTGTTTTCAAAAAGTAGCTAAAATGAACAGTAAACCATCCCCTGGATCATCATAGTTGTGTATTAATTATAGCGATTTTAAAAATGCAAAGTAAAGTGAATTGAAGCTAATCGAGTAAACTTTTGAGCTTTTCTATATAATTTAATTGCCTTTTTACTTTTTTGCCATTTTTTTCTGTGATCTGAAATATATTGTCACATATATCGCAACAATGTTGTTCTTGTACTTCCGTCGTATTAAAGTAACGTAGTATTACGGCACGACGACATTGTTGAGTCATTATAAAATGCATCATATGTCTATATGCACGATGCTTTAATTGTGATTGATTACTAAAAATTTGTGCTAATGTGTTGATTTGAAAACGTTGCCTCAACGTTTCGATAATCTGTCGCTTTTCTTCATCGATAAGTTGTCCTTGTTCATACAGAGTGATATCTGTTTGATCAATGGCATTTAACGTCATTAAGTTTTCCATCAAATACTGGTCATCTGGTTGATACAATAATATGGCTTGGCTTAACGCCCCGTCACGCCCTGCTCTGCCAATTTCCTGGATATAACTTGATGGACTGTAAGGTGCATGAAAATGAACGACAGATCTAATATTCGGTTTATTAATGCCCATTCCAAACGCACTTGTTGCGACAATGATTTTGATTTCATTGTTTATAAATTGATGTTGAACGGTTTGACGTTCTTGATAAGATAAATCTCCATGATAAAGACCTGTCAAATGTCCTGCTTCATAAATACGCCCTGCTAAATGTAGGCCCACTTTTTTTGAAGAAACGTAAATAATGGTCGGCCCACTGTCTTCAATGAATCCTAAAAGCCAATTTAGTTTCTCTTCATATGAGTCCATAAACTTCACATTTAATGAGATATTCGAACGGTTTACGCTTGAATCATATAGTTCAAATGGTAGTTCTATGACAGTGGTGAGATCATGTAGCAATTGAGGCGTAGCCGTTGCTGTTAATGCGAGTATTGTGGTGTCTTTAAAATAACGAATGACATGACCTATGAGGGCATAATGTGGTCTGAAATCAAATCCCCATTCTGATAAGCAATGTGCCTCATCTAGAACAATTAATCCAAAGTTTAAATGTTTAAAACGGTTAAAATGATGTGGTTGCATGAGTAACTCAGGGCTTACAAAAATAAAGCGTGCAGTTGTAAGTTGTTTAAAAGCAAGCTGTCTTTCACGCTCTTCCATACCTGAATGGATCGCAACAACACGACGTTCACCATTCATTTTCATCTGCATGACCTGATCATCCATTAAAGATATAAGTGGTGAAATAATAAGCGTTGGTTCTCCTTTGATATATGTAGGGAGTTGATAACATAAACTTTTACCACTCCCTGTTGGTAATACACCTAACGTATGGTGACCGTCCATAACATTTTTAATAATATCTTTTTGTCCAGGTTTGAATGAATCGAATCCAAAATAATGTTTTAGCGCTTTATTCAGCATGGTAGACTCCTTTGGAAATATAAATAATAATTAATTTGATTTCAAAGTAGCTAAACATATCAAATGTATTTTTATAGAATTTTAAACGTTGTTTTGGGTGTTTATGATAATAATGAATAAAATCATTAAGAGCTGCTGTATCTGATATGAAATGTGAAATGTCAGTAAGATAGCCATTTATAAATAAGTCGACGATATGATCATATACGGTATTAATAGAGATTTGATGCATTTTCGATATTTGATCAATCGAATGGCCATTATTTAAATCACAATATGTTCGATATACTGCTTTAGAGACGTTTAAGGATGCGCAACATTGTGATAAGATTGGAAAGCGATTTGAATCTTTTAAAATATCAGTAAGATAAAATAAATCTAAATAAATAGCGCGTGTGCATGTGTCGTTATCCATGCCCTCAATCAATGAAACCTGATGTGGCGTATACATAGATTCATCATAACCTGTTAAAAAATAATGAAGAATAGACGTTGTGTGACATAAATTTAATGCTTTAAATACATCGTAAATTTCAGATTTAACATCCGCTTCAAGATGATTTTTTTTAATATAAAAGAACATATGTCTAACGTGCTCGTGAATATGTACGTGAGATGTGGTTGGCATGAATTGTGGCTGTTGATGCTGCATGTTTGAAAGTGTTTGAATCAGTAATTGTACACATTCAAACGTATGTGTTAACGTTTCATACGTTACTTCATTTGATGTCGGTATATTTTGGGGCGTATACGTTTCTTCAAGAATAGTTTGATACGTATCCCATGTTAAATTTTTATTTAAACCATATAAAGAAAAAAGCTTTAGGGAAACAGCATCAAAAAAAGTTTGATGTGATTTTTTACCTATGATAATATTATATATGCTTTTTTCAGTTTTATATGGTGAGGCTTGAGTATAAGCATATTGAATTAAAGTTTTCATAGTTTGGCCCTCATTCTATAAACGAAAATATTGAAAATTAATTTACACCCATCTACAATAAAATTATAATGTGAGTGTGATACTTTGAAAAGGGAGGCGAAAAATTTGGCTAAATACACAATCGTGGATATGGATACTTGTATCGCATGTGGAGCATGTGGTGCTGCTGCGCCTGACATATATGACTATGATGACGAAGGTATCGCATATGTTATCCTAGACGATAACCAAGGGACTAAAGCTGTGCCAGAAGAATTATATGAGGATCTTGAAGATGCATTTGAGGGTTGTCCAACTGATTCTATAAAAGTGGAGGAAGAACCTTTTGACGGTGATGCACTTAAGTTTGAATAGTAATATCATTTCAATGATATGATATAGATGAATAAAGAACACTCGAGCGATAAGGTAAGGATGCGCTTGAGTGTTCTTTAATTTACAATTTAAGTAAAGAAAGGCTTTATCAATGATATTAAACTTTTAAAACTTTAGAAATACGAGGATATAGAAGTAAAAATATAATTGAAATTAATAAACCTTTGATTAAATTAAATGGGATAATTCCAGCGGTAATGATCACCTTCAAATTATGAACAATATCCGTTAGATTCATAATTAAGCCATACAATGGTAAAAGTACAAAATAATTCATTACGCTTAAAACCATTGTCATCACAATTGTTGCAACGACTAACCCTAGAATTAAAGCACGTTGAGTACGGGATTTTTTGTAAATCACGTAACTCGTTAATAAGAAACTACATCCTGCTAAAAAGTTAGCTACTGGTCCCACTGGATCACTCATATTAAAGAAAAAGTTGAGTAGATTTTTAATTAATTCTACTAGAATACCTGCGACAGGACCAAATAAAAATGTTGCTATGAGTGCAGGGATATCACTAAAGTCAATCGTTAAATACGGTGGTAAAAATGGTAATGGGAATTTTAAAAACATTAATACAAATGCTATGGCGCTTAACATTCCCACGATAATCATACGTCTCGTTTGACGTTGTTTCATAATGGTCCCCCCTTTACTGATTAGAATTTCGAAGTGTTTGAAATTGATTATAAACCATTTTGAAAGCATGTGTAATGATGATACTTGGTTTAAGTCCCTGAATGACAAATGGAAAATATTATACTTGTCTTTTTGGTAACTTTATTTTAAATTGTGTTCCGATATTCACTTTACTCATAACGGAAATATGCCCGCCATGCGCTTCTACAATCATGCGTGTAATAAACAATCCTAATCCTGTCCCTTGTTTGCCACGCTTTCTTGACGCATCAACTTTATAAAAGCGTTCGAACACTTTCTCAAGGTGTTCTGGAGAAATTCCGACACCCGTATCTGACACAGTTAAAATATAATCAGTTTCTGTTTCTGATGCTGAAATAGAAATGCGGTCACCTGGCTTCGTATGTCTTGCGGCATTGTCGACTAAATTTGTTAAAACTTGTTCCATACGATCAAAATCGTAATGCCAGTTGTGTGTCATAATGCCATCCATTTGAAAGTTTAAAGTTAAACCTAAATCTAATGCTTCTTGTTTATATTTAATTGCCATCTTTTGAATTAAATCATTCATCGGTTGTTCTGTTTTGCTCACTGTTACGCCTTCTGCATCAATTCTCGCGACATCTAGTAATTCATTAACAAGTCGAGATAGACGTCTTGATTCATCTAAGACAATAAGTAGAAACTCTTTGATTTCGTCAGGCTCAGTAACGACACCATCCACAATAGACTCCGTATAACCTTGTAATAACGAGATAGGTGTACGTAACTCATGTGAAACACTTGCAATGAAATCTTTTTTAACTTGATCCATATGGTGTTCATTGGTCATATCACGCATCACGACAACTAAACCACTTTCTCCTGTTGGTTGAATGCGTTCGATATAACTCATAATGATGACAAAATAGCGTTTATTAATCTCATATTCTTCGTATTCTGTACGTCTCGTTTTGAAAGTTTGATTCGCTTGAGCGTCATATTTTGCTTTGAGTTCTTTTGGCATTTCTTGTAATAAGTTTGTAGCCAGTTGATTTGATAAAATGATTTCTCGACGGTGGTTCATCCCGAGAACCCCTTCGACCATCGCATCAATTAAAGTGTCACGAATATTTTTAGACGTTGTGATCGCATCGATATGCGTTTGAATATTACGACTCATTTTATTAAACGTCATTGCTAATGCACCAATTTCATCTTTTGTTTGAACGGGTACACGTTTCGCATAATTACCTCTCGCTACTTCTCTAGCTTGGTTTTTCAATTCTCTTAATGGATTTGTAATTCTTGTAGATAAAAAGAATGCGAATACCGTTGAAATGCCCAAGAAAATGAGTGCTGTAATTAATATAATAATTGTGATGACATTGTTCGTGTCTTCAATACTTTTTAAATCTTGATAAATAAATACTGCCGATGCTTGACCTTTATAATCTTTCGATGGATATCCAAGTAATACATAAGTACGATCGATGCCTTTAACGTTAACCGTGACATGTTGAAGCACCGATTTTTTCTCAGAGAGTACTTTGTCAAACGCTTTATTCTCTTTGATTTCCTCAAGCATTTTTTCTTTGATTGAGTTCGAATCTTTTAAATTAACAAAGTCAGGTATGATGATTAATCCTTTATTTTTTTCCAACATAATATCACTTTGTCGAATGGCACTTTGTCTATCTTTACTTTCATCTAACACTTGATTAATACTTTTCGCATTTTCAAATAGTGTATTTTCAGTTTGTTGCGTGAAATAATACTGCATAAAGGTAATGAGTGCTGCACTCAATAAAATTAAAACTGTCGTTACTATTAATAAAATAGTTAACCACAGTTTTATGACCACATTATTCAGGCGCTTCATTATTTTCATTGACTTCAAATTTATAGCCAACGCCCCAAACTGTTTGAATCATTTGCGCAGCATCACTTGATACACGATTGAGCTTTTCACGCAAACGCTTCACATGTGTATCTACAGTTCTTAAGTCACCATAAAATTCATAATGCCAAACTTCTTTTAATAATTGTTCACGATCAAACACTTTATTCGGTGTTTTGGCTAAGTATATTAACAATTCATATTCTTTCGGAGTTAAATTAACAGGTGTTTCATCCGCTAAAACTTTATGCGCATCGTTATCGATTGTCAAGTGTTTAAATGAAATCACGTCACGCGCATGTGGCTCATTATGATCAGTGAGTTGAGATTGCGTGCGACGTAATAATGCCTTAACACGTAATACCACTTCTCTAGGTGAAAATGGCTTGACGATATAATCGTCTGCACCAGATTCAAAGCCTTCAACACGGTTATTTTCTTCACCTTTAGCTGTCAACATGATAATAGGTGTTTCTTTCGTTTCGCGTAACATTGTAGCGACTTCTATACCATCTCGCTTAGGTAACATTAAATCTAGTAAGATACACGCGTAATCATGCGCTTGCGCGAGCTGGAGTGCTTCTTCACCATCTGTAGCTTCAACGACTTGATAGCCTTCTCTTTCAAGATATATTTTTAATAATTTTCTGATACGTTCTTCATCATCCACGACTAAAATTTCGTTAGTCATTATGACATACCTCCCACGCCTACTTACAATTCATTCCTATGACTAGTATAGCATATGGAATGTTTAAATAGATAATCAAACAATAATACTAAGATTATAATAAGCTAGATTTCAAATTTTGTGCAATTTATTTGGTGGAGCCTTGATTAGCGAGTTGGCGCAACGTTTTAACCTCATGAGGGGATAATACGCGCCCTTCACCAGCACCTAAGCCTTTTAAATCAAGAGGACCAAATGAAACGCGAGAAAGTTTGGTCACTTTAAAACCAAAGTGTTCAAACATACGGCGCACTTGTCGATTGCGTCCCTCAGTAATTGTAATTTCAATGAGTGACGTGTTTTTTGTTTTGTCCTGTTTTTTCACTTTAACTTTAGCGGGTTGTGTCATACCATCTTCGAGTTGAATACCACTTTCTAAAGCTTTTACTTGTTCACGTAAAATATAACCCTCAATTTTAGCAATATACGTTTTAGGAATTTTATATCTCGGATGGGTCATTAAATTCGTAAATTCCCCATCGTTAGTTAATAATAGAACGCCTGACGTATCATAATCTAAACGTCCAACTGGGTAAATGCGCGTATCAAGGTCGTCAAAGTAATCTGTAACAACTTTTCTTCCTCTGTCATCTGATACACTCGTAATCACTTGAGTCGGTTTGTAAAACAAAATGTATAACTTATCCTCAAGTTCTAATGGAATACCTTCGACACTTACGCGGTCTGAAGGGCTTACTTTCGTCCCAAGTTCTGTGACGACTTTGCCATTGACCTCTACTTTGCCTTCAAGAATTAATGTTTCAGCTTTACGTCTAGATGTATAACCGCTGTTCGCGATACGTTTTTGTAATCGTTCAAATTGTGTCATTCTGTTGCTCCTTTCTGATTTACGAGCTCACTAAAAAAGTTTTCTATTTCTTCTTCATCTTCATCTGTTGTAGGTAGCGCATCTAAAGATTTCAAACCGAAGACATTTAAAAATAAATCTGTTGTATATAAATGTTGACCACGTGTTTCCGGGTGCTGTTTGGGTTCAATTAATCCTTTAGCTATTAATGTTTTCACAGGACCATCTGAATTAATACCACGAATCATTTCAATATCGCTTCGAATCATAGGTTGATTGTAAGCGATAATTGCGAGGACCTCCATAGCAGCTTGTGAGAGCTTAGCTTTCCCTTTATTGACAATCAGCGCTTCTATGTATGGTTCCGCTTCTTCAACAGTCGTTAAAACCAATGTTTCTCCGAATTGTTGTAAAGTTAACCCATCAATATGAAAGTAATCTATATATGTCGTTAATTGCGTATCATTAACTTCTAAAATATCAGCCAATTGTTTACGGTCAATGCCATCTTCCCCTACAGTATACAAGATGGCTGTCATGATTTCGTTATGATTTAAAGTCATAATTGACTCCTTTAGTAATATTAAAATTGTGGAAAGCTTCTGTTTGTTGGATTTGTATCATGCCTGTTTTAGCCATTTCGAGTAATGCTAAAAAATGTGTCACAACATGTTCTATCGTTTCTTTAAATGTAAATAAGTCAAAAAATGTAATGGATTGCTGTTGTTGTAATTTTGAATGAATATGTGCTGTAGATTGTTGAATGGTATACGTTTCTTTTCTAATTTGAACTTGAGTCGGTTTTTTTAACGCAACACGTGTTTTCATTTTCTGATAGGCCACAATTAATTCGGTTAAGTCGATGGTTGTGTCCTCTGACAAACGTTCTGATTTTTCATAATGAGATAAATCAGACGGCGTTTTCGTATATAAATGCGCACGTGCTTCTTTCTTTGAATCTAATAACGATGCATATGCTTTAAAATTTTGATACTCAATCAATTTCTCTACAAGTTCTTCTCGTGGATCCTCTTCATCTGCATCACTTTGTTCTATGTCAGGCAATAACATGCGACTTTTAATCATTAAAAGTTCGCTCGCTACAACTAAATACTCACTTGCAACGTTAATTTCAAGCTGATTCATCGCATGAATATATTGCATATATTGTTCTGTTAATGCTTTCATCGGAATATCATAAATATCGATTTCAAATTCTTTAATTAAATGGAGTAATAAATCTAAAGGACCATTAAAGGCGTCTAATTTCACCTCATACATGCGCGTTTGCCTCATTTCTTATTGCAAGTTGGATGCATTGTATCCGAAAGTATTATAGCATGTTTATGAGTAACAATAAATTTTGGAGTGATACATTTGCATCAACAACTTATGGAATTTTATGTACAATTTCATCAAAAACAACATTATTTCTTATGTCACGATATATTAGAAGAAGCATGGAAAGCACAACCCACATTTTCAAAAGATGATCCTGTAGTGGCGCTGATTCTTTTAGCAACCGCATGTTATCATCATCGTAGAGGCAATTTTAAAGGTGCGCATCGTTCATATAAAAAAGCGTTAACTGTTTGTCGTCATCATGATAAATTAACGTATCAAGCCTTAGGTGTAGATTATCATCAATTTGAAAATGAATTGCGGCAATTGATTGAAAGCACTGAACAAAAAGAACGCTACACCCCTATTGTTATCCCATTAACAGCAGAGATGACGCAAAATATTTTACATCACTATCCTAATTATCATCTGTTAAAGACAGTCATATCGTCACCTTATATTTTACATCATCATAAATTACGTAATCGCGATGATGTGATCAAAGCGCGCGCGCGTGCATTGCAAAATAAAAAACGTTAGCTTAAAAAATAAGTTAACGTTTAAGCACGTGGATGAAATGCTTGATACATTTTTCTAATTTGGGTTTTCGAGACATGCGTATATAATTGTGTCGTAGAAATATCAGAATGACCGAGCATTTCTTGCACAGCTCGTAAATCTGCCCCATTTTCAAGTAAATGTGTTGCAAATGAATGTCTTAACGTATGAGGAGTGAGCCGTTTTTGAATGCCAGCTTTTTGGCCTGTTTGTTTGATCATTTTCCATATCCCTTGACGTGTTAATGGCTTGCCATGCATATTTAGAAACAATGTATGCGTAACATGTTTTTTTAACAATTGAGGGCGTACGGTTTCTATATATTTTTGAAGAAAATCAATTACCGTTTCACCTAACGGGACAATGCGCTCTTTATTCCCTTTACCAAAAACTCTAACAAAGCCCATCATCAAATTAATATCCTCAACTTCAATACTTATCAATTCCGACACACGCATACCCGTCGCATATAAAAGTTCTAACATTGTACGGTCTCGATAGCCATTGTTTTTAGAAATGTCGGGCGTACAAAGCAATAAATCAATTTCTTCTATAGATAATACATCAGGTAATTTACGTTCGTATTTCGGTGTTTCAATTAGAACGGTTGGATCATTCGATGCGTATTTTTCACGTAAGGCAAATTGATGAAAGCTTCTAATTGTAGAGGTGAATCGTGCAATTGATTTAGTAGATCGCCCTTCATCATGTAAGACGCCGAACCATTGTTGTAACGTCTGACGGTCTACGAAATCCAAATGCGTGATTTTACGCTCTTGTAAATAATTTAAATAATGATTTAAATCTCGTCGATATGCTGCGATTGTATTTTCGGACAATCCTTTTTCAAGTTGTATAAATCTTAAATATTCATCGACAACGTCTTGCATTCAATCACCTTCATTTCATTATCAAAGTTGAGTGATTTATTTCGATTTATTTTTGTTTTGACATGTGTTACAGATGCCATGAAATGTTAGGCGATGGTCTAAAATTTTAAAATTAAATTCTCGTTCCACACGTTCTTCTACTTGTGGTAATAAATCTTCATCGATTTCATCTACACGACCACACTCCATACAAACTAAATGATGATGGAAGTGTTCAGACCCTTCTTTACGTAAGTCAAAGCGTGCCACACCGTCACCAAAACTCACTTTATCGACAACTTTTAAGTCAGCTAAAAGTTCTAATGTACGGTAAACGGTAGCTAAGCCAATTTCTGGTGCTTTTTCTTTAACTTTTAAGTAAACGTCCTCCGCGCTTAAATGGTCTGCCTCGTTTTCAATTAATACTCTTACAGTCGCTTCCCTTTGCGGTGTAAGTTTATATGAAGATTGTTGTAATTGTTGCTTCACGCGATTTAATCGTTCTTCCACGGAAGCTTCACCCCTCTACTGAAATTTAAAATCATTATAATGTGTATGAATTACTTGTATTAAATTAACAGTAATTGAGAAAAAAAGCAACCCTTTAGAACAGTTATTTAGAATGATTATAATTTGATAATAGATATTGAAATGCGATTAATGTTTTGGCATCCTTGATTTGACGATGTTTAACTGCTTTTTCAACTTCGTCTAAGGTATAATAGATTTTCTCAACAAATTCATCTTCATCTAATTGTATTTGGCCTTTTTCTAAATGGTTCGCAAAATAAATTGAAATGAGTTCATTGGTAAAACCAGGCGCTCCATACACTTCACCTATGAGTTTAAGTTCGTCTGCAATGTAGCCTGTTTCTTCTTCAAGTTCTCTTTTAGCAGCGTTGATGCGACTTTCATTAGGTTCTAATTTACCAGCGGGAATTTCTAATAAAGTATCTTCTAATGCTTTACGATACTGTTTAACCAAAATTACTTTCTGATCAGGCGTTAAAGCGCATATCGCAACTGCACCGTTATGTTTTACAACTTCTCGGTAGGATGTTTCTTGATTAGGAAGTTCTACTAAATGTTTTTCAACTGTAATGATTTTACCTTCATACAGCGTTTCTTTAGAAAGCGTTTTTTCCTCAAATGACATGATAGGTCTCTCCTTTTCATTTATCCCGTAGGTTTGCTATGATGAATATGATTAAATTTTAACGGAAGGTGTGTACCTATGCAAAAGAATACTTTAAAAAGTGGTCTTCAATTGTCAGAATTAGGACTCGGTTGTATGAGTCTTGGAACAGATTTCGAACAAGCGCAAGCGATTATTGAGACAGCTTTGGAATCAGGCATCACCTATTTTGATACAGCGGATATTTATGACAAAGGGGTCAACGAGGATATTGTAGGTAAAGCCTTGAAACCTTATCAACATCGTGATGAGATTGTGATTGGTACTAAAGTAGGCAATCATTTAAAAGAAAATGGAGAAACGTACTGGGACCCTTCTAAACAATATATAAAAGAAAACGTCAAACAATCTTTAAGACGATTACAATTGGATTATCTTGATTTATATATGCTTCACGGAGGAACAATTGATGATCCGTTAGATGAAACCATTAGTGCCTTTGACGAATTGAAACAAGAAGGTCTCATTAAAGCATACGGTATTTCCTCTATTCGTCCTAACGTCATTCATTATTATTTACAACATAGTAATATAGAAACGATTATGTCTCAATTTAGTTTAATTGATAACAGACCAGAA
Organism: Staphylococcus agnetis; assembly: GCF_011466855.1. Classification (NCBI taxonomy): domain Bacteria; kingdom Bacillati; phylum Bacillota; class Bacilli; order Caryophanales; family Staphylococcaceae; genus Staphylococcus; species Staphylococcus agnetis. The sequence goes on from NZ_CP045927.1 coordinate 1,119,799, forward strand.
GCCCTTTTAAAAGATATCGAGGCTAAAGGTGTGAAAGTGCTAGCAAGAGGACCTGTATTTAAAGGTTTACTAACAGATAACTATGAAAAAGCTTTAAATGAAAAGTTTGAAGATGGCATTTTTGATTATACGAATGAGGAACTTAAAGAAACAATTGAATCATTACATCACGTTGAACCTCATCTTTCAGCATTGACCTTTAATTACTTAAAATCATTTGATGCGTTAGGCTCTATCATTACCGGTGCAAGCACTCCAGAACAAATTAGAGATAATGTGAAACACTATGAGATGAATATTTCATCAGATAATATTCAGCGTGCTCGCGAATTAGTAAAAAATTTAGAGTATGAACAACATTTAAATTAAAAAAAGAACCCCCGTTATACCACTTAGTATATCGGGGGTTCAACTGTGTTAGCTGAGCTCAATTGTTGATATTATTTTCTTCTTTTAAAGATAAAGAAAATACCAAGCCCAATACATGCAATAACAACCCAAGTGATCCAAGATTGCATTAAAGCCTTACCTGTATTAGGTAATTCACTAATGAATTTAGGAATACCAGGCTTCGGTTGCTCGGATGTTTTCGGAGATTCTGACGGTGTATCTGGTTGTTTAGGTTTATTCGGTTTTTCTTCATTCGGTTTGTCAGGATCAACTGGTGTTGAAGGATCTTTGAATTGATTTGTAATCACTAAGTTACCCATGTCATCGTTATTGACACTTACGTTATAATGCTCAAGTTGTGTGCGCTCTTGAACAGTATAAACAATCTCTTTACCTTTAACTTTTTCATCGAGATCTTGCCACGTATATGTCCAATCATTTTTATCATTTAATGTAATAGTTTTACCTGTTGGTTTACCGTTAGCTAATAATTCTACCTCAATAGATGCCGGACGTTGTTTGTTTTTATCTTGTTGGTCGTCCCAGCGTTTAGTCACAGTTGCTGATGTTTTACCTGGCGTATACGTATTCGTAATCGTTGTGCCATCGATAGTTGTCGTATAATCATCTACATGGTCTTCTGTGACGCTGTAATGGATAGCTTTACCGTCTTCGTATTTTGGTAAATCATGGAATGCATATGTCCAATTTGAAGTGGCATCTACAGTTTTCGTATCAACTTCTTCGCCATTCTTTAATAAGTTGACTTTAATGTGTTCAGGACGTTTACCGTCTTGATTATCATGATCTTTCCAAACTTTTTCACCTTCAACTTTTGTCGTTTCAGGCGTATAAGCGTTTGTTATGATTAAGTTACCTATATTGTCATTATTAATAGTAGTATCGTAATCTTTGACCTTTGTTGTTTCTTTTACTGTGTATTGAATGTCTTTGCCTTTTGCTTTTTCATCAAGATCTTGCCACGTGTGTGTCCAATCATTGTCAATATCTAACGTTGCTGTTTTGCCAGTTGGTTCACCGTTAGCTAAAAGTTCGACTTCAATAGACTTCGAACGTTTGCCATCTTGGTTGTTATTGTCTTCCCAATTTTTAGTCACAGTCGCCGAAGTTTTACCTGGTGTATATTTATTTGTGATTGTCGTGCCGTCAATCGTTGTAGAGTAATCTTCCACATGATCTTCAGTGACTGTGTATTGAATTTCCTCACCGTTGTCATATTTTGGTAAATCATTAAATGCGTAAGACCAATCTGAAGATGCGTCTACTGTTTTAGCATCAATTTTTTCACCATTTTTAAGTAGATTGATTGTGACAGTATCAGGACGTTTATGATCTTGATTGTCTTTATCATCCCAAACCTTTTTACCTTCGACTTTAGTTGTTTCAGGTTTGTGAGTGTTCGTTAAAATCACATTACCAATGTTGGTGTCATCAATAGTTGATGTATAACCATTGATATTAGAAAATTCTTTAACAGTGTACGATATGGCTTTACCTTGGCTTTTCTCATCTAAATCTTGCCACGTATGTGTCCAGTCATTACTTTCTGATAAAGTCGCTTTTTCACCTGTCGCTTTACCATTGGCATATAATTCAACTTGAATTGAACCAGGACGTTGTCCATCTTGGTTATTTTTATCTTCCCAGTTTTTAGTAACGGTAGCTGTTGTTTTACCTGGTGTATATTTATTCGTGATAGTCGTACCATTAATCGTTGTAGAGTAATCTTCAACATGGTCTTCTGTTACCGTATAATCAATAAGTTGTCCATTTTCATACTTAGGTAAATTTGAAAATGCATAACTCCAATTAGAAGCGGCATTTACTGTTTGTGAATCAACTTTTTCACCATTTTTTAATAAGTTTACAGTAACTGACTCAGGACGTTTACCGTCTTGATTGTCTTTATCATCCCAAACTTTCGTGCCGTTGACTTCAGTTGTTTCAGGTGTATATTCATTTGTGATGATTAAATTTCCTATGTTGCTGTTATCAATGGATGTTGCATAACCATTTACTTTAGAAAGTTCTTTGACGGTATATGTAATGGCTTTACCTTGAGACTTTTCATCCAAATCTTTCCAAGTGTATGACCATTCATTATCCGCATTTAATGTAGCAGTTTTGTTCGTTGACACACCATCTGCAAGAAGTTCAACTTGAATTGAGCCAGGACGTTTACCATCTTGGTTATTCTTGTCTTCCCAGTCTTTAGTGACAGTAGCAGTTGTTTTGCCAGGTGTGTATTTATTTGTAATCGTCGTGTCATTAATCGTTGTAGAATAATCATTAACATGATCTTCTGTTACAGTATATTCAATCGCTTTGCCGTTGTCATATTTTGGTAAATTAGTAAATTCATACTGCCAATTTGTATCTTTAGTGACAGTTTCAGATTTTATCTTTTCACCATTAGCGAGTAAATTGACAGTTACAGAATTCGGACGTTTACCGTCTTGATCATTATTGTCATCCCAAACTTTTTTGCCTGATACAGAAGTTGTTTCGATAGGTTTTTCAGTATTCGTTACCGTTAAGCCCTCTTCTTTCTTTGTATAGCCTTCTGGTGTGACATCGTTCCCTTGAGCATCAACTTCTTTTACATAATAGTCTATCGCTTTACCATCTTTATCTAATTCAGGTAAGGCACTCCATGTTACCTCTGTTGTTCCGTTTTCTAATTTTTTAATATCTGCATTAGGTACGGCAACTTCATTATTGTTAGCATCTTTTTGAAATAATTTAAAATATACAGTTGGATGAGGAGTCTTAGTGCCATCCCAAACTTTCTTAGCTGTTACATCTTTCGTTTTCTCTGCTGCTTTAGAGTTGTCTATTTTAATGAAGTAACCTTGTGTATCAGTATCTTTAAGTTCGAACGGATATTCCTTGTTTTTATCAAATACATAAGGTGATGGCGCTTCAATCTCTTTAATAATATATTTTCCGCTTGGCAAATTTTTAATATTAGCAAGACCTTGCGCATCCGTAACTAATTCTCTAGGATTACTTCCATCCTCGTTAGTTAAAGTAAATTTAACATTTTGGATAGGTTGTTGCGTATCTTTATCCAACTTTTGGATTTTCAATTCCCCTTTAACAGTTCCTTGAATCCCAGCATTAGCGCTAATGTTTTGCACAGTGTAATCAAATGATTTACCTGCAACTTCTGGCTGATTGTGTTCTTGGTACCATGCCTGAGTCTTATTTACAAATTCTTTTTGAGAATCATTTGTGATTTTTGTTTTATAACTTATCGTAAAGTTATTGTACGAAGCGTAGCCTTGCGGAATTATAACATCAATAGTATTGTTTGTTTCATTAATACTTAACACGGAACCAGGATAGTACTTTTCAAAATCTGATATTACATTTTCACCCGTAAAATAGTTTGGATGTGTACCCTGCACTTGTATTGTAAGTGAACTTAGATTTAATTTTTGACCGCCCTGTATTTGGTCACTTATTCTAACTTCTTTTACAACAGCACTTTTTTCGTTGTTAATGTTAAGAAACCAACGGACATTTTCAGTATCATTCGGTAACATATCCCCTGTTTTATAGTAGAAGACACCACCAGTACCTGCTTCTCCTTTAGTAACTGATAATTCTACAGTTTTTGTACCAGAACTTATTGTACCTGTTTTAGTATCAGAGCTAGTTGTATTTGTTAAATTTCTACCTTGTACTTCAAATTCAGCAAAACCCGAGACATCGTTTAAATTATCTACATTTTGATTAAAAGTAATTGTAGCACCTTCAGGAGTAATGACTGCTTGTCCTACAACGGTACCCTTAACATCTAATGGAACAGTTTTACTATAACCTTCTATCTTAACATCTCCATAGTTTGGCCAAGTAACTTTAATTGTATCGCCGTTTTGAATTTTCCTAGCTTTGTCATTAAATTCTACTCGCACTTTCGTCTTATCTCCGTCATTTATTTGCGGAGATGATACAGACAAACTTGTTACATTTCTAGAAGAAATGTCACTGGCTGCGGTAACGTTACTAGTATGAAATATTGGTGCTAAAACATTTAATAATAATACAAAGACCATAAAAACCAATATTTTTCTGTTCATCATATTCCCCCATTTTTCAAAATATTTAGTAATACAAATATTACTAACCAAATTATATACTATACTACTAAATAAAGGAATATAATTTTTGTTAATATTGTGTTTGTTTATGTATACAAAGTTTGAGTTGCACAAAATTTTCGATATTTATAGCAACAAAAATTTCAATGAACTGTAAAAATTTTTTGTTTTAATACGCTAATTATGTTTAATGTCTTTTTATAGGGAATGTATAACTATATGAGTGTTATATCGGTGTAGATTTTCAATATTTCGCCGTGTGCACAACTTATTTTATGTTAAGATAAACGTAGACTAATAATTTAGGATGTGACAATCTTTATGAAAATCGTATTTTATGGTGCTGGTAATATGGCAAATGCGATATTTAAAGGAATTATAAATTCAGAATTGATACCCCCTGAAAATATTTATCTTACAAATCGGTCTAATCAACAGATGTTAGAAGAATATCATCGTGAATTAGGCGTGCATTATAGTTATGATGATGCAGCCTTATTAAAAGATGCGGATTATGTATTTTTAGGAACAAAACCGCATGACTTTGATCAATTGGCTGAGCGTATACGTGACCATATTGATGACAAAAATAAATTTATCTCTATTATGGCTGGTTTACCCATCAGTTATTTACGTGAAAAATTAAATCCGAATAATCCAATTGCACGTATTATGCCGAATACTAATGCCCAAGTTGGTCATTCAGTTACAGGTGTCAGCTTTTCACGTAATTTTGGTCCACGCTCAAAAGATGAAGTGTTATCATTGATTAATGCTTTTGGCTCTGCGATTGAGGTAAAAGAGGATCATTTACATCAAGTCACTGCAATTACTGGCAGTGGTCCTGCTTTTCTTTATCATGTGTTTGAAAAATACGTGAATGCTGGGACTAAGTTAGGATTAGAAAAATCAGAAGTTGAAGAATCGATTCGTGAATTAATCATTGGAACTGGAAAAATGATTGAACGTTCAGATTTAAGTCTTGAACAATTAAGAAAGAACATCACATCTAAAGGCGGAACAACACAAGCTGGCTTAAATAAATTATCAGATTATGATATTGAAGGTATTTTTGAAGATTGTTTAAATGCAGCAGTAAATCGCAGTGTTGAACTTTCAATGCAAGATGATAATGATTAATCAGTACCATTATACAATTTTGTTAAATATTAAAACCCGACTCATGATTCTAACGCTTGAGTCGGGTTTTTTGTATTCATATAGGTTTCGTAGTGATACCGGTCGTATTAAAAAGAATAAGAGTCATAATCTTTCACAAATTGAAAAGAGACAGGGTGTAGTTCTTGAAGTTGTTTTTCTATGACCATGATATCATCTAATGTGTAACGATTACTTAAATGTGTAAGCAATCCATGTTTGACGTTCGCTTCACTTAAAAGATTTAACACATCTTCAATATGACTGTGGTGATAGTTGTTTGCGCGTGTTTTATCGCCTTCGATATATGTAGATTCATGGACAATTACATCCGCATCTTGCGCAATTTTAATCTGATTTGCGCAAGGCTTCGTATCTCCATAAATACCTATCACTGGTCCTTGTTTATCTGGACCTTTAAATGGCGCCGTGTCATAAATGTTGCCTTCATATTCAAATGTGTCTTGTGTTTTAATGTGTTGATATATAGGTCCGGGTTGAATCCCTAATGCTTTAAGTTTATCTACATCTAATTTGCCAGGCGTACTTGGTGCTTCAATACGGAATCCGTAGCATGGTACACCGTGATTTAATGGATATGCTTTAACTTGAAATTGATTGAAAGTGAGATCGATTTCTTGATTGAGTTCAATAATATGTATGGGATAATTTAAATGTGAATGTGTTAATGCCATATTATTTTCGATGAAATCTTTAATACCAGAAGGTCCCACTACTGTTAAAGGTTTCGCTTCTCCACCTTGGAAAGAACGACTCGTTAACACTCCAGGAAGACCAAATACGTGATCCCCATGCATATGTGTAATAAAAATATGGCTCACTTTTCCTAATTTAATTGAATGATGTAAGATTTGATGTTGTGTGGCTTCCCCTACGTCAAATAGCCAAATATCAGTATCATAAGGTTCCAGTGATAAAGCAATGGATTGTGTATGACGCTCTTTCGTGGGTAACCCAGCACTCGTTCCAAAAAACGTAATTTCCATGGCGTGTGCCTCCTTAGCGTTATAGTATCATAAAAATGTGTTGAAGCGGGACATAAAATATTAGAATATGTATATAAATAATGCAGATTGTATGACCTAAATGTGTTGAATGTTTTATAATAACAAATATGATATAAATTAAGAATTGAGGTTTTGAATCTTGAATAAGTCAAAAAAGCAAATTCCAGCATTGATCACTATCTTCGGGGCGACGGGTGATTTAAGTCACCGTAAATTATTCCCATCCCTATTTCATTTATTTCAACAAGACAACTTAGACGACCGTATTGCGGTTATTGGGATTGGTCGACGTCAATTGACTAATGATGATTTTAGAGCACAAGTGAAAGCTTCGATTCAAGCCCATGTCCAAGATACGAAACATTTAGATAAATTTATGCAACATATCTTCTATCAACCTCATGATGTAAATGATGAAGCAAGCTATGCTGATTTATTACAATTAAGTGAGACACTTGATCAAGAATTTTCTCTTGAAGGCAATCGCCTGTTTTATTTAGCAATGGCACCTCAATTTTTTGGTACGGTTACAGATTATTTAAAATCTTCTGGTCTGACGCGTACAAAAGGCTTTAAACGTTTAGTTATTGAAAAACCGTTTGGCAGTGATTTAACATCAGCAGAAGAATTAAATCAACAAATTCGTCGTTCTTTTAAAGAAGAAGAAATTTTCCGTATTGACCATTATTTAGGTAAAGATATGGTTCAAAATATTGAAGTGTTACGTTTTAGTAATGCGATGTTTGAGCCATTATGGAATAATAAATACATTTCAAATATACAAGTCACGTCTTCTGAAATTTTAGGTGTTGAAGACCGTGGCGGTTATTATGAATCGAGTGGTGCACTTAAAGATATGGTACAAAACCATATGTTACAAATGGTTGCCTTACTTGCGATGGAGCCACCGATTAGCTTACATAGTGATGATATACGCGCCGAGAAAGTAAAGGTATTGAAATCTTTACGTGTACTTCCAACTGAAGATGTGAGACATCACTTTGTACGTGGTCAATATGACGCAGGTCAAATTAATGGCCAAGAAGTGAAAGCATATCGAGATGAAGATAAAGTTGCTTCAGATTCGTCTACACCAACATTCGTCTCTGGTAAAGTGCTTATAGATAATTTTAGATGGGCAGGCGTTCCATTTTATATTCGTACAGGAAAGCGAATGAAGCGTAAATCGATACAAGTCGTCGTTGAATTTAAAGAAGTACCAATGAATTTATATTATCAAAGAGATAAACATTTAGATTCTAATCTTCTTGTTATTAATATTCAACCAAATGAAGGCGTTTCTATTCATTTAAATGGTAAGAAATATGTCCAAGGTATTGAAACTGAGCCTGTACAATTATCTTACGCAATGAGTGCACAAGATAAAATGAATACCGTAGATGCTTATGAAAACCTATTGTATGATGCGTTAAATGGTGATGCGACGAACTTTACACATTGGGAAGAATTGAAATCAACATGGAAGTTTGTCGATTCAATTTCTGATGCATGGTCTAAATTTGAACCTGAATTCCCTAATTATAAAGCAGGTACAAATGGCCCACTTGAAAGTGACCTCCTCTTGAGTAGAGATGGTTTAAAATGGTGGGATGACATTCAATAACTATAAGAGCTAAGTATGTTTTTAATGCTACTTAGCTCTTTTTGATTTATAATATAACATTAAGTAATGCTTTACGTTAAAGTAATTTAGGAGTGACCCCTCTTGGACGTTATCAAACACATTCAACAAGCGATTATTTATATTGAAGATCATCTTTATGAATCGTATGATTTACAACATTTAAGTGATTACGTTGAACTGTCACCTTATCACTTATCGCAATCTTTTCTAATGATTACTGGTCAAACACCAGAAGATTATTATAAAGCTAGACGTTTAACATTAGCGGCAAAGGAATTAAAACAAAGTAATGCACGATTAATTGACATCGCAAAAAAATATCACTATTCAGATGTCAATGCTTTTGCACATGATTTTAGTGATTATCATGGTGTTTCACCGCTTCAAGTTAAAACTAAATCTGATCAGCTCAATATGCAACCTCAAATTTATTTAAAGCTAACAACAACAACGAAACCCGCACCACCTTTTCGTTACGAACATATTGGCGATTTTGGTATGGTTGGCTATTCTCGGTTCATCCCTAGCCAAGACATTGAAAGTCCTTTTAACGTACCTGATTTTCTAGAAGATTTAAAAGCTGATGGGCGTATTGACGATTTAATTAAATATAATGATTGCGGGCCACATGATTTATTTGTTGTGAGATGTCCTTTAGAGCATGGACTCGAATTGTTTGTTGGTGTGCCTAGTGAACGGATGCCATCACATTTAGAATATCGCTATTTGGATCGACGTCAATATGCGATGTTTAATTTGCAAGGTGAAATGGATTATGCAGTGACAGATGCTTGGCATTATATTGAGACGACATTGCAGTTTTCAATGCCTTATGAAAAAGACACGCTTTATTTAGAAGTCTATCCATTTGATTTTTCATTCGACCATGCATTAACTAAAATACAATTGGGTATACCGCTTCTGAATGATGACATATAAAAACACAAGGTCGTATGATTTTGACCTTGTGTTTTTTATTTCTGATATTATTCAGTCCATTGTGTATGGAAAACGCCTGCTTTGTCTTTACGTTCATAAGTGTGCGCACCAAAGTAATCGCGTTGTGCTTGAATTAAGTTAGCAGGTAAATCTGCTGTACGATAACTGTCAAAGTAGTTAATACTAGATGCAAAACCTGGGATGGCAATGCCATTTTTAACACCAGTAGCAACAACTTCACGTAATGCATCTTGATAATCATTAACGATAGATTTGAAATAATCATCTAACAATAGATTTTGTAATTCACTATCTTTATCATAGGCATCTTTAATTTTTTGAAGGAATTGTGCTCTAATAATACAACCTTCTCTCCAAATCATTGCAAGTTCACCTAATTGTAAATGCCATTCATTTTCTTCACTTGCTGCTTTCATTTGATCAAAACCTTGTGCATAGCAACAAATTTTACTCATATACAGCGCACGACGAATTTGTTCTAAAAATGCATCTTTATCACCATCAAATGAAGCTTTAGGACCATTTAAAAATTGAGCAGCATGGACGCGTTGTGTTTTTAAAGATGAGATAAAACGCGCAAAAACAGATTCAGTAATAATGGTTAACGGCGCACCTAGTTCTAAAGCGTTAATTGATGTCCATTTACCAGTTCCTTTTTGACCTGCTTTATCCATTATTTTTTCAACTAATGGTTCTCCAGCTTCATCAAGTTTTGTGAAGATATCACCAGTAATTTCAATTAAATAACTTTCTAATTCACCCGTATTCCATGATTTGAAAGTTTCAGAAATTTCTTCGTGAGACATGCCTAAAAGCTCTTTCATCATAAAGTAACTTTCAGCAATTAATTGCATATCGGCATATTCAATCCCATTATGAACCATTTTTACATAATGACCAGCACCATTCGGCCCAATGTACGTGACACATGGCGTACCATCTTGTGCTTTTGCAGCAATGGCTTCAAAAATATCTGCAACTTTATCGTACGCATCGCGTTGACCACCCGGCATCATAGAAGGACCTGTTAATGCACCTACTTCACCGCCAGATACGCCCGTACCGATAAAGTTAACACCACTTTGAGCGAGTGCTTGATTACGACGCATTGTATCTAAATAATTTGTATTACCACCATCAATTAAAATATCGTCGTTATCTAATAAAGGTAAAAGACTTTCAATTGTTTTATCCGTAGCCGCTCCGGCTTTTACCATAAGTAAAATTTTACGTGGTTTTTCTAAAGAGTTCACAAATTCTTCTAATGAATATGTCGGAACAATGTTTTTACCTTCAGATTCTGCGACCATGATGTCTGTTTTTTCAGATGAACGGTTATAAACAGATACTGTATAGCCTCTAGATTCAATATTCCATGCTAGGTTTTTACCCATTACCGCTAATCCTACTACACCTATTTGTTGTGTCATTATTATTACCTCTCTTAATATAAATTACGCACTCATTGTACCATATTATTAACGTATAAACACGCAACCGCTTTTATTAAGCGTTTTCAATAATTTTCATTACGTAACGTGCTAAATCGTATAATGATTGTTTAGAAATTCGCTCTTCAGTCGTATGAATAAATTCATACCCTACGCCTAAAATTACAGTTGGAATCCCAAATTGGTTAATGATACTACCATCTGAGCCACCACCACCGATGGATGTATGTGCTTCAAATCCTAAAGCTAATGATGCTTCTTTAGCAATTTGATACACTTTTTCCGTTTCTTCAATTTTAAATCCTGGATAAGATATTTCAGATTCTACTTGAGCTTGCGCATGATAGTGTTTAGCCACGTTGATAAAAGTTTCTTTCATGTGCGCTGTCTGAGCATTAATTTTTGCTTCATCATGTGAACGTGCTTCAGCCCAAATATGTACTAAATCCGTGACAACATTCGTTGGACCGCCACCATTAAAAGAGCCAATGTTAGCTGTCGTCTCTTCGTCAATTTGTCCAAGTTTCATTTGACTAATCGCTTTAGCTGCAATGTTGATTGCACTAATTCCTTTTTTTGGCGTACTAGCGTGTGCTTTTTTACCATGAATTTCAGCATGCATTTTCATTTGATATGGTGCACCTATCGTGATATCTCCAACAGGTACGGCGGCGTCTAACGCAAAGCCGTACTCTGAATCTAACAGTGAGGCATCTAAAGCTTTAGCGCCGACTAAACCAGATTCCTCACCTACTGTAATGACAAATTGAATTTGACCATGTGGCAGTTGGTGTGTACGGATGACCTCTAATACTTCTAAAATAACTGCCAATCCAGCTTTATCATCTGCACCTAGAACTGTTGTACCATCAGAATAAATATAGCCGTCTTCTTTGATGATAGGTTTCACATTTTGTCCAGGTTCAACCGTGTCCATATGTGCAGTAAAATAAATTTTATCGCGGTTGTTTTCAGTAGCTTTTAGTGTACAAATTAAATTGTTTGCACCGAAATTTGTCAGAGCTTTGGCATTATCTTCTTTAACTTCAAGTCCTAATGCTTCGAATTTTTTCTTTAAAATTGGTTGGATTCGACCTTCATGGCCCGTTTCAGAATCAATCTGAACAAGTTCTAAAAAAGTTTGTATTAAGCGTTGTTGATTAATCAAAAAATCCCCTCCTTAGTGCACTTTACTTCATTTTATAGTATTTGAAATACATTGCAAATTGATTGTTTGACGATAATTTGTAATAAAAATAATGTTGAGATGTTCAAAATGACAATGGTATAATTTTCAATACGAATATTAAACTACGAATTAATTTGGAGGCGTCAATTGTGTTAAATGAAAAAGTAAGAAAAGTATTGCTTATGGTAATGCTGATCGCAATCGTGATTTCTTTAATTTTGACGGGTGTAGCACCTATTTTAAATATGTAATGAACAAAAGACCTTTACGTAATCAATGTAGCGTAAAGGTCTTTTGAATTTATACTTCGTGATGCATTTTTAAATTGCCAAATTTAGATTTAATTGTTAAATATTCTTCTGTATCATACAACATTTGTATCATACTTGCACGTGTGTGTAATGCTTCATGCGATGTCGGTAGAGGCTCTTGATCAATCTCTAGCCTCACTTGATAAACCATATGCAAGCGTTGGGCTGTATAATTATTTTCATTAACATTTTCAGCCATTTCTTTAAAAACTTCAGCAACGCGTTGAGAAATAGGATCATCCGCATCGATATGATGGATATGATGATACATGCGTTTTAAAATCTCAACTTGATTTTCTCTCATATCAAAATAATGATAGTAACTATTTTCATTACGCACAAAATGATTTTTAACATCTCTAAAGGCAATTGATTTCGCTTTTTGAATAGAAAGATTGAGCGGTTGAAATGTGATTTTAAGCTGGTTATTATGTGTTGCGCAGGCATTGCTAAACTGATAAAAGATATCTCTAATTTGAGTCTCTATATCATGCTTATACTTCTTTAAATCTTTATCCAAGCTTGGCATAATGGCATTCATTAAAAATGCAATAGTCAAGCCAATTATAATCAGCAAGATTTCATTGATGACTAAATCTAGATTTATGTGTTTTGCATTAAAAAAATGTAATAAGATGACGATACTTGTTACGACACCTTCTTGCATGTTAATAACAACTGTGAGTGGTATAAATAATAAGACGATAAGACCTAGTACAAGTGCATGTTGACCAAGTAATGGGAAAATAAGTGCCCCAAACCCAATTGCGATTAAACATGATACAAAACGTGATACGATGGCATGTACGGAGTGTATTTTAGTATCTTTAATACATAACACAACTAAAATAGCACTAGATGCATAATTATCTAAACCTAATAGCTTAGCAATAATAACGCCTAGTGCCATTCCCACCGCTGTTTTAATCGTTCTAAATCCAATTCGATAGGGATTTAAACGTATCATTAAACGGCTCCTTACTTTTCTTCGCAATATTTATCAAATAATCTTTGTAATTGCGTAATAACATCCATAACGTCATGACCTTCAATTTGATGGCGTTCAATCATCTCAGTGATTTTCCCATCTTTCATTAATGCGAAGGATGGACTTGATGGTGCATAGCCTTCAAAATAATCTCTAGCACGTTGTGTCGCTTCTTTGTCTTGACCTGCAAATACAGTAACAAGACGATCGGGTAATGCATCATAATGTAATGCGTGTGATGCGGCTGGACGCGCAATGCCTCCTGCACAACCACAGACTGAGTTAATCATAACTAATGTTGTACCTTCTTTTTTAAATACACTGTCTACTTCTTCTTCAGTAGTCAATTGTTCATACCCTGCATTATCCATATCTTTACGCGCTTGATTCACTACATCGTTCATATATAAATCAAAATTTAAATCCATATGACCATACCTCCTAAGATACCTTCATTGTACTAAAGGCCAAACGTCAATTCAATCAATCCATTTACATTACACATTAATAAATTTGTGTATGTTCAAGTGTATAACGTTCTATACGAGATTTTACTTCATTTAAAAATTGACCAGCTTGCAATCCGTCGAGTATGCGGTGATCAATTGATAAACATAAGTTGACCATATCGCGGATGGCAATCATATCATTGATAACTACTGGACGTTTAACGATTGACTCAACTTGTAAAATGGCAGCTTGAGGATGGTTAATGATTCCCATTGAACTCACTGAACCGAAGCTTCCCGTATTATTAACCGTAAACGTGCCCCCTTGCATATCTTCATTCGTCAATTGATTTTGACGCGCTTTTTTAGCAAGTGTAGCAATTTCTTTCGCGATACCTTTTATCGACTTTTCATCAGCATTTTTGATAACTGGAACAAATAATTTATCTTCCACCGCAACAGCTATGGATAAGTTGATATCTTTATGCACGTGAATCTCATCGTTTTGCCAAGAACTGTTTAACATAGGATATTCATGTAAAGCCTCAGCCACAGCTTTGACGAAAAAGGCGAAGAACGTCAAATTATAACCTTCTTTTGCTTTGAATGAAGCTTTGTAATGATTACGTGTTTTTGTTAATTCAGTCGCATCAACTTCCATTTTCATCCAAGCGTGAGGGATTTCTTGAACACTTTGCACCATCTTATTCGCAATTTGTTTGCGCACACCTTTAACAGGAATTACAGATGCGTGAACATCTGATGATGTTTGAGATTTTGCTGAACTTTGACTCACAGATGTTGCTTGAGAGTTTGATTCAGTGATTGTTGCTTTTAGTGATGACGTTGTTTGACTTTCACCTGAAGCTATATATGCTTCAATATCTTTTTTTGTAACGCGCCCTTCAAACCCTGTACCCGGAACATCTTCTAAATTAACATGATGCTGTGATGCGATTTTAAATACTACAGGTGAGTAGCGACCATTATTTTTAGGTTGGTTTTCGGATGCAGAATGACCTTGGTTAGTTGATGACGATGGTTCAGTTTGGGTCGGCGTTTGCTCTTTAGAATGAGCTGTATTTTCTTGAGCTGTATCATTACCCTCAACTGCCATTTCACAAATCACAGTTCCTATTGAAATTGTTTCGCCTGCTTCCACATTAATTTTAGTGATTTTACCCGCATATGAGGAAGGCACTTCTGCTGTAACTTTATCAGTGATCACTTCACATAACGGATCATATTCTTCAACCGTATCCCCTACTTGTACTAACCACTGTTCAATCGTTCCTTCATGGACACTTTCACCTAATTTAGGCATTTTAATTTCCATAATGGCCCTCCTTAAAATGTTGCGAGTTCACGCATTTTATTTTTAATTTTTTCAGGATTAATCATAAATTCATCTTCTAATGGTGGTGCAAATGGCATCGCAGGGACATCAGGACCAGCGAGGCGCATAATCGGTGCATCTAAGTCAAATAGGCAATTTTCAGCAATAATGGCTGAAACTTCTGACATGACACTTCCCTCTTTATTATCTTCTGTAATGAGTAAACATTTGCCTGTCTTTTTCGCACGCTCAATAATCGTCTCTTGATCTAGTGGATATACTGTTCTTAAGTCCACAACTTCTACGTCAATGCCTTCTTCAGCTAAAAGGTCAGCCGCTTGAAGTGAATAATTGACTGCTAAACCATACGTAAATACAGTAATATCACTACCTTCACGTTTCACATCAGCTTTATATAATGGCACTGTATAGTAATCTTCAGGTACTTCTTCTTTTAATAAACGATATGCTTTTTTATGTTCGAAAAATAATACAGGGTCATTAGATTGAATCGCTGATAATAATAAGCCTTTAGCATCATAAGGTGACGATGGAATAACCACCGTTAATCCTGGTGTTGAAGCAAAGACACTTTCAATACTTTGTGAGTGATACAACGCACCGTGAATGCCTCCACCAAATGGTGCACGAATTGTTAGTGGCACATGCCAATCATTGTTGGAACGATAACGCATTTTAGCTGCTTCACTCATAATTTGATTGGTTGCTGGGAGAATGTATTCTGCAAATTGAATTTCAGCAATTGGTCTTTTACCCACCATTGCGGCCCCAATAGCAGAACCTACGATATTAGATTCAGCTAAAGGTGTATCTAATACACGGTACAAACCATATTTATCTTGAAGACCTGCAGTAACGCCAAAAACGCCACCTTTTTTTCCAACATCTTCACCTAAAATAAATGTTTGATCATCTTTTTCCAACGCTAAATCTAAAGCGTTTTTAATCGCTTCTAAATAAGTTAATTTAGGCATTTTTTTCACCCTCCTGGTCATAAACATGTGTATATGTCTCTGAAGGATCAGGGTAAGGTGATGCTTCAGCTTCTTTCGTTGCTTCGTGTACACGTTGTTTATTCTCTTTTTCTATTTCTTCAAACCAAGTCGCATCTATGTGAACTTCATCGATTAAATATTTTTTAAACTGAACATTACAATCATGTTCTTTATTATAAGATTTTTCATCATCTGTACGGTAACGATCATCATCATCAGATGAATGTGCAGTGAGGCGTGTACACATCGCCTCGATTAATGTACTGCCTTCACCGTTAACACCACGGTCACGCGCTGTTTTAATGGCATGATAGACTGCAATAGGATCGTTACCATCTACAGTTTCACCGAACATGCCATATCCTTTAGCACGATCGGATAACTTTTCAGCACCATATTGTAAATCTTTTGATACGGAAATAGCATACTTATTATTTTCAATCAGACAGATAAAAGGGAGTTTATGCACTCCAGCAAAATTTAGTCCTTCATGAAAATCGCCCTGATTCGAACTGCCTTCACCTAAAGATGTTAATGCAATATTTGGTTTACCATCCATTTTAAGTGATAACGCAGCACCTACAGCATGTAATACTTGTGTGGCTACAGAGGAACCTTGAGACATGATGCCGACTTCTTTTTTACTAAAATGTGAAGGCATTTGTTTACCACCAGAACTGATATCATCACGTTTACCAAAAGCTGAATTCATCGTTTCAAGCGGTGTCATTCCAAGATGCGTTACAAATGCAAGGTCGCGATAATATGGTGCACTAAAATCGCCTTTTTGTAAGGCATAGGCAGCACCAATTTGTGTAGCTTCTTGTCCTTGACAACTAATGACAAAAGGAATTTTACCTGCACGATTCAACAACCACATGCGTTCATCTAATTTTCGTCCTAAATCCATAGCGCTATACATATTTTTTAAATCTTCTATTGTGAGATTGGCTTCTCTATAATCTTTCATTGCCTTCTCCTCCTCAAAGGTTACTAGATGTGAATTGATTGATTTTCAGCTTTTAAACCGAGTTCCATTAATAATTCTGATATCGATGGATGTGCATGTGTCGCACTACCAAGTTCTAACGCGGATCCATCCATAAAACTTAACAGCGAAAGCTCATTAATAAGCTCTGTGACATTAGGTCCTATCAGTGCAGCACCTAGAAATGTTTGTGTTTCTTTATCAAACACGAGTTCTGCAAACCCATCAGGATCTTGTTGAGATGCGATCAATGCTTTACCATTCGCTTTAAACGGTGCTTTCACAACATGCGTAGTATATCCTTGCTTTTTAGCTACGTCTACGGTCATTCCTAATGAAGCGACCTCTGGGCGTGTGTATACACAACGTGGCATCAAGTTATAATCTATAGCAAGAGGATTTTCATTGAACATGTGTTCAACTGCAATTACCCCTTCTTTAGCACCTACATGTGCAAGTTGAAGTTGACCGATAACATCGCCAGCTGCATAAATATGTTGATCAGCTGTTTGCATAAATGCATCAGTTTGTATTGTCTTTTTGTTAGATAAAGCGACTTTCGTATTATTAAGTCCTAAATCATCAGTTAGTGCTTGACGACCAACAGCTACAAGTACCTTATCTACTGTTAAAGTATC
Source organism: Staphylococcus agnetis (assembly GCF_011466855.1). NCBI lineage: Bacteria > Bacillati > Bacillota > Bacilli > Caryophanales > Staphylococcaceae > Staphylococcus > Staphylococcus agnetis. The sequence goes on from NZ_CP045927.1 coordinate 1,137,473, forward strand.
GTCTAGCTCAAACGTTACATCATGTTCAGTAATTGTCACAGCTTCTTCTGTTACAGCGGTATTTTCTAAAATGTGAATGCCTTCTTTAGAGAGATGTTGCTTCAATTGGCGACTGACTGACGCTGGTTCATTGATTAAAATACGTTCACCAGCTTCAATAATTGTTACCTCGACACCAAATGAATTCAACAGGCTTGCAAATTCTAAGCCAATCACACCACCACCGAGAATCGCCATACGTTTTGGTAATGTTGATAATTGCATCATATCATCACTACTTAAAATGACACGGTGGTTAAATGGAAGCATTGGTAATTCAATGGGTTTAGAACCTGTTGCAATTAACACGTAGTCATTGGGTAAAAGTTCAGATTCGCCGTCGTCATACTCCACAGATACAGTTCCACTTTGTGGTGTAAATATAGAAGCACCTAATAAACGACCCGTGCCTTGAAATAAATCAATTTTATTTTGTTTTACAAGATGTTGGACACCATTGTACATCGTTTCTACGATTCGTGATTTGCGTTCTAAAACACTTTGAAAGTTGACAGATGCGCCTTCAACAGAGAGCCCATACTGATCAGCATGTTGTATGTATTGGTATACTTCAGCTGACTTTAAAAATGATTTTGTAGGGATACATCCACGATGTAAACATGTCCCTCCAACTTTGTCTTTTTCTACTAAAGCAACGGATTTACCGAGCTGACTCGCACGAATTGCTGCTGAATAACCAGCAATACCTCCACCTAATACAACTAAATCGTATTTTTCTTTTGTCATTGTATGATTCTCCTAACTGTAAGTCTTCACGGGTATGTGTTCACCTAATGCTTGATACGCATTTTCAGCTAAAGCTTGCATTTCGAATTCACCTGGATAGACAGATACTGGTGCTATCCATTCGATATAAGGTTTGAGTAAATCGATGAATAAAGTACTGTGACTCATTCCACCTGTAAACACGATTTGGTCCACATTCCCTTTTAATAGTGCAGCACGTTCGCCAATAGCTTTAGCAATTTGAACGCTAAAGGCATCGACGACGCCATGAATATGTGTATCGTGATGATAACGTTCCATAATCCATTTAAAATCACTTGAACCGACATGAGCTTGTAAGCCAGTTTGAGCTGAGAATAAACGTTTCATTTGTTGAATATCATATTGATGTGCATGCTGATATTCGATGAGCGCATCATTTGGGATGGAACCAGAACGATTTAAAGCCATTGGTCCTTCACCATAAAGTGCTTCATTGACATCTATCACTAACCCTTTTTCATGCGCAGCAACACTGACGCCTCCCCCCATATGTATGACAATCAAATTTAAATCTTCGTAACGTTGTTGAACGTCCTTAGCAAATTGACGCGCAGTAGCTTTATGATTTAACGCATGAAAAATACTTTTTCTTTGAATACCTGGTATACCAGTCATTCGAACTTCATCAATAAATTCATCCACTACGACGGGATCAGAAGTGAATACTGGAATGTTTAAGTGTGTAGCCATCTCATAACCTATAATGCCACTTAAATTTGAGGCATGTATGCCATATTGAAAGGATTTTAAATCATCATATAATGCGCGGTTCACAGTATATGTGCCACCTACAATTGGTTTTAATAAACCACCCCTACAAGCAATGGCATCCAGTGTTGACGATGGGACATTGATTTTTGAAAGCCATTGTTTTATAGCCATTTGACGAGGGGCTTTTTGTTTTAATAAATCCAAACGTGTCAGTGCATCATCATGGACAACAGTTGTGCTGTACGACATTTTTGTATCGTCGTAAATGGCTAATTTACTTGATGTACTCCCTAAATTAAGAACTAATATGCGGACCATAGTATCCTTCCTCTCTTGATTGCTAACTTATATGTGACTTGAAAGATCCAGGTCACGCTAATGTTTTTAAAGCAAGTAATACAGATAGTGTTTTATTGGTCACTGAATCCGCTCTAGACGTTAAAACGATAGGATATGGCGTACCAATCATTAAACTTGCAACTTTTGCGTGTCCAAAATAGGTTAAAGATTTATATAATGCATTTCCCACGTCTAGTTGAGGAACTATAATAACATCCGCATCACCTGCAACAGGAGAAGTGATCCCTTTTAGCAAGGCGCTTTGTTTATCAATTGCATTATCTAATGCAAAAGGACCATCAACAACTACACCTTCTATTTCATTCGTATTTGCATAATATTGTTTCAATTGATCAGCGTGTACAGATGAAGGGATTTTCTCTGATGGTTTTTCAACTGATGATAATAATGCCACTTTTAAATCGGTATATCCCAGTTTGTGAGTGAATTGTTTAATATTGTGAATGATTTTTTGATGTTCTTCTAGTGATGGGTGAATATTTAAAGCGACATCTGAAATGAACAACAATTTATGGTATGCCGGTATATCACAGCATGCGATATGATTTAAAAAATAATTTTCACCCTGGGTATGACGCAAATGTTTGAGTACCGCAGATAAAATTTGACTCGTCGGTATGAGCCCTTTCATCAGAATATCAACACGCTGTGCATCTAAGTCAGTTAAACATGCGGAAAGTGCGCTATGTTCATCGTCAAATGTATGAATATGGATGCGTTTTAACATTGGTGCTGGTAGCTCAAATGAACGTATTAATTCCGAAACATCTTGGTCATTATAAAGTGTGAATGTAGCATTGGTTTGTGTGAGCACATCATGAATCACTTGAATGGATGACTCATTCACTGCATTAACAAGTGCTATATTTCCTTCTAGAGCGTGTGTATTTTGAAATAATGTTGAAAATGACAATGTCATACACCCCTTTTAGCGTTGATTTTGTTCAATCATTTCTTTAGCGTTTTTCAATGTGAGTTCAGTCACGGTTGCGCCAGAAATCATTCTTGCCACCTCTTCGATACGTTCATCATCTTGTAGTTCTTTAACGTGTGTAGTAGTTCTGTCATCTTTTTCGTGTTTAGATATGTACAAGTGATGATCACTCATAGAAGCGACTTGGGGTAAATGTGAAATACAAATGACCTGAATCACCGATGCGATTTGTTTCATTTTTTCAGCCATTTTTTGAGCTGCTTGACCCGATACACCGGAATCAACTTCATCAAATAGAATGGCTGTTTGCCCTCTTGCATTTACAAAAATACTTTTAAGTGCGAGCATGATGCGTGAGAGCTCACCACCACTCGCTATCTTGTTTAAGCTTTTTAGGGGTTCCCCTTTATTAGGGCTAATCAGAAATTCTACACGTTCTAGGCCATCTTGTTGTGGTGTCTCATAACGTGTGAAGGCAATTTCCAAATTGGCATCTTTCATTTGTAAGTTTTGTATTTCGTCAACAATATGATCACGGAGTGTACGTGCTACTTTACGTCGTTCTTTTGATAAAACTTGCCCATCAACTTGGAGTTGTTCGGCGAGTTCCGCAATTTCACTTCTTAACTGTGAAGTACTTTCTTCATAATTTTCTATTTTGTTGATTTCATCCTCAATTTTGCTTTGATAAGAAATAAGTTCAGGTATATCTTTACCATATTTGCGTTTCAAATTATTTAAAAGATTCATACGTGACTCTAATTCGTTTAAATAATGCTCATCAAAGTCTGTTTGATTAATTTCATCATATAGTTGGTGTTTAGCGTCTTCTAACGTGTAATAAAATTGATCGACATCTTCTTTCAATTTAAGATACGTATTAGGTAAAATTTGATCGATTGTTTGGAGTTGCGTACTCAGTTCATACAAACGATCCGTAATAGCATATTCATCCGTTAACGTTGTGTATGCAGCATTTAGAACGTGATTTAAGTTTTCAGAGTTTTGAATGCGCTTAATATCTGCTTCGAGTTGTTCCATCTCATCTTCTTGTAAATTGGCGTCCTTAAGTTCTTCGTATTGGAATTTCATGAGATCCAAACGTTGTAATAAAGCCTGATCTGCTGTTTCCAAAGCTTCAAGCTCTTTTGTTTTCTCCTTATGATGCGTGTAGGTTGTTTCATATTGACGTAAAGCATCGTCATAAGAGCCTTCAGCATAGCGGTCTAAAAGTTCAATATGATATTTTTGTTTTAAAAGTGACTGTGTTTCATGTTGGCCATGAATGTCTAATAATTGCTGCATGACTTTTCTTAAATCTTGTAGCGTTACGGTCGTATTATTAATTCGGCACATACTCTTGCCAGAATTAAATATTTCACGCTTAACAATTAAAAAGTCCTCGGATAAATCAATACCAATCTCTTCTAGGACATGATGTGCCTCTTTCGCGTTGTCGACGTCAAAGATACCTTCGATAATAGCTTTTTTCTCACCATGACGTACAAAATCTGAAGACGCACGCATACCAATTAATTGTCCAATCGCATCAATAATGATTGATTTTCCCGCGCCTGTTTCTCCACTTAAAACCGTTAAACCATCACCAAATTGAATTTCGAGCGCATCGATAATAGCGAATTGTTTAATTGAAAGACTTTGTAACATATCATCTCTTCCTTATAACATATTAAAAATACGTGATTTAATTTCTTCAGCATCTGCATGCGTACGGCAAATAATGAGACAAGTATCATCACCACATATCGTACCTAATACTTCTTCCCAATCGATTTGATCTAAAATAGCGCCTATAGATTGTGCATTGCCTGGTAGCGTTTTAAGTACTAATAAATTGTCTGTACCATCAATTTTTACAAATGAATCCATAAGATAGCGACCCAATTTTTCGAGCGGATGATATCTTCTGTCATTAGGAAGGCTATATATATATTGACCTGTAGGCGCAGGTACTTTGATTAATTGCAATTCTTTAATATCACGAGATACTGTTGCTTGAGTCACATTCATCTCATAATCATTTAAACGTTTTACTAACTCATCTTGTGTTTCGATTTGTTCATTTGAAATAATTTCTCTGATTTTAATATGTCTAACAGATTTTTTAGGCATAATGGACACCTCGTAACGAATATTTATACATCGATTTTACCATACAATCATGTATTAACCTAGTTATGACCTATTTCATAAGTGAAGCTTTAACGTCATTAATTGTATATAAAATGGTGATATTTTCTTTTAGTTTCTAAAATTACAATAAAAAAAGCCTTTAAAATTCACAAAAAAGATGAATTTTAAGGCTGTAACAAATTTGGAATTACATTCAAGTATGAAAATGTCAGTATGTCTCCTAGATGCTCGTTAATATATTTATAAGCTTTTAGAATGCTTTAAGTTTAGCATATCCTCAGCAATTTTAGCTATAGATTCTGAAGATAAATGTAAATCTTCTAGGATTCGATCAACATTTCCATGTTCGATATATTCATCATCTATACCAATACGTTTGATTGGATTATGATATCCATGTTCTATAAGAAATGTTGCAATTTGGCTACCTAAGCCGCCGTTTAACATACCTTCTTCTGCGACAATCACCGGCTTTTGCGTTGCGCCAATGTCATGTAGCATGTCTAAATCCATGGGTTTAATAAATCGTGCATTAATAACTTGTGCAGATATTCCTTTGTCTTTAAGCATTTGAGCGGCTTCAATTAAAGTGTGTACCGTTGGGCCGTAACTTATTAGCGTAATCTCATCACCTGGTTGCAAAGACTCCCATGAGCCAATTTTAAGTAATTGTTTGTCATCAGATAAGCTTACGCCATAGCCATTTCCTCTTGGATACCTTATAGCAAACGGGCCAGATTGATGTTGCATAGCGGTATGAACGATATGACGTGCTTCATTCTCATCTTTAGGCATGCTGATCGTCATGTTAGGAAACTGTGATAAAAATCCAACATCAAAAACGCCTTGGTGCGTTTCTCCATCTGCACCCACTAATCCAGAGCGGTCAATACCAAAAATGACATTTAAATTTTGACGATCTACATCGTGCAATACTTGATCGTATGAACGTTGTAAAAACGTTGAATAGATTGCAACATAAGGTTTAAAGCCTTCAATAGCCAGTCCAGCAGCCATTGTAACCGCATGTTGTTCAGCAATACCTACATCGAAAAATTGTTCAGGTAACTCAGATTGAAAGCGCGTGAGCTTTGACCCTACAGGCATAGCTGGTGTGATTGCAACGACGCGCTTATCTTTTTTAGCATATGATAGAATTTCATCGCTTATAAACTGACTCCAAGATGGTCCGAGTGGTTGCCCTTTAATTTGTTCACCAGTTTCAAGTTTGTAAGGCCCCAATCCATGCCACGTACCAATTTTATCATTTTCCGCAGGGTGATAGCCTTTTCCTTTTTTCGTTACAACATGGACAAGAACAGGCTTATTTATAGAGTCTGCTGTTTGTAACGCATTCTCAAGTTCATCAAAGTTGTGACCATCAACAGGACCAATATAACGAATGCCTAACTCTTCAAAAAACGCACCGTCGACAACAAGATATTTGATGCTATCTTTAATGCGATCAGCAGATTCACGAATTTTACTACCACCAGGTAAACGGCTGAGTACCGCTTCAGCGTCAAGTTTAAGTTTATTGTACCCTTGGTTCATGCGAATGCGTCCAAGCATGTTATGCATTGCACCCACGTTTGGCGCAATACTCATTTCATTATCATTTAAAATGATCGTCATATTGGTGCGATCATGACCTATGTTATTTAAGGCTTCTAACGCCATACCACCCGTCAATGCACCATCGCCGATAACTGGAATTACATGATGATTTTGTTTTAAAATGTCACGTGCTTTCGCCATTCCCATTGCAGCAGATAAAGAAGTAGAGCTATGACCTGCTTCCCATACGTCATGTGCTGATTCTCTTAATTTAGGAAAACCACAAAGTCCTTTGTACTGACGAAGGGTATCAAATTGATGCCCTCTGCCTGTTAATATTTTATGTATATAACTTTGATGTCCAACATCCCATAAGATTTTATCCTCTGGGCTGTTATAATGCTTGTGAAGCGCAATTGTTAACTCAACAACACCTAAATTGGCACCGATATGACCGCCAGTTTTGGCACAAGTTTGAATTAAAAATTGACGAACGTCTTCACTTAGTGCTTCTAATTCTTTAACACTCATATTTTTTAAAAATGAGGGATCTTTAATTTCACGTACATCCATTTATATCACCCTAGATTAATGTATGACCAACACCTTTAATTTTGACGTTGGTAAAATAGTTTTAATAGTTCGTTTAAATGACTCACATCATATTCAGAGGCTAATGTATTGAGAATGTCTTCGGCTTGTTGAATATGGGAGTTGAGTTGGTGTTCAGCTTCTGTTTTACCTAGAAGCGTTACATAGGTACTTTTATCATTAAGTATATCACTTCCGACAGGTTTACCTAACTTTTCTTGATCGCCATACACATCAAGCAAATCGTCTTTGATTTGAAAGATAACCCCTAATTGCTTAGCAAAATCAGATAATAATTGTGTAATACGAGGTGGTGCTTCAGCGATGATTGTCGCTGCTACGATAGCAAAATGAATGAGCGCTCCTGTTTTATGTTCATGAATAGTTTGAATTTGAGACAACGTCAACTGCTGACTTTCACTTTGCATATCAAGTGTTTGGCCCCCCACCATACCTAAGTGACCACTTGCTTGTGCTAAAGATTGAATGAGTTGAATTTGAATGTTTGGTTTAAGGTCGTTTTGAGTCGCTATTAATTCAAATGCTTTTGTTAATAATGCATCACCTGCCAAGATAGCCATCCATTCACCGTACACTTTATGATTCGTAGGTTTGCCACGTCGATAATCATCGTTGTCCATTGCAGGTAAGTCATCATGGATTAAAGAATACGTATGAATCATCTCTAACGCAAGCGCAGAAGACATGCCTTTTTGATAGCCTTCTTCACTTAACATATCTAATGTAGCAAGCAACAATAATGGCCGAATACGTTTGCCACCCGCTTCTAATGAATAGCGCATACTTTCTTCTAAGGAGGTTTCCATTTTTGATTTTGGAATACTTGTATTTAAATATGTGTTAAACGTTTCTAGAATGTTATTCAGTATCGGATTCATCATTAGAATCTGCCTCATTTTCCATCATTTTTGAAACTTTTGTTTCTGCTTCTTTTAATGTTTCTTCACAGGACTTAGACAGAGCCATACCTTTTTGGTATAAATCCATACTTTCTTCTAAAGAAATCTGATCGTTGTCCAATTTATTGACAATAGATTCAAGTTCTTTCATCATTTCTTCAAAATTTTTATTTTTTGTCGTCATTTTGACACCTTACCTTTTCTATTATTGCCTCGACGCTACCGTCTTTCATCAAAATTTCAACAGACTCACCTTTACTCAGTTGCCTGTGACTCGTAATAATGTCGTTATCCTTTTTTACGATTGAGTACCCACGTAACATCGTTTGTGTCGGACTTAATGTATTTAGTCTCTCAACACGTTGTATCAATTGTTGTTCTTTATTTTTTAAAGTTGCTGTCATGAGTTTAGAAAGTTGCAATTGTATTTGCTTCGTGGCATTTTGTTGGGCGATAACGTATTGATGAAAATGTTTAAGATGAAACCGTTGTTGCATCATCGTTAAATTTTGGCGTTCAACCATAAAGCGGTGTTTGATAGCATCATGTAAATGACGTTCTAATTCATCTCGCTTTTGAATGTGCTGTTCATATAAAAGTGTCGGTTGTTTGAATTTATAATATGAAGCATATTGTGCTAAATATTGCTTTGCATGTTTCAAGTACTGTTTCATAAATCGCGTCATAAAAATGCGACTTTGTAAAATAGTTTGAAGTAACTCATGTTGATCTGGTGAAGCAATCATAGCTGCTTGTGTTGGTGTTGCTGCTCGGACATCTGCAACAAAATCACTTAATGTGGTATCTGTTTCATGTCCAACAGCCGAAATAATTGGTGTTTGACAATGATAGATGGCTTTAACGACCTCTTCTTCATTAAAGTTCCACAAATCCTCAATAGAGCCACCGCCACGACCGATAATAATGGTGTCGACATTAAGTGAATCTGCATACTTTAGTTTTTCAATAATGTCATCTTTCGCTGCTGAACCTTGAACAAGCGTACTTATTTTAACTTGTTCAGCTAATGGATATCGATTCGTGAGCGTATTTTGAATATCGCGTATTGCAGCACCCGTTTGTGCAGTTAAAATGGCAATACGAGAAGGGTATTTGGGGATTGGTTTTTTGTGTTCTTCATTAAAATACCCTTCTTTTGCCAATTTAATTTTTAATTGCTCGAATTTTTGATAAAGATTGCCGATGCCGTCTAATTGCATTTTGTTGACATATATTTGGTAACTCCCACGTTGTTCATATACAGACACGCGCGCTTCTACAAGAACTTGGTCGCCTTCTTTAGGCGAAAAATCAAGTTTGGCTGCTTGTGCTTTGAACATCATTGCATTAATTAAGCTATTTTCATCTTTAATTGCAAAGTATAAATGACCACTACTATGTCTTTTAAAGTTTGAAACTTCGCCTTTAATCAATACAGACTGTAAATGTGGGTCTTTATCAAATTTATATTTAATATATTTAGTCAATGCAGAGACGGTTAAGTATGTTGTCATAGTATCACTCAATCTTTATTTATATTACTTAAAACACCGTTAATAAAACGGTAGTGATCATCATCACTATATTGTTTAGCAAGTTCAATTGCTTCATTCATGATGACTTTCTTAGGTGTGTCGCTATGGATGATTTCGAAAGTAGCCATTCTTAAAATGATACGGTCTGTTTTTAATAATCTAGGAATCGTCCAACCTTTGAGGTGAGGTGATATTGTTTCGTCTAGAACTGATTCGTGATCTTTTACACCTGAAACGAGCCAATGGATAAAGTCGAAATCTAGGTCAGGATCATCTTCTTTAATAAAACGAATGGCCTCATCAATCGTAAGTTCTGAATTTTTTGTTTCTAATTGGAATAATGTTTGAAAAGCTTGACTTCTTGCTAGCTTTCTACTCATTTCATCTTCTCCATTTCATCATTTGTGCGGTCCATTATCGCTCATTTCAAGATGAGTGATATGGACATTGATTTGTTTAGGGGTTAAGGCAGTCATGTTTTTGATTGCACTATGGATAGCTTCTTGAATTTTTAAAGCAGTTTGTGAAATTTTAGTACCATATTTGAGTGAGCAATACACATTAAGATAAATTTCATTATCTATAATTTCTACTTTTACACCTTTACTTAAGTTTTTACGTCCTAATCTTTCCAATGTTTGGTTTCGAACATCAGTAAACATGCCTCGAACGCCATCAACTTCAGATACTGCAATACTGGCAATGACTGAAATAACTTCGGGTACTATTTCTACAGTTCCAAGATTTGGGTTAAAGTTTTCAACTGATTTAGCCATACGCTATCGCCTCCATAATGATTATGCTTCGTCGTTCATAATATCATAAATCTCTAAAAACTTAGTGCTGAAAAATCCTTCTCTGAATACAGGATGGCTTAGTAGTCGAATATGGAATGGAATGGTTGTATCGATACCCATTACTACAAATTCATTGAGAGCGCGTAACCCTGACATAATTGCTTCGTCGCGTGTCGGTTGATGTACAATTAATTTCGCTACCATTGAATCATAATAAGGTGGAATCATATAATTCGTGTAACATGCAGATTCAATACGTACGCCGTAGCCACCAGGTGTTAAATATTGAGATATTTTACCAGGAGATGGCATGAAATTTTTATAAGGATTTTCTGCATTAATTCGAAATTCAATTGCGTGCCCATTGATGTTTATATCTTCTTGTTTATAAGGTAACGTTTCACCCATGGCAACTTTAATTTGTAATTTTACTAAGTCTACTCCAGTGACCATTTCTGTTACAGGGTGCTCAACTTGAATGCGTGTGTTCATCTCCATAAAATAGAATTTATCTTCATCTAAATCATAAATGAATTCTATTGTCCCTGCATTGTAATACTCTACTGCCTTAGCGGCTCTTACGGCTGCGTCTCCCATTTCTTTACGCATTGCTTCTGACAAGATAGGAGAAGGTGCCTCTTCAACTAATTTTTGCATTCGACGTTGAATCGTACAATCTCGTTCACCTAAATGTATCACATTACCATGTTCATCACCCATGATTTGAATTTCAATATGTCGGAAGTTTTCAATGAATTTTTCTAAGTATAAACCGCCATTACCAAATGCTGTTTCCGCTTCTTGTTGCGTCATTTTATAGCCATTAATAAGTTCTTCCTCATTACGAGCTATACGAATTCCTTTACCGCCACCACCAGCTGTTGCTTTAATGATGACAGGGTAACCAATGGATTTAGCAGTAGCAACTGCACTATCAATACTTTCTACTAACCCATCACTACCAGGTACTACAGGTACATTTGCACGCTTCATTTCTTCCTTAGCGATGTCTTTAATACCCATTTTTTGGATAGACTTATAGCTAGGTCCAATGAATTTTAATTGTACTGCTTCACATAATTCTGCAAAGTCCCCGTTTTCAGCTAGAAATCCGTAACCAGGGTGAATGGCATCACATCCTGTAGACGTTGCTATTGATAAGATGTTAGGAATATTTAAATAAGAGTCTTTAGATTGTTTAGGACCAACACAATAGGCTTCATCGGCTAATTGAGTATGTAATGCATCTTTATCGCCTTCTGAATAAATCGCTACTGTTTGAATCCCCAGTTCGTGGCATGCACGAATAATTCGTACAGCAATCTCACCACGGTTCGCAATTAAAATTTTCTTCATATTATTTCACCTTAAATAATGCTTGGCCATACTCAACCATTTGTCCATCTTCAACAAGAATTTCTACGATTTCCCCTGTAACTTCTGCTTGAATTTCATTAAATAATTTCATTGCTTCTAAAATACATACTGTTGTATTTGCTGAAACTTGGTCCCCTACTTGTACATATGGATTTTCTTCTGGAGAAGGTGATTTATAAAATGTACCTACCATCGGTGCTGTAATTGTTTGTAGGTTATCTGTTTGAGGCGCTTCGTTATTTGTTGGTGCAGATGGTGCTGACGCTTCTTGAGCCGGTGCAACTACTGGTGTCTGAGAAACATGTGCAACCTGTTGTGTTACCACTTCTTTCTCTTTCTTTAAATTAACGATTGTACCTTTATCTTCAATATTAATTTCAGTTAAATTAGAGCAATCTAAGATTTCAATTAACTCTTTAATCTCTTTAAAATTCATAATGTTTCTCCCTTATGATTGAATTATTTCTATCTTACTATTTTACTTGAGGATATTGACCAATTCAAGCAAATACCCAATGTGAGCTACAGATAAAAAGGCTGGGACATCTTGTGTCCTAGCCCCTGTATGTCTTATTTGGACAAGAAATAAAATGAAAATTTTAAATCACATCTTGTCTTATTCATTTTATTATTATTGATTCATGTATTTCATACGCGCTTTTAGCCTTGAAAAAGGTGAGTCAACGTATACACATGCACAAGAATAATTACGCTCTTGATACATAACTTCCATCAGTTGTATTAATAACTAATGTATCACCCTCATTAACAAATAGAGGAACGTTTAATGTATAGCCTGTTTCTACAGTAGCGGATTTAGTCGCACCCGTAGCTGTATCACCTTTGATACCTGGTTCTGTTTCAGTTACTTCAAGCTCAACTGTTTTAGGTAGTTCTACACCAATTGTTTCACCTTCATAAGTTTGGATGTGAACGTCCATGTTTGCTTTTAGGAATTTTAATTCGTATTCTAAGTAATCTGTTGTTAATTCAGTTTGTTCAAAAGATTCATTGTCCATGAATACGTGATTGTCACCGTCAGCATATAAATATTGCATACGACGGTTTTCGATCATAGCAGGTTCAACTTTTTCACCTGCGCGGAATGTTTTTTCTTGAATCGCACCTGTACGTAAGTTTCGTAATTTTGATCTTACAAATGCTGAACCTTTACCTGGTTTAACGTGTTGAAATTCAATGACTTTCCAAATGCCATTATCAACTGAAATTGTTAAACCTGTTTTGAAATCATTTACTGAAATCATGAAATTTCCTCCTCAAGTATCACTCTTCTTATAAAATAATAAGGTCTTTTGTACAATTAGTAAAGCGTCTGCTTCCATTTTCTGTAATTAATATATCATCTTCTATTCTTACGCCACCCAATCCTTCTACATAAATACCGGGTTCAATTGTAACGACATGGTTGGGTTCTAACACTGTGTCAGATTTTGGCGATACATTTGGATACTCATGTACGTTAAGGCCGACACCATGACCTAATGAGTGTCCAAAATGTTTGCCGTAACCCGCTGCCTCTATTATATTTCGAGCGATTGAATCCACTTCTTTTCCAGTTAATCCAGGTCTAATTTGATTGACAGCTGTCATTTGGCTCTCAAGCACAATTTCATAAATTTCTTTCATTTGGGCACTTGGTTCACCTACTGCAAACGTACGTGTAATATCTGAAGCGTAGCCGTCATAATAAGCCCCAAAGTCTAATGTAACCATATCACCTCGTTCAATGACTTTATTGGAAGCAAGTCCATGAGGTAATGCACCTCGATAACCTGAAGCAACAATGGTATCAAATGACGTTTTTTCAGAACCTAAATGTAACATTTTACTTTCTAAATGAGCTTTGACGTCGATTTCAGTCATACCTGGTTCTACAATTTTTAATATGTATTGATAGGCTTCATCTACTATTTGAGCTGCTTTATCAATTGCTTTAATTTCGGATTCATCTTTAACCATTCGAATCAACTCAATTTCATCATCCAATGAAATCAGATCATGCTTACCTTTATCTAATGTTAAAAAAGTGTCATATGATACAAGGTGACTTTCAAAACCAACATGAGATAAATTTGCTTTGTCAATTTGGTAAAGCAGTTCTTCGTATAATGGTTTTGTATGCTGAATGATTTTAAATTGAGGTGCTTGTTTTGTGGCTTGTTCGATATATCTAAAGTCAGTGATGAGTAAATTCTGATCATGAGTGATAAGAAGTGCGCCACTAGTACCTTTAAAACCAGAAAGATAACGTCTGTTTAAATCAGATAGTACGATAATACCATCAAGCTGTTTCTTTTTCATAACTGCTTTTATTTTAGAAATTCTATTCTCCATACTGGAAATCCCCCTTATTTATTTGTGATTACTTCTATGATACCTTAAAATAAATAATTGTATAAAGAAAAACATTGAATTATAGGAGTCGCGTATGAAAAAGATAGCATTCGTTTGTATGGCATCCTCTCTCTTTTTAGCGAGTTGTGGAAGTCAAAATTTATTGCCATTAGAACAAAAAAGTACAAAATTAAGTGATGATAACCATGAACTAAAACTTGAAAACCAAGAACTTAAAAGTGAAATTTCTAAAAAACAACAAAAATTAAAAGCGTTGAATAAGGATAATGAAAATAAAGGTCAAGCGCAAAAAAATCAAACGATGACTAACTATTTAACATTGTCTTCAGATTATTATAAAGAGCTGACAAATCTTATCAATAATTATAATAAGATAGATAATGACATTTTGAAAAATAAGAAGAACAATGACGTAAGTGATCAACTGGATGCCATCATAAGTGACCATGACGATGCAGTAAAAACTTATGAGGATGGATTAGATGAAAAGGCTTTAAAAAAAGACAAAGAAATGAAAAAGCAAGACGAGGATATAAAAAAATTGCAAAAACAAATCAAATCTGCTTTTAATAAAATTAAATCAGGTTATGATCATAAAGATGAACAAAAAATTAGAGAAGGACGACAATCATTAACTCAATTAGAGGTAAATGTGAAGTCTACAGAAAATCATTAAAGGAGCATCAAGATGAGATTATTACAGACGATTTTGATTGGCTTTGTTGTTATAGTCGCTTTTATCGGTCTTATTTTTAATATCGATGCGTTTATATTTAGCATTGTGAATACACTCTTAATGTTATTACTCATAGTTGGTATTATCTATGCGATATACTACTTTTATTTTTTAACACCAGATCAACGTAAATATAAAAAAGCAGTTTGGAAAAATAAATGGAAACGAAGACGTTAAATTAAAAGATAACACGAGTAAAGCCATACAACAATGATGCTATCGGCCTTACTCGTGTTAATCTATTTACGGTATAAAAATTCATGTGATTTATATTTTTCACATAGTGCTTCAATTTCTTGATGTTGGGCCTCTGTTAATTCTAAAGGTTTAAATGTAATATCTAATCCCTTCTTAAAACCCTCAGCAAAGGCTTCTTCCATCTCCGACAAAGTAACGTTTTTATTTGAGAGGTCGTTAATGGCAATCGCTTTTTCAACAAAAGCTTCTTTCATTTTATTCTTTAAGCGATCATTTTTAAAAATGAACATATCAAACAAGTCATCTATATCAACATCTTGTAATATAGAACCGTGTTGTAATATAACTCCTTTTTGACGTGTTTGGGCGCTCCCGGCAATTTTTTTGCCTTCAACTACAAGTTCATACCAACTTGGCGCATCAAAACAAACCGAGCTTCTAGGTTGTTTTAATTTTTCACGTTCTTCTTTTGATTTAGGAACTGAAAAATATGCATCAAACCCTAGGCGTTTAAACCCTTCTAATAAACCTGTTGATATAATGCGATATGCCTCAGTCACAGTTTTAGGCATACGTGGGTGTGCTTCAGGCACGATGACACTATAAGTTAATTCTTTATCATGCAAAACACCCCGACCGCCAGTTTGTCTTCTCACTAGACCATAGCCCTTTTCTTTTACTTTAGAAATATCAATTTCTTTCTCAAGACGTTGAAAGTACCCAATTGAAAGCGTCGGTGGATCCCAAGTATAAAAACGTATAACTGGATCAATCTCTCCACGAGAGACAAAGTTTAAAAGCGCCTCATCAAAAGCCATATTATAATATGGATCGCGTCTCCCTGTATTTATAAAATGCCATGTTTCAGTCATACGTATGATTCCCCCATTACATCATATAAAATAATATTATGTTTAGTGATAAGTAGGAAATAATATCGTTAAAAAATTTTGATAAATTCCTGCTTCACCTTTATAATAATAATATCGGTATTTTAGGGAGGATGCAAGATGAGCAACGTTATGACAATTGCCATAATCGTCCTTGTAGCTGTCATCGCATGGATGTTATTAAACTTCTTCTTGAATAAAAAAGCAGTCAAAGAACTTAATCAAGATGAGTTTCAACAAGGTTTGCGTAAAGCGCAAGTGATTGATTTACGAGAAAAAGCAGATTATGATTACGGACATGTCAATGGTGCACGGAACATCCCGATGACTATGTTTCGTCAAAGATATCAAGGGCTTCGTAAAGACCAACCTATTTATTTGATTGATGCAAATGGTATTGCGAGTTACCGAGCGGCCCGTTCATTAAAGAAAAAAGGCTATAAGGATATTTATATGCTTAAAGGCGGCTATAAAAAATGGACAGGCAAAATCAAATCAAAGAAATAAGCGTTTACGAACGTGAGACATTTTACGGTCTCACGTTTTTTATGTAGATTTAATCATTACCTTAATTTCCATATGTATGTAAAAAGGACTAGAACGTTTATATGTGTTCTAGTCCTTTTTAATTAAAGTAATTTACGCTTTTTCAGCTTTTAAATCTTCAAATTTTAAAATTGGTTTACGTGCCGCTGTCGTCTCATCAAGACGATCGATAATTGTTGTATGAGGTGCTTCTAGCACTTTATCTGGATCTTCCTCTGCTTCTTTAGCAATTTGTAATAACGCATCACAGAAGTAATCTAAAGTTTCTTTAGATTCCGTTTCAGTAGGCTCGATCATCATACCTTCTTCAACGTTTAATGGGAAATAAACTGTTGGTGGATGTACACCAAAGTCTAATAAACGTTTCGCCATATCTAACGTACGCACACCCAATTTTTTCTGTTTAGATCCACTTAAAACAAATTCATGCTTACAGTATTGATCAAATGGAATAATAAATGCATCTTTTAAACGCGCTTTAATATAGTTCGCATTGAGTACAGCTGCTTCAGATACTTCTTTCAAACCTTTGTATCCCATAGTGCGGATATAAGTGTACGCACGTAAATAGATACCGAAGTTACCGTAGAATGGTTTGACACGTCCGATAGAATGTTCAATGTCATTATCATACACAAAACGATCGCCATCTTTTACAACAAGTGGTTTTGGTAAGAATTGACGTAATTCTTTCTTAACACCGATTGGGCCTGAACCCGGACCACCACCGCCATGTGGGCCAGTAAATGTTTTGTGTAAGTTAAGGTGAACGGCATCAAAGCCCATGTCACCGGGACGTACTTTATCCATGATGGCGTTTAAGTTGGCACCATCGTAATATAGTAAACCGCCAGCTTCATGTACGATGTCACGAATTTCCATAATATTCGTTTCAAAGATACCAAGTGTATTAGGATTAGTTAACATGATTGCAGCTGTTTTTTCACTAACAAGCTCTTTTAAGTGATCAATGTCTACTTCGCCTTTTTCATTTGATTTAACCGTAACCGCTTTAAAACCAGCAAAATGTGCTGACGCAGGGTTTGTACCATGAGCTGAGTCTGGAACTATCACTTCGTCTCGCTCTACGTCACCATTTTTTAAGTGATATGCTTTGAAAATCATGAGTGCTGTCCATTCACCATGAGCACCAGCAGCAGGTTGAAGTGAAATTTCATCCATTCCTGTAATTTCTTTTAATTCTTCTTGAAGACTGTAAATAATTTCAAGTGAACCTTGAACTTGATCAACATCTTGTAAGGGATGAGATTCAGTAAAACCGCCTAAACGTGCAACTTTTTCATTAATTTTAGGATTGTATTTCATCGTACATGAGCCGAGTGGATAGAAACCATTATCTACACCAAAGTTTTTATTAGACAATTCGGTATAGTGACGAACGAGGTCAAGTTCTGCTACTTCTGGAAATTCTGCTTTGTTTTTACGAATGAATTTTTGATCTAAAATTTTCTCTGCTACACCGTTGTTGATTTCTTTTGGTGGTAATGAATATGCAAATCTTCCTTCTTTAGAGCGTTCGAAAATTAATGGACTTGATTTACTTACCATTGAGCTCACCTGCTTTCTTAACAAATGTATCAATTTCATCTTTAGTACGTAATTCAGTTACGGCTACTAACATATGGTTTTCAAATTGCGCATCTACAACGCCTAAATCAAAACCACCGATGAAGCCTTCATCTAATAACTTTCTATTAATTTCTTCAATTGGTTGATTGAATTTAACAACGAACTCGTTGTAAGATGTGCCGTCTAGGACGTCAAACCCATTTTCTTTGAATTGGTCTTTGGCATAGTTTGCATTTTCAATATTTTGAATCGCTATGTCTTGAAGACCTTGTTTACCTAAAGCTGACATTGCAATTGAAGAAGCAAGTGCATTTAAAGCTTGGTTAGAACAAATATTTGAAGTCGCAGTTTCACGACGAATATGTTGTTCGCGAGCTTGTAAAGTTAAAACAAAACCTCTGTTACCATGGTCATCTTGTGTTTGCCCAACTAAACGACCAGGAATTTTACGCATTAGTTTTTTTGTAGTTGCGAAATAACCGCAGTGTGGGCCACCAAATTGAGAAGGAATACCAAATACTTGCGTATCACCCACAACGATATCAGCACCAAACTCACCTGGAGGTGTAAGCAATCCTAAAGCTAAAGGATTCGCGTATACGATAAATAATGCTTTTGTTCCTTCAATAAATGATTTAATTTGTTCTAAATCTTCTATCGATCCATAGAAGTTTGGATATTGAACAGCAACTGCAGCTGTATCTTCATCTACAACTTCTTTAAGTTTAGATAAATCAGTTATCGTACCATCTAAATCAACTTCAACGACTTCATATTGCTCGCGTATATTTGAATACGTGTGTAAAACTTGTAATGCTTGATAGTGCATACCTTTAGAAACTACGAGTTTTCTTTTTTTCGTTTTATCCCAAGCTAAAATACAAGCTTCAGCAAAACTAGTAATACCGTCATACATAGAAGAGTTAGCAACATCCATGCCTGTTAATTCACAAATCATCGTTTGGAATTCAAAAATAGCTTGTAATTCCCCTTGTGAAATTTCAGGTTGATATGGTGTATATGCAGTATAAAACTCTGAACGAGAAATCATTGCGTCAACTACTGATGGCGTATAATGATCATATACACCTGCACCTAAGAAACTTGTATGTGTTTCTTTAGTGATGTTTTTATTCGCAACTCGATTCAAACGTTTTAAAAGTTGTGTTTCAGGCTCTGCATCAGCAATGTTTAAATCTCTGTCTAAATAGACGTTTTTTGGAACATCTCCAAATAATTCCGAAATAGAATTTACGCCGATGGTATCTAACATTTCTTTTCTGTCTTTTTCAGTTAATGGTATATAACGATGACTCAATGTCTCCACCCCTATTTTTCAATTTGGTTTTTCTTAACGATTTTTGCTTTTACTTCGCGTTTACGCACTTGAACAGTAAGTTCTTTCCCCATCTCAAATTCACTACGTTCAATAAGACCTAAGCCGATAGAATGACCTGTTGAAGGTGATTGAGTACCAGATGTAACGATGCCAATTTCTTTACCCTCCGAATTTAAAATGGCATAACCAGTACGTGGAATACCTTTATCAATCATTCTTAAACCGACAGTACGACGTGGTGCCCCATTTTCTTTTTGTTCTTTTAAAACGGTTTTACCTACAAAATCGTCTTCGATTAATGGTTTAACAGCAAATGCAATTCCACCTTCATAAGGGGTAATATCTTCTGTTAAATCTTGACCATGTAATGGGAGACCAGCTTCTAAGCGTAATGTGTCACGAGCACCTAATCCACATGGCGTAACTGCTTCTTTAAGAAGTTCTTCCCATAAAGTTGTTGTATCTTCAGCTTTACAATAAATTTCAAAACCATCTTCACCCGTATATCCAGACTGAGACAGAATGACATTTTTACCCAATAAGTCAACGTTTTGTTTAAATTCAAACATTTTCATTTGACTTAAATCTTCAGATACATGTTTTTGTACGATTTCGCGTGCATGTGGACCTTGAATAGCTAGTTGTCCATATTGGTCAGAAACGTTTTGAACAGTAGCATCAAATGCATCTGCATGTTTTTGAATCCAATTGAAGTCTTTTTCTGTATTTGCAGCATTTACAACGAGTAAATATTTGTTGTCAGCCAATTTATAAGCAACTAAATCGTCGATAACGCCACCTTTTTCATTACATAATGTTGTATAGTGTGCGTTTTGTGTAGTGAGTAATGTCACATCATTAGTTAAAACATATTGAACTAATGCTTCTGCTTGCTTACCTTCAACTAAAATTTCCCCCATATGGCTTACATCAAATAAGCCAGCAGCTGAACGTACAGCATTATGTTCCTCTTTGATACTCGAAAATTGGACAGGCATTGCCCAACCACCAAATTCTACAATTTTCGCACCTGCATCAACATAATGTTGATATAATGGTGTCTGTTTTAAATTTTCCACCATGATACACCCTCCTCTTAATAATGAAAAAACAGGGAAGTAAAGTTACTTCCCTGTTGCGATACCTTCAGGAATGCGTCACAATATTATCCTTTTGCCTGAGAGATTCGTAAATAAATACTTGCTCCTTCGGCGATGGTATAAACCATTCTCTCTAATATTGATCATTCGCAAGTAGTGCTTGATATATTTCATTAAGAATTTCACTTGACTTATTATCAGTATTCACCTTAATGAATGCGATTTCATTATATCTTGAAATACGACTTAAATACAAGTTTTTTAAATTTGAAAACGATTTATTATGCGCATTTGGACGATTTTCATCATTTTCGATTCTTTCATGTAAAACTTCAAAAGGTGCATCTAACCATACGACTGTTTCGGCATATTGTTTTAATAAATTAAAGCTGTTTTCGTATTCAATGATGCCGCCGCCAGTAGCAATAATCTGAGGTGTAGACATATGGGCGCTCAACTGTTCAAATTCTAATTTGCGAAACCCTTGTTCTCCAAATGTTTTAAAGATTTGAGGAATCGTTTGTTGAGCGCTTTCTTCAATTTTAGCATCAAGGTCAATGAATGGTAAATTGAATTGTTCAGCTAACATTTTACCAATGGTAGTTTTACCAGACCCCATAAATCCTATTAATATAATAGATTTATTTCGAATGTTCAATATTACTCTTCCTTTCACTGACCAACGTGTCAATCGCTTTGTCATAATAGTCATTTAATGCATCTAATGCATTTAATTTTAAACTAAATACAACCAAATAAAAAGATGTAACGAGTAAATAAATACTGAATAATGCAAAAACAATTGGCAATGTAAAGCCTGACTTACAAAATAACTTCATGAGTACGTGTACCATGTCCTTCTTTATATTTAACCCTCATTATAATATGACGGTCTTCTCGATAAAAATTTAAAGCCAATACATCATTAAACATGGTGATATTCCCTTTATTATTGACTGATTTAACAATTTTAGAATTTTCAAATGAATAAGAAATAGTTTCAACTTTATAAGGAATTGTTAATTTAGATTGATTAACTGAAATAATTTTATGATCTACTAAATGAACGGTTTGACCTATTTCTCTAATCATCATTTCTAAAGTATATGTTCGGTCATGTATAAGTAATGATTTAAATTGAAATAGAACTACAATACAAATAGGCACTAATGTTATTATGATTGAAAATATTGAAAAACCAACTAAGGTTTCGATTAATGTAAATCCTTTACTTTGCGATACAAAGATTTTTATTCGTTTGGGTGTCAGTAATGCAGTACTGTTTCGCAGTTTGTTTATATTCATAATGATTTATTCGTATCAACTCCTCTGTGGGATTATTTTTTAAAATATTATATAACGAGCGTTTGAGTGCCAGTTGGTGCATAGATTGAATATATGTTGATTGAAGTTGATGAATAAGAGGGATAAAAGAGGAACAAATTAATATAACAATCATCATACTAAAAAGTGACTCTAAAAAGATATAACCCTTTTTATTTTTCGAAAGAGACACGGTATCTCCCCTGTTCGATGTGAAATATAAGCGAAAAATTTGTTTGTTTGTATGAGAAAAAAAGAGTGCCAAATTTTGAGATCTTTCCATTTGAACTAAAATTTAAATAGTCTAGATTTGAACGATGGCTTAAAATAAGTGGTTTAAGTGAAACATATGTGGGTGCATTATCACCAATTTTTACTTTAATATCATTATGATACGGTCTGAATAGTAATAATACAGGTTGCTCTTTCTTTATAGCTAAAGATTGATAAAAATCGATTCTACTTGTTAATAAAGCGATTTGTGCGTCTAAATCTGATGGTTGATTATTATTCGAATGTTGAACTACTGTCAAAAAAATCACTGTAGATATTATAGATAGAACGAGCATAGTTTCAATTAATGTAAAGGCGTGTTTACGATGCAATAGCCTCGCCACCACGGATTGTGATGCTTTCACCACTTTTACAATTCTTTTGATTCTCCTTAATATAACCTTCTTGAACAAGTTCTTCTATAGTTGCTGGTTTACGATTGTATTTTAATGTATATGCTTCTATTTGACTGTCAACAAGTTTAAGTTGTGCAACACATCCTGTTTTTTGAATGTGTTCAGATTGTTTAGCTATGTTTGGGATAATTAAAATTAATAAAACGCTAATAATCAGTAATACAAGCAACATTTCAATTAGCGTGAATCCTTTTTTATTTTTTAGCATGTGAATCATTCTTAACATTATAAATCCTCCTAATTTTGAATGGTTTGCATCATATTAAATATAGGTAACATCATGACTAAGTAGACAGATAAAATCAGTAAACCAATGAGCCCGAACATGACAGGTTGAATATAGCTAATGTGTTTTTTTATAAAAGATTCAATGTGATCCATAAGGAATTGTGAATATACTAATAATTCTATATCTAATTTGTCGCGTTTTTCTCCTTGTTCAATATATGAAATAAATTGGGCTTCAAAACATTGAAATTGACGCATGATTTCAGAAAGTGTGCTCCCATTTTGCAAAGAAGTAGATATAGTAGCGCCTAAATATTGGAGGAAACGATTTTCTTTTTGTTGACTATAAATATAAACAATTTGATTAAATGTAATACCATTTTTGAAAAATAATGCGAATTGATTCGTAATTTGGTACGTTATAAATAAACGGTAATATTTATGGAATATTGGGAGATGTGATAAAATTTGAATTTGTTTGGAGATCGTTAGTTTGCTAAGCCATTGTTTAAATAAATAATAAGCAGTAGTGATCATCAATAGTAGTATTATAAAGATATAAGGTAAGTACTCAATACTTTTTCTTAAAATAAATTGAAGTACGTCTTCTTTTAAATCCATAGATTGATACATAGATTGAAATTCAGGCATCACTGTCTGATTCAAAATTACAATTAACACCATAAAAATAGTAAGTAAAATGACGGGATACTGAATGCTTTTATAAAATTGTTTCATTAAAATTTGGTTTTGTTTATAGTACGCGTGGCACTGTTTTAACGTGTTTGGAAGCGCACTGTATTGCTCCGCGAAATAAAGTTGCATTAGAATTGTTTCTGGGTATTTCAAGAACTTGAATAAATCATAACACGTACTTCCTCGTTGCAATAACTGATTGAATTGCTTATTAATCAATGCATTTTTAATATTAAGTTGACCATAGAGAAAATTCATGGCTTCGACTAAAGTAAACCCATGTTCAAGCAGTGCATATAAACGTATCATTAGAGTGAGATGGTGTTTTTTTATTTGCCGCATATTAACTCTATTTTTGATATTTTCTAAGTGTGTGCGCATCTATCTCTCCTTTCTTTTGTAAATCATTAAGTTTGTCATTTAGACTTTTAAAGTTTTTAGGAAGTAAAAAATTATGGTTTAAAAAGTATTGAATATCTTCTTGAGACATTAACTCGTAGACTAAGCGTCTTGAATGATTATTAGTTGTAATTAACCTTTGATTTACAATTAAGTTGAGTGCCTGAATTAAATCTTGTTTAGTTATCCCCATTTCGATTAGTCGTAACAACACACCTTGACAATCATTTGCATGAATGGTCGATAAAACTAAGTGTCCGCTTAAACTTGCTTGAATCACTTCCTTAGCAATTAATCCATCTCTAATTTCACCAATCAAGATAACGTCGGGATCGCAACGTAAAATAGCCTTTAATGAGTTGCCATATGTGATATCAGCTTTTTCATTTACTGAAATCTGAGTTACACCATTTAGCAATTGTTCGACAGGATCTTCGATAGTAATGATATTTAAATTGAGTTTTTCTTTTGCATAAACCACCATTTGGTACATTAATGTACTCTTGCCAGCACCAGTAGGACCACTAAATAAAATTAAACCTTGTTTCTTTTCCATAATTCTTTGTATATCATGTGCAGTTTGGTTGAAATCTGCTTGAAAAAGTTGAGGTGTGATACGAATCACGCAACTTTCAGAACCTAAATTTAGAGGTAGAGTTGATACACGTAAATAGTATAAAGTCTCAAATTCGTAAATGTAACGACCGCTTTGTGCTTTATGTCTTGAGGAAACATCAAGGCCTGCTTTGAATTTTAATAATGTTAACAATTTTTGATACGTTTCTAAATTTAATGTGTCAAAACATTGCAAATGATCTTTAACTCTTAGCTTGACCTCTACTTGTGATGAATTAGGGATAAAATGGATATCAGACGCCTCATGTTTAATAGCATATTGAACAACATGATCAATTAATAGTTGCATTAAAAATCACCTCTCACATATATACACGTAAGAGGTGATGTATTTACTTTTTTTGTTTATCCGTTTAAAAATGGATTCATAAATTCATTTTCGATTGTTGTGCTTGGTCCGTGACCAGGATAAATCGGCATCGTTTCATCTAACTCGAAAAGTTTATCTTTAATTGAGTCTATCAATGTTTCAAGGTCTCCTTGATATAAATCAGTACGGCCAATACCATTATTGAAAAGTGTATCACCTACTACAGCGAAATCCTTAAATACATAAGACAAGCTACCTGGAGAATGGCCTGGTGTATAAAGTACACTGATATCAAATCCGTGTAATTGAATATCTCCTTCGTCAATGAATTGAGGTTTTGCCTGACTAGTAATGATTGGAAGACCCAATTCTTGAAATTTCTGTGAACCATTTTTAGCTGGGTTTGTAAGAAAATCATGCTCGTTTTTATGCATATATACTGGAACAGGATATACATTTAATACATCATCCAATGCCGCGATATGATCAAAGTGTGCATGTGTAAGTAATATCGCTTTTAGAGGTTTGTTCATAGATTTTATTTTATCTAAAATTTTATGAGATTCACCAGCTGGATCAATGATTAACAAAGCGTCCTCATTTGTTACGAAATACGTGTTTGTACTTACAAAACCTAATGGCAAATATGAAATTTCCATAATTAAAACTCCTCTTAAGATAAATGTTTTTCTACTGACGTTAATTTGTCATTCATTTTACGTTGTTTATCACGTCTATCATCAATTCGAATATTCGTGCAAACGCGGTCTAACCCTTTATTGAACGGTAATTCATGAATCACTTTAACGACATTGAGTAAATCTTCAAGGTCCCCTTCGATAAGTGTATTCATAGGTGTAAGTTGGTAATCAATTTTACCTTGTTTTTTAAACTTTTCTAATTCGACTTGAATTTCTGCAATATATTTACTTACACTAGGCCCATCCGTACCTACTGGTATGACAACAACGTCTACTATAGCCATTTAAATACGCTCCTTTTCGATGACATAGGTTTTAATCAATCCTGCTGCACCGGTAATGCCGGCATCATTTCCTAATTCAGCTCGAACAATTTCGGTGTTTTCTTGTGCAGGTGTAAATGTAAGATGGCGATATTCTGTTTTAATATTTTCAACTAAAATATCACCAGCCTCGGACATACCTCCTCCTAAAATGATGTATTTAGGATTTGTTGTTACGCTAATAATACTCGCTAAATAAGCAATGTGATGTGCGACGCGTTCTGTTATAAATATACAGAATTGATCTCCTTTTTTAGCTGCATCAAATACTGCCTTAGCAGTCACTTTATTTTCTTTGATGAGATGCAGAATGGATGATTTAAAAGTGAGTTTAGGGTAATAAAAATTAACTAAATTCACAACACCAGTAGCTGATGCAACGGTTTCAATACATCCAGATTTACCACAATTACATTTAAAGCGTTGATCGTGATCGACACGAATGTGTCCTAATTCCGCTCCGGAGCCGTTATGTCCATGTACGATTTCACCATTCGAAATGATGCCTCCGCCAAGGCCTGTTCCTAATGTGATAGCAACAACATCATCTGCTTGCTTACCTGCCCCATTGTGTTTCTCCCCTAGCGCCGCTACATTAGCATCATTGTCGACAAAAACAGGGAAATCTACAAACTCAGACATTATCGCATGCACATTGACTTTTCCCGGCCAGTTCAAATTGACAGCCCCATGAATAATACCTGTTTCGAAATCAACTGGACCAGGTATACCGATACCCATGCCAATAATGCGCGTCATATCATAATTAAGAGATTTGCATTTTTCCACAAACGCGTTATAAATTTGTTCAAGAAGTATACGTCCTGTAGGATCTGAAATATCTGTTTCTATAGACCATTTTGTGAGACGTTCTAATTGATCACTAAAAATGCCTAACTTACAAGTTGTACCGCCTACATCGGCTGCTAAAATTAAATCTTTTTTCATCCACGTTTCATCCTTCTTTGATTAATTAACAATTTTGATTGCATGAACGTTTCATTATTGATCAGTCCATGTTTATAAAGCGTTCTAATCTCTTGCTCTATCATCTCTAGCATATCACCTTCATCGTCAAAGTAAACAATGAAACCAAATTGTTTTAATAATTGTAATACATCATAAAATGTACGGAGGTTTGTCTGCATGTTAATCATCCAGTTCTTTTTTTAAATTAATTGCATTCTTGTTTTGGGGATCGACCTCCAAAACTTTTTTTATAAATTTTTTTGCACTTTTATTATCTCCTAAAGAGCGATTCGCAATCGCCATTTGATAATTTAATAATGGTGAATCTGGAAAAATTCGTAATCCTCTTTCCCATTCAGCAATTGCTTCAGCTTTAGAATTTTTTGCTGCTATAACAAAGCCTGAAAGATAATATGTTTCGTCATTAGCATAGTCTTTTTTTACAGTTTCTATAATCATGTGTTTCGCTTCTGAAAAATGACCCTCATTCATTTGTTTTTGAATAATCTTATTATAGATATTGACATCTTCTATTAAAAATATACGCACTAACAAGCCGATGATTAAAACGGATGTAACGATAATGAGAATATGAAATCCTTTTTTAAAAGTCTTATAAAAATAACCAATATAAACGATTAAACCACCTGCAAATAATCCACCTAGATGTGCGATAATATTGACATTATTCATAAATAAAGAAATGACTGCCATAATAAGTGTTGCAATAATAATTTGAAGCATCATTTTCTGAGTGAATTTTTTACTAATAAGCATCATGGCTACAATGGCACCTAATAAGCCAAATATTGCGCCACTTGCACCTAATGAAATATTATCATTTAAAAATGCAAGAGAGAAAAGGTTTCCCATTATACCTGAAAATAGATATATGACTAACATTTGCCAACGTCCTACTAAAGATTCAACAATCTTACCGAATATGAATAGTGATAACATATTGAATAGTAAGTGTTCAAAATTTAAATGTAAAAATATGGATGAAACCAATCTATAGATTTCCCCATGTACAAAATTAAAATGAGACAAAGCACCGACATTAATAATTTCTAAATCAGTACGATGTGGCAAAAATAATAAAATGGTAAGCCAAACGATGACGTTAGTTGCAATTAAAGCATAAGTTATGGGTGCAAATTGATACATCGCATGTTCGACAGGATTTTGGTTTAACGTACGTTGCTTGTAATATGTACTGGATTTTGTATCTTTATTAGTGAGTTCTCTTTTTAATAAAGGATGTTTAATCTTGTTTATAAAAGTTTTACGTGATTCAATATGATGGAATTTTATTTTGATTGGATGATGTTCAGTAAAATGTTGAACATCTATGTTTTTATCATTAAAAACATAAACATCATATTTACGCACGTCAAATGATAAAAATGCGTCAATATCTTCTTTGTGTTCCTTTAATCTTTCGTGTGTAAATCCGAGTTCTTGAGAAGTAAACTCACCAAATTTAAAGATAACGATGTGATGTTTTTTTTGATTTGAGAGCCATATTTCACTTTTCTCTTTATCAAAATGAACACATTTATAATTATAATATTTTATCCACAAATAAGCGGATTTCCATTGAAATTTTTCATCAATCATATCGTGCCTCCAAAGTGCTATGTTTTAGCAATAATTAGTTCTTGTACGGGATAGTCATGAGGCTCAACCGGTATTTGATCTGATAATTGTATGTCATAAACGAGACTAATAGTACTAGGTTGATATTGAGATAAGAATTGATCGAAATATCCACCGCCGTATCCAATACGATACCCTGCGTGATTAAATATAACACCGGGCACCACGACCAGATCTAAATCATTTTTAACTGGCGTATCAGCATTTACATATCGAATGGATTTTTCATCAACAGCCACTTGATTTAAATCTTCTAATTGCTGAAATTGCATGATGTGTTTATCGTAATTTGTAGAAGGTACATAAACTGATTTATGATGGTCAAGTGCATACTGTATAATTGGGTCTGTTTGAACTTCATGAGGCATGGATAACACGATACCAATATGTTGCGCATTTACGAACTTTTCATGTTCAATTAATTGTTTAAATAAAAAATGGTCCGCTTTAGTTTTAACCCTTTCATTCAACCCACGCATTAATGCAAGTGTAGATTTGCGCATTTCTTTCTTACTCATTCTATCCCCTCCTCTTAAATCTATGTATATTATAGCGTGCTCAATTACTTATGTCATGAAAATCAAGTTAAAAAAATGGCCAGAACACATTGTGCTCTAGCCCAAGAATAAACTATTTAGTTTCACGATGTAATGTATGTTTGTTTTCACGTGTACAGAATTTTTTCATTTCAATACGTTCAGGATTTGTTCGTTTGTTTTTAGTAGAAATGTAGTTACGATCTCCACATTCTGTACAAGCAAGAGTTACGTTAACACGCATATGAACCCTCCTCATCTTTCTTAAAATACGACTTTATTATCATACCATCTTCGTACTTAATTGGGAAGAGTTAATTATCGTAAGATTCGTATCTTTCGCCTGTAATAAAATAATAAATATGTTCAGAAATATTGACAATGTGATCGCCTATACGTTCCAAATATCTTGCTACTAAATGGGCTTGACCTGAAACAAAAGGATCATTATCTATTAAATATGTTGAGTTGACGATTTGTTTGTATAAATCATCAATATCATGATCACGATCAATAATTTCCTTCACAAGCTCTAAATCATCATTTTTTGCCGCATCATTTAAATCTTTTAACATTAATAATGCTAATCTTCCCATCGTTTCTAAGCGCATCACTAAATATTTATCAGTAAATTTAGCTCGCGTTCGAATTTTAGCAATATTGGCGGCGTTATCTGCCATTCTTTCAAATTCAGAGGCAATCTTCAATGTAGACATCATTAAACGTAAGTCTTTAGCCATAGGCTGTTGTTTCGTAATGAGCATTACAACTTTTTCATTTATATCAAACTCTAATCTATTAATTTTTTTATCCTTATTAATAATTTCACGTGCATGTGTAATTTGGCTATCCGTCAGAACACGAATGGATTGATCAATCATTGAATACGTCTGAAGGCCAAGTGTACGAATATCTTTAAATAATTCATTTAACTGACCTTCATATCTTTTTCTAATCACCATAATATTAACCAAAACGCCCTGAAATGTAGTCTTCAGTTTGTTTATCTGAAGGATTAGAAAAAATCTTGTCAGTATCGTCGTATTCATTGACGTAGCCATTTAAAAAGAATGCAGTTTTATCAGACACGCGTGCAGCTTGTTGCATGTTATGCGTAACGATAATAATTGAATAATCTTTCTTCAAATCTTGAACTAGTTCTTCAACACGTAATGTTGATATAGGATCTAAGGCTGATGTAGGCTCATCCATTAAGATAACATCTGGTTCAATTGCAAGACAACGTGCGATACAAACACGCTGTTGTTGGCCCCCAGATAAACCGTATGCATTTTGATTTAAACGATCTTTCAATTCATCCCAAATAGCAGCGCCACGCAGTGATTTTTCTACAATTTCGTCTAAAACTTTTTTATCTTTAATCCCATGGATTCTTGGTCCATAAGTGATGTTATCATAAATGGATTTAGGAAATGGATTAGGTTGTTGAAAAACCATACCTACATTCGTACGTAACTTTTCAACTGGATAATTTTTATCAAAAATATTCTGATCACGGTATAAAATTTTTCCGGATGTTTTCACGCTAGGAACAAGCTCTACCATTCTATTTAATGCTTTTACATATGTTGATTTACCTGATCCTGAAGGTCCAATGATTGCAGTGACATTTTTCTCTAGTATATCTAAATTAACATTTTTTAATGAATGTTGTTCACCATACCATAAATCTAAATTTTGAGTAGAATAAACAACTCGACGTTGATTATTATCTGAATGATTATGATGAGCTTGATCTACGGCAGTAAAAGGTGTGTTTGCGTGTTCATTTACTTTTTTAGTATGTTTTTCTAGTTCTTTTATATTATTCATAAGAAACCCTCTTTTCACTCTCACTACTTAAGTTAATATTTCTTTGAAAATTTGTTGCGAATTAAAACTGCGATAGTATTTAAAATGAGTAAAATTAACAATAATACAATAATTGCGGCTGATGATAAAGCTTGAAAATCTAAACCAGGTTTTCTTGCCCAATCATAAATTTGTAACGGTAATGTTTGGAATGAATCTAAAATACTATTTGGCGTACGTAGTAGAATGGTTGGTATACCAATTGCTACTAAAGGTGCTGTTTCACCAATGGCACGTGAAATGGCTAAAATAACACCTGTTACAATACCAGGAATCGCTGCTGGTAATACTACGTTTTTAATGGTTTGCCATTTATTGGCGCCAAGCCCATATGATGCTTCCTTTACTGAATTCGGTACCGCACGTATAGCTTCTTGGCTTGCAACGATAATGACTGGCAATATGAGTAAAGCCAATGTTAATGCAGCAGCAATGACTGAGTTACCTAATTTTAATAAACCTACAAATATCGTTGCACCTAACAATCCATATACAATAGATGGGACAGACGCTAAATTGGAAATATTAATTTTAACGAACTTTGTAAATGCATTATCTTTAGCATATTCTTCAAGATAAATCGCGCTTCCGACGCCTAAAACTAAAGCGATTGGAATGAGCGTCATCATTAACCATAATGTTCCAATCAATGCCCCTTTAACCCCTGCTGTGCTCGCAGATGAACTTGAAAAATTAGAGAAAAAGTCTGTGGACATTAAAGGAAGTCCTTTTCTTAAAATGTCTACAATCAAGATTGTTAAAACTACTAAACCAATCAATGTACAAATCAAGAACAAAGCCTTAAAAACTTTATTTTTAGTCATTCGGCCAGAGAGTTTTTTCTCTACTGAAGCTTGGTCGATTAAATTCATTTTAATACTCCTCTCTGAAACGTTTCGTAATCCATTGGGAAATAAAGTTCATAATCAATGTAAAGATAAATAGTGTGAAACCAACAGCGTAAATACTGTAATAAAGATCAGAACCATTCGTAGCATCACCTTGTGACACCTGTACGATATACGCAGTCATCGTTTGAATGGAATGTGTTAAATCAAGATCAAATGATGGACTAGAACCTGCTGCTAAAGACACAATCATTGTTTCACCAATGGCACGAGATATCGCTAATACAATAGATGCCATAATACCAGAAGTGGCTGCAGGAATAATCACTTTAAAAATCATTTCAAGCTTGGTTGATCCTAATCCTAACGCCCCTTCACGAATTTTATTAGGTACGGACGACATCGCATCTTCACTCATACTCGCTATCATTGGAATGATCATAACGCCAACAACCAAACCAGGACTAATGGCGTTAAAACTCGATATACCTGTAAAGATTGATCTTAAAATGGGTGTGACAAGTGTTAAGGCAAAAAAACCATAAACTATTGTTGGAATCCCTGCAAGAATTTCAAGAATTGGTTTAATTACTTTTTTAGTGCGTTTAGATGCATATTCACTTAAATATATGGCTGCACCTAAACCAACAGGAACTGCAAAAATCGTAGCTATCGCTGTAATTTTTAACGTACCTAATATGAGTGCCCAAATACCGTACTTTGGATTGGAACTAAAAGGATTCCAATCGGTTTCTAAAAAGAATTTAGACATTGGAACTTTAGTGAAAAATGTGATTGTTTCAGTTAATAATGTCACTACAATACCAATTGTTGTTAAGATAGAAATGGCTGCAATTGCGGCTAAAATAATAGGCATAATTTTATCACTTTTAGATGATCCAACGTTACTTTTATTTTGAATCATTTCACGAACATTATGCTGTGATTTCATACATGTATGCTCCTTTACTTAAAAAAGGGACTTAGAAAATTAAGTCCCTTTCATTCCCTTTAATTCATATCAATGCTTGAACTATTTTTCGCTTTTACCAGTAATTTTTTCTAATTTTGAAAGTTGATCTTTGTAGTCTTTTTCAGGTAATGCTACATAATCAACACCTTTAGCTTCGGCAGCTTTCCCTTTGTTATCTAAAGTGAATTTCATGAACTCTGCGAATGCTTTATTGTCTTTTAATTTTTTATTATTTGCATAGATGAATAACGGACGACTTAATGCGTATGAACCATCTTGAATTGTTTTGGCATCTGGTTCAATTGCTTTTCCATCTTTGCCTTTAATTTTAACGGCTTTTAAGTTATCTTGATTTTCTTTATAGAAGTTATAAGCGAAGAATCCAATACCCTCTTTATTGTCTTGTACCGATTTAACAATAACATCTGTATTTTGGTTTTTCTCTGCTTTGATGTCTTGTTTATTCATGACTTCTTCACTAAAGAAATCATACGTACCGTGTGATTGGTCTGGTGAAAAAGCTTTAATTGGTTTTTTAGGATATTTTGGATTTACATCTGACCAGTTTTTCGCTTGTCCAGAATAGATTTTCTTTAAATCGTCTAAAGAGAGTTCCTTAACAAAATCATTATCTTTATTAACTGCAATTGTTAAACCGTCTTTGGCGATTTCAAATTCTGTATAGTCAATTTTTTTATCTTTCAATTGTTGTTTCTCTTCATCTTTAATTGGACGAGATGCATTAGAGAAATCTGTTTTACCTGCGATAAATTGTTTGAATCCATCACCTGTCCCTGAAGTCACATTTTCAACGGTAGCTTTATTGTATTGTTTAGAAAATTCTTCATTTAACTTTTCAATAATTGGTGCAACTGTTGATGAGCCATTCCCTTTTACAGTACCCTCAACATTTGTATTTTCTCCTTTATTCCCACTATCTCCGCCTTGTTGTCCAGCGCCTCCGCAAGCACCTAATAATAATGATGCACCTACGACTGTAGTACCTAATACTTGCCATTTCTTCATTGAAACATCCTCCTAGTAATAGAAATCACTACTTTTAATTACATTCTTAGCATACTAAGTAATTGTTAACCCTCAATAAATTGAATGTAAATTTTGTGTTAATATTAAGAAATTGTGGAGATGTACAATAAATGCAAAAAAACACACATCATTTTGATGTGTGTTTAAAAAAGATTGTTTTAATGTGAATTACATTAACCGAAAAAGTAATTAATAACGTCTCTACCTAAATCGCCACCATTAAGCCATGGTTCAGGAACGGGTTGGTTCGTATAAACAATTGAAAAAGAGAGTTTAGGGTCATTTGCTGGTGCATAACCTACATAGGTAGAGTTAACTCTTGGCTCACCATCTTGAAAAACTTCGGCAGTACCTGTTTTTCCTGCGGTACGTACTTTAGTTTTACTAAAGCTTGCATAACCCGTTCCTTTCTCTTTATTAAACGCCATATCGAACCCTTTTTGAACTTGATGAATTTCCTCAGGTGTATTGTTAATACGATTTAAAACTCGCCCCTGGATAGACTTTTTAATAGGACCCAATTCATCATCGCGTGTTGCGTGACGTATTTCCTTAGCGATATGTGGTTGGATTCTCACACCATTATTAGCAATTGTTGAAACATATTGTGATAACTGAATTGGTGAATACGTATCATATTGACCAATTGCTAAGTCTAAATAATTACCAGGATTATCTTTTAAAGGTTCAATTTGTCCTGTAACTTCATTAGGTAAGTCGATACCTGTTTTAACGCCTAATCCTACTTGATTAAGACCTTTTCGTAATTTTTGACCAGGCACTGTAACGTCATTTGGAAGTGCCATATTATTTGAATAATCTAATCCTGCAATTTTCAAGGCAGTTTTAAACATATAGACGTTTGATGAATGCATTAAAGCTTCACTATCTGAAATGCGTATTTGACTATTTTTATTAAAATAAGAACGTTTTGTTCCACCATCTTGGAAATGTAGAGGTTCATCGACCATTTCTTGACCGACTTTAATAGCGTTATTTTGATAACCAGCTAATAAAGTGCCACCTTTCACTGAAGACCCTACAGCATATTGTGTTGTAAATGTACCGATATCAAAATCAGTAAGTTCACCATTTTTATCGATCTTTTTGCCTACCATAGCGAGGATATCGCCATTGCGTGGATCTTGGACAACCATCATAGCACTATCCATATCTTTAGCACCTTCTGACCGTAATTTAGAAATTTGCTTTTCTAAATAGGATTCCGCTTTTTGTTGTAAATTGATATCAATCGTTAGTACTAAATCATCACCACGTGCGCCATCGTTAATCATTTTTGAATCAATCACTTCACCTGACTTGTCAGTCGTATATTGAATTTCTTTTTTCTCACCTCGTAATACATTTTCATATTGTCGTTCGAGGTACGATTTTCCAACACGGTCATTTCTAGAGTATCCTTTAGATAGGTAGTCGTCTGTTAATTCTTTAGGTAAACCTTCTTCAGACGTCGATACTTGTCCTAGAATTCCTCTCAACGTGTTGCCATATGGATATTTACGGTCCCAATCCATTGTTGTATTGATGCCAGGTAAATCTGATAGCTGTTGAGATACTGCGGCATATTCATCGTCTGATACATTATCTTTTTTAACCGTTCTAGGGCTCAAAGTTGTACCCAGAGACATCTCGCGGTATATCGCTAACACTTGCATATCCTTATTAGACAATTGGTTTAAATCTTTATCAGTGAGCTTATTTCTTAAAGATTCATCAAAATCATCTTGAGAAATGTCGCCACTTTCTAGCATGGATTGTTCTTTTTTCATTAAACTTTTAACTTTGTCAGGATATTTTAAAATCCAATAATCTTGCTTATCGCGTTTAGTGATACGATCTGTTTTCATAGAAATAATATTCGCAAGCTTTTTTGCTGTGCTTAAAATTTCTTTTTGACTCGTATTTTTACCTCGAGTATATGTAATTGCTTTTTTAGATGCGTTATCAACAATAACATTGCCATTTCGATCTAAAATTCGGCCGCGCGGTGCAGATTCATTTACTGTAACATTCTCACTTTCACGTATCATTTGATTGAAGTGTGCCCCTTGAGCAATTTGCAAATAACCTAATCTTAGTACGATTAAGACAAATGCTAAAATGATCACAATAAATATGAAATTAATACGAAGATCCATTGTTTGACGCATTTTTTCATCATTAGTTTTTTCTTTTAATCGTTTTAACAACACAACCTACCTCTATTCCGTCATACTACTAAAAATGATATATGAAAATGATGAATTTTGCTAATGTTTTATGAGTAAATATTGACTAAAGACGTTTTACTAATGATACTTTAGAATCTCCTATGACATGTAACCATATTCCATCAACATTTATTTATAAAAAGAAAGGTCGAGACAAAATCACGTCTCGACCTTAAGCATATTTAAAATAATTAATGTGAATATTATGGCCATTCTAAAAATCGAAAGGCCTATTAATTAGTATCATTTATAGATTATTTTGCAGCAGCATAAAATTCGTCAACTTTTTCCCAGTTAACTACATTCCAGAATGTACTAATGTAATCTGGACGTTTGTTTTGATATTTGAGGTAATATGCATGTTCCCAAACATCTAAAGCTAAGATAGGTGCTTTACCTTCTGACAATGGACTATCTTGATTCGCTGTTGTAACGATTTCTAATTGACCATTATTAACTACTAACCAAGCCCAACCTGAACCAAATCTAGCAGCTGCTTTATCAGAGAATTCTTTTTTAAAGGCGTCTAAAGAACCCCATTGTTCTTTAATTTTATCTACTACTTCACCTTTTTCTTCAGCTTCAGGTGATAAGAATTGCCAGAATAGAGAGTGGTTAAAGTGACCGCCACCATTATTACGAACAGCAGTCTTTTTATCTTCTGGTAATTGATCTACGTTAGCAATAAGTTCTTCAATAGATTTATTTTCTAACTCTGTCCCTTTTACTGCATCATTTAATTTTGTTACATAAGTATTATGATGTTTGCTATGGTGGATTTCCATAGTTTCTTTATCAATATGTGGTTCTAATGCGTCATAACCATAAGGTAATTTTGGTAATTCAAAAGCCATAAATAATCATCCTCCTAATTTATGTTCATTTATATTGTAGCAACTAAATGCTCGTAACGACAAAGAATTTGCTTGAATGTATAGTATGATTTTATTTGATTTATTAATATACATACATAAATATTGTTTATCAATATATAGAATTCAATATAATGGAAACCTCATTACATCTATTATATATATTGACGATTGTAATCGTATTAAACATTTAACATTTACGCTATGTGATATTAGTTACAAATTAGTACTTAAGACTGTTTTTTTGTTATTATAATCAAAATTGGTGTGATTGTTTTGAATATGTAAGAGATGGTATTGTATAATAAGTTTAACATTGAAAAACATGATGTTACGTGCGTTTTCAATTAAATTTAGAGTTTAAAGGAGTTTCTATTCATGTCTGAAATTACACATCGTAAAAATACACGACCTGTAAAAGTGGGTAATTTGACGATTGGTGGATCTGATGAAGTTGTGATTCAAAGTATGACAACAACTAAAACATATGATGTTGAGGCAACAGTAGCTGAGATAAAACGCTTAGAAGAAGCTGGATGCCAAATTGTTCGTGTTGCTTGTCCTAATGAAGAAGACGCGCATGCGATTAAAGATATTAAAGCTCAAATTAACATTCCTCTCGTCGTTGACATACATTTTAATTATAAACTAGCACTCATAGCTATCGAAAATGGTGCAGACAAGATACGTATCAATCCTGGTAATATAGGTCGTCGTGAAAAGGTTGAGGCTGTTGTAGAAGCTTGTAAAGCTAAAGGCATTCCAATTCGTATTGGTGTTAATGCGGGTTCACTTGAAAAACATATTTTAAAGAAATATGGTTACCCGACAGCTGATGGCATGGTTGAAAGTGCATTACATCATATTAAAATTCTCGAAGATTTAGACTTTCATGATATTATTGTTTCAATGAAAGCTAGTGATGTTAATCTTGCTATTGAAGCATATACAAAAGCGGCAAAAGCATTTGATTACCCTTTACATTTAGGTATTACAGAAAGTGGTACTTTGTTTAATGGTACAGTCAAATCTTCAGCTGGACTTGGTGCGATTTTGGCATTAGGTATTGGTAATACATGTCGTATATCATTATCAGCGGATCCGGTTGAGGAAGTAAAAGTTGCTAAATCACTTTTAAAAGCATTTGGCCTAGCAAGTAACGCAGCAACATTAATTGCTTGTCCAACATGTGGACGTATTGAAATTGATTTAATTTCAATCGCAAATGAAGTTGAAGATTATATTGAAAAATTAAAAGTGCCTTTAAAGGTAGCTGTGCTTGGTTGTGCTGTTAATGGTCCTGGTGAAGCGCGTGAAGCGGATATAGGCATTGCAGGTGCACGAGGCGAAGGGCTACTATTTATGAAAGGTAAAACTGTAAGAAAAGTACCTGAAGAATCTATGGTCGATGAACTTAAAATAGAAATTGATAAATTAGCAGCAGAATGGGAAAAAAATAAAAAAGAAGAAACTACAACGTCATAATATATAAAATTAACGCTACCGGGTTGTCGGTAGCGTTAATTTTATGATTTACAGTTTTCACATATTCCATACACTTCAAGTTTATGTTTTTCAATATCAACTTGAGGTAATGCTTTTTTGATTTCTGTCATTGGGCAATAATCTATGACTTTTGTGTCTCCACATGAAGTACAAATAAAATGATGATGGTGATGAGAAGTACAAGCAATGCGGAATTTCATTTCACCATCTAATTCAGTACTTTCAATAATGCCTAACGTTTTAAAGAGATGTAAATTTCGATAAATGGTATCGAAGGATATCCCTGGGTAATTTTCATTCATGAGTTGTTGCACATATTTTGCATTGATATATTTATTCTCTTCAATGAAAATGTTAATGATATCTTTGCGCTTATCCGTATATTTATGTCCGTTATCCTTCAACATTCTTATTGCTTCTTGCGTTTTCACTCAGACTCACTCCTTTACCCTTCCCTTTTGTTAACTTTTGTGCAGCAAATGTCAAACCAAGTAAAATGATTAATATTACAACGATTACACCACCAGGAGAAATATCTAAATAAAAGGCGGTAACTAAACCAGTAATAACAGAAAATTCTCCTATTAAAATACTTAAACCTATAAATTGTTTGAACCCCTTCGTCCATCGCATCGCAATGGCAACTGGTAATGTAATTAAAGCACTGACGAGTAGAATACCAATGACGCGCATTGAAGCGGAAATAACTAATGCTACAATGACAATAAATAAAAACGAAATCCACTTGGGGATACCAATGACTTTACTATATTCTGTATCGAAAGATAAAATAAATAATTCTTTATAGAACAATAAGATAAATGCAACAACGAGAATTGCAATGATAACGATGGTAACTAAGTCACTATATGCTACAGCACTAATAGAACCAAATAATAATCCAACTAATTCTTGATTAAATCCATCAGCTAACGAGATAAAAATCGCACTCAAACCGATTCCTGAACTCATTAAAATAGGAATTGCAATTTCTTGGTAATTTGAATAAGAAGTTCTAAGTTTTTCTATTAATAGCGCACCAACAATTGAGAATATAATCCCTGTCCAAATAGGGTTCACAAAAGAAAACGTAGCAGATGCACTAATCATAAACATACCGAATGAAATACCACTTAGCGTGACATGACTTAATGCATCAGCAATGAGAGACAAACGTCGCACGACAATAAAAGTCCCTATTAACGGTGCAATTAATCCAATCAAAATCCCGCTGATAAAGCTATAACGTATAAAATCAAAGTTTAAAATTGCATCTATCATTTACAACACGCCCTATCATGTTGATGATCAACAAATTTAATTGGATGGCCATATATTTTAGAGATTTCTACTTCATCTAGTGATTTAAACTCATTTGTAGAACCATGAAAATGAAGGTGCTTATTTAAACAAGCTACCTCAGTCGCTGTATCAGCAACAACGCCTATATCATGAGTTACCAAAATTATAGTGACACCTTCATGTTTAAGATGGTCTAATGTTTCGTAAAATTCACCAACATGTTTAGCATCTATACCATTTGTTGGTTCATCTAAAATAAGAACGGAGGGATCTGAAACTAAAGCGCGTGCGATGAGGACACGTTGCTGCTGACCACCTGATAGTTCAGACACATTTTTATCTTTTAAAGCTGTGATGTTCAATCGCTCTAGAACACGATCAACTTTATGATGGTCTTCTCTGTTGAACCATCTAAATAGGCGTTTTTTACGCGTTAATCCACTTAAAATAACTTCCTTAACCGTAGCTGGAAAACCAGCAGTGACTGAGGAAGCTTTCTGAGAAACATAACTAATTTTGTCTGTCGTTAATTTTTTGTGATATGATGCACCATCTATAAATATGTCTCCCTGTTGGATAGGGAGTAATCCTAATATTAATTTCAATAAGGTTGATTTACCGGCGCCATTTGGCCCAACAATGGCTAAAAATTCACCTTTATTGATTTTTATATTGATATTTTCAAGTACTTTTTTATTATCAAAATAAAAGTCTATATTTTTAAGTTCAAATACAGGTTGCTCCATTCTCTCACCTCAACTTAATATAATACATATTTATGAAAGTGATGTAAATAGTAATGTTTACGAAAATGATATGGCGATTCATTAACCCCTAAATATAAAACTCTCAAAATCGATTAGTATCGTTTTGAGAGTTAAGTGTTAAAAGTGTCAGTTTTATAGTATAAATTTAGTGAAATATAAAACACTGTGCTGATATTAAATAGGTTAATAGTCTAACTGATGACGTATTGTTACAGTCACAAAAATTAAAATGTTTAATTTTGCGCCATAATTTTATTTTTCATTTCAGGGTCAAACTTACTGGCTTTGAGTGCCTCGATTTCAAATTTATAAGGTGGTTTTTTGTTTTTCTTATCATCACCAACATACGGTGTTTCCAAAATCTTTGGAATGTGTTCAAATTGTTTATGATGTACCACATAATTAAGTGCATCAAAACCAATGTGACCAAAACCTATATTTTCATGTCTGTCTTTATGTGCTTCTCGTGGATTTTTACTGTCATTAACGTGAACAACTTTAATACGATCTACCCCGATGATTTTATCAAATTCATTGAGTACGCCATCAAAGTCATTGACCACATCGTATCCGGCATCATGAATATGACAAGTATCAAGACATACAGATAATCTTTCGTTATGTGTGACGCCATCAATAATTTGTGCAATTTCTTCAAATGTACGTCCAACTTCAGAACCTTTACCAGCCATGGTTTCAAGTGCAATGCGAACGTCATTCTTATTTGTTAAAACTTCATTGAGTCCTTCAATAATACGCTTAATACCTACTTCGGCACCTGCGCCCACATGACTACCTGGATGCAAAACGATATCTTTAGCACCAATTGCTTCTGTACGTTCTATCTCATTTTGTAAGAAATTAACACCTAATTCAAATACCTCAGGCTTACTTGTATTTGCAATATTAATAATATATGGCGCGTGAACTACAATATTAGAAAGGCCATACGCTTGCATTGCCTTTTGTCCAGCTTCGATATTTAAATCTTCTATCGCTTTACGACGCGTATTTTGTGGCGCACCAGTATAAATCATAAAAGTGGACGCGCCGTATTTGTGCGCCTCTTCGGCAGATGCTTGTAACATTTTTTTACCACTCATAGAAACGTGTGAACCTATTAACATTCAAATCCAACCTTTATTTTTTATTTTTACGATCAAGACGTTTTTTACGTCTACTATGTTGTCTTTTTTCTTGACGTTTTAAATTTTCGACTTCTTGTTTGAATTTCTTTTTATAGCCTGGTTTAACTTTTTTCTTATTATTACGTTTAACTTTATTTTTCACTTGTTGTGTAATGTGATCTTCTTGTTTTTGTCTTAGACGACGCGTGTTATGTGCTTTGATAGGCTTTAATTCACCATTTTTAATATCAACATTTTCAAATTGATAGCCTTTTTGTTCAATTTGATGAATTAGATATTCTTCGTCTGGTTTATAAAGTGTGATCGCAATCCCTTTATAATTTCCTCTACCTGTACGACCAACGCGATGCGTAAAGAAATCTATATCTAAAGGCACATCATAATTGATTACATGACTAACACCTTCTATGTCAATACCACGAGATGCTAAATCACTCGCAATGACATACTGGAAGTTTAAATTTCGAATTCGTTTCATTTGTTGTTTACGTTCACGAGGAGATAAGCCACCATGAATCATCCCTACTTGAATCCCTTTTTGATTTAGTTTTTCTGCTAAATCATCAGCATTTTCTCGACTGTTACAGAATATAATACCTAAATATGGATTAATCGTATCTATGAGTTCAATCGTCTTTTCTAACTTTTCAGTACCGCGTGTAGGTATTAAGTAAAATGTTATATTCTTCTTATTCTTTTGTTCAGTTTTTACTTCAACAAATTCTGGGTTTTGTAAATATTTATTTAAAAATAGATGTAAAGATTTCGGTATTGTAGCACTAAACACTGCCATTTTAGCCGATTTATCTAAACGAGACGCTATTTGATCAACTTCTTGAATTAGACCTAAATCTATCATTAAGTCTGCTTCATCAACGATAAGTTGTTGCGCTAAATGAACATGCAGCGCATTGGCTTTAGCTAAGTCATTAATTCTCGTAGGTGTACCGATAACGAGCTGAGGTTGTTGAGTTGTTTTTTGCTTATCTTTTTCAAAATCTGTTCCACCTATAAATAAACTCACTTTAATTCCTTTTTTATGATTAGCTAATTGAAGTGCAGCATGATAGAGTTGTGTAGCCAATTCTCTCGTAGGCGCTACAATGATAGCTTGTGGTTCATTTATATCATTATCTAATAATTGGAAAATGGGTAGTAAAAATGAGTGTGACTTTCCTGTTCCAGTTTGTGATTGCCCTATAAGATTGACGCGTTTTAATAATCTAGGAATGACACGTTGTTGAACGTCTGTCGGTTGTTTAAAGTTTAATTCATCTATTGCTTCAATTAAACTTGGGTCAAAACTAAAATGATCAAATGGGTGCTTAGGCATGAATGGCCCTCCTTATTCTATCGTCCCTATATTATAAAGGAATTTACCTTAAATGAAAACTACTCATCAAAATTCAAAATAAGAATGACTCGGTATAATTTCCTACCTTTGACCCATGCTTGAATAGTTTAAATTGCCTTTTGAAGTTGTTATAATATGAAGTTGAAGGAGGGTACGTGTATATTATGGAAATTATTAAAATAACACCCAGGGGGTATTGTTACGGTGTAGTAGATGCGATGGTTATCGCACGTAATGCCTCTTTGGATCCAAACTTACCGCGTCCCATATATATTTTAGGGATGATTGTGCATAATAAACATGTAACAGATGCATTTGAATCGGATGGCATCATTACGTTAGATGGCCCAAACCGTCTAGAAATTTTAAACCAAATTGATTCTGGAACGGTAATATTTACAGCGCATGGCGTATCACCTGAAGTCAAACGTCGCGCAAAAGAAAAAGGGTTAACTTGTATCGATGCGACATGTCCAGATGTTGAAAATACACATGCCCTCATTAGAACTAAAAAAGCTGAGGGGTACCATATTATTTACATTGGAAAAAAAGGTCATCCAGAACCTGAAGGCGCTGTTGGTGTTGCACCAGACGTAGTACATTTAGTAGAAACAAAAAAAGATGTTGATGCATTACCTGAAATGCTGAAAGATAAACGTCTCATTGTAACAAATCAAACAACAATGTCTCAATGGGATGTCTTGCATTTGATGGAAGATTTACAAGAAAAATACCCTCATATTGAACAACATAAGGAAATTTGCCAAGCTACACAAGTACGTCAAGAAGCCGTCGCGGATCAAGCTGGTGCTGCTGACTTATTAATTGTAGTTGGTGATCCTAAGAGTAATAATTCTAATAGACTTGCACAAGTTTCTAAAGATATTGCTCACACTAATTCATATCGAATTGCGGACGTATCACAGCTCAGACTAGAATGGTTAGAAGGTGTTGAAACCGTTGCAGTTACTGCAGGTGCCTCCACTCCTACTCCGATCGTTAAAGAAGTTATAAACTTTTTGAAAGATTATGATCCATTAAATCCTGAAACACATCAGATTCAATCTCATGTGCCAGTGGATAAAATACTACCAAAAATTAAAAAAGCTAAGCCAGTTAAAATTATGGAATAAAAAAACACGACAATTTTGTCGTGTTTTTTGTTTTTAGTAATACGTATAAGGATCAGTATTTATTGAGGATGCTAAAATATTTAACGATTCATTTGGATTAAGCCAATCTGATAAAAGTGTTACTAGACCTTCTTTCATGACATATTCACTATAATGATTGATATCGATTAAATTGATGCCTTCAATTTTTGCATCTAGCGCTTCATGATGCTTAATATCACCAGTTATGAAAACGTCGGCACCTTTTTTTTGAGCTAACGTTTCTAAACCGATGCCTGAGCCACCCACTATTGCGACAGTTTTAATCAAAGTGTCATTGTCTCCAATAAAACGAATGCTTGGCATATTTAAAACGGTTTTTAAATGGTTGATGAAATCAGGAACTGTGAAGGATTGATGCAGCTGTCCAATCATCCCTAACCCTTGTTGTAAACTTTTTTCTAAAGGAATGAAATCATAAACTGGCGTTTCATAAGGGTGATATTTTATAATGAGTTTTTCTGTTAAGTCACGTTGATGTTGGTCAATCATAAATTCAACTTTTAACTCTTCTACATTTTCAATTTGAT
This sequence comes from Staphylococcus agnetis, assembly GCF_011466855.1. NCBI lineage: Bacteria > Bacillati > Bacillota > Bacilli > Caryophanales > Staphylococcaceae > Staphylococcus > Staphylococcus agnetis. Next base: position 1,182,103 of record NZ_CP045927.1, read on the forward strand.
TCAATGCACCTATAGTAGGATTTGCATCTCCTACTGGTTTAAATTGACCCGTTCCCATCGCATTAAAAAAAGCATATTCATAATTACCTTCTTTAGCAATACCTGCATCGCTCAATGCATTTTTAAATGCGTCAGCAGATGTTTGAGGTATAAACACTTGTACTTTATAATAGGATTTCATGTTAACATTTAAAAATTCAGGCGCATTCATCCCAATGCGCTCAGCTAACATAGCGTTAACACCACGTGGGTGAACATCTAGATTTGTATGCAATGCGATTAAGTTGATATTATTTTGAATTAATGCGTATAAAATGGAACCATAACCTTGATTGGCTATGATAGATTTTACCCCTTTAAATATAAGTGGATGATGCGCAATAATGGTATTACACTGTTTTTCAATCGCCTCATTTACGACATCAATGGTGCAATCTAACGTTGTTAAGATTCCTTCTACATGATCTTCTGTATTTCCTATGAGTAAGCCGACATTATCCCATGATTCAGCAGAGTCGAAGGGTACGTGTTGATTAAGTGTATGCAGTAACGTTTTAATATTCATCATTTAACACCTCTTTGATTACATTTTCTTGGTGTGTAATGTCTTGATATCGTTGTACATGCTTATTTGGATCTAATTGTTTTTTTATATCCTCAAGCGCATCTAATTCTCTTTGCCACTTCTCTTCAAACAAATCTCCTTTAATAGGATGTAAAAAAGGTCCGAATTTAAAATCTAATGACGATAAATTCATTTGTCCTTTTTCAGCAACGATAATTTCATATATATGCGCACGTTCTTTTACTAATGTTTCTGTTATAATTTGATAACCCTTATTTTGTAAAAATCGTCTAATCGGTTCGGATTGAATGTTAGATTGAAGAACTAACCGCGGAAAATTAGGAATATGATGAAATCCATTTTCTAAAATACGTGTTATTAATGGCCCACCCATACCACATATCGTGACTGTATCAACATCATCTGTATCATTCAATATGGTTAAACCATCACCTAATCTTACGTCAATTCTTGACGTTAAACCATATGTTGCCACACTTTTTTTGGCTGCATTAAAAGGCCCTTTGATTACTTCTCCAGCAATTGCAGTTTGTATAATCCCTTGTTGGATTGCATAAATTGGTAAATAGGCATGATCAGAGCCAATATCAGCTATTTTTTCACCTATAATAAATTCACTTACTTTTAATAGTCGACGATTAATTGGAATCATGATGATATTTCCCTTCTATAAAAATAAGGGAGTACAAACAGGTAATCATATGTTTAACCATAGTGATACGACTGATTGCTCCCTTTTAGATAAGTATAAGTGACGTTTCAATTATAAACGACAGTATTAATCCATAAAATCTTTAAGCCTTTTACTGCGACTTGGGTGTCTCAATTTACGTAATGCTTTCGCTTCGATTTGACGAATACGTTCTCGTGTAACACCAAAAACTTTTCCGACTTCTTCAAGTGTACGTGTACGTCCATCATCAAGACCAAATCGTAAACGTAATACATTCTCTTCACGATCTGTTAAAGTATCTAATACATCTTCTAACTGCTCTTTTAATAACTCATATGCCGCATGGTCTGACGGACTTTGCGCTTCTTGGTCTTCAATAAAATCTCCTAAGTGACTGTCGTCTTCTTCACCAATAGGTGTTTCAAGTGAAACAGGTTCTTGAGCGATTTTAAGAATTTCACGTACTTTTTCAGGTGGTAAATCCATTTCCTCACCAATTTCTTCTGGTGCTGGGTCACGACCTAAGTCTTGTAATAATTGACGTTGAACACGAATTAATTTGTTAATCGTTTCAACCATGTGTACTGGAATACGAATGGTACGTGCTTGGTCAGCAATCGCACGTGTAATAGCCTGTCTAATCCACCATGTCGCATAGGTTGAAAATTTAAAACCTTTGCTAAAGTCAAATTTTTCAACAGCTTTAATAAGGCCCATGTTTCCTTCTTGAATGAGGTCTAAAAAGAGCATGCCACGTCCTACATAACGTTTAGCAATGCTGACAACAAGTCTTAAGTTAGCTTCTGCCAATCTTGCCTTAGCGACTTCATCACCTTGTTCTATCCGTTTCGCAAGTTCAATTTCTTCTTGAGCACTTAATAAGTCTACACGGCCAATTTCTTTTAAATACATGCGAACTGGATCGTTAATTTTAACGCCTGGAGGTGCACTTAGATCGCTTGGATTTAATTTATCATCGGTATCAGAACTATCTTTTTCATTGACTAACTGAATATCATTATCATTAATCATGTCAAAAAATTCGTCCATTTGATCTGAATCCATGTCGAAGTTTTGTAATTTGTCTGCTACTTCTTCATGGCTTAGGTGACCTTCTTTTTTCCCTTTTTCAATTAACTGTTTTTTAACATCCTCTAGTGTTAGAGTAGGATCGATAGTCTCTTTTTTAATTACTTTTACCTGGTTATCTGACATACAAAGGCCTCCCGATATTAATCTTGACGCTTTAATCGATTTCTATTTTTATTCACTATCATTTCTAAATAATACTTTTGAGATGCGACATCTTTATTACGTGTAGCTTCACGTAGTTTTTCATGAAGTGTTTCAAGTGAATCTGAATTTCTATTTTCAGTCATTACTCTAATATAATCATCTATTTCGTTCTCATACGGTTCTCGGTTAAGCGGATAATCTACTAAATATATCAACGCTTCTTTAATTTCATGCTGATGCGTATAGGTAATACATTCACTGATATCAAATTGTTCATGTTTAGAATAAAAGTCTCGTAAAATATTAAATATACGTTTAAAATACTCATTTGTAAAGTCGGATTCATCAATATTTTTATGAAAACTTAAAAAAACATCTTTATCATTAATGAAATGTTTTAAAATTGCTCTCTCTGCAACAGCATGTTTATTTAAACGAACAGATTGTTTCTGAGGTGTATGATGCATGGTGTTCTGAGAGTCGTTATTGGGATAACGCTTTTCTACTTCATTATTTAGACTATCTGGTGAAACTTTAAACAAACTTGATGCATCTTGTAACACTTTTTTTCGTATAATATTTGAGTTTATTTTAGAAACATCATTTATAAACGTTTTGTAAAATTTTTCATAAGCTAAATCATTATTTTCGATTTGGTCTTGATGTTGCATTAATTTAAAGATTACAAATGATTTTTTCTCAGTATTGACGAACTCTAAAAATTTTTCTTTACCATATTTTTCAATGTATTCATCTGGGTCTATATTTTGAGGTAATTGAACTACAAAGCAGTTGATATTTTGTTCCAACAATGTTTGCCCCGTTTTTAATGCAGCTTGTATACCAGCAAAATCACCGTCAAATAATAATGTAACATGATTACTTAATTTTCTTAAAAAGTGAATATGGTCTTCAGATATTTGTGTTCCCATACTTGCAACAACATGATTCAGTCCTGCCTCATCGGCTTTAATCACATCCATAAAACCTTCGAGTATAATTGTTTCATCATGTGAGCGAATATGTTTACGTGCACGATCTAAATTATAAAGTAATTTTCGTTTCTGAAATATTGGAGATTCTGGACTATTTAAATATTTAGGCTCCTGATTTTGATAAGTTCGCCCGGAATAACCTACAATGCGCCCTTGTGCATTGGCTAGTGGAAACATGATTCGATCTCTAAACCTATCATAATAGGTGAAATCATTTTCATTTCGTGATAAAATTCCCGCTTCATAACCTAAATGTAAATCAAATCCTTTTTTCTCAAAAAAATCAGTCGCGAAATGCGAGGAGTCAGGTGATAATCCAATTTTTCTTTCATTAATCATTTGATCAGTAAAACCACGATCATATAAATATTTTAAAGCTACTTCGCCTTCAACCGTTTTCGTTAAAATATAATGATAATATTCCAGTAATGTCTCATGCATTTGAATCATTTGTAAGTCGTTAGAAGCAATTTGATGAGATGTATCATTAGAATGAATGTCAACTTGAATGTTAATGCGGTCACCTAAATGTTTAACCGCTTCAGTAAATGAAACATTTTCAATTTCTTGAATAAATTGAAAAATGTTACCACCTTTTTTACAACCGAAGCAATGACAAATTTGTTTGTCTTCAGACACTGTAAATGAAGGGGTCTTCTCATCATGAAAAGGACACAAACCTATATAATTGCGTCCTCTTTTTTCTAGTTTAACGTACTCACTAACGACGTCTAATATATCTGTATTTTCTTTAATCTGATCAATGGTTGATTGTGGTATTCTCAAATTTATCACCTTTATTGATTGCTAGATTCCTATGAAAATGAGTGAGTTTTAATATTATACTTACTTTCAATTTGAAAAGAAATTATTATGCTCAATAATTTGTATAATATTATTAGCAGTTTCTTCAATAGCTTTATTGGATACATCTAATACAGGGCAGCCAATACGATCGACGATTTTATTGAAATACTCTAATTCTTCTTCAATACGAGTATCTGTTGCATATCGCGCTGAATCAGATAATCCAAGTTGCTTTAATCGTTCTTTACGAATTGCATTCAATTTTTCAGATGAAATTTTTAAAGCAATACATTTTTTTGGATCAATTTCAAATAACATTTCTGGTGGATTAACTTCAGGAACAATAGGCACATTCATGACTTTATAGCGTTTATGTGCAAGGTATTGTGAGATTGGTGTTTTCGACGTACGTGAAACACCGATGAGTACAATATCAGCTTTAGGAAGACCCTTAGGATCTTTACCGTCATCGTACTTAACCGCAAATTCCATGGCTTCAATTTTTTTGAAGTAGTCTTCATCCAGTTTGTGGACGATTCCAGGTTCATTGATAGGTTGTTGTTGAAATGTTGCTTCCATCATAGACATAATGGGTCCCATAATATCTACGGATTTGAGATTATTTTCATTAATTAAATTCGCCATGTAGGCGCGAATATCTGGGCGCACTAGCGTATAAATAATCATTGAATTATTTTCTTTAGCCATTTGAATAATTTCATCTATATTTTGCTTCGTTTCTATATATGGGTAGCGTATAATATCGGCAGTGCTTTCAACGTTTTTAAATTGAGAAATACAGGCTTTGGCAACAAGTTCTGCAGTTTCACCTACTGAGTCTGAGGCAATAATAATTTTCACTTTCGTCATGCGTCATTAACCCTCCTATTGATCGAATAAAGAAACGAAAAGTTTAGTGATTGTCGTTTTAGAAATACGTCCAGTTACAGCATATTTTCCATCGCCTTTTGATTTCACAATCGGTATGGAATCTATTTCTTTAGAAATCATTTGACGTGCTGCATATAAAAGAAGGTCATCTTCTTCTAAAAGAACGATATTAGGCATTCTAGTCATAATAATATGTACAGGAATATTATGAATATCTTGTCCTGCCATGGATGCACGTAGTAAATCTTTTCTAGAACATACACCTACCAAATCATTATCTTCATTAACGATAAACAATGTTCCTACATCTTCAATAAAAATCGCGCAGATTGCATCATAGACAGTAACATCACTTTTTAAAATAACTGGATGTGATTGATAATCTTTAACGATATAATGCTTGAGTTGTTCAGTAAGCAATTGTGAGCTTGATTTACCTGAATAAAAATAACCTACACGTGGTCTTGCTTCTAAATATCCCGCCATTGTTAAAATAGCAAGATCAGGTCTTAAAGTTGCGCGTGTGAGATTAAGTTGTTCAGCAATTTTTTCACCAGTGATAGGACCTGAATTTTTTACGATATCAACAATGTGTTCTTGACGTTTACTCAGTTCTATATCGATCTCTGCATATTTAAAACCAATTGGTTATGCTAATTAAATAGCAGAAATGCCTCCTTTAAGATACTAGCATCATATTTATTTTCATATGGAACGTTTGATTTGATGAAGTATACAAATCAGTATGTAATCACTACGACATTTTTAAAACATTCATTTACCATTATAACGGTTTATCAACGTGTAGACAATTATGATTTTGCTTGCGAAACAGAATAGATTACTTTAAACTTATAGTTAAAGCGAGTTAAGGATGGTGAAAGCTTAACACATCAAATGGCCTAATTTTCAAAATGTGAATAAAAGTGAGTGGACACACTAATTTGGGTGGAACCGCGGATTAATACATTAATTCGTCCCAAGGCAAAGTATTTTCTTTGGCTTGGGACTTTTTATATTTTTTAAGGAGTGTTTTAGAATGGAAAAAAATATGGATAAAATTGTGCAACTTGCAAAGCATAGAGGTTTTGTATTTCCTGGTAGCGAAATATATGGAGGTTTAGCTAATACTTGGGACTATGGTCCATTAGGTGTGGAATTAAAAAATAACGTTAAAAAAGCTTGGTGGAAAAAATTTATAACGCAATCTCCATACAATGTTGGTTTAGACGCAGCAATTTTAATGAATCCTAAAACATGGGAAGCTTCAGGTCACCTAGGCAATTTCAACGACCCTATGATTGATAATAAAGACAGTAAAATTCGTTATCGTGCAGATAAAATTATTGAAGATTATATGCATAACGTTAAAGGTGACGAAAACTTCATCGCTGACGGATTAAGTTTTGAAGAAATGAAACGCATCATTGACGAAGAAGGTATTACCTGCCCTGTTAGTGGAACAGCAAATTGGACAGATATTCGCCAATTTAATTTAATGTTTAAAACATTCCAAGGTGTAACTGAAGATTCAACAAACGAAATTTTCTTACGCCCTGAAACAGCTCAAGGTATTTTTGTAAATTATAAGAATGTACAACGTTCGATGCGTAAAAAATTACCATTTGGTATTGGTCAAGTAGGTAAATCATTCCGTAATGAAATTACACCTGGTAACTTTATTTTCCGTACACGTGAATTCGAGCAAATGGAATTAGAATTTTTCTGTAAGCCTGGAACAGAGATTGAATGGCAATCATATTGGAAAGATTATGCTGCGAAATGGTTAACTGATCTAGGGCTTCATAAGGAAAATACGCGTTTACGTGACCATGATGAAGATGAGTTATCACATTACTCAAATGCTACGACAGACATCGAATACAAATTCCCGTTTGGTTGGGGTGAATTATGGGGTATCGCAAGTCGTACAGACTTTGACTTAAAACAACATAGTGAACATTCGGGAGAAGACTTTAAATACCATGATCCTGAAACAAATGAAAAATACATTCCTTATTGTATTGAGCCTTCTTTAGGTGCTGATCGTGTGACGCTTGCATTTTTATGTGATGCCTATGAAGAAGAAGGTGTAGAAGGCAGTAAAGATGCGCGTACCGTATTACACTTCCACCCTGCACTTGCACCATACAAAGCAGCTGTTCTGCCATTAAGTAAAAAATTATCTGCAGAAGCGATTAAAGTGTATGAACAATTAAGTGAAGATTTTGTTGTAGACTTTGATGAATCTCAATCAATTGGTAAACGTTATCGTCGTCAAGATGAAATCGGTACGCCATATTGCATTACTTTTGATTTTGACTCTCTAGAAGATAATCAAGTCACAGTACGTGATCGTGATTCTATGGAACAAGTTCGTATGTCAATCAATGATCTTAAATCATTTTTAGCTGAAAAAGTGAAATTTTAACGTCATCAAGCACATAGATGATTTCCATATGTAGATACAATAAATCAAACATAAAAAAACAGCCTTCAAATGATATTTGGAGGCTGTTTTTTAAGTTATGATAAATTTTTAAAACGTTTCACTATACACCATTACATTTTAGTGGAAATGAAGAGAACTTCACTGCTCATTTTTATATAGTTACAAGTACAATATAAAATTAATGTGTTGGTTTAGAATCATCTAAAATGTCTAATGCACTACGCTTGAGCTGATTGATAAGCCTTTGACTCTTGAAAAATAATCCTAGATATTCTTTGTAAATCATTAAAATGAATGTAGACATTTCATCAACAATTTTTTGATGAATACGCAATTCATTAATTTGTGAAAGTTTTAATTGTTGTAACACATTCATGATGTAAATAGTTTTGTTTGATAAAGGTAATGCGTGAGTGTCTTGATACATGACTTGATTTGATATAACGCCATTAAATTTAAAGCTATATGCTGATAAATCTTCACTGTTTTGAGACTGCGTAATCACACATTTGTCTAATTGTAGAGAAATTCCATGACGTGGTAAACATTTCAACATGACGATGTTCGCTATTAATTGTGGAGACACGTCTTCATTGATTCGCTCAATTGCAAAAGTAAGTAATTGATACATATGTTTGTTGATTTCATCTTGTTCCATGGAACGTTCAATGATTTCTAAACAAAGGCTGGCATAACTATTCGCATAAATATCCATTCTCAAATTATAGTTTAAATCAATTACGTCAATGGATGTTAATGTGCCCATTCCACGAAACTTATTATAAATAAATAATGCTTTAACAAAAGGCTGTGTTGTTGCTTGAAATCCAGATTTTACCTTTTTGGCACGTCTCACCATAAGTGGGATTTTTGCACCGTGCTCATTCAAAATTGTGATAATACGATCCGATTCACCGTAATCCACTGACTTAATGATGATTCCATTTTGTTTAATGAGCATGTATACACCGCCTTTAATCCCTACTACTCGTCTTCCACGTAACCCATTTGCTTAATGAAATTAGATTTATTTCTCCAATCTTTTTGAACTTTAACCCATAAATCTAAATATACTTTTGAACCAAGTAAATGTTCAATATCCATGCGAGCACGTTGGCCAATTACTTTTAATTTCTTGCCGCCTTTACCGATGACAATACCTTTTTGAGAATCGCGTTCGACATATATTGTTGCTTCTATATGCACGCGGTCTTCCGATTCTTGAACCATACGTTCCACATTGACGCCAATTGAGTGTGGTATTTCTTCAGTGGTAGTTTCAAGAATTTTTTCTCGAATAAGTTCACTTACGACGAATTGTTCTGGATGATCGGAAATTTGACCGTCTGGATAATATTGTGGTCCTTCAGGTAAATATGATTTTAATACTTGAATAAAGTGTTCAATATTTAAGCCTTCTAAAGCTGAGATAGGTATGATTTCAGTGAAATCCATATACGCTTGATATGCTTCAATTTTAGGCATTAAAGCGTCAGGATGTACTAAGTCTATTTTATTTAACACTAGAAAGACGGGTGTTTTAACATTTTTGAGCATTTCCATAATATATTCATCACCGCGACCGATGTCTTCATTCACATTAACCATAAACATGACGGCATCAATTTCTGATAAAGTGTTTTTAGCCACTTTCATCATATAATCGCCTAATTTATGTTTAGGTTTATGAATGCCTGGTGTGTCTAAAAAAATAATTTGTGCATCATTGGTCGTCATGACCCCTTGAATTTTATTACGAGTAGTTTGTGCTTTATCAGACATAATTGCAATTTTATGACCGATAACACGGTTTACAAATGTAGATTTCCCAACATTCGGGCGACCGATAATCGTTACGAAACCTGATTTATATTCTGTCATATTAGGTTAAATCCTTTCCTGAGAATCCTAATGGGAGAAGTTCATGTACAGTGAGCATTTTCATGTCTCCAGTTTGATTAGTCATATAAACGGGCATGTCGTCGTCACACAATTCTTTAAGAACTTGTCGACATGTTCCACAAGGTGATGAGACTTCAGGGCTATCAACCGTTACCGTGATCGATTCAAAATCACCCGGCTTATATCCTTGACTAATTGCTGCAAACAGTGCTGATCTCTCAGCGCAACAAGTAGATGGATAGGCTGCATTTTCTACGTTCGCTCCATAAAAGGCTTGACCGTCTTTTGTTAATAAATACGCACCTACCTTAAAATTACTATAGGGTGCATAGGCACGTTGTTGTGCTTTTCTGACTTCATTAAAATGTTTTTCCGTGTAACTCATATTATCACGCCCTTATATAATTTTAGGGATAAAAATGATTAACCCTATGATGACTGCTAAAATTGATGCGAGTAATACCGCAAAAGCAGCTATATCTTTCGCATGTTTCGCCCAAACATGATACTCCATCGTAGTTAAATCCACGGCATATTCAATCGCAGTATTCATTGCCTCTGTGATTAAAACAGTAAAAATAGCAATGCATAAAAACATCCACTCTACAGCAGAAAGCTTTAATAAAATCCCGGTAATGATGACCAAGACTGCGCATAAAATATGCAGTAAGAAATTGATATCTTTTTTTAAAAGTGTAATGGCACCTATGAGAGCGGGTTTAAACCGTTTAATCATACGTCCCTCGAAAGACCATATGCATTTAAGATGTCGTCTTGACGTTGAAACATTTGTTGTTCATCTGTTTCATTCATATGATCATAACCAAGCAAATGTAAGAAACCATGTAAAGCTAAAAATCCTAACTCGCGCTCAAAAGAATGATTATATTGAAGTGCTTGCTCTTGTGCCACATCAGTACAAATAATAATATCTCCTAAGACTCTTGGCATATCCATCCCTTCAAATACCGTTTCATCTTCTTCAAAGGCAAATGAAATGACATCCGTTACTTTATCTTTATCACGATAATCGCGGTTAATAGCTTGAATTTCATCTTTATCGACAAATGTCACTGAAAGTTCAGCGTCTTCTGTGATATTTTCTTGATCTTTAGCAAAGGTTAAGAGTGATTCAATTTGTTTATACCAATCATCGTGAACTTTATTCGTGTGATCATTAAAATCAATGGTAAACATTAGTTATCCTCCTCATAACTTGAGATAATTCGTCCGACTAATGGGTGACGCACAACATCTGCTTGATCTAAATATTGAAAACTAAGCCCTTTGATGGACTTTAATCGAGATTCTGCTTCAATGAGACCACTTTTAACCCCTTTCGGTAAATCAACTTGAGTTTTATCTCCTGTAACAACCATTTTAGAACCAAACCCTAAACGTGTTAAAAACATCTTCATTTGAGCATGTGTCGTATTTTGTGCTTCATCTAAAATGACGAAAGCATCTTCAAGTGTACGTCCACGCATATATGCTAATGGCGCAATTTCTATTACACCTCTTTCAATTAGCCGTTCAGTAGCTTCTACACCTAATACTGTATTCAAACCGTCATAGAGTGGACGTAAATATGGATCTACTTTTTCTTTTAAGTCACCAGGTAAAAATCCTAGAGATTCACCAGCTTCAACAGCTGGTCTTGTTAAAACAATCCGTTTAACTTGACCCATACGTAGAGCTTTTGCAGCCACAACAACGGCTAAAAATGTTTTACCTGTACCTGCAGGCCCTATTCCAAAAACCAAATCATTATTTTTAATTGCGTGTATATACATACGTTGTCCCATCGTTTTGGCTCTAATGATTTTACCATGCGCATCTCTCGCAATTTCTTCTTCATAAAGATCAATAAGTTGATCAATTGTATGATTGTGGGCCATTTTTATCGCAGCTTGTACGTCTTTAACAGTGATCGTTGCCCCTTGTTCTATTACTTTTAATAGATTTGTTAAAACGGATTCGGCTTTCGTCACTGCATCAACTTGTTGCCCCTGCACGGCTACTTCTTGCCCTCTAGCGTGAATGACAACATCGAAAGCGTCTTCTATAAGGTGGATATATTCGTCATTATTACCAAATAGTGCTTGAGCTTGATGAATGTCATCGATTTGAATCATTTCAGGCATATACGAACTCCTTTACAAAGTAATGTATGATTAATGTACCAAACATGTTAAAATGCTTCCAATCATTAATCTAACATGTTTGTTTCTATTATATCATGTTGCTATACGATTAAGTCATCTAATTATAACTGGTAATAAAAGAAATATGACGCATTTAATTCAACTGTATTATTAAGTTAAGAAGTAAAATAAAATCAAGGCACGTTCTCGATATCGAGTAATGCCTTGATCTATGAAAGTGAGTTAATTTAATTGTTTACGTTTATCAATAACCTCGGCCCAAATTATGCCATTCACAACTTCATTATCTGAAAAAGTTAAATCCCCTTTAGCCATAGCGGGTTGTTGTGATGAGGATAGTAATTGTTTAAGTTTCATGCGTTTGGTTCTTGGAGAAAGATATTTATCATCTATGATTTGACGTGCACGTTGTTCAATGCGATGAATATGTTTTTGGCGTTCTCGATCAAATGTATCATTTAAAGAATCGATATCACTTCTTAACATATCTAACAATTCTTTTTGAACTTGTTGTTCTTGACGTTGTGTATCTACACGTTTTCTTTCAGAAGGTATCTCGCTTTTTTGAACCTTTTTAGGATGTTGCTTTTGTTTCACCGGTTTAGGTTCTGACTGGGTCTCTTTGGGTGAGAATACATCTTCACCCTTTTGTGTATCAAATTCCATCTCCCATTCTTTCAAAGTTTGTTCAACTTTATCCATAAAAGATTTAGGAGGATTTGATGTTGGAGGTTGCTGTGGAGATTGCTTACGCTTTTCATGACTTTTATCATTAATTGCAGAGATAATAGAAATGACAATCGTAATGATAAAAATGATAACTCCAATGCTCATACCCTCACCTCATTAATGTTCACTTTTATTTTCTTGAGATTTTTGCGAACTCTTATTAATTGCTTCTCTCATTCCAGTATCAGCTTCGATATTTTTTAAATTGTAGTAGTCTTTAACACCAATATTCCCAGAACGTAACGCTTCAGCCATTGCGAGTGGCACTTCAGCTTCAGCTTCCACAACTTTCGCGTGCATTTCTTGAACACGAGCCTTCATTTCTTGCTCTTGAGCTACCGCCATTGCACGACGCTCTTCTGCTTTAGCTTGGGCAATATTTTTGTCCGCGATGGCTTGTTCAGTTTGAAGGTCTGCACCGATGTTTTTACTAATATCAACATCAGCAATATCGATAGATAAGATTTCAAATGCAGTACCTGAGTCTAACCCCTTACTTAATACTGTTTTAGAAATGTTATCAGGGTTTTCTAAAACTTCTGTGTGGTGTTTACTAGAACCAATTGTAGATACAATCCCCTCACCAACACGTGCAATAATCGTATCTTCACCAGCACCACCAACTAAACGTGAGATATTTGCACGTACTGTGATACGCGCTTTAGCTTTTACTTCGATACCGTTCATAGCCACACCGGCAATGAATGGTGTTTCAATCACTTTAGGATTAACGGACATTTGTACCGCTTCTAAAACGTCACGACCTGCTAAATCAATTGCAGCGCCGCGTTCAAATGGTAAGTTGATGTCGGCACGTTGTGCTGCAATGTTTGCATCTACCACACGGTCAACATTCCCTCCAGCTAAGTAATGTGATTCAAGTTGATTCGTTGTTAATTGTAACCCTGCTTTATGCGCTTTAATTAACGGACCGATAACTTTTCTAGGAGATACACGACGTAAACGCATACCTACTAAAGTACCGATGCCCACGTGGACACCTGCTGCTAATGCTGATATCCATAGTCCAACAGGAACGAATGAAAATAAGATCATCAATGCCACAATGACAAGAACGGCAATAATGATAAAAGAAATAAAACCAGTTGTTAACATATGAATGCTCCTTCTTAATTTGATTGTATTTCGCGTACAACGACGCGCGTTCCTTCTACTTCAATGATTTCCACCTTAACATCTTTGTTAATAAAAGACCCTTCTGATACAGCATCAATACGTTCGTTTTCAAAAAGAATTAAACCAGCTGGTCGTAAATCTGTGAGTGTCAATGCAGTTGCACCGACAAGGTATGAACGGTCATTGTGCGATGTATATCCTGACTCAGTGTTAGTAGAGTCTTTCAATACAACATTTTCAAATAACGATATTTTCTTTTTGAAAAACTTCACTAAAATCACCCATTCAATAATAGATAGTATTAATGCGACACATACACTGAGTAACATTAAAGGTAAATTGTCACCCATTGTAATTAAACTAAATACAATGAGCACCATACCTATAATTCCTAACACAGCACCTACGACAAACAATTCTATAATAACGAGAATTACGCCGATGCTAAATATCATAATGGTAATAAAGGAAATGGTACCTTCTGCTAAATAACCTAAGAAGATAAAAAGTAACGCTAAGATTGCTAGAATGCCAGCCCAGTTAAAAGATTTTGAATAGAGCTGATATACAAAACCTACAAATAAAATACACACGAGAGCCAATGATACCCACGGAGAGGTAATCCACTGAGATAATTGTGTGAAAATACTTTCGTTTTGTATTGTTCCGAGTAAATCTAGCATATGTATTGATAGTAGCATAAACATACACCTCACTCTCACTTAGTAGTATACATGAATTTTCTAAATACTAATAGTGATAAAGATTATTTAAAATGCATAAAATCTAAATACAAAAAAGCTTCAAAATCATTCGACATTTGAACGATTTTGAAGCTCTATATATCATTAATTTGAATGTTGAGGGAGTTCAACACAATGATAATTATCTGAATTTACGTTTACGTGCAGCTTCAGATTTCTTTTTACGTTTTACACTTGGTTTTTCATAGAATTCGCGTTTACGAACTTCTTGGATTGTACCGCTTTTAGAAACTGAGCGTTTAAAACGACGTAAAGCATCTTCTAATGATTCGTTTTTACGGACTACTGTTTTAGACATCTGTATTTCCCTCCCTCCAAATATCAAGAAAACTTTTATAGGTTAATAAATGACACATGATTTATGCCATGTAAACATTAGTATAAATTAAATCTTAATTATGGTCAATGTTGAATTATACAATTTCTGTTTAAATTAGTACTTCTTCCTCAGATTTGTTCGTCGCATAATCAACTACTCTTAATAATTGTCCATGATTTAATGGATAACCTGCGCGTGTAATTTTCACTTTACAAATTTGACCAATGAGCGACTCATCGCCTTCGAATTCAACTTTCATGTAATTATCGGCATAACCAACTAAAATACCTTCTGTTGATCCTTTTTCTTCAGGAATAACTTCAAGGACATCATTTTCAAAGCGAGAAGCATACGTTTTTGCAAGTTGATCACTTAATTGAATGAGTCGGTGTACGCGTTCATTTTTAATCTGTTCATCAATTTGATCGTCCATGCGTGCTGCAGGTGTTCCAATACGTTGAGAGTATGGGAATACATGAAGTTCTGAAAACTGATGATTAACAATGAAGTCGTATGTCTCTTGAAATTCTTCCTCAGTTTCACCAGGAAAGCCTACGATAACATCACTAGTAACTGCTAATCCTGGTAATGCGGCGTGTAATTTCTTAATTCTTTCACTAAAATGTGCCATTGAATATTTGCGTCGCATACGTTTTAAAACCGTATCAGATCCAGACTGTAGAGGCACATGCAAATGACGGACGACTTTTGAAGATTGTTGCAATACTTCTATTACTTCATCCGTTAATTGACTTGCTTCAATAGAAGAAATACGAATGCGCTCGAGACCGTCAATTGTTTCTAAATCGCGTAATAATTGCGCTAAGTTGTAATTTTTTAAATCTTGGCCATAACCGCCCGTATGGATTCCAGTTAACACGATTTCTTTATAACCGGATTGTACGAGTGTAGATGCTTGTTCAACTACCTTTTCAGGATCGCGAGAACGCATTAAACCACGTGCCCATGGGATAATACAAAATGTGCAAAAATTGTTGCATCCTTCTTGAATTTTTAAAGACGCACGTGTACGGTCTGTAAAATACGGCACATCTAGTTCTTCATACGTGCGATTTTTCATTATATTACTTACACCATTAATAGGTTGACGTTCATTTTTAAACGTATCAATATAGTCAAGGAGTTTATGGCGATCTTGTGTTCCTACTACAATATCGACGCCTGGAATCTCCATAATCTCAGCTGATGAAGTTTGTGCGTAACAACCAGTTACACATATGACCGCATCAGGATTATTACGAATTGCACGACGAATCACTTGTCGACTTTTTTTATCTCCCGTATTTGTCACAGTACAAGTATTGATAACGAATACATCCGCATTTTGTTCAAAGTCTACACGGTCGTACGACGCTTCTTTAAAAAGTTGCCATATTGCTTCAGTTTCATAGTGGTTTACTTTGCAACCTAAAGTATGAAATGCAACAGTAGACATAAATTCACCTCATTGTATCTATTTTAATTCTAATTGATAGCTTATGGCGCTTAAAGCATATAATGGCGCTGTTTCGGCACGTAAAATCCGAGGTCCCAAGCCAACACATTTAACTTTATTGTGTAATGCAGCAACCTCATCTTGAGAAAATCCACCTTCAGGACCAAATAATAATAAAATTTTGGCATCAGGTGCAAAGTTTTGAATACAGTTTTTTAATAGTGAGCGTTCTCCAGATTTTGCTGATTCTTCATAAGCCATAAGTACATAGTCATATTGATTTATCATATCATATATGGTTTTGAAATTCGAGATAAATTCCACTTTTGGTACAATTTGACGATAACTTTGTTCTGCTGCCTCTTTTACAATTTTTTGCCAGCGCACTACTTTTTTATCCGCTTTTTGTACATTTAATTTTACAACTGACCGATCCATTTGGGTGGCAATAAAATGATGCGCCCCTAATTCCGTGGCTTTTTGAAGTAACCATTCGTACTTATCGCTTTTAATAAGGCCACTACAGATTGTTACGTTCACCGGCATTTCAGTATTTAAGTCTATTTCTCTACTTGTTTCTATTTCGATGCAATCTTTTTGTAATGTTATGAGTTGAGATTCGTATGTACGCTGTTGATTAAAATTGATAATGATAGTATCTCCGACGTCCATACGCATTACGTTAAGAATATGGTGAATATCTTCAGAATTTGTTATAAAAAAACGCTGATGTAACTCAGCGTTTTCATTTAAAAAGTACCGTTGCATCTATCTCACACCTTTTGAGCAGTTATACAGACCCAACCATTATCCTGTTGTGTCTCGATAATAGAAAATCCTGTTTCTTTCATTTGATTGATAAGTGTTTCTGCTTTATCATCAATAATTCCTGAAGCAATAAAAAATCCATCTTGATTCAATGTTTGATATGCATCTTCAACCATAAGTGTAATCACGTGTGCAAGAATATTTGCGATGACTACATCGTAATGGTCGTGCTCATCTGCTAATAAATTACCTGTAGTGGTTTGAATGTGAGAATCACAATGATTTTTCTTGAAATTTTCTCTTGCAACTTGAACTGCCATTTCATCCAAGTCTAATGCTTTGACATGTTGGGCACCTAACAAATGGGATGCAATGCTCAAAATGCCTGAACCTGTACCCACGTCAATCACACGGTGGTGAGGTTGAACTATTTTTTCAATCGCTTTCAAACACATACTCGTTGTTGGATGGTCGCCCGTGCCGAACGCCATTCCTGGATCTAGTTCAATGTACAAATGTTGTGCATCTTTTTGAACAGTTTCCCAACTTGGCACAATAAAAAATCTTTCAGATGCCTTAAATGGATGAAAATAATTTTTCCATTCGTTTTCCCAATCAGATTCTTCGATATCCTGATGTGTCATTTTGAAAACGTCATGATTTAAAATGTCTAGTTTGAGTATATTAGACTCAATGGATTCAAGTAAGGTACGCGTAAATTGTGATTCATTGTAATACGCTTTAATAATCATGTGATTTTCAGGATAATCTTGAGGATTTAACGCAAAAATCTCACCAAATCGATCTTCTCTCTTTCGATGTAATTCATTCGAATCTTCTATTGCCACCCCATTAGAACCTGCATTTTGTAGGATTTCAGTGACACTTTCTTCTGCTTCATTATTCACCACTACAGATAATTCTATCCATTTCATTTATTATTCTCCTTTGAAGAAACGACGTGCTTTATCTTTAAAATTAGAAGGTTGTTCTGAAATAGATTCGCCACTTTCCTCAGCAAATGCTTTTAATAATTCACGTTGTTTATCGGTTAGATTTGTAGGTGTTACAACAACTATATTTACAAATAAATCACCATGGCCATAACCATGTACGTTTTTAACGCCTTTACCTTTTAAACGGAACTGCTTACCTGATTGCGTTCCAGATGGAATTGTTAACATGACTTGACCATTTAATGTTGGTACTTTAATTTCATCACCTAAAGCAGCTTGCGCGATACTAATGTTCTGTTTGTATAATATATCATCACCATCACGCGTAAACTTATCAGATGGTTTTACTCTAAATACAACAAATAAATCACCAGCAGGACCACCATTCTCACCTGGTGCACCTTGACCAGCTAGACGAATTTGTTGATCATTATCGACACCTTCTGGAACCGTGACTTCAAGTTTAACATTTTTAGTTTCTGTACCACGTCCATGACAAGTTGGACAAGATTCTTCAAATTCTTCCCCAGAACCATTACATTGTGGACATACTTTTTCAGTTCTAACGCGGCCTAAAATTGTATTTTGTTCTACAGACACATGTCCAGAACCTTTACAATATGAACACGTTTTCTTTTTCGTACCAGGTTTAGCACCATTACCATTACATGTGTGACATGTAACTTCTTTACGAATTGATATTTCTTTTTTCGTACCAAACACTGCTTCTTCAAATGTAATTGTCATCGTATATTGCAGGTCATCACCTTTACGTGGCGCATTAGGGTCTCTTTGGCGTTGCCCGCCGAAGAAAGAGCTAAAGATATCTTCAAAGCCAGAGCCACCAAACCCTGAAAAGTCTTGACCACCAAAACCTTGACTAAAACCACCTTGCGCACCGGCATGACCGAACTGATCGTATTGTTGGCGCTTTTGATCATCGCTTAATATTTCGTAAGCTTCACTGATTTCTTTGAATTTCGCATCAGAGCCCTCTTCTTTATTAATATCTGGATGGTACTTTTTTGATAATTTACGATATGCCTTTTTGATTTCATCTTTAGATGCACTTTTACTTACGCCCAGGACTTCATAATAGTCTCGTTTTGCCAATGCTATCGCTCCCTTTTTTACATCTTATGAATAAAAAGAGGCTGGGACGATGCTGTCCTAGCCCCTCTATTACATATATTGATAGACTATTGATACGTGTTTAGTGTAACACAAATATTATTTATTATCGTCGTCTTTCACTTCTTTGAATTCTGCGTCTTCAACAGTGTCATCTTGTTTAGATGATTGTTCCTGTTGACCTTGTCCTTGAGCTTGTTGAGCTTGTTCATATACTTTCATAGATAATTGTTGAATCACTTGCTCAAGTGCTTCTTTTTTAGACTTGATGTCTTCAAGATCGCTACCTTCAAGGGCAGATTTTAAGTCGTCTTTTTTCGCTTCTGCTTCTTTTTTATCGTCCTCAGTAACATTGTCACCTAAGTCTTTCAACATTTTGTCAACTTGGAATACAAGTTGATCAGCATCATTACGTAAGTCTACTTCTTCACGACGTTTTTTATCAGCTTCCGCATTTTCTTCCGCATCTTTTACCATACGATCGATTTCGTCATCTGATAAAGCAGAAGAAGATTCAATTGTAATTTTTTGCTCTTTGTTCGTACCTAAATCTTTCGCTGTAACATTTACAATACCGTTTTTGTCAATGTCGAATGTTACTTCGATTTGAGGAATACCACGTGGTGCTGGTGGAATATCAGTTAACTGGAAGCGACCTAATGTTTTGTTATCAGAAGCCATCGGACGTTCACCTTGAAGTACGTGAATGTCTACTGATGGTTGGTTATCAGCTGCTGTTGAATAAACTTGAGATTTTGAAGTAGGGATTGTCGTATTACGTTCGATTAACGTATTCATACGTCCACCCATAATTTCAATACCTAATGATAATGGTGTTACGTCAAGTAATACGACGTCTTTAACGTCACCCGTGATAACACCGCCTTGAATAGCAGCACCCATAGCAACAACTTCGTCTGGGTTAACACCTTTATTTGGTTCTTTACCAATTTCTTTTTTAATTGCTTCTTGTACAGCTGGAATACGAGTTGAACCACCTACTAAAATAACTTCATCGATATCTGAAGTAGATAAACCTGCATCACTCAATGCTTGACGCGTTGGAGCCATTGTTTTTGCGATTAAACTATCAGTAAGCTCTTCAAATTTAGCACGAGATAAAGTCATTTCTAAATGTAGTGGACCCGCTTCTCCAGCTGAAATGAATGGTAAAGAAATTTGAGTTGAAGATACACCTGATAAATCTTTTTTCGCTTTTTCAGCAGCATCTTTTAAACGTTGTAATGCCATTTTATCTTTAGATAAGTCAACACCGTTTTCAGATTTAAATTCTTTTACTAAATAGTCAATAATAACTTGGTCAAAGTCATCGCCACCAAGGCGGTTATCACCTGCAGTTGCTAATACTTCAAATACACCGTCACCTAATTCTAAAATTGAAACGTCAAACGTACCGCCACCAAGGTCAAATACTAAAACTTTTTCATCTTTGTCAGTTTTATCTAAACCGTAAGCTAACGCTGCTGCAGTCGGTTCGTTGATAATACGTTCAACTTCTAAGCCGGCAATTTTACCAGCATCTTTCGTTGCTTGACGTTCACTATCGTTAAAGTAAGCAGGAACAGTAATTACTGCTTTCTCAACTTTTTCACCTAAATAGCTTTCAGCTGTGTTTTTTAAATTTTGTAAAATCATTGCTGAAATTTCTTGAGGTGTGTATGATTTGCCATCAATATTTTCTTTATAGTCTGTACCCATATGACGTTTAATAGATTGAATCGTATTAGGGTTAGTGATTGCTTGACGTTTTGCAACTTCCCCAACTTGTGTCTCGCCATTTTTAAATGCAACAACTGATGGTGTAGTACGTGCACCTTCTGGGTTTTGAATTACTTTAGGTTCATCACCTTCTAATACAGATACACAAGAGTTTGTTGTTCCTAAGTCAATACCAATTACTTTACTCATAATCTAATTCCTCCTAATTTTCAAACATAATTATTTTTACATAAACTGGTAACTTTCGTCAAAATTATTGATTTACTTTTACCATTGAAGGTCTTAAAACACGATCTTTCAGTTTATACCCTTTTTGTAATTCCTCTGTAATTTGTCCAGATTCAAAATCAGGATTATCATCTTGAACTACAGCTTGATGGAAGTTAGGGTCGAATGTCTCGCCTTCCGCTTGAATTGTTTCAAGTCCATTGTTTTCGAGAGCATGGATTAAACTACTATGAACCATTTCAACACCTTTTTTTAGTGCGTTGAAGGATTCATCATCACCTTCAATTTTTAATGCACGTTCGAAATTATCTAAAGCCGGTAAAATATCGTTTAAAACACCTTGAGATTGATATTTTCTTTGAGTTTCATTTTCTTTTTGAATACGTCTCTTATAATTTTCAAATTCCGCGTATAAGCGTAAATACTTTTCTTCTTCTTTTTCTACTTGAGCCTTTAAAGATGCAATTTCTTCATCTTTAGGGTCTACTGTTTCTTCTTCAACATTTTCATGAGTTGCTTCATTAGTGTCATTGTTCACTTCATTTGTTGAATTTACTTCACTATTTTCAGTTGTATTAGAAGATTGCTCTGATGTATCAACATCTGTCTTGTCTTCATTTTTATCTTGTGTAGTAAAATCTTTTTCTTCAGCCATTTTGAAACCTCCATACTCTATTTCGTTAATCGTATATTATGAAATTCTACTAAGCAATTGAATCACATCTTGATAATGCATTGCTGTAGGACCAATAACGGCAACATAACCGTTCAGTCCATGATCAATATGATATCGTCGCGTTAAAATTGCAATGTCATTTATGTTCTTTTCTATGTCCTGTCCTATTTTGATATTTATTGCAGAATCCAAAGTATCATCAATCAAAGCTGTAATTTGATTTGATTCAATATATTTTAAAATAGGTTGGATAGTAGCAACATTATGTTCATTGAGTGCATCAATCAGTTGGTGCTTTCCACCTAAATAGATGCGTGCTGATTCACTTGATAATTGTTGATGAATTAATTGATAGACTTTAAAAAGAATATCATATTCATCTGATGAAAAGTCATGCGCATCTAAGTATTGAGGATGAAAAGTTTGATTGATATTGTTCCGTGCTTGCTCAGAAACATAATTAGACATTCTAATAACAGATGATTGAGATATCGGTTGTGATGAAGATAAATGAAGTTGTTTTATATGGCCAGTTTCATATATCAACACAATCACAAGATGATGATCATGTACTTTTAATAATTTGATATCTAATAATGCCACCTTAGAATGGTCTGGACCTACGACAAGTGTCGTGTAATGTGATTGATTAGAAAATACTTTAGCAAAATGGTTGAGTGTAGAAGAAATATCAAAATGATGTTTCGTATACATATCATACATGCTAATATAATTTTGCTTATTTGCTTCAATCGGTTCATTTAACAATCGATTGGCATATAATCTGAAACCAGCTTCAGATGGGATACGTCCTGATGATGAATGTGTTTTCTCTATTAAATTCTTAGTTTCTAATAATTTCATCTCATTGCGTATTGTAGCTGGACTCACATTTACATCATGTCGCTGAAGTATTGTGTTTGATCCAATAGGTTGGCCAAGTTCAACATAATCCTCAACAATTGCATTTAAAATACTTAATTGTCTTTTTGTAATCATGTTTTCACCTCATTAGCACTCCTTTGTCCTAAGTGCTAATTATAATTTATCAAATTGGTCAAAGTAAGTCAACGTTAAAGGTCTGGAATTAAAAAATTTTTTAAATGCGTATAAACGCTTCGAAAACATCATTTCCTACAATACGCCCACGACTTGTTAAAGCTACATTTTCTTCGGTATTGATAAGTACCCCTTTTTTTTCTAAATGTGAAATTTCTTGTTTATAAATATCCTCTACATGTTGCCCGTATTTTTCAAAAAAACGTTGTTTACTAACACCGTCATTCATTCTAAGTCCCAAAAACATTTCTTCTTCTATTTTTTCATTTAATGTTGGGTAATTTTGCTCTAAAATCGGTTGTTTCTGTTGTTGAACTTGCTTAATGTAATGATTGACTGGTTTCACATTGGTATAGCGACATCCATCAACATACCCGCTCGCACCAGCACCAAAACCATAATAACTTTCATTACGCCAATACACCTTATTATGCTCAGATTCATGACCATCTTTTGCAAAGTTAGATATTTCGTATTGATGCATAGGCGAGGATTGGATTTTATCCATTAATAATTGATACATTTCGGCACCTAAAGTGTCACTTGGAAGATTTAATTTACCTCTTCTATAAAGGTTATAAAATTGTGTTTGAGGTTCTAATATTAAGCCATAACTCGAAATATGATCAATGTCTAAAGAAAGTGCTTCATTTAAGCTCTTTTCAAATTGTGCTATAGTCTGATTGGGTAAATGATACATTAAATCTAGACTTATTGATTGAATGTTATGTTTTTTCGAATATGAAACAGCCCTATAAATATCTTTAGTTTGATGACTGCGACCAAGCGCCTTTAATAAAGAGGTATCGAATGTTTGAACCCCCATCGATAATCGGTTCACACCGTAACTTTTGAGTAAACGTATTTTTTCTTCAGTCAATTCGTCAGGGTTAGCTTCAAAAGTATATTCGCCTTGAATATTAAACTTATGTTGGATTGCCGTTAATAACCGTTCTAACTGTTTTGGTGTTAAAGCTGTCGGTGTGCCACCACCCACAAACATTGTGTTTAACGTTGTTTCTGGTACACGGTTCATTTCTGCGATTAAACAATCTAAATAGGTATCCACGGGTTGATGTTGAATATAATATTTATTGAAATCACAATAAGTACAAATTTTCACACAAAATGGAATGTGAATGTATGCGCTTTTTACAGTCATAATCTCCCGCCTTTCAATAATAAAACTCCCAATCACAATACACGCGCTGTAATCGGGAGTTGATTTTACTCTTCATCCATCTTTAATACGGCTAAAAAGGCGTCTTGAGGTATTTCTACATTACCTACAGCCTTCATTTTGGCTTTACCCGCTTTTTGTTTCTCTAGTAATTTACGTTTACGACTAATATCGCCACCGTAACATTTAGAAAGTACATTTTTACCCATAGATTTGATATTTGTACGTGCTACAATTTTATGCCCTACTGCTGCTTGCACAGGTACTTCGAATTGCTGACGCGGAATTAAAGTTTTGAGCTTTTCTACAAGTGCCTTACCACGCTCATATGCAAAGTCTCTATGAACAATAAAGCTTAATGCATCAACCTTGTCTCCATTTAATAAGATATCCATTTTTACAAGATTGCTCTCTTTATTTTCAATAAACTCATAATCAAAAGAAGCATATCCTTTTGTATTAGATTTTAATTGATCAAAAAAGTCGAAAACAACCTCAGAAAGTGGTAATTCATAAACGATACTTACTCGAATATCATCAAGATAATCCATATTAATAAATTGGCCACGTTTACGTTGGCATAATTCCATGACAGCACCAACATAATCATTAGGCACCATCATCGTTGCGCGTACATAAGGTTCAAATACTTTTTCAATTTTATCACGTTCTGGCATTTGTGCTGGGTTGTCGACTTGAATTGTATCTCCATTTCTAAGCACAACTGAATAAATAACCGATGGTGCAGTCGCAATCAGTTCTATACCAAATTCGCGTTCAATACGTTCTTGAATGATTTCCATATGAAGCATACCAAGAAATCCTGTGCGA
The DNA here is from genome assembly GCF_011466855.1 of Staphylococcus agnetis. NCBI lineage: Bacteria > Bacillati > Bacillota > Bacilli > Caryophanales > Staphylococcaceae > Staphylococcus > Staphylococcus agnetis. The sequence continues at coordinate 1,206,784 of NZ_CP045927.1, forward strand.
TAACCAAAGCCTAGCGCTTTAGAAGATTCAGGTTCAAATTCTAAAGAAGCATCATTAAGTTGTAGTTTTTCAAGCGCTTCCCTCAAATCGTTATAATCCTTGTTATCTATCGGGAATAAGCCACAGTACACCATTGGATTCATCTTTTTATATCCTTTTAAAGGGGTGTCTGCAGGTCGGTCAAAGTGTGTGATGGTATCGCCGACACGTGAATCATCAACGTTTTTAATGCTTGCAATAATATAACCTACATCACCTACTGTTAACTCATCAACTGGAAGTTGTTTTGGTGTATTAATACCAACTTCTGTTACTTCAAATGATTTACCTGTTGCCATCATTTTGATTTTATCTCCAGGTTTGACCACACCATCTACCACGCGAATGGATGAAATAACGCCACGATATGGATCATATTCTGAATCAAAAATTAACGCTTTTAATGGTGCTTCTGGATCTCCTTCTGGTGGTGGTACCATCTCAACGATTTTCTCTAAAATTTCATCTATACCGATGTTAGATTTTGCACTAGCTAAAACGGCATCATCTTTATCCAGACCAATAACATTTTCAACTTCTTGCTTAACACGTTCAGGTTCAGCAGCTGGCAAATCGATTTTATTAATTACAGGAATTAATTCTAAATCATTATCTAAAGCAAGATAGACGTTTGCTAATGTTTGCGCTTCAATACCTTGTGCAGCATCGACTACGAGTATTGCACCTTCACATGCTGCTAAAGAACGCGAAACTTCATAGGTAAAATCGACGTGTCCTGGTGTGTCAATGAGGTGGAATGTGTACGTTTCACCATCATTTGCTTCGTATTTCAAACGAACGGCATTTAACTTAATTGTTATACCACGTTCACGCTCTAAATCCATCGAGTCCAATAATTGAGACTGCATTTCTCGCGCTTCAACAGATTTCGTATTTTCAAGGATTCTATCCGCTAACGTTGACTTTCCATGATCGATATGGGCAATGATTGAAAAGTTTCTTATATTTTTACGTCGATTTAATCGCTCTTTATTATTCATCGTATCCTTCTCACTTTCTCGTTCTTCCTAATTATGTATCGCATCTTTGATATGATAACGTTTTTGGCATATAATTGCAACTTATGAAATGACAGTTCGTCTTGCTTTTAGATTGAAAAATTACGCTAAAAATGCATGATTCGTTCTAATTAATGATTGCACAATGAATTGAGTTTTGATAGAATAAATTTTGTTGTAATCAAAACCTTTTGATCATTATGTTTTTAGGAGGTGCTTTAAATGCCAAATATCAAATCTGCAATTAAACGTGTGAAAACAACGCACACTGCTGAAAGTAAAAACATTTCACAAAAAAACGATATGCGTACAGCGGTTAAACGCGCGAAAACAGCTATCGAAACAAATGCTGATAATAAACAAGAATTAGTGAACAGCGCTATCAAAAAAATTGATAAAGCTGCACAAAGTAATTTAATCCACTCTAATAAAGCGGACAGAATGAAATCTAAATTAATGTCAGCTAAATAATGTCATACAATAAATGTATGTATCATTTTAAAGACAGACCTACTTTTTAAAAGTGAGGTTTGTCTTTTTTATTACAATGATACGATTTTTTGAATATAAACGCCGGGAGTGAATAGGCATACCCCCGACGATTAAATGTGAAATAGATAGATACCATATAGATTACAATTTTAAAATAAATAATTCAAGAAGTAATACTTTGTCCATATAAGATGATTTAAGTTGATAATCTGTTTCAGCGCAAATATTCATTTTATCAAGTAATGATTCTAAGGAATACTGACGTGCTTGCCTTAATGCAAGTTTTACGCGATAAGGATGTGCACCAACCGTTTTAGCGATTTGTTGCTCTGAATAGCCTTTTTGATTTAATATTAAACTTTGATAATATAGTCTATAATTGCTAGTAATTAAAGCTAGTAATTTAATAGGCTCTTCTTTTAATTGTATTAAATCGCGCATTAACAAGACTGCTTTTTGCTTTTGTTTATTTTGAATATGCTCGGTTAATAAAAAAACGTTTTGTTCTAAGCTACGATTTACGATTGATCTTACATCTTCAAGGTTAATCGTAGGTTTATCCCCAATATATAATAATAATTTTTCAAGTTCTTGATTAATGAGTTGATAATGAATGCCAGTCAATGTTAAAAATTGATCTAAAGCATCTTGTTTTATCTCTTTATAATTCTGATTTAAATAAGAATGAATCCATTGCTTCATTTCAGCTTCAGACATTTGTTCAACTTTTTTTAACTTCGCCTGCTTTTTTAATGTTTTAACCACTTTTTTACGTTCATCAAGCTTGAGCGTTGTTACTTCAAAGACTACAAGCGTATCTCCGTCATATTTTTCTAGAAATTCAATAACGGTATTCATATCGACAACTTGATCTTTCGCAACCTTTTCTCCAGTAAAAATGTATGCATTTTGAATAAGCACTACTTTTTTTGAAGAAAATAACGGCATTGTCATTGCTTCTTCAATAATTTGATTAAAGTTTGTTTCATATAAATTAAATTTTATATAGTTAAAGTCGTCTTTGGGTTCGCCGTCTAAATAATTATTAATGATATGGTTCGTTTCTTTCTCTATTAATTCAGGTATGTCTCCATACACAGTATAGATTGGCGTCGGCATTAAAAACTTCCTCTCTTAAAACAATTAGCATTATTATATCATGTTGTCATGAGTTATACATGAATGTTTATAGAGTTTTCATTTTGTTAGATTGTAAATATTATATTGTCGTGGTTGATGCGGATTAAATTGAATGGAGAGCGTATGTGTATCAGCTGTATTATAAGTAATGCAATTAAATTCTTGTAGTCGCTTTAAAATTGTTGGATGAGGCAGTTGATAAACATTGTTTTTTGCACTTGATATGAGCGCATATTGAGGACGGATATGTGCTAAAAAAGATTGAGAGGTACTTGTTAAACTCCCGTGATGACCAACCTTTAAAATATTAATTTTAGGAAGTTTTATCTTTTGCAGTAGTCTCTTTTCATTTTCTGTCGTAGCATCACCCATTAATAATAACGTTGATTGATGAATCGTAGCGAATGTGATTATCGAATGATCATTAGGATTTTGACTATTTTCTACCGTAGCATCTATAAATTGAAAATGGTACTGTCCTAATGCTAACGTTTTAAGTTTAAAAGCGGAATGTAACTGAATGTTATGAGTGCGGGCAATAGTGAGAACTTCATGTAATTTATCCGAATTAAAGTGTTTAGGGTTAAATATGATATTTCGAATGTCTATCATTTGAGATAAACGATTTAGTTCTCCCATATGATCCGCATGTGCATGCGTAATTAATAAATAATCAATGTGCGTGATACCCTTATGTTTAAGTATAGGAAATAATTTTTTCTCAGTTATGTTGTAATGATACTTCTGATTATGGGATGCAATTTGACCACCTGTATCAATAAGAAATGTTTGATGGTTACGCGTTGTGAAAAGAATGGCATCTCCTTGACCTACATCAATCATAGTCATCTCATCTTTTCCTGGAATAATAGCAAGTTGAGATAATAACAAAATAGTTATTGTTAAGATACTGTATTTTAAGTATCTCTTTTTAACAATCATATATAAACTAAAAAAACATAACATAGTAAGAATGACATACCCTATTTCACCATAATTTGGAATAATCCAACGAATTTGTGTAAGCGGTTGACTTAAATCCAACAAATAATCTTGAAGGAGAAATATTGGACTAATAAAACTAGGCATCAATGATATCGTAGATGGAAATATGGTCAAAACAATAATTGAAAGGATTGCGAGTGGAATAATAACAATACTGTAAAGTGGAAGGAAATAAAGATTAGTAATAATAGATTGCCATTGAATCTCATTAAAATGTTGGTAACTAATTGGAATACTTCCATAAAAAGAGATAAGGCTAGTTAAAACCAATGTAGTAAACATGGGCTTATTATGGTAACAGTTTTGCATAATAAGTAATAAAAAACATATAGCAAACGAAAATTGGAATCCTAAATGATAATGTAGGCTTTGGTCATTTATTGTAAGCATAATATAACTGACAGCCAAAATTGTAACGCCTTTATGGCGAATGTATTTTGAAAATAAGAGTACGAGACTTGCCATAATCACAGCTCTTTGCGCACTTGGTGCTTCGCCTGCAAAGATTAAGTAACAAGGTAATAGGAGTAATAACAGCGTTTTAGATACACATAGAGGTATAGGTAAACGTTTAAATAGTTGATAAAGTAATCCGATGAAGATAGCGACGTGGGTACCACTGACAGCAAACAAATGTGAAATTCCTAATTGCCGAATTAAGAGAAGTTGTTTCTTATCTATAAATTGAATATCACCAGTAGCTAGAGCAATCAATTTATCTTTACCATGAATAGAACTCGTTCGCATGTGATTGATGTAAGTATTTCTTAATTGTCGAATGCGATCAGACCATGATGGAGGATCTGGTTTACATTGATTTAATTGTAATGATTGCACATTTAAATATCCAAGTTGTCCTGAACGTAATGCAGGTTTATACTTCCCTTTTATTAAACACGAATGCGTGGCATAAAATTCTGGTTTTAGTAAAGGTAATTTGGGGTTTGAGTAGGATTTTAATTGGAGTTTCTCGTCATCTTTAGTTCGTACGAAAGCAGTCAATTCACCTTCAATGTCTATGGGTTGTGTTAGGAATTTGACCTCATATATCATCTCTTTGTTTGTTACTGATGATAGGTGATGCGTATGCCTTTGAAGTGTGTTAATAAAATTAAATTCTAGAATTGCACCAAAAACACCAGCAAATAGGCTTAACCCTACCAATATCAATGGTTTACGTTTAATCACCATACTGCATGCTAAAAGAAATAAAAAGAAACACGCAGTATAAGGGTGATGAATACATAGTTGACCAATGATAAAACTATATAGAAAGTATGGCATTTATCGTTGTGTACCAAGTATATATTTTACTATATCTTGAGGGTGAAATGGTACACGTTCAAACGTGACGCCAGATTGTTTTAAAAGTTGAATAGCATATGGATGGTTTCGATAATCTTCTGCATAATAAATGGTTTTAATACCAGCTTGAATGATTGATTTTGTACAGTTTAAACATGGGAAATGCGTGACATATATCGTAGCATTTTCAGTTGAGACCCCTTGTTTTGCACACTGTAGTAACGCATTCATTTCAGCATGAATGGTGCGAATACAATGTCCGTCTTCTATTAAACATCCTTCGTCTATGCAGTGAACTTCACCCGCTACAGAGCCGTTATACCCTCCTGCAATGATTCGATTGTCTTTAATGATTGTTGCCCCAACTGATAATCGCGAACACGTTGAGCGTAACGCTAATAAATGTGATTGGGCCATGAAATATTCGTCCCATTGAATCCGTTCCATAAAGTCACCTCTTCATTTTCATTTGATATCTGTCATGTCTTATTATCATTATACATTATATAATGATACACATGATTTTAAAAAATAGAAGTTAGACAAAATTACACCACGAAATATGGTTTTAATTTCTCGAATGTTTTTTCTCCAATTCCCTTTACTTCTTTTAATTCTTCAACAGTTTTAAAACCCCCTTTTTCTTCTCTATAATTTATAATCAATTCAGCTTTTGAAGGTCCTATTCCTGGTATTTCGGTTAAGTCGGAAGACTGGGCTAAATTGAGGTTGATAGGCTTTATATCTGACTCAGTTGTGGCACTTGTCATATTTTGTGCTTGTTGCATCGTTGATTTTTCGCCTTTAAATGGGACATAAATCATTTTTTGATCCATTAGTTTTTCGGCTAAATTGATTTGTGAAACGTCAGCATTATGAAGTACACCGGCTTTTTTTAGTAAATCATCCACCCTTTGATTCGATTTCATTGTATAAGTTCTTGGATGCATAACAGCTCCCTTAACATCCACTATGATATCTGTAATAGGAGGTGTATCTTGTTTAGGCGTTGATGCTTGTTGACTCATTAGCTCGCTTTGATTCATTTCAGTTACAGGTGATGGACTACTTACTTCATTTGTTGAATGATTCATATAAAGTATCATTGCCAAAGCAATTAAAAATAAAAGTATGAGTACAGTGACATAATATTTAGGTTGCTTCAATCGCTGTTGAATTTGTTCATACATAGAAAAATCCCCTTTCACATTATTACTCGCATGAAAGGGGTAAGTTACTTTATTTAGTTGCTACGAAAAACAAGCGATCACTATGGGAAGATTGATTAGTTATATCAAAATCATAAAAAGATTGAATGTTTTTAAAGCCGACGATTTTCAACATCTCATCATATAGCGGTTTTTTAAGGGTGCGTTGATATTGTGATTCGTCAGTTCTACTATAGGTACCGTCTTCGTTCAAACTAAAAAATGTTAAATCATGCCATACACTTAAAGGATCATCTCCTGGTGTAGCTTGCCATAGTAGTGTGAGGTCATCTCTATCATCTATATAAGTTTGATGATTGAATTGTGTTTCCATTTTGTGAGCGGTGTGAACATCAAACATTAGAAGTCCATGCTCATTCAGATGATGGTATACATGATTAAATGTGTTCATAACAGCATCTTCTGTAGTTAAATAATTAAGTGAGTCACAACAAATTGTAATTACATCAAATTTTTGATTTAGATTAAAATTCGACATATCCCCTTTTAACCATGTAATCTTGTCAGACTTTAATTTTGCTTTCTCAATCATCTCATCGCTTAAATCAATGCCAGTCACATTTTTAGCAATCTTTGAAAATAAGCAAGTTAAAGTACCTGTGCCACATCCAATATCTAATAAATTGTTTATTTGCATCGATGCCGTCAATTGCTCTAATACGTTAACCCAATCTTGATAAGGTTGATCCTCTGTGAGCGTATCGTAAAATTCACTTAAGTTTTGATATGCCATTATGCGTGAACGACCTCATCATATCGGTACATTTCAGCATCATGATATAATTTTTCAAGATTGTAATGTAAACGTTCATCTCTATAAAAGACATGCACAACAACGTCACCTAAATCAACTAATATCCATTTTGCTTCTTGATATCCTTCCATTCGCTTCACTGTAATTTGATGTGACTCTGCAACATCTTTTACAGCTTTAGCTATTGCTTGAACTTGTCTTTCATTATTTCCGTGACAAACTACAAAATAATCAGCAATATCTGAAATCTCTTGCATATTTAAAGCAATTATATTTTCTGCTTTTTTATCGCCAGCTGCTTCAACAGCGTAAGTTAAAAGTTCATAAGCGTTCATTTAATCATCCTTTATTTAGAATCGTTAAAATTATAATAATTCAAGCAATCTATCGTTGCTTGATATACATTAACATCTTTTTCAACGAGATATAAAACAGTACGTTTAGAAATTTCATAAATCGTCTTATCTAACCCTTTTCCACTCAATACCATTTCGCGAATATCTTCGACTCCCTTAGTTGTACGTCCAGGCTCTATATAGTCCGCAATAAAAACGATTTTTTCATTTTTAGTCATTTGTTGACGCCCGGTTGTATGATGTGCAATGGCTAATAGAACATCTTCATCATTAAGGTGATATTGATGCTTCATAATGGCTGCACATACGGGCCCGTGTAATATTTCAGAGCCATAGCTTAATAAAGTGGAATCCAATTCATAGCGTGTCACTTTTTGATACATCGAGCCCAAATCATCATATTTACAGAAATCATGTAAAATACCAGCCAATTCAGCTTTATTTGTATCCCCTTCATAAATTTCAGCTAATTTAACGGCAGTTTCAGCAACGCGCATAGAATGTTCAAACCGTTTCTTCGGTAATTTTTGTTCAACTAATTCTATAGCGAAAGATTTATCCATATAAATCCTCCTTCATAATATAATGTTCCACATTGAGTGGTACCCACATATGAATTGTCTGTCCACGTTTACGACGCTCACGTATTTCTGTGGAGCTGATGGCCATTTCAGGCATATTAACTTGTATGATGCTCTCATCATTGATAACGGCTTTAGGTTGCCGATTAACGACGATAAAAGTAACAAAAGAACGCAACATGTCGATTTTATACCATTGAGCAAGTTGTTCATATTGATCAGTACCAATGACAAAATACAATTTTGCACTCGGGTGTGCTTCTTGTACTATTTTTAATGTATCATACGTATAGCTATCCCCTTTACGCTCGAGTTCATCATACCTTATGGTGCCAAAACCTAAATTTTTGATCACACATTGAATCATTTCAATACGATGTTTGACGTCAATAATATCTGTATGCACCTTTAAAGGTGATTTGTAACTTGGTAAAAAGTAGAAAATATCAGGTGCTATTGCTTCATTTACCATGGTTGCCACCATCTCATGCGCACTATGAATGGGATTGAATTGTCCACCGTATATGACGATTTTTTCCATAATTAAGGCAACTCAATTTTTTTATGGTTCGTTGATGTTTTATATAAAACAATCATAGATCCAATTTGTTGAACTAGGTGGCTATCAGTCGCGCTACTTAATGATTCTGCAAGATCGCCTTTATCATCAAAATTATTTTGTAAAATGTGTACTTTAATTAATTCACGCTTTTCTAACGCATCTTTAATTTGTTCAACCATATTTTCATTAATACCAGATTTCCCAATTTGAAAAATAGGATCAATGTGGTGGGCTTCACTGCGTAAAAAACGTTTTTGTTTCCCTGTTAATGTCATAATTTCCTCCTACTTTGAGTTTAATTTAGTTAATACTGCTGTTTTCATTGCTTTTACATCAGCTTTTCTTTGCGTCCAAATATTAAAACTTTCCGCACCTTGATATACAAACATGTCTAAACCATTGTAAATATCATAACCATTTTGGCGTGCAGTAGCTAAAAATGGTGTAATGAGAGGTGTATATATAATATCTGCTACAAGTGCGTTAGGCTTTAGGTTTTTCAATGTCATAATACTTTCATGAGATTGACCCATACCAAGTGGTGTTGTATTTATGATGATGTCGAATTGTGACGCAATAGTATTCACGTCTTCTAACGGAATAGCATTGATTTCAAATGACCATGAATCAAAGCGTGCCATTGTTCTATTCGCAACATAAATAGGATAACTTGTTCGTTGTTTTAATTGATATGCAATTCCTTTACTAGCCCCGCCAGCACCTAAAATGAGGATTTTAGCTTTTTTTAATTCGCCATAATAGGATTCCAATCCTTTAACAAAGCCAATACCATCAGTATTATAACCTATCCACTTATCATCTTTAACGACTACCGTATTTACGGCACCCATTTCTTTCGCTTCATCTGATAACACATCTAAATATGGAATAATACGTTCTTTATGAGGAATCGTTACATTAAATCCATTCAGTTGACGACTATTAATGGTATCTTTAATATGGTGAAAATGTTCTACTGGAATATTGAGCGCTTCATATTCAGCATCCATTTTTAAAGATTGAAAATTTGCGTGATGCATCAATGGTGACAATGAGTGTTGAATTGGATGACCGATTACTGCAAATTTCATTTAAACACTTCCTACATAATTGATGGTCTTAATGTGACATCTACTGATTTTGGCACCGTCACACTAAACGTTGCACCTTTGTCAATTGTTATAAAGCCTAAACCAGAAATCATTACGTCCTGTTTTTCAGTATTCGTTGAATGAGTTACAGTTTTCAATTCATCTAATTGGAACATTGACGCATCTGATGGTGGTGACAGCAAATCCCCTAGTTGTTCGTGCCATAAACGATCTGCATTAGATGTTTTTGTTCGGTGGATATTTAATTCGTTTGAAAAATAACAGATGAGTGGCCGTTTACCACCTTTAATATAATCAATACGAGCGAGTCCACCAAAAAATAACGTTTGTCCTTCGTTAAGCTGATATACACGTTGCTTAATTTCTTTTTTAGGCATAATGATATTTAACTCTTTTGGTGTAACTAAATGTGTCATTTGATGTGCTTGTATAATTCCTGGTGTATCATACATATCACTGTTTTCATCGATAGGAATATCGATCATATCAAGTGTTGTACCAGGTATTCGAGACGTAGTGACTACATCTTTTTCTCCAACACTATGCTCTATTAATTTATTAATAAGCGTGGATTTTCCAACATTTGTTGTTCCAACTATATAAACATCTTCACCATTTCGGTGTTTTTCAATAGATGCCATAAGTGCTTCGATACCATAATTTTTCATTGCTGAAATTAACACTACATCATCTGCATATAAACCGTAATTTTTAGCGGATTGTCTTAACCATTCTGTCACACGACGTTTATTAATTTGTTTAGGTAATAAGTCAATTTTATTTGCGGCTAAAATAATCTTCTTATTTCCCACAATGCGTTTAATTGCATGAATAAAAGAGCCTTCTAAATCAAAAACATCGACTAAATTTACAACTATACCTTTTTTATCAGATAATTTATTTAATAAAGTTAAAAAGTCATCGCTATCCATACCAACGTCTTGCACTTCATTGTAGTGCTTTAATCTAAAACAGCGACGACATATCACGTCTTCTTTGTAAAGACTAGATTCAGGAACATATCCTGGCTTGTCTTTATCTTCTGATTGTAGTGTAGCACCACATCCGATACATTTTAAATCATCAGTCAAATGTTATTCCTCCCAATTAATATATCCTTTTCTTTTAAAGTAATTTAATAAACGACGTTCAATCATTCTGTTGAGTTTAGTAGCAAAGCCATCAGAATTTTTAACTGGGACAACCATAATTGTGTACAATCCATTATGATTTCCACCAAATACATCTGTGAGCATTTGATCCCCAATAATGACCACTTCATCCTTATTAAGTCCCATTTGTTTAGTAGCTTTAATAAGAGATTTTCCTAATGGTTTTCGGGCTTTAAAGATGTAATCAACATCTAAATTTTTAGAAAAAGATTTTACCCGTGCTTCATTATTATTAGAAACGATTGTTACTTTTATATTGTGATCGCTTAGTCCTTTAAACCATGCTTCTACACCAGGTGTTGGGTCTGCTTCATCCCAACCTACTAACGTATTATCCAAATCTGTAATTACGCCTTTAATATTTCTTTCTTTTAATTTATCGAAGTCGATTTCATATATTGATTTAACATATTGATTCGGTAAAAATAAGCGACTAATGATACCCATCGTAATCCTCCAAATTTAAAATTCATTCGTACAATTATAGCATAACTTTCAATAAAATGAATATTTATTATTGATTGAGTTTTTGAATTAAAGCAATGACCATTTGGCTGGATGATTTTGAGGCAACTTTTAAAAATGCTTCAAACGTCATACCTGCATCACCATCAGCTAAATCTGAAATCGCTCGGGTCACAATAAATGGTACGTTAAACTGATAACACGTTTGCGCAATTGCCGCAGCTTCCATTTCAGCCGCCATGGCATTTGGAAAATGTTTAAGAATAACTGCGCGCTGTTGTTCAGTTCCTATAAAACTATCTCCAGATACGATCATGCCTTCTCTCACAGGTTGTTCTAACGTATTTAGAACGTCATTAACATGATGAATCAATGTTTTATCAGCAACATATGATTCGGGCATCCCAGGTATTTGACCCATTGCATAACCAAATGCACGCGCGTCTGCATCATGGTATGTAACACTTGTGCTTACCACAACGTCTCCTAAAGATAATCCTGGTTGCAGACCACCTGCTGAACCGGTATTGATAATCAGTTCAGGTTTAAATTGTTGAATTAATAAAGTCGTTGAAATGGCTACATTTACTTTTCCAATACCACTTTGAGTTAAAACTACATTTGTATTATTTAACTTCCCTTTATAGAAAAGGGTATGCGCAATTTTTAATGTCTCGACATCACTCATTTGTGACTTTAAGATGGCAACTTCTTCTTCCATTGCTCCAATGATTCCAATCATACTTTTCCTCCTAGATGTTGTCTATATTCGAAGTCAATTTTATCATAATGGTCGTTGTAATGAGAATAAAAATAGATTGTAATGCGCTTGATTATGGCATTAAAAAAGCGCTCTTTAAAGTTGAATGAAATAAAACTTTAAAGAGCACTTACGTATGAGTAACATAAGTTAATCATTTATTTACCAATTAATTCTAACAAACCTTGGAATGAATATAATCCAGTAAAAATTGTTACAAGTACAGCAACAATTCCAAAAATAAGCATCCATGTCGGGTGTTGATAGTCACCAACAATACGTTTATTTTTAGAAGCAATTAAAATTGTTGTTAACACAATAGGTAAAATCAGGCCATTGAATGCACCAGCAACAATTAATAGTGTTACAGGTTTTCCTAAAAATAGGAAAATGATAGTTGATAATACAATAAAAGTAATAACTACATAATTATCATGTTTATTTATTTTATGATGTAATGTTTTCAAAAATGTAGTACTTGTATATGCCGAACCAATTACTGATGACATTGCAGCGGCAAAAAGTACGACACCGAAAATATTTTTACCAATTGGACCTAGAGCATGTTCAAATACAGAGGCAGGCGGATTTTCAGGATTTAAAACTACTCCAGTGATAACAACGCCTAAAACCGCTAAGAATAACAACCCTCTCATCACACCAGTAGTTAAAATACCTGCAATCGCAGAACGGTTTACGAAAGGTAAATAATCTTTACCTTTAATATCTGCATCTAGGAGACGATGTGCACCCGCAAAAGTAATATAACCACCTACTGTACCACCTACTAAAGTAATAATTGGTAATACGAGTGCAGTGGGATTTTCAGGTACAAACATTCGGCCAGCCGCTTCTAAGTATGGTGGATTTGTTTTAATCATAACAAACGCTACGATGGCAATCATTACAATACCTAAAATAAGTGTAACAACATCCATAATTTTTTGACCATTTTTTGAAACAAAGACTAAGATGGAAATAATTGCCGTAATGGCAGCACCAAGTCTCACATCAATGCCGAAAATGGCGTTTAGACCTAATCCAGCACCTGCAATATTACCAATATTGAATGCGAGACCCCCTAAACCGATCAATATTGAAATAAATGTTCCTAGTCCTTTTACGACTTCATTGGCAACTTCTTGTCCACGTAAACCAGTGACCACTAAAATACGCCATATATTAATTTGAGCACCGATGTCAATGATGATAGATAGTAGAATTGCAAATGCAAAACTCGCTAAAAATTGTTGCGTAAATACAGCAGTTTGCGTAAGGAATGCAGGTCCTATCGCAGACGTAGCCATCAAAAACACAGAACCTAATAATAAACGTTTATGTGTTTTTGTAAATTCAAATTGTTTTGAACTGTTCAATTGTTGTGATTCCCTTTTCATTAATTAACCCCCTAATTTAACAATGCGTACATCAGCTGCTGATAAAGCGTCACGAATTTGTCTCACAAACTCTAATGCATGTGCCCCATCACCATGCACACATATTGTATCTGCAGTAATATGAATGTCTTCTCCATTTGTTGCGGTCACCTTACCCTCAGTAACCATTTTAATCACTTGAGCAATCGCTTCGTTAGTATCTTCAATAACAGCATGTTTTTCTTTACGACTAACAAGTTGTCCATTTGGTTCATAACGGCGGTCCGCAAAAACTTCAGACGCCGTTTGTAGTCCTATTTTTTGGGCTTCTTCTATTAAGTGAGATTGAGATAAACCTACAAAGATTAAATTTGGATTCATATCATAAACAGCTTGTGCAATCACTTTAGCAACTGCGCTATCTTTTGCACCCATTTGATACAAAGCTCCATGTGGTTTAACGTGATTTAATGGAACGTCATAAAGGTCGCAAAATGCTTGAATCGCGCCAATTTGATAAATGATCATGCTGTAGATTTCTTCATGTGTCATATCTAATTGTCTTCGCCCAAAACCTTGTAAATCCGGAAAACCTGGATGAGCACCGATACCAACACCATGTGTTTTCGCACGTGCGACTGTATTTTGAATTACTACCGGGTCACCAGCATGGAAACCACATGCAACGTTTGCAGAGGTAATCAATGGGATCACTTCTTTATCATTTCCTATAGTGTAATTACCGAAGCTTTCACCTAAGTCGCAATTTAAGTCAACTTTATTCATGATTTGCCTCCTCAAAAATTGAATGACGATCTAAAAATTTAATGTCTACATCTTTAGCATCACCTTCATAATACGGTGGATAAGATAATACAGCATATAAGAAATCAGCTGTAGTGGTAAAGCCATCTATCACCATTTCATCTAGAGTGACTTTTAGTTTTTCTATCGCATGTGAACGGTCGTCACCCTTAACAATTACTTTTGCAACTAATGAATCATAATATGATGATACAGTGTAGCCACTATAAAGAAGCGAATCAACACGAACATTAAAACCTTGAGGTAAATGCAGTCTTTCAACAATACCAGGCGTAGGACGAAAACCTTTTTCTGGATCCTCCGCGTTAATGCGTGCTTCTATGACGTGACCTTGAAAAGGAATCTCCTCTTGTTTTAATTTTAATGCCCCATCTCTCATAATTAATAATTGTTGTCGCACTAAGTCAATATTGGTGCGCATTTCAGTAACCGTATGTTCAACTTGAATACGAGCATTCATTTCAATAAAATAATACGCATCTTCTGTTACCAAAAATTCTATTGTCCCTGCACTACGATAATTTGCTGCTTGTGCAACTTTTACTGCATCATTACACATTTGCGCTCTTTTTTCATTAGTCAACGCACTACAAGGCGATTCTTCTATTAATTTTTGATTTTTCCGTTGAACAGAACAGTCACGCTCACCGAGATGAATAAAATTCGTTTTACCATCACCTAAAACTTGTACTTCTACATGTTTCGCAATTGGGATAAAAGCTTCAACGTAAATTCGATCATCGTTAAAATATTTATTCCCTTCACTTTTAGCCTCTTTAAAAAGGCGCTCGATATCACTCTCTTGTTTGACAATGCGAATGCCTTTCCCGCCACCGCCACTTGCCGCTTTCAAGACAATCGGATAACCAAGTTCTTCTCCTAGTGATTTAACTTCATCGACGGATTCGACAGCACCTTGTGAGCCAGGAATAACGGGAACACCTGCTTGATGAACAGTTTGACGTGCTGTAATTTTGTCTCCCATAAGTTCCATAGTTTGTTTTGTAGGTCCTATAAAATAAAGGCCTTCTTGTTCAACTTTCTCTGCAAAAGTAGGACTTTCAGATAAAAATCCATATCCAGGATGGATCGCATTGGCTTGTGTCATCTCTGCTGCAGCCAAAATGTTTCTTATATTTAAATAGCTGTCTAAAGGATTTGCATCGCCAATACATACAGCATAGTCAGCAAGTTTAACGTGTAAACTCGCTTCGTCTCCCACTGCATAAATTGCAACAGATTCCATTTTCATTTCTCGAAGTGCACGTATAATACGTACTGCAATTTCTCCACGATTGGCAACTAATACTCGAAACATCTAACCCCCCTTTATTTCAATTTCACTATGATTTGGTTATGTTCGATGTTTTCTCCATGATCAACTGGTATTTCTGTTATTTCACCGGAGGCATCAGCTGTAACGTCGTTCATAACTTTCATTGCTTCAACGTACCCAATAATATCACCTTTGTTAATATGATCACCGACTTTAATCACGGGTTTTGTAAGCTCTTTTTCATCTTGTAAGTAAAACGTTCCAATCATTTGAGAACGAATAACTTTTTCATTATCTTCAGTATCATTGGTGTCATGATTTGATGGAAGCTGAGTTGAACCCGTAAGGTGAGATGCTGTTGGTGCAGGCATATCATCATTTGGAACTTGTGCAGCTAAATCTAATTCCAGTTCAATATCATCATCTTTATATTTAAAATGTTTCGCCCCGTATGCTCTTAATAAACTTAATGTTTGATCGATTTGTTTTAAATCCATGGTTTACTATCTCCTTTTAATACACTTTTAATTTTCGATTGAGTAGGTCTAATATTGTTTAAATACCGTTTCGGTTGTTTTTGTAGTTGTGATATGGCTTGTTTAAGCTTTCTGTTTTTTCGGTCAAGAATTTCATTCGCTTCATTAAAAGTGACCCATTCAAACTGAATGGTTTCACCTGGCCTTTTTTGAATGATATCCACAATATCAGAGTCTATGACAGTTGCAATCTTCGTATAACCCCCAACAGTTTGCCGGTCATTGAGTAATATAATAGGATTGCCATCATTTGGAACTTGTATGCTTCCTAGTGCGACTGGTTCAGAAATAATATCTGCGGAGTCTGTAGGTTTAATAGAGGGGCCTTTTAATCGGTAACCCATACGGTCAGAACTATCAGATACTGTAAATTCTAAATTTTCAATTTCTTTTATTGTACGCTTAGAAAAGGCGTTAAGTTGTGGACCGTCCATAATACCAATAGGAAGATTCCCTTTGGGGCTAAAACTTTGATAGTCCGTTGAACGCCCAATAAGACTATAGTCAATATTGTGCTGCATCGTAGGGATGATATCTTTCGCTTTTAAGACTCGCCCTTTGTGTCCACCTATAGATGTTCGTGTATGTGTTGCCACACTCCCTTCAACAAGTGGAACATTTAAGGGATTGGCAAACCCTATGTATGCACGTACACCTTGATGAGCAGTACCCAATTCTAAAATATCACCTTGATCCGCTTTAATTACAGTTTGATGTGGTATAGTATGACCATTTAATTTCATATTAAATGGGGCACCTGTAACCGCAAATAAATTTTGTTCTAAAAATTGAATTGTTGGGCCTACCATTGTAATTTCTAAAGAGGGTTGATTATTCGTATTAAGTAATGCATTTAATATTTCAAAACTTGGACAATCCATCACACCAGCTGGAGAAAAACCTTCTTCTTGATGGCCGAAACGTCCCAAATCTTGAATTGTTGTAAAAA
Organism: Staphylococcus agnetis; assembly: GCF_011466855.1. Lineage (NCBI taxonomy): Bacteria > Bacillati > Bacillota > Bacilli > Caryophanales > Staphylococcaceae > Staphylococcus > Staphylococcus agnetis. The sequence goes on from NZ_CP045927.1 coordinate 1,223,737, forward strand.
GTCCTGGTTTTAATATTTTAATGCTCATAATTGATGATCACCCAATCTTTATAATCAATGAGACCGTTTTGTGTATATTTTTTAATGTGCAAAAATTGTTCTTCATTGATTGCATAAAATTTAATTTTATCGCCTGGTTGATATAAAATTTTAGGATCCCGATGGATATCAAACACTTTAATAGGTGATTGACCAATAATTTGCCAACCGCCTGGTGAATCTTCGGGGTATAAACCAGTTTGATTATTTGCTATACCCACTGATCCTGCTGGAATTTTAATTCTTGGCTCTGATTTACGTGGCGTATGAATACGTTTGTCAAGTCCACCTAAAAATGGAAACCCAGGCATAAATCCAATCATATAAACTAAGTAGTAGCCTTCTGTATGCGTTTGAACAACCTGTTCAGCTGTGAGTTGATTATGCTGTGCAACAATCTCTAAGTCAGGTCCCCATTTCCCCCCGTATAATACTGGTAAATTTATGATGCGACGTGGTTGATTTATAGCAATGTCATCGAATGTTATCATTTCTAATTTTAAGTCTTTAAGTAATGATTCATACTTTATGGAGATACCGTCGAAGTACACTAAGAGTGCTCGATATGATGGCACGATTTCTTTAATATCTGGATGTTCTAATGATTCGATATAAGTTTTTACGATATGCAACCGATTGAATGTCGTTTCATCTATATTTGATTCAAAATAGATCATGAATGCCTGTTCGCTGATTTGTTGATATTCCATTTTTAAATCCCCCTTTCTGAAACCCTTTTCAAAGAGTCATTTTACCATGCTTATGATAGTCTTACAATTTGGATTGGATTAATATAAATTGTAAGTTTCAAAGCATATACTATCGTTACTGTATGATATGATTTATGTCTTGATTTTATAAGTAGACAATAGTTTTGTTTATCATGTGTAGTAACGATGTGATTGCAATTAAAGACCTCAATAATGATGTTTCTTGATATATTCGATGCGTATAGATAATGTGTTTAAACAATCACACGAAAAAACATTATCACATAATAATGATGAGGACAAAAAAATAGAGGTTAAGTTATTCCCATTTTAAGGAATTCTTAACCTCTAATTCATAAAGTGTTATTTTATATTAACAATCTTAACATTCATTTCCCCACCGTTTGGAAGTGGAACACGAACTTCTTCGTTCAATTTTTTACCAATTAAAGATTTCGCCATTGGTGATTCGTTAGATATTTTACCATTAAACGCATCTGCTTCAGCTGATCCAACTATTTGATAGCTTTCTTCTTCATCACCAGGTAACTCGACAAATGTAACAGTTTTACCGATTTGAACGATGTGATTATCGCCTGTATCTTCAATAATTAAAGCATGGCGAAGCATTGTTTCAATTCGTTGAATGTCCTGTTCAATAAAACCTTGCTCGTCTTTTGCAGCATCATACTCCGAGTTCTCTGATAAATCCCCGAAGCTTCGTGCGACTTTAATTTTTTCTACAACCTCAGGACGTTTAACGGTTTTTAATTCTTCTAATTCTTGTTCTAGCTTTTCAAAGCCCTCTTGTGTCATTGGATATTGTTTTTGATTTTCCATGTTTGCATCTTCCTTTTACGTTTAAAATTAGTCTTGTTTTTGAACTAAAGCTTGAATTTTTGTCGTCATAATATCAATGGCGACTTTATTGCTTCCACCTTCAGGAATGATTATGTCGGCAAATTTTTTAGTAGGTTCGATGAATTGGTTATGCATTGGTCGCACAACATTTAAATATTGCTCTACTACAGATTCCATTGTACGGTCTCTTTCTTTGGTATCTCTAATTAACCGTCTTAGAATGCGTAAATCTGCATCTGTATCGACATAAATTTTTACATCCATCATATCTCGAAGCGTTTCATTTTCAAGCGCAAATATACCTTCTACGATAATAACATCTTTAGGTTCAAATGCAATTTTTTTATTGCTTCGAGTATGAATTGTATAGTCATAAGTTGGAACTTCAACGGATTTACCTGCTTTTAAATCTTTTAAATTTTGAATTAATAAATCATTGTCAAAAGCAAAAGGATGATCATAGTTTGTTTGTAACCGTTCTTCAAAAGTAAGGTGAGACTGATCTTTATAATAAAAATCTTGTTCAATTAAGGCGACACTATGACCGTCTAAGTTTTTCATAATTTTATTTGTAACAGATGTTTTACCTGAGCCAGAACCACCAGCTATACCAATAATCGTAGTTGAGGACATGTTTTTAAACTTCCTTTCGCATCATGTTGTTTTTATAGATGGGTTGATTCACTTTGATTTGAATGATTTGAAGTGGGTGTCTTGCTGCGTCTAATTCATTGCCTTCTTCATCATAAATGACGTCTATCACTTGTTTAAACGTATCAATTTCAGGTCCAAAAAATTCTACTTCTTGACCAGGTTTAAAATGATTACGTTGTTGAATAGTGGCAAGTTGTGTTGTTTCATCATATGCAAGTACTAATCCAATGAAATCAAACGGTGATTTTTTAGCTGATTCATTTCCAAACATTTGCTCTTCATATCCTGGTGTTCCTTTGAAGAAAGCAGGTGCGGTATCACGATTCGCACATTTATCTAATTCAATTAACCATTCTGGTTTGATTTTGAAGTTTTCAGGATCCGCAGCATACGCATCAATCACTTTTCGATAAACAGACACAACTGTCGCAATATAGTGAATGGACTTCATACGACCTTCAATTTTCAAAGAATCAATACCTAAATCCATCATATTGGGGATTGATTCTATTAATTTCAGGTCACGTGGGCTCATCGCAAATGGGACAGATTGACTATCATCAAAATATAAATCCAATTCACCATCTTGATCAACTGTTAATAAATCGTAGTCCCAGCGACAACTTTGACAACAGCCCCCGCGATTAGAGTCACGTGCTGTCATATGATTACTCAATGTGCAACGGCCAGAGTACGCGATACACATAGCCCCATGAATAAATGCTTCTATTTCAATGTCTACCTTATCTTTAATTTCCTGCATTTCCATAGCACCTGTTTCACGTGCAAGTACTACGCGGTCTAATCCTTCTTCTTTCCAAAATTCAACTGCTTTATAATTACTTAAAGATTGTTGTGTTGATAAATGAATTTCTAATTTAGGTGCGACGCGTTTACATGTTTCAATGATTAGAGGGTCGGCAACGATAATGCCTGTAGCACCCGTTGATTCGAGTTGTTTTAGATATGTGTCTAATCCTTCAATGTTTTCGTCATGAGCTATAATGTTTGTTGTAATATAGACTTTCGCGCCATATTGATTAGCAAAGTCAACGCCTTCTTTAATTTCATCAATAGTAAAATTGTCGGCGTTTGATCGTAAACCATATTCTTGACCACCTATAAATACTGCATCAGCCCCATAATGTATGGCTATTTTTAATTTTTCTAAATTGCCAGCAGGCGCCAATAATTCAGGCTTTTTTATTTTGGGTGTGGTTTTGGGTCGTATAGCCTCCATCACCTTCATTGTCATCTCTCCTATACCATATCTATTTTATAATTTTAATAAACGGTTTGCTTGTAGAAGAAACCTTCATCAAATGGGCGATGTTCTGGTTGGATTTCTTCAATCGCATCTACGAGCATAAATTTTTCGTCTTCGTAATCTTCAGGTGACGCTTCGTAAAAATCAATTGCTTTTCGATATTGTTCTGTTACAAGCGAAATATATGATTCATCATGTAATAAGCCATCAATTTTAAAGCTATCAATACCTGCCTCGAATAACGGTTCAAGTTCTTCAATTAAACAAATATCATTAGGTGACATAATATGCGTGCCATTATAGTCTTCAAAGACCGGATATTTATTATCACGTTCTTCATCATACAAAAGCAGTTGTGTATCGTCAGCATGAGGTTGTCGTTCTATTTTCATTTGGCGTTCTTGGAACGTGTAATAATTCCCAAGAAGCATACGCTTAGATTGAAACATACACGTCATGCCATGGACTTGAACTTCAATTTCAACATCACTGTGTGCTTTAATGCTTAAAATTTCTTCTAGACTTAATTCTCTTGCTAAAACTGCACGTTTAGCACCTCTATTCCCCCAATAATTACATTGGAAGTGATTAGTGACTAACGTTTCAGCATTCCAGTTTAACGGAATGGGGTTATCCTGTTGTTTTACTAACATTACTACAGCAGGGTCACCAAAAATAATACGATCTACACGTAATTCATGTAAAAATGCTATATAATCTTCTAAAGCTGGGATATGGTAATTGTGAAATATTCCGTTTACGGCCACATATACTTTTTTACCCGCAGCTTGAATTTTGTGTGTTGCTACTGTTAAATCTTCTCTATTAAATTCGCCTGCAAGTCTTAAACCAAATTTTTCTTCTCCGATAACAAAGGCGTCAGCCCCTTTATCGATTAATGTGTCAATATGACTTAATGATTTAGGCGTTACTAATAACTCAGTCATGACTATGCTCCTTTATTGAAATTGCTAGACCGTCATCCATATTTACAAAATTTGTTGTAAATGTTTTTTGTTGAACAAGCCATTCATTGAACTTTTGTACTTTCTTAACCATTTGCTTTACATTACGACTTCGAACAATTTCGATATCTGATACAAAGCCATGATAAAGTACGTTATCTGTAATAATGATGCCATTTTCAGAGAGTAAATCTTGATAAAGTTCAAAGAATTTTTGTGATTGTGCTTTAGCTGCGTCGATAAAAATCATATCATAGTGTCGATCATTCACTGCAGAATATGCTTCTAAAGCATCTGCTTCTATCAATCGAATTTGATTTTCAAAGTCAAAAGTTTTAAAATTCTCTTTTGCTAAAGTAATCATCTCGGCGTTTCGTTCTATTGTTGTAACGTGGATAGAAGGATGTACTGAAGCAAAATGCATACTACTATACCCAATAGCACAACCGATTTCTAATATGTTTTTGGGTTGTTTCATTCGTATAAGTTGTAAAATCAAGTCTAACGACAGTTGATCGACAATTGGAACTTTATGTTCTTCCGCATAGCTGCGTAACGTATTTAGTTTCGAATCGTGTGATTGTATTTTCAAAAAATAATCCTGATTTTTATCAAGCATTACTATTTCATCCTTTTTTAGTTAGATGCATACATCAAAAAATAAACCAGCCATAGTGACTGATTTTCCTTAATGTAACTATACATACAGTGTTATCGCGAAATGCCTGTGTTCTTATATGAGCACATATACACTGATAAAATACTTCTTAAAATTATAACACAACTCACATTATTTTTTAACACTGAATTCATCTTTAATGATGATTTATTACAAAACACACTGATACCTTAAACTTATCACGTATAAAAAATAGCCAACAAAATTCACTTGTCATGAACTTTGCTGGCTTTGTTAAGATTTAGGCATCGATAATCCCGACACTATTTTTTTATTCTTCTACTTCATCTAAGTTCGTATTCACAACTTCTTCAATCATGTCCCATTCTTCATCTGTTTCAACGGGTAAAAATTTACCGCCTTCACCAGTTTCATCAGGTTGATTAATCATTGGAATAAGTTCAATTAAGTCATCATCGTCAGCTTGTGCGCCTTCTTCTGCAAGAATGACATAATCCTTTTTAAAACCTGGATGATAAAATTCTAACATTTTTCTATATAACACTTCGTTACCATCTTCATCAAATAATGTTAATAATTCTTCATCATTTTTAAGTTCAATTTCTTGGTTATTATGGTTTATATTTGTCATAATATGCTCTCTCCTTAATTTAGTGAGTCTAAATACCCTTGTAAAATAAATACAGCGGCCATTTTATCAATTACTTTTTTTCGTTTTGCTCTTGAAACATCCGCCTCTAATAATGATCGTTCTGCTGCCATTGTACTTAATCGTTCATCCCACATAATAATTTCTAATTCTGGCAGTGCTTCTTGTAGTGCTTGTTTATATTTTAAAGAAGCCTCGCCCCGAAAGCCAATAGAATTATTCATATTCTTAGGGAGACCGATAACCACTGTGCCAACATGTTCTCTTTTAATAATTTCAATCAAGGTATCTATTCCGAGCTGGTTGTTTTGTTCGTTAATATGGAGTGTGTCTAAACCTTGCGCTGTCCATCCCATTAAATCACTAATGGCAACGCCGACAGTTTTACTACCTACATCGAGTCCGATAATTTTATGTTTAAGCATCTGAATCCTTTTGATGATGTTTTAAGTAAAAAGATACGAGCTCTTCCATAATATCATCGCGATCGATATGTCTAATTTGATTACGTGCTTCATTATGACGTGGAATGTACGCTGGATCACCTGAAAGTAAATAACCTACAATTTGGTTTACTGCGTTATACCCACGTTCTTCAAGTGTATGATATACATTGTTCAAAACATACTCAACGTTTTCTTTAGGGATGTCTTCATAGCTGAATTTCATCGTTTTATCAAAGTTTTCCATTCCTTAACACTCCTTAAACCATAATGTGATTACACTCTTTATTTTACACGAACAAGACATTGATTATAATGATTTAATATAGTCTTTAATGAATTGTAATGCTGTTGTTATCTTTTCAGGTTCAGTACCGCCACCTTGAGCCATGTCTGGACGACCGCCACCTTTGCCACCTACGATAGGTGCCATTTCTTTAATAATATCTCCAGCCTTAATTTGGCCTGTTAAAGATTTAGGTACAGTCGCAATTAAAGATACTTTACCACCAACATGACTCGCTAAAATAATAATCGTATCTTGCAGGCGTGATTTAAAATCGTCCATAGTCGTACGCAATGCTTTAGCATTATCCACTTCTACTTCTGTAATTAATACAGGTAAATCATTAATTACTTCTACTTTATCTTCTATGCTACCCATTTTCAAGTTATTAAGCTCTTTTGACTTTTGTTCGAGCGTGCGTTGAAGTGCTTTTTCATCTTCTTGAAGTTGAACAATTTTATCAAACACTTGATCATCTGACTTCGCTTTAACTTGTTGCTTGATTAAATTAAATTGTTCTAAGTAACGCTCTAAATAGAGATATGCATGTTGGCCTGTAACGGCTTCAATTCTTCTCACACCAGCTCCGGTACCAGATTCGCTTGTAATTTTAAATAAACCAATTTCAGAAGTGTTTTTTACATGTGTTCCACCACAAAGTTCTTTAGAGAACGGTCCCATATCAACAACTCGTACAACATCACCATATTTCTCACCAAATAGCGCCATAGCACCAGCTGACTTCGCTTCTTCAATAGCCATTTCTTTTGTTTCAACATCCATACTCTTCCAAATTTCTTCGTTAACACGCTGTTCAACAAGTTGAATTTCTTCACTTGTCATAGGTGCGATGTGAGAAAAATCAAAACGTAAACGCTCGCTATCTACTAATGAGCCTGCTTGGTTCACATGTGACCCTAATACTTGTTTTAATGCAGCATGTAACAAATGTGTGGCACTATGATTTTTCATAATGGCTTTACGTTCTGTCTCATTGACATATGCATGAACGATAGCATCTTCATAGACTTGTCCGAATTTAATCTGTCCTGTATGCAAGTGTTGGCCATTTGGCGCTTTGATGACCTCGGATACTTCGATTTCAAATTCATCACTTTGAATAATGCCTTTATCTGCAATTTGACCACCGCTAACTGCATAAAAAGGCGTTTGATCCATTACAAAATATATCGTTTGTCCAGCATCGACTTTTTCTTGGCGTTGGCCATCAACAATAATATCTGTAATCACACTCTCAGTTTGTAACGTTTGGTAGCCCACAAAACGACTTACTGTTCGTATTGATTTTAATACTTCACTTTGAACTTGCATGGATTGATTATTTTGTCTTGCTTTACGTGCACGCTCACGTTGTGCTTCCATGTGTGCGTTAAAACTTTCCATATCTATTTCCAATTGCGCATCTTGAGTTATTTCTTCAGTCAATTCAATTGGGAAACCATACGTATCATATAATTTAAACGCATCAGCACCGCTAATCATTTCATTAGAAGCTTTTGACGCTTCAATTAATTGATTGAGTATTGAAAGTCCCTCTTCCAATGTTTCATGAAAGCGTTCTTCTTCTGATTTAATTACACGCGCAATAAAATCGGCTTTTTCTTTTACATTTGGGTAATACGGTTCCATAATGGTTGCCACTACATCAACTAACTGATATAAAAATGGTTCATTAATATCCAATGATTGACTAAATCGAACTGCACGACGTAACAAACGACGTAATACATAGCCACGACCTTCATTAGCTGGAAGTGCGCCATCAGAAATCGCAAAAGCAATCGTCCGGATATGGTCAGCGATAACTTTAAAGGCAATGTCATGCGTTGCATTTTCTAAATATGTTTTCGCAGAAATCTTTTCAACTTCACGCATGATAGGCATAAAGAGGTCTGTTTCATAGTTCGTGCGTACATTTTGAGAAATAGAGGCCATACGTTCAAGCCCCATGCCTGTATCAATGTTTTTACTTGGTAGTGGTGTGTATGAGTGATCTTTATTATGATTAAATTCACTAAACACTAAGTTCCACACTTCTAAATAGCGTTCATTTTCTCCACCTGGATACATTTCTTCAGCTGGATCATCCTGCCCATAAGCCTCACCACGATCATAAAAGATTTCGGTATTTGGACCAGATGGCCCTTCACCAATATCCCAGAAATTCCCTTCAATACGGATTATTCGTGATTCACTTAAGCCAATTTCATCATGCCATAATTGATAAGCTTCAGTGTCCTCTGGATGAATCGTTACATATAAACGATCTGGATCCATTGCCATCCAACGATCACTTGTTAAAAATTCCCAAGCAAAAGCAACCGCTTCACGTTTAAAATAGTCCCCGATTGAAAAATTACCTAACATTTCAAAAAACGTATGGTGACGCGCTGTAAAACCAACATTTTCAATATCATTTGTTCGAATTGATTTTTGCGCATTAACAATTCGAGGTTTTTTAGGTATTTCTCGGCCGTCAAAATATTTTTTTAACGTTGCTACCCCTGAATTAATCCATAATAACGAATCATCGTCAATCGGTACAAGCGGTGCTGACGGTTCCACCATATGTTCTTTTTCAACAAAAAAATCGATAAACATTTGTCTTATTTCACTAGCTTTTAACGTTTTCATCACACATCATCTCCTAAAAAAATAAGACACTCGTCTCTCAAAAAGGGACGAATGTCTCGCGGTACCACCCTAGTTATGATTTTAAAATCATCACTTTATCGATATATAATTAATCTTGATATAGTAGCGTTCAATGGTCTTAATCGTACATCTCAGCACCTGTACGTCTCTGTGAATTAAGGATGCATTTACTCGGCTATATCAATTGAATAATTCTATTATATTAAGCGTCTTAAACATTGTCAATTTCCATAAAATCGTATGGGCTTACATTTTGCATATTAATCATTGGATCAATGCTATACATTGTGTCTTCAGTTAATGAAATGACTTCACTCGATGTCTCTTCAGAATTAAAATATTGTTCTAAAAAGGATTGTTGCCGCGTGAGTCTCACTTGGCCTTCCGTTTTCAAACCAATATTGAAAGCATCTGAATCTCCTAAAAATACAAGTGATTGCTTTGCACGGGTTAATCCAGTATAAAGAATTGGCTTTTGAAGCATCCGAAAATATTGTTTAACTATCGGCATAATGACGATTGGAAATTCTGACCCTTGCGCTTTATGAATTGACGTACAATACGCATGTGTTAATTCTGTTAGATCCGATTTTAAATACGTAATCTCATTACCTTCGTAATCCACAATGACCACATCTTTGTTCAGTGCATTTTCCTTCGCCCAAAATATACCAACAATGACACCAATATCTCCATTAAAAATATTATCATTCGGTCGATTAACAAGTTGAAGTACTTTGTCACCTTTTCGGTACACAATATCTCCAAAGTGTATTGCTCTTGTATCATCGTTTTCAATTGGATTTAAAATATCTTGTAGGACTTTATTGAGCTTATGAATACCCGCATTCCCACGGTACATTGGTGCAAGTACTTGAATATCAGACATATCATAACCTTTACTCACGGCATTTGTTACGACTTTACGAACAACTTCTGGAATTTGATCAATATGACAAGGAATAAAGGATCGATCATGAAACCGCTCGGTAATGTCTACGTTTAAACCCGCCTTCATGTTATGAGCAAGTGCAATAATACTTGAACCATCTTGTTGGCGGTATACTTCTTTTAAATTAATGCGCTTTAATGATTTTGATGAGATTAAATCTTTAAATACTTGTCCTGGACCTACTGATGGTAATTGGTCCTCATCACCAACTAATACAACTTGTGCATCTTCAGGAACTGCTGCCATAAATTGATGAAATAGCCATGTATCCACCATTGACATTTCATCAATAATGATAAGCTTTGCATGAATTTCATTATCAAGAATATCTTCTGGCTTGGTATCTTGATTCCAACCTATCAAGCGATGAATCGTCATAGCCTCAAGACCCGTCGCATCATGTAGCCTTTTTGATGCACGACCAGTAGGTGCTGCGAGGACCACGGGGTAATCTTCATCTCCGTAATCGTCATAATTTAAAGAAATACCATGTAAGGCCGCATAGAGGTGTACAATCCCTTTGATTACTGTCGTTTTACCCGTCCCTGGACCACCAGTTAAAATCATCATTTTATTCTGCATTGCAGCTTCAAGTGCTTCTTTTTGTGCCTCAGCATAAGTCACGCCATTTGATTCTTCAATTTCACCAATATGTAATTGAATGTCTGATTGATCAAACGTATCCATAAATACTTGATTATGCATTAATTTATAGATATTTTGGCTACTTTTAAGTTCTGAATAATACAAACTTGGTATCGCGATATGATCATTATCATTAATCAACCGCTGCTCTTCTATAAGTTGACTAAGTACGTCTTCAAGCATCGTCTGATCAATTGCTGTTTCGTGTTGTTTAGTAAGTAAGGTAGAGGACTCAGTCATTAACGTATCTTTAGGTAAATACGTATGCCCCTGTTTAATACAGATTTCTTCTACAATGTATTGAATCCCTGCTTTAAGTCGATTTGGGTGTGTATACGAAATACCTACTAAACTTGCAAGTTGATCAGCTTTTTGAAAGCCTACGCCACGTATATCATATACGAGTTGATAGGGATTTTGATCAATAACGTTAATGGTCTCATCCTTATAAAATTTATAAATATCCATGGCCAATTTCACACCAAAACCAAGTTCGTTTAAGCGAATCATGATTTGTTCACTCGCTTGATTTTGAGACACTTGTTCTGCAATTTGCTGTTGCTTTGCTTTAGACAATTTCGGTACTTGTTCAAGAACTGATGCGTCATTTAAAATAGACTGAATTGCATTGTCACCTAATGTATCTACAATGGATTCTGCTGTTTTTTTACCCACACCTTTAAACAGGTCACTTGATAAATATTGAACAATAGAATCTCTCGTTTGAGGTATTTCTTTTTGAAACGTTTCTGCTTTTAATTGTTTGCCGTACCGAGGATGTTCTGCTACTTGACCTTTGAAAGTATATGTTTCGCCTTCAACGATATTTGGAAAATACCCAACAACTGTTGCCATTGTTTCAAAGTCTTCATTAGAATCTTCAACCTCTACTTTGAGGACCGTATAGTAATTATCACTATTTTGAAAAAGAATGACTTCGATATTCCCTTTGATATATGACTGTTCAAATAGTGTTGGGTTTTCCACGTGTTATACCTCCCCTTCAGATTTAATCATTTCAAATGTTTTTAATGCATGGTGACTTAATACATGATCATGAGCCATTTCAGTTGCTTTTTTGAACCCTTCAATGGCTTCATCAATGTCTTCATTTAACATATAATTTGCCAATGTAAGATTATATTTGGCATCTGCATGCTTGTTGTCTTTTTCAAGAATCGTCGACAATACAGAAATGGCTGGTTGAAACATTTCTAGCTCACATAATAATAATCCGTATTGAAATTGGACTTCTAAATCAGCAAAGTTTTCATCTAATTCAGCTGCTCTCATTAGAAAAGGCAAAGCTTGCTTTTTAGCATCCAACTGATAAAAAGACATGCCAATCATATAGTTTGTATCTTTATTATCTAATCCATTTTGTATCGCAGTTTGATATAATTTAATCGCCTCTTGGAAACGAGACTCATTATAATAAACATTTGCAAAGTTATAATAGATTGCGGCATTTTTAGGATTTAGTGTTAGGGCGCGTTGGAAGAATTTTTCTGCCTTTTCAATTTCTCCAGCTTCTGCCAATAAAATACCAGAATTGATATAGTTTTCAACTTGTTCTGGTTGAGCTTCTATATTATTAAAACAAGCTTCTAGTGCTTTATCATATAGTCCTTGTTGAATCAATTGGTGAATTTCAGTTTGTTCCATTTTAAACTCCTCTATGACGAAATATTAACTCAAAGATTTTAAACAATATAACTTAATTTGCCACTTTCTTTATACACATCATCAATCGTTGCGCCGCCAAGACATACATCTTGATCATAAAACACAACGGCTTGACCAGGTGTTATCGCTCTAACTGGTTCATCAAACGTCACACGGATTGTATCGTCATTTTCTTTCGTAACGGTTACACCAGTATCTTTTTGTCTGTATCTAAATTTCGCAGTACATGTTAAAGGGGTAGAAAGGTCAATGTCATTTACAAATGAGACATCTGATGCAATTAAATAATCGCTATAAAGTGCTTCATGATGGAATCCTTGTTCAACGTATAATATATTGTCTTCTAAATTTTTACCGACTACAAACCATGGGTCACCATCGCCACCAATACCTAAGCCATGACGTTGACCAATCGTATAGTACATGAGTCCAGAGTGTTTACCTTTTAGTTCACCATTTAGCGTGCGCATTTCGCCAGATTGTGCTGGTAAATATTGAGATAAGAATGTTTTAAAATTACGTTCACCAATAAAGCAAATACCTGTAGAATCTTTCTTCTTAGCGGTTGCTAAATTTTGAGCTTCTGCAATTTCTCGTACTTTCGCTTTTTCGATATCACCTATAGGAAACATTACTTTTTCCAATTGAGTATGCGTTAATTGATTTAAAAAATATGTTTGGTCTTTATTGCTGTCGACCCCACGTAACATTTCAACGCGTCCGTTATGGCGTCTAACACGTGCATAGTGCCCGGTTGCCACGTAATCCGCCCCTAATTTTAAAGCATGCTCTAAAAAGGCTTTAAATTTAATCTCTTTATTACACATGACATCTGGATTTGGTGTACGGCCCTTTTTATATTCATCTAAAAAGTATGTGAATACTTTATCCCAATATTCCTTTTCAAAGTTAACAGCATAATACGGGATACCTATTTGGTTACATACTTCAATCACATCATTATAATCTTCTGTAGCTGTACAGACGCCATTTTCATCCGTATCATCCCAATTTTTCATAAAGATGCCGATTACATCATAACCTTGTTCTTTGAGTAAATGAGCTGTAACTGAACTGTCTACACCTCCAGACATGCCCACAACAACACGTGTGTTTTGATTTGTCAAAGTTATTCCTCCTTAAACTTTAAATATATTTTTTGAATTTCAGCAACTATTGTTTTAATATCACGTTCGGTTACATTTTCATTCAAACTAATGCGAATAGAGCGCGTAACGCGTTCTTGTTCACCATACATTGCAGATAAGACGTGTGATGGAATCGTTGATCCGGCAGTACATGCTGAACCTGACGAAACATAAATTTGTGCCATATCTAATAGCGTTAGCAATGTTTCAACATCTATAAATGGAAAATATAAATTAATAATATGGTTCGAGCTATCAATCATTGAACCGTTATATTCAAATGGTATGGCACGCTCTTGTAAACTGACAAGTAGCAATTCTTTTAAACGAGTAATGTGAATCTGGTTGTCATCACGATGTGCTTCAGCTAATTTTAAGGCAGTTGTTAAGCCGACAATCTGAGGAACGTTTTCAGTACCAGCACGTCGTCTCGTTTCTTGTTCACCGCCTTGTTGATGATATTGAATACGCGTACCATTTTTCACGTATAAAACACCTACGCCTTTTGGACCACCGAATTTATGAGCTGTTAAACTTAAAGCGTCTACCTTTAAATCTTTGACATCCACAGGTAAATGACCGATGGCTTGAACAGCATCCATATGGAAAAATGCTGAATGTGAATTTAGAATATCTTGAATGTCATAAATATGCTGAACTGTTCCTACTTCATTGTTGACAAACATGATTGACACAAGTGTCGTATCAGGTCGCAAAGCTTGTTTGAATTGGTCTAAATCAATTAAACCATCCTCATCGACATTTAAGTATGTTACTTCAAATCCTTGCGTTTCTAAGAATTCAAATACATGCAGTACTGAATGATGTTCAATCTTAGTCGTAATTAAATGTCTACCTTTGGATTGATTCGCCATCGCAATACCTTTAATTGCTGTATTATTAGACTCAGTCGCACCACTCGTGAATATAATTTCGTTCGTATTTGCATTTAATATTTGCGCAACTTGTCGTCTTGATTCATCTAAGAAGCGTCGCGCATCACGACCTTGTGCGTGGATAGATGAGGGATTCCCATAATGTGTTTCGTAAATTTTAGTCATGGATTCTATGACTTCAGGCTTTACTGGCGTTGTCGCAGCATAATCAGCATATACACCCATTATTCGTCCGTCCTTTCTTATTTTCAATGTTCCTATTTTAGCACTTGACACTTAAAATTTCTAGTCGCTAGTTTATAAAGTATAGTAACAATATATTAATTAATTTAAGCATATCATTCTATGGATAAAACGTGAACGCATAAAGGATTTTATTATCATAAGCATATTCATATTTGTATGAATCGTCGTTTGATATAGTAATGAGGAAGGAAGTGTTAATATGTCAAATCACATTCATTACTCTGCATTAAATTTAGTTCCAATTCGCGAAGGATCTAATGAAAAAGAAGCAATTGCTCAAATGACAGCATTGGCGCAACACTTAGAAACATTGAACTATGGAAGATATTGGATTGCTGAGCATCATAATGCACCTAATTTAGTTAGTTCGGCCACTGCCCTATTGATTCAACATTGTTTAAGCCAGACGCGCCATCTGCGTATAGGTTCAGGTGGCATTATGTTACCGAATCATGCACCTTTAATAGTTGCTGAACAATTTGGTACGTTAAATGTTTTATATGGTGATCGTGTAGATTTAGGGCTGGGTCGTGCACCTGGTACAGATATGGCAACTGCGAGTGCGCTACGTCGTGACCAACATGATGGCGTGTATCAATTTCCTGAGGAAGTCCAACAACTATTACAATACTTCGGTTCTGAAACCAATCAAGGATATGTTAAAGCCATCCCAGCAGTTAATAAACAAGTACCTTTGTATATTCTAGGGTCGTCTACTGATTCTGCTCATGTTGCCGCCCGACAAGGTTTGCCCTATGTATTTGCTGGTCATTTTGCTCCTCAACAAATGAAGGAAGCACTGGCTATCTATAGAGAATTATTTGAACCATCACAATATTTATCCGAACCCTACATTATCGTGTGTCTTAACGCTATTTTAGCTGATTCAAATGAGGAGGCAAATTACTTAGCAACTACACAAGCACAAGTCTTTGCGAGTATATTGAATGGACGTATGCAAAAAATGCAACCACCTGTACAAGACTTGACTCAAATATTATCACCGCGTATCATCGCATTAGCTGAACAACGCATCGCAGGGTCATTAGTTGGTGACAAAACAACAGTCAAAGAAAAAATTAAAGACTTTATCACACACTATGGTGCAATTAATGAAATCATGACAGTAAGTTATATTTATGACACTACTTTACAACACCGTTCTTATCAATATTTTAAGGAAGTTATGGATGAAATCAATCATTCCTAACGTAATGACACAAAAAAGCAATGGATCTAAAAGACCCATTGCTTTTTACATTTATTTATTATCGCCAGAAAATTTGTTAAATGCGTCTTTAGCTTTGTCAGCTAAGCCGCCTTTATCGTCATTGTTGTCGTTATTTTCACCATTTTGTTTATCTTGATACTTGTCATAAGCGTCTTTAGCTTTATCTAAATATTCTTCGCCTTGTTTTTTATCCATTATGGATACCTCCTTGTTCAAGATATTATATGAATACCCTTACGAGTGAATGTTAAACATGCAACAATATTCGAGATTAAAACGGTTATTGTTTGAATTTATCAATTGCAACGTTCACTGAGTTTTTAGCATCTTCTGTTTTTTCTTTAGCTTTACCTGCCACTTTATCTTGCTTACCTTCATTTTCAAGTGATTCATTATTTGTCGCTTTGCCAACTGACTCTTTAATTGAGCCTTTAGTTTGGTCAATTTTACCTTTATCTAATGACATATATATCCCTCCAATTAATTGAGATAATATAATCATTCCACAAACCACATTTATTTAAACCCGGTGTTAGAATTCTTCATAAATCGAGGGATCTTGTCCTTTTCGTCTTCCATCAATTTTTGATAATTGGTTAATCAATGTCATGTCCGCGTCAGAAATATTAAAATCAAATATTTGAAGATTTTCAAGTTGTCTAGCATGCGATGTTGCTTTTGGAATTGGCATTATGCCTCTTTGTATATGCCATCTTAAAATAATTTGTACAACTGATTTAGTGTATTTATGAGCTAATTCTTGCAAAATAGGTTCCTTTAATAAGCCATTATCTCGACCGATAGGACTCCATGCTTGAATTAAGATTTGATTTTCTTCATGATATGAAAACATCGCTTCTTGGTTGAAATAAGGATGCAACTCTATTTGATTTAGCACGGGTAGAACACCTGTAGCTTGTTTTAAAGTTTCTATATATTCCGGTAAAAAATTACACACACCTATTGAACGAATTAAACCCGCTTTTTTTGCAGCAATCATCGCTTTCCATGCTTCAACATATAAGCCTTGTTTAGGATTGGGCCAGTGAATTAAATAAATATCAATATAGTCTACGCCTAAGCGATAAAGGCTTTCTTCAATGGTTTGAAACACATCATCATATGCTTGGTAACGACCTGGCAATTTAGAAATAATTGTAATGTCTTCTCTTGCAACTTTACTTTGAGCAATTGCCTTGCCCACAGCACCTTCATTTTCATAGTTATAAGCTGTATCAAGCACTCGATATCCCACTTTGAGTGCGTTTTGGATAGCATGTACCCCTTCAACTCCGTTTAGTTTATACGTACCAAATCCTACTTGTGGGATTATATGACCGTCATTAAATGTGTATGTATACATTCTTTAACCTCCTAAAAAAATACAACAATGATTGCACGACGAACCGTGTCATTGTTGTAAAATTATTGTTCAAATTAAATATAAAACATATATCCTTCTAGATAATCTTTTTCCTGATATTCAGCTAATGATTGTAGCGTTGTTTGATCTAATACATCTTTTACAGCATCTCGCATACGTAACCATAATTGTTGCTGTGCAGGCGATTCAGATTCCATACGTTCAACGATTGTAATTGGACCTTCTAAAAGACGTATAATGTCTCCTGCAGTAATTTCATCCGCTGGCATTTTTAATTCGTATCCGCCTTTAGCGCCGCGCACACTACGAATTAATCCTGCATTGCGTAATGGACCAACGAGTTGCTCTAAATACAAATCGCTTAATTGATTTTCTTCTGCTATTGTCTTAAGTGAGACACATCCCGTACCTTGACGTTTTGCTAATGCAATCATCAAAGTAAGCCCATATCTACCTTTTGTTGAAATTTTCATATTATAACCTCACATTATTGATAAACGATTTACTTACAATTTATCGTTATTTATATTAGTATAATACTATTGCAAAAAGAGTACAAATAAGAGCCAAAGGTTTAAAAAATTTGTATGGCTATTTTAGACATGGAGGGTAACTATGAACACTGAACCGTTAGCATCTCGTATGAGACCTAAAACGATAGACGATGTTATTGGACAAAGTCACTTGGTTGGTCCGAATGGCATTATTCGACGTATGGTTAACGCCAAACGATTGTCTTCAATGATTTTTTACGGACCTCCAGGTATTGGTAAAACCAGTATTGCTCAGGCAATCGCTGGTAGTACGGCATATAAATTTCGCCAATTAAACGCCGTGACACATACAAAAAAAGATATGCAAATGATTGTTGATGAAGCTAAAATGTCGGGACAAGTTATTTTGTTACTAGATGAAATTCATCGCTTGGATAAAGCAAAACAAGATTTTTTATTACCACATTTAGAAAACGGTAAAATCGTACTGATAGGTGCGACAACTTCTAACCCTTACCATGCTATCAATCCAGCGATTCGTTCACGTGCACAAATATTCGAGCTGTATCCTTTAGATACGAATGATATTAAAAAAGCTTTGACCTTCGCACTTGAAGATGAGGAACGTGGTCTGAAAACGCACAATGTGCAAATGAATGATGACGCTTTTGAATATTTCGCTACTCAAAGTCAAGGTGATGTCCGTAGTGCTTTAAATGCTTTAGAATTAGCAGTTTTAAGTGATACTGAAACGCCCCCTCACATTACACTTAAAGATGCGGAAGATTGCTTACAACGCGGAGCATTTTTAAGTGACAAAGATGGAGATATGCATTATGACGTGATGAGTGCCTTTCAAAAATCTATACGTGGAAGTGATGTAGATGCAGCATTACATTATTTGGCACGCTTAATTCAAGCTGGTGATTTACCAACAATTGCTAGACGGTTATTAGTAATTAGTTACGAAGATATCAGCTTGGCATCGCCTGCAGCTGGTCAACGTACGCTTGCTGCAATTGAAGCGGCAGAACGACTCGGATTCCCTGAAGCAAGAATCCCTTTAAGCCAAGCGGTGATTGAACTTTGTTTATCTCCAAAATCTAACACCGCTATTCAATCTATTGATGCTGCATTATCTGATGTTCGAAAAGGTCATGTTGGACAAATCCCAAATCATTTAAAAGATGGTCACTATCAAGGTGCTAAAGATTTAGGTCATGCCATTGGTTATAAGTACCCTCATAATTATGAAAATGGTTATGTAAAACAACAATATTTACCTGATTTACTAAAACGTAAGCAATACTATCAACCGAAAACAACTTCTAAATCAGAACAACAGTTTAAAGCCATTTATGATAATTTAAAAAAGTAAATATAAAATAAGCCTTCAATAATCATCTTTTATGGCTATTGAAGGCTTATTTTATATGAATGTTGTAAGTGGTTTTGACCTTTATCTATTTTATAGAACGCGTTAGGTCTATTTATCTTTTATTCGCGTCAAAGGAATGTCACGCGTAATATCATTACAAACGTAACTCGCTAAAATCAAACCAACCACACTTGGCACAAATGCATTAGATGATGGTGGCATTTGCGCTTTACGGTTTTTTCCATTTGCATCGCCGACTACAGCTTTCACATCTTCACGAATTACAATTGGACTTTCATCAGAAAATACAACGGGAATGCCTTTATAAATCCCTTTACGTTTTAACTGATTTCGGATTACACGAGCAATTGGATCTGTATGTGTTTTCGAAATATCCGTAATTTGGAAACGTGTCGGATCAATTTTATTCGCCGCCCCCATACTAGAGATGATTTTAATCCCTCTGTTCAGACATTGTTCCATAAGGTGTACTTTGTAAATAATAGTGTCGCTTGCATCAACAATATAATCAATTTGATAATCATTAAATAATTGTTCATACTTTTCTTCAGTATAAAACATGTGCAAGGATGTTACGGTACATTTCGGGTTGATAAGTTTGATTCGTTCTTCCATTAATCTTACTTTACTTTGACCAATGGTAGACGTTAATGCATGTAATTGACGGTTAACATTCGTTATATCTACATCATCTTTATCAATCAAGATGATATGTCCAATATTTGTACGCGCAAGTGCTTCTGCCGCAAAGGAACCTACGCCTCCTACACCTAAAACAGCAACGGTTGTATTTTCTAGTAATTTTAATCCTTCTTGTCCGATAGCTAATTCATTTCTCGAAAATTGATGCTTCATAATGAACTCCTTTAATCTGTTTGAACGCATAAAAATACGCAAGACATACGTCTTGCGTACCGATAGAATCCGTCATGCCGTAGTTTAAAGTGCTTGATCATTTTGGCCTGCTATATACAGGTGGGTGTCCTGTTTCTTGTTTTGCACGTCCTCCTTTAGAGGCGTGTGCGCTGCAAGAAAACCCATTGGACTCCCTGATCAAAGAGTGTTAGGTCAAAATACATAAAGCGAACTTACGTACACTACAGACGACTATCTTATGCATTCATCATACCACATATCATGTATTTGGCAAGTGATATGAATTTAATGTTTAATACGTAAAGATAATTCATCTAATTGTTTCGATGAAACCTCACTTGGTGCATTTGTTAATAAATCTGTAGCTGATGCCGTTTTAGGGAATGCAATCGTATCGCGTAAGTTAGATGCACCAGTCAGTAACATCACTAAGCGGTCAAGACCAAGTGCGATACCACCATGAGGCGGTGCACCGTATTTAAATGCATCTAATAAGAAACCAAACTGTTCTTGTGCACTCTCTTCAGTAAAGCCAAGTGCTTTAAACATTATAGATTGTATATCGCCATCATGAATACGAATCGATCCGCCACCAAGTTCAAAACCATTCAGTACAATATCATAAGCTTGTGCTTGTGCTGTTTCTGGTGCAGTCTCTAATTTGTCTACATCTTGAGATTGCGGAGCAGTAAATGGATGATGTGCCGCTACATAACGATTTGTCTCTTCATCGTATTCTAATAATGGCCAATCCGTAACCCATAAGAAATTGAATTGATTTGGATCAAGTAAGTTTAATTCTTTTGCTAATTTGACACGCAATGCACCTAAACTTTGTGCCACTACGTCTTTAGCATCTGCAACAAACAATACAAGATCACCAGCTTGAGCAGCAGTGAGTTCACGTAATTTTTCAACATGGTCTGCTTCAAAAAATCTTGCAATAGGTCCATTTAAGCCGTCTTCAACAACTTTAACCCATGCTAAACCTTTAGCACCATAAATGTTAACAAATTCAGTTAAACCATCGATATCTTTACGTGTATATTTGTCGGCGCCTTGTTCCACAACTATTGCTTTCACTTGTCCGCCATTTTCAACCGCACTTGTAAAAACTTTGAAGTCCATCATGCTACCAAGTTGAGATACATCGATGAGCTCCATGCCAAATCTTGTGTCTGGTTTATCCGAACCATAACGTTCCATCGCTTCGGCATAAGTCATACGTGGAAAGGCTTCGTCAATAGTAATCCCTTTTACATCTTTCATGACAGCTTTTAACATTTGTTCTCCAAGTTGCATCACGTCTTCTTGTTCAACAAAACTCATCTCAATATCAACTTGTGTAAATTCAGGTTGACGGTCAGCACGTAAATCTTCATCTCGAAAACATTTAACAATTTGGTAGTATTTATCAAAACCACTCATCATTAATAATTGTTTGAATAATTGTGGTGATTGCGGTAATGCATAAAATTCACCCTCATGAACACGAGATGGGACAAGATAATCTCTAGCTCCTTCTGGTGTTGATTTTGTTAATACAGGTGTTTCAATATCATAAAATCCTGCATCATCTAAATAGCGGCGAATGGCTTGCGTTGTTTGATGACGTAATTTGAAAGTACGTGCAAATTCCTCACGACGTAAATCTAAATAACGGTATTTTAATCGAATATTCTCATCAACATTTACATTTTCATCATTAATTGAGAATGGGGGTGTTTCAGATTTATTGATAATTTGAATATGGGATGCTTGTACTTCCACTTGACCCGTTTTGATTTTAGGGTTTATGGTATCAGCATCTCTTTTAGTTACAGTTCCTTTAATTTCAACTACATATTCTGAGCGAATGCGTTCTGCAACTTCTAACGCTTCTTTAGAGAAATCAGGATTAAATACAACTTGTACAATCCCCTCTCTATCACGCACATCAACAAAAATGAGTCCGCCAAGGTCTCGACGGTTATGTACCCATCCTTTCAATGTAACTTCTTGACCTAAATATGATTCTGTTATGAATCCACAATAAGTAGTACGTGGTGTCATTATGCTTTTCCTCCATTTATAAATTGTGCAATTTCATTTAATTTAATCGTATGACTTTCTCCCGTAGCCATGTGTTTGATTGCAACTTCATTTGTCGCAAGTTCTTGATCCCCGAGTACAATGGTATACGTTGCATTTAATCTATCAGCTTGCTTCATTTGACCCTTTAACTTGCGTGATAAATAATCTTTGTCAACGCGAATATTTTCGTGTCGTAAATCGTTTAATAATTTCACTGCATAGTCATCAGCATCGTTGCCCATTGTAGCGATGAACAAATCTAAATGTGACGTATGGGGAAGTTCAATTCCTTCTTCTTCAAGTGCCATAAGAAGACGCTCAATACTCAATGCAAAGCCAATACCAGTTTGATTTGGACCACCTAAAAGTTCTAACAAACCATTGTAGCGTCCACCGCCACATAATGTTGTAATTGCGCCTTTATAGTCTTCATTATCTATCATTAATTCAAAAGCTGTATGCGTGTAATAGTCTAAACCACGAACAAGATTTGGATCAACGACATATGGTATGCCTAGGCGATCTAAATGTGCTTTTACCGCATCAAAATATGATTTTGAATAATCATTTAAATAATCTGTAATGGATGGTGCTGTCTTCATTTCTGGTTTATCTTTATCGACTTTGCAATCTAAAATACGCATTGGATTCGTTTCAATACGGTTTTGACAATCTTGACAATACGTATGAATCACCGGTTTGAAATGCGCTCTTAATGCCTCTTGATATTCTACACGTGATTCTGCATCACCAACACTATTGATGACAAGTTTTAAATGTTTTAAACCAAAAGACTGGTAAATGTGCATCACCATTGCTAGAACTTCAGCATCAATACTAGGATTTTCAGCACCAATAGCTTCTATACCAAATTGGTTAAATTGACGATAACGTCCTTTTTGCTTTCTTTCATAACGAAACATTGGACCGTTATAATAAAGCTTAACTGGCTGATTCGCTAGACCTTGCATTTTATTTTCAATGTAACTTCTTACAGTTGCTGCTGTCCCCTCTGGACGTAATGTAATACTACGGTCGCCTTTATCTTTAAACGTGTACATTTCTTTTTGTACAACATCTGTTGAATCACCAACACCTCTAGCAAATAAATCCGTACTTTCAAATATTGGTGTTCGAATCTCTTGGTAATTGTACACTTCCATTAATTGATGTAACTTTGATTCAATATAACGCCATTTAGGCGATTCTTCAGGTAATATGTCTTGTGTTCCACGAGGAATATTAATCATCAGTCCATCCTCCTTATTTTTTTAAATAAAAAAGCCCCTTGCATGCGTAACCACATACAAGGGACGTACTTTAGCCGTGTTGCCACCCTAATTTAAGTACATGAAGACCATGTACTCACTCAATAGCTCATAACGTAAGCAAGACGGCTTTATTTTCATAAAGCACCTCTTCTTGTGTTCAAATGAATGCAAACAAGGTTTATATTTCAGCCACGTATAAACTCTCTATAACAAGTTAAATACATTCAATTTCAAGAATACAATCGGTTTTATTTATCAAATTCAGTAATTATCATACATGTTTTTATTGAGGTTTTCAAGATATTAACTTAAAAAATAATTTTTAAGGCCTTCCACTAAAGCATTTTCAACCACTTGGCGATGATTGTTATCTTTTATCATCACTTCATCAGTAGGATTACTAATGTAGCCAAGTTCAAGAAGTACAGCAGGCATATCGGTTTGTCTCAAAACTTGAAAATTTTCTTGACGTACACCTCGATTTGAAAGCATGCCCTTTTTTTGAATACTTGCATTCAGAGTTTGTGCCAACATTTCTTGTTGTTCATGATACCAGTATACGGTAGCGCCATTTGCTTTGTTCGACTCTAAAGCATCATTATGTATACTAATAAAAGCGTCACCAGTGGCTTTTCGGTCTTTTAACCGTACGTACGTATCATCACTACGTGTTAATTTAACTTTAGCGCCCTCTTTTTCAAGTTTATCTTTTAATTCTAGACTCGTTTTTAAAGTCATATCTTTTTCAAGGGTATTTTTACCCGTCTGACTTGATGCCCCTTGATCATTGCCACCATGACCAGGATCAATAACAATGACTTTTCCTTTCAATGGACGTGCATGTGGGTTCTCATCCTCTTTAATATCTAAATTGGTATGCCAACCTGCAATCCATCCTTTTTGTGAATCATCATATGATGTGACTTCTAACCATTTACCTTCTTTACCAATCACTTTAAATGCTTCACCTTCGCGACTATTAAATAAAACAGGGTAACTCGCATTGGGACCTGTGCGAATTTGTGCATCTTCAATCAGATAGATTTTATCATCAGCATTATCTTTGATTGCATTAATCACTACAAGGAGTATAAAAACTAGTGAGATAATGATGGCACCAAAATAAAAGCGCTTAGGTTCTATATTTTTTGAACGTAACCATTTCTCAAAATATTTCATATTATTTTGCCGTTTTCACTTTCATAAATAATGGTAACAGGACCATCATTTTGAATATCGATGGTCATATCAGTACCAAATTCGCCAGTCACAACATCGAACCCATATGATGCTAAAGCGCGATTAAACACTTCATATATTTCATTTGCTTCATTTGGTACTTTTGCTTTAGTAAAACTTGGTCGATTTCCCTTTTTAACGTCGGCAAATAAAGTGAATTGAGAAATTGAAAGTATTTCGCCTTTGACTTGTTGTATATTTAAATTAAGTTTACCTTCTGTATCTTCAAATAATCGAGCATTGATAATTTTTTTAGCTAAAATTTCGGCATCAGCATGAGTAGAATGTTCCCCAACACCAACCAACAAACAATAGCCTTTTTCAATAGTGCGATGAATATTCGAGTTTCGAACACCCGCCGATTTCACTCTTTGAACTACAATTTTCATTTATGGCACTCCTAATTCCAAACTCGTGTTACAGTATAAATGTCACCGAGCTGTTTTATTTTATCAGCTACTTTATATACTTCATGTACATTTTTTACCATAATACTTAAATTAATGACAGCATTTTTATCTACATCAGAACGACCAGCTACTTTAACGAGATGACTCGACGTACTATTCACGGCTTGTAATACTTCATTAAGTAATCCATTACGATCATAGGCCGTTACTTCTAAGTCTACTTGATATTTTTGTGAAGCATCTTTAGACTTAACCCACTCTACATCAATTAAACGTTCTGCTTCGTTTTGTATATTTGGACAATCGGTACGATGAACTTTAATGCCATGTCCTTTTGTAATATATCCAACAATTTTATCTCCAGGAATTGGATTACAACATTTAGATAATTTGATTAACACATTATCTAAACCTTCGACATACACACCTGAATCGGTTGTAATATGATCTTTAATAGGCACTGATTTTGTGACTGATTGTGCCTGGTTTAGTGCTTTTTGTTTATTCTCAATACGTATACGTTCTGTGAGTTTATTAACAATTTGATTTGATGTAACGCCACCAAAACCAACTGCAGCAAACAAGTCATCTTCGTTGGCAAAGTTATATTTGTCATTGACAATTTTAATATTCCGCTCGGTTAAAACTTCCTCGACTTTGAAGCCTTGTTCTTTAATTTCAGCTTCAATCATAAATTTACCTTTTTCAATATTAGACGAACGATCTTGCTTTTTGAAAAAGCTTTTAATCTTACTTTTCGCACTAGAAGATCTGACAATTTTTAACCAATCTCTACTAGGACCATACGAATGTTTACTTGTACGAATTTCGACAATATCACCTGTTTGTAATACGTAATCGATGGGTACAATTTTACCATTTACTTTAGCACCTATCATCTTATTGCCCACTTCACTATGAATGGCATACGCAAAATCTATTGGCACTGCACCATAAGGTAACTCTATAACATCACTTGCAGGTGTAAATGCGTACACTTTATCGCTTTGTAAATCAAACTTCAGGGATTCGATAAACTCTTGCGCGTCAGAGGAGGTGTGGTCTTGTTCTGCTATATCTTTCAGCCAGTTTAATTTCTTATGATACGTTTCACTATCTTTATCTACTTTTTTACCCTCTTTATACGCCCAGTGAGCAGCAACACCGTGTTCTGCAATTTCATGCATTTCAAATGTTCTAATTTGAATTTCTAACGGATCACCATTGGGACCGACAACTGTCGTATGCAATGATTGGTACATATTTTGTTTTGGCATCGCTATATAGTCTTTAAATCGTCCCGGCATAGGTTTCCATAACGTGTGAACTAGACCTAAAACCGCATAACAATCTTTAATAGATGAAACAATCACTCGAACAGCTAATAAATCAAATATTTGATCAAATTGCTTCTTTTGTTTCATCATTTTACGATAAATGCTATAAATGTGTTTTGGTCGGCCACTAATATCGCCTTCAATTTGCATCAGATTCATTTCTTTACGAATATTTTCTATCGCATTTTCAATATAGGCTTCTCGTTCACTTCGCTTTTTTTTCATTAAATTTACAATTCTAAAATATTGAACGTTGTCGATATATCTTAATGCAATGTCTTCAAGTTCCCATTTAATTGTATTAATACCTAATCTATGTGCAAGTGGTGCATAGATTTCTAGCGTTTCTTTTGAAATGCGTATTTGTTTTTCTCGTGGCATGGCTCTTAATGTACGCATATTATGTAATCTGTCGGCTAACTTCACCAATATAACACGGACATCTTTCGCAATGGCTATAAATAATTTCCGATGATTTTCAGCCTGTTGCTCTTCTTTTGAACGGTATTTCACTTTTTTTAACTTCGTAACACCATCAACGATTGTCGCTACTTCAACATTAAACATTTCGACTACATCGTCAAAGGTATAAGGCGTATCTTCAATCACATCATGTAAAAAACCTGCTACAATCGTAGGGCCATCTAAACGCATTTCGGTTAATATGCCTGCAACTTGAATGGGATGCATGATATAAGGTAATCCATTTTTACGAAATTGACCTTCATGTGCTTTATATGCAATTTGATAGCTTTTCAAAACATATTCATATTCTTTTTGATCTAAATACGTTTTCGCTTTATGTAATACTTCGTCAGCACTATATGGATATTCGTTATTCATAAAGGGCACCCCCATCTTCTAAATAATACTTCTATCATACTACATGATTATCAAGAAATGAACTGTATTCTACTGATAGTACACAATATTGTCTCACTTTTATGTGTCATTTAACACTTTATAAACCATCACAAATCTTTTTAAAATCACGATAAAAGATATGTAATATAGGATTAAAAAATGAATCATTCGAATCATCATGCTTAACGTTTAATTTCATCGGACTATAAAATAATGAGTAACTTGTGCTTCCTATATAAATAACCATCAAAATTCATTTAGAAATGAACTTCGATGGTTATGTGAATAAGACATCATCTTTAATATTTATAACTAGCAATTGTATTAAAATTGATACATCACTTTAACAAATCAAATGTGTTTAATAGTTCAATATCTTAAAATCAAAGATTACTCATCATAAGATATTAAACGCATCACATCATAATCTTTTATTTTTTCAATTCCATTTAGATATGCTAACTCTATAATAAATGCAATGCCAGCAACTATACCGCCTTGTTGTTCAACCAATTTAATGGCAGCTTCA
Organism: Staphylococcus agnetis; assembly: GCF_011466855.1. Classification (NCBI taxonomy): domain Bacteria; kingdom Bacillati; phylum Bacillota; class Bacilli; order Caryophanales; family Staphylococcaceae; genus Staphylococcus; species Staphylococcus agnetis. The sequence goes on from NZ_CP045927.1 coordinate 1,251,607, forward strand.
ATAGTACCACCTGTTGCTAATAGATCATCGGTAATCAACACACGTTGTCCAGGTTTAATCGCATCCGCATGCATCGTTAAAACATTACTGCCATATTCTAAATCATATTCGTAACGAATCACTTCTCGTGGTAATTTGCCTTCTTTACGAACAGGCGCAAACCCAATACCCATAGCATACGCGACAGGACATCCGATAATAAAACCACGTGCTTCTGGACCTACTACGATATCAACATTTTTTTCTTTAGCATACTTTACAATTTGATCCGTAGCATACCCATATGCCTCACCATTATCCATAATTGTAGTAATGTCTTTAAAATTAACACCTTTTTTTGGCCAATCTTGCACCTCTGAGACATATTGCTTTAAATCCATGCTTTTCCTCCTCATTTTTCCTCTTGCATCGCATTTTCCATCCATTGTTGTAAAGCTGGAAAATCGGAATATAATAACTGCTTTTCTACTTCTATTCGATGTAACCGTCCTTGATAAATACGACTAGAAGTAATGTCTTGTTTGGTAGCAGTTGTATCGATTTTTATTATACCATTATTTTGTGTGATAAATTGTAAATCGAGGAACACTTTTAATATAAATTTTAACAATTGTGGTTCAATTTGTAAGAAATGACTCATGTTTAAGCCCTCTTTTGTAAGGTCAATCTCTTTTTGTTGGTATAATAGCTTATAACATTTTTTAAAGGTATCAATTTTCGGTATACCTTCGAAATATATCGATTTTTGGTGTGTAAATTGAACATAAACTTGTGATGCCGAAATATGTTGCAAGCTCTCTTTGAAATCATCTATTGTGAGAGGTAGCTCTAAGAAAACACATTTCTCATAATCACTAGGTATAGGTTCTCCATAATAATATTCATGTTGATGTCGTTTGTCGCTGCTCGGATGAATCAAATAGCATGTATTAGAAGTTGTCTCAAATTGTGGCAACTTTTTGTTTTTACTACGATAATCAAACATTTGGCGTTCATTACTATGGATATCGGTAACAATTAGTTGCGGCGTTCGGTTACCGTTCCACTCGTTTATTTGCAATTCACCAATCGCATTAATGTGTTGATTAGGCATTATTTCGTGGATACGAGAACCTTCATTCCAAAAAAGCCCTTGAAGTTTTTGTTCTACAAATGAAATTTTTAAATGATTTTGTTGTTGACCAATCGCCCTAGCCTGTTGAATTGTTAAATGATTTAATTGAAATAACGGGCGTTCGAATTGCATACCAAATGGCCGCAAACGTTCTAAAGACGCAATATTTTCTACAGTGACAGTATCAAGCGCAACTGCCGCATCGATATATTTTTCAGGTTGAAGTGCATCTTCTTTATATTGATTTTTCATGACTTCGTTAAGCGCCTGTTTTAAACTTTCAACATTTTCAATAGGCAGTGTTAAGCCAGCAGCAGCATGATGTCCTCCAAATTTATCTATTAAATCGGCTTGAGTAGATAACAATTCGAACATTGAAATTTGTGAGATACTACGTGCAGAGCCTTTAGCATGTTGCTTTTCATGATCAATATTCAAAATCATGGTTGGTCGTTGATAAGATTCGACGATTCGAGATGCTACAATTCCTAAAATTCCTTCATGCCAATCCTCTTGATATAAAACTAAAAAACGTTGTCCATCTGCAACTTGTGCTTGAGCCATAATCATAGCTTCTTCAGTTACAGCTTGCACAATTGCCTTACGTTCTTGATTAAAATGTTCTACTTGTTCTGCTAAAAATTGGGCTTCATCTTCATCGTTTGTCATCAATAATTCAGCGGCTAAACTCGCATCGTCTAAACGTCCAACCGCATTCAATCTAGGCCCAATCGTAAACCCAATTGTTTCTTCATTAACTGCATCATCATAATTCGCTTCATTTAATAATGCTTTGAGCGCAACTGGCATAGCATGATTGATCAATTTTAAGCCTTTACGGACGATACTTCTATTTTCGTCACGCATCGGAACTAAATCTGCAATCGTTCCTATCATGGCATAAACCCAAAAGTAGTCAGGAATGTCATCTAGTAAATGTTGCGCGAGTTTTAGTGCTACACCAGCACCACATAAGTATTGAAACGGATAATCATAATCAGGGTGCATCGGGTGTATGATGGCATAGGCATTTGGCAAAGTGTCACCCATTTCATGATGATCTGTTACAATGACATCTACACCTAATTGCTGAACCATGTCGATTTCATGGTGTCCTTGAATGCCATTATCAACAGTAATGATTAATTTAACACCTTCGTCATACGCATTTTTAAAAGCTACCTCGCTGGGCCCATAGCCTTCAGAAAAACGATTGGGTATATACCAACCGACAACGGCACCTAATTTTTTTAAAGTTTGTACTAAAATGGTTGTGGACGTCACACCATCAGCATCATAGTCACCATAAACTAAAATCGGCTCCTCAGCATTGATAGCTTGTTGAATACGATCTGTCGCACGTTGTATATCACTTAAACGTGCTGTATCATGAATAACCGTATTTGTATTTAACATTTGGTCAATATCTTCGTAACTTGTTATTCCTTTACTTTCTAAAATACTTTGCATTAACGGCGTAATATTAAAAGCTTTAATTGTATCTTCAGTGATTACGTTATCCGTTTTTTTAGTAACCCATTTATATTTAGATTGAATCATTACTAACGCCTCATTTCACTCAAACATTATATCAAAAATATGTATGAGAAACATTAAAGGGATGAATCATTTGAGGATTCATCCCTTTAAAATTATACTAATACTTTTTCATCATTACTACGTTTGCGTTTATAAACTGTTAATTTATGATGTTCAGATTTGCGTAATTCACGTTTCTTTAAAATGCCCCATAACGGAACGGCAATAAAGATAGATGAAAATACACCGGAAACTAAACCAATCAATAATGCCAGTGAGAAATTGAAGATACTTGATGCACCAAGTAATAATAACGCGACTACTACGATGACTACTGTTAATACAGTATTTACAGAACGAGTTAACGTTTGTCTGATAGAACTATTAACAATATAATCAATTTCTTCTTCTTTCGTGATGACTTTTACTTTTCTTAACATTTCCCGCACTCGGTCAAAAGTAACAATCGTATCATTAATGGAATAACCTATAATCGTCAATACGGCAGCGATAAATGTTATATCGACTTCTAATCGGAATAAGCTAAATACAGCAATAATCATAAACGCATCATGTAAAAGTGAAATGATTGAAGATATACCCATACGCCATTCAAAACGCAGCGTGATATAAATAATCATGCCAATGGATGCTAATAAGACCGCTAACATTGCATTTTTAGCTAACTCTTGACCAATAACCGGAGATACAGTATTTACAGTTGGATCATGACCAAATTCTTTTTGAATCAATGATTTTACTTTAGAAACTTCTTCTTTAGATAAATCATGTTTATATTGCATAGAGGCTTTTGTATCATTAGTGCCACCAATAGACAATTGATCTGGTTTCAAGCCAATTGATTCCATTTTCTTCTCAACTTGGTGTTGCTTTAAAGCATTGTCACTTTGTGCATCAATACGTGTACCCGCCGTGAAATCAATACCTAAGTTAAGTTTGAAAATAAATAATATGATAACCCCGGCTGCAATGATTAAACCACTAACAGCAAAAAGAGGTTTAGCAAGTTTCATAAAATCAAAACGATCGTACGGTGTACTTAATTCTGAAACATCTTTACCTTCGTTAATATCATGAATTTGATTTTTCTTAACACCAAACCACCATAATTTTTTCTTAAACACGTTAGAATAAACGATAAGTGATAATAGTAATCGTGTTAAAAATACAGCTGTTACAAAGCTCATTAGAATGGCCAAGAGTAACATTGTAGCAAAACCTTTTACTGAACTTTCACCAAAGAAAAAGAGTACAGTTGCGGCTAATACCGTTGTTAAATTGGCATCTAGTATTGTAATAAATGATGACTTGTTGGCTTTTTTATAGGCTTGTTTTAAGTTACGCCCTATTCTGAGCTCATCTTTAATACGTTCATACATAATAATGTTAGCATCAACTGCCATCCCAACCCCAAGTACTAATGCAGCAAGACCAGGTAGCGTAAGTACACCTGAAATGAAATTGAATGCCAATAATGTCAAGTAAACGTATGTTGTTAAGGTAATTACCGCGATAATACCTGGCAATCGGTAGAATAATGTCATAAAAATAAAGATGAGACTAATACCTATAATAGATGCGAAAATTGTTTTTTGGAGCGCGTCCTGACCAAATTGTGCACCTACAGATGTTGAGTAGATTTCATCTAATTTAACTGGTAAGGAACCAGAATTTAATAAGTCTGCGATTTGTTTCGCCTCAGTGATACCTTTTTCACCTTTAAAACCACCTGAAATTTCAACGTTAGGTGAATTAATAGGTTGGTCTACAGAAGCAGCAGAAACGTATTTTGGTTTTTCTTTCGTTTTCTCTTTATGATAGCTATCGCCTTTTTGATAATCTAACCATACGACCATTACATTTTCTTGCTTTTTAGAGATTTCTTCTGTAACTTTTTTAAATTTGTCACTATCTTTTAATTTAAATGTGACGGCAGGTTGATTTGTGTTTTGTTTAAATTCCTGTTTAGCAGAACCTTGAACTAAATCTTTACCTGTCAATTTGATTTTATCATCGGCATCTCTAATCGTTAAATTAGCTTGTGATGATAAAATTTTTCGTGCTTGATCTTGGTCTTTCACGCCCGCTAATTGGACACGAATTCGGTTTTGATCTTCGACTTGAATTTTTGGCTCAGAGACCCCTAAAACATTGACACGACGTTCTAATGTTTTAGCAGTGGACTGGACGGCAGTTTTATCGATTTTGTCACCGTCAGTGAGTGGTTTTACTTGATATAAAACTTCAAATCCACCTTGTAAATCAAGTCCTAAATTAACATCTTTGACTACATTTTTATACGTTGCAGCCATGCCGCCAAAGAGCAATACGACTAACAGTAAAAAAGTAATCAATTTACTGACTTTTTTCACATAAACACCTCTTTTTAGCTTATGAAACTAGCATACTTTAGTTATAGTTTAGCACGCAAGTTATTTTAATATATTAAAGTTATCTTAAACTTGCTTCCATTAAATAATTTTATGAATTTTTAAACGTTTATTGTAAAGTACCACACTACTTTTTAACGTTCACGTATTCAACCAATTTATAACTGTACGCCTTTAATATCATTTTTTCAAGTTATTTACAATTCACACAGAATTATCATAAAAAAACGGGATTGAAATCATACATGACGTCTTTGATTTCTCATCCCGATTCAATCCTTATTTTCAAATTATGAAGGATCTACTTGTTTAATTGCTTGTTTTTCAAATGTCATTTCAGTGCCTTTTCCATTAACAACAACTACAGCAGTTGTTTCATCTACAGCACGCACTGTCCCTTTAATACCACCAATTGTCGTTACACGTTGACCTGATTGTAATTGGGAAACCATTTCACGATGTTCTTTCGCACGCTTTTGTTGCGGACGAATCATTAAGAACCACATTACTACAAAAAGTAGTACTAATGGTAATAAACTCAGTAATGAAGACATAAAACATAACTCCTATCTAGAAATTTTTAGGATTTTCAACATTAAGACCATATTGTTCGAAAAATTCTTCTTTAAAATCTAAAAGGCGATCTTCTCGAATGGCTTGTCTAATGTTCTCCATTAATTTTAGCAGAAAATGAAGGTTATGGTAAGTGGTAAGACGTATACCAAATGTTTCATCTGCTTTAATTAAGTGCCTTAAATAAGCACGTGTGTAATTTTTACATGTGTAGCAATCACAATTTTCATCTAAAGGTCTAAAATCATCTTTGAACTTCGCATTTTTGACAACCAATCGACCATGTGATGTCATACATGTGCCGTTTCTAGCGATACGTGTAGGTAAAACACAGTCAAACATGTCCATGCCACGAATACTACATTCAATCAGTGCATCTGGTGAACCAACACCCATTAAATATCTTGGTTTGTTTTCAGGCATGAATTGAACAGTATGTTCTACCATGTCATACATTACAGGTTTTGGTTCTCCAACTGATAAACCACCAATTGCATAACCAGGAAAATCTAATTTGACAAGATCCTCTGCACTTTGTTGGCGTAAATCTTTATACTCCCCACCCTGAATGATGCCAAACAATGCTTGATCTTCAGGACGTTGGTGTGCATCTTTACAGCGTTTCGCCCAACGCGTGGTACGTTCTATAGAATCTTTAACGTACTGATATTCAGCTGGCATAGGTGGACATTCATCAAATGCCATAATAATATCCGACCCTAAATCATTTTGAATTTTAATAGAATCTTCAGGTGACAGAAATAATTTTGAGCCATTGGCATGGTGTCTAAACTCAACGCCTTCTTCACTAATTTTACGTAAATCACTTAAACTAAATACTTGGAATCCACCCGAGTCTGTTAAAATCGGACCATCCCAATTCATAAATTTATGAAGACCCCCAGCTTTTTTTACAATATCATTTCCAGGTTGCAACCAAAGATGATACGTATTACTAAGGATAATTTTCGCTTCCATCGCTTTTAAATCTTCTGGGCTCATCGTTTTTACCGTTGCTTTAGTCCCTACCGGCATAAACATCGGTGTTTCAAATGAACCATGTGGTGTATGAACAATTCCTAGACGGGCACCAGATTGTTTACACGTCTTGATATGTTCGTAAGTAACTGCTGGCATAGTCAAAACCTCTCTATATAATAATCATTGCATCTCCAAAACTAAAAAATCGATATTTTGCATTGACCGCATGTGTATATGCGTTTAAAACATACTGTGTTGAACTAAAAGCAGACACAAGCATCACTAATGTTGATTTTGGTAAATGAAAATTTGTAATTAAGCCATCAATGGCTTTAAATTCAAATCCAGGATAGATAAAAATATTTGTCCATCCACTTGCTTGCGTAAATTCACCATGATCTTTTACTACCGTCTCTAATGTTCGTGTTGAAGTTGTACCTACGGCAATAATGCGGTGACCTTTTGCTTTTGTGTCATTCAGTAATTGAGCTGTCTCTTTACTCACTGTGTAATATTCGCTATGCATTTCATGGGCATTGACATCCGTAACACTAACAGGTCGAAACGTTCCTAAACCTACATGAAGTGTCACAAATGCAGTTTGAACACCTTTATCTTGTACTTTTTTCAACAAATCATCGGTAAAGTGTAAGCCCGCTGTAGGTGCTGCTGCAGATCCAGTTGCTTTTGCATAAACCGTTTGATAACGGTCACGGTCATCAAGCCGTTCTTTAATGTATGGTGGCAGTGGCATCTCACCTAGTTCATCAAGACGCTCTTGTAAAATTCCTTCATAATGCAATCGCATTACCCTGCCACCTTGATCTAACTCTTTCATACACGTCGCTACAATTTTACCATCACCAAAAGAGATAGATTGGCCAACCTTTATTCTTTTAGCAGGTTTTAAAAGCACTTCCCAATCATCGCCTTCAATATTGGTAAGCATTAACATTTCTACTTTGGCGTTTGTTTCTTTCTTTAACCCAAACAACCGTGCAGGCATGACTTTAGTATCGTTTAATACGAGTGTATCTCCAGGTTTGAAAAATCGAATAACCTCTTTAAACTGTAAGTCCTGAATATCACCTGTCTCGCGGTTCATATATAAAAGTTTGCTCGTGTCGCGCTCTTTAAGTGGTGTTTGAGCAATTAAGTTTTCAGGTAAGTGATAGTTAAAATCTTCTATATTCAAATTAGTCCCTCATTTAAACAGAATAATTAAAATGTGCGTAAGCTTTAGGTGTTGCTTTTCGACCTCTTGGTGTGCGTTCAATAAACCCTTGTTGAATTAAGAAAGGTTCATACACATCCTCTATAGTGATACGTTCTTCTCCTATAGATACGGCGATGGTGTCTAATCCGACTGGACCACCACGATATTGTTCAATTATACATGCCATCATCTTATGGTCGATATAATCTAGACCCTCTTCATCAACTTGAAGTAAGTCTAATGCATATTTTGTAGTTTCAATATAAATTTGATCGTCTTCATTAACTTGTTGAAAATCTCGAATACGTTTTAACAAACGATTGGCAATTCTTGGGGTACCTCGACTGCGCTTGGCTATTTCAAGGGCGCTTTCAGAATCGATCATTGTCCCTAACACTTCTGCAGTACGGGTAATGATTTGTTGTAGTTCTTCGGTTTTATAATATTCTAACCTTAAATGAACCCCAAATCGATCGCGTAAAGGACTTGTTAAACTACCAGCTCTCGTAGTTGCACCTACTAACGTGAATGGAGGCAGATCAATACGTATACTTCTCGCTTCTTCACCTTTTCCGACAACAATATCTAGAAAAAAATCTTCCATTGCTGGGTAAAGGACCTCTTCCACTACACTACTTAATCTATGAATTTCATCAATAAACAATACGTCACCAGGTTGTAAACCAGTTAAAATAGCAGCCAAGTCACCAGGACGTTCTATAGATGGGCCTGAAACTGTGCGTAAATTCACATTCATTTCATTTGCTATAATATGTGATAATGTCGTTTTCCCAAGGCCAGGAGGTCCGAATAACAATACGTGATCTAATGGTTCTTTTCTAAGCTGCGCTGCCTTAATAAAAACTTCCAAATTAGATTTTATAGATGATTGACCGATATACTGACGTAAACGATCAGGACGTAATGATAGTTCAAAATCATGATCTTCTACCGTTTCGTGACCATCAACCATACGTTTTTTATCCATTGAACTCCTCCTTAGTTATGAAATGAGTTGTTGCAAACCAAATTTAACTGCTTCATCTACAGTATCAAATGACTCTTTAGCCATTTTCTTTTCAATCCTATTGAGTTCTCGTTTAGAATATCCTAATGCTTCTAATGCAAGAATTGCTTCGTCTTTAAACACGGATGTGTTGGTATCAGATTGTATCATGAGCGTAGCATCTTGCTCTTCAGTCACAACTACTTTCCCTTTTAAATCTAAAACAATTTGACGTGCTGTCTTTTTACCGATTCCAGGAAATTGTGTTAAATACGCATCATTTTCACTCTCGATTGCTAATTTCACTTGGTTAGGTGTACTTGCTGCCAATATGGCTAATGCTGATTTCGGTCCAATGCCAGTCACTTTAATTAAACTTAGAAACATATCTTTTTCTTCATTATCTATGAAACCATAAAGCAATTGCGCATCTTCACGAACGATTAAAGCTGTGTAGATGATACATGTGTGATTAAGTTGACTTTGGAAACGATAAGAATTAGGCGTTTGAATTTCATATGCGACACCAGAAGACGTTTCTACCACCACATGTGTCGGATATAAATGTTTAAGTGTTCCTTTAATATATGCGTACATATTCATATCTCCTTACATATTCATTCCGATAATATCTACGTTATGTACATTATCTAATTGACGCAATGTATTAATGATATCGTATACATTTAAATCGGTCTTTCTGGCATTTAAAGATAACGTGATTGACGCTTTTTTATCTATAGGGACACTTTGGTGAATGGTTAAAACCGATAAATGAAGTTGAGAAATTTTATCCAAAATCGTCGCAAGTGTGCCTACTTTATCTGTCACAAATAAAATAATCGTAAATTCTTTAGAAGCATTGTTGACCTCATCTAAAGGAAAAATGGTATCTCTATATTTATAAAAAGCACTTCTTGAACAGTCGTGAAGTTTTACTGCCTCTTGCACGGTTAATGATGGATTGTCTTTTAAGCTCTCTTTTACGCGAAGTACTTTTGAAACCACGTAAGGCAAAACATCTTCCCGTATAAGAAAATACTGATAGTTCATTTTAACCCGCTCCTATTATTCTACAAATTCAAATTCTCCACCTAGAATACGAACGATATCGCCATTTTCAGCACCGCGTTCACGTAACGCATCATCAATACCCATTGAGCGCATTTGTCGAGCGAATCGTCGAATAGCCGGATCGCTATTGAAGTCCGTCATCTTGAAGAGTCGTTCTATTGCATTACCGCTGACAACATAGGCACCATCATCATCACGAGAGATTGTAAACTTATCTACAGACGGCGTATGTTTATAAACAACACGGTGAATGCCAGGCGTTTCCTCCTCAGCATTGAAATCAATATCTTTAACAGATTCTAGAGTGTTGGCAATTGTATATAACAGTTGATCAATATTTTCTCGCGTATATGCCGAAATTGGTATGATTGTAACATCTTCCTCGAGCTGTTCTTTAAACAATTCAAGTTGTGCTTCGGCTTCAGGCATATCCATTTTGTTTGCAACGATAATTTGAGGACGTTTCTGTAATTTTTCTTCATAAGCGCACATTTCTCTATTTATAGTTACATAATCCTCGTAAGGATCGCGCCCTTCCATGCCGCTCATATCAATAACATGAACAATAACTTTTGTACGTTCAACGTGGCGTAAAAATTGATGGCCAAGCCCAACACCTTCTGATGCACCTTCAATAAGACCAGGTAAATCAGCCATAACGAAACTACGTTGATCTGGTGTAGTTACTACACCTAAATTGGGTTGAATTGTTGTAAAATGATAGGCTCCAATTTTTGGTTTAGCTTTAGACACAATGGAAAGTAAAGTAGATTTTCCAACACTTGGGAAACCAACAAGTCCAACATCGGCTAACAATTTCAGTTCCAAAGTGACTTCTAGTTCCTCACCAGGTTCTCCATTTTCACTAAAATCCGGTGCAGGGTTTTTAGGCGTCGCAAAACGAGAGTTGCCTCTACCGCCACGCCCCCCTTTAGCTATCGTTGCACGTTGCCCGTGCTCTACTAAGTCAGCTAATGTCTGTTCTGTTTCTACATCTTTTACAATAGTACCTGGAGGCACTTTTAATACAAGATCTTCAGCATTTTTACCATGCATATTACTGCTTTGTCCGTTTTCACCTTTTTTAGCTTTGAAATGGCGCTGAAAGCGAAAATCCATTAAAGTTCTTAAACCTTCATCCACTTCAAAAATGACAGATGCACCACGACCACCATCGCCGCCAGCTGGACCACCAAAAGGAACATATTTTTCACGGCGATAAGCTGTAATGCCATTACCTCCGTCTCCTGCTTTTAAAAATATTTTAACTTGATCGACAAACATGATTTCACCTCATTTTCATTTTATATGTTAATATCTAGCTTTTGAAGTCAAAACTATAGAAATGGCATAGAATTCAACGTATGTTTAATCAAGCATTTCACTTCATAAATAGCATTAGATAAAAAAGAAACACCAGAAGCAACCTTCTGGTGTGTGTATGTGGACAAATTATTCAGCAACTGCATATACAGATACTTGTTTTTTGTCGCGACCTTTACGTTCAAATTTTACAACGCCGTCGATTTTAGCGAATAATGTGTCATCGCCGCCACGACCTACGTTTTCACCTGGGTAAATTTTTGTTCCACGTTGACGGAATAAAATTGATCCACCAGTAACAAATTGACCATCTGCACGTTTAGCACCTAAACGTTTTGATTCAGAGTCACGTCCGTTTTTTGTAGAACTTACCCCTTTTTTAGATGCGAAAAATTGTAAGTTTAATTTAAGCATGAGTTACACCTCACTTATAATTTAATTTAATGTAGTCTTTATATTCTTCTTCGATTGTTTGTAAAGATATTAACATAGATTGTAAGATTAACTGTGCTTTTTCATTAGATGTATCTACGCTACGGAAATGAAAATAGCCTCCGTCATCACTATAATCTATATCAGGTCTTTCAGAAGTTAATCCTATAATAGCATTGACGCTACCGAAAAGTACAGCTGATGCGCCTGCACACACAATATCTTGTCCATGTTCAGCAAAATCTGCATGTCCTTCCATTATCACATCTGTGACCTGTCCGTCATCATTTAACTTAATATCAACGTTAATCATAATTAAAGGCTGATTTTGTCGATTGTTAACTTCGTATATGGTTGACGGTGACCTTTTTTACGTTTAGAGTCTTTACGACGACGGTAAGTAAATACAGTGATTTTTTTACCACGGCCGTGTTTGTTAATTTTCGCAGATACTGTTGCACCTTCGATTGTTGGCGCGCCAACAGTGATGCTATCTCCACCTACGAATAAGACTTTATCAAATGTAAAAGTATCGCCTTCGTTTCCGTTTAATTTTTCAACGTAAATTTCTTGGCCTTCTTCTACTTTGATTTGTTTTCCACCTGTTTCAATAATAGCAAACATACTTTGCACCTCCTATAATTAAGTCACGCCATATATAGGTGACGTTACGTACTTTAAACCTATATTTGAGCGGTTGTATGTAGCTAAAACTACTCAACTACTGCATCATACCATCACTTGATTTTGATGTCAATAGTTCTTTTGCGATTTTGACGGTAATCTAACAAGGTATAAATGAAGATGAGTAAAATGGCATTTAGCAGCAACGTTAAAGGTGCTCTAAAAAGTAAATAATCTAAAATATTAAAGTCAATCAAGCCTACCAAGTGATATAAGAACGCTACAAAAATATCAAGTACAATAACACTGACTAAAATCACTAAGAATACTACTGCATGGTCTCGATAAAAAAGTGAAAAAAACTTTTCAACAAACAAAATCAGTATTAAATACGCTATTAAATAAACGCCATATATTTCACCAAAGTATAGGTCGGTCATTAACCCTAGGAACATACCTAAAATCAATGCACTATACACATTTCTGTAAAAGGTCATTAATAATAGAAAGATTAAAGTGAGACGCGGCACCATAATAAACTGGATGCCAAAAATCTTTATCGGCGACATCATCGTAAGAACCGTATCTAAATAAAAACATATGATCGCAACTATGAGGTAAACTGATGCACGTTTCATGATGCATCCTCCTCAGAACGATCTACTGTTTTAGGATCACGTTTTGCAACATAAACTGTGCCGATTTGATTAATATTTGCACCTGTTTTCACTACCACTTGTTTAGACAATCCGTACTGATCATTTTGAACTTTTTCAACTTCTCCTACAAAAATGCCCCGTGGTAATTGATCACCTAAACCACTTGTAATCACTTTATCTCCTTTAGACAACTTATGACTGTTATCAATATCTGAAATAATGAGTCGGTCCGATTTTTCATCATAATGATCAATTAAACCAAAAGCTTCTTTGTCTTTATTTAATATATGTACGGAAAGTCGATTTGTACGCCCTTTTGTAGATATTAAATTGACTTGTGCTGAGAATTGATTAACTTTTGTCACGCGCCCAATCAAACCATTGGGTGTTAATACTGCCATGTTTTCTGTAATACCTGACTTTGCGCCTTTATCAATGATTAATGTATTCATCCATTGATCAGGATGCCGTGCGATAACGTTGACAGCCATAGGATCATATTTAGAAATATCACTGATTTTTAAATCATCACGTAACTGCTTGTTTTCAGCTTGAAGTCGTTGGTTATCAGATTTAAGTTGGTTTTCTGATTGCGATGGTTGTGCTTCGTTATGAAAAATGGCTTTTGTAGTCGCAGAAATGACTTGCATAGGATATGAAAAGACGCGTTGACCAAACGATATAGAATCACCTGCATATTGCTCAGGAATGGATTGTGAGTGTGAACGTATTGACAATCCAATTAAAGCTATAAAAATAATGAGCGCACAAAACAACACGATTAATTTATTATTTTTAAAAAAATGAGACAACCTCAACACCTCAATATGTAATTGTAAATAACACTCATTATTTTATATCACTATGACAATGAAATAAAGCCACAAGAGATAATTATTCTAAAATAACTGGAATACTAATTGAAAGAAGATGGAATATTCAAAATTGCTTTATCCACAGCCTAAGACTTTAAAAATATTAAAAAGTCACCATAGTTCATACAAAAACTCCCTATAAAGTTTTCACTTTTTAAGTGTCTACTTTATAGGGAGCATATCAGAATTACGGTGACTAATAAATATCAATTATAGAGACTGACTGTCTTTTTTAGACTTATCGTTTTGTGGCGCATCTTCTTTGTATAAAGTTTCGTCCTTTCGCCATTGAGCAAATAACTTTTGCGCTTTTAATTGTTCATTGCTTTGTTGCGCATTATTTTCTGTAGACATATGACTCACCCTTTTTACAATTTTATTCAAGCCTAACGTATTTGAGATAAATTTTCAAATACCAGCGTCATTATTGATATGCTGTTATAGGATGCATTTCAATTTGATGTCCAAGTTGATTTAAGTCTGAATATAAATCATGCTCAGTCGTATAGACTCGTACATGGCGGCTTCCAAATTGATATATGATATATTGCGTGTCTCTCTCAGCAATTAAATATTTATCATCATAACCCATTCTAGAAAATGCATTAACTTGCATAAATTCATATTTATCAATCCAATTAAAGAAATTACGCGCTTGACTTGAAGGAACATTTCTTAAAATTTCATTATCCTCAACGACATATTTTTTCCCTTCAGTTGGAATGATAAAACCGTCTTCATCTACATTTTGTTGTCCTGTCGTTTGTAACGGATTCCATTTCGCTTGATTGATTTGAGGCACGTCTTTAATGACAAAAAATGCAATTAATCCAATACATATGATAACGATAAACATTTTTATTAGACTTAAAATCAATTTCATTGATATGCCTCCTTTATCAATCAATTATAGATCATTTACTCACATCCAACCTCATTCTATAGACTTAATTTAACCACGAGCGCAAGTCGGATGCAATTTTTATTTAAAATGCGTATATTAGAGTAAAGGAGTGACGATTATTGAGCATACTTTCAATATTCTTAATTATATTACTTGTCGTATTACTATTTAGAGTAAGTGTTACGATAATAAGATTTTTAATCAAAGCCGGAATATTTGTTTTAATCATTTACTTGTGTTATAAATTATTCATGTTGCTTGCTGAAAATTTTCAACTTTAATGTAAAACGTTATACGTAAAATTACGTATAGCGTTTATTTTTTGTTTTCATCAATAATGACACATTCATAACATTGGTGTCCAATCACTATATGATCGAGTAGTTGAATCCCCATCGTGTCTCCACATGCTGCTAAACGTATGGTCGTTTCGATATCTGCAGAAGATGGCGTTGGGTCACCAGATGGATGATTATGTGCCACAATGATCGCATGCGCTGAATATTTAAGCGCGATTTTAAAAACTTCCCTTGGATGAATGATAGCACTATTCAAAGTGCCTTTAAATAATGTTTCTTGATGAATGATTTGATGTTTAGTATTTAAAATGAACACGATAAAATGTTCTTGCTTTTCAAATTGAAGTTGAGGATATAACATGGCTGCGATTTGATCAGGATGTTTAATCATTTGTGAGTTGTTTTTATCAACTTTAAAATTTAAACGTCGCGCTAATTCAAAAGCTGCCAACAATGTCGTGCTTTTACTTGTCCCGAGACCTTCAAAAGTTACTAATTCTTGCAATGAAATATTTTGTAAAGCGCTCAACGTCTTACTTTGGGACAATAAAGTGGTTGCAATATCTAAACTCGATCGCCCTTTGCTACCAGTGTTAATTAATATGGCTAACAATTCTGTATTAGATAGCGCTTGAGCACCTGAATGAATTAAACGCTCTTTGGGCATTTCTTCAGGAGATAAATCTTTGATGCGGGTCATATGACACCTCCTAACCATACATTCAACAGTGGATAACAATAAGCAACAATAAAAAATGATAGTGTGATAAAAGGAACAAGGGGGATATAATGCTTATCAGATAAAAATGGAGCGTAAAATGGATAACATAAATATGCTAAAGGAAAAGTAAACCATATTGTGTAAAGGACGAATGGGACAGGTAAGATCGTAAATAGAATCATCAAAAGTTTAATGTCACCAAATCCTATGAAGTGGTGAAATACAATTCCTATGACTAGAAGTATGCTTATACATAAACATGTAAGAAGAGAAAAATGAAACTGGCCTGGTCTCATGATTGCTACCATCACTAGTAATAATAGCAAAAGACGATGTGGGACAATATAAGACTGAACATCAATGAAACTCATCGTCAGTAAAATGAAGCTCAAAAGATAAAAATACATTGTTTCGATTTGAAATGCATGTGTAAAAATTAAAAAACTTGTGAACGCGCCTAAGCATTCACCGACCCATAAAAAACGTGGTATTTGGTAATGACAGTAAAAACATCTCCCTTTGAGTAAAATGAAACTCATTATTGGAATGAGCATCCACCACCTTAAAGTTTTAAAACAATGGTTACATTTTGACCGTGAAAATAATTGTTTCCAATGATGTAAACGATAGCGCGAAACACATAATAGAAAACTCATTAAACAACTTCCAAAATAGCATTGTAAAATCATGATGACCTCCCTCACATAAAGTATACATGACGGCAGGCAATAAATATAAATTTCGATCACTCTTATTTTCCCACGTTTAATTGACTATATAATTAAAAACGCGCCTAAAGTACTTGAAAAATTGTAATAATCTTTCAAAGTTTAAGCACGTTTTTAATAAACTGTATTAATTAGTATCCCATCTTAGCTTTGACTTCACTTATGAAGTACAAACTTCCAGTTATTAATAACGCTTCACCTTGATAATTTTTAATGAAGTCGACATAGTCATCGATTAAAGTTTTGTCTTTAAACTCTACTTCATCATAAAGTGTTTGTTTCGGTAAAGCTTTAGGAAATTCAAAGCCAGTAACATAAAAATGGTTTGCAATCGTATTAAAAGCAGTTAACATCGAAGAAATAGGTTTACCTTTAATAGCAGAAAACAAAATATCGACTTTATCAAGACCATAATAACGACCAATCGTATCGACAAGCGCATCTACACTTTCTTTGTTATGCGCACCATCAATAATAATTAAAGGGCTGTCATTTACTTTTTCGATTCGCCCTTTCCACTGTACATTTTCTATACCTTGAATCATCTTATTAAAATCAATATCAATGATTTGTCGTTCAAATAGATCAATCAATGCTGTAATAGCTAAAGCAGCGTTTTCTTTTTGATGTTCTCCTAGCATTTTTAAGGCAATATTTTCCATTTCATAGTCTTTATATCTATACGTAAATTCATCTGCTTCTGACACTACTAAAATATCTCGGTCATACTCCATTGCTGGGGCATTTAAATCGATCGCGAGTTGTCTCAAATATTTTAAAGCTTCTTCATTTTTAACTGCGTATATAACCGGTGTATGTGGCTTAATAATAGCACCTTTGTCTTTTGCTATATCTAAATAAGAATGGCCCAGAATATCCGTATGATCTAGTCCTATGCTTGTTAAGACGCTTAAGATAGGTTGAATAACATTCGTCGAGTCATTTTTAACACCTAACCCTGCTTCAACGATGACGAAATCAACGGGATGTATCTCACCAAAGTAGAGATACATCATGGTTGTTATGATTTCAAATTCCGTTGCAACACCTAAATCCGTCTCTTGTTCCATTGCTTCACTTACAGTTTTTACGCGTGCTACTAGCGCTACAATTGCATCATTTGATATTGGTTCACCATTCAAACTGATACGCTCATTGAATGTTTCAATATAAGGAGATGTGAATGTGCCGACTTCATAACCATTATTAACAAGCGCTGTACGTAAATACGCAACAGTTGAACCTTTGCCGTTTGTACCCCCAACATGAATTGCTTTAATATTACGTTCAGGGTGATTTAAGCGACTTAACATCCATTCCATGCGTTTCACACCAGGTTTTATGCCGAATTTTGTACGTTCGTGTATCCAATATAAACTATCTAGATAATTCATACCCTATACTCCTAAGCTTTTAGTTGTTCGATTCTTGATTGAACACCGTCAAATTTTTCTTGATATTGCGCTTTTTTTGCACGTTCTTCATTAATGACTTTTTCAGGTGCTTTATTAACAAAATTCTCATTTGATAATTTTTTATTCACACGGTCTAACTCTTTTTGCCATTTATCAAGCTCTTTTTCAAGTCTCGCGATTTCTTTATCCATATCAATTAAACCTTCTAATGGAAGAATAACTTCACCTGCACTCACTACAGAAGTCATTGCTTTTTCAGGAATAGACACTTCAGTACTTATTTCTAATTCACTCGGATTACAGAAACGCTCTAAGTAATGTTGATTTGCAATTAACAATGCTTTTGTTGCGTCATTTTTAGCCTGAATTTTAATAGGAATTGCTTTAGATAAAGGTGTATTCACCTCTAGTCGTGATTGACGAATGGACTTAATAATTTCAACAAGCTGTTGCATGATTTGTTTACTTTCTGAGAACATCAATGCATTATTTACAGTTGGCCATTCGCTTGTGACAATAGATTCGCCTTCATGTGGTAAGTTTTGCCAAATATGCTCTGTTACAAATGGCATAAAAGGATGAAGTAAGCGCATCATACGGTCAAGTGTATAACTTAAAACGGATCGCGTTACATTTTTTTGATTCTCATCATCACCATTCATTGGTATTTTACTCATTTCAATATACCAATCACAGAATTCATCCCAAATAAAGTTATAAAGTACTCTACCTACTTCACCGAATTCATATTTATCACTTAAGTGCGTCACTGTTTCAATAGTTTCATTCAAGCGTGTTAAAATCCATTGATCTGCGACTGATAAATCTTGAGTTAAGTCAATATCTTCATATTTGAACGTTTCGCCGATATTCATTAAGCTAAAACGCGCAGCATTCCAAATTTTATTGATGAAATTCCATACGGATTCAACTTTTTCTGTAGAATAGCGTAAATCATGCCCTGGTGAAGAACCTGTAGCTAAGAAGAATCTTAAACTATCCGCACCATACTGATCAATGACATCCATAGGATCTACACCATTTCCTAAAGATTTACTCATTTTTCTACCATCTTCAGCACGAACCAAACCATGTAATAACACATCATTGAATGGTTTTTGACCTGTAAATTCTAAACCTTGGAATATCATACGTGCGACCCAGAAGAAAATAATATCATATCCTGTTACAAGTACATTGGTTGGATAATAACGTTTAAAATCTTGCGCCTCTTCATCTGGCCAACCAAGCGTTGAAAATGGCCATAATGCACTTGAGAACCACGTATCAAGGACATCTTCATCTTGTGTCCAATTGTGGGCATCTTTAGGTGCATGTTCACCAACATAAATTTCACCGGTTTCATTATGATACCAAGCCGGAATTTGATGTCCCCACCATAATTGACGAGAAATTGTCCAATCTCTAATCTCTTCCATCCATCGATTAAAAGTTTTCTCAAAACGAGCTGGCACAAATTCAATACGGCCATCACCTTTTTGATTATCTAATGCTTGTTGAGCTAAAGGTGCCATTTTAACAAACCATTGTGTAGATAAATAAGGTTCCACCACTGCACCTGTACGTTCAGAATGACCGACAGAATGCACATGATCTTCAATTTTAATTACAAGGCCTTCAGCTTCTAAGTCCGCAACGAGTTTTTTACGACATTCAAAGCGATCTAGGCCTGCATATTCACCTGCTAAATCATTCATATGACCCGATTCATCCATTACCACGATGCGTTCAAGTTCATGACGATTTCCGATTTCAAAGTCATTTGGGTCATGTGCAGGTGTCACTTTCATCGCACCACTACCGAAATCTTTATCTACATAGCTATCTGCAATAATAGGTAATTCGCGACCTACGCGTGGTAAGATAACTTTTTTACCAATCACATCCTGATAGCGTGAATCATCTGGATTTACAACAATTGCTGTATCACCTAACATCGTTTCTGGACGCGTTGTAGCGATTTCAATATATCCTTCTCCATCAGCAAAAGGATATTTAAAATGATAAAATTTACCGTTGACATCTTCATGTACCACTTCGATATCTGATAATGCGGTACGCGCTTCTGGATCCCAGTTAATAATGCGTTCTCCGCGATAAATTAATCCTTTGTTGTACATATCAACAAAAACTTTTCGTACCGCTTTACTCAAACCTTCATCTAAAGTAAAACGTTCACGGGAATAATCAAGACCCAAACCAAGTTTTGCCCATTGTTGACGGATAAAGTCTGCATATTCTTCTTTCCAATCCCAAGCTTTTTCAAGGAATTTTTCGCGTCCGATATCATGACGTGAAATACCTTCTTCTTTCATTTTTGCCTCAACTTTAGCCTGAGTCGCAATACCTGCATGATCCATACCTGGTAGATATAATGTGTCATAACCTTGCATACGCTTCATGCGCGTTAAAATATCTTGCAAAGTTGTATCCCAAGCATGTCCTAAATGCAACTTACCTGTAACATTTGGGGGTGGGATGACAATTGTATATGTTGGTTTCGTTTGATCTCCTGTAGGTTTAAAAAGTGATTGGTCTAACCACTCTTGATAACGACCCGCTTCAACTTCTTGCGGATGATATTTAGGTTGCATTTCCATAGTTTTAATCCCTCCGTAAAATAAAAAAGAACATCTGTCCTGATATAGGACGGATGTTCCGTGGTACCACCTATTTTCAATAGTATACACTATTGCACTCTAATGATTAACGCTCATGAGACGCTTTAACTTACTCCGATGGTTCAGTTAAAGTACACGTGGGCTACCTTCAATAAGACTTTTATGCATTCACAGCACCATGCACTCTCTTAAAAAAGTGACTTACCTACTCTTCCCAAATTTAATATTTAATTCATTATTATAGTATACTGAATCCATAATGAAGTCAATAATTGGAGTGATATTTATGAATGCATGTGCTTTTGGTACGAAAGACCCTATTTATCTCGCTTATCACAATGATGTATGGGGAAAGCCAATGTATGATAGTCTCGCATTATTTGAACTTTTAGCATTAGAATCTCAACACGCTGGATTATCTTGGTTGACTATTCTAAAGAAAAAAGACGATTATCGAAAAGCGTTTCATGATTTTGACCCATATAAAATAGCGCAAATGACACAAAATGATATCGATATGCTAATGACATTTCCTAATATCATTCATAATAGAAAAAAACTTGAAGCTATTGTTTCACAAGCAAAAGGTTATATTAAAATTGAACAAGAACATGGCAGTTTCAGTGACTTCCTATGGTCTTATGTCAATCACACGCCAATTGATTTCAAATATCAAACAGCTGATGAACGTATAACAGTCAATGATACAGCCAAAAAACTTTCTAAAGATTTAAAGCATTATGGATTTAAGTTTATCGGACCAGTGACCATTTTTTCTTTTATGGAAGCGTGTGGTATGTATAATAGTCATCTTATAGATTGTCCTTGTAGACCTTAAAAAAAGCAGTATAGTGCATCGTTTTATCAAATGCATTATACTGCTCATTTATAATTTAATTATCCGCATTCCGCTTCATACGATAACCTAAATAATAATGAATGATTGGAGCGATGATAAAGAGTATAAAAAATATCCTAAAGATATGATAGCTAGAAATCATCGCAACATCTCCCCCGGTTTCAAGTGCAATTAAAACAATTTGACTCATCCCACCAGGCGCTGCACTCAAAAAGAGTTCATTGATAGATGCAGTATTAAAAGTTTTAATTGCAAAAACCATTATAAACGCACCTAAAATCAAACAAATATTTTGATACGCTACCGCAACAGCAACGCGACCTTTCATACGATCAATAAGATGTGAAATTTGAATACCAATACGAATCATATACATCATTTGTGCTATCGCAATAATAGGATAATCTACAGTAAAAGCACGACCTGTAGCAATATTCCACACAATTAAAACCACTATAGGGGCTAACAACATTTTGGTTGGGAACTTGATCCATTTCATTAAAAAATAAACCAACGCTATACTCATAACGAGAATGAACACATCCTGAATGTTGAGAACTTGAGTAAGTGGGAGATTGTGTTCAGCTGTCGTTGATTGATCATGTTTAAAAAAGAATGAAATCAGTGGTACCAGTATGACGACAAATATAATCCGTGACGTTTGGGTTAAACTCACGACAAGAATATCCGCTTTTTTATTTTCATCAGCCATTACAAGCATTTGACTGAGTGCACCGGGTATCACACTGAGTAATGCCGTTTCAGTATTCACTTTAGCAATACGCTTAAACCCTATTGACACGATAAGCGCTAATACTAATAAAAGGATTGTAACTAGAATAATAGAAAACCAATCGTATTTAATATCATTTATCACTTTAGACGTAAATGCACTTCCTATTTGTACACCTAACATAATTAAACCTAACTCACTTAAAAGCCATGGCCATTTTACATTTAGTTTTAAAACACGCACAGCAATCACACTGGCTATGATAGGTCCAAACATCCATGGCAGCATAATATTGAGAAAGTACAAAATAAAGCTACACGCTAATGCAAGTGCAAATAATATTAAATTATGCTTTAGATACGTGCTTTTCATCTCAAACACCGCCAATAAAAAATTATAGGTTTTCCATTTTCAAGTGATATAAAATAAAACGATGTTGATTGTAGCAATTGTCACATATGTACATCAATACATTCTTGCATCATTTACTTGTATACCTCACATCTTTTCAATGGAAAACCAATCCTATTATTGCCACGGCAACCTACTCATAAAACAAACTTATGACAATTTTAATATTTTTAACATTACTTAATAATTCTACTTAAAGCTGTATCAAAAGCTACTATTGTTTTTTGAACATCTTCATGTGTGTGTGATGTAGAAAGAAACATACCTTCAAATTGTGACGGAGGTAAAAAGACACCCTCTTGCGCTAACTCACGATACATCATGCTGAATAATTTTAAATCACTTTGATTCGCTTGTTTAAAATTCGTCACAGGTCCTTCGTTTAAAAAGAAACCTATCATCGAACCGGCACGATTAATCACAATCGGTACGTTATATTTAGCAAAGGTTGTTTTAAGTCCTTCTTCTAATGCGTCCCCTAATTCATTGAAATATACGTAACTTTCAGGAGTCAATTGACTTAACGTCATATAGCCACTTGTCATGGCAAGCGGATTTCCTGATAGCGTTCCCGCTTGGTAGATATCACCACTCGGTGCGATATGATCCATAATTTCTTTTTTACCACCAAACGCCCCCACTGGAAGGCCACCACCAATTACTTTTCCTAGACAAGTTAAATCTGGAGTGACATTAAAGTAACCTTGTGCACAATGGTAACCTACTCTAAAACCAGTCATAACTTCATCAAAAATCAACAATGCATCATGTTCATGTGTAATGGTTCTTAAACCTTGTAAAAAACCTTCTACTGGGGGAACTACACCCATATTACCTGCAACTGGTTCGACAATCACTGCCGCGATATCATCGCCAAATTGCTCGAATGCATATTTTACCGCTTCTATATCATTATAAGGGACCGTAATTGTATTCTTAGCCGTGCCCTCTGGTACACCTGGTGAATCCGGTAAACCAAGTGTAGCAACACCGGAACCCGCTTTAATTAATAGAGAGTCACTATGCCCATGATAATTTCCTTCAAATTTAATAATTTTATTTTTCCCAGTATAACCACGCGCGAGTCTTAATGTATCAAGCGTCGCTTCAGTTCCAGAAGAAACCATTCTTACTTTCTCGATTGAAGGGACACGATCGATAACAAGTTGCGCTAATTTATTTTCTTCAAGGGTAGATGCACCAAAACTTGTGCCACGATCCACAACCTTATGAATCGCATCTATCACTTTAGGATCCCGGTGACCTAAAATTAAAGGTCCCCAACTCAATACGTAATCAATATATTCATTGCCATCAATGTCATATATTTTACTTCCTTCACCACGTTCCATAAATAAAGGAGGTGTGTCTACCGCTTTAAATGCACGAACGGGACTATTAACGCCACCAGGCATTAATTTTTCAGCAATTTCAAAAGCTTGAGTTGATTTTTCATAACGCATATCGTTCATAACCTCCTATTGTCTCTCGATATAGTGACATAAGTCTTTCGCAAAGTACGTAATAATTAAATCTGCCCCTGCACGTTTCATAGAAATCATTTGTTCCATGACCACTTTTTCTTCATCAATCCAACCATTTATCGCTGCAGCTTTTGTCATACTATATTCACCACTCACATTGTATGCAACAACTGGGATGTTCGTGTTATTTCGTACATCTCTAATAATGTCTAAATAGCTGAGTGCAGGTTTAACAATCATCATATCTGCACCTTCTTTCAGGTCACTCTCTAATTCACGAAGTGCCTCAAGGCGATTAGCAGGATCCATTTGATATGTTTTTCTGTCACCAAAAGATGGCGTAGATTCCGCGGCATCTCGGAATGGTCCAAAGAAACTAGACGCATATTTAATCCCATAACTCATGATTGGAATATGTTGATAACCTGCTTCATCTAAACCTTGACGAATTTCTGCAACAAACCCATCCATCATGTTACTTGGTGCGATAATGTCAGCGCCTGCTTTAACTTGAGAAACCGCTGTTTTAACAAGTAAAGGTAAAGTTTTATCGTTATCAACATCGTGTGTATGATCGTCAATCAAACCACAATGTCCATGATCTGTATATTCACATAAACATGTATCTGCTATAACTAAAATATCGTCATAAAGTTTTTTTGCAATGCGCGTCGCTTTTTGAATCACACCATCATCTATAAATGCCCCAGTACCACATGCATCCTTTTCATTAGGAATACCAAAAAAGATAAATGAACGAATGCCTAAATCATAAGCTTCTTTGATTTCTTCATGTAATAAATTTAAACTGATTTGATATACATTAGGAAGAGATGTAATCTCCTTTTTAACATCATCCTTTTCAACAACAAAAATCGGATAAATTAAATCTTCTTTACGTAAATGTGTCTCTCGCACAATTGATCTCATTGTTGGTGAAACGCGTAATCTTCTATGTCTATCAAACTTCATATATTTGACCCCTCTTCAATAATTTTATTAATGAGACTTTCCAATGTCTGCTTGTGTGCAACTTTACACGTATAGCCATATTGGTGAATCGTCTTTGCCGTTTGTAATCCAATTGCATAGTATAAATTCGGACGTTGTGGCGGAGATATACTAAAAAAAGCATGCGCTGCCGATGAACTTGCAAATGTTATCGCATCAACCTCACTGTTTGCAATGACTTCCATTGCTTGTTGAATAGACTGTTGTTCAATATGTACGTCATATAAGTCGACTTTAATTGCTATGATGCCTTGTGAATTAAGTGTCTCCATTAACTTCGGACGTGCCTTGACACTTGAAGGTATCAGGACACGCTCCTTTTGATGAAATGGATGCATTTCTATGAAACCTTCTTGAGAATAATCTTTTGGATAAAAAGCGACATCTAGTCCAATACTATCACAATACTGCTTTGTTTTCTCACCGATAACTGCCACATTTTCATATGACACATCTTGTAAATATGGACGGAAAAATTTTACGGCATTTTTAGATGTAAAAATAAGCCAATCATAATGAGACGCTAACACACGGGTATCAAATGCTAACGCAACAGGTTTTAAAAATGGTAAATGTTTTATATTTACGCGTGCGTCTTCAAATGTATGTGTTTGTGTCATCAATACGTTTGGCTTCATACTATACACCTCAATGTGATTCGTTTAAAGCTTGGATAATTGTTTCAGCACCTTGTGCCTTGAGTTGTTCACTCACTTTTAATCCTAATGCGACTGGATCTTTACCTTCCGCTTCATATTCAAAACGTTGCTTTCCATCTGTTGACATAATGAGTCCCTTAAATAGAATGGAATCATTAGATGTGATACGCGCATGTCCAGCAATAGGTACTTGACAACTACCGTCCATTTCTTTTAAAAAGGTACGTTCTGCCGTAACACATGCCGCAACATCCGGGTTATGTACTTTTTTAAGTAATGCAAGTAAAGCGTCATCATCTGCACGACATTCAATACCGAGCGCACCTTGACCTATAGCTGGTAAGACAAGACGGTCATCAAGATAAGCCGTAACGCCATCGTCAGACCAACCCATTCTTTTTAATCCAGCTGCTGCTAGAATGATGGCATCATAGTCTTCTTCTTTAAGTTTGCGTAATCGTGTATCGATGTTTCCCCGTATCCATTTGATTTTTAAATGCGGGTATTGCGCAAGAATTTGGGCACCTCTACGTAAAGAACTCGTACCTATAATACTGCCACTTGCTAAATCTTCTAATGGCGTATGATTTTTTGCGATATATGCATCTAAAGGAATTTCCCTATCTGGAATACATCCTATGACCAAGCCTTCTGGAAGTACACTCGGCACATCTTTCAAAGAATGAATAGCAAAATCAATATTCTTATTAAATAATTCGTTCTGTATTTCTTTTACAAACAATCCCTTACCGCCCACTTTAGACAGTTGGCGATCAACAATCTGATCCCCTTTCGTCACAATTTCTTTGATTTCGATATCTAAAGTTGGATCGATCGCTTTCAGTTTTTCGATGAATTGTTTACTTTGTGTCAAAGCTAATTGACTGCGTCTTGAACCTACTACCAATTTACGCATAATATGTCCTCCAAACGATTTTATACACCTGTCCATTGATGGAATTCTGACAGTTGCGTAATAAATATAAGATTAATCATACAACATATGAACAGTCCGATATTGACATAAATTAACGCAAGTGATGAGAACTTGCGCAACAACCTTAATGTAATGTAAAACCCGTAACATATTAAGATAAAGATTGATGATATGACTTTTAAATCTAAAAATATATGATGCCCTAACGTCAATATCCCCCATTGAATACCTAAGAGAATACTGATAAACAGTAACATTACTCCTAAAAACGAACTATAAAAAACGCCTTTTTCTAAAGTCGCCACACTACCAATACGAAAGTAATCTTGATTAAAACGCTTTTCTTTTAAATTACGATATTGTATTAAATACAGTATCGCATTCACACACGCAATTGCGAAAAAAAGATAACTGACAAGTGCGAATGAGATATGGAAGATTAATAACTCATTAATCACATTTAAACGTGAACCATTTAACTGAAATTGATTCGGATGAAACGTATGAATTGCCATAAACATTAAACCTATCAGATTCAGCAATGCAATTAAATATGCGGAACTTCTAAAGACCGCAAAGATAAAAGTAATCGTTAATATCAGCCATGTTAGTATATAAAAACTTTCAATAATTGAGGTTAAAGGTAATTGCCCCATCCAAAAAATATACAAAACCAATGAACTGGTCTGAAGTACCCATGCGATGCCTAATGTATAAAATCCAATATTTTGAAATCGACTATTTTTATGCAATACATCGATCGTTAAAGTGAGCACACTGATTAAATAAATGATAAAGATACATTCATGAAATCTTATAAAAAATGCTTCTTCCATAGCATCACCATTCTTTAATTATCTAGTAAGAAAAACCTCTGCTTAAGTAAGTGTCTCTTTTTTTCAGCGGCTTCTGTCTTATAGTCAGACGTCACCTCTAAATCAAAAATCTCTTTAAAGAGTGCTAACTTTTCTTCTGAATATTTATCATCGCTAATTTCTTTAGCTTGCTTAATAGGATCTTTTAACATTTGGTTAATAATACTTTTAGTATGCTTAGATATTACTTTACGTTCTCTATCAGATAAATGTGGCAACTTACGATCGATACTAATCATTGTTTCTTCCTGAATGGTCATTGCTTTTTCGCGCAACGCTCGAATGACAGGGACGACGCCTAACATTTTGACCCACTCATTATGCTTATCAATTTCATTTGGAATGCGTTCAGCGATAAGTGCTGCAGCTTTTTGACGCTCTCTCATATTCGCATCAACAAGCCCTTTTAAATCATCGACATCGTATATAAAAATATTAGAATCAACGGTGTCTAGTGGTTCAATATCTCGCGGTACCGCGATATCGATTAAAACCTGTTGACGATTTTTATTTAAATCGTGACTCAGTGCAATCATGTCTTTTGTAATGACAAACCCTTCTGCACTCGTTGAACTAATTACAATGTCAGCAGTAGCCAAATAATGCGTTATTTCAGAAAACGCACCGACAGAAATATGATGTTTTAGTGCTAAATCTTCAGCACGTTCAAGCGTTCTGTTGATAACTGTTATATCTGTCACGCCTGCACCTTTTAAATTCATAATGGCAAGTTCTGCCATTTCACCTGCACCAATCACTAAAGCATTACGACGCGTTAATTTACCGTAAATTTTCTTCGCTAGCTCCACCGCTGCATAAGAAACGCTTGTAGCATGATCGGCTATATCCGTTTCATGATGCGCTTTTTTACTAAATGTAATCGCTCGCTTGAATAATTCATTAAAAATAATACCCGTAGTTCCTGCTTTTTGCGCAATTAAAAATGCATCTCGGATTTGACCCAAAATTTGCGTTTCACCTAATACAATAGAATCTAATCCAGATGTAACTCTAAACAAATGTGTCACAGCATCATCTTCCACTTTCACATCTGTAAATTGCTTGATTTCATCAACTTCAAAATTAAACTCACGCGCTAAAAAGCGTTGAATATAATATCGCCCAGTATGAATTTGGTCTACAATAGCATAGACTTCAGTTCGATTACATGTGGATACGATAACATTTTCTAATATTGATTTCGTTTCATACAACGTTTCATGTACACGATACATATCCACGTTATTAAAATTTAATTTTTCTCTCAATGATACATTCGCAGTGTGATGATTCACACTTACAGAAATCATATACATTATAACGCCCCCGTTATATCTACAATACCCAAATTATAACATACATTAAAGTCATTCTAATTATTATTGCCCGTATTTATAAGTTGCTAAATGATGTTGTCATGAATTTGTCAAACTCACATTTAAAAGTGCGTCGTAATCGCATCCCAAATCATTTGTTGATTTTTTTTATCAACAGAAGAATAACTGATGATTTGATCACCTTTTTCGAGTTCTAATGCTTCTTTTATCACTTTGATATGTTTTTGAACCTTACCTTTAGGAATTTTATCCTCTTTAGTCGCGATAATTAATGTTGGAATCTCATGATATTTTAAGAAGTCATACATGAGGACATCATCTTCTGTAGGAGGGTGCCTAAGATCTACTAATTGAATAACAAGTTTTAAAGCCTCTCGTTGTGTAATATATGTTTCAATCATTTTTCCAAACGCTTCTCTTTGTTTTTTACTTACCTTTGCGTACCCATATCCTGGAACATCGACAAAGATTAACTGATGATCAATATCAAAAAAGTTTAATGTTTGTGTTTTACCGGGTTGTTGGGACGTTCTTGCCATGTTTTTTCGACCAATCATACTGTTTATAAACGATGATTTTCCAACATTAGAACGCCCACTCAGCGCCACCTCAGGCAATCCAATTTCAGGATACTGTTCAGGTTTGACCGCACTTATTAAAATATCTACATTATTTGGATTAATATTCATGTATTCACCTCATAAAAAAGCCTAAGTTGAATCGTTACATTCAGCTTAGGCCAATAATGATGCCTATTGTTATGCAGAAGTTTTCTTATCGTTTAAAAGATTTCCTTCTGAATCATATAAATCAGGCTCAGTTTCGTTAATAATCGTTTCTTTCGTAATGACTACTTTTGCAACATTTTCAGTTGAAGGGACATCAAACATAATATCGATGAGCGCTTCTTCGATAATCGAGCGTAAACCACGCGCGCCAGTTTTACGTTCAATGGCTTTTTCACTAATCGCATTAAGTGCTTCTTCTGTAAATTCTAATGCAACATTATCCAACTCT
Source organism: Staphylococcus agnetis (assembly GCF_011466855.1). Lineage (NCBI taxonomy): Bacteria > Bacillati > Bacillota > Bacilli > Caryophanales > Staphylococcaceae > Staphylococcus > Staphylococcus agnetis. The sequence goes on from NZ_CP045927.1 coordinate 1,281,466, forward strand.
AACATTTTCGTATATTGTTTAACGAGTGCATTTTTAGGTTGTGTTAAAATGTTTTTTAATGCTTCAACATCTAATGTTTCAAGATTAGCAACGATCGGTACACGACCGATAAATTCAGGGATTAAGCCATACGTTTGTAAATCTTCAGGACGAATATGTTCTAATAATGATGCGTCATCATAATTTGATGCTTCGCTACTCGCAAAACCAATGACTTTTTCTCCTAAACGACGTTTAATCACGTCTTCAATGCCATCAAACGCACCACCAAGAATAAATAAAATATTCGTAGTATCGATTTGAATAAATTCTTGATTTGGATGCTTACGTCCACCTTGTGGCGGTACACTCGCAGTCGTACCCTCTAATATTTTTAATAATGCTTGTTGCACACCTTCACCTGATACATCGCGTGTAATCGATGTATTTTCAGATTTACGTGCAATTTTATCTATCTCATCAACATAAATAATCCCTTTTTCAGCTTTATCGATATCAAAATCAGCTGCTTGGATTAAACGTAAAAGGATATTTTCAACATCTTCACCCACATAACCCGCTTCCGTTAAACTCGTTGCATCCGCAATAGCAAACGGCACATTTAATGTTCGAGCTAATGTTTGCGCTAATAATGTTTTACCACTACCAGTCGGCCCTATAAGTGCAACATTACTTTTTTGCAATTCTACATCGTCATCTTTAGGTCCTAATTGTTTAACACGTTTATAATGGTTATATACAGCTACTGCTAACGATTTTTTAGCTTTATCTTGACCGATAACGTAGCTGTCTAATTGTTCCATAATTTCTTTTGGTGTGGGTAATTCTGTAAGTTCTTCTGTTTCGTTTTGATTCAATTCTTCTTCAACAATCTCAGAGCAAAGTTCGATACATTCATTACAAATGTATACACCACTTCCTGCTACAAGCTTCTTGACTTGGTCTTGATCTTTACCACAGAAAGAACATTTTAAGTTTTCTTCATCTTCATTGAATTTAAACATAATTGATTACACCCCTGTTCTTCTATGACTATACTAAAAAGCATTCTATTACGCAAATGGATAGCCTATCAAGTTATTTGCATAAAATAAGATGGGAGTGAATGTGAAACCGATATGCATCACTTGGCTTCAAACACTCACCCCCGCAACTATTCATTTACTATTTAAATTGAGAAATGAAACCATATTAGCATGTTTCGTTATCTCAAAGCTTATTTGTCGCTTTCTTCTTCTTTAGTCGCTTCAACAAGCTTAGCTTCTTTAACTAATAAATCAATAACTTTTTTCACACGTACGTCATTTTTAACGATGTCTGTGTTACCTAAAGTTGATTTAATATCGTCTACAGAAATACCGAATTGAGCACTCATTGTTTCAAGTTCTTTTTCAACATCTTCGTCTGTTGCTTCGATATTTTCAGCATCTGCAATCGCAGCTAATGTTAAGTTTGTTTTCACGCGTTGTTCAGCATCTTCTTTCATTTGACCACGTAAATCCTCTTCAGATTGACCTGAAATTTGGAAATACGTTTCAAGGTTTAATCCTTGTTGTTGTAAACGTTGTGCGAATTCTTGTACCATGCGATCTTCTTCTGTTTTAATCATCGCATTTGGAATATCAACTTTAGCATTATCTGTAGCTTTTGTAATTGCTTCTTCTTTTTGTGTATTTTCAGCTTCAGTCGCTTTATTTTCTGCTAATTGCTTACGTAAGTTTTCTTTATATTCATCTACAGTATTTGCTTCAGAATCAAGTTCATTCGCAAGCTCGTCGTCTAATTCTGGCACTTCTTTTGATTTAATTTCATTGATTTTTGTTTTGAAAGTTGCTGGTTTACCTGCTAATTCTTCAGCGTGGTATTCTTCAGGGAATGTTACTTCAACATCCTTTTCTTCACCAACAGCTAAACCAACAAGTTGTTCTTCGAAACCTGGGATAAACATACCAGATCCGATTTCTAAGTCATAACCGTCAGCTTGTCCACCTTCAAATTGTTCACCATCAACATAACCATCGAAGTCAAGATTTACAGTATCGCCTTCTTCAACTTTACCGTCTTCTTTAACCACCATATCAGCCATTGCTTCTAAACGTTGTTGAATAGTTTCTTCCACTTCTTCATCTGTTAATTCAGTATTTTGTTTTTCAATTTCTAACCCTTTGTAGTCACCTAATTCAACTTCAGGTTCTACAGTAACTGTCGCATCAAATTTGAATTCTTTACCTTTTTCAATTTGAGTTACTTCAATTTCAGGTTGATCTACTGGATTAATACCAGCTTCTTCAACTGCATTGCTGTATGCTTTTGGTAATAAAATGTCTACAGCGTCTTGATATAACGCTTCAACACCAAAACGTTGTTCGAAAATTGGACGTGGCACTTTACCTTTACGGAAGCCAGGTACGTTAATTTGTTTAACTACTTTTTTAAAAGCTTGATCTAATGCTTTATCTACTTCTTCAGCAGGAACAGTTACTTGTAATAACCCTTCGTTGCCTTCTTTCTTTTCCCAAGTTGCTGTCATGTGTATAAACCTCCATGATATACTATTAAAATTTTTCAACTTCTTCATTATAGCATAGGTTGGCGTGGTGATAAACCCAAGCGCCTATGTATTTAATAAATTTATAAGTTCAACCAATGCATGTAAGTCGTCATCCTTTTTGTTTTCCTCGCCTGTTAAGGATTTAAAGTACATTTGATACGCTTTCAACCAATGGTCAATAGTATCAATTGAAGTAATTTCAAAAGGATACAACGCGATATTGTGTGTATTGAGGTGCACATACGCCTCACTTACTAATGATGGCATTGCTTTCTCTAACCATTCGATGATTCTAGGCATCAGTTGATTGTTGAAGCTTGTGTGTGAAACGCCTTTTAAACGATGAGGTTTAACCTCTGTGTGTAAGCCGAATTTTTCAATGTGAATCGGTTGTTCATAGTGTGCAAATTTTAAATATTCAAGAATAAGCGTCATTAACCGATGATTAAGGGATTCATGCTTGATATAAAATGCAAATGTGTCTGCATATTGATAAGCATGGTCATCAATTAAATCTAATAACAATTTCGTCTGTTCACCATTAGAAAGACTAAAGAAAGATTGTAATTGGTAATGAAAATAATCTTTACGCTTATTAAGTTCTGCCGTCGCTTGATCTTTAATAGGTAAAAATACTAAGCGTGTTTGATGTTCGTTAACTTCATCAATCACTTGATCAATGACATCAATCACAGCATGATATTGTTTTAATTCAAACAAACTTTTCACATAATAAATCATCAACGTATCGTATGGTTGGAACCCTTGTGACATTAAAATATTTGCTTCTTCTTTTAATTCAAGATATGACTTTAACTCCCATAATATTTCGCATTTCATTAGCGCTAATTGTGACGTTAACTCAAACGATGCTTCGTACGTAATGAATAAATCATACACACGTTCATAGTCGCCTTGATTAAAAAATGTGATCATATCTTTTTCAATTTTATCTTTACGCTTTGGAAATGGAATTATTTCACTCATCTTTATCACCTATTTCAAATCTTGTAAAATAAGCGCACTCCATGATTCGAATTGATTTAAATCATTGATGTCTTCAAGAGACTTCCATTCTATTTTCAATGTATCTGTTTCTTTAACTTCTATGTCATTGGCTTTGACTTTAACTTTAAAAACAATACCAATATGAACTTTACCCACTTCGTTAGAGTCGTCATTGATGAATCCAACATGTTCAAGTTGTGATGCACTTGTAACATGAAGCCCCACCTCTTCTTCAAGCTCACGACTTGCATTGACAATAATTAAGTCATTGATGGTTTGTGCATCTGGAACATCATTCATATGCCCACCTACACCAATAGAGCCTTGTCCGTGTAGACGTGCTTCACCACCACCTGATAAACGTTCATAGACTAAAAGGTCGCCATTTTCATTTTCAAGTATGCAGTAGGATATAAGTTGTTTGTAAGAAGGATCCTCTTCCATATCCCCACGTCTTTTTACTTCATACTGGTCTAATGTGTTAAAAATTTCAATACTCTTCGCATCGCTTTTAGAAATAAAACCATTAAAAGCATTCTTTTCTTGGTTGAACAACGAATGACGTTGTACGACAGCGATTTGTTCATCAAATTTCGACATAATGTTCTCCTTTATATTCATTTTCTTAATCGTATCAGAGAATGGGTATAACGAAAAGTGATATACCGTATCAATGACAACTTACACATGGTGTTTTCTCGTTTTACTCCATTATTTTTCGTCTAAATTAAATTGAAGAAGCTACATGCACACAAAGATAAAAATGCTTTTCACTCAAAAGATTAAATCTTTAGACGTGAAAAGCATTTTTAATTAGGTTTATTTTAAAGCTTCTTTCGCTTTACTTACTAATTCACCGAAAGCTTTATCGTCTGAAATCGCGATTTCAGAAAGCATTTTACGGTTAATATCGATACCAGCAGTTTTTAAACCGTTCATTAAACGTGAGTAGCTGATGTCGTGTTGACGTGCAGCTGCATTGATACGTGTAATCCATAATTTACGGAAGTCACGTTTTCTTTGACGGCGGTCACGGAATGAATATTGACCTGATTTCATTACTTGTTGTTTTGCTACTTTATATAATGTACTTTTTGAACCAAAGTAACCTTTTGCTAATTTAATCGTCTTTTTACGACGCGCTCTTGTTACTGTTCCACCTTTAACACGTGGCATAATAAATTCCTCCTTTTATCTCTTGCGGTATGCCTTACATACCATATCGAAAACTAAAATTATTTAACGTATGTTAATAACTGTCTTACACGTTTTGCATCGCTCTTAGATACTAATGATGCTTTACGTAATTGACGTTTTTGCTTTGTAGATTTGTTAGCGAATAAGTGAGAAGTGTACGCTCTAGAACGTTTTAATTGACCAGATCCAGTTCTTTTAACACGTTTCGCTGCTCCGCGATGAGTTTTCATTTTAGGCATAGTGAGTTCCTCCTATTTAATCGTTGTTTATTTTTCGTTAGTTGGCGCTAACATAAGAAACATTTGACGGCCTTCCATTTTAGGCTTTTGCTCTACAGATGCAATATCTTTACATTCATCAGCAAACTTTTCTAAAACACGTTGACCAATTTCTTTATGTGTAATGGCACGCCCTCTGAAACGAATCGAAACTTTAACTTTATCACCTTTAGATAAGAATTTACGTCCGTTTTTAAGCTTTGTATTGAAGTCATGTTCTTCAATTGTTGGACTTAAACGGATTTCTTTCACGTTGATAATTTTTTGTTTCTTTTTCATTTCTTTTTCTTTCTTTTGTTGCTCAAATTTGTACTTACCATAGTCCATAATACGAGCAACAGGCGGTTTCGCATTAGGTGCAACAACAACGACATCTAATCCTAGACGGTCTGCCATTTCTAATGCTTCATGTTTGGTTTTTAAACCAATTTGGTCACCATTTTGACCGATAACACGTAATTCTTTTGCGCGAATCTTTTCATTAACTTGCGTTTGATCCTTAGCTATGGTTGACACCTCCAATAGTTTTACGAATGGTCCAAGTACAAAAAGAAGCGAGGACATAAAATGTCCCCGCTTCTTCAATAACATGAACGTTTTCTACATGTTTATCGTTTACCTGCCAACTGCTTGATGCGTCGCTACAGGTGAGAAGCGGGTGCTTCTACTTGGTCCGTTTCGTAATCAACAGAATTAACTATACCAAGTTGTTACGAATTAGTCAACATGTTTCTGAAAGTTTTTTTCTTTCGTTGAAATAGAAGGATCTAAGTTCACATCATTTAAAGGTATTAATTTCGTTTTATATCTAAATTTGTGATATAAGAAAAACCCTAAAAATACCGGAATACCCATATATGTGATAAGGAAACGATTGAAATCAAAGTTACCACTTTGAATAAAATCAACGTCTTGACCAATGATGACAACGATACATAAAACACCTGCAAGTATTGGACCGAATGGGAACAATTTCGCTTTGTAAACCAATTTGTCTTTATCATAATTTTGTGCATCAAATGCTTTTCTAAAACGATAATGACTGACGGCGATACCAACCCATGCGATAAATCCAGTTAAACCACTTGCCGCAACAATATACTCATACGCGTTACCACTAACTTGTTGCACGATAAATATTAAAATAACGATTGCAGCGGTTGCAAGCATTGAGATAATTGGTGTCCCATTCTTATTTGTATGACCGAAAATGCGTGCTGCGAGTCCATCTTTACTCATAGAGTACAACATACGCGTACTTGCATACATACCTGAGTTACCTGCTGACAATACAGAGGTTAAAATCACCGCATTCATAAACGATGCCGCAAAGGCTAAACCAGCATTTTTAAAAACTAATGTAAATGGTGATGTAGCGATATCATTACCACCGCCCATTAATGCAGGGTTATCGTATGGAATCAACATACCGATGATAAAAATAGCAAAAATGTAGAAAAGTAAAATACGCCAAAAAACTTGTTTAATGGCTTTCGGTACAGCACGTTGAGGATTTTCAGATTCTCCAGCTGTAATCCCTACAAGTTCTGTACCTTGGAAAGAGAAACCAGCAATTAAGAATACACCAAAAACAGCTAATAGACTGCCACCAAAGCTACCACCTAAAATTGGACCATCACCTTTAGTGAATGTATCAAATCCAACAGCTTGGCCACCCATAATACCCACAATCGTAAGAAGACCTACAATAATGAAAATAATGACCGTTGCCACTTTAATAAATGCAAACCAATATTCACTTTCGCCATACACTTTAACAGATAAAGCATTCAAGCTAAAGATGATACACATGAACAAGCAACTCCACGCCCATGCTGGTAGAAACTGTAGCGGTTGCCAATATTGAATGACTTGCGCAGCGATTGTGACGTCTGCAGCAACTGTAATAACCCAGTTAAACCAGTAGTTCCATCCAAGGGCAAATCCTAATGAAGGATCTACAAACCGTGTCGCATACGTACTAAATGATCCAGATACAGGCAAGTACGTAGCCATCTCTCCTAAAGATGTCATCAAGAAAAATACCATCACGCCGATAATCGCATATCCTAGTAATGCCCCTAATGGACCCGCATCTGCAATCGCGCCACCAGATGTCATAAATAGACCTGTTCCAATCGCACCACCGATCGCGATCATCGAAATATGACGATCTTTAAGGTGTCTTTGAACCGTGTTTTCATTTCCCAAATTACTTTGACTCATAAAACCTATCCTTTCCCTTTACTTAGAGGTAGGTGCAAATGTTACATGATGATCATTGTGTTTATTTGTGTAAAAAGAAACAAAGGTTACATCGAGGATGCAACCTTTGTTATATATTTCAACATAGATAGCACACCACTATTGTGACAGTCTGGTTCCTATTCGAATACCAGCCCAATAAAAGTTGTTGATGGATGAACTTTTATTTCGGCGTCTTTACCTTTAATTTGTGCAACATATGTTCCATTCGACTTCTGACAAACGACTCATTAAAGACGCAACCTCTAACTAAATTTTATTAAATTTTTGATTTGTATCTACTATAGCTTAAAGTTTACTGAAAGACAAGTTATCTTTTCTTTTTTAAACGGATTTCGTCCACTAAATTCCAAATAAACGTGTCTTTTTCAACTGTTTCTTGATCTTTAGAGCCATATTTACGTACGTTAACTTCATGATTTTCAACTTCTTTATCACCTACTACAAGCTGATAAGGAATTTTTTTCATTTGTGCTTCACGGATTTTATAGCCCATCTTTTCATTACGGTCATCAATATGAACGCGGACACCTTGTGATTTGAGTTCATCTTGAAGTTGTCTCGCATAATCATAATGCAACTCAACATTGACTGGAATGATTTCAACTTGTTGCGGTGCTAACCAAGTTGGGAAAACCCCTTTTGTTTCTTCTGTTAAAAATGCAACAAAACGTTCCATTGTAGAAACGACTCCGCGATGAATAACAACTGGACGATGTTGTTCACCATCTTTACCGATGTAATTTAAATCAAAACGCTCAGGTAATAAGAAATCAAGTTGTACTGTAGACAACGTTTCCTCTTTACCCATTGCCGTTTTCACTTGAACGTCTAATTTAGGACCATAGAATGCCGCTTCACCTATAGCTTCTTCATAGGAAAGACCCAGTTCGTCCACCGCTTCTTTTAACATCGATTCCGCTTTATTCCACATGTCATCATCATCAAAGTATTTCTCTTTATCTTCAGGATCGCGATAGCTTAATCTAAAGCGATAATCTTCAAAACCGAAGTCTTTATATACATCAATAATCATGTTCACTGTGCGCTTGAATTCATCTTTAATTTGATCAGGTCGCACAAAGATATGGGCATCATTTAACGTCATGCCGCGTACACGCTGTAGTCCTGATACCGCGCCACTCGCTTCATAACGATGCATTGTACCTAATTCAGCAATACGAATCGGCAATTCGCGGTATGAATGTGGTTTATTTGCATAAATCATCATATGATGTGGACAGTTCATCGGACGAAGTACCATTGCTTCATCCTCATCAAGTTGCATCACTGGAAACATGTCTTCTTGATAATGATCCCAATGTCCAGATGTTTTGTATAAATTTACATTCGCCATGACAGGTGTATAGACATGGTCATAACCTAAACTTACTTCTTTATCTACGATGTAGCGTTCAATCTCACGGCGAATTGTTGCACCATTTGGTAACCATAATGGTAACCCTGCTCCTACTAATTGATTGTTAGTGAAGAGCTCTAAATCTTTACCGATACGTCTGTGATCACGCTCTTTACGTTCTTCAAGCATTTTCAAGTGTGCTTTTAAATCTTTCTTATCAAAGAACGCTGTTCCATAAATACGTTGCAACATTTTATTATTACTATCTCCGCGCCAATATGCGCCAGCAGTAGATAACAATTTAAATTCTTTAATTTTAGCTGTAGATGGGACATGTACACCGCGACATAAATCTGTAAACTCACCTTGAGTATAGAGCGTTACATTTTCATCTTCTGGAATCGCCTCGATTAATTCTAATTTGTAAGGGTCATCATTAAAGAATGCTTTCGCTTCGTTTCGACTAACTACACGATGTGTCACCGGATGATTTTCATTAACGATTTGTTTCATTGTTTTTTCAATTTTTTCAAAATCATCACTTGAAACTTTGTCATCCATATCAAAATCATAATAGAAGCCGCCATCAATCACAGGGCCCACACCAAACTTTACATCGCCATATAAACGTTTCAATGCTTGTGCCATAAGATGAGCAGTAGAGTGTCGTAATACTTCTAATGCCTCATCACTTCCCGGTGTAATAATTTCAATATCACCATCTTCTTCTAAAGGACGTGTAAGATCGACTAATTGATGATTAAATTTACCTGCAACTGCTTTTTTACGTAGCCCAGGACTGATCGATTGAGCAATTTCTTCTGTTGTAATCCCTTTTTCAAAACTTTTTTCATTTCCATCTGGAAAGCGAATCATTATTTGTGACATATGCATCCTCCTTAAATTTTAACGACTAAAATAAAAAGACCCCATCCCTAAATAGGGACGAGGTCATCGTGGTACCACCCTAGTACTGCATAAAAATATGCAAACTCTACTTAAGATAACGGTCTTGAGCCGGACATTCATTACAAATGTCATACTGAGGGAGTAATGCGATACACTATTAACTACACTCTCATCAAACGGTAGCTCTCTGTATAATAGGCTGTACAACATCGTATCCTCTATTTTTTGTCGTCATATAGTTATTTCCATTATAGCGCTTTTTTATAAATTTTCAACGTTTTCTATAATTTTCCCCTTCTAATCGATAAGGCTCTGCTAAAGTTTTAACACGTTCCATAATCCGAGCGGCCTTCGTTACTTCAGTGCCACCACGCGTTACAGATAGATGGTGTTCGAGTTCGTCTAAATTTAAATTCGAGCTGAAAAACGTTGGTAATTCTTGAATCATACGGTAATGTAAAATAGGTCCTAACACTTCATCTCGAACCCATGGTGAAATTTCTTCTGCGCCAATATCATCTAAAAACAGAACACGGGCTTCTCTCACTTCTTTAACACGTCGGTCCGTCGAGCCATCTTTAAAACCATTTTTGAGTGTACGAATAAATTCAGGCACATAGATGATTGTAGAAGGCACTCGATTACTTTTCAATTCATTAGCAATGGCACCTAATATAAATGACTTCCCTGTCCCAAATTCACCATAAAGATATAAACCTTTAGTGGGTGTTTTCGCAATAATTTGATCAATCATATCGTCTAAGCGCATCGCCAGTTCTAAACGATTTCTTCGATTCATATAAATATCTTTAATTTTCGCATTTAATGTTTCAGGGTGCATATGAAATGAAGTAATCATGCTACTATAATACTTCGCCTCATCATGCTTAATTTTACATGGGCATGGCGTATATTTGATTTTGATGCGATTATTTTCGATATATAATTGTGGAATATGCCCTTTCACAAAGTTTGGACAGTTTTCGAAGGAATGATCATCATCACATTGCTTTTGTTGATCTTTATATTCTTGAAGTATATTTAAGTCTACATCTATCATGTGATTTGTGATTTCATGTTGGTGCGCGTCTATAAACTGCTTGACATCTGGATCTTGTAAAACATCGCGTTTAATTTTAGCAATACGTTTTTCGAAGGCATCATTCGACCCTATAATGTGACTAAATGATTTCATTCTTTTTCACCTGCCCGTTTTTTGTTTTTTAATTTATTTAAAAAGGCTTGTTTTTCCTTTTCAAGATGCGCTTCGTCTTCTTTTTTTAACTCAAATTCTTCAGGATGTGTAAGCCACCTTGGTGTTTTTTCGAGTGATTGTAAATGTTGTTTATTACGGTATTGTGAAGCACGTGGTTTTGAATAATGTTGTGATTGTTTCTCTTTTATCTTTTGTGCGAGTTCATGTGCGGATCTCGCGTCTGTCACCTGTTGTTTTTTCCAACTTGACGCCACTGAAAGCACGTAATTTTTAGGTAAATTTTGATCTTTCGTTAGTAAGACATATTGTAATAAAACATTAATCGCACCGAAGCTTAACTTCTCGCGCGTGATTAAATCTTCTATCATTGCTTTTTGTTGCGGGGTCGGTTCTGCGTCACCCCACGATGTGAGCATCACAATAGGACTTGTATTGTCCATCATTTCATACCACTCATCCCAATTGGAAACGTCAGCTTTTAAAGGATTTTGGATAGCGTTCGTCGTTTCACCTGAATTTGAAGGCGTAAGTGCAGGTAATTCTTGTTGGTTTTCAATCAAATAATAATCTTGCGCTGTTTTACGTAAAGTTGATAAAGATAATGTTTGATCGCTATTTAACGATTTTAATATCGCTGTTTTCATCATGTCAGGGGATAATCGATATAATGTAGCCAACTGAATAATCGTTGTTTTATTCGGTTCACTAATCACTTCACTACTTACATAATGCGTTTGAAGCATATCTTTTAATAAGTCAAAATCAAAATAAACATCAGATAAATCGACACCATTATAACTTTGTTCATTTAATGCACCTGCATTCGGTCGATGAGACTGTTGTGGTACTTTAAAAACATCTGTAAATTTTTTAGTTACTTCGGTAAAAGCCTTTAAATCCATCTCATTTGGAATAAAATACCGTTTAATTTCATGAAAACGTGATTGGCCAACAACTTGATAAAAATAAACAGACAACATCGGGTCATTAAAAAATTTATAAGGCGATGGTGGTGCAACGAGTTCATAAACGAATTGTGTAGTTTGTTTTGTGTGACGTACATAGGTCTTTAACAAACCAATTCCCTCTAATAAATCTAATTTTTCTCGGAATTTTAATAAGTTAATTTTCAACTCAGACATAATCGTATAATGTGTGTAACCGTCATAAAAAGTACTTGAGGCAAATTGTTCTAAATATTGATAATAACTAACAGCATCAGCACCAATCAGTGGTATAAAAAGTCGATGAAGTACTTCTTGGTGACGTTGGTGATAAAAATATGCGCGCACGACGACAAAACCATCATGTGCTTGTAATTGATTCGGATACATCGATACCATATTATTCACTCCGCCTGTTATCTTTAATAATACCTTGCATGGATTTAAGCAATTGATCTACATCTTTAAATTCACGGTACACGGATGCAAAACGCACATAAGAAACCTGGTCTACATCTATTAATAAATCCATCACATGTTCTCCAATATCTCTCGATGAAATTTCTGCCATACCTGAATCTCTCAATTTCCATTCCACTTGATTTGTAATTTCCTCTAGTTTTTGAAAACGTACTGGTCGTTTTTCGCATGATCGAACCAAACCGTTTAAAATTTTTTCACGATTGAATTGCTCTCTTGTTCCATCTTTTTTAACAACAATGAGCGGACTCATCTCAATGTGTTCAAAAGTAGTGAAACGTGTTCCACAATGTTCACATTCACGTCTTCTTCTAATTGCATTTAGGTCATCTACATGTCTCGAATCCACAACACGAGCGTGCGTGTGTTGACATTTAGGGCATTTCACGACTTTTTCACCTTCTTCAATAATTTTGTTTCATTATACTACAAACTGATTTAATAGCAAAAGTACAGTGATTAAAAAGAGCCAAGGTAAACATTTTACCTTGACCCTAATCGAGAAAAATATACTATTTTTTGTTAAACCAATCTATATATTAGCAATTTACAACTTATGCTGTCACTTTAATCGCTTTCGCAATTTGTTGTAAGACATCTACAACACGTGTAGAGTAACCCCATTCGTTATCATACCAAGCAAGTACTTTTACTTTATTTTCACCCATCACGATAGTTGATTGCGCATCGATAATTGCAGAGTGGCTATCTGTTTTAAAGTCATCTGATACAAGGGGTTCATCCACAATATCAATTACACCACCAAGTTGATGATCTCTAAATAATTGGTTCACTTCTTCTTTAGTAACAGGTTGTTTTAAATCTACAACTAAATCAACGAGCGACACATTTTTTGTTGGCACGCGTAATGCCATTCCGTGTAGTTTCCCTTCAAGTTCTGGCAACACTAGTGCGAGTGCTTTTGCTGCGCCAGTAGATGTTGGAATAATACTTTCAAATGCTGCACGTGCACGACGTAAATCTTTATGTGGATTATCTAAATTGTTTTGATCATTTGTTACGGCATGTACTGTAGTCATTAGGCCGTTTTCAATACCGAACGTATCATTTAACAATTTTGCAACAGGTGCTAAACAATTTGTCGTACATGACGCATTACTAAAGATGTCATATGTATCAACATCTAAATCACTGTCATTTACACCTTTAACAATCGTTTGCACGTGTCCACCTTTTGATGGACCTGTTAACAATACTTTTTTTGCACCTGCTCTAATATGAGCATCCGCCTTATCACCGTGGTTAAATTTACCTGTCGCTTCAATAACTACATCAATACCTAAAGCTTTCCAAGGTAAATTTTCTGGGTTACGATCAGAAACTAATTTAATTTCTTTACCATCCACACTAATACCATTTTCTATAGGTTGTACTTCTTTGTTGAAACGTCCGTGCGTTGTATCATATTTAATAAGATGTGCAATGGTCTCTGGTGGATAACTTGCGTTAATCGCAACTACCTCAATATCCTCTCTATTTAATGCAATTCTTAAAACCATACGGCCGATACGACCTAAACCGTTTATCGCAATCTTTGTCGTCATGAAAAAAGCACTCCTTGTTAATGTGTTATACTTATATTTAAGAGTATATCATAATTAATCAAAAATGAAACCGTTTGCGTTGATAAATTTTACTTATAAAATGTCATTTGTATATTTTTACAATCCGTGTATAGTGCCTTTGGGATATTAATGTGTCACATTAACCTGTGTAGTGATATACGATGAATCATAAATTTAGAGGTTACATGGCGCATTAGCTACCTGTAAACTCAATCCTACATCTTTCATTCGCATCCACCTGAATTTATAAAAAATGGGGTGAACCTTAATATTGGTCCACCCCATTTTATTTCACTTTATTCAACACTTTTAAGATAACCCTTTTCAGCTAAAACTTCCTCTAAATTTTGTTTAAGTTCAAGTTTTGTGCCAAAATTATCAATTACTACATCAGCCATACGACTCTTTTTATCAATTGAAATTTGACTATAAATGCGTGCTTTGGCATCTTCAATTGATAATTGGTTACGTTCCATTAAACGGTCTATTTGAATGCTAGGAGATGTATAAACTAACCATACTTCATCCACTGTATTTTCAAGACCATTTTCATATAGTAAAGGAATATCCATGACAACATCATAACCTTCAGCAAGATATTGATCTCTTTCCTTTTCCATTAACGTTCTCACAATAGGATGAATAATAGCATTTAATTTTTCACGTTTTACATCATCATAGAACACTTGTTGTCCGATATAATGGCGATTCATTTCTCCATTGTCATCAATGGCTTCCTCACCAAATTCTGCTCGGACTTGTGACAAGCCTTCAGACCCTTTTTCAACTGCTTTTCGAGACGCGACATCAGCATCTACTATTTTAAAGCCGTGCGCTTTCAAAAGTTCTGCCACAGTGGATTTACCAGTGGCAATTCCACCCGTTAAACCAATGACTTTTGACATAACATACCTTCTTCCCTTATTTTTGACAATTTTTACAATAGTGTGTATTACGACCGCCAATAATCGCTGTATCAATCGCACTTTTACATTCTTCACACATTTTCTGTTTATATACTTTTAAATTATTTTGCATCGTTCCACGTTGACCATCTGCGTGAACGTAATCAGAGATACTTGTTCCTCCATGTAAAATACCCATTTCTAGAACTTTTACAACACTTTTAAAAACGTTTATGCGCTCATCATGTGATAAATCTTGTGCTAAACGATGTGGATTGATTTTAGCATCAAATAACGCTTCACACGCATATATATTCCCACACCCAGCAATGACGCGATGTTCTAAAATCATACGTTTTATCGGCATTTTTTTATAACGATTAATTTCATATTGAGCTAAATAATGCGATAACGCATCGATATCAAATGGTTCAGGTGCAATTTCTAATAGAGAAGGGTATTCCTCTAAACATTTAACATTTCTAATTTCACCAAACCGTCTAATATCTGAATAAACAAGTAACCAATCGTTATCTAAATGAAATATAACGTGCCAATGCTTTCGATAGTTTGCAATGTTAATATCCTCAATATGTTTGACTACAAAAAAGCCACCAGCCATGCCTAAGTGAGATACTAATGTACGTTGATCAGAATCGTTTACCAAATCAAAAAGAATATATTTGCTTCGGCGATATACATGTTGAATAGTATAACTAACACTAAACTGTTGAAACGCCTCTAAACTTATGCCCTTTATAATGGTGTCTTTACCTTGTTGTTTACCTAAAACGACACTATCGGAAAAGGTAATCTTTTCAATGCTTGCACCTTCAATGAGCGGTTGAATGCCACGTTTTACATGTTCAACTTCTGGTAATTCTGGCAATGTGTTCCCTACTTTCTATTTTGCATCGTACCACGTTTTCCCATAATCTGAATCTACTTGAAGCGGTACATCTAATTCTAATGCATGAATCATAATGTCTTCTACAAACTTACTAAATGTTTCAACTTCATCTTTAGGTAATTCAAAAATCAACTCATCGTGTACTTGTAATAACATCTTAGCTTTAAAATCAGACTGTTTCATCGCTTCATCTAACTTAACCATCGCACATTTGATAATGTCAGCCGCGCTACCTTGAATTGGGGAATTCATAGCTGTGCGTTCAGCAAAACCACGTTTATTAAAGTTACGACTCGTTATATCAGGAATATATCGACGACGTTTTAACAATGTTTCTACATAACCATCTTGTTTCGCATCTTGAACAATTTCTTCCATATAAGTCTTTACACCAGGAAAGTGATTTAAATAGTCATCTATAAACTGTTTAGCTGCTTTACGTGTAATACCTAGACTTTGGCTTAAACCATAATCGCTAATTCCATACACGATACCAAAGTTAACTGCTTTCGCTTGACGACGCATTAGAGCAGTTACTTCGGAAGCATCAACATTAAACACTTTCATAGCAGTCGTCGTATGGATATCTTCATTATTAATAAAAGCATCTTGAAGGGTACGATCTTTAGTAATATGTGCAAGTACACGTAACTCGATTTGTGAATAGTCTGCTGCTAAAATTACACTATTTTCATCTGTTGATTTGAATGCTTTACGAATTTTGCGCCCTTCTTCAATACGAATTGGTATATTTTGCAAGTTAGGATCCACAGAAGATAAACGACCCGTTTGAGCTAACGTTTGATTAAAGCGCGTATGAATACGGCCATCTTCAGAAATCACTTTTTGTAAGCCTTCTACATAAGTCGATTGTAGCTTAGAAAGCGTACGGTACTGAAGAATTAAATCAATAATGTCGTGCTCACCTTGCAATTTTTCTAATACATCAACTGCTGTGGAATACCCTGTTTTAGTTTTTTTAATAACAGTCAATTGTAACTTTTCAAATAAGATAACACCAAGTTGTTTCGGAGAGTTAATATTAAATGTTTCACCCGCTACTTTATGAATATCTTTAATCAGTGTATCCAATTTCGATTGAATATCTGCTTCCATAGTTTGTAGCGTCGTCACATCTGTGTAAATACCAGTAAACTCCATTTCACCCAAAATTAAAGCTAAAGGAAGTTCAATATCCGTTAATAAAGTCATTTGTTCATGCGCATCCAATTTTTGTTGCATCATTGGATACATGATTTCAATTGCATCTAAAATTGATGCAATATGTTCGGCTAACGGTTGGTCATCGGGGATAAGATAAGATTTTCCTTTTCCATAAATAGTAGCACGATCCTGAACAAATGTCCCTTCATATAGAGATGAAACGGAAGCTACATCCTCAATTGTTTGCGATGGATCAATTAAATAGCTTGCAAGCATCGTATCAAAAACTATGTTTTGAATGCGTATGCCTAAACGCTTACACGCGACATATGTTTTCTTAGCATCAAACACATATTTACACGTTTTTTCATCTTCAAGCCACGCAACTAAAGGTTCAATCTCCTTAATCTGATGTGCGTCCACAACAATATAGTCATTGTCTGTTTTCAAACCAAATTTTAAAATATTATTTTTGATATAATTGTCTCCATCAATTTCAATATGAACTATCGCTGCATCTAAAGCATCAAATTGAATTCCTTTAAAATCTGAGGAGATTTGATATGATTTTTGAACTGATGATGTATCTACTTTAATATCAATATCTTTTAATAATTGGCGAAATTCCAATATTTTAAAAAGCTCAATTTTTTCTGTCTCATCTATTGTTGTCGGACGTTTTGTATCTTCTATCGTAACAGAGATGGGACTGTCGCAATTAATAGTAGCTAATTGTTTACTCATTAATGCATCCGCTTGGCTATTAGCTAATTTTTCTTTCAACTTTTTCCCACTGACTTGTTCTATATTGTCATACACACCTTCAACAGTTTTAAATTGATGTAACAATTTTAGTGCTGTTTTTTCACCAACACCAGCAACACCTGGAATATTATCTGATGTATCACCCATTAAACCTTTCAAATCACGTATTTGATCAGGAACAAGACCGCCATACTGTTCTGCGATAAATGCCGGTGTATAATGATCTACATCTGTGACACCTTTTTTTGTATAATAAATTGTCACGTTATCAGTGGCCAATTGTGTTAAATCACGGTCTCCTGTAATGATGATGGTTTCTAACCCTTTTTGATCCGCTTCACGACTAAGTGTCCCAATAATATCATCGGCTTCATATTGTTCTAATTCATACCGCTTGATTTGATAAGCGTCCAACAGTTGGCGAATATAAGGGAACTGTTCACTTAATTCTGGAGGTGTTTTTTGTCTGCCACCTTTATAATCTTGATAAGTCTCGTGTCGAAATGTTGTTTTCCCAGCATCAAATGCAACTAGAAAATGTGTGGGTGATTCTTCTTTGATAATTTTTTCTAATAAACGTGCAAAGCCATAAATTGCATTCGTGTGAATACCAGCTTTATTTTGTAATAAGGGTAACGCATAAAATGCTCTAAAGCTTAAACTGTTACCATCAATTAACACTAACTTTTCCACATGGGTCCCTCCTAGCTACTTTGCATTTATTTTATCACATCACATGCTAAATACCCATTGCGGCACTAAAAGAAAACGATACAGACTTGGTTAAAACCAAACCTGTATCGCAATATCACTTTATTCAGGTAATTGCACTCTAAAAGTGGACCCTTTACCTATTTCACTTTCAACCTCAATTTTACCTTGATACCCTTCCACAATATGTTTCGTGATAGAAAGCCCAAGACCCGTGCCACCTGATTCACGACTGCGCGCTTTATCAACTCGATAAAATCGTTCGAAAATACGCACAGTTTCCTCTTCTGCTATACCTATACCTTCATCTATAACTTCAATCACTTTATGTTTATCATTTTGGTACACACGTAAAGTAATCGTTTTGTCTGGTGGAGAATAATTCACTGCATTTGATAATAAGTTTACGATAACCTGAGACATCTTTGTTTCATCCGCTAGTGCAGTGATATGCTCATCGATTTCATCAATTAAATCAATGTTTTTTTCGCTCGCTAAAGGTTGAATTAAGTCTAAAGCATTGTTCGCAACTTGAGATAGGTTAATAGGATGTTTATCTAATGCCGTATTTTGTTCAATTTTCGATAAATCCAGCAAATCATTAACGAGCGATTGAATGCGATTAGATTCTTTTAACATGATATTTAAAAACATATCTAATGATGCCTCATCATTTTTAGCACCATCTAAAAGTGTTTCAGTGAACCCTTTCATCGACGTGATCGGTGTTTTTAATTCATGCGAAACATTTGCAACAAAGTCACGTCTTAAATTTTCGAGTTTTTTCAATTGTGTAATATCATGTAAAACAATAACCATCCCTTGTAATCGTTTCTTTGTTCTAGTCAAAATAGGTACGCATGACGTATCAAAAAACTTTTGATGTATTAAACTTAATTGTAGCTCCACTTGATCATACACGGGTTTTTCAGTACGAAAACCTTCTACAACGAGTTTTTTTAAAGTCGGATGTAAAAACTTTTCATAGTTTTGATGTTCAACATTTTTCGTCTCGTTAAAAATCTCATAAAATGTTTTATTGGCAACTACGATATTTCCATGCTTATCAATCATTAGTACAGCACTCGGTATATTTTCTAATGTAGTCACTAGGCGATTACGCTGAATTTTTTGTTCACTATTTAAACGCTCTAAACGTCTTGCAAGTACATTAATTGTTACATAGAGTTCACGTGTTTCTTTGACACTACTTTCAGGAACACGTACTTTATAATTCCCTTGCGTTAATAAAGAAGCGGCATAAGAAACCTCATTAATCGGTTGTATATAAGTGCGGTTAATATAGCGAACTGTAAAGAAAATCAATGCCATAATCACAATACCAATCAATATTAAGTACTTCCAGAATTGCATTTGTAAATCATAGACCGCATCATATTTCCCACTCATTAACAGTATTGTTTGTTGATGTTTGACACCATACAAATATTCACCGGATTTTCCATCAAGGATATAAACAGGATTTTCAGAATGCAATTGCCTCAAAAGCTCATCTTTTCTATTTTCGATAGTAAAATCTTTTTCAGTATGAAGTGTTTCAGTTTTACCATTAGTGATAATGTGAATATTAGCTTGATATGTTTCAGCTATATCTTGAATACGCGATGATTGGTGCGCTTGATAGCGTTGAATGATATGTTTAGATTGTTTGAGTAATTCACGTTTTTGATGATCCACAGAAATCGTGTATATAGAATTATGAACAATAAAGCCTAATATAAGAAAACTTACAACAGTGATTGTTGTAAGTATAATTAATAACTTGTGATAAAACTTTATCATCTATTTTGGACGCTCCAATTTGTAACCTAAACCTCTTACAGTTTTAATGAACTGCGGTTGTTTTGGGTTTTCTTCTAATTTATCACGTAAATGACTGATATGAACATCAACAATACGTGAGTCACCTGCAAACTCATAATTCCATACCGAATTTAACATATGTTCTCTTGTAATCACACGACCTTGACGTTCTACAAGATACAATAATAGTTCAAACTCTTTTGGAGTTAATTCTAAGAGTTCATCATTACGATAAACTTCAAAATAATCTGGTCTAATACGAATAGGACCAATCACGATATCTTCATCTTCTTCATCAGCGCGGGTTGTTTCAAATTGAGAAGAACGGCGTAAAATCGCTTTAACTCTCGCCACGACTTCTCTAGGTGAGAAAGGTTTTGTCATGTAGTCATCAGCACCCAATTCCAAACCTAAAACGCGATCAAACTCATCATCTTTAGCTGTTAACATTAATATTGGGACTTGATTTTTATCAGAACGAATCGTTTTACATACTTCGATACCATCTTTTTTAGGTAACATCACATCTAATACGATTAAGTCAGGTTTTGTTTCTTTTTCTTTTTCAATTGCTTCCTCGCCGTCTTGAGCGATTTCTACAATATACCCTGCTTGTTCAAGATTGTATTTAAGTAGTGTGACAATCGATTGTTCATCATCTACTACGAGCACTCTTTGCACCATTAAACGTACCTCCTATGAATGATTAAGTTCATTATAACTTAAAATGTACTTAAAAATAATATGTTATTAAGTAACTTTACAATATCTTCATAATACCTTAACAAAAATCAAAATATTCATCTGTATTCCATTAGCTTATACCCTTAAAGTTCAAAAGTGTATCGTTTTTAAGTGAATTTTTAGCACATGAAGTAAATGTATAAATGTCATATTAAATAAAAATATACCGTGATTTACATAAAAATAAGCAGAGCACCATGGTGCTCCGCTTGTTAAATGATAAGGAATGAGATTTATTATTTTTACAAGTTCTTAATCAATTCATCCGCAAATTCAGATGTTTTAACTTCAGTCGCACCATCCATTAAACGTGCAAAGTCATAAGTCACTACTTTAGATGCAATCGTTTTCTCAACAGATGATGTAATTAAATCAGCGGCTTCTTGCCACCCTAAATGTTCAAGTAGCAACACACCAGATAATAATACTGATGATGGATTTACTTTATCTAGATTTGCATATTTAGGCGCAGTACCGTGCGTAGCTTCAAAAATAGCGTGACCCGTTTCATAGTTAATGTTTGCGCCTGGAGCAATACCAATACCTCCAACTTGAGCAGCTAGTGCATCTGAGATATAATCTCCATTTAAATTCATTGTCGCAACAACATCGTGGTCAGATGGACGTGTTAAAATTTGTTGTAAGAAAATATCAGCAATGGAATCTTTAATAATGATTTTACCATCGCGTTCAGCTTGTGCTTGAGCGTCATTGGCAGCGTCTTTACCTTGTTCATCAACAATTTTGTCGTATTGTTGCCAAGTAAATACTTTGTCACCAAATTCGCGTTCAGCTAAGTCGTAACCCCATTGTTTGAAGGCCCCTTCAGTGAACTTCATAATATTACCTTTATGAACGAGTGTGACTGATTTACGTTGATTATCTAAAGCATATTGGATTGCTGCGCGAACTAAGCGCTCTGTCCCTTCTTTGGATACAGGTTTGATACCAATTCCACTTGTTTCAGGGAAACGTATATTTTTCGCACCCATTTCATTTTGTAAGAAATCAATGATTTTCTTAACTTCATCGGAACCTTCTTTAAACTCAATACCTGCATAGATGTCTTCGGTATTTTCACGGAAGATGACCATATCCGTATCTTGAGGATTTTTTACAGGCGATGGTACACCTTGGAACCAACGAACTGGACGTAAACACGTAAAAAGATCTAACTCTTGACGTAAAGCCACGTTGAGCGAACGAATACCGCCACCAATAGGTGTTGTGAGTGGACCTTTAATTGCGATAAGATATTCTTTTATCGTATCTAATGTTTCTTGAGGTAACCATTCACCTGTTTGGTCAAATGCTTTTTGACCTGCTAATACTTCTTTCCATGAGATTTCTTTTTCGCCCTTATATGCTTTTTTAACAGCTTCATCGATGACACGACTTGCTGCTTTCCAAATATCTGGTCCAATACCATCACCAATAATAAATGGTACAATAGGTTGATTTGGTACATTTAAACCTTCTGCTGTTTTGACAATTTTTTCACTCATTATAAAGTACCCTCCATGAATTTAAAATCTCGTCTAACTAAAGACTTATTTAGCGTTTTTCAATTGGTTCGTATTTACGATCAGTTTCACCAATGTATGTTGCACGTGGACGCATAATTCTATTATTACGTAATTGTTCTAAAATATGTGCAACCCAACCTGATGTACGGCTGACAGCAAAAATTGGTGTAAATAAATCATGATCAATACCCATACTGTGATATACAGTTGCACTGTAAAAATCTACATTAGGTAATAATCCTTTTTCTTGTTTTACAATGTCGGCAATTTTAAGTGAAATTTCAAACAATTCACTTTGACCTGTTTCTTCAGTAATTTTGTGACTCATTTCTTTTAAATATTTCGCACGTGGATCGCCATCTTTATAAACACGATGACCGAATCCCATAATTTTTTCTTTGTTGTCGAACGCTTTTTTCAAGTATGCTTCAACATTATCAATTGAGCCAATTTCAGTTAACATTCTCATAACGCGTTCATTTGCGCCACCATGAAGTGGACCTTTCAAAGAGCCTACAGCAGCTGTAATTCCAGAATACATGTCTGACATTGATGAAACAGCACATCTAGCTGTAAACGCAGACGCATTCAACTCATGGTCAGCATGTAAAATTAAAGCTTTGTTAAATCCTTCAACTTCAACATCAGTTGGCTTTTCCCCTCTAAGCATATATAAAAAGTTTGCCGCGTAAGATAAGGATGTATCTGGTTTAACTGGTTTTTTACCTTCACGTACACGTGCAAAAGATGTTACTAATGACGCAATTTTCGCTTGAATACGGATGCCACGTTCATATAATGCTTTCTCATCATTATCATCTGCATTATCGTCAAAGTGTGCTAAGTAAGACACTGACGTACGTAATGCTGTCATTGGATGAACTTCATCTGTAGCATATTCTTCAAAATGACTATACATACGCGGATTAAGCGTCATATAATGGTGTAATTTATCTTTTAATTCTTGAAGTTCTTTTTCGTTTGGTAATCGGTAATTCCAAAGAAGAAACATTACCTCTTCGAACAAAGCATTTTCAGCCAAATCATCAATATCATAACCTGCATATGTTAACTGGCTATCGATAATTGAACTAATCTTTGTTTCTGCTGCAATTACACCTTCTAAACCTTTCTGTAGTTGTGCCATATGAATTTCCCCTTTACTGTATATTCGCTCTTTTGTAATGGCTTTCATTAGTCATTATAGCTAATATCACGCTATTTGTGAATATTTAATGAACGTTGAAATATCAGAATAATCTAATATAAACAAATGTTAAATGGTCCTCATTTAACTTCAATGTATTGATATTATCATGTTTCTAGCTATTTTAAGAGCTATGTAAAATAAGTGATTTTTAATCATTTGCTTTCTTTATCATATTTAATAATAAGAATTGATAAGCATGAAGCGTCATTTAATATCTTAAAAACAACATCACTAGATGTTGTTTGAAGTGAACATATAAAAAAACCACTATATATCATTTATACCCGATATATAGTGGTTTTGTCTTTATTTATGCTTTTGATTTAAAACTTTTTTATAAAACGTTTGCATAACCTTCAAATACTTTACCTTGTGAAGCATCAACAGTTACTAAAATATTATCTTTAATTGTATCAAGTACGCCATTTACGCCTACCACTGTTGGAATACCTTTTTCTAAACCAACGATAGCACTTGGTGAAGTTAAGCCTCCTTCTTCGGTAATTAATCCTATCGCATGATCTAAATAAGGGACAAAACTTTCATCAATGGAAGGTGTGACAATAACGGATTGAGATAAATCTTTACCTTCTAATTGAGAAGCATCGTTTACAACAACAGTACGACCAACCGCTGATGTGCGTCCAATACCTTGACCTGAAGCAATTTCATCACCAATTAAGTGAAGCTTCATTAAGTTTGTTGTACCTGATTCACCAGTAGGTACACCCGCTGTAATAATGATTAAATCACCATTTTCAACACGCTCTGACTCAATTGCAGTGGCAACAGCATTATTTAACAACTCATCTGTAGTAAAGTTTCCTTTCTTAATCACAGGATAGACGCCCCAGATTAATGTACATTGACGCGCTGTTGTATCATTTGGTGTGACAGCTAAAATATCTGATTTTGGACGATATTTTGAAATCGTTTTTGCAGTGTTACCACTTTCAGTTGCTGCAACAATCGCTTTAACGTTTAAGTTAAGGGCTGTGTGCGCAGCAGAAACACCAATCGCGTTCACAAGAGATGTTTCAACAAGTTTCGTACGGTCTGACAATAATTTTTTATAGTCTTGCGCTTGCTCAGCAGCAACGGCGATATTATGCATCGCTTTAACTGCTTCTTCAGGGTAAGATCCTGCAGCAGTTTCACCTGATAACATTACAGCATCAGTACCATCATAAATGGCATTGGCAACATCCGATGCTTCAGCACGTGTCGCACGTGGATTACGTTGCATTGAATCTAGCATTTGAGTCGCAGTAATGACAGGTTTACCTAATTTATTACATTTACGAATTAAATCTTTTTGAACGATTGGTACTGTTTCAGGTGGGATTTCAACACCCATATCCCCACGTGCAACCATTAAACCATCAGAAACTTCAAGAATATCATCAATATTATCAATACCCTCTTGGTTTTCAATTTTAGGGATAATACTAATTGTGTGGTGATTTGCTTCTTCTAAAATTTTACGAATTTCTAATACGTCACTTGAACGTCTTACAAAGCTTGCAGCGATGAAATCAACATTTTGTTCAATACCAAAACGAATATCATCAGCATCTTTTTCAGTAATACCAGGTAGGTTTACACTCACGCCCGGTAAGTTTACACCTTTTTTGTTTTTAAGTTCACCAGTATTTAGGACTTTACAATGTACATGACCTGCATTGACATCAATCTCTTCAACAAGAAGCTCAATTAAACCGTCATCTAATAAGATAAATGAGCCAACGTGTACATCATTAATTAAGTTTTCATATGTGACTGAAAACATTTCTGGTGTACCTTCTGCTTCAGACATGCTTACAGTTACATTAGAACCTTTTTCAAGTGTGATTAAGCCGTCTTTCATATTATGTGTACGAATTTCTGGCCCTTTCGTATCTAATAAGATACCGATATTTAAGTTTAATTTATTGGCAACTTTGCGGATGGATTCAATACGTGCACGATGTTCTTCATGTGATCCATGAGAGAAGTTTAAACGTGCAACGTTCATACCTGCTCTCATAAGTTTTTCTAACATTTCCTCTGATTCTGATGCTGGACCAATCGTACAAACAATTTTCGTTTTTTTCATGGCTATGCCTCCTATGTTAAATCGATAATTCCTTAGTTAATTCAAGCATACGTTTATTTATTTTATTCGTATCATCATTGTTAAATATTAAATCAAATTCAGTTGCAGTTAAATGGTTATCTTTAATACCTACCCCTTTAGCAGTTTCACCATTCATTAATAATTCCAATGCATAGCCTCCAAGTCTAGACGCTAGAACGCGATCGACACCTGTTGGGCTGCCACCACGTTGAATATGACCTAAAACAGAGACACGTGCATCGACATTAATGTATTTTGTCAACTCTTCAGCACATTGATTACCTGACATACATCCTTCAGCAACGATAATGATAGAATGTTTTTTACCTCGATCAATACCGTGTTGAATTTTTTCAGCAATATCTTGGATGTTATAATCTGCTTCAGGTAAAATGATTGATTCTGCACCTACTGCAAGACCTGACCATAGCGCTAAATCACCACAATCACGTCCCATAACTTCAATAATAAATGTACGCGCATGACTTGATGCAGTATCTCTAATCTTATCGACTGATTCAATAATCGTATTCAATGCAGTATCAAAACCAATTGTAAAGTCTGTCCCTTTTATATCATTATCAATAGTTCCAGGGATACCAATAGTTTGAATGTCTTGGCACTCTTCAGTGATGCGTTGTGCACCACGGTAACTTCCATCTCCACCAATGACGACAAGCCCTTCAATACCTCGTTTACGTAAATTCTCAATTCCTTTAGCTCTGACACTTTTGTCTTTAAACTCAGGGCAACGTGCAGAATATAAGAACGTTCCTCCTCGTTGAATCGTATCACCTACAGAACCAAGTTCAAGTTTATGAATATCATCATTAATTAATCCTTGATACCCTTGATATACGCCATATACTTCAATGTTGTGATAAATCGCTTTACGAACTACTGCTCGTACAGCCGCATTCATTCCCGGTGCATCTCCGCCACTTGTTAAAACTGCTATTTTTTTCATGTAGACATTCCCTTTCTCGCTTTGTTGTTACTTTAAAAATACCATAAATCTAAAAGGCAATCCATTAAAAATAGAATCAACTCTCGATGAAAACGGTTTATTACAAAAATGTCATGAATCGTTCATATTACACGTTTTCATATGTGTTTTCATTATTTGTATTATGACATCCTAATTGTGCATTTCAACTTATAAATGATGTCATATTCTAACGATTCCTCTGAAAGGCCCCTCTTGATAGTGAAGAACCTCTTGTTAAATTTAAAAGCCCCCAAATTCATATCATATGACTTTGGAAGGCTTTATGTTGTGTTGTCGAAAAAATCTAGTACGTCAAATCACGCTTCGACATACGTACCCATTTTTCTAAATTTATTAAAGCGATCTTCTTTAATCGCATCTGGACTCATAGTTTCAAAATCTTTTAAATGCGTCGCAAATTTCTCTTTAATATGCTTAGCTTGTAATTCAATATCCTGATGCGCACCACCAAGTGGTTCATTTACCACTTCATCAATAATATTGAGTTCTTTTAGATCATAAGCCGTTATTTTCATTGTCTCTGCTGCGATTTTAGCTAATGAACTATCTTTCCATAAAATACCAGCTGCCCCTTCTGGAGAAATAACAGAATATGTGCTATTTTCAAGCATCAGTATGCGGTTACTCACACCAAGGCCAAGCGCACCACCACTTCCACCTTCTCCAATAACAATTGCGATGACCGGAACTGTTAAGCCAGCCATTTCAATTAAGTTACGCGCAATCGATTCACTTTGACCTCGTTCTTCTGCTGCTTTACCTGGGTATGCACCTTTGGTATCAATAAATGTAAAGATGGGACGTTGGAATTTTTCAGCTTGCTTCATTAAACGCAATGCTTTTCGATAACCTTCGGGATGTGCCATTCCAAAGTTACGATAAATATTATCTTTCGTGTCTTTACCACGTTGTTGACCAATTACTGTTACAGGTAGCCCATTAAAATAAGCAATACCACCTATAATGGCCGGATCGTCACGAAAGTTACGATCTCCATGAAATTCAATAAAATCATCAAAAATATGCGGAATATAATCAAGTAACGTTGGTCGCTCTTGTAAACGAGCAATCTGTACACGATCCCACGGTTTTAAAGTTGTGTATACTTTTTCTTTCTCTGTCAGTAATGCTGCTTCTAACATTTCAATTTCATCAGATAAATCTACGTCATTTTTAGATTGTGCTTCTTTTAGTGAGTCGATTTTATTTTTAATTTCTTGAATTGATTTTTCAAATTCTAGCATTACGATTTCACCTCACTATGCATTGCTAACAGTTGTGCTAACGTTTGCTTCATTTCACTGCGATGTACCACTTTATCAAGTTGGCCATGTTCAAGTAAAAATTCTGCAGTTTGGAAATCATCAGGCAATTTTTCATTAATCGTTTGTTCTATAACACGACGACCTGCAAACCCAATTAATGCTTTAGGTTCAGCTAAATTGATGTCTCCTACAGAAGCAAAACTTGCCGAAACCCCACCTGTTGTTGGATGCGTCATATATGAAATAAATAAAAGTCCAGCTTCAGAATGTTTTTCTAAAGATACACTCGTTTTAGCCATTTGCATTAAAGAAATAATACCTTCTTGCATACGTGCACCGCCTGAAGCAGTAAATAATACAAATGGTAATTGGTGCTCAGTACAATGATCAACAATTCTACAAATCTTTTCACCTACGACTGAACCCATACTTCCCATTCTAAAACGTGAATCCATCACACCTACACCAAATTCAATACCATTAATTTTAGCTGTACCTGTGACAACCGCTTCATTCAATCCCGTTTTAGCTTGATCTTTTTCAACTTTCTCCTCATAACTCGGAAAGTTTAGAGGATTAGCAGAAGTCATGCCTTTATCAAACTCTTTAAACGACCCTTCATCTGAAATCGCCTCAATACGACTGTGTGCGGATAAAGGGATATGGTGGTCACAATTGAAGCACACGTTCAAGTTTTCAGTGAGTTCCTTCGTATACATAATTTTTTTACAATTAGGACACTTGGTCATAATCCCTTCAGGAACATCATTTTGTTTAGAATCTTGAACAGTGACGTATTTTTTCTTTTTTGAATTTCGATTGAAAAAATCTTTAAACATACTTTTACCTCCACACTACCTTTATCTCTGTGTTATTTAAGGTCAGTTAATGTTAACGTTTTTTGATAGATATCTTCAGGATCTACATCAATGCGTGCGACACCAGATTCCATCGCAGCTTTAGCAACCTCTCTTGCTACAGAAGGTGCTACACGTTTATCAAAAGGACCTGGAATCACGTAATCTGCATTAAGTTCCTCATCTGAAACTAAACTCGCAATGGCTTTCACAGCCGCTTGTTTCATTTTTTCATTGATATGTGTTGCACGTACATCTAAAGCACCTCTAAAGATGCCAGGAAACGCTAATACATTATTAATTTGATTTGGAAAGTCTGAACGCCCTGTTCCAATCACTTTTGCGCCAGCTGCTTTAGCAAGGCTTGGTGTAATTTCTGGGTTTGGATTTGCCATCGCAAAGATTATTGGATCATCTGCCATCGTTTTAACCATATCTTCAGTTAAAATATTCGCTACTGATACACCAATAAAGACATCTGCATCTTGAATCACATCTACTAATTTCCCATCTATTTTGTCTTTATTTGTCCATTTCGCAACAAAGTCTTTTGTAGGGTTCATTCCATGTGGACGCCCCTCATAAATCGCACCTTGTGAATCACACATCACCATATTTCTAACTCCATATGAATAAAGGAGTTTGACTATAGCGATACCTGCTGCACCCGCACCATTTAAGACAACGCGAATATCTGCAATATCCTTGTTAACGATACGTAATGCATTCATTAAACCTGCCATTGTTACAATTGCGGTTCCGTGTTGATCATCGTGAAAGACTGGAATTTTCGTTTCTTTCTTTAATCTTTCTTCAATTTCGAAACAACGTGGGGCTGAGATATCCTCTAAATTAATGCCACCAAAGTTAGGCTCTAAAAGCTTAACCGTACGAATGATTTCTTCAGTATCTGTAGTTGAAAGTGATAACGGAATGCCATCTACACCAGAAAAACTTTTAAATAAAACAGCTTTTCCTTCCATTACAGGAATACTTGCTTCAGCACCTATATTTCCTAAGCCTAACACAGCAGTACCATCAGAAATCACCGCAACTGTGTTACTTTTCATTGTATAATCATAAACACTTTCAGGGCGTTCATGGATATCCTTACATGGTTCAGCAACACCAGGAGAATAAGCTAAACTTAGTTCTTCTTTGTTGGTTACTTTTACTTTTGGTGCCACACCTAATTTCCCTTGGTTTTCTTTATGCATATGTAAAGCATCGTCTCTTAAAGACATTCATTATCAACTCCCGTATTTACTGTCACATCTTCTAGACTGCCGAACAGTCGAACTTAAACGTCATTATACTATACGTCATAAAAAATTGATATACAAATTACATTTTCAACACTCTTATAATAATCTTATATTTTTCGGGCTCATAGATTGAATGAGCGTTTGTATGTGACGTTTCTCTATAAGCCCTAGATTAAATGTTTGTTTAGCATCATTATCAAAAAACACAACATGTACGCCATCTTTTAGGCCTGCTGATACATCACTTTGATAGATGTATTGTTTTAAGTCATCGCTTAATTTTTCTCTAATAACAATTTTTCGTGTCGCAGCCAGCTTGTCTTTTTCAAATTGTTCTAAGCCTTTAAAACTATTGATAACAAGTTGAACCTTATTGTTGCGACGTTCAAACTTTCCTTCCACAACATAAAATTGATGTTTATCAATACGAGAACCTATCGTTTGATACAAATTCGGGAATATAACACCATCCAATTGTCGTACACCGTCATTTAAAACTACAAAGGCCATTTGCTGTCCTTTTTTAGTACGGATTACTTTTAAATCTTCAAGCATAACGAGTATAGGTTCGTTATGCGCTTTCATGGTCAATGGAAAGACTCCAAGATATTGTTTGCGTTCAAAAGCTTTTTCTGCGGGGTGTTTAGATACGTAAAACCCTAAATAATGTTTTTCGTAATTCGATTTTTGTTGATCAGGCATTTCCTCAGTTTCATCATATTCTTGTTTTGTAGTAGAAAATGCTTCTAAAAATGTTTGGTCTAAGTCAGACTGAATATCACTGACTTTGTCTATAGATTGTAAAAGTGTCGCCCGATTTTTATTAAAACAATCCATCGCCCCTGATAATATTAATGCTTCTAATAACCGTCTTGAACGCACTCTTCCAGGTATTCTCTGACAAAAATCAAACAGGTCTTTGTACGGCCCATTCTCTTGACGCTCTTTCACAATCGTTTGCACACTTTGATAACCCACGCCTTTAATGGCTCCTAATGAAATATAGATTTGATTTTTATATGTGCGATACCGCCAATGGCTATAATTAATATGCGGGCCATTAATTTCTAAATGTTGTTGTTTTGCTTCATAAATCATTTGTGAAGTTTTAACTTCATTACCAATCACATTGCTTAAAATATTTGCATAGAAAAATGGTGCATAGTGTACTTTTAAATAAGTCATAATGTAGGCAATTTTAGAGTAACTTACAGCATGTGCTCTTGGGAACCCGTAATCTGCAAACTTTAAAATCAGGTCAAAAATTTCTTCACTTAGGGCTTTCTGATAACCTTTTTTTGATGCGCCTTCGATAAAATGTTGCCGTTCATTTTCTAGAACTGCTCTATTTTTCTTACTCATTGCACGTCTTAAAATATCTGCTTCTCCGTAACTAAACCCAGCAAATTGGCTCGCGATTTGCATGATTTGTTCTTGATAAATAATAACGCCATAGGTCTTTTTTAAAATAGTTTCTAAATCAGGATGCAAGTACGTAACTGTAGTAGGTTCATGGCGACGTTTAATATATGTTGGGATTTCTTCCATTGGACCAGGTCTATATAAAGAGGTTACGGCAACGATATCTTCAAAATGTTGTGGCTTTAATTTTTGAAGTACCCGACGTACGCCTTCAGATTCGAGTTGAAATATTCCCGTAGTCTCTCCCTTAGAAAGCAACTGAAAAACTGCTTTATCATTGAAAGGAATGGCTTCAATATCAATGTGAACACCCAAATTTTGATGCACTTGTTTGACTACTTGATGAATAATGGTTAAATTTCTTAAGCCTAAAAAATCAATTTTCAAAAGACCTAGACGTTCAGCTTCTGTCATTGTCCATTGGGTAAGTAGACCTGTTTCCCCTTGCACTAAAGGAATCGTTTCATATAATGGTTGGTCATTAACGATAACCCCTGCGGCATGAGTGGAGGTGTTTCGCGGTAAACCTTCTAATTTTTTACATAACTCAAACCATTGTTCGTGACGATGATTACGGTGCACAAATTGTTGAAATGCTTCTGACGTATAAGCTTCATCCAAAGTGATACCAAGTTTACTTGGGATAAGTTTAGAGGCTTCACTTAACGTTGCTTCATCAAATCCCATGACACGACCTACATCTCGCGCTACTGCTTTTGCTAAAAGATGACCAAATGTAACGATTCCTGCCACTTTGAATGCACCATACTTTTCTTGAACATAATGAATGACTTTTTCACGTTGCGTATCTTCAAAATCAATATCAATATCTGGCATTGTTACACGTTCAGGATTTAAAAAACGTTCAAATAGTAAATCATATTTTAAGGGGTCAATCGTTGTGATATTTAATAAATAACTGACTAAGGAGCCTGCAGAAGAACCCCGACCAGGCCCGACCATAACTCCATTATTTTTGGCATAATTAATAAGATCACTCACAATTAAGAAATAATCACTATACCCCATGGTTTTTATCGTTTGAAATTCGTGAGCTAGGCGCTCTTGATACATTCGAGAAGTTAAATGTCGGCGTGTTAATGCGTTTTGTAATTGCTCCCATAAGAAAGTATCTGCATCCATCCCTTGAGGTGTTTGAAATTCTGGTAATAAAGGTTGATGATAGACTAACTCGGCCTTACAAAGATTCGCAATTTCGTCTGTTGTTGTCAACCATTCAGGAGGTAAATTCATAGCTTGTAATGATTCTATCGTTTTGAAGTGGCATTCAGATGCTTGTTCCATATCCATGAGGTTCAATTTAGTGTTGTCTCGAATGGCACCTAATACGGCTACAGTGTCTTTATCGTCCGGTGTTTCATAATATGTCGCATCTATCCAAGTTTTCGATACGTTATCAAGGGTCGAGCGGTAATCCGTGTAAACAGAAGTCGTTTGTGGTAAGGCATCAAACCAAGATGCCACCTCTTGATTAACATCTTTAAATATTGCCACTGTATGCGCGCTATATTGGGGTAAATCATGGATATTAACTTGTGTAGTGTCATTTAAGTTTATCTCTGAAGATAAGCGATATAATCCTTTTAACCCTTCATTGTTTTTAGCGAGCAAGACAACCTCTTTTTCTATTAATCCATCAGTTACATGTATCGTAAGTCCCAATATAGGATGAATACCAACTTTTACACACGTATCATAAAATTGTGGTATACCATACATGACATTAAGGTCAGTAAGTGCAATGGCTGTATATCCTTCTTGTTTGGCTTTAACTACAATACGCTCAATCCGAATACTTGAATTGAGCAAATCATAAGATGAATGTATATTTAAATGTGCAACCATTGCAATACCTCCTATTAGTTTAATTTCGCTTTTAAAGCTTGTGCTAGAGATTCAAAAGTATGCCAATCACTAACTGAAACGCCAGAAGCATTAGGATGTCCGCCACCGCCAAACTTCTCGGCTATATCATTAATTACTATTTGTTTAGAACGAATACGACAACGAATTTCATTACCTTCATCCACAGCAAACACCCAAATTTTTAAACCTTTGATCTCAGCTATGCTATTCACGAATAACGATGCTTCATTCGGTGCAATTTGATGTGATTCTAGAACATCTTTCGTTATTTTAACTTTACAAAAACCATCGTTATCTAATTCAAAATGCTGTAACACGTATCCTTGAAATGCTAATAAATATGGCTCTTTCTCAGCCATTGCATTTAATAGCGCATGGTGATCAATGTTATGTTCCAACAATGAAGCTGCCGCCTGCATCGTTTTAGGCTTCGTATTATTGAATAAAAATCGTCCAGTATCTCCTACAATACCTAAATATAATGCACTTGCGATTGCACTATTGATATAGTGTAAATCACCCGATTCTTCTACCAATGAATAGATAATTTCACTTGTAGACGAAGCGTTTGTATCAACATAATTTACCATACCATATTGGTCAACAGGTGGATGATGGTCTATTTTAATAAGATAATCTCCAAAATGATATCGGTCATCATCGATTCTAGGTGCATTAGCCGTATCACAAACAATCACTAAGGCATGTGCATACACTTCATCTGCGATTGTATCCATTTCTCCAAATAAAGTTAATGTTGGTTCATTAGCCCCTACACAATACACTTGTTTTTCCGGATACTTTGCTTGAATATATTTTTGTAAACCTGTTTGAGACCCTAATGCATCAGGGTCAGGTCTGACATGTCGATGAATAATTATCGTTTCATATTCTTTTATTTTTAATTGAATTTCTTCAAACTGATTCATGTTAACACTTCCTTAATTGTCCAATAATTGACACATGAGTAAAGCAGTCGCTACAGGTTGTTGACCACTTTGCATCGTCACTTCTAGTTTTGCGAAATTTCTTCCCATATCCAATATATTGTATAGTACTTCGATTTCATTTTCTATTTGTACTGTTTTAATGTAAAAAATATTCAAGCTTTCTATCATAACTTCTAGTTTCTTTTGTTTACGCATGACATATTTGATTGTTTCTTCAATAATTGCGACCGAAACTGATTTACTTAATGTTCCGAATTGATTCGTTAGCTGTGGTGTAATTTGAACATGAATTTGATTATTACGAATATCAATATGCTTCGCCACTTGATCATTAATGGTTTCGCCAACTTGAGGTTGTCGTCCTGCAATCTGCATCGCCTTTAAAACATCTTCACGAGATATAACACCAATGAGTTTTTTATCCGCTGCGGTTACGGGGAGTAATTCTATGCCTTCCCATATCATTGAATGGGCACAACTCGCTACTGTCGTACTTAATTGCGCACTCATTGGTGGTTTTGTCATCACACGGCTTAAAGGAGCTTTAGGTGATTGACTTAAAATATCTTTACTAGTAATGATACCCGTTAATTTCATTTCTTCGTCAACGATAGGAAACCTAGAATGTCCTGTTTCTTGCGCTTTTTTACGTACTTCTTTGACGGGCATCGTATCAAATAAATAAGACGTTTCTTCTATTGGAATGACAATATCTTCTACTAATAATATCTCTTTCTTAATCATTTGATTGTACATGGCACGATTAATGATATTTGCAACCATAAATGTATCATAATTAGATGAAATAATTGGCAGATCATGTTCATCAGCATATTGTTTAATTTCTTGAGATGTTTCAAAGCCGCCTGTAATTAAGACGGCGCTTCCTTTATTTAATGCTGCTTTTTGAACATCTTCTCTATTCCCAACTATCAACAATGTATTTTTTGAAACATAATTGACAACGTTGTCTTTTTCCATCGCACCAATGGCAAATTTAGTAAGCGAATTGAATTGACCACCTCGACCAGCAATTAACTGGCCATCCACAATTTTGGCGATTTCACCAAATGTAAGCACATCTAACTGTTCACGTGTCTTCTTTTCTATGCGCACTGTACCCACTCGATCAATTGTAGCCACTAGACCACGTTGTCCAGCGTCTTTTATAGCACGATATGCTGTCCCTTCTGAAACATCTAAATCTTTTGCTATTTTTCGAACCGAAATCTTTTGACCGATTGATAGCTTTTCAATATGTTTAATAATTTGTTCATGTTTTGTCATCTTATACTACCTCAACAATTATAGGGATAAAATTTTAAGTAGACCCGCTTCCTTGATGTCATTGTCTTCATTATTATACATTTTTTTATACCTTAATGTGAAAGAGAAATATGATATTACAAGCAGAAGTTTAATGGATTTTTGTAAATTATTTGTTTAAAATAAAATAAAAAGGAGGAATGTATGATGCATACACATATTTTACTCGCCGTTGATCCTGATTTAGAAAATGTCAAAGCAATCGAAGAAGTTCAAAAACTGTCAGGTCCCTCCACGATTGTAACTTTATTACACGTCATCGGCGAACAAGATGTTCAAGCCTCTGTACGACTAGGAACACATGTAAATGAACTGAAACATTTACGAAGTGAAAAAATGTCGGAAACCAAACAACGACTTGACGCTGCCAATATTCAATATGAAGAAATTATTGAACGCGGAAACCCTAAAGAGAAAATCGTTGCTTACGCGAATAGCGGTCGCTATGATATTGTCGTTTTAAGTAACCGTAAAGCTGAAGAAAATAAAAAATTTGTTTTAGGTAGTGTAAGTCACAAAGTCGCAAAACGTGCGAAAATACCAGTCCTTATTGTTAAGTAAAAGAAGGACTAAACAAAACACAATTTAATACTTTAGAACGTGAAAACCTTCAAAGTGATACGAATCAACTTTGAAGGTTTTTAAGTTTGAATAACGTCTTACTTGCAATAACAGTAGTAATTATTTACACCAATTGAACTGCTTCACCTGGTTTTAATATTTGCACCTCTCCATGTGTCACAGCATTTTTAAATGCTTCAGGATCTTGTTTAATAACTGGGAATGTATCAAAGTGAATCGGCACACTAATTTTAGGCTTAATGAAGTGATTCACCGCATAGCTTGCATCTTCTATACCCATCGTAAAATTATCACCAATTGGAACAAAACACACATCTACTGGGTGACGTTCGGCGATTAACTTCATATCGCTGAATAAACCTGTATCTCCTGTATGATAAATCATTTTACCTTCAAGTTTTAGAAGAACACCCATAGGCATACCCAAATAAATTGGTTTGCCATCATCATCCATTAAGCTTGAACTATGAAACGCTTGGACAAATTTTAATGTTCCAAAATCAAAAGTCCATTGTCCGCCAATATTCATGCCATGCACATTTTCAATCCCATGTGCTGAACTTAGATAATTCGCTACTTCTGCCGTACCAATGACTGTGGCATTCGTACGTTTGGCAATGTCAATCGTATCTCCAAAATGATCCTCGTGACCGTGCGTTAATATGATATAATCCACATCAAGGTTTGAGGCATCTAAGTCTGATAATTCATTACCTGTTATAAATGGATCAATGATGCCTGATTTGCCATTTGCCTCAAAATACACTGTTGATTGTCCGTGAAAAGATAGTTTCATTATGCATCCTCCTTTTTGTTACTTTCACTATACCACGTCTTTACCCCCAACACACATTCTTACAAATTGAATTGTTGTTCATTCTTATTTAGAATAAAAGTATTAAGGAGGCGTTATAAATGAATCAAATTGAACAATTGGTTTCTAAATTAAATGAAGCACAAGTGGATGCAGCTTGGATAAGTCATCCAATTAATATTTTTTATTTCACTGGATATAAAAGTGAGCCCCATGAGCGCTTGTTCGCGTTGTTAGTCAAAGCGACAGGTGAATGCGTTTTATTTTGCCCACAATTAGAAGTCGAAGAAGTAAAAGCATCTCCATTTGAAGGAACTATCATAGGGTATTTAGATACCGAAAACCCTTATCAAAAGTATGATGCATCCATTAAGACAATGTTTATTGAAGAAAATCATCTTACATATCGTCGTTATCAAGAACTTACTAAAGCATTTCATATTAACGCAGTATATCCTGTTGATCCTATCATACAAGAAATGAGAAATATAAAAACGGAACACGAAATCAACATCTTATCTAAAGCCGCACAACTAGCAGACGAATGTATGAGAATCGGAGAAGCTTTCTTAAAAGAAGGTGTCACTGAAAGAGAAGTTGTTAATCATATTGAAAATGAAATTAAAGCATTCGGTGTCAACGAGATGAGCTTTGATACGATGGTACTATTTGGAGATCACGCTGCAGCGCCTCATGGTACACCTGGTGAACGTCAATTAAAAAACAATGAATTTGTACTGTTTGATCTAGGTGTTATTTATCAGAATTATTGCAGTGACATCACACGAACAATCGCTTTTGGCCACCCTAGCGATGAAGCACAAAAAGTATATGACATCGTTAAAAAAGCAGAACAAGAAGCTATTAATAAAATAAAGCCTGGTGTTAAAATTAGTGACATCGATAAAACTGCGCGTCAAATCATTTCAGACGCTGGGTATGGTGAATATTTCCCACATCGCCTAGGACATGGCCTAGGGCTAGAAGCGCATGAATATCAAGATATATCTGAAACTAATGATAATGTTTTAGAAGAAGGTATGGTCATTACTATAGAACCTGGTATATACGTTCCGGGTATCGTTGGTGTCCGTATTGAAGACGATATACTTGTGACCAAAAATGGCTATCAATCTTTATCTTCATATCAGAAATAACACCTCCGTCAGACACATTGCGTTGTTCATGTGAAGTACAGATGGCTTTCATATCGATGTGATTCTCATTGAATAGCATTTACTTTTAGATTTACTCGTAAATACTTACACTTTGAGCTCAAACGGAACATAGATTATGCCTTCACTCGTCATCTTTAAATACGTGTTGAAGGCATTTATTGTGTGAACACATTGATGTACGATGTGGAGCTTATCTAATTTTTATGCATTCTCACTATTATTGGTGAAAACTACCGTAACGATGAATAGGGTGGGCACTGACATCAGTTCCCCACCCTATTAAGTGTTCGTAAGATTTTATTTATTATTTTAGCACTTCTGCAACTGGCGTAAATGATTTATTAAACGCCTCTGCAACAGCTTTGTTCGTCACTAAGCCATTAAACGTGTTTAATCCTTGTGATAAAGGTACGTTGTCCGTAAGTGCTTGTTTGTATCCTTTATTTGCTAATTGTAAAGCATATGGTAGTGTTGCATTGTTTAAACCAATCGTTGATGTACGTGGTACAGCTCCTGGCATATTGGCAACCGCATAATGCACAACCCCATGTTTAATATAAGTTGGGTCATCGTGTGTAGTAATACGGTCAGTAGTTTCAAAAATGCCACCTTGGTCGATTGCAATATCAACTACAACAGAACCCGCTTTCATTTGTTTAATCATATCTTCAGTAACAAGTTTAGGTGCTTTGGCGCCAGGAATCAGCACAGCACCAATCACTAAATCACTTGCTTTGACATGTTCTTCAATATTAAGTGGGTTAGACATAATCGTATGTACACGGCCATCAAATAACTCTTCAAGTTGTTGTAAACGTTTAGGATTTACATCTAAAATCGTTACATCTGCACCTAATCCTAAAGCAATGCGTGCCGCATTAGTACCTGCTTGTCCACCACCGATAATTGTAACTTTACCTTTTTGAACACCAGGTATACCACCTAATAGAATGCCCATGCCACCGTTAAATTTTTGTAAGAACTGCGCACCAATTTGAGCTGACATACGTCCAGCAACTTCACTCATTGGTGTTAAAAGTGGTAATGAACGATCAGCGAGTTGAACTGTTTCATAAGCAATTGCTACCACTTTCTTTTCGATAAGCGCTTCAGTTAATTCTGGCTCATTTGCTAAATGTAAATAAGTGAATAAAATAAGCCCCTCTTTAAAGAAGCCGTATTCTTCTTTTAAAGGCTCCTTCACTTTAATCACCATATCTACGTCCCATACTTGCGCTTGACTTTCAATGATTTCTGCACCAGCTTCGATATAATCAGCATCTTCAAAAAAAGACCCCATACCAGCTGATTTTTCGACGAGAACTGTATGACCAGCCTCAACTAATGCGTGGACACCACTTGGTGATAACCCCACTCGATTTTCATTATTTTTTATTTCCTTAGGAATACCAATTTTCATTCTCCCTGCACCTCCCAAGACTAATGATAACGCATGTATAATGTAAGCGCAATCATAAGATTGGTTTCTTTTTGTAACATATGATAATTGGCAGAATTTACAAAAAATATGATATAATTAAAGTGAAATAAGAAAGGAGTTTTTGCCATGTTAATGTACAAAAATATTCTAATCGCTGTAGATGGTTCACACGAAGCAGAATGGGCTTTCAACAAAGCAGTAGCAGTGGCTAAACGTAACGATGCCAAACTTACTATCATGAATGTCATTGATTCTCGTACGTATACTTCTTTTGAAGTTTATGATTCTAATTTCACAGAGAAATCAAAATCATTTGCGGAGAAACTATTAGATGGGTATCGTAAGATTGCTGAAGAAGAAGGCGTGGCACATGTTGAAACGAAACTCGAATTCGGTTCACCTAAATCAATTATTCCTAAAAAAGCGAGTGAAGAAGGCAGTATTGATTTAATCATGTGTGGTACTTCTGGATTAAATGCTGTAGAGCGCTTTATTGTAGGTTCTGTATCAGAAGCAATTGTTCGTCATGCTGAATGTGATGTATTAGTTGTCCGTACAGAACAAATTCCAGAAACATTCGAGCCTCGAGTTGCTACAAAAGAACTCCTACAAGATCATAATATTTAATACAAAATGTTAAAAAAAGGGTTGGGCTTATGCCCACCCTTTTTTAATAGTAAAACTGCCTACTTAAAGGTAGGCAGCACTACTTATATATTAAAGATTACCGAAAGTCATAACGTCACGTGCAATCATCACTTCTTCATTAGTTGGAATTACTAAAACTTTTACAGGTGAATGTGGGTAATTCAATTCAGCTTCTTTACCACGTAACCCATCGTTTTTACGAGGATCCCAATAAACGCCCATAAATTCTAATCCTTCTAATACACGCGCACGAATCACATCTGAGTTCTCACCTACACCTGCTGTGAAGACGATGACATCTACCCCATGCATACGTGTCGCATATGAACCCATATACTTGTGAATACGAGATGCGAAGACTTCAAGTGCTAATTCCGCACGTGCATTACCATTGCTAGCATCGTCCTCAATATCACGTAAATCACTTGATGTACCTGTAATACCTAACAAACCAGACTCTTTATTCAATGTATTTAATACTTCGTCTGCAGTTTTACCTGTTTTTTCCATAATGAATGGAATAAGGGCAGGGTCAATATTACCTGAACGTGTACCCATTGTTACACCTGCTAAAGGCGTGAAGCCCATAGATGTATCCACAGATTCGCCACCATCAATAGCTGCAATTGACGCACCATTACCAATGTGGCAAGAAATAATACGTAATTCCTCAACAGGTTTACCTAACATTTCTGCTGCACGTTGTGAAACATATTTATGACTTGTACCATGGAAACCATATTTACGAATACCATAATCTTTATAGTAATTGTAAGGTAAGCTATAAAGAAATGCAGATTCAGGCATAGTTTGGTGGAATGACGTATCGAAAACTGCTACGTGAGGGATGTTTGGTAATAGTTTTCTAAACGCTTCGATACCCATTAAATTCGCTGGGTTATGAAGTGGTGCTAAGTCTGTTAATTTTTTGATATCAGCAACTACATCATCTGTTACAAGCTCTGATTCAGGGAAACGTTCACCACCATGTACAACACGATGACCTGTACCATCAATATCATTGATATCGTTAATAATACCATGTGCTTGTAAACTATCTAACATCATATTTACAGCTTCTTCATGGTCTTTAATGTCTTTAACTTCTTTTACTTTCTCTCCGTTCACTTCGATAGTGAAAATAGAATCTTTTAATCCTATGCGCTCGATTAAACCTTTTGTAATCATTTTTTCTTCAGGCATTTCAATTAATTGAAACTTTAATGATGAGCTACCAGCGTTAATCGCTAAAATTAACTTAGACATGTAAACGTCCTCCAATATTTATAAGTTTTATATCCAAAATCTATTTAAACATTATCACAGTTTGATTTCAAGAGTGACACAGATTATTTTTTTGGATGATTTTTTTGCATCCATTCATTTAATTCACTTAAGAAATTTTGAAAGTTTTGTGGCTGTTTTAAATCTGGAATATTTGCAAGTAAAACTTCGACAGGATGGGTAATACCCTGTGCTTTCTTTTGTAAAACGAGCAATGATTTTTGTGCACGTTCATTTTTAAATAAATTTTTAGGTAAATGAAGGAAAGCTTGCATTTCAGTTTCTGTTGCAATGAAATTTTGCAACTGTTTCACTTTGGCATCTTCAAATAGTGCACGTGGTACGACTAAAAATGCAAAACCTGATGGTTTAAGTGCTGTTATCGCTTGTTCAATAAACAAATGATGCGCGTAACTGTGACCTTCTTTAAAACC
Source organism: Staphylococcus agnetis (assembly GCF_011466855.1). Lineage (NCBI taxonomy): Bacteria > Bacillati > Bacillota > Bacilli > Caryophanales > Staphylococcaceae > Staphylococcus > Staphylococcus agnetis. The sequence goes on from NZ_CP045927.1 coordinate 1,323,497, forward strand.
TAATTTCATTTCATGACTACGTTCATCAACTGGGTAATACCCGATTGGTAGGTCTCCAATCACTACATCTGCCTCCTCAAAAGGTAATGGCATAAGTGCATCTTGAGGATAGACATCGAAAGGAATTTCAAGAAAATTAGCTAAATGTATACTTAAGCGCGATAAAACTGGATCCACTTCAACCAAATGATGCATTAATGTTTTCTCAGACATGACTTCGTTTACAGTAGCACTTAAGTGCCCTGCTCCACTACCTAAGTCTGCGATGTGAAGTGCCTCACTATCAGTTTCAAATTGAGAAATTAAATATCCTAAAATCAAACCAATTGAATCTGGTGTAATTTGATGGTTCGCTTGCACCTCTTCTTTTTGTAATTGGCTCAAATAAGCAAATTGAAATGCTTTGCGTCGATCTTGTAATGTAGATTGTTCTAAGACATCACGTTCTTTAGTATACAACTGTTCCATCGAAAGACCTAAATTCTCTATAAAACTTTGACCATTTTCATCGTTCAGTTGCTTCGTAGTCTCATCCAACTTTTTAAAAAGTTGTTCCATAATTGAAGTTGGTTGTGTCATTGTTTACTTCCTTTCAAAAAATAAAGGGGTGGGACTTGAACGTCCTCGCCCCGAATACATCAACCTTAATGCATTACATTAATAGTTGTTTATATTTCAAAAACAGATACTTCAAATATACCCGTTTTTAATGACTATGATAATTTTCGATATGCGTCTAATGCTGCTTCAAAATTTGGAAAATCTGTACCTTCAGATACAATTTCTTTATATACTACTTTATTGTTTTCATCTAAAACAAAAACTGAGCGTGCAAGTAATTGAAGTTCATCCATTAAAACGCCATAAGCCTTACCAAAAGAATGTGATTGGTAGTCACTTAACGTGATGACATTATCTAAGCCGTTTGATGCACACCATCTTTTTTGAGCAAATGGTAAATCTAGAGATAATGTTAAAACATAGCCATCTTCATCATTCGCTTGTTCATTAAATTGACGTGTTTGTTGATCACAAACACCTGTGTCAAGAGATGGTACCACATTTAATAATTTTTTCTTCCCATCAAATTGAGATAACGTAACTTGTTGTAGCGCTTGATCAACGACTTTGAAATCTGGAGCTTGATCCCCTACATTCACCTCGTTACCTAACAATGTAACAGGATTTTGTTTAAATGTAATTTGTGCCATAACTGTATTGCCTCCTTAAATAAATCCGAGTCAATTTTATTATACGAGTTATGTAATGACTTCGCACGTCATAGACCTTCGTTTTCTTGAATATATTTTAAATATTTATTCTTAATCACAACTGTATCTGCAAAATAATCATGTACACCAATGTGTTTAGGTGTGAAAAACACTGCTAAATATGGTAATCCGAGTAGAATGTTAGATATAATGCGACCAATCCATTCTCTAAATATAACGTCAGACCATAGTGGCTTTTTTAAGTCCTTACGATAAACCTTGATGCCTAAAATCATTTTTCCAAGTGTTTGTTGGAAGTATTTCGTCATTAAGACGAAATATAAGAAATATAATAATGCATTCAGTATATGTGTAAGGCTAAAATAAGATATCCACAATTTAAATTCATCTGCCCCTGTAAACACTAAAATAGGGTTCAAAATGATATTAAACACTGACCATAAAATAAGTAAGTCTATGATATAACTCAAAAAACGACGGCCAAATCCTGCATAGAAAAATGCATTTAACTCATATTGATGTTTCGTCAAAAATGTAGATGCAGGCGGATGTGCATGATATACATTATTTGATGTATTATGATGGTATTCATTGATTGTCATGCTTACCACCTACCCCTCATATAAATACATTGGACGCGTGTCCGAGTTATTATTTAAAATTTGTTTGATTTCAGTGAAATTCGCTTGAATATTTTCTAATGTCGCTTTCATTCCGAATATAGAGCCAAGTCCTTGTTGAGATTCATCAAACGTAATCACTTGAGGGTTTTTAACTTTCATTTCTTTTCCCATCGCTTTTATCGCATCTTCTTTATATCCAATTTCATCAATTAAATGATTCGCTTTCGCTTGTTGCGCGCTATAAATACGGCCATCAGCAAGTTTACGTACTTTTTCTTCAGACATATGACGTCCTTCTTTGATTACTTTCACAAATTGATCAAAACTATCTTTATTTATAGACTGTAGTATTTCACGTTCTTCATTGGTCATTTCACGTTCTGGACTCAAAATATCTTTATGATTGCCAGATTTAATCGTATTGGTTTTAATACCAAGGTTATTTAATAACTCTGAATAATCCTTTGCTTTCATAATGACACCGATAGAACCTGTTAATGTTTGTGGACCTGCGTAAATTTTATCCGCTGGCATGGAAATATAATATCCCCCTGAAGCGGCAAGTGTTTCCATTTGAACATAGATTTTTTTACCCTTATCTTTAACTTCTTTTAATTTTTGATAAAATTCATCACTTTCATATGTACTTCCACCCGGAGAATTGACTACTAATAAGACCCCTTTAATAGAATCATCTTTTTTAATTGTTTCAAGTTGTTTCAACGCCGATTTATGATTATAACCTTCACCTCCACCAAATAAACCACCTGATGATTCACCCGAGATTTCACCTTTAACCACAATCTCAGCAATTTGATGAGATGGATCTCCGTTTTTAACTACGGATGTAGGTGCTTGATCGAGATCATTCAAACTGCCATTAAAAACATTTGAAGCCAATGTTGTCACTACACTCATGACAATACCACCAAATACAATCACCGCAGCTAATATGATTGCTACAATTCTTTTAGACATACTAAACTCCCTTTCAATTTAATCAATAATGCTTTCCAATTATTTTATCATTTATTTCATAGTTTTGAAAAACATTATTAAAAAACCTTGTTGTCGCACATTTTTATATAACAAAAAGAATTGAGTAGACTGAACCACTCAATTCTTTAGACCTTGTCATAAGGTAGTTGCTAGATTTAGAAAAGCCACAAGTTCACATAATCATAAGCATTTTTTAGGATGAGCACTAATGTAACTACGACAAATAATAGCTTTACATAACTAACGCCCTTACGAATGGCAAATTGCGCTCCTGCATAAGAACCTAATATCGAACTTATCGCTAGAATTAAACCGAGCACGTAATCGACGTGTCCTAAAAACATGAACATGAAGAGCGAACCTATGTTTGAGGCGAAGTTTAATACTTTTGCATTTCCTGCTGCACTTAAAAAGTCAAAGCCCATGATAAGTAGGGCAAACATTAAAAATGACCCCGTGCCGCCTCCTAGAAAACCATCATAAAACCCTATTATCATAATTAATAGGATAAAGATGATTGATTTCAAGAGCGTGAACGTTAAAACCGTACGTTCAGACCCCCACTCTTTTTTCAGCAACGTATATATTAAAACGCCAGTAAGTATGATAATGACAAGCGGTTTGAGCACATGTGAGGGTAAGAAAACAGCTAAAGACGTACCACCGACTGCTGCTAAAAAAGATAATGGAAATAGTTTTCCAACGAGTGGTAAATCTACTTTCTTCGCACGCACAAAACGAAAAGCACTAGTTAATGAACCAAATGCACTTGCCATTTTATTCGTTCCGAGCGCTGTCGCTGGATTAAGGCCTAATGCAAGTAGACCGGGAATTAAGATTAAACCACCACCGCCAACAACAGCATCTATAAAAGCGGCTAGAAATGCTAAACCGATTGCAATCAAAATTAATGTTAAATCTAACTCCATCCCCTTCACCCCTTATTCAAACTAAAATAAATCATCATCCCATTCATTTTGTTTATCATCATGAAGGCGATAATTTTTATCGATAATTAATGTTTCAATATTTTTTACAGCTTCATCAATCAGCGGTTCAAAATCAAAACCTGATTCATATTTAATAACTTTATCAAACTGAGGTTCCGTTACTGGATTTTTAGGTGTAAATATTGTACAACAATCTTCAAATGGTTGTATAGATGTTTCAAAAGTGCCTAACGCTTTCGCCTTGTTAATGATTTCCTCTTTATCTAATGATAATAAGGGACGTAATACTGGCGTAGAAGTGACAGCATTAATTGCATACATACTCTTTAACGTTTGGCTTGCGACTTGTCCTAAATTTTCACCATTCACAATCGCATCGGCACCAATTTGATGTACAACTTTATCAGCTATACGCATCATCATTCGACGTGTTGACGTCATCGTATAGCGTTCATGAACTACTTTATGAACTTGCTTTTGTACTTCTGTAAACGGTACGATATGCAATTTAATCGTCCCTACACGTTCGGCCATAATACGTGTTAATTCAATGACTTTTTCTTTAGCTTTTTCACTTGTAAAAGGTGGGCTATGAAAATGAATTGCTTCAATTGTCACACCACGACGCATAACTTCCATGCCAGCCACAGGAGAATCAATACCTCCAGACAACATCAGTAACGTTTTACCCCCTGTTCCTACAGGTAAGCCTCCTATGGCAGGAATCACTTTATCATACATATAAACAGCATCTAAACGTACTTCAATTTTAATTTCATGATCTGGCTGACGTACATTTACATGTATCGCGTCGTTATGTTTTAAAATCGCACCACCTACCATTCGCTGAATCGCAAATGTTTCATATTCGAATTGTTTATCAGAACGTTTCACTTCAATTTTAAAACTTTCACCTGGTTGATATTCATTTGCAAATATACGTGCATGTTCATACATCGCATCCATTGTTTTTTCAATTTTAAGAACCGGACTAATTGAATGGACACCGTATACTTTAGAGATACGTGAAATCATTTCATCGATATCTGCTTGTTCATCAAGCTCTATATACATACGATCTCGATTTGCTTTAACCTCATATCCTTTTAAAGGCATTAACGCACGTTTTACATTAGAACGTAATTGACTGACAAATGTTTTACGATTTGCCCCTTTTAATGTTAATTCTCCATATCTAACTAGAAGATGATCATAAATCATTTTCTTAGCAACTCCTCTACTTCTTGATATACTTCTTTTAACTTTTCAAAAAACAATGTCACATCTTCATTAGTCGTGTGATGATCAAATGACAATCGAATACTCCCTAAAATATTCGTTTTGTCTATCTGCATTGCATTTAAAACTTCATTTATTTTTGCATGTTTAGAAGAACATGCACTTGTCGTTGAAATCATAACATCACGTTTTGAGAATGCATTAACAAGTACCTCACCACGTACACCCGGAAAACTAATATTTAATATATGAGGTGACGCATTCTTAGGTGAGTTGACCACAATGCCAGGATAGTTTTCAAGGCGTGTTCGAATACTGTGATTAATATGATTTAAATGTGCCACTAATTGTTCTTGGTTGTTTATCGCTAAACGCACTGCTTTTGCTAGCGCGACATTGTTGGGAAGATTAACCGTTCCACTACGTAACCCTAATTCTTGCCCACCACCATGTATAGTAGGTTGAAGTGCATGTGCGTTTTTTAAAATTAATAAACCTTGACCTTTTAATCCATTAAATTTATGGCCACTAATTGCTAAACTATCTATTCCACTCATTGAAATGGGTTGTTTACCTAATGCTTGAACAGCATCTACATGAAAATGCACTTTCGGATAGTCTGCTAACAATTGTCCAATGTCCTGGATGGGTTGCGTTTGACCCATTATATTGTTGACTTGCATACATGTTACTAAAATGACGTCACTATCTAGAAGTGATTTGAGATGAGCAAGATCTATTTGCCCCTGCTTTGTCACATTGACATATTTCAACGTAAAACCTTCTACTTCTAGTTGGCGCATCACCTCTAAAACTGAAGGGTGCTCTAATACAGATGTTATGATTGTTTTACCAAAAGGCCTTTTTTGATATGCTGCCCCTTTTAATGCCATATTATTAGATTCTGTTGCTCCACTAGTGAATAAAATGGTTTCATCATTCAATTGTAATGATTGTTTAATTTGGGCACGCGCTTCATCTAAAAGGCGTGCAGCCTCAATACCTTTTGCATGTGGACTATTAGGATTATAAAAAAATTTTTGATTAACTTTCATATAGCTATTTAACACGTCTGCTTCTGGTACGGTTGTCGCAGCATTGTCAAAATATAACATCATACAAGAACTCCTTGATTGAAATTTGAATAGTTTTATTGTACTACACTTTTACAACTAACATGATACACACAAGAGCTATTTTCTTAAAATTACCCTAGAAGGTCAATAAAAATTTTTCAACAATAAAGTAGAGGTGAAACCTTGGGCTTCACCTCTAACCTCATATGTTATGTTGTTTGTTGTTTCATAACTTCTTGTTCAATTGTATCTGAAATTCCTGGCTCCACACGTTCCAAAGCTTGTGCTGAAATTTCACTAGAACGTTTGTAACGATTGTTTTTAAATAAGCGTTCAGCTTCATTTAAACTCTTATCTAAATCATGATAATCTTTGCGATAACGGTTACCATATTGAATTAATTTTTCTGCATACACTGCATTGATTAAGACATCATTCGCTTCATCTTCGAACTTGTTCATTTGAAGCACCACTTTATTCACTTTATCTTTTAAATGTTGAACATTAATTGGTCGTTCACTAAAGCGTTCATTTACTTCTCGCACTTCATAATCAATTTCATTTTTTAATATGATAAAACGTTCTGGAACGCTAGTAAGGTTTGACGCGAGAAGGCGACGATAAATTTCTTCTTTTTTACTTTGTACACGTAAAATATGTTCTTCCGCTTCTGCTTCATCTTCTCGTAACGAGACTAAATGATTTTGCAGTTTTTGTTGTTTTTCATTAATCACGTCGACATGATCTTCAATATATTTTAAATTATCTTGAACTTCACTATATCGTACTGATGATTTGGCCATTTCCATTAAAATTTCATCGTATACTGAAATTAAATTTTGAATTTCATTTTCAAATTGGCGTACACTTTGAATATCACTTTCGTTGATATAATAATTTTCGCGACCATATTCTATTTCAGTTTGCAATGTGTAATTCATATCTTTAGCATGGAATAAATCATCAGTAATACGTTCTTTAGATTCTTCTACAGCGTTCTTCGCTTTCACTTCATGTTCAATCAAGTCATACATTTCGTCTAATTGCGCATTAATATCTTCCAACTTTTTATTCGCCTCATCTAACTCTAGACGACTAATCATTGGTTCTACAAAACTTAATTCCGTCTTTAATGACTGCAGTTGACTATCCACTTTTACATGATCGAGGTCATAACCTTCTACCTTTAAATCACGCACACCGTATTTGAGATCTTGGAATTGTCCTGGTAATTCTTTTTGCGCTTCACGGATAAGTTCCGGTATTTCTTTCATATCTTCATTTAAATAGGTTAAATCTTCATTTAAATTTTTAATATGTTGATGTGCTTGTCGATAATTACCGTCTTCTCTTAATTCTTCGTATAGCGCAAGTTCAGGTTCCACTTGTTCAATTTCTTTTTCTAATGGCGCCGCTGCCTCACCATACTGATGGCGGTTTGCTAATACTTCTCGTTTTAATTTACGATGCTCTTCTTTCGTTTGGTCGTACAATTGACTGCTTTCATTATGAATTTGAAGTACTTTGTCCGCTTTTTCAGTTAATTCAAGATGTTTAGATTCATATGCATCCATCATTTCGTGTGCATCTTTGATATCCGTTTCGGCCTGTGAAAATTTAAATTTATCCAAATTCACTTCCGCTTCATGGATTTTTTCATCAACTGGCATTAAATAGTCATTAAGAGATGATTTCCAAGAATCATTTAATGCATCGTATTCAGCTTTTGTTTGACCTGTCATATTTAAGCGTTCTAATTTGTGCAAGCTTTCATCATATGTAAGGTCGTTCAATTTAACTTTACGATCTTCCGCAGTTTGAATCATTGTTCTTTTATTTGATCGCATCATAAAAAGGATACCGATGCCGACCAATATAATGATAATAATAGCTAATATAATATATAATGCCATGTCCTTTCGTCTCCTCCTACAAACATAAGTTCATTATAACGTAATTCTTAAACGCATTAAAATGAAATCTTTAATAAAGATAGACTTTTTAAAATTTTACCATAGATTGCGTCTAAATTGCGCCGAACAATTGAAAAGGCTATAATTATTTTATTATTTTTAAGGGAGATGGGCATATCATGGAGATTAATACAAATTATGATATTTTAATTCGCCAACTAGACGCATTGTTAACTGGTGAAACGGATTTAATTGCGAATTTGAGCAATTCTTCTGCATTATTAAATGAAAGCTTAGAGCAAATTAATTGGGTCGGATTTTATTTAATTAAAAATGACGCACTCATCTTAGGTCCATTCCAAGGAAAACCTGCATGTGTGCATATTAAAGTAGGAAGCGGCGTTTGTGGCACTGCTGTGAAACAAAATGCCGTCCAAAGAGTATCTGATGTAAATGCGTTTCCTGGTCATATTGCTTGTGACGCAAATAGCCAATCAGAAATCGTTATCCCGATTCAGAAAGACGGGGAAATTATTGGCGTGTTAGATATTGATGCACCTATTAAAGATCGGTTTAATAAAGAGGATGAATTGGGCTTAATCAAAGTTGTAGAAATTTTAGAAAAACATCTCTAATCATTATTATCCTTCTTGACTTTTAAAAAGACCGTGGTAAAATGGACTTTGTGTGAAAAACGAAAATAGCAGTTAAATATTATGAGGCGCTATGGTATTCCCAAAGCGGACGTGTCACGTAACCGGCGCTATGAGGTGAAGACACATAAAATATCATATCCTTATGAGCATTTAACACTCTTTTTTGTTTTTTCATAACAACAAAAAAGAAAAAGGAGGAGTCAATTATGGCTCGATTCAGAGGTTCAAGCTGGAAAAAATCTCGTCGTTTAGGTATCTCATTATCAGGTACTGGTAAAGAATTAGAAAAACGTCCTTACGCACCAGGACAACATGGTCCAACTCAACGTAAAAAATTATCTGAGTATGGTTTACAATTACGTGAAAAACAAAAATTACGTTACTTATATGGAATGACTGAAAGACAATTCCGTAACACTTTTGAAGCTGCTGGTAAACAAGGTGGCGTTCACGGTGAAAACTTCATGATTCTTTTAGCTAGTCGTTTAGACGCTGTTGTTTACGCATTAGGTTTAGCGCGTACACGTCGTCAAGCACGTCAATTAGTTGGTCACGGTCATGTTGAAGTGGATGGTAAACGTGTTGACATTCCATCATATACTTTAAAACCTGGTCAAGTGATTACTGTACGTGAAAAATCACAAAAATTAGCAATCATCGAAGAATCAATCGAAATTAACAATTTCGTACCAGATTACTTAGAATTTGACGCTGATAACTTAAAAGGTACTTTCGTTCGTCTTCCTGAGCGTAGCGAATTACCAGCTGAAATCAATGAACAATTAATCGTTGAGTACTACTCACGTTAATATGTATACGACACCACCATGCATGGCATGGTGGTGTTTTTGCGTTTTAACCTCTATATCCCCTTTTACATTCTGAATGATTTTACGTATACTATCATCAAAAGTGAAGGAGTGAATGTTAATGAAGTTTTGGGATGAAAAAGAGGTTCAATCCGCATATCATATGAAAGATGCAATACATGATATCGAAGCTTTATTTGAAGATATCGATCAAGTGATTCAAACTCAGCGTCTCGTGATTCCTACCGGTGAAGGTGCACAGTCAATGTTATACATGCCCTCTATTCATAAAAGAAAAGCGCTTGGTATTATAAAAATTACTTCTATTACACCTAATAACCCTGAACATCATCGCCCCACTACACAGGCAAATATTATTTTGACTGATATTTCAACAGGTCAGCACTTAGCTAGTCTTGATGGAAGTTATTTAACACGCTTACGTACAGGTGCACTGAGTGGTATTGCTTCAAAATTCATGAGTAGAACAGATAGTAAAACATTAGGAATGATTGGCACCGGAGGCATGGCATATGAGCAACTTTTAGGTAATTTAGAAGTCCGACCTATTGAAAAGGTTTATCTTTTCAACCGTACCGAAGCAAAAGCGATTCAATTCAAAAACCGCATATTAAAAGACTTTCCAGATTTAGAGGTAGAAGTTGTTCAACAGGTAAAGACATTAGTTCAACACTCAGATATTATTAATTGCCAAACTCAATCAACGACACCTGTATTTCAAGCAGAAGATGTTAAACCCGGTACACACATTAATGGGATCGGCTCATATAGACCAGAAATGAAAGAATTAGACTATCATCTATTTCCCAAAGCACAACACATTGTATTTGATGACATTGAAGGTGTGACTGAAGAAGCAGGAGAATTCATCGAAGCACATGAAAAGCGCATTTTCCAATTTAATGAAGTCAGTGGTGATTTGAAGTCCGTTGTTCTCAATAAAGATATATTACGTGAGTCAAATCATGATATTACCGTTTTTAAATGTGTAGGCGCTGCCTATTTTGATTTAGCAGTCGCAATTGGTGCATATCAAAAGTTAAAGTCGCAATCCTAAGAATCGTCGACATAACGTAGCCTTCCACTCATAATTATTTAAAAACATTGATGTACGTATTAATGATCAATCTAAAATGGGATAATGATAGCATTAACTTTGATATCATTATCCCTTTAATACGTTGTTTTATAATTTAAATAAGCGGTGCGGGGCATCTGTAATGAGTCCATCAACACCTAGTTTCATCATATGTTTTGCATCATCGACTGTATTAACTGTATAAGGCATTACTTTTAAATCTTCTTGATGTGCACGTTGAATAAATTTTGGATTGACTAATTTAAAGTTAGGATTAGCATAATCAGCAAATTGAGCAATATCTTTAAATGGTGGTTGTTTTAACCAATATTTACGTTTACTTATTAACACGCCCAACTTAATGTACGGTGTTAACGTATGAATCCGTTGAATAGATTTCATATCAAAAGATTGAATAATGATACGATGATGCGGAAATTGCTGGTTTTTAATCTTCTGAATGACTGCCTCTTCAATCCCTGGATATTTCTTTGGCGTTTTAATTTCAATTAAAAGCATTTTAGAATAATTTTTACAAAGTGTTAAAACTTCATCGAAAGTCATAATCTCTTCATGTTGGTAGGGTGCTTTCCAACTCCCAAAATCATATGTACGTAATTCATCTAAAGTAAGTTCTTTAATTTCCCCTTTTCCATTAGATGTGCGATCAATCGTTTCATCGTGAATTGCAACGAGCGCACCATCTTTAGTCATATGTAAATCAATTTCTAACATGTCGATATGTCTTCCTAGTGCTGCTTGATATGCAAGCTTCGTATTTTCCGGGTATTTTTCTGCTAAACCCCGATGCGCAACGATTTTAAACGCTTTAAATGGTTTACTCAATTTCATTAGAGAAACATCCTTTCAAATAATACAAAATTCTACTACACTTAACTTATCATAATCCCAGTAGGAGTGAAGTAAAATGACTCAACATGCTTTTAAAGTACATTTGAAATGGCGAAGTGGTAAAGATCATGTAGGACAACTTGAAGGCGATGTCATTCATGCACCATTTTCAATCCCGAACGCTTTGGGTGGTGTTGGTGTGGGTACTAATCCTGACGAGCTATTAATTAGTGCTGCTGGTAGTTGTTTTACACTATCATTAGCAGCAACATTAGAACGCGCTCGTATAGACGTGATAGCTTTAGATGTCAACTCTGTAGGTACTGCTTCATATAAAAATCACAAGTTTTCAATGGAAAATATTACACACAATGTCAACATCTACGTTCAAAATGTTGAAACTAAAGATCAACTTAATCAAAGATTAGAGCGATTAATTCATATAGCAGATCGCAATTGTATGGTCTCCAATAGTATACGTGGAAATGTAGCCATTCACATCCACCCCTCTATCATTATTTAATTTCACTGGAAAAAAGTTCCGTGAAATTTTTCTGTTAATTTATCAGAATATTTGTTAAAATTAAAAAATCTTACTTAAGGAGGTTTCTTATGTATTTTAATCATCCCACATTATTGACACCTGGCCCTACTCCTGTTACTGCACAAATCCAAGCTGAAATGAATTTACCCATGGTGGGACATCGTTCATCTGACTTTGAAATGATTGCTAAGGAAGCCTTCCAAGCGCTTAAAGTTGTTTTTGGAAGTCAACATGATGTTATGATTTTATCTTCCAGTGGTACAAGCGCGCTAGAAGCAAGTATGGTGAATTTGCTTGAAGCTGAAGATCATATAGTAGTGATCGTTTCTGGTGCTTTCGGAAATCGCTTTAAACAAATTGCTCAAACCTATTATTCAAACGTTCACGTCTTTGATGTGACTTGGGGAGAAGCTTTCGACACAAAAGCTGTAATTGATTTCATTAAAAATATCAACCATCGCATCAAAGCTGTATTCACCCAATTTTGTGAAACATCTACTGCAGTATTACACCCCGTTGCTGAACTCGGTGTTGCATTAAAGCAATTAGATGACGCTTTATTTTATGTGGTAGATGGCGTCAGTTGTATTGGAGCAGTTGATGTTGATATGCAACGTGACGCTATAGATGTTTTAGTATCAGGTAGCCAAAAAGCGATGGGTTTACCTCCTGGAATTGCATTTGTTGCTTATAATGAACGCGCGTTAAGAGCTTTTCAGCAAAATCAAACACCAAAATTTTACTTAGATTTGTCGAAACATTATGAATCTTTAAAGGCGTCCTCTACACCCTATACGCCAAACATTACTGCGTTCCGTGGTGTCAATGCATATATGCGCAATGTCAATGAATTAGGACTAAAAAATGTTATTCAACAGCATTATCAATTACGCGATGCTGTCCGTTCAGCTTTGAAAGCACTTGACCTTGATTTACTTGTTAACGATGCTGTGGCATCACCCACAGTCACTGCTTTCATCCCTAAAAATAAAGAGGAGCTTCAAACGATTAAAAATGAACTCAAAGCGCAGTTTAATATTACAATTGCCGGAGGTCAAGGATACTTGAAAGGACAGATTTTACGTGTAGGACATATGGCAGATGTATCACCTTTTACATTATTATCATTTATCGCAGCTTTAGAGCTCATTTTAACTAAACATAGACAAACATCTTTAGTTGGAAAAGGGACTACAGCATTTATGGAGGTTTTAAAAGATGTTATATAAAGTACTTGTCGCAGACCCAATTTCTGAAGATGGCTTAAAATCACTTACAGAAGATACACGTTTTAATGTCGTCCACCAAACAGGATTAACTGAAGCCGAACTTATTGAACGCATTCCTGAATATCATGCATTAATTGTCCGTAGCCAAACTCAAGTTACAGAAGCGATCTTGAAAGCAGCTACGCAGTTAAAAGTCGTGGCACGCGCTGGTGTAGGAGTTGATAATATCGACCTAGACTATGCGACGAAACAAGGCATCATTGTGATTAATGCGCCCGACGGTAACACTATATCTGCCACTGAACATTCTGTTGCGATGATTCTCGCAATGTCACGCAACATTCCTCAAGCACACGCATCATTATCTCAAGGCCAATGGGATCGAAAACGTTTTAGAGGAACGGAGCTTTATCGAAAAACATTAGGCATTATTGGAACTGGTCGAATTGGTATTGGTGTTGCGAAACGGCTTCAAAGTTTTGGTATGTCAATATTGGCATATGATCCATATTTATCTGAAGACAAAGCCAAAGAACTTGATTTTACTCGAGCTACAGTCGATGAAATTGCTCAAAATGCTGACTTTGTTACTGTACATACGCCATTAACCGACAAAACTAAAGGGATTATTGGTGCATCATTTTTTGAACAAGCAAAACCAAGCCTAAGGATTATTAATGTAGCACGGGGTGGCATTATTGATGAAGCGGCGTTATTGCAAGCCTTAAATAATAATCAAATCGCAGGCGCTGCCTTAGATGTTTTTGAAAATGAACCCGCAACCGATTCGCCATTAACACGTCATCCGAAAGTTATTGTGACACCACATCTTGGTGCATCTACAATTGAAGCACAAGAAAAAGTGGCTGTTTCTGTTGCTGAAAACATTGCTGAAATATTGTTACATCAAAATATTTCTCATGCAGTCAATGCACCGAGTGTCATTTTCAATGACGATGAAGCATTAAAACCATTTGTCCAACTTGCAAAAATGACGGGTCAAGTGGGCATACAATTATTGCCTAAAGCACCTCGTGAACTAAAAATTACTTATGCTGGGGATTTAGCTTTAGATGACACGAGTTTAATTACACGAACATTAGTTAAGGGTGTATTACAACAAGATATGGGAGATCATGTAAATTTAATTAATGCCCTTGTTCTTTTAAATGAACAAAATGTAACCTATACAATTGAAAAAACGAAAAGTAAAAAAGGATTCAGTAACTATATTGAGTTAGAACTCATTAATAAAGGAGACCGAGTTAAATTAGGTGCTACTGTCCTCAATGGATTCGGACCTAGAATCGTTCGTATTAATGATTATCCTGTTGACTTCAAGCCTGAACAATACCAGCTCGTCATTCATCATCATGATCGACCCGGTATCGTTGGAAAAACTGGTCAAATACTTGGTGAATATGACGTGAATATTGCATCAATGCATTTAGGCCGTACACATATTGGTGGTAAAGCAATGATGATATTGTCTATCGATAACCCTATCCATCAAGCTGTAGAGGATGACTTATTAAATATAGACGGTTTCCATTCCGTTACACCAGTTACTTTGAAACAATAACTAAAAAGCTAGATAAGGTCATTGACGCATTGTGAAACGCCGACCTTCATCTAGCTTTTATCATTTAAAATTTAGTTAAGCATTCATATTCAATGATGATTTAACACGATATCTTTAATATCTAGAACATGATTAACGGTATAGTCCGCATCATGTGCTTCTAATTCTTTACGTGCCTCTTTCCCTTTTAAACCTGTTAAAGTTCCAATAAATGTCGCATTAATTGTTTTCGCACAGAGTAAATCTGCTAACGAATCTCCAACTATAATAACTTGTTTCTTATCGACACAATGCGTTTGATGGGTTGCATAATCATAATAACGATTCTTATCATTTCCATAATAAGCAACAAGATATGTAAATGGGTTCGGTTTACCTAATGGTTTTTGTTCTGGATATTCCGATTCAACCTCTAGTACTTCACTTGCTGTTCCAATATAATACGTATCAAAATGTGTTAATAATCCTAAAGCCTCAAAAGGAATTAATGTCTCTGGACGCGTACGACCCGTCGCTATACCAATACGATACCCTTCTGATTTTAAGGTATTTAATAAAGACTTTATGTCTTCAACCGGCACAATAACTTTCTCGTTATAAATGTAGCCTTGTTTAAAATCCGATTTTGCAGGTAATTGTTCAATTTCTTCAAAAAGAGAACATCCTAAATACCACTCTTGATAAATAGATTGTGCAAATTGCCATAAAGGACTTTGAATATCAAAAAGCGTTGTGTTTTCGTATTCCAAATGCGTTTCAGCATAAGACATGAGTGCACGGTAAAGCGTATCTTTTCCATTTTCAACATTTTTTAAAAAGTCTAATGGTTCCGCATAATCGATTCTTTTATGCGTCACATGCTGCCCCAAATTTTGCAACTGTGTTTGTGTAATGACCTTAGATTCTAAAAATGTCACTTGCATCTCTTTAGGTAATTGCTTTAATAATTGAATAAAGTGAATTGAAAATACTATAAATAACATATCCCAATTAGAGTTTACACCAAGAGATTTTAATTGATTGAGTATGAGATCCCCTTCAAAAATTTCTTTTCGTATTGCTTGAATTTGTGAATCTTTTATTTGAGATAAATCAATTTTAGGATTTAAGTTTAAATATGCTTTGTCGAATAATAATTCATACACTGCTAACGCTGAGACGTCAAAACATCTTCCCTCATCTAAAAATACACCATCCACATCAAATAAAATAACTTTATCCATTCAGCAACCTCCATAACCAGAATTTTCAGATAAAGTAACTATAACATAAAAAGAGAGCAAGTTAATTATAAATACCGTAAAACATGGTAATTTTTATAATAACACTGCTCTTCATAACCATTATTTAGCGTTGACGTAGTCATTTAATTCTTTTTGTAATGTACGCGTACGCTCAGTCAAAAGTGTTGTAATATAATCCACTTTTTCTTGACGCTTTAAATCTTTAGGAATCGCCGTCGTATCGATAGGTTCACCAAATTTAATATAGGCCTTTTTCGTGAACATGTGTAAAATTTTAGTTGGACCGACGTATGCGGCAGGTAGAATAGGAGCTTTACCCAGCATCGCAATCGTTGCTGCTCCACGCTTTAAAGGTACTTCAACAGAAGTACGGTGACCTGAAGGGAAAATCCCTACTGTTTTGTTCGCATTTAATAGTTTCACCGGAGTCTTTAACGTGCTTGGACCAGGATTGTCTCTATTTACTGGAAAGGCATTTAAAGCTGTGAAAAAGCGATTCATTAATTTTGTTTTAAATAATTCTTGTTTTGCCATATAGTGAATTTCATTTGGAAATAACGCTAAGCCTAATAAAACGATTTCATTATAACTCTCATGATTACACGTCACAACATAACGGTTAGTTTTCGGTTTATGGTCTAAACCAACGACCTCTAAATTGTTTAGTCGTTTCACAATAATGTAATCTAATGCCTTAGCGATAACTTTATATAACATTTAAACACCTACTTCTCTTCGTTCTATAACCCTTTAAATTCTATCATTTAGTTGTCATTTCAACAACCTCATTTCAAAATAAGACCTTAGTTGGAGTACTCTTGACTGGTCAAATAGCGCGTAACATAGCATAATAGTGATAAAGGAGGTATTTTATGAGAGAAGAAGATAATTTTAATCCCTCACAACAATCGAATCAACACCACACCCCTCAACCACCTTATCGAGATAAACCAAAGTTTCCATGGTTTAAAACGATACTGATTGCACTTGCAGCAGGTTTAATTGGTGGTCTGCTCGCATTTGGAATGGTCCAACTGTTTTCATCAGTAACATCTCAATTTTCGTCGAACTCAGGTTCACATGTAAATGAAAGCGATCAAGGTTCTGGCGGTAGTAATTTAGATGGTAAAAGCGAAAAGTATAAATCAGTTAATCAAATGATTAATGACAAGGCCCCTTCTATAGTGGGTGTCATTAATGTCCAAAAAGCGCAAAATCTAGACGATTTGATTCAAGGTAAATCACCTAAATCTAAACCTTCTGGTATCGGTTCTGGCGTGATTTATCAAAAAGATGGTAAAAACGCCTACATCGTGACAAATAACCATGTGATTGAAGGCGCATCATCAATTAAAATTCAATTACATAATTCACATCAAGTTGATGCAGAATTAGTCGGTACAGATCCTTTAACAGACTTAGCCGTGTTGAAAATTAAAGATCGAGATGACATTAAAACAATGTCATTTGCAGACTCTAGTAAAGTCAAAACCGGAGATAGTGTGTTTGCGATGGGTAATCCATTAGGCTTAGAGTTTGCAAACACTGTAACGTCAGGTATTATTTCCGCAAAAGAACGCACCATTACGACGGATACATCAGCCGGTGGTAATAAAGTGAACGTTATCCAAACAGATGCTGCTATTAACCCTGGTAACTCTGGAGGCGCATTAGTGGATTTAAACGGTAACCTTGTAGGTATTAATACTTTAAAAATTGCAGCACCTCAAGTAGAGGGTATTGGCTTTGCGATTCCAAGCAACGAGGTTAAACTTGTGATTGAACAACTTGTAAACCATGGTGAAGTGAAACGCCCTTCAATTGGTATTGAAATGATTAATGTAGCTGATATTCCCGATAGTTATAAGCGCCGCTTAGAGACAAATTCAGGTGTCTACGTTGCTAATGTCCCACGTCAAGGTATTGATTTAAAACGTGGCGATATCATCACTGCACTTGATGGACATAAAGTTGAGAGCGATTCAGATTTACGTGGTTATCTTTACAAAGATAAAAAACCAGGTGACGATGTTACATTTACTGTAAATCGTGATGGTAAATCTATAAAAGTTAAAGTCACTCTTGATTCAGCAAATTAATTTAAAAAAGTCCCTTAACAGAATGCAATCTGAAAAGGGACTTTTTATTATGCATAATTAACCATAAAATATTTCTTTTTGCCTCGTCGAATAATCGTGAAACTGTCATCATATTTATCATCATCAGAAAGTGTATATTGTAAATCTTGTTGACGTTCACCATTGATATAGATTGCACCATTAGTCACATCTTCACGGGCTTGACGTTTAGAAGATGAAATCTTTGCTTCTACAAGTGCGTCTACAATATTTGTTGTTGCTTTTGAAATCGTCACTTGAGGCACATCTTTAAAGCCTGCTTTAATTTCATTAGCCGTCAGAGCTTTTAAGTCACCGCTAAATAAAGCTTTAGAAATACGTTCTGCTTCAGCTAATGCTTCTTCTCCATGAATAAATCGTGTTACTGCTTCGGCAAGTGCTTTTTGAGCTTTACGTAAATGTGGTTCCTTTTCAACGGATTGCGCTAACGATTCAATATCATCTTGTGATAAGAATGTAAAATATTTCAAGAACTTAATAACATCCTCATCGCTCGTATTAATCCAAAATTGATAGAATTCATAAGGGCTCGTTTTATCTTTGTCTAACCAAACAGCCCCTGACTCAGATTTACCAAATTTTTTCCCATCTGATTTCGTTACCAATGGAATTGTTAAGCCATAAACATCTGTTGTACCATACATACGGCGCATTAACTCAATGCCACTTGTTATATTCCCCCACTGATCTGAACCACCAATTTGAATTTTACAATCGTAAGTTCTATTTAAATGCCCAAAATCAATGGCTTGTAAAATCGTGTACGTAAATTCAGTATAAGAGATCCCATTTGATAAACGAGATTGAATAGAATCTTTCGCAAGCATATAGTTCACACCCACATGCTTACCAAAATCACGTAAAAACTCAATTAAAGAAATTTGACTTAACCAATCTCTATTGTTCACTAAAATAGGTCCATTTTCTGTTTCAAAATCAAACAATTGTGTCATTTGATTTTGAATACCTTTTACATTTTGTTCAACTTGTTCTTCCGTTTGTAAGACACGTTCTTCAGATTTCCCTGAAGGGTCACCTATCATTCCTGTGCCACCACCAATTAATACAATAGGTCTATGACCATGCTCTTGAAAGCGACGTAAAGTCAGATAAGGTAGTAAATGACCAATATGCAAACTGTCAGCTGTTGGGTCAGCACCACAATATAATTTGACTTGTTCTTTATTCAGTAAATTCTCAATACCTTCCTCATCTGTTTGTTGATAAATCAAACCACGCCATTGTAATTCTTCTAATAATTGATTTGCCATTACAAAACCTCCTTAAAAAATAAAAAAACACCACTTACGATTACGTAAGGGCGCTTCTGCACGTTACCACCATACTTGGATACTCTTACAATGTTACGTACATTGCTAAAACGTTAAAGCATATCTATAGGTGTATTCACTTAAAGTTATTTATCAGTTTCCACCTACCACTGACTCTCTAGAAAATAAACTTAAAGCTACTTGTCCTAAGCTTCAATACTTATTTATAATGATTCATATTATAAAATGTGTCTATTGAAAAGTCAATGTTAATGATGATAATAAAAAATACCAATAAATAAAACTATGCTATACTATATGTGAAAAAAGGAGGCCATAAGAAAGTGACACAAGTATCAAAAATCGCACAATTTTTAAAGCACTATGATAACTATTTTAAATACATCAAGCGCCTCTTTATACTGTCTATTGTTTGTTCTATTTGGTTACTCATATTATCTATAGGGCTAGCATTAGGTTACTTTGCGAGTATTGTTTCTAAAACAGATGATATTAATGATGATGCTCTCGTTCAAGCTGTTACCAACTTACCTGAATTGCCTGAAGTACAATCAAGTGATGTCGATTTAATAGCACTTTACAATGAACAAACACCGATACTGATTGCCGGTCCCGCTGAAGTTTCACCATATGTAACGAAAGCAATTGTGTCTAGTGAAGATGCACAATTTTATACACATCATGGTATTTTACCTAAAGCCATTTTTAGAGCAATGTATCAAGATATTTTCAACCGCGACCACCCTACTGGAGGTAGCACGATTACGCAACAATTAGTTAAGAATCAATTGCTTTCTAACCAAAAGACCTACGATCGTAAAGCAAAAGAAATCATGTACGCGATGCGTTTAGAAAATATAATGACGAAAGACGAGATTATATATACGTATATTAACCGTGTATCTTTTGGACGTAACCAACACGGGCAGCACATTACAGGGATTACGGCCGCTTCTTATGGTATTTTCGGGAAGCCACCTAAATTATTAAACTTACCAGAAGCTGCATACCTTGCCGGACTGGTTCAAAGCCCTTATTTCTATACCCCGTATACAAAAGAAGGTCATCTTAAATCACATGAAGCCATTCAACCATCAATACATCGTCAAAGATATGTGTTAAAACGTATGTATATTGAAAATATGATTACAGAACAACAATATAAACAAGCATTAGATTACCCGATTAAAGAAAAATTTATATAATGCTGTATCATCGTTTATAAAACTTCCTATTTTACCTATACTTAAATAACTTGGTTATTCTAAAAATTAACACCTTCAAAGCACATGCGTTCGCATGTACGATGAAGGTGTTTTTTTAATTTCAGCATAATAGTAATGCTGAGATTCGATTTTTAGAATAATCCAATAGCATGACCATCTGGTGTTACATCCATATTTAACGCTGCAGGTTTTTTAGGAAGACCTGGCATCGTCATAATCGCACCAGTTAATGCCACGATGAATCCTGCGCCTGTTTTCGCTTCTAGTTCACGAATCGTGATTTCAAAGTTTTCAGGTGCACCAAGTTGCGTAGCGTCGTCACTAAATGAATATTGCGTTTTAGCCATACATACAGGATAGTTGTCCCAACCATTTTCTTTAAATTGTTTTAACTGTTTTTGCGCTTTACTAGAGAATGTTACTTTCGAACCACCGTAAATATCTTTTACAATTTTTTCGATTTTTTGCTCTAGAGGTAATTCTAAGTCGTAAAGACGTTTAAAATGATTAGGTTGTTCAATCACTTCTAACACTTTTTGTGCTAAGTCAATTCCGCCTTCTCCGCCTTTCTCCCAAACTTCAGTTAATGAGAGACGTACATCATTTTGTTCAGCCCACTCTTGAACAAATTGTGTTTCTGCTTCAGTGTCGTGAATAAATGCATTTAACGCAATTACAGGTTCAACACCGAATTTACGGATATTATTGACATGACGTTCTAAGTTTTTAATACCAGATTTTAGGGCCTCAACATTTTCTTCTTTAAGATTATCTTTTGCCACACCACCATGCATTTTTAATGCACGTACAGTAGCAACTAATACGACTGCACTAGGTTCAAATCCAGCTTTACGTGATTTAATATCAATAAATTTTTCAGCGCCTAAATCCGAACCAAATCCAGCTTCTGTAACAACGACGTCAGCTAAATCACGTGCAGTTTCAGTTGCAATAATAGAGTTACAACCATGAGCAATATTTGCAAACGGTCCACCGTGTACTAATGCTGGTGTCCCTTCAATGGTTTGTACTAAGTTTGGTTTAATCGCATCTTTTAAAATCATCGCTAAAGCACCTTCAACTTTAAGGTCTTTAACAGTAACTGGTTTACGGTCACGTGTATAACCAATCGTAATATTCGCGATATTTTGTTTTAAGTCTGTAATACCTGTACTTAAACATAAAATTGCCATAATTTCTGAGGCAACCGTAATATTAAAACCATCTTCACGAGGTACACCTTGTGTTGGTCCACCAAGACCTACGACAACATTACGTAAAGCACGATCATTCATATCAAGGACACGTTTCCATTCGATACGACGTTGATCAATACCTAATTCATTACCTTGATGGATATGATTGTCAATAAATGCAGAAAGTGCATTATTCGCAGTCGTAATTGCATGGAAGTCCCCATTAAAGTGAAGGTTAATATCCTCCATAGGTAAAACTTGAGCACGACCTCCCCCAGTAGCGCCACCTTTAATACCAAAAATAGGACCTAACGCTGGTTCACGTAATGCAACCATTACATTTTGATTAATTTTATTAAACGCATCTGCTAATCCTACTGTTACTGTTGATTTACCTTCACCAGCTGGTGTTGGACTCATAGCTGTAACAAGGACAACTTTACCTTTTTCACCTTTAGTGTTGATTTTAGAAATATCAATTTTAGCTTTATAGTGACCATATTGCTCTAAAGCATCTTCTGAAATACCTGCTTTATTGGCAATTTCACTAATAAATTTTAATGTTGCTTGATTCGCAATTTCTAAATCTGATAAATGACTCACAATATTCAGCCCCTTAAATGATTTTCATAAACTTTCACGCGTATGTAAACGCATACAAACAGTTATAAAAAAAACTATTTCCACGTTTAATAATAACGAACTCTGACGTTGTTGTCGAATAAAAGCGGTTGACCCGTGCAGATGAAGATCAAAAATAAAACACGGTGCGACAAATACGCCCACACCATGTTTTAATTAATATATTTGTTAACTTGATTAGTCTTCCATCGTACTTAAATCTCCTGTTGGTAGATCCAATTCCCAGGCTTTAAGTACACGTCTCATAATTTTACCAGATCGTGTTTTCGGAAGTTTATCTTTAAATTCAATTTCTCGTGGTGCAGCATGTGCAGCAAGTCCTTCTTTAACAAATTTACGAATGTCTTCTTTCAAATCATCAGAAGGTTCATAGCCCTGTCGTAAAGCCACAAACGCTTTTATAATTTCTCCTCTAACGGGATCAGGTTTGCCAATCACACCTGCTTCTGCAACAGCTTCATGTTCTACTAATTTTGATTCAACTTCAAAAGGCCCTACACGTTCTCCGGCTGTCATAATAACGTCATCTACGCGTCCTTGGAACCAAAAATACCCGTCTTCATCTTGATAAGCGGAATCTCCAGAAACATACCAATCGCCGATAAAATAGGATTGATATTTTTCAGGATTTTTCCAAATTTTATACATCATCGATGGCCAACCTTTTTTAATTGCTAAATTACCCATACGATTTGGTGGTAATTCGCGGCCTTCATTATCGATAATTGCGGCCTGTATACCTGGTAACGGTTTACCCATAGAACCTAATTTGATATCCATACTAGGGTAATTCACAATCATGTGCCCGCCAGTTTCAGTCATCCACCATGTATCTAATACACGTTTACCGTATACCTTTTTCGCCCATTTGATTACCTCAGGGTTGAGCGGTTCTCCGACAGATAAAATAGTGCGTACAGAAGATAAATCATACTTTTCTACTAAATCATCACCTGCACTCATTAACATGCGTAAGGCAGTGGGTGCAGTATACCAAATCGTCACTTTAAATTGCTCTAACATACTATACCACGCTTCTGGTGAAAAACGACCTCCAGCAATACAGTTTGTTGCCCCATTGAGCCACGGCGCAAAAATACCATAGGATGTACCAGTCACCCATCCCGGATCAGCAGTACACCAGTAAACATCATCTTCTTGTAGGTCTAATACGTATTTGCCAGATATGTAATGCACGAACATCGCATTTTGGACATGTAATACACCTTTAGGTTGACCTGTAGAACCAGATGTATAGTGCAATATCAATCCATCCTCTTTATCTAACCATTCAATATCAAAAGCTGTACTTGCCTCTTTAAGCGATGTATTAAAGTCGACATATTGCGCATCAACTTCATCGTCTACAATAATAATTGTTTCTAGATGCGGCAAATCATCTTTAGGTATACGTGGTAGTAGACTATTCGTTGTTATGATGACTTTTGCATCGCTATTATCCAAACGGTCTTTCACAGCTTTTTCCATAAAAGCTTCAAATAATGGCCCAACAATTGCACCAATTTTTAAAATTCCTAAAAATGCAAAATAGAGTTCAGGTGTACGTGGCATAAATATGAACACACGATCACCTTTTTGGACATTCGCTTTATCTTTTAGTACATTAGCTGCTTGATTTGATTTTTTTTGCAAATCTTCAAATGTATACTGTTCAGTACGAGCATCATCTTTATAATTTAAGGCTATTTTATCGCCTTTTCCTTCATCAACGTGGCGATCAATACATTCATATGCCATATTTATTTTTCCAGTATCATACCAAGAAAATGCTTTTTCAACATCTTCCCATTTAAAATTTTTATAAGTACTCTCATAATCCTTTAAATTGAAGTTTCCTTCTTCCCCTTTATAAACTTCGACTTTCATGTGGATTACCCCCTTGTTTGAAATCGCTTTCAATGCAATTATAGCGCATGAATTCAATGTTTTCAAAAAATTATACTTATTCTGAATAATGCGTGAAAAATGGGAATGAATTGGCTATACTATGAGTAATATAAGAAATTGAAAGGAGTCGCTCATGGAACATATTAAAACATATGAAAAAGAAACTGTCGTCGTCAACGATAAAACGATTATCATTGAGGGACCCGTTGAAAAGCAACAATTAGAACAAATGACATTTGATGAGGGCCTCAATGCTTTTCGAATACCAATTGAACAATTTGAAGCGATTCAGGATATTAGTACGCTAGATGAAGGAAGAATTTATATTATTCGAGATCAAATGCACATCGTGGGCTATGTGACTTATCTATATCCCGATCCAATGGAACGATGGTCTACAGGTAATTTGCCCTATTTACTTGAACTTGGTGCAATTGAAATCAGTTTACCCTATCGAAATTTCGGTCTAGGTCGTGAACTTTTAAAAGTAAGCACAAGAAGTAAAGAGCTAGAAAATTATATTATTATTACGACTGAATATTACTGGCATTGGGACCTTAATAATTCTGGTTTAGACGTTTTTGAATATAAAAAATTAATGCAACGAATGATGTCCAATGGAGGTTTAGAGGTTTTTGCAACAGATGATCCTGAAATTACGAGTCATCCTGCCAATTGTTTAATGGCGCGAATAGGCAAAAATATTACAGTTGAACAAATGCGCGCATTTGATGATATTCGCTATATGAATCGGTTCTTTTTTTAATGGGGGTATGTGAGATGGGAGATCAACAAACACAACGAACGGGCTATGTTTATGCTGATACACTTTTACAGTATCGCTTTCATAATAAACATCCTTTTAATCAAATGCGACTCAAATTAACGACAGAATTATTACTATCTACTGGTCTTTTGCAGCCAACGCAAATCATAAAACCTCGAATCGCAACAGAAGATGAAATCGCGACGGTACATAAATATGACTACATTCAGGCAATAAAACGTGGTGAACGTAATTTACTTAACCCTGATGAAAAATCAAAATATGGTTTAGATGATGAAGATACACATGTTTTTCCTAGAATTCATAAAAGTGCGGCCAACATCGTTGGTGGTGGTCTAAATTTAATTGATGCAATTATGGACGGTCAGTTTGATAATGGCTGTCATTTAGGTGGTGGCTTGCATCATGCGCTAGAAGGACGTGCCAATGGCTTTTGTGTGTATAACGATGCTGCTATTTATATTCATCATCTCATTCATAACTATGGTCAACGTGTATTATATGTAGATACTGATGCGCATCATGGTGACGGTGTACAATGGCGATTTTATACTTCTAATGACGTGATGAATTACTCTATTCATGAGACTGGTAAATTTTTATTTCCAGGATCTGGTCATTACACAGAACGTGGCGATGATCAAGGTTTTGGCTATACAGTGAATGTCCCTCTTGAGCCTTATACAGAACACGAAAGTTTTATGACCGTATTTAAAGATACGCTAGAAGCTGTTGCAACAACATTTAACCCTGATTTTGTCATTAGCGTTAATGGGTCCGATATTCACTATTTAGATCCACTGACTCACATGCATTGTGATTTGAATACACTTTATGAAATCCCTTATTTTGTAAATGAAATCGCTAAAAAATATGCTAATGGAAAAATTGTCATGCTTGGTGGAGGGGGTTACAACATATGGCGTGTTGTTCCTCGGGCTTGGAGTCATGTCTATTTAAGTTTAATTGATCATCCCCCACTAGAAGGACGTTTACCTGAAGCATGGCTTTCTAAATGGAAACATTATAGCCCTGTACCTATTCCTGAAAATTGGGAAGAATCATTTCCTGACTACACGTCTATTCCTAGAATTGCAGAAATTACTCAAAAAAATTTGAGTGTCGCAACAAAAATTAAAAATTGGTTTTAATTAATTTTTAAATGCAATAAAACCCTTGTATCCCAATGTTTGACTAAAATACAGTTATCTGTAATTTAACTTCGGGCGAATACAAGGGTTATTGTTTATACTTTTGTTGTGCCACGATATCTTACTTTATGCGGTAAGATAACATTGGGTTCTTCAATTTCTTCGTTGTTCATATATTTTGTAAGAAGACGCATACCTACTGCCCCTATATCATAAAGCGGCTGAATGACGCTTGACAGTTGTGGTCTAACCATTTCAACAAGACGTGTGTTATTAAAACTAATGACTTGAAGATCTTCTGGAACACGAATGCCTTGATCCATTGCACCATGTACTATACCTATAGCTTGTTCATCACTGATAGATAGAACAGCGTCTGGTTGGTATGTGCTTAATTTCTCAAACGCACGTAAGCCATCTTTATATGTCTCGTTTCCTACGTACATTAAATGGTCATCTACCTCTAAATCGTGTTTAGATAATTGTGCTTTTAATCCTTTTAACGCATCGTCTTGAGCTTTTTTAGAATAACCGCCACCTACAAATGCAAACTTCTTAGCACCAGATTGAATCAAATGTTCTGTAATTTCTTGACTCGCTTTCTCAAAATCAATATTTACAGAAGCAATGCCGTCATCTTTACCATTAGTTCCTGAAACAACTACAGGAATAGAAGCTTTAGCGATGTGTTCTTTAATTTCAGTAGTTAATGTGCCACCTAAAAAGATGATACCGTCTACTTGTTTACTTAATAAGTTGTTAAAAATCTCTTTTTCTTTTTCAGGATCATCATCTGAATTTGAAATAATTGTGTGATATTTATACATTGTGGCGATATCTTCTAACCCTCTAGCAAGTTGGGAATAGTAAATATTTGAAATATCGGGAATAATCACACCAACTGTTGTAGTTTTTTTGCTTGCAAGGCCTCTCGCTACAGCATTTGGACGATAATTCAAACGTTTAATTACTTCATTAACTCTTTCTCTCGTCTCAGGTTTTACATTTTGATTTCCGTTCACCACACGAGAAACCGTTGCCATTGATACACGTGCCTCACGTGCCACATCATAAATGGTTACCGTCATTATTTTTACCTCCTTGGAAACGCTTACTCTATTATTATATTCCGTTTTCATCACATTTTCAAAGTTTACCATATTATGAAAGGATAAGAAATATAAAATTGTGGTTGTCATATGTTTGTCACGAATAAAAATACATTTAAAGTATTTTAAATGAAAAAATGAGGCAAAAGTTTAACATTTGCCTCATACATTAATCATTATTTCAATGTTTTATTATTATACATTTCAGATAATGGCTTAATTTCATTATAAAATGCATCAAATTCATTTAAATCCATTTGTTGTGCACTGTCACTCAATGCAACTGAAGGATCTGGATGCACTTCTGCCATTACACCATCAGCACCAATTGCGAGAGCTGCTTTAGCTGCTGGTAACATAATGTCTTTACGTCCTGTACTATGTGTGACGTCAACCATCACAGGTAGATGCGTACCTTGTTTTAAGATTGGTACCGCTGATATATCTAATGTGTTACGTGTTGCCTTTTCATATGTTCTAATGCCACGCTCACATAAAATAATATTTTGATTCCCTTGTGCTGCAATATACTCTGCTGCATACGTAAATTCCTCAATTGTAGCTGATAAACCACGTTTTAAAAGAATAGGTTTATTCGTACGACCTGCCTCTTTTAACAATTCAAAGTTTTGCATATTACGTGCACCAATTTGGAAGACATCTAAATATTGATCAGCTATAGCGAAATCATTTGGATGAACAATTTCACTAACAACATTTAAATCGTATTTATCTTTAATTTGTTTTAATATTTTTAAACCTTCTTCGCCAAGTCCTTGGAAATCATAAGGAGATGTACGTGGCTTAAATGCGCCACCACGAATAAACTTTTCACCTTTTTGTTTTAAGTGTTTAGCAACAGCATCTACTTGGTCGAAGGATTCAACTGAACATGGACCAAAAACAAAGGACTTCGTTCCTTCGCCGATGGCAGCACCATTTTCAAATTTTACGATGGTATCTTCTGGTTTTAATTTACGTGAAACATATAAATGTTTTTCATTATCAGATTTTTGTAAATCAGTTGAGGCTTTAAAGATTTCTTTAAACAATTGTTTGATTACGTTGTCATTAAACGGACCTTGATTTTTATCAATTAATGTATTTAACATTTCTTTTTCACGTTGAGGATCGTAAATGACTGTGCTTTTTTTACGCTTTTCCTCACCAATCTTTTTAGCAAGTTCTCCCCGCTTTGAAAGTAATGATAAAATTTGCTCATTAATGTCTTCGATTTCTTTTCTGTATGTTTCTAAATGATTTGTCATGAAATTCACCCCAACTTAAAATTTCTCACTTGCTTTAAAGCGATAAAATAAATAGTGATATTTGGTATTCTAACAAGAATAAAAATTATTTTCAACCCATCTACAAAAATAAGCCTAAATTTTGAGAAATTTCAATCAATATAAGGATTTTAAAACGTTAAACTAAGGATGTCAATAACTTCTATAGGACAATACGCTTTTCATACAAAAAGAAGCGAGGACATACAATGTCCTCGCTCCCCTAAAATCATTAAGTTAAAAAGTATTATTGATCAAACGTATGTTTGTCTACTTTACTATTTGTTTTTTTAGCTTCTTCACTTACAGTTTGGTTATGATTCGAAAGTTCAAAATCATCTTTATCATGAGTAATCACACCATTTTCCAGGCGTACATTTTGTTCATTTTGAGGTGTATCTGATGCGTTAGTCTGATTCATATCCAATAAACGGCGTTGTGCACCTAATGAAGTGGATGAAGGTTGTGACGGCTTATCTGTTTCAGATTGTTTACTTTCTTCAGACTCTGCAGTCGTAGTTGGTCCAGTCTGGCCTTCTAAGCGGTCTGAATCAACTTCAGAGCGAATTGCTCGCTTTTGTGCAGACAGCGCATCACTACTCACCTCAGAATTGTCATCTTGACGTTTAGACGTTTGATGCTGATCAGAAGCATGCGCAACGCCAGCTGCAGTCACACCTGCAGTTGCAACTCCTGCAGTTGCCGCACCAGTAGATGTACGTGACTTGTCAGAATGATCTACTTTCACTTCATCCTCACCCGTACGTCGATTACGATCATAATCAGACGCTTCGGCATCAGAAGATGTAGCAGAAGTCGTTTGCTTTGCAGTTTGTCCTTCTAATCGATCACTATCAACTTCACTTTGAATAGCACGGCGTTGTGCAGCTAATTCCTTAGATGATGGGTCATCCGTATCAGTTAAAGCTGAACGTTGTCTTTTTGAATCTTCTCTCACACGGCGTGCTTGCTCTTTTAAAGCATCTGCTTTTCTTTTTGCTTCATCGCGTAAAGCAGTATCTTGATCATTTACTTTATTGAATTTATTTTGTTTTTTTGATTGTGTCTTAGATTTATCAGATTCTAACGTAGGTTTTAAAATAAGTCCTAACGCACTTCCTAAAACAGCCCCTGCTACAAATCCAAATACAAGGTCTAAACGTGCACGAGGTTCACCCTCATATTGTGGGACTTCATAACTTTCTAAACCTTTAGTATGCAAATCACGATTATATTTTTCCATTTCAAATTGCCTCCTTAAAATAAAAGCACTTAAACAAAGGTATTACCTCATTTAAGTGCGTAAAATCAAGACTTATTTAACTAACCGTCAACTTACTTACGATTTGAATCATTGTTTAATGTTGTATATTTTGTGTTTACTGATTCAGGGTTAGTGTTGAAATCATTTAAGTCTTTGTTTTCATACTCACTATTAACTAAATCTTCGTTTGATAAAGAACTTGATTTAGAACCTTGTTTAGCATCAGAAGACACATTGTTTGTTTTGTAAGCTGCACTATTTCGACGACTTTGACGGTTTTGCCATTTGTCGGCAATTTCCATTGCGACATTTGACCATTGAACAACTTGTGAAATTTTGTCTTCATTTTGAGAAATGTTGTTTGTAATTGAGTGCGTTACACGATCAACAGAACCATTTAACGTTTGAACTGATTCGCCAACACCTTTAACAGCATCAACTACTGAGTTTAAACGATTTGATTTATCTTGGATATCTTCAGTTAAACGATTCGCTTTATGAAGTAAATCCGTTGATTCACGTGTAATACCTTGGATTTGGCCTTCAACACCATCAAGTGTTTTAGCAACATGATCCAAGTTTTTCTTAACAGAAATTAAAACTACAACAATTCCTATACATAAAATTAAGAACGCGATAGCAGCAATAATTCCTGCAATTGGTAAAATCCATTCCATTCGAAAACGCCTCCTATTGACTTTTAAAATATGCTATTTATTTTATATAGATACCCAAACAGCTCTTACTCAAACATTAAAAGCTATGTTCAACACCAATTTTTTCTAAATATGCTTTTAAAACTTTTTGAATGTCACCTGCACCCATAAAAAGAATAACCGCATTTTCATGTTTTTCAAGGACCTCTACACTTGATTCAGAGATTAAGCGTCCATTTTCTACTAAATCTAATAAATCATTAATTGTGAGCTCACCTGTATTTTCACGAATAGAGCCAAAGATGTCACATAGATATACAGAATCTGCTTGATTTAATACATCTGCAAACTCCTTCAAAAATGCTTTTGTTCTAGAGAACGTATGTGGTTGGAAAACAGCCACTACTTCTTTATTTGGATATTTTTTTCTAGCTGATTCAATTGTAGCACTAATTTCTCTTGGATGGTGAGCATAATCATCAACTAATACTTGATTTTTTGTAAAAATCTCATTAAAACGTCGTTTTACACCACCAAAAGTGATCAATGCATCTTTAATATTTTGTGTATCAAGCTTTTCTAAATACGTAATTGCTAAAACAGCTAGCGCATTTAAAATATTATGGTCTCCATATTGTGGTGAAATAAAATGATCGTAATACTCACCACGGATATAGACATCAAAAGCAGTTCCTTTATCCGTAATTTCAATGTTGTCGGCATAGATGTCCATTGATGGGTCAAAACCATAATAATACACAGGTATATCTACACTAATTTTTTTAACATGCGGATCATCGCCCCACGCAATAATCGCTTTTTTTACATTATTTGCCATACCTTGAAAGGCATTAACAACATCCTCAACATCCGTAAAATAATCTGGATGATCGAAATCGATATTTGTAATAATTGCATAATCAGGTGAATAACTTAAAAAGTGTCGACGGTATTCACATGCTTCAAAAGCAAAATATTCACTTTGAGGCAAGCCCATACCTGTACCATCACCGATTAAAAATGATGTTTTTTTATCACCATTCATCACATGTGATAATAGTCCTGTAGTAGAAGTCTTACCATGTGCGCCGGTTACTGCAACCGACGTGTATTTATTAAGAACTTCACCTAAGAAATCATGGTAGCGCACCACTTTTAAATTTAATTCACGTGCTCTTTCTACCTCTTCATGCGTATCTTTAAATGCATTTCCAACAATCACTGTTAAACCTTCAGTAATGTTATCAGCGCTAAAAGGTAAAATCTTAATTCCCTTATTATTTAATGCAATTTCTGTAAATACATATTGTTCAATGTCAGAACCTTGAACATCATATCCTAAATCATGAATAATTTGAGCCAATGAACTCATCCCTGCGCCTTTAATGCCGACGAAATGGTATTTTGTCATGATTTTATGCCCCTTTCTATATTTATGAGTCTTGTAAGTCTGCTTCAGTGAGAAAGACATCGCGCGGTTTAGAGCCATTCGCTCCCGAAATATAACCCAATTGTTCTAATTGGTCTATAATACGTGCTGCACGGTTATAACCGATTTGAAAATGTCTTTGAATAAGAGATGTTGAAATGTGTCTCTCTTTAACCATAAATTCACAAACTTCATTGAATAATTCATCTTTCGTTGGTTCTTCAGTTTTCTTAAGGAGCTCTTTTTCTTGAAATAAATATTCAGGTTCTCTTTGTGATTTAATGTATTCCACTACTTCATCAATTTCCTCATCTGAAACGAAAGTACCTTGAACACGAATCGGTTTGTTCATACCTCCACCAAGATATAGCATGTCACCATATCCAAGCAAACGTTCTGCGCCACCACTATCTAAAATTGTACGTGAATCGACGCTTGAAGACACCATGAATGCGATACGTGTAGGAATATTCGCTTTGATTAAACCTGTAATGACATTTACAGATGGTCTTTGAGTTGCGACAAGCATATGAATGCCACACGCACGTGCTTTTTGAGCAATACGTGCGATTGATTGTTCAACGTCTTGTGGTGCCATCATCATTAAGTCTGCCAATTCATCAATGACAATAACGATTTTAGGCATACGTTGATCATAATTCACTTTTTTATTAAATGCTGTAATATTACGCACATGCGTTTGTGCGAACAATTTATAACGCCGTTCCATTTCTTCAACGGCCCATTTTAAACTTTGTGTAGCCGCTTTAACATCTGTAATTACAGGTGCGACTAAATGTGGCAAATCATTATATGGTGCTAACTCTACCATTTTAGGATCAATAAGTAACAATTTTAACTCTTCTGGATGATTTCGATAAAGTAATGATAGTAAAATACTGTTAATCGAAACCGATTTACCTGATCCAGTTGCTCCAGCTATGAGTGCATGCGGTGTTTTTGCAATATCCATTAATAACGGTTCATTATTGATGCGATTACCCATTGCTACTGTCAATTTCGATTCAGCATGTTTAAACGCTGGCGTTTCTAGGATAGAGCGCAAGTTTACTTTTGTTGGATGTTGATTCGGCACTTCGATACCCACTAAACTCGTACCTGGAATAGGTGCTTCTATTCTAATATCTTTTGCAGCGAGAGCCATTTTGATATCATCTTGTAATGCCGTAATACGAGAAACTTTAACGCCTCTTTCCACAGACAGTTCGAAACGCGTTACACTAGGACCCTCAATCACATTCACAACTTCAGCTGGTACATTAAAATAGAAAAATGCATCATTAAGTTGTTGCTTTTTCTCTTCAATCCATGCGTTGTCTTTTTCATGAATTTCAGGTTGATCAAGAAGATCTATACTTGGCAAATTCAACACAGGACCACGGCGAATTTTTTTCTCTTCTTCTTTGGTGTCAGTATTCACTTGTGACGTCGTAACGATTTCTGGACTATGCACACGTTCACTTGATTGTTGTGTGTGGTCATTCTGTATGTTTTGCTGAGTTGCTTGAATATCTCGAGACGTAGTTTGATTCATAGTATTTTTTATCGTTTGACGCTGTAAGTGTTCGTGTTTACGTCGCTCCATCATACGCTTTTTATCTGAAGGTGTCATAACCACATTAAATGGCTTACTTCCTTTACGTATCGGGACTTTATTAGCATTTTGCGTTTGCTTTTGTTCAGGTTTTAAAGGTGGAACAATTTGACGCGCTTCTGTTTTAGTCACTTCTATTTCATCAGGTTGTGTTGTTGAATTTTCTTCTACCCTATCATGAGATAGTTGAGGTACATCGACATTAATTGATGATTCATCTCTTGAATTGCTCTTTTTTGAACCTTCTTGTATATCGTTTTTTATTGTATTAATATTCTCGGCGTCTTCAACGTAATTTTCATTTGATGCATTAAAGGTACGCGCAGACGTATCTGACTGATTATTGGTGTCGTCCAACGGTGACGCTACATCTTGATTAAGATGATCGTCATTTATTGTAATGTCAACATTGTCATTAACTGCTTGTTCATTTTCATCATCTATTACGTTCGAAGTAGAACGATGCGTATTATGTACTTGTTGTGATTTTGTACGCGTTTGCACATCATCAAATTCATATGCTTGGTCATTATCTTTAGTATTAACCTTGTCTGAAGATAATGTTTGTTCCGCATCCGTTTCTAAATGAATTTGACTTAAATCGATTTCTTCATATTGAATATCTGATTCTGTTTGGGCTTGGTCTAATGATTCCACGTCTTCATTGGCCTCAGGTGTCACAGCCTCATTAGGTTCAAGATGCTCTTCTAGGTCCGCTTCTTCATAATCTTTTCCTAACAGTTGACGTGCTTGAGAAGCATGCATTTTATCGATAGCCTTTTGAATGTCCGCATGCGGATCTTCATCCTTTAAAGCGCGTTTATGTTGTAAAGCTTCTTTAAAGCGTTTTTTCTGTTGGATTTTTTTCTCACGTTCTCTTCGAATTTCATCAACAATTTGCGATGCATAAATATTTTCAATATTAATCGTATTATCACGTTTTGAATGATTCGGTGTTTTCTTACGTTCGCCAAGCGATTTTGCAGGTGGTTGCGTTGTTTTAGATCGCGTACCTGGAGGTTGATTTAATCCGCTATTTTTAATCGATTTACGTTCTTGTGTCCCAAAAATTGCAGATGGCACTTCGCTCGCTTTAAATTCAGTCGTTGGCTTAGCATAATTTGCTTTATGAATACTTTTAGTTGTCGTTGACGAACCTTTATAATGGTCCATTTCTTTATGTGGTCGTTGATGATGGGTTTTAGTTGTTTTGTCATTTGGTATTGTACCTTGAAAAAGTTGAGAAGCATGTTGTTGACTTGGACGAGTACGGTTACTTTGATACACATGTGTTGCTTTAGTCTTTGAGAAGCCGTGTGTACGGTGGCGACGTGTCTTTCGATCAACACCGTATGATACGCGCTCAGTACCTTCAATATCACGTTTTTTAAGTGTTACGGAGTCATTTCGCTGTTCTTCCCTATCACTGATATCGTAATCCATTGTAATCGGAAAACGAAATTTCCCACGTGGTCTTTGATATACATCATTCGTTTGTGGAATCAAATCATGTCTCGATTTTTTTGGTACAGTAGAGCGTTTTTTTTCTGAAGATGTACGGTCTGATGGCGTCTCTTCACCAAATAATTTATCAAACCAGCTCATAATACGCCCTCCTTTTATGCATTAAAAAATGATTGACCTGTTTTATAACTATCATCTAAAACCATAATACCTTTTTCTTGAGGTGCATTTGGCAAATTGAGTTCCTTCATTGAGCACACCATACCACTTGAAGCAACACCTCTTAATTCGGCATCTTTGATTAACATGCCACTCGGCATTACTGCGCCCACTTTGGCTACAACTACTTTTTGTCCTGCTTCAATATTTGGTGCACCACAAACGATTTGTAATGTTTCATCACCTACATCAATGTGACACACACTTAATTTATCCGCATCAGGATGCTTTTCTTTAGATTGAACATAACCTACAACAAATTTAGGTGAAAAATCAGCTTCTAATTTAAAGTTAATATTTGACTGATCTAACAATTTTTGAATATCTGTCGCATGAGCTTCACTGAATGTAATATGTCCATTTCCCTCAATAGTAAGATGTTGATCTGCATTAAAAATATTTAATCCAACAACGTTATTGTCTTTTTTAATCAATACAACATCGTTGATTTTTTCATATTCAAAAGGCCCATCTACCGTTTCAATTTGTAAAAAGGCTACATTGCCAACACCTTTGGGATTATAAAATAAATTCATGTTCTTCATCTACTCCTTATTTGCGGTTCTTTTGATCTTGGGATGCACCTAAATGTTGAATGACATTTGGTGATGCATTCGATTTTTGTTTATTATTTTTACCTAAAATAAATATAGGTTCAAAACGGCCATTTTGATAACTTAATGACAATGACGTAATAGGAACTAGACCATTAGTGAAAAATTCCATCGTCATATGTGCCATAATATCATAGCCAGTTTTATTTCTTATATCTGCAATAATTAACACATCTTGATGAGGTACTGCGACTAACATTTCGCCTTCCATGCGTTGTTCAAACTCAGATAATAAAGTTGCGTTTAAAATCCGACTAGCATCGTAACCATCATTTGTGTTAATAAAATAAAATATATTACCTTGAACTTCATCCGCTTTATACGAATTACTCAGTTTACGCACATTAAATAATGCCATCTCTTTAAGTTGTTGTTGTGTCAATTGTAATTCACTCATTAATGCATCATCAATCAATCGATACGATTTACCTAAATCTAATGCATAATAAATTCTTGTTTCCGCCGTATGCGGTTCGGTAATAAATGCATGACCTTCTTTAGTTTTGGTAGGAAAACTCGTTGCACGGATGACTGGCATAATTCTTTTCTCATTTAACGTTTTATGCGCTTCATCTTCCATTTGATGTATCGTTTCTTCTACATAATATATGATTTCATCAATGATTTGCGCTTGACCTTTATTGTATTTAGCTACAATAGGAGATAATTTTACAGTAACTCCTTTGTGATTGTCTACACGATAAATTCTTAGTGATTCTTGATCACGATTGAATTGATAATTCACATCTAAATGCGTTAATCGTGATTTTATAGTATCTCTCATTTTAAAGACATTCATGTTTTCACTCCTAAATACATGCCTTATATTAGTTTACAATAAAAATACCCTCAGGACTAGAGAAAAACCATGTCCTAAGGGCGAAAAAGTCATTAAAATTGTGATAAAAATCCATCAATTTGTTCTATTGATTTTCTTTCTTTACCAATATAATCTCCTACGCGCTTCCCATCTTTATACATTATAAAACTTGGGATACCCATAACGCCTTCTTTTATCGCTAAGTCAATATGCGCATCTCGATCGACCGCAATAAAATCGAAATTTTGATATTTTGATTCCAGTTTAGGTAAATCTGGTTCAATGACACGACAATCCGGACACCAACCAGCTGTGAACATAAATACTGTTTGTGATTGGGCATATTGTTGATATTCCGTTTCATTCTGAATCGATTTCATAACTTATACCTCCTTTAGTCCTCATATTGTAATTGATGAATGACATTATCGTCTAGTTGTTGAATTGCATAATACAACCAATTTTTAGCATTCTCATAATCTCTTATATCAAATACAGCATCTGTACTATGAATATAACGAGCACATACACCAATCACTGCAGTTGGAACACCTGTTAACGCTTTATGTATGACACCGCCATCAGTACCTCCTGGAGAGATATAGTGTTGGTATGACACACTGTGCTTGTTTGCTACATCTAATAAATATGATTTGAACGCGGGTTTCAATAACATCGTACCATCTTTAATTCGTAATAATGCCCCCGCACCTAACTCACCTGAAAGACCTGACTTCCCTTTCATATCATTAGCCGGGGAACAATCAACCACGAAAGCAACATCTGGTTGAATTAATTGTGTTGCGGCTTCCGCACCACGTAAGCCCACTTCTTCTTGGACATTTGCGCCCACATACAAGTCAAAATCTAATTGAACATCATGAAGTGCTTCGAGTATTTCGATGGCTAATACACAGCCGTAACGATTGTCCCAAGCTTTGGCAGCGTATCGATATTGTGATAATTGCAATAATTCGGTATCCGGAACAATTGAATCACCTATCGTTATCCCCCGCGCATATACCTCTGACGCATCTTCAGCTCCTATGTCGAGTAATAAATCTTCAATTTTAGGTGTACTTTCTTTACCCGTTTGAAAATGTTTTGGAATATTAGCGACTACCCCAGTAATTTCATCGCCTTCACCGGTTTTAATTTTTAAACGTTGACCTTGCCAAATATCACTTGCCACGCCACCTAAAGGTGTAAACTTAATAAAACCTTGTTTGGTAACTTCAGTAATCATAAAACCAATTTCATCCATATGTGCTGCTACCATCACTTTTGGTGCATTAGATTGCTGACTCTTTTTCACACCATATATGCCACCCATTTTATCTCTCACAAATGTATCGACATATGGACGCATTTCATGTTCTAAGTAATGACGCACAGGTGTCTCAAAGTTGGGAGCACCATGCATTTCAGTTAATGATTTAATACGCTCCAGCGTTTTTTCGTTCATGCCTTTCACTCCTTTAAAAATAATTCACTTTATTACAGTATATCACTTAAATTATGGTAAACTGTAGCTAAGTCTTTCAAGGAGGAGATCGCAATGTTAAACAGAAAAAATTGGCCATTACTGATACCAATTGCGATTGGCACATTGTTAACTGGAAGCTATTTTTATGTTCTTCATCTTGAACGTGATCGCAACCAGCCACCTCATGATGTATTAGAATCCGTTAAACAATACTTTAATAATGTTACAGGTTCTTATATTTTATATGAAGTCGTTCAATTTCATAAGGAATTAGATACTTATTCAGCCTATAAGGGTGGCATTACGACGACACGAAATGATGTGACACATCACTATACGTTTTATGCAAATGCTAAGACTGGAGAAATATTAGATATTACTGAAAATCAAACGACTTAAAATAATCGCGTTAGTAAAGAAGACATCGTTTTTAAAAAATGTCACACTCTACTAACGCGATTTTAATTTATTCATTTCTTTTGATTACTTCTTGAACCTTTTTACCATCCTCAGAAAGTTTAATCGCAAAGTTTGATACATCATGATAAAACAGTATCCAATACCCTTGTGCGGCATATTGGCGCGTCAATCGTTCTTTTTCACGTATAGACTGCATTGGATAATCATCATATGCGGTTACCCATAATGAATTAATATGAGCAGAAGTTGACAAAATATCCGCCATATGAACAGCATGTTCGCTGTCACTATGAATTTCAATAATACAATGCCCAAAACTATGTCCACCTGTATGCTTCATAGTAATACCAGGGTAAGGTTCTATCTGATTTTCAAACAAAATCAATTTAGATTCATAACCTCCCCTATTTTGAGGCCAATACGTAGCTTGACTTCTTATGTTAGGACTGATAAATTCATGCCATTCATCTTGTTGCACATAATGCCAAGCATTAGGGAATGTCGCATTACCGTTAGAATCCGTAAGACCCGTCGCATGATCAAAGTGCATATGTGTCATCAATACTAAATCTATATCCTCAACGGTTAATTGATACTTAGCTAAATCAGTTTCAAGTTGACTTTCATTTCGAACGCCGTAATTACGGTGTTGCTTTTCAGTTAGTTTGCCACTACCAATGCCAGAATCAATAATAATATTTTTATCTCCAGTACGAATTAAAATAGGATGCGTCACAAGTGGGACTTGATTTTTATCATTCACGGGATATTTTTTTGTCCATAATGGTTTAGGCACGACACCAAAAATAGCGCCTCCATCCATTTGTGTATGACCACCATTTAAAGCATTAATTTCAAACGATCCAATTTTCATTAAACTCTCTCCTTAAATAAAAAAGTGAGACACGAATCAAATCATGTTTATTTGATTACAGTATCTCACGTTTGAGTTTATAAATCATGTCAAAAATCTTAGTCTTGATTTACAAATTCAGAAAAATTGTGATGAAATTTAGCTTCCATACGGTAAATTCGTGATCCTTTTTCTGAAAACTTGTGTTCATATTCAGTTGTGATATTCTCACCATCATCTTCTTGATGTAAATGTAAATTGATTTTTGTAAAATACATTCCAAATTGCGACATGCTTTCTAAACTGTAGGCATATAATCCACGATTATCCGTCTTAAAGTGTATAGCACCATCTTGATTTAAAATTTGTTTATATATTGACAAAAAGCGATGATTTGTCAAACGACGTTTCGCATGTCTCGTTTTAGGCCAAGGATCAGAGAAATTTAAATAAATTCTATCGATTTCATTAGGTTTAAAATAATCAGTTAACACTACCGCATCATTACATAATAATTTGATATTTGTAAGATTAAGTTCACGCACTTTATCTAATACACGAATCATTACATTTTTATCACGCTCAATGGCAATATAATTAATGTGAGGGTGCTTTGCTGCTAATGAAGTGATGTATTTACCCATACCTGATCCAACTTCTATATGAATCGGTTGTTCTTTATCAAACCATTGCGTCACTTGATGCTTATGCACACAATCTAAATCCACAATATTTGCATGCTCTCTTAAGTAAGTTTCGGCCCAAGGTTTATTTCGCATTCTCATGATTCTTTATCTCCTTAAATAAACACATCGCTCTTCATCACAGCATGCAAAAATTTGAGCCATGTATTCATATCTTTAAAACGTTTATGTTCTTCATTCCATTGCACCATTCCAATAGATTGAATCACAGTATACCATTTCATTCGTTTTTTTAAATTCATCGTTTCTTTAACATCATAAATTTCGAACCAAGAAGACCATTCATTTTTTGGAACGTAATTGTATAACAGCATACCTATGTCAATTGCTGGGTCAGCTATCATAGCACCTTCCCAGTCAACTAAAAAGAGTTCATCTTTATCAGAAAGCAGCCAGTTATTATGATCAACATCACCGTGAACGACCGTATAAGATCTAGGATCGTATTCTGGTACATGAGATTCTAAATAACTTAACGCATGTCGAATGATATGATGCGTTAATACATCGCTAGATAACGACGCATTGATTTTATGTAACATGATATCAGGTGTAATCGGTGTCATTTCCATGCGCTTTAACATCGTTAAAAGTGGACGTGATTGATGAATTTTCTTCAGTAAGTGGGCAACGCGGTGTTGATTCATTTCATCAGCTTCAAGCTCTCGGCCATTTTTCCAATGTTGTGCAGTCACAACTTCACCAGTTTCTATTCTTTTCGTCCATACAAGCTTCGGCACAATCCCTTCTGCAGACAATGCTGCAATAAAAGGGTTAGAATTACGTTTTAAAAATAATTTCTGTCCATCTTGTTCCGCCATATAAGCTTCACCTGATGCGCCACCAGCTGAATCGAGCGTCCAACCTAGTTGATAGAACTGCTCCACAACACGTTCACCTCACTTTCAAAAGAGAAAAGGCTCTAGAAAAGAAATTCAAGAGCCATATTAATAACAATTATTTACTACTTCAACGTTCCAATTTTTAATTAGCACTCATAAAAGATTTTATAATTATTAGCCACTTTTTTCAACCAAAAATGAGACACTAAAGGTCACTTTTTTCTATTTTAAAATGTTAATGTTCAATTCATTAAGTAATCTTATATTAACACATTATTCGGAATGTGAATGGATATATTTTTCAAATCCTTTTTGTAAAGTACGTGTGATTGGACCTACTTTGCCATCAGCCACCGATTCACCGTCAATTAAAACGACAGGCATCACTTCAACTGATGTACTAGATATGATTACTTCATCTGCTGATTTTAAGAAATCCACTGTAAAAGGTGCTTCTTTAAACTCAATGTTTTCATCTTCACATACCCATTGAATTACTCGACGCGTAATCCCATTTAAAATAAAGTTGTTTGCTGGATGCGTATGAACGACACCATCTTTAATAGCATAAACGTTACTTGACGCACCTTCAGTGACAATATCACCACGATGTTGAATGGCCTCTTCGGCATTGTATTTTGTAGCGTATTCTTTCGCTAGTACGTTACCTAAAAGATTTAAGCTTTTAATGTCGCATCTTAACCAGCGAATATCTTCCGTTGTTACTACAGCTACGCCCTCATCTAAAGCTTTGAAAGGACGATCATATGATTTTACAAAGCCAGTTAAGACAGGTTCAACACTTGGCGTAGGAAAAGCATGGTCTCGTGGTGCTGCACCACGTGTTACTTGTATATATACCCCACCATTTGTGACCTTATTCACTTGAGCAAACTCTCGTACAAGTGTTGTAAGTGATGCTACAGTGTGATTTAAATCTAAACCGATTTCACTTGCACTTCTTAATAGACGTTCAAAATGTTCTTTTGCTGTAAATAATTTGCCATCATATATGCGTACATATTCATAAATGCCATCGCCAAAATTGTAACCGCGATCATTGTAAGCAACTTTAGCATCTTGCTCATCAACGAATGATTCATTTAATAAAACTTTTGTCATATTATCCCTCCACGCAAATTGAATAAATTGCTTCTAAATAGATACTTGTAGCGTCAAATAGTTGTTTCTTACTAATGTATTCATTTTTTTGATGCATTAAATCCTCTGAGTCTTCAAACATCGCACCAAATGCCACACCTTTTTCAAGGTTTCGTGCATAAGTTCCTCCACCAATCGTGAAGGATTCACGTAAGTCGCCAGTTTGATTGCGATATGCTGTTAATAATTTTTGAACAAATGGATCTTTAGGATCCACAAAGTGTGGTGTTTGTATCTTTCCAACATTGATTGAAAATCCTTGTTGCGCGATTTCGTTCTCAAATTTATGAATGGCTACCTCGAAATCAAAACCTTCAGGATATCTTAAATTAATTCCAAATTGTCCACCAGAGGCCTTAGTATATTGAATCACACCAATATTAGTTGTTAGACTGCCCATTGCCTCTGTGTGGAAACGCATTCCCATTTTTTCTCCAAAATGAGATTCATATAAATAACGGTCACTAAAACTAGCCCAATTTTTTGCATTGAGGTCTAATGTTAACGAATTGATAAAATGTATTAAATGCAAGCCCGCATTAATACCAATTGAAGGATCCATTCCATGTACAGCTTTACCTTCCATTGTAAGTTTTAATACGCCACTATCTACTTCATGATTACCTTTTAAATGATGCTGTGAAAGATATGCTTCAAATTGTTGAATACAGTCGGTCATATTTTCTTTTACCAACAAGTTTGCTTCAGCATAATCTGGTACCATATTATAGCGCTCGCCAGATATAAAACTTAATAACTCCACTTCAGGTTCATCATCATCAGACGAAAGTTGAGTTTGTTGAATATCAAATGTAGTTATTCCTTTTTCACCATGGATAAGTGGGAATTCCGCATCAGGTGCAATTCCTATTGTCGGCATTTCTTCAGTTTTAAAATAACGTTCTGTACATAACCAATCGGATTCTTCATCTGTGCCTAAAATGATATGAATGCGTTTTTTCCAATCCACTTTCATATCGTTTAAAATTTTAACTGCATAATAAGCAGCAATTGTAGGACCTTTATCATCTAATGTCCCTCTAGCAATAATTTTATCTTCAGTAACAACAGGTTCAAATGGATCAGATGCCCACCCATCTCCAGCAGGTACGACATCCACATGTCCTAAAATACCAAATAAATCATCACCTTTACCTACTTCGATGCGCCCTGCAATGTGATCTACATCAAATGTTGTAAAGCCGTCACGTTCAGCTAAGCTATACATATAATCTAATGCTTCCCTTGGACCAGGTCCCACAGGCGCTTCATCCGTTGCATGCGCATCATCACGTACAGATTTAATAGCAAGTAATCCCTTTAAATCTTCTACGATTTCTGATTCATATTCACGTACTTTATCTCTCCACATGTGATCATCTTCCTTTTATGTATTATGAGTCCTATTTTACATGATTTAAGTTATAAACAACAGTAGAACCCCTAATATTATTTTAATTTTTCTGAAAACAATATCGTTAGCGACACTTACGATATTAAAAAAAGACGTAAAAAAACTAGGACATCTATATGCGTCCTAGTTGTAGGTTAACTGATTAATGAGAGCCGTTATTTTTATTAGATTTTAAATCTTCTTCAGTCACGACACGCAAATTGTTAGAAGGGTCACCGCCACCTTCGTCATCAAATGCCGCTTCTCTTTTACTATCATGAGAAACGTAACCACTTTGAGAAAACTGATCCTTTTTTTGATTAAAAAATGCTTTAGGGTCTTGCTTTGCTTCATTCATATAAGCTTTCGGATCTGCTTTAACTTTGTTAAATTCTTCAGTAGCTAAAGAACTGACTTGCGTAACTTTTTCACGCGCATTTTGTTTATAGCTTTCAGGATCTTCTTTATATTTATCAATTTCTTGTTTCAATACATCGCGATTTTGCTTTTTTGATAACACAACCGCTAATGCTGCACCACCGATACCGATGATTGCTCTTAGTAAATTAGTTGACTTCGCCATTTTAATCACCTCTTTAAATTCTAACTATACCATACCCACCTCTAACGATATCAAACATTTAAAATACATTTTTAGATGGATTTATCTTTTAATCCTAAAGCTTCGAAATCACTTAAAGTTAATTTTCTATATCCGCCAGGCTCTAAAGATTCATCTAAAAACAAGTTTGCTATTTTTACACGTTTGAGATAGATCACTTCATTATCCACACTATGAAACATACGCTTAATTTGATGAAATTTTCCTTCTGAAATCGTCATTAACGCTTCAAAAGGATTTAAAATTTCAAGGGTTGCAGGTTTTAATACCCCTTCTTTTAACGTAACGCCTTTTTTAAACACCTCAACATCCTTTTGCTGAATCGGATATTTAGTTTTTACAAAGTAGG
This sequence comes from Staphylococcus agnetis, assembly GCF_011466855.1. Taxonomy (NCBI): domain Bacteria; kingdom Bacillati; phylum Bacillota; class Bacilli; order Caryophanales; family Staphylococcaceae; genus Staphylococcus; species Staphylococcus agnetis. The sequence continues at coordinate 1,368,190 of NZ_CP045927.1, forward strand.
TTTTCGGTACATGTTGATTGGGATTCATCAATTTATGATTAAATTGGCCATCGTTTGTAATTAGTAATAGTCCTTCAGTATCTTTATCTAAACGACCAACAGGAAATAAATCTAAATGTGCGTACTCTTTAATTAAATCAATAACCGTTACATGGTCGTCATCCTCAGTTGCTGAAATTACATTTTGAGGTTTATGCAACATGATATAAACATAGGGTTCATAATGTATCACCTCATCGTGTACTTTAATGACATCTGTATGTGGATTAATTTTTATTTTAGCTGACTTTATGACTTGGTCATTTTGTTGGACAAATCCTTTTTTTATCAACGCTTTGACTTCAGTACGTGTACCTATTCCCATTTGAGATAAAAATTTATCGATTCTCATTATAAAAAGCTCAATCCTAACTTACGGCGTATTTTATTTGGTAATTCACCTAAAAACTTATCCGCTAATCGTGTACGCATCGTTATAGAACCATATATCAATCCACCGACAATCACACACATAGTTGTAATCAATAATGCACCGATTTGAGACGCTGGTGAAATAAATAATTGAAGTATGAAATATGTGATTTCAACACCGATCATCATCATAAATCCTACTAATAATATTCGACATACGTCGAAAATAGTGTCTTCAAATTTGAACTTAGCATATTTCTTCAGCACGATTAAGTTACAAACTATCGCAAACGTTAATGCAAGGCATGTACTCAATATCGCACCAGCAGTATGCATTAAAAAGATGAGCGGTGTATTTAATACGAACTTAATAATGACAGAGCCAACTACAATAAATACAGTGAGCTTTTGCTTATCAATCCCTTGTAACATAGAAGCTGTCACGCTGAGTAAGGAAATTAATATCGCAGCAGGTGCATAATAAAACAATAATCTACTGCCGTCATAACTGAACTCATAAAAAACGGTATAAAGGGGTGTCGCTAACGCCATGATACCTAAACTTGCAGGGACGGTAATAAACATTAATACACCTAATGACGTACGAATTTGCTTATGCATTTCTATATAGTCCCCAGATTCATAGGTTTTTGTAATGTAAGGGATTAAACTAATGGCAAAACCAGCAGCTAACGATGTGGGTATCATCACAATTTTATTCGTCGTCATATTTAACATCGTAAAGAACATATCTTGTAGTCGTGGTGCAAATCCAGCCATATTTAACGCATTATTATGTGTAAGCTGATCCACAATTATAAATAACGGGAAATTCAAGCTAACGATAACAAACGGAATACTATAAGAGATAATTTCTTTATACATTTTACCGTAAGAGACATCAATGCCCGTTGTATCAGATTCTACCATCTTTTGAATATGAGGACGTCGTTTAATCCAATACCACCAAAGCGTTAATAATCCCGCGATGGCCCCAATTGCAGCTCCAAAGGTTGCGATGCCATTTGCAAATAGAACTGACCCTTGCGCGACATTTAAAACAATATAACTTCCAATTAATATAAAGAGAATTCGTGCGATTTGTTCAGTTACTTCTGAGAGTGCAGTAGGTCCCATTGATTTATATCCTTGAAATACCCCTCTCCAAGTCGCAAGTAACGGAATAAAAATAACCACAAAACTAATTGTACGAATAATTGAAGTGATTTCTGCCACTGTCCAACCATCAGCATCATTTGTATTGTTAGCGATTGTAATAGATGCAATTGTTGGAGACAGCAAATATAAAATAATAAACCCTAAAATACCTGTAATACTCATTACAATAAAACTTGATTTATATAATTTTTGACTTACACGATATGCACCAATCGTATTATATTTGGCAACATATTTCGATGCAGCAAGAGGAACCCCTGCAGTAGCTACTGCAATCGCAATATTATAAGGACCGTAAGCATAGTTAAAAGGTGCTAAATTATCAGCGCCACCTATAATTTTGTAAAAAGGAATAATGTAAATGATTCCTAAAATTTTAGTGATAAGTATGCTTACTGTTAGAAGAAAGGTCCCTCTGACTAATTCTTTATTTTCACTCATAGTTCAACCTACCTAACGTACTAATTTCAAAAATAAATTATAACACAATATGGTTATTATACACGTAAACGTATTATGTTAAAATCGTTATATCAAGAACAAGGAGAATTCATACTATGTGTTACCAAACTATTGTCATTGGCGGTGGCCCAAGTGGCTTAATGGCAGCTATTTCAGCAAGCGAACAAGGACAACGCGTATTATTATTAGAAAAGAAAAAAGGTCTCGGTCGTAAATTAAAAATATCTGGCGGCGGACGTTGTAACGTTACAAATCGCCTACCTTATAATGAAATTATTAAACATATTCCAGGAAATGGGAAATTTTTATATAGTCCTTTTTCCATTTTTGATAATGAGTCAATTATCACCTTTTTTGAATCTAAAGGCGTTCCATTAAAGGAAGAAGACCATGGTAGAATGTTCCCTGCTAGCAACAAATCTGAAGATGTGTTACAAGCGCTTGTCACTACACTAAAACAACAACGTGTTGAAATTAAAGAAGTAACAACGGTGGTTTCAACTTCAAAAAACGATCAACAATTATTCGAAGTCGTTACAGACGATCAACGTACTTACCTCGCCAAATCATTAATTATTGCAACAGGCGGCACTAGTGTTCCTCAGACGGGATCAACTGGTGATGGCTATCGATTTGCAAAAATGTTCCATCACACAATTACGGATCTTTTCCCTACTGAAGTGCCTATTAAATCTAGCGCATCATTTATTAAAGCAGAGACACTTAAAGGATTGAGCTTGAAAAACGTTGCATTATCCGTACTTAAGAAAAATGGAAAAAAACGCATTACACATCAAATGGATATGATTTTTACACATTTTGGTATTAGCGGTCCGGCTGCATTAAGATGTAGTCAATTTGTTTACTACGAACAAAAACAACAAAAACAACCTTCAATTGACATGCACCTTGATGTTTTTCCGGAAATGAATGAAACTGAACTTAGAGAAAAAGTTAAGGCATTACTCCAATCAGCACCGGATAAAATTATAAAGAATAGTTTACATGGCTTAATCGAAGAACGATACTTGAATTTCATGTTATCACAAGCTGATATTCAACTAGATACGACCTATCATCATTTAACATTACAACAGTTGAATCAATTGGTCCATCTGTTAAAAAACTTTACTTTTAAAGTCAACGGGACACTTTCAATTGACAAAGCCTTTGTTACTGGCGGCGGTGTATCCATTAAAGAAATTGTACCTGCTACTATGGCGTCAAAATTGACACCTGGCCTCTTCTTTTGCGGAGAAGTATTAGACATCCATGGGTATACAGGTGGCTATAACATTACGAGTGCACTTGTAACCGGTTATGTCGCAGGGTATTATGCCGGCTATCATACGATTTAATAAAAGACGTGGTGAATCGCATTGATTCCCACGTCTTTAATATTAAATACGTTTAAATTCTAATCCTTCACTACCCCATGCTTTCATACCGCCTTCAATATTAACCGCATCGATATGATGATCGAGCAAATATTCTGCTACCTTCGCACTACGCACACCACCAGCACAAACAATATAATACGTTTCTTCATTATTAAAATCGTTGATGTGGTTTGGAATGTCGTTCATAGGGATATGTTTCGCATTGGGAATCATTCCCATAGTTACTTCTTCGTCTTCACGCACATCAATTACGTTCACAACATCATGGCTTAATAGTAAAGATTTTAACTCGTCAGTCGTTATTTCTTTCATTTCTGAACATCCTTTCATCTATCTATTTCGCTACAATATTGACAAGTTTTTGAGGAACCGCAATCACTTTCTTAATCTCTTTACCCTCTATCGCACCTTTTATGTTTTCATTATCAAGTGCTATTTGTTCCATTTCTTCTTTTGTTGCATTTTTAGAAATTTCTAATTTAGCACGAACTTTACCGTTGACTTGGACAACAATTTCAACCATATCACCTTCAAGTAATTGCTCATCATAACTTGGCCAAGGTTGATATGTGATGGTACTTTCATGCCCTAAAATTGACCACAATTCTTCACCTAAATGAGGCGCAATTGGCGCTAACATTTTAACAAATCCTTCAATATAAGATTTATTTATTTTGTCAGCCTTATAACAATCATTGATAAATACCATTAATTGACTGATCGCTGTATTAAAATTCAACGTTTCAAAGTCTTCTGTCACTTTTTTCACAGTTTGATGATACGATTTTTGTAATTCAGGCCTCTCTTCATTCACTACTTTTGCGCTCAATTGATGTTGATCAGTTACCAGTAAACGCCAAATACGATCTAAAAATCGTCTTGAACCATCAAGCCCATTTTCGCTCCAAGCAATAGATGCGTCTAATGGACCCATAAACATTTCATATAAACGTAACGTGTCAGCGCCATGTGATGCAACGATGTCATCAGGATTTACGACATTTCCTTTTGATTTACTCATTTTTTCATTACCTTCACCAAGAATCATCCCCTGATTGAATAATTTTTGGAAAGGTTCTTTTGTAGGTACAACACCAATATCATAAAGCACTTTATGCCAAAAACGAGCATATAATAAGTGTAACACTGCATGTTCTACGCCACCGATATACAAATCAACAGGTAGCCAATGTTTTAATTTTTCAGGGTCTGCTAACATTTGGTCATTTTTAGGGTCAATATAACGTAAGTAGTACCAACAGCTACCTGCCCATTGTGGCATCGTATTCGTTTCACGTCGACCTTTCATACCTGTCTCAGGGTCGACCACATTGACAAACGATTCGATATTCGCTAAAGGAGATTCACCAGTACCAGATGGTTTAATTTCATCCGTTTTAGGAAGAAGTAATGGTAATTCGCTTTCAGGAACCGTTGTGATAGAACCGTCTTCCCAATGAATTATTGGAATTGGTTCACCCCAGTATCGTTGGCGGCTGAACAACCAGTCACGTAATTTATAGTTAACTTTTTTCTCACCTAAACCTTTAGCTTCTAACAATGCGATCGCTTTTGACATTGCATCTTTATTATTTAAACCATTTAATTCATTCGAATGAACGTGGCTACCGTCGCCACTATAAACACCATTCGTTAGTTCACCTTCGATAACATATTTGACAGGTAAATCAAACGTTTGCGCAAATTCAAAATCACGTTCATCATGACCTGGAACAGCCATAACAGCGCCTGTGCCATAAGTCGATAATACATAATCAGCAATCCAAATTGGTATACGCTCGCCTGATAAAGGGTGAAGTGCATAAGCACCAGTAAATACACCTGTTTTTTCTTTAGCCAAATCCGTACGTTCTAAATCTGATTTTTTAGCCGCTTCTTGTTGATATCGTGTTATTGTATCAAGATGTTCTGGCGTAGTAATTTGATTTACTAATGTATGCTCAGGACTAAGTACTAAAAATGTTGCTCCGTAAATAGTGTCTGGGCGTGTTGTAAAGACGTCAATCTTGTCTTCACTTTGCTCAACTTTAAATGAGACTTTAGCTCCCTCAGAACGACCTATCCAATTACGTTGCATGTCTTTAATTGATTCTGGCCAATCTAACGTTTCTAAATCTTCTAATAGTCGATCTGCATAGGCAGTAATTTTTAAAACCCATTGTTTCATAGGACGACGAACAACCGGGTGTCCACCGCGTTCTGACACGCCATCTACAACCTCTTCATTTGATAAAACCGTGCCTAATGCTTCACACCAGTTTACTGGAATCTCATCAATATAAGCTAAACCTTTTTTATATAATTGAATGAAAATCCATTGTGTCCATTTATAGTAATCGGGGTCCGTTGTGCTAACTTCACGATCCCAGTCATAACTAAAACCTAGTTCTTGAATTTGACGTTTAAATGTTTGAATATTTCTTTTTGTAAATTCTGCAGGACTGTTACCTGTATCTAAAGCGTATTGTTCAGCTGGTAAGCCAAATGCGTCCCATCCCATTGGATGCAAAACATTGTACCCTTGCATACGTTTATATCTAGAAATAATATCTGTAGCCGTATACCCTTCCGGATGACCTACATGTAAACCTGCGCCTGATGGATATGGAAACATGTCAAGTGCATAAAATTTCTTTTGACCTAAATGATCTTCAGTTTTAAATGTTTTATTTTCGAGCCAATAGTTCTGCCACTTTTTCTCAATTTCTTGATGATTAAAATTCACGACAATTCCTCCTAATTAAAAAAACACCTCAACCAATTATGTTTTTATAAAAAAGGGACGATTTTCACCGCGGTACCACCCTCGTTCACTTGTGTGCGCTTCATTACATAATGGATTGAGATGTCATTAAATTATATTTGATATACGGCAAGTTCATTCATCGTATAACGTTAGTTTTCAGCACCACTAACTCTCTGTAGAAATACCAATGAATTACTACTCCTTGATTTATTTTATTAGCGTAAAACAAATCCTTGTGTTCATCGAAGCAAGATACAATAACTTGTTGAGACGTGCTTCTCATATGATTTAATACTATCATATGAAATTTATTACGATTATGCAAGCTAATAACGATACTTAACGGTATAACATTTTCTTGTCAATACGTCTATCAAATATAGAGATAAAACCAATAGAAATCATTAACAAGCCTATCATAAATAAAAACATCACTTGCATATTAAATACATCTACGAGTATACCACCAATTAATGGTCCAAAAGCTTTGCCAACAGTAGATGCAGAGTTAACTATCCCTTGATATACGCCTTCTCTACCTTTAGGAGACAAGGTATTTGCAATTGTAGGTACTGCTGGCCACACAAACATTTCAGCAAATGTTAATATCACCATTCCAACAATAAACATTGTAAAACTTTGCGCAAAGCTAGTGACAAAAAATGAAATAATAAATACGCATACGCCCACATAAAGTTGCTTTTTAAGCTGACCTTTAAGAATATGAATAATAGGTGTGATTAAAGGTTGCCCTAACAGAATAAGCAAACCATTAATTGTCCACAATAAGCTATACTGACTCATTGAAATTCCAATTTCTTGAGTGAATGAAGCTATTGTCGTTTGCCACTGTACGTAAGCTATCCAACAGATTGCAAACATGACACATAGTAAAATTAATGCATTGAAATGTTTTTTATTTTGCACATGCGTCATACCCTCTAGCGTTTCCGCAGTTTTAACGGTCGCATGATATTCCATTTTAAAGTTAAACATGGCTACAACAAAAAATATTACGTACATCATGAGATTCGCTAAAAAGATATAATTAAAACTTAGTTCAGCTACAAATCCACTTAACGCAGCGCCTACAGCAACGCCTATATTTTGTGCTAAATATATCGCGTTAAATGTTTGACGACCACCACGCGGCCATACAGCACCAGCCATTGCATAAATTGCAGGAATAATCATGCCACCACCAAATCCTAAAATAATCAACCACAGCGCATACCATGGCCACCCATGAAAAAAGTTCAATCCAGCAGTTGCGAATAAACTTATCCACGTCCCTAGCATAATCGTTTTGTATCCACCTAAACGATCAAATAATGAACCCCCTATTAAATTACCAGCGACCATACCAAAAGCATTTACCATTAATACAATCCCCGCAGTACTTAAAGACTTCCCTAAAACTTCATTCATATAGATTGTATTTAATGGCCATAAAAAACTGGCACCTGTGATATTAATAGCCATCCCTATCACAAGCCACCAAATTTCTTTCGGCATTTTCATATGTGCGACACCTCTTTATTTCTTTGTCTTTATTTTTTCACTATAACACGTCCAACGTAAAATATGTTAAAATCTTGAAATACATTGTATATAGAAAGGAAGTTTCACCAAATGGGTAAATACTTTCCCTACGCTTTTGAAAACAAAAGGTATCATACGCTAAATTATCACCTTAAGCAACACTTTGGTCAAAAAATTTTCAAGGTCGCATTAGATGGTGGTTTTGATTGCCCTAACCGAGATGGTACCGTTGCACATGGGGGATGTACATTTTGTTCAGCCGCTGGGAGTGGTGATTTTGCTGGAAATCGTGCTGATGCAATTCATGTTCAATTCCAAAAAGTCAAAGACCAGATGCATGAAAAGTGGCATGAGGGTCAATATATTGCCTATTTTCAAGCTTTTACAAATACGCATGCACCCGTACATGTTTTACGCGAAAAATTTGAAGCTGCATTAAATGAAGAAGGTGTAGTTGGGCTTTCGATTGGAACGCGTCCAGATTGTTTACCTGATGATGTTGTGGAATATTTAGCTGAACTTAACAAACGCACCTATTTGTGGGTCGAACTTGGTCTTCAAACCGTTCATCAAGAAACCTCAGACCTTATCAATCGCGCACATGACATGGCGTGTTATGAAGAAGGTGTTAAAAAGCTGAGACAGCACAATATTAATGTATGCAGCCATATTATAAATGGCTTACCTGGTGAAAATTATGACATGATGATGGAAACCGCACGCGTCGTTTCGCATATGGATGTTCAAGGTATCAAAATACATTTACTTCATTTATTAAAAGGCACACCGATGGTAAAACAATATGAAAAGGGACACTTACAATTTATGACTAAAGAAGAATATATTAACTTAGTTTGCGATCAACTAGAAATTATACCACCGTCTATGATTGTACACCGAATTACAGGTGATGGTCCTATTGATTTAATGGTAGGTCCGATGTGGAGTGTAAATAAATGGGAAGTTTTAAATGAAATTGACGCTGAATTAGAACGTAGAAATACTGTGCAAGGTCAAAAATTTAAAGCTAATGGGAAGGTTATTAGATGATAGTTCCACGTGTCTTACCCTTTGCAAAGTCATTAATTATGTCACATGTCCAAAAAGACAGTGTCGTCATAGATGGTACATGTGGCAATGGCTATGATACAGAGTTTCTAGCACAATGTGTTCCGGAAGGACATGTTTATGCATGCGATATACAACCTCAAGCAATTGAAAATACGCGTCAAAGAGTGTCATCATATTCAAACGTTTCCGTCATTCATACTGGTCATGAACTTATCACTGAGCATATGGAGACATCCCATCAACATAAAGTTAGCGCAGCGTTATTCAATTTAGGCTATTTACCTAAAGGAGATAAAACCATCGTTACACATGCAACAACTACTATTAACGCATTTGAAAGCATATTCAAACAGTTGCGTCCAGAGGGCATCATTGTTTTCGCCATCTACCCAGGACATCCTGAAGGTTTTGAAGAAAGCAAGCAGTTAAATGCTTACTTTGAACAATTAGATCAAACCATCGCACACGTTATTAAATATGAATTTATCAATCAACAAAATCATCCACCTTACATTATAGGTATAGAAAAACGGAAGTGAGATTAGGTCTCACTTCCGTTAATTCTTTTAAGTTAACACAAACTCATGCGAATTCTTTACTATGAGATACGTATTTTCCGTTTCCGCATACTACGGGTTATAATTCGCATCCATTTATTATGGAATGAAGTTGATTTGTTAAATTGTCTTGTCGTTTTTCAATGGCAGAACATGTAAAATCAATTAATTCTTGTTTATTTTGTGCTTTGTTCTCATTAAAGTGGATAATCACAGTGCGTTCATCATCTGAAGGGCGTTCTTTAACAATCCATTTCTTTTCTACTAAATTGTTAAACGTTCTTGTTCGTTTATAAGCTTTTACTTTAACGTATTTGTCCATGTCTTTGAGCGTCATTGAACCTTTATCCCACAATGTGAGTAGAATCAGAAATTCTTCTTTTGATAAATCAAATTGCTTATCAATTTCATCAAAGATAGCTTCAACTTGCTTTTGTAGATTATCCAAAAGAACGATATCACTTACATCATATTTTGATTTTTTTACCATGATTAAGCCTCCATTATAGATTATCCTTTATAATTGATACATTATTCATTATGATATGTGTACCCTAATCATGAAAAGCTTAATCATATGAATTCATCAAACTATGAACTTATGTCCTTATTATTTAATATTCACTAAAGCATTATTCGAATAAATATTCAATAGAATCTTGCATGTCTTTTAACACTTTACACGATTTCGCGAATTTTTCTTTTTCATCATCATTTAAAGGTGTTTCAATAATTTTCACAGCACCTTCACCATTGATTAGTGTAGGTACACCTGTATATACGCCTTCATGACCGTATTCACCTTCAAGATAACTTGAAACAGTTAAAACAACATTTTGATTGCGTAAAATCGCTTTAGAAATATGCATTAATCCCATTGCAACACCATAATATGTCGCACCTTTTGCTTTAATAATGTCATACGCAGCATCACGTGTTTGAACATAAATGTCTTCAATGAGATGACTTTTTTCTGGATCTTTTTTCAATTCATCATATAATGATACGCCTGCAATTGTTGCACTAGACCATACCGGTACTTCAGAGTCACCATGTTCACCAATAATATTAGCATGTACACTTGAAGGTGCTACATCAAATGCCTCACTTAAAAGATGTTTGAAACGTGCTGTATCTAAAATCGTACCTGAACCAATAACTTTATGTTTAGGTAAACCAGAATATTTTAAAGTTACATACGTTAAAATATCTACAGGGTTCGCTGCAATTAAGAAGATACCATCAAAACCACTGTCCATAATAGAAGTAATAATACCTTTATATATCTTTGCATTTTTTTCAACTAAATCAAGACGCGTTTCTCCAACTTTTTGAGGTGCCCCTGCACAAATTACGATTAAATCTGCATCGCCACAATCCTCATATTTACCTGCTTTTACTTTTACTGGAGACATTGCATAAGGTGCACCATGGTTTAAATCAAGTACGTCACCACGTACTTTATCTTCATTAATATCAATGATGAGCAATTCATCTGCCACACCTTGACTTACCATAGTAAATGCGTAACTAGCACCTACTGCACCATTACCTACTAAAACAACTTTGTTACCTTTTTTTGACATACTGACACGCTCCTATCTACGAAGTCCTTTAATCAATTATGTTTTATGTGATATTTTTCACATTATTAATTTACCACGAATTCTATTTGCATGCAATATTTTACATATGATTGTCATAAGCATGTCACTTATAACGTTTCTTGATCTTCAACAACAAAACCCGCAGCATATACCCGATTATTTAAAAAACTTAATACATAACGCATCACAGCTTCACGCTCTGGTTCATTATGGATTTCATGTACCATCTCAGGCCATGCTTTGTAGTACATTTCATCACACATACATTGACGTATTACCTGTTGTGTAACGGTTACATCCGACAACGTATCATGCGTACCATACATTACACATAGAGGCATTTTGGGTAGCTGATTCAAATGGTCTAGTGTTTTTTTCATCGCCTGAACGACTTGTTTATACCAATGGTAGCTCACTTTTTTGAGCATTAAGGCATCTTTAGCTGTTTCTTCTTGAACTTCTGGATTAGTCGTTAAAGTTTCAATATTAAATCCTAACTCAAATTTAGCGCTTTTAGACACATCACCAATATGTGACGTTACCATATGTTTTCTCGTTTGATTGGTTTGATGAAATGCAAATAATGGAGAAAGTAAGACAAGCCCCTCTAAATGCAATTCAAATTTTTCTAGTACATTGACCGCTATAAGACCGCCCAATCCTACTCCAATAATAAAAGTTGGCAAATGATATTCTTCAGCAATTTGGACCCATTCTAGCACACGTTCTTGGTACACATCAAAATGTTCAATTTGCCCTTTTTTTGTGCGAGAACTTTGTCCTTGTCCAGGCAAATCACCCATAATGACATGATATCCATTACGACGTAAATGCGTGATTACATAAGCGTAGCGTCCAGTATGTTCTAGCATATTATGTATTATAACGACGACACCTTTTGCTTCATTTTCTGTTTCCCATTTCCACATACGATTTGTTCCTTCCTGTTTCAGAAATCTTTATTTTCATCTTATCAATTCTTGCCAAAATGCGCCATCAAATACAAAACGTACGTTCAAGTCTATGATTGACCTTAAACGTACGTGACCATGATTCATTCAATTTTATGCCAACTTAAATTTGCGTCTTAAAAATGGAATACGCGAAATTAACACAACTAATAATACCTCATAAAATGTAGGGAAGAATTTAGCAACTATCATTAAGAAAAATTGTCCTATTAAAGTGCCTTGTCCTTGCGTCGCATTGAAGTTCCCTACTATTGCGGTATCAACAAGATTTAATGCAACAATTATAGCTATGGCCATCCATAATTTTTTTGTAATCAAGACTATCGCTAATCCAACGAGTGTTAATAATATAAGTTCAAATATGAAATATTGAAAAAACGTATCTAGCTCAGTTCCTAATGTGTAAAATACTAAATCTCTAAACATTTCAAAACTCCCTTAATTATGCTTAATACTATTTTAACATGGCTAATACGAATTATTTTTAAAGATATCGTTAAGTTTATAAGTGTAATATTTACACGAATTTAACAAACAGAAAACTTTAACGAACCTTTACAATATTTTCGCAAGACATTAAAAGCATTGTGATATGGTTCAAGTAAGTCGAACTATAAAGGAGTTAATAAATGAAATTTTTGCTAAAATGTATGCTTAGTTTTTTCATTATTTTTAACCTCCCTATACTTTCAGCAGCCTTAGCGGAACCTATAGATGCCAACATGCAACTCACACAATCATAATACTAATAGCATCTCGAGTTTTTGTGCTACCCTTATACGCATTCCCTAACCCATTTTCTTATTGGCGATAATGGTTTGGTAAATGAAGCTAAGATGTCTTTAAAGATGTCTTTTTTCATTAAATTCTAAAAACTTTTAGCTGAAACCGTTTTCTTCCTCTATATAATCGTGATACACTATCACTAATAGCAATGCAAAGACATGGGGAGGAATAAACATGGGTTTAGTTAAGAATTTTTTTATCGCATTATCTAACAATACATTTTTAAATACGACTGCTAAAAAAGTAGGACCTTCTCTTGGGGCCAATAAAGTTGTAGCTGGAAACCAATTACCTGATATTGTTAGAACAATCAAACGGTTAAATGAAAAAAACATCGCTGGTACGGTAGACATCCTTGGAGAATTTGTTCATAACCGCCAAGAAGCGATAGATGCCAAAAATGAAATTTTAGAAGTGATGAAAGTCCTTCATGAAAATAATCTTGACGCACATATGTCGATTAAGTTAAGTCAACTAGGCATTGAATTCGATCGTGCTTTAGCCTATGACAATGTATACGAAATTGTTAATACTGCAAAGTCTTATAATAATATGCACATTAATTTCGATACTGAAAAATATGATAGCTTATTTGATGTCACACAAACTTTAGATCGCTTAAAAAGCGAATTTACCAATGTAGGAACAGTAATACAAGCTTATTTATTTAAGGCTGATGTTCTATTAGATAAATATCCTGATTTGCGCTTACGCTTAGTGAAAGGCGCTTATAAAGAATCACCACATATTGCTTATCAAACAAAAGATGAAATCGATCAAAATTACATACGATTAATCGAAAAACGTTTATTACAAGCTAAAAACTTCACTTCTATTGCAACACATGACCATAATATTATTAATCATGTTAAAGCTTTTGCTGAAGAACACCATATTGATAAATCTAAATTTGAATTCCAAATGCTTTACGGTTTCAGAACCGAACTGGCTGAGCAAATTGCAAAAGAGGGATATCATTTTACAATTTATGTCCCATATGGCGATGACTGGTTTGGTTACTTTATGAGAAGACTTGCGGAACGTCCACAAAATTTAACCCTTGCTTTTAAAGAATTTGTTAAGCCAAAAACGCTTGCAGTTTTAGGTGGTGCAGCAGTTGTAGGAACACTATTAGGTCTTATTCGAAAAAAATCAAAATGTAACAAACAAAATGAAACAAAATCACAACATCAACGTTGTATTAAAACTTTATAAAATATAAGGATAACCTAACCTCAAAAAATAGCCTTCAATATTCATTAAAGAATGAATATTGAAGGTAGTTTATTTTTCCTACATTGTGTTGAGCACGTTATAGTGCCTTAAGTAAGTTTGCCATTTCAATAGCTCCTACAGCTACTTCTGCGCCTTTATTCCCTGCTTTTGTACCAGCGCGTTCAATCGCTTGTTCAATATTTTCAGTCGTTACAACTCCAAATATCACAGGAATACCCGAATCATCACTTGCTTTAGCAATTCCTTTTGCCGCTTCGTTACAAACATAATCGTAATGTGTTGTTGCACCTCTAATGACACAACCTAAAGTAATAATCGCATCATATTTACCTGACTGAGCCATTTTTTTAGCTACTATAGGGAGTTCAAAAGCGCCAGGTACATAAGCAATATCAATATCCGCTTCATTGACTTGATGTCGTATTAGTGCATCATTTGCCCCTTCAACCAGACGACTCGTAATAAAATCATTGAAACGACTCACTACAATTCCAATTTTTAAACCTTCTCCAATTAACTGACCTTCAAATTTCATTTCAATTCCTCCTAAATCAAATGTCCCATTTGAGTTTTTTTAACTTCTAAATAATCATGGTTATTCTCATTTTCACATGTGATTAAAGGTACACGCCCAGTTATATCAATGTGATATTTTTTTAATCCCTCAAATTTTTCTGGATTGTTACTTAACAAGTTGACTGACGACACTCCTAAATGTTTCAGCATTTGCGCAGCAATATCATAATCTCTTAAATCCGGTTCAAAACCGAGCGCTTCATTTGCTGTGACTGTGTTGTATCCTTGTTCAATTAATTCGTATGCTTTTAATTTATTCATTAATCCAATGCCTCGACCTTCTTGAGGCAAATATAAAATAATCCCACCATGTTCATGAATATACTGCATGGCTTTTTCAAGTTGTTCACCACAATCACATCGTTCACTATGAAAGATATCACCTGTAGCACATGCTGAATGAATACGCACGTTCATCTCAGGTTGGATTTCCCCTTTGATAATTGCTAAATGTTCTTGACCATCAAATTCTGATGTGAAGCCAATCATGTCAAACGTGCCATATCGTGTCGGTAACTTCACTTTTGCTTCTTGTTTAATTAATTTACGATTAACTTTGATATAAGACACTAACGCCTCAATCGTAATCATCTTTAATTGGTGTTTTTCTTTAAAATCTTGTAATTGCTCTCCTCGAGCCATTGTGCCGTCTTCATTCATAATTTCACATATGACGCCTGCTGGTTTGGCATTAGTTAATAACGCTAAAACGACAGCCGCTTCTGTATGTCCTCGCCGTGCAAGTACACCGTTGTCTTTAGCAATTAATGGAAAAATGTGACCTGGTTGGTTAAACGTACGTTCATTCATCCCATCTTGAATGAGTGCACGTGCCGTTTGAGTACGCTCGAAAGCACTGATTCCAGTTGTTGATGACACATGGTCGATACTTTGCGTAAATGCTGTTTTGTGAGGATCATTATTTTCATAGACCATAGGGTTTAAACCTGCTTGAGTTGCAATCTCTTTCGAAATAGGCGCACAGATCAATCCACGGCCATTTTTGGCCATAAAGTTGATGGTATCGTCTTGCATCCATTCTGTTACTGCAACTAAGTCACCTTCATTTTCACGATTTTCATCATCTAAAACGATAATAGGCTTACCCTTTTTTAATTCTTCTAATGCTAGCGCAATTGAATCAAATTTCATCCTTACCCCTCCATTAAAATCCCGCTTTTAACAAATCATCGATAGCAAGCGTTTTTTTGTTAGTGTTGAGTGCTTGAACATACTTAAACAACATATCCGTTTCTAAATGCACTGCATCACCTTGTTTTTTTTGAGATAACGTTGTTGCTTGACGTGTTTCAGGAATGAGATGAATGTTAAAACTGGATTGATGTTTTTCAAATACAGTTAAACTAATACCATCAACCGCAATTGAACCTTGTTGGATCATTTGAGCCATAATGACTTGAGGCGCCTCGATGGTATAAATCCATTCATTGGCAGACTTTTGTATGTGTAAAATTTTGCCTTTACCATCTACATGACCTTGAACAAAATGTCCTCCAAGTCGTCCTGTAGCAAGTAACGCACGTTCAAGATTCACACGGTCACCAACTTTAAGTTGACCTAAATAGGTTTTATTTTCCGTTCCAAGAATAACGTCCACACTAAAGCTGTGGTCATTATAAGTGGTTACAGTTAAACATGTACCATTCACACTGATCGAGTCACCAATTGACATATCATTTAGAATTTTAGAACATGATATGGTCAGTTGTGTTGTGGGATTTTGTTTGCGGATAGAAAGAATTGTTCCGACCTCTTCAATGATACCTGTGAACATGTTGTCACTTCCTTTTCATGAGTATTTTCACATTAGTATCTATTAATGATGTCTCAACAATTTCAAATTGGTGGGTATCACTAAGCTTAAACACCGATTCGGTTTGATAAAACTGATTTAAGCCTTGTCCACCTATTAATTTCGGGGCTAAATATAAAATAAAATGCGTTATCAATTTAGATGATAAAAATTGAGAGGTAACCTTTGGACCTGCTTCGACAAGAACACGTCCAAATCCTTTTAAATATAAATCTTTTAAAACACTGTCTACATTACAGTTGTCTAAGCATACAACTTCTACATTTGAGCAAGTAGATTGTAATGAATGATTTTCAGTATATATGATGATAGGTCCATATCCATCATGAAACATGTTGGACTTCCAATCAATTTGACCTGAGCGCGTTAAAATCACTCTAACCGAATGTCGCCCTTCTTCAAGTCGCACTGTTAAGCTTGGATTATCATATTTTAGCGTACCTGAACCTGTAATAATCGCATCATGTTCATGACGCAATTTAAAGACATCTTCCTTTACAGATGGGTTTGTTATCCACTGACTTTCAAAATGATCTGTTGCTTGTTTGCCATCCAAACTCGCGCTTACTTTTACAGTTACGATGGGTCGTTCCAATTGTTTACTTTTGAAAAAAGATGCATATAATTGTTCTGCAACTGGATGCGGACGATAGGTTACTTTAACACCAGCACGTTCCATCATCTGATGACCCGTTGCAGGCAAAGTAATATCACGTGCTGCATAAACGACATGAGAAATCCCTGTATCAATGATACGTTTTGCACATGGAGGCGTTTTTCCAAAATGAGAGCACGGTTCTAAGGAAACATATATTGTTGCCCCTACCACTTGCTCTGGTCCAGCCATGTCTATCGCTTGAATTTCTGCATGACGTTCACCTTGCTTCAAGTGGGCACCCATACCTATAATACGACCATTTTTAACAATGACAGCACCCACTGGTGGATTTAAACCAGTTTGACCCTCCACCATCTGTGCTAATGAAATTGCTTTATCTAAATAATTATTCAATCTTTCACCTCAATAAAAAAACCACTCGATTGTCGATTCGAGTGGAAGGTAATATGAAAAATAGACATCACAAAATAAACCGATGTTCTATAAATTTTTCATCAGCAAATAAACATAAACATGTTATGTTTGTTAGCGTTATTCTTCCTCCCATCCAGACTTTCACTGTCGGCTCTAGATTTGCACTAGATCAGCCATAGTTAAATAACTATGGGTCGCAGGCTTAATTTTACTGCCGGTTGGGAATTTCACCCAGCCCCGAAAGAATAAAATATGAAATTGTAATGAGATAAAAAGATACTCAAGCACTTATAAAAGCACTTGAGTCTATATTAGCTTAACATATTTTATTTTACAATCATTTGATTCATAAAGCGGCGTGTTTTTACTCTTTCTTTTTCTTATGTTTCTTTTTCTTCTTATGTTTTTTCTTATGTTTCTTTTTCTTATCTTCTTTTTCTTTTTTTATTTTTTTATTTTTCTTATCGTCTTTATGTTTTGGCTTTTGTGATACATCGACTTTTTCTTGAAGTTCTTTAAAAGCGGTATCAGAATTTTCCGTTGCGTTGACATTTTGTATGGAGTGCGGTGAATGGTTTTCATAATCATCTTGATTCGTCATAGCACGTTTTTCTAAAGTATCGTACAAATTATGAACCGACCGCACTGCTTGTTGAACGATTGAAGGAATACCATTACGATAATAGTTTACGCCATTTGTTATTTGTCCAATTGCTCTTAAGTTATTTAAGGTACCATATAACGGACTAATCACTTCATTTGTTGCAGGAACGATTTGTATACCTCCCATTGGATGCGATTGAATGATTTGTCGATTAGCGATATCTAATAATAATGCGTCATCATCATCTAATTGAGATAAATGTTTTTTTGCACCAGTTGCATTAATGACAACCTCTGCTTTTAGCACTTCATCTTGATTTTTAAACTTTAGTCTAAATTTACCGTAATAATGACGTAAATCTTCTAAACCTGAATAGATTTGAATATGGCCGGATTTAATGTTTTCTAACACTAACTGCGCAGTTTCTCGAGGCATCGGGTTTGAGTTTTCAACGATATAACGTTGATATTTACGAATAAATTGTTCTTGATCATCACGACTAAAACTATTCCAAATCCAATCCATATTTTCTTTGATGACTTCAAGTAAACTTTGAAATTTACCAAGTTCTTGAGGGTGATTCAAATCATAAGTTAAATCACGAATCGCATCGTATTTACGTCGCTTAAGCAGCCTTTGTAGAGGGATATTTAACGCTTCACATTCTTTTTTAAATAAAGCAATCGCTTCATCTAATGGAACACAGCCCATATGTTTTTGTTTTAACGCATCAAATTGTGCAAGCGTCAAATACTTTAATGTGATATCAATCATTTCGCCGCGAACACTTGGCATTTTACCACTTCGACTGGCTACAATGATCGGTTTATTTTGGTGATGTTTAACAGTATGGCGTATGACATCTAAACTTGCTAAACCGCTACCTATAATCACAATTCGATCCGTATCTTTGACATTATCCAATGTACGATTTGCGGGATAAGGTGAATGAATATAATTTTTAGTGCCTTTGAGATGATATGGATCGTTATAACTTAAAGTACCAATCGTTAAAAAGACATAATCATATTTTTTACATGTTGTTTCATCATTTTTAGTACAAATATGAATGGTTCTTGGTATGATGGCATCATTTGCTTCCTCAATATACATTTGAGTTACTTCATTCGTGATGATATTAATATTTTGAAAAGAGGAATGAAAGGTCTCAAGTTGGTCTCTCATATAATGGCCAAATACAAACCTTGGTAAATAATCAGCATTTCCATACTGATATTCATCATGTGCTTCATACCACTCTTTAAATTCATGAATGTTATCTTGATTTAAAGAAATCATAGAGGTGGGTACATTAGTAAGTAAATCTTCACTATCGTCTTGAAACGGTTTTCCTTGCCCCATATTTTTATCATTATCATAAACGTCAACTTCCAACTGATTAAACTTTTCAAACTTCACTAAATGCCGTAATACACTCACGCCAGCTGTACCCATACCAATAATAGCGACTCTCATTTTAATCACCCTTTCTCCAAGTTTTCTTTTAATTCTACCCTAATCTTTCTCAGATTAATAATAATCAAATGAATTTTTACTATTGAAATTCTATGTTAAAATAAATGAACTTATACCACATTATCTTAGAGGTGATTCACTTGCTAAAAAACTGTTTTAAATTATTAATTCTCGTAGTAGTGTTTTTCTTTTATTTTGGAAAGAACAATAAAGCCGAATAATATGTCACGTATAACAACATGTGTAAATTTATGTGCTGTTTAACTTTAATCCATATAAAAAACCGACCTTCAAATAATGAAAGTCGGTTGGTTATTATTCGTGATTTTTACCATCTTGGTGTTTCTTATCGTCTTTGTAGACATACCAATTAAAGTATTTACCCTCAGTCTTCATATCTTTATAGAAATCAGCCATAATTGTTGCGTTACTCTTCGCCCAATTGATATCAGTAGCATATTGATGCTCACCTGGGTTTTTAGGATTCCAACGCATACTGTATAGTGTGTTTTGTTCAGGGTTTTTTAGATAATGATCATGAATGAATTCTGCCCCACCATAAATGGCTTTTTCAGGTGTGTCCCATCCTTTTTTCTTAGCATATTCTGCACCTGTTTTTATTGGATCTTCATCAAGCGCACCTACACCATAGAAGTTATAATATTTTTTACCATCTATCTCTACACCATTCGAAAGTTCTGATGCAACAGAACCCGTTTCAAGTAAGGCATGAGATATTAAGTATACTTCATTCACTTGTTTCGCTTTTGCGGCATTTAGAAAATCTTCTGTATGATTGAGCAATGTAGGATGATTAATTAACATTCTTTTAATACGATTATCATCAATACCTTGATACTTAGACAAATCTAAAAACTGATACTTTTGTTTTTTATCATCCATAAATCTTGAACTATCCATTGCTTCTCGAATTTCAGTTGGAGAAGCATCACGCCAATTCGTGTGTTCTTTATTAGAAACTTGTTGACTTGTATAATTATCAATTTGTTTTTTTGCAGCCTGATCAAGTGTCACATTTAATTTTTCAACACGTTCTACTTGCTTGACTGATTTAAAGAAAATTTGGTCTTTGATCATTGAAAAAAATAAAAACCCTGCAATTGCCGCTACAATGAGTAACACGATTACAGAAATCAATGAACCTTGTTTGTGCTTTCTCATAAACACACCTCTTCATTATGTTGTTTCAATGGAATAAATCATTCATCTTTTAAACGTTCACGCTTGAATACAAATTTTACCACCAATAGCGAACGAACACAATTGAAGTTACATCTTGTCATGAATTCATAAAAGAAAAGTAATGAATATGTAAAGAAATTCATTACTTTTCGTGTGGTTTATAATCCATCATAATAAAACTTGCTGCTTGAGAGCGATTTTTATAATAGTACTTCGTCAAATCAATCGCACCTTCTATATCACCATCACGATACATCATTTCTTTCGTCATATTATTAATCATAACGAAATTAGCGCGATCACGAATGACATCTAAATCATCATTGCGTGCAAAGAAATGTTCTAAGTTTAAATGTTCGTAGTCCATAGATTCCTCCACTTTGTCTTTTTTAATAAAATGACGTCGTAAAACGGACAAACATAACGCTTTATATCAAAAATTTAACATAACCATTGTTTTAGTGTTGAATTTAATCTAAAAATATCATAAAAATGCACGTGCCTCAATCATTTTAAACCGATATGACTATATATGACCGGTCAATCTATATTTTAGGAGTTTATTTAATGAATTTTGACGCTTTATACTTAAAATATGAAAAATTTTTACATTACCTACTAAAAAGGTACTATATATCTTATAATTATGATGAGATTTTTCAGATGCTTTTAATACGACTATGGGAATTGCAAGTTCATTTTGATATGTCGCGTTCAAGCGATTTTCATCGTTATATACGCACGAAACTTCATTATTACCTTTTAGATCTTATAAGAAAAGAGATGCGAATACCTTTAACCTGTGATATCGACAATCTTACCACCACAGTACAATCTGCACATATTCCCCTGCAATTATCCTTAATCACACATCAATTATCTTCCAAGCAAGCCAAATGGTTAAACCTTCACCTCAGCGGTTTTACCCAAAAAGAAATCCACGAAATGATGCATTGCTCACTGAGTTCAGTTAAAAACTATAAAAAACAAACTCATGCCATTTTAAAAGCACAGTTAGATTATAATTAAGAAAGGATTTCTTTAATGACACAGTTTAATACCCTTCTATATTTCGAAACATCTTGCGCCATGACACACCAGCTCAATATACAGTTCAAACACTTTAATCTTCACTCTTCGCTAACAATGACCGCATTTTTAAAATCGTTACTCCAAAACCACCACAAACATTATTCCACTCAAATAAAGTTATCATCAGAAATGTTAAACATCGGCCAATATATACCGATTTTCATTACTCCTGAACTGATTCTTTGCCCCTTGTTCGCAAAACGTTCCACATATCAAGTCTATATCAATATGACACAAGTCATCGGGATGTCATCAATACAAGAGCGTACTCGCATTATTTTTAATAATAACCAACACTTGGTTGTTGAACAATCTATCACATTTTGTTCAAAAAAATGGAAAGAAAGTTTATTTTTAGGTCAATTAATTCTAAGTCAATCTATTTAGTTTAAAGTCAATTAAACGCTTAGTTAAATAGCCGTTGACAGGCTTTATAAAAACTACAGCAATTACAATCATGATAATACTTGATATAAATATCAAGATGACGTTATTTAAGCCTAGAGTTGCTGTGGGTGTTATAAAATATTTAATAGACGATAAAGACAATAATAAACCTGTAATCAAAATTCCAAGTAGCAATGTATTTGCAATCATTAAACCTAATAATGTGGTCAATAAATATAATTGTGACTTCGGTTGATTATTGTATACATGCCTTGATAAAAACGAGATGACAAATTGATTTTGTGTACGGTATTGAGCTTTAAAAGTCGCTGCATTAAGAGATTCTAACTCTGAATGTAAAATGCTACGTTCTTTTTTATTCAAAAACCATAATTGTTTTTCAATTTTAGTTTTAAACGTTTTTTGTCCCATGATGCACTCCTTTGTCTTTTTTATTATTTAAAAAGACTCAAACCTTCGTAAAATATCGAAGTGTTTGAGTCTCTATTTTTCAAAACGATTCGATTATAAAATACTTAATCCCGAGCTTTGAATATCTTTAGCAAATCCTTTAACAGTATCAACAGATAATTCATCAATATCTCTACCGATATTTGAAATTTTCTTAACCACATCACCAGGGCACGTAATAATATCTGCACCAATTTCATCTGCTTGAATCACATTAAATAATTCACGACAACTTGCCCATAGTAATTGAACACCTTGCTTACTATGTGTCACTTCTACAGATTCTTTCATTAATGGTAATGGATCTACACCCGTGTCAGCGATTCGCCCTGCAAAAACTGATACATATGTTTCAACACCTTCAGTAACTGCATCAGTAATTGCTTTTACTTGTTCAATTGTGTAAACTGCTGTCACATTGAGCTTTACACCTTTAGCAGATAACTTTTCAATTAAAGGTAACATAGATTCACCTTTTGTGTTGACAATAGGTATCTTGACGAAAATATTCTCACCGAATTGTTGAATGATTTCAGCTTCTTTTTCCATCGTTTCCATATCATCTCCAAATACTTCGAATGATACAGAAGCATCAGGAATTGCCTCTACAACTTCTTTAGCAAACTGCGTGTAATCTTTAACACCCGCTTTTGCCATTAAGCTTGGATTCGTCGTAAATCCGTCTACTTCTTTATTTTGATACGCTTGTTTCATTTGATTGATATCTGCACCATCGGCAAATACTTGTACATTTAATTTTTTCATAATGTCCTCCTAGATGTATAAGTTGATATTAATGTTATATCATTTTTTAGGATAGAAATGCTATATTTACGCTTGCAGATGATGATAATATCCATTTTTTTAAGAAAATAAAATATAATATGATATGATATTAAACGATAAGGAGGCACACGCATGTCAAAATCAAAGAAATATTTTTATTTAAGTGTATTATTTTTGCTACTTAGTTTATATTGTAATGCATTCAATCCACTTTTACATGTGCATTTTAATAGTATCGTAAAAATTATTATCGTTAGTGTATTTGTTAATGCACTCATTCTTGTCTTCACTATTATATTTGCTGACAAATCTATTAAATATTTGCCTGAAAGCAAAAGTTGGATTCACCGTGCGGCGAAGATAATGCCATGGATTATTTTTTGTGTTTTATTATTTCAAATTGCATCAGCATTATACTTATTCGGCATTATTTAAACTCATAGAGGGGGTTAATCATGGGGTATTTATATATTTTTGTAGGGGGTGCTTTAGGCGCGTTAATACGCTACATGCTCTCTTTTCTCCCTTTATGGCATGGTTTACCAATAGGCACATTCCTTGCCAATATGTTTGGCGCTTTTTTTATGGGATTTTTATCAACGTATTCGCTTCGTTTTCTAGAAACGCATACTTATCTAAAAAAAGGGATTACAACAGGATGTTTAGGCGCACTAACAACATTTTCTACATTTCAGTTTGAGGTATTCACATTTATTTCAATCAACGCATGGTTTACAGGCTTTTTATACCTCACCTTGAGTAGTTTATTAGGCATCGTCTGTTGTATTTTAGGTTTGAAGTTAGGGGATGATGTTTCATGAACATCCTACTCATCATCTTAGGAGGCGGACTTGGGGCAACTTTTCGCGCTTTATTGACAAACATCTTTAATAAATTGAAATTCACCGCTTTTCCTATCGCCACATTATTTATCAATTTAGCCGGTTGTTTTATGTTTGGTATATTAAGCCCATTGCTCATATCTGAAAGTCACTCACCCCTTTTTCTTACAGTTGGTGTGCTCGGTGGCTTCACTACTTTTTCTACTTTACAACTTGAACTTTCATCACTTATCAAACAACAAAAATGGGTTCAAGTTATACATTTACTTTTTTTACAATATATAGGTTGTTTAGTGTGTGTCATTGCTGGTTACGCAATTTCACAATATTTTTTTAACTAAACATCTCTAATGTAACGTGAAATCTTTAAAAGCATTTAAGTCAACTTAACAATAATAGAGTAATTGTATATCATTCATCAACCTATATTAATAACAGACACTTAAAGCCACCAACATGTGACTAAATAAATGTTGGTGGCTTGTTTTACGAATCATAAGTCTATCATTAGTCGTTTGTAAGAGATTATTTTCCGTTAAAAGTTAAAGGGTCAGGACCTATACGCTTATTTTGATTTAAAGCATTTAATTGATCCATTTGCTTTTGTGATAACTCAAAATCAAAAACGTTTATATTTTCCTCAATACGTGTTGGCGTAATAGATTTAGGTATTGTCACAACACCTTGTTGTATATTCCATCTCACAATCACTTGAGCTGGAGATTTGTGAACTTCTTTTGCAATACTTTGTACAGAATCATCAGATAAAATTTGCGCATTCATTAATGGAGACCAAGATTCCATTCTAATATTTTGAGCTTCAAGGTACGCTTTTAAGTTTTCTTGTGTTAAATAAGGATGAAATTCGACTTGATTAATGACGGGTTTAATTGAAGTTTCTGATAATAGTTGATCCATATGTTCAATATTAAAGTTACTGACCCCAATATTTTTAACTTTACCCGCTTTGTATAAGTCTTCCATCCCCTTCCATGTGTCAATCATTACTGTGTCATCTAGACCTGGCCAATGTACCAAATACAAATCTAAATAATCTAGACCTAATGACTTTAAAGATCTTTCATAAGCCGCTTCAACGTTGTGACGACCGTAATCTTGTAACCATAATTTAGAAGTTATAAATAAATCCTCTCGCTGAAGATGAGATGTAGCGAGTGCTTCTTTAATGCCTTCTCCTACTTTTTCTTCATTGTTATAAATCATTGCGGTATCAATACTACGATATCCATGCAAAATGGCATGTTTAACCGCTTCTTTGGCTGTATCATCGTTTTGTACTCGAAAAACACCTAATCCAATTTGAGGCATCTCATTACCATTGTAAAATGTTACATTATTCATCATCTTCACCCTTTCTTTATTTAAATTAATCATAACGAAGGTTAAAACATACGTAAATTTTTTTGTCTTATTCTTAATAAAACACATGACCTACACTTGTAACAGTAGAATCAAAATAAGAGTAGGACACTTAATGCCCTACTCTTTCGCCTAGCCTATTATTTAATTGATTTAACATACATTGAAATTAAACTAGAAAGGCGACTGCACAATCTAATTAAATGATTCAATTTCGTCCATAATTGCTTGCAAATCATTCACATCATATTGAATGCGTCCGTGGAAAACAAACTTATTAAAGAACTCATCAAGTTGTGCAGGTCCGACTAATACTTTAGTTCCACTTTGTGAAGCATAATTTGAAATAGTGATGTCACCATCATGTCTTGGATTAAAATAAAGAATTGCTGTTGGCGCATATTTAAGGTTTAGCTTTTGTTGCAATGTCGTTGCCAGCTTTTCAATTGATTCAAGTTGAGACGTATAATCTACTACTGAAAGCGCTTGTCTCTCTTCATTTTGATCAAGTACAATCGTTTGAGGAGATTGTCCATCTAAATTTAACGTTTTAAATACGTGTTCCATCATAGGATTGTCTTTAAATTGATTTTGACTGACACCCTGGTATACATGTCCTTTTAACAATTCTGAATCAATAATATAGAGACCTGTACGTGTCAATACAAGATGACTAATTCGCGTAATGTCTTCTAAAGTGTTAGTTGGCATAAAGATATTCGCCATGATATGCATATCTTCAGGACGAATACGCTTTTCTTTAACTAGACGTTCTCTAATTCCCAATAAGCGCATATCAGTAATATATTCACTATCATTTTTTGAGAATAATTTTAATGCATCGATTTCACGATTTTTTGATGACAACATAGAGTCATATTGCTCTTTATGACGCGTATCTGATTTTTTCTTTTCAATACGTGCTTTTTCAAGAGCTTCCTTATGCTCATGATTTAATTTTTCTTCTTTAGATTGAAACTGATTCGAATACGTTTCTTTCACTTTTTTCTTACTGCGCAAGGCAAAGAGAAACATGATTAGAAACAAAAGTGCGAGGGCACTCGCAACGATTAACCCAATTTGAATGGGATCTAATTGTGACATGAACAATTACCTACCTTTTCTTCATTTGCTTTATTATCATCATTATATAAAAAAGCGAATCAAATCGCGAATCTTAATTAAGAAAACTTTATTTTAATGCTTCTACTGATTGTTTAAGAATATCGATCTTATCCGTTTTTTCCCATGGAACATTAATATCATTGCGTCCAAAATGACCATATGCAGCAGTTTGTTTGTAAATAGGACGTTGTAAGTCTAACATTTTAATAATCCCAGCAGGTCGTAAATCAAAGTTTTGTCTTACCGCTTCAATGAGGATACTTTCTGAAACTTTGCCTGTCCCAAACGTGTCGATTGAAATAGATACAGGCTGCGCGACACCAATTGCATATGCAATTTGGACTTCACATTTATCTGCTAGGCCTGCAGCGACAATGTTTTTAGCTACATAGCGTGCAGCATACGCAGCAGAACGGTCTACTTTTGTCGGATCTTTACCCGAAAATGCACCGCCACCATGGCGCGCATAACCGCCGTAAGTATCAACGATAATCTTGCGCCCTGTAAGACCTGCATCCCCTTGAGGACCACCGATAACAAAACGGCCTGTAGGATTGATAAAGAACTTTGTATCCTCATCGATTAACTTTTTATCTACTGTAGGATAAATCACATGTTTCTTTAAATCATCTTGAATATCTTTTAATTCAATATCTTCATGATGTTGTGATGAAATAACGATAGTATCAATACGTTTTGGTTGATTGTTTTCATCATATTCAACAGTAACTTGAACTTTACCGTCTGGTCTTAAATAACTTAACGTACCATCTTTACGCACCGTTGTTAAGCGTTTAGACAATTTATGAGACAAATCAATTGGTAATGGCATAAATGTATCTGTTTCGTTAGTGGCATAACCAAACATTAATCCTTGATCGCCAGCACCCGTATTTAGAACCTCATCTTGATTATCTTCACGATATTCTAAAGCGCGATCCACACCTTGTGCGATATCTGGCGATTGTTCATCGATTGCTGTAAGCACTGACATTGTTTTGTAGTCATAACCATATTTTGCACGCGTATAGCCGATTTCTTTAACCGTTTCGCGCACAACTTTAGGAATATCTACATATGTACATGTTGTGATTTCACCAGCGATTAACGCCATCCCCGTCGTAACAGTCGTTTCACATGCTACACGCGCATTAGGGTCACCTTTCAAAATTTCATCTAAAATCGCATCAGAAATTTGATCGGCAATTTTATCTGGATGTCCTTCAGTAACTGATTCTGAAGTAAATAAGCGTCTATTGTAAGTCATATTAAGCTCCTTTAAATTTTATTACGAAGTTCTCTCTGTGACTGAGCCAATAAAAAAAGCCTTTCACACTATAAAATAGAGAGAAGGCCTTTAACGTCCATTCGCTCTTATCGTTCAGACTATATATGTCTGCAAACGGTTTGGCACCTTTCTTCTATTGAAAGAAGAGGTTGCTGGGTTTCATTGGGTCCATGTCCCTCCACCACTCAGGATAAGAGAATCCGTTAGTCCTATATTACATAAATTTTTTAATAGTGTCAATTCAGTTTCGTCTTATGTTACACAAATATAAAAGCGATTTAACAACCTAATTATTTTACTATTTTTCTCTCCAAATTACCTAATTTTGGTATGGATTATGAAATCAATGTGTTATACTCTTGAATTGTAAAGGCTTACATTGCCGAAACAACTATTGGAGGGATAAAATCATGTCGTTTGACACACAAGCAATTGACGCTTTAAAAGACAAGCCTTCATCTCATTTTCAACTTACAACAACAGAACTTTATAACAAAATATTAAAACGAGACGAAGCTGAATTAACAGAACTCGGGGCCATCAATGCAAAAACGGGCGTTTATACTGGACGTTCTCCAAAAGATAAATATATTGTAGACAATCCTCAAGTAAAAGATGATATTGATTGGGGCACAATTAATCAACCTATTTCAGAGGAAAAGTTTTTAAACTTATACTATCAAGTGATTGATTATTTGGACAGTAAAGATGAGATATTTGTTTTCAATGGTTATGCAGGTAGTGATAAAGATTCACAGCTCGATTTAACAGTCGTCAATGAGTTTGCGTGGCATAACTTATTTGCACAAAATTTATTTATCAAACCAAACTCTAAAGAAGAGGCTGCAAAAATAAAAGCTGATTTTACGATTATTTCTGCACCTACATTCAAAGCAAATCCAGAAAAAGATGGCATTCGTTCAGAAACCTTTGTAATCATTTCGTTTAAGCATAAAACGGTTTTAATCGGGGGCACGGAATATGCAGGCGAAATGAAAAAATCTATTTTCTCTGTGATGAATTATTTATTACCAGAACAAAACATTATGAGTATGCACTGCTCGGCTAATGTAGGTAATAAAGGTGATGTTGCATTATTCTTTGGATTATCTGGTACAGGTAAAACCACTTTATCCGCTGATCCAAATCGTAAATTAATCGGTGATGATGAACATGGATGGAATGAAAATGGTGTCTTTAATATTGAAGGTGGCTGTTACGCAAAAGCCATTCATCTGTCAGAAGAAAAAGAACCCCAAATTTTTAATGCCATTCGATATGGTACTGTTTTAGAAAATTGCGTTGTAGATGAACATGGTTATGTGGATTTTGATGACAATAAACTCACTGAAAATACACGTGCTGCATATCCAATTCATCACATCGACAACATTGTCGTACCATCTAAAGCATCTCATCCAAATACCATCATTTTCTTGACTGCAGATGCATTTGGCGTGTTACCTCCAATTTCTAAATTAACCAAAGATCAAGCGATGTATCATTTCTTAAGTGGATTTACATCAAAACTTGCAGGGACAGAACGTGGTATTACAGAACCTCAACCCTCATTCTCAACATGTTTTGGCGCTCCATTCCTACCGTTAAATGCTAAAGTATACGCGGATTTACTTGGTGATTTAATTGACAAACATGATGTGGATGTATATTTAGTGAATACAGGTTGGACTGGTGGTAAATATGGTATCGGAAATCGTATCGAACTACGCCATACACGTAAAATGGTGAATGACGCTATTAGTGGCAAACTAAAAAATGCTGAGTTTGAAAAAGATCATATTTTCGGATTAAATATTCCAAAAGCGGTTGAAGATGTACCTACCACAATTTTACAACCAATCAATGCATGGACAGATAAAGAAGCCTATACTACGCAAGCAAAAGAATTAGTTGAGCGTTTTAAAGAAAACTTCAAAAAATTCGGTGAAGATACTCAACATCTAGAACAAACTGGTGGCTTTAAAGGATAAATCAAAAGCTGTGATACATGATTTTCATGTACCACAGCTTTTTTTATTCTCTTCAATCGTCTCCATCCAAGATTGTATATATGCTAAAACTTTTTGCATCGCTTTAGGCTTAGGGACGTGTCCCTCTTCTAATTGATACAATGTGTCGAACATCACATCTTTTTGTTGAAGTCGTGCTTCTAACACATAGGCATGCTTAATCCCCACTTGGTGATCCTTGCCTCCATGAATAATGAGTACAGGTGGTGATGATTTCTCGATGAATTTTAAGGCATCCCGGGCTTCATATGCTTTTATTGCTTTTTGAGGATGACCTATCATGCGCTTTAACATGTCTCTTAAATCTACGCGTTCTTCAAACATTAATTTTAGGTCACTTACACCACCCCAAATGATATAGCTATGCACAGGAATACGTTGAAAAGTTAATAAACCTTGAATACCACCTCGCGAAAAACCTATAAAATGGATATAAGCTTTCGGATATTGAGATTTTAAAATCCTTGTTGCCACCTCGACATCATTTAAATCTTCGCCGGCGAATTCATCTCGTCCTTCACTGCCGTTATTCCCTCTATAATAAGGCGCAAATACGAGTGTATGGGGCTGAATAAATTGCAGCAACCGCGCTAAACGAACACGCCCCACTTGTCCTTTTCCACCTCTTAAATAGACAATAATACGTTTCACACATTTTTTGGGTGTGAGGCATAACCCTTTTACAATTAAACCATCTACGTAATAAGACAATTCTTCAACAACATGTGTTTGAATATCTGCAGGCATTAACTTACGTGTCGTAAAATCCAAGCTCCGTCATCCTCTCAACACATTTTAAAATGGCTGGGTCTTCTAACAAAAAACTTTTATCACCTTTAGGCACCTCTTCAATAGATTGAAAACGAATTGGGCCATGCGTTTCAAAATAGTCTACTTTAGGCTCAATCGCATCTATAATACAGACATAAACATCCTTTGTGAAAGACCGTTGCGCATTTGTTACAGTATATTGCGCAATATAGTAAGCTGTCTGTAAATGTCCACCTGTTTCCTCATAAATTTCCCTCGCTAACGCCTGAAGTGTTGATTCTCCTTTTTCACACTTACCCCCAGGGAACTCTATGCCTCTCAGTCGATGCTTTGTAAATAACATTGTATTACGATACAATGTTAAACCTAACACATGATCTCCCGTAGGTTGGTCATTAGGTTTGCAATAACGTAATTTAATATGTTGATTTTTCTGGTCAATAAACTCCAATTCCTTTTCCCCTTTACAAACTGTGTTAAAATTAAGCTAAAATAATAAGAGGAGGCCCAAGCTTGAGACAACTATTTATATTACCTATACGATTTTATCAAAAATTTATATCTCCACTCACACCGCCATCGTGTAGATTTTATCCAACATGCTCAAACTATACCATAGAAGCGATTCAGGTTCATGGTGCGTTGAAAGGCACGTGGTTAGGGATTAAACGTATTTTAAAATGCCATCCCCTACATAAAGGCGGCTTTGATCCTGTTCCTCTTAAAAAAGATAAAAAGCACTAATATGGCTCTAAAAGTTGACGATCAATTTGAGGCGGTTCAAATTTCAATTCACCTTGTTGAAGTTGACCTGACGTCTCACATAAATCATGTTCAAAGTAATAGCCGTGCGGTGTCACATCTCCTGCAAAATCACCATGAATACTAATTAGGGCTGTAAAATAACGACTTAAAGCCGTTTCATACATGCCACCAATAACGACTTTTAAACCTTTGTCTTGCAAATATGTCATAGCACTTAATGCTCTATCGATGCCTCCAAGACGAAATGGTTTAAGTACCACGACTGAAATCGGATACGTATGAATCAGTTGTAAAATACGTTCTAATGACGTAGCAGACTCGTCAATCGCTATTGGTGGCAGCATCCCTTTATCCCCCATCAACCTTAAATCTTCAAAAGGTTCCTCTATATATGCAATCTCTTCTTTCCCTAATGCATTTAAAGTAGGAATATTTGCCTCAGTCAAAGTTTGATTGGCATCTATACTCATTGGCACATCAGGATAAATCGTACGTATCATATGCACTTGTTCTAATATATCTGAAGACCACTTTAATTTTAGACGTGCAGTGTCATTCAAATTTAAAACTCTTTCATTGAAGTCCCCATTAATCGTTTGAACGGTTGGCACATTAAAAGTAGGTAGTGTATGAAATATCGGATATATTGCCATTATTAATGTAGCACGTGCAGCTGGCTTATCATTTAACTTATCTAACCAAGCTATAACTTCTTCAAAACGCGTAAATGTTTGATTTTTAATTGAACAAAACCATTGTGAAATGGCATGTTTAACATCGATAATTGTTTCTTTATAATACCAGTTGGTCTCAAATACATTTGCTTCTCCAAACCATTCTTTGCCTTGCTCATCAACCAAACCTATTACAAGAGTTTTCCGTTGTGTCATCGTTGTTTTAGGCGTCATGATAGGTTGTTTGAATTTTGGTGAAAAATTATAAAAATGAATGTCTATGAATTTCATTTTTCTACCTCTACTAAATGTTGACGTTGTAATTTTCCAGTACTTGTATAAGGTAACATTTCCACTATATAAATCGCTTTTGGAAGTTTAAATTTTGCAAGTTGCTCTTTCAAATAGTTTTCTAAAATAGGAATCACAGTTTCACCGAGTTCACTCACAATATATAATACGGGCACCGCACCCCATTTATCATCTGGTGTCCCTACACACATCGCATCTTTAACACCTTTTAGTGATTTGGCTTTCGATTCAATTTCAAAAGGATACACATTTTCTCCACCACTAATGATTAAATCTTTTCGCCGGTCATATATCGTTACATAGTCACCATCTATGCTTGCTATATCTCCAGTGTTAAAATAACCTTCCTCGTCAAACATTGAAGCGTTAATTGATTCAGGATAAAGATAGCCATTCATAACATTATCACCTTTAACAAATAGCACCCCATGCCCATCACTATTCACGTCTTTAATTTTTATACATTGTTGTGCACTTACACATCCTACCGTGTTAGGACGTTGATTCAACATTGCTGGTGATGCAGTTAAAAATTGAGAACATGTTTCAGTCATGCCAAACGAGTTGTAAATTGGAAGCTGATATTCTAATGCTTTTGTAATCAATGTACTATCTAATTTTGCACCACCAAGAAGAATTCTCTTAAGCGTGTAAGGTTTCTTCAACCCTGATTGCATTAAGCGAATTAACGTTTGCGGAACAAGCGAAAGATGTGTAATGTGTTTATGTTGTATGCATGCTAAAATAGCTCCAGCGTCGAATTTTTCTTTTAAATACACTGTAAACCCATACAAAACACTTCTAATAATGATACTTAATCCCGATATGTGATAAATAGGTAAAACTGTTAGCCATCTTGACTCATCTGAAAATCCCAATGTTTCATAACAGGCTTGAGCACTTGCTTGATGATTTTTGAAAGTTTGCGGAACTGCTTTTTGAGGTCCAGTTGTACCTGATGTAAACATAATCGATGCGATGCGTTCCATGTTAAGAGGTTGTCGTCTAGCATTCGTCGTTGAATGAGAACATAATGCTGTATAGTTCATAATATGAAATTCTGACGCTAACTCAAGTGGCAACGTCGTAATAACATCTCTTACTTTGATTGAATTCAGTTGTTTTTCAATTTCATGACGTGTTAGACGATGGTTAATCATGACGATTTCAATACCATACAGCCAAGCCGCATGAATACATATGATGGCTTCAATTGAATTATTTACATATAATCCTATACGTGACCGTTCAAGTTGATTGAACTGTGCGCCTAGCTTCACAGCTTGATCATAAAGCGCTTTAAATGTTAATACACGCGTATCCGTCTCTACCGCAATTTTATTTGGCGCTATACGCGCTTGTGTTTCAAGCCAATGTTCCATGTATTAAACCTCCAACCACTATCTATTACCTATTATAATGCTAATTTTAATGACTTGCATAAGAATGACTCAAAATATTGACCAATTACTAATAAAGCGTGCTTTCTATTCATTTTAAGCACATACATATTAATATAGACAAGTGTAAAATTAGCAAACAACTCTACATCACACCTAATATACCACGCTAACTAAAGATGTATATAAAATTGGAATAATGTCATTACAAATTACAGAATAGGGTAAAGTATTAAAAATAAACATAGAGGTGAAAAAATGGAGAAAAAAACACTCATAGAGAATTATATTGATTTAGCAGCTTCTAACAATTTAAAACTCGCAATTACATTAAAAGGTAATGTTGTATTTGGTAAACCTTATACATCAGATCATAGTGATAAATTTCAACAACAATTAAAAGAAATTAGTAATGACATTCAAGCGAATTTAAAATCACCCATTGGTTTTAATCTTAAAGATGTCACATTAGTGTCTGGAGATAAAAGCACATCGTTAGCGCATTTATTTATTTTCGTAGATGATATTACTGCTGTAACATTAGTAGATTAATGATTTATTATATGAATCGTTTATATATTCAAAATTGACCACAATAATCACTGTTCAATCACCTTCAAAACACTTTTTCAAGTGACTTTTGAAGGTGTTTCAAGTATGTATTATTCGTTTACAAATGAGCATATTAATTTAAAGCTAAAGTTCTCCTCAAACACTTTAGTAACGCAATATTCAGTATACTAGTTACTGCATACGCCATCGTTTTATTCAAGCGTGAATAAGGTTGTAAGGCACGAATGCTCTTACTATAGTAACCCTATAAATTACGTGTTTCTCATCCCTTTCTGTCTACGTAATGATGCGGGCGATTTGAGCAAAAACGTTGGTTTAGAACACAATATTTCCAACTCGTTTTGTCTCAGTCATTTATAGTTATATATTATTACAATTTTAATATATTTTTTTAACAACACCTTATACATAAAAAGAACTGAGACATACGAGCCCCAGTTCCGCTATGGCATCACACATTGTCTTAAAGTATGTGCGCCTTCAATATTATTGTAAGCTTTTACTTTCATTGTTTTGTTTATTACGCTCGTTTTTTTGTTGCCATTCTTTTCGTGTCATAACATCATCTACTTGCATGTTTACTTCTACAACTTCTAATCCAGTCATATGTTTGACTTGTTCTTTAATCATTTCAGTCACTTTACGGAAAATTTTAGGTGCTGATTCACCGTATTCCAAAATAACTTTTATATCAACCGCTGCTTGCTTTTCACCTACCTCAGCACTCACACCTTGTGTGACGTTATTACCATTTGAGAACGAACCACTTATGCTGTCTACAAAACCACCTTTCATATCTAAAATACCATTGACTTCACGTGCTGCAATACCAGCAATTTTTTCAACTACTTCATCTGTGAAAGTAAGACTATTTTTGAATTGTGGTTCACTTTGAGCGTTTTTTTCTTTTTCTTCACGTACTTTATCATTCACACCTGTTTGTTCATTATAAGCTTGTTTGAAATTTTGATTAGCCATCTAAAACACTCCTTTTAATTAATATTTTTCATCTAAACTAACTAAGTCTATTTATGAAATTCAAGAAATCTTGTGTACAATCTTTAATATACCCTAATCCTATTCCTACTAAACACAAAAAGGTTATTAGGATAGTTTTCCAAAAACCAAGTGTAATAAATAAAATAGCTAAAATTAGAAATAAGAAAAAGCCAATAATACGCCATTGATATGCACGAAAAAAAATCGCTAACGTATCAACTGTAGCTTGGTGTGATTGGTGATTTTCATTATTATTCATGGAAACCCTCCTTTTTACAACTATACAACACGTGGCTCATTTGAATTTTTTCGTTGATCACGTATATTTATCTCAAGGGTACGCACAGGTATCTCCGTAAAGTGTTCCACACGTTCTTTAATGTCGTTGCGAATTTTCTCATTGAGCGTTTGTACATTTGTTGTACTTGTTGGTACTAAATAATCTACTTTGATATCAATATAACTATGATTCTTCTTATTATAAAGCTTAGAGATTACGTTAGGTTGACGGATATCATCATATTGTTTCAACGTATCGTAAACTGTATTTTCAATAGATTTACGAGAAATATAAATATGACCGTCACTATAATCTTTATATAAACCTGGTTTTCGATACGTCGGTTTAAATGCGCTAAAGAATAATATTAAACCGATTAAAATTAATAGCCCTGCCAATCCAATCAATAATGGTTGAAACCAAATGAATTGGTAAAAATAATTTTGATATTGTTTTATGGATTGATGATCTATGTACATAAATAATAGAAAACCAACAATCACAACAATCAACAAGCCTAAAATAAAGTTCTTCAATCTTTTCATTATTATTCTCACCTCCTGAAAACATTAACTACTCTTAAATCTACCCTTGAAAAAATAATGAAAAACCTAATATGATAAAATTTATTAAAAGTATTCAATACCACGTCTTGCTTTCTTGATTTGAAAATTTATTATTCATTTTTAATATTATATAATTGAAAATGATAAACCGAGAAATTCATCATAATGTGTTCTCAATCTTCACATAAAAAAATCGGGTTTTTATTTAGTCACTTTTATATGAAATATCATAATTTAAAAAGGTATAATGCAGTTTCAATTTAGTGGATTTTGAAATAGGATAAGGCTAAAAATGGTGTTATGTTTGAAACTAGAGACGAAAGTGACATGAGTCAACAACGGATGAATCATTCTCAAAAGAATGTGCAAATGTTGACGTAAAACATGAGAGATAGTGATAAAAATTTTGTGATTGAGCTAAAAATAGGTCCTATACTTTTATTAGTCAATGAAGCTTTCGCTCATCTCACTAAAAGCATAGAACCTATAAAAAATATTAAGTTATTTCTCGAGAATGAAATTGTTCCTTTTCATTACTAACTATTTATTCGGCAATTGTCCTTTTTGTTGCGACACAATTTTGTCCACCGTTTTGAATGCTAAAAGTGCAAGCGATAAATTTATTGTTAGTAGTAGAACTGTGAAATCACCAGTATTAGAACCTATACCATCATTGAATGGTGTATTGTAAATAAAGTGCGCAAAATATGCTACCAACATCCAAACTAAACCTTGTACTTTCGATATGCCAGTATTTTTAGCAATTAGAGCAACGATACCGATAGCAAATATTAGTGTAAATACCCAATGTGTACCTCCAGAAAAAGCAATACGTTCTAGAAGTAGAGAAAAACCGTCAGCTTTAGCTTTAAATATCTCTTGGAAAGTAAAATTACAGTCTTCGATAATTTGGAAACCAAGACCAATAATCATTCCGCTCACTAACGCATTTTTTAAATCCATTTTTTTAAGGATCAGCAGTACAAGTAAAACTGTAAATCCTTTACCAAATTCTTCAGCTAATGGACCACTAATAGCCGCTCCCCAATCTGCTAAAATCGCATTTGGAACTTTTAAAATAACAATTGTTGTATAGCCTACAATTGTATGGCCGATATCTGAAAAATAAACAGAAACAGTTAAAGCCATAACCCAACTTAAATGAATTACTCTTTTTGAAATTTCAAAGCGTTTTGCTAAATATCGAGTGAGTAAAATTAATGGTATTGCATATATTGCAATAAGTGCAATATTGAGCAAAAACAACGGATACTTGTTTTCTAATCCATCCGGTTTACCAAAACTCTCATAAAAGATTCTGCAACCTGAGAAAAAACTCCATATTGCAAAAAGTATAAGCGCATGATATTTGTATTTGTTAAATAAATTTTTCATGATGTACCTTTCCTATAAGTATTTTGAATAAATTAGAATAATACAAGGGCACAACGATTAAATTCTATCCCGTGCAAAAGATGAAGGTAAATAAATGTTACGCATAGCAGTACAAAGTAATATAATGTCCCCTCATCAATAACACACTTCGTGAATACTAAATGATTTTCGTTTAAAATATGACTTTTAACTTCCAATCATCACCAGTGCAATATTGTATTACTATAAATTCATTAACCATATTATATATACACAAACTATAAATAGTCTATAAATTAATGTATTTTTAAGATTTGCAACAAATATACTCCTTGAGATAACACAATGAATGCTTTGGGCATTTCCATACATTTTATTCGTTAAAAATTAAACTTAATCAAAAGAATAGAAATTTTCATGAGGTTTGGTTCAATGGGCAACCTCTTAAATAAGGATATATGTTACTTATAATTATTTAGAATAAACCAATACAAAGCATCATTCGTTATTGATATGCATGATTACATCAACTTTATCACAATGCCATTGATTACCTGCTTATCCCTTTAATTAATTACTTTGCTCTCCTATTTTGACTGCTTATAGCTCCTATTCGATTAATAAAAAATGAATACCACCCGCTTGCCCGGGTGGATTTGATATTGTTTTCCAGTATTATTATTTAGATCACATTTACAGTAAATCAATGTTCATTTTTAATTTGTTTTTTCAGATTAAGCGTCTTCGGTTCTTTTCGATTCAATTTTATCGACTGATTTAATAGCTACAATTGCTAAACATAAGTTAAACGTTAAAATTAATACAGTCACTTCCCCAGTTTTTGAATCAATGCCATCATTGAACGGTGAGTTGACTAAGAAATGCGCGAAAATACCCATCATTAACCAGAAAACACCTTGTATTTTACTAAATCCAGTATTTTTAGCAATCAGTGCTACCATTCCCACTGCAAATAAAATAGAGAATGTCCAATGGGTACCGCCTGCATGTACAATACGTTCAATTAAAGTTGCAAAGCCTTCACCATTTGCTACAAATACGTTTCGGAATGTAAAAATACAGTCTTCAATTATTTGG
Organism: Staphylococcus agnetis; assembly: GCF_011466855.1. Classification (NCBI taxonomy): domain Bacteria; kingdom Bacillati; phylum Bacillota; class Bacilli; order Caryophanales; family Staphylococcaceae; genus Staphylococcus; species Staphylococcus agnetis. The sequence continues at coordinate 1,407,118 of NZ_CP045927.1, forward strand.
AAACTTAAGCCAACGATCATACCACTGACTAACGCATGTTTTAAATCCATTTTTTTGAAAAGCAGTAAGATAATTAGAACTGTCAACCCCTTTGCAAATTCTTCAGCAAATGGACCTGATACAGCAGCGCCCCATTGATTAATAAAAGATTGTGGTGGGTTAATTACTTTAATCCAAAAAAGTGCAACAATCAAATGGCCTATACCGGACAAATAAAGGGAGGCAGTTAAACCCATAATCCAACTTAACGTCACTACTTTTTTAGAAATCTCAAAGCGTTTTGTTAAATAACGTGCCAATAGTATCAAGGGAATTGCGTAAATAGCGATAAGAGAAATATTAAGTAAAAATAATGGATACTTTTCTTCAAAACCATTTGGCTTACCAAAGTTAGTAAAATAGAGTTTAAAACCAGAAATAAAGCTCCACACCGCAAAAATTACAAGTGCATGATATTTGTATTTTTTCAAGAATTTTTTCATGATGTTTCTCTTCCTATACATAATTTTTTGAATACCAAAATTAATACCTTGCATATAGGTAGACAATCTTACAAAAAGACGAAATCGTATAGACTTATTTTGAAATACCATAGTCCTCTAAACTACCGTCACTATCAGAGTTATCATCTAATTACTCACACAGTTTATAATAATCATCTTTTTGTTTTAAAAATCTCCTTATGCGCATTTGATATTCTATCAATCCTTTAATAATATTATATACCAATAAACTTTAAATCCTTTTATATTTAATAGATTATTAAGGTTTTGGTGGTTGATCTAAGTTAACCTTAAGCTAAAGACTGACATACTAGCAATGCATACTCAAAACTTGTTTTGCCGTAGAATAGGTTGCCATTCTCAATTTGACCATCATAACAGTGAACGATTTAACTTGAAACCTTAACTATATCTTTGTTTTACATAAATGACTGACTATGAATACTGTAAAACGTAAATCATTAAATGATCAACTAATTGAACAACCGTTCCCTTGGACGTTACGTATCTAATACAATGTTCACATTAGACAACTAGAAACAGCAAAAACCGTCATATCAACGTTTGTGATTACGTGATACAACGGTAGATTTACGAAATATAAATAATTAACGGAGAGTGAGGGACAATTGATATTCCCTACCATTATCTAAAACCGCATAACTACAGTATTTTCAGAGTTTTAGTTTCTATCTAAAACTAACAAAACAAAACTATTTTGACACGTGATTGACACGTGCAACATAAAAAGCGACCCTTTTACAGGTCGCTTACTTTATATCGAGTGAAGGGCAAAAAGGGTATCAATTGCCGGGATAAGTGTTAAGTTACTAGGCCACTTAACAGGCTATATAGTTCACTCCTACTATATAAAAATACATCACATAAACCTACCCCATTTTGGGACACAGCAAACCGATTCGTCAATCGCACATGTGAATGCTCAGTTAATGTGATGTAGGCACTTTAAGCGGTCTGTACCAGCGACCGAGTCATTTCAAGAATGACCATTTCATACGTCTATTATAACACAAAAAAAGCAACCACTACTATAATGTACATTCGCGACTACACATTATAGCTTATACGGTTGCTTGCCTTTTTGTGGTTTACTATCCTACCACCAAAGTCATAGTCGTATCCAACCTTCAGACAAGAAGCGAGGCCAATAAGGCTAAGGCTTGTAGATATAGTATAACACAAAAAAAACAGGCTAACCGTTTCGGCTAGCCTGCAAATACACTTATATTTACGTATAAAACAACCACGTAAATAAGATAACATAGAAAAAGAGCAGCCTCAAGGGCTACTCTCACAAACTTGGAAAATATACATTTTTAGGACGACCTAAAAATAATTTAACGCAAACAAAAAAGACGGTCAATTAAGACCGTCCCACTTTTTGAACATTACATACAAGACACAAGGTTATAATTTGAGCATAAGGGAATATGCCTAAAAATAATTTAACATATACATATTTTGTAAATCAACTCATAACCACTTAATATTTCCCCAATACTTTTCATTCTTTATTTTTTCTTCCTTATCTGTGATTTTACATACAGCACAATAGAAATAGGCTTTACTTGCCCCTGGTGCCTGGTATTTAAATCTTATCCACCAGTAACCATCTTTTTTAATCACTTGATCAAACTTAACCCAGTCATCTTTACTATATAGCCAAGACGCTTGGTCAACCACTTCGCCATTTAATCCTGCTTGGCGTCGGACTTTAATCGCTCTGTCTGGATAGAATGTTCCACTTAACCCCCAAGATATACGATTAACTTGTGTTTTACCCGCTAACGTACCGCCGATAGGTTTACCGTGTATAGCCCCAGCTATCTCACGACAATATTTATCAATATTTCTCTTGATATAATCCATATCACTTTTGTTAGTGATAAAACCTAATTCAGCTAGTCTGTAATTGACGTTTAACTCTGCTGATACATTGACATTCAACAAGTCATTACGTGGCGTCACACCTCGAATTTGACCCAAATTAGACTTAATGACAGACTGTATGCCATTGTCTATTGTGTCTGCATTAAACTTATTTGAAATAATGACATGCCCACCACTAGCGCCTCCACCTGACCAGTCTAAATGAAACTCAACAACTACATCAGGATTCTGGTTGTGCTTAAGCCAGTATAAGCCATAATCTTTTTTATTACCTAGACGCTGACCATATGCAGTGTCTTGATACATATCTTGCGACATGTTAGACCCACCGTACAAATAAACATCATGTCCTGCTGTTCGTAGATACTTGGCGACATTTGGCACGATGTTCTTACGTATAAAATCACGTTCATTAGTCCCATTACCTGTTGCGCCTGGATCTGCATAGCCATGTCCTGGCACTAAAGCTATTTTAAGCTTTTTAGGGTTAGGTTGCTTCGACGGTAGGACATTCTTGATGGATTTCTTCCCAGCATAATTTAAACGAATAAACCACATCGGATTGTCATATTGGTGCCAACGTCTTGTCGCAGTTTCCCAACCTGGACGTCCATTTACATATCCTCCACCTTGCCAGTTCTGCTCAATCACTTCGAAACTATTTAATGTCGCTTGAGTCACTATTGCTACATGACCACACCCGCCACCATATCGTCCATTGAATATTACAATGTCACCAGGTAAAGGAAGAAAGTTAGGTGTATTCTCATGTACAGTTGCGATATTATTTAAAACTGATGCATTGTCTGTATGAATGTTTTTGGCATACATACCACTTAACCTTAATCCAGTCGTATAGTTAAAATACGCATTAGCATAGTCGTAACATTGGTAACCGTAGGCACCATCAAAGTCGTATTGCTTACCTACAGAGTTATTGAGCCATTTTATAGCCTCATCTAAAGTTCTCATTTAATCACCTCAAAAAAGAGAACCCCTAAAGGTTCTCCTCGATTTCAACTGGTTCGACAATGTCTTTTTGAGGCATAGCGCCAGTTGCTTTAATATACTTTTGTTCAGCTTTGTACTTTTTCATTTTTTGGTTAGCCCATTCAGCTTCTTTTGTATTTGGGTTGTTCTTCCATGCCATATACAAACCCATAATAGTCATAATGATTGATGATATATCTTCCTCACTAAAAACTGGTAGAGGGTTGATACCTTTAGTTGTTAGATACTGATTTAATAAAGCTAATAGTAATACAATATAACGTGCAATTACTTTAATATTCATTTAATTCATCTCCTCATAATAAAAAGCCGACCAATTAAGGTCGACTTATATTAAATATTGTATCTTTGGAAACTCTGTAGTTCTTATAGCCATTTTGAATCGCCATTCTGTATTTTCATTCACCGTTTCATCCTTAAAGTGTTGGTTGTACACTTTACCCATTGTTGCATTACGATGTTCTATCCAAGTGTCGCCTTTCCGACTATTCTCATTAATGCGCATTGTGTTTATAAAGTCATAAAACGTGAACGCTGTAACAACACTATTTGTGTTGTTTGTTAATAAAAATGATTTAGCTTGTAGTTTTTCCGGCGTCATTTGCACTCTGTAAGTCCCGGAAGTGTCGGGTGTATATAGATTATTCATTGAAGTTTTGATCGTGTCTACATTTTTAGTAAAGTAAGGTATCATACCAGCATAGCCAGTTTTCACATATGTGTTTTTTAAAAATTTAACATAACCATTTATTACTATATCTCCATTTTTAAGCGTGTGATTAGTGATTATATTCATCAAATCCACACTATTTACACGTCCATATACATCTTGTATTAGACTTACAGATTTAAGTCCAGGATACACAACATCAGTAACAAACTTTAAATCCACACCATCACCAATGAGTTTAGTGTCTGATTTAGCAAACGCTGTTCCAATTGAGTTATGTTCAGGGACGAATTGTTCTCCGCTAGATTCATCAGCGCTTCTAATTTGTATAGCAAAATCTTTATTTGAATAGCTGTATAATGATTGTATTTCGTTTGATAATACTGGAACTAATTTAAAGATGTTTAACGTACCTTTAACGTCTTGTGGGCGTTGCCCTCCATAATTCAGCCAGCCCCTTGGAGTGGAAGTTGGATGTTCAGGGTCTTGTCCTTTAAATACCATTTTAATTGTGTGTTTTTTATATTCTAAACCATCAAACAACAGTTGTTCTTTATCAACCACAGTAGTTTCTGACCAAGTAGATATTGTTTTTTTCTTTTCATAAATACTACCCTCATCAAGGGTTACCTCCCAAATACCGCCAACGTTGGAACAGTACGAGACAAAATTTATTTTATCAGCAATCACTTCACCTACCAGGGTGGCACCTACTGTTTTTGCGAAATAATTAGGTGGATAACTAGTGTCAAATTGACTAGAGTCAACAATTTGAAGATTTTGATACCCTATGGATTTATTTTCTAAATTGAAATCTCCAATCTCCGTTTCGCGCAGGATTATATAATCATCTTTTGTGTTTTTGTTAAACCAAACCCTTAAAGCTCTATTTTTACTTATAGGTTGTACAATGTGGAAAGTTTTAGAGGGGGCATGTGTAATAGTCACTACCATATTGTCTGTAGTAGTGGTTAAATTTTTCAGACTTTCAACAAAATCCGTTTGAAAGTTAAAGTCCACTTTTGATTTTAGTGAGTCAAAATTTCCTTTCGCTAAATCTGTTTCGACCTTTCCACTTTCTCCTGGAGGACCTTGTTCCCCACGTTCGCCTTGAGGACCTTGTGGACCAGTTGCACCAATAGGGCCCGTTTCTCCTGTATCACCTTTGATACCTTGTATTCCCTGTTTACCTTGCTCTCCAACGTCTCCTTTGTCGCCTTTAGGTCCAGTGGCTCCAGTTTCTCCTTTGTCGCCTTTAGCTCCCTTAAATAAATCAGGATTGCTATTTAAATGCTCGATCACATCAGTATTAAGGCGTGCTTCGAAGTCATCGCCTAGAAGTTGAATAGCGTTCTCTTTTACGATACGGCGGACAGTGTCATCTACAAGGGTTACAGATATTTCTTTCTGAACTACATCTTCAATACCACTATCTACAATTTCAAAAGAAAAATTAGCTACATGGATTGACTGTATATCATCTTCTAAAAATAATTTGCAATCCACCACGCCAATGTGTTTAATTACTTTTACAGGAACGTTATATTGTATTAAACCGCTGTGTGGCATTATTAAATCAACTGGTTCGTTCATAAAAATTGAACCATCTTCTAAAAATAAATCTAATTTGGGTTTCATTTTTGTTTGAGTTAGATCAACCGGATTACCTTCGTAATTAATCCTAACTCTAACAATAGCGGTATTCTCATCTTCTGTATAAAAACGAGTACCGATATTACCAATAGATACGTTTTGGGTATTTATACTAGTGTTTACTTGAGCTATTTTATACACAGTTTATCCACATCCTTACTTGTATTTATCTTGTATATAATATTGTCCTTTTAAACCGATACGTTTATAAAAGGTGCTGATATTGCTTGCTTGATGTTCGCACCATTCAATAGCAGTTGCATATTGATGCGTTGCAGGATTTTTAGGGTTCCATCGCATCCGGTACAATGTGTTTTGTCCTTTGTTGATATAATCCTGTCTTACGAATTTAGCTCCACCTATGATGGCTTTTGCTGGAGAAGTCCAACCTCTACTGCGCGCAAATGGTATGGCGTTATTAGGATTATTGTCAAAGGCTCCAATACCGAAATAGTTATATACTCCTGCGCTACCACTTGCAAAATAAGAACGTCCATTACCACTTTCTAATAATGCATGTGCAATTAGATAAATCTCATTGATGTTGTATTTTTTACACCCTTCCGCAAAAGCTTTTCCTTCCCCAGATAAAGTACCTTTGTCTTTTAATATCACATTCAATTTATCAATAGAAATACCTTGATACTTACCTAGATTCAGCATTTGATAGCGTTGTGTACTATTGTTCCAAATCGTATTAGGATTCATATATTTGCTAGTTTCAGAACGTGACGCAGCACCCCAACCCCAACTGTATGATTTCTGAGGCATACCACGTGCCATTTGTTTATCTAACGCTTGTTGGAAAGTAAAAGGACTTTTCTCGACTACAATTTGTGGCGTTGGAGCTGTAGGTACTTTAACACCATTAGAAGATGCCGTAGGTGTATCTACAGTCGTGTTACCTTTCATCTTTATCTGCATTTTAGTGGTTACTGTAGTAATAGTTTCGCTCATTAACTTATCTTTATTGAGGTACATTTCAATAACTTTTTTCTCGACTTCATCATACTTACTTTGGTCAGGTATACCATTTTTGATTAGGTCATAATTAATTAAATCTTTCATAGTTCGCCAGATATTAGGGTCTACTTTCAAGCTACTACGCGACAATTTTAAGTCTGTCCAACCTAACATCCACACACCGTAAATCAACGCTCTTATTTGATTCAACATGAATTGTCGTTTACCTTCTGTTTGACCACCACAGACTTCGATAACTAACCAACCAGGATATTGCGGAGCTTCTCTGTCATATGCTCTAGGTGTCCACACGCGCTCTCTATCGACATACACATGAGGGTATTCTCCTTCTTCGATATATTTATTGCGTTGTAAATAAAGCTCTTCTACAGAGCGCATATGCGATGATTCTTTGATGTATATTCCTTGAGGTTTAGGTTGCATATTGCCATAAGCTACTCTGTGGTCGATGTATTCTAATTTTTGATCCAGTATACTCGAAAAAGAAGTGTACTGTACTTTTTTGATTTCTTTCATTGATGGTTTGGGTTGGATAGCATCATTTTTAGGTTTATCATCATTTTCTGGAACTTCTGTAGGTTGTACTACTATAGCTTCAGGATGATAAGGAGGTCGGACAAATCCTGTCACACCATAATAACTATGTTTTTCTAACGAACCAGGAGACCCCGTCCATCCGTTTGAGTTACGCCAGTTTTGATCTACTGAATAAAAATAATTTTTGTTAGATGGACCTACAACGATAGCTGTATGTCCTGTACCATTATTGAATGAATCTTTACCCCATACTGCTATATCACCAGGTTTAGGTACAAAATTTGAACTGTTCGGATAAAATTTAAAACCTTTAGGGTATTTATAAAAAGCCATATGCATGGCGTTACCCCATGTAATAAAACCCCAATACCTTTTAAAAATATAGTTAGGTGTATCCCAACATTGCGTTTGTATTTAATTTAGCGCCTTTCCCCGTATTAATTTCTCAATACGTTTGTATAACGATAAATTGCTCTATAAAAAGAGCCTCATGTTTTCACATGAGACTAGACTATATCTTAATATTCATTTTTAGCTTTTTTATATGCTAAATGCGCTTCTTCTGCAGTTTCGTAAACACCTAAGTATATAAATTTTTTGTTTTTGTACAATTGAGCTTGATACTTATTTATTTTAGGTTTATAAGTGACACCAGTATATCCTGTTTTATTGTGATATTTTCTACGATTATTTGAATTTTCTTTATGACTTACCCATCGGCAATTTGAAGGTTTATAATCATCGTCATTATCAATTCTATCTAGCTCAGCTCCTTTAAAAGGAACATCTCCCATATCTTTATAAAATTGCATAAAGTCATCTTTCCATTCATCACAAACTTTTATACCCCTACCACCATAGGCATTATAAAATTCGTAATTAGGATTATAGCACCTTTGTTTCATACCTTTCCATTTATGATAAATTAATGTACCTGTCATTCCATGTTTTTTATGATGGCTATCTTTCGTTAGGCAACCACAGCTTTTAGAGTACCCGTTTTTCACTTCAGTACCTATCATAACTTTTTCTTTGCCGCATCTTGTACATAAACATTTGTATAACTTCTTTTTATGTTTATTTCTACCGTAAAATTCCAATACTTTCAAATAGTTAAACTGCATACCTACAATGTCCATTTGACCACTCCTTATTAGCTGTCAATTACATTGTATCACACTTTTATGAATATTTAATGCACAGTCTACAAATTTGTAGCGCTTAGTCGTTGAACGTTCCTCTACTGTTACCATAGAGGCTTCGCTGCTGATTGCCCAATCCTTAATATTTTTATACATTCACGCTTACCGTTGCCAGTTACGTTGTAGTTATTAAGGCTCTAAGGGTGTTCCAGCAATTCACATTATTTTTTTACGTGGAACCCTTAGTTAAGCACCACGATATCCATCTATATCAATGCGTTTGCCAATGTTAGATTTAGCCCATGCTGCAACTTCACTCGCAGTCGGTTTTCTAACTCTAGGGTTAGGTAATCCCATTTATGCACCTCTTTTCTGCATAATAAAAAGCCGACGCCGAAGCGCCGACTTTCACTTAATTATTTACATCTACCAAACCAAAAACATGCCCAAAAACTGTATCCAAATAGCATGGCGCTCACCTCCCTTATATGCCAAAAATCGTCCGCAATACTGCAATAACAATCGTACTTAAGATAGTACCGATTAATCCGAGAATCCACATTTTTATATCTCTGATATTTTTAGCATTTTTTTCTTTATTCTTTTCTTCTTCTTCTCGATTGCGTTTCATTTCATCAAGAGTTCTGTCGAGTTTATCCCCGACTTTTTCTTGCGCTCTAAGACTCTGTTCGATTCTGTCAAGCTTTTCAAACGTAGTCTTATCATTTTCTTCTAAACGCATAATGCGCCATTCGTGCTCACGTCGTTTGATAAAGCCAAACACTACGCCACCTACTTTGTTTTATTATCTACAGCACTTGATACTCCACCCCTGTAATAGTTTTATATTCTTCGGCTGTAATCCATTTACAAACGACAAATATTTTAAATTGATCGTTTGTGTATAAATTTTCATCGTACAAATACTTTAGCCCTTCTACACTCATCCCATAGCCCCTCCTTTTAATTGCGCAACTTCTAAAGTAAGATTGCCTATTAAAGATTTCAATTGTGTCATTTCGCTCTCTTGCGCAGCCACCTTTATCGTTAATTGACTAATTAACAAGTCTTTATTAACACTAGTCTCTTTCGGCAGTGTCTTTTCAAATTCTTCTTTTGTTGATCCAATCCATTGATTTTTATAAACATCAAAAAAGGCAGGTAAATACACACCTTCCGGAACGGGTACTTCTGTATATTCAAATTCAGGATAAACATTTTCTCCTTCTTCATTTTTAACAACTAAAAAAGGTTGTCCATTATGCACGTTATAAACTACTTTTTCGATTTCCAATTTAATCACTCCATCTCATTTCGCCGTAAAAATAGCTATTTGAACGCCAAGCGTTTGTATCGCCATTAACGTAAAACCTTACCTCTCCACTAGGACGTATAGTCACATATCCACCAGCAAATGCAGTAGAAACCGGAACCCTTACTGGGAATGATTGCGAATACTTTGTGAATGTAGGAGGAAGTTGCGCTATGATTTGTCCACTGGTAACATTAGACCCGTTTAACCTTAGATAATTAGTTGTTAATGTACCATTCACAACCTTTCTATATGCACATTTAAAACCGGTTTCTTCGCCATCACTATTAAACGCTGCGTTAGAAGTAGCGCCATTTAATAAAGTGAATTCAATCCAACCAGTATCAGTAGGGATTAAATTTTGTTTCCACCCTTGCCAAACTCCTCCCCATTTAATATTAGTGATAAATTTGTCAGGAGAATTGTAAGGGTAATACGTTAATAATCTATAGTTGCCTACACCGATATTTGTCATAACACCATAATTATTTAGGTTATTTGGAGTATTAACCGCATTTGATACAACAAAGTTTAAATACGGATTCTGATTTAGCGCATTATCTAAATCATTAAAATCAAATTGCGTTGCAAATGTTAGATTTCCGTTATCTGGCGTCAATCTAAACTTTTGCCACTGCAACTCATTTAATTTACCGTCTAACTGTATTGGTTTTACAAACCCATCATTATTCAATGCGGAATTGAAATCAGCTACTTTAGAATCGATAGTTTCGTTAGCAGCTTGCGTTTTGTTATCAAACTCACTTACATGCTGTTTTACAGTTTCCTCAAAAGCAGATTTGTTTAAATCGTAACTAGAATTCACTTCGCTACGCTTCGAGTCGATTTGGCGTAACGCATCATCACGACTATTAACAACATCTTCTGTAGCATTATTTTTAGCATCTTCCAAATCTTTTAAAGTCTTAGATTGACTGAGTTCAATTTTGCTTAAAGCATCTTGTACAGTTTGTTTAACTAAATCAACTAGGCTAGTTAAACTGCCCACATCTTGTTTAACTTGTTCTACTTTCTTTTCGAGAACCTCTCTCAAGTCATCAAACATTCGAATGTAGCTAACCTTAATATCACTTTCGATTTGATTAACTAGACTGTCACGTACTTTAAACGAGAATGTGCCTAATACTACTGTGTCGTCTTTGTCGTTGTTGCTAGCGTCATTTAAGGATAAATACACTTCGCCTAGAACTGTCGAATTAGTGACGTTCTTCAAAAACCATTGAGGGACTGTTACGCCGACTAATCCACGCATAGGGTCAATGAATTCTAAATCTAAGACGCCAGATGTTGAAACTTTTTCTCCATCAACAGACTGTCCTTTAAAGAAGGCGTACCCTTTAACATTTTTGTCTGAAATAAGAAGAGGCTTGTCGTCTTTAGAGACCACAAATTGGAATTGCGCAGTATTCTTATCTAAATTGTAAAAGCCAATACCCCTGTCGGATATCGGCTTTAAATACGGTTCTTCTTCTAAATTAATTTTGCCTACTTTTTGTAATTCCACTAATTAACACCCCACAATACTAATGCAATGCCAAAACCTTTTTTATCATCGTATGGCGTTGTAATCTTCATGACACGACCTTTACCATTTACATTGTCTTTATATCCAATTCCAGCACGACCATTAACTAAATCGCCTGCTACAACGTCTTTTTCGACGTTTGTATAGATTTGACCGAGTAAACCTACTGTATTCCATTCAGGGCGTTCAGAACGCGACATATATTCGATTGACGGGTCGTAATCAGGATTCTCAACTGGTACATCACGCCATTCAAATTGCTCATGCCCTTCATCGTCAAGATAACTTACTTGCTTGTGTTCAGTCACAGTAACACCGTACTCATTTTTGAGGAACCTGTCCTTATGGTGGTAGGACTTTTCATTGGCTACTAATGCAGCAGTGCCTGAAATAACACCTATAGGCACATCATTTGGTTGCGCCTTACGTACCTTGTCACCATCTAAAGTAACAACTGTACCTAATTCAATCGCTTTGCCATTTTGTGATTCAAATAGTTCGGCAATATCGGCACTGTTTTGAGTAATCTTACCGGCAAGGGTTAAGTTACCGCTATAAGTGCTTAAATCGAATTTGATATTACTTGTGGAAGCTTCGCCCTTGTCTGAATATCCACCGACAATATGGTAGTTACCTGGCGCTTTAACACGGTTACTATTAATGACAATCTGTGTGTGTCCACCTTTAGTTGTTTCAGATTGTAGGGAAGAAATCACGCCTGAACGAGATCCGTAAGCTTTAGAGTTATAACCACTTCCGATGACATAACTCCGTGAATCGTAAGCTCTTGAATTACCTGTTGACGCTAACACAGCGCTCACTGGACTAACTGCGGCAGAACCTGTTGAACCACCTGTAAATCCACCTTTAACCACAGTAGGAACAACGTTATACTTTTCTTTCGCAATCACTGCGGCGTTTGTATAGTTATCAGCTGTAACACCACTAATAATAGTTGTATTATTGTAAGTCTCGATGCCGTTGCCTGGTCCATTACCAGTTAGATTACCGTTTGTGATTTTTAAATCGTAAATACCGCCCCCGCTAGCAATACCGATTTTATTTGATGAATTCCAAATGTTAACGTTATTAACTACGAATCGTTTACCTCTGTTAGCACCACCAAAAAACTTGATGTCTGCACCAGCATCTTTGAAGCCAGTAACATTGATATTGTTTAAAATTACATTCTCTGCCATAAACTGTACTGCAATTGCTGGCATTGTATAATCTGTCTTACCACCTTCTAATTTAGCGAATCTACTGTCACCAATAGCGGTGAAGTTGTTTACAGACACGTTTCGATAAGCGCTAATTAATAACGCCCTAGGCGATGTTCCAGCGTATATACCGTTATAATATGGATAAAGTGCTAAACAATTGTTTAAAGACACATCAAATGCAGTTTTACTTTTTGCGTCTGTAGCCGGTCTGTGATGTCCAATATGTCTTATGTTGTATGATCGGATATCCCCAATAGACACATGCCCGTTAACAAAGACACCACGTGCAGCACTTACTGCAGCATGACCTTTGATTTCAAGACCACTAAAATTACCTTCCGTCTTGTTGTTTGAAAGAAAAACGAATTGTGAACCGTCATCGATTTCAATTCCGTTATTATTACCTCCGCCAGTAGGTGTATGCGCGTAACAGTTTGTGATTGTTAAATAACGTGAATGGTGTGTTGTGATACCGTCATCTCCGCAACCATAAACTTCACAATTATCAATGTGTACGTGCTTACTTTCTAACGATTCAGGGACGCGATTACCGTCGCCTTGGTAAAAGTAATCGTCGCTAGCATATGTCACGTCGATACAGTGTAATAGTGCGTCATAAGACTTCACATTATAGACGTATCCGTTCGTTACACCAGCAAGACGGATATTACTTGAACGTGACCCTCCAGCAGGCTTTAACGCCTTATTCTGACGGAATTTATTACCATTAAAACTGAAATTCTCTAATGAAATGTTCTTAGCATAACCACTCATTTTTAAGTTTGTAATACCAATGTTTTCAGCAGGTGTGTTATCCATAAATTTAATGATTGTAATGTCTGCCCCTTGTCCAACTAAACGTGAATTGTTAGGCATTTTAATGCCAGTAGTTAAGTAGGTGCCAGCGCTCATGGTTACCATTCTGTTGCCATCTGCTAAAGCGTCAGCAAACGCTTGTGTACTATCCTTTTGGCCTGTAGGGTCACCGCCATAATCATCAACGTTAACTACACGCATGATTTTAGAAAGTAATTCAGTACGTAACTTTTCACGGTTATTCTTTTCGGTTAAAAAGTCGTGATATAGACGACTACTCAAACTGTCGAAATTTTGTGCATCCATACTTGTACGACTTGCGCGTAACTCTTGAACACCGTCACCATTATGACCTAATACAAGTGCTTCTATTTGCTTGCGTTGGTACTTCAACTCATCGGATGTTTTATTTGTCGTGCCATCAGATAAGGTGTGTAGTATTTGATTACTCGTATGTGATGTGGCTTGTTCTTTTTCGTGGTAGTTTTTATACTTTTCATTCTTATTTAAAGCAACTTCGATATCTTCCGCATTACTTTCTTGTTGAGATAAAAATTTATCTCCAAACAAAGAATGAAACTTCTTTATTAAGTTTATCGGCATTGTATACCTCCTTATTGATCATAGAAAAAGTAATAATCTTTTATAAGCTCGTACATGATGACCTCATGCCCTTTTTCATTAGGATGAAGTCCGTCAGGCATACTAGCTTTTCTAAACGCTGGGCTATATGGTTTGAAGTATTCTGAATGGTAAGCATCGAATACAGGTACGTTTAACTCATTACAAGCGATTACTTGAGCGTTAACGTAATCCTCTAACGTAAGCCCTAGCTTGTTTTTATCAGTATCTTTACGACGGATTGTATTACCATCCATAGGGCATTGCCTTGTAGCTGTCATTACCAATATCTTTGCCTTAGGATTATTCCTTTTAATCACTTCAATCGCACTATAAAAGGCACCATAAAACGTTTTTACATTCGTCTTATCAGTGCCTATATCTACATTTGCCAACCAGTCATCATCAGTACCTTGTACGATGATTAAATCTCCAGTTATTTTTGTAGCTTGATCATATATACTATTTTCATTAACAGTGGACATTGTTGCACCGCTCAACGCTAAATTTGTGTGTTTAGCTTTTATCTTTTTAGATAACATTTGAGTGAAATTCTCTTTCGCAAGACTACCTTTAGCGACAGAATCTCCTACAGTTCCAATCTCTTTTATATTACGAATACTAGATTTGCTTGTGAAGTCTTGTAAAATGGTTCCGTTTTTAGTCGTTACACTTTTACCATCTACCGCATCAACTTTGTCCTTCAGTTTGCCTGTAGTATCCAATATTTGTTGATTGGTCGCAGTGTTAGCATTTGTTTGCGCTCTCAATTCAAATGCTTCTTTAGCGGGATTATTAGATTTAAATGACTTAGCATAATTGGCAGCCTTAGCAACCGCTTTGTTATACCTATCTTCCATAGTAAAAGCGCCCAATACAACGTCTTGCTTGACAATGTTGTTATAAGCGTCACGTTCTGTCGTGATTTCGATAATGCGGACAACATCGTTATAACCGATTAAATCATCTGACACACGTACAACATCACCTATTTTAGGGTCAGCTTCCGGGAATTTCTGTTTAAGTGAAACGAAGTCTAATGATATAGACGTCTTGATACTTTCATCAATGGCTAATTCCATAGCTTTTTTAAGTGAATCCTCTTTTTTCATGCGCCCATCTATAATAGGTGGAGCGTGACGCTTGCCTACTAAATCAGCGAGTGGGTGGGTATATTCAAATTGCAAACTAGCCTCGTCATACGATTGTTGATCTTCGAAACCGCCAAAGCCTTTTATAAACGTATAGCACTGCGTTGAATCTTCTTGTATCTTCACATTGTTCGCGTTCACACCAGCTTTAATAAAATAGTTCGCTTCTTTTTGTACTGTCTCGTACAAATTAAATGTTTTAGTCTTAGGATCATAATCGTACTCAAGATGAAATCGTTCTAAACCTTTTTTGAATAGGTCTAAATTAGTATCTGCATTACCCAAATTTTCAAACCTACTAGCTTTTACATTTTCGTGTAATTTATATTTATATCCAGTGTTTTTAAACACTAAATCGAAATATTTTTGACCAGTAAAACTACCTGTGTATTTTTCGTAAACTCTAATTGAATTTAAGTCATCTAATTCTACAAGCCTTGCCTTAATACTCAACTTCTCTTTGTTACCAACAGAAGTTTTATCAAGTACAACTATTCGATATTCATTGTAATCTTCAGGACCAGCCACTTGTGTGATCGTCCACATCTTAGTTATTGCTCCAATGGCGTCAAACGTCGATTTATTCTCAACAATATCAAGTTCTAAAGTGCCATCTTCTGCTAATTTGTGGTTTGTCTTTGTACCTACGTAGAGGGTAGTCCCTACACCTTGTAAACTTTTTAATAATACTGGCAATGGATAACCCCCTAACGTGTGTATATTTTGTGTTTGAACACAATTTTTTGAACTGTTTGATTCATTTTGAAATGATTCCAACCAGGTACTAATACCGGTTGTTCTAAGGTTCGATTATAATTATCAATTCTTAGATTGTTACGGTATGTGTGTAATCCGTCTAATTTAATAACGTCACCAGCTTTTAATTCTAAGCCTTTAATCTGAATCATATTACTTTCAGACATGTAGAATGTAAAACCTTTATCGTCGCTTTTACTCACATTCTTACCTAGTGTGATTTCAACGATGCTATCTTGGTTAAATTGATTTATAGGCACACTACCGTTGTAATACACATCTTCATAAGCGACATTCTCGAATGTGTATTGCCGTCTGTAATCATTTCTATTAAAAGGAAGCCTGTCGGGTATCGCCCATTTCTCCATGTTTGAGTCACCCTCTAAATCGGTACTATACCCAATACTTTCGAAATAAGGTAAATCTACAGTTTCAAAATCTAACGTAAATTCCCCGCCAGTACGTCCTGTGTCGAATGAAACCTCGTTTACCAAACCTACATATATTTGCCTACCATCAACATATTCTAATTCGAATTCTTGCTTTTCATCCGAGAAGATACTTTCGAATTTAATATCGTTATCAGGTGTAGCTAATTCTCTCAAATAAAAATGGCCACTAAACAAATCTTGTATAGCAGCCTTTAAATGTGATGCAAATGCGATACGATCCACATCATAACGTAAGGTTAATTTAACGACCTTCTTTTCTTCTATAGTGGAATTGTGAAACCTACCATTTATACGTTCTACGTTGTCGAATTTACGTTCATAACCCGCGCCTTCGACATTATAAGAAACAACCCGCAATACATCGTTTGTAAAGGGGTTGTTACTGATACGGTACTTCTTATTGTTTTTAACAATTTCTATATCATGCGCAATCAATTAATATCCCCCTTACATTAATGCAAAGCTTGCGTTCTTTGCGTTTGTTTCTTCAATGTATGATTTGATAGCCGGTAAATCAGATTCGTTCTTAACGACAATATTTACAATAGGTCGGTTATTCTCTTGCATGCTGTGTTGTACATCTTTTGTCATATGAGCATCCATAACGCCACCCATACCACTCATTCCATCTGTTAGAGTGGATGTCAATTCAGTGTTAAAGGCACTACCAACACTTGATGCTAGCGATTGAGCTTGAGATATAGCACCGCCCATACCTCCACCACCATGACCGGATATAAACGATGTAACACTGTTCCATGCATCAGATATTGCGTTACCCACTGCACTAACAACTTTCCACGCTGCACTGGCGACACCTTCTGCTACACGACTAATTAATTCAGCACCAGCTGACATAAAATCGCCAAAGAAACTTTGAATCTTATTCAATCCGTTTTGCATACCATTTCCTATCTCGCTTACAACTTTGAAAAATCCACTCACAATTTTAGCTACAAAGCTAACCATTGTATTCCAAATGGAAGACACCCATCTAGCACCGTTAGACATGATGTAGTTATATGCTTGAACCATTTTAGTTAGCACTGTTACAGCAACCTTAGTAAACCACGTTGAAACAGAATTCCAAATTCTGGTCACAAATCCTGTAATCGCGCTCCAAATTTGACCCCAAGTTGTGATGTTAGTGCCAAGTATTCTGTTTAAAATACTGAATATGAAGTTAGAAATTTGGTTCCAAATTGAGACTAATGTATTCCAAACAGTATTCATTACGTTTGAAATTGTATTCTGTAAGGTTAGCCACGCTCCTGAGAAGTCACCAGTTAGCAATTGAATAAATGCGGTAAATAATCCAACAATAATTTGGACCACAGAGGATATGATTCCTCCTATAGCCGTAAACACAACAGAAATAACTGTCCATAAAAGTTGAAATGTTGTTATTAGATTTTGGATAATAGTCATGATAACTACACCCAAAATTTGCATAAATATCTGACCTAATTGTTGTAGTATCGGCATAATTGGTTGTAAAGTTTGTTGAATGCTTGCCCACAATTGTTGAAACCAGCTAACGATAGAACTTACAGCGCCACTAATGGCCGATACAATTCCGTTCCATGCATTGATAATCATATTTCGGAAATCTTCATTAGTTTTCCATAGGTAAACAATAACCCCCACTAACGCGCCTATAATAGCAATAGCAATTCCGATTGGTCCTGTTAAAGCAGTAAATGCTGTGCCTAACAATGGCAACAACCTACCAATGTTAGCTATAGGACTCATCAAGAAAGTAAAAGCCCCTCTTAATAAATTTAATGCTCCGGAAAGTACACCACTCGTAGAAATAAAACGAGCGATATTGCCAATCACTCCTAAAAATGACAAACCGAAATATCTAAGTATAGATTGGACTAACATTATTGGCATTGATAATGACCATAACGCGCCTGCAAGCATAACCGCTATCCCGACTAATTTAGCAATTGCCGGATGTGTTTCAAATAAATTAGCTATAAATCCCGTTAAAGCTGTTATAACTCTTAGAACAACACTAGCAATAGGTGCCATTGCAGTACCAAATGCTACTAATGCTCTGACAATATTTCCGATTAAATCCATGATGATTGGACCGTTTTGTTGGACGTACTCGACAAACTTTTTGAATCCTTCTGAATTCCCGACAGTTTCTGACCACTGTCTGAATTTAGAAGTCATTTGCACTAATGCGTCAAATATACCACTACTATTTTGAGCGAATGCCCTCATCAAATTGCCAATACCTAAAAATACATTTCCGAAGATTTGACCTATTTTAGGTAAATTAGTCTTAGTGTATTCGATAAATGATCTAATCGCATTTTGACCACCAACACTATTTGCCCAATTTTGAAATTTTTGGCCTAAACTATCTAATCCTTGTGCGACCCACAAGAATAAGGGAGCTAGTTGCGTAAACACGTTAACCAATCCATCTCCAAAACGTCCTGCTGCACTTAATAATGCGTTAAATGTCTTAACTCCAGTTGTATTCATCATACTAAAGAATTTAGAGGCAGTTTGACTGTTTTGCGCCCACTTAAGTACCTTTTGTGACGCTTGTTCCATGGATTGTGAGACGCCTGCTATAAACGGCTTTAATGCCGTTAAAGCTGTTTTAACTGTGTTCAATCCATTAGCCAATGTGTTAAATATTTGAGCCTGGTTCTGCTTGATTATGCTTTGCCATGTTGATTTAACTCCATTCAATGCTGATTGATATGCACGTGTTTCTTTTGTGGCTTGTAGTGTCCCGTCTTTAAGCATCTTGATTGCGCTAATAGCCATTGCACCAAATACAACAGCACCTGCACCAGCTACACTAAATGCACCCGCTAAACCTAATACGCCACCACCTAATACACCAACAGCATTTAATACTGCCATTAATGCAGGTACTAAACTAGCTATGATTGGTATCAACGCTTGCACACTAGCTACCATTAGACCTTTGAATGTTTGCGAAAACACAGTTGCAAAACTTCTGATGCGGGATGCGAACGCGTCAACTTTGTTATTAAAGTCGTCCATAATAGGACCAATTGATTGAAATGCTTTAATTCCATAAACTCTTAATTTATCAAAATTATTTCTAGCTGTAGGGCCTATTCTATCAATAGTTTTTACAAACTTGCCTATCGATCCGTCATCTAACTGCATTCTCCAACGCCCTTGATGAAAGACATGTTTATTAATGTCAATCATGCTTTTCTCAAAACCTTTAGCTGCCATTAATGCTGGACTGGTATCTAAATCAAGTTCGACAACATGTTTACGCCAGGCTTCTATTGTTGCTTTATCCTTACCATACTTAGTCATCAATTCCTCATCGCTAAGTTTCAAATCAACCTTATGTCTTTTCATGGTATTTAAATACGCTTTAGCTTCAGCCACCTTGCGTTTAAATTCTTCACTTTCAACAGCAATCTTCGAACGAATATTCCCAATGCCTTTTTGAGCCATAGCTTTGGCACGTTGTAAATCACGTTGGAATCGAGAAATGTTCGCTTTGACATCTGTTTCAATTTCATTCGGTACAGCGGTTTTAGCCATGCGTTGCGCCTTACGGATATTGGATTCAAAATCACGCATTACAGCCATGATTTTAACCATAAAATTACTTTCCAATAGTTAACCTCCTTTCTGTTCTAAAAACTTTCTTGTACCTTCTTTGAACAACTCACGTCTACGTTTTTCTTCAGCTAACCTAGCTTGTTGTATGCGTTTATAGCTACCAGGTTCATGTATTTCATAACGTTGTTTTTCAATGTCTTTAGTAATCCTTTTAAGAGGTTTCCCAGCTTGCACAAGACCATTTGCTTGTGCTGCTTCTACACCCAGCATACGTTGGTCTAAATACTTCTCTTGACTGCCTATAATCCAATCACGCCATTCACTTGGCGTCATCATAAGCAACTCTTGTTCAGGTATATAACCAATATATCTGCCGGTTAACTGTCTTATTTTTGAATAGTCGAGTAAGGTTCTGAGCCCATGATTTCTTTGAAATTGTCTTTCATGAACTTGATGCCCGATTTGGTCATCTCTTTGTCGTCCTCTTTCGCCATATTCGGAGCCTCGTTCATTTGCACCCAGAACAGACGTGATTTTTGCTTGAAAAAACCGCTGTTATTCATCACATCTAAAGCGCCTTGTAATAACTCAATCGTGTCTTGTTTATCCTCAATAACTTTGAATAAAGCTAACTCAATATCTTCACGGCTAGGCGCATTCTTCCCTAAGTAAGCTGTAGCGCATTCCCAAAAGTCCGCGATAGCATCTGTATCACGCTCTAAAATGCCGTTGTAGATTGCAGTAAAACCAGGTGTAGTAACCTTTTTTCCGTCTTTATCTTCATTATCTTGTGCGAATTTCTTAGCTACTTTATCAAATAAGAAAGTGGCTTTCGCTTCTACTTCTTGATCATTAATATTTAGTGTCGTAATCGGATTAAACTCAGTCAAAATAAATACCTCTTTTCATTTTTTGTATAAAAAAATAGGGAGCTTATGCCCCCCTAATATTGAGTTAAACTTCCAAACCTGATGAAACACTTGCTTTTTGTTTTTCTTCATAAGTGCCGACGTACTCACCAAAGCTTTCGTATTCAACAGTTGGTGCGCCTGCAGCCTCGAACCATTCAGGTGGAAGGTTATCTTCTGTGCCTTCCGCAGTATTCCATTTGATTTTAAGCGTTAATTCAATTTTGTTATCCTCATCATCAAATGACATTTCGAAAGATTCAGGAACGCTATAAGCGAACACACCGTGGTATTTACCGTCCTTGCGTTTAACACGTTCATATAGCCAAATACGCACTTGACCGCCTTTTTTAGCGGCTGCTTTTAACGCTTCAATGCCAGGATCACCAGGTACATTCCCGACTGTCAATTTGATTTCTTCCGATGTAGCATTAGACGAATAATCCGTCTTACCGCCACGTACAATTTCAGCTAAATCATTCTCAATAGTCCAACCGCCTTCTTGTAAATCAGCAAGTAATAAAGCGTCTACTTTATCTAATTTACTGTCGGCAGGTCGTACTACAGCTAAATAACTTTTTTGCGCCATATATTACACTCCTTCATTCTTTTTTATATGTCTGTACTTAAATAAAAGCCGTATCGTGCCGTGCTTGGTAAACCTGTCTATGTCAGGAAATACCGCTTGGCTATCAATACGACTAAATTGGAATTCGTAATTTTCTATTTCGATTGGTCTGTTCAATTCGTAACCAATTGCACTAATGATTAATTTTGCCTCATGTTGCGTAGCAAATTGTGAGTAAACGTGGATAACAATACCGACTGTTTCTCTCATCATAGCGCTTGATTCGTTATTAGTGACGTTAGATTCACCCACAATAATATATGGGTAAACAGCGTCCTCTTGAACTACATCAAAAACCCTATCACCAACGAATTTGTTAATGATAGGGCTTGATTTCAACCGTTTATATATTTGTACTGTAAGTTCAGGTTCAACTGATACCCACATATTTAACCACCTCTATGAAAAGTAACGCTCAAACGTCTGACGTCCAGCGTCAATTGCAGGTTCCCAAAACGGCTGTGGCATTTGTCCGTATGTCGTATGCCATTTACCGTTAGGGTCTTTATAAGTCCATGGTATCTTGTGCGCTCTACTACCTTTTGTGGCATATATTCCTGTACCGTAATTGACGTACACAGCGTAGCTACTGCCTATTTTTACAACACCAGTAAATCCACCATTTTCAAAATCAACAGTAGTCGATTGTCTTAAGAACCCAGTATCAACTGGCATTAAGTGAATCGCTGTGTTGTAAATCTTAAGGGTCGTTTTAGCGATACCTTTCTTAACCCATTTCTCCATGTCTTTAGAATACTTTTCAAGGTCGACAACTATTGAATCTGCACCGAATTTAACCTTTGCCATAAGGCGCCTGTTTAAGTCTGTACATTTTTATTTCGTGTTGTCCACCTTGGTCAATGGAATCTCCTACTATACCGTAGATTCTGCCCTCATATTCAAATAAATTATTGGTAGCGATTGGCAGGTCATACGGTACATATAAGTTCCTATCGTATTCTTGAGACATTTGGTGGAATTTAAGTTGTTCGGATGTGCTAGGTGTGTCCATAAAGCCGTTAATTTGTTTTTCGCTTACAAAGCGCTCTTTTATAATTGGATATTCCCCAACCTTTTTGATAGAACCTATCGAAATGGTATGTGGGAATTCGTTGTATGGATCAAACATAGCATCACCATCTCAACTTTCTATAGGGTTTAAGGTACTTATACATCGAACTAGGAACATCTGTAACATACGTATAGCTAACTGTCCCCATTGAACGTGAAGCTATATTGCCAGATGCACCATATTTAATGCATTCAGCAATAAACTTCTGTACGCCGCCAGGTAATGGGTCAGCAAACATTTGATTACAATATTCTTCTGCCACTTGTTTATAAGCTAAAATTAACTTATTGATCACGTAATCGTTTGAAACATCATCAATACGTGTTCCATTTAGCATTTTGACATCTAGTGCATCCATTATTTAGCACCTTCTAACGCCTCGATTAATTCAGCCTTTTTCATATCGGAATAGCCTTCAATATTGCGTTCTTTGGACAATTCTTTTAATTCATCAACTTTTAAACTATCTAAATTTATAAGGCTAATAACTTGTAGATTCCGTTTGTTATTTGTGGATGATAAAGTGTTAACACGTTCATCACTAGGGATGTAACCTACACGTGGATAAATATCACCTTCATCATAGAAATAGTTATCATCTTCTAGGTCCTCGAACTTCTCAATCACACGTGATAGCATAATATCACTCCTTTACAATTAAACTCCTAATCCACTAGATGACTTAGTGATTTTCACTACTTTCGCCTCGTCATAAAGGTAAGCTACATAGTGCTTATCAGAGAATAATGCAGTAGCTTTACGTGATGCATCACGTTCTGTTTCAAGGAAGAAATCACGTTTGGTGATTAATTTAACCGCACCTTTTTTGGCAAGAATAGCTTCGCCCTTTTCTACTTTGTTAGAACGTACGATTATAGCACCTAAAGCTTCACCAAATGCACCTTTAACAATTACATCGTCACCTAGTTCAGTAGCACGAGTGAAGTTGTTTGTAGCGCTAGCACGCAATTTACCGGCATCTAATGGATTTACAAATAAAACCATTGGCTCTAAATCCTCATCGTTAAACTTGTCGATAGCTGTTTGTAAACCGTCTAGTTTAGTAATGTCTGCTTCTACTGTTAATGTTGCAGTTTTAAGTGCCGCTAACACATCATTATCTACTTTGTTAGCGATAGCTAAACCGTGTTGACGTACTGCTTCGCCTTTAGGGTCTCCATAACCTGAAAGCAATGCTTCGTCAGTTAATTCTGTACCTTTACCAATCTTTTGGATAGTAGCTTGGCGTTTTTTAGTTTCGATTTGGTCGATTGGAATTTCTTCGCCCTCTGCCACAACTTTAGCGTCTCCACTGTAAACAAACGCTGGAAAAGTTAATGTGTTACCAGGTTGACCTTCTAACGTGTCGTCGATTTCTGCAAATTGAGCAAAACGTAGCTTTTTATCTAATTCCGCTTGCATCATAGGAGCCAATACTTCAGGATTGACTAATTGTGCAAGTTTAGTTGTACCTACTGCCATAAATTATTACCTCACTTTATTGATTAATTAGTTTGTCGTACGTTTGACGGTCGTTATAAAACAAATTCTCACGTTCAGAAACAGTCATGTTGTCAAACTGGTCTTTAGTGATGTTTGTAATAGGGTCTCCGTCTTGCGGTGTACGTCCGCTTGGTGCTTGTTCCACAAATAAATAAGGCTTAGATTCCTGCAGTGCTTTTACTGCATCTTCTAAACCTTTAACGTTGCCATCTTCTTGAAGTTCAAGATTACTTTTGTCAAGCATCAACAGAACGTCATTAACGTCGTTTGCATCTTTAGCAACAGCTAACTTGATGGCGTTATTAAGTTTTAATTCCTTCATGTCAGCTTGGTATTGGGCATTTTCTTGTTTGTATTGATCTAACTTATCTTTAAGTTCTTGGTTATCCCCATCTTTAGCCTTTTGAAGGTCTGTGATTTGTTTATCTCGGTTCTCCAGCTCTTTGTTAGCTTTTTCTAATTGCTCTTTTAAAGTTTCAGCTTGTTTAGCCTCATTTTTTAAATCTCGCAATGTATCGTGATGTTCATCTACAATCTTTTGAACCGTTTCTTCTTCTAAACCTAAACCACGTAAAAAATCTCTTTTCATAATTATTGCTCCTCACATTTTTGATAACACTGGTCTTTTCCAGCACGAGTTTGCACCTTTTAACGCCTTGAGCATGATTTGGGCATAAAAAATAGCCAGCACTCATGGTGCTAGCTTATTTAAAAGTGATTACCATTTTCTTAACGTTATTTTTGTATTCTTTGAATTTGTTGAAGTCTACATCTCCCTCTACTTCTATGAAACAAGTGTCAGGACTATACGATGCTGTAACATCGTAATCTAAACCGAATTCCGATTTCTTTTCCTTCGGTAAAGCATCGTACTTTTCAGCTTTAATAAGCAATTCATTATAATCCACTAAATCAATGTTCACTGTATTGCGTTCCATGTTATTTTCCACCTTTTCGTTTCATCTTCTCCCACTTACGATAGGTCATGTGTGGGATTACTTCGGTTGTTCCATCATCATTACGTACTCGCATTACACCAGGTAAATCATCTTCGTCAATGTAATACAATAGCTTACAACGACAGTTAATATTTTCTTTTGCACTTGCTACACCAACAAATAGATGCGGTGCTGGACCTACACAACCACTAGATTTAAAGTTGTCATCTATATCCACTGATTGACCATCTAAGTGATGATGTGTGTCACGTGTGCGAGTGTCTTTCGTAGCAGACCAACGCTTTTTCATCTTGAATCCGTTGTCTTTAACTACCTTTGCACTGTCTAATCCCGCTTGTGACATCGCTCTACCAGCCTCTGTACGTGCAACACGCAACGATTGAGCCTTAGCCATACCTAAATCATCACGCAATGCTTTGGCAATCTTAGAATAGCCCTCGCCACTCATGATACCTTGCGTAATGTGTATGCGAATGCGTTTAAGGACCTCATTGCGATGTTTCTGCAACGTTGGTACTAAGCGTATAAACTCAATCGGTTGTTCTATAGCAGAATTAATAACGGATGCAGTAGGTACATCAAACCGCATTGACGATTGACTAGCCATTTCATACAAATAAAGACTCATCATATACTTCTCGATGTAAGCATTATGTTGAGTCTCTTTTATAGCTTTGGCTACTTGGTTATAATCTTCGGTCAGCATTTGCCCTATACGTGCAAGTTCTTTATTCAAGCGATTGTACTTATTAAATTCTGTCCACGTCACATGAGGGTCATCTGACTGGTACTTTTCGAACATATCCGCTAATTCTTTATTGATAACTTTCAATCGTTTAGCAAATAACACTTCTAGCGTTTTTTCCGACTTAGCAATCAGTTGCTCGATATAATCATCAATTTGTTTCTGATTCGTTATCTTGCGCTCTGTCATTAGCGTCACCCTCTAACGGTGGTAATTGTTTATTGAAGTCAATGTTATCTTGCTCAATACGTTCTAATTCTGCCACAGGGTCATCTACCCATGGGTGATTAGTAACAACAGTCTCTTTTGATAAGTATTGCGATTGAACGCCAATTTGTGATTGCTCTAACTCATTGACCATTACATTAAAGTTAAATGTGATCTCGACATCTTGTACTTTAATATTGAGTTTATAGAAGTCAATAATGTACTGTAGTAACTCTTGTAAGGCTGTTAAAGTTTTATTCTTGAGCTTATTTGCCTTTAAATCTAAGTTACTATACATAAATTTAAGTGCAATCCCCGAAGGACTGTTACCAAATTTATCTTGTTGGAAGTCGACACCTTGCCCGAATTCAATGACATAATCACGTAGCATATCCAAATACTCTTTAGATGACTGTACAGGTACTTCGATTTGAATCGTATCTACACCGCTACCGTCACCATCTACATTAATTGCTTTGTAGTATTTCAGGTTGCGCATAAACTCATCTAAATCTTGCCCCTCATAACCCTTTAAGATGTATATCAATTCAGTAGATTCATCAAAGGTATTCTGTGTGTCAGATAAACGCTTATCCATTGCATCGATGATTGTCTTATACATAAACAAGTCGCTCATCTCTTGAGGGTTATTCTTAAACGGAATAAAAGGAACACGACCCCAACTTACACGTTTATTACCCACGTAATAGTGTGATTGAATGTGTTCCTCTCCATGGTAATAATCAGGAATAAGTATTCCGTCTTGATATTCATAGTATGTGACGTCTGTATCCGTCCAATACTCGACACGTTCAGCACCATCTAATCTGTAATACCTAATAAACGCTTTTAACGTGTCACGCTCTTTATTGGTCCAAATAGGAATAGCTTGTTCTGCAGGTACTCTGAATGTCTTGAATTCTCCATTCTCATCAACATAGGGTTGAATCCATTCAACACCTTTATTACTTGCTGCAGTAAGTATGTCCACTAATTTATCGTCCCACTTGTGATTTAACACTTCTTGGATTGTTTTGAGTGATTTATCATCATCACTAGAGAACGTCACTGGGTTAGCTACTGCATATGCTACTTTTTGGTCTACTAGATTCTGATGATAGTTGGTGTACATTCGCCAGTCAGGTTTAAATGGGTCAATGTTACCTTTATTATCTAATTTAGGCGCTAATCTTAATACATCAGGGTCATGGTTGTAATACCTTTCCCCCACTGTAATATCTTCTATTTTTAGTTTATGATCATTGATTAAACGGATTATCATCTCTTCTTGAGTCTCATATTTAGGTTTAATCTGCTCAATAACTCTTTCGTGGTAAGGCTTTTCGTTTGGCCAAAATATAACAATCACCTTCTTTATGTTAAAATTGAAATCTTGTTCTGACGCATATCACGTTCTAAAGCATAGCGTGTGGCGTCAATAGTATGGTTATCCTTATCTTCTAATTTAGGCTTAACGTTACCGTCTTTATCCGTTTCGAAGTCGATATTCTCGAACTCCCTAGCAATGTTAGGTGTGCGATTAGGGTCAATTACAATAGCGTCTAAATCATTCAACCATTGCTCCCCGTATTCAACCGAATCGGGTCCCTTTTTGACACCTTTAATCCGTTTAATGCCATGTTCTTTTTTTAATTCATCAATCGACTTAGGCTCAGCACTATCTGCGTATATATCATCACTCTGATAGCCTTTGGACCATAGCCACTTACCAAACTGTCTATTACTAATTTGCACGCCGTAATACTCATCTACTGCGTATATAATGCGTTTCTTTTTATCATAATGCCAGCGCACAAAAGCTAAAGGATCAGTCGCGTAACCAAAGTCGACAGCGTTACGTATATTGTCGAATGAGTTAAACAACTCATCAGGTATTTTCTCTATCTGTAAGTTGTTGAACGGTACAACGCCACTCCCTATCGCTTCGCCTAAATATTCCCAACGATAACGCAACTCATTACGTTCCTTAGCAGCCTCTGCCTCATCAATAAACTGTTTAGCGATAAACGGATTATCTAAGTATGTAGAGTGATGTACGAAAGTGTTATCGGGTTGAAATGAGCTTTCATACTTTTTGTTAACCCAGGACTGTTTACGTTTAGGGGGGTTATAACTGAAGAAGAATTTGTAAAATAATCCTTCTTCTAACTCACCACGTAGCATTGAGTTTGTAATCGTAGTCACTTCGTCTTCGGTTTTAAACTCCGCTAATTCCTCAATCCACATAATAGAAAAAGGAAATCGGCTATCTTTTAACGACTTCAATCGTTCAGGGTTTTGCGCCCCTCTAAAGATAATCCGATTCCCTCTAGGTACATATGTTATTTCCATTGGCGACACTTTAACTTTAAATAAATGTGATACCTTTTGTTGTTCAATCGCCCATTTTATTTGCTCAAATACAGACGTTGCTAATGTGTTATCTGTCTTACGTACAACTACTGCGTTCATCGGATAACGCATGATTAATTGTGTAATGATAATCGAAATGTCAGAAGATTTACCACTACCACGTCCACCTTTACCCACAACATTAAGTATGTTCGGGTCCTTAGTAGCACGCCATAAATCACGAAAGTGTTCGGGTATCAGTTCAGATAAATTAATCGATGTCGTCATTGAACGTCACCGCACCTTGCATTGAAATCTCTTGTTTCTCGACAGGATTATATCCAGTACGATCAAGAATATCTTTCGACGCTTGGAATCGTACTAACTCACTTTTGGCATCTAATAAATCAATCATAGTTTTTAAAGCTTGCGGCACTGCACTTTCCAAATGATGTGCTTGGTACGCCATTAATCCTGCCTTAAATTTTTCGTTAGTTTTCCACCTGCTTATTGAAGGCGTAGGTGTGTTAATTTCCACCGAAATCTCTTTGTCAGATAAATTTGTCTCATTCTTGATACGTATATATTCTCTTTGTTTTTTTGATAAATTTAAATAATCTTCGAAATTAACGCTGTTTAACATATTAGCCATCTCATATATCACCAACTCTCACGGTTAAGCACCTTATTTTGACGTATAAAAAAAGACACTGTGCGTATACAGTGCCTAGTGATTATGTTTTGTTATTTTATTTGAGAGTATAACCTCTACGGTTATTATAATAAATATAAGTTGATATACATAATACTGTGCAAAATGTGCAAAGTGTGCAATTTGTGTAATCCTTTACTGTTGCTTCATATATATATTAACAATATCATTCAACCTATTATATACATTCCTGCGACTCATCATCATTAATACTTCCACACGTGAGAAGCTCTCACCTTGCTTTAGTAGCTGCAAGATGTGGTAGTTTTTATCGTTAGTTATATGGTGCTCATACTTATCTATGAACGCTACCTTATCGATTAAGTCTTGTGTCTTACGTCTATCCTTATCATTACGTATAACTCGTACCAACACTTTATCTCCAGTATCACCTTGACCCTTGGGCATAGCAGATTCAATCCCATACTGTCCAATAGACGTACTGTCGTATTCATATACTTGATGGTCAATCAATCTTCGCATCCAGTGATAATCCATAATCAATTGTTTAACTTCAGACGGCGTATACATTTATTCCCTCCATAAATTTATTGATCAAAAGGTGTACGTTCTGCCTTTATAATTTCCAAAGCCTGTTCTTCTGTAAACCCTTCTCTTCTTAAAGTTGTAAGCCTTTCGCGTTGATAGGCAGATTTCATCTTAGCTATCTCAATAATAATTGGTAGTTGCGAGTTCAGCTCATATATTTGATTCTTTATGTTAATATTATCTTTCTTTGTACCGTCTAATTTAAATATGTTATCCATATATCAATCCAACTCCTCTAGTTTAGGTATATCTGCTTTGCCTAACTTCATGCGTTACCTCCTATCCATAAATACAAAAGAATTTATCTTTTGGCATTACATCGTAGATATAATCTCCAGTTTCGTGGTTTGAAAGATGCGCATATTCAGGATTTAAATATCTATAAAAAATAGTACCTACAAGAAAACACCCTTTTCTAGGAATGTCTATTACTTCTTTACCAGATCTATTAACTTTTAATAAAATTCCTTCATAGTGACAACCCACAAATTCACACACTTCTTCAAAATTCTCATATCCATTAAATTCAATATATTCTACTTCTCTTGGTTTCTCTGTAGCTTTTTTAACCATATTATCGCCCTCTTTTTTGAATCTGTTTAAAAACTTTTCAATATCCAGTTCGCTTGTTTCTATGTGATCAAAATTAGGTTTATCAACTAATCCACCAACGTTTGTGTGTTTTTTCTTTTTGATATTCATGTCCGTCCTCCTATTTCATCAAATTCTTAACATATTCTTCCCCGCGTTCATCAAATATGTGACCCGCAAGAACGCTTACTGTGTAAAGTAGTTTATTGTTTTGTTTCTGTAGAATTGTGTTGTGAATTAATAATGCGATTGCAACGATGCCTAATATAATTAATGTCATATACATTACTCGTCGCCCTTATATTCATCTAAATAATTATAAATAGTCTTTAATAATCCAGGATTAACATTATCTCTTAAGATACATTCAAGATATATTAATATATAAGTTTCTTTTAAAGTTATATATCTTCCATCTCTTATTTTTTGCATTACTTCATCAACTAACATTTTTGTGAAGTAAATCGTATGAAATTCTTTTATATTGAAATATTTATCTGAATACATTATTCATCACCTAACTTCTTACTCATCAATGCCTTAGCACCCTCGTAAATTAGAATTGTCACCAGTGTGTGTAATACCACTCTTAAATATTTCATTTGATCACTCCTCCCTAGTATCAACAAGACTTGAAAGAATTTTAAAGTGACGTCTCAATTCTTCATCACTTGAATTACGAAGTATCGGACTTTTTTCTCTTGCGTATTCAATAAATCCATTCTCAAAGTTTACCTTTTCCTCAGGCGACATACTCCTATACTCTCTAATACTTTTTCTATATTTTTCTGGTAATTTAAACACGCTATCACTCCTTGTTTAATATTTCTTTAACCTTTTTTAGTATGTCTTTACTACAAGTCGTCGGATTTGATGAATGTCCCGTTGATTGTCTTCCCTGTACGTCCTTTAATCTCATCATATGCATACTGTAAGCACTCCTCTAACGTCCAACCATGTTGTTGAGCCAATATAATTAATGTAACTACTGTGTCTCCGATTCCGTCTTTCAACGTCTCTAAATTACCACGAGAGAGAGCTGACGCAATCTCTCCAGATTCCTCCCAAACTTTCAATGCTTGTCTATTCGGGTCTGCTTTGTCTAATCCTTTATCAATACTCCATTGTTCAACTTGTTTAATTAATTGTTCCATTATTTGTCCTCCATAACATCTTCAATTTCGTAATCCACACCATAAGGAGATGAATAATCTGTGTCATCTGTATATCCAACAACTTCAATTTCTGTATTATTCAAAAGAATATCTGATGGCGTTGTATTGCCTCCGTACCATCTTAATTGTTCTTCTAAGTCGTCAACTATATTATTAATATCTTCATCTGTTCTGATAGTGTACTCTCTTTTATTTTTTACAATTTCTTCAACATAAATTGTGTATCGTTTCATCTACTCGTCCTCCTCATTCCATTTACTACCTTCCTTAACTAAGCCACTTACAGTTAATTCATGACTTAACCTATACTCGTTATCGTCCTCTTGATACCACACATCAGCTAGGTATCTACCGAATACATCGGCTTGATACGTCTGAACGTACACGTCCTTACCTAACACTGCACTTGTCGTAAATGCTTTCGCTTCGTTATATCCAGGTTTGCCACGTTCTGGTGTATCCACACCGAGCAATCTAACCTTGCGTACCGTATGCGTATGGAAACCTAGATCAATGCGCATCTCTAAAGTATCCCCATCAATCACACGTAATACACGCGCTTTGAAAATATATAGTTTATTGTTTAAGGTCATTTACGTTCGCCCTTTCTAAATCGTGTAATAGATTGTGGAATTCTTGTGTACCATCGTATTTATCCATTTCTATTAATTCTGCACGTTTTAAATTACACTTTCTTATTAATTCTTTTTCGTCACTTAATTTTGCGTTTGCATACATCGATACAAAAAGCCTCATCTGTCTTTCTTTCCAGTCCTGCCAAATGCGTTTATAATCAACCTTTACCATTCTTAAGTACCTCATCTAGTTTGTGACGTAAATTGATATACCATGTGTTGTGGCTGACCGATAACTTATAATTGATGTGGCGGGTGAATAAATCCACCACATCGTCTAGTTTGCATTTATAATCATCTCGCTCTGCACGTAAACGGATAATGTCTGCGATAAGTGTGTCTCGCTCTGTTTTGTATGCGTCACGTTCTTTTTCGAGCTGAATTATTCTTTCTCTCAAATTTACTAAAGAATTCATTCCACCCTCTCCCCATCTTTCCAAAGCAGCGTCATTGTCATGTCATCGTTGAGCATGTAGAAGGCTTTAGGTACGTACAATGGGTCACTTTGAGAATCATTCAGCAATCCTTTTATGGTTATATTTTTATATAAATGTGTATTTGGATTTCCCTCGTATTCATACATTTCTATTAATCTAGGTAATTTCGTCTCCTCTGTAATTTCTTCTTCTATTTCTACAGTGAAAGTGTCTTCGGGTTTGAAGTATACTTTTGGCTTAACATTTCCATTACTATTAAAAATTACTTTCTTGCCATTTTCAGAATAGAACTCTCTGTTTTTGTTTTTATTATCCCAACCCCACTGAATCAGTTCTGGTAACGTCATTTCTCTTTTAGTTTTAATTTTTACCATACTTAATGTCCTCCTTATTTATCTGCTCAATCCTTTATCTGCAATAAATTGTTCCAATTCATCTTCCGTCATGTAATCGTTAAGGTAGAAGTATCCGTTAAAACCATAACCACATACATAATACTTGCCATGTTGTGGTATGACTGATACCACTGGTTTGTCATTCTTGTATAGATAGAATCTATCAAGTAATCCCATACTTAATCCTCCCTACATATCAAAAATACTAATCTGACTACCTAACTCCTCTGCGTACATCAGGTTGTGTATCGCCTTGTATTCGTTAAACTCTTCATAAGTGTAAAAAATATCAATGTGACTGAAGTGTGATTTCGGAAACCCACGCATGTTATATCCTCCATCAGTTTCACGTACGATAATTACTTTATCCCCCGCAGTATTATATAAGTGGAATGTGTTCATCAATAAATAACCTCCCAATCATCATCGTCAGTTATGTTGTAATACCATGCGTTGTCTAGCTCTATTTGTGCCATTTCTTTGCCTTTGAAGTTGTAGTACAGTTCAGTGACTTTACCTTCGTAAGGATTTTCTTGCTCGCTGTCTGTGTAAAATGCGACACGATCATCAATGTTTAATTCTCTGATTTTCATGAGATAACACCACCGTGTTTTAATATGTGTCTTATGGTCCAACCCTTACGGATACGTTGAGTAATTACTTTTCTATCGACACCAACCTTCTTAGCTAACTGATTTGTAGTGAATTCTTGTCCGTTATAAGTCCACACTTTTGATTTGTCGTTTTTAATTTCAGGAAATTCGATGAGTTCTACTTCTTTTTCAGGTTTAACCTCTTCAAAATCTCCAGGCTCTTTGCAAGGTACACCTACATACCGACACAACTCGCGATAATAGGGACTTGCTGGCACAGATTGTCTCACTGTCTTTAACCATGGTTTCTCTTTACGTTTACTTCTGTATTCCTGATACGCTCTTTCCGTCTTGATTTGGTCCCAATTATCAACTTCCGATTGCGTTGGTCTTTCTCCATTACGTTTTAATGCTATTACTGTACGCATGTTAATCCCCCTCTATAATTTTTAGTGCGTCTTCTACTGAATATGCGACGCCGTATATAATCTTGTGTTTTAATGCCCACTGTTGAAATTCAATTTGTTCACTTGATAATTTTCCAGTCGGCTTTTTAATCTCAATTGCTATAAACTTGCCATCTTTTAGTCTCACTCCGAATATGTCAGGAAAGCCTTTTGGTAAAAGTTTTAATGTCCTTTTACCTACTCGAACCATTCCAGCATTAGCACGCCACACCTGACATTCAGAATTATTCAAAGATTCAATTATTTGTTTCTGTATTTCAGCCTCTGTCATGTCTACTCCTTTGCGTAAAGTCAATTTCATCAAAGATGAAGTGACTCACTTTGTCATAGTCGTCAAATGGCGTAATTTGCCCTCTATCAAGCAATCTTTCTATTGCCCAACCCATTTGTATCAAATTGATTTGGATGAGCGTATCGCCTTTATATGTGTCTCTGTAGAGGTCTCCTAAAAAGTCTTGCATCTCTCCGATAGTCATTAGTAGAACCTCTGACTTTTTTTATAAAATTCCATTTGAACCACACCCGTCTCACCATCTTTATTTTTAACAACGTTAACTTCGATATCTGATTTACCAGTTTCGTTATCTACTAGATCCTTATCGTAGTAGTCATCTCGATATAACATGAATATGAAATGCGCATCTTGTTCAATCCCGCCAGTTTCTCTTAAATCGCTCATCATAGGGCGTTTGTCTTGTCGAGATTCAACCCCACGACTTAATTGAGCAAGTGCGATAATGATGCAACCTGTTTCTTTCGCGATGATTTTAAGGTCTCGACTTATCTTCTCAACTTCTAGTCTGCGTTCTTTCATCGGTACGTCAGACTTCATTAGTGTTAAGTAGTCAATGAATATCACGTGTGGTTTGTCACTTTCTTCCATTGCCTGTTCTCGAATGTCTCTAGGAGTAATGACAGCACCGTCATGTATAGATAAGTGCGGTAACTGTTTAATTTGATTGATGGCGTCCATGATTTGATTTGTTTCGTCTAAAGATAGCCCTTCCGATTGCTTGATCTTAGTGAGCGGAATGTTGGTAATCATCGATATTAAACGCTCTCCTATATTCGTTCCTCCGGTTTCTAAACTAAAGAACGATGTCGGATAACCTTGTTGTGCAATACGCCACATGATGTTTAAAGCGAATGCTGTTTTACCTGTTGAAGGTCGTCCAGCTAATATGTTGAGTTGCGACTTTTCAAAACCCAGTATTTTATTATCAATACTGTTGTACTTCGTCTTAATAAATTCTCTAGGTTTATCGCTTAATACATTCGTCATGATTTCTTCAAGGAACGTATCAGTGGGATTAACTTTTTCAATACTCAATTCCTGAAGTGCTTTAATCTCATCTGTTAATATCTTTAAATTTTGTCCGTCAGGTTCTTGCAGATAATCGTTAATCTTATTAACAGACTGATTGACAATGTAGTCATTCAATAGATTCAGTTGATCATCCATAAAGTAAGATACTTCAGCAACATCAAAGTTATAAATTTCTGACAATGTTTTTGTTGAGATAAAATCTTTATCGTTACGACACTTATAGTAAATGTCGTTTAAATCGACCTTACCCTTGTCTAGTACATACTCGATAAACTTTTTTGCATCTTCACTTTCGAACATTTCAGGTTTGAGTTTCAGCTTACTTATCAATTGAGGGTTACGCATAAGGTTAGATATAAGACTTTTTTCAGTTGTGTATCTATCAATCCTTGTCAAATCCTAACTCCTCCCTCATGCGTTGCCAACGCTGCCGCGCTTCTTCCAAACCTTTTAGATATTCAGGGTCGTTTTTAAGCAAATATTCTTTTGTTTGTTCCTCTGGCACTTGCGTATAATTAAACTCTTTAGGTTTATACGCAAGAATGTCAGCCACTTTTGGCTTATATCCATTGTTAGCAATGTAGTTTTTAGTCTTACGTAATGTGGGTTCATAATCCCCTTTTTCAGAAATGATATCTATCCACGTTTCCACTGCT
Source organism: Staphylococcus agnetis (assembly GCF_011466855.1). Taxonomy (NCBI): domain Bacteria; kingdom Bacillati; phylum Bacillota; class Bacilli; order Caryophanales; family Staphylococcaceae; genus Staphylococcus; species Staphylococcus agnetis. The sequence continues at coordinate 1,442,896 of NZ_CP045927.1, forward strand.
TCTTTTGTGAAGTTCATGGTATAAGCATTATCAATTAGCCTTAAAATAGTTAACGCTTCTTGTTTACTCATCATCAGAAGCCAACTCCTAACTCCTCTGCTATTTCATCTAATGCAGATTTCGATGATTGCCTTTTGGTTTTAACTTTCTTTTCTGCTTCTTCTTTTGAGCTAATGTTCTCCTTTCTCCAATTTTCCAAAACCTTAATAAGGTAGTTGATACCTTTTTTGTTCTGTTTACAGTAATCAACAGCAACTTCTACTACCTCTGATTTATTTGTTGTAAAAGACTCAATGCATTGTTCTAATTTTTGTACTTTTAAAGGACTTTGTATCATTTCTAATTCTTTACTAATTAATTGAAATAATTTAGATGTCTCGTCTCTGTCTCTATTAATACTTGTATTATTAAACCTTGTATTATTCTCTTCCGTCTTTTTGTGGATAGGGTAGGAATCTTTTTGTTGATACCCCTCTCCATCTTTTTGTTCATAGGGGGGTATAATATAAATTTTTCTGTCTTTTACAGACATATCTTCGTTTCTTGTAACAACAGTACGAATGTAGCCTTTTTCTTTTAAGTGATTAATCCAGTTCGAAACTGTTTTTTTATGGACTTGATACAACTCTGCAAAGTAACTATTGCTAGCGTAGGCATAGCCGTATTTGTTTGCCAGTGCGGTTATTTCACCATACATTATGATTTCCATAGGTTTTAAATCTTTGTCGTACCTTACGCTTGCAGGAATAATTGAGTAGTAACTTGGTTGATCAGTCATCTACTTTTCCTCCTTTCAACATTTTGTTTAATCTATCGTCGACATCAACCCAGCTGTCGTGTAGGTGATATTTATCGTTAAAGCTATCCATACCTATGTTGTGCTGCTCTGTGTGATGCTCACGACATAACGCTAATACTTGGTTGCCGTAATGATTTATCTTGGTTCTATCACGCCCACGTCCTACCGCATATCTATGCGCTAAATCCGAATGAGGTTTACCACAGATGACGCAGTTTCTATTGACCGTTGACCAGTAGAGTTTTGATTTATCTCCTTTTAACAATTCACTTGTCTTATAACTGAGGGGTATTCCGTTCTCAAACACCCAATCCAATGTGATGTCGATGATTTGTGAAGCTTGTGTTCGAGTGCAATTACTAAGTGATATAGGATTGTCATATCCGTGATATGTTCTCGCACATTCAATGAACATATGCCTCATATAATCCATAGGTTGCCCCGTATGCTCTTCTATATCTTTGACTAAGGCAAATATCTTACGACGTTGTTTGTCGGTAATTTGGAACGGATCTAAGACGTTGACATCAACTTCTACATCGAATCCGTTATCGAGTAGTAGCGTTTCTTTATCGCCCAATTCAACACCCGAGATGACAACAGTTGTCGTGCCGTCATCTTGAGTGATGTAACTAGTAATTAAAGGCATCTAATCACGTCCTAGAAAGGCAAATCTGAGAACTCGTCATCACCGTTATCAAAAGGATTATCCTGCGCTTGTCCTCGCTGTTGTTTAGGTTGATTGTTTGATTGACCATTATTTTTAGGTTCTAAAAATTGCACACTGTCGCACACAACTTCCGTGACATATACTCGTTGACCTTCTTTATTTTCGTAACTGCGTGATTGCATCCGTCCATCAACGCCTGCTAAGCTACCTTTACTTAAAAAGTTTTTGACGTTTTCAGCTTGCTTGCGGAATACAACGCAATTAATAAAATCAGCTTGTTGTTCTCCATCTTTACTTTTGAAATTGCGATTTACCGCAAGTGTGAATGTTGATACATCTACGCCTGATGGCGTCGTTCTGAATTCAGGGTCTTTTGTTAATCGTCCTACTAATACAACTCTGTTAAGCATTATTATTTCCTCCAGTAATATTTTTTGCATTGTTTCGTATTTTATTAAGAGCTTCTGCTGCTTGTTTTTCTGTTAACTTATAGTTGTTTATATTGAATTTTTGTTCTACTACATTTTGTGGTGCTTCTTTATCGGTACCTTTAATCAAGTTTGTAAATGCTATAACTTCTTTTTTTAAAGTTCCTATCGTTTCACTACTAGCCCATTGGGTTCTATTCTGTTGCTTAGGGTTGTTATTCTTTCCACTTGCTGCATTACCGTCATCGTCTTGATCACTTGTAATCCCAAAGATTGCTGATAATGAGTAACGTTTGAGGTAACTAATCAATGACCCTGCACCTTGTGGCGTATTCTTTTCTGCATTCATGAACACGGGGTCATATTCGATATATTCACCACTTTCATGCATGAGCATTGTAGCGACTCCTACACGTCCCTCATCGTCGTTTAGTGCCCATTGGGTATATGACAATCCATGAGGTGTTGCAGCCTCGTCAATAGCCTCTACAACATTCTCAAGAGGTACATATTTTGATTTGAAGAAAGGATTGTTTTTATCTTTGAGTGGTTGCTTAACTTCTTTGCGGAAAGCGACCATCGCCTTATTGATTTCAACAACTGATTCAGATTTATTCATAATTCCACCCTTTCAATTTCGTCAGTTTCAGTGTGCGTGTGCTTATAGATTTCATGTGCGCTAGTGTCTATTAACACATCTTCTGTCCCATCAAATTTACGTGCATCACGCTTGTCTGTTGAATATTTAATAGTTGGGTTAGCGTCGGTTGGCCGGTTAGTGATATATAAATCTAAATCTTTATGTTTATAGAAATAGGTCACTATTGTTTTCATTTGATAAGTGCCTCCCCTGCGATGACATCTTTGATCTTGTTTACTTTCTCCTCTATAACCTCTGGTGATTCCCAGTCATAAATGTAAATTGATTTAATTTTATTTGGGTATCTAAAACCAACGTGATTAAATGCGATTCCTCTAGTACCACTGTCATAATTTATTCCTTCTACTGTGCATACGTTGTCGGAATAGGCTCGACATCTATCGAGTTCACGTTGAATTCTTAACATCTGTTCGATAGTCATTCGTTTTTCTTTTAACATTTGCGTTTACCTCCATTTTTGATATAATGAGGTCGGAATCTAATGTTAATTCTCCGACCCCGACTGTTTGCTAGTTGCAGCTAGCATTCAGTCTTTTTTAATGTTTGAATCACATACTTCGCAGCGTAGTAAGTTGTTACTACAGTTGTTATCGCTACAAACAATGTAGTTGTGAAATATGCATTGAATGCGAATATCGTTGTGATTACGAATGTAGTCATCAAAGCTACATTTAAAGCAGCTATTTTATTCACCATAAGTCCGTCTCCCTCCTCAATATGTTCTCTTTAATGAATTTCAATGCGGGTTTAATCTCGATGTAACGCTTGTTTCCTTTTCCAAAACGATACATACACGTTTGTTGAAATTCACGATTGCTATAAACGTGTTTTTCTAAATCGTTACGAGAGATACCCGAAACTTTGATAAACTCCTTTGCGTCTGCAAAACCTATAAATTCCATGAATATCACTCCTTTAATATCTATTTTTGTATTGCAGCGTCACACATGTGATGAACGCGATAATATTTAATGCGATTAGTAATGTAGTCATATAAGTAAACCTTTCATGTATAATGTTTTTATCTCCTTATGAAAAGAGGTGAAGCTTTTGGCAAAAATCAAAGGTATGAAAGAATTAGAGAAAGCTCTAGGAAAGGCTGCTCGATATATTGAAGTTCATTGTGTAAACTGTGGAAGGAAGTACACTGTTGATCTTAAAAAATCGAAAGCCAAGTGCCCTAAATGTAAAACTGAAATGAAACTTTCCTAATCTTTCTAGGTGGCGTCTATTCGTCACCTTTTTTTATTTTCGCTTTGAGCTTGAATTTGTTAATTTCTTTGATAGTGTTTTCTGTTTGTCTAACTAAACTTTCGTATTCACTTACTTTTCTTTTTAATTCAATCTGTTTATTCTCAGCTCTTGCTACCAAGCTTTTTAGTTCGTTAAATAATAATTTGAGTTCTGATAAGTTTGTTTCTACGTAACATTTATAGGGTTGTTTCTTTTTCTTTTTAAACATTGTTTGTCCTCCTTAATTTGGTTGTTCGATTGTGGGTAGAATGTCGTTATCTTTAAGTAAGTCGTAAATGAATAATCTACCTTTTTGCGTCCACTTAGTATTCATGCGAACCGATGTGCTACCGTCTTTATGTTCAATCTCCGTTGTAGAAGAATGTGTGTAACCTTTGTCGTGTAGATTTGAATAAAGTAACCATTGTCCTGATTGTTTATACTGAACCTTTAAATCGTGTAATAACTTGTTTAGCGCTTGAGCTGACATACCATAATCTTTTGCAATTTGTCCGACTGTAACTAAACTCTTGTTATTTAAAATAGTGTCTAAATAAGATGCTTTCGGTTCGTATTCGGCAATCTTTTGTTTTTGCATGTTGTTTTCTAGTTGTAATGCCTGTTTTTCTTTTTGTTCTTCAATCCAAAGTTCAGCGCGTTTGACTGGGTCGTCGATCATGTAACTTGCGGTAGGCTGTTTAATTTGTTGTTCCATTTCGTTAAATTTGTTGATGTACGCCATTTTGAATTCGTTGTGACCTTGAATGTTGAACATGTATAGAGTGAAACCATCTTTTGTGAGTAGGTATTCTTTTTGATTTCTACCTCTTGAATCTTTGTAATTACTATCGATAATTAATGTACTCACTTTTGAGGACATTAAAATTTGTTCTAAATCTCTCTTAACATTGTCATGTCTTCTACCTAATTCATTTGCTACAACTCGGCTAGAAACAACTGCTCCTAATTCCTTGTTGTTTTCGATTTTGACTTCCTGTAATAGTTGCATCGTTTGTCCTCCTTAAGTTTTTATAGCTTCTTTTCTCATTTTCGAGAAATCTTGAACATAAAAATATTCATCTAATGAAATATCAAGCACATCACACACTCTGCTAGCTTCAGCTAAAGTAAAGTCACTTTTATTTCTGTTTATTTTTTGACTAAAACGAGCTGGTGCCATTCCGATATCTTTTGCTACTTGTTGATGTTTAATATTTCTATCTTCCAGAAGCAATCTCAATTTTTTGTATCTTCTATTATTCAATTTTCTCACCTCTCATTTCTCATTTATGAGATTACACTATTGATTCTACATTCCCATTTATGAGATGTCAACAAATAAATTTCACTTTTGAGAAAAAAGTTTGTAAAAATAGTTGCAAAAGTGAGAACAAACTTATATAATAAGTTTGTAAATTACAAACAAGGAGATTATAAAATGTCTAAATTCAGTCAAAATCTTATAGCTTTGCGTAGAAAAAGAAATTTAACGTTAGTAGAATTGGCAAATCAGTTGAATAAAAAATACGATGTTAAGTTTTCAAAGGCCTCTATTGATAGATGGGAAAAAGATCAAACATCACCATCTGTTACCCACGCATCAGCATTAGCTCATTTTTTTGGTGTAAGTTTAGATGAATTAAGTGGTCGAGAAGAATTGGATTTACAAAAACCTCAAACTTTAGCTGCTCACCTAGAGGGTGAACTAAAACAAGAAGATATCGACTACATCATGTCTCTAGTCGAAAGGTTTAAAAACGAAGATAAATAAAGGGGAAGATATATTTGTCTAAGTACGAACAACTACTAATAGAGAATCAACATATTAAAATTAAAGATAATGTAAAACTACCAAAGGGATATGATGGTGTTTGTGCTGATTTCGTTATATTAATTGATAAAGATTTACCTGAAAGCAGAAAGCACGAAATCTTACATGAAGAAATAGCACACCACAAACTTTCATATGGTAACATCTTAGATCAATCACAGTTCAATAATAGAAAATTCGAAAATTACGCAAGACGCTACTCATACGAAACATCTATGCCTCTATCGGGTATAGTCCAAGCGTTTAAGCAAGGTGTACACAATCTGTATGAGCTTGCTAATTTTTTTGAGATTTCAGAAGGTCACGTACTAGATTGTATTGAGCATTATAAAAAGAAGTATGGTTTAAATACTCTTTTTGGTAATTATTTAATTGAATTTGAGCCTTTAAGAGTTTTTGAATATAAAAAAATTGAATAAAGGAGAGTTTTAAAATGGGAGAAAATTTTCATGACGAACAACAGAAAAAGCAGTGGGAACAATTCCAAGCGTTTCAGCGTCAACAAGATGAACAGCGTAAATCCAAAACTAAAAAGCGTTGGTTGTGGGGGTGTGGCGGTTGTCTTATAGCTTTTGTTATTATGATTGTTATTTTTAGCGCTTGTACAGCATTATTCACTGGTGGTGTTAAGAATTTAGGTCAAGATAATAATAAAACATACAAAATGGGCGAAACTGCCAAAAATGGAGATTTAGAAGTTCAAGTTAACTCTGTTGAAACAGCTAACCAAGTTGGCCCATCAGTTGCACCATCATACCCAAAAAATTCATATGTTGTAGTTGATGTATCAATTAAAAACAAAGGGAAAGAGTCATTAACAATAGATAGCAATATGTTTAAATTAAAATCTGATGATAAAACTTTTGATGCTGATAGTGCTGGTTCACTAGCTGCAAACCAAGCAGAAACTGGAAGTATCAAAAATTCATTCTTTTTAGAGCAAGTCAACCCTGATAGTACAGCAGAAGGTAAAGTAGTTTTCGATGTTTCTGATGCGGTAGCTAATGCAAAAGATAAAAAACTCGAAATTTCATCAAGTCTATTCAGTTCTAAAAAAGTCACTTTTGACTTATCTGATAGTAAAAAAAGCGCTAAATCTAAAGGTAGCGAAGACAATTCAAATAAAATTGATTTAAATGGTAATGATGAAGTAGCTAGCAATTCATCAATAAATGACGCGAGAATTCAAACTTCCAATGAACAACAACACATTGATCATGTAGTAAATCCAAATACTAAAGAGTCTAACAATGGTCAAAAGGATTCTAGCAATAAAACGCAAACTGAAGACGATCCAGTAGATCCAAGAATAGTTGAGCATAATAATCAACAAGTCATCGAATTAAAAAAGCAAATGGTTGAACATAATATGAATTTTGACCCTAATAGCGGCGGGGATTTATACAACATAGAAACCGGTAATTTTGTAAATGAAGAATAAAATTAAAGGGTACCCCCACGTACCCTTATTATTTTTTTCCTTTTTTTGAAATGGAGTGAGTAAAATGGCGTCATTTACAGTGACAAAACGCAAAAATAAAACATCTACATCATGGCAATATGATGTAAAGCACCCCTCTTTTAAGTCGGGGAAAAAACGAAAATCAGGATTTAAAACTAAAGCAGAGGCAACGAATGCTGCGCAACAATTAATCAATGAATTAGAGAATGGTTTCAACTTAGAGGATAACAAATTATTCTCTAAATATTACTGGGATTGGATAGAAATAAAAAATAAGCGCAACTTATCCAAACGTCAGTTTTACTGGTATGAAAGAGCAATCAATTTGTTTAACGATTATTTCGGCGATGACATGTTAGTCAAGAATATTACGCGTTCTGAATACCAAAAGTTTTTAAATGAATACGGTAATGATCGTGCGGATGAAACAGTACGCAAAGTACATGGTTGTTTGTCTCGCTGTATTAAAGATGCCGTATACGATGGTTATTTAAAGAAAGACCCTACCTACAATGTGGATGTTAAAGGGACGAAAGAAGCAAAAAAGGAATCTACTAAATTTATGACTATTAAACAATATTTAGACATGATTGAATATTTTAAAACACGTGATGAAATGAGTTATGTATTCCTATATATTTTAGCTATAACAGGTGCTAGATTCAGCGATGTTATAAATATGATTGAATTAGACTTGAATGAAAAAGAAGGTATTATACATTTAAGAGGTACTAAAACTGCTAATGCTGATAGATTTGTGGAAGTTACTACAAAGGATGTTAAACATATCAAAAGTAAACTGTCGAAGTTGCCACGCTCTTTTGATGGTAAACTATTCAAAATCAGTCATAACGCAGTAGCTAAAGCATTTAACCATGCTAAAGAACATATTGGTTTAGATGACAACTCAATCACACCCTATGCCCTGCGACATACACATACATCTTACTTACTTTCAAAAGGCATACCAATCGAATATATCAGTAAACGGTTAGGACATTACAACATATCAATCACACTTGACACTTATTCACATTTACTCGATGAACATAAAAAAGAGCAAGGTCAACGTGTCAGAGAATTATTCTCTTGACACATATTTGACACTTGCTACTCTCAAATCTTGTCATATCAAGGTTTTAGTACGGAGAGTGAGGGATTCGAACCCTCGAGACGCTTGTGGCGCCTACACACTTTCCAGGCGTGCTCCTTCGGCCAACTCGGACAACTCTCCAAAGATATAAACAAAAAAATCAGAAGCGATGTTTCACTTCTGATTATATGACCCCTACGGGACTCGAACCCGTGTTACCGCCGTGAAAGGGCGGTGTCTTAACCGCTTGACCAAGGGGCCATGGCTCCACAGGTAGGACTCGAACCTACGACCGATCGGTTAACAGCCGATAGCTCTACCACTGAGCTACTGTGGAACAATAAAAATGGAGCGGGTGATGGGAATCGAACCCACAACATCAGCTTGGAAGGCTGAGGTTTTGCCATTAAACTACACCCGCATTTAGCGATATGGGCGGCTGATGGGAATCGAACCCACGAATGTCGGAACCACAATCCGATGCGTTAACCACTTCGCCACAGCCGCCGTGATTGAAAGTGGTTCAGGACGGAATCGAACCGCCGACACAAGGATTTTCAGTCCTTTGCTCTACCGACTGAGCTACTGAACCATATTAAAATGGCGGTCCCGACGGGAATCGAACCCGCGATCTCCTGCGTGACAGGCAGGCGTGTTAAACCGCTCCACTACGGGACCTAAAGTAATTGCGGGAGGCGGATTTGAACCACCGACCTTCGGGTTATGAGCCCGACGAGCTACCGAACTGCTCCATCCCGCGATAATGTTATTTAAAATTAGCTACCTTTACATCATAGCAATTATTGTAAGGAATGTCAACACTTTTTTAAATTAATTTTAAAATTGTAAATAAAATTAAATGGTGACTCCTACGGGACTCGAACCCGTGTTACCGCCGTGAAAGGGCGGTGTCTTAACCGCTTGACCAAGGAGCCACAGCGCTAAATCCCTTAAGGACTTTCTTAGTATATAGTCAGATTATTAAAAGGTCAACGCTTTTCCACAAAGAAAATGTGTAATTTAGAACTCATAAGGTAAAAAGCTTACAATTAGTTTCAAAGTATTAACATTTTCTTTATTTATCATCTAATAAATAGCATACTCAATCTAATTTTTGAATAATTTTTTGTTTAAGGAAATTAAACGACTCAAAACCATCTTCCCGACAAAAATGTCCTCCTTCTTCTTGCACGTACAACTTTGCACCTAATACGTCACTGAGTTTTGCTGTATAAGAAAAAGGCACAATAGTATCATTTTTAGCTGCAATACAAAAACGATGATTCAATTTTATTTTTAAAGCATCATAATCTATATGTTGGTCGACAAACGCATCTAATTCTGGCATATGCGGTAGACGATCTTTAAAACCAGAAACGAGTGCAACACCACCTATTGAAGAGATGTCTGCGTCATTTAAAAATTTCAACGTTGTGATGACACCTGAACTATGTGCAACAAATAAGGTATCGTGGTTTAAATGTTGCACTTGTTCATTCATAGCAGGGATCCATTCTTCAACGCGAGGTGTATCTGGATTTGGAAATTTAATCACCTTTACATCATGTCCCTCAATTTCTAAAACATTTTTTAACCATGGAAACCAATGTTGATAAGGATCTGCATGATAACCGTGTGCAATATACACTTGAGTCAATTAAATCATCCCCTTTTATTTTACAAATCAAAAATCAGCAAAACATTAGCATTAAGGCCAAGTCCTGCTGATATCATTATTTTTATGTTTGAATTCTAGGAATCAACCTCTGAACTGCATCTTGTGCTTGTTGGATACAGTCTGGTAATCCCACCGCTTCAAATGGCGCGCCAGTAATTTGAAGATGTGGATATTCTTTATAAATGTGTTCTTGAATACGTTTAATATTATGAATGTGGCCAACATGATATTGAGGACTCGCATCAATCATTTTATTGACAATTGTAAAGTCAGGTTCATCATAAAATGTCATCATTTGAGACAGATCTTTTTTGGCAATAGCAACAAGTTCTTCATTACTATGTGTTTTAACTATATCATCACCCGGCTTACCAATATAGGCACGAATAAGTACCTTGCCATCAGGTGTCGTGTGTGGCCATTTTTTTGTCGTCCATGTACAAGCTGTAATGGAGGTATTGCTTGTTCTAGCAATCACAAAACCTGTGCCATTATGTGTATTTTTAATATTTTTTTCATCAAAAGCAAATACAATAGTTGCGACTGATGAGGCTTCTAAGTGTTTAAAATAATCAAAAGCTGGATCAGCTTCAAACCATTTATGAAAAACGTGATGCGGTGTCGTAACAATTACCCCATCAAAAAATGTGGAGGTCTCATGCGCTGTTACAACATTGTATCCTTTTTGTTGACGTACAAGGTTTTCTATTGGCGTATTATACTCAAATGCTACATGATGTTGTTTAAGCCATCGTTCAAGTTGGATGATTAAATCATACAATCCATGGCGGAACTGTTTAAACTGGCCTTGAGGTCCTTCAGTATTATGTTGATCTTGCTTTTCTCGATGCAAACGTACCTTTTGCATTCCTTTCATTATACTTCCGTGTGTGTCCTCTAAGGTTTTAAAATTAGGAAATGTGCTCATCAAACTTAATTGATCAATATCTGTACCATATATACCACTCAATAACGGTTCGATAAGATTTTCTAAAATCTCATCTCCTAGTCGATATCTAAAAAATGCCCCTACAGATATATCTTCATTCATCGAGATGGGTTTACGTGTTAAATCTTTTAATGCGCGTAGTTTACCTTTAAACGAAATTAATTTTGTCGTCACAAAAGGTTTGATATCGGTAGGGATACCTAAAATTGAGCCACCTGGAATCGGATATAATTGATTACGGGCAAATATGTATGACTGACCCGTTTGATTTGTGATGATATCTTCTTCAGGTATCCCCACTTCTTTAGCTACTTCCGTCATAATCGATTTACGCCCTAAATAAGATTCGGGGCCCAATTCAATGGTATAACCGTCACGAGATACTGTTTTAATTTTACCACCTGGAACATCTGAAGCTTCATATATTGTAATGTCCACATTTGGAAAGTGTTTTTTTATAAAGAAAGCACTTGATAGACCGGTGATACCAGCCCCTATAATTGCAACTTTTGTCATTGACCTCACACCTTTAACTCAAATTAGAGATTTCGTCTACGATGGCACCTATAAAGAGTGGATGCGTATCTGGCATAGGCGGTCTGTGATACATAGCTCCCACCTCATCACACACCACTTTACATTCATAATCATTATCGTAAAGTACTTCAAGGTGTTCGGCTACAAAACCTACAGGTGTATAAATAAAATGTTTGTATTGGTGCTCTTGATAAAGGTCTCGTGTTAAATCTTGAACATCTGGTCCTAACCAAGGCGTCCCCGTATTACCTTCAGATTGCCACCCTATCGCAATATTTTGAATAGCAGATTGTTCTTTTAAAGCGATAGCCGTATTTTCAAGTTCTTTTGGATATGGATCATTACTTTCTTTAATCATCTTCTCAGGCAAACTGTGTGCAGATACAATAAGCATTGTTTGATCATGCTCTTCTTGAGGTATATTCGCTAAGATTTCGTTAACTCTCATCGTCCAGTATTCAATAAATTTAGGTTGATGATAATAGTGTTGCACGTGGCGAAGTTGAATGCCAAATTCAGCTGCTTTTTTATCAGCACGTTTATCATATGAACCGATAGAGAAATTTGAAAAGTGTGGCGCTAATACGACTGTAAGCGCTTCTGTGATACCATCACGATGCATATTTGAAATAGCATCTTCAATAAAAGGATGTATATGTTTTAACCCTATATATAATTTATACGCAACTTCAGACTGCATATCATTTAATGCTTCACAAATTGCATGTGCTTGACGCTCAGTAATCTTCGCAAGTGGTGATAACCCCCCAATTGCCTCATAGCGGGATATTAAATCATTTAATTCTTCCTCGCTAGGCTTACGTCCACGTCGGATATCCGTATAATATGGTTCTATATCACTTTTCTGATACGGAGTCCCATACGCCATTACTAATAAACCGACTTCTTTTTTCATCCAAATCCGTCCTTTTTCAAGTCTATTTTAATATTTCCCCTGTATAATCATGTACAAATTTTGATACCCGTTGTAAAATTTCTGGTTTTACTTCTGGGAAAACGCCATGTCCCAAATTAAAAATATGAGAACCATGTGCTATTCCTTGATCTAATATTGGTTTTAATCTTTCTTCAATGACTGGCCAAGGTGCGAGCAATATACTAGGATCGAGATTACCTTGCACCGTTTTAGTCACACCTAATGATTCAGCTTGTTTAATGGATGTTCTCCAATCAAGACCCAAAACATCTATTGAAAGTTGATGCCAAGATGAAATTAAATGACTCGCACCAACACCAAATAAAATCACAGGCACATTAAAAGACTTAATACCTCGAACCAGTTTTTCCATACATGGCTTGATATAATAATCATAATCTGATTGATTCAAAGCACCTACCCATGAATCAAAAACTTGAATTAATTGAGCGCCTGCTTCAACTTGTGCCCCTACATAAGTGATTGACATCTCACTCAGTGTATCCATTAATTTAAACCAAGTCGCTTCGTCGCTATACATTAACGCTTTCGTCTTGTTATAGTTTTTGGATGGTCCACCTTCAATCATGTAACTCGCTAATGTAAATGGTGCCCCAGTGAAGCCGATGAGTGGTACATTCAATTTTTCAGACGTTAACAATTGAATCGTCTCGAGTACGAAAGGCACATCACGTTTAGGGTCAATTTGCCCTAGCTGTTCAACGTCAGACATTTGACGTATAGGATTTGAAATAACAGGTCCTATGCCAGATTTAATATCTACATCAACGCCAATTGCCTTTAAAGGCGTCATAATATCTTTATATAAAACTGCTGCATCTGTGTCATATTGCTCTACTGGTAAAGCAGTGACATAAGCACACAGTTCAGGTCGGTGTGTAATTTCAAATAACGAATATTTTTCTTTTAATTTACGATACTCAGGTTGTGAACGCCCTGCTTGTCGCATAAACCAGACAGGAGTATGTTTGATTTGTTCCCCTTTTATCGCTTTTAAAATCGTATCATTAAACGGTGTAACCATGAGAACCTCCTTAAAAACTTCATTCCTATCAACTATAGCATATTTAACGTATATAACGCTTACAAGGTACTCAAATGTCATAAAAGTTTAAAATCTAAAATTGCACTTTTATAAAGTATTCAAATGGGTATTATAAATTGTGGTCTTTTACCGTAAAAAAAAGTATAATAAGTTCAATATTAAGGAGGGAAACACCATGAAACTATATATCACTTATGGTACGTATGGTTATATACACCAGATTCAACTCAATAATAAAGATAGAAACTTACTCATTTTTTCATCAGATGATCGTTCCGTATTAATTGATGAAACTGAAAAAGAAAGTGTTTTCCAACAACCTAATGCTTTTCGTTCATTATCTCGTGTTGGGGACATTTCTGAAAATGATTTCCAAGCTGTTATCTCTATCCCTACTTCGGAAGACCATAAATATCAATTAGAAAAGAAATTAGATGCCTATTATCCGATATTATCGGATTTTGAAGGATACAAAAGTTTTAGATTATTAAAGCCATTAAAAGAAAATGTATATAAAGTTATGTTTGGTTTTGAATCAAGAACTGCATACGAAGATTTCAAAAAGTCATCTGTATTTAGAGAAAACTTTTCTAAAGATGCGGTACGTTCATTATCTGGTGTAACCGGTGCACATAGTTCTTATTTAGAACGTTACTTCTACCCTATTTCTGAAGAAGACATTTCTAAACAAGAAGATAATGCATAAAATAATTAAGAGGAAACATGGTGCTAAGACACCGCGTTTCCTCTTTTTTAATCACGTAATAATGTTTCTTGATATTTTAATTTTTTAACCGTCGCTCTCACTGTTAAAATGCCTACTACAAAAAAGAACATTACAAAGTACGCATATTGTATATTAAAAATAATATACGTTAAGCTCAGCAATATCCCTACAACTATGACTGTACGATATAAAAACTTTTGATAGCCTTGGATGACTTTCAAGTCAGAAACAGGCCATACTTGAGGCCATAAGCCATAAGCTTCTTGTGTATAAAATTGCGACATTTGTAGAATAATGATATACATGCCCAAACTTCCGATAATAAGACTAATAATTGGTTGATGTAACCAAATCATTAAAGCTAAGATGATGACACTTAAACGAAGTGTTAAATGAAATGCATCTTTCCCCCGAAGAAAATGACGTTTAAATAAATAGTAGTACATCGTATTACTATTCATTTCTCTTGGTTGACGTAAGAAAATGTCCAAGTATTTTCTTCTAGCAGAAGGTGCTGTGAAGCCTTTAACATCGGTAAACATATTCACAAATTTATAATAGTTCGCTTGATGTTGATGTGCTTGATTTACCATAAAATGCCATGGAAAGTGCTTTTTGGCATTCATATTTCTTAACATATATATAAGACCAAGCATAAAAACAACACTTGCAAACCCCATATAAGACTTACCATCTAGCCAAACATAATATCCAGATAAATTCAATATCATTAATAACACATTAATAGACCAATTTTCTAATCCGTACAAATACCATTGCCATCTCAATATTAGACCTAAATAGGGTAAAATAAGCGCCAAGAGGACAAGGATATAAAAATGTACAGTGTCATTCGGATATAACGTATGAAATAAAGGATAAAAAACGATAAGTACGATTACTTGTAAGGGTATCCGAGAGATATAACTGGCCGTAATACAGCGTTTAACGTATTGTTTCATGCTATTTTCAAATGGCAGTAAGAAAAGTTGATCAGCTTCTTGTAGTCGCGTTTTTAATGGAAAAAGCGAAGTCAAACATAAAAGTACTGACATGATAAGCAAATAATTGATGCCTTTTGGGATAGCACGTAACCATTCACCATATCCTAAAATAAAAGCACCTAATAAAATGACAAGAAATACTGAAAAGTGACCATTAAAAATGAACTTGTTATAGTGGCGTTTTTCTTCAAAATCTTTTAGTCGCCTAACTTGATATAAAGCTTTCACATTATTCATAGAGAAGCTCCTTGATGTGTCACTTTAATATATATGTCATCAAGTGTACTATTAGGCATTTGCGCTTGTTGACGCAACGCATCCAAATCCCCCATCGCTACAATTTCTCCTTGATCTAAAATGATAAATCGATCACAGTATCTTTCCGCTGTTGCTAAAATATGTGTGCTCATAAGGACTGTACGTCCTTCGTGTTTTTTCGATTCCATCAAATCTAACATTGACTGAATACCGATTGGATCAAGTCCTAAAAATGGTTCATCAATAATGTATAAATCTGGATCAACGATAAATGCGCATATGATCATCACTTTTTGTTTCATTCCTTTAGAGAAATGACTTGGAAAAATATCCAGTTGATCTTCTAAACGAAATGATTTTAATAATGGCATGGCACGTGTCATTGCAGTTTGCACATCAATATCATATGCCATCGCTGTCATTTCGATATGCTCTTTTAACGTGAGGGTATCGTAAATGATAGGTGACTCTGGTATATAGGATAAACGGCGTCGATATGCTTCTATATCATCCTTAATATTTATGTTTGAAATCGACATTTCCCCTTCCATAGGTGTAAGTAATCCCAAAAGATGTTTGATTGTTGTACTTTTACCAGCCCCATTGAGACCTATTAAGCCAACAATTTCTCCAGGTTTGAGTGAAAAGTTGATATTTTTAATTATCGGTGTTCTTCCATAACCACCTGTTAAATTTGTAACTTGTACAGTCATTATCCTGCACCTCCGTGAAATTTATTGTACATAAAATAACGCAATATTGCTATTTATAAACGCTCTTGAAACGTTACAGAATGATGAACTAATGCTATAATGATTAAAAAAATGATAGGAGCGAAAAGGAATGGCTGAAACAATCTTCTCAAAAATCATCGATGGAGAAATTCCAAGTTTTAAAGTTTATGAAAATGACCATGTTTATGCTTTCTTGGATATATCACAATTATCAAAAGGACACACATTACTTATACCAAAGAAACCTTCATCAAATATCTATGAAACAGATGCTGAAACGATGAAACATATTGGTGAAGCGTTACCTATCGTTGCAAATGCTATTAAAGATGCGTTTAACCCAGACGGTTTAAATATCGTTCAAAATAATGGTGAATATGCTTCACAATCTGTTTTCCATATTCACTTTCACTTGATTCCACGTTATAAAAATGACATGGATGGTTTTGATTACCAATGGGAAACTCACGAAGATGCATTTAATGATGAAGCTAAAACCAAAATAGCTCAGCAAATTGCTGATAAAATCCAACAATAGTTTGTACATCCACATACTTATGCATGAATATTCGTTATAATGGGTATGAAATATTAAAATGCTTCAGAGGAGGAAAAGTATGAGAGCCTTACAAATTACTTTAGGTCTTGCTGCAGGCGTAGCTACAGGGCTTGGTGTAGCGCTAATGAAACGCGACAAATCTACACGTATTGAAAGTACTACAGTAGAAAAACCTAAATCAGATTTAGAAAAAGAAGTTGATAATATTAAACGTAGTATCAACGATATTATAAGTTACGTTAACGACATTAAGTCAGAAAGCCAATCAGTGGCTGGATCTATCGGGGATGAAGTTAAAACGATGATTGGTGAATTCCAATCGGATATCGATCCAAATATAAAAAGATTACAATCCCACATAGAAAATTTACAAAATCGTGGCGAAGAAATTACAAATTTTCCATCTAAAAAGTAAATTTGTAGTGTTTATCAAACAATAATTCGATATAATAGTATTAAAACATGATACGGTGAGTATCATGTTTTTTTATAGTTTGAGAAAGGAGCGGTGCGTATGACTGATAAACAAAAACAAATTGAAAGTATCCTTTTCACTCACAAAGCAGCCATGCTATCTAAAGTGATATGGAAAAATGCGGAACGCGATTGGCAAAATTGGCTACGTAAATCAGGTATTACAATGAACGAACATCTGATTTTAATGACAATTTATGCATTTGGTCGTGTTACAATTTCAGATATCTCACGATATGGTGTGATGCATGTTTCAACAGCTTACAACTTTGCTAAGCGACTTGAACAACAAGGACTTTTAACGCTTGAAAAAGACACGAACGATAAGCGTAATACTTATATACATTTAACAGATAATGGTACGAAGCTCATCGAAGAAATATTTGAACAGTATAATATTGAAAATAACACTGTATATCAAGCTTCTGAACAATTCAGTTCAGAAATGTTTCATAAGCCTAATTTTAGTGATGCTCATTATTTAGTTGCTAAGATGCATGGTAAAGACTTTATTGATGATGTCAATGCTTGTCATAATCATTTAAGAAAACATTTGCTTGACGTTGAGTAAACGAACGTAGATAATACAAGTTATCTATTATATGTTTAAAGGAGTATGCATAATGTTGAATTGCTCGCGCTCAATAGATATACATTCGCGATTTGGGCTACCACGTATTGCTTTTATTAGTTTTGTCACAATGGTTATTACGTTTTTTATTAGTTTTGAAATTTTTCATTTCAAATATAATGTAAGATTAACTGACGAACATTTTTTTACATTTTTGGTCTTATTAATACTTTTATATCCGATTCATAAAGCAATTCATTTGATTACGGTAATCCCCTATGTAAAGTATTTTAGAATACATAAGTTATTACGTAATAGTTGGTTCCCTTTTTACAACATATATGTTGATAGGCCGATACGAAAAATCTATTTTTGCATTTGTTTATTAATGCCGTTAATCGTGATTACATTGATCATGATTATAATTGCGCGACATTTTCCTGAATACGGTCATTATGCGATGTTTTTACTTGCTTTAAACGCGGGGTATGCTGTCATGGATTTACTCTATTTGAAAATTATCATTTTTTCTAGACAAGGCGATTATATCGAGGAACATATTAATGGTCTGATGATTCTCGAAAAAAAATGAACTTTTTAGACACTTACCTTTTCAATGTCAAATTAAATAACATTAAATATAATTTATTACAAAACGTAGTAATTGAATCTTTAGCTTAAAAAAGATTTAAATACTACGTTTTTTCTCGTAAATTAGTCTTAGTTCTACCCTTCTTCATTGGTATGCTACTTACAATATGGTAATATTATTTGTGATAATTTAAAAATAAAGGAGCTAACACAATGAAGAAAGGTTTACAAAAAATGATTATTCCTCTCACAGCCAGCGCTGTTATTTTAGGGGCATGTGGGAATGACACACCAACATCTAAAGATCAAACGCTTATTTCTTCAAAAGCTGGCGATGTTAAAGTTGAAGATGTTATGAAAGAAATTGGTAAAGATCAAATTGCGAGTAACTCATTCAAAGTTCTTTTAAGCAAAATTTTAAAAGATAAATATGGTGAAAAAGTAAACAATGATGACATTGAAAAACAAATTGATAGTGAAATCAAAAAGTATGGTGGGAAAGATCAATTTGAAAGCCTTCTTAAGCAACAAGGTATGACAATGGAAAAATACAAAGAACAACGTAAAATGATGGAATACCAAAAAGCGTTGTTAAATGAGAAAGTCGATATCTCTGATAAAGAAATTAAAGATAATACGAAAAAAGCGTCTCATATTCTAATAAAAGTGAAGCAAGATAAAAATGATAAAGAAGGCCTATCAGATGATGAGGCTAAAAAGAAAATTGATGACATTAAGAAGCAACTTGATAAAAACCCTAAAGATTTTGACAAGATTGCCAAAGACGAATCTATGGATTCAAGTAAAGATAAAAATGGTAGTTTAGGTTATGTCGTTAAAGGTCAAATGGTAAAACCTTTTGAGAAAGCACTATTTAAATTAAAAGATGGTGAAATTTCAGATGTGGTTAAAACAGATTATGGCTATCACATTATCCGAGCTGACAAACCAAATGATTTTGACAAAGAAAAATCAAAATTAAAGGAAAAATTCATTCAAAATAAACTTCAGGAGAAACCTGAAATTCTAACTGACGCATATAAAAAATTATTAGATGAATACAAAGTTGACTATAAAGACAGTGATATTAAAAAAGCGATTGAAGATAACATCTTAAATCCTAAAGCTTTAAAAGAACAAGCTTCTCAAGGGTCACAAGGTCAACAAAATATGGGAATGTAATATTTTACACGCTTACTAAAAGCTGCTAACAACGCAAATTGCGTTATTAGCAGCTCTTTTTATGATTAACATGATTTTTCATTATGCAGAAAAGTAATTGTGCGCTTATTAAAAAAGCAACAATCTAAAGTAGTTACTTTAGATTGTTGCCCTATCCAATTCAGTCTAATTTTTCAGGTTTATAAAATTGGCGATTTTCTAAGCCAAAAATGCGTTCTGTAAATTGACCTTTCTCTATTTTTTTAAACGCTTTTTCAAACATGTTCATTCTCGCATCTATATTATCAATAAAATGTAAAATTTCAGCTTCTTTTACATGTGGTAACTTAGGTGAACCATACTCTAATTTACCATGATGCGCGAGAATTAGGTGCCGTAGCAATAGCACTTCTTCTCCATCAATGCCAAGCTCTTTTGCAGCTTCCGCCACTTCTTCACTCGCAATTGAAATATGTCCAAGTAAGTTACCTTCAAGCGTATAACTTGTAGCGATAGGCCCTGAAAGTTCTCTCACCTTCCCCATATCGTGCAAAATAATACCACTATAAAGTAGACTTTTATTTAATTCAGGATAAATCGCGCATAAACCTTTGGCAATTTTTAACATTGTTAAGACATGATAACTTAACCCACTTACAAAGTTGTGGTGATGGGAACTTGCTGCCGGATACGTAAAAAATGCCTCTTCATGCTTTTGTAATAAATGACGCGTAATACGTTGTAGATGCGCATTTTCCATTTCAAATATGAAGGATTGCAATTCAGATTTAATCTCATCAACTGGCATCGGCGCACCATCTATAAAGTCTTGTGTTTTGAAACCATCCGCTTCAGTCGCAACACGAAACTGATTCACTTTCATTTGCTTACGACCACGATAATTGATGACGTCACCTTTCACATGAATAATTAACTCGGGTTTCAAAGTGGCCATATCTTCTTTAGTAACGGTCCAAACTTTTGCTTCAATTTCACCACTTTTATCTTGCAAGTGTAACGTCATATAATCTTTGCCTTGAGCTGTTACACCTTGTGTTGCTTTATGCACGAGGAAAAATTGATCCACGGCATCTCCTGGTTGCAATTTTTCTACATTTCTCATAATAAAACGCCTTTCTCACTAATGTTTCTCTATTTTTTCAAGCGTAACCAGTTGTTTTGAAGGAATATGATTATCTTTAGCGCATGTAAAGTATAAGACTTGGTACGCATCAGGTAATGCTCTTAAAAATTTCATCATTCTTTGACGACGTGTCACATCAAAATGTACAAAGGCGTCATCGATAATAATCGGTAAGGAGTAGTATGGTTTTAATATTTTTATTAAACTCAAACGTAACGAAATATATAATAGTTCTTTCGTAGACTGACTCAGTTCAATAGGTTGATACATTTGACCATCTCGATGTTTTACCATTACTTGTTCATTTTGATACGTAACTTGAATATATTGCCCTGCTGTCAACTCATGATATATTTGCGTTGCCACATCTACAACTTGTGGCAATCGTTTATCTTTAATTTGCTTAATATGCTCATCAACAAGTGCTTCTAAATAACTTAATGCTGCCCAATCTTCAGCTGTAGCGTTCAGTTGATTGCGCAATAATTGGTAACGATGACGCAAATGACGTAATGTATTGTCCGTTTCCATATGGGTAATTTGCGCATTTAAGTCACTGACCTCACTTTGAAGTGTTAAATAACGTTGATTATAATCATCAATTTGAGTTGATAATTTATCATAATCATCTTGTAATTGTGCAGACGTTTTCTCACTTAATTTTGAGCTTTCTTCATACCCGTAATTTTGATTTTCTAAATACTTTGTTAAATCATTAAAGCGTGATAATCGTTGATGGTAAGTTTGGTAGTTATCGTGATGACGATAATAACTCTCTTCATCAATCGCACCGATAAAGTTAAATAACTTTTGAATAATAGATTTATTCTCATTCAATCTGTGAGTCAAATGTTTAAGTTCTTTCTCAAGTAATGTCATTTGTTCTTGATTGCGTTCATGTTGCACACGATTACTATTCGTACGTGACACCCACGCTCTCACATCATGAAATAATGCTTCATTATCTGTCTCTGGAAGCGCATCTGTCACTTGCTTTTGTGCCTCATCATAAAATGCATTTAATGATTGGGTTAATTGTTGTTGCTTTAAAACTAATGTTTGTAAATGCGCATGATGTTCTTTGATTTGATGAATTGTCATCATCGCATCTATTAATAAATCATCTGATAATTTTTCAGAAACATGCATCTCTGCTTTCGCTTGCGTTAGTTTCTGAGAGACTTGTTGTAAATCAGCTTCAGAAGCTTCTAATTGTTGCGCGATGTGTTTTTGTTTTGTATTCAAGACAATAAATTGTTGCTCACGTTGATGAATTTGATCTCTTAACTGATATTGATCTGCTAAATCAAAATTCAAATCATATTCTTGTTCTAAACGTGCAACTTCTTTTTCTAATTGATTAATTTCATCAGAAAAACGTTCAGTATGACCTTCAGTTTTAGTCTTA
The DNA here is from genome assembly GCF_011466855.1 of Staphylococcus agnetis. NCBI lineage: Bacteria > Bacillati > Bacillota > Bacilli > Caryophanales > Staphylococcaceae > Staphylococcus > Staphylococcus agnetis. Next base: position 1,464,871 of record NZ_CP045927.1, read on the forward strand.
ATAGCAAAGCAACCGATGACAAAAATGACGGCTAATACAGCAAAAACAATAGCAAATAACATCGTTTGTGAAACGAATGAAAAGACTGCAAGTCCTACTGAAATAACAGCCAAAATAATCATTGCAATACGCAAAGATTTTTGTTGCTTTTCTTTTTGCAGCTGTTCTGTTTCAAAAGCTTCCTTCATTTTAGAGAAAAGATTTTTCTTTTCACGTAACTCCAACGCACGCTTATCGTATTCTTTCTTTTTAGCAAAGTTTTCTTCAGATACAAGTTGTGATTTCAACTCTTCTAATTCTGTTTGTGAAGATTGTTGATCCACTTCCATACTTTCATAGTTTTGTTGTAATTGTTGGACAGCATAATTTAAATCGCGTTTTTCTTTTAACGCATCGCTCAAATCGCTCTTGCGAATATCTGAAGTATCAATATCACTATCAATCGCTTGCCAACCAATATTTGACATTAAACCATCGATTTGTCGTTCTGTGTGTTCAATTTCTCGTTCAGTTTGGCGCAAATCCATAGTGGTTTGTTTAATCGATTCTTCTTTTTTAGCAATATTTTCTAATGATTGGGATAATTCGTCAGATGGTATATATAATTGTTCATTTTCATATGATAGTTGCTGATACTTTTCATTTCTTAACCCGATATCACGTTTTAATTGTTCGGTTTGAAATTTTGCATTTTCATATCTATCGATACCTTGTTCTGGAAATTCTAACGGTTCAACGTTTAAATCCGCTTCTAAACCTTTCCATTCTTGTACTTGATCATGTAATGCGATTTCTTTTTGTTTTGCTTCAAAAAAGCCTGTGAGTTGATTTAAATTTGTTTTTACATGTTCTAATCTTCGTGCTGCTTTATCCCGCTCATCAGTCAATCGTTGATATGTTTCAAGTTTAGCGGATTCATCGCGTATTTGCGCTTCAAGTTGTTTTAATTCCTCAACTTGTCTATTAATTTGAGGATTTTGGCCTGACTTTTTATATAAAGCTTGTTTCTTTTGATGAATCAAATCACGCATACCTATAAATTCCGTTGATCCTAGAGCACCGGCTTGCATTAAGTAATTTTGAAGTTGTTGTTCATTCATATTTTGATGAATATCTTGTAACCCCATGACACTGAATGAAAAAATATCTTGATATGTACGTTTATTAATAAAATTTAAATTTTGCTGAAGCCAAGTTTCATCTTTTATTGCGCCGTTAGGTAAAAAGACTTTTACATCACCTTGCGCTCGACCTTTGACACGTTCCACATCAACTAAAGATCCATCATCCATTTTCAAAGTAACACGGCCACCATAATGATTCCCCATACGTGGCTCTAAACGCGGTTCATTTTCACGCTTTGTAGGAAAACCAAATAATATCGAATGGATAAACGCTTGCAATGTAGATTTACCTGCTTCATTTTCCCCGTATATTTCAGTAAAATTCTCATTAAATTCAACTTTACGTTGGACAAACTGACCATAGCCATAAATTTCTACAGATTTTATTTTCATGGTTTAATTGCCCCCTTTTAGCTCTGCATCGATAATTTCTTCAGCTCGTGTGATAAGTGCTTTCCGATCTAAGTCTGTAAAATTATTTAAGTATCGTGACGTTTTGGGATTCATATATAAATCACTTAAAGCACGCTCAAAAACACTGTCTTGCGCTACGATATCTTGAGAAAACTCTTTCATAATTGAAGTTTTTTCTAGTTCTGTGTAGTTCACAGTTAATTCATCAATTAAAACAAAATGTTGCTCATTTTCTTCATATTCAGTAATCATTTCATTAAGCTGTACGAGTGTTTGGGGATCAATTCTCTCATCACCACTTACATCTAAGCGTAAACGGTAAAACGCACGGCCTTCAGGTCTCACACGCGCTTTAAATGCTTGTATTTTTTCGTATAGATGATGTTGATTAATTTGATCCGTTTCAATCACCGCAGATTCAAAACGAATAAATTGTGTTGGCACAAAGCGTGTTCGTAATTCAACATGGTCACCTTCTACAATAAGACACCCTTTTTCACCTTGTTCATTAAAATGACGACCTTGTATATTGCCAGGATAATGAATTTGAGGTAGATCATTTAATTGATCTCGCTTGTGGATATGGCCTAATGCCCAATAATGATACATTTTTGCATTTAAATCCTCTAAACGAAATTCAGTATAGCGGTCAGAAACACCCGATTTACTGTACGTTCCATGAAGTAAACCAATATTAATCGTATGATGACTTTCACTTGTAGGATAATCATCAATTTTATTTTCATAACTCTCATTATGTTGATAACTAAAACCATGTAAGTGAACTTTCTCACCATTTTTTGTTATCGTTTGATACGTTTCTACTTTGTTAGAAAATACAGTGACGTTTTGAGGCCAATCTGATATAAGTGCGTCAGAGAGTGGGTCATGATTACCATGAATCATATAAACAAATATTTGTTCCTTGTTTAATCTTTCAAATTGTTCTTTTAAAAACACTTCTGCTTTTAAGGTTCTGTTTTCAGAATCAAATAAATCGCCACTAATAACAATAAAATCAACTTCTTCACGTAAAGCTAAATCTACAATTGTTTTAAAACTTTCATATGCACTATTTTCAACATCTTTAAGAATATTAGGACTTAAAAATTGTTTGGAGGCAAATGGACTATCTAAATGTAAATCTGCACAATGCAAAAATTTAACCATGACTGCATACTCCTTTATAAGAATCTTTAACAAGCCTTTTTACATGTTATGTATTCATTTATTTTATCATATTTTTGTAGATTTATGTGATGAGTTTCTGTTAAGAAACATCGCTCTATTGATTTGAAAAAATGTGTTATTTGGCATATCTCAAAGAATTTGTGTAACGCTCATAAATATTAAAAAAACAGGAAGAATACTAGATGCATTCTTCCTGTTTTTTTCATTTTTTATTAGTCAGCGTAAATTTCATCTAAAGGTTTTACGATGATTTGGTTAATTTCTTGGAATACTTGGCTCATTTTTTGCTCAGCATTCATTAATTCAGAGATGTTTTGATCCTGTTCGATTTGTTGCGCTTGTTCTTGCGCTTTTTGTAAATCTTCCTCTGAAATTTCTTCACCTTGCATTTGTTTTTGTTGGAAACTTAATTGAGTTTCGCGGAATTCATCAAATAATTTTTTTGAATTTTCATCTGCGTTTACTTTAGCATATGCATCTTTAATTGCTTTGTATTCATCGCTTTCACGTAATGCTTGCTCTAATTTGTTTGCGTAATCATATAAATTTACAGCCATTGGAATCTCTCCTTAAGTTGTTTGTTAGAAGATTGGATTTACCAACCAATCTCACTCCTTGCTTACAATACCATATTTTTAAAGGTTATACAAAAATTGCAACCAATCCTTGGAAAAATCCAATCATTCCACCTAATATAAATCCTAGTAACATAATTAATTTTAATTCTTTATTCGCGATGTCAAAAATAAGCTGTTCAATATAATCTAAATCAAATCGATTAATTTGTTCTTCTACCATTCCTGAAATATTCACTTTTTTTAGTATACGAGTTAAACGTTGTGCAAGAGAAAAAATGATAAGTTCTGTAACTTTAGCTGAACCTTCATGCATTAAATATTGCATAAGCTCAGGTGCTAATTCTTTTAAAGGTTGCTGCGAGTGTTTTGATAAATTTAACTTGCGTATTAATCCATTTACAAATCCGTTACGATGACTTTCAAACTGTGCTAATGTGATGACATCTTTAACTTTTAATGATTTAAAGTTTTCATATTCTGATACAATTTGTGTTTTTATAATATGCTGTGCTTTAGGGTGGTTTGACAGGCGCAATAATTCAGATTGAATACGTTCAGCCAAATCATCTTTAGTCATAAACATTAATAGAACTGAGAGTATACGACTTTTTTCATGAAAAAAAGCATCTAACATTTCATAAATATCTCGATACCCCTTATCTGAAGCGATATACTTTCGCGCTTTAATCAATAATTGTGAATCGAGTTGAGCCACTTTATGATCTAACATCTCCATTAACGATAAAGGTAAAATATCTTTAAACCGTTTGGATGCAATTTCTGAATATTGATGCGTTAAACGTGCGATAAGCACCTTTTTAAGCCAACTTTCACCTTTATTGACTACATCAATATCAAAACGTTTGAAAATACGTTGAACCGTTATATCATCATCTTGCAATGCGTTCACTTGTTGTTGCACCGCTTCTTGAATCGTGTCTTTCATTGTTTGACTTGATAATTTCTCGCGTATTAATGCTTCTGTTAAGAGATGTGTTTCTACAACGTCACCTATTTTAGTCGCAATTTCTTCACGTCGTTTCGGAACTAATCCTGGTGTGAAAGGAATGCGTTTGCCGAAAATATAATACGGTTTAAATGGATGAAATAACATTTTTATCGCAATCATATTGGTCACACCACCGATAATGGCGCCTATAATTGTCATAAAAACAACAATAAGAAAGAATTTCATAACTGCTTGCTCCCTTGTCGCTATTTTTTCATTACTTAAATCTATTTATGTACAGGATACTCATATTGTTCTTAGCCATTGCCAATTTAACCCATAAGTAAACAAAAAGTTGACTCCTCAGGGGTAAGAGTCAACTTTTAAATGTATATAATTTATGCGCGAATAAGATCTTCTTTCACATTACGTTGAAAATAAGTTTCTGCTTCTCTTAACTTTGGTGTACCGAAAACAGGTTGTTTCTCAGTGTCTAAAATTCGGTACAGTTCACTGACTTTATTACTTTGTAAGATATAACCGCCTTTAGTATCGATTGTATCCCAATAAATATCACTAATTGTAGAATAATTTGGGTATGCTGATTGTCCGCGAGAAATCGTTTGAACCATTTCTAGTGGATCACAACCAAAAGTACTATTAAGTACTTCTGAATCTCTAAAAAGTGAACAAATTGATACGCATGTTGTCCAATTTGGTAATACGCGTTCTTTTTCAATTTGTACTAAAGTCTTTTTTGATAAACCAATTGTTTGGGCCATCGTATCTTGCGTATACCCCGCTTCAATACGCACCATTTTAAATTTCATTTGAATTAAATCAGTAAAACTTTGTCTATCCATTACTATTACTACCTTTCTAGTCTAAAATTTATCCGCACACAAGTAATTGCAATTCTACACAATTCTTGAAACACAAATTACATATTAATACAAAATCCGAAAAATGAAAAGAGCGTTTTTGTAGAAACATTATAATTTATAAATAGCCACAATTGTCGCAAAAATCAAAAACATCCAGTTGAACGCAAATTTCATTAAATGTTGTAATACCTTGTAGTATCGCCTTAAAGATGCACTATAGAACTTTAAGTTTAAGATGAATGCATTGACTTATTATTAATATTATTATTCAATAAAATAGAAGCAACCAAAATATTTGTAAATTATGCAATGCAATTGCACATCAATTTATGAATTTAAAATGAATAGATATACATTTTGAGGTGTATTATGTTTTTTATTATTTTACTCACATTAATTTTAGCTTGCTTTATCGTTATAGGGGTTTACCAAAGCACACATTGGATTTTTAATATTAGCGCTGCAGGAATTGCAGTGATGATCTTTTTTATAGATTTATGGCTAAAGGGTTGGCATAATGAATCCTTTAAAATCATATTAATATGTATCATTATTATTATATTTGAATTTTACCATTTTCAAGTTAAAATGCGTCGCAACCGACAATCTTAAAATGCATTTTACAAACTTACCGCTAAAGCAACCCCTGCTTTAAGCGGTTTTTTTATTGATGTTGTAATGATTTGTTTAACAGAACATTTTAAGGCGGGAGTATGCTATGGAGTAAAGGTGTTTTAAACTTTTAGAAAGTTTATTTTTTCCTATTTTTAAAACGTTGATACAACCACTGAAATGTAACAGCGACGCCAATGGAGAAGAAAATTATTATTATGAGAGATAAAATAATATCCCATATCGTATCAGATGGTAAAACACTGAAAATAAACATAGACGGGATTAAAAATATTAAATCTAACCATCCTAACTCAACCATGGTTTTATCAAAGTCATCTTGGTTTTGTTGTTTCACCTTCCTACACCTCACGTTAAAAAACATTGCTTTTATTTTATGTTTTTATTTTAATTATAACATTAATAATAATTGCATCTATGATAATCCTATCATAATTGCTGGAATAACTATAAAATATAAAATCATTAACAACGGCGTTACAATAAACATCATGACTAAAGATAATTTAACACTTAATAGCCATTCCTCTCGTCTCACTTTATCAAATATACCGATTGTCATAGAGATAAAAAGTAAAACGAATGATAGCATATGTATAACAATTACAATATCTGCACCTTTATGATTTTGAATATAATACGGATTTAATGTTATGAATAGTATACTGAAAAGGTAAATAATATAAAATATAATAACCACCTTTTTCATATTCTCACCCCTTCTAAATACTTTTAAAACATAATATTAATATGTGCGAATGCATAAACAAATACCCCCTTAAATCAAATGACCTAATGATCCACAAGAACAAACAAACTTTCTATTTAGTATGGATATACCTTACAAATTATTTATCTTACAATAAAATTATAGTCTGAATTTTCTCACAAATTAATAGACTAGGTCAATTAATTTCACCTAGTCCATTGATAATGATATAAGTTTATTCATTTAACTTACATATAAATAGTGTTTAATGACGTTTTTCACATTTTCTTCTAACAATGAATGAGAATCCAAAGAAGCTCAACACCGTTCCAATAATATAAGAATGATGGTTAGACGATTGTCCAGTTTCAGGTAAGGATGGTCGATGTGATTATTTATAATCTTTGTGTGTCATTTTGATGTTTTTAGTCATTTCAGTTGAACCTTGACGATGGTTATCATTTAATGACGGTGTTGTATTGATTTCTTTCTTATTTTTAGGTGTTTCACTTTTAATTTGAGGTGTAACTTTCTTTTGATGATTAATTTCTTCTTTACTTATTTTACGATGTTGCTTTATTTTAGAATTATCTTTAATTTTAGGTGCAGATTGGTGCTGATCTTTTTCCATTTGTTCGTTACCTTTTGGCGCTACAGGTGGTTGAGGTACTTCTAAATTGTTTTCATTAGAGTGTTTTGGTAAAGGAGATGGTTTCGAGTCTTCTTCAGTTATAACCCCTTTAGTTTCACCACTCACTTTTGGTAGCGTATTGTCTTGTATTTTGATCGGATGATGCGCACCTGTTTGAATTGAAGGCTTGTCTTCATTCGTATCCTCTTCAAACCATATGTTTTTATGAGAACCACGTTTAATATGTAATTCTTCTTGATACTCGATGAGATGTTGTTCTGTAATATAATCCGTTGTCATTGTATCTTCAGTTTCTACAATTTGACCTTTTGCATGACCGGATTCTGATCCAGACTCAGTTATCGACACAATTGGTTTTGAATCATAACTTTCTTTTAATACTCCCTGCTGCGTATGATGTTCCGGTTTATAAGTATCATATGTGAAATCAATATGCTCACTTTGACCATTAAATGGACGATCTTGGCCACTACCATGTGCGTTATTAGAATAGAATGTCACACCGTTTAACCATGTGAGTTTAGTTGGACGATAATAACCATTAACATAATGATGACCTGTCAATTCAGTAGCAAAGCTCAAATCATTGGCATTTTCAAGATATTGGCCATCAAAACGAATGACATACGCTTTGCCATTTAAATCACCTAATCTCGCTTTATATTGACCATTATCATAAACTATTAGATTTACGTTTTTGGTTACTTCCTTATAATCGTCTGTATTAAAGTCTGCATAGACACTTTGTGCTAATGGTCGTTTTCCAACATATTCATATATTTGAACGTTTTTAGGACGACTCACCACTGTGCCACCTTTACGGAAATAGCCGACTACATCTACAGAATTTAAATGCTTTTGATCAGGATTAATATATGCAATATGAGTAAATGTACGATTCTCTTTATCTAATTTGTGTATACGTCCATTTACTTTTACTCCAGAACCAGTTTTGTCGTGTACACCATCAAGATAGTTCACTTTAAATGTTGCTTTTGTTTCTTTATTTCCTAATGTTGCTACAACAGTTTGTCTTCCTTTATTAGGAACAGTTACTGGATTGAAATATAAATTTAATGACAATTCAGCATTAATATCTTTCTTGTAATTCACATAATCTGTAAATGTATAACGAATTTTGTTATTTTCTAATACTTCTCCACGAGCGACAACATGGTTATTGTCCTTTATTTCAGGTATTTTTTTCTTAAATGCAATGCCTTGTGTATCTACATTATTACTAATATTAAAATGGAAATGATCACCTGATTTAATACGATTATCAAATTTCCATTTATAATTTAATGTAATGCGCTCTGCTTGGTGTGGCGTGATAATTTTTTTACCTTCATGACCTTTGATTTCACTCTTAATTACCGTCACTTTATCGGTTACATCTAGCCCTTTTTCATGTTGTGCAAGTTGTTCTTGACTCTTTGTCATTTCTAATTTTTGTGGTGCGTCAACAACTTTAGGTGTAACGGGTTTTGCTACAATATTTTCAGGTTTAGTATGTTGAGATACTTTTTGTTGTTCAGTTTTGAAAGTTTGTTGCTGTGATACATCTTGTTTTTCATTATCTTTTGAGGTATGAATTGCTTCTTTTTGAAGATTTTCATTTGAAACATTTTGCTGGAGTGAGTGAATTTCAGTATGTGTTGTTCGCTCTTCAACATGTGATTTAACAGAGTGTGTTGACGTAGTAATGTGACTCACTTGTTGTTCAGAAGCAGATGCTTCATTGCTATCGCCCATTCCTATTACTACTACCGTGCCTAAAGCAATAGAGGCTGCTCCGATTTTATACTTTCTGATGCCGTATCTTTGTGTGTTGTTCATAGTATTTTCTCCGCCTTCTTAGATTTTTTTCAAACTTCAAAATTTGATATGCTTTAAATTACAGTAAACATTAACAATATTAATCATTGCTAATGTAATTTGGTATCTTACACGTCAGTAATTATATAGCCTCATTTTTTGTTTTGCAATATTATAAAATTAAATTCATCTTAAGTATTTATTAACAATATTCTATATCTAATTATTGTATAAAATACTTCTTAATTTATTCTTAAGCAGCTTAGTTACTGCTAATTTTCTCATATTTAACGTTACTAATATTTCAATTTAGAATTTAAAAAAGCCGACAAAGTATTCACCTTGTCGACGTCATATATTTCATATAAGATTTAATTCTTAGGTCACGTTTATCCTAAAACAATTATGTTATTTATTTAACAATGATTGAATATGTTCATAATCGTGAACATTTTTAGCTAGTTTACCATCAATTTTTATAGATGGTATTTCTTCAATCTTTTCTTTTTCAATTCTCTTTTGATCTGCTTTCATATCTTTCCAAGCTTGGCTATCTTTATCTTTATATGCCTTCTTGATCAATCGTGTCACTTTTTCATTTAATTTCAATTTATCAATTTCTTTATCTAAAAACGCTTCAGTTAACCACATTTCACTAATAGGACCTTGATGTTTAAAGATAGCACTTTTGAATTCTAAATATTTTTCAGGTGCCATATCTTTAACTGCATGAGACGCAGCTGAACCTAATTGAGATTCATCTCCTAACAATGCAGCATTAACATAGGTCACTGTCGCTTTATCAGTATCTATATACGATTTTGATATTTTAGACATAATATTTTCATCAAATTTTTTACAATGCGGACATTTAAAGTCTACGTAAGCAATAATTTCATGTTTTTTCTCTTTGTTATCACATGCACTAAAAAATCCCATAGTTAGTAATAAAACAACTAATAAATATTTATATGTCAAATGCTTCATCTTATTGTCCTTTCTAAGCTGTTATCTTATTAAATAATATATATAATTGTGCGTGAGTAGTCAAAAAGATTTTTGGAGAAATTTACATTTTTTTAGCTAATATCACATACACTTTCATTAAATTTATATATTTATAATAAAAATCATGATGTTTTTATAATAAGAAATACGTACATTGAACACCATTCTCTGTATAGAAGGTTGTTTTTTACCTACTTTATGACTTTACTCTATTGTCTTTTTACCTTTTCTTCTTAATAGTGATAATCCTAAAAGACTTAGTAAGCCACCAAATACTACCGCTTGTTCGTTATTATTTTGACCAGTATTAGGTAAAGTTTCAAGTTGTGTTTCTGAATCATTAGAGGTATGAGGTACAGTAGAAATAGGTTCGAAATTAGGTTTAACATTCACTACACAAGCGCGACCTGAATCACATCCTTGTGAGTTTGAGTTATATTTTATCTTTCTCTCATCTTTAATTATTAAATCTTTATTCTTTTGAGATGCAACGTTTCCTATGCGCGCTTTCTTTTCAACACCAACATTTTCATTTTTTGTCGCTTGAGGCATATTCTTTTTATCTTTTTGTACAATGACTGGTGATACTACTTTAGTAATATCCAATTCTTCTATAATACCTTTCACCGAACCATTATTCTTAGGTATTGTATTTTCAACTATAATAACTGGATTTTCAGTACGATTATCTATGCTAGGTTTATCAATCATTGTGTCTTCCACAGTATCATTAATGTCTATTGAGCCATTTTCGGAATCTAAACCATGCTCAATATCAATAACGTGATTATCATCAATTTCTTCAACGATACCAGTAATATTTCCATGAATCGTACCAGATCCTGATTCTGTATCAAAATCGATGACGTTATTTTCAACAGTTTCTTCGATTTTACCTTTAATTCTGCCTTCTTCTCCAATTGGCATAGTAATATCAATGATTTCTACTTTATGATTTTCATCAATTTCAATAATTGGGCCTTCAGCCTCACCGGTAATAGCTGGAGGTAACGTGTTATCATCAACGAGTTCAATTAAATTATTATCTTTCGTATACTCCATCGTATCTTCAATCGTTGTATGGTCTGAAATCGCTCCAGTTACAACGCCTGTTGCGGTATCTTCATCAAAGTCAATGATATCTGTATTATGATAAATATCTTCCTCACCAAAATTACTGTCCTCATCGATATCTATAATATTTGTGTTGTAATCTACTTTCCCACCGCCTGGATTAGAATCTTCTATTTCAATAATCTCATCCGTTGAATTTTCACCAGTAATAACATCGGGCTTACTATCCTCTATTATTTCTAAAATACCATCATTATTATTACCTATAATGCTCTCAACGATAGTTTCTTCAATTTCAAATTCAAAATCAACATTATTTTCACCTTTAACAATAATTGGTGAATCAGTAGTTATATCCACAACTCTTCCACCATCTATAATAGGAATAAATTTACCTGCTCCTGAAGCACTATTTTTATAAAACTCTACTTCATTATTTAAAGTTAGCCAATTAAGGTCGTAATTTATACACATTTGAGTTTGAAAATTTAAATTTTGTGATTTTATATCATACTTTGCTTCATATTTAATTATATAAGGTTTACTATTCAAGCTTTGAATAAAAATAGTGAAAGATCCATTTTCATTCAAACTTATTACATTTGCTGCATTAACTAAAGCAGTCACGTCTTTAAAATTACCATCTTTTTCATTAAAATAGCCACTTTCAGATAAGGCTCCGCTTCCAGTATACTCATAAATTGTTATTTTTGGTATATTATTTTTACTAACTTCTCCTACACTAAGTTTCCCAGTAATTACTACATGATTTAAATTTTTACTATCTGTGTTAACAGAAGTTACGTGTGTAATGTTACCGTTTTCTTTGTCAAGTTTATCAATGTTTCCGTTAATTGACATATTTTTATCTTTTTTTTCTTTTAAATACTCAACATCAAATTCATTGTCAATCGAATTATCACCAATTGTAGATGTAACTTTTTGCTTACTGCCTTTTAATACAACTGAGGTTTTGAAAAATAGATTGATACTTAATTTAACTTTGACATATTCAGTTCCAATTACATATTCCGTAAATTTATATCGAACGTCTCCATTGCTCATTCTAATACTAGTTGCTATAACGTGACCACCATCTTTTATTTCAGGCATCTCCTTATAAGAACCAACTCCATTAGTATCTACATTTTCACTAAACTTAATATCAAAATAATCATCTTTTTTGATATCATCACCTATTATTAATTCATAATCAACCGTAATTCGTCCAGCTTGGTGAGGATTTACTTTTTTACTTTTATCCTTAGTAGTTATTGCTCTTTTAATAACTTCTACTTTTTCAGAAACATCTTTACCAGCATCTTTATTTACATTTAAAGCAGTTCGTTGTAAATTATTAGAACTTCTAATTTTGTCAACACTATTTACTTTAGGTGCTGTAACAGCATTAGGTTGATTAATTTCAGTTGTCGTTTCAGGCTCAGGGATAACAACCTTTTTATTTTTATCTACTTCTTGCTTAGAAGTATTACTATTTGTATCTTGAATGATTGTTTCTGTTCTTTCAGCTATTTCTTCTGATTGAACATTCTTCTTCATTTTGTTGAATAGGTTGCTGTATTTGTTCATCATTTATTTTTTGATTTGTATCTACAAGTGTTTCTTTTAAAGTTTCTACAGGAGCATTATGTTGTTGTGGTTCTGCATTGTTCTGCACATTGCTTTCTGAAGATTCATTACTTGAATGTTGCATTTGTATTTCAGATGCATGTGCTTCGTTGTTTTCATTGACGCCAATAACGACCATTGTCCCCAATGCAATTGAAGCTGCACCTATTTTATATTTTCTAATTCCATACCTTTGTTTATTTATCATAAAAATGTCTCCTTGTAAGTTCATTTAGTTTTATGTAGATACAAAAATGCAAAAAAAAGAACTACTTTGAGTAAAGTAGTTTTTGCACTTAGCTATTTACACCTGAGTAAGTATATGATGCAGAATTATGTTTTGCAATGCCTAAATATTAAATGTAACTTAACTCCGGTTTAACATTGAGTTATATCTCCAAATAACCTAAAATATACCTTAATTATTAATTAAACCTTGCATTAATTTAAGAGTTTTTACGAACTTCACGTGTAATCTTACATAATATATTACCAAAAATGAGTGGAGGCGGTTACATTGAATCATCAATTTTTAAGAAATTTAAACATTTATTTTCATTATTTACCTTTGGTTGGCTTGTTAATTTCTATCTTTTTATTCCTATTGTATTTCGTTATTTTTAAGGTGACTGCTCATCCATTGGTTGTAACTGCCTATTGTCTATTACCCTTAGTTGTATTTTCTTTGATGTCTCTATTATATAAATGGCTTATTCATCGGTTTAATAAGTAAAAAACGCGTTATCTCTATGTGAGACAACGCGTTTACTATATTTATTATTCTACATGCATATTACCTTTTAATTTTCGTCCTTCACGTTCTGATAAAATTACTGCACATGCTGCATCACCTGTGATGTTAACCGCTGTACGAGTCATATCTAACAAGCGATCAATACCTAAAATGATACCTATTGCAGCAGGATTTAACCCAACAGCTGTTAAAACCATCGCTAACATGATAAGACCTACTCCAGGAACACCAGCAGTACCTACAGACGCAATAACTGCAATTGCAACTACGGTAATTAATTGAAGTAATGTTAAATCTGCACCCATTAACTGGGCAATGAATATCGTCGCAACACCTTGCATGATTGCTGTACCGTCCATGTTAATTGTTGCACCTAGAGGTTGTACAAAGGACGCAATTTCAGGACGTACACCCATACGTTTTGTACATTCCATCGAGACAGGTAATGCGGCATTTGAGCTTGAGCCACCAAATCCTACCGTAATTGCTGGTAAAAAACCTTTGAAAAATTCCATTGGACTTTTACGAGCTAAGAATTTAATCGCACCACCATATACAACAAAGAAATGAATGAATAATGCAGCGAGAACGACTACAAAGTACAATCCAAGTTGTCGTATTGCGCCAAACCCTGCTTCAGTAAAGGCATGTGCGACCAAACCAAATGTACCGATTGGCGCGAATACATTCATTATCATTGAAATAATGTACATCAGCACTTCATTAAATTGTTCAAAGAATTTATGTACAATTTTACCTTTTTCACCCACCATCATAATTCCGATACCGATAAAGATAGCAAATGTGATGATTTGAAGCATATTTCCTTCCGTCATAGCTTGTACTGCATTTTTCGGGAAGAAATTGATTAAAGTTTGATCAAAAGTTTGATTCATTGGTGAGTCAGCACCAGCTTTTTGACTGTCTAATTGCTTTTGATACGTCGCAACTTCTTCGCTCTTCAATAAATCAGAATGGCCCGCACCTGGTTTAACGATTAATGCTAAAACCATTGCTAACGTAATTGCTAGTGCTGTCGTTGTTAAAAAGAATACCATCGTTTTTAATCCGATGCCACCTAATAATTTAGGATCACCCACACCAATTACACCAAGTACAATTGATACAAATACGACTGGTACAACAAGCATGAAAATTAAATTCAAGAAAATTTGTCCGATTACATTTAGAAAATATTTATCTATAAACTTAACCCATTGTTGGCCTTCAAAAAAATTAAAAAGTGACCCCAATGCTATCCCCAAAATTAAGGCAATGACAATCTTCATTGTTAAACCCTTAAACTTCATAATATATCCCCCTTTTCCTAATAAACTTATTATAATCAGAAAATTAGCAAAAGAGCAATATAAATTTGATTAAGCATTACTAAAACGTGAACTACAAATTATCGTTATTCATATAAAATAATTAAGGCTCTCTTATTAAAACTTTCTTTTTCGCTATTACAGACTTCAGTGCTTGATTAAGTGAAATTATGACGCCATGCATCTAAAGGTAAAAATCTCAAAATAACTTTACCTACAATTTGATCATTTTGAATCAATCCTACACTTTTGTCTCTACTGTCCACACTGTTTTCTCGGTTATCACCGAGCACTAAAAAATGATCTTTGGGAATAGTTCCTCCCTTTGTGCCATTAATATCTTTTAATGAAAAATCATTCGTTAATTGGATTCCCATTTTATTTATTTTGTTAGAACGCAAATAAGGTTCGTTAACTTCTTTATTATTGATATACAGTACATCATTTTTATAAGCTACTGTATCCCCTTCTTTCGCAATTACCCTTTTAATAAAATCTTGGTTTTGTCGTTGATGAAAGACGATTACATCACCACGTTCGATATGATTGAATGTTTTAGAGATTTTACTAACAATCACTCTATCTTTGTCATTAAATGTAGGGTACATTGACAAACCACTTACGTTATATGTGACGAATAAAAATTTCATCACTAAAAATACTGTTAGAATTGCTAATAAGACTGAAATGGTCCAATCAAAAATTGCTTTCTTCATTTTCTTCACCTTTTGCCTTTTCATCGTTGTTCATTTTAAATAGCTTTATATATCATATATGTCATGAGAACTATCATAACGATATCTCCAACATTAAATTTTTGATTTGCACTTAATAAACCATTTTGAACCATATTATTATTTTGAAAGTACTTAAACTTTTTTAACACTTTACACATACTTATATATATTAATTTAAACAGACTGTAGACAACCCACACTATTGTTAAAATTATTAATGTTTTTAACATTTGAATCACCTCAAGTCTCCAATAAACATTTAACTATTATATAATATTATAGTTATTTATTTTAAATGTCCATTAAAAATCCCCCTCTATATATTGAAAATAGAGGAGGAAGTTGATTACATAGTAAGGCTTTTATAGATATGCTGGGATGTATATTGAGTATAGTAGCCTTCTGTAAAACAGTTATTAATTCTTATTCTCTTTACGGCATGTGACAAATGCTGTTAATCCTAAAATTGCTAACAATGTACCAAATAATGTTGTTGTTTCTGTAGACGTCGTCTGTCCTGTTTCAGGCAACATTGATTTCATATGTTTATCATTTTGTTGTGCTTTCTTTTGGGACATTTCATGCGTACGTTTATGATTTTTCATCATAGGTTGCTCTCCTGTTGTAGGAGGCGTCATTTGATGACGGTCTTGTATCATTTTAGGGCCTTTAGGTTGTTCTTGTTTTTCTTCTTTAGGCATTGGCATCGGTTTCGGAACGTTCGGTTGTGGATGTTTTTTCATCATATGATCTTTATCTTGTTCCGGTTTGATTTGATGGTCTGGTTGTTTTTCAGGTGTTGGTTTTTTCATCTCATCTTTAGGCTTTGGTACGTCATTTTTATCTTTGGGTGGTTTATTTTGATCCTGTGGTTTCATTTTATTGTTATCCTCAGGTTTTGGTTGAATTTGAGGTTTGTCTTCACCTTTAGGTTTTTCTTTATCTTCATCCATTTTAGAATCTTTAAGCGCTGAAATTGCTGTTCCGCTTCCAGTAACGTTGTCTTTGAACACTTTTATTTGATTGCTCCATCCAACATGAGCAACTTTTTCTTCTGTTAACGGATTCTTGAAGCCAAGTAATTGCGTATCAAATTTAATTGAATCGGCGTTTTCATTAAATGTACCATTAAACACAATTAAATATTGTCTGTTTAATGGTGTTGCTTCAAGATGATAACCATGCGAATTCGTAAATAACATTTTATCAAAAAGATACGTGACATCTTTGAACATGCTTTGATTACGAGGATTAATAGTTAAACTTTGGTTTACTAATCCTTTACCAATATATTCATAGACTTTCACTGACGTTTTACCTTTTAAATCTTGACCGTGTACCAACATTGCTGATACCAAACCACTTTTTGCTTTTTCCGTTTGACTTGTTACATATGTAATATGTTCAAACGTTTTCTTTTCCGGGTTGATATGGCTGAATGTACCATTCACTTTTACACCATGTTGTGATGCGCCTTGATCATAAGTTACATTAATTTGGCGCTCAGTTTTTAAATTTCCTAACGTTGCCATTACTGTTTGTTTACTATCATTTAAAACATTTTGACGATTAATATATAAATCTAAGTTTAAAGAGACGTTAATATTTGTACGTTGATTCACATAATCTGTAAACGTATAACGTAATTTATGGTTATCAACTAATTTACCAACTGCCACTGTATGCGTACCTTCTTTAATATTCGGAAGGACACGATTATCTACAACACCTTTAGTATTAACATTGTCAGATAAATGAATATCTACATAATCTCCAGATTTAACGTCTTTCCCTAATTTCCATTGATATTTTAATTTAAGTTTATCACCTTTATGTGGGTTGATATGTTTTAAATTCTTCTTATCAGTATTTGCTTGATGCACTTCTTTAATTTCCGCAGATTGTACTTTCACTTTAGACGTAATGTTTCTAATATCTTTAACAGGTTTTGTCTGTTTTAATGCATCGATAACATTTTCTTTCGCTTTTGGTGGATTAACTTGGTTATTTTTAGGTGTTTGTGGCGATGGTGTTTTACTTGGTTTTGTTGATTGATGATGATCTTGCGGATTTACTTTTGGTGTTGTTTTGTCTATATTTGCGTGAGTGGATTGAGTTGCTTGATCCACTGTTTTTGGTGATTTTAATTCTGATGAAGGTTGATGTTGCGTACTTTTGTCAGTTTGAGCTGACGTGTTTAAAGCGGGCTGTGTGATATTGTTATTTTTTAAATTTGTATGCATTTCTGTATTCGGATTTGATGATTTCTGAATATCTTTGTCAGACTCTGATGCTTGGGCATCACCGGAACCTATATTTCCTAAAAAGATGATCATCCCTAAAACGACAGATGCGGCACCAATGTTGTATTTTCGAATACTATGCGTGTGTTTAATCTCGTTGTTCATTCGACTTTCCTCCAATTTAAAAAATTTTTATGAATTTCTTCTGCTAAAAAAAAGTACTGCTTACATAGACCATAACACCTAAAATTAAAAATAAATAGTGCTAAATACTATATTTAAGATATTTTAACATTGTTTTTAGATAATTTATGATATTCTTAAGGTTAGGAGGATAATAGAATTCTTTTAGTGTAATGATACACTTATTTTCAGATTATCTTGCCTTGCTTTAAATAAAAAACTAGCAATTAAATGATTTTAGTAGGATAATGATAGAACGTTACATTTTGGAGTGTTGAAAGTGCAAATAGAATATAAACTTTCTCAAGCAAAAAAGGGTGCTTATTTAAGTATTGTGACCTACACTGCTTTAACTATTTTGAAAATTTTATATGGTTGGATAGCTAATAGTCATGGTTTAACCGCAGATGGTATTAATAACGCGACCGATGTAATCAGCTCTGTGGCAATCTTGATTGCATTATATATTTCACAAAAACCAGTCGATAAAAATCACCCTTATGGACATTATCGCTCAGAATTTATTGCATCGTTGATCGCCGCTTTTATTATGTTTGCGGTGAGTATTCAAGTTATCACGACGGGTATTCGTCATTTTTATGAACGCTCTTTTCATGAACCGAGTCATTCTGCAGTCATCGTGGGCTTAATATCAGCACTTGTAATGTTTATGGTCTTTATCTATAATCGAAACCTGTCTAGACGTGTCAATAGCAGTGCCTTAAAAGCGGCGAGCTATGACAATTTATCTGATGCTTTAGTCTCTATAGGTACGGTCATTGGAGTTATTGGCGTTTATATGGGCGTCCCAATGTTAGATACCATTGCCGCTATTATTATTGGTTTACTTATCATGAAAACAAGCATCGATATATTTAAAGAGACAGCAATTACACTTACAGATGGTTATGATGAAGATGCGTTAGATGAAATTTACACTATTATTTCACAAATTAATGGTATCTATGAAATTAGAGATATTAAAGCACGGAGTCACGGTGTAATGTCTTTTATAGATGTTACAATATCAGTGAATCCGCAACTCAATGTGATTGAAAGTCATGAAATCTCAGACCGCATTGAAACTGAATTACAACAACATCTTGGTGAAGTGGAGACAATTGTCCATATTGAACCTCATATATCATAAAATAAGCCCTAAAGTTCGTAAATTGAACTTTAGGGCTTTTACTTATTTATGGGTTTACGCTCTAACTTTATTTATATTTATTCTTTATCTTTTTGCTTACGACGTCTAAATGCGAACACCATACCTAATAATGCCATTACGATGGCCCATATACCAGTTTGTTGCGTTGATTGACCTGTTTCTGGTAAGGACTCAGAACGTTGTGGTTGTGATTGATCTTTGGCGTTATCATGCGTTGTTGCTTCTTGAGATGTCGTAGTGTTATTGGCAGTTAAGTTTTGTTTAGTGTTACTATGTGATACTTCATTTTGTACTAACACCGTTTGATCTTTCATTTTGTTTGTAGAAGTTATAGTGTCATGCTTCGTATTCGTTGTACCTTGACCAGCTTTAATATGGTTGTTTAAAGACGTCGATGGCGATGGATTCGCATTGTTTGTTGTCTGATTCATCTTTTGAGGTTGAAGCGTTGTCTCTTCTTTTACATCTTCAGACGCCGTGCCCTCATCTTTCAATTCATTTGAAGGTTGTGTTTCTGATTTATCTTCCGTCTTAGGTTCTGTCTCTAGCGTATCTGCAGTGACGCGATCCTCTTCTAGCGTTTCTAAAGCATCACTCACATTGTTTTCAGAAGTAACCTCGTTTAATTCTGGTTCATTTTCAATAGATACCGTTGGGTCCTCGTTTATCTTAACCTCTGTTGTAACTTCAGGCTCAGGTACATCTACATTAACTTCATGATTAAATTTAGGAACATTAAAATGATTCACACGGTTTAAATTGATAGAACCAATTCCAGTAATGCGTGTAATTGGATTAAATTGAATAATGTTTCTAAGGTTAAATGAAGGCAGTGTGATAATTGGTTCTACAGGTGAATCTTCTACAACGTCGTTTTCTTCGATTTCTTCCGTTACACCTGTGTTCGATCCTGTCATACCTTCTGGTGTTGTGTCTTCAACATATTCTACCACGTCGTTTTCTTCGATCTCTTCCGTTACACCTGTGTTCGATCCTGTCATGCCTTCTGGCGTCGTGTCCTCAACATAATCTACCACATTACTTTCTTCGATCTCTTCCATTACACCTATGTTGGATCCTGTCATACCTTCTGGTGTCGTGTCTTCAATGTAATCTACCACGTTGCTTTCTTCTATTTCTTCCGTTACACCTGTGTTTATTCCAGTCATGCCTTCTGGCGTCGTGTCTTCAACGTAATCTACCACGTTGCTTTCTTCGATCTCTTCTGTTACACCTGTGTTCGTTCCTGTCATACCTTCTGGCGTCGTGTCTTCAACATAATCTACGACGTTACTTTCTTCTATTTCTTCCGTTACACCTGTGTTCGATCCTGTCATACCTTCTGGTGTTGTGTCTTCAACGTAATCTACCACGTTGCTTTCTTCGATTTCTTCTGTTACGCCTGTATTAGTTCCAGTCATACCTTCTGGCGTCGTGTCCTCAACATAATCAACAATATTTGTATCTTCATAAAATTCTACAGCACCTGCATAAGATCCTGTCACATTATCTGGCAATGTGTTCTCTTCGAACTCGATAGGTGCACTATCAGCAAATTCTTCAGTTACTGTTTCTTGCGCCCCAGTCATACCATCCGGCGTTGTATTTTCTTCAAATTGAATTGGCGCACTATCTTCATATTCCTCTACAACCGTTTCATTTGAGCCACTCACAGTTTCTGGAACTGAATCAAAACTAATAGTTAACGGATCTTCTTCTACTTCAACCATTGGTCCATCATATTGTCCACTTATGGCACCAGTACCTGTGTCTTCAGTAAACACAAAATTATTCGACTCAATTATTGGTTGATCAATACCATTACCAGTACCTTTATTGCTGTAAAATACTACGCCGTTATCCCATTTTACAGACGTGTAATAATATGGGTAAGTAGATGGATAACCAGCTAATTCCGTTCTAAAGTTAAGTTCATTTGCGTTGTTAGAATATTGGCCTTCATACGTAACCACATACGTTTTAGTGAGTTCATTTAAATCTACGTAATATCCACCACTATTTATAGTTAAATTATTTTTAAAAGCATCTGTTACATCTTTAAATAAACTTGTATCAGATGTATTAACGTATACACTTTGATTCAGAGGATTGTTACTTAAATATTCGTAGATTTTAACATTAGGTTGTGTTGTTGTAGGCGCACCACTAGTAATATTACCCGCTAATCTAGAGTTATAAATAGTGCTTTGACTAGGATTTACATACGCAATATGTTTAAACGTATTTGTATTTTTGTCTAAATATTCAATAGAACCATTAATATTAACGCCTCTTAAATTAACACCTTCAAGGTAATCTATAACCACTTCTTTTGATGTTGTTTGTCCATTCAGTGTAGCTGTAATTGTTTGATTCCCTTCGCTTGTCACCACTTTAGGGTCGATAAATAAGTTTAAACTTAAATTCCCTGTTACATTAACTTTATTGTTAATATAATCCGTAAAAGTATAACGAATTGTATTATTATCGATAAGTTGACCTGTGGCCATTACTAAAGATCCATTTAAAATGTCAGGTAATTTTCGAGCTGTAGAAATTCCTGATGTATTGACATTATTGGATAAAACAAAGTCGAAGTAATCTCCTTGTTTCATTCCATCTGGAAATTTCCAATCATATTTTAGTGTGACGCGCTCTGCATTGTGTGGATTTACTGTATTTTTTCCTTCAATTGATGAAGAAATAATTTGAACATTATTAGTAATGTTTGAACCAGTTGTTGCCGTTGAATTTGTTGATGATGAAGTCGTTGTTGAGTTGGATGTGTCTGGTGTTGAAGTTGTCGTTGTTGTAGATGTTTGTTGTGAAGGTGTTGATTCTGTAGGTGATTGCGTTGTAGTTGTCGTTTCTGCTGATGGTGTAGACGTTGTTGTGGTATCTGTTGTTACATTGTTTTCTGTAGATGTTGTTTGAGGTGTAGTATCCATAGATGAACTTGAAGATGATGTCGTTGTTGTACTTGACGTCGTGTCATTGTTCATTACAGTAGCATCAGTAGCCGCTGTGTTTGTAGGTGTTGTTGTCGTGGAGGTTACGTCACTGTTAGGCGGAGTTGGATACATCGCCACTTGATTACCAGATACGTTCGTGGTATTTACATTCGAATCGGTCGTTGTTTGATCAACAATAGATGTTGTTGTTGCACTTCCAGAACTAGAAGTTGACGTGTCACTAGAATCTGGTGATGCCCCTTCTTTTTTCTTTTTACTTGTTTCACTTTGGCCAGGTAATATTTCTGCAGCACTAACTTTTTCCTCAGTAATGAGTCCAAAAAAGACGAAAAGTCCTAATAATACTGATGATGCCCCTGCTTTATATTTGCGAATACTATGTCTTTGTTTAACTTTTTTCTTCAAATAAATTCCTCCAATATATCCCTTAATTCTCCCTAATTTATAGCAGCATTGAGTATCATATCATTTATGGACGTAAAAAGATATCATGAAATTTAATATTTAAGCGAGATTTAATGTTACACTTTGAAGTCTTTAATACGATAATATTGTTATATTACACCTCAAGAAAATGATTTACAAAGTACTTGCTTTGAATGTAAATAATCAATCTGAATTATTAATTAAACTGTAAACCGTATGTCGAACAATTTATAAAAACTGATGGTAAATACAAACTTTCTCTCACTGTTCATTAATAGTACGTTTTACCATCATCTTCACTTTTTTAAACCATAGCACATTATTGGACAATAAAAAATGAGACGATCATTGTCATGTTTGAGTCGTCTCATTCTTCAATATATCGTGTTTAAATTAGGTTATTTTCCATTGCATAAATCGCTGCTTGAGTCCGGTCTGATACTTGTAATTTATTAAAAATATGACTGACATGCGTTTTAATGGTTTTTTCTGAAACAAATAAATGTGCCGCAATTTCTTTATTGGTTTTGCCTTTAACCATTTCTTTCAACACTTCTGTTTCTCGTTTTGACAATTTATTCACATGATGCGGTTTAGTCACTACGTTATTCATTACGGCTTCCGCTTCTTTATGAACAACACGTGCACCAGCAATCACTTGATCAATAGCACTAATCAATTGTTCCGCTTCAACATCTTTCATTTGATAGCCATCTGCCCCCTCTTCTAAAGCAGACATGACGTGTTCATCATCTACATAGCTTGTAAGTACCAATACTTTTATATGTGGGTAGCTTTTTTTGATTTCATGAATTAATTCAATCCCGTTCATTTCTGGCATTACTAAGTCAACAAGAATTAATTGAGGATTGATTTCGTTTGTTTGTAACGCCGAAAGTAAGTCTTTGCCTCGTCCATAACTCCCGACAACTTGAAAATCATCCTTAGTAGCAATCAAAAATTCCAAACCTTGTCTTACGATATAATGATCATCTACCAGTGCAATAGATTTCATTTACTCACTTCCTTTTCGGTGTAGTGGAATTTCAATATTAATTTTAACGCCTTGCGTGCCATCAATTGTAAAGTGTCCATTTAATAAGGCTACTCGCTGTTTTATATGTGATAAACCGTGTTGTCCTTTGTCATCAATGTTACGGGGATTGAACCCTTCACCTTTATCATAAATTTGAACAGCAAGTCGTTCACTACTTTGATTTAAATCTACATATACAATGGCGACATTCGCATGCTTCTTACTATTATTCATTGCCTCTTGGATGATTCGATACGCATGTACTTCTACTTTACGGTCTAAATCAATTAAACCATGAACTTTAATATCAACATCTATGTGGATCAATTGCGCATATTGTTTAATGGCATGAACGAGACCTTGTTCTAAGCCAACAGGTTTCAATTGCCAGATTAATGCGCGCATTTCATTGACAGCGTTTTGGCTCGTTTGTTCAATTTGATAAAAAGCCTTTTTTGAAGTCGGCTCATAAGACATCTGTCCCGCCGCATGTGCAGTTAATTTCAAAGAAAACAACATTTGATTGACTGAATCGTGTAAATCTCGTGCAAGTCGATTACGTTCATTAATTAAAGCAGCCTCTTTTTCTTGATCTGTTAAATAGATGCGCTTTATTGCTGAACCAATTTGAAATGCGACTGATTCTAGTAATTCCAAATCTTCATCAGAATAATGTGTCGTATGAGGTGTGGCGACATTCAATAATCCAAATTGTTCATTCCCAGAACGTAACGGCACCGTAGCATGGTGGGTTATATCTTCTGTATCATCTTTGAACTCTTGACTTGCCAAATTAATTCTTGAGCAATTAATAATATTAGAAGCTTTCGTTAATTTTTTATTATGATACGATTGGACACACCAACAAGGACCTTCTGTCATATATTTACAGTCATGACTTGTCAAAGCACGCGGTAATTCATAATCTGCTTCTAAAGTATGCGCCCCATTCTCATCAATAAAAAATACCCAACCTGTCGTAAAATCACTACCTTGAATTAGAGACTTAAGCGCGCCATGTAACATAGGTTCTAATTCTGTTTCTTCGTTCAAAAATTCAGCTATTTCTTTTAATAATGCAAGGCGTGTTGGTTTCTCCATATGATCACTCCAAAGTTTCACTTATCTCATAGTATACACGTGAATAATTGTCTCGCAAAATGCAAATGTTTATCGTTTATTTAAAAGTGCGTGATTTTAAAGAGATGCTTTAATAAACTTAAAAATGTAAAATACATCCCACTTAAATATGGTATGATAGTTGAGATAAGGAGGCTATTATGAAATTTACTGTAGCAGAACCGTTTGATCAAATGCGTTTAAGAGAGATATTTAAAGCTTTAAAATTACCTAAAAAAGATTTACATTTACTGAACATGTCTAAAGAAATTTTAGTAAATGATGAAATGACAACGCTTAATCATATAGTGAAAAGCGGAGATGAGGTTGTTCTTCCTTTACCTATTGAACAAAGTCAATATGTCCCAAGTTACCGATATGCGCATATTGCTTATGAAGATGATTATTTAGCAGTAGTCTATAAACCAAAAGGTGTGAAAACACATCCGAATGACTTAAAAGAAAGTAATACGTTGATGAATCATGTTATTTATACGTTAAATGTTGATTATGTCGAACCTATTCACCGTTTGGATCAAGAAACGGTAGGCTTATTAATTGTTGCGAAGCATCCGATTGTTAAGAAAATCTTAGATCGTATGTTAGAGGATAACGACATACATCGTATTTACCGCGCAGAAGTCAATAGTCTTTTACCATTGAAACCTCAAACAATTGATCAGCCAATTGGTAAAGACAAATTTCACCCAAATAAACGTCGCATTTCACCAACAGGTCAACGTGCGATTACTCATATTTTAGATTCTAAATTACTTAAAGAAGGTGTGTGTGAAGTCCATCTCAAACTTGATACTGGCCGTACGCATCAAATTAGAGTACATTTAGCAGCATTAGGCTATCCTGTAATTGGTGACCCTTTATACGGGCATTCTAAGTTACGACAACTTAAACTTGAAAGTTATCAAGTGCGCTTTAAACATCCTATTTTACAACGTGAAATCAATGTGTCATTAGATGATATCAAACCTTAAAAAACATCTGTCATGAAAATCCATGACAGATGCTTTTTTATTTTCTATTAAATTTCTTTTTAAACCGATTTACCCAGTTGGACTTAGGTCTCACGGGTTGTCCAGTTTCTACGATATTTTCTTTTTTTAAATTCACACCATATGTGATGGCTTCATCCATAAGTGCTTCTTGTGAATTAAGCGGTGCTTGGTCATTTTGAACGTAATGATATTCCCCATAACGATCTTGATAACGTCCTTTTTGATTATCGTTTAACTGTAATTCTAGGTAAGCAACAAGGCGTCTTGCGATTTTTTGGTTCAACACAGGGAATAAGATTTCGACGCGTTTGATCATATTACGAGTCATCATATCGGCTGATGATAAATACACTTTTTCATCACCATTATTATAAAAATAATAAATACGAGAATGTTCTAATAAGCGCCCTACGATACTCACAACTTCGATATTGTCACTCACACCTGGAATACCTGGTTTCAAACAACAAATACCGCGAATGATGAGTTTAATCTTCACACCTGCTTGAGAGGCTTCAAATAATTTTTTAATTAATGCTTTATCAGTAAGTGAATTCATTTTCATCATCATTTTGCCATTTCCATATTTCAAATGGCTCTGTACTTCTTCATCGATACGTTCAATAAATAAATCGCGAATTTCATAGGGTGATACGTTTAATTGATGATAATCCGGTTTGATTGAGTAACCGCTTAAATAGTTGAAGAAACTCATCGCATCTTTTCCAATATCACTGTTTGTAGTGATAATACCCATATCTGTATACAATTTCGCTGTTTTATCATTGTAGTTACCTGTACCGAGATGCACAAATGGTACGAGCTGTCCTTGAATACGCTTAATGATTAATGTGATTTTACTGTGTGTTTTTAAATGTGTCATGCCATACATGACATGACACCCTGCTTCCTCTAACATACGTGCCCAATGCACATTATTTTCTTCATCAAATCGCGCTTTCAATTCAACCAATACTGTTACTTGCTTTCCATTTTCAGCAGCGTTTTTAAGTGCTTCAATAATAGGTGAATCACTGCTCACTCGATATAAAGTCTGCTTAATCGCAATCGTATCAGGATCTTCTGAAGCTTCTTTAATAAAGTCAACGATTGGATCAAAAGATTCATATGGATGATGGAAGAAAATATCACGTTTCATTGCCAAATCAAATATATTATTATTCCCCAAAGATTGCGGTAATTGAGGCGTATAACGTGGATATTTTAAATCTTTTAATTTGTTAGATAAATGATCTACTAATGCGAAAACCATCGTTAAATCTAATGGTCCATCTGTTAAATACACATCCGCTTCATCTAACTCTAAAATATCAGTTAACCAATCTAAATTATTCTCAGGATGTGAACGATTATCTATTTCTAGGCGAACTGCCGCACCACTTTTACGTTCTTTTAGAAAGCGCTCTATTTCAATAAGTAAATCTTCTGCGCCATCCTCATGAATTGTTAAATCAGCATTTCGGGTGATACGGAATGTATACGTATTTAGAATTTCGTATCCTTTAAATAAATGCCCCATAAAGTAACTAATTAAATCCTCAATCAAAATAATATAATGTTTATTGCCTTCATTAATGGAAATAAAACGTTTTAATAATGCCGGTATTTGTACAATTGCAGAATTAATTTCATTACCTGTATCGATATCCACAAAAATATTTAATGTTTTATTATTTAGTTTTGGAAACGGACGATATGCATCTATACCTAACGGTGTTAATGTAGGTAGAATTTCATTTAAGAAAATGGTTTCTAAACGTTCAATTAACGTTTCACTCAAATCTTCAGGTTGACTGACGTATACATCATGGTCTTTTAATGCTTCGATGAGTTCGTTATATCGTTGGTATTGAAACGCTACATTTTTACGGTTTTTCTTTTCAATCTCAGCTAGTTGTTCTGTCGGTGTCATTTGTGTTTTATTTTCAGGCTTATCAAATCCCATTTTAACTTGATCTTTTAACCCTGCCACTCGAACCATAAAAAATTCATCCAAGTTTGAACTTCCAATTGCGATAAAATTAAGTTGTTCTAACAGTGGATTTGATGTATCGCATGCTTCTTGAAGTACGCGATAATTAAAATCTAACCAGCTGACTTCCCTGTTATTGTAGTAACTTGGGTGATTAATGTCTAAATTAGTATTCTTATTTGTCACTTGTTCACTTCACCTCATTAATAAATCCCAAAGGTCTTTTCATACTTAATTTTAGAATAACATAACATGCTTTCCGGTAAACATAGAGCCACGGTTAAGATTTAGTAAAGTTAATTTTAACGTCGTCTTTTAGCACTTTCTCTAAATGCTTTTTCTGACGAAGTGTTTGGTATGCTTCAGCAATTGGTTCCCCGCGATAATAGACATCGAGTTGGAAACCGTCTTTATCTTTTGTCAATGTCATGCGATTCACTGTATTTGTATTAGAAATATTCATCGCATTGACAAATTTTACAATGCCACCTAACGTTTGAATATCACTTAATTCCTCTGAAGCGAACCATCCTGTTTCGTCACTGTAAAATTTCAATAACGTTTTATTTTTAAAGCTTGCGAGTAAAGCGAGTGTGACGCGTTCTTTGTGTGTTAACCCATTAATACTTGAATTGGCAATTAAATAATACGTATGTTGAGAACTAGAATCTGAATCTATGAACTTACCAAGATAATAAAGGTAAGCAGCTTCTAAAAACAACTGTTGAAGCGCGTCATTAATATCAAGTGCTCTAAATTTAGAAATTTGATCAAATAATGACGATGCAAGTTTGACACGTTGTTTCGCACCACTTTGTTCGATATGATATTCGTTTGCTAGATGTTTTAAAGCATCTTGTCGCACGTGATGTCTTGAAAACTCGCCAGGATAGGCGTTCGCGATTTGATTCATGATAAAGCCTTCTCGAATACCTTTACGTGAAAACGTAAATGCACTGGCATCAATCATGTCGTACAATGTATTAAATACAGCAACAGCTGGTAAAATGATATCAGCACGATCACGACTTAACCCATCTAAAGTTGTTAAGTCATCTCGTGATGTTTTTTTCAACAGTTGATACACTTCTTTCAATCCTTCAAATGTCATCGTATAGCCATGCACACCTGCAATAGGATATTGATGTGTAGATTGATGAATACGTGCACAGTTTCGTGCTGAACCACCTATACCAATTAAAGGAACGTGTTGGTTATTTATCCAATCCAATTTCCCGAATTCATTTTTCAAAAATTTTTCCATTTTCTTAATCGCATCTTTGTCATTATGATCCTTATTTTCAAAGAACATTCTTGAAAGTGTAACAACGCCAAATGGAAAACTTGTAGCTTGTTTAATTCTACGGTTCTCAAAATACGTGAGTTCAGTAGACCCACCACCGATATCTACTGTAATACCATGATTGATGCCTGTCGTATGTGTTACTGCATAAGACCCATAAAAAACCTCATCTTCTTCTGGAATTAAAATAATTTCGAGCCCCACTTTTTTCTTAACGTGTTTCAATATCTCTTTTTTATTCGTAGATTGGCGAATGGCAGCAGTAGCAATAGGAAATAAATTGTCGACTTTAAATTTATCTGCCACTTTTTTAAAACTGTGTAATGCTTCAGTTAAAACTTTAATTCCTTCGTCAGACATCTTATGTTTATCGTCTAAATATTGACTTAGTCTCGCTGGTGTTTTAATATTTTGAATTTCATTGAGTCCGGTTTCTTGGTTATATTGGAAAATTACTAAACGAATCGTATTCGATCCGATATCGATTAAACCATTTCGTTCCATTGCTGCAAAAATCCTCCTTAATTACTTCGGATGTACCATATCTTCGGGTTTAATCCACGCATTAAATTGTTCTTCAGTTAAGTGACCAGATTGAATTGCTGCTTCTTTTAACGTTAAGCCTTCTTTGTGCGCTTTTTTAGCAATTGATGCCGCATTTTCATACCCGATGTGAGGGTTCAATGCAGTTACAAGCATTAATGAACGATTTAAATAACGATCAATATTGTCTTCAATCGGTTCAATACCTACAGCACAATTGTCATTAAATGTATTCATACCATCAGCTAGTAAATAAATGGATTGTAACGTATTGTGCAAGATGACAGGTTTAAATACATTAAGTTCAAAATTACCTTGTGAACTGGAAAAGCCTACTACAGCATCATTACCCATTACTTGTGCTGCAACCATTGTTAACATTTCACATTGTGTAGGGTTCACTTTCCCAGGCATAATTGATGAACCTGGTTCATTTTCTGGAATTGAAATTTCCGCAAGCCCTGCACGCGGACCTGATGCCAACCAACGAATGTCATTAGCAATTTTCATTAAATCTCCAGCTAACGCTTTCAAAGAACCATGTAATTGGACGACTTCATCATGTGCTGTTAATGCATGGAATTTATTTTCAGAAGATACAAATGGATAGCCTGTATTTTGTGAAATGTAATGCGCCACTTTGTCGCCAAATTCTGGATGTGCATTAATACCTGTACCTACTGCTGTACCTCCAATGGCTAAATTAAGAATATGCTTTTTAGACTCTGTGAGCAGTTGTTCACATACATCTAACATATAGCGCCATCCACTAATCTCTTGCCCTAATGTTATCGGCGTTGCATCCTGAAGATGGGTACGGCCAATTTTTATGATGTTTTTAAATTCAGATTCTTTTTTATAGAATGTGTCACGTAAACGTTTTAAAGCTGGTTCCAATTTAGATTCAATTTCATGATATAAAGCAACGTGCATCGCAGTCGGAAATGTATCATTAGAGCTTTGAGATTTATTTACATCATCGTTAGGATGAATATGTTCATCCATACCTTGTTCTTTTAAATACGCGTTTGCGACATAACTCACTACTTCATTGACGTTCATGTTACTTTGTGTTCCGCTTCCAGTTTGCCACACAACTAATGGAAAATGTTCATCTAATTCACCATTTAAAATACGGTCACATGCATACACAATCGCTTCTTTTTTTGCGTCACTCAACTTGCCTAATGCATGATTTGCTAATGCTGCACCACGTTTTAATTGCGCAAAGCCATATATCACTTCGATAGGCATTTTTTCTTTACCTACTGGAAAGTTTTGTTTACTTCGTTGTGTTTGAGCACCCCAATATTTATCTGCTGGCACTTCAATTTCACCGAAAGTATCATGTTCAATTCTTACTGACATTTAGATTCGCTCCCCTTTAATAATATGTATCTTCACTTAAATTATAGCATTAAATAAAAACAAGGTTCAATTGCGTGCATGCGTACAATATAAAAAAGATGAAAGCGTTTTTAACTTTCATCTTTTTATATCGATAAGGCAAGATTTAATTTTATATTACGAAGTAAATTTATGTTTCGTAGCTTGTACAATAGCCACTGCAGTCAAAATATAAAGGATGAGCCCGAGCGCTAACGTTATTGGACTAAACATAATAAAAAAACCTAAAATTCCAGAAAGTGATGTATAAAGTTCTTTAAGATAAATGAATAATGCCACCGTTACTGCAATACAACATAATACACTGATTACAATGCCCTTTTGATTATTATGTATAAACACGTTTGCATTCACATCTTCTTCAAACAAACCATTTGAAAGATTCATTTGCATTTTTACAACTTTAAAAAGGATCGGCAAATATAACGTCCCGAGTGCAAGGGGAAATCCCTTAATTGAAATTAAATTGATGAGTGTAGAAGCAATAAGTAGCGGCACCCACATCTGATAAAGTTTCATATATTAACACCTTTCATAGTACCATTTCTGTCGTATATTATAATTTATCTTTCTTCATAAAACAACGCACGCTCCTACTACGATGTCACTCAATAACAAATTAATATATAAAAAGAGTGAGGGTCATCATGTGATAAACACCCCACTCTAGTTTCACATTATTGATCTGAACGAATATTCGGGTCATGTGATTGATTGACTTTATCTTGATCATTTGTCTCAGAAATCTGTTCCATTTCTTTACCTAATTGAACGAGATCTTCGAAATTATCTACCATTTCATTTTCATGTTCAATATGCTTTTCATCAGACATTACATCACCCCAGTTCTATTATGCATAAAGAGAAGTGAAATATTCTCTTACGTCATCCGGTAATCCTTGAGCTGCAGCTTCATCAAGAATCACATTCACCATACGGTGTGTTTTCAAACTAGAAGGAATAAAGCTCGTATTACCATTATCCTCATATAATTTTTTAATCACATCCGCTTTATCGCTTCCAGTCACAACAACAAAAATCTCGCGTGCTGGTTTTAAGCCATTATTAACAGGGACACCAAATTCCCCTTTATTATTAATAGACACTACTTGTAATGTAAGTTTACCTTTATTGTCTTTCGTTTTCGCTTTTTGTTCAATGAATTTTTCTACTTCGTCTTCTTCTGGGATTTCATGAATTTGTTTTTCAGGTACACCAAGAGCCTTAAAATATGACGCTTGTTTATCATAATCTAAAATGTGAATTTGACTAAAATCAACTGCATGGTCGTTAACATTATGTTTTAAATAGTCAAAGACAGGCGCTTCCTCTTCACTAAGATGAAATCCTGCTATCGTCGTTGGATTATTATTAAATTGTTTTCGAATGATATCTGCCGCATAAACCGCTACAGTATCTTTGTCTTTAAATACTTTAAAGTTCATTGCCATATTCTTACACTCCTCTATTATGCATTCTTGTCATTAACATTATTACATACATACCCCATCTTGATTGTTTTTAAAACATTGATATCGTCATCTACTATAACGATATCTGCATGTTTACCTTCACGGATGCTACCTTTTTGATGAAGTATATTTAATGCCTTAGCTTGATTATAACTTGTTACACGCCATAAATCTTCTAAATTCCGATGCGTATAATGAATTAAATTTTTTAATCCTTCATTCATTTTTAAAATACTACCTGCAAGTGCACCATTTTCAAGTCGGGCAGTTTCATGCGTTACAGTTACGTTTTGACCACCCAAGTCGTATTCTCCAGGTCCTAAACCTTTGGCACGCATCGCATCTGTAATTAAAAACATGTGAGATAATCCGTTCATTTTAAAAGCAATATCAACGGATGTTGGATGTGAATGTATACCGTCACCAATTAATTCACAACGTAGAAACGGATTTGTCCATGCTGCACCGAACACACCAGGATCGCGATGAGTAAATGGTGTGGCCGCATTGTATAAATGAGTAATATGTTTTACACCGCATTGAACCGCTACGTTCGCTTCGTCATAAGTAGCTACTGTATGGCCCATCGAAAAAATAATGTCATTACTATAAGCTTTAATAACATCGTGTGCACCCTCCACTTCTGGTGCAATTGTAATGATTTTAATGAGTTGATTAGCCGCTTTTTGAAATGCATTTAATTGTGCTATCGTAGGACGTTGCACATATTTGGGGTTTTGCGCCCCAACTTTATGTTCAGAAATAAATGGTCCTTCTAAATGTACACCTAAAATTTCAGCTTCATGAGTAGTTTGTTGTTGTTGATAATGTGCAATGGTATGTAACGCATCGATAATTGCTTCATTCGATTGCGTCATAGTCGTTGCAAGGTAACTTGTTGTTCCTTCTGACAAAAGATTTTTAGATAAATGTTTTAGACCTTCTTCATCCGCATCCATCGCATCGTGACCATAGCCTCCATGAATATGGATATCGATAAAACCAGGTAAAATGTGACTTCCAGAAACATGAATAACATCTAAATCGCCTTCATAAGGTTCATGGCCAATGTACGAAATAAGGCCGTCTTTAATTTTTAAATATCCATTATCAATCACACCATCTTCAGTATAAATCTTACCGCCCTGTAAAATGTATTCTGACATATCTGATCTCCTCTTTATTGTAAATTCGGATACCCTTGTTGTCTTAATGCTTCATAAATTAAAATCGCAGCTGTGTTAGATAAATTAAGTGCTCTTACATTATCGTTCATTGGTATACGCATTGCCGTATTTTTATAAGTGTCTTTAACCCAATCAGGTAATCCTGTTGTTTCTTTGCCAAAAATAAAATAATGATTTGTATTCGTATCTGAAAAATCTAAAGATGTATGATTCTTTGATCCAAATTTCGTTAATAAATAATATTCACCTTCAGTTGATTCGAAAAACGCTTCGATACTATCATGATATGTGATATTAACAAATTGCCAGTAATCTAAACCAGCACGACGCAACATTTTATCATCAGTACTAAACCCTAATGGGCGAATCAAATGTAAGTGAGTATCTGTCGCAGCACATGTACGTGCGATATTTCCTGTATTTGCAGGTATTTCAGGTTGATATAATACAACATGAATAGTCATTTCTATAGTCTCCTCATTTCTAAACCTTTTATCATTTCTTGTTGAACTTCTTCTAATTCATCATCATAACGTGACATAATGTATTCTCGTGCTGCTTCCCCTAATATTTGACCAATCGCCCAATACGCTGTACCCCTTATCATAGGACGTGGATCATCTTCAGCAACCTGTTTTAAATCAGGTATTGCTGTTGTTTCGTTAAAATGTGCTAACGCGATGATCGCATTACGTTGAATTGGCTTTTTACCCCGCCATGCACCGGCCAAATGTCCATAAGTTGCTTTAAATTCTTTATTAGACATTTGTAAAAGTGGAACTAATTTAGGTTTCAATATTTCTGGCTCAAGAATAATATCTTCTTGTTCTGTATTAATCCCTCTATTTTTTGGACATACTTGCTGACACGTATCACATCCATAGAGACGATTGCCTATCTTATATCGATATTCATCTTTTAAATAACCTTTTGTTTGTGTTAAATAACTGATACATTTCTGGCTGTTGAGCTGACCATTCCCTACTAACGCACCTGTAGGACAGCGATCAACACAAATCGTACACTCTCCGCAACTATCCAAAATTTGCTCATCAGGAGGGAAAGGTAAGTTGATTAACATTTCGCCAAGATACGTCCATGTGCCGAGCTCAGGATTAATGACAAAGCCATTTCGACCCGTAAACCCTAAACCAGCACGTTCAGCTACTGCGCGATCAGATAAAACACCCGTATCAACCATTGACATGATTTCAACATCAGGTACTTTAGATTGAATAAACGCCGCCAAATCATCTAAACGTCTACGCATAATTGTATGATAATCTTGCCCCCATGACGCCCGAGCAAACATGCCTCTACGTTCACCTCGAACACTTTTGGGTGCATTTTTTAACTTATTAGGATATCCTACTGCAATCGCAATAATGGATTCTGCTGAAGACATAGATAATTTAGGTTCTACCCTTAACGCTATGTCAGATTCTTCAAAGCCTGAGGCATATCCTTTAGTGTGGTATTCTATTAACTTGTTTTTCAGTTCATCAAATGGATCTGCCGTTGTAAATCCTATGTCATCAATACCAATTTGATGTGCATATGCAATGATTTCTTGTTTTAACGTTACTAAATCCATCTCAATCACCTCACAAAGTCACGCTATTATTTTACCATAATTTCAAACAGACGCTTCACTAAAAATTTTGATTCAAAGGCTTCACTTTTTTGTATTCAATTCTTTAATTACAAAAAAAGTATTTCCTAAATATATCATATCTAAGAAATACTTTCTTTTTATTAACATTGATTACATCACACGTTTTAAGAAGCTTTTAGTACGCTCATGTTGAGGGTTTTCAAAAATCGCTTCAGGAGGCCCTTCTTCTACTACAATCCCATCCGCCATAAATACAACACGATCACTGACGTGTTTTGCAAAATCCATTTCATGTGTGACCACTACCATCGTCATGCCTTCTTTAGCTAGTGATTTCATAACATTTAAAACTTCGCCAACAACTTCTGGATCTAACGCAGATGTTGGTTCATCAAATAACATAACTTTTGGATTCATAGCTAGCGCACGAGCAATCGCAACCCTTTGTTTTTGACCGCCTGATAATTGGCTTGGATAGGCATCTGCTCTTTCTTTAAGACCAACTCTATCTAATAGTAGTAATGCCTGTGCATTTAAATTTGATTTTTGTCCCTTTTTAAGTAATTGCGGTGCTAAAGTAATATTATCAATCACTTTTTTATGTGGGAATAAATTAAAATTTTGAAACACCATACCCATATCTTGGCGCAAAGTATCTATTTTAGTATCTTTTTTTGTTAAATCTTTATTTTCAAACCATATCTCCCCTTTTGATGGTCTTTCTAAAAGATTCATACAACGTAACAATGTACTTTTACCACTACCTGACGGTCCAATTATTGCTACAACTTCACCTTGATGAATATTTAAATTAATCCCTTTTAACACATCTTGCTTACCAAACGATTTATACAGTTGTTTAATGTTAATCACTGACTTTCAATCTCCCTTCAAAAACATTCATTAATCTTGATAACGTGAATGTTAAAATGAAATATAAAATTGCAGCTACTAATAGTGGTGTGAATGGATCAAAGGATGCACCTTGAACAACTTGTGCATTAAACATTATCTCACTAACCCCAATCACTGAGATAATCGATGACTCTTTAATTACAGTTACAAACTCATTACCTAAAGCAGGTAAAATATTTTTAATTGCTTGAGGCATAATGACGCTTTTCATCGTTTGAGCGTAGTTCAATCCTAAACTACGTGCTGCTTCCATTTGTCCTTTATCTACTGCATTAATTCCCGCACGAATAATTTCTGCAATATATGCTGAACAATTGATAACTAATGCGATTGCACCGCATATAAATGCTGATATATCCAATCCTAAAACAGCAGTTGTTCCGAAATAAACAAGAAACACTTGAACAAGTAATG
The DNA here is from genome assembly GCF_011466855.1 of Staphylococcus agnetis. Taxonomy (NCBI): domain Bacteria; kingdom Bacillati; phylum Bacillota; class Bacilli; order Caryophanales; family Staphylococcaceae; genus Staphylococcus; species Staphylococcus agnetis. The sequence goes on from NZ_CP045927.1 coordinate 1,501,365, forward strand.
GCGTGCCTCTAATGAATTCTATATAAGCTGATGCTAACCATTTCAAAGGTTTAATAGAACCTATTTTCATGAGTGCAAATAACGCACCGAAGACCGCTCCTAATACAACACCAATGAGTGAAATAAAGATTGTGTTCTTCAATCCTGTGACGAAGAAATTACCATATTTTGATAAAAAACTTCCTTCATCTTTCATTGCTTCAGCCGCTTTATCTTCAAATTGTGCGATTAAATTTTTCTTTTCAACATCTTTAATCGTCGTATTAACTCTATCTAACAATTCAGGAGAATTTTTAGGTACAGCAATGGCGGTTTCTTTTTTTGAATCTGCAAAAGTAGCTTTAGAAAAAGTTAAATCTTTGTTTTGCTTTAAGTATGCAGTACCTACAGCACTATCTAATACAATCGCATCTAATTTGTTACTTTTAAGAGATAAAATGACTTCAGGTACACGTGTTAATGACTGTACCTCGGCATCTTGAATTTCTGAACGCGCAAGTTCTTCTTGAGTTGTTTGTTTTTGTGCACCAATACGTTTTCCTTTCAAATCATCTAACGTTTGAAATTTATCTACATCCTTTTTACGAATAATGACTTTTTGATCAACTTCCATATAAGAGTTAGAAAAATCGACTTCTTTTTTTCGTTCGTCCGTAGGTGTCATCCCTGATATGATGACATCCACTTTACCTGTTTTTAAAGCACCTAACAAACTATCAAACTGCATATTGACTATTTTTAATTTAACGCCATTGTCTTTCGCTATTTTTTTAGCCAATTCGATATCTATCCCAGCATATTCACGTTGGCCATTCACTGTACGCTCAAATTCCATAGGGGCATAATCAGCAGATAATCCTACGCGTAACTCCCCTCTAGCTTTAATTTTATTCCATTGATCATCATTTACTGCTTTAGACTGTGGGCTAATAATGGTCGTTAATACTATCATTACGACAAATATAGCAGTGAATAACTTCCCCAAAATATTCATTGAACAACCTCCCTTTAAATAATATTCATTATTATACATATATTCGTAAATTTATGCAATAAGGTTTTAAAAAAGAGATGACAGACGTTTTGAATGTCATCTCTTTAACTATGAATTTTACTGCTTAGGTATTTCAAATCGATATATATCATCTGAGTAACCAGTTATCCATTTTTTACATAACTGATGGACAATAAAACCTAACGTAAATGGTATGATAAGGTAACCGAATGTTAACAACAATATATTCATAATTGGATCCCCAGACATACGTGCGAATGCATTTAAGGGCCCCACTAAACCTGTATACCCAAATCCTGCAGACATTGGTGTGCCTTTAATACCAATTAAATAAGTAAGTGTACCTGTTATAGCACCATTAATTGCAAGTGGAATCATAATAATAGGATGTTTCAAATAAACAGGAATCATCATTTTCGCAGCACCAATAAATAGTACAACATTCACACCCAATTTATTCACACCTAGTGACCCAAAGATAAACGTTACACATGCAGCCACGATACCCATATTACCTGCACCACTACCAAGGCCATCTAATGAAATGGCAGTCGCAATCGCCACGACGGATATAGGAGTCACCATTAATAATGCAAAGGTCATGGAAATAAGGATACACATGAGTAATGGATTAAGTTCAGTGAAGGATTGAACCATGGCACCGATGGCTTGTGTTACTTTGCGCACGTGCGGTAAAATTGTCAATCCTACAATTCCACTTAATACTGGAATTAAAACAGGCAAAATAATCATTTCTAATGAACCAAACTTGTTTTTTAAAACTAAAAATAGAAAACAAGCTAAGATAACGACTAAAATAATATTAATTATGTCCCCAATACCTTGTAGAAAAACTTGCCCATTTTTATATTGAATTGCTCCAGAGCCAAGCATCGCAGATATGCCTGTAATCGCGACACCTGGTCCCGAAAATTTAAAAGCATGTGCTGCCAGAGCACCTATGATAAATGCCATAAAAGACTGAATGATGAGCACAAGTTGGTACATTAATTCTAATGTAGGTTGGCCATCTTTAAAGAATTTTAAAAACTCACCTAATAGTGCATTAGGAAGCAATGCAATGACGACCCCTGCACCAACAGCATTAAGAATGTTCGTAAAAAATTGCTTTTTTTCTGAATTTGATTTTGGCAATGTTTGCCCCTCCTCAAAATTAATATATCTATCATAATATATACAATGTCGTGTCTCAATCACTTGTGTAGTTTTTCTCTCTATATTATTAAAAAATATACTGTTTAAATGTTAGATACCTTGAAACCAATAAAAAAAGCCGCATTATATGCGACTTCGAACGAATGATATACCGGTGGTCGGGGTCGAACCGACACGTCTGTAAAGACACGGGATTTTGAGTCCCGCGCGTCTGCCAATTCCGCCACACCGGCAATGTACAAAAAAACTCCCATTAACTTGGAAGCAATCATTTGGAGCGGAAGACAGGACTTACACCTGTACCTCTTTCCGGGAAGGAAAGTGTTCTAAGAATTGAACTACTCCCGCATAAAATTAAACAAATTGTAATTTGGAGCGGAAGACAGGACTTACACCTGTACCTCTTTCCGGGAAGGAAAGTGTTCTGAGAGTTGAACTACTCCCGCATAATATAAAATAAATATAATTTGGAGCGGAAGATAGGATTTGCACCTATACCTTTTTCCGGGAAGGAAAATGTTCTGAGAGTTGAACTACTCCCGCATATTTAGTATTTAAATGGAGGCGGCAACCGGATTTGAACCGGTGAATAGAGGTTTTGCAGACCTCGGCCTTACCACTTGGCTATGCCGCCAAAAGGAACTGGGCTAGCTGGATTCGAACCAGCGAGTGACGGAGTCAAAGTCCGTTGCCTTACCGCTTGGCTATAGCCCATTAATATGAAATAAAGGGCGGCTGATGGGAATCGAACCCACGAATGTCGGAACCACAATCCGATGCGTTAACCACTTCGCCACAGCCGCCATGGCAGGGGCAGTAGGAATCGAACCCACATCAAAGGTTTTGGAGACCTCTATTCTACCGTTGAACTATGCCCCTATGCATAATATGGTGGAGGGGGGCAGATTCGAACTGCCGAACCCGAAGGAGCGGATTTACAGTCCGCCGCGTTTAGCCACTTCGCTACCCCTCCATACATGGTGCCGGCCAGAGGACTTGAACCCCCAACCTACTGATTACAAGTCAGTTGCTCTACCAATTGAGCTAGGCCGGCAAACATAAAAAAGTGGTTCAGGACGGAATCGAACCGCCGACACAAGGATTTTCAGTCCTTTGCTCTACCGACTGAGCTACTGAACCATTTTTAAAAATGGCGGTCCCGACGGGAATCGAACCCGCGATCTCCTGCGTGACAGGCAGGCGTGTTAAACCGCTCCACTACGGGACCTAAAAATATTGCGGGAGGCGGATTTGAACCACCGACCTTCGGGTTATGAGCCCGACGAGCTACCGAACTGCTCCATCCCGCGTTAATAGAAATGTAAAAATTAAAATGGCGGAGGAAGAGGGATTCGAACCCCCGCGAGCCGTTAAGCCCCTGTCGGTTTTCAAGACCGATCCCTTCAGCCGGACTTGGGTATTCCTCCAAAATTATATGGACCTTGCAGGACTCGAACCTGCGACCGAACGGTTATGAGCCGTTAGCTCTAACCAACTGAGCTAAAGGTCCGAATAATCATTTCTATCAACTATAAATAGTGGCGGCGGAGGGGATCGAACCCCCGACCTCACGGGTATGAACCGTACGCTCTAGCCAGCTGAGCTACGCCGCCGTAAATAAGTTGGTTGATATTAAATTAAATGGTGGAGACTAGCGGGATCGAACCGCTGACCTCCTGCGTGCAAAGCAGGCGCTCTCCCAGCTGAGCTAAGCCCCCATATAGGTATTATTTTAAGAAGTCGGGAAGACAGGATTTGAACCTGCGACCCCTTGGTCCCAAACCAAGTGCTCTACCAAGCTGAGCTACTTCCCGTAAAGCTATGGTAGCGCGCCCGATAGGAGTCGAACCCATAACCTTTTGATCCGTAGTCAAACGCTCTATCCAATTGAGCTACGGGCGCATATTTAAATCATGGTGCCGAGGACCGGAATCGAACCGGTACGGTGATCTCTCACCGCAGGATTTTAAGTCCTGTGCGTCTGCCAGTTCCGCCACCCCGGCAAAATAATGGAGCAGAAGACGGGATTCGAACCCGCGACCCCAACCTTGGCAAGGTTGTATTCTACCGCTGAACTACTTCTGCTTAATGCGGGTGAAGGGAGTCGAACCCCCACGCCGTAAGGCGCTAGATCCTAAGTCTAGTGCGTCTGCCAATTCCGCCACACCCGCATAAATGGTGAGCCATAGAGGATTCGAACCTCTGACCCTCTGATTAAAAGTCAGATGCTCTACCAACTGAGCTAATGGCTCTCACATGGTGCCGGCCAGAGGACTTGAACCCCCAACCTACTGATTACAAGTCAGTTGCTCTACCAATTGAGCTAGGCCGGCTATTAAAATGGTGGAGAATGACGGGTTCGAACCGCCGACCCTCTGCTTGTAAGGCAGATGCTCTCCCAGCTGAGCTAATTCTCCAATATGTAAGCTTGGCAACGTCCTACTCTCGCGGAACGTAAGTCCGACTACCATCGGCGCTAAAGAGCTTAACTTCTGTGTTCGGCATGGGAACAGGTGTGGCCTCTTTGCTATTGTCACCAAACAATGTTTTACTTCGTGACAAACGTTTTCACTTCGTAAAATACGGTGTGGCAAACGTTCGTATTCGAACATGTCACTTCGTAAAATGAATGATTATACATTCAAAACTAGATAGTAAGTATTGGTTTCACAAGCATCACCTTATGAACTAAATTGATTAAGTCTTCGATCGATTAGTATTCGTCAGCTCCACGTATCGCTACGCTTCCACCTCGAACCTATTAACCTCATCATCTTTGAGGGATCTTATAACCGAAGTTGGGAAATCTCATCTTGAGGGGGGCTTCATGCTTAGATGCTTTCAGCACTTATCCCGTCCATACATAGCTACCCAGCTATGCCGTTGGCACGACAACTGGTACACCAGAGGTATGTCCATCCCGGTCCTCTCGTACTAAGGACAGCTCCTCTCAAATTTCCTACGCCCACGACGGATAGGGACCGAACTGTCTCACGACGTTCTGAACCCAGCTCGCGTACCGCTTTAATGGGCGAACAGCCCAACCCTTGGGACCGACTACAGCCCCAGGATGCGATGAGCCGACATCGAGGTGCCAAACCTCCCCGTCGATGTGAACTCTTGGGGGAGATAAGCCTGTTATCCCCGGGGTAGCTTTTATCCGTTGAGCGATGGCCCTTCCATGCGGAACCACCGGATCACTAAGTCCGTCTTTCGACCCTGCTCGACTTGTAGGTCTCGCAGTCAAGCTCCCTTATGCCTTTACACTCTATGAATGATTTCCAACCATTCTGAGGGAACCTTTGAGCGCCTCCGTTACTCTTTAGGAGGCGACCGCCCCAGTCAAACTGCCCGCCTGACACTGTCTCCCAACTCGATAAGAGTTGCGGGTTAGAAATCCAATACAATTAGGGTAGTATCCCACCAATGCCTCCACGTAAGCTAGCGCTCACGCTTCTAAGGCTCCTACCTATCCTGTACAAACTGTACCGAATTTCAATATCAGGCTACAGTAAAGCTCCACGGGGTCTTTCCGTCCTGTCGCGGGTAACCGGCATCTTCACCGGTACTATGATTTCACCGAGTCTCTCGTTGAGACAGTGCCCAAATCGTTACGCCTTTCGTGCGGGTCGGAACTTACCCGACAAGGAATTTCGCTACCTTAGGACCGTTATAGTTACGGCCGCCGTTTACTGGGGCTTCGATTCGTAGCTTCGCTAATGCTAACCACTCCTCTTAACCTTCCAGCACCGGGCAGGCGTCAGCCCCTATACGTCACCTTACGGTTTAGCAGAGACCTGTGTTTTTGATAAACAGTCGCTTGGGCCTATTCACTGCGGCTCTTCGAAGCGTGAACCTCAAAGAGCACCCCTTCTCCCGAAGTTACGGGGTCATTTTGCCGAGTTCCTTAACGAGAGTTCGCTCGCTCACCTTAGAATTCTCATCTTGACTACCTGTGTCGGTTTGCGGTACGGGCACCAATCTTCTAGCTAGAGGCTTTTCTTGGCAGTGTGAAATCAACGACTCGAAGAAAACATGTTTCTTCTCCCCATCACAGCTTGACCTTAATGAGTGCCGGATTTGCCTAACACTCAGTCTCACTGCTTAGACGTGCACTCCAACAGCACGCTTCGCCTATCCTACTGCGTCCCCCCATCGCTTAAAACGAATCATGGTGGTACAGGAATATCAACCTGTTATCCATCGCCTACGCCTGTCGGCCTCAGCTTAGGACCCGACTAACCCAGAGCGGACGAGCCTTCCTCTGGAAACCTTAGTCAATCGGTGGACGGGATTCTCACCCGTCTTTCGCTACTCACACCGGCATTCTCACTTCTAAGCGCTCCACATGTCCTTGCGATCATGCTTCAACGCCCTTAGAACGCTCTCCTACCATTGTCCTAAAGGACAATCCACAGCTTCGGTAATATGTTTAGCCCCGGTACATTTTCGGCGCAGTGTCACTCGACTAGTGAGCTATTACGCACTCTTTAAATGATGGCTGCTTCTAAGCCAACATCCTAGTTGTCTGGGCAACGCCACATCCTTTTCCACTTAACATATATTTTGGGACCTTAGCTGGTGGTCTGGGCTGTTTCCCTTTCGAACACGGACCTTATCACCCATGTTCTGACTCCCAAGTTAAATTATTTGGCATTCGGAGTTTGTCTGAATTCGGTAACCCGAGAGGGGCCCCTCGTCCAAACAGTGCTCTACCTCCAATAATCATCACTTGAGGCTAGCCCTAAAGCTATTTCGGAGAGAACCAGCTATCTCCAAGTTCGATTGGAATTTCTCCGCTACCCTCAGTTCATCCGCTCACTTTTCAACGTAAGTCGGTTCGGTCCTCCATTCAGTGTTACCTGAACTTCAACCTGACCAAGGGTAGATCACCTGGTTTCGGGTCTACGACCAAATACTCATTCGCCCTATTCAGACTCGCTTTCGCTACGGCTCCACATTTTCTGCTTAACCTTGCATCAGATCGTAACTCGCCGGTTCATTCTACAAAAGGCACGCCATCACCCATTAACGGGCTCTGACTACTTGTAAGCACACGGTTTCAAGTTCTCTTTCACTCCCCTTCCGGGGTACTTTTCACCTTTCCCTCACGGTACTGGTTCACTATCGGTCACTAGAGAGTATTTAGCCTTGGGAGATGGTCCTCCCAGATTCCGACGGAATTTCACGTGCTCCGCCGTACTCAGGATCCACTCAGGAGGGTATACGTTTTCGACTACAGGATTATTACCTTCTATGATTAACCTTTCCAGGTTATTCGTCTAACGTATTCCTTTGTAACTCCGTACAGAGTGTCCTACAACCCCAACAAGCAAGCTTGTTGGTTTGGGCTCTTCCCGTTTCGCTCGCCGCTACTCAGGGAATCGATTTTTCTTTCTCTTCCTCCGGGTACTAAGATGTTTCAGTTCTCCGGGTCTACCTTCTCACATGCTATGTATTCACATGCGGATAACACGACATAACTCGTGCTGGGTTCCCCCATTCGGAAATCTCTGGATCACAGCTTACTTACAGCTCCCCAAAGCATATCGTCGTTAGTAACGTCCTTCATCGGCTTCTAGTGCCAAGGCATCCACCGTGCGCCCTTAATAACTTAATCTAAACGTGTTGATAAGCGTTCGCATTCTGCTTCATCACGGCACAAATCGCTCAGTTACTTACAAAAGTAAGCGCCTTCGCTCTTGTTTGTGATTCATAGACTGACAAACGCTTTCAATTCACGTTTATCGTATCTATAACATATGCACTACTTACCATCCACCAGTTATTAATTATTGTGAGTCGTCTGTCGACGACTAGCGATAATTTTTTGTTTCAAGCTTTTCGCTTGTCACTCGGTTTTGCTTGGTAAAATCTATACTTACTTATCTAGTTTTCAATGTACAAAATAAATGGTGGAGACTAGCGGGATCGAACCGCTGACCTCCTGCGTGCAAAGCAGGCGCTCTCCCAGCTGAGCTAAGCCCCCAAAAAATATTTAAATGGTGGGCCTAAGTGGACTCGAACCACCGACCTCACGCTTATCAGGCGTGCGCTCTAACCAGCTGAGCTATAGGCCCCTGTTAAACAACCATTCAAAACTGAATACAATATGTCTCCGTTATTCCTTATCGCCTTAGGCGATATTCCGTATATTATCCTTAGAAAGGAGGTGATCCAGCCGCACCTTCCGATACGGCTACCTTGTTACGACTTCACCCCAATCATTTGTCCCACCTTCGACGGCTAGCTCCAAAATGGTTACTCCACCGGCTTCGGGTGTTACAAACTCTCGTGGTGTGACGGGCGGTGTGTACAAGACCCGGGAACGTATTCACCGTAGCATGCTGATCTACGATTACTAGCGATTCCAGCTTCATGTAGTCGAGTTGCAGACTACAATCCGAACTGAGAACAACTTTATGGGATTTGCTTGACCTCGCGGTTTCGCTGCCCTTTGTATTGTCCATTGTAGCACGTGTGTAGCCCAAATCATAAGGGGCATGATGATTTGACGTCATCCCCACCTTCCTCCGGTTTGTCACCGGCAGTCAACTTAGAGTGCCCAACTTAATGATGGCAACTAAGCTTAAGGGTTGCGCTCGTTGCGGGACTTAACCCAACATCTCACGACACGAGCTGACGACAACCATGCACCACCTGTCATTTTGTCCTCCGAAGAGGAAAACTCTATCTCTAGAGCGGTCAAAAGATGTCAAGATTTGGTAAGGTTCTTCGCGTTGCTTCGAATTAAACCACATGCTCCACCGCTTGTGCGGGTCCCCGTCAATTCCTTTGAGTTTCAGTCTTGCGACCGTACTCCCCAGGCGGAGTGCTTAATGCGTTAGCTGCAGCACTAAGGGGCGGAAACCCCCTAACACTTAGCACTCATCGTTTACGGCGTGGACTACCAGGGTATCTAATCCTGTTTGATCCCCACGCTTTCGCACCTCAGCGTCAGTTACAGACCAGAAAGCCGCCTTCGCCACTGGTGTTCCTCCATATCTCTGCGCATTTCACCGCTACACATGGAATTCCACTTTCCTCTTCTGCACTCAAGTTTTCCAGTTTCCAATGACCCTCCACGGTTGAGCCGTGGGCTTTCACATCAGACTTAAAAAACCGCCTACGCGCGCTTTACGCCCAATAATTCCGGATAACGCTTGCCACCTACGTATTACCGCGGCTGCTGGCACGTAGTTAGCCGTGGCTTTCTGGTTAGGTACCGTCAAGATGTGCACAGTTACTTACACATATGTTCTTCCCTAACAACAGAGCTTTACGATCCGAAGACCTTCATCACTCACGCGGCGTTGCTCCGTCAGGCTTTCGCCCATTGCGGAAGATTCCCTACTGCTGCCTCCCGTAGGAGTCTGGACCGTGTCTCAGTTCCAGTGTGGCCGATCACCCTCTCAGGTCGGCTACGTATCGTCGCCTTGGTAAGCCGTTACCTTACCAACTAGCTAATACGGCGCGGGTCCATCTATAAGTGACAGCAAGACCGTCTTTCACTGTTGAACCATGCGGTTCAACATGTTATCCGGCATTAGCCCCGGTTTCCCGGAGTTATTCCAGTCTTATAGGTAGGTTACCCACGTGTTACTCACCCGTCCGCCGCTAACGTCAAAGGAGCAAGCTCCTCGTCAGTTCGCTCGACTTGCATGTATTAGGCACGCCGCCAGCGTTCATCCTGAGCCAGGATCAAACTCTCCATAAAAGAAGTAAGCTTGATATAGCTCGTTGATTGGTTAAGCCAATCACTCTTGAAAGTACATTACGTACTCAAAATTATCGGAATTAACGTTGACATATTGTCATTCAGTTTTCAATGTTCGTTAGTTGCTTTTTTAAACCGTTACAATAATCAATTATACTTCATTCGAATTTTCGTGTCAAGAAAAATTTTAAAAGTTTTTTAATTACTTTGTTTTCGGCTCGTCGTTTCAACATTATACATTTTATAATGTTCTCTTAAAACTTACAAGCGTTAATTTTACACTTTTAATGTTTTTTCAAAAACTCAAAATGAGATTAACGTTGTTTGCTTGTCGTATCTTAGCGACTTTTATATCTTACCAACGGATACCTCTTCCGTCAACATAAAAAAGCAAGAAAATATGCTAAAAATCACTCTAGATTGGAAATGTAACACCAAAAGTGTGAATGATAGAACATTCTACGTAAAGATTAATTTACTAAACCTTAAAAATGCCAAAAAAATAGAACCTTAAACCTGTTAATGTTTAAGATTCTATCCGTTAGATACTATAATCTATGAATCATTATCTTGACTTTCTTTACATTCTTGACATATACCATATATTTCCATTCGATGGTGCGTAATATTAAAATCCGTGACATGTTGTGCTAACTTTTCGATCTCATGTAATGATGGATAATGGAAATCTACTATTTTACCGCAATTTTCACAAATCACATGATAATGATTTTGTGTATCAAAGTCAAAACGACTTGATGCATCCCCATAAGTTAATTCTTTAACAATTCCTGTTTTTTTAAAAACTTTAAGATTGTTATATATGGTTGCAACACTAATATTTGGAAAATCAGGTGATAACGATTGATAAATTTCATCAGCAGTTGGATGTGTTTTTGAATGAATCAGAAAATTAAGGATTGCCTGACGCTGTGGCGTAATACGCACTCCTGCTTCACGTAAAGTTGCAATAGATTCATTTAACTGATGTTCATAAGTTTCCATTTCTGCAGCCATTGTATCCACCCGTCTTTCTAGTTAAGAATTATTATTACTTAATATTAATATAATGGTTGCAATTTGCTCATGTCAATGATTTCGTTAATATCCTTTATTTAAATCTACGATATTCTCAATTAGAGTGCCCTTATTGAGAAAATGTTGTAAATTTTGAATAAAAATTTCAGTTGCTTGTGTTTTATTATGATTTCCATTTCCAGATATATGACTTGTCAGCACGACATTTTCTAAATGATACAATTCTGAATGAGGTGATAATGGCTCTGTTTCAAAAACGTCTAAATACGCTTTACGTATTTCAGAATTTTTTAAAGCATCTACTAAGACTTTTTCTCGAACAATTGTGCCTCGACCTAAATTTATAAATAACGTATGTGGTTGCATTTGTTTAAAGTCTTCAGATGTAAGTAAATACTTCGTTTTCTCTGTTTCGGGTAACACATTAACGATGATATCCGCTTGATGATAATATTTAAATTTATCCTTTAATGGATATTTTTCGTGGAATCCATCTGCTTTATGCCCTGTTGTATTTAAACCGATTGTTGTCATACCAAATTGTTGTGCAATGCGCGCAGCTGATTGCGGAATTTTCCCTGTACCTAGGAACATGATTGTTTGATCAGCAATTGTAGGTGTTGTTCTTTTATGATTATAAATTTTATTTAATTGTTCCGCATACGTTTCTTTTAACGCTTTATAATCATCAAGTAAATAAGCAAACAAAAATTCTGTTAATTGTTGGGCGTGTACACCTTTAGCATTCGTTAAAGCAATATGATTTTCTTTTAGGCATTCTAGTGGTAATGCATTCACACCTGTCGCATACCACATAATCCATTTTAGATTTCGAGCCTCTTTTATAAAGGCCCTATCGATATCTGCATGGTAACTTAATAATACATCCATATTTGCTTTTGATGTATCAGGTAAATAGGATGGATGCTTATAAAATTCAAACTCTACTTCTGGAAAAAGTGCTTTTAACCTTTCCTCTTCTTCTCCTAAGCGCATCAAACTAACGACAAGCATCACTATCACCCCTCAAGTATAGCTTTTAATGTGTCCATTTGTTCTTTCACTTTTACCTTCTCAATTACATCGATGACATTACCTTCCTCATCAACTACAAAAGTTGTACGAACGATCCCCATTGTTTCTTTACCAAATGTTTTCTTCAATTGATATACACCTGTAGCTTCGGATAATTTAAAATCTTCGTCTACTAATAAATCGAAATTCAATTGGTGTTTTTCAATAAAGTTTTGATGTTTGCGTTTAGAATCACCACTTATACCATAAACTTGAACATTTAAGTCATTAAAATATGTTAAATTGTCTCTAAAATCACATGCTTCTGTCGTACATGTCGGTGTATTGTCACGTGGGTAAAAATACAGTATTGCTTTTTTACCTTTTAATGAAGCTTTTGAAATTTTTTCGCCTTTTTGATTTTCAAGTTCAAACTCAGGAAATTGTTCACCTTTATTTATCATGATACTCCCTCTTTCTTCATTTGTTTTATTTTATGATACGATATGAAATGAAAATATAAAACAAAAGAGGCTGATAAATCATGAAGTTTACGAATAGTGAAGCTTTACAACATGAATCAAATGAATATATTCTTGGCGGTGTGAATTCTCCTTCTCGCTCATATAAAGCTGTAGGTGGTGGTGCTCCTGTGGTGATGAAAAAAGGTGAAGGCGCATACTTATATGATGTAGATGGCAATAAATATATTGATTATCTGCAAGCTTATGGCCCTATCATTACAGGTCATGCACATCCTCATATTACTAAAGCGATTCAAGATCAGGCAGCACTCGGTGTACTTTATGGCACACCTACAGAGTTAGAAATTGATTTTGCCCGTAAATTGCGTCGTGCGATGCCTTCACTCGAAAAAATTCGTTTTGTTAATTCTGGAACTGAAGCTGTTATGACCACTATACGTGTTGCACGCGCCTATACAAAACGTAATAAAATCATAAAATTTGCAGGATGTTATCATGGGCATTCTGACCTAGTATTAGTGGCTGCCGGAAGTGGTCCTTCTCAACTGGGCTCACCTGATTCTGCCGGTGTGCCAAAAAGTGTTGCTCAAGAAGTGATAACTGTTCCTTTCAACAATATTGAAGCCTTCAAGGAAGCAATGGCACATTGGGGTGATCAAGTCGCAGCTGTTCTCGTAGAACCAATTGTGGGTAATTTTGGTATGGTGGCACCTCAACCAGGCTTTCTAGAACAAGTAAATGATATTACTCATGAGCATGGCGGTTTGGTAATTTATGATGAAGTCATCACAGCATTTCGATTTCATTATGGAGGCGCACAAGATTTGTTAGGTGTTTATCCTGACCTCACTGCATTTGGCAAAATTATCGGTGGGGGTTTACCTATCGGTGGCTATGGCGGAAGACAAGATATTATGGAACAAGTAGCGCCCTTAGGTCCAGCATATCAAGCAGGTACAATGGCTGGTAATCCTTTATCAATGCGTGCTGGTATCGCATTATTAGAAGTTTTAGAACAAGATGGGGTTTACGAAAAGTTAGACCGACTTGGTCAACGATTAGAAAAAGGTTTACAAGATGCAATCGATCAATATGATATCAAAGCTACCATTAATCGTATTCGTGGTGCATTAACGGTATACTTCACAGATGAAAAAGTTACGCATTACGACCAAGCTGATCAATCAGATGGCGAACAGTTTGCAACATTCTTTAAAGCGATGTTATATCAAGGTATTAATCTAGCACCTTCTAAATATGAAGCTTGGTTCTTAACTACTGAACATACAGAAGCCGACATTGATCAAACGATTGAAGCTGCGCATAAAGCATTTCAACAATTATCTCGCAAATCACACTAAATTGTAATATGATTTGAATAAGAAAAAGATTGGCATAGACCGCTTTAAAAATAAATTACCCAACACGTTATTTAACTTTTAAGATGGTGTAATTCTTCATCAGCGTATGTGTCAATATATCATTCTATAGTCATAGTATAAGTATTTGTAGAATTGTAGATATGGACATGTTAGTCTACTACCCACATCTATTTAGTACGATATCATAAAAATGTAGCAATGAATAAAAGTAAGCATATACACTATGGATACCCTAAATAGATGCCGGTTATTTCAATTGAACACAATGACTTTATTATGCTCACTATTTCGCCTAAATAAAGGAGTGCATAAATTGAAATTAGGTGCAAGAATATTAAAAACAGGAATAGCCATCATACTTGCCGTATCGGTGGCATCATTACTCCCTACCTCTGCAGGAATGATAACTGTTGCTGGGATTGCTGCAGTTGTCGCTATGCAACCAAGCGTATATCGAACATTCAAAACAATCGTTGATCAATTTCAAGGGAATATTATTGGTGCGCTGTTAGCTGTTACGATGGTCTCCATTTTCGGGAATAACATCCTGATTATGGGCGCGACAGTGATTTTACTCATAGCTATTTTATTTAAATTAAACATTGCCCATGTAGCAACGTTAGCAACTGTTACTGCTTTAATTATTATGGGACAACATGATGGCTCATTTTATATGTCAGCGTTTTATAGATTTGTTCTAGTCATGATTGGTGTATTGAGCTCATTTATAGTAAATCTAACGTTTTTACCTCCTAAATTTGAAACTAAAATTTATTACAATTCCCTCAATATCACCACCGATATTTTTAAATGGTTTAACTTAGTTTTAAATGACGCAACAGAATTCAACTATGTAAAACAAGATTTAGAACAACTGCGTCAACGCGTTGTGAAATTAGAACAACTATTTGAATTTTATAAAGAGGAACGTTCTTTAACTAAAAAACATGCTCGTGCACAAACACGAAAGAAAATTCTTTTCAAAGAGTTAGTATTATCAACACGCGATGCGTATGACGTACTCCGCCGAATGAATCGATATCAAAATGATTTATTGAATTTAAGTGAGTCTTTGTTTTTACAAATTAAATTAGAAGTTGACGAATTAAGTCAATTTCATGAGCAAATTTTAATTAGTATTACGAAAAAAGCGAAATTCGAAAATCCTGAATTTCAAAGTCATGTAACAAATCCATTGAAAAAAGATTTACTCACAGCATATCAGGAAGCGTTTAATACCAACACTTCTTCAGAACAGCAAGAATTTAATACAAATGTCATTCATGTGATTGCTGCTTTAGAGGAATATCGCTATAACCTTGAACATTTAAATCGTTTAAGAAGTAGTTACTTCAAATATCATAGTAATGATCCTGACATTGATATCATCAAAGAAGATTTTGATTTATAAAATACTCAGATCATAAGCATACAATAGCCTTCAAAATTCAAGATATAATGAATTTTGAAGGCTATTTCAATATCTTTATTTGAATCGAAAACTTTAAAAAGCTTTTATGACTTAATTAGCTTTAACTGGTAGTCATGAATAGATTGAATGGTCCCATTGTTATTTTTTACCGTAACATGCTCTGGTCCGATTTCAGTAGGGCTTGCAACCCCAACTGCTGCTGCAATATTAAACAATCCTTCATGTAGCGACGTAATATAATTCGTTACTCGATATTCTTTTTCTTCAATGACAAGTGCACGTTCTTTTTTAGGATCTGTTGTCGCAACACCAACTGGGCATGTGTTTTTATGACACTGTCTACTCATAATACACCCGACGCTAATCATCATGCCGCGCGCGATATTAACTAAATCCGCACCTAAAGCAAGTGCAATTGCAATTTTATCAGGCGTCACTAGTTTACCAGAAGCAAAAATTTTCACTATTTCTCGTACACCGTTAGCTTTTAAAATGCCATCTACAATTGGTAAAGCTGTAAATAGCGGGAGTCCTACGCCATCTTGCAATTCTTGAAATGTAGAACCTGTGCCACCCTCTCCGCCATCTACTGTAATAAAATCTGGAAAAATATTTAATTCAACCATCGCTGTAACTAGTTTTTTTACATCATTTGGATTCCCTACAACAATTTTAAACCCCACCGGCTTTTGACTTAACTCACGTAATGTTGCCACCCATTTAAGTAACGCATGGGGGCTATCTATAAAATCAAAACGGTTCGGTGAATTAATCGTTTCATACGGTGGCACATTTCGTATTTCTGCAACTTCTTCAGTCACTTTTTGTCCATCTATGTGACCACCTCTTGTTTTAGCACCTTGTGCGAGTTTGATTTCAAACATTTTGATGCGTGGATGATGTGCTTTTTTTAAAAACTCATCTTTACTAAATGAACCATCTTGATGTCTTACTCCGAAAAGCCCAGGACCTATTTGAAAAATAATATCCGCTTCACCAGCTAAATGATATGATGAAAGACCGCCCTCGCCAGTATTCATCCATGTTCCAGCATGGCCTAATCCTTTTGAGAGTGCGGTAATGGCTTTACTCCCTAAAGCGCCGAAATTCATACCCGATTGGCCTACGAGGCGTTTGGCATAATAAGGAAATCTAATATTTTCACCAATTTTAATATAATGTGCCTTATCTAAGTAATAAGGTGAGATGTCGGTAGATTTGAGTGTTTCTTTTCGACTAAAAAGTGACTCTCTATGAATTTGATATACAAATGTTGAGATTAAAGTTTGATTATCTATAGATAATTCTTTTCGTTGTTTTGGAAACATTGCATTATTTAAATAGAAACCGTCATCATAATCCAATTCAGAACCAAAACTTGTTGCACGTTCGTTGTATTTACCTGCTAAGACAATATGTTGATATTGATCTCGTGAAAAGGGTTTATCTTCATTATCATTTAAAAATAAATATTGTCGTAGTTCAGGCCCAATACTTTCTAAAAAATACCTTACACGTGCTAACACTGGATAATTTCGTAATACACTATGTTGTTTTTGTTTTCGATCAAAAATTAAAAATGCGACACAGGCTATACCTATCCCTAATAATATTGTGACAATAAGGATATTAACAATCAGTTGTAGTATGGATAAAAAAGTCATAGCTTCCTCCCCCTTTAATACCACTATACGCTTACAACGATCATTTTATAAGCAATTTTACTCCATTTAAATCATTTTTAATCTTTTGACTACAAAAAAACACGTGTTTAGCATATGAACTCATTTTGAATTCATACATTTGCACGTGTTAAATACCATATTTATAAATTTTGAATATTGTAAAGACGTTGATAAGCCCCTTGATGTGTCATTAATTCTTGATGTGTGCCCATTTCTACAATTTGACCATTTTCGATGACAACAATTTTATCTGCATGCGTAATTGTTGAAAGCCTGTGTGCGACAATTAAAGTTGTGCGATCTTTACTTAATATATTTAATGCTTCTTGTATAATGGCCTCGCTCTCTAAATCAAGTGCACTTGTCGCTTCATCTAATATTAAAATAGGTGGATCGTTTAAAAAGATACGTGCGATTGATAACCGTTGTTTTTGTCCACCAGATAATTTAACCCCTCTTTCACCAACTTCGGTATTATAACCGTTAGGTAGCGCCATTATAAATTCATGTGCGTTTGCTTTTTTCGCAGCTGCAACAACTTCTTCATCAGTTGCATCAGGACGACCTAACAATATATTTTCTTTCACTGTATCAGAAAATAAAATATTGTCTTGTTGTACCATACCAATTTGTCTTCTTAAACTCCCTGTTTCAAATGATTTAATATTATGTTTGTCAATTAAAATTTCACCTTCTGTGACGTCATAAAATCTAGGGATTAAACTGATTAAAGTAGATTTTCCGCCTCCACTCATGCCAACAAATGCTACGGTTTCACCATGATGTATATTTAAGTTAATATGCTTTAACACATCGCGTTCATCAACGTTATATTTAAAAGAAACATTGCGTATTTCAATATTCCCTTGTGTTATTGGAATGGCTCTGGCGTCATCTGCATTTTTAATATCATATGGTTCATCAAATAATTGAAAGACACGGTCCATTGAAGCAAAACTTTGCGTCAATGTTGTAAAAGATGAAACTAAACGACGTAATGGCCCATAAAGTTGTTCTAAATAACTAACAAATGCAGCTAATGTTCCCACAGTAACAGACCCTGAAATAGCTAAATAAGCGCCGAATCCAATTACAATCAGCGGACCAATATCTGTCACAGTATTAATGGCGGAAAAAGAATATGCATTCCATCGCGTATGTTTAAATGCCTTTTGGAGAAATCCTGTATTACGTTTATCAAAGTTTTTTGCTTCATTGTCTTCAATCGCAAAACTTTTAATAACAGCCATGCCATTGACACGTTCATGCAAGAAACCTTGTGTTTCAGCTAATTTTTGAGATCGTTGACGGGTTAAAGCACGTAAACGCCCAAAAAAGAAATATACTGTTAAAATGTAAAACGGTAAGATGACAATAGCGGCTAATGTAAGTTTTACATCTAAAAAGAACATGACAGATAATGCAATAATGATAGTGATACAATCAAGCCAAATATTCATTAATCCCGTCATGATAAAGTCTTTGGTTTGTTCAACATCGTTAATGACACGAGAGATGACTTCACCCGCTTTATTGTTTGCATAAAAACGAGCGCTCAACGCTTGTAAATGACTATATAATTTTTTACGAATGTCATATAAAATTTTATTACTTGTCCATTGCGCCATATATTGTCTTAAAAATTCGATAGGTGGTCGTACAATGACAAATATAAATGCTGCAATCAACATTGCATATAATAAATGTGTATATTTATCCGACAAACTTAATGCGTCATTATTAATAACATCATCAATCACAAATTTAATCAATAAAGGAATTAATAAAGGAATACCAAATTTTAAAATCCCAACAAAAATAGTCCCTACAATTAACCATTTATAGGGTTTAACAAATTTCAAATAGCGTCTGATCATCTACATCTCCCCCTCTCAACACACAAGAAGAGTGAAATAGAAATGGGTATCACCTTCTCTATTTCACTCACGCTTATTAATTTATTCATATGTTGTATTCTAAGCTGCTTCTACTTAAGTTCTATTTCTTAGCTTTTGAAAACGATTACGCCATACTTTTATAAAATCAGGTGCAAATGGCCCTTTTTTATGTTCAATCCATTGTTGTAGTATATCAACATTGCGTCTTAAAATCACATCAATATCTTTTGGATAGTTCATTTGATTCATATGTTGTTCATATTCGTCTTCATCTAGTAAATGATATTTCCCATTTGGATACACTTTAATATCTAAATCATAGTCAATATATTTTAGTGCTTCTTCATCACATGCAAACGGTGATGACAAGTTACAATAGTAATAAACCCCATCTTCTCTGAACATACATATGACGTTGAACCAATATTCCGAATGAAAATATACGATTGCTGGCTCGCGTGTAACCCAAGTACGTCCATCGCTTTCAGTAACAAGTGTATGGTCATTACCGCCAATAATGACATGATCGGTTCCTTTTAATATCGTTGTTTCAGACCAAACGCGATGTATGTTGCCATCATGTTTATAGGACTGTATTTTTATTGTGTCGCCTTCTTTAGGAATACATGATTTTACCACTTGTCTCACCCCACTTCAAAAATCTCACTTTGTCATTATATCACACTCAATACCCTCTATAGAGCATTTCGCTTACAAAAGGTCTCATAAATTTTAGACATGGATACAGGAAATGTATAATGATGTCGCTCATTAGGACCTAACCATTGCGTTGGGGTATCTTGGTTATTAACATCGTGTGAGGCTATGCTTGCTTTATATACATTTAAAACCCACGTCATATGTGTAAATTGATGTTTAATCACGCCACTTTTAGTTTCACTAATTTTAAGTGAAGGACCAAATTTCGACTTGAGACTTGTAGTATTTTCATCTTCAAGCACCATTGGGAATTGCCACATATTATTCAACAGTTTTTCATTTCTTTGTTCAATAAGATACGCTCCATTTTCATTTTCAATAAGATATACATTGTAATGTAGTACTTTTTTCTTTATTTTTTTCTTTTTTACTGGTAACTCTAAAACTGTACCTAATTCATAGCTTTCACAATGTGTTTGGACAGGACAAAAAATGCAAAGTGGTGATTTTGGAGTACAAATAAGTGCACCGAGTTCCATCATCGCCTGATTAAATGTTCCGGATTCTGTTTCCACATAAGGTAACAACTCATGTTCATAACGTTTACGTGTAGATTGCAACGCGATGTCCGTATCATCATTATTCAACCTCGACCAAACGCGAAAGACATTACCATCGACAGTAGGTAATGGGTGATTAAATGCGATACTCATCACAGCGGCCTGAGTGTATGGCCCTACCCCTTTTAAAGTTTTAAAAATAATTGGGTCGATTGGCACGGTACCTTTATAATTTGAAACAACTTCCTTTGCAGCGGTATGGAAATTACGCGCGCGACTATAATACCCTAAACCTTCCCAGTATTTTAAAACCTCATTTTCAGGTGCCTCTGCTAAAGCTTTGACAGTTGGAAATCGTTCAATAAATCTCATATAATAATCGCGCACTGTATCAACTTGTGTTTGTTGAAGCATCACTTCACTCACCCAAATTTTATAGGGGTCGGTTGTTTCACGCCAAGGCATTTGCCTTTGATTCTCTTTAAACCAGTCAATAAGGTCTGTTTTAAAAGTGGCTGGATAATGCATAAATTTCTCCTTCAAATTGTTGATTGTTTTAGTTCAATTCAATTATAGATTATACTAGATTTAACTAAGTTAGAAATGAGTGACGCTTATGGATACTGCTACACACATCGCTATAGGTGTCGGATTAACTGCATTAGCTACAACTGATCCTGCTTTAGGACAAAATATAGGTGCGACAGCAACGATTCTAATAGCTGGCTCGTTAATTCCAGACATCGATACGGTACTTAAATTAAAAGATAATGCAACTTATATATCAAATCATAGAGGTATCACGCATTCTATTCCATTTACATTGTTTTGGCCTCTCCTATTAACTTTACTTGTTTACAGTTTATTTAATCATTTAGATCCATTACATGTGTGGTTGTGGGCACAGTTAGCCGTTTTTTTACATGTTTTTGTCGATATTTTTAACTCATACGGTACACAAGCATTACGGCCCATTTCAAACAAATGGATTCAGTTAAGTGTAATTAACACTTTTGATCCTATTATATTTTTTATACTCATGTTGGGTATTGTCATATGGACAATGGGCGTACATCCTTATATCGTTTTTGGACCTTTACTTTTAGTCTTAATCGGATATTATATTTTAAGATTTGTGATGCAAGGATGGCTTAAAAAACAAGCTTTAAATCAAGTTGAGCATTTAGGCACACCAATCAAAGTTTTTGTGGCGCCTACGATTCGCTTTTTCCAATGGCGTGTAGCGATACAAACTGAGAAACATGATTATGTTGGTCGTAGTTACGGACGTAACATTGTCTTCAGTGATAAAGTAGAACGCCAACCTTACCCAGATGACTATATTATGCAACACGCACAATATGATCCTAACATACGTGCGTTTTTAGGATTTTCTTCCATATATCGTTGGCACATCAAACATATTGATAATGAAACGACAGAATTACGCTTTATTGATTTACGTTATCTTAAAAACGACCATTATCAATTTGTGGCAATCGTTCATTTAAACCAACAAATGGAAGTTAAACATTCTTATACGGGATGGGTGTTTACTGAAGATAAATTGATGAAAAAGTTATATGCCAGCTAGAAGTCTGTTAATATATTCACCAAAGATTTTGAAATAATTACTAGGCTATGTATCATATCATTTTATGTTTTCGCCCTATTATAAGTGAAAGCGGTATAGTAATCTTAACGATTGCTATCCGCTCTTTGAATGCTTTAAAAGCCTTCACTAAGGAATCTATCGATACTTATTAGAAGGACATTCTATTTTGATCCATTAAGGACTAAAAGGACATAGATTAATATTAGATGCCAATAAAGTTCATTAACTAATGAATTTTGTTGGCTTTTTAATTATTAAAGTAGTGAAATCTCATACTCACCTTATGAAGTAATCACCGTCAATAGTTCTTTCTTAATGCAATGGACGGCACAGAATTTCGTATTAAAAGTAAAGTTCTATCTTTAAAGCTACTTTAACATTATTGAATATGTTCATTTGGGCGTAATTGTGACACGTAATCATTTAATGCGAATGCCAATACTATTATTAACCCAATCCAACACGCAAAATAAAAGTGATAACCTAAATGATTTAACGCATCAGAACCTACAATAACTGATTGCTGGAAGCCATTAACTAAGTAATATACAGGATTTAACATCAATATGTGAACCAAACTTCCATGGAGTGTTGCTCGTATCAATATAATCGGTAATAACACAAACAAAAGTCCTGAGATGCCAAAATAAATTGGATCTAATTTAGCATAAATAACCCGTATTAAACCTAGTAAATACGACAGCAATATTATAAAAATATAGGTTGTCACTGAATAAAAGATTACACCTGAAATTAAAGTGTCTGCATTCACAGGCTTTACAAATCCAATCACTGTTAGTAATACACTTAAAATCAAACTATATACCGCACTTGATATGAGGATATGTAACATAGGATTGCTATTAAAATGACGCGTGACATAGTAATCCCGTGGAAAATTTTTGTAATTCATCCAAATGGCAATTACCATGACGCCAAAAGCAATCAATCCGACAAGACGATACATCATTGTAGCTTGAATGATTTCAGCTACAGATAAAACATGAAATGCAACTTTTAATGATATAATCATCAGCAAACCACTCAGTAACGTTAAAAATAAAACACGTCGTTGTTGAAAAATCCGATAGCGACTATGTCTAATATGTCTGGGTATATTTTTAAAAAAAATAATGCATTGTTCTAACATGTTTTCACCTACAGTTTAATATAAATCCATTGGTCATTTTGTACATCTGCTATGAAATAACCTTCTTCAGATTTCACGATCCAATATTTTTCATTAGGTTTGAATTTTTTCTTAAAAGCATGAGTATCAACCATCGGAAAAGTATACCCGATTAATTTATTACGATCATCAAACAACATGGAAATGGGTTGTTGCGTAATGGATTCAACATAGCGGTTTTTAGAATCTGGAACTAATGTATTATTAACAGTTTTATGAGATTTATGTAATTCTCCATTAAAATAATCGACATAGTTAATATAATTAGATTTCATATACGGTGCAATGTCATCACGCTCTACATGCCGATAAAGTGCAGCCGGGTTAATATACTTAAATTGTGATTTAGATGCAGTATAAATTTCTCCATTATTTTCAATTCGGTAAGACGTTTTATTTTCACCTGTAATCGTTGCAATAGCATATCTAGGTAATTTCAAATCCTTCTGCCCAGACTTACCAGTAAGTTGAACATTTTTAGCATCTACTATGCCATAAGCAAGCTTTTCAATAAATGGATCTTCATTATTTTTTGCAATTGTATCTTCAGTTGTGACTTTTTGAGACTCTAACTGTCCAAAATTGGTAAATATGAATAAACTTCCTAGTACGATGCCCATAAAAAATATAGCTAACCATATCCATACACGTGCTAAAAATGCTGGTGGCTCTGAATGATGATATCTTTCAATTCTTTTAAAATTATACGTAAGTTCAGGCATTCTCGAACGATTACGTTTCCAGTCGTCATCAAAATATGCTAACGCTTCCTCAGATTTAATTGACGAACGGTCTTTTTCATGCGTTAAAAATGCTCCGACAACCTGTTTGACTGGCCCTTCTTGACGTAGTTGACCATGTGATATCCAAGCAATGTAGTTACTCACTGCTTGGATCTTAGTAATATCATTGTCAATCGTTACCCAAGTTAACCCCTCATCAATATATTCACGTGCCATTGAGGATGCTTTCGTCATAAAGTCCTCATCTAAATATGTCAAAATATGACTTAATATAATGATTTCTGCTTTTGATGCACGTGCCATACTAAATAATAACTGGGCATATTCCTCGTCAGCTAAATTTTGTATCGCATCGTTTTCCTTACTAGCTAAATGGGCATATTTTATAATTTGCTCAACTTTATGCGCTGTGACTTCATATTCATATAGTTGTATAACATCTTGAACATAATCACGCACCGACATTGTTTCTACAGTTTTTTGGTTCATATTTGCATAAAATAATGTCGCAGTTCGCACCATGCGCCCTTTATCAGGTTTAACCGTACCTGCTAAAATTTCCCCTACGAGTGATTTAGAGGAATCCGCTTCACCAATAATACCCAACGATTCACCTTGATATATATGTAATGTAATATTATTCAATTCAATGTCTTCGGGCTGATAACTAAAAGGTTTTAAGATATTTTGTTTTTTTTGATTTCGATAAAAATGTGTAACATTAATGATCTTAAGGACAATTGCACTCCCCATTCACTTAAACCCCTTTATAATTGTAATAATGATAGAGGTATACCTTCTTCATGACTAGAGTCATTTCGATACCCCCAAGCAAATACACCTTTTAACCTTTCGACTGTAAAAGTTGCATCCGCTTCATCTTTTAAAGTATAGCGCATACCCAGCTTAATGTGAGAAGCATCTACAAGATAACTTTCGGCAATGACAATTTTGTTTGCATAAACATCATATTCATTCATAATGCCATTCATTTCAGCTTTACGCATTTTTTCTTTATACTTTTGAATTTCTTGATAGATTTCATGTCTTTCCATTTCACTTAAACGTTTACGATTCATCTATAATACCACTTTCTTCTAATTTTCTTGATATATCATCGTATGAGTAGCCTTTTCGTACCAAAGCTTCTGTCGTCTTCATCCTTAGTTGATATCCTTCATATTTTTTTACATATTTATTATAGACTTTCTCCAAATCACGTTGCAATAATTCATCAATCATCTCGTGATCTTCTGAAAAATCTAATGCTGCTAACACGTCACGTATTGTATCAAATGTATAACCTTTTTGAATTAAAGATTGGTGAACTTGTTGTTGTACTTTTTTTGGAGGTCCTTTTTTTCGTGATTTAATTTTATTGGCCAATTTAATAATAGACTCTTTAGACTGCTCTGCTTCAAATTGTTCGACACCTTTTTGAATAAGTGTCTCCTCTATTCCAGCTTCTATCAATTTTTGTTTAAAAATTTCAGGGCCCTTATCCGTAGTTTGTAATAACGTATTCTTTAAACTTTCAACATAATCTTCGTGATCAATTAAACGCTGTGCTCTACAAAAAGCTATGGCTTTCTCGATAACCGCTTCAGGAAAATCTTGCTTTTTTAGATGTTTCGCGATTTCTTTAGCTGAACGCTTCCGATAAGAAAGATGATGTAATGCTTGTTGAATCGCTTGTTGTTGAAATTCATGTTGTTTAATGTGGTCAAGGTCCTGAGTGGATATGTTGTCACCTTTTTTTAGATTTAATTTGACTAATGTATCTTCAGAAACGCCGAGTTCAAAATGATCATCAATATAAATATTAAAACGTGATGCATTATTTTTTTGAATTTCAATTTTAGTGATTTTCCTCATTATTTCACCTCTCTGAGATATAAAAAACTGGAAGGTCTTTTTAGACTTCTCCCAGTTCCCTCATATATTACATTATGCCACAGAAATCCTTACCCACCAAGTTGTTGCAACGCTTCGGTATATTGTGCTTCAGTAATATAATTTTCCTGTTTCATTTTTTCAAGTGTCATTTTTGTACGATTTATAAATGACGGCGACATTTGATGCACATCATATACTGATGGTGCATTGATTTTACTCGCTAACATTGCACTTTGTAAGACACTTATTTGCGGTAACGATGATTGATTTGTATTGACTGTGGTACCAAAATAATAGTTTGCAGCTGCTTCAATTGTATAGTTATTATCGCCAAAATAAATGTTATTCATGTAATAACTTAAAATTTTGTCTTTTTCATATTCTCGCTCTACACGTTTTGCTACAAACATTTCTTTTAATTTACGTGTAATAGTTTGCTGATTATCATAATAATAGTTTTTAACAAGTTGTTGTGTGATGGTGCTCCCACCTTGTAGTCGATCTCGATCTTTCAAAGAAGCGAAGATGGCACGTATACTCCCTCTATAATCTACACCATTATGGTTATAAAAACGTCTATCCTCTAAAGCAATAAAAGCACCTTTTGTATAGTTCGGCATATTTGAGGCATCTACATATGTAGATTTCTTTTCGATATTTGATAAATCTGATACATCCGCACGTTGTGATAATAAATACATGCCACCAATAAATAGTAAAATAAGGAGACATGCAATTAAAAGCATCGAACGAAAAATTTTTCTAGGACGTTGTTTACGTGGGGGTTGTCCTACTGGTTGATAATACGTATTGTAATATGGTTCATTCGATGGAGGTTTTGCATTTTTAGTTTTAATACGGTCAGTACGCTTCATAAATATGACCCTACTTTCTCATTATAAAATCTCTTAATGAGAGTGTATCAAGACATCTGAAATTAATCTATATGTTTGCAACAAAATCAGTCCATAGCATGAGTGCATGAACACGCTTATATTGGGTATAACGTTGAGAACACTTATTTAAGAAAGGAAAGAGTGAAATGGATAAGATGAAAGCTAATGCTGCTTTAATTAAAGCTTTAGAAGCTTGGAACATTGACCATGTTTATGGCATTCCAGGAGATTCTATTGATGCTGTTGTTGATGGATTAAAATCGGTAGAAGCACGTATTAAGTTTATACACGTGCGACATGAGGAAGTCGCAAGTTTATCTGCTGCAGCGTACACAAAGTTAACAGGTAAAATTGGTGTCGCTTTAAGTATAGGTGGACCCGGGGCAATCCATCTTTTAAATGGTATGTATGATGCAAAGATGGATAATGTCCCACAATTGATTTTAGCAGGTCAAGCAAATAGTGATACGTTGGGTACAAAAGCCTTTCAAGAAGTAGATTTACCCCACCTTTTTGAAGATGTTGCAGTCTACAATTATCAATTAAAGGAAAATGACGCTGCTCGGATTTTTGATATCGTTGATGAAGCCATACGTACTGCTTACGCCAAAAAGGGCGTCGCTGTTTTAACACTACCGAACAATATTTTAAATAAAAAAATTGAGATTTCAATTCCAGATCAAATTACGCCATTTGAGCCCCATCTTCCAAGTCCCGACTTATCAGATATACAAAAAGCTGCACGTTTAATAAATGAAAGTCAGAAACCTGTGATGTTAGTCGGTTTAGGTGCACAACATGCTAAAAAAGAAGTACAAGCATTTATTGAAAAAGCTCAAATTCCTACGATGGTTACCTTGCCAGCAAAAACTGTTGTCCCTTATGATCATCCATATCTTCTAGGAAATATTGGCAAAATAGGTACGAAACCTGCATATTATGCGATGCAAAATGCCGATTTACTTATTTTAGTTGGTACAAATTATCCTTATATAGATTATCTACCACACAAAAATATTCCAGCCATTCAAATTGATACCGATCAACACATTATCGGTCATCGTTTTAATATCGATGCACCCATCATCGGTGATAGTAAACAAAGTTTGGCAGCACTAACACGCGCCATCAATCCAGTCTCAAACCGTGATTTTTTGAATACGCTGCTTAAACGTAAAGAAACATGGGATCAATGGATGGTAGAAGATAAACAGAATGACGCTGAACCTATACGTCCAGAAAGACTCATGGATGCCATTAATAAAGTGATTCATAAAGATACTGTGATTGCTGCAGATGTTGGTACGTCAACGGTCTGGTCAACACGCTATTTAAATTTGGGACCAGAGAATAAGTTTATTATTTCAAGTTGGCTCGGAACGATGGGATGTGCATTACCTACCGCAATCGCATCTCGTATCGCATTTCCTGGTAGACAAGTGGTTGCTATTACAGGTGATGGCGCATTTGAAATGGTCATGCAAGATTTTGCCACAGCGGTGCAATATCGTTTACCGATGGTTATTTTCGTTTTAAATAATCAAGAATTATCGTTTATTAAATATGAACAACAAGCCGCCGGAGAGTTAGAATACGGCATTGATTTTAGCGATATGGATTTTGCAAAGTTTGCAGAAATCTGTGGAGGTGTCGGATTCACTTTAAAAGACCCTAAAGAAATCGATGCTGTGGTTTAAACTGCAATGCAACAACATAAACCAACTATTGTAAATGTTTATGTTGATGTCAATGCGGCACCGCTTCCTGGCCAAATCGTTCCTGAAGAAGCTCGTAATTATGCGAAATTTGCTTATCGAAGTTTAACTGAAGAAGGCAAATTTGTTTTTAAAGACATGCCATCACTTTCAACTGCTATAAAAAGATTTTTATAAAGTCCTAGGCAAATAATCAAACTTAGAGTATCATTGATTCATTACTTAGCAGTGTGGCGATCATTAAAACGAAAGGCCATCAAAGTTCATTTTTACATGAATTTTGATGGCCTTTTATTATTGATATAAAACGTGAGCTTATACAAATGATTTAATGTTCACGCGTGTACATTAACAATAACGCGCATCAATAAATCAATGTACCAACGTTTTGATCTTATTGATTTAATAAATTTGTGATTTCTCTATTAAAATCATCCAAGTCATCTGGAATACGACTTGTTACGATATTTTGATCTACAACAACAGATTCGTCTTTTACCGTAGCACCTGCATTGCTTAAATCTTTACGTACGTTTAAAACTGCTGTTAAAGTTCTGCCGTTTAATTCATCTGTATCGATTAAGATTTGTGGACCATGGCAGATGGCAAAAGTTGGTAAATTTTCAGTTAAGAAATATTTTGCAAATTTACCATATCGACCTTCTTTATCACCACGTAGATGATCAGGTGAAAAGCCGCCTGGTAATAATAATCCATCATAATCTTCAGGTTTTGCGTCAGCAATACCCACCTCAACTTTAGCTTTTTCACCATGCTTACCTTCGACTTCTTTATCAGCTTCGTCTCCAATAATCACAACTTTGTGACCAGCTTTTTCGATGGCCTCTTGTGGGCTTGTTAATTCAATATCTTCAAACTCGTCAGCGAGTAAAACTGCGATTTTCTTTGCCATATTTATCACCTTTCTTCATTTCATGTCTATCTAATGTATATCCGAAAATGTGATATTTAAACAAAGATTATTTACGCAATTGATTGACCTTCATTTCAAGTTGATCTAAAAGTGATATCCATTCATCTACTTCTTTAACATCTACATCATTCGGATTCACTTGGTCGATATCCTCTAAAAACTGTGTCAATCTTTCTTTTACTTGATTCATTGTACGAGGCTCTTCCATAGATTTAAATTCTCCTTTATAATTGCATTTATCAATGCTATCATAACATGATTTTGATATTCCTCAACTCAAAATATCAAATCAAACTTAGTTTTAGAGGAGTCTTGCAGAATGATTCATACAAAAAAACAACCTATTTCACTTTACAATGATCCATGGGAGGCGCACAGCGATGTTGATACTTATGGTCAACTGACACTTAGTAATATTGAATTTACAACGACAAATTTATGTAATATGCGTTGTAGTCATTGCGCTGTAGGCTACACACTTCAAACGCAGGATCCTACGCCCCTACCCATGTCATTAATAACAAAGCGCTTAGATGAAATTCCACACCTTAAGACCCTATCCATTACGGGAGGCGAACCGATGTTTTCAAAAAAATCTATTCGTGAAGTCGTAAAACCCTTATTACGTTATGCATATGATAGAGGTATTTATGTTCAGATGAACTCAAATTTAACCTTACCTTTGGACCGCTATTTAGACATTGCAGAGTATATTGATGTCATGCATATTTCACATAATTGGGGAACGATTGACACTTTTACATCAGTCGGATTTGGCGCAATGGCGCAAAAACCACCTTTAAAAGCGCGAGAAAAATTATATGAGCAAATGATTACAAATGCACGTACTCTAAGTGAACAAGGTATGTTTGTATCTGCAGAAACGATGTTAAACAAAAGTACAAAACCATATTTAGAACGCATACATCATGAAGTTGTTCATGACTTGAAATGCGAGCGCCATGAAATTCATCCAATGTATCCTTCAGATTTTGCAAGCCAACTTGACGTACTATCATTGGCTGACATTAAAGAAACCATTCATCATTTATTAGATTTTCGCGATAGTGCTACTTGGATGCTATTTGGCACATTGCCAATTTTCCCATGTATTCAAAACAATGAAGATCAACAGTTAAGACAACGATTATTAAATACCCCAAATGTCTCACTACGGAATGACCCTGATGGTCGTAGTAGACTAAATGTAAACGTGTTTACCGGAAATGTGATTGTAACAGATTTTGGTGATGAAACCGGTACAATCTCTAATATTAAATATGATAAATTAAATGATGTTTTTGACAAATGGCTTAAGTCACCACTCGCACAATCATTAAATTGCCATTGCCCTAAATATCGTTGTCTGGGTCCAAATGTATTGGTTAAAAATATGTATTATCCTAATGTTGATTTTAATCAGAAAGAAATTGAAATGCACCGTACTCAGTAAACTTAAAATCTTTTGATTAACGCTTCGCAAACATTCATATATCAGTACTCTAAAAAAACGCTACAGAGTGATAAACCATTAGAGTTAAGGACAATGATGTCTTTAAGCTAAATAAATATCACTTCTATAGCGTTTTAATTTTTATGATTGTGTTTTAATGTTTTCTAAAAATGACAATGTGTCTTTACTTTCATGTCGACGCTCTTTACGTCGTGCTACACGCGTATGTGCAGTTTCATGGAACCATTTTTCTGTTTCTGATTCTGGATAAACTTCTGGCACTTGAGTAGGTTTGCCGTTTTCGTCCAGTGCGACAAAAGTTAAAAAGCTTAGTGCTGCTAAATGTTCTTCATTATTATATACATCTTCTATAAATATCTGTACACAAACTTCCATAGACGATGTTCCAGAATAGGTCACCATAGCGACGTAATTCACGATATCCCCAGTTTTAATTGGCCGAATAAAGTCAACGGAATCCGTTGAAGCCGTTACAACTTGCGTATTAGCATGTTTACATGCACATATTGCGGCAACTTCATCAATATTTGCCATCATCGTGCCACCAAACAAAGTTCCTAAATGATTAGTATCTTGAGGAAACACTTGACGTGATTTATACACTTTAGAATCTTTCATCGCTTTTTGATTTACTTGCATTTTTACACTCCTCTATTCCACAGCCCAATTACCATTTTTAAAAATTGGAACTTCTTCACCTTGTTCTGTGACACCATAAATATCTAAATCTTTACTTCCAATCATAAAATCAACATGTGTCAGTGAATTATTTAAACCGTGCGCTTTTAATTCATCTTCTGTAATTTCAGTACCACCTTTTAAATTAAAGGCATACGCAGATCCTAAAGCGACATGGCATGAAGCATTTTCGTCAAATAACGTATTGTAAAAAATTGTATTTCTATTAGAAATTGGAGAGTCGTGCGGGACAAGTGCCACTTCCCCTAAACGTTTTGCTCCTTCATCTGTATCCAGTAATGATTGTAAAACTGCTTCCCCTTTTTCAGCAGTAAAATCCACGACTTTCCCTTCTTTAAACGTTAATTTAAAACCGTCAATAATCGTGCCATTATAACTTAAAGGAAGTGTATTAGATACATAACCGTTGACATGCATTGCATCTGGAGCAGTAAATACTTCTTCAGTTGGAATATTAGCGACGAAAGCTTGGCCCTTTTGTGTATAGCTTGTCGCATCTTCCCAAATATGTCCTTTCGGTAAGCCTATCACTAAGTCTGTACCTTTAGATTTATAATGTAAGGCAGTAAATGCTTTGGCATTTAACATATCTGCTTTTTCTTTCAATAAAGCGGTATGTTGTTTCCAGTTTTCAACAGGATCATTACCGTCTACCCTTACGATTTCAAGGATATCATCTAAAAATCGATCAAATGCTTCATCCGCGTCTAAATCTGGATATACGCGCTTAGCCCAAGCTTTTGATGGATAACATGCGACAAGCCATGGAAATTCATTTTTTTGTGACGCCACCATATAGGGCTTAAACGCTTTACTTTTTTGAATTTGAGCTGCTTTTAATTTTTCTGAATCTATACCATTGAGTAAATCAGGATCTTCCGTAATGAGTGCTAATGAGCATGCACCGCGCTGAACATAATCCATGCGAACATCTACATCATAAGCTTTAACTTCTTGGTTAAAAAAAGTAACATCTTCATGTTCATAGGAAAGTCGCGTTAATATAGGGTCTGCATATTGTACTCGTACATCAGAAGCACCTAAAAGATATGCCTCTTTAACAATCATTCGAGTGAATTCAACAGCATCCACTGTCGAACGGATAAACACTGGTTGTCCTTTTTGAACGTTTAATCCTACAGTAACTAATAATTTGGCATATCGTTTTAATTTTTCATTTAAATTCAAATTTATCTCCCCTTTTCTATTTTGGCTGACGTAATGCACCTAAGGCTTCTGTAATTCCATTCATTTCACTAGGGGTAAAATCTTTTTTAGACATGACAAAGTCGTGAATTTCTTCAATCTCTTCATAATGTGTTTCACTAAAATTCTCAGGATCGATTAATCCTGGATTTACTAAATTTAATTGTTCTCTAATATCTATAATCATCGTTTCAATATTATTTGACATATATTTCATCCTTTCACTTCTATCATTTTAGCAAAGTCCTACAATTTTTGAAAAATTTTTGTCAAATTTACTTTAGAGTTGTTTAAAAAAGGGATAAAATGGGCATATAAACTAAGACATGGAGGGAACAACATGACAACAGTCGCATTTGTATGTCTCGGTAACATATGTCGTTCACCTATGGCAGAGGCCATTATGCGTCAACGTCTCAAAGAACGACACATTACAGACATAGACGTTTACTCTAGAGGAACAGGCCATTGGAATTTAGGGCAACCGCCTCACGAAGGAACGCAAAACATTTTGACGCAACATCATATTCCTTTTGATAATATGATTAGTGAATTATTCACTGACAACGATGATTTCGATTATATTATTGCAATGGATCAAAGTAATGTGGATAATATAAGACAAATCAATCCTCAACTTAAAGGTAAATTATTTAAGTTGCTTGATTTTAGTGATATGGACGCATCCGATGTACCGGATCCATATTATACAAATAATTTCGAAGGTGTCTTTGACATGATACAATCATCATGTGACAACTTAATCGATTATATTTTAGAAGATATTAGGAAGGGGTAACACTATTATGCAAAACAAATTAATTCCTGGTGTATTAATTGGCGCGGTTGTTGGAGGTGCGATTGCACTTATCGACAAAAATACGCGTTCATCAGTAAAATCACAAGTACAAAATATTAAATCTGGTCAATCGACTGGTAAAGGTTCGAAAGTATCTCAATTAACAGATGAATTCAAATACTGGAAAAATACAATCGAAGAAATTCGTCGTAATAACCCAGAATTAGAACGTTCTTTACGTGACGCGAAAGAAACTTTCCAAAAACGTAAAAACAACCGATAAGGACTAATATCAGTATTTGATATGAAACAATCTAAGCAATTTCGTGGGGAGTTGTCATTCATGCCTCCCCCCTTGAGATTGCTTTTTTTATACTACTTTATAGGGGAGTCACATTATGTCAGATAACAAAAAACATTCTTCAGGAATCATTGATAAAGCAAAACAAAAATTCCAAAATGATGAAAACAATCAAAAAGAACATGGACCAAATCCAGACCGTCAAGGAGATGCGAAAGGAGATATCCATGAAGAACATAACTTCGTAAAACCACAACCTTTCCAATCTAAAGAAGCTAAAAAAGACAATCAAACTTTTTTTGTTTCGCGTATTAATAAACCAGCAAAATATACCGATCGCCCAAACTTTTTCACCTATTTACTTTATCGAATAGGTAAAGATGATGCTTCGGGACTTGCGGCACAGCTGGCATATTATTTTATGTTGTCACTATTCCCTATGCTGATTTTTATCTTATCGTTAATACCATTATTTAACATCAATCAAAAATCAATTATCAGTCAAATTGAGTCCAATACACCTGCGCAAGCCTCATCCATTATTACAAATATACTAACGGACGTCATGAGTAATGCAAATGGCGGTATCTTATCATTCGGTTTGATTCTTGCATTGTGGACAGCATCGAATGGTATGACTGCTTTGATGAATTCATTTAATGTAGCCTATGATGTAGAAGATAGCCGTAACTTTTTCGTATCAAAAGCAATGGCCGTTTTCTTCACTTTACTTATTGGTATTACGATGCCGATTACATTAGTGTTATTTACGTTTGGTCAACAAATTGGAAACTTTTTATTTGGACCTTTAGGATTGGATGAAGCTGTAAAATGGGTATTTAGTGTCTTACGTACAGTGTTACCGGTTATTGCAATCTTTATTGTATTTACTTTATTGTATACAATGGCACCTAATGTAAAAATTAAAATGAAATCTGTATTACCTGGTGCGTTATTTGCAACCGTGATTTGGATTTTAGGTACACTTGCATTTGGTTTCTATGTTTCAAATTTTGGTAATTATTCTAAAACATATGGTAGTATCGGTGGTGTCATTGTTTTAATGCTATGGTTATACATCACTGGCTTTATATTGATTTTAGGTGCAGAGGTCAATGCCATTTTCCATCATAGAAAAGTCGCTAAAGGTAAGACACCTGAGGAAATCACGTATGATGAAATGGATGCACGTGGTGAAGAGGATTTAGCTGATGCATATAACAATATGGGAGATGAATCTGAATCACACCATCACGCCAAGAACCCAAAACACCAAGTTGATTATCAAAATCATAACCAATATGAATCACCAGAGACAGTAGAACGTAAGAATGAAGGTCGTTCACACCATATAAAAACAAAGAAATAATTTAAAATTTGACTTGCTGATGGAGGCGCACGTAAATGACTTTGTTAGATAGTATTTTAGAATTTAATAAATCTTTTGTAGATAATAAAGAGTATGAAGCGTATGAAACAAGTAAACAACCTTCTAAAAAAGCCGTTTTGCTCACATGTATGGATACAAGACTACAAGACTTATCTACGAAAGCTTTAGGATTTAATAACGGTGATTTAAAAGTAGTAAAAAATGCCGGCGCAACTATTTCTCATCCTTATGGCTCTACAATGCGTAGTCTCATTGTAGGCATCTATGCCTTAGGTGCTGAAGAAATCATTATTATGGGTCATAAAGATTGTGGAATGGGAAATCTTAACGTTGATGATGTTATTGATACGATGAAATCACGAGGTGTGAATCAACAAGTGTTTGACATTTTACGCCATTCAGGGATTGACGTATCACACTTTTTAAAAGGTTTTGATGACGTTTATGAAAACGTGCGTCAAAATATTCAAATGATTTATGGTCACCCATTATTTGATCGTAAAGTGCCCGTGCACGGCTTAGTAATTGAACCACACACAGGCGAATTAGAACTCGTTCATAATGGCTATGAACATTGTAAATAATTAATATAAAATTAAAAAGAGGCGGTGATAGGTACGGCATTTGCCATACCTATCACCGCTTCTAATTATTCTATTAACCCATGTTGAAAGGCATATATCACAGCCTGAGTACGGTCCTGAACTTCCAATTTACTTAAAATATTACTCACATGAGTTTTTACAGTCTTAATCGTAATATGTGAAGCGCTCGCAATTTCTTGATTCGAATACCCTTTGGAAATCAGCAATAAAATTTCCATTTCACGTTCCGTTAACAATTCGTAAAGTTCAGCTCTTTGTCGCATACGATTTCGCATTTTCACTAATACTTCTGCTTCAAAAACAGATTCACCTTGGAATGTTTTACGAATAGCTTCGGCAATATCTTTTGCACTTGTTGTTTTTAAAATATAGCTGTCGACACCGGCATCTAAAGCGCGATAAACTTCTTTATCCTCAATGTAACTTGTAAGCATCACCACTTTGATACGTGGTAACTCTTTTTTAATTTGTGTCGTAGCCTCAACCCCATCCATATCTGTCATCACTAAATCCATTAAAATTAAATCCGGTTTCAGTTCATGTGCTTTTGAGATTGCCTCTTTACCTGACGCCCCTTCACCTACTACTTCAATGTCTGGTTGTGTAGAAAGATAACTCGAAATTCCAATTCTAACCATTTCATGATCATCTACAAATAATACTTTAATTGTCATTATGTCCCTCCTTATCTAATGGTGCTTTCACTTCAATTCGAGTACCTGAATCCGGTAATGATACGATATGAAATGTCGCGCCAATTTCCATTGCACGTTCACGCATATTTTTCAATCCATAACTTTGTT
This sequence comes from Staphylococcus agnetis, assembly GCF_011466855.1. Taxonomy (NCBI): domain Bacteria; kingdom Bacillati; phylum Bacillota; class Bacilli; order Caryophanales; family Staphylococcaceae; genus Staphylococcus; species Staphylococcus agnetis. The sequence continues at coordinate 1,537,692 of NZ_CP045927.1, forward strand.
CCATCTTATCATCAACATTAAATCCGATACCATCATCTTGAATGCGTAGCAATATGTAATCTTCTCGTTGTAACAATTCCACCGTCACTTCAGTCCCTTTTGAATGACGGAGTGTATTAGAAATCGCTTCTTGTGTAATTCTAAATAAATGGTCTTCCATTCCCTTAGGTACATCAAACTCACCGATATCTTGAACTACTTTCAATGGAACTTTACGTTGTAAATCCGTCACTAAAGATTGAATACCTTCACCTAATGATTTATCTTTCAAGCCTATCGGTCTTAAATGTAATAACAGCGCGCGCATTTCTAATTGTGAATCTTGCACCATTTTTTCAAGCGTCGGAATTTGTTGATTTAATGGGGGTTCTAGAGGCGTTTCTTTAATTGCAGAAAGCATCATACTTGCCGCAAATAATTGTTGTGACACACTGTCATGAAGTTCTCTAGCAAGTCGATGACGTTCATCCTCGATAATTTTTTGTACTTTTGAATCATTGATATTATACGATTCATTCGTTAAATTTTGCGTTTTAATACGCATGCGATGTAACTCTTGATTCAGTGGCACGAGTGCTTCGTAAAGCTCTAATGTTTCTTGGTAAATTTCAATTTGTTGATCATTTACACCAACGGTTTCCCCTTCAATCGCACGTTCAATTTGAACTTTAAGCCAATCATTTTGTTGATTATTTTTATATGCAAGTACACTTCCAACAATAATACACAAAAATATGGTAATAAGATTTAAAAACAGAAACACAGGTATACCAAAAATTTGTGTATAAAACATACCTTGAAAGAAAATAATATTCGTAAATACATTGTCTATAAAGAAGAAAGCTGTAAATAAGCTATACACTAATATAAGCATTGAACCTATCGATCGTACGTATTGATTCATCGACCAATCACCTCAACATCACCTATAAATGTTGAAACGAAAACATTCACAGTGTAACGGTCTGATTTTTGAGCTGACTCCAATTTTATATTGTTATTTTCAAGTCTAAGTCGTTGGTCTTCGAAATGAACATTTCCATAAAATGCGGATACATTAAGCTTTACATTATAGTTGAGTGGCACAACGACTTGCACTTTCCCCACTATATGACGTACGACGATAGTATTTTGAGCTTTTAAGTTCGCTGCTTTGGTCATATCAATATAAATGTCACCCATTCCATGTTGAATTTGGACATCTTCCCATTTGTAAACATAAACTGGCGTTTTTTGTTCGCCAAACCATTTCTGTTTAATAAAAGCTGGGGATGTTTCAATATCTTCAGATGACATCACCTTTAATGGTTTACGCTTATAAATAATATAACGAATCGCTACGATAATCATAAAAATAAATAATATCACAAGCGTATATTTATTAGACAAGAGTGTGAATAACACCATTAATGCGCCTATCCAAAAGCATAATAGCCCACGCACTTTGTGAAAATAAATATATCCTACATACATTAAGATGCTTCCTAATAACAAAACAAATAAAAAACCAATTTTCTCAAAAAATATATAATAAAAATTGGCTATAATCATTAGCGCTGTAAAAATGATTAAAAGCTCAGTCGAAATATATTTTTGTGTCATATTTCCACCTTTCTAGTATGCCAATCTTAAAGTTAATAATAAATCACACTCTTGTTGTGTATAGTTCCGTTCGTTGTTTAATTGATTTAATAATCGCTCTAAATGTGCATACTCATATTCAATTTCATTTAAATCACGTTTCATTTTTGTAATTTCTCTACCGTTAATTTTTTCAGGGCATTGCACATGTTGTTCATCTAACAAATCGATATATTTATTTTCTAATGCGATAGTCTGTCTGTCAATTAACAACTGTAATTGTGTTTTCTTGTGCTGCAAGTAGCGTATAGTTGCATCAATATCATGCATTTTTCCTTTCAATGCCACGAGACATGCACTTAGTTGATGGCTGTACATTGTTCTTAATACCCGTTCGATATAACGTTTAAGTTGTTTCATAATAGAATCACCTCTTATAACGACTCTATTATAAAATGGTTCCACAGCCTTTATAATAGGCTATGGAACCATCTTTCATTAGGACTTAAGTCCGAAGATTATCCTTTTAAGGATTGTGTAGTTAATAATGGACCGTCTTTGGTTACAATCACTGTATGTTCAACCTGAGCGACATAACTTTTATCTTTAGTTTCAAAAGCCCATTCATTTTTACCTTCTGTCACATATGACGCATTAGAAGAAATAAAAGGTTCTACGGCTAATACCATGCCCTCTTTTAATAATGTTTTATCTTGCGGTTCATAATAATTCATAATATGCGCAGGCGCTTCATGTAATGATAAACCTACACCATGACCTGTTAGATTTTTAATCACTTTCAAATTATTTTTACGCGCTGTCGCATGTACAGCTTTACCAATCTGACTTAATTTGGATCCTGGTTTTATTTTAGTCATCGCAGCATCAAATGCCTCTTGCGCCGCTTCACAAACTTTTAGTTTCATTGGCTCCTCTGTGTCACCTACTACAAAAGAAATGCCGGTATCTGCATAATAGCCATTTTTTAATGCAGAGACATCAATATTCACTAAATCTCCTTCTTTAATCACACGCTTACCCGGTATGCCGTGAGCGACTTCTTCATTAACACTAATACATGTTTGACCCGGAAAATTTTCGTCATGAATAGGTGCGGAAAGTGCGCCTTCAGCTTCAAACATTTCTTTAGCAATGTTATCTAATTCTTTCGTTGTAATACCAGGTACTGTTGCTTCGACCATTGTATCTCTGATTTTGGCACATATTGCACCGATTTCTTTTAAAGCTTGAAGTTCTTCTTCTGTTTTTACAATCATTTGAATCCCGTTCCTTTTTAATTTCTTATTTACTTTACTATATCATTATTTTTCTAAATTGCCATTGTCTTACTATTAAATTTTAAACATCCTTCTCTAAGCCAAGCATTTATCTGATAATTCAAATTGAATTCATGTAAACTATTTTATAATACATGAGAGAGGTGATGGCTTGATCCAGTTAAAAACATTCATAAAGACGCTAAAAAGACAATTAACTGTAGTTTATTTGTGTTATAAAGATGAGGAAACACCACTCTTAGCTAAAATGATCGCTTTATTAACTATAGCCTATGCATTAAGTCCTATTTATTTAATACCGGATTTTATTCCAATACTTGGCTATTTAGATGATGTGTTAATCGTTCCATTTGGAATTTGGCTTTCTTTAATGTTCATTCCTAATGACATTATAAAACGGCATCAAGTTGAAGCGACATATCTAACTCAGCAACAGTTACGCAAAAACTGGTTAATGGGCATCATCATCATATGTTTATGGAGCATAATTGTGATCACAATAGTACATTGGTATTTACACTTATAAGGAAGGCGTTTTTAATTCTCATAAGATATCACGCTTTTAGAATAAAAGACATAATTCCCCGTTTCGCTTTGTGAAAAATTTGTTATACTAAATTTAACATATATACAGGAGCATATAAGATGAACGGGAACGGTACACGCATAAAAAGCGTCATCGGCGCTAGAACCATTAAAACAGGACTTGCTACATTTTTAACTGCTTTGTTTTGTTTATGGCTGAATCTAAATCCTATATTCGCTATATTATCTGCTGTCGTTACTATTGAGCCGACTGTAAAAGCATCCATCACAAAAGGATACAAACGGCTACCCGCTACGGTTATGGGGGCTTTTATTGCTGTAGTTTGTACCTATATTTTTGGCGATGACTCTGCACTAGCGTATGGGATCACCGCAACATTAACCATACTTTTTTGTATTCAATTTAATTTACATGTTGGGATTACTGTCGCAACTTTAACTGCGCTTGCGATGATTCCAGATATTCATGAAGATTATGTGTTTAACTTTGTCTCACGCCTCATTACTGCATTTATTGGATTAGGTACCGCAGGATTAGTGAATTTCATTGTATTACCACCAAAATATTACACACAAATCGATGCATTGATTGATCAAACAGAATCTCAAATTTATTCACTATTTACCCAACGGATGAAAGAATTACTTATTGGACAGTATCATTCTGATAAAAGTGATAAAGCTGTTGAAAAATTACATATTAACAATGCACGTGTTGAAGAATTGTTAGGCTTTCAACGCGATGAATTAAAATATCACAAATCTAATAATCGTTCCGATGAATGGCTCAGAATTAGAAAACTTACGAACCGTGCACATGAAAACCGCCTTTTAATTACACATCTATCAAATATTATTTATCTACCTGAAGATGATCTTATTTTATTTAACGATGCTGAAAAGAAAGCAATTATTGCAATCACAAATAAAATTAGTCAAATTAGCATTAAAGGAACATTCGAACCTGAACGTAAAGCAGCGACCACGCTTAAAAATTCTGTCAAAGGGTTAAACGAATTCGATATCAATCAAGTGAAAAGTCACACAATCTATGAAATCTTATTAATTTATCGTATTTTATTGTTACGTTTTAAAAAGTTAAATTTAAACAACCCTCAAAATTCACTTTGACTGAATTTTGAGGGTTGTTTTTACATAGAGATATTAAACATCTTGGATAGCTCTATCTCATACATGCGTGTGAATAACAACATATATCGAATAATAAGATTTAAGTCTTTTGTTGATTTTTTCGCGCACGATCAATCAACACTTGTTTAGCTTGTTCTTCTGCTGTGTTATCAATGTGTTTAGGTTCAAAAGGGATCCCTTTTCGTTTCGCAGCAGCTTCTAATAAATAATCGGTCATCTCATGATTTTTAGGCAATACAGGTCCATGTAAATAGGTACCTAATAAATTTTTATAATGAATCCCCTCTTTTTGGTCCGTAGCATTGTTGCCATAACCATAAGTGACATGCCCTAACGTATCAAATTTGTGATACGTACGGCCTCCATGATTTTCAAAACCTACAATCGTACCGAATGTGTCACTTTCAATAACAACATCACCGGTCAAACGCTCGGTTTGAGATTCCGTATAAAAGTCAAGAATATTTAAACCTTCTAAAACTTCCCCGTCTGGCGTAGTATATTTTTCACCTAAAAATTGATAGCCTCCACAAATTGTTAAACCTGGCAATCCATCTTCAATAGCGCTTTTCAATTGCGTTTTAATTTTGGCTAATTCTTTCGTTGCTAAAGATTGCTCACGGTCACTGCCGCCCCCTATAAAGAATATATCAGCTTTAGAAAGATCAATATTATCAGTTTCATTAATATCTACAACATTTAATTTAATATTGCGCTGTTTCGCCCTGTATTTCAGAGCCATAATATTCCCGATATCACTATATAAATTGAGTTTATCTGGCATAAAATGAAAAACCGTTAATTCATGCATTTATTTCGCCTCCTTGAAAGAACGTACGAGTTGATCTAACATCGGTGTGAGAGACGTATAGTTAGGAATTGCTACAGTAAAGCCTTCGAAATCCATAGAGCGTGCAGTAGCTTTATAAATATCTTTTTCTAAAATAATAGGCACGTCAATTTCAGCCAGTTTCAAACGTAGTTGCAATTCTTCGGCTCTTGACCCTGTCACAATAATTGTTTCAATATCTTGAGTGGCTAATTTTTCAAAATCTGCATCATAAATCCATGACGTATCACGTCCATCAGCAGCAAAATCATTCAGACTCATCACATAAACTTTACGTTCTTGTAATTTTTCACCCATCGAAATTGAAGCATTCATACCAGCAGGGTTTTTAGCTAAATTGATTAACGCTTTTTTGGATCCTCGTTCAAAATATTGCATGCGTCCGTTATCAGATGTATAGGATTCAAATCCTTTACGGATAGAGGCATCATTTAAACCTAATTCTCTTAAAACCGCATAAGCTCCAAGTGCATTATAAGCATTAAAATCACCAGCAATTTTCATATTGAAAGTTTCATTATTAATATGCATTGTCAAAAATGGATTGATTTCAAAATGCGACACTTCATATTTAGGCGCCACGCGATTAAAACCACATTGACACGTATAATGCCCTAGTTGGTTGTAATGAATATATTCATAATTTAACTTTTTACCACAGTTCGGACAATAACGACTTTCATTCATCGTAGATTGTTCGAACGGGTAAGCCTCTTTTGCCATACCATAATACGTTACATCATTACTTGCTTTTTTTAAGCGACTCACAAATGGATCATCTGTATTTAAAATTAAAGCAATACCTTTATTTTCAATGGCAGAGATAATATTATTTACCATAATATCTATTTCTCCAAAACGGTCCATCTGATCGCGAAAGAAGTTCGTAAATACCATCTTCGTTGGCGTCATTTCTTTCAGTACACGTGGAATAGAGCCTTCATCTATTTCAATGATAGCCATTTTAGTATTAGCTTTTGATTGTACGATAAACGCAGAAGTAATGCCTGCTGCCATATTGGCACCTTCATTATTATGAATGATTGGAATTTGATTCACTTTAAGTGTATGTCCAATCAAGTTAGATGTCGTCGTTTTACCATTGGTACCACTTACAAAAACTACTTCATCCACTTTTCCAGCTAATTTTCGTAATATATTTTGGTCTATTTTTCGGGCAACTTGACCTGGTAAGTCTGTCCCTTTTTTACCAATCGCACGACTCGCTTTACGTGCTAACTTGGCCATTTGAATCGCAGTCCATTGTCTCATACCAATTCTCCTTCAATTTTCACTTAGCATATTATACCATGCTCACCATTAATTCAAAATCAAAAGCATAATCCAGATATTATTCTTTGCATATTTAATGCCATTGGGTACAATGGACTTGAAGGATGACATCTTTGGAGGGATATTATGCTAGATAAACAATTATTAGAAGCTTTGAATGACCAGATGAACCACGAATATTTTGCCGCTCATGCCTATATGGCTATGGCTGCGTATTGTGACCATAATGCATACGAAGGGTTTGCAAATTTCTTTATTCAACAAGCTAAAGAAGAACGTTTTCATGGTAAGAAAATTTATGATTATATTAACGACCGTGGTGAACAAGCTATCTTTTCATCTTTAGATGCACCTAAAGTCGAATTTAATTCTATTTTAGAAACATTTGAAGACGGCTTAAAACAAGAACAAAATGTAACACGTCGTTTTTATAATCTATCTGAAATCGCAAACGAGAAAAAAGATTATGCTACGATTTCATTCTTAAACTGGTTCTTAGATGAGCAAGTTGAAGAAGAATCAATGTTTGAAAGACATATTGACTACTTAAAACGTATCGGTGATGATTGTAATACGTTATACCTTTACGAAAAAGAACTTGCAAGCCGTTCTTTTAATGAAACAGAATAGCATTCAGTAAAGTGAGCGCCTCGAAATCTCTCGATGGCGCTTTTTTTATTGTTATGATAAGATATGCTTATTTCACACATTGAAACGAGGTGGCGATGATGATACAAGATAGTTTTGTGGCTTTAGACTTTGAAACAGCAAATTATAAACGAACAAGCGTGTGCTCAGTCGGAATGGTTAAAGTCGTTAATCATGAACTTACAGAGACGTTTTATACACTAGTCAATCCGAATGATTATTTCTCACCTAAAAATATTGACGTTCATGGTATTCAACCTGAAGACGTTTTATCTGCGCCAGACTTTAAATACGTTTATCCTTATATGTTGCAATTTATAGATCAATTACCTGTAGTCGCCCACAATGCTGCATTTGATATGTCCGTATTGCATGCGAGTTTAAAGGCGCATCAGTTCGAAACACCTGATTTAACTTATTTTTGTTCGTGTCAACTTTCAAGAAAAACAGTTCCATCAAAACGGAATGGATTAAAACATATGATGGACTATTTTCAATTAGATTTTCATGGTCATCATGATGCACTTAATGATGCCAAAGCGTGTGCAATGATAACGTATCGGTTACTACAACATTATCCAAGTTTGGAAAATGTGTTGCGTATTTACGGTAAAAATTTAATGGATAAGGATGTTTTATAAAAAGTCATAAATGGTCATATTTCGATAAAAAGCATCCTCTAAACCACCAACAGTCACGCCAATTAATCGAATGGGTATTTCAGGCGCTTTCAATTCATAATATAAATCGTATGCAATTTGGTAAATGGTTTCTGCATCACTAAGTGGTGTTGATAAGCTTCTTTGTTTTGATGCATTTTTAAAATCATTTGTTTTTATTTTAACCGTCACAGTACGTCCAGCTTGCTTAAGCTGACTCAGTCGACTTTCAATGATACGGCTTAATTCTTCAACTTTACGTAAAATTTGGTCGTCGTCATTCGTATCTATAGAAAATGTACGTTCAGCACCTACACTTTTTCGAATTCGTTCGGATTTTACAACGCGATGATCGATACCTCTTGCCCGTTCGTATAAATGATGCCCTCTTTTACCAAACAAATAAATCAATTCTCGTTCACTTTTACGATACAAATCTTTTCCTGTAAAAATGCCGTGTGCATGCATCTTTTCTTTTGAAGCCCGTCCTACACCTGGAAAATCTCCAATATCTAAAGCCATTAGAATGTCATGCACATTATCATAGGTAATGACAGTGAGACCGTTAGGCTTATTCATACCACTCGCTAACTTCGCTAGAAATTTGTTGTATGAGACACCTGCACTCGCAGTTAATTGAGTTTGTTCATAAATATCACGCCGAATAAATTGAGCGATTTGAGAAGCGGAAAGATCTGGTCGTACAAGCTCAGTTATATCTAAGTATGCTTCATCTAAAGATAATGGCTCAACGAATTCAGTATAACTTTTAAATATTGACATAATCTCTTTCGAAACTGCTTTATACATTTCAAAACGCGGTGTAATAAAATAACCATCAGGACAAAGTTGATGCGCACGTGCCATGGGCATTGCTGAGTGCACTCCAAATTTCCTCGCTTCATAAGATGCTGTTGCAACTACACCTCTCCCACTTGCCTTACCTCCGACAATAACAGGCTTACCTCTAAGGTGCGGTTGGTCTCGAACTTCAACTTGCGCGAAAAAGAAATCCATATCAATGTGAATGATTCTTCTCTCGACCATCGTTCCACCTCCAATCGTATTTTATTAAATATCACTACTCATATCATTAACGATTACTTTGATCTCATTCTTAATAAAGAGAAAGGCCAAGACACGTGTGTCTTAGCCTAAAGTCAACGTATTACATCCATTACAATTGATAGTGAGCCGTAGCAATTTTAATCCTTGTTTTTCGATTCATCACAACAAATGACCAATCCTTCTTCTGTCAGTTCAATCGACTGTGCTTGTTTGTTACTAAATACGAGCATAACAAGATAAACAGATAAAAAGATATATCCCATGTAAAATGAAAAAATAAATATAATATACGTATTAGGCAAATTAATAAATGCAAGTAACAGCATCATACTTACAAGCATACTTGGTAATAACATAATTGTACTAAATGACTTACGATTCATCTTTACATCTGGTAAATAACTTAATATAAAAGATGGTGTAAGCTTGTACTTAGGCCTTGCTTTCGTATATAACATTCGTAATAACACGTAACGAATAAGCTCTTGAATCACAACAAGAACTAATAATCCTAGTATGCCAATAATGAGATTTGCGATAATGTTTTTTTCCTCTAAACCAGTTAACGCCATCGACCACTTATAACTTAAGACGATAAATACCAATGCTACGATAAATTGTGTCAGTATCAATCGCTTACGCACTTTAGAATCTTCAAATAAATTAATCGTAAACATCGTAACACCCTCTTACTGTTAGGCTTACATATAGTATACCCGAATCATGAAAGATATTGTAGAACTCTATTTTAAAGATTATCAACCTACTTTAAAAAAGTAATGACTTCTTTAGGTTGTGATGTTTCAACTTTACCATTACGTGCAAAATCACCCCATAATTTTTTCATGATTTGGCCCGCTTTTTCTATTCTCTCTTTAGGTAATAAAGCAAAAAGTGGCGATTTCATATAAGGTTCAGAATCAAATAACAATGCAAGCTCAGAACTATGGCCAGCTGCAAAGAAATGTTCATGCTTTAACCAATTAAATTGATAATAATATGCACGTCCTTGTTGATTAAGAAAATGACGATAAAACGCATAAGAAGGGCGCGCATAAATCATTTTTGTTAAAAGTTTTACAAATGAAGCTACTCCCCACTTTATTATAGGTATTTCGCTCAATTTTCGTTGAAATGCATTAATGTAAATGAAGACATTGACTTCCCTTGAGGTATGACCGATGAGTAAGTCTATGTGTTTCGCACGTCGTTCAATGATTCGCTGAACATCTGCCTCTTTCGGTAAAGGATATACACCGTAGTGTGGACCAAAGGGCATCAACTTAGTTAAGCCTTTACCGTGATTATGTTTTGTTAAAAACGATTGCATCGATTTAAATTCATCTAAATCTGCATCGTATGCTAACGATTTTAAAGCTGTTAACATTTTTGTCGTCATGTGCTGGCGCCCTTTCATTAATCCGATTGGGGCACTTTGTATAATTGCTCTTTGAAATAAATTCTCTGTTCCATCGGCAACCAGTAATGCTCTAACTGATTCTCCGCCTGCAGATTGTCCAAAAATAGTAATATTGTTTGGATCTCCACCAAAATCTTCAATATGTGCTTTTACCCATTTTAATCCTTCAATTTGATCTAAAAGTCCTAAATTGGCTAATTCTCCGTGTTGATTATACATAAAGCCTAAGACACCTAGACGATAACTTAAATTGACTACGATGACTTCTTCTTGTTTGACGAGTGGTGTTGGATCATATTCAGGATTTTCACCGCTACCATTTACAAAGGAACCTCCGTGTATCCAAACCATGACAGGAAGTAAGTTTTCTTGATGCACTTTAGGGCGTGTAATCGATAGATATTGAGGAAATTCAGTTTGTGGGAGGTTTTCATAATCAGTCCCTAAATAAAATGACTCAAAAAACGATTGTGACTGCCATGCTATTGGTGCATGCGCTGTTGCCTGAATTGTACCATTTTGATATGAATATGGCTCTGGTTGGGCAAATCTATGCGCATGTGCATATCGAATACCTAAAAATTTTTGAACATCGTTTAATTCTATCCCCGTCATTTGTCCTACACGCGTTTCAATGCGAACTTCCTTATTAGTCATACAAAAAAACTCCTATTCATCACTTTTTTTGCGTTTTAAAAGTGCGACAGTTTCAACATGTGTTGTATGAGGGAACATGTCTACTGGTGTCACTTCGATTAAATCATACTTATTTAATAAAAGTTGAATATCTCTAAGTTGCGTGCTTGGATTACAAGATACATAGACGATTTTGTCAGGTTCTAACTGATTCAGTGTTTCAATAAATGTATTGTCACACCCTTTTCGAGGCGGATCTACTGTAACCACATCAGGGCGTATACCCTGTTTTTGCCAATCTAAAATAACCTTTTCTGCTGGACCTGCTACAAAAGTCGTGTTATTGAAATGATTTAATTGGGCATTGCGTTTTGCATCCTCAATCGCCTCAGGAACAACTTCAACACCATAAACGTGTTTAGCTCGGTCTGCCATTGATAATGCGATCGTACCAATACCACAATATGCATCTAATACCGTCTCTGCTCCCGTTAATCCTGCATAATTAACCGCAATGTTATAAAGCTTTTCAGTTTGCAATACATTAATTTGGTAAAAAGACTTGTCATTTATTTTAAAATTCAATTCCCCTAATGAATCTGAAATCGTTTCCTCACCATAAAGCGTTATGCTTTTAGCACCCATGATGACGTTAGACTTCTCTTTATTGATATTGATTTTAATGCTTTTAATTTGAGGGAAGGCTTCGACTAACGCATTGACAATGTCATGAGTGTGTGGAAGTTCGGTTCCATTAATCACAATGGTCACCATGATTTCATCGCTATGGTATCCTTTACGAATAACGACATGCCTTACTAAACCTTGATGTACTGTTTCTTGATAAGGTGCAATATTGTATTGATTTAATAAGTCTCTCAATAAGCGCATAATGCCATTTTGAGCTTGATATTGTATCAAACACTGATCCATATTGATAATATGGTGACTGCGTTGGCGATAATAGCCCATTTCAACTTGTTGTTTCTCACCACCCACAGGAATTTGTGACTTGTTACGATAAAACCATGGATGATCCATACCTACTGTAGGATGAATCGGTACATGTGGCAATTTTCCTTTTCTATGAAACAAATTCACCACTTGATTACGTTTCATTTCTAATTGTGCCTCATAATTTAAGTGTTGAAGTTGACATCCACCACATTTATCATAATAGTCGCAAGGTGGCACCATTCGTGCATCACTTTCCTTTTTTATTGTGATGACTTTTCCAATAGCGAAATTCTTTTTCACTTTAATGATTTTGTAATCGATACGTTCTCCAACGAGCGTTTGTGGGACAAAAATAGGATAAGCATCAATTTTAACAACACCATGCCCTTCATGAGTTAAATCGACAACTTCTCCTTCTAACATTTGATTTTTATGTACCACTGACATCATACTTTCCCCGTTTCTTAACTATAAAATTTGTTTTCAAAACTGAAGGGAGAAGATCAACAACTGTTGCTCACATATTGTCGATCCACTCCCTATTATTCAGATTGTTTAGGTTTATCTATTAGTAATTCATTTTCTTTTTTTGTTTGAGAGAATACTTCGATGTGACGCACTAAATTTAAAAAGTTTGCCGGTAATTGTCCACCATACTCACCATCTACATTCAATGCCATATCACTATATGATGAAATATTAACAGATTGCGCTTTATAATAATGCACCTTTGGATGATTAATATGTTCACCGCGTGATGCTAATGTCATAATATGTCCCATTTCAGCAAGATTACACTTTTCGACAATTAATAAAGTGAAATTCCCATCGTCTAGTTTTGCATCCGGTACGAGTTTTTCAAAACCAGCCATTGAATTGGTTAAACCTAGGAGAAATAGCATAATTTCTCCTTCAAACACATGTTCATCATGTTCAATACGAACATCAACTGCATGCATTTGAGGCAACATTTCAAACCCTTTTACATAATAAGCAAAGGAACCTATCATAGATTTGAGCTTACTTGGTGCCTCATAAGATACTTCAGTCGGTTTCCCACCACCTGCTAAATTAATAAAGTAACGACTATTCATTTTACCAATATCTACTTGAACAGTTTTACCTTGAATAATGACGTCTACAGCTTCAAAAATATCATTTGGTAAATGGAGTGCGCGTCCAAAGTCATTAACTGTCCCCATTGGAATGAGTCCAAGTTTAGGTCGATTTGGTTTTTCAGCTATACCATTGACCACTTCGTTAAGCGTCCCATCTCCCCCAGCAACAATGAGTAAATCATAATTTCGATCAATAGCACGGGCCGCTTCTTCTGTCGCATCGCCAACTTTTTGTGTCGCATAAGCACTTGTTTCATAACCAGCTTGTTCTAATTTAATTAATACATCTGGTAATGATTTCTTGAACAACTCCTTACCAGACGTTGGATTATAAATAATTCTCGCACGTTTTCTCATTTGGATCCCTCAATTTTTGTATACTCATCATTTATATTAAAGCAACTTCACTTCTATTAAAAGTTATTTACATTACTATTTTATTATCGCTTTCCAATTTTGTATACATCAATGTTAAACAAGTTTGAGTTCTCGACATTAACGAAAAATACCCTTCAAAAGATCCCATTTTGTATCCTTTGAAGGGTGTATACAGTCATTATTTCATTGTATTAAGTACCTATGCGTACATGGTTTCAATTAAAGTTTGTCTAGTTCTTCTTTTAATAACTTATTCGCAAGTTGTGGGTTTGCTTGACCTTTAGACAATTTCATAATTTGTCCAACTAAGAAGCCCATCGCTTTACCTTTACCATTTTTAAAGTCTTCAACAGATTGTGGATTTTGTTCAATGGCTTGACGAACGAATTCAAGTACTGCACCTTCATCAGAAATTTGAACAAGACCTTTATCTTTCATGATTTGTTTTGCATCTCCACCATTTTTCGCAAGTTCAGGGAAGACTTTTTTCGCAATTTTACTACTCATCGTACCATCTTCAATTAACTTAATCATACCTGCTAAGTTCTCAGGCGTTAAACCTGTATCTTGAAGCTCGATTTGATTTTTATTAAGGTACTCATTAACGCCACCCATTAACCAGTTTGATGTCATTTTAACATCTGCACCTTCACGCACTGCCGCTTCAAAGAAATCTGACATTTCTTTCGTTAACGTTAAAACGTGTGCATCATATTCTGGAAGGCCGTATTCTTTAACATACTTTTCTTTACGTGCATCTGGAAGTTCAGGAATCGTTTCACGTACACGTGCTTTCCAAGCTTCATCAATGTATAAAGGTACAATATCCGGCTCTGGGAAGTATCTGTAATCATCAGATGCCTCTTTTACACGCATGAGAATTGTTTTACCAGTTGATTCATCAAAACGACGCGTTTCTTGTAAAATTTGGCCACCATTTAATAGCTCTTCAGCTTGACGTTTAACTTCATATTCAAGACCTTTTCTCACGTTGTTAAATGAGTTTAAGTTTTTAAGCTCAGCTTTCGTACCAAATTCTTTTTGACCATATGGACGTAAAGAGATATTGGCATCACAACGCAATGAACCCTCTTCCATTTTGCCATCAGATACACCTGTATATTGAATAATCGCACGTAGCTTTTCAAGGTAAGCGTACGCTTCTTCAGGAGAACGCATATCTGGTTCTGAAACGATTTCGACTAATGGTGTCCCTTGGCGGTTGAGGTCGACTAACGAATAACCATTTTTATGCGTTGATTTTCCAGCATCTTCTTCCATATGAAGACGTGTAATGCCGATGCGTTTTGTTTCTCCATTCACTTCGATATCAATATACCCATGCTCACCAATCGGTTGATCTAATTGAGAAATTTGATATGCTTTTGGATTATCTGGATAAAAATAGTTTTTACGGTCAAATTTAGATTCTGTCGCAATCTCCATATTTAACGCCATTGCTGCACGCATCGACCAGTCTACCGCGCGACGGTTTACAGTAGGTAAAACACCCGGATAACCTAAGTCAATGACGGATGTATTCGTGTTAGGCTCTGCGCCATATGCTACAGGTGCGTTAGAAAACATTTTTGAATCTGTTTTCAGTTCTACATGGACTTCAAGTCCAATTACGGTTTCAAAATGCATTTACTGCCACTCCTTATAATTTATGATAATGATCATGTAAATTAAATTGCGTTTCAAATTGATATGCCACACGGTATAAAGTTTTTTCATCGAATGGTTTACCAATTAATTGTAAGCCGATAGGTCGACTATTTTCAGCTAAACCACAAGGTATAGAAATACCTGGTAAACCTGCTAAGTTAACTGGCGTTGTAAGTAAATCATTCGCATACATAGTTAATGGATCATCAATTTCAGAACCTATATCAAAAGCAACTGTTGGCGTTGTTGGTCCAATGACTACATCATAATTATCAAAAACATTCTCAAAATCATTTTTAATTAACGTTCTCACTTTTTGCGCCTTTTTATAGTATGCATCATAATATCCAGAGCTTAATACGTATGTTCCAAGGAAGATACGACGTTTAACTTCTTCACCAAAACCTTCGCTACGTGACATTTTATAAAGTTCCTCTAAATTAGAAGCATCTTTTGAATGATATCCGTAACGAATACCGTCAAAGCGTGCTAAGTTAGAAGAAGCCTCTGCTGACGCAATAACATAATATGAAGGGATGCCATAAGGTGTACGTGGTAATAACACTTCTTCTACTGTCGCACCTAATGATTTTAAAGTTTCTACTGCTTTAAGCACAGAAGCCTTCACTTCTTCGTCTACGCCCTCACCAATGTATTCTTTAGGCAAGGCAATTTTCATTCCAGAAATGTCTTTACCAATATCAGATGTAAAGTCATTTGATACATTTGGTGCGCTTGTAGAGTCAAGTTCATCTTCACCTACAATCGCTTCTAACACGATGGCATTGTCCTTTACATTACGTGTTAAAGGACCAATTTGGTCTAATGAAGATGCAAAAGCAACTAAACCAAAACGAGAAACACGTCCATATGTTGGTTTTAACCCAACGACACCACAATACGCAGCTGGTTGACGAATCGAACCACCTGTATCTGTTCCTAAAGTAAATGGAACTAAACCAGCAGCAACTGCAGCAGCAGAACCACCAGAAGAACCACCTGGTACAGCTTTATGATCAAATGGATTTACAGTCTTCTTGAAATAAGAAGTTTCCGTAGAACCACCCATCGCAAACTCATCTAAATTGACTTTACCGATTAACACGCCGTTTTCAGCATGTAATTTTTTCATGACAGTGGATTCATAAATCGGCACGAAGCCTTCTAACATTTTACTTGCACAAGTTGTTTCTAAGCCTTCAGTGATAATGTTATCTTTAATTCCCATAGGAATACCGAATAATTTACCTTCAATTTCACCTGCAGCTTGCTTTTGATCTAACTCTTCAGCTTTTTTAAGTGCATTTTCTTTGTCTAAAGCTAAAAAAGATTTGATTTGTGGATCAGTTTCTTCAATTGCATCATATATATCTTTTACGATTTCTGAAGGCTTAATTTTATTTTCTTTAATTAATTTTTGTAAATTTTCAATTGATTCATAACGGATGCTCATAATTATGCGTCCTCCCCATTCATCACTGCAGGCACTTTAAATTGACCCGCCTCTACCTCTTTGGCATTTGCTAATGCTTTTTCTTGTGGTAATCCTTTATGCGCCACATCATCTCTTAAAACATTTTGCAAATCTAATACGTGATTCGTAGGTTTAACATTTTCTGTATCAACTGAATCAATTTGATGACAAAAATCTAACACACCTGCTAACGTCTCTTGAATTTCTTTGGATTCATTATCCGACACATTTAAACGTGCAAGGTTAGCAATGTGCTTCACTTGTTCATGTGTTATTTCGGTCATGACTTCATTAGCCTCCTTAAAAATACTCTTTTATCTTAAAATTGTACCAAATTTCAAGGTAAAAATCTAAGTATTTTCTACAACTCTCCATTGTTTCCATGCACATTTAATTAACTTTTAAACCACTAACAAGCTAAATGACTTTCTTGTTCCCCTTTTATTGTTAAATGTTACTCAAATATAGGTTTATCATTAAATGAAATAACACAGGGTTATATTTTTGCATAAAAAGTAATAACAAATAAGGCCAATATTTCACCTCTGACCTCTTCAATAGTCTAATTTAACATTTATGTCCTATTTTTAGTTCGAATTGTTAACTTTTTGTATGAAATTACACTTTTATTCTAGCGATAATTCTGTATAATTAGTTTATGTAACAAAAAGGGGGATATATATGTTAATTTTTGGGTCAACTTTATCAAGTCAAGTCAACCCTGACTGGCAAACGTATATTATGATTGCACTCTATTTTATTATCTTGCTTGGTATTGGTTATTATGGCTATAAACAAGCTACGAGTAACTTAAGTGAATACATGTTAGGCGGTCGTAATATCGGGCCTTGGGTTACTGCACTTTCAGCTGGTGCATCTGACATGAGTGGTTGGATGATTATGGGGTTACCAGGTGAAGTGTATTCTACAGGTCTATCAGCTGCTTGGTTAGCCATCGGGTTAACGTTAGGTGCTTGGATCAACTATTTACTTGTAGCACCGCGATTACGCTTACATACTGAAATCGCTGGTGACGCTATAACACTTCCAGATTTTTTCAAAAATCGTTTAGACGATAAGTCTAATTTAATTAAAATTATTTCTGGAGGTATTATCGTAGTTTTCTTCACATTATATACACATGCAGGTTTTGTGTCGGGAGGAAAATTATTTGATAGTGCTTTTGGATTAGATTATCGTTTTGGATTATTATTAGTTGCGGTTATCGTTATTGCTTATACATTTTTTGGTGGTTACCTTGCCGTGTCGATTACAGACTTTTTCCAAGGTGTCATCATGCTCATCGCAATGATAATGGTCCCTATCGTTGTCATGCTTAAACTTAATGGATTAGATACGTTTCATTCAGTCGCAGAATTAAAACCTACCAACTTAGATTTATTTAGAGGTACGACTGTCATTGGTATCATTTCATTCTTCGCTTGGGGATTAGGGTATTTTGGACAACCACATATTTTAGTGCGTTTTATGTCTATTCGTTCAATTAAACTCTTCCCATTCACTAGAAGAATTGGTATTTCATGGATGGCTGTTGGATTAATTGGCGCAGTATTAGTAGGTCTTCTAGGTATTGCATTTATTCCTGCTCAAGGAGTAGAAATTAAGGATCCTGAAACATTATTTATTTTAATGGGACAAGTACTGTTTCATCCTTTAGTTGGTGGCTTTTTATTAGCGGCCATTTTAGCTGCCATTATGAGTACGATTTCGTCACAATTACTCGTTACATCAAGCTCACTAACAGAGGACTTTTATAAGTT
Organism: Staphylococcus agnetis; assembly: GCF_011466855.1. Lineage (NCBI taxonomy): Bacteria > Bacillati > Bacillota > Bacilli > Caryophanales > Staphylococcaceae > Staphylococcus > Staphylococcus agnetis. The sequence continues at coordinate 1,556,219 of NZ_CP045927.1, forward strand.
AATCCGTGGTGATAAAGCAAATACAAAAAAACATGAAAAAGAATTTGTATTAGTGGGTCGTCTTTCAGTTATTTTAGTTGCCATTATCGCAATTGCGATTGCTTGGTCACCAAATGATACGATATTAAACTTAGTTGGTAATGCTTGGGCAGGATTTGGTGCTGCATTTGGACCTCTTGTTATTTTATCTTTATATTGGAAATCATTAACAAGAACTGGTGCTATTAGTGGTATGATTGCCGGTGCAGTCACTGTTATATTGTGGATAGTTTTTGCGTTACCTTTGGGTAAAACATATGAAATTTTTTCACTTTATGAAATTGTTCCTGGCTTTATTATGAGTTTACTCGTTACAATTGTAGTTTCAAAATTTACGAAAAAACCTGACGCATTCGTTATTGATGATATGAACGAAGTTAAACGTAGACTAGAATTGAATGAATAAGTTCAATCCTCTGCGTACAATCACTTAAACATAAAATAGCCTTCAAAATTCGTTTTAAAGAATTTTGAAGGCTATTTTCATTTGCATTGACTTGACGTAACTAATGCCTACACGTCAAACTATAACTATGACACATATGCCGTTTTATTGATTGTAGATGTGCACTTTAGGACTATTGTCATCTTTGGATTTTGTGATAAGTGCGCGTGGTTCATTACCATCTTTAATGTGAATTTCATACGTATCTACACTTCCGAAGTCTTTTTCAGCAAGTTGCGTCACGTACTGCGTAATACCTATTAATTCAGCTCTTCCATAATAATCGATTGGCAAATCAACAGATAAAGATTGCACTTTTTTATCTTTAAACTTTGCTTTTCCTACCGCTTGTGTAAAGTTCGTAAAGTAAGATTGAAGATTATTATTAAAATCACGGAAATTGGCATTGAGTTGCTCATTCAAATCTGCAGCTTCACCTGAAGGCATCAATACGGTTTGTTCCTTCACTTTATTCCATTCTTTTAATTCAGCACCATTCTCATCTGATGTCGCATAACTTACAAACGATCCCGGAACGATTTGATCTTTACCCGATTGCATATATATCGCAAAAGTAATTGGAACGTCTTTTAACTGATCGTTTTCACGTAGTCGAGATAACATTTCTTCAGCGATTTCTCGACCTTGTTTTTCAACTTTCTTCTTATCTAAATCAACACTAAATGTCTCACCGTATTTTTCTTTTTGATAATAATAAACTTGATTCATCGCAAGACCAATCGTAAGTCCTTTAACTTTCTTACCACTCGTGTCGCCATTGTCATAGAAATTTTGTTCTAAAATATGTGATAACACTTGTGGTGATTGTTTAGCTATTTTTTCTTCATCTTTTTCACCATGAACAGAAGGATTGAGTCCGAGATTTTCACTTGCTTGCTTCTCTTCTTTTTCCTTATCGCTCATTTTATTTAATTCATCTTTAGTCAATTTAGGCTTTAAATAAGCTTGAATTGTCTTTTTATCTAAAAACTGTCCATCTTGATATAAATAGTCATCTGTAGGATAAATTTCTTTACTGATTTCTAATAAACCTGATTCAAAATCTTCACCATTAAAATGATTAGACATTTTTTCTTGTGTTAAACCACGCGCTTGACTCTCTTTAAATGGTAAAATTGTCCGATAATTATCACCTTGAACGTTTTTATCAGTCGCAATGTGTTTAACATTATTTTCTTTTTTAGAAGATGAATCATTTGAAGATTGGTTTTCAGATTGATTTGGACCACACGCGACTAATACCAATGATAAACCAACGATGATAAAAGACCTTTTTTTCATAGGCACAATCTCCCTTTTTAATTGATTTCATTTTGCTTATCAATAAAGTCTTGTTCATTCCAAATTGGTGTCCCTAATGTCTCTGCTTTCGTTAACTTAGAGCCAGCATCTTTACCTGCAATAACAAGGTCTGTTGATTTTGTTACACTACTTGTCACCTTGGCACCATGATTTTTCAACCATTGTGATGCCTCAGTTCTTGTCATTTGCTCTAATTTACCAGTCAATACAACAGTTTTATTTTTAAAATCAGGATGGCCATCAATTTGTGATGATTTTTGACCAGTGTAAGTCATGTTTACATGATGTTGTGACATTTTTTGAATTAACTTTTGAATATCCTCATTGCTCATATAAGTTACAAAGGATTGTGCTAACTTTTCACCTACGTCATATATTTCCACAAGTTCCGCTTCTGTGACTTGCATTAAACGTTCCATCGTATCATACTTTTCTGCAAGCACTTGACTGGCTTTGACACCTAAGTGACGAATACCTAGGCCAAATAATAGATGTTCTAATGATTGTGATTTAGATTTTTCAATCGCCTTAATAAGGTTATCTGCTTTCTTTTCACCCATACGTTCAAGAGGTAATAGATCGTTCTTTTCAAGATAAAATATATCTGCCACGTCTTTGATTAAATGATGATGATAAAGTTGTTCTATGATTTTAGTGCCTAAACCATCAATATTCATCGCTTGTCTCGATACAAAATGTTTTAATCCTTCTATCAATTGCGCTTGGCATTTTGGGTTGATACACCTTAATGCAACTTCACCTTCAATGCGTACAAGTTCATGACCACAACTCGGGCAATGTGTTGGCATGCGATAAGGCTGAGCGTCATCTGACCGACGATCTAAAATGACTTTAACCACTTCAGGTATGATATCACCGGCTTTTTTCACAACAACATGATCACCTATTCGTATATCTCTTTCATGAATTAGGTCTTCATTATGTAATGAGGCTCTAGAAACAGTCGTCCCCGCTACATGAACTGGAGTTAAAATTGCAGTAGGTGTCACCACACCAGTACGACCAATACTTAACTCAATGTCTTCTAAAGTAGTGACAACTTCTTCAGCAGGAAACTTATATGCAATGGCCCATCTCGGTGATTTTTGGGTAAAACCCATCTCCTCTTGATGCTCAATGGCGTTCACTTTGATAACAATACCATCGATATCATAACTTAATGTATCACGTTCTGAGGTCCACTTGTCAATATACGCCAGTACATCGTCTATGGTTTTGACATTCATCCGTTCAGGATTTGTTTTGAATCCTAGTTGATCCAATTCAGCTAATGCTTCACTTTGTGATGTGGCATCTAACTCTGTGAAATCATTTATACTGTATAGAAAAATATCAAGTTTACGTGCTGCGGCTAATTTTGAATCTAGTTGACGTAGCGAACCCGCAGCCGCATTGCGGGGGTTAGCAAACGGTTGTTCACCCTTTTTCTCTTTTTCATCGTTAAGCCTCAAAAACGATTGACGAGGCATATAGGCCTCTCCACGTACTTCAAAAGAAATCGGTTCTTTTAATGTGAGTGGGATTGCGTGAATCGTTTTTAAATTTTCTGTTATATCTTCACCTGTCGTTCCATCTCCACGCGTTAATCCTTGGACAAAACGACCGTCAACATATTTCAATGACACAGCTAAACCGTCTATTTTCAATTCACACATGTATTCGACTTCCCCTACAGCATCTCTTACACGTTGATCAAAACGACGTAAATCTGTCTCATTAAATGCATTAGATAAACTTAGCATCGGCGTGTCATGTCGAACTTTTTCAAACGTCGATTGTGCTTCTCCACCCACACGTACCGTTGGTGAATCTGCAGCTTTAAGTTCAGGGTGTTGTGATTCAATTTCTATTAATTCATGCAACAATTTATCATATTCACTGTCTGGAACACTTGGGTTATCTAATACGTGATATTCATAATTGTATTGATGTAACCGTTCATGCAATACACGCACGCGCGCCTTCAAATCCATAAATCTTAGTCCTCCTTTTTCTCAATTGGAGCAAATTGTGCTAATAAACGTTTAGGCCCTTGCGATTTAAAGATAATATCTAACTCAACCGAACCATTTTTAACGTTCACATTAGACACCATACCCTCTCCCCAACTTTTATGCGTCACTTTATCTCCAACGTTCCAATCAGATGTCGTTGATGCCTGCTTATTCACTACTGTTCGTTGGCTAAATCCTCTCTTAGGTGACGTCCGTTTTTGTGCTACATGAGAAGATTGTTTACGTTCTGGTATCGCTAATAAATCATCTGGTATCTCATTTAGGAAACGTGAACGTGGATTTGATTGAGAACGTCCGAACAATGTACGTGATGTCGCATGCGTCAGATACAATTCTTCTTCCGCACGTGTAATGGCTACATAACTAATACGGCGCTCTTCCTCCATTTCATGATCATCATCGCTTTTAATTGCACGGACATGTGGGAAAATGCTTTCCTCCATCCCTATGATAAACACTACAGGATACTCTAAACCTTTCGCAGAGTGCATAGTCATTAATTTCACACCGTCTTCTAAATTGGCTTCATCAACATCAGCTACAAGAGATAAATCTGTTAAGAAGTTAATCAAAGATTGTTCTTCTAAAGGCGTATTTTTTTCATAATCTTTCGGAACAGACATAAATTCGTCTATATTTTCTAAACGGCTGCGTGCTTCTAACGTTTGTTCGCGTTCTAACATCTCACGATAACCTGACTTAATGAGCACTTCCTCTACGATGTCACTTATTTCTAAAAACTCTTGTTCTCGCATGAGATGATTGATCAATTGATAAAATTCAGATGCAGCTTGTGTTACTTTTTTAGATAATCCTATAAAGTCAACTTCAGCTAAAGCTTCAAACATACTAATATTGTTCGATGAGGCATACGCTGCGATTTTGTCCACAGATGATGGCCCTATTCCTCTTTTAGGAACATTGATAACACGGCGTAAACTGATATCATCTGCACTATTCGCAATTAAACGCAAATAGCTTAATACATCCTTAATCTCTTTGCGCTCATAGAATTTCTGTCCTCCAACCATGACATAAGGTAGATTAGATTTTAAAAACGTTTCTTCAAGAACACGAGATTGCGCATTTGTGCGATAGAGCACTGCAATATCTTTTAATTGTCGTCCTTTTTTCTGTTGTTTGAAGATTTCACGCACCACATATTCGGACTCATCACGTTCGCTAAATGCTTCATAATAGTTTATTTTTTCACCGTTCGCATTCGCTGTCCATAAGCCTTTTGGTTTACGCTCTGTATTGTTTCTAATAACCTCATTCGCAGCATTTAAAATGGTTTTCGTTGAACGATAATTTTGTTCTAGAAATATCGTTTTCGCTTTTGGATAATCTTCCTCAAACGATAGAATATTTTGAATATCTGCACCACGCCAACCATAAATGGATTGGTCTGAATCCCCTACAACACATAAGTTTTTAAACTTTTGTGCCATTAAATTAACAAGCGTGTACTGTGCCTTATTCGTATCTTGATACTCATCAACATGTATGTATTGAAATTTGTTTTGATAGTAATCTAATACATCTGGTACGCGCTCAAATAATTTAATTGTCGTCATAATTAAATCGTCAAAGTCTAATGCTTGGTTTCGAATCAGCTGTTTTTGATACCCTTCGTATACTTTAGCAACCATTTGTGTATAAAAATCGTTCGCCGATTCTAATGCATCTTGAGGTGTTTTCAATTCATTTTTCAAATTGCTAATGGCCCCAATAAACATGCGTGGTTCATAGCGTTTAGGGTCTATATTTTCACGTTTCAACACATCTTTAATCACTGATTTTTGGTCTGTCGGATCAATAATTGTGAAATTGCGCTCTATACCAATCCGATCTGCGTCACGACGTAAAATGCGTACACACATTGAGTGAAACGTAGACATCCAAATGACTTCAGCTTCTTCACCTACTAATTTTTGAACACGCTCTTTCATTTCTTTCGCTGCTTTATTCGTAAATGTAATCGCTAAAATGTTATAAGGAGATATGCCTTTTTCATCAAGTAAGTACGCAATGCGATGTGTCAAAACGCGCGTTTTACCAGATCCAGCACCTGCCATAATTAAAAGCGGCCCTTCCGTTGTGCGTACCGCTTCACTTTGTTCAGTATTCATATGTTTTACAAGTGGATTCATTATGTTCTCTCCTTTATTTTAGTCGTTTGTATCGCTTTCTTGATATTCTCATATACTAAATTCCCAACAATTATGGTATCGGCAATGGACGCAAATGATTGTGCACTTTCATAACTATCAATGCCCCCACCATAGAATAATTGAGTGGTATTTAAGTGTGATTTTGCAGCTTGAATATCTTCTAAGCTTCCTTTAGTGCCACTATATTCTAAATATAATATCGGTAATCGGTACATGTCATTTGCCATTTGTGCATAAGCTTCAATATCCTCAGTGACTAATGTAGTATTCGCTTTCGTATGTCGCGCTACTTTACTTTCAGCATTCAGTACGACATATCCCTCGAAAATAATATCTTCAAAATGAATCATATGCCCATACATTTTGAGAGCTTCTAACAACAATCCATTATGATAAGTCACATCAGTACTATTCATAACTGTTGGGACAAAATAGAAATCAAATCCAGGTACAACACTTTCAATGTTTGAGATTTCCAAAGCTAATGGTAGTGGATAACGTCGCACACGACTCATTAAATGTAATACGTTATCTTCTGTAACATTATCAGTGCCGCCAATCATGATGGCATCAGTTTGAGACATACATACTTTTTCAAGATCCGCATCAGAAATGGGTTTTGCTGGATCTAATTTAAAGATATGGTGCCATTGTTTTATATCATACATAACCGAATACTCCTTTAAATATCATAGATAATATTATAGCATTTTTAAGACTGATATTCTAAGTAACACCTTGGGATTTATAGGAAAAATTACATAAAAAAAGCAAGTGATAAACTGCACGTTAAACGTTCACTTTATCACTTACTTTTTTACTTTATTTTTAATGCTTCGTCTCAATATCCATTCGTTCTAAAATCATTGTATATGCATCATTTCCCCACTGAAGTGAGCGTTTCACTCGAGAAATCGTCGCAGTAGATGCGCCAGATTCAGCTTCTATTGTTGCATAAGTGTAACCTTGTTTAATCATCTTCGCGACTTGTAGGCGCTGTGATAACGATTGGAGCTCATTTACTGTACATAAATCATCAAAAAATTGATAACATTCCTCGCGTGTTTCTAGTGTCAAAATTGCATCAAATAATTCATCTAATGCTTGTCCACGTAACTTTTCAATTTGCATGGTATACAACCCCTATTTTTTATATGTTTAAGGATATTTTAACGAATTAATACATTAAAGTGTAGTATTTTTATGCTAAACCTACTCTTTTAAATATTGTATCAACTTGATTCAAGTGATGTCTAGGGTCAAAACAAGCATTCAGTTCATCTTCTGATAATTTTTCTGTAATTTTAGCGTCCCCTTCAACAAGTGTTCTAAATGGGGTCTTTGTTGCCCAAGATTCCATTGCTTTAGGTTGTACTGTATCATAAGCCTCTTCACGTACCATACCTTTATCAATTAACGCTAATAACACACGTTGTGAATAAATGAGACCAAACGTTTTATTCATGTTTTCTGTCATGTTCTCTTCATAAACTGTTAAACGATCAACAATGTTAGTAAAGCGATTCAACGCGTAATCAAGTGCAATTGTCACATCTGGTAACATAATTCGTTCTGCTGATGAATGTGAAATATCTCGTTCATGCCAAAGTGCCACATTTTCATACGCTGTTGTAATGTAACCACGAATCACTCGCGCTATACCAGTAATGTTCTCTGAACCAATAGGATTACGTTTATGAGGCATTGCAGATGATCCTTTTTGACCTTTCGCAAATGCTTCTTCAACTTCACGTGTTTCTGTTTTTTGTAAGTTTCTAATTTCAACTGCAAATTTTTCAAGCGAAGTAGCAATAAGACTTAACGTCGCAATGTAGTATGCATGACGATCACGTTGTAACGTTTGAGTAGAAATCGGTGCTGTCCCAATACCTAAATGCTTACATACATAGGCTTCAATTTCAGGCGGGATATTAGCGAATGTTCCTACCGCTCCACTCATTTTTCCAACTTCAATTTCTTCTCGTACGCGTTTGAAACGTTCAAGATTGCGCTGCATTTCTGCATACCATAACGCCATCTTTAAGCCAAATGTAGTTGGTTCAGCATGCACGCCATGCGTACGTCCCATCATTAATGTATACTTATATGCTTTCGCTTTGTTTGCTAGGACTTCTATAAATCGTTCCAAGTCTTTTTCGATAATGTCATTTGCTTGCTTAACTTGGTAACTTAGTGCAGTATCGACTACATCTGTTGAAGTGAGCCCGTAATGCACCCATTTACGCTCTTCACCAAGTGTTTCAGAAACTTGACGAGTAAAGGCAACGACATCGTGGCGTGTCTCTAATTCGATTTCTTGAGCACGCGCAACATCGACTTTCGCATGTTCACGAATTTTTTTTACGTCTTCTTTAGGTATATCTCCTAACTCACTCCAAGCTTCACAAGCTAAAATTTCAACTTCTAACCATGCCTCATAGCGGTTTTGATCTGTCCAAATGTTTGACATTTCTTTTCTTGAATAGCGTTCAATCATTATAAAATCTCCTAACTTGTTTTTTCGTATGCTTACACTTCTAACATAAAATTGTATTCAGTCACATTATAGCAAACGGACATCATATGTACATTATCTATATAAACAGATATAACGTTCGGAATCAATCCATTTATTTATATTTATCCTAAAATATTTTTCGTAAAAACTACTAAAAACGAACATTAACGGATTATCAAACAAAAACATACGCATTTAAAAAGAGACGTCAACGCTAGCGTTTGAATCGTCTCTTAATTAATGTTAATGACTCATTTTCTTCCCAGTAAAAATAATTTCCTGTTTTAAAACGTCAATGCTGCCATCTTTATTCTCTTTGAAGACTGGTTTTTCATAACGTTTAATTGGCATATAACCAGCCTCTTTCATGCGCAATAAACACGCTTCTATCGTTTCGCCGTCTTCTACTTTAAATTTCATCTGTGTCATACGCCTTCACTTTCTTACTTCGAACACCTTTAACCCAGAATCCACCATGTATATTACGTGGCTCATAAGCAATGATAAACGCTTTCGGATCCAATGCTTTAATTGTATCCATTAATTTGAGCTCATAGCGCTTCGGCGTTAAAATTTGCATGACAAGGCGATCACCATCTCGACCATGAGCTGCAAAGTGTGTGACTCCATAGCCTAAATCTCTAAGTTGTCTTGGGATGTCCAATTCATAATCTGCCGTAGTAACATTTACAACAGAATAGCCTAATGCTAATTTTTCTTCAATTTTCATACCTACAATAATACCTACTGAAAAACCTAATGCGTATGCGATGACGTTTTGAAATTGATCTAGTCCTGACATTACCATACCTAAACCAATAACATAAACTAAAACTTCAACAAAACTTAAAGCCGCTGCATAATATCTATACCCTTTCAGTGTTAATATTAGGCGCATCGTTAGCGCAGTTACATAGGCAACATTAATTAGAAATATTGCCAAAATGAGTAGTAAAGGGTTATCATTTATCGCACTCATAACTTACCTCACTTCTTGAAATTTAGCTCATTGTATCAGGATTTATTTCAAATGTCATTAAAATTTTTATTTTGGCCATGTATATCGTGTATATGCTAATTCACGTTTGTGCGCATTACGTACATATAAATCTTCAATTCTTGTGGCCGCTTGTTGTGACACTGCTTTCCCCTCTAAATAGTCATCAATTTCCTGATACGTGACACCTAAAGCCGTTTCATCTGGTAATTGTGGTTTGTCATCTTCTAAATCTGCAGTTGGTGTTTTTTCATAAAGATGAGCAGGTGCATTTAAGTGTTGTAACAATTGTCGCCCTTGACGTTTGTTTAGTCCGAATATAGGTGCAATGTCAGCAGCACCGTCTCCATATTTCGTGAAAAATCCTGTAACATTTTCTGCAGAATGGTCAGTCCCAACAACGATACCACCTGTATGCGACGCAATTGAGAATTGAACTTTCATTCTTTCTCTTGCTTTCTCATTACCTTTTTGAAAATCTGTTAACGTGATACCTGCTTGTTTTAAAGACGCAACACTTTGGTCTACGGCAGGTTTAATATTCACTGTAATCGTTTTATCAGGTTGGATAAATTTGAGTGCGTCATCTACTTCATCTGCGTCTCGTTGAACGCCATAAGGTAGTTTTACAGCAATAAATTCATACGTTTTACTACTATTTTCATTGAGTTCATTTACCGCAAGCTGCGTTAATTTACCAACTAATGTAGAGTCTTGACCTCCTGAAATGCCTAATACAAGCGTGCGAATAAAAGAATGAGACGTCACATATGCTTTAATGAAATGTTTTATCTCTTCGATAGTCTTAACGACATCTATTTCAGGTTGTACTTTCATTTCATTCACAATAATCGTTTGCATTTTACTCATGTTCATGTTCTTCCTCCATTTCTTTCACATGTTCAGCTACTTCGAAAATGCGACGCTGTTTATTTTCCCAACATGCGGTACTTAAATCAACTGGATATTCTTCAGGATTGAGATAGCGTTTATTTTCATCCCATAGTAGCTCTAAATTCTGTTGTAAAAAAGTTTTAGCATCATTTTCACTTGGTAAGACATAGACACATTTTCCGTTTATAAAAATATCGTGATGTAAGTCAATCGCTTTAAACTTTTTAATATATTTCATTTTGTAAGTATGAATAGGATGGAACATTTTAAGTTTCGTTGTTTCATTAGGATTTTCATGATCCAATGTAATATAATCGCCTTCTGATTTATTTGTTTTCGTATTAATAATGCGATATACACGTTTTTTTCCTGGTGTTGTTACTTTTTCAGCATTGTTTGAGAGTTTTATACGGTCTACAAGTTGGCCATTGTCATCTTCGACAGCGACCATTTTATATACAGCACCTAATGCAGGTTGTTGATATGCTGTGATTAATTTCGTACCTACACCCCAGCTGTCAACAGTAGCTCCTTGTGCTTTTAAACTAGAAATTGTTTCTTCATCTAAATCGTTAGACGCGATAATTTTGGCATCAGGAAAACCTGCTTCATCTAACATTTTACGCGCTTCTTTTGATAAGTATGCAATATCTCCAGAGTCAAGGCGTATTCCTATGAAATTAATTTGATCGCCTAATTCTTTTGCGACACGGATTGCGTTGGGTACCCCTGATTTTAACGTGTGAAATGTGTCTACTAAAAACACACAATTTTTATGACGTTCTGCATATTTTTTGAAAGCAATGTACTCATCTCCATACGTTTGAACAAATGCATGAGCGTGTGTGCCGGAGACAGGTATATTAAATAATTTACCTGCTCTCACATTACTCGTAGCATCAAAACCACCAATAATCGCTGCTCTTGCCCCCCATACAGCCGCATCAAGTTCATGAGCACGTCGTGTACCAAATTCCATTAACGTATCATTTGGAGCCACTTGCTTAATTCTGCTTGCTTTAGTTGTAACTAACGTTTGGAAATTAATAATATTTAATAAAGCTGTTTCAATCAGTTGAGCTTGGATAAGTGGTGCTTCAATACGCATTAAGGGTTCGTTCCCAAAACATAGTTCTCCCTCTTGCATAGAACGAATATGCCCTGTAAATTTAAGTTCTTTTAAATAATTTAAAAAATCCGCTTCATACCCTATATCTTTTAAATAAGCTAAATCCGTATCAGAAAAATGGAGGTGATTGATAAAATCTATCACTCTTCTCAAACCATTAAAAACAGCATAGCCACTTTCGAAAGGCATTTTTCTAAAATAAAGATCAAAAATAGCTGTACGTTCATGAATACCGTCATTCCAATAAGATTCAGCCATATTAATTTGGTATAAGTCGTTGTGTAACATTAAACTATCATCTTGATATTGGTACATATAATTTCTCCTCGTCCTTTTAGTCATATCTATGATATAACACTTTTAGACTATGTTTGCCATCTTTTAATAAGAACATCGACAAAAATATGACAATTAATACAATTTTTCTAAAGATTTTTCATTTATCGATTATAATGAACGGTGAGGTGGTACGATGTTAAAAGAGGCAATATCATTTATAACGCAATATTATGAGGAAACGAATCAACCTCATTACAAAAAGTTAGAGCGCATTAAAGAGGTTGAACATGACATTAATACAACGGGCTTTTATCACCATACATCAGAAGAATTAATTTATGGCGCGCGTCTCGCATGGCGCAATTCAAATCGTTGTATCGGTCGCTTGTTTTGGGAAAGTTTAAAAGTTCAAGATGCAAGACATATTAAAGACGAACCAGCATTTTTAAATGCTATCACTACTCACATCGAAAAAGCTACGAATCATGGTAAGATCGTACCATATATTACAATTTTCGCCCCCTCATTTGAGGATTCACCGAAAATTTTTAATCATCAGTTGATTCGATATGCCGGTTATGAAAATAAAGGGGATCCCGCTGAAAAGAATATCACACAACTCGCCGAACATTTAGGTTGGCGTGGCACTCACAGTGACTTTGATATCTTACCACTTATATATCAACTTCCTGACCAACCAATCAAATATTTTGACTACCCAAAATCACTTATTTTGGAAGTGCCCATTCGACATCATGCATACCCTAAAATAGAACAGTTAAATTTAAAATGGTATGCCGTGCCAATTATATCCAGTATGGACTTGAAAATTGGCGGTATCACATACCCAACAGCGCCTTTTAACGGTTGGTATATGGTTAATGAGATTGCCGTTCGAAACTTTATTGACCCTTATCGATACAACTTAATGCAACCTTTAGCAGACGCAATGGATTTTGATACGTTAAGAAACAGTAGCTTCAATAAAGATCGTGTATTAGTTGAAATAAATGATGCTGTCTACCAATCTTTTAAAGATAATGGTGTCTCTATGGTAGACCATTTAACAGCGTCCAAGCAGTTTGAAAAATTTGAAGCGATAGAAAGCGCTAAAGGTCGTACAGTGACAGGAAAATGGTCGTGGCTTGCACCACCATTATCGCCTACTTTAACGCCTAATTACCATCATGGATACGATAATACAATGCGTGAAACAAACTTTTATTATAAAAAAAAGGACCCGAGTGGGTGCCCTTTTCATTAGATTTGTGTAAAATAAGGACAAACATTCACGAGTGAGGTGAGGTTATGTCCTTATTTTATTTAGGACCCAAAGGCACTTTTTCATATTTAGCTGCCTTAAAATATGAGAAAGACCTTAATCAATTAATCCCAAAAGAAAATCTTTATGAAGTCATTCAAGCTGTACAAGCAAATCCTCAATCAAAAGCAATTGTCCCTATTGAAAATGCAATAGAAGGTACGATTAACGTGGTCGCGGATAACCTAGTTGAACATGATTTAACAATCATTAAAGAAATTCATTTAGATATAGAGTTTTCGTTATACGCCCAATCAACTACAAGTTTAGAGGATATTACTCGAGTGTATTCTATTGGACCAGCCATTAGCCAAACCCAAAAATTCATTCACGAACGACAGTTAGACTACGCGTATGCACAAAGTACGGTAGACGCATTAAAATATATTAATGCCACTACAGCTGCAATTGCCCCCAAAGGAAGTGGTGAGGCTTATAGTTACGTCCCGCTCATCGAAAATATTGAAGATTTCCCACATAATATGACACGTTTTTTAGTATTAACTCGTGAGGCTACTGTACCGAATAAAGGTCATCAATGCATGCTCATCATTACGCCAAGTTATGACAAACCTGGTTTGTTAGCAAGTATTTTAAACACTTTTGCTTTATTTAATGTGAACCTAAGTTGGATTGAATCTAGACCATTAAAAACGCAACTAGGCATGTATCGCTTTTTTGTTCAATGCGTCTACCCTAGTGATGAGGATATGCATAAAATCACAACCATTTTAGAAACGCTCGATTTTGAAATCCGTCATTTAGGTCGTTTCGATGCATAATGCCATACATAGTTGATATAGAAAACCTCCAAATTTAAATCCCCCTTCAATATGTTGAAAGGGGATTTATATATATTCTCTCATTTAGTTTAGATGCTCTTGATAAAGGTTTTCTACGTCTTTTTGATTAATATCAGGGAGATTTTCATTGTTGTGGATATAAATATCTGTAGAACCTGTTAATTGGATCGGATTATTTTCTCCTGAAAAAGTATTTTGCAAAATATCTATATTCTGATGAGGCGCATCTTTATGACTGCGTATGTGCAACGTATCTAGCATTTTTGTGTTTTGAATATCATTGTGAATAAATATTAAATCTTTGCCCCCCTCTTTACCTTCTATGCGTCCATCAAACGACACCATATGCTTCCCTTTGTAAACGCCTAAATAGCGTAATACGCCAGCACAGTTGATAAACGAATTATAAGCAATAAATAAATTTTTAGCTTTTAAAGGGGTGAGTGCATACGATTGAGTACCTTCAAATACATTATGTTGAATGACGATGTTCTCATAATAATGAAAAAGTCTGCTAGCATGTGAGCCAATTGCGCGATTCCACGGTCCCATGTTACCCTCACCAGAATTGCCAAAATAACAATTTTCTATTACTACATTTTTAGTAATTGTACCGTCATTGACACCAAATTTTGGAAAAGCACCCTCAATGAACAAATCAAGTTGAATGGCTTCTGAAAACCAACGATCCCCTGCATAATCAGCAAAACCTAAAAATGCACAATCATGTATGTGTACCCCATCTAAGCCACAAGCATCAATACCATGACCACCAACAATATTTTTAAAAGTAACATGAGATACTTCTATTTCACGTGCATGCCCTAAACACATGGCGGTATTGTTATAGGGACATTCCGTTCCATTCATATCAAAAGTACCGCCTTCAATTTTAATATAGCCATTCCCTTCATAACGATAATATTTTTTACGACTTGATCCATTTTTCAATAATGCATCACGCCCTTTACGTAATAGCACCGCTTCATCATCAAGTTTTAGGGTTGTATTTTGATATATTTTTAAAGCTTTCGCAATATGATATTCACCTTTAGGTATATAGACCGTACCACCCCCATTTCTAGCCACTACATTTAATGCACGTTGAATGCCATAAGTGTCAAACCATTTATTTTTTGTTTTAGCGCCAAAATTTTTAACATTTTTTAACATTGGTCTAGTATCCTTCCATATTTAGGTTATACTATAATCATCTCTGATTTATAGATAGTATACCCAATTTTAGGAGGACATTATGTCAAAAAGAGCTTTAATCGTAGTTGACTATTCTAATGACTTCATCGCAGACAATGGAAAATTGACTTGTGGGGGCGCTGGTCAAGCCATCGAGGGGTACATTGTAGATCGCATTCAACATTATCATGATAAAAAAGAAAATATCTTTTTTATGATGGATTTACATTTTGAAAATGATCCTACCCACCCAGAGTCTAAAAGTTTTCCTCCACATAATATTATCGGTACTGAAGGACGAAAATTATACGGACAAGTCGGTTCAGTATTTCAAACAATTGAACATGAAGAACATGTATTTTTTATTGATAAAAGGCGCTATGATTCTTTCTTTGGCACACCTTTAGATACATTACTTAGAGAAAGAAAAATCGACACTTTGGAGATAGTAGGTGTTTGTACAGATATTTGTGTGTTACACACAGCATCTACTGCTTATAATTTAAATTATCAATTAGTCATTCCTAAAGATGGCGTAGCATCATTCAATGAATTAGGACATGAATGGGCACTTGCTCATTTTAAAAATACTTTAGGCGCAACGGTGGAATAACATACGTGTGCCATGCTAAAATATGTAATAAATCAATAGTAAAGATATAAGGAGTTTATCAAATGACAACATATATTTTCGGACATCAAAATCCAGATACAGATGCCATCACATCAGCGATTATTATGGCAGACTTTGAACAACTTCACGGCAACAAAGACGCTAAAGCATATCGCTTAGGAAATGTTGCTCCTGAAACACAATATGCATTAGATTATTTTAATGTTGAAGCACCAGAACTTTTGACAGAAGATTTAACTGACCAAGAAGTGATTTTAGTTGATCATAATGAATTTCAACAAAGTGCTGAAACGATTAATAAAGCAAAAGTTAAACACGTTATCGATCATCACCGTATTGCGAACTTCGAAACAGCTGGACCACTCTATTACCGTGCAGAACCAGTAGGCTGTACAGCTACAATTCTTTACAAAATGTACAATGAACGTGGTTATGACATCAAACCTGAAATCGCAGGATTAATGATTTCTGCAATTGTCTCAGATAGTCTTTTATTTAAATCTCCAACTTGTACAGAACAAGATGTGAATGCAGCACGTGCGCTTGCAAGCATCGCTAATGTAGATGTTGATCAATATGGTCTTGATATGCTTAAAGCAGGTGCTTCTACAAAAGATAGCACAGAAGAGCAATTACTTAACAAAGATGCGAAATCATTTGATATGGGTGAACGTACAGTACGTATCGCACAAGTCAACACTGTAGATATTGATGAAGTTATCGCACGTCAAGAAGCTTTAGAAAATGCAATGAATAAAGAAATCGCAGATCATAACTACACATCATTTATTTTAGTAGTCACTGACATCTTAAATAGTAATTCAAAAATCTTAGTGACTGGCGCAGATACAGATAAAATTGCTAGTGCTTTTAACACAACACTAGACAACAATACTGCATTTTTACCTGGCGTAGTGTCACGTAAGAAACAAATCGTTCCTCAAGTTACCGACGCATTATCATAAAAATTATCGAAGGTGATATGATGTCAATTCAAGTCAATGAAGGTAATCATAAATTTTATATCGGAGACGACGCGCAAGCACCCGATGCAGAAATTACCTATACATTTGTAGATGCTCACACAATAGATGTGAACCATACATTTGTTGATCCGAGTTTAAGAGGACATGGTGTCGCAAAACAATTATTTAATGCTGTCATTAAAAAGGCACAAGAAGAAGACTTAAAAATTATTCCTTCTTGTTCTTATGTGCATGCTCAATTTGAACGAGATGCATCACTTGCGCATTTAAAAAAATCATAACGCTAACGGTTGAGACATAAATGTATTTGCAATGTCTCAACCTTTTTTATCATTTATAGGAGGGATAGATTTGAATTATCAAATGCTTTTCGACGCATCTCAAACATACTTTAAATCTCAAGCCACAAAGCCTCTCGCATTTAGAAAACAAAAACTAAAATCCTTAAAAAAAAATATTAAGTCCCATGAAAAAGCGTTATATCAAGCGTTAAAAGATGATTTAGGAAAGCACGCAGTAGAAGCTTTCGCAACCGAAATTGGCTATACGTTAAATTCCATTAATCATTATCGTAAAAATCTCAAAAAATGGGCGCGTAAACGTGCCATTGAAACACCGTTTTACTTATTTCCAGCAAAAAGCTTTTTAATGAAAGAGCCTCTAGGCACCGTTTTAATTATTGGACCGTTTAATTATCCTTTTCAACTTGTAATGGAACCTCTAATTGGCGCAGTCGCTGCTGGGAATACGGTTATGGTTAAACCTTCAGAATTAACCCCTAATGTTTCTAGAGTGATTCAATCCATCATAGAAGCAACTTTTGAAGAAACGCATGTCACAGTTGTACAAGGCGGTAAAGACACACTTCAATCATTATTAACATTACCTTTTGACCATATCTTCTTTACAGGGAGTACAAAAGTAGGTCAAATCGTTTATGAAGCTGCCAGCAAGCATCTGACACCCGTTACTTTAGAATTGGGAGGTAAATCTCCAACGATTGTCGATAAAACAGCAAATTTAAAAGTAGCTAGTGAACGCATTTGTTTTGGTAAATTTATGAATTTGGGGCAAACGTGTGTAGCTCCAGATTATGTCCTCATAGATGAAACCGTTAAAGATGAATTTATCGATGCAATGCGTACCACGTTAAAAGAATTTTATGGAAAACATCCTGAAAAAAGCCAAGATTTGGGACGCATAGTGAATCATAACCACTTTGAACGTCTTTCTTCTTTGTTAACCGAACATGAAAATAATATTGTCATTGGTGGAACTAAAGATGTCGCTTCTAGATTTATAGAACCAACAGTATTAGACAATATTCATCCTTCAGATAAAATTATGCAAAATGAAATATTCGGCCCTATACTCCCTATCGTCACTTATCAGTCATTTAATGAGGCATTAGCATGGTTACAAACCTTACCTAAACCGTTGGCGCTATATGTTTTTACAGAAGATGAAAATACATCAAATTTAGTTTTAGACACACTCTCTTTTGGTAGCGGGGCTGTCAACGATACGCTTTTACAATTAGCTAATCCAAAATTACCATTTGGTGGTGTGGGCGCATCAGGTATGGGACGCTATCATGGAAAATATACATTTGATACATTTACACACGAAAAGCCTTACATTTTTAAAACTACAAAACTCGAAACAGGTATTTTATTTCCTCCATACAAAGGAAAATTTAATATGATTAAACAATTTTTCAACAAAAATAAATAAAGTTAATACTACAAAGCCTTCAAAACGCATGTTGTTATGCATTTTGAAGGCTAATTGAATTTCATAATATAGATTGCATTAATGAAACAAATGATTTTGAACTAAGTACTTATCCATCTATAGTGACAAATTTCACACAAACCCCTTCTGGGGCAGATGATGTGTCATCACACTTAGTCAAAATGCCGGTCTCTTCATTACGTTCAAACACAACTACGTTACTTTCATCCTCTTGATGAGCTACGACAACATGTTGACCTGATGGTGAAAGGTTAAAATCTCTAGGGAAACTGCCTCCTGTTGAAACGAAATCAACTAAACGCAACTGTGCACCATCTTGTAAAATTTCGAATATGGCAATGCTATCATGCCCACGATTACTAATATACATAAACCGTTGATCATCTGAAATATGAATCGCTGCCAGTTTCGTTGGTTGTAAATAGGCATCTGGAATCGTCAAATGACGCTCAATTTCTTTAAATTGTCCATCTTGATACGACATGACCACAACAGTATTTGATAATTCGTTTACGACATAACCATACGCACCAGTTTTATGGTATGCAATGTGCCTTGGACCATCGCCCGGAAGCATTTGAGTACGGTGCGCAACTTCTAATCCTTTTTGACCGTAATGATATGCAACAATTAAATCTGCACCTAAATCGACAGCGACAGCATATTTATGTTCAGGCGTGACTTCTAAATAGTGCACATGTGATTGGTCCTGACGTTCTACATTTGGCCCTTTAGGATATTCGTGGTACACTTCTTCGATTAAACGCAATATTTTTTGAGAAGATTTATCAAATTCATATATGCGTGCAATACCATCTCCATATACCGCTTCAAAAATATATTGACCATCGGGTGAGAATGACACATAACAACCTGACCCTTTAAGTGAATCTAAACATTCACTTACTTTTTCCAACTTTCCGTCATCTTTAATATTAAATGTGGCTATCCCACTATGCGTATCATTTTTTGTAATCGCCACTAAAGTGTTCTCATATATATCAAAGTAAGTAGATGCATTAATTTCATACGCTGTTTCAAGTTTAGAGATGTGATTGGTCTGCTCATCTAATTCAAAAAAGTATAATCCTTTACCATTTTTTTTAGTATAAGAGCCAATATAACCTTTTGATACCATATGATTTCCTCCTAAAATATATTTAATCCTTAACTATAGTTTATCAAAAAGCTGGTTACTGGGATATCATGAAGATAAAATATGTATTTCACCTCTATTTACAAACCAAGATTCTCCAGTCGGCGTTACACCTTTCATACCTTCAAAATATTTCTCACCTAACACGTTCAAAAGATAGTTAGAACACAAATTACTTAAGCAATATAATCGAGATGCATCAAAATGTTCATTTCGATATAAACGTTTTAACATTCGTGAAAAACCTAACGCATTTGAAAACACGAACCATAAATCTGGCTCATGCTCAACAAAAGCGCGCTCAAATTTCTTCATATTTTTACTATGATCATTCCATATGACAATTTTAACGACATAAGGATAAGCCCCTTGTTGCTCCAAATAGTCTTCCAATTGCGCTTTAAACTGCTCTGCACTCTCTATTAAAGTAGGATCTTGGCTGACACCAATCGCAATATTACGCGCATAAATATGTTTGTCAAAGATACGCTCAATGATTTTTTGTGGCATAGGTTTTGTTAAATGTTGATTTCTAAGTTGAAGGTCTATCTGTTTTACTTGAATAGATGTTTGTTGATTTAATTTATATGAAACGAGTACATTTTGACTTTGATACAAAATCATCACCTTACCCTTTATTTAAAAATTATTCAACAAAACTTATATAATGTAGATAGATAGTTATGCATTTGAACAAATTTCAATTGGAAACAAAAAAACGAACACAAAATTGTGTTCGTTTTAGATTACGATTGATTTGATTCAATATCAGCAATAATTTGTTTTGTTTTGTTTTCAATATCTTCAAAGTCTTTTTTAAATACAAATGCTAATACAGCAACACCTAGACCTACAAGTACAGTCATTACAAGCATTAAAGCAAAGAATACTTTAAAGATACCAGCAATAAATTTACACATAAATGTTTCACCTCAAAATCCCAATGTTTAGTCTATCTATGTATGATTATAACATACTCAATATGTCACAAGAAACTTATACCCCTTTCTACTACGATTACTTCTTATTATTCATATCGCAATAAAAATATGTTACATTTAATACAATAACAGTAAGAAAGAGGTAACGCCAATGCCTTATATATCATTTCTTAATTCTTGGAAAAATCATGATCTTGAACGTGTATCAGACATGATTGACGATACGGTTTCTGCGTATTACATCAATGATTTCGGAGATCCAATTGCCTTAAATAAATCACGTCTCATTCATTTGTTAGCCACACGTATGGCAGCTGTAGAAGCTGATTCTCAATTACAGTGGAATTTTGAAATGATTCATCGTGCCCATATTCACGGCAACCAAATGATTATGTTTTATACTTACACGAATGAAAATCAAGATTACAAGAAACAAACTAAAACGTTAGTCACATTAACATTCGGTGATAGCTCTAGTAAACATAACAAAATAAAAACCGTTTACATTACTCCTAATGTAACAGATGTTTAATAAAAAAAGATTGTTACCCCACTTGAAACGGTTGCTTCAAGTTTGTAACAATCTTTTTCATTTTAACTTACAAAGTTGCGATATAACCATCGTTTAGTGCGTAAGTATGCTTCAAGCCACATTACAATCACTCCTTAAATGAGCTATTCAATAATTATAATTGTAGATAATGTTATTATATGAGTGTTAATATACAAATTCCATTAAAGAAGTATTACAACATCGTAACAAATTGTGTTAAATAGATTTCAGAGAGGAATATGAATGATGCAGGACGTCCGTATAAATATACAAACATTTGAAGGAACACATTATGATTATGGCGTTCAAGTTGCACAGTGGATGCAGACGACTCAAATGTTAAAAAATAGAGAGAAAGAATGGAAAAAACGCGTGCCACGCTTTGATATCGATATACCTGAAACCTACCGTATATTTCAAACATTTGCACCAACGATATGGGAAGAAATCAAAGGTCTTCAGGATACTTTGAACATTTCTACAAAGCAAGCAATATTAAATTTCGCACATTACCGTTTTACATACTTACCAGATAGTAGATGTACAGTGTTTGTTGGACCAGATTTTATCGTAAGAAACTATGACTATCACCCAGCGACATACGATGGTCGTTATCAACTTTACCGTCCTACAGATGGTGGTTACGCTCAGATAGGTCCTATGTCTCGCACAACAGGCCGGATGGATGGTATGAATGAACACGGTTTGGTAATGGCATATAATTTTATGCATCGTAAAAAGCCAGCAAATGGTTTTGTTTGTTATATGATAGGTCGTCTTATCTTAGAAACGTGCCGTAATGTTGAAGAAGGCATTAAACTACTTCAAACTATCCCTCACCGTAGCTCTTTCAGCTATATATTACAAGACCAAACGGGTAAACATGCAATCGTTGAAGTGACACCTAGAAACATACATGTACGTTATGATGATACGTGTACTAATCATTTTAAATATTTAACACATGAGAATAGAAACTATATTAAGGAATCTAAAGAAAGACTAGAGCAACTTGAGTATCAAATAAAAAACCAAGGCGATCGTTTTGAAATCTTTAAGCGGTTTAACGATCCACAATACGGTATTTATAGTAAATTGTTCAAAAGTTGGAGCGGGACAATACATACGACTATGTATGAGCCAAAAACTTTAACTGCTTGGATCAGTTTAGGTGAAAGACAACCACCAATAGCTTTAAACTTTGGTAAATGGTTAAATGGCGAAACAATTGAAATCACACATTTAGAGGGCCAAATTGATACAGAAATTCCATTTGCCACGCATTAAACTTATAACAAAAAGAGGAACGTTAAAAAGCGCTTGTTGCAAAGCTAATAACGTTCCTTCTTTTTATTTAATATTTATATCACCATGATTCGTATAAAGTTCGATGAGGTGTGTACCTTTACCATTTTTCCCTTGATGTAAATGTGGTGTGTTCATATTGATATTCCCATTTTCTGGATTTAACTTGAGCATCACATCTTCAGGTGCGTTTAAATAACGCATTGAAATATCACCATGATTAACAGCCCCTTTAAAATCACATTCCGGTTTTAAATTGTTAAGAATCATACTACCTTCACTAACTTTGAAAACACTTTTACGTACAAGTGCTTGATTAACAGTGATTTTCCCTTTTTGCACTGATATATCAGAATCCGAAAGACTACTATTAGTGATATTAACAAATGAATCCTTAGCCTTTATATTTGTAGCATTAAACTGACAATGGTCAATGTTCACTTGACCCGTAGATTCATACCAAATCGTGACACTTTTACTTTTTATACCTTGAATATGCGCTTCGCCTACACGCGTAGTCAAATTTAATTCTTCTAAATATTTCTCAGGTACTGTTATCTCTAATCGTTCTTTAGACTTATTGAACGGATTGACATCTATCATGCGCTTCTTAGTGGCTTGACTATCAGAAATTTGAAGTATTTTATTTTGCTTAGAAATATTAACATTGGCTTTGCCTACATATTTTACATGAAAGTGAGTGCCTTTTTTTACGTATACATCCGCATTGTTAGCATTTACATTTAAAGTTTCAATATTCGATTTCTTAAACGCTTTTTCAGTAGTTTGTGTTTGACTATGGCGTGATTCGAACAAGAACCATACGAGTGTTCCCATTAAGAAAAATATGAGAAACATTGTTAATCCCATTAAAAATAATCGTTTCATGATTGAAATGTCCCTTTTTTAATAAAATTTATATTCCATTTTAAATAACGTAATAAGGCAATACGTAAAAGGCAAACTACTTTAACTATAATTACAAATAACATAATACCTAAGCCAGAATACGCAAAACTAAATAAATAATTACTTAGTGAAAATTGAGTAATTCCTGAATACAACTGTGTCAGGAAAACAATAATAGGTGCGAGTATCATGCCTAATGAGATAAAAATACTAATAATAATTAATAATAGAAGGAAAATTAATGGGACAACGACAAAAAATAACGTCACTATACTCATTCCAATTGTGGCGAGAACAGCACGTCTTAAATGACTAAAATCAGGTTCTTTCTCAGCATCATTAACAGCATATTTAGCATATTTTTTCTTTGCAATTTGTTTTGGCTTATTGAGAGATAATATAATTTCGCGATCTGTCTTGCCTTTCTCATTCTCTTTATAAAAATGATTTTCGTATTGATTCATAATATCATCAATCACATCGTTAGGTAGCCGCTTTAATTGATGTTCTAATTCATTTAAGAAAGTAATTTTATCCATTAATCTCCCCCCTTTTCAAATAATAATTTCAACACTTAAAATTATAATTTGAACCAATAAAAATTTAAACCTTGTACCATTATTTGTATTGTAAATGTCACATTCTTAATTTGTTGTAATCTTTTTAATTTTCTTTCAATACAGAGCTTGGTATAATATTATCAACGAAGGAGGGTGTTTTTTATGGCGCATTTAAAAACATATTATCAACAGGCTAAACCTATCAATCAATATATTGAAGATATGAATGTTAATAAAGAGGGGTTATTAAGTATCTACAATAGTTTTGATTTTCCTAAGGATGATGCAAGATTAGAATCATTAAAAGATAAAGGGTATAGACATGTACTCATCATTACAGAAGATTGGTGCACAGATGCAATGATGAATAATGCAATTTTAAAACACATATCTGAGCATCTTAATTTAGAAGTACGTGCATTTTATAGAGATGAAAATACCGATCTTATCGATCAATACTTAACGAACGGGAGAGCACGAGCGATACCTATATTTATTTTTATGAATGATCAATACGAACAAATCGCAGTATGGGGGCCAAGAGCATTATCTGTTCAAAAGTTCGTTAATACATTACGTCAAAACTTACCTGATCAATCAGATGAGTCGTATGATGATAAAGAAAAAGAATTTCATCAAACGGTTCGAAATCGATATTTAACAGATCATACATTTTGGAACGATGTATACGAATCAATTATAAAAAGTTTATAAATATAATCACACCTATCATAATTCTACATCGTGATAGGTGTGTTATTTTTTATTCTTTTGTATGTGTTTGAACACGTGTCTGTTTATGATTTGCAATCTCTTTTGCACGTGCAATCGCATCTTTTTTAGTGTCAAAGGTGTCACTTGCTTGTTGTGCGGATTCTGTTTTAACCTTCCAAACGTTATCTTCAAAATAAACATGTACATCACGTTGATTTAACGAAGGATTAGCTGATTGATTTTTCTCATGCTGTGTAATGTTTTTTTGATTTAACTGGTCACGTTCTGCTTGTGATGCATTTTGATACCATTTTTCCGCTTGAGCAGTTGCAATCGGGATGATATCTGATGTTTTATAGCCGTCTTTTAACATCGCGTTGCCAATATCGATTGCTTTTTTTCGTTCAAGTTTTTCTAAATTTTTCCAACTGCTAGGATAATCTGACATAGTCCAGGGCATCATCGTCACCTCTTTATATTTTACTACGTTATACCCTTAGAAAATTCACTTTACACAATTAGACTTAAGAGATAAACAAAAACGAAACCTGATACAGATATAATCGTTTCTACTAAAGACCATGTTAAAAATGTTTCTTTAACGGTTAAGCCAAAATATTCTTTAAACATCCAAAAACCTGCATCATTCACATGCGAACAAAATACACTGCCAGCGCCAATTGCTAATACGACTAAAGCTAAATTCACATCAGCTGTTTGTAGTAAAGGGAGAATAATACCTGTTGTGGATATCGCAGCAACTGTGGCTGATCCTAATGCTAGTCTCAATAAAGCTGCTACTAACCAAGCTAGTAATAGCGGTGATAACTGAGAACCGATAAAAAAGTGCTCAATTGTTTTACCAACACCACCATCAATTAAAATCTGCTTAAATGCGCCCCCTCCCCCTATAATTAAAATCATCATTCCTATAGGATAGATTGCTTGTGTTACAGAATCCATCACTTCAGACATTTTTCTACGCTGCTTTAAACCCATACTGTATATCGCAAATATAACTGCTAAAAGCATTGCCGTTCCAGCAGACCCTGTAAAATAAAGAATACGTTCAAAGAAATTCGTTGCACCTTGTTGGTGACCCGAAATAAGTTGCCACACCGTGGTAATTAACATTAAAATGACAGGTAATAATGCGGTGAAAGTACTTAATTTAAAACTAGGTAATTCTGCTTTATCAAAAGACTTTGACGCTCCAAGTGACGATATATCTCCTTCTCTATAAAAAGCTTGGGGACTTAATCGAGGTGCGAGTTTAACAAATAAAGGACCCGCTATAATAGTGACTGGTATAGCCACAATAAAACCATATAACAACACTTCTCCAATATTCGCATTAAGTTCTTTGGCAATAACGACAGGACCTGGATGCGGTGGTAAAAAGCCATGCGTCACCGAAAGTGCTGTTACCATGGGCAAACCTATCGTTAACTGTGATATCTTCATACGTTTGGCGATTGTAAATACGAGTGGAATAAGCAAAACTAAGCCGACTTCAAAAAATAATGCAATCCCAATGATAAACGAGGCAATTACCATCGCCCACATGACATAACGTTGACCTAACTTTGCGATGAGTGTATCCGCAATTTGCGTTGCACCACCGCCATCAGCTAATAATTTACCTAACATGGCACCCAATCCAAAGATCAGTGCAATATGACCAAGCGTTCCGCCCATTCCTGTTTCAATGGTAGTCATAATTTTGTCCAATGGCATACCTAACAATATCCCAGTCGTTACTGCAGTTACAATCAATGCAATGAATGTATTCAATTTAACTTTCATAATCAGTATTAGTAATAAAAGTATGCCGATAACGACACTTAAAATTGGCCATATATCATAAATCATTGTGATCCCTCTCATCTGTTTGGTTTTTAAATTGCTGTTGGTATACTGCGATATGTTTATAAGTAGTTAACACTTGCTTTTGAATATCTAAAAAAATGGATCCAAGTACTTTATATTGTTGGACGTGCCCTTTTATGGGTTCATGACAAATCGTCTTACCTATCCACGATGATATTTCTTCATAATCATTAAGATGGCCCAACGCTTTTTTTCCTAATATAACTGCTCCAAGGCAGGAGCTTTCATAATCTTCCGGTACAATGACTTGACAGTTAAATATATCAGCCATTATTTGCCTCCATAGTTCATTTTTAGAAAATCCACCTGTTGCTTTAATGGAGGTTGGTGTTATGTTGGAAATCTGCGTTAAAGTTGTCATAACACTATATAAATTGAAAATGACACCTTCCATCACTGCTCTGATCACATGTCCTTGATGATGTGCTAATGTTAGACCAATAAAAGATCCTTTTGCATCAGATGACCATAACGGTGCACGTTCTCCGGATAAATAAGGGTGAAATATTAATCCATCAGAACCAATAGGTACAGATTTTGCTCGATGCATCATTTCTTCAAAATCAATAGGGTCTTCTGAATGATGGGGATAGTGTAATACTTGTTCACCGAGCCATTGTAATGTAACAGCACCATTATTGACAGGACCGCCGATGACGTAATGTGAGTCATCTAATATGTAACAAAATGTTCGTCCTTCTGGATCGATAAGCGGTTCATGAACTACAGATCTAATAGCCCCTGACGTCCCAATAGTTACAGCAATTTCGCCAGGACGCATACTATCCACACCTAAATTGGAGAGTACACCATCACTCGCTCCAACAACCATTGGTACTTGCTTATGTAAATGGAAACGGTTTTTAGCATTTTCAGACATCGATAAGCAATACGTTGTGGATACAACTTGTGGGAGTTGATGTGAAGCGAGTTCTACAAGATTGAGTGCCGTATCATCCCAATATTTTTTATGAATATTAAAAAGACCCGTTGCTGAAGCGATTGACATATCTGTCACACACTGACCCGATAAGTGATATAAAACGAATGTTTTAATATCAATCACTTTATGTGTTGCTTTTAATAAATCAGGTTGTGTTTCTTTGAACCATAACAACTTACATAGCGGTGACATTGCATGGATAGGGGTCCCTGTGTTGCGATAAATTAAGTCCCCCATTTGATTGTTTTTCAATTTTTCAGCGCAATATTTTGCACGATTGTCTGCCCAAGTGATTGAATTTGTAAGTGGAACCATATGTTCATCAACTAAAATTAAACTATGCATTTGTGCACTAAATGCAATATGTGAGAGTTCCCCCCATTGTTTGGATGCCTGAATCACCTTCATCAGTACGAATTCAACCGCTTCTAAAATTGATTGTGGATGTTGTTCTGCTGTATCAGCGTCAGTTGTGATGAGCGGATATGAATATTGTTCATGGATGAGCACTTGCCCTGAATTATCAAATAATACAGCTTTCGTATTTGTTGTTCCAATATCTACACCTATACTCAATGTATTCACATGAATCTCCCCCATTATTGTGTTCTCCAAAAAGCACCAATGTTGTCATTTAAATCACTAAAATTAGCTTTAAACGCTTGATACATTTTAGTATTATCTCTGTCCCTGACAGCTTCTATATACAATCTATGATTATCAAGAATGCGTTTAAAGTCATCGATATCAGATTCCATACGTGTAGCCATACTGATGTACACCGTGCACAGTAATTTTTGACGAAGAGACTGCCATATATTCATAAGCGCATCGTGATGACATGCATAGACGAGATGCTCATGAAATTGTAAATCATATTCAGCAAAACCCACAGCATCTTTAAATTGAACACATACACGCATCATTTCAAGCGTCTGGTACATGTCTTGAAGAAGCAATGATATGTCATCGTTTGAAGTGACTTTAGTAAACGCAAATGATTCAATCATTAATCGAATATCAGTGAGTTCTTGCTGTTTTGTTTGTGTAAATGGCTCAATTTCTGCCCCCATTCTTTCAAGTCGTATCATATGCTCTTGATTCAGTATTTTGAAAGCATCTCTTACCGGAGAACGACTCACATTAAATTGTTGCGCAATTTGATTTTCTGTTAAAACGGTATGTTCTAAATAATGGCCATTGATAATATTAAAGCGTAATACTGTTGCAATTTTTTCACCTGTGTTTTGTTGGTATAACCATTTTTCAGGAACTTTCATCATATCACCTCGAAGTTGTATACAAGTATTCTAATATACTTCGCCGTTTGTGTAAACGCTTTCTCCTCTAACTTTTATAGAAGTAGCATCGTTTCTTATCGTCATTAATTATCATTAAATAGTAAAAAGCCCTCAAAATTCATACATCGAATTTTGAAGGCTTATCGTATTAATATTTCCAATTTAAGCGCTAAATGGCGTTCGTGTTAAATATCTCTCTTTTTAATAATAACGATATTTATAATAAAGAAGATGATTAGTGTGAATGCATTAATCGCCCATTGCCATTTAGTAAAATCTAAATCCACATTCATCGACATATCACTTAAATAACTGAATGGAATATATTTTAAAGCGTCATTAATTTTTTCACCAATTTCCGGAATCAACGGAATAAATGGCTTTACAACAGGTAATATTAAAAGTAATAAAATACCTAATGTGTAGACTAATGCTGGTTTTTGAACAAATAAATTAATTAAAAATAATACCAAACCATAAATCATAAATAACATGAGATAAAATGCGATTAATTCCCATACGTATTTTGTTTCAAATGACGGTCCTTTTGTCGTCCAAGTAATGATATATGTCATTAAAACAACAACACCTGTCATTAGTAAAGAGATTAAGATTATCGATACAAATTTCGCAATAAAGTAACTCACACGATTTCTCGTATTATTGATAAATAGTTGAATTGTTCCTTGGCTTGTATCTCTTGTGATAGTTTTAACAATAAACATTAAACCGATGAGTGAAAAGAACCATTTTCCAACACTAAACATAATGACTGGATCTACGTCTCTATGATTACCGACATTAATACCTACAGCTATGAGAACGGGTGCAATCCCTAACACTAATGCGATATAAGTTAATGGGCTTTTAAAAATACTAATGATATCATATTTGATTAATTGCATGATGTTCATGATTGGCCACCTCTTTGATTAATATTGAAATACGTGTCTCTCAGAGAAGCGCGACGTGTTTCGATAAAATTAGGATAAATATCTATCGTAGCCAGCCCTTTTAATAAAGGTTGATAACTTTGTTGTGCATTTAAAATAATTTCTCCATTTTCTCTTAAACTTTGTATCACTTTAAAATGAGATTCCAAGTATTGTAATGCATTGTCAAAATCGTTGTGGTCGACTTGTATTAGAGTTTGATCTGACGTTTGTCCTTCTGCCATATTAACATCTTGAACAAAATGTCCATCTCTAAGGAAAACTGCTCGATCACATATCAACTCAATATCTTCTAATTTATGGCTTGAAATTAAAATTTTCATATCTAAATCATGAACAAGTTTTTCAATGGTCTTCAAAACATCAATGGAACCATCAGGATCCATCCCATTTGTAGGCTCATCAAGTATTAAGTATTTAGGTTTGTTCATTAGTGACACTGCAATGGCAAGTTTTTGTTTCATCCCCATTGAGTATTTGCCTACTTTTCTTTTAATATACGATTCCATGCCGAATGCGCGAATAATAGATTCAGTGTATGCTTTATCGTAACCTTTACCTAATACATGTGCGAAAAGCTTTAAATTATATAAACCACTTTTATTATCGTATAATTTTGGATGTTCGATTAAATAACCTATATTTTCATCTTTGCCGATCTGAACATCACCTGAATAATTCACGATGTTTCCATTCATAATTTTCATAATGGTGGTTTTACCTACACCATTCTTTCCTATTAAACCCACAATTTTACTATCATTAAACGCAAAATCTATGGCATCTAATACAGTTTTATCACCATATCGTTTTGTGATATTTTTTAAATGCATATCAATGTCCTCCTCATTTCTATTAACGTACCTATTGCAATATTTAAGTCGTTATCGCTGCCATTACTTTCTTAAAAAATACCCAAATGTATGTAACCTATTGTATCCATGTTACAGAAACGTTGTCATATGTCACTTGGTCAAGCCAATTTTCCCATATAAAATTGATTTCTTGGCACAAAAGGTGTATATTGTTTTCACTTTTTCGCAATCAAAGATAGTTTATTAGAGCTTAATTAAACACCTGTTTGTACATTCCTCTTAACATTGTAATTTTCAAAATACATATTCACATGTTAGTGACAACTTCTTGGTTTCATAAATCATCATAATCACGTAAAATTAATAACTTGTTAAAATTAAATATATTAGTGTTTGGTAAACAAGTACCATGGTTACAATAACAAAATTATCAAATGAAGCGCAACTGTTCATGTATCAATTTTAGGTCATTTTAAACTTAAGCCACCTCATCAAAAAATAACTTGGTTTAAAAGCTAAAAAGAAGAGGCATCTTCCCTCTTCTTCAAATAAATTGACTCAGCGTACGAAAATGTCAGATGTATGTTATCTTCCCTTTTTCCTATCATTGTTACGGCTTATAAAAGCACATATCATAAACAAAATAGAGGCTAAAAACAATTTTATTGCTGATGCTTCTTCTTCTTGGAATTGAAAGAATGCCCCTATTAAAAATACAATAATCGCTAACAGTAAAAATATTTTAGTTAAATGTTTAATCATTCTTTCACCTCAATTGGTATTAGTATATCAAATTTAATATTTAATTTCCTACCGACCATTTCGATTGTGATATTCATTGAATACGCTTTCCATCTCTTTAATTTTTATGTATTTCAAGGTATAGTAAGAGTATCTATAATTATGGAAAGGTTGACGTTTATGAACCCGCTAGCACTCTCATTAAATGACGCATTAAATCGTTCAAACCCTATCGTATTAGACATGCTATCTGATTTAGGTAAAAGTATGTACTACCCTAAAGGTATTTTGACACAATCCGCTGAAGCAAAATCATCAGACTATAACGCGACAATTGGTATGGCTACAACAAAAGATGGAAAGATGTACGCAGGTGCGTTATATGATATTTTTAATCACATGTCAACGGATGAAGTTTTTTCATATGCTCCGCCACAAGGCTTAGAACAACTACGACTGTTGTGGAAACAAAAAATGTTGAAAGAAAATCCTGATCTTGCTGAAGACCAAATAAGCACACCTGTAGTGACGAATGCACTGACACACGGATTATCTTTAGTTGGTGATATGTTCGTTAATGAAAATGATACCCTTTTATTACCAAATCATAATTGGGGCAATTATAAGCTTGTTTTCGGGGTACGCCATCAGGCAAATATTGAAACATACCCAATCTTTACTAACGAAGGACACTATACAACTGAAGGTTTAGTAAATAAATTAGAACAAATTGATCAAGAGAAAGTAATTTTGATTTTGAATTATCCGAACAACCCTACTGGCTACACACCTACGCAATCTGAAGTTCAAAGTATTGTTAACGCAATAGATAAGCTTGCTCAGCGTGGTGTTAATGTCATTGCTGTAGTTGACGACGCCTATTACGGTCTTTTCTACGAGGAAGTATATGAACAATCGATTTTCACAGCATTAACTCAACTTCAAAATGAACGTGTATTACCCGTACGTTTAGATGGCGCGACAAAAGAGTTTTTCGCATGGGGATTCCGTGTTGGTTTCATGACATTTGGTCTATCGGATGATGAAACAAAATCGATTTTAGAAGCTAAATTAAAAGGATTAATTCGTAGTAACATTTCAAGTGGTGCAACGCCATCTCAAGCAGCAGTACAATATGTTTTAGAAAATAATGAAACATTTGATGCACAAATACAAAACAACATCGAAACATTACGTGAACGCTATAATGTAACAAAAGACATCGTTTATAGAGATGAGTACCAATCACTATGGCAACCTTATGACTTTAATTCCGGCTATTTCATGGCACTTCAAGTATTCGGTGTTGATGCTGAAACGTTACGCCAATATTTACTTGAAAAATATTCAATTGGTATTATCTCGCTTAACGAACAAGATATACGAATTGCATTTAGCTGTATTGAAAAAGACGAGATTGAACATGTATTTAGTAAAATCGCGTTAGCAATAGAAGAATTACAAGCATAAATCATCATAGATGCACACACATGATTAACGACGAGATCAACATAGATTTGATTTCGTCGTTTCATATTAACGGGGATGATGATATGGATATTGAATTTCGACAACCTAAACAATTTCTTACAAAAGCAAGCGGTTTCTTATCAGATTATACACATACATTAAACCCATACATGGGATGTCAATTTGGCTGTCATTATTGTTATGTAAGAAAATCACCCATATCACTCTTTTCAGGTAAAACATGGGGGGAATGGGTTACCGTTAAAGAAGACATGTCTAATCAATTTAAGAAGGAATTGTTAAGAGCAAAACAAAAAGGACCTACAACCCTATTTATGTCTTCATCAACTGATCCCTATCAACAGATTGAAAAAAAGTATAAAGTCACACGTCAATTGTTAGAAGTGATGCATGAAACGCCACCAGATTTTTTATTTATACAAACTAGAGGTACTTTAATCCAACGCGATATTGATCTTTTATCAACGTATAAAGGCGACTTTATCGTAAGCATGACGATAGAAACCGATCGAGAAGAAATCATCCGTCACTTTACGCCGCACGCACCAAGTATTCAAGCACGATTGTCTACGCTAAAAAAATTAAAGCAAGCACATATTCCGGTTCAAGTGGCAGTGGCACCTGTATTGCCGTGTACGGATCAGTTCGCTGAATTATTAAAACCTTATACAGATCAGGTGACGGTAGATGATTATTTTATGGGAGATGGTTCTAACGGGCGACGAACCCAATCATTAAATATAGAAAATATCTATGCATCTATCGACGAAATGGACTGGTTTCAACGTGATGCCTATCAATATGTACAAAATTTAATGATACAAGCATTTGGAAAACAAAATGTTTCTATCAGTGTCGATGGATTTAAGCCCAAATAATGTGAGGAATCAAGATGAAATACTATTATAAAGATTTTATGACACCATTAGGTGAAATGCGCGCGGTGGCAACTGAAGAAGCTATTGTGCTATTAAGCTTCAAAGATGCCAAAGATTACGAGACAGCACTTCAAAAATTAACGCAGCGCGGACGCCTTGTCCGAGTTTCAATTTCAGCTTTAATCGATCAAGTGATTTACGAATTAACTGCTTATCTACATGGGGCGTATCACTCCTTTACAACCCCGTTACAGTTGGATTCAGGTACCCCTTTTCAGCAAAGTGTTTGGCAAGCATTACGAGAACTAAATGTGGGGCAAACTGTGAATTACAGTGATATTGCACAAAAAATTGGACGCCCAAAAAGTACGCGTGCAGTAGCTACTGCAATAGGCCAAAATCCAATTTCTATTATAATCCCTTGTCATCGTGTATTGCGTAAAGATGGAGGTCTCGGAGGATTTAATAGTGGTCTACATCGTAAGATACAATTACTCGAGCATGAACAACGCATGATATCAACTGCTAAAAATTTCTGTAAATAAGTTGAAAGTTTGTGAGGATAACCTCAATAAAAAAGACATTCAAAAGTTTCACAAACCATCAATTCACGTTCATTAAATATTAAACCATATTTCTGAAACTCTTCATTAAAAAACTCCGCATGCGCCTTTTTCCAATAATTTAATGTGCGATCGCCTTCCCCTTCTAAAAAAGCATGTTGCGCAGTCACCTCACAATAAGGTACTTTTTCAACACGCGTTGTTTTAATAATGCACATCGGTTCGTTTGTATCGCTCAAAACGATACTTAAGTCTCCAACTTTTGGTAAATGTTCAGCATCAATGGCATAGAGTGTATAAGCGCTTGTCGTCGCTGTTTTCTTACCTTGAATCACTAAATTTGCTAAATGTGACGCATCAACTCCAAATTGCCATGCTGTATAAGAATATGATTGATATTCTGGATATTTTTCAACGAACTTCTCCCAAAATATGCTGATATTCATTGACTTTCATCCTTTCTTACGTTGTCTTTTTCTTTTAAAAGAAGAGAGCACACCTATCCAATTTGATAATTGCACGAAGATAAATTCAATAATTTTAGAGATAATTTCCATATCTTTCTCCTCACGATTGTAATATTATAACGAATTGATATGAGGTTCTATACGTAGCTTATATCTATTATCTTCATATTAGCATAAACGATGTCTTTTCAAAAACGTGTAAGAATAGCGTCCTATATGAATATTTATCATAACTAAACAATTTCATTTGTTATCATTTATCCTTTACGGTCAAATACTTCTATTAATTTTGTTAAAAAGTTGTAACTATTTTTTATAACCACTCATTATATTAAGGTATATACTTTACTTGTATAAAAGATTTTAAGTTCAGACTGCTTTAATTTAAATTTAAAAAAGAAAGAGGATGTTTCAAATGAACGCAAAAGCATATCAAAATTGGGCAACTCTACTTTGGGCTAGTATCATTGGTGGACTTTTATCTGGGATTGTTAAATTAGGATGGGAAGTGATGTTTCCACCAAGAACACCGGCGAGAGACGCTACGAATCCGCCACAACAATTACTTCAATTGTTTGGATTACCTTCTGATATCACACACCTCACTTATCAATTTTCTGAACATGCGCTACCATGGGTGAGTTTTATTGTGCATTACAGTTTTTCAATTGTTATCGCAATTATTTATATTTTTCTAGCAACTAAATATACAAAAATCACACTAGGTTATGGGGCATTATTTGGTATTTTCATTTGGATAGCATTTCATCTCGTCATCATGCCAGTGATGCATGTCGTTCCTAGTCCACTTCAACAACCGGCTGCTGAACATATTTCCGAGTGCTTTGGACATATTGTGTGGATGATGGTCATTGAAATGGTAAGACGTTATTTTGCATTTAGCCCTAGACTAAAATTGCGATGATGCATATGCGCCATTATATGAGTATAATAGACGAATGCAATTAAAAGTTTTCAATTTACTAGACAATCGCTCATGTGTTTGAATTCATTACTTAAACTAAAAAGACACCCTCCAAAAGTTTAGTCAACTTATGGAAAGCGCCTCTTTAGAATTATTAACCGTTTAGTTTAACTGAACTGAACGGTTTATGTTTGCGATTTTTGATGCCTTTTCTATGCACCCAAACCTTATCAAAACAATAGCTACAGCTATTTTACATCATACCAGGCATGCCACCCATTTGAGGGGCTTCATTGCCTTTTTCTTCAGGAATATTTGCCACAACAGCTTCAGTTGTTAAGAACATCGCTGCAACACTTGCTGCATGTTGTAATGCTGAGCGTGTCACTTTCGTCGGGTCAACGATACCCGCTTCTAACATGTTTACCCATTCATTTGTAGCCGCATTGAAGCCAACCCCTGGGTCAGCATTTTTCATGCGTTCAACAATAACAGAACCTTCAAGGCCTGCATTTTCCGCAATTTGACGTACTGGCGCTTGAAGTGCTTTTAGAACAATATTAATACCTGTCGCTTCATCACCTTCAGCATCAATGTCACTTACTTGTTGGTATACGTTCATAAGTGCTGTACCACCACCAGCAACAATACCTTCTTCAACTGCAGCACGCGTTGAGTTTAAAGCATCTTCAATACGTAATTTACGTTCTTTTAATTCAGTTTCTGATGCTGCACCGACTTTAATAACGGCAACACCACCTGCTAATTTAGCAAGACGCTCTTGTAATTTTTCACGGTCGAAATCAGAATCAGTTTCTTCGATTTGAGCTTTAAGTTGGTTGACACGTGCATCAATATTGGTAGGGTCACCATCTCCATCGACAACAGTTGTGTTATCTTTAGTAACTTCAACTTTACTTGCAGTACCTAACATATCAATAGTTGCTTCCTTAAGTTCAAGTCCTAAATCATCTGTAATCACTTGAGCACCAGTAAGTATAGCTAAATCTTCTAACATTGCTTTACGACGATCACCAAAGCCAGGTGCTTTTACCGCAACTGCTGTAAATGTGCCACGCATACGGTTTAATACTAAGTTTGTTAAAGCGTCCCCTTCAACTTCGTCAGCAACGATAAGAATTGGACGATTAGATTGAACAATTTGTTCTAATAATGGAAGGATATCTTGGAATGAAGAGATTTTTTTATCAGTAATTAATATATAAGGTTTCTCTAATTCCGCAGTCATTTTATCTGAATCTGTTACCATATATGGTGATTGATAACCACGGTCAAATTGCATCCCTTCAACAACATCTAATTCTGTATTAAATCCACTTGATTCTTCAATGGAAATGACACCGTCATTACCCACTTTTTCCATTGCTTCAGAAATGTAACGTCCCACTTCTTCATCTGCAGCAGAAATAGAACCAACTTGAGCAATTTCTTCTTTATTTTCCACTTTTTGAGAAATATTGTGTAAAGCTTCTATAGCAACCGCCACAGCTTTATCAATACCTTGACGAATCCCTACAGGGTTTGCACCACTTGTCACGTTTTTCAAACCTTCTTGTATCATGGCTTGTGCAAGAACCGTTGCAGTCGTTGTACCGTCACCGGCAATTTCATTCGTTTTGTTTGCGACTTCTTGAACAAGTTTGGCCCCCATATTTTCGTATGGATCTTCTAATTCAATTTCTTTTGCAATTGTAACACCATCGTTAGTAATTAACGGTGCTGTAAATTCTTTATCTAAAACAACATTACGACCTTTAGGTCCAATAGTTACTTTAACTGCATTTGCTAGTTTATCTACACCACGTAACATTGCTTGACGTGCATCTTCTGAAAACTTTAATTCTTTTGCCATTTTGTCAAACCTCCATCGTTGATTTCTTTTTTTAAATGTATATGAGTCGATCTTTTTATCTATATTAATCTTCAATAATCGCTAAAATATCTTCTTCAGTTAAGATAAGATAAGTGGTTTCGCCTCGCTTAACTTCTGTACCAGCATATTGTTGGAACACAACACGATCGCCAACACTAACTTCTAATTCAACGCGTTGACCATTATCAAGTATGCGTCCAGTACCTACAGCGACTACTTCGCCCTCGTTTGATTTCTCTTTTGCAGAATCTGTTAATACAATACCGCTTTTAGTTGTTTGTTCTCTTTCTTTCTTTTCAATAACAACGCGGTTTCCAATTGGTTTTAACATGTGTTGTTGCCTCCTTAAGTTGATGCATTATTTAGCACTCACTACTTCTAAGTGCTAATCTAACATTTATAATAATCAAAGTTAGTCAAAACTTCAAGTATTACGATTAGGTTAATTGTATCGTAAGGTGTGATAGGATATGATAAGAATACTGAGAAAGGAGGTAAATTATGAATCGAATTCTTGTTTCAATATTAACTGTTGTGTTCTATGTGATTGCTCAATTCGCTCCAGCGATATTAAATAAATTACATCTATTACCATCAACTGCACATCAGTTAGATCAAATGAAACAACTCATACATATTCAATTAATAGGATTTATTATTGTCGCTATAGTCATTATCATAATGCATTGGTATGTCAAAAACCCATTACAACTCGAATTAGGTAAAAAAGAGCCTAAACGTTATATTATCCCTTGGATTATCGCTGGACTTGGCATTGTTTTTATAACTCAAATTATCGTTAATGTCATCACTGTATTTGTACTAGGACATCAGCAAGCGAGCGAAAATACGTTGCGTTTAATGAAAATCGCTCGACAAATGCCTGTATTCTTTTTATTAATTACGATCATCGGTCCATTGTTAGAAGAGTTTGTATTTAGAAGGGTATTATTTGGAGAATTATACCAAGTTTTAAAAGGATCAAAAGCCATTCGATTTATCATTGCCAGTGTCATCAGTTCTGCCATCTTTGCAGTGGCACATATGGACTTTTCACATTTCTTACCCTATTTTGTGATGGGGATCATCTTTTCTGGCTTTTACTGTTATACAAAGCGCTTAAGTGTTGCGATAGGAATCCATATGGCTCAAAACGGTATTGTAGCCTTAATACAATTTTCTTTACCAGAAAAACTTGTTGAAGAGTCTTTGAAGCAAACACAATTCATATTTCATATGATTTCTCTACTATAAGTGGCTTCACAATAATACTTGCATAGACATATCGAATTACTTTAAAATAAACGACTCCCCTTATCATAGGGAAGTCGTTTTTAATTCATTTTTCTAAT
This sequence comes from Staphylococcus agnetis, assembly GCF_011466855.1. Classification (NCBI taxonomy): domain Bacteria; kingdom Bacillati; phylum Bacillota; class Bacilli; order Caryophanales; family Staphylococcaceae; genus Staphylococcus; species Staphylococcus agnetis. The sequence continues at coordinate 1,595,097 of NZ_CP045927.1, forward strand.
TCTTTTCCATATCACGATACTAAAAGCCACAATAAAAATGATACTTGCTAAACCTACACCCATATATTTAATTAAACTTAAATTCCCATGGTTTCCTATTGTTTGTTTTCCTTGTTGATGTGCCTCTAAATTTTCACCATTTTGATTGATTTCACGAACTTTATCTTCATTTTGATGATTTAAAAATGATTTACCAAATAACCTTTTACGATTATCATTTGATCCAAATTCCCCTGACATAAGTGCTAACATATTACGATCTAAAAGTTGATAATATTGTTCTGAGGAAAAAGGATTAAAATTTGCAACAGAAAACGCATTACGCTTTGACTCATTTTGCGGTTGCGAAAACAACTGATTTTGATAGGGATTAAGCATTTTATTGTCTCGATTAAAGTTTGACCCATTTACTCCAGCTGTGGTCGCTTCATTACTTCCTGGTCGGTTTGAACCTGGTGTGGTTTGCTCAGACTGATTATTATCATTTGGTTTAGGTGATTGGCCACGGTCGCCTCCTGGATTGGATTCATCTGAATTCCCCTGTGAGGGGCCATCTGGTTTAGGTGGCGGTGGTGGTGGTTGATCGGTTGACGGTTCTTCTGTCGATGGCTGTTCTGTTGACGGTTCTTCTGTCGACGGCTGTTCTGTTGACGGTTCTTCGGTTGATGGCTGTTCTGTTGACGGTTCTTCTGTCGATGGCTGTTCTGTTGACGGTTCTTCTGTCGATGGCTGTTCTGTTGACGGTTCTTCTGTCGATGGCTGTTCTGTTGACGGTTCTTCTGTCGATGGCTGTTCTGTTGACGGGTGTTCTGTCGATGGTTGTTCATTAGTCGAATTTGTTTCATTCGAATGCGATGAAGTTATGGCAATCGTTGTATCCGTCAAATTATTAGGTACGCCATATAGCGTTCCAAGTGTCAATAAAGTGATACATGTTCCGCTTAACATGTGCCTCGTTTTTAATTTATGCAACCCAAACACCTCCTTAAGATTTATGTCAAACCTAGTATAAACAATTGTTACCTTAAATACCACCCTATAAACCTTATGTCTCACTTCCCCGGTCTGTCATCAATCATATTTTGATACGCCGCTCTTATTTTAGTACAATAATAGCAACGATGGACATGGGGGAATTTCATATGAAAGTTCAAATTTTACAATTTAACGTCAAACCACAATCACCAAATGAAAATGCCAAAAAAATCACCCAATTATTTTCCGAAAATGTAAGTACTGATACTGATGTGGTTGTATTACCTGAAATGTGGAATAACGGATATGCTTTATCCTCGTTAAATCAATGTAGTGATAAAAACCTAGATCAGTCTCTAACATTCATACAGTCTTTAGCACATCAATATAATGTAGATATTATTGCAGGTTCTGTATCAAATCGTGTTAAAGAAAACATTTATAACACCGCATTTGCTGTAAACTGTGAAGGTCAAAAAATTTATGAATATCATAAAATTCATTTAGTACCTATGTTAAATGAACCACAATTTTTAGATGCAGGTGAGCATGTACCTTATACTTTTACATTAAGCAACAATACACCTGTTTCTCAAATCATTTGTTACGATTTGCGCTTCCCTGAATTAACACGTTATCCTGCAGCTAGTGGCGCACAAATCATGTTTTATGTCGCGCAATGGCCAGAAGTACGCCAATCACATTGGAGAAAACTTTTACAAGCAAGAGCCATTGAAAATGATATGTTTGTAGTTGCCGCAAATACGTGCGGTTCTGACGGAGAAACAACTTTTGCTGGACATTCAATGGTCATTAATCCAAATGGAGATATTTTAGAAGAAGCGAACCAAGGAGAAACTGTACTAACAGTAGAGCTTGATTTAAAAGAAGTTGAACAACAACGAAAAAACATTCCAGTTTTCGATAACTTACGTCCAGATATATATCAATATTTTCACATATAAAAAAGGCGAGCTTGGGAGGGGCTCGCCTTTAAATTTAATATTAAGGGAATGTTTATTTGTTTACAGTTATTCTATTTAATTAATTGGGGATGTTATTAATTATGAAAAAATTTAGTGAATTTAACGATTATTAAATGTTTACAATAGTCTCAATATAGAAACCTGACTTTTAAGCTTCAATTACTAATGGAAAAAGATTTTTAGCATTTGGGAGAATGATTACTTCTTAGTGAATTTTTGTACAGTTTCAGCGATTAACTTAATGAATGCGATAATTGTGTTAATGATATCTCCTGCCATAGTAAAGCACCTCCTCATTAATAAGTATTCCAAGACTTAAGAGTTGCACTTGTGAAGTAAGCTGAGCGAAGAATACAACACGCTGTGCATTAATAAACACTTAGGTATCACAAGGGCGTAATACCGAACCACTTAATGTGATTATGGTTATATTAAAACATGTGTATCGCCTCTTGTGTGAAGTAGTGCCCAGATTGTCCATTTGTATGCTTAAATGTACCGTTTCTGTATTAATTTTTGATGAATTCTACATTAAAATTACAGTTAGGAACAATAAAACGACAGTTAGGCAAAAAACAGAATAATGTTTTAATTGTACTTTATAATATTGAGTAAGGGGGAAAGCCATGAGAATCGTTGATACAGCAATTGACAATCTAGCATTAAAGCTTCAGAAAAAACAAAACCTAGATCACATTGAATATCTCAAAGTGCGCCTAGGCATCCAAGTGTTCATCATTAATCTCTTCAAAGGCATCGTAACTTACGGTCTGGCTATCCTTCTTAATATCTTTTTATACACACTCACTGTTCACTTAGCGTATTTCATTTTAAGACGCTTCTCACACGGAGCCCATGCGAAAACATCATTATTATGTCATGTTCAAAATATTATTTTCTTTATATTTTTACCATGGTTAATAGTTAAATATGACATACCATTCTGGTTTATGTTATTCTTAACTATACTAGGATGGTTGATTGTATTAAAGTATGCTCCTGCAGCAACACGCAAACAACCAATCAAATTAGGACGTAAGAAATCATTGAAGATTAAATCATTACTAGTAATTTCAATTTATGTAGTGATGGTTTTATTCGTTCCACAACCATTCAATTTTTTAATTGCATATGGTGCATTTTTACAAGCTTCAACATTATTACCAATATTTTTCCCTAAGGAGGAATAATCATGGCATTTTTTGATTCTTTATTAAACTTATTAACTGTTTTATTCAAGTCTCTAGGTAACTTTGCCAGAATCAATCCTTGTACAGGTTTCTTTAATGAACCTGAAGTCCCTCATGAATTAAGTGAAGCTGAATAATTGTAGAGAGTGTGTATAAAAGTTGGAAATATTAAACGTTATTGTAATTACTAACTATCAATCTTTTTTGTTCTTTCTAGTTGTAAACATTATAATAATTGAAAAAATCCATTACAAAAAATGGGATTACATCTCTCTTTATTTTGGGGTTGTAATCCCTTCTACAGTTCTATTCATACTTTTTGATAGACAAAGTTTGCTTGCATTAGTGATTGGCTATTTAATTTTCTTTTATTACAAAAAGAAAATTATTGGTCTAATAGCAGTTTTATCTAGTGTATTAATTCTAGTTGTGTGTGATTTCATAGCCACCTGGTTTTACTACTATATCAATGGACTAACTATTCACCATATGGTTATATTTATAATATACATATTTGTATTTTCTTTATTGGTAGTTATTATTGCTTTAGTTGTTAGATTACTCATGAGCAAATTAAAGTATACATGGTTATATGTAAATAAAATTTATCTTGTTACATTAATGATCTGTCTTTTAGTATTCTTTTTAACAATGTTTTTCTTCTTGCCAGATTATGTTTCTTCAGTAGCTGAATTTAAAATTTTAGGTATCTTTTACTTTACATTTGTAGCTATTTTTATCGCAATACTTTTATTGGTAACTATTACAACTTCTCGAGAAATTAATTATCGTAGAAGTCAACAAGAGATTGAAGATTATTATAATTATACGCTGCGCGTTGAACAAGTAAACAATCGCATGCGAAAGTTTAGACATGATTATATTAATATTTTATCCACGATGTCAGAGTATTTGCGTGAGGATGATTTGGAGGGCCTTAAAGCATATTATAATAAACACATTAGTCCTCTTAAAGATCATTTTGAAGCAAATACGTTGAAATTAAATGGTGTGGAAAATTTAAAAGTCAAAGAGATAAAAGGTGTTATCACTACAAAAATTTTGCAAGCTCAAGAACGTCAAATTGAAATAAGTGTTGAAGTCGCTGATGAAATTAATGAAATCAACATGGAAATGATTGATTTAAGTCGTATTCTAGGCATCATTATGGATAATGCGATAGAAGCTTCTATGAATCTTGAAACTCCTATGATCCAAATCGCATTTATTAAAACTGAACAATCCGTGTTAATTATTATTATGAATAAAGCACCTGACAATCTTCCGAAATTACATACGTTGTATCAAGAAGGCTTCTCAACGAAAGGTAAAAACAGAGGATTAGGGTTATCCACCTTAAAAGAAATTACACATAGTAAGGATAATGTCTTTTTAGAAACAACAATTGAAAATCATTATTTCATTCAAAAATTAGAAATCATGAATAACGATGCGTAAGGATGTGACCCGTTTGAAAATTTTAATTTGTGAGGATGACCCTAAACAAAGAGAACGAATGGAATCCATCATTCAGAATTACATTATGATTGAAGAAAAGCCTATGGAAATTGAAATTTCTACTAGTGACCCCTATGCGTTACTTGAGGCATCCAAAAATATGACTGATATTGGTTGTTATTTTTTAGACATCCAATTGGAATCAGATATTAATGGTATTAAGCTTGGTAGCGAAATTCGAAAACATGATCCTGTAGGTAATATTATTTTTGTAACCAGTCATAGTGAATTAACCTATTTAACTTTCGTGTATAAACTTGCAGCAATGGATTTTATTTTTAAAGATGACATTGATGAGTTACGTACGAGAATTATTGATTGTCTCGAAACAGCACTTAAGCGGTTAGATTTATTAACAAAAGATAACACAGTAGAAACAATGGAATTAAAACAAGGCAGTAATTCTGTCTATGTTAACTATGATGATGTTATGTTTTTTGAATCTTCACCTAAATCACATCGTTTGATTGCACATTTAGATAATCGGCAAATTGAATTTTATGGTAATTTAAGAGAGCTCGCACAAATTGATGGTCGTTTTTTTAGATGTCATAATAGTTTTGTGTTAAATCGACATAACATTACGCATGTTGATGCTAAAGAGCGCATTGTTTATTTTAAAAATGATGAATTTTGCTATGTGTCTGTAAGAAATATAAAAAAAATCAAGAAATAACGTTGTTTTATCAACAGTCAAATGCCTGATTCAGTTATTGTATGGTAACTGGATCAGGCATTTTATTTAGTCTTCAATTTGTTTTTTTATATCATATTTAGTCAATTTTAAGTATACTTGACCAGAGTCTGTGACAACTTTTATTTTATTGGCATCTTTAGATGGAAAAATACGTGAAGATAACACTTTCTCACCCTCATTACAGAATATTTCAATACTTGAAGTATCCACAAATATTCTAAGTTGAGAAAGCTCTGATTTTAGTTGTGCTACTCGTGCTGTTCCCTCTACAGGATGCGGTAATTTCCCACTATCAAATCGATCTAAAATCACTTGTTGCGTTTTCGACTCATAACGAATTACCGTAGCTTCATGTTTTGAAGCTCTTAAGTGAAATTCAATGGCAGATGCCTCATTTTCAAGAATATCTATAATGAGTTCATATTGCTCACCTTCATATGGGTGTAATTGTTTAATAAATTTATTCGCGTACCCTAACGCAGTTTCTTTATTTTGGCGTAACTTTCGTAAATCCATATGCGGTTTCTGTTTTAGTTCCCCCGACTCCAACGTTAAAATTCTAGGCACTGTTAAGCAATGCGCCCATCCCTCATCATCCGTTGGGTACTCTGTATCTGGTAGTCCCATCCATCCGATTAAAACACGTCGCTTTGCTTCATCTAAAAATGTTTGTGGTGCATAAAAATCAAATCCATCATCTAATTCAACGAATGGCGCATGTTCGAATGTTAAAGTTTCAAAGTTCAGATGGCCTACTAAATAACCACTTTGATAAACATTTTGATAAGCGTTATCTTCTGAATCTATACCTTGCGGGCAAAATAACAAAATATCTTTACCATTAAGTTGGAAATAATCCGGGCATTCCCACATGTAGCCAAATGATTTTAATTGTGTGTCGATTTCACCTAAAAATGTCCATGGCTTCTCTGGATGTGATGTTCTATACATTAAAACCGTACCTGTAAGATTTTCTCTTTGCGCACCTATTAATGCATAAAGATACCCTTCTCTTTGAAACACTTTGGGATCTCTGAAATGGTGTGTATATCCTTTAGGTGGCCCACTAATAATCGGCGTATCGAATTTAATGACATCTCCGTGACTATCCACTTTGGCAAGCATTTGACAACTGCGTCTTTCCCATGAAGCCGTACGGTGATTCGCTGTATACATATAATATAGTTGATTTTGAAATTGGAAAGCACTACCACTATATACACCGTGACTATCAAACGTCGTATCAGGTTTTAATATTGGACCACATGGTTTTAAATTCACTAAATTCTTGCCGGTATAATGAAACCAATATTTTAAACCATGTACAGCACCTAATGGAAACCATTGATGTGATAAATAGTATTGCCCCTGATAATAGATTAATCCATTGGGATCATTAAGTAATCCTGTTTCAGGTTGAATATGAAATACTTGTCGATACGGAGAGGCTTGAACGCGTTCTTTAAGATCATTGATTACGTTAGCATCCACATCCTCTAACTTTTGGTAACGTTTTTCCCGGCTCCATTGTTCCATTCGAATTCTTTTCCTCCTTTAAAATTTGCGGTAAGATGTTTAAATTTTAATTCCATATTAAACCCGCTTCTAAGATGAGCAATACTTAGAGTTTCTCACCAAAGTACTTTTTATGTATATTTCCTAATTTTATCTCAACTTTCTTAGACTAAACTATCAAAAACTAGTTTCTTTATATATCATACTGAGGCACGATTTCACTTTTGAAAACTAAACCAATTACGGTTAAGTCAGTTTGTGAATTTATTATCTCTTTGTTATTTTATCACACATCGGCCTTGAAACTTTATCAATTTTTATGAAAAAACCGATTAAATCCCATCTCATATAGGATTTAATCGGTGTCTCAAAATCACTTGGCTTTTTGAACCGTAATCGTCCAAGAAGCATCTCCTACTTGCTCATAGTTTGTCACAGGATAACCGTTTTCAGCAGCCCAATTAGGAATTGCTTCTGTTGCCTGTGTACAATCAAAATCGATTTTCAATTCATCCCCCAACGGTAATTCTTGCATTTTCTTTTGCGCTTCAATCAATGGAAATGGACATACCATTCCTACTGTTCCTAATTCATGTACCATTTTAATTCCTCCTACAATTTATCTATTGTGATACACTGACTGTTTTCGATTGGATAGATTGACGTTGTTGTGCCACTTTCATAGGGCGCACAAACATAAAATAACTCATGAACCAAGTTCCAAAAATCATAAATGCCAGTCCAATCCAACCTTGCCATGATAGAGCTGCAGTTGCTACTAATCCATTACCAATAGAACAGCCACCTGCTACTGCTGCACCAAAGCCCATGCACATTCCGCCTATAGCGCTATTACGTATCGTTTTTTTATCGGGTAAACGCCACGCAAATTCTTTTGAACCTCTAGCTGCAATATAAGAGCCAAAAAAGATGCCAATAACTAAAAATACACCCCAGTCAACTACTGAAATATCACCTGTAGTTAAAAACATCACTATATTGGAAGATGGCGTTGTGATGCCTAACCCACCTTGACGACCTGTTGATTCTGACATCGGCCATGCAAAGAGTGCAATTAGACCAACTGCAATAGCAGCAATAAAAGGATGGAACCGTTTTTCAAATAAAATATGACGCAATCCTGAATATTTTTGTTTTAGCTGTGGCACCGCAATTTTGGGTTTTGGTTTTCTTAATGTTTTAATCACGAAAAACAACGTAACAGTGACTAATATGATTAAGAAAATCCAGTTTGGAATACCTGTAGATTGAGCCATATCTGCATTAGCAACCGTTTTACTATTGAGCGCATTCATGAGTGGTGCTAAAAGACCATTTTTTGTAATAGCTGCAAATAAACCATACATCACAAGTGCAATCCAACTACCTATTAACCCTTCACCTGCACGGTAATATGTCCCTGTAGCACATCCACCCGCTAAAATAATACCGACACCAAATATAAAAGAGCCAATTACTGTGCCTATAATTGGAAACGTTTCATTTGCTATTGTGATAACACCCATTACGTTGAGAATATAAATGCCTATTGCTTGAATCGCTATGGCAATGAGCAATGCATAAAACATCTTATTATTTTTCTGAACGTACATATCTCTAAACCCTCCAGTAAGGCAAAAACGTGTACGTTGCATTACAAATCCAAGTAGTACCCCTACTATAAGACCACTTACTATAGTCCAAATCATACATACCTCTCCTATCCCGATTATTATGATAAGAATTATAGCAAATACACATTTTTTATCAAGGGGTTGAATCAAAATAAAAAAGATCAAAGCGACAGACGCTTCGATCTCCAATTTCATATTCATAGATCATTGCTGTTGAAATGCAATCGGCACCATGATGTGATGGTGCTTATTTACATTTACCCATAATTTTTCATAAAAAATAACAAGGATTGTAGTTCGACACCTAAATCGATTTGATGCACTTGCACATCATTAGGTACTTGAACAGGTGATGGAGTAAAATTTAAAATACCTTTCACACCTGCGTCTACAACTTTATCAGTAACACTTTGTGCAACTTTGATAGGTGTCGCAATAATAATTACTTCTAAGGCTTGATCTTGAATGACTTTTTTCATTTCATCCATAGATTTCACTGTGACATCCCCAATTTTAGTACCCACGATTTCAGGATCTATATCAAATGCTTCAGTAATAAACATATCATCATGTATCGGGAAGTTGAAAGAAATTAAAGCTTTACCTAAATGACCAACACCAACAACACCTATTTTAATTAAATCAGCATCACTTAGCTCTGATTTAAAAAATTCTAATAAACTGTCGATATTGTAACCATAGCCTTTTTTTCCAAGTTCACCAAAGTACGAAAAATCACGTCTAATCGTGGCGGAGTCTATACCAAGACCCTCACTAATTTCTTTAGAGTTGACACGTGAAGCCCCTTTAGATTTGAGACTATTTACAAAACGATAATATAACGGTAAACGTTTCAGCGTCGCACGTGGAATTTTATTTAATTCTTTAGTCATTTTCGTTCCTCCATCTTTTGCATACCATTTCAGGTCGCACACTCAAAGTTATATGAGCTATAACAACTTTAAAAATATTTTATAATAAAAAGATTTATCTACTTTATTTTGTATAAATAACTGCAAATACATTATGACTTAATATTGTTTTGTTAAAAATTTCACCTACTTTTATTCATTTTCATTATAACTTAAAACCGCTTTTAAAGGAACATAATCTATTTGAACCCCTTCCACTTTGTTGTACAATAATGAAGAATGAAAGGAGCTTTAACATGATACTAATGCAATTAAGTCAGCTCTCGAAATCATTTGACGGTGAAGAGATTTTTAGTCATGTCAATTTTGAAATCCAAACGGGTGAACACATTGGCATCGTTGGGCGTAACGGTGCCGGAAAATCGACATTGATGAAAATCATTGCTGATGTCGATGATTACGATAGCGGACATATCTCTAAAATTAAGGGTTTAAAGATTGGTTATTTAACACAACAGATGACATTAAATACGAATAATACTGTTTTTGATGAAATGGCAAAACCTTTTAAAGAAATTGAGGCAATTGCACAAAAGATGCAATTAGAAACAGATTGGTTGAGTACACACGCGGAAGACTATGAAAGTCAAGCTTACCAAGAGCACCTTAATCGTTACGAAACGTTATCTAACCAGTTCGAACGCATGGAAGGCTATCAATATGAAAGTAAAATTAAAACGGTTTTAAATGGGTTGAAATTTTCAGAAGACGATTATTATCGCCCCATAAACGACTTTAGTGGCGGCCAAAAAACGCGTTTGTCACTTGCACAAATGTTACTCAGCGAACCTGATCTTCTTCTATTAGATGAACCGACCAACCATTTAGATATGGAAACTACAGAGTGGTTAGAAGATTATTTGAAATATTTTAACGGCGCAATTGTCATCATTTCACATGACCGCTTCTTTTTAGATAAGATTGTTACACAAGTTTATGATGTTGCACTTGGTGAGGTGAAACTTTATAAAGGGAACTATGCGAAATATATCCAATTACGTGATGCATATTATGAAAAACGCATGGCGGAATATGAACGTCAACAAGCTGAAATCAAACGTCTCGAAACATTTGTAGATAAGAATATTACACGCGCTTCGACGAGTGGCATGGCTAAAAGTCGTCGTAAAATGTTAGAAAAAATGGCACGTATTGAAAAGCCATTACTGGATGCTAAAAGTGCAAACATTCAATTTGATTTTGATAGAAACACCGGTAATGACGTGATGTATATTCAAAATCTTGAAATTGGTTATCACAGCCCCATTACCGCACCTATCTCTTTTGAAATTACAAAAGGTGATCGTATTGCTGTAATTGGTCCAAATGGCGTTGGAAAATCTACCCTCATTAAGACATTAGCACAAAAAATCACCTCTCTTAGCGGCAAAATTCAAATGGGTTCAAATTTAAAAATTGGTTACTATGATCAGAAACAAGCAGAGTTTAAGTCAAATAAAACGATATTAGATTATGTGTGGGATCAATATCGACACATGCAAGAAAAAGATATTCGAGCAGTCTTAGGGCGCTTCCTATTTACGCAAGAAGAAGTAAAAAAAATCATCAATGATTTATCTGGCGGTGAAAAAGCACGTTTACAACTCGCACTTCTTATGTTAGAACGCAATAACGTGCTCATCCTTGACGAACCAACCAACCATTTAGACATTAATTCCAAAGAAATGTTAGAGCAAGCTTTAGCGCATTTTGAGGGCACGCTCATATTTGTTTCTCACGACCGTTATTTCATTAACGCATTAGCGAATAAAATATTTAGTTTAGATGCAGATGGTGGTCAATTTATTCAAGGGAATTACGCTTATTATTTAGAAAAAGTAGCACAACAAAAAGCTTTAGAAGCACACCAAAATCATTCTGTAACTTCTGAGAACGTATCAAAAGATTCAGCTTCTACTGACTATCAAGACCAAAAAACAATAAGACGAGAAAAACGCAAACTTGAACGTCAAATCGAAGAATATGAGGCGCGCATAGCAACGTTTGAAGGTCAAATAGAACATTTAGATATTCAAATGGCTTCAGAAGATATTATCAATGATTATGAAGAAACATCACGACTTGCAAATGAACGTAGCACCATCGAACAAAACTTAGAACATACGATGTTACAATGGGAAGAATTACAACATAAGTTAACTGAATATGACATTTAACGACATGTATCGGAGTATAATTTTATACTTCGATATTTTTTGTCTTCACATATTATAGACAGAACCCGTAATTTCAAATCCAATAGATTCAACTGTCCACAAAGTTATCCTAGTTATCCACATTTTATATCAATAACAAACCCCCTCTTACCCACAGTTTATCCACTACAAATATTCTAAATGGCTCTTTTTTATACACAAGTTGTTAACAAGTTGTGCATAAGTACGCATGTTCTCTATTGACTTTTCAGCTTCTATCACCTTTACTTGTGTTTTGATAAATGAATAATTAAAATATAGTGTATATTTATATTATTCTATGACATTAAGGGAGTACTTTTATAATGACTGACTTCATATTTTTAATGATTTTAATTATTGGGATGATTACCGTAGTCATCGGTACAGAAATCTATCAAAAAATTCAGTTCCGTAAGTCTATTGCAGCACATTTAAAATACCGTTTTAAATTTGATGATATAGAGCGATCATTTGCTTTTTACGATACCTACTACAAAAAATATACTGATTTAACTGGACAAGATGAATCTCCCTTAATTTGGGTAGATAATAAAACTTGGTCAGATTTAAATATGCTTGATATGTTTAAGGCATTAAATTACACCTATACATCGGTAGGCGAAAATCACTTATATCATGTTTTAAGGCTTCAATCCTCGCTATCGCATTACTCAATTTGGAAGTCTATTAAAGAAAACACAGCATTTCATCATAAACTTGTGATGTTACTCGCTAAATTAGGTAAACAAACTTATCCTAATTATGATTGGCAATCTTACCAATATCGTTTTCATCCAATTTATTATGTGTTGTCGTTTTTGCCTATACTCTCTATTTTATTAGGTTTGTGGCACATTGAGTTAAGTATTATAGCTTTACCTATTTCATTATGCATTAACTATATAGTCAGTTTGCGGTTTAATCATTATGTCGATAGAGATGTAGACAGTTTATTCTTCACTGGTCGCATTATCCATACAACGAATAAAATCAATCAATTACAGCTTACCCCTAACTTTGAGCATGATTTGGACAAACTCAACCAAGTAAATCGATGGCGATTTTTGCTTCTAAAAGCGCAGACGATTCCAGGTTACATTGTCTTATTAATTAAATATATGTTTTTAATTGATATTCACTTATACCACATGCTAGTTAAACGATTTAAAATGAATCACGAAACAATCCATGCATGCTATCGTTATGTCGGTGAAATCGATGCTTTATTAGCTGTTGATCAATGGCGCCATCATCAAGCTTATTGTACGACGCCATCTGTTAGTAAAAACTTCCATTTTACGTCATTAGTTCACCCACTTGTCAATGAAGCTGTACCAAATGACTTTGATTTTGATTATAATGTCTTGTTAACGGGTTCAAATGCTTCAGGTAAGTCTACATTTATGAAAGCCACAGCGATTAATTTAATTTTAGCGCAAGCAATTAATACAGTGACTGCTGAACAATTCGAATTTCAACCTGGTATCGTCAAAACAGCAATGGCAAATGCGGATGATGTACTTACAGGTGATAGTTACTTTATGGCAGAAATAAAATCTTTAAAACGCTTATTAAACATTCACCCTAAAACACCACATTATTATTTTATTGATGAAATATTTAAGGGTACCAATACGGCAGAACGTATCGCAGCCTCCACAGCTGTTTTGGAATACTTATCTCAATTTCATCAATTAAAAATGATTGCAGCAACACATGATATTGAACTTACATATACGTTAGATGCACATTTTAAGAATTATCATTTCAATGAACAAATATACGAAGACGCCATTCATTTTGACTATAAAATTAAAGAAGGTCCTGCAAATACACGTAATGCATTGGAACTGATACGCATAATGAAATTTCCAGCTGAAATTTATACACAAGCTCAACAATATGTTTCATCATTTGAAGCATCAAAACAAAACCGCCCAACAGATTCAAAATAATCTGTTGGACGGTTTTTTATGATCGATACATTTCAATATCCATTTGACTTTTTCCATTCAAATCTAAATCAGCGACGATGCCTTTTTGATAAATGTGGTAAGCAGCCGCACCAATCATTGCAGCATTATCTGTACATAATGAGGCTTTAGGAATCGTAAGAGTAATGCCTCTATCAGAAGTTGCTTTAAGTAACGCAGATCTTAAACCATGATTACTAGCCACACCTCCAGCAACGATAAGTTGATTCACTTGGTAAGCCTCACATGCTTTAATGGCCTTCCCTACGAGTACTTCTACAACACTGTTTTGAAAACTTGTTGCAACATTTTGAGGGATGGGCGTTTCCCCTTTTTGCTTTAAGTTATGCAATTTATTAATCACCGCACTCTTTAATCCACTAAAACTAAAATCATAACTATCCGTTTCTAACCACACACGCGGAAAAGCATACGTATCTTCTCCTTCTTGTGCTAAACGATCAACATGAGGACCCCCTGGATATGGTAAACCAATTGTACGTGCCACTTTATCATAAGCTTCACCAACAGCATCGTCACGTGTCTCACCAATGATTTCAAAATCCAAGTGATCTTTCATATAGACAAGTTCTGTATGACCACCTGAAACGATTAAAGCAATCAGCGGAAACGTTAAAGTGCCTTCTAATTGATTCGCATAAACATGTCCTGCAATATGATGCACAGGTATGAGGGGTTTTTGATGGGCAAAAGCCAATGCTTTAGCTGCATTCACGCCCACAAGTAACGCACCTATTAACCCGGGTCCTTGTGTCACTGCAATTGCGTCGATGTCATCCATCGTACAGGAAGCATTTTGAAGCGCATCTTCAATCATAAGCGTCATATTTTCAACGTGATGTCTACTCGCAACTTCTGGTACTACACCACCAAATCGTTTATGACTATCGATTTGACTCAATACACTGTTGCTAATGAGCTGTGTGCCATTATCTATCACACTTACACTGGTTTCATCACAACTCGTTTCAATCGCTAAAATTCTAACGTTTTGCGTCATTTTAATGTCACCCACATCACTAAAGCATCTTCTCCTTCTCCATAATAATTTGCGCGACGTCCTCCAAATTCAAAGCCTAGTTTTTGATAAATGTGTTGCGCGACTTTATTTTCAACACGCACCTCAAGACTCATCATGTTCGCTATGTGTGCGCTGTAAGTCATTACATATTCAAGTAATAGTTGTCCTAATCCATAACCACGATACATTGGTTTCACAGCAATGGTTGTAATCTGAGCCTGATCAACGACAATCCAAACACCTAAATAAGCAATAATTTCACTTTCATATTCCATTACAAAATAGTGGGCAAAGTTATTTTCATTCAATTCATGATAAAAAGCATCACGCGTCCATGAACTATCATTAAAACTGATACGTTCAATTTCAAAAACTGCGTTCACATCTTCACTCGTCATACGACGAATATTTAATTGCTGTTTGATTGTTGATTCATCCAATTTTGTTCCGCCTCCGATAATTTTAGGTAAGATGGGACAAATGTATGAACATCGACTGGTTGACCTTTTAGAAGATACATTTGATGTGCTTGGGGTAAATTGGGAACTATTGAAAATTGTTCGAGTTCACCCTCAAATTGCTCTGTATCTTCCCCCACAAAGACAACGTTGTCCATTGATGCTACTTTAGTGATTAATGATGCCAATTCAATATATTGATCATCAATCACACATGTTAATGAATCGTTGTGCCATTGATATACTCCCGCAAAAACAAAACCTCGACGCGCATTAAATATCGGTACAATCGTTGCTGATTTATCATCTACTGTTGCTGCAAGAGCACTTAATGAAGATACACCATACAGTGGTATATTCAATGTATAAGCAAGTGTTTTGGCAGTGGTAACACCGATTCTTAATCCTGTATATGAACCCGGGCCTTGCGCAACAATAATCGCGTTTAAATCTTTAGGTTCTAACTTCACTTTATCAAGTAATTCTTTTATTGTTGGCATCAGTTGTATAGAATGATTTCTTTTTTCAGCTATCGTTTTAGACGCCAATACGTCATCGTTCTTCATGACTGCCACTGATAAAGGCTGATTAGAGCTATCCAATAACAAACTAATCATGTTCTAGCGCCTCCTTCACTTGTTCAAAATGAACACCCGCAGCATCTATGTCAATCGTTCTCGTATTTTCATCAATGACGTGAATCGTTAACCTTAAAAAGTGACTTGGTAAGTATGCTTCAATGAACTGGCTCCATTCAATCATCGTAATGGCATCATCTTCAAAATATTCATCGAATCCTAAATCTTCATCGGAATCTTCTAGACGATAACAATCCATATGATGAAATGCCAACTGACTACCTTGATAAGATTTAATGATATTAAACGTAGGTGAATTGATTGTACGTTTAACCCCTAACGCTCGGCCTACCATTTGACTTAACGTGGTTTTACCGGCGCCAAGATCACCTTCTAATAAAATAACATCGCCCGATGTTAATAGTGACGTAAGTTTCACTGCAAACTGTTGTAAGTCATCTAAATTATTTATCTTGATCATTAGTTCTCTCCTGATTGGATTTACTTATCTATTGTAACAAATTTTTTAACGTCTGACTGTACCGAGTTATTTTGAGAAAGTATAAATAAATTTTCAGAAATTTCAAATTTATGATTGACAACGTTATTTGGATAAGGTAAATTAGGTACATGAATTTTTAGACAATTCTATCAATTTAAAATATTGAATATACACACTCATTCAAGGAAGGAGCACATCAATATGACATTCACACCATATAATGCTAAACAACAATTAAATATTATTGTCTTATTAATGTGCTCAGGACTGGAGTATTAGTGATTTAATTTACTAATGACTTAAGTCCTATTTCTAATTGAATGGGACTTACAAAATGCGTCCCAATTATAAATTGGGGCGCATTTTTTATTTTTTTATCCGTTTATCAATATTTAGGAGGTCATTCCATGAGAAGTGACATGATTAAAAAAGGTGATCAACAAGCACCAGCGCGAAGTTTATTACACGCTACAGGACAAATTCAATCCCCTACTGATATGAATAAACCATTTATTGCGATCTGTAATTCATATATTGATATCGTTCCCGGACATGTGCATTTAAGAGAGTTGGGGGATGTCGCTAAAGAAGCAATTCGAGAAGCCGGTGGCATTCCTTTTGAATTTAATACGATTGGTGTAGATGATGGTATTGCGATGGGTCATATAGGGATGCGTTATTCCTTACCTAGTAGAGAGATTATCGCAGATGCTGCTGAGACTGTAGTAAACGCACATTGGTTTGACGGTGTGTTTTATATACCTAATTGTGACAAAATCACACCTGGTATGTTGCTTGCTGCAGTTCGAACAAATGTACCTGCTATATTTTGTTCGGGCGGTCCAATGAAAGCAGGATTATCATCTCAAGGGAAAGCTTTGACATTATCCTCTATGTTTGAAGCTGTTGGCGCTTATAAAGAAGGTACGATGACAAAAGAAGAATTCTTAGAAATGGAACAAAACGCTTGTCCAACATGTGGTTCATGTTCAGGCATGTTTACAGCTAATTCCATGAACTGTCTCATGGAAGTACTAGGTCTGGCATTACCATTTAATGGAACGGCGTTAGCAATTGGAGATGAACGACGTCATTTAATTCGTAAAGCAGCCAAACAACTTGTTGAAAATGTTAAGAATGATCTTAAACCTAGAGATATTGTGACAAGAGAAGCCATAGATGATGCTTTTGCCTTAGATATGGCTATGGGCGGTTCAACTAATACTGTATTACATACATTAGCAATCGCCAACGAAGCTGGTATCGATTATGACCTCCAACGTATTAACACAATTGCTAAAAAAACACCTTATCTTTCAAAAATCGCCCCAAGTTCATCCTATTCAATGGAAGACGTGCACAATGCAGGTGGCGTACCAGCTATTATCAATGAACTTCTTAAGAAAGATGGCGTATTACATCCTGACCGAATTACTGTCACAGGACAAACCTTACGTGAAAATTATGAAGGACATAAGATTTCAAACCATGAAGTCATTAGACCGCTTGATCGTCCTTATGATAAAGAAGGTGGATTATCTATTTTATATGGCAACATTGCGCCAGACGGTGCAGTCATTAAAGTTGGCGGCGTTGATCCTTCGATTAAAACATTTAAAGGTAAAGCGATTTGTTTTGATAGTCATGATGAAGCTGTTCAAGCCATCGATAACCATACCGTACGCGCTGGTCATGTTGTTGTGATTCGTTATGAAGGACCTAAAGGTGGGCCAGGAATGCCAGAGATGTTAGCTCCGACATCATCCATTGTCGGACGAGGTTTAGGTAAAGATGTCGCATTGATTACAGACGGACGCTTTTCAGGTGCCACACGTGGCATTGCGGTGGGTCATATTTCTCCAGAGGCTGCTGCTGGTGGCCCTATCGCCTTAATTGAAGATGGAGATGACATATCGATTGATTTAGTACAACGACAAATTGAAGTCCACATTGATGAAGTGACATTAGAACGTCGTCAGAAGCTGTTAAAACCTTTTAAAGCTAAAGTTAAAACTGGCTATCTCGCACGCTATACAGCCCTAGTGACAAGTGCGAATACAGGTGGTGTGATGAAAGTACCAGAAGATTTACTTTAAACATGGAGGGATGACTTATGACTAGTGAAAAAGAAGTAATGGTACCTACAGATGATGCAGTACAAGGTTTAAATCCAGATTTAGAACCGAAATCACCCAAATCAGGCTCAGAATTATTAATTGATGCACTGATTGAAGAAAATGTTGAGTATATTTTTGGATACCCAGGTGGTGCTGTACTTCCACTTTATGATTCGATTTATGAAGACCGGATCCCGCACATTTTATATAGGCATGAACAAGGTGCTGTACATGCTGCAGAAGGCTATGCTCGTGTAAGTGGAAAACCAGGTGTTGTAGTTGTCACAAGTGGGCCAGGTGCCACGAATACGTTGACAGGTATTGCTGACGCTTATAGTGATTCACTACCGTTAGTAGTTTTTACGGGCCAAGTTGCCACAGCTGGAATTGGTAAAGATGCGTTTCAAGAAGCGGATTTACTTTCAATGACTACACCAATTACTAAACATAATTATCAAGTAAATGATGTTAAAGACATCCCTAAAATTGTAAAAGAGGCATTTTATATCGCAAATTCAGGTAGAAAAGGACCTGTTGTCATTGATTTTCCAAAAGATATTGGAATTTTAGCAACAGATAAGACAAATGACGCGACTGTTCTAACACCTGGCTATGAGGTGAATCATACGCCAAAGTCTGAGGATATTCAACAGGTCCTCGATTATTTAAAAGAGGCGCAAAAACCACTCGTTTTAGCTGGTGCAGGCGTTAACTTTTCAAAAGCGAATCATTTATTACAAACTTTTGTAGAACGTCATCAAATCCCTGTCGTTACAACCCTTCATGGATTAGGAGCAATCCCCTACGAACACCCACTGTTTCTTGGAATGGGAGGCATGCATGGCTCATATGCCAGTAATATGGCAATTACAGACTGTGACCTTCTTATCAATTTTGGGTCCAGATTTGATGATCGCCTAGCAAGCCAACCTGAGACATTTGCTCAAAACGCTACAATCGTTCATGTCGATATTGACCCTTCTGAAATCAATAAAGTCATTGACACTGATTTAGGTATTGTAGCGGATGTTAAAGCAGTGATTGAAGCATTATTACACCACCCAACCCGTGTATCTACATACGATACATGGATAAACCAAATAGCCCAATATAACGCAAAACATCCATTTAAATATTTGAAGGATGTAGACACGCAGTTTTGCAAACCCCAACGCGCCATTGAATATATCGGAAAAATCACAAATGGCAAAGCCTATGTCACAACTGACGTAGGACAACATCAAATGTGGGTTGCACAATTTTATCCTTTTAACACACACGGACAATTCATTACTAGTGGTGGTTTAGGAACGATGGGATTTGGCATTCCCGCAGCTATCGGTGCTCAATTTGCAAAACCCAATGATACTGTAGTGGCATTTGTAGGTGATGGCGGTTTTCAAATGACCAATCAAGAACTTGCACTTCTTAAAGCGTATCAATTGAACATTAAAGTTGTACTTATAAATAACGGTACCTTAGGAATGGTGAGACAATGGCAAGATAAATTTTTCAAACAACGTTTTTCACACTCTGTATTTAATGAGCAACCTGATTTTATTAAATTAGTTGAAGCTTATGGTATAAAGACGTTTTTAATCGATGACCCTCTCCAATTAGAGCAAACCCTCGAAGCCGCATTTCGCTATGATGGTCCTGCTTTTATTGAAGTGAGAATCTCACCTGCAGAACCTGTATTACCGATGGTTCCTAGTGGTAAAGCGAATCATGAAATGGAGGGATTGTTATGAGACGCACTTTTAAATTAAAAGTATTCGATAAGGCAGGCACATTAAATCGACTTACAAGTATTTTTGTACGTCGACAATTCAATATCGTCAATATTGCTGCAAGCCCTACGCGTGAAGAAGGATTAACTGAAATAACATTTGTAGCAGAAGTGCCTAATGAACAAGTTACACGGACAATCATTCAACAATTAAAAAAACAAATCAACATTTTAACTGTTGAAGACATCACGGATACCAATACATTTAATCGTGAATTGCTCTTAGTGAAATTGAAAGCACCCTCAAATATCTCAAAAATCAATGCGTTAATAGCCCCTTATGATGCGCTAGTTACTATTTTAAAAGAAGATAACGAGCACATTTATTTACAAGTGGCAGGACCACAATATACGTTAGACCATCTTTTAGAAGATCTATCATCATTAGAAATTAAGCAAGTTTCTCGCTCAGGAACTGCTGGCATTGTATGAAAAAACAACTTATATATTTTTAGGAGGAAAAGTTATGACAAAAGTTTATTATGATCAAGATGTAGAAAACGATGCGTTAAAAGGTAAAAAAATTGCAGTCATTGGGTATGGTTCTCAGGGTCATGCACATGCTCAAAATTTAAAAGATAATGGCTATGAAGTTGTGATTGGTATTCGTCCGGGTCGCTCTTTTGAGCAAGCAAAAGAAGATGGTTTTGATGTTTTAACCGTAAGTGAAGCCTCACAACAAGCTGATGTTGTAATGGTTTTATTACCAGATGAAATTCAAGGTACGGTTTATGATAATGAAATCAAACCAAACTTAGAACCCAATAACGCACTTGCGTTTGCACATGGTTTTAACATTCACTTTAACGTCATTGAACCACCTGAATTCGTTGATGTCTTTTTAGTTGCACCTAAAGGACCTGGCCACCTCGTTAGACGTACCTTTACAGAAGGTTCTGCTGTTCCGGCATTATTTGCAGTACATCAAAATGCCTCTGGAAACGCACGTGATATTGCTTTAAGTTACGCCAAAGGGATTGGTGCTACACGTGCAGGCGTATTAGAAACAACATATAAGGAAGAAACTGAAACGGATCTATTTGGGGAGCAAGCCGTCTTATGCGGAGGTGTAACACGCTTAATTCAAAGTGGATTTGAAGTCTTAACAGAAGCTGGTTACCAACCTGAAATTGCTTATTTTGAAGTCTTACATGAAATGAAACTCATCGTTGATTTACTTTATGAAGGCGGCCTCGAAAATATGCGATATTCTATTTCAAATACAGCAGAATTTGGTGACTATGTTTCAGGTCCACGTGTCATTACTGATGAAACAAAAAATAACATGAAGGCTGTACTAGAAGACATTCAAACAGGTGCCTTCAGCCAACAATTTATTAATGATAATCAAAATGGTTTTGAGCATTTCAAACAAATGCGACAAGCACAAAAGGACCATCCTATTACACAAGTTGGTCAAGATTTACGTAAAATGATGCCCTTCATCAAAGCCAAACAAATTCAAAAGTAATTGATTCATTTAAAGGAGCTGTTCATGATGGCTAGTCATATTCAACTATTTGATACCACACTTAGAGACGGAGAACAAACACCTGGTGTAAGTTTTTCATTCGATGAACGTTTAGCAATCGCAAAACAACTTGAAAACTGGGGTGTTGATGTAATCGAAGCAGGCTTTCCCGCTTCAAGTCAAGGGAGCTTTGATTCAGTTAAAGCAATCGCACAGACTTTAAAAAAGACAACGGTAACGGGCTTAGCACGATGTAAAAAGTCTGATATTGATGCGGTATATGAAGCTACGAAAGATGCTGTAAAACCATCTATTCACGTGTTTATTGCTACAAGTCCAATTCATTTGGAATCAAAACTGAATATGACTGAAAGTGAAGTGCTGGCTTCTATCAAAGCGCATGTGACGTACGCATCATCATTATTTGATGTTGTTCAATTTTCACCAGAAGACGCAACACGTACACCCCTACCCTTCTTAATTCAAAGTGTACAAACAGCTGTAGATGCAGGTGCAACAATTATCAATATACCTGATACAGTTGGCTATAGTTACCCAACGGAATATGGTGCCATATTTAAAACACTACTTCAAACAATTAAATCGGACTCTGAAATCATTTATAGCGCACATTGTCATGATGATCTCGGGCTAGCTGTCGCCAATAGTATGGCTGCGATTGAAAATGGTGCAACCCGAATTGAAGGAACTTTAAATGGTATTGGAGAACGTGCTGGTAATACTGCACTTGAAGAAGTTGCGCTCGGCCTATATGTCCGTCAAGATCACTATGGCATAGAAACTCGTGTTCAGCTTAATCAAACGAAAGCAACATCTGAGTTGATCGCACGTTATGCCGGGATTGCTGTACCTCGAAATAAAGCCATTGTAGGTAAAAATGCTTTCAGTCATGAATCTGGTATACACCAAGATGGCTTTCTTAAAAATCCTGAAACGTATGAAATCATGACACCACAACTCGTGGGTATTCAACAAACTGAATTACCACTTGGCAAATTGTCAGGAAAACATGCTTTCCAAGAGAAGCTTAAACAAATGGGTTATGAAATAGGATCTGAAGAACAAAAAGTACTATTTAAAGCATTTAAAAATATTGCCGATAAGAAAAAGCAAGTGACAGACCGGGATATTCATGCCCTAATTCAAGGTACAACACATGAGTTACATGCTTACTATCAACTAGAAACGTTACAATTACAGTTTGTATCAAATGGATTACAAAGTGCCGTCGTCGTGATTAAAGACAAGGATGGCCATACCTACCAAGACTCCAGTATTGGCACAGGTTCAATAGTTTCAATATATAATGCGGTAGATCGTATATTTAAAATTCAACCTGAGTTATGTGATTACCGTATTGAAGCAGTTACTGAAGGCTCTGATGCCCAAGCTGAAGTACGTGTTTCGATTCGTCTAAATGATACTACTTTTGATGGCGTTGGATTTGATCACGATATTATCTATGCATCCTGTAAAGCCTATGTTGAAGCTTGTTCAAAAGCGATGGCTGCAGTTTCAAGTGAGGTGGATGTGCATGTGTAAGCAAATTGTTGTATTAGCTGGAGATGGTATCGGGCCTGAGATTATGTCAGGCACCTTAGAAGTACTGCAATTACTATCTCATCAATTTCAGTTTGACTATGAATTAGAAGAACATCTTATGGGCGGGTGTGCTATCGATCAATATGGTTCACACCTCCCTGAACATACGCTCTCTGCTTGTAAACGTGCAGATGCGATATTGTTGGGAGCTATAGGTGGACCAAAATGGCAAAACGCGTCAGTTCGACCAGAACAAGGTTTATTGAAATTGCGTCAATCACTCAGATTATATGCAAATATTCGACCTACAAAAGTATTACCTTCCATGGTTAAATTATCACCATTAAAAGAAGAATTTGTTTCCAATACAGATTTTATTATTGTTCGGGAACTCACAGGTGGAATCTATTTTGGAGAGCCTAGAGTACTCAATGCGGAGTCAGCTATCGATACACTTGTATATACAAAATCTGAAATTGAACAAATCGCACATGTTGCCTTTCAACTAGCACAACAACGTCGTCAACGTGTGACGTCAGTCGATAAAGAAAATGTCCTCGCAAGCAGTAAATTATGGCGACAAACATTAATTGAAGTTGCTCGTTTTTATCCTGATGTCACGCTAGAGCACCTACTTGTGGATGCGTGTAGTATGAAACTTATCCAAAATCCGCTACATTTTGATATTATCGTCACTGAAAATTTATTCGGTGATGTCTTAAGCGACGAGGCTTCGATGTTACCAGGTTCTTTAGGGTTATCCCCTTCATCGAGTAAAGGACATAGTGGCATCAATCTATACGAACCCATTCATGGATCTGCTCCAGATATAGCCGGTCAAAATTCAGCAAATCCATTTGGGATGTTATTATCGCTAGCAATGTGTTTACAAGAAACCTTTCAAGCTCCAAAAGCCGCAGCATTAATTGAAAAGAGCATTGCACATTTAATAACTGAGAATATCACAACTGCAGATTTGGGCGGTCATTACAAAACCACCGATATTATTGAAAATATTAAGGCATATATAAAGGAGGCGTAATTATGGGGCAAACATTATTTGATAAAATTTGGCATCAACATGTCATTACAGGTGAAGTTGGTAAACCTCAGTTACTTTATATTGATTTACATCTTATTCATGAAGTAACGTCACCTCAAGCATTTGAAGGTTTACGTATACAAAAGAGACCTTTACGCCGTCCTGATTTAACCTTTGCAACATTAGATCACAATGTACCAACATCAGATATTTTCAACATTAAAGACAGCGTAGCTCTGAATCAGATACAAGCACTGCAACAAAACTGTAAAGATTTCAATGTCACATTGTTTGATATGGGATCAGATGAACAAGGTATTGTACATATGGTCGGCCCTGAACTTGGACTTACACAACCTGGTAAAACGATTGTTTGTGGTGATTCACATACTGCTACACATGGAGCATTTGGTGCAATTGCTTTTGGTATTGGTACAAGTGAAGTAGAACATGTATTTGCAACACAAACGTTATGGCAAATTAAACCTAAAAATTTAAAAATCGAAGTGACAGGTACATTGCCTAAAGGGGTTTATGCGAAAGACATTATACTCTTTTTAATTCAACAACACGGCGTAGATTTTGGAACGGGCTATGCACTAGAGTTTACAGGTGATACTATCTCATCCCTTTCAATGGAAAGTAGAATGACATTATGTAACATGGCAATCGAAGCTGGTGCCAAATATGGCATCATACAACCGGATGCAACAACGTTTGAATATTTAAAAGGACGCCAGTATGTCCAAGACTTTAATCAAAAAGTAATGGATTGGCAATTATTATCGAGTGATACGGATGCAACTTTTGATAAAGTCATTCACTTAGATGTATCACAATTAGAACCTCAAGTCACTTGGGGTACGAACCCAGAAATGGGCGTGAGTGTTTCAGAACCATTTCCCGAAAGTAAATCCGTCAATGATGCGCGTGCGTATCGATACATGGGGCTTAAACCGGGTCAACGTGCTAAAGATATCCCATTAGGTTATGTATTTTTAGGTTCATGTACGAATGCTCGTCTATCTGATTTAATTGAAGCCAGTCGATTTATCAAAGGTCAAAAAGTGCATCCAAACATTAACGCAATTGTCGTTCCAGGGTCACGGCGCGTTAAAAAAGAAGCCGAGTCATTGGGGCTAGATCGTATTTTTATTGAAGCAGGTTTTGAGTGGAGAGAACCAGGTTGCAGCATGTGTTTAGGTATGAATCCTGACCAAGTGCCAGAAGGTGTCCATTGTGCCTCAACAAGTAACCGTAATTTCGAAGGTAGACAAGGTAAAGGTGCACGGACACATCTTGTATCCCCTGCAATGGCCGCTGTAGCAGCCATTCATGGTCATTTCATTGATGTTAGAAAGGTGGCTGAGACATTATGATGGAAATTAAACCCTTCACGACGTATAAAGGTAAAGTTGTGCCATTATTCCATGACAATATTGACACGGATCAAATTATTCCTAAAGTACACCTTAAACGCATATCGAAAAGCGGCTTCGGGCCCTTTCTATTTGATGAATGGCGGTATTTAAAAAATGGCGAAGCCAACCCGGATTTCATTTTAAATCAAGCACCCTACCGTGGTGCAACTATTTTAATTACGGGTGATAATTTTGGTTGTGGTTCTAGTCGTGAACATGCGGCTTGGGCACTAAAAGATTATGGCTTTCAAGTCATTATTGCAAAAAGCTTCAGTGATATTTTCTATATGAACTGTACTAAAAATGCTATACTACCGATACGCCTAGATGACGAAGCCAGACATCAACTCGTAGAAGCAAAAGAAATAGTGATTGACTTGCCTCGTCAACTTATTCAAGCTAATGGCAACACATTTACGTTCGACATTGAAGAAACGTGGAAGCATAAATTTATCAATGGATTAGATGACATTGCTATCACATTATCGTATGAAAGTGAAATAAAAGCCTATGAACGAGCTAAATTAAAGGAGTGAACAGAATGACTGTCACAACACCAACTTTAAATGTAAAAGAGATTGATGAAGCACATTTACGATTACGAGATACCGTAAAAACAACACCCCTTGAATATGACCATTATTTATCATTAAATTATCAATGTCATGTTTATTTAAAACGTGAAGATTTACAATGGGTGCGATCATTTAAATTACGTGGTGCATACAATGCAATTTCAGTATTATCTTCAAAACAAAAGTCACAAGGTATTACATGTGCCAGTGCTGGAAATCACGCTCAAGGTGTGGCATACACTGCACGTCAACTGAATTTAAATGCAGTAATTTTCATGCCAGTGACAACACCGAATCAAAAAATCAATCAAGTTAAATTTTTTGGAGATACCAATGTTGAAATTAAATTAATTGGGGATACCTTCGATGATTGTTTAAAAGAAGCTTTATCCTACACCGAAAAACACCAAATGACGTTTATTGATCCTTTTGACAATATTGACACCATTGCAGGACAAGGTACTGTGGCAAAAGAAATCTTAACACAAGCTACAGACGCAGACATACATTTCGATTACGTGTTTGGTGCAATCGGTGGTGGTGGTTTAATGTCTGGTGTTTCTTCTTATTTTAAAGCACACTCCCCTCATACGTCTTGCATTGGAGTTGAACCCCTTGGTGCAAGTAGTATGTATCAATCTATTTCACAAAATCGTATTGTGAGTTTAGAAAATATCGATAAATTTGTAGATGGTGCTTCTGTAGCTAAAGTTGGGCAATTTACTTTTAACATTTGTAAACATACCATTGATGATTATGTACAAGTAGATGAAGGAGCGGTATGTTCCACTATATTAGATATGTATTCGAAACAAGCCATTGTTGCTGAACCAGCTGGTGCACTGAGTGTCAGCGCATTAGATCATTATCAATCAGAGATTAAAGGGAAAACGGTTGTATGTATCATTAGCGGTGGTAATAATGACATTAATCGCATGAAAGAAATTGAAGAACGTGCATTACTGTACGAAGAAATGAAACACTATTTTATTTTGAATTTCCCACAACGTCCGGGTGCACTAAAACAATTTGTAAATGATGTTTTAGGCCCTGATGATGATATCACGAAATTTGAATATCTTAAAAAGGCATCACAAAATACGGGAACGGTTATAATTGGAATCCAATTAAAATATCACAAAGACTTAAATACACTGAAACAACGTATCCATCAGTTTGATCCAAAAAATATTTATATTAATGAAAATAAAATGCTTTATTCACTGCTGATTTAAATTACATACAAAAAACCCCAAGTACGATTTGTACTTGGGGTTCGTTTGCTTGGCAACGTCCTACTCTCGCGGAACGTAAGTCCGACTACCATCGGCGCTAAAGAGCTTAACTTCTGTGTTCGGCATGGGAACAGGTGTGGCCTCTTTGCTATTGTCACCAAACAATGTTTTACTTCGTGACAAACGTTTTCACTTCGTAAAATACGGTGTGGCAAACGTTCGTATTCGAACATGTCACTTCGTAAAATGAATGATTATACATTCAAAACTAGATAGTAAGTATTGGTTTCACAAGCATCACCTTATGAACTAAATTGATTAAGTCTTCGATCGATTAGTATTCGTCAGCTCCACGTATCGCTACGCTTCCACCTCGAACCTATTAACCTCATCATCTTTGAGGGATCTTATAACCGAAGTTGGGAAATCTCATCTTGAGGGGGGCTTCATGCTTAGATGCTTTCAGCACTTATCCCGTCCATACATAGCTACCCAGCTATGCCGTTGGCACGACAACTGGTACACCAGAGGTATGTCCATCCCGGTCCTCTCGTACTAAGGACAGCTCCTCTCAAATTTCCTACGCCCACGACGGATAGGGACCGAACTGTCTCACGACGTTCTGAACCCAGCTCGCGTACCGCTTTAATGGGCGAACAGCCCAACCCTTGGGACCGACTACAGCCCCAGGATGCGATGAGCCGACATCGAGGTGCCAAACCTCCCCGTCGATGTGAACTCTTGGGGGAGATAAGCCTGTTATCCCCGGGGTAGCTTTTATCCGTTGAGCGATGGCCCTTCCATGCGGAACCACCGGATCACTAAGTCCGTCTTTCGACCCTGCTCGACTTGTAGGTCTCGCAGTCAAGCTCCCTTATGCCTTTACACTCTATGAATGATTTCCAACCATTCTGAGGGAACCTTTGAGCGCCTCCGTTACTCTTTAGGAGGCGACCGCCCCAGTCAAACTGCCCGCCTGACACTGTCTCCCAACTCGATAAGAGTTGCGGGTTAGAAATCCAATACAATTAGGGTAGTATCCCACCAATGCCTCCACGTAAGCTAGCGCTCACGCTTCTAAGGCTCCTACCTATCCTGTACAAACTGTACCGAATTTCAATATCAGGCTACAGTAAAGCTCCACGGGGTCTTTCCGTCCTGTCGCGGGTAACCGGCATCTTCACCGGTACTATGATTTCACCGAGTCTCTCGTTGAGACAGTGCCCAAATCGTTACGCCTTTCGTGCGGGTCGGAACTTACCCGACAAGGAATTTCGCTACCTTAGGACCGTTATAGTTACGGCCGCCGTTTACTGGGGCTTCGATTCGTAGCTTCGCTAATGCTAACCACTCCTCTTAACCTTCCAGCACCGGGCAGGCGTCAGCCCCTATACGTCACCTTACGGTTTAGCAGAGACCTGTGTTTTTGATAAACAGTCGCTTGGGCCTATTCACTGCGGCTCTTCGAAGCGTGAACCTCAAAGAGCACCCCTTCTCCCGAAGTTACGGGGTCATTTTGCCGAGTTCCTTAACGAGAGTTCGCTCGCTCACCTTAGAATTCTCATCTTGACTACCTGTGTCGGTTTGCGGTACGGGCACCAATCTTCTAGCTAGAGGCTTTTCTTGGCAGTGTGAAATCAACGACTCGAAGAAAACATGTTTCTTCTCCCCATCACAGCTTGACCTTAATGAGTGCCGGATTTGCCTAACACTCAGTCTCACTGCTTAGACGTGCACTCCAACAGCACGCTTCGCCTATCCTACTGCGTCCCCCCATCGCTTAAAACGAATCATGGTGGTACAGGAATATCAACCTGTTATCCATCGCCTACGCCTGTCGGCCTCAGCTTAGGACCCGACTAACCCAGAGCGGACGAGCCTTCCTCTGGAAACCTTAGTCAATCGGTGGACGGGATTCTCACCCGTCTTTCGCTACTCACACCGGCATTCTCACTTCTAAGCGCTCCACATGTCCTTGCGATCATGCTTCAACGCCCTTAGAACGCTCTCCTACCATTGTCCTAAAGGACAATCCACAGCTTCGGTAATATGTTTAGCCCCGGTACATTTTCGGCGCAGTGTCACTCGACTAGTGAGCTATTACGCACTCTTTAAATGATGGCTGCTTCTAAGCCAACATCCTAGTTGTCTGGGCAACGCCACATCCTTTTCCACTTAACATATATTTTGGGACCTTAGCTGGTGGTCTGGGCTGTTTCCCTTTCGAACACGGACCTTATCACCCATGTTCTGACTCCCAAGTTAAATTATTTGGCATTCGGAGTTTGTCTGAATTCGGTAACCCGAGAGGGGCCCCTCGTCCAAACAGTGCTCTACCTCCAATAATCATCACTTGAGGCTAGCCCTAAAGCTATTTCGGAGAGAACCAGCTATCTCCAAGTTCGATTGGAATTTCTCCGCTACCCTCAGTTCATCCGCTCACTTTTCAACGTAAGTCGGTTCGGTCCTCCATTCAGTGTTACCTGAACTTCAACCTGACCAAGGGTAGATCACCTGGTTTCGGGTCTACGACCAAATACTCATTCGCCCTATTCAGACTCGCTTTCGCTACGGCTCCACATTTTCTGCTTAACCTTGCATCAGATCGTAACTCGCCGGTTCATTCTACAAAAGGCACGCCATCACCCATTAACGGGCTCTGACTACTTGTAAGCACACGGTTTCAAGTTCTCTTTCACTCCCCTTCCGGGGTACTTTTCACCTTTCCCTCACGGTACTGGTTCACTATCGGTCACTAGAGAGTATTTAGCCTTGGGAGATGGTCCTCCCAGATTCCGACGGAATTTCACGTGCTCCGCCGTACTCAGGATCCACTCAGGAGGGTATACGTTTTCGACTACAGGATTATTACCTTCTATGATTAACCTTTCCAGGTTATTCGTCTAACGTATTCCTTTGTAACTCCGTACAGAGTGTCCTACAACCCCAACAAGCAAGCTTGTTGGTTTGGGCTCTTCCCGTTTCGCTCGCCGCTACTCAGGGAATCGATTTTTCTTTCTCTTCCTCCGGGTACTAAGATGTTTCAGTTCTCCGGGTCTACCTTCTCACATGCTATGTATTCACATGCGGATAACACGACATAACTCGTGCTGGGTTCCCCCATTCGGAAATCTCTGGATCACAGCTTACTTACAGCTCCCCAAAGCATATCGTCGTTAGTAACGTCCTTCATCGGCTTCTAGTGCCAAGGCATCCACCGTGCGCCCTTAATAACTTAATCTAAACGTGTTGATAAGCGTTCGCATTCTGCTTCATCACGGCACAAATCGCTCAGTTACTTACAAAAGTAAGCGCCTTCGCTCTTGTTTGTGATTCATAGACTGACAAACGCTTTCAATTCACGTTTATCGTATCTATAACATATGCACTACTTACCATCCACCAGTTATTAATTATTGTGAGTCGTCTGTCGACGACTAGCGATAATTTTTTGTTTCAAGCTTTTCGCTTGTCACTCGGTTTTGCTTGGTAAAATCTATACTTACTTATCTAGTTTTCAATGTACAATGTTGAATCCTCAAAAATGAGCATTCAAAACTGAATACAATATGTCTCCGTTATTCCTTATCGCCTTAGGCGATATTCCGTATATTATCCTTAGAAAGGAGGTGATCCAGCCGCACCTTCCGATACGGCTACCTTGTTACGACTTCACCCCAATCATTTGTCCCACCTTCGACGGCTAGCTCCAAAATGGTTACTCCACCGGCTTCGGGTGTTACAAACTCTCGTGGTGTGACGGGCGGTGTGTACAAGACCCGGGAACGTATTCACCGTAGCATGCTGATCTACGATTACTAGCGATTCCAGCTTCATGTAGTCGAGTTGCAGACTACAATCCGAACTGAGAACAACTTTATGGGATTTGCTTGACCTCGCGGTTTCGCTGCCCTTTGTATTGTCCATTGTAGCACGTGTGTAGCCCAAATCATAAGGGGCATGATGATTTGACGTCATCCCCACCTTCCTCCGGTTTGTCACCGGCAGTCAACTTAGAGTGCCCAACTTAATGATGGCAACTAAGCTTAAGGGTTGCGCTCGTTGCGGGACTTAACCCAACATCTCACGACACGAGCTGACGACAACCATGCACCACCTGTCATTTTGTCCTCCGAAGAGGAAAACTCTATCTCTAGAGCGGTCAAAAGATGTCAAGATTTGGTAAGGTTCTTCGCGTTGCTTCGAATTAAACCACATGCTCCACCGCTTGTGCGGGTCCCCGTCAATTCCTTTGAGTTTCAGTCTTGCGACCGTACTCCCCAGGCGGAGTGCTTAATGCGTTAGCTGCAGCACTAAGGGGCGGAAACCCCCTAACACTTAGCACTCATCGTTTACGGCGTGGACTACCAGGGTATCTAATCCTGTTTGATCCCCACGCTTTCGCACCTCAGCGTCAGTTACAGACCAGAAAGCCGCCTTCGCCACTGGTGTTCCTCCATATCTCTGCGCATTTCACCGCTACACATGGAATTCCACTTTCCTCTTCTGCACTCAAGTTTTCCAGTTTCCAATGACCCTCCACGGTTGAGCCGTGGGCTTTCACATCAGACTTAAAAAACCGCCTACGCGCGCTTTACGCCCAATAATTCCGGATAACGCTTGCCACCTACGTATTACCGCGGCTGCTGGCACGTAGTTAGCCGTGGCTTTCTGGTTAGGTACCGTCAAGATGTGCACAGTTACTTACACATATGTTCTTCCCTAACAACAGAGCTTTACGATCCGAAGACCTTCATCACTCACGCGGCGTTGCTCCGTCAGGCTTTCGCCCATTGCGGAAGATTCCCTACTGCTGCCTCCCGTAGGAGTCTGGACCGTGTCTCAGTTCCAGTGTGGCCGATCACCCTCTCAGGTCGGCTACGTATCGTCGCCTTGGTAAGCCGTTACCTTACCAACTAGCTAATACGGCGCGGGTCCATCTATAAGTGACAGCAAGACCGTCTTTCACTGTTGAACCATGCGGTTCAACATGTTATCCGGCATTAGCCCCGGTTTCCCGGAGTTATTCCAGTCTTATAGGTAGGTTACCCACGTGTTACTCACCCGTCCGCCGCTAACGTCAAAGGAGCAAGCTCCTCGTCAGTTCGCTCGACTTGCATGTATTAGGCACGCCGCCAGCGTTCATCCTGAGCCAGGATCAAACTCTCCATAAAAGAAGTAAGCTTGATATAGCTCGTTGATTGGTTAAGCCAATCACTCTTGAAAGTACATTACGTACTCAAAATTATTGGAATTAACGTTGACATATTGTCATTCAGTTTTCAATGTTCATAATAATTAATGGAGCGGGTGATGGGAATCGAACCCACAACATCAGCTTGGAAGGCTGAGGTTTTGCCATTAAACTACACCCGCAAGTGTTATATTCGATGTTGATGCGGCCGAGAGGATTTGAACCTCCACGGGAATACTCCCACTAGGCCCTCAACCTAGCGCGTCTGCCGTTCCGCCACGACCGCTCGGTAAAAATCATTGATTTTTTCGACAAGATTTATTGTACTATCCTCATTAACTAAAGTCAACACTTTTTTAACAAAAGATTAATATTTGTAAAACGTCTTTAACTTTAATTTGGCAACATATTAAATCATAACTTATTTACCTCATGAAGTCAACAATCATTTTCACATAAGTGCGTCATAATTACTGTGACGACTTTTATTATTATACGTATCAAAATATGCAAAGTCAATAACCTTTATTTCTTAAAAAAAGGATAAAAATTCCTTTCAAACGGAATCTTTACCCTTTTCTATGAAAGATAAGATACTTACTAATCAAATTATGATAAATACGACGTTATTTTCAACCCACCGCCACAACGTCCACATCTCATCTTTCTGGTGTTTACTTTTCGGATTCTCAAAAATTTTTGATGACACTTTGTACACATGTATTCATAATTCGCACGTTCACGGTACGTTTCTGTAGGTATACAGAATCGAGGGGCATGAACCATTTGACTTAATTTTTTAAAATCTGAATCTCTATGTTGATATCCTTTTCCATCTAGATGAAGAAAATAATGACACAATTCATGTTTTATAATCGCATCAATCGCTGCCTCTCCAAAATGTTCGTACTGTTTCGGGTTTATCTCTATATCGTGTGACTTTAATAAATATCGTCCTCCAGTTGTTCGTAGGCGGTGATTAAAATAAATCCGATGTATAAATGGACGTTCAAAATAGGTTAGCGCGATAGATTCAGCTCGTGATTGTAAAGTCTCATTGTCCATTAGGATCAATCATTGTGAGTGCGACTTTTCCTTTATCAACATCAATGCGCTCTACCCATACTTCAACAATATCGCCTACACTGACAATATCCATAGGATGTTTCACAAAACGTTTCGCCAATTTAGAAATATGCACCAAACCATCTTGTTTCACACCAATATCTACAAAAGCACCAAAATCTACGACGTTTCTTACAGTACCATTTAATTTCATACCTTTTGTTAAATCTTCAATGGATAATACATCTGATTTAAGTTGAGGCGTTTCATATTCATCACGTGGATCTCGGTTCGGTGCCATAAGCGCTTGAACTATATCCTCCAGAGTTGGCACACCAATATTTAACTTTTCTGCACAAGCTTCTATATTTAAGTTTTCAAAGGTTTGTTGATGTTGCTTACTGCCTAATTCTGCAACATCAATATTGAGTTCATCTAATAATTGATATGTTACAGCGTAACTTTCTGGATGGATGGGTGTGTTATCTAATGGCTCTTCTCCATCTACAATTCTTAAAAATCCGATACTTTGCTCAAAGGTTTTTTGACCTAATCGTTTCACTTTATTGATTTCTTTATGATGTGTAATCTTACCGTTTTCTTCTCTATATTGAATAATGTTATTTGCTATTGGTTTTGACAATCCCGCAACATGTTGCAATAAAGTACTTGAAGCAGTATTAACATTGACACCTACTTGGTTTACAGCCGTTTCAACAACAAAATCGAGCGCTTCACCTAATTGTTTTTGATTCACATCATGTTGATATTGTCCCACCCCTATTGATTTAGGGTCTATTTTAACAAGCTCACTTAATGGATCTTGTACACGGCGACCAATTGACACTGCACTACGTTCTTCTACTTGAAAATCTGGGAACTCTTGTCTTGCTATATCAGACGCAGAATAGACTGATGCACCCGCTTCATTCACGATAATATATTGAACTTTCAAACCGTGCGTTTGTATCATATTTGCTACGAATTGTTCTGTTTCTCGACTCGCTGTGCCATTACCTATTGCAATCAAATCAATATCGTACGTGTTAATGATATTTAAAAATATGCGTTCTGCATCTTTCATTTTGGAAACTGGTGGGTGTGGATACATGACAGATTTTGCTACAAATGAGCCCATAGAATTAATAACTGCCAGTTTACAACCTGTCCTATAGGCAGGATCAATACCTAAAATTTGTTTTTGTTTTAATGGTGGTTGTAATAACAATTGTTTGAGATTTTTACTAAACACTTCTATCGCACTATCTTCTGCTCGTTTTGTAAGGTCCGTACGTATTTCACGTTCTATAGATGGAAAAATCAAGCGTTTCATCGCATCTTCTATTGCATTTTTAACGATATGTGATAATGGGTTATCCCCCATAATTTCAGAATGCTTAATATGATCAATAATCAGTGATTGATCCACATCAATTTTAATAGCTAATATTTTCTCTTTTTCACCGCGATTCATAGCTAAAATTCGGTGATTGGCTAAACGTTTTAAAGGCTCAGAATAATTATAATACATTGCAAAAATTTCATTTTCATCTACAGCATTTTTCTTTTTTGTAGCTGTTATTACACCATGTTGCTGTGTTTCATTAAGTATACGCTGTCGATATTGTGGATGGTCTGCAATACGTTCTGCAATGATATCTTGTGCGCCTAAAATTGCCGCTTCAATTGTAGGCACTTCCTCATTGATAAATTGTTTTGCTCGTATATCAATGCTTTCCGTTTCATTTTGCGCATCAATCCATTTTGCTAAAGGCGCCAATCCTTTTCTTTTCGCTTCTGTTGCTCTTGTTTTCTTTTTTTGTTTATATGGTCGGTATAAATCTTCAACACGTTGAAGCTTCGTTTGCTTCAAAATGTCTTGTTTCAAAGTTTCTGTTAATAAGCCTTGTTGCTCAATACTATGTATAACTTCATCTTTACGTTTTTGAAGGTTTTGCAGATAGTTAAATTCATCTGCAATTTTTTTAATTTCAACTTCATCTAAGCCATCAGTCATTTCTTTTCGATAACGTGCGATAAATGGTACAGTGTTTTTATCTTCTAAAAGTTTTAAAACTGCTTCGATTTGTTTGATAGAGAATTGATACTCATTATGTATTGCTTGGACTAATGCATTTGCCAAGATGTTCACCACTTTCTTTATAATTACATTCTTATTTTAACATTGATATTTAAAGTTTGATAATGATGTCGTTATCACATAAAATAGCTGAGACCTATAAAGTCTCAGCTATTTTAGTATGAACTTATAAAAAAACCGCGGTAACACTTTTAATGTGTTTCATAGTGTGACCCACGGATATTGATATATATATATAATGACATATTTCTATTAAACGTTCTTAACCGCATCACTTTTACTTTCTTGCTGCTTCTTGTAATTTTTTTATCGCTGTGCGTTGTAAACGAGAGACATGCATTTGGCTTAATCCAATACGCTCACCCGTTTCTTTTTGACTTAAACCGTCAATAAACGTACATTGAATAATTTCACGTTCTCGGTCTGAAAGTATCGGAATGATACGCTCTAAAATCATGCGTTTTTCAGTCAAGTCATAATTATCATCTTGGCTTCCCATAATGTCTAACAACGTTACAGTTGAACCATCTTTATCCGCTTCAATCGAATGGTCGACACTTAATGCGTTATAACTTTGTCCCATTTCCATAGCTTCTAAAACCTCTTCTTCTGTCACTTCTAAGCGTGCTGCGATTTCTGAAATGGAAGGTGAGCGTTCAAGCTCATTCGTAAGTTCATCGCTGACTTTTTTAATTCTAGGACCAATTTCTTTAATGCGACGTGGAACGTGCACACTCCATGTTTTGTCACGTAAATATCTTTTAATTTCACCAATCACTGTTGGAACTAAAAATGCTTCAAATTTACGATCAAAAGAAAGATCAAATCGATTGATAGCACCTATCAGTCCCACCATACCAACTTGTACTAGATCTTCATGATGTGATTGTCCTTTAGAATATTTATATGCTAAAGATTCGATGAGTTTTTCATAATGCATGACAAGCTTTTCTTGTGCAACTTCATCTTGATGCTCTTGGTGTTGCTTAATCCAGTCGTTGATTTGTTCAGGTGAAACAAAATTAGCTGATTTCGACTCTTTCGTCATTGTTTCGCACCTGCTCTTTTTTTATATACTTGATCATACTAATTGTTACACCAGTTTCTTTATCTACTGTAACTTCATCCATTAACGACTCAATTAAGAACAACCCTAAGCCACCTTCACGTAAGAAATCAATATTCTCATTCTCTTTGTATGGGCCTAGTTGTTGTTTCGTCTCTTGATAATTGAAACTTTCTCCTTGATCCGAAACGATAATTTTAATATGGGTATCACATTTTTCAAAACCGATGTTAATATAACCTTTTTCTTTTTTATCTTTATATGCATGTTTTACAGCATTCGTAACGGCTTCACTTACAGCGATTTTAGCATCTTCAATATCATCGTATGATGCACCCGCTTGAGTAAATACGCCAGACAATGTCAATCGTATTAAACTTACATATTCTGCTGATGCTGGAAGTCTCATTTCAATAAAATCATTTTTTTGTGACATAGTTATTCGACCTCCGTCCCTTCATTCACATGCATTAAATCATTTAACCCTGTTATTTCAAATAATCTTTTAATTCGGTCATTTACACCTAGTATATATAATTCCTTGTTATTTTGATTTAAAGACTTTAATGTGCCTACAAAGAGACCTAAACCTGTTGAATCCATATAAGATAGGTTTTCTAAATTTACATGAATGTCATGCGTACCTGCTTGTCTAATTGGTACTAAAACTTTCTCTAGTTCAGGTACAGTAGCAACATCCAATTCTCCACTGACTGCGATGTCATAATAGTGTTCATGTTTTTGCGATTCTATATTAAGGTTCATTATTATTTACACTCCTACAAATATACTCTACTACGGGATTTTACCCACTTCTATGTTGCTTTAATCTAAATTTATAGAAATTAATTGACTCTTTTAATAATTAATATTGTTAGGTCGTCGCGTTTACCTTCTTTATGTAGACGTAACAACTTTTCGTATAATAATTGCACAATGTCTTGAGGATGTAATTCTTTATAGCCTTTTATGAATTCAAGCAGTTTATTTTTATTTATAAAATCTCCATCTTCATGACGTATTTCGGTAACACCATCAGTAAAAATGATAATGAGATCGTTAATATTGATTTTAATTTCTTTTTGATCGTATCTTATGTGAGGGCTCACACCTAAAATCCGGCCCCTCACATCAATTTCTTCAAATTCATTTTCTTCTGCTCGGAAAATGTACCCTGGCTCGTGTCCAGCTGAACTGCAATATAAAATATGATTCATTTCTTCATATAAGCCATAAAACATCGTAATGAACATATTTTGGTTAACGTTTTTCTCGACAACTCGGTTCAACCGCTTCAAACCATCATTAGGTAATTGCGAATGCCCATAAGAATCCATACCAAACTTAATCATACTCATGGCTAATGCAGCAGGAATACCTTTACCAATGACGTCTGCTACAGCAAAACTCATCGTGCCATCTTTATGATCTATTAAATTGAAATAGTCACCACTTACACGTTGTGCAGCAACAGATATAACACCGATTTGAATGCTATCAAATTGAGGAATTTCTGTTTTTAACATTGTTTGTTGAAGTCGAGATGCAACGTCTAACTCTTTATCATGAATTTCCATTCGGTCAATTAAATCTTTATAATCTGTGTAATTAAAACCAAAACTAGATATTACTTTTTCTAGTACATCCATACTATCTACAAGTTGGCCATGGGAAAGTTGATGTTCTTCTGCATATTTCTTATGCATTCGAACGATATCTTCTGGTGTGACACCTTTTCCAGTAATATGGTCCGCATAACTCCGCGCCGTTTGAAGTGTCTGGCTTTTATTTTTATCTTTTATAAATGCATCTACTAAATCAAAGTAGCGCACTTCATTTTGATGCGTCAAATGGACTTCCCCCCTTTTGTAACATGGTAAAAGGCTTTAGGAAATACAAATCCTAAAGCCTATTTATGTTGGTTCATGTGCAATCCTAGACTAATTCCAAGTGCAGCGTTCACTTCTTTCATCTTTTTATCTGAAAGATATGTCAACTTTTCTTTAAGTCTCTTTTTATCGACAGTTCTTATTTGTTCTAATAAGATAACTGAATCTTTATCGAGCTTATATTTATGTTTTTCAATTTCAACATGTGTTGGAATTTTTGCTTTATTAATGCGTCCAGTAATTGCAGCTACTATAACCGTTGGACTATACTTATTGCCAGTATCATTTTGAATGATAACGACAGGTCTGACTCCCCCTTGTTCCGACCCTTGAACTGGCGATAAATCTGCTAAATAAACGTCGCCACGTTTCATTTAGTCATCCTTATTGTTAGATAATAAGTGTGTTTCGTTACAGTCACAAGCTTCACACTCGACTGAGTATGCTTCAGTTGCTAGGGAGAGATTTAAATCCGCCATCTGAACATACCCTTCTTTTAATGATTGTTCTAAGCTTTTACCTCTTATTTGATAGAATGCTGACATAAGTAGGACCTCCATATCAATAAAACAGATATAATTTTCCTTGATTCCATTTTATGATATCAAAAATCCTATATAATAACCATACTATTTTAATAATTCGTTGGATATTTCACACAATTGTTGTGTTTTGTATATTCTTGCAACGCGTCTACTCAAATTGCATAAAACTTCATAATTTATAGTATTTTGTTGTGTCGCTAATGCTTCGACTGATTGAGGAGAATGTGCTATAGGCTCTATTAACGTTACAATATCTCCTGGTTGTGTCGTTTCGGGTACATGAATCGCCGTTTGATCCATACTTACACGCCCTACTACTTTACATTGATGTCCATTGACCTTTACATCACTGCCTTGCATACTACGTATATAGCCATCTGCATACCCTACAGGTAACAAGGCAATTGTCATCGCTTTTTCAGCTGTATACGTTTCACCATATCCAATGTTTTCACCAGGTTCTAACGTTTTCACTTGCGTTATCGCCGAGGTCCATTGCAAAGATGGCCTTAATTTAGCAGTCACTTTTTCCTCAATAAATGATGAAGGATAATAGCCATATAGTGCAATGCCTGGACGAAATGCGTTACAAATTGATGGATCAAATCTTAAAGCGCCAGCTGAATTTTGAATGTGTACATAAGGGGGTTGTTGTGTACTTTCGACGAGTGTTTTAAATCGTTCATATTGTAATTTAGATGTATCATTATCAACGTCGGCAGATGAAAAATGTGAGAACACGCCTTCGAATTTTAAATTAGGGTGTTGTTCAATGAGTTGTATTACCTCATGATATGTCTCTGCATCTTTAATGCCTAAACGATTCATACCTGTATCAAGTTTAATATGCATCCATACATTTTTTTTAGCCTCTTCGTCTATATGTGCAATCGCTCGTTCAAGCCATTCTTTCGATGGAACGCCTATGGCTACACGATGTTGAATTGCTTTATTAATAGCATGTGGCGGTACACTTGATAAAATTAAAATCTTCTCTTTGATACCATGCATTCTTAATTCAATTGCTTCATCTAAAGTGGCAACACAGAAAAACTCCGCACCTAAATCACGTAAATGTGTCGCGATTTGGATACTACCCAAGCCGTATGCATTTGCTTTTACAACTGGCATTATCAATTTATTTGGTTGCAATTTTACTAATGCATGGTAATTATCTGTTATCGCATCTAAATCAATGGTTAATTCCGTTGAACGAAAATATTTATCTGACACAATTGTCACCTTCCTAAAATCAATCTCTCTTAACAAATATGAGCAGAGACATCTAAAACACATCTATATTAGATGATTTTAATCTTTTACTCTGCTCTAAAGCA
Organism: Staphylococcus agnetis; assembly: GCF_011466855.1. Lineage (NCBI taxonomy): Bacteria > Bacillati > Bacillota > Bacilli > Caryophanales > Staphylococcaceae > Staphylococcus > Staphylococcus agnetis. The sequence continues at coordinate 1,635,705 of NZ_CP045927.1, forward strand.
CTTATTGTTCTATAATGACTTGGCTCACTGCATAATGTTCTGTATGTGAAATAGACACATGAACGGTGAAATCTTTATATGCGATTGTGGGTTTACCATTTTGATCATTTTCACAGTGAATATCTTTAAATGCTATGTTTTCGCCAAGACCTGTTCCTAAGGCTTTACTCATTGCTTCTTTACATGCAAATCGTCCAGCAAGAAATTCAAGCTGGCGTTTTTCAAGTTTAAAACTATTAAATCGCTCTAATTCTTTAGCTGATAAAATGCGCTCTGGAAAACGTGCTTGTCGTTTCAACACTTCTTTTAAACGGTTGATTTCCACTAAATCGATACCGATACCATAAATCATTAGTTTCCCTCATTTTCTCAAATATCTTTTTTATTTTCATTGGACTTAAGAATGACTACGACATTCAATCATTATTCATCTGACGTGTTAGCCTCTAATCTTTGATGCAATGCACCACTCTCATCAATCATACCATGTTGTCTAATGAAAGCATTTAATTTTTGCGCTTCATCTTTATGAATTAATTTTACTGAAACTAAACCTCCTGCAGTATGCATTAATATATTAGCAAGATGATAACGTCTCATAATCCATCCTTCTTCAATTTCTACATTTTGAATGCGATATAAAGGGACATGGGTTTGTTTAATAAAAAATAAGCCTTTTTGTATAAATATTCTATGTTCATCATATTGATATTTAAAAATTGCATATCGATAACGTGGCGCCACGAAGATAAAGTACAATGCTAATAATATGACGAGGACAATACTAACAATCATCATGGTTTTAAATGATGGCCACTTTAAAAAGTATGCGCTCAACATGTAACCCGTAGCAAAACTGAGACAGATGCACGTATACAGTATGCCTCTAATCTTTAATACACGTAAGCCTTGCTTATGCATTGTTTTCATCACGACCACCTCCATTGGTATACCACTTTCGATAACGTGCAACTGTGTTGACATCATGAAAACGTAATCCAATCTTCTCATTTGTATTTCCTTTTGCTACTAAAAATGCAAAATGACTTAGGTTTGCTTTTTGCATCAATGGATGCGCACTTTGACGATAACCAATGACTTTGTCGCGTTTAAAATATGAGGTGCGATAACCAAATAACGTTACTTGTTTTAATGACATTTGGGACTCATTTATAGCAACGCCCGACTGGTGGATAGCCACATAACTATGAAAGATTGTGTAGCCAATAATCAACAGCGTTGGTAGCCAAATCCATGGGCTATAGTAAAAATGCCCTAATGTGGCACATCCAATGAGCATGACACTTATAATCCAAAAGCGACGATGAAACCCACGCCACGGTAAGCCGGTTGTAATTGGATTAAATTGAAGGTGTGGTGTGATGTCTGCAATGATATGTTGTGCTAAACGACGTTCAATAAATGGTAAAATCATCACTTTACCATTTGAATGTTCATCTTCTTTAACTGCGTGATCGCTCGTAATAATATACGCATAAGACGTATAGCCAAACAACGTTCTCATGAAAGAACGGTCTTCAACAACGGCCTGAATTCTAGTAATAGGTATTGTCATTCGGCGTATATTGAGTAATCCAAATTTCATATGCAAGTAGTCACCATGTCGATGTAGCGTAAATCCATAATATTTTATCATCGTGATGATGACACCAATGATATAACTGACGACCAATATAATGCTTAAAATAATTATAGTAGCATACACTTGATGGTTAAATACATGATTTACACTTCCAAATAGCCAATTCCAATCAATATTGTTTTGGAATGTACCAATAATCGGTCCTACCGTAGCTAGCGTCACTAAAATTGCACCACTTGTCATAGCCATAAACAACAAATTTTTAGTTGATAATGTAAAGAGTACCTCGGCTTCATAATGCGCGTTTGATACTGTATTCTCCAGATACTCTTGTTGTGAGGTTTGATGTAAATGACCTTTTACTTTTTCAACTTCTTCACGAATACGCTCACTTTGTAACTGAGTAATGGTATCCAATTCAATACTGTCACTAGGCGTTTTAAGTTGTAAATTGACACCACCAAAAATACGGTTAATGATAGATTGATTCGCATCGATGGATTGAATGCGTTTGATATGTAATTCTTTACGTTCGAGGTTAAACACACCCGTTGTAACAATAAAGTAATCATCCTCTATCCAATAGCGCGTTTTATATACACGTACGATGTTGATACAAAAACTAATTAAGAAGACAATAAAAAAGATACCTGGGACAACATAACTCCAAATATCATACCACTTAAAGCTATCAAGTTGAAAAAAGATGAAAATAATAAACACGAAAATATTTTGTTTGATAGCCTCAATTAACCCTGTGATATATGAAATGGGATGTAATTTTTGTGGATTATACATCATCCTCACCCCTTTCTAAAACAGTCATACAGTGTATTGCGATATCATTCGCTTGAGTCTCTAATAAATAAGGTAAAGCGATTTCATGTCCTGCAGTCGTTATTTTTAATTTTTTTAATTTATAATATGTAGCTAATGGATTGGTCACATTTTCTATATATTGAATCCGTTCAATTTTAATTGCTTGGTAGTGTTGAAACCAAACATTTTTACGAATTTCAACGACCTTAGTGTGAATGCGGTATGTATAAAAATGATAGGAAACAATCGGATAAACAGTACGCATGATGATATTTAATACGAGACATATCACGAGTACATACGTCCATACGATATGCCAAGCAAATAGGTGAGCGCAATACAACAGAACGGATAAAACACAAATCTCAACTAGCAATTGAAGGACGTTGCTTGTGATACTATAAGAAAGTGTAGCTTTGGATGGTTTTAACATCGATCCTTTCAACATACATATCTCCTTTACCAAATATTATTATGATTATAGCATACATTAAAATTGTATCGAATATATCATAGAATTTAATATCAATCTCACATCGTCATTATCATCGCGATATCATTAAACTTAAACAAAAACGGCTGAGACATAAATCATTAAACCTATGATTGTCCCTAACGCCTCGCTTTTCTAGACGCCTTACTTCAACTAGGGAGCAAAAATCTCTTAGATTTTGCTCTCAAAATGGATTTTCGGTTGCGGCTAAATGCCTCAGAAGTCTCGGCTAAGGAATCAATCACAATTCATCATAGTGTCCATCACTAAGACTAAATTAATTTATATAGATAAATAATAGCCAGCAAAGTTCATGTACAAAATGAATTTTGCTGGCTTATTTTAATTAACAGGTCTGCTTTGTCTCAGCCCTTCTTTATGTTAAATCATGCTCTTTTATCCATTGAGATGGTTCTAGCAAAGAAACGATCTCACACACTATTTTTGATGATCTGCGAATGTGCGTCCCTTTTTCACTTTAGATTCACGTTTTTCTTTGTGATTGTTACCTTTTTTACTGAAACCTGATTTGTTGCCACGTCTTGACTTCGCATGACGTTTGCCACTACCGCCTTTACGATTACCTTTTGGTTGACGGTTTTTACGTGCAAGAGGCTTTTCAAAGGTAAGTTGTACTTCAACTTCATCATTTGACTCCACTAGTTCTTGTAATAGTGCTGTCACTAAATCAGAGTGATCGTACACTTCAAGTAATTGTTGCGCGATACTTTCAACACGTGGTTCTTTCGTTGCAGCCATCCAATTCTCAACTTTTGATTTAATTTCTTCTTCACGTGCACGTAACACTTCTTTACGGTGTGGTGGACGTAATGCACGCATTTGACGACGGTTCGCTTGTTCGATTTGACGAATGTAATCCATTTCGATTGGATTTACAAATGTTACCGCCATACCTTGTTTTCCTGCACGTCCTGTACGACCAATACGGTGTGTGTAACTTTCAGTATCTTGAGGAATATCAAAGTTATAGACATGGCTTACACCAGAAATATCTAGTCCACGTGCGGCAACATCTGTTGCAACAAGGATATCGATTTGATCATTTTTAAATTTTTTCAAAACTTCTAATCGTTTTGCTTGCGTAATATCCCCATGTAAACCTTCTGCTTTATATCCCTTCGATAAAAGCGCACTTGTTAATTCATCAACGCGACGCTTTGTACGGCCAAAAACGATAGCAAGTTCTGGTTGATGCACATCTAAGAAGTTTGTGAAAGTGTCAAATTTTTCTAGTTCTTTCACAATTGTATAAAACTCATCAATTTGAGGATCAGATAATTCATTGTTCATGGTTTTAATGATTTGCGGTGATTTCATGAACTTCTGAACAAGTTCTTGAATTGCTCTAGGCATTGTTGCTGAGAACAACATTGTTTGACGATTCTCGGCTGGTAATTTATCCATTATGTAGCGCATATCATCAATAAAGCCCATGTTCATCATTTCGTCTGCTTCATCTAAAATTAACGTTTCTACATCTTGTGTTTTAAGCGTACGACGATTTAAATGATCAATCACACGTCCAGGTGTACCTACGACAATTTGAGGCCCACGCTTTAATGATTTAATTTGTCGATCGATCGGCATGCCACCAAATACCGTTACAACTTGTACTTTTTGCCCACGGCTAAATTCACGTAATTGTTCTGCTACTTGCATTGCAAGTTCACGTGTCGGTGCTAAAATCAGAGCGCGCACACCTTCTTGGCCCACTACTTTCTCTATTAATGGGATACCAAATGCACCTGTTTTACCTGTTCCTGTTTGTGCTTGGCCCAAAATATCTAAATTTTTAAGAGCAGATGGAATGCTATCCTTTTGTATCGGTGTAGGTTCCGTAAATCCCATCGACTCTAATGTTTCAGCTGTACGTTCTGAAACACCTAAGCTTGTAAAATTTTGCAAAGTCATTCTCCTTTTTTGGAATGTTTATTCTCATAATTTATCTCAATAATGATTTTTCCAACTTCTCCATATTAACACCTGTAAACCAAATGCGCAATAAACCAATCTTAACTCATATCGCTTAGATGCGTATTTATTTCACTTTAAAAATACTAACTGCAAGCCTCATCATTTCTTCATTACTGTCGTTGATGTTTTCTATCAATTGCCTTTTTGCACACGATTATAGACATATTCAAAGTACGATATAAAAAACATGACATCTATAGTCATTTAAGACGTTATGATGTCATGTTTTGTTTAATTTTTATTTTGCATCAATAGTGATTAAACCATCGACGACTTCTTCCAATTTCATACCACGCGATCCTTTAACCAATACTTTATCCTGTGAATTTAATATCGATTTAACGTATTTAATCATTTGCGATTTATCACTAAAATGTATGGCTTCTTGTACGTGACGCTTCCCTTTTTCGTGAATATCGCGCGCCGCTTCTCCATACGTATAGAGCATGTCGATATTTTTGTCTTCTAAGTAATGTCCAACACTCATGTGGAGTGCTTTTGATTGTTCACCTAGTTCAAGTACATCGCCAAAAATTAAAACTTTACGTCCATTCATTTGACTTAACGTATCAATTGCAGCTTTCATACTTGTAGGACTTGCATTATAAGCATCGTTAATAACGGTAGCACCATTAGGCGCTTCAAATTTTTGCATGCGCATACCTGTGAGTTTTAAATCATTCAATTGAGTTTGAATTGTTTGATGATCTACGCCGAGTAATGACGCAATCGTGATTGCGATGGCTGCATTACGCATATTATGCGCTCCAATAATTGGTAATTGATAGTCGACCTCATTATTGATTGAAAACGAAATGCCATGCTCGTCATGAGATAAAATTTTACAACGCATTTGATTATCCCGATTTAACCCGACACTCATGCATTGTGCCTCATTTAAAGTCTCAATATGTGGCTTTAGTAAAGGCTCATCGCCATCATAAATTAATTTACCATGAGGTTTCATTCCAGAAACGATTTCAAATTTAGCTTTGGCAATACCCTCTCTAGAGCCTAAATCTTGCATATGAGATTCACCGATGTTTGTGATAACAGCAAAATCAGGTTGAGCGATATGAGACAATAACTCTATTTCATGAAAGCCTGACATACCCATTTCTAAAATAGACACTTCTGTATCGTTATCTAACTCTAAAATGGTTAAAGGTAAGCCAATTTCATTATTATAATTACCTATCGTTTTTTTTACACGATAATTTGCTTTCAATGTATGCTCAATCATATCTTTCGTTGTTGTTTTACCATTTGACCCTGTTACAGCAATAACTGTAGGGTTTACGGCTAGGATATAGGCTTTTGCCAATTGCTGTAGTGCGTCTAAAGCATCTTTAACAAAAATGACAGGACCATTTTGAGGCACCTCAATCTCACTGTCTGATTGGAAGAATGTTGCACCTGCCCCTTTATTCAATGCTTGTTCACAATATTGGTGACCATCTACATTTTCGCCCTTGAATGGTATGAAAAGTTGGCCTTGTTGGACGTTACGCGAATCAATAGTCACACCTTTAATCGTATGCGTTAAATATTGTTCATCGATTTCACAATCAATCCACGTTTTGAGTTGTTGTAAGCTTATGTCAATCATCGTGTCACCTTCTAATCAATTTTGTGCTTATTTTTTTGTTTATCTTGGTGACGTTCTTTCGCTAATGTAATCAGTTTTGTAATTAATTCTGGATAAGAAACGCCCATATTTTCCCATAATTTCGGATACATACTATACGCAGTGAATCCAGGCATTGCATTGGTTTCATTAATATAAATTTGATCATCCTCTGTAACGAAGAAATCTGCGCGGAGAATACCTGAACAATCTGTTGCTTTAAACGCTTCAACTGCCATATTACGTAATGTCATTTGTACTTCCTCATCTAAATCAGCAGGAATAGACAGTTGTACTTTACCATCTTTATATTTCGACTTGTAATCATAGAACGCGACATCTTTTATGACTTCTCCTGGCCATGTCGTTTCAGGGTAATCATTACCAAGTACAGCAACTTCAATTTCTCTTGCATTAACGCCTTGTTCAATAACAAGTTTACGGTCAAAAAGAAATGCTTCTTCAATCCCTTGGATTAACTCTGCTTCATTTGAACATTTACTAATCCCTACACTTGATCCTAAATTCGCAGGTTTTACAAATACTGGAAATTCTAATTTATCCTGTACCAGTTTCAAAATGTTATGTTGGTATTTTTCATATTCGCTACGTAAAAAACTCACATATGGCAGCTGTGGTAAACCACGTTGTGCAAATAATTGTTTCATTACAAGTTTATCCATTGAACTTGAAGCTGCAAGCACCCCATTACCAACATATGGCAAGTCGAGCACTTCAAATAATCCCTGAATCGTACCATCTTCTCCATTCGGGCCATGTAATAACGGAAAAACAACATCATAGCGTCCACCTAGACTACTACGTGTTAACATTGAAGAAATTTCACCCTCAAGTGAAGCATCTAAATGTAGTCCGTTAATGTCAGTAATTTCATTAGTAATATTCTCTTTCTTTCTCCAAATACCTTCATTTGTAATGTAAATAATGTCAATTTGATACTGCTCTTTATCAATTGCATTTAAAACATTTTGTGCTGTTAAAATAGACACATCATGTTCGGCACTTTTTCCGCCGTATATAATACATAAAGCTTCTTTTGACATAAGTCCGCCTCCAAATCGTATTCTAAACTCAATATTACCATGAGAAAGATCAGAAATGCATGTATTTTCAAATGAATCACAACTCTTGTTAGCAAATTAATGCGAAGTTCTGTACAATCGTTATATAATTATTACATGATATTCTTTTCGTAAAGGAGATAACTATGGCTTCCTCACGTCAACAAACTCAAAAATCTTTACGACATCGCTTAGATTGGAAACTTATCACACTCATTTTAGTGCTGTGTTTGATTAGTGTTATGACTATTCAATCTGCTATGGGTGGCGGACAATATAGTATGGATTTTGGCATCAGACAAATTTTTTATTACATATTAGGGGGTATACTTGCATTTTTGATAATGATTGTCTCCCCTAAAAAAATCCGAAAATATACCTTCATTATCTATTCTATATTTATCTTTTTATTGATAGGATTAATTCTTTTACCTGAAACATCGATAACACCTATTATCAACGGTGCCAAAAGTTGGTATCGCTTTGGCCCTATCAGTATTCAACCATCTGAGTTCATGAAAATTGTATTGATTCTTGCAATTTCCAAAGTCGTCGCTCAACATAATCGTTTTACGTTTAACAGATCCCTTGAAACAGACATGATTCTTATACTGAAAATTATGGGTGTCACGTTTATTCCACTACTTTTAATATTGCTACAAAACGATCTAGGTACAACACTTGTAGTCATGGCGATAATCGCTGGTATCGTAGTAGTGAGTGGTATTTCTTGGAAAATACTTGCGCCCTTATTCGGTGTCGTCATTGTATTTGGTGGAAGCCTTATTCTTTCTATATTATATAAACCGAGTTTAATCGAAAATATTGCTGGTATTAAAACCTATCAGTTAGGACGCATTAACTCTTGGCTAGATCCATACACATATAGTTCTGGAGATGGTTTTCACCTCACAGAATCTATGAAAGCAATTGGATCCGGACAATTAATAGGTAAAGGATTCAACCAAGGTGAAGTATATATTCCAGAGAACCATACAGATTTTATATTCTCTGTTATTGGTGAAGAGTTTGGTTTCATAGGTGCTGTCGTATTACTTGTGATTTATTTATTGTTATTAATGCATCTTTTAAAAAGCGCATCTCAAACTACAGACTTATTTAATAAATCATTCATCGTAGGGTATGTGAGTTTATTACTTTTTCATATCGTTCAAAATATCGGAATGACGATACAACTCTTGCCGATTACAGGTATTCCATTACCATTCATCAGTTATGGAGGAAGTGCTTTATGGAGTTTAATGGCGGGTGTAGGTGTACTTCTCAGCATGCGTTATCACGCACCGAAAAAATACAATGCGCCTACTGACAAAACACCTTTATAATCACCTTTAACATTTTAATCAGAACATAAAAACAGACTAGGATAGTACATCCTAGTCTGTTTTTTTAACGCATTTAAACAAAATTGTGATATGATTCTCGCTATATCCGTGATCTACACCAAGATAATCACAATGATTTAATGTCGTGCTTTGACTACTTTAGTTTCTCAGTTGCAGGTTTTGCATTGGGAAGTGATCGCATAATATCCAATCGTGATTTTGTTTTTTTAACTTTAACCCCAATTGATGATAACATATGGACCACATTTTGAATTCTTTCATTCTGTTTTGCCATATTATCACCCCGCATATGTCTAACTTCTCTTACATCATACCCTACTTTATTACATATGACTACAATAAATTGAAATTTTTTAATTTATTTTTGAATACGTTTTAAACGTAATGCGTTTAATACGACTGAGACAGAACTAAAAGCCATCGCAGTTCCTGCAACCCAAGGCGCTAGAAATCCTGCGGCTGCAATAGGAATGCCAATGATATTATAACAAAAAGCAAAAAATAAATTTTGTTTAATATTCTTAATAGTTAATTCACTTAATTTTAATACTTCAGGTATTTGTGAAATGTGGTTGTATACTAACGCAACATCTGATGATTCAATCGCGATGTCTGTTCCTGATCCCATCGCAATACCAATATCACTTTGAATTAATGATGGGGCATCATTAATTCCATCTCCAACCATCATCACTTTATGATTGTCTTCTTGCAATGTTTCGATGATTTTTGCTTTTTCGTTAGGTTTTACATTTGCAAAAGTACGTTGAATACCTAATTCTCTTGCAATGGCCTCAACTGTCATTTGACTATCGCCGCTTAGCATAACCACTTCATAATGTTGACGTAATTGGCGTATCGTCTCTTTTACTTTTGGTTTAGGTTCATCTCTTAAAGCAATCATCATTGCCAATTTTTGTTTAATTTGTACACCGATGACCGTTGCACCTTTACTTTCTAACTGATGTTGTTGTTGCTTCATGTCCTCTGTCAATGTTATTTCTGATGCAATAAAAGATAGTGATCCTATACGAATTGAACTGCCATCTATCATTCCAGAAATACCATTTCCAATATGCGTTTCATAATTTTTTATTGCTACATTTTTGGCATCTTTAAAGTGCGAAACAAGTGCATGAGACAGAGGATGTTCAGATTGAGATTCTAAACTTTTAATATAATCATCGATATGTGGCACACGTTCAAATTCAATAGTGTCTACAACTTCAGGAGCGCCCTTTGTAAGGGTTCCGGTTTTATCGAAAACAATTGTATCAATTTGACGTGTTTGTTCTAAACTTTCTGCTGATTTAAATAAAATACCTGATTCAGCAGCACGCCCAGATCCAACCATAATGGATGTAGGTGTCGCTAAACCTAATGCACAAGGACAAGCAATGACAATCACCGCGATAAAAATTTCAAGTGATCGCGTAAAATCAAATGAAGTTAAAATGAAAAACCATAACAGAAACGCAAATAGCGCGATGCCCACTACTGTTGGAACAAAAATGTTAGATATTTTATCTGCTAAACGTTGGATTTGAGGTTTTTTCGTTTGTGCCTCTTCAACAACTTTAATAATTTGATTGAGTACTAAATCATCTCCAACATGTGTCACTCTCGCTTTGATAAAGTTGGCCTGATTTAATGTACTTCCAATAATAGAATCACCTATCGTTTTATCTACAGGTATGCTTTCACCAGTAATCATAGATTCATTAATTGACGTGGAGCCTTCAATGATTTCTGCATCTAGCGGTATATAGGTACCACTTTTAATATGAATAATATCTCCGACTTGTATTTGGTCAATAGATAAATTGACAACTTCCCCATGTTTTTCAACCAATGCATCTTTCACTTGCAATGCAGCTAGTTTTTTTATTGCATCACTTGCATGTCCTTTGGCTCTCTTTTCAAAATATTTTCCAAGGAGAATGAGTGTAATGAGGACCGCACTCGTCTCAAAGTAAAGCGGTACATGCCCTGGATGACCTTGGTGTAAAATCATCATGTAAAAACTATAAAAATAAGCTGCTGATGTACCCATTGCCACCAAAACATCCATATTTGCGCTTTTATTTTTTAAAGCTCGCCATGCACCGAAATAAAATTGACCACCTAATATAAATTGAATGGGCGTAGCCAATGCAAGTTGAAATAAAGGATGCATCAACAATTCTGGCACAGGTATAAAGTCTAGGAATGTAAAATGTGCAAACATTGTGTATAACAGAGGTAAAGCTAACAACGCTGACAACAGAAATTTATTTCGTTGTTTTTTTAATTCTTGATGTTCCCGTTTTGAAATGTGATTATCTTTTTCAATTTCATGTGCTTCAAATCCTATATTTGAAATTTTTTCAAAGATTGCTGCTCTATCAATTTGTTTAGGGTTATATTTAACTGTCGCTTTCTCCATAACAAGGTTAACTGTTGCTTCTTCAATAGCCGCTTCTCGATTCAGTACACGTTCTATGCGTGTCGCACACGCAGCACAATGCATCCCTGAAATTTGATATGTTTCTTCTTTCATTATGACAACCTCCTATACCTATATAGGGTATATGAATCCTTAAAATGATAGAGGGCAGACCAATCATTTGCCTACCCCCTTCTAAATAGGAACTGAATTCATTTCAGTACATTCAACATAAATTTTATTTCACTTCATAACCTGCATCATAAATACGTTGTTTCACATCATGAAGCGCACCATCATCAGTAAGTTCCACTTCCACTTGATTCTCGTCTGGTGATGCAATGACAGACAATACTTCTTTGTTACCTTTAACTGCATCCTCAACAGCCGCCTTACAATGATTACATGTCATACCTTCAACATTAATAGTGTGTTTATCCATGTTCTCTCTCTCCTTTTTTCGTTCGTAATACTTTAAAACCTGAGTCATAAATCTCTTTTTCTAACGTATTCAAATTAATAGGCGTTTCATATCGAAGTGTGATGCACTTTAAATCACTATCGATACTTACTTCTTTAACCCCAATCATTTCATTCAAACGTTGTACAAGATGTGTTTGATATTGCTCATTTCTTAAATCTTCTACATACACACGATCGACTTGCATAGTATCCTCCAACTAGTCTTTCATTAATTTTTGAAATGTGACAAGCAACTCTTCCATTGCTTCTTCTTCATGGCCATCCTCAATTTTCTTTGTAATACAGCCTTTCATGTGATAGTCAAGCAACCTCGTCGCAACGCTATTCAAAGCTGAACGTGTCGCTCTAATTTGAGTCAAGACATCATCACAATAAACATCTTCATCAATCATGCGATTAATTGCACGAACTTGTCCTTCAATACGATTCAATCGTGAAGTTAAGTTCTTTTTAATCTCATCAGAATGATGTGCGTGTTCATTCATAGGCAGCACCTCCATGCTTACTTTCAAAACTATTATATACCCCTATGCGGTATATGTCAAATGCGTAAATTTTCCGTGATTTCATGAATAAATGATATAATTATTTAAAATCATACATCCAAAGGAGGGTTAAAAATGGAGGATTTAAACAATGCATACGTCATAGATGGCAGTATGGTATTTACCTATATATTTATCGCTTTATTCCTATTAAATATTTCTTTTGTTTTCACAATTATTTTTATGGAACGTCGAAGCGCAGGCTCAATATGGGCTTGGATTTTAGTCTTATCTTTATTTCCTATTTTAGGGTTCATACTCTATTTACTATTTGGACGTCAAATTCAGCGTAAATCCATTTTTAAAGTGTCAGAAAAAGACCAAAAAGGATTAACTCAGCTTGTCAATCAACAACTCAAAGCTTTAAAAAATGATCATTTTGATCCTGAAAACCCACATGTAAAAAAATACAAATCAATGATACGTGGGTTGCTTTATAACAATGCTGCCTTTTACACGAATCAAAATAAAATTGATGTGCTGCTCGATGGAGAACAAAAATTCAACCAACTTAAAGAAGATATACGCAATGCAAAATCGTATATACATATACAATATTACATCTTTCGTAAAGATGCTTTAGGTAAGAGCATTATTGATTTACTTGAAGAGAAGTTGGAAGAAGGTTTAGAAGTCAAAATGCTATATGATGATATTGGCTCGAAAGGCTTATCTTTAAGAGATTTGAAGTCATTTAAGAAAAAAGGTGGTCTAGTTGAAGCTTTCTTCCCTTCTAAATTACCAGTTATTAATTTTCGTATGAACAATCGAAATCATCGAAAAATCGTTGTTATAGATGGCAAAATAGGTTATGTTGGTGGATTTAATGTTGGGAATGAGTATTTGGGTTTATCAAAAAAATTTGGTAATTGGAGAGATACCCATTTAAGAATTGAAGGTGAAGCTGTACACGCCTTACAATTGCGTTTTATTTTAGATTGGAATTCTCAATCATCGCGTCATGATATTGAACATCATGAAAAATACTTTCCAAAAGTACACCTCCAAAATAATGACAACATAGGTGTTCAAATTGCATCTAGTGGACCGGATGAATTTTGGGAGCAGATTAAATATGGATACTTAAAAATGATAAATATGGCAAAAAAAGATATATACATTCAAACACCCTATTTTGTCCCTGACCAATCGTTTATAGATGCGTTACAAATCGCCGCTTTAGGTGGCGTGAACGTACATTTAATGATACCGAACAAACCCGATCATCCGTTTGTATATTGGGCGACTTATAAGAATGCTGCTTCATTATTAGAGGTCGGTGCGAAAGTTTATCTGTATGAAGATGGTTTCTTACATGCAAAAACATTAACCATCGATGATGAAATCACAAGTGTGGGTACGACCAATATGGATAATCGCAGTTTCGTCTTAAATTTTGAAGTGAATGCATTTGTATATAACGAAAGTGTCGCAACACAATTACGGGAGAGTTTTGAGCAAGATTTAAAAAAATGTTCTGTACTTACCCCAGAGCGGTATGCACAACGTAGTCTTGTTATAAAATTTAAAGAGTCAATCAGTCAATTACTTTCACCAATTTTATAAGGAGGATTACCTATGACGGCAAAGCAATGTGAACAAGCCTATCATTATATGGTTCACATACACGGTCAAGATACGACTGGTCATGATATTGCGCATGTACGACGTGTCGTTTCACTTGCAAAATGTATAGCTCATGATTATGACAATATCAATCATTTTGTTATTGAAATGGCAGCACTACTTCATGACACAGTTGATGATAAATTACCACATTCTGAAGCGTGTTCGACACTTTCGTCATTTTTAAAACAAATAGGTGTTTCACCTGAAGATCAACAACATATTATGTATATTATCAATCACATGAGTTTTCGCAAATCCAGAGAAGGTCATTCCTTAAAAACGTTAGAAGCTCAGATTGTTCAAGATGCCGATCGTCTAGATGCCATTGGTGCTATTGGGATAGCCCGTACGTTTCAATTTGCTGGGCATTTCAATGAACCGATGTGGACCGATGAAATCCCGCATTCAGATTTATCACGCATTGATTTAACTACCATTCAACCTTCTGCAATCAAACATTTCTATGAAAAATTATTGAAACTTAAAGATTTAATGAATACGCCTAAAGGTAAAGAAATAGCACTTGAACGACATAAATTTTTAGAATTGTTTTTAAAACAATTCTTTGATGAATGGGTCTAAAAAAATAACCATCTCACCGTAAAAGGTAAGATGGTTATTTTTTGTAATTATTTTTTCTTCTTTTTAGATACGACTTGCGTATTTTTACCTGTTTTCTTATTCGCTTTTTTTTCTTCTTCGAATTTGCGAATCATCGGTGCAACTTCTTCTAACGCTTTTTTACCGTAAATCTTGTTTGCAACGTATGTTTGTACCACTAGGAATGCCGCAGAAACAGACCAATATAAGCCCAATGCTGCTGCAGAACTAAATGAGATCCAAACAATCATTATTGGTGAGATAATCATCATCATGATTGCCATTTGACGTTGCTCTGGTGGCATATGCATACTTGAAACATAGGCTTGAATGAAGTATAACACACCGGCAATAATCGTAATCCAAATATCAGGTTTATCCAATTGGAACCATAAGAAGTCAGAGAATTTAGTAATACCGCCACCTGAAGGATATTTTAAAACAAAGAATAAAGCCATGACAATCGGCATTTGCAAAATAAGTGGAAGACATCCTAACATACTTGCAACTGGGTTCATGTCATATTTTTTATATACTTTCGATACTTCTTGTTGAGCAGCAATTCTATCTTCTGCTGTGCGTGCACGTTTCATTTTTTCTTGCGCAGCAGTCATCTCTGGTTTTGCTATTTTCATTTTTTCACGCATCATGTGCATGTTTTTATAGTTTGATAACATGAATGGGAGTAATACGATACGTACTACAAGAACGATAATAACGATGGCTAAACCATAGTTATTATTTAAATGATCACCTAGCCAATGGATAAGTTGATCCATTGGGGAAACAAACGTGTTGTAAAAGAAGCCAGTACGATTTTCAGGCTTGCTATAATCACATCCAGCTAATAACAGAACGACCCCTAATAGTGTCGCCAATAGCGCTTTGTTCTTCATTTTTCCACCTCTAAAGATATATTCACATAAATGATATTTTATCACACATCTGAGTTGTGTGGAAACATAAACAAAAATAAAAATGATTTTAGTTGAAATACTGTAAATATCGTGACACAGTATTTTCAATATTTGCGCTATGTGTGATGGACGAAATCGTAGCAATGCCATCTGCACCATTCTTTTTCAATGATGCAACGTTTTCTTCGGTTATGCCACCAATGGCGACGATTGGTATCGATTCATCATAATTACGCATACGACGAATCATTTCTACGCCTCCAGGTTGTTTGGCATCTCTCTTGGTTGACGTTTGATATACGGGGCCGACACCTATATAATCAACGTGCGTTAAATCAGATTGATCATACTCTTGAAAATTACTGATACTTAATCCAATAATTTTATTATGACTTTTACTAATAAAGGATTCAATTTTGGCATCATCTTGGCCTACATGAATACCATCAGCACCAATTTTTAAAGCTAGTTCTACATCATCGTTAACTATAAACGGTACATGATACGCATTACAAAGTTTCATTAAAGCAATTGCTTCTTGTTCCTTATCCTCCCCTTTTAAAGATGAAGGTCCTTTTTCTCGAAATTGAAACATTGTAATCCCCGCTTCAAGCGCTACCTTTAGTTTCTCTTGTAAAGTCCCTTTTTTTACATCTTGCGTACCAGCTATAAAATAAACACGTAATTGTTCCCTTTCAAACTTCATGTTTCTTTCACTTCTCTCTTTTTAATTTCCTGGTGATAGGATGCATCATCTACTTGATTTAAAGCATTAATAAATGACACTAAGAATGTTCCTGGTAAATCTGCCCCTAAACTTAGCTCTGCATGTTCAGCCGCTATGTTATATATTGAGACTGCTTCAATTAAAGCTTCAATATTAGGATGTTTTTGACGTAATAAAAATGATGCAACTATGGCACCTAATAAACACCCTGCGCCAGTGATTTTAGTTAATAAAGGTGAACCGTTAGTGAGTTCAATGATTTGATGGTCTTGCACAATGACATCATTTTTTCCAGTAACGATAATGGCTGCATTGTATTTTTCATACGCTTTTAAAGCAATCTGAACATGATCTATATTTGCAGCGCTATCCGTCCCCTTCATCGTCGTTTCCGCGTCAACTAATGTAAGTATTTCTGAGGCATTACCTTTAATCACATCGACATCAACTTGATTTAAAAATTGTTGGCAGTAGTCTTTACGAAATTGTGAGGCACCCACAGCAACAGGATCAAACACTATAGGAACCCCTAAATCATTCGCTTGTTTTGCTATTTCTAACATATCAGCCCCAGTTTGACGTGTCAGCGTTCCAATGTTGATTAATAATCCTTCTGTGACTTTAAAAAAATCTTTTGCTTCTTCAGGTGCCTCACTCATTGCAGGACTTGCACCTATAGATAGTAAGCCATTAGCCGTAAAATTTTTAACAACATCATTCGTATAACAGACGATGAGTGGGTTTGTCTCTCTCACTTTGGATAAATAACTCAATTTAATCCCAACCTTTCTCCCGTTGATAAGCAAAATGATTTACAGGGCCTCTTCCTTTACCTATTTCTGGTGTATATTGAATGGCTTTAGAAATAAAATTTTTCGCTTTAGCTACTGCATCAATTATGGAGTTACCTTTAGCTAATTCTGCCGTTATCACAGCTGAAAATGTGCACCCAGTTCCATGCGTGTGTCGTGTAGGGAAACGTTCACTTGTAAATTGTGTTACCCCATCTTTAGTCACGAGATAATCTGTAGCATTACCCTTTAAATGCCCCCCTTTTAAAACGACACCTTTAGCACCAATATCTTTAATAAAAAACTGGCCAGCTTTAAACAAAGCCGTTTCCGTATCTAACGTCATTTGCGTTATTTCTTCGGCTTCAGGTATGTTGGGTGTGGCAACATCTGCTAATGGTAAAAGTGTTGATTTTAAATCTCGACGGACCTGTTCAGACATTAAGGCATCGCCACTTTTTGCCACCATCACAGGATCTATGACGTATGGTATCGTACTTTTTTTAACATACGATGCTATTAACGCCATCATTTCAGGTGTTGGAATCATACCTGTTTTCATCGCATGTGGTGGCGCGTCCATAAAAATACTCTCGAGTTGTTCTTCAAGCCACGACGTATCTAAGTTGTGTATATGTTGTACACCTAAGGAATTTTGAGCAACAATACTCGTGATTGCTGCCATGCCATAAACCCCACATGCATGAAATGATTTTAAATCAGCCATGACGCCTGCGCCCCCTGATGGATCCGTGCCAGCGATGGTTAACGCAATATTCAGCTTATTCATATGTCTCTCCTCCAAATGCCCAATGTTCTTGTGTATATGCCATATTAAAGAAATTACGTTCATGGACAGTACTTTCTAAAAAATTTCTCTTTAATTGTTGTTGTGCGTTATTTGATGTATTCTCTGCACAATGATTTAACCAATGATCAATATGATTCATTAAATCATCCATACCTTTTGCATAAAATTCAAACCACGCTTTAAGTGGATGGTTAGAGGAAAAATGATGTTCACGCATCGCGCGTTGACCAATTTGTTGGTAAACATATGGGCATGGTGCCATTGCAGCAATTGTATATGCGACATCATCAAAATGATATGCATTAAAATACATATGTTTAATATAATGATCTGCTGTTGGATACCATTCGCCTTCTTGAATAATTTCATTATATGATAAATTTACATAATCTGCGAGAATATGATGTGCGTCAACTTCACCTGACGATGCAAAAATAATTTGTTCTGTAAGAAATTGAATCTCTTCTTTTGAATCTACCTTAGGTATTAACAAAGCATAAATTTTAGCAAACTCAAATAAATAGCGTGCGTCTGCCTTTAGATAATGTTGAATTGCATTTTTAGAGATATCACCCTTTAACATACCTTGAATAAAGCCATCATGGTAAATCGCATCAATAATAGGTTGTGCCTCTTGCTTTAGATTTTCAGAAAATGACATAATAATCTCCTTTCTCAATAAAAAAAGACTACTAAAAATAGTAGCCTAGTCATTATTAAAAGGATTTAATGCCTACGCTACTTCCCTACGTTAGTGTTAACTATATCAGGTTCAAAGGGTCCGAATGTAATTCATCTCAGCCATATGGCTCCCCTAGTAGTCTTTGTATTATTTAATAACAACGTAACAAAACACTTTACAAATAGCAATAAAAAAAGCACCGACATATGTCGATGCGTTTGATGTTGTTTACCACCATCCGTTAGCTAAACGGAATTGAATTGCACGGTCTACAGAACCATAGCGTGAATTTGCATAATTAATCATACCTTGCGTTTGAGTAGCTACACTACCTGTACCCCAAGCTTCTTTCGTTTGACCTAATCCTCTGTAACCATAAGGGCTTACAATGTTAGGGTTACCACCTGATTCTGGCATAACGATAGAATTCCACATCGCTGCTGTACCACCAGCATTAATAAATTGTTGATATACAGATCCTGAACCGGCTGTAGTTCTTGGTGCTTGATAGCTAGAAGTTGTTTGTGTTTGAACATTTGAATATGAAGACGCTGAATATTGTGCTACAGGTGCAGCGTACGTTTCATAAGATTGTGTTGATGTGTATTGAGTAGGAGCTGTATAGTAAGCAGCTGCATTGTATGATGACGTGTTATATGTAGTCGTATGATATGCAGTTGGTAAAATAAAATCTTGTGTCGCATGGTAACCATGTGCTGCAGCCGCATCTTCAGTCACGTATAATTTCTCTCCTGCAATAATTAAATCAGACTCTAAGTTATTCCATGTTTTTAATTGTTCTACAGTAACATCATATTTTTTTGCAATTTTATTTAAAGTGTCACCCCATTGAATCACATGGACACCTTCATGAATTTGTAATTGATCTTGATTTGCTGCTTCAGCATTAGTAGCAAATTGTGCTGCCGCTAATAAACCTACTGTTGATGTTGCTAAAAGTAATTTTTTCATTTAGTAATCCTCCAGTAATTGGTATAAAAATTTGTTATGTTCACAAATAATATAGCACCAGTCTTTTTCAATCACATGACAAAAATATTAAATTAACGCCCATTTATATTACAAAACCATTACAATTAGGTTGTTGCATGTAACGATTCAACTCATAAATGATTACAAAAAATAAAATTCTCATTAAATAAATCCGGTTAATCACTTAAATGGCAAACAGTTACTTAAGATGTAATGATATAGAAATAAGATCAAGATCAACATCGTATTTATATCTTAAAAGCCTCCAATACTTATAATCATAAATATTGGAGACTTGATAGGGTTAGTTCACAGTGGCAACACATTTAAAATATTGAGTAATAAATATACGTTGTTTTGAAAAAGTAAATATATGAAATAACATAAACGAGGGGTTATCATCTGTGACTTATATACGAATAATTCATATACGTCAACTTGATATAACAGTGATTGTAAGGATGTAGCTCTGTTGAGAAAATATCTTATTGGATACATTGGGTGGAAGATAAAAACTAAATTTAATTGGAGTTATTATAAGTTAGATAAAATAAATATGGAGTGTGTGATTGGATTTCAGACAAATTGAATATTAATCATTGGACAAATTTGAATTTAGGGATGGTTTTAATAACGGATGAGATGAAAGGTTCTGAATGTGTGCAATCACCAATTCTGTAGTGTACCGCCATTCGCCTTCTTTTTCGTATCTCCTTGATTGGATATGTCCGTTGAGAGCGATGAGATCTTCATGTTGGTAAAAATCATGAATCGATTGAGCGATAGCACCAAAAGCTTTACAATTTAGAAAATCATAAATTGGCTTATCTTGCTTACTTTTGTAATCACGTTCAATTTTAATTGTAAAAGTAACAAATGGAGTATCATGCGTATCATAATAATTAGGAGATTTTATAATGATACCGATTGCTTGAAACTGGTTGATCGTTGTCACCTCCTCTCTTGATGTATATAGCATACGCGTTGCACCGAATCTAAGGCAAGCCTAATAATATTAAATTTATACCTGTTACACCCTTAATTTTTATAAAGATTTTGGAATTTCCATAAAGAATTAAGTTATAATAAACTATAAATGAACATATTTCGTAAAGTTGAAAAAAGTTTTGAGGGGGTTGCATCAATGAAGACATTTAAAGCAGTACGCTTTCAAATTGTTACGGAAAATGGCACAGTGACAGAATACGAATTAAAAGACGGCGTGATAATAAATAAAGAAAACAGTGGTACGGGATGGTTATTAGAAGTGGTTATCTCTGATATTCACCTTGAAGAAATGGAAGCTTATATGGCATCAGAAACATTATTAGATATTAGAGTTGTCATTACGAGACCATCAAATGATCCAGCCTTATTCGATGCAACGATTAAACATATTACCCCACTTAAAGATACCATTTCAATTGTATTTGAATGTCATATTTACACATTACGTCAAGTTTATGCTGAAAATTTATTAGAACAACTCGTTGGTGAAGGCCTTGAAGGTGAAGCGCTCATTAAAACGTTTAACCGAATGATGCAATCCAAACCAAGACTTAAAGATGAACGCCAAGAAGATTAAAGAAGACATTATCCATTTGCAATATCCTATATAGCCACGCATGATTGAATTTCATGTGTGGCTTTTAATTAATGCTCATTTGATGTACATGATATTCTAGACTTGTTGTTTTTTACTCTTATTAAATTTTTAATACTAATGACTTTTACGATTTAACATCATTATTATCTTAATTTTAGAAAAAACTATAAAAAAGCGGAACTGTAGTCCACACAGTCTCCGCTTTACAAATTATTGAGGGTCTTGTAATGCAAACGTTAATTCACATTGACAAGCCACTTGCCCATTTACGGTAGCCTTAGCTGTCCCTTTACCGATTGGCCCTTTAATTTTCGTAATTTCTACTTCTAATTTTAGAGTATCTCCTGGCACCACTTGTTTTTTAAAGCGACATTTATCGATACCTGCAAATAAAGCTAATTTACCTTTATTCTCTTCACTATTTAACATAGCTACAGCACCAGTTTGTGCAAGTGCCTCTGTAATCAATACGCCTGGCATCACAGCATAATTCGGAAAATGACCTTGGAAAAAAGGTTCATTACCGGAAACCTGCTTAATTCCTACACAACGTTGACCTGGCTCATACTCAACCACTTTATCAATAAGCAAAAATGGCTGACGATGTGGAATAATTTGTTTGATTTCATTGTAGTCGAAAATAGTTTCCATTATGAATTGCCTCCAATTAACGCTCGAAAATTTTCCCAAAAATGAGGATTAAGCGCATTCAATATATTATCTTGATTTATTAAAAATCCTATCATTAATCCAATAAAAAATAAAACAACTGCAATTAAAATAAATAAGGTAAGCTGAATACTTACAGATTTTTGGATATTGATCCAAACTGATGACAAGTTATTTTTTCGCATTGATACGTTGAATATCTGCGCCCAAAGCTTTTAATTTACCATGGAAATTAACATAGCCACGATCTAAATGGTTGAGTTCTGTTACAGTTGTTTCACCTTCCGCAACTAATCCAGCTAATATTAACGCAGCAGCAGCTCTTAAATCTGTTGCTTTTACTTGTGCCCCTTGAAGTTCACTTTTCCCTTCAATTTTTGCACTGCGACCTTCTACTGAAATTTGAGCGTTCATACGTTTAAATTCACCCACGTGCATAAAACGGTTTTCGAATACTGTTTCTGTGATCACTTTATGCCCTTCAGCAGTCAATAATAAAGCCATCATTTGTGATTGCATATCAGTTGGAAATCCTGGATGTGGTAATGTTTTAATGTCTACTGGATTAAGCTGTTCAGGCGCTGTCACACGAATACCATCCTCTTGATATTCAAGATTGACACCCATTTCTTCTAGCTTATAAACTAAGCTTGTCATATGCTCTTGTATGGCACCCTTAACAAATATGTCTCCACGCGTAATTGCCGCAGCAATCATAAACGTACCTGCTTCAATTCGGTCAGGAATAATAGCATGTTGAACCCCGGTTAGTGCATCTACACCATTAATAATAATGGTGTCCGTACCAGCACCTTTGACATCGCCACCCATTTCATTTATGTAGTTGGCTAAATCTACAATTTCAGGCTCTCTAGCGACATTCTCAATAACCGTACGCCCTTGAGCTAAAGATGCAGCCATCACAATGTTTTGCGTTGCTCCAACACTTGGAAAATCTAGGTGAATATCACTTCCGATTAATCCATGTGGACATTCAGCATAAATATAACCAGCCTCTTGATGAATTTCAGCACCTAATGCTTCAAATCCTTTGAGGTGTTGTTCAATCGGTCTAGAACCGATAGCACAACCACCAGGCAATGCTACTTTAGCTTTACCAAGACGTGCTAATAATGGTCCCATCACTAAAATGCTTGCTCGCATTTTGCTTACATATTCATATGGTGCTTCTTCTTTTAATTCTTTCGAAGCATCGACAGTAACTGATTGTTTCTTTTCATTATATTTTACTTTCGCATTGAGCACATTTATGACATTGTTAATCGTTTCAACATCACTTAAAGCAGGCACATTGATAAGCTCACTTTTACCTTTACTCGCTAATAACGATGCTGTAATAATAGGTAAAACTGCATTTTTAGCTCCTTCAACTTGAACTTCCCCTTTTAGGGTATTGCCGCCTTTTACAATAATTTTATCCATGTTATTTACATCCTCCACTATTTACACACTTACATAATTAATTATAAACTTCTTGCAATACGCTTAAACTTATCTCATTCATTTATTTGATTAAATATTGAATTTGAGTTGAAAATTGTAATAAATCAATTATAAAGTTACTCATACTCGTCCCTAGTAAAATTGCGATAAATATGAGGGCAACTTGAACTTGTTTTGGGTAACCTTTTTTAAACAATTGGTCTAACCGTAGCGCATTGATGCTCCAATACGCAATACATATACAGATGACATGTAGTATGAGATGTACAATTGCAAATTGTCCTAAATATTCCATTTTAAGATGCTACCCCTTTAAAGTTAATCTTATTCAATTTTACATGATTTACGTATGAATTCCCAATGTAATCCTTCCAATATATGGTTTCAACTTCCCTCTTTTTTAAGATTCGCATAGATAATATCATACGACTTTTCCAAAGATTTGTATATACAATTAATCAAAATAACATGATATTTGTTTATAAATGGACAGTATGTAAATATGTTAAAACCCACTAGTACATACCAGTGGGTTTTATAATAAATTATTTAAATTTAGCAACTTCGATACGATTTTCTGCACGTTTTAACGCACGTTCTGCACGTTTTAGGTCTGTATCTTCTTTATCTCCATCAAGATAAAACGTTGCACGTTGTTTTGCTGATTTCGCACGCTCTAAGTCTATATCTTCAGCTGATTCAGCTGATTGTACAAGGATATTAACTTTTTCTTGACGTATTTCTGCAAAACCTTCAGTTACAGCTATATAGTCGGATTGACCATTGCACTTAACTTTAATATGTCCAATGCGTAATGGCGCAACCGTCGGAATGTGACCATGCATCACACCCATTTCGCCTGCTGTTGTTTGTAAGACAACAATTTCCACATTGTCTTGTTTATAAACAGAACCATTAGGAGTGACGATATCTAAGGTTAATGTATTCATTATCCAAGCCTCCTAATCGTATTAAACTTCAACACCCATGTCTTTTGCTTTTGCAAGCACATCATCAATACCACCAACAAGACGGAATGCATCTTCAGGAATGTGGTCATATTTACCATCTAAAATTGCTTTAAAGTCTTGAACCGTATTTTTAACTGGTACATAAGATCCTTTTTGACCTGTAAATTGTTCCGCTACGTGGAAGTTTTGAGATAAGAAGAATTGAATTCGACGCGCGCGTTCAACCGTTTTCTTATCTTCATCAGAAAGTTCATCCATACCTAGAATTGCGATAATGTCTTGTAATTCACGGTATTTTTGTAATGTAGATTGAACTTGACGTGCTACTTCATAGTGCTCTTGACCGACAATTGTTGGCTCTAATGCGCGTGATGTAGAAGCTAATGGGTCAACCGCTGGATAGATACCCATTTCACTTAATTTACGCTCTAAGTTCGTTGTTGCATCTAAGTGCGCAAACGCTGTTGCTGGAGCTGGGTCAGTATAGTCATCGGCTGGTACGAATACCGCTTGAATTGATGTAACTGAACCTTTATTCGTTGACGTGATACGTTCTTGTAATTGACCCATTTCTGTAGCTAATGTTGGTTGGTAACCAACGGCAGATGGCATACGTCCAAGAAGTGCTGATACCTCAGAACCTGCTTGTGTAAAACGGAAAATGTTGTCAATGAAAAGTAATACGTCTTGACCTTGCTCATCACGGAAATATTCAGCCATTGTCAATCCAGAAAGTGCAACACGCATACGTGCACCAGGTGGTTCATTCATTTGACCGAATACCATCGCTGTTTTCGCAATTACGCCACTATCTTTCATTTCATAATATAAATCGTTACCTTCACGTGTACGTTCACCTACACCGGCAAATACAGAAATACCACCGTGTTCTTGCGCGATGTTATTGATTAATTCTTGAATTAATACTGTTTTACCTACACCGGCACCACCGAATAATCCGATTTTACCACCTTTAATATAAGGTGCAAGTAAATCTACTACTTTAATACCTGTTTCTAAAATTTCAACTTCAGTTGATAATTCGTCAAATTGAGGCGCTTGACGGTGAATTGGATCACGACGCACAGAGGCATCGATTTCTGGATCAAGGTCAATTTTATCTCCTAATACGTTGAATACACGTCCTAAAGTCGCGTCACCAACTGGAACACTAATCGGTGCACCAGTGTCTTTAACTTCAGCACCACGTTGAACTCCATCTGTTGAGTCCATCGCAATAGAACGGACAACATCGTCACCTAAATGTAACGCTACTTCTAAAGTAAGTTGTTCTGTCTTACCATCTCTCGTCACATCAATAACTAGTGCGTTGTTAATGTTTGGAATTTCATTATGGTCAAAACGCACGTCAATGACTGGCCCCATGACCTGAGTTACACGGCCTAATCCCATGTTAGTTCCTCCTTATTATTAAACTTATTCTAATGCTGCTGCGCCACCAACAATCTCAGTGATTTGTTGTGTAATCGCTGCTTGTCGCGCACGGTTGTATTGTAATGATAAATCGTCAATTAAATCTGTTGCGTTGTCTGTAGCATTCTTCATCGCATTCATACGAGACGCATGTTCACTTGCTTTGGCATCTAAAATCGTTCCATAAATTAAACTTTCAATATATTGCGGTAACAGCACTTTTAATATTGATTCTTTATCTGGCTCAAATTCGTAAGATGACATTGCACCATGTCCTAAAGAAGAATCTTCTGGTGATAATGGCAACAGTTTTTTACTTTTTGGTGTGTTTTCAATCACACTGACATAATGGCTATAATAGACGTTTAATTCATCAATTTCCTCTTCACTGTATAAATCAACGGCACGTGTCGCAATGGATTGAATTGCTTTGAAAGAAGGTTGATCTGGAATATCAGTGAGTCCATTCTCAACCGTATAACCGCGATTCTCTAAAAATGAAATACCAATTTTACCAAGTACAATTAAACGATATTCGTCTTTACTGTTATGACGTTTCTCGATATCACGAATCATTTTCTTCAGTACATTAGCACTATATGCACCTGCTAATCCACTATCACTTGTAATGACCATATATCCTACACGCTTAACTTCACGCTGATTTAACATAGGATGGTTGGTTGTTGCATTTGAACCAGCTATAGCTGTGATTGCATCTTCCATTTTTTCCATGTACGGTCGGAATTGTTTCGTGTTACGTTCTGCCTTACGAAGCTTAGAGTTAGAAACCATGTTCATCGCACTTGTGATTTGTTTCATCTTTTTAGTTGATTTTATTCGTGAATCTATTTCTTTTAAAGAAGCCACTATCTCACCACCTTATCTCATCATATATTTGACATTATTCGGATTTTTTAAAGCTTTGTTTAAAAGCATTAATTGCTTTTTCAAATTTCTCATCTGCAGGTAAGCCACCTGTTTCACGAATTTCTGTGAAAATGTCATTCGCATTACCTTTTGTCCATTCGATAATTTCAGCTTCAAAACGTGTAATGTCTTCTACTGGAATATCATCTAAGTAACCTCGAGTTAATGCGTAAATGATTAAAACTTGGTGTTCAACAGGAAGCGGTTTGTTTTGGTCTTGTTTTAATACTTCAACCGTACGCTTACCTCTTTCAAGTTTTTTTGCAGTTGCTTCATCTAGATCAGAACCAAACTGTGCGAATGACTCAAGCTCACGATAAGATGCTAAGTCTAGACGTAATGTACCTGCTACTTTTTTCATTGCTTTGATTTGTGCTGAGCCCCCAACACGTGATACTGAAAGACCCGCATTAATCGCTGGACGCACACCTGAGAAGAACAAGTCTGATTGTAAGAAGATTTGTCCATCAGTAATTGAGATAACGTTTGTTGGTACGTATGCAGAAATGTCACCTGCTTGTGTTTCAACGAATGGTAAAGCAGTAATAGAACCGCCACCTAAATCGTCATTTAATTTAGCAGCACGCTCTAATAAACGGCTATGTAGGTAGAATACATCACCTGGGTAAGCTTCACGACCTGGCGGACGACGTAATAATAATGATAATTCACGGTAAGCAGCGGCTTGTTTCGTTAAATCATCATATACTACTAATACGTGTTTGCCATTAAACATAAACTCTTCTGCCATAGAAACACCCGCGTATGGCGCGATATATAACATTGGTGATGGTTGAGCTGCAGAAGCTGAAACAACAATTGTATAATCTAATGCGCCTGCTTGACGTAACTTCTCAACTGAAGCACGTACTGTAGACTCTTTTTGACCAATTGCGACATAAACGCAAATCATATCTTGATCTTTTTGGTTTAGAATTGTATCAATTGCTACAGTTGTTTTACCCGTTTGACGGTCTCCGATAATTAACTCACGTTGACCACGACCGATTGGAACTAATGCGTCGATGGCTTTAATTCCAGTTTGTAATGGCTCATCAACTGATTTACGAGCCATAACGCCTGTCGCTTTTTTCTCGATAGGGCGTGTTTTAGTCGTATTTAATGGACCTTGTCCATCGATAGGTTGGCCGAGTGGGTTAACAACACGACCGATTAATTCTTCACCTACAGGCACTTCCATAATACGCCCTGTACGTTTAACTTCAGCACCTTCAGTAATATCATCGTAAGGTCCTAAAATAACAACACCTACGTTTGTTTCTTCTAAGTTTTGTGCTAATCCAAGAACGCCGTTATGGAATTCTAATAATTCGCCAGCCATAACATCGTTAAGTCCATGAACCAATGCGATACCGTCACCAATTTGGATAACTGTCCCTACATCAGTTACAGACATTTCAGACTCATAATTCTCAATTTGAGAGCGAAGTAATGCACTAATTTCCTCAGCTTTTATGGCCATCTATGTCACTCCTCTTTCATTTCGTATTTAATGTGCGCTACTGAATCTTCTAGCTAATTGTTCGAGATCATTTTGTACACTTCCATCGTATACTTTTGTACCGATTTTAACTTTAACACCGCCGATGAGTGATGTATCTACTGAAGTATGCACTTTTAGATCTTTTAAACCTGTACGTTTTACTAACGCTTCTTTTATATGTTCTACTTCTGCATCAGATAATGGGCGTGCAGAAACGAGATATGCATCATCTAACCCATGAAATTCATTATAATGATTTTCAAATGCCTTAAACACATCACCTAATAATGATAAGTTACGATGGCTTGCCATAACCTTTAATGTGTTCATTAAGTATGGATGTACGCCATTAAATACATTTGAAACTAATGTTTGTCTTTCATCTAAAGTGAATTTAGGTTCTAAATCAATGAAATGTAATCTTGAACTTTCACTTTGAATACTTGTATTAATCTCAGTGAAATCTTTATAAATCTCTGAAAGCACTTCAGCCTTAATAGCAACGTCAAAAAGGGCTTGGGCATATTTTTGAGCAACTTGCGCCATTATTTATCCCCTACCTCTTTAATGTACTTGTCAATAAGGTCTTTTTGATCTTGCTCAGAAATTTCTTTACGTAACACTTTAGAAGCAATTAACACAGAAAGTTCAGAGACTTGACTATTAATTTCAGCTAATGCACGTTCTTTTTCACTCTTGATTTCACTTTGAGCCGTTTCGATCATACCATTCGCACGTTGGTTCGCTTCATGAAGAATTTCTTCTTGTTGGCGTTGCGCTTGTACTTTAGCTTCTTCAAGCATTTTATGTACTTGATCTTGTGTTTCTTTTAACGTTTTTCTATTTTCTTCTTCTAGACGTTGCGCATTCATTTTTGCACGTTCTGCATCATCAATATCTTGATTGATTGAATGCTCACGATCGTCCATAACCTTTTTAAGTGGGCCCCATGCAAACTTTTTAAGTAGGAAAAGTAAGATGACGAACGTAAAAATCGTTACAAGAATGTCACCAATATTTACACCACCGGCACTAGCTGCAAAGGTTAACATGTTGGTTGTCAATTTGCTGTACACTCCTTTCAATCATTTCATCCATAAATTACAAAACTACCACATCACGATTGTAAATGTGTTCTATCCATCGTATAAAGATGAATGTTAAACAATTTGTAATTCAATAATATGCAAGCCTCACCTTGCACTTACGTATCACTATATTGCTTTATCGAATAAGGTTTACCACCATTTAAATAACAAATGAGATTTATAAACCATAAAATTTAGGGCGGGGAATAATAATATGATTTAACCCCGCTCAGGAAACCTTAATGATTATGAAAATGAAATCCATTCAATAGATTAGCTGAATAATACGATGAATGTAATAACTACACCAATGATTGGAAGTGCCTCAACTAAACCGATACCGATGAACATGATTGACATTAATTGTGTACGTGCCTCTGGTTGACGTGCTACACCTTCTACTGTTCTTGAAACGATTAAACCGTTACCAATACCTGCACCAAGTGCTGATAAACCAATTGCGATTGCTGCTGCGATTAAACTCATTATATAAATCCTCCTAATTTGTTAAGTTATAGTTTTATTTTAATGGTTATCTGCCACTTTGTGTGACATATATACCATTGTTAACATGATAAAGATATAAGCCTGGATTGCACCTACGAAGATTGAGAAACCTTGCCATACAATTAAGCCTGGAATACCGATAATCCAACCAAATGCGCTAAACGTCACTCCTGCAAGTAATCCTAATAAAATCTCACCTGCAAAAATGTTACCGTAAAGACGAAGTCCTAATGTTAATGTAGAAGCAAATTCTTCAAATACATTAATAATAACTAATGCTGGATATGGTTGGACATAGTTATGAAGGTAAGCTTTTGTACCTCGCATTTTAACACCGTAGTAATGTGTAAGAATGACCATCATCGTAGCAAGTGTTAAAGTAACATGAGGGTCTGCTGTTGGTGATTTCCACCATAAATAGTGGTTTGCCAACAATTGAAATGGTAGACCTAGCATATTCGCTACAAAAATAAATAAAATTAATGTAACTGCTAAGAAGTGAAAGTGTCCTCCCTTAGACCATGCCATGTTACTTTCAATGATGCCTCGAACAAAATCGAATACCCATTCGATAAAGTTTTGTGCACCTTTAGGTCTTTTCTGAAGATTTCGTGTACATAAGACTGCAATCGTAAACACGATAATTGCTGTGATGATTAACATCATTACCGTCGATAAGTTAAAGTTAATATCTAATCCTAGAAAATGCCAAGTTACTATTGGACTTTTATGACCCATCTAAAATTTCACCTCTTTTCAATTAGAGTTACGTGTGTCCTTCTTAATCAAAGGACGAAAAATCATAAAAACATATGAAACCATTAGCCCTACAAGCACACCGATGATATGTATCTGTTCTTGAAACGCAACCCAAGTTGCACAAGCGAGAATTGCTATGAAATAACGCCAATTTCCACCTGTTGAAATGGACCCTACTCGTGTTTGTTTCGCACGATGCAAGTAATATTCAAAGATGATTGTATTAAACGTTGAAGCAAGTAAGCCCACCATTAATCCAAGAACAAAAGCGTGGTGTACCCAAAAATAAAGCATAATGAGGCCTACCCAGAGGCAAATGTAATATGTCAAAAACGGCTGTGTACAATTATAAAAACGTACCATAATGAACCTCTTTTCCACTTTTAGGAACATATATGAAAGCCGTTCCATGCATACAACTTTCATAATAATATAGGGGCAAAAGCGTGTCAATTATGCATTTAACAGGACTGACATCTATAAATCGAGTTGTCACAAAATTGACACATTTGATTTTACCTCTATGCTTCAGGTTGGAATGGTTCCGGCTTAGAATCCGATAAACCAAAATAGTATTGAATATGGTCACAAATTCTTTTAGATGCGCGACCGTCACCATAAGGGTTTTGAGCAATGCTCATTTTTTTATAGAGCGCTTCATCAGTTAATAGTGCTTTCGTATATTGATAAACATCTTCCTCATGAGTCCCAGCTAATTTTAATGTGCCAGCTTCAACACCTTCAGGACGTTCTGTCGTATCCCTTAAGACTAATACAGGCTTTCCTAACGAAGGAGCTTCTTCTTGAACACCACCAGAATCCGTTAAAATCAAGTGAGATTGATGTGCAAAATTATGAAAATCAACAACCTCAAGCGGCTCAATCAGTTCAATACGATCATGATTGCTAAGATGCTTGTATGCAATATCTCTCACTTTAGGGTTTTTATGCATAGGATAGACGATAACCGCATCTTCAATATCTTCAACGATTCGTCTTGCCGCTTTGAATATATTTTCCATCGGCTCTCCAATATTTTCTCGACGATGAGATGTTAATAATATAATGCGTTTATCTTGATGACGTTGGATTATGTCTGATTCATACTGTTCGTTAATTGTGGTATGCATTGCATCAATCGCTGTATTACCTGTAACGACTACAGATTTCGGATCTTTATTTTCGTTTAATAAATTCATCTCCGCTTGATGCGTCGGAGCAAAATGTAGATCTGCCATGATACCTGTCATTTGTCGGTTCATTTCTTCAGGAAATGGCGAATATTTTTGCCAAGTTCTTAATCCCGCTTCGACATGACCTATACTGATTTCGTTATAAAAGGCAGCTAAACTACCTGCAAACGTCGTTGTCGTATCACCGTGTACTAAAATCATATCAGGCTTCACTTCTTTAATAACGCCTTCAAGCCCCGTTAAAACGCGTGAAGTTACTTCAGACAAGGTTTGTCCAGGTTTCATCACATTTAAATCGTAATCAGGTTCAATATTAAATGTTTGTAAAACAGAATCTAACATTTCACGGTGCTGTGCCGTTACAACTACAATAGGTTCTAAATGAGGCTCTTGTTTAAGTTGTAGTACTAGCGGTGCCATTTTTATTGCTTCTGGACGCGTTCCAAAAATCGTCATAATCCTTTTCATTGAATAAGCGCTCCTTAATTAAAACATTATTTTGTACCGAATAATCGATCACCAGCATCCCCTAAACCAGGAATGATATAAGCATTTTCATCTAACTTTTCATCAAGTGCAGCTATGAAAATATCAACATCTTCATGCGCTTCTTGAAGTTTTTGTACACCCTCAGGTGCTGCGATTAGACACATAAAACGAATGTGTTTCGCACCACGTTTTTTCAACGAATTAATTGCTTCTATCGCTGATGCGCCAGTGGCAAGCATCGGATCCACAACAATAATTTCACGTTCTTCGATATCTTGTGGTAACTTCACAAAATACTCAACCGCTTCTAATGTTTCTGGATCTCGGTATAAACCTACATGTCCAATTCTAGCTGCAGGAACAAGGTTTAAAATCCCTTGAGTCATACCTAACCCAGCACGAAGAATCGGTACAAACGCTAATTTTTTACCAGATAAACGTTTGGCTTTCGCTTTAGTCACTGGTGTTTCAATTTCAACTTCTTGTAATTCTAAATTACGTGTAACTTCATACGCCATCAGCATTCCGACTTCGTCTACAAGTTCACGAAATGCTTTTGTGCCTGTGTTAACATCGCGAATAAAACTCAGTTTGTGTTGAATTAAAGGATGATCAAATACATGTACTTTACCCATTGGTTTTTTGCCTCCAATATTTTTATTTATTGTATAATGGGAATTTTTCAGTCAATGCACTAACGCGTTTCTTAGCGTTTTCTAATACTTGACTGTCTTTGTGATTTTTTAGCACATCGCTAATAATGTGAGCGACTTCTTCAAATGCAGCCTCATCAAAACCACGTGTTGTAGCAGCAGGCGTTCCTAATCGGATACCGCTCGTTACAAATGGCTTTTCTTGATCAAAAGGAATTGTATTTTTATTACATGTAATACCTACACTATCAAGTGCTTCTTCAGCATCTTTACCTGTAATCCCTACAGATCCTTTCACATCGACTGAAATAAGGTGATTGTCCGTACCACCTGAAACAATTCTGAAGCCATTTTCTTGTAACGTAGATGCTAATGTTTTCGCATTCTTTATCACTTGGGCTTGGTATGTTTTAAATTCAGGTTGCAATGCTTCACCAAATGCAACGGCTTTGGCTGCGATTACATGCTCAAGTGGCCCCCCTTGAATGCCAGGGAAAATAGTTTTGTCTATGTCTTTTTTGTATTGGGCTTTACATAAAATCATACCACCACGAGGACCTCGTAATGTTTTGTGCGTAGTCGTCGTAACAAAATCAGCAAATTCTACTGGATTTTGATGTAAACCTGCCGCAACTAACCCAGCAATATGCGCCATATCTACCATTAATTTTGCATTGACTTCATCTGCAATTTCTTTGAACTTTTTAAAATCAATTTCACGCGAATATGCTGATGCGCCAGCAACGATTAATTTAGGTTTATTTTCTTTAGCAAGGCGACGAATTTCTTCGTAATCGATACGCTCTTCCTCTTTTGTCACTTGGTATTCAACAAAGTTATAAAATTTACCACTAAAGTTAACAGGTGAACCGTGCGTCAAATGACCACCGTGACTTAAGTTCATACCTAAAACAGTATCACCGTGTTCTAAAGCAACAAGGTAAACCGCCATATTCGCTTGTGAACCAGAATGTGGTTGAACATTGACATGTTCAGCATTAAATAATTGTTTCGCTCTATCGATAGCAAGTTGCTCAGTCACATCGACGAACTCACAACCGCCATAATAACGACGATTAGGATAACCTTCTGCATATTTGTTCGTCATAACTGAACCTTGTGCTTCCATGACAGCTTCAGAAACAAAGTTTTCAGACGCAATTAATTCGATGTTGTTGTTTTGACGGTTAAATTCTTTCCTAATGGCATCAGCAACGGCTTTGTCTTGTTTAAAAATAAATGACATAAACGTTTTCCCTCTTTCCCTATTAAAGTTGATATTTCGCACGTTCACCACCAATTTTCTTCGGTCGTGTCGTTGCCACAGTTACAATCGCCTCACCTATTTGACTAATTGAAGTACGCACAGGTACCGCAACATGTTTGAGATGCATGCCGATTAAAGTTTGGCCAATATCAATCCCTTTGTTTGCTGTGATATATTCAACAACCATTGGTTCATTCATGTGACGGTAGGCATATGTAGCAAGTGAACCCCCTGCATGCACATCAGGCACTACGCTTACTTCTTCCATAGTATACGGATCAAAGTTTTTACGTTCTATCGTAAGTGCACGGTTAATGTGTTCACACCCTTGATATGCAAATGAAACACCCGTTTCTTCTGAAATATCGACGAGTGCTTCATATATATCTTTAGCGATGTCTATGGATCCTGTAGTACCTATTTTGTCACCTAATACCTCTGAAGTTGAACAACCAATAACACAGATTTCTCCGTCAACAAAAAATGATTGAGACTTGAGTTCTTCTAATAACTGTTTCAAACCTTTCATGAACAAAACCTCCTAGGACTTATGTATGAACACAAAACGAATTATCCAAAGAACATAGAAACGTGCTATATGCCATATATTATAACGTATTTTCGAATGAACTTATACTGATTATATAACTGATTTTCAATCAAATTGTTCTTTAAGTTTAAAAATATCCCTTTCAAGTTGCTCAAAAAGCATTTGATACATTTCAAGCGGACCTCCAAAGGGATCTGCAATATCCGCAGTTTGATTGATATATGCTTTTAATGTGTAAACATGTTGTTGTGGGCCGTATAATTGTTCGATATGTCTTTGATGTTCTTGTGTCATCGTTAAAATTAAATCCGCTTGCAAATCTTCACGTTGGAATTGCTGGGCATTTGACGGCATTGGATAGTTTTGAGTAAGTAAAACTGTACGTGTATGTGATGCTACTGGTTGCCCTTCTACTGCCATTAAACCACGAGATTCGATGTGATATTGCGGTAACAACTTTGAGGCAATACTTTCTGCCATCGGACTTCTACAAGTGTTACCAGTACACACAAATATAATTCTCATAGAAATTCATCCTTTACCACTTGATGGTTAACAGCTTTCATCATTCTATTGCGCAACGCTTCTGTTTCTTCATTCACGGGATAGCCATATATATATGCATTTGAGACTTCTTTAAGTTCATCTAATTTGTGCAGCGCTGCATATAAATTTCGATTTGCTGTCTTAATATCAAACTCATCTTGACTCAATATAATCACTTTCGCGTCTTTCGGAATATATTGTGATAAGCTCTCTGGCACAATAAATGCCACTTCATCCCATTTATTATAGGCGTCTAGAGGAATATCATTTCCTATATGCTCAATTAATTTAAGGGGCGTATCTGGAGCATAGTGCTTATATTTCATACCAGGTGCTATCGGTTTCTCAGTCATATCAATCACTGTATCATCGATAGAATTAGGTAATATTTCGTTTAACATTTGGCGTGTAATCGTACCTGGACGCGCGATGCGGTAAGGAAAAGATGTACAATCAATCACCGTACTTTCCAAACCTGCATCGCTAGGTGTTGACTGAATAATCCCTTCAACTCTACCATTTAAATCCTCATACGCATGTTCAAACGTTGTCGGAGAAGGTCTCCCACTAATGTTGGCACTTGGTGCAGCAATAGGTATATTGGCTTTCTTTAAAATATACCTTGCTACGGGATGGCTAGGCATTCTCACCGCTACGGAATTCAAACCACCTGTAACACGTTCACATAAAAATCCTTTTTTGAGTGGTAATATAAATGTTATCGGTCCAGGCCAAAATGCTTCCATTAATTTTAATGTTGTTTCGGATATCGATGTCACGAAATCATCTAATTGTTCAGTATCGTAAATATGAATAATGAGTGGGTTGTCTGAGGGACGGCCTTTCGCTTCATAAATACCCTTCACCGTTTCTTCATTTAAGGCATTACCTCCAAGACCATAAACGGTTTCTGTCGGTAAAACTATCCGTTGCCCTTCACGATACATACGAATAATCTCATCGAATTGTGGATACGCATTAAGATTATACGTATACTCTCGAACGTCCCATATTTTAGTGTCTAACACGTAAAAACACCTCTTTCTTACTTTTATTTTACTCCATAATAAAAAGTTATGCACTCTTATCAAATACATAACTTTTTATACATTTATTTTGAAACACGCCATCTAAAACTGATTATACGATCATGACCGTTTATATCAGCAATGACATCGACTTTAAGATGTGGGTACATCGATGTTACTAATTTTTTAATTGCTGGTCCTTGTTGGTACCCTATTTCAAATACAATTGGTGCGCCATCTTTCATTACGCATGGGAGTTGTTTTAAAATCATGCGGTATATATCCAATCCATTATCTGCTGCAAATAGCGCGATATGGGGTTCAAAGTTCAGTGTACTTTCACTCATGACATCTTGTTCTGATTGACATATATAAGGTGGATTAGAGATTAATCCATCTAATAATAGTCCTTTTTCAATCAAAGGTACCAATGTATCACCTAAAACAAATTGAATGTCAGCTTGATTTTTTTCTGCATTATACTTCGCTATATCTAATGCATTTTCAGAAATATCCGTAGCCCAAACATTCAACTGAGGCATTTCTTTTTTTAATGTGATTGCAATGATACCACTACCCGTACCGATGTCTGCAACTTGCCCACTTGACATCATTTCCATTAGCTTCATGACAACCTCTTCAGTTTCAGGTCGCGGTATGAGCACATCTTGTGTTACTTTGAAATCTCGATTAAAAAAGGATGCTTTCTCAACAATATATTGAATCGGTTCTCCTTTTAAAAGTCGCAACAAACCTTGCTTTAATATCTGATGCACTTGGTCAGTCATATCGTCATGTTGATGCATCACATAATCTGTACGCGACCAATCCATCATATCCATAACGAGCCAATCTACTTGTGCAGCTTCATATTCATGTGCCACTAATTGGTTGCGCGCATCTCGAACCCATGTATTAAATTTCACCGTTATTAAGCTCTTTTAATTTTTCAGTTTGTTCATGCATTGTTAAAGCATCAATGACTTCATCGAGTTTACCTTCCATAATTTGGTCTAACTTTTGTAACGTTAAGCCAATTCGATGATCGGTAACACGACTTTGAGGATAATTATACGTTCTAATGCGTTCCGAACGGTCACCTGTACCTACAGCCGACTTACGTTGTGCAGCATATTTTTGCTGTTCTTCTTGAACTTTCATATCGTACAAACGTGCTTTTAACACTTTCATCGCTTTTTCACGGTTTTGAATTTGAGATTTTTCTGATGATGTAGCAATCACACCTGTTGGCAAGTGAGTAATACGAACAGCTGAATCTGTTGTATTCACGTGCTGACCCCCTGCACCACTTGAACGGTACGTATCTATCTTCAAGTCTTCATTACGAATTTCAATCTCAACATCTTCAACCTCAGGCAATACTGCTACTGTTGCCGTTGATGTATGAATACGTCCACCAGATTCAGTTTCAGGAACACGTTGCACACGATGTGCACCATTTTCAAATTTTAATTTACTGTATGCACCTTCACCCGAAACAGAAAAACTAATTTCTTTATATCCACCGTGGTCACTTTCAGTTGCTTCGACTATTTCAGTTTTAAAGCGATTGGCTTCCGCGTATTTTGTATACATTCTAAACAGGTCTCCAGCAAAAATTGCAGCTTCGTCACCACCTGCTGCAGCTCTAACCTCTACAATAACATCTTTGTCATCATTAGGGTCTTTCGGAATTAGTAATAATTTCAGTTCATCTTCAAACTGCGGAATTTGTGGTTTAAGCGTTGCAGCTTCTTCTTTTAACATTTCTATTTCATCCGCATCTGACGTTTCATTTAACATAATTTCAATATCATTTAATTCTTCTTTAACTTGTTTATAATTACGGTAGACTTCTACGGTTTTTTGAAGTTCAGATTGCTCTTTAGAATATTTTCTTAATTTATCAGAGTCACTTACAACCTCTGGATCACTTAGCAACTCATTTAGTTGTTCATATCTTTCTTCAACAATATCTAATTGATCAAACATTACTCATTTTCCTCCTCTTTTGACTCGCTCGGTAGAATTACATGATGCGCACGACAACGTGGTTCATAACTTTCATTAGCACCCACTAATATGATTGGATCATCAACTTTTGCTGGTTTTCCATTGATGAGTCTTTGTGTACGACTTGAAGAAGCGCCACAAACTGCACATACAGCTTGAAGTTTTGTAATATGTTCACTTACGGCTAACATCTCTGGAACGGGATGAAATGGCTCTCCTTTAAAATCCATGTCTAGACCTGCTGTAATGACACGATATCCTCTTTGTGCAAGTGTTTGAGCAATATCTACAACAGTGCGATCAAAAAATTGAATTTCATCAATACCTATGATATCAACCCCTGTTAAATCATGTTGCCAAATCTCGCTTGCTTCAGTGATGTTAATCGCTTCTATCGCATTACCATTATGTGAAACGATTTTTTCTTTATGATAACGGTCATCAATCGTTGGTTTGAAAACTATTACCTTTTGTTTCGCATAAACACCACGTCGTAAACGGCGAATAAGTTCTTCAGATTTACCGCTAAACATACTTCCTGTGATGCATTCAATCCATCCTGAATGATACGCTTCGTACATTTTTTATGCCACCTTTTCCAAAACATAATCGCTTCATTATATCATATTTTAATAACGTTTTTGATGATTTCATTAAAAAAAGCATCCTCTTAAATGAGGATGCTTAAAATAGAAAGAAAGCATATAAAGATTGTTTTCTTTACAGCTTTCCAATAACTCGTTATAACGAAGATTAGTTGTTTGATTTGAGACCGAATTTCTTGTTGAAACGTTCCACACGACCATCTGCAGCAGCAAATTTTTGACGTCCTGTGTAGAATGGGTGAGAGTCAGAAGAAATATCTAAACGGATAACTGGATACTCGTTACCATCTTCCCATTCCATTGTTTCGCTTGAATACTTCGTAGAACCACTTAAAAACTTAAAGTTAGTAGTTGTATCTAAGAAGATTACTTTACGGTATTCTGGATGAATGCCTTGTTTCATTATTTTCAGCTCCTTTGCCCTGAACCATCTGGAACAGAGTTATTTGTGAGTTTTACCCAATACTTGTACATTATAAAGGTTGCCTTTTTAAAAAGCAACCCCACGAAAACATTTCTTTAAATTAAATAATAGGTTTCCCTGTTTTAGTACTTTCAACTGCACTTTTTTTCAACTCTTCAAAAAAGTCTGCATTAGTTTTAGTTTTCTTTAATCGTCGGATAAAACGTTCTGCAAAGTCTGGCGAATTGGAGAACATGTTGCGTAATTGCCATAAACTTTCGAGTTCATTTTTAGGAATCAGTAGTTCTTCTTTACGCGTTGAACTTCTAGAAATATCAATAGCTGGGAAGATTCTACGTTCAGACAAACGACGATCTAAATGTAATTCCATATTCCCTGTCCCTTTGAACTCCTCATAAATCATATCATCCATACGAGAGCCAGTATCAACGAGTGCTGTAGCTAATATTGTAAGGCTCCCACCAGCTTCAATATTACGTGCAGCACCGAAAAACGTTTTAGGTCCATGTAATGAAGCAGGGTCTAAACCGCCTGATAATGTACGACCGCTTGGGGGTACCACTAAATTATACGCACGTGCTAATCGCGTGATTGAATCCATAAGCACAATTACATCTTCACCGATTTCAACGAGACGTTTTGCTCTTTCAAGTAATAACTCTGCAACTTTAACATGATGTTTCGGATGTTCATCAAATGTGGAATGTACAACTTCAGCTTCTTCAACTGAACGCTCAATATCAGTAACTTCCTCAGGTCTTTCACCCACAAGTAAAATAAATAATTTAGCATTAGGTTTGTTTTTTACAATAGCATTTGCGATTTCTTTTAATAAAGAGGTTTTACCTGCTTTAGGTGGTGCAACGATTAAACCACGTTGTCCTAATCCGATTGGTGTTACTAAATCCATAACACGTGTGGAGTATTTGTCGGGGTCTGTTTCTAATTTGATACGTTCTTCAGGATAAAGAGGTGTTAACGCTTGGAAATGTGGTCGTTTTTTGACTTCTTCTGCATTATGGTCATTTACAAAATCAACTTGTAGCAAGCCGTAATACTTCTCGTTTTCTTTAGGTTGTCTGACTTTACCAGTAACTTTATCACCTAATTTGATTTCAAATCGTCTGATTTGTGATGCAGAAATATATATATCTTTTTCACCTTTAGAATAATTAACTGTACGTAGAAAACCGTAACCATCTGGTTGAATATCGTCTAGAATGCCTTCCATATAATAGTTACCGTCTTTTTCCATTTGTGCTTCCATTATGGCAAGAACAAGTTCTTTTTTGTTTAACTTACTATAGTTCGATAGTTTTAAAGATTTGGCTTTTTCGGTCAAAGCTTTAGTCGTGTAGTTTTTGTACAATTCATGAAAAGACTCATATTGAGGTGAGGTTCTTTCCCTAGTCGCCATATTTAACACTCATTTCATAATAAATTCTTTAATCGCATTTTTGATACGATAACATCAATACTATAGCAAATTTTAAAGGTAAATACAAAACATGATATAAATTGAAACATAAATGAACCACGTGATTAAATATCGCTTTTTTAACAATAAGCGTTATTTAACACGTGGTTGTGTTCAATTATTTAAAATAACCTGCAATGGATTTTACTTCTAAAAATTCTTCAATACCATAGTCGCCCCATTCACGTCCAATACCAGATTGTTTGTAACCTCCAAATGGTAAGTCTGGTGTGCGACCAGCTTCATTAATCTCAACTGTACCCGCTTCAATCGCGCGCGCTACTTTTTTCAATGTATCTTTATCTTGACCGTATACATAACCTGCTAAGCCATACTTTGTATCATTGGCAATGCGAATAGCATCATCAATATCTGTGTACGTGATGACCGACATAACTGGTCCAAAAATTTCTTCCTGAGCAATGGTCATTTTATTATCTACGTCAGAGAAAATTGTGGGTTTCGCAAAATAACCTTGGTTTAAGCCATCAGGATGACCTGTGCCGCCGAAGTAAAGTTGTGCCCCTTCATCTATACCTTTTTGGATATAATCTTGAACTTGATCATATTGTTTTTTGTTAATAATTGGTCCCATATCCGTGTCTTTATTTTGGGGATCTCCAACCTTAACATTCGCCATGTGCATTTTAGCTTTTTCTAAGAAATCTGCTTTCATGGATTCAGGGATAAGCGTTCGTGTACCAGCCGTACACACTTGTCCTGTATTATTAACCACTTTATTAACAGCGGCCTGTGCAGCACCATCAACATCAGCATCATCTAAAATGATATATGGTGATTTACCACCTAATTCTAATGACACTTTTTTGAAGTCTTTACTAGCCTTTTCCATAATTTTTGAGCCTGTGCCGCCAGAACCTGTAAAGGACATCATGCGCACATCAGGGTGTTCGCTCAACGGATTACCTACACCTTCACCATCTCCATTGACGAGATTGAAGACACCTTTAGGTACACCTGCAACTTCGAAAATTTCAGCTAAAATAATAGCAGCAAAAGGTGTTTCTTCAGAAGGTTTTAAAACAACTGGTGCACCAGCAGCAAAGGCGGCTGCTAATTTTAATGACGTTTGGTTTGTCGGGAAATTCCATGGTGTAATTAAACCAGCAACACCAATCGCTTCTTTAACCACTAAATGATCGCCACGTTGTTCTTCAAATTGAAAATCATCTAAAGCATCATATGCAGCTTGAAAATGATTCAATCCCATTTGGTAATGTACCTTTTCAGATTTTGTCACCGGTGCACCTAATTCAAGTGTCATTGCTTCAATTAAATCGTCTTTACGTTTTTTATATTCATCTACAATACGCCCTAATAATGCTTGACGTTCTTTTACTGGTGTGTGTCTAAACTCTATATATACATCATGCGCAGCTTGTACCGCTTGTTTGACATCTGTTTCATCCCCTTTGGCAATACGGCCAAAAACTTCTTCAGTTGCAGGATTTATCACATCAATCGTCTCACCACTGTGACTGTCTACCCATTCACCGTTTATATATTGTTTCGTTTGGTTTCTCATACTATGACACTCCTTTTCCGAACGTTTCGTCCTATATCCAGTATTTCCAAAAAAGGACTTAGTTAAACTATACGCCTTGCGTACTTCTCTTGCATGAATTTTGCTTAAACATAAAAAGCCAAATAGACAAGCAAGTGCTCGTCCTATTTGGCTGTTAAACATTTATAAATGAAACAAGTAAGCTTAACCTTGATCTTCTAATGTCACATGATGATGCGCCCAGTCTTCTAAAGGTTTTAATGCTTGCGCTAAATCAATCCCTTTTTGCGTCAAATGATAACACACTGATGGAGGGGTTTCTGAAATAACATGCTTTGTAATCAATCCACGATCTGCTAGTTCTGTAAGTTTTATCGATAACGCACGATTCGTGATGGGTTGTAAATCTTTTTTCAATTGAGAAAAGTGTGCTTTATGTTCCGGACAAGTGGATAAATAATGTAAAATAAGTCCATTCCAACTGCGCCCTAAAATTTTAAATGTTTCTTGTAAATATGGACAAACTTCCATGGCTCTCACCTCTTAACATTACTTGCAAGTCCAATATTTTATAGATTAAGCATCAACGGATTCTGTCCAAATATCAGCACCAAGTTTTTTTAATGTATTGACGATATCTGTATATCCTCTATAAATATGTTTGACATTATAAATTGTCGTTTCGCCTTCAGCAATTAATCCTGCGACAATTAAACAAGCGCCTGCACGTAAATCACTGGCATAGACTTCTGCCCCTGTAAGGTGTGACGGTTTAATTGTTGCTGTACCAAGGTCAGCGTCAATCGCTCCATTCATTTTTTGCAATTCTGGCACGTGTTTAAAGCGTTCAGGATAAATGGTTTCTTTTACGAAGCTTGGCCCTTCAGCTAAGAAAAGTAATGGCGTAATGGGCTGTTGTAAATCTGTGGCAAACCCTGGGTAAACTAATGTTTTAATATCAACACTATGATATGGGTGCGCACGTTGTACTACCATGAAGTCATCGCCGACATCAATGTTAACCCCTAGTTCTTTTAACTTTACTGTGAGTGGTTCCACGTGTTTTGGAATAATGTTATCAATGACAACCTGTTCACCACTCGCTGCAGCAATACACATATACGTTCCAGCTTCAATGCGGTCAGGGATTATGCTATGACGACTTCCATGTAAATGCGGTACACCTACAATTTTAATTGAACTCGTCCCTG
The DNA here is from genome assembly GCF_011466855.1 of Staphylococcus agnetis. Lineage (NCBI taxonomy): Bacteria > Bacillati > Bacillota > Bacilli > Caryophanales > Staphylococcaceae > Staphylococcus > Staphylococcus agnetis. Next base: position 1,679,207 of record NZ_CP045927.1, read on the forward strand.
CCCCTGTGACTCTTGCTCCCATACTATTTAAAAAGTTTGCAACATCAACAACTTCTGGTTCTTTGGCAGCATTTTCAATGATTGTTTGACCTTCAGCACGAGAGGCTGCAAGCATGATATTTATCGTCGCACCTACACTGACGATGTCTAAATAAATATTAGCACCAACAAGACGATCTGCTTCGATTTTCATTGAGGTCGCACTTGATTCATCAATTTTAGCACCTAGAGCTTTAAAGCCTTTAATATGTTGATCAATCGGTCTAGGCCCTAATGGACATCCCCCAGGAAGCCCAATAACACATTTTTTGAAGCGGCCAAGTAATGCACCCATCATATAATATGATGCACGTAAAGACTCTACTTTATTATTAGGTAGAGCAGCGTTTTGTATTTCAGTAGGATCTACATGTAACGTAGTATCATCCAACTCTGCTTTAATGTTAAGATCCTCAAGTAAACTCACTAATGTTTCCACATCTGAAATTTTAGGCAAACCATCTAATGTGACAGGTTCTTCAGCTAATATCGTAGCAGGAATGATTGCCACAGAGCTATTTTTAGCACCGCTTATTTCTACCTTCCCTTTAAGCGTTTGGCCACCTTTAATTTTAATAACTTCTTGCGCCATGTGATTGAACTCCTTTTCCATTGCTCAATTTCTCCATAAAATATCATAATATAGGCATTATAATGTAAAATTTTTCAAAATGCAAAATAGGTCTCATCGTTGTAAACACTTTAATTCGTCTTAAAAATATTGGTATTAATTCTAATTTTACCACTGAATGACAAATGATTACATACGTTTATTGAAAAAGTAGCAACTTTAAAAAATAGTGATATACATACGATTTAGCAACATTATAAAAAAGACCATTTTTACCTTTATACCCTATAAAAAAGCTGAGACACCTTATGCGTCTCAGCTTTTTTAATTTATATCTATTTAATCATTAACCTTTAATGTTATCAGCTTTGTTAGAAGTACCAAATTCTCTAATTTTACCAATTACAGTTTCTTTGATTGCTTCACGAGCTGGTCCTAAATATTTACGTGGATCGTAAACTTCTTTATCCGCATCTAAAACTTCACGCACACGTTTCGCTGAAGCAATTTGGTTTTCAGTATTAACGTTGATTTTTGCAGTACCGAATGAAATTGCTTTTTTGATATCATCTGTAGGAATACCAGTTCCACCATGTAATACAAGTGGAAGGCCTGTTGATGCACCAATTTCTTCCATTTCTTTAAATCCTAAGTTTGGTAAACCTTTGTAAGGACCATGAACAGAACCAAGTGCAGGCGCCAACGTATCAATACCTGTATCTTTTACTAAATTTTGACATTCGATTGGGTCAGCATAGATTACGCCGTCAGCTACAACGTCATCTTCTTGACCACCAACTGTACCTAATTCAGCTTCTACTGATACGCCACGAGCATGTGCGTATTCAACAACTTTTGAAGTCACTTTAACGTTATCTTCGTATGGTTCGTGTGATGCATCGATCATTACAGATGTGAATCCAGCATCAATCGCCTCTTTACATTTATCGAAACTTGAACCATGGTCTAAGTGAATCGCTACAGGAATTGTAATATTGTAGTCATGCATTAACCCTTCTACCATTTTAACTACAGTATAAAAACCACCCATATAGCGTGCGGCACCTTCTGATACACCTAAAATTACAGGTGCATTCTCTTCTTGAGAAGCTTGTAAGATTGCTTGTGTGAATTCTAAGTTATTGAGGTTGTATTGACCTACCGCATAACCATTTTCTTTTGCGTCGATTAACATTTCTTTCATTGAAACTAAAGGCATGAAAGTTCCTCCTTGAGTGCGTAACGCACATAAATTTATATTCATATTATAGCAAAATTGTGCACAAAATGCATAAATAATCGTGATAAAATGGGATTATTTCACCATTTCGTCAATGAAAGCGCCACCATTTGAAACCTAAAATATTTTGTTGATATTCTTTAAATTCTTAATTAAAATTAAACCCAATGATTTAAGAAAATGGAGGCGATTAAATGTCAAAAATGTTAGCTACACAATTAACAGGCATTTTTAATCGATTGAATGAACAGGAGTTAGACATTCAAATGGCCGCGCAATGTCTCATTCAAGCTATAGGTGGTGAAGGTCATGTGTACGTTAAAGGTTATGATGATCTCAAATGGTTTGAGCATTATGTATTATCAAGCGAAGAAAAGTTAGCATCAAGTTTAGCGTTAGATGACGTACCATCGTTTTCAGACTTAGACACTACCGACCGAATTTTTTTATTTAGCCCTTATGTCACTGATGCACTCATAAATGATTTAGAACGCTTACTGGACTACCAACATGAAGTCGTATTGGTTACAAACCCTTCTAAGTCATATGACATACCTGAACATTTGATACATTTTATTAATCTATCAACGCCACGTGCCATTGTTATGACAGAAGATTATGATAAAGTGGTGACGCCGCACAACATTGCGATTAACTTTGTCTATTATGAAATCTACATTCAAATGATCGAGATGATACGTGACTTAGATTTATAATTTATAACCATCCTATAAGCAAAAGCTAACTTTATTAAAGAGACATATGATGAGTCATATTAATTAGCGATAAAAGAATAAAACACTTTCGTTCCATTCACATTAAGAGGAATTTTAACGAAAGTGTTTTTATTATCGTTTTCTACACAAAGTATTAGTCAAAATAGCATACGTATTGTGTCGACATATTATTTTGATTGATATTGAATCGCAGCTTCGATAAATGATTTAAAAATCGGTTGCGGACGATTTGGACGTGATAAAAATTCTGGGTGGAATTGACACGCTAAGAAAAATGGGTGGTTCTCTATTTCAACCATTTCTACTAGGCGACCATCTGGGCTTGTTCCCGAGAAAATCATACCCGCTGCTTCTAATTTTTCACGGTATTCATTATTAAATTCATAACGATGACGATGGCGTTCTTGAATCTCCTTTTCTCCATAAATACGTTCAGCTAGTGTTCCCTCTTTAATTGTACATGGATATAAACCTAAACGTAACGTTCCACCTAAATCTTCTATATCTTTTTGTTCAGGTAATAAGTCAATCACAGGATATGGAGTATTAGGATCTAATTCAGCTGAATGCGCATCCGTTAAGCCTACAACGTGACGTGCATATTCAACAGTTGCTAATTGCATGCCTAAACAAATACCAAAGAATGGGATGTGATGTTCACGCGCGTATTTAATTGCAGAAATTTTACCTTCACTCGCACGGAAACCAAACCCACCTGGCACTAAAATACCATCAACATCGTGGAAGTAACTTTCAGCATTTTCATCTGTCACTTCACTTGAATCAATCCATCTAATCTCGATATCTTTCATAAATGGGTATCCTGCATGTTTTAAAGCTTCTGCAACTGATAAATAAGCGTCTTGTAGTGCCACGTATTTACCAACCAATGCAATCGTGACTTTACCTTCTAAATTATTCACAACATTGATTAAATGATTCCATTCATCTAATTGTGTTTCGTATTGCGCTTTTAATCCTAAACGATTAATTACAATGTCATCCATATCTTGACGGCTCAATTGTAAAGGAATTTCATATAATGATTCCGCATCACGGCATTCAATGACACTTTTCTTATCAATATCACAGAATAAGGCAATTTTATCTTTTAATTCTTGACTCATTTCATATTCACTACGTACGACAATTAAATCTGGTTGAATACCTAAACCACGTAGCTCTTTAACACTATGTTGTGTTGGTTTCGTTTTCATTTCACCAGCAGCTTTAATATAAGGTAGTAACGTACAATGTACGTACATTACATTTTCACGACCTAAATCACTTCGAATTTGACGGATTGCTTCAATAAACGGTAAAGATTCGATGTCACCCGTAGTTCCACCAATTTCGGTGATGACAACGTCAGCATTCGTACTTTCGCCTGCTAGAAGTAATCTAGATTTAATTTCATTTGTAATGTGTGGAATGACTTGAACAGTTCCACCAAGATAATCTCCACGACGCTCTTTCTTTAAAACATGTGAATACACTTTTCCTGCTGTCACGTTTGAATACTTGTTTAAATTAATATCGATAAAACGCTCATAATGACCTAGATCTAAATCCGTTTCTGCACCATCATCAGTTACAAAAACTTCTCCATGTTGATACGGACTCATTGTCCCTGGATCTACATTTAAATATGGATCAAATTTTTGAATCGTTACAGATAATCCACGATCTTTCAAAAGACGCCCAAGTGAAGCGGCAGTGATTCCTTTACCTAATGATGATACAACGCCACCAGTCACAAAAATAAATTTTGTCATGTGTATTTCCTCCTCATTTCATATCAGATGCATTTACTAAGGGGTAAATCCATTTCAAACAGTAAACATGTTATTACATTGATTTATAAAATAAAAAAGTCCCCTCTCACAATCATTTCATGTAAGGGGGGAACGAATGAACGTCATTTATATTATTACGTAATTACGTACGTATTTATCTCTATTGACGTATGCGTTTTTTCATTGTCCTATTTAAAGGAGCCCGAATAAAATTCTATCATGTTGTCATAAAAAGTCAATAAACTTTATGTTAAATTTACATTATCCATTGATACGAATAAAGTGGAACAATGGTCGTTTCATTAACGAACATATTTTTAAAATGAATTACTCTTCTTCTTCTAAAAGATCTTCTTCATCATCGTATGCATCATCTAAATCTTCTTCATCGTCTTCAACGACTAAATCAGATTCTTCGATTTCATCTTCTACACGCTCATCTTCAGGGTCGTTAAGTTCTTCTTGGTCATCTGTCACACTAGGGATATTGTCATCACCGTCATTGTCATCTTCACCAAGCAATTTCAAGTTCTTATCTTCTTCATCATCTTCATCAAGAATTTCAAACTTTTGAATCGTTGGTGCAATCTTTTCTTCTATATCATCAACGGAATACCAATCGCGTAATCCCCAAACGTTGTCACCGACACTTAAAAATCGACCATCAGTGTTTAAGTCTGTATAAAATTGAACGACGCGATTTTCAATTTGATCGTCTTCATAATGACCAATTTGCTTAAATTCATCAATAATATCATAAAGATTCATTGTTTCATTTTTTTCAGTTAAAAGCGTATATGCCATATCAATAAACGCTTTTTCATCAACCATTTCTTGTGTGTAATCTTGTAATTTCATTGGCACATCTTCCTTTCAAAGATTCACGTTACTCCTACATTTTAAAGACATCTCGTCTTCTTATATAACATACTATAACAAACATTGATTATAAATGAGTCTTGAATATAACGCAATGTTTAGCAATAGTTTTTTTTGAAATGCAACCAATTTATTTAGTAGTTAATATATTTTTCAAACATTGTATAATTTTCAGTGACGATTGCTTCTACAAAATTACTTTTTTGAAACAATGGTTTGAGTTTGTTACTTGCACCAAATAACATCACTTCAATGACATCAATATTGTCATATTTTTGGCGTACATACGTAGACAATTGTCGTAATGCGTTTTGAGCAATACCTGATTCACGATGCTCATCTTCTACGAGGACAGCTCTAATAATCAATCGAGATTGAAATTGTTCAATAGCTAAAAAGCCTACTTTTTCTTGATTAAGATTTAAATCAATAATGTCTACTGGCCCTAAATCAGATTGGTCACTGCGACTTAATTTTAATGAGGATACATATTTAGAACTTAAATCTAAATAATAAAGTCGTTCCTTTCCAATCGGTCCCTCCTCTTTTGTTGCCGTGTGCATAAAACCTGCACGCTCATAGACATTCCATGCTGCTTCGTTTTCTGCATCAACGACAAGGTATAAATGTCCGAAATCAGGAAAAACACTTTGAACATATTCTGGAAGATTCATCATGATTTTAGTACCATAGCCATGACCTTGAAACTGTTCATTAATAGATAACGAACGAATATAAACAACTTCTTCAGGGGTATCATAACCTTCATGTTGATAATGTTGATGTAGGACAAAAAACCAACAACATCCCCATCGTTGTTCAAGACAACGTTTGCCTTTCGATTAGGATCATTCAGTGCATCATCCAGTACTTCTTCGGGTAAGGAAGAATAGATGCGTTGACGTTCATTGAGTTTAAATTTATAAAGTGCATCACGGTATTGCTCTTCATACAAATGTATAGTAATATCATCAAAGCGTTTACTTTTTATCATTATGAAAATTCATTCCTTTATTAATTATGATTTTCGCATGTATAACTATACACTATTTTCTGATTTTTCAAACTCGAAAGGGGATATTATGAAAAAACCTAAACCTTCGCTAACAAAAAAGAAAAAGAATCGAAATTTCGTCTATATCGTCTCTTTTTCTATTATCTTATTATTTACTTTACTAGCTGCCTTATTTCCAAAAGGCTTTGGATTTTATGCACAAAATACATATAATGCAATTGCTTTAAATTTTGGCTGGCTCTTTTTAATTATCGTCTTTGTTTTAGACTTGTTTTTAATTTTTCTCGCCCTCTCTCGTTATGGTCGATTTAAACTCGGTCATGATGATGAAGAACCTGAATTTTCATTTATATCATGGATTGGCATGCTGTTTTCAGCGGGCTTAGGTGTTGGTATCGTATTCTGGGGTGTAGCTGAACCACTTACCCATTATCTACATTCTCCATTTTCCAGCACTAAAGGACAAACAGCTGAATCGGCTCGTTTGGCTATGGGATACACTTTTTTCCACTGGGGTATTTCACAATGGTCTATTTTTGCGATGAGCGGCTTAATTGTTGCCTATTTTCAATTTAGAAAGCAACGTGACGGCCTAATCTCTACTGCTATGGAACCCGTTTTTGGTGAAACATACAAACGCCCATATCGAAACATTATTGATATTTTAGCAATTATTGCTACTGTCATGGGTATCGCAACTTCAATAGGTCTCGGTATTTTACAAATTGCCGGGGGCTTAAATCATGTGTTCCATGTGCCAAATACGAATGTGACATTAATCATTATTACTTTAATTATGACCTGCATCTTTTTAGGGTCAGCGTTGTCAGGATTGAATCGTGGTGTAAAATGGTTGAGTAATTTAAACATTATTATCGGTGCAATATTACTCGTATTCATTTTTATCGTCGGAGATTTACGCTTTATCGTTGAAACTTTCACTGTTTCTATAGGCGACTATATTTCTCACTTCGTACAATATAGTTTACGTATGGATCCATACACTGGTGATAATTCATGGATTCAAAAGTGGACGGTTTTCTATTGGGCTTGGGTCATTTCATGGTCACCATTTATTGGTGGTTTTGTTGCACGCGTATCTAGAGGTAGAACCATACGTGAATTTGTCGTAGGTGTGTTAATCATTCCACCAATGATTTCATTCACATGGATTGCTGGATTTGGAGGCACTGCAATTAATTATGCGCTTCATAAAAAAGATGGCATCGAAAATGTCGTTGATAAGGATTATACGGTAGCTTTGTTTGAGTTGTTAAGCAAATTTCCTTTATATGAAGTCACGAGTGCCTTAGCCATTATCCTTATCTTTACGTTTATTGTTACGAGCGCAGATTCAACGACACATATTGTCTCTGGAATGGCAACGGGTGGCGTTGAAAATCCTAAACGTAAACATAAAATGGTTTGGGGCATACTTATTGGTGCTATTTCTGTAGCATTAACTGTCGCAGGTGGTTTAACAAGTTTACAAACAGCATCAGTGGTTACTGGGCTCCCATTTTCCATAATTTTATTACTTATGATTTTTGCACTTATGAACGCCTTAAGACGTGAACACACGAAACATTTCCAAATGACACATATAGATGACGAGAAAGACTTTTCTCGAACAATTGAAGAACGAGAAAGAGATAACGAAATGTAAATCATTTATCAATTGTAACTTGAAAAATGATATGTTGGATAAAAAATGGCCTTCAAAGTTCATTAGAAATGAATTTTGAAGGCTTTTTTCAATTTCAAGAATAAATAATGTTTATTCTTGAACAAAACAATTCATCAACCAGTTCACACCATATCGATCTTTAACTTGCCCATGAATAGCATTAAAGAAGGTTTTATTTAACGGCATGTGTGGGTTCCCCTGTACACTTAAAGCGTCGAAAATACGTTGTTGCGTACCTGGGTGATCGAACGTGAGTAAAATTTGATTGCCGTCATTTTGCACGGGTTTACCATACGTGTCTGATAAATGGATAACGACATCTTCTTGAATTTTTAATTCCGCGTGTAACACTTTACCTTGATGTTCATTTAAAATGATCTTTTCCCCACCAAACGTGTCATGATAAAAATGTAAAGCGTCATTTACATTTTCAACTAAAATATATGGACTTAACTTCATAAACGAATCCCCCTAGACATTTTAAAAATTATAATTAAAACTTGTATTTTTGTGATTATCATATAGTATATAGTGGTGATAAACAATAATTTTGAGGTGAACAAGCGATGCGAATCGGAATTGACGCAGGTGGTACGCTAATTAAAATTGTAGTTGAAAATGGTGGTCAGCGTACGTACGAAACACGTCTCACTACGGATATAGAAAACGTAGCAAATTGGTTAAATGAACAAACATGTTCCAATATTTGTATAACAGGTGGCAATGCGAAAGCACTCAATGATTTACTCCATTGTGATGCTAAACAATTTATTGAATTCGATGCTGCTGATAAAGGTGTTGAGCTTCTTTTAAAAGAACAAGGTATTGCATTAGAACGCTATATTTTTACTAATGTTGGAACAGGGACATCTATTCATTTAGCCGATGCACAAGGTCAACAACGTGTAGGTGGTATTGGTACCGGTGGCGGTATGATACGCGGATTAGGTTACTTATTAACTGAAATCAAAGATTACACACAACTCACAGACCTAGCACAAAAAGGAAATCGCGACATCATAGATTTGAAAGTGAAACATATTTATAAAAATGATACCCCACCTATTTCTGGTGAACTGACTGCGGCGAATTTTGGACATGTTTTATTAAATTTAGACAAAACATTTACGCCTGCTGATAAATTAGCTTCACTAATTGGTGTTGTAGGTGAAAGTGTTACCACCGTATCCATTCATGTCGCGAGAGAGCATGGAGCGCATGATGTTGTTTATATTGGTTCATCTTTCCATAATAATCCATTACTCCAAAAAGTAGTCACGGATTATACGATATTACGTGGTTTTACACCTCACTATTTAAATAATGGCGCATTTTCAGGCGCACTCGGTACATTATATTTATAATGAAACGTATATTAATAGCCTTCAAAATTCAATAAAAATGAATTTTGAAGGCTAAACTTTTAGATATGTTATCTCACTTTATTAAAATGTTAATTCATTCGCTAATTTTTGTGCACTTACAATGGTACCAACGACGCCTGGTTTTAAGTCTATTGCAACGTAACGATTGTCATCACGCAATTCGTCTAACCATTCTGAAAACACTTCACCTTCAACGTAAATAAGTTCAAGTGTTTCGAAGTCTTCTTCAGCAACACGCTTCGCTCGCTGGCTTAAACTCCAAACAGGCATGAAATGAGATTGTTCAAAATTATCATTTTCATCACTTACGACCATAAATTGCTTAGTACCTTTACGTGTAAGACCATATACAGTGTCGGTTTTAGAAACATCTTCAACAAATTCTCGAATGCGTAAGCGATCAATATCAGTCATAATATCATTAAAAGCCGATAAAATTTTAATTTCATGACCTTCTGCATCAATCGTCACATTCACAACCGCTTCATCCTCTTCATCAAACATATCGTCAAGTTCATAAGTTGTAAAACGATCGATATCCATCGCCTTAATTTTATCAAATTCAACATTTAGATTTTCGAGATATGCTTTTGCCAAACTTTCCCTCGTCCAAAAGCAAAATAATTGTTTCCCATTATGCAAATGCTTCACAATTTTTTTATCTTTTACTGCGATAAAAAATTGCTCATTTGTCAGAATATCTTTGTAAAAACGTTCATTTTTATACGACATCTTTTTCTCCCTCTCTAAATGAGCTCTTTACGTTGAATATAAACTACTGTCTACATTTCGTCAATGTGACAAAAATAGAAACCATCGCGTATTTTCATATCAGATAACATATACGCTAACAATTTTAGTTCGTTACAAAAACACGCTACTATTGATTATTTTAAACCTGCTTCTATAAGAAAGGCTTGCTCAAGTGCCTCGATTTGTTCAAGACTGTTCGCATGCCAAATGCCTGCAAATCGAGAACTGACATTACGCGTTTTATAATAATCACCATCATAATAAGATAATGGATAAAGGACGCCTTGTCGAACATATTTTTCAATCGCTTGAAAAAACGTTTGTCTGTCGGCTTTAGACACATAGCTATAAAATTTATGATGTTTGCCAGTTAATAAATGATCGAGTAATAACATACTTGTTGAACCATTTTGTCTAAAATTCAAATCAATCGCATAAATGTCCTCTTCTTTATCAACAAGTAAATCAAACCCCGCAACACCTATAAATCCTTTATCTCCACCAATTTTCATAATTTCAAATCCTGCATCAATGACTGCTTGAGGTACATGTATAGCATTAGTATTACCATTATAAAATCCATAAGCATTCGTTAACTGTTTGGCTGCCCCTAGGTAAACAATACCTTTATCAGGGTGTACGGCATATTGCACACAGTAATTTTCTTTAGCTTCCACACATTGTTCAATAATGATAGTTTGTGTGGCTTCTTTCGCATTGTCAATACGTGCTACTGCTTCATCTAAATCTGATTGATTATAACATATCATCACGCCATACCCACCTGCAGTAGGTAAATCATCTCCAGGTTTTAAAACAAGAGGTAGTGTCCAATGTTCTAAAGCATGATGAAGCATCTCAATATCTACCACCTCTCTTTTAGGTAGATATTTACCTTCTGTCCATTCAGGAATCCTTGCCTTAGTATTTAAATCAACAAACATCTGCTTATTCATCGCATAGCGTGTACGGTGTATTAAATCTTCACCATGCACATACTGTGTATAAATGCGCTTTTGATCTTGTTCAGTAAGTTGTTTTAATAACTGTTCATAACTTTCTTTATCTTTGAATGTATAAATATTGTTCGGTATCGTTTGATTCACATAATTAAACAAAATTTGTAATTTATCAGTAACACTGGCCTCATGTACAATGACTGGCATATCAGCAATCAATAATTCTCGTCCTGTTAAAAAATTCGATTGATGCTCGTCTGGTTCTAACCATGGATTAGAAATATAAGATGGACGTGATGTATATACGATATCATCAGCGTATAAGTCTCCCAATTTTAAACGTAGATGGTCAGTCATTTATAATTTCTCCCTTAATAATTGATGTTCCTTTTGAATTGTGGCTAACAAATCATAATCTTGAAGTATACTTGCTCCCATTAATGCAATAATTTTCGCACCTTTAATTAACGCCTTATCTCCCATAGGGCTTGCTGCTGCTTCTCTAAATCGATGTGTGTGACCAACTAAGCTACGCGGTCCTATTTTAATATGTGGATGAATCGTAGGCACTACATGGCTCACATTACCTGTATCAGTCGAACCATAACCAAAATCATCATGACTGACTTCTTCCCCTAATTCTGTTGCATAACGTTCAAATAAAGCATCAAGTTGTGGTGATTTGATAAATTCGTTTACCCCATTTTGAATCGGTCCAAACTCATAATTACAACCTGTTTGAATGGCTGCGCCTTTTGCAATTTGATGCACGCGTTCTGTTAATATATCGAGAGATTTCCTCGTCGTTGCACGTGTATAAAAACGTGCATGTGTATAATCAGGAATGATATTCGCCGCTTTACCACCGTCTAAAATGACGCCATGGACACGTTCTGATTTATGAATGTGTTGTCTTAATTGTGCTATACCATTAAAAAAGCTGAGCATTGCATCTAAAGCATTCTTAGCATCTTCTGCATTTTCAGATGCATGTGCACTCTTGCCATAGAACTGGATATCTAATACATCTACAGCAAGCGTATGAATCGTCGGATACGTGTCGTTTCCTGGATGAATCATCAGCGCAATATCCACATCATCAAAAATCCCCTCTTTGACGTAAGATGCTTTTGCGCTACCGTTTTCGCCACCTTCTTCAGCCGGACACCCAAAAACAATGACACTGCCTCCTAGTTCATCAATCACTTGTTTGAGCGCGATACCTGCAAGTACACTAGCGGTCCCTATAATATTATGTCCACACGCATGACCTAATCCCGGCAAGGCATCATACTCTGCCAAAAACCCTATCGTTGGTCCCGGCTCTTTTGCCTCATAGGATGCGATAAAGCCTGTTGAGTGGCCTGCAATATCCTTTTCAATATTAAAACCGTGCGTTGATAATTGGTCTATTAAAAGACGCGACGCAAATAATTCCTCATTCCCTAATTCTGGTCGATCATGTATTTGGTGACTCATATCTAAATAATGTAAGCGATGATTGTCTATATAATCTAAAATGCGCTGTCTTACTGATACCAAAGTAATTTCTCCCTTCAAAAACAAAAAGTTATCATACGTGATGTAAGTCTATTAATAGACGCACATCAAACGTTGATAACCATTTGTATGTCATTTATCTATCAATAGTCAAATGCTATTGTTGGATTTAGCACCTTTATCGTTACTCGATGAGGTTGCAGGGCTTCGTAGGGCCAATTCCCTCCACCACTCTTGATAAATTGTTATTTAATTAGTACTCATTTTATCGGAAATCGACTGATTTGTCATGCTATTTTTATTATTTACACAATTTCTCACTGTTATGTCACATACCCAATTAAGGCATCATTCTCATCGTCATCCCCCTTTATAAATAGGTTCGGTCTCATTCCTTCATTCAATGAAAAGGCATCCCCCTTTGATACAATGAAAGTTATGTTAAAATGAAAATAATAAAGGAGGATGTCAATATGCCAAAAATGAACGTAGAAAGTTTTAATTTAGATCACACAAAAGTAGTTGCACCATATGTACGCCTTGCAGGTAAAATGCAAGGGGAAAATGGAGATGACATTTACAAGTATGATATTCGTTTCAAACAGCCAAATAAAGAACATATGGACATGCCAGGTTTACACAGTCTCGAACATTTAATGGCTGAAAATATTCGTAATCATTCAGACAAAGTCGTAGATTTAAGTCCAATGGGATGCCAAACAGGTTTTTATGTGTCATTTATTAACCATAAAGATTACGATGATGTATTAAATATTATTGAAAACACGATTCATGACGTTTTAAATGCTAATGAGGTCCCAGCGTGTAATGAAGTACAATGTGGTTGGGCAGCTAGCCATTCTCTTGAAGGAGCAAAAACTATTGCGCAAGCATTTTTAGATAAGCGTCATCAATGGCATGATGTATTTGGAGAAGGTAAATAATCTTATATTGATTTCACTTGTCACTTTCTTTTAAAGCCTATTTAATGATTAAGGTGCGGTGCATGGAGAATAGACAAGCATCTCCCTTAGCGAAAATTCATTAAATCATATAAATAAGGGTTGAAACATCACAATCCTGTATAACAAAACAGGCAACAAAATTCATGCATACATGAGAACTTCGTTGCCTGTTATTCATTTATGTTTCTTAATTTAATCTATAAGAGCAAAAGTAAGAGAATGATAACATTACTTTGATTGCTTACTTAACCGAGACTGCTGAGGCATCAATCTGAAACCAAACATCCATTATGAAGTAAGACACCTAGAAAAGCAAAGTGTTGAAACAATTAAATGTGAAATACTTGAGTTTCATCCACTTAATTATAAATGACGTATCCATTTCATTAACTGAAACTGTAACGGGATACGAAGATATAATAACGATTTTGGCAATTGGAGGCCTTCTATTTTGTCGATATGTCGAGCCATATAAATATTTGCGGGTAGTACAGCCCATAAAAAAGCAATCATGATATGTTTAAATACATAACTCGGACGACGTATGAATAAGCCAATTCCAAAAACGATTTCGCACACACCAGTAATGAGGACCGCCGCTTTACGGAATGGTAAATAATGGGGTACAATTTTGCGAAATGTCGTTTCACGCGCAAAGTGTAAAATCCCTATGAACACAAATAAAATGCCAAATACAACGCGTTGAAATCGCTTCATAATCAATCACTACTCCGTAATTACTTTATAAATCAATTTTGGCGTTTCTGCAGAATCAGAAATTGTAATATTGTCATATAATTTTTGTTTAACCGCTTCAACATCTTCTTGATTAGCATGAATTGTGAGTAAAGATTCTCCCTCTTCAACTTTATCACCAATTTTTTTATGAAGTACCAGTCCGACAGCTAAATCAATGTCATCTTCTTTAGTTTGACGCCCTGCACCTAACATCATTGATGCTATACCAATTTCATTTGCTACCATTTCAGAAACAACACCTGACGTTTTCGCTGGTAATTCAAATGTATATTGCGCTGTTGGCAATTTTGATGGATCATCTACAACAGAGGCATCTCCACCCTGATTACTTAAGAACGTTTTGAATTTTTCAATCGCAGCACCGTTATCAATCACTTCTTGTAATTTTACGCGCGCTTCTTCTAAAGTTTCAGCTTTTTTAGCTAACACGACCATTTGTGCACCTAATGTAAGTACGAGTTCTGTTAAATCTTCAGGACCTTCTCCTTTAAGTGTATCAATGGCTTCTTTAAGTTCTAGGGCATTCCCAATGCCCAAACCTAATGGTTGGTTCATATCTGAAATAATCGCCATCGTTTGACGACCTACTTGATTTCCAATTTTAACCATTGCATGGGCGAGCGCTTCGGCATCTTCTACCGTTTGCATAAACGCACCGTTACCTGTTTTAACATCAAGTACAATCGCATCTGCACCCGCAGCAATTTTTTTACTCATTATGGATGACGCTATTAACGGAATAGAGTTGACAGTTCCAGTTACATCACGCAATGCATAAATCTTTTTATCCGCTGGTGTTAAATTACCTGTTTGGCCAATAACAGCAATTTTAGCTTCATTTACAAGTTTGATAAATTCAGCTTCAGATATTTCAACGTGGAAACCCTCAACAGCTTCTAATTTGTCAATTGTACCACCAGTATGACCTAACCCACGACCACTCATCTTCGCTACAGGAATGTCTAAAGCAGCAACAAGTGGTGCCAATACAAGTGTCGTTGTATCACCGACACCACCTGTAGAATGTTTATCAACTTTAACACCTTCAATATCAGATAAATCAATTTGATCTCCTGATTCTACCATTGCCATCGTTAATGCGGCGCGTTCTTCATCTGTCATATCTTGGAAATAAATTGCCATTGCTAAACTCGACATTTGATAATCCGGAATTTCCCCTTTTGTGTAACCGTCAATAATAAACTTAATTTCCTCAGACGTTAAGGCATGTCCATCACGTTTTTTAGAAATCATATCCACCATTCTCATGGTAAATCCCTCTTCTCTTTATTATGATATATTCCATATTTATTATACACGATATATTCCATTCTATAAATTAAAGACATGCCAATTTAAAGAAGAAAACATTGACTGTCACGGGTCTGACAAACATTGCAATCATCGACATTTAGGCTGCAATCTGTTATGTTTAATAGGATAAAATTAATAAAAATAAAAGGAGTTGCTTTCAATGACTAAAGGCACACCACATATTCAACCTAATGGTAAAAAAATAGCCAAAACTGTTTTAATGCCAGGTGATCCACTACGTGCGAAATTTATAGCTGAAAATTTCTTAGAAAATGTTGAGCAATTTAACGACGTACGTAACATGTTTGGTTACACAGGAACTTATAAAGGTAAAGAAGTATCGGTTATGGGTTCTGGTATGGGTATTCCAAGTATTGGTATTTATTCTTATGAACTCTACAATTTCTTTGATGTTGATACAATTATTCGTATTGGTTCATGTGGCGCAATGCAAGAACACGTAAACCTATATGACATTATTATCGGTCAAGGGGCTTCAACAAATTCTAATTATGTAGATCAGTTCCAGTTCCCTGGTAACTTTGCCCCACTTGCTGACTTTGATTTAATTGTTAAAGCGAAAGAAGTGGCAGATAAAATTGGTGCTACGACACATGTAGGTAACATTTTATCTTCTGATACATTCTATAATGCGAATGAAAACTTCAATCAAAAATGGATTGACATGGGTATTTTAGGTGTCGAAATGGAATCAGCTGGCTTATATTTAAATGCCATTAAAGCAGGTAAAAAAGCACTTGGTATTTTCACTGTTAGTGACCACCTATTAAGAGATGAAGCCACTACTGCAGAAGAACGCCAAAATTCATTTACACAAATGATGGAAGTTGCATTAGAAATCGCAGAATAATTAAAAACTAAAGCGTATACATGAAAAAGCCTTCAAAATTCATTTTCAAATGAACTTTGAAGGCTATTATTTTTATCCTTATACGTTTAGCATTCAACTTATTATACACGCGCGGTGCTTTTACATTTTAATTTGAATGCTTGGCTAGCCCTTTCACATCGACATATTGTTCACCAATAAAATAGCTTCTTTCAGACTCACGAACTTTAGCCCAAGTCGTTCGCCACATATGGTTACGATTTTCAGCGAATAGATGGTAACCGAAATTACGAATTGGCTTTGGAATCAGCCAAACGCTCAGGGCTAACCATTTAAATTGTTTTAATTGATAAATAAGTTTGATAATTGCTGTAGATTGAAAATACAAGGATGATCCTTCTTGTAAAATCACACTATTATAGCTTAACACTTCTGGATGCACTTGTTGTAGCTGTTCACCAGCCTCGCTTTTTAATGGCACAAATTGATAATTTCTCGGTAAACCATGTCGAATTAACCAAATGACATAATTGTAACAATAAATACAACGATCATCATAATATACGATAGGCACTTGTATCCCCCCTCAATGGACTATTTATATATTTAATTGTAAAGTCATTGAATCAGTTTTAAAAACAAAACGCCTCTATGTATATTAATCTTAAGCTTACGTTAAGTTATATTTATGCTAGCGATTCTTGCTGTTTAAAATAGGCTTGTTCATCTTTAGATAATTTAATAATTTTAAAGCCAATAAATCCATATAGAATCGAAATGATTGGAACGATAAAATTTAATATAGCAAATGGTGCATACTCAACAACAGACACACTTAACGTTGAAGCGATAAAGACGCCACACGTATTCCAAGGAACAAAAACAGATGTGAGTGTCCCACCGTCTTCTAGTGCACGCGAAAGATTTTTAGGGTGTAATCCTTTATCGATAAATGTGGAAACATACATGCGTGACGGAACGATAATTGAGATGTATTGTTCTGAACATGTAAGGTTTGTGCCAAAACAAGAAACAATTACCGAAGCGATCAATGACCCCGTGTTTTTAGCGACTTTTAAAATTACGCTAATTAAAGCTTTTAACATACCTGAGTACTCTAATAAACCACCAAATGTCATGGCGACAAGTGTTAATGATATCGTATAGAACATGGATTCTAAACCACCACGGTTGAATAACTCATCAATTGTTTTGTTGCCTGAATCGATTTCATAACCAGTTTGTAATGCTGTAACCGCAGTCACCATAGAATCACCTTGTACAAAAATTTGTACAAAAAAACCTAGAATGATACCGACTACAATCGCAGGTAATGCCGGCACTTTTAAAGCAACAATAATAATGACTATTAGTGGCACTACAAGCAACCAAGGTGAAATAATAAATGCATTGTCTATCGCATTCATAATATTATCAATGCGACCTTGATTTAAATGATCACTTCCATACATTTGTCCCAAAATAAAAAACACGATAAGACTAATGATTAAGCCAGGTATTGTCGTATAAAACATATGGCGAATGTGTTCAAATAAGTCGACATTAGTAAGTCCAGATGCTAAATTTGTTGTATCTGAAAGAGGGCTCATTTTATCACCAAAATACGCACCAGAAATCACTGCACCCGCAACCATGCCTGGTGATAAACCCATACTAATCCCTATTCCCATTGATGCAACACCTACAGTAGCCATAGTAGACCAACTACTACCAATAGCTAATGCCACAATGCCACAAATAATACACACGACAGATAAAAAGTATGTAGGTGATATTAATTTTAAACCGTAATAAATCATCGCAGCGACAATACCAC
Organism: Staphylococcus agnetis; assembly: GCF_011466855.1. Lineage (NCBI taxonomy): Bacteria > Bacillati > Bacillota > Bacilli > Caryophanales > Staphylococcaceae > Staphylococcus > Staphylococcus agnetis. The sequence continues at coordinate 1,697,493 of NZ_CP045927.1, forward strand.
TACCGATCCACGCTCCAATGATAAGTCCTACTAACATGATAATAACAACTGCTGGAAGCGCGTGACGAATCCCCTTATACATCATCTCTTCGACTTCTTCCCATTTATAACCGTGACACATCGTAATAATAATCGCTACACATGTGCCGATTAGCAATGGAATATGTGGGGCTTGTTCTAGCTTAACCACCGTATATAACATCGCCCCAATCATTGCTACGAGCGTTAATAACGCAAACCAGACGTTAATCGGCCTTTTTTGAGTTTCCTTATTCATTTAAATCCCTCTCCCCTATGTTGATGTTATCTGAAAATTGAAAACGTTTACGCATATCATACTATTTTCTGTGAAGCGCTTCAAGGCGTTTAAGTATAAAAATTCAAATCATAATGATTACAGATACTTATAGGTTTCCCTTTAATATTAAAAAAGAATTAAATTGAACGTAAGGACATAAGGTAGGTTTATACATGCACTTTCGTCTCAAAGCGCTATACATCACCGCCTAATTTGTATAAAAAAGCTTCAAAATTCATTACAACATGAACTTTGAAGCTATCACTTAGGTGTGAAACACCGTATATATATTAGTTAGCCAGTCACTTTAAAATTGCTTTCCTATTCTTAACGATTATGTGGAGTGTTTCACTTGAATAATGCGTGCATATTTTAAAAATTGCTCAGAATAATGTTCTTTGACCTCTTGTGGCGTTAAATATGTCACACCGACAATATGCCAGTTCGGATTAAAGTAGTAATAAGAGTCTTTATTTAAACTCCATTTAACCATACTTCCATCTCTATGATATCTTGGTAATGTCATTTCATAACCTTCTAAAACGTTAATAAACATTTGGAAGATGTCCGGATCAATACGTTCAAATTGATCAATTACAAGATAATGACGGTCCGATTTAGGCATTAATTCCGTAATAAATCCTTCACGATAATACATTGCCCCTGTCTCGTTAGGTAAATAACGACCGTATAACATTTCTTCTGAAAAGTCAGGATGACCTGTTGTCATCACAGGTGTCGCATTTGCTTTTTCAACTAATGACTGCGCAGCCTTTAACCCTTCTGCTTTGTCGTTAGCTAATAAAAGTATAAATGGTTTAATGTCATCACTCGTACCTTCATTTGTCATTTGACCTACTGTTTCGAACTGACCTTTCATACCACCATTTTTACTCATTTCCATAATGGCTTCAAATTGGGTCGGTGTCAGTCCGGCAATCGCTTGTTTCGCATTCTCTTGAAGAAAATATAAGTTCTTCAGCTTAGGATGTTTATTTAAAGTTGTTAAACTTACAGGTTGAATATCTTCAATATATCGAATCTCAATAGCCGTACTATTTGTACGTCCAGCTTCAGGCGGACGTGTATGAATGTGATGAGAAACTTCTGCACGACCAATGACGGATTGATTACTATAACGATTATAAATGACAATCTGGTCTCCAACTTCTAGTTGCGTGTAATTATGATAGCCATTACGTTTAATACCGTTAACATTATGTGTATAAATCACATAAGTCTCATCAGGTTCAAAAGATGTCGTTTCAGCCATATAGAAGTAGCGTGGAATACTGACATCCCCTGTACCAAGACCTTTAATTAATTCAAATTCATCATATGAAATCTTATTAAATAAAGTTTCTTTCATATTACTAATTCGAAATTCTAATGTTTCACTTCGTTTTAAATACTCCGTAGTCAATGGTTTAAATGTCTCATTAAACTTGAATTGAACATGAATTTTATTTTGCGCACCTGTGATAACATTCGTAATTTCACCCCATCCAAGTAAACCTGCATCCGTTTGTACTTGATAAAATATGACTTTGTCACCGACTTTGGCTTGTTTAAACGCACGATACCCTTGAGATGGGTTAAATTGCGCGCCTGATTCAAATACAGCGGTTTGACCTACTAATGGTTCGTGATGATTCCAACGATTATATCCACAATTTAGCCAAAAATAATTCGTTTCTGCTGTCATGGTGATCGTGTTCTCCTCCATTTATTTTTTTACGTTCATCATTTTTAATGTAATGACTGTATTAACGTCACAATTCCGACGATGACAGGAAATACATTCACCATTATGCCACCTAATTTGAGCATGCCACTCATTTCAGGATTAGGCAGTGTCCATAGTGTCGCGATAATGTCGATTAATCCTATAATGACTGGAAATATATACGATGGAAATAATGGCACATTAAAAAATATTGTTGCACCCGAAATGAATCCACATATTAAAGCAATGTACAATCCTATTTTCATTTAAGTTGCACCACCTTATACATAGCTAATCATAAGTGTCAACTGTCCTTCAAATACATTATCCAAATCCTCAGCTGTTAAAATAAAATGATTGCCTTTTTCTATAGGATAAATTTCACCATCAGTGATGAGATCCCCTTGACCGTCTAACACTGACACTAAAACAAACTCACGTGGTTTCATATAGTTTAAGGTTCCATCAATTTCCCATTTCACAACTGTAAAGAAATGATTTTGTACAAATGTTGTACGTTTGTGCGTCTCGATGACCTCGACCGTTGGTAAAACGTTGGGACTGTCGTCACCATATCGAATAACAGCCTTACTCTTTTCAATATGAAGCGGTCTTAACTGCCCTTGATGATCACGTCGATCATAATCATAAATACGGTATGTTGTATCTGAAGATTGTTGCGTCTCCAATATCATAATACCTTCACCAATACCGTGCACCGTTCCTGCTGGTACAAAAAAGAAATCACCCGTTTGTACTGGGACACGTTTAAATAGATCGTTAAAGCGTCGCGCATCAAGCAACATTTCTAATTCCTCTTTAGTTTGCGCATGCGTCCCATAAATGATTTCAGCACCTGGTTTTGCATCTAAAATATACCAACATTCCGTTTTACCATACTCGCCATTTTCGTTTTCATATGCGAATGTATCATCTGGATGCACTTGCACGGATAGTTTTTGAGTGGCATCTAATATTTTAGTTAATAACGGGAACTTTTTTGTAGGAAATTCACCAAACAATTTTGGTTGCTCAGCCCAAACATCATCTAATGTCATCCCTTTAAATGGTCCATTTAAAATTTCATTTGCACCATGAGGATGTGCAGAAATTCCCCACACTTCACCTATATGATCGCTAGGTAATTCATAACCAAATTGTGTTAAGTTTGTGCCTCCCCAAAGACGTTCTTGGAAAACAGGTTTTAATATTAAAGGCATGGGGATACCACCTCGCATTCTTATATGTAATTTTCTATGTATCTTCCATTAATAACAAGCTTAGTTATAAAGTGATTGTATCACAATTAAAAACAGCGTGCCTATGTATCTCACAGAAAATGAATCTCTCACTTTTTCTCCTTAGCACACTGTTATTATTTTTGTTATTCAACGATAAAATTTTCAACTAATGTTTGACGTACTTCTTGTAAATGATCAATCATTTTTTGTGCTGCTAACGTTTCATTCTGCTGTGTAATCGCTTCAAAGATAGCGGTATGTTCATTAAAGAGTTTTTCCATGCGCTTTTGACGACTATACAGATATATATGACGTGTCCCCTTCATCGTTTGTTGAATTTTATCAGCAATATTATTCAAAAGTTCATATAAATATTGGTTATCAGATGCACGTGCGATTGCAAGATGAAATTTTAAATCCGCAACTTCTCCTGACGTATCATTCTTAATTGCACGTGCCATTTCACTTAAAGCATCTTGCATTTCTTTTAAATCAGCATCTGTTCGGCGTAGTGAAGCTAAACTCGCAGTTTTAACTTCAACGGCTTCACGTAGCTCTAAAATATCTTTAACGCGCTTTTGCGTCAATGTTTGATTACTAAAATCAAATAACAACGGATGTTTTTGTTTCACAAACGTGCCATACCCATGTTTGATTTCAATAAGACCAATCATTCTTAATGCATTGAGCGCTTCTCTCATAGACGCATTACTGACACCATATGTTTTTGAGAGTGCTTGAATCGAAGGAAGGCGTTCACCTTCTTGTAACTTTCCTTCGTCAATTTGTTCAATTAAGTCATTTGCTATTTGCTCGTAAATCTTTTGGCTTGAAATCTTCATCCCCCATCTCACCTCATGTTTATTTTAACAAATTACAAGCTTTCACGCTCATGAAATTATATGCTACCTTGGGATGGAATGATGTTCATATTTATTAAAAAAAGATATCCACATGGAAAAAATTAGTTTACAATAAAAATAAACTATACATACCGTATTGATTTTCAAAATCAATATATTTTGATATTGTGTAAAGTATTGAAAGGAGTGCTATACGTTGTTTACATTCACAAAAAAATTCTGGCACAATTCTAAATCTCAAAGAGGAACACTTTTATTAGCTAATTTTGTAAACTTTATTATACTTGCATTAATTGCATCTTTGATAGTGGTCCCATTTTTAGTTTTATTGCAAAGCTTCTATATGTCCGCAATGATGGGTCAAATAGATATTAATAGTATCATTTTTCTTGTTATCGCATTCATAGTACTTGGAAGCTTACTCTTCATCTTTTTAATGTATCCACTTTTAACTGGGTCAATCCGTACCTTTTACAACGTTTTACAATCAGAAAAACGCCTTAAAATCACGGATATTTTTAAAACATTCACTGGTGGAAGATGGTTAAAAGCTGTTATAATAGGAGTTTTTGTACTTTTAACCATTTTCCTAATTATTGTGGCAAATGGTTTATTTGAACAGTTGTTAAATATAATCACTGAAAAGATTATATCTACACTTGATATATCTGACCCTAATTTTACGTTAATTATGATTGTTAAATTAATTATTTCACTTCTTTTAAGTATTGTACCTTTGTTTGGATTTATCTTCATCATTAATATGACGACTGCTTTTGTTGAAGACCCTCAACGCAAAATTGGTGAAATTATTAAATTAGGTTGGAAGACTATTTTTAATAAGCAAAAGACATTTCTTAAATTCTTTATCGGAATTATAATCATTAATTTACTGGTATTACTTTTATCTATCCCTACACAAATCTTACAACGCTTTTTAATTGAACAATTATCATATGACATGATTCAATTCGTAAAAGGCGTTATTTCAATCATTTTTGCTTTAATACGCTTCATATTCTACTTTGTCATTGCAGGTACTGCAGTCCAATATTTTATGAATTTTGGTAAAAAAGAAGCATAAACTAAATGTAACAGCCTTCAATATTCAGATCATATGAATATTGAAGGCTTATTTAATGATGATTCGTCTATTCAATTATAATAAATATTTTTCTAGAAACAATGCGGCGCCATCCTCATTGTTATCAAATTCTGTTTCATATTGTGTCAGGGATTTAATGTGAGGTTTCGCATTCTTCATTGCTACGGTATAAGCTCCCACTTCAAACATTGTACGATCATTATCACTATCTCCCATTACCAACGTATACCCAATGTCGATATTGTAATGCTCACACATTTCTTTAATTCCCGTACCCTTATTAATGCCATATTTCATCGTCTCAACATTATTATGTGTCGAATTCGATACTTCTATTTTAAGCCTATCTTGTTGTTGATACATTTCGTTTCTAAACGCTTCAATCGTTTGAAGCTCGGGATGAAAAAGATAAATTTTCGAGTATGCTAATCCTTGTGGTATCTCATGCCTCCATGTTAACTTGCCTTTTATGGCTTCATGACGTGACAACCATTCACTTTCCGCAACTTGCTGTGGCTTATCACCTTGAACCATGTTTAACATCCAAGTCTGATCTTCAGTAAGCGCAAAACGTGGTTCATTAAATGGAAACACTTCATAATAAATTCCAGCTTTCTTAGCGACATCTACAATAGATTTAACTGCCGCTTCACTCAAATCATGTTCAAATAACACTTTGTCATTGATATGTCCAAGTGTGCCATTAGATGAAATAATACCATCAAATTTTAAGCCTTCAGGTATTAACATATGAATTTCTTCATACGCACGACCCGTGGCTAGAAACACACGATACCCCGCTACCCGAAGTTTTGAAATCACGTCAGCAGTAGTTTTACTAGCACGATTATTTTCATGTAAAAGTGTGCCATCCATGTCTAAAAATATAGCTTTAACCTTTTTCATACATACTTTCCTTTCAATCCGATGTTATCTATATTGTGTCATGTTTAGTAAAACGAATCAATGTTATCAATCCAAAACATTATAAACGTACAATTTGATAACGTTGGTGGTGATGATATACTTTGACAGGCATATTGAATAGTTTTGAAAGGTGATGGCCATTTATGACGTCATCAATGTCACCTTTAGCATGGATTTCACCCTCTTTTAACAATAACGCATGTGAAATATTTGAAGAAATTTCTTCAATAAAATGTGTGACATAAATCATTGCTGTTTCTGGATAATGGTAAAACATACGCTTTAATGTATCTATAAATTGTTCACGCCCAACAAAATCAAGCCCATTTGTAGGTTCATCTAACACTAAAACTTTGGGCTGGTTAATGATTGCACGCGCCAACAACACACGTTGTTGTTCACCTGAGGAAAGTTTCCCAAGTGGTTGTGTTTCAAATTCTGAAATATTAAGTTGTTCTAAGAGACGTTTCGCTATAGTCATTTGATCTTGAGTTGGTGTAAAGTATAAACCTATTGTTTGTGGTATACCACTAAGTACCACATCCCGTACGAGCTCATTAGGGTCAAATTTTGCCGAAAGTTCACAAGAAATATAGCCCATTTGTGTTCTAATCTCATGTGCCGAATAACCATCTTCACCTGGCTGATGTCCGAAAAGGTTGACATTCCCACCCGATGCAAATTCATACGCGTTAATAATGTTAAGCAATGTTGTTTTACCTGCACCATTCAGTCCATAAACGAGCCAATGCTCACCACGATTCACTTGCCAGTCAATGTGTTTTAAAATCTCTCGACCTTCTATTTTTTTCGAAACTTGATTTAATGAAATTAACATTGGCATCACACCTTATTTAACATATTACACTCATCGTACCAAAATCCATGGCATTTTGCATATAAAAAAGACGGCTGAACGCCGTCTTCATGGGTTAAATCGTATTATTCAACTGTAACTGATTTTGCTAAATTACGTGGTTTATCCACATCTAAATCACGGTGTAATGCCGCATAATAAGAAATAAGTTGTAACGTTACAACAGATACTAACGGTGTAAGTAAGTCATGTACACGAGGGATGACATACGTATCCCCTTCTTTTTCAAGGCCTTCCATTGAAATAATACATGGATGTGCACCACGTGCTACAACCTCTTTTACATTACCACGAATAGATAGGTTAACACCTTCTTGCGTAGCTAATGCGATAACTGGTGTACCATCTTCAATTAACGCAATCGTTCCATGTTTTAATTCCCCACCTGCAAATCCTTCTGCTTGAATGTAAGAAATTTCTTTTAATTTTAATGCACCTTCAAGACTTACATTGTAGTCAACTGTACGACCAATGAAGAATGCATTGCGCGTTGTTTCTAAGAAATCTGTCGCAATTTGCTCCATTTTAGGTGCGTCATCTACGATAGTTTCAATAGCTGTAGTCACTTTCGCTAGTTCGCGTAATAAATCAATATCCGCTTCACGACCATGTTCTTTCGCAACAACTTGAGAAAGAATAGATAATACAGCGATTTGAGCCGTATACGCTTTTGTTGAGGCAACCGCAATCTCTGGACCAGCATGTAATAATAACGTGTGGTCAGCTTCGCGAGATAATGTTGAACCTGCAACATTCGTAATCGTTAATGATTTATACCCAAGTTTCGTCGTTTCTACTAAAACTGCGCGACTATCTGCTGTTTCTCCAGATTGTGAGATATAAATAAATAATGGATTCTCTGATAGTAAAGGCATATTATAAACAAATTCTGATGAAACATGAACTTCTGTAGGTACGCCTGCCCATTTTTCAATAAACTCTTTACCTACTAAACCTGCGTGATAACTTGTACCAGCCGCAATAATATAAATTCTGTCCGCAGCTTGGACATCTTTAATGATTTTCGGGTCAATTTTCAAGTTACCTTGCTCATCTTGATACTCTTGGATAATACGACGCATTACAGCTGGTTGCTCATGAATTTCTTTCAACATGTAATGGCTGTATACACCTTTTTCAGCATCTGAGGCATCAATTTCAGCAGTATAGCTCTCACGTTCGATTTTATTACCTTCTAAATCTTTAATTAAAACATGATTACGTTGTACAAGTACGATTTCTTGGTCTTTTAATTCCTTATATTCACTAGTAACTTGAATCATCGCCAATGCGTCTGAAGCAATGACATTAAAATCATTACCTATACCAACAAGTAAAGGTGATTTGTTTTTAGCCACATAAATTGTATCAGCATCTTCACTATCTAATAAGCCCAGTGCGTATGATCCGTGTAATAAACTAATTACTTTCGTAAATGCATCTTCAGTTGATAAACCTTCATTAGAAAAATGCTCAACAAGCTGAACAATGACTTCAGTATCTGTATCTGATTTTAAATCAACATTGGGAATGTATTGTTGTTTTAACTCTTCATAATTCTCAATAACACCATTATGAACAAGTGTAAAACGTTCACTTGAAGACTGGTGTGGGTGTGAATTTTCATAGCTAGGCACACCGTGTGTCGCCCAACGTGTATGACCAATACCTGTTGCCCCGTCACCAGCTTTTTCAGCTTCTTTACGTAATTCTGCGATACGACCTTGTGCTTTCGTTACCGTCACACCTTCGCTATCACGTGTTGCGATACCTGCTGAGTCGTAACCACGATATTCTAATTTTTCAAGTCCTCGTAATAAAATTTCTTTCGCATTTTGCGATCCAATATAACCTACAATTCCGCACATAATTATTTTCCTCCACATTGAAATAACGGTGCTTAGACATATCAATGGTTAAGGTCATCATTCTGCTTTAATGATGAGACTTAATCATTGAATAAAAGCATCGTTTTTCTATTACTATTTTTAAAGCATGTAATTGGCGATCTTATTAACTTTGTCCGAAAAGTCACCTTTTCGATTTAATTAATAAGCTAACGAATGAGCCACATCCGGGATAGCATCCGCCGAACTAATTCGATCACTATCCTCCTCGTCTACAAGTCAGTCATTAACCGCAATTACCTTCTGTTATTAAGATATTGCGTTTCGTTAAATCATTAACTTGTGCTGGCGCTTTTATTGTTGTACCCTCTATCCTCCTTCCTAAACAATATAACTTATTTTACACTTTAATCTTGATGCAATGCAAATAATTGTTGGTCTACTTTTAAAATTCCTTTAAGAAATAATTAAGTGTCAATCCTAATAAATGATTTGGTAAATAAATGTACATTTTAAATAAAACCAGTGAACAAGGTCATGTTCACTGGTTTTATGTTATAATCCCATTTTCGCTTCAACCACATCGGCAATCGTCTTAGCAAAACGTTCGGCATCTTCATCTGTTTTAGCTTCAACCATTACGCGAACAAGCGGTTCTGTACCAGAAGGACGCACTAAAATACGACCTTCACCATTCATTTCACTTTCAACCTCTTGCATGACTGCTTTAACATCGGCATTTTGCTCAACACCATGTTTATCAGAAACACGCACGTTGACGAGTGATTGTGGATATTTTTTCATTTGTGCTGCAAGTTCACTTAAAGATTTACCTGAACGTTTCACAACTGCAGCTAATTGTATCCCTGTTAAAAGACCGTCACCAGTCGTGTTGTAATCCATCATTACGATATGACCAGACTGTTCTCCGCCTAGATTATAATTACCACGACGCATTTCCTCAACAACGTAACGGTCGCCAACTTTTGTCTTATTAGAGGCAATGCCTTCATTTTCTAAAGCTTTGTAAAAGCCTAAGTTACTCATTACTGTAGAAACAATCATGTTATCATTTAATTCATGATTTTTGGCCATTTCTTGACCAATTATAAACATGATTTGATCACCGTCAACAATGTTACCATATTCATCAACCGCAATTAAACGGTCCCCATCACCATCAAATGCTAAACCAAAGTCTGCTTCAGTCTCACGCACTTTTTCAGCTAAAGCTTCAGGATGTGTGGAACCTACACCATCGTTAATATTATAGCCATCTGGGTTACAACCCATCGTAACAGTGTCTGCTTCTAAATCACCAAATAGAAATGGTGCTAATGAAGCCGTAGAACCATGTGCACCATCGAGTGCAATCTTAAGACCTTCTAGGTTCACATCTACAGTAGACTTTAAATAGCTTAAATACTTTTGTGCTCCTTCAAAATAATCTGAAGTATGCACGATTTGATTCCCTGTAGGTCTTGGTAAATCAGGGTGATCTTGATCTAAAAGTGATTCTATTTCATTTTCTTGATCATCCGATAATTTAAATCCGTCGGAGCCAAAAAATTTAATCCCATTATCTGCAACTGGATTATGAGATGCAGAAATCATAACACCTAATTCTGCTCCCATTTCTCTTGTTAAATAGGCTACACCTGGTGTCGAAATGACACCTAAGCGCATAACTTCAGCGCCTATTGATACGAGACCTGCAATTAATGCATTTTCAAGCATTTCGCCTGATACACGTGTATCTTTACCTACAAGTACACGTGGATGGTCTTTATGTTGATTATGCGCTAAAACATAACCTCCATATCGTCCTAATTTAAATGCAAGTTCTGGAGTTAACTCTTGGTTGGCAACACCTCTTACACCGTCTGTACCAAAGTATTTACCCATATTTCATTTCTCCTTTTATCTCATCGTTAATTTACTTTAATATTCGCTTCCACCGTAGAAGGTTTTGCATGTGTTACACCAGGTGGTAAGTCTAGTTTAACTTCCCTATTTGTCGTTTCTGAAACACCATTAACGTCCACATGTGCAGTGATATCTTCAATGTCTTCGAGGTCTTTACGATTGCCATATATTTCTATGGTATCTTTATTGAGACTCACATCAGAAATCGTTGTACCGTCTTGTGGATTTCCTTTTCGTATAACTTTAACTTTTACTTTTTTATGATAGGGTTCCACATCGACCGTCAAATCTACTGAAGAAGGCACAATCTGAACATCTAATTTATTCATATTTTTATCAAATACAGCTACTTTTGCTTGAGCAGTTGTTTTTTCGGAGATGCCATTATCATTGGTGTAACTTGCTTTTGCAAAAGCGATTCTATCAAGTTGTTCTTTACCACCCACAACTTTAACAGTTCTAGGTGACACCGATTCATCTTTAATTTTATAATTCGGATCCACAGCATATGGACTTGTGTTAGGTTCAACTGTGATCATTCTACTTTCTTTCTTTTCAATTGAAAGCGATGCTTCTTTCGGATAGACACGATAATTGATATCTTTATCTAAACCGCGCACTTGAAAGTCAACCGAATGTTCACCTGGACTCGCATCTGAAACATCTAATGTCACTTTATAATCCTCAATTTTTTGGGCTTGCAAAATTTTAGACTGTGGCCCACTCAATTCAACATCTACACTGTCCGGAGCCCCTGATACGTATAAATTTTTATTATTATTAATGACTTCAACAGGTACATTTTTTATCGTTTTATTACCATCATTCGAAATACGATCTGTACTAAAAGATTCACCAAACACATTATTCACAGAAAGAAAAAGCAATAGCGCGAGGATAAATGCAAAAAAACGTAGTCCCCATTTAGATTCAAACATTTAATTCACGCCCTTCTTCGTAAAATGTGATCCAAACCAATGTTCAGTTAAAAGTTCCTCAAAAGCTTCAATAGAGATATCTTTACGTAATTTCCCATCAAATGTGACAGAGATTGATCCTGTTTCTTCAGATACGATTACTGTAAAAGCATCTGAAACTTCAGAAATACCTACCGCAGCACGATGTCTAGTTCCTAAACTTTTCGCAATTTTAGGGCTATCTGATAAAGGTAAATAACTTGCTGCTGTCGCAATTTTATCTCCTTGAATAATCATCGCACCATCATGTAACGGTGTATTAGGAATAAACACGTTAATCAATAACTCTTGTGAAATATCTGAGTGCATCGGAATACCTGTTTCTATGTAATCTTGTAATCCGGTCTCTTTTTCAAAAACAATTAAAGCGCCAATACGTCGTTTTGCCATGTATTGAACAGATTTAGAAACTGATTCAACAAGCTTAGGCACTTCTACTGAAGATGTCATCGCATAACGTTTGAACAAACTCCCTCTTCCAAGTTGTTCTAACGCACGTCTAATCTCAGGTTGAAAAATAACAATAATTGCAAGGAACCCCCATTGCATGACTAAATCAAATAGTCTTGAAGTCGTCGTTAACTGTAAATATTCACTGATACCTTTACCTACTAATATAAATAAAATTCCCTTTAACAACTGAATTGCTTTCGTTCCTTTAAAAACAGTGATAAGTAGATAAATGACATACCATACAATTAATAAATCTAGAATACCAGTGATGACCTCAAGCGTACTTAAGTTTTGAAAGAGGTTAGAAATTTGCATAGCATCTCCTCCGGTAATCTATTCCCATATCCCATATTATACCAAGCAAACTAGCCACTGTCATATACCAATATTATGTTCCATCAAATTTCTATATAAAAATCATGAGGGGTTAACCTTGTTAGCTTAACCCCTCATGATTCCAATTCACCTTTTTATATGTCTATAGCAAACTCTCTCCAAAGAACGAGCCTAATAAAGCGACGGCTTGTTCTGCCGTTTTATTACCTACATCTAGTAAAGGATTTACTTCGACAAGATCCATTGAAGTAATAAGACCTGATTTTTGTAGTTGTTCTAGTGCAAAGTGACTTTCTCTATACGTAAGACCGCCTAACACTTTTGTCCCAGTACCTGGCGTTTCCTCTGGGTCTAATGCATCAACATCTAAAGATAAATGCACGCCATCAGTACGATCTTTTAAATAATCAATCGTTTCACTAATGACCTTTTTGATTCCCATTTCATCAACTTCTGCCATCGTGTACGTTTTAATTTGATGTTTCTTAATATACTCACGTTCGCCAAAGTCTAAATCACGCATTCCAATTAATACAATATTTTCAGGTTTTACTTTAGGTGCAAATCCTCCAAGTTGTACTAATGCCTCTTCTCCTTCTCCTGCTAATACACGAAGTGGCATACCATGGACATTACCAGAAGGTGACTCCTCAGGAAGGTTTAAATCACCATGTGCATCATACCAAATAATACCTAATTCTTTATAATGTTCACTGACTCCAGAAATTGAACCAATTGCTAATGAATGGTCGCCACCGAGAATAACTGGAAAATGATTATTTTCAATACTCTCAGAGACTTTATTCTTTAGAGTTTCTGAGAACGTCAAGATCTCATCATAATTTTGTAAACCCTGTTGTTTTGAATGAAACTTCTCTAAGTCTACTTGTGGTGTATCAACATTACCGCTATCAATAACAGTATGACCAATACGTTTTAACCGCGCAACGGCACCTGCATATCGAATTGCATCAGGACCGAAATTGACACCTAGTTTTTTTTGACCAAAAGTCGTAGGTGCACCAATAATTTCTATCGTTTTATTCATACGTATGACCCCTTCGAATTATTGATTGTATCACATCATCCCCTATGTCGATGCATACAACCTTATGCTCATCATAAAGCTTCATATATGCTTAATCAAGCGCCAGTATAGGAATTATAAGGTCCTTCTATTTATTGATATTAAGTAAAATGAATGATTATCGATACATTTACTTAACATACTATGATTTATGCATAAAAATACGTCTTTTTATACATATCACTTTTTTATTAAATAATAAATAATAGTAGTTATCATGATTGGAGTTCGTGCACAATGCACTCACTATAGTAGATTGCAGTTGACTACATTAAAAAACGGTCAGCGAGACTCATCACTAACCGTTAAAACAATATAGAATAAAAAAAGACCTTATCCAAAGATAAGGTCAGTAAGTGAGCCATAGAGGATTCGAACCTCTGACCCTCTGATTAAAAGTCAGATGCTCTACCAACTGAGCTAATGGCTCTTATGGCTGGGCTAGCTGGATTCGAACCAGCGAGTGACGGAGTCAAAGTCCGTTGCCTTACCGCTTGGCTATAGCCCATTAATGGTGGAGGGGGGCAGATTCGAACTGCCGAACCCGAAGGAGCGGATTTACAGTCCGCCGCGTTTAGCCACTTCGCTACCCCTCCAGATATGCTTTTCATAAAATGGTGGAGAATGACGGGTTCGAACCGCCGACCCTCTGCTTGTAAGGCAGATGCTCTCCCAGCTGAGCTAATTCTCCATCTATGAATGACCCCTACGGGACTCGAACCCGTGTTACCGCCGTGAAAGGGCGGTGTCTTAACCGCTTGACCAAGGGGCCATGGCTCCACAGGTAGGACTCGAACCTACGACCGATCGGTTAACAGCCGATAGCTCTACCACTGAGCTACTGTGGATTAATCTTATGCTTGGCAACGTCCTACTCTCGCGGAACGTAAGTCCGACTACCATCGGCGCTAAAGAGCTTAACTTCTGTGTTCGGCATGGGAACAGGTGTGGCCTCTTTGCTATTGTCACCAAACAATGTTTTACTTCGTGACAAACGTTTTCACTTCGTAAAATACGGTGTGGCAAACGTTCGTATTCGAACATGTCACTTCGTAAAATGAATGATTATACATTCAAAACTAGATAGTAAGTATTGGTTTCACAAGCATCACCTTATGAACTAAATTGATTAAGTCTTCGATCGATTAGTATTCGTCAGCTCCACGTATCGCTACGCTTCCACCTCGAACCTATTAACCTCATCATCTTTGAGGGATCTTATAACCGAAGTTGGGAAATCTCATCTTGAGGGGGGCTTCATGCTTAGATGCTTTCAGCACTTATCCCGTCCATACATAGCTACCCAGCTATGCCGTTGGCACGACAACTGGTACACCAGAGGTATGTCCATCCCGGTCCTCTCGTACTAAGGACAGCTCCTCTCAAATTTCCTACGCCCACGACGGATAGGGACCGAACTGTCTCACGACGTTCTGAACCCAGCTCGCGTACCGCTTTAATGGGCGAACAGCCCAACCCTTGGGACCGACTACAGCCCCAGGATGCGATGAGCCGACATCGAGGTGCCAAACCTCCCCGTCGATGTGAACTCTTGGGGGAGATAAGCCTGTTATCCCCGGGGTAGCTTTTATCCGTTGAGCGATGGCCCTTCCATGCGGAACCACCGGATCACTAAGTCCGTCTTTCGACCCTGCTCGACTTGTAGGTCTCGCAGTCAAGCTCCCTTATGCCTTTACACTCTATGAATGATTTCCAACCATTCTGAGGGAACCTTTGAGCGCCTCCGTTACTCTTTAGGAGGCGACCGCCCCAGTCAAACTGCCCGCCTGACACTGTCTCCCAACTCGATAAGAGTTGCGGGTTAGAAATCCAATACAATTAGGGTAGTATCCCACCAATGCCTCCACGTAAGCTAGCGCTCACGCTTCTAAGGCTCCTACCTATCCTGTACAAACTGTACCGAATTTCAATATCAGGCTACAGTAAAGCTCCACGGGGTCTTTCCGTCCTGTCGCGGGTAACCGGCATCTTCACCGGTACTATGATTTCACCGAGTCTCTCGTTGAGACAGTGCCCAAATCGTTACGCCTTTCGTGCGGGTCGGAACTTACCCGACAAGGAATTTCGCTACCTTAGGACCGTTATAGTTACGGCCGCCGTTTACTGGGGCTTCGATTCGTAGCTTCGCTAATGCTAACCACTCCTCTTAACCTTCCAGCACCGGGCAGGCGTCAGCCCCTATACGTCACCTTACGGTTTAGCAGAGACCTGTGTTTTTGATAAACAGTCGCTTGGGCCTATTCACTGCGGCTCTTCGAAGCGTGAACCTCAAAGAGCACCCCTTCTCCCGAAGTTACGGGGTCATTTTGCCGAGTTCCTTAACGAGAGTTCGCTCGCTCACCTTAGAATTCTCATCTTGACTACCTGTGTCGGTTTGCGGTACGGGCACCAATCTTCTAGCTAGAGGCTTTTCTTGGCAGTGTGAAATCAACGACTCGAAGAAAACATGTTTCTTCTCCCCATCACAGCTTGACCTTAATGAGTGCCGGATTTGCCTAACACTCAGTCTCACTGCTTAGACGTGCACTCCAACAGCACGCTTCGCCTATCCTACTGCGTCCCCCCATCGCTTAAAACGAATCATGGTGGTACAGGAATATCAACCTGTTATCCATCGCCTACGCCTGTCGGCCTCAGCTTAGGACCCGACTAACCCAGAGCGGACGAGCCTTCCTCTGGAAACCTTAGTCAATCGGTGGACGGGATTCTCACCCGTCTTTCGCTACTCACACCGGCATTCTCACTTCTAAGCGCTCCACATGTCCTTGCGATCATGCTTCAACGCCCTTAGAACGCTCTCCTACCATTGTCCTAAAGGACAATCCACAGCTTCGGTAATATGTTTAGCCCCGGTACATTTTCGGCGCAGTGTCACTCGACTAGTGAGCTATTACGCACTCTTTAAATGATGGCTGCTTCTAAGCCAACATCCTAGTTGTCTGGGCAACGCCACATCCTTTTCCACTTAACATATATTTTGGGACCTTAGCTGGTGGTCTGGGCTGTTTCCCTTTCGAACACGGACCTTATCACCCATGTTCTGACTCCCAAGTTAAATTATTTGGCATTCGGAGTTTGTCTGAATTCGGTAACCCGAGAGGGGCCCCTCGTCCAAACAGTGCTCTACCTCCAATAATCATCACTTGAGGCTAGCCCTAAAGCTATTTCGGAGAGAACCAGCTATCTCCAAGTTCGATTGGAATTTCTCCGCTACCCTCAGTTCATCCGCTCACTTTTCAACGTAAGTCGGTTCGGTCCTCCATTCAGTGTTACCTGAACTTCAACCTGACCAAGGGTAGATCACCTGGTTTCGGGTCTACGACCAAATACTCATTCGCCCTATTCAGACTCGCTTTCGCTACGGCTCCACATTTTCTGCTTAACCTTGCATCAGATCGTAACTCGCCGGTTCATTCTACAAAAGGCACGCCATCACCCATTAACGGGCTCTGACTACTTGTAAGCACACGGTTTCAAGTTCTCTTTCACTCCCCTTCCGGGGTACTTTTCACCTTTCCCTCACGGTACTGGTTCACTATCGGTCACTAGAGAGTATTTAGCCTTGGGAGATGGTCCTCCCAGATTCCGACGGAATTTCACGTGCTCCGCCGTACTCAGGATCCACTCAGGAGGGTATACGTTTTCGACTACAGGATTATTACCTTCTATGATTAACCTTTCCAGGTTATTCGTCTAACGTATTCCTTTGTAACTCCGTACAGAGTGTCCTACAACCCCAACAAGCAAGCTTGTTGGTTTGGGCTCTTCCCGTTTCGCTCGCCGCTACTCAGGGAATCGATTTTTCTTTCTCTTCCTCCGGGTACTAAGATGTTTCAGTTCTCCGGGTCTACCTTCTCACATGCTATGTATTCACATGCGGATAACACGACATAACTCGTGCTGGGTTCCCCCATTCGGAAATCTCTGGATCACAGCTTACTTACAGCTCCCCAAAGCATATCGTCGTTAGTAACGTCCTTCATCGGCTTCTAGTGCCAAGGCATCCACCGTGCGCCCTTAATAACTTAATCTAAACGTGTTGATAAGCGTTCGCATTCTGCTTCATCACGGCACAAATCGCTCAGTTACTTACAAAAGTAAGCGCCTTCGCTCTTGTTTGTGATTCATAGACTGACAAACGCTTTCAATTCACGTTTATCGTATCTATAACATATGCACTACTTACCATCCACCAGTTATTAATTATTGTGAGTCGTCTGTCGACGACTAGCGATAATTTTTTGTTTCAAGCTTTTCGCTTGTCACTCGGTTTTGCTTGGTAAAATCTATACTTACTTATCTAGTTTTCAATGTACAATGTTGAATCCTCAAAAATGAGCATTCAAAACTGAATACAATATGTCTCCGTTATTCCTTATCGCCTTAGGCGATATTCCGTATATTATCCTTAGAAAGGAGGTGATCCAGCCGCACCTTCCGATACGGCTACCTTGTTACGACTTCACCCCAATCATTTGTCCCACCTTCGACGGCTAGCTCCAAAATGGTTACTCCACCGGCTTCGGGTGTTACAAACTCTCGTGGTGTGACGGGCGGTGTGTACAAGACCCGGGAACGTATTCACCGTAGCATGCTGATCTACGATTACTAGCGATTCCAGCTTCATGTAGTCGAGTTGCAGACTACAATCCGAACTGAGAACAACTTTATGGGATTTGCTTGACCTCGCGGTTTCGCTGCCCTTTGTATTGTCCATTGTAGCACGTGTGTAGCCCAAATCATAAGGGGCATGATGATTTGACGTCATCCCCACCTTCCTCCGGTTTGTCACCGGCAGTCAACTTAGAGTGCCCAACTTAATGATGGCAACTAAGCTTAAGGGTTGCGCTCGTTGCGGGACTTAACCCAACATCTCACGACACGAGCTGACGACAACCATGCACCACCTGTCATTTTGTCCTCCGAAGAGGAAAACTCTATCTCTAGAGCGGTCAAAAGATGTCAAGATTTGGTAAGGTTCTTCGCGTTGCTTCGAATTAAACCACATGCTCCACCGCTTGTGCGGGTCCCCGTCAATTCCTTTGAGTTTCAGTCTTGCGACCGTACTCCCCAGGCGGAGTGCTTAATGCGTTAGCTGCAGCACTAAGGGGCGGAAACCCCCTAACACTTAGCACTCATCGTTTACGGCGTGGACTACCAGGGTATCTAATCCTGTTTGATCCCCACGCTTTCGCACCTCAGCGTCAGTTACAGACCAGAAAGCCGCCTTCGCCACTGGTGTTCCTCCATATCTCTGCGCATTTCACCGCTACACATGGAATTCCACTTTCCTCTTCTGCACTCAAGTTTTCCAGTTTCCAATGACCCTCCACGGTTGAGCCGTGGGCTTTCACATCAGACTTAAAAAACCGCCTACGCGCGCTTTACGCCCAATAATTCCGGATAACGCTTGCCACCTACGTATTACCGCGGCTGCTGGCACGTAGTTAGCCGTGGCTTTCTGGTTAGGTACCGTCAAGATGTGCACAGTTACTTACACATATGTTCTTCCCTAACAACAGAGCTTTACGATCCGAAGACCTTCATCACTCACGCGGCGTTGCTCCGTCAGGCTTTCGCCCATTGCGGAAGATTCCCTACTGCTGCCTCCCGTAGGAGTCTGGACCGTGTCTCAGTTCCAGTGTGGCCGATCACCCTCTCAGGTCGGCTACGTATCGTCGCCTTGGTAAGCCGTTACCTTACCAACTAGCTAATACGGCGCGGGTCCATCTATAAGTGACAGCAAGACCGTCTTTCACTGTTGAACCATGCGGTTCAACATGTTATCCGGCATTAGCCCCGGTTTCCCGGAGTTATTCCAGTCTTATAGGTAGGTTACCCACGTGTTACTCACCCGTCCGCCGCTAACGTCAAAGGAGCAAGCTCCTCGTCAGTTCGCTCGACTTGCATGTATTAGGCACGCCGCCAGCGTTCATCCTGAGCCAGGATCAAACTCTCCATAAAAGAAGTAAGCTTGATATAGCTCGTTGATTGGTTAAGCCAATCACTCTTGAAAGTACATTACGTACTCAAAATTATTGGAATTAACGTTGACATATTGTCATTCAGTTTTCAATGTTCATTCAAGTCTCGAATATCTTATCACAGCTTAATGTTCTTTACAAGTTATTTACAAGACTTTTATAATTTTAAAACATTTCTTTTTCGATTTCAATGGTAACTTTTACACTATTGAAATATTATTTTCGAAATGTTTCTGTCGTTTTCAGCGACTTTTTAATAATAGCAACTTCAGCAATCAAAGTCAACAACTATTTTTAACTTTTTTTAGTTAATTTCGATTGTAAGCAGTTGTCGTGCTCACAAGAACTTATTCTATCAGGTTGTAATAAAAAGACAAGGTTTTTCTTTACACTTATTCTATGCTATTTACACGTATATTAACTTTAACCCACAAAAAAAGAGTAGATTGAAGAAACCATAAAGGTTCTAACCTACTCTTTGTATGAATCAAATAGTCATAAAGATCATTTTTTCGTTTTTTCGATAATTTTTTGCGCCATATTAAGATAAATTTGACCCAATTCATCTTCTGGTTGATATACTGATGGAGAAAAATCAGCAGGTTTCCATGACGGCTGTGCTAAAGGCAATTGTCCTAACAAATCTGTTTGTAGTTCATCAGCTAATTTTTGACCGCCACCTTGACCAAAAATGTATTCTTTATTCCCCGTTTCTTTACTTTGGAAATATGACATATTTTCAATTACACCTAAAATACTATGATCTGTATGTTTCGCCATAGCACCTGCTCTTGCTGCTACAAATGCAGCAGTTGGGTGTGGTGTCGTAACGATAATTTCTTTACTGGACGGTAACATCGTATGTACATCAAGCGCGACATCTCCTGTACCAGGCGGTAAATCAAGGATTAAATAATCGAGCTCTCCCCATTTAACGTCCGTAAAAAAGTTTGTCAGCATTTTACCTAACATAGGACCACGCCAAATCACCGGGGCATTTTCTTCGACGAAAAACGCCATTGAAATGACTTTAACACCGTGGCGCTCCACAGGGACAACCGATTTCCCTTCAATATTAGGTTTCGTATCTATGCCCATCATATCAGGAACACTAAACCCATAAATATCAGCATCAATGAGTCCCACACGTTTTCCAGCACGTGCTAGCGCAACTGCTAAGTTTACGGATACTGTAGATTTGCCAACACCACCTTTACCTGATGCAATAGCGATAAACTCTAAATCATTGCCTTGTGCTAGAAATTCCTCAATAGTTTGTTGCTTTGTTTCATTTGAATCTTGAAACTTTTGAGCTTTTTCTTCAGGTAAGGCTTCAAAACGAATTCCTACTGTTTTAGCACCGTTTTCTTTTAACTTCTCAACTATTGCCATTTGTAAGTCGAGCTGTTGTTGCCCCCCTAGTTGTGCCATCGCTATTTTAACACTCACATGTTCCTTCTCTTCTTTAATAGAGACTTCTAACAAACCTTCCGTCTCTTTTAAAGGTACGTTAACTGAAGGGTCAATCACTTCACCTACGATAGTTTTAACTTGCTCTTGTGTTAACACATCCGCCATCTCCTTTAGTACACATTTTAAATATATTTTAACAAAGATATCATTTCAAAATAAGGTATATGCATCATTTTTGTTCACTATTGTAAAATTAGGTTACACAGCATTTTTCTTCACTTTATTACGATCATGTATAAACAAGCTAATTATCAATCCAATGAATACCATCAATGAAGCAACAAAAAATGCCGCATCAACACCAAACGCCATTGCCTCTCTATGAACCATCGTTTTCGCAATTGTGTTATCTGGTATATACCATGATGTTCCGATAGCCATAACGGTAACCATAATGGCTGTACCCATCGAACCTGAAATTGTTCGTAATGCATTCATTATAGCTGTACCATGAGACACCATGTCATTATCAAGTGCATTGATACCAGCAGTATTTAGAGGCATCATTATAAATGAAATAGATATTAAACGAATTGTAAATACAATAATGATATACGTATAAGAGGTATGCGCTGTAATTTGACTGAACATGAATGTCGTAATCAATAACAATGTAAATCCAGGAATGATAAGTATTCGCGCGCCTACTTTATCATATATTTTTCCAGTAACAACAGACATTAAGCCGTTGATAATCGCTCCAGGTAAAACGACTAATCCTGACAAAAAGGCTGATAGTTCAAGTACGTTTTGTATATAAATCGGTACTAAGAGTGCTGGACCTACCATGGATGTAAAAGCAATCATGGAAGCAATTGACGTTAATGCAAACGTACGGTTTTTAAAAGCTTCTAACCGTAAAATTGGGTTTGTGATTGTCAATTGTCTTTTTATAAACGCGCCGATAATAATCATACTTACAACTAAACTCATAATAACGATAGGATGTTGGAAACTGATTGTACCAGCAATACTAAAAGCATACAACATTAAGCCAAACCCTAATGTCGATAACATTACTGAAGGTTTATCCAACTTTACAGATTTCGTTGTACTAAAATTATGCATATATTTAAAACCAAAAATATAACCAATTACTGCTACAACTACAACAACATATAAAGGTACACGCCATGAAAAATGGTCTACAAGTACACCTGATAAGGTTGGACCTATTGCAGGAGCAAATTGAATCACTAAACCAGATAGCCCCATTGCAAATCCTCGTTGATTTTTAGGAAATAGTGTAAACATAGTAAATTGGCTTAAAGGCATTATTATGCCAGCTCCCATTGCCTGAATGACTCTTGCTGTCATTAATATCGCAAAATTAGGTGCTAGTGCAGCAATGATAGAACCTAAAAGGAAAATTCCCATCGCAATAATATAAAGTGTTCGTGTCTGTATACGATCCATAAAATAGGCTGTTAAGGGAATCATTATGCCGTTCACTAACATAAAACCTGTAACAAGCCATTGCGATGTGCTTTCGTTAATATTTAATCCCTTCATAATATCTGGTAGAGCTGTATTTAAAAGTGTTTGGTTAAGTATCGCAGTAAACGCACTAATTAACATAACTGCTACGATGATATTACGCGCTTCCTTCCCAATTTGATTAGATGTCATTCTTGTAACCTCATTTCCCCTAGCCCGGTATCCCTGACTGACTATAGTTTTTCAATATAACACTTCATATGACGCCATTGTTTGATGTTTCAGTGCACTTTTCCCAGAAATGATGAATAACTATATATCAATTACTTTCTAAGTAATCCATCATCCTTCAACATTAGTAATGTTTATTTGACTTTTTTCATACATTAACTTAAATGTTAAAATGTTCATATTCAATTTTATTTTACACTTCTCATTTGAAGCACTCAAAATGTTTGTTTGAGATAATAAAAAAGCTATAAATGACATCGCTTAATATAAAACTAAGCTGCCACTTATAGCTTCTTATCTCTTACTATTTGCGGTTATGATATAAATTTTCTGAGTCAGGATAAAAAATTTCTTTACACATATAAAGAAATGCAAAAATAATCATCAATACCCAGTAATCTATATGAATATGGGAAAAATGCACATGTACGATGAAATAAAATAAGAAAACAATAATTGTATAAGTAATGAGATGAAATGTCATACCTTGTAAATAAGGGTTAGGATAAAGTTTCTTTTTCAATATATCCATCACATACTCAATACAATAGATGAGAAAATAACCTAATAATATATAACTACCATAATAAAAAAGGTTGTCGTAAAATCCTTCATTGAATGTAAATTTTGCTAAATGTAAAAAGATCAATATTCGACTGAGTCCAAATAGACCAAATGCAAGTAATGTTAAAAATATTCCACCTGAAATGATAAAAATCATCATAATTACTAGTAACGTAAGGATATTGATTAAATTAAATTTTTTCTTCAAATTCTATCCTCCTCACATTACGTAATGAATCGTTTACGTTAAACTTATATCGTCTTGTGTTGTTGCCATATCACCCATAAAACGCTGAGCAATAGCATAGCTAATGCCATAACGTGTTGTATAGGAACATTTAAAAATGCCACGGACATACTATACACAGTTCCCATTATTGCAGAACCCATCGCATTACCTAAATTACGATTCAGTGTAAATAAAGACATCATTTTTTTCATTTGTCCTTGTGATACACCCTCTTGGACTAATACGCTATCTTTAGTGAATGCACTCCCGAATCCCATACCTGCAAAAAATACTGTGATTGCAATGAGTATGGGGTGGTTTACATTCAAACTCACACTTAAACTTGCTAAAAATAAAAAGATTAATAATGTCACATAAAACGTCTTGATAGATACATATTGCTCAATGTAGTCTAATGTAAAATTGATTAAAAGCCATCCTACTGATAAAGGAAATATGATTAATCCACTCTGTAAAGGAGAGTAATGAAATTCATCCTGTAGATATGATGGAATAAAGACATTAAATCCTATTAATATGGCTGCTATCATTATATCGGTTATAAATGCAAGCCGAATTTTAGGTGTGAATTCTTTTATAGATATAAAGGCATGCGGTTTCTTTTTATAATAATGTATTAACCCAATGCTAAAGAAAATGAGTAGTAACAACGCACCAACATACAACAAATTCATTTGATATGTCATAACCGTCCACATTAGACATCCTATAAATATATAAAAGAGTAATATGCCTCTATAATCAACGACATGTTTTTCGGTCGTTTCTGCCTCTAAGCGATAACTGATGATGACTAATATAAATGCGATCGCTCCAATGGGAACATTTATAAAAAAGAGCCAGTGCCAAGTTGTCCATTCTAAGATAAATCCACCTATAAAGGGACCGATAATACTCGAAATCCCCCACACACTTCCTACTATACCCATTACTTTGTATCTAAAAGGTATAGCAAAAGCTAACTTTGGTACAATTTGGGCGAGTGACATATTGATACCTGCGCCAATACCTTGTATAAAACGCGACAACAATAATATGTCAAAAGTGTGACTAAAACCAGCCAATAGACTACCACCGATAAATAAACTTAAACCCAACAATGTAATCACACGAATTTCAATCCGAGACATGAGTTCGCTAATAAGTGGAATGGCCACTACAATACCTATAAAATACACAGTAAAAACAAAGGCGATAGAAACATCTGGACGTAAATCATGACGCATAGTTGGCAAAGCAATGGAAACAATAGTCGTTTCAATGGCTGACATAAACATGATTAATACTAATGACATAATCACATTGAACTGTTTCATTTTCATAATGTATCCACCTTCCATACCACTTCATTTATTACTATAAGATAAAAAGCATCGTAATAAAAACGAATCACTCTAATTTTATAGAGAGATTCGTCTATCATTAATTATGATTTTTAAAATAATGCCTCACTGCTATCATGATAGCAATAACAACAACTGCAAATATGAGCGATATTACACCTAATATTGGCGAACTCTGCATTGCCCCCTCGCCAAATAAGTAATAAAAAGCAAAATATATTTGAAATAGTAATAACAGGGTTAACCCCATCATAATGGATGTGTACTTTGAAAACATGTTACATCCCACCTACATAAAATAAACAATTCCGATAAAATGAAATATGGACGCTATTAAAATAAAAATATGCCATATCATATGAAAATACGGTCTGTTTTTTTGAGCATAAAACCATGCACCAATGGTATAAGCAAGTCCACCTAATACTATAAACAATAAAAATATCCAAGCTTGCTCTTTAAGTATGATTGGAAAATAGATAACACCAACCCAACCCATAAACAAATAGATAAACAAACTTAATTTGGGGTTAACGTGCGTAGATAACGCTTTATACAAAATGCCCCATATCGTTATCCCCCATAGTAAAATCATTACTGTCCAACCTAACCATCCACCGACAAGCACTAATGATATAGGCGTATAACTTCCTGAAATAGCGACATATATCATACTATGATCAATGATTCGTAAAACATACTTATGTGATGATGCTTGTTGCATCGTATGATACACCGTAGATGACATAAACATTAAAAAGAGACTTATTACGAAGACAGATACACTGATTGACATCGTTACGCCTGTAGAAATATAACTATGAACGGCTGCATATGGCAGTGCAATGAGCATTAATAATGCCGCAAATCCATGTGATACTGCATTACCGACTTCCTCTCCAAAAGAGAGTGGATTCATTTCTTTAAACGCATTTAATTTATTTTTTGCAACTTTAGTGGGCTTCATTTGCGACATTATATCACCCCTATTCAATAATGTTTAATCGTATTAAATCATTTGTAGCTGTTTCAACACTATCTTTACCTTCTTTATTTTTTAAAGGGCTAAATTCCTCGTCACGTAAAACTTGTAACGTGATAAAAGATTGCGCATATTTAAAAATATCAAAATAAAACAGTTCAAACTTTAACGTCGGTCGTTTCACAATACCAAAATCCTCATCAAGTTGTTCTAGTTGCTTAATAGCTAAATGATATGGCAATGGTTCGTCGACAACACGGTTTATAAAATCCGTTTTAAAAGCGTGAATACCAATATTCGCATTTTCAAAACGATCAGCCACTTCTGGGTCAAGCTCAGAGTATTCTAATACTGCATCTTGGCCATCTTGGCTGACAAGACGACCAACACTTTCACCCGGTTTAGGTTGTATTGATTTAGATGTTACATCTTTGTCGTAGTATGCTGTAAATCCAGCAAATATTGGATCTAATACACGTACAAGTACGTTATCAATATTATTTACAAAAATAAAACGATTCCCACGTTCAGTCATTTGGTCTAAATATCCCGCGCGTTTTAGTGCTTTAAAAACACCACCATTTCCATTTGGTGTTTCCATAATTTGAGCCTCATGATTAAGAATCAATCGTCCTTCTTCATTTAAAGCTACAATGGTATCTTGTTTATAAAAATAAACGTGTGATGGGTCGTATCCAAAATAGTCATTTGTTTCAAAAAATTGACGTGTTTCTACATCATTAATGTCGCTTGTCATAATATACCAGTCAACATGTGTACCTGTAAGCTCATGTAAACGTATTAATTGACGTGCTTGTAATTCAAAAAGACTCGTTCCTTTGATTTTAAATGAGCCTTTAGGCCCTTTATATCCAAGACGCGTCCCTTGACCACCCGCCATTAATAACACAGCAAATTGATGATTGCGAATAGCTTCTAACCCTTTTTGTTCATACTTATGACGTAATGCGTCATCGAAATCATTTTTTCGTACATAGTCAACTTCTTGAATCGCAGATACATCACTAATTGTTTGACGTTGTACATAGACATCATGATACAATTTTTGAATCTCAGCGAGGTCAAGTGCATTAAGGCGTTCTTCAAGTCTATCTTTTTCGTTTTGGCTCATCATCTTCTCATATTCTAATAAATGCTGTTGATGATATTTTTCCAATTTACTTTTTTCAAGCATAATTATACGCTCCTTTAATTCATAAATTCTTTTCAACGTACATTTCTATTTAAATCCAAGTCATCAATACGCGTTTAATCGGTGTTTCGAATAATATGTATACAGTTAATAGCGTAAATGTTGAAGCTAAAGATAAATCCACTAAGCCTCCCGTTCTAAAATGTATCGGAAAGCGCACACGTATTGGTAATGGAAATAATAAACGTACACCTCTAGGGGTTAACATATCTAATATTACATGTGAAAGCATACCACAAATAATGCTAATCATATAGTAAAGCGGTGTTTCAATTAGTGTTAATAGATAATAGCTGAGAATAATGAATAACAACGAATGCGTAAATGTACGATGGCCAAACAAATGTTTGACGATAAAGCTCAAAATTTTTAATCGTTGACCTATTTTACTCCTCGTATGACAAATATCAGGAAATATACTAGCAATACCAGCTATAACAATGGCTGTCACAGATTCAAACAGATCAAGTTCAAAATGTGTAGCTACCATAGCTCCAATGAGTAAGCCCGCAGAGGAATGCGTTTTTCCAGTCATTTCTAACTCCTTTATCTCTACATTTTTCAATGACTTAGTATACCATATCTTCAATCAAAACACGAACATATTTTCGTATTTCAATTAGTATGTCACATTTGTAAAATGTATAACACATTTCTCTTGCAATTCTTTAAGAAATCGGTTACACTATAGTCATCAATTAGGAAAAGGATGTGTCAGTCAAATGGCTATGACAGTTAAGAAAAACGACAAAGAAGTACAAATCCAATGGAGAGTTGCAGATATCCGTATTCCAAACGACCAAATCAAAAACGTGACTGAGGATCAAGATATTCACGCATTCCCTAGCACTGAAGAAAAAACAGTTTCTCGTATTGGATCTACATTTGGCAAAACGAACCGTGTAATCATTGATACGGATGACCATCAATACATTATTTATACGCACAACGACAAAAAAGTTTATAACGAAGTAACTAAATAAATATAAACGTTAACAATTCGTTGACATCAAAAAAGCAATCCGAAATGGATTGCTTTTTTGATACCCAATTCTATGACATATAAAAGAGAGAAGCTCAGATCAACCAAAAAAATGCCGTCAATACTTGACGACATTTTTATTTTTATATTTTTCGTAATACGTATAAGAAATATGGCGCACCTATAATAGCAATTAATACCCCCACTGGAATATCAATTGGTGGTGCGATTGCTCTCGCAAGACCATCCGAGAAGACCATCAATAGGCCGCCTATTAAACCTGACATTAAAACAATATGAAGATGTTTATGTCCAACTATACTCCGTGCGATATGTGGTGCGATTAATCCTAAAAAGCTCAAACCACCGACCACGGATATTGAAGCGCCTGCGAGCATTACTGCTGTAATAAGTAATATCATTTTTGTACGGTTTACATGAGTGCCCAAACTTGTTGCTACATCTTCTCCTAAATCTAATAAATCTAATTTCCTGCAATACATTAAAATAATAGGGACTGCAACAATAATCCACGGCAGAATCACCAAGACATGATCAAATGTTCTTCCAAATAAGCTACCCGTTAACCATACGAGCGCAATATTTGCCTCCATAGGGTTTCGAATTAATAAATACTGGACAATCGCCATCGCAATAGCGCCTATTGCCATACCTATAAGCGCGAGTTGCGAACCTTTCACACCCTTATAGCTAATTAATAACGATAATATAATACTTATAGCAACAGCACCTACAAATGAAGCAAATGGTAATACGTACAACGGTGCTTTAGGAAACAAAATAATAACGATGACTGCCGCAAGACTGGCACCTTTTGTTATCCCTATAACATCTGGCGAAGCTAAAGGGTTTCGAATCACGCCTTGAATGACTGCACCAGAAATCGCTAATGCCGCCCCTACAACAATGCCTAAAATCATGCGTGGAATACGGTATTCAGTTAAAATGAAGTTTTCACCCGTCCACATTTCTTTTAAAGCTTGATTAGGAGCAATCCATACAGCCCCTGCACTTAGGCTTAAAATAGAAACTATGATTAATAGAAATACAATAATGAGATAGCGCTTGGATAACTTTAATTTCATCGTGCTTTCACTCCTCTCATTGTAATCCATAAGAAATACAATGCGCCTATAAATGAAGTCACAATTCCTACTGGAGATTCAAATGGAAAAGCGATCAAACGACTCACCACATCAGAAATTAAAAGTAAATTAGCGCCGATAATCATAGATAACAAGATTATTAAAAAATAATTTCGATTCAAATAATACTTCACGATATGTGGCACAATAAGACCCACAAAACCAATTGGTCCGGCAATAGATACACAAGCACCGGCTAGAACGACGACAATGAGTCCGGCTATGGCACGTACACGTTGTGTATTTTGACCGAGTCCCTTCGCAAGTTCATCACCTAATTCTAAAATAGCGAGTTGTCTTCCTAAAAATAATGCCATGACTAACCCCGTCATAATCCAAGGTAGAATATGAATGATATCCGGCCATTTAATCGTATGTAATGCACCAACCAACCAAAACATGACGGTTGTTGTCGCATCTTCATTTAATAATATAATTCCTTGCGTTAAACTCGTAAAAAATAAATGTATTGTCATACCAGCGAGTGCAAGTTTAACAGGTGTCATCCCTCTCGTTGTTCCAGCTAATAGGTAAACGGTTAAGCCACCAATAAATGCACCGACAAATGCATAAATCACTGTATATTGTGCCAATGATGGCAATAACACTGTAATCAAAA
The DNA here is from genome assembly GCF_011466855.1 of Staphylococcus agnetis. Taxonomy (NCBI): domain Bacteria; kingdom Bacillati; phylum Bacillota; class Bacilli; order Caryophanales; family Staphylococcaceae; genus Staphylococcus; species Staphylococcus agnetis. The sequence continues at coordinate 1,727,421 of NZ_CP045927.1, forward strand.
CAACGACAAATGAGGCACCAGCATTTACGCCAAATATTTGCGGTGAGGCAAGGGGATTTCGTGTAATAGATTGCATTAACACCCCTGCCACTGCAAGTGCTGCACCAATAAGTATTGCTGCTAACATCCTTGGCATGCGTACGTTATGTATTAAGAAAGTATCTTTCGTATCTTTTAGTTGAAACATATAGTCCAACATCGATTGAAACGAGATTTTAGATGCACCGATTGCAAGATTAAGATATATTGCAATAATAAGAAAACAGACGCTCACAATAAATGTGAGCGTTGTGCGTTTTCCATGGTGATATTCTTTAAAGTTTGAATGTGACAGCTTAGACATTAGAAATCACCTTTTTTATAAAAATTACATGTTACAAACGTATTTATAATACGTTTATTTTTGTTCTTTTTTCGAAATTTCAGCGAGTTCTTTCGCAATTTCTTCAGAAGAAATCAAACCACGGAACTTCGCCCAAGTTTGTCTATCTACGATGTGTACACGATTGTTTTTAACAGCTTTAACGTCTTTCCAAACTGGATCTTTTTTCATTTTAGCATAGTGAGGATCTTTGTCGCCATTAACCATGATGAACATACGTTCAGGGTTCACTTCTGCAAGTTGTTCTGAGTTCATATTTAAATATGGTGCGTTTAAATACTCAGGTAATTGATCTTCAACCTCTTTCGTTAGCGCTTCTTTAAACCCTAATTCATATAAAAATTGACCTACATAGGATTTATCTGAATGCGCTAAAAATCCAGATTGTGAAATAACAGCTGGTAAAACTTTTAAGTCTTTGTTCATTGTAATTTCTTTTTTATATTTTTCAATTGTTTGTTTATGTTCTTCTAAGCGCTTATCCGCTTCTTTTTCTTTAGATAATGCTTTAGCTATCGTTTTGAATGCTTCGATATTATCTTTATAATCTGCATCTAAACTAGGTAACATAATTGTTGGTGCAATTTTACTTAATTGCTCATAATTCCCTTTATGACGGTTAGCATCAGCAATAATTAAATCTGGTTTTAACTCACTAATAACTTCTAAGTTAGGTTGTTTTCGTGCGCCAACTGATTTATAGTCGCCCACTTTATCTTTAATCGGTGCGATAATATTTCCTTTTTTACCATCATCTGCAATACCTACAGGTTTAACTCCTAGTGAAACGAGCGCATCAACAAATGAATATTCAAGCGCTACAACACGTTTAGGCTCACCCTTAACCGTTGTAGTTCCTCCTTCATGCTTTATTTCAACGCCTTTACCATCACTAGTACTCTTATTGTCTGAGTTACCTGAATCACTCACGTTACCACATGCAGCAAGAGTGATGATGAATGCTACCAATGTGAATAAACATAATGCTTTTTTAATGTTCACAATGACATTCTCCTTTTCTTATGTAATTCGCCTTACCTCATACATTTTAATTGATAATGATTCTCAATGTCAATATCTATTCAAAATTTTATTTTCTTTTGTACTGTTCAAATTTTCTAACATTAAGTCGATGCCAGTATCATTGAGATAACGTTTGGAGAGATGTGGTGCATGCATACTATGTGCAAGCGCAGCATATCCTAATTTAAACGTCATTACATCACCAATTTGATAGCCATGTGTTTCATCTAAATCTATTAATAATAAATCACTTGTACTTCCTACAATTTTCACTTTCGAATCCACCGGTGTTATTTCTGTTACAACTGTATCTAAATTTCCAAAATCTACAAGTGCTTGCATGTAAGGTTGATGTGTGGATAAATTCAATCGCGGTTTAATTTCAATAATGTGACCTACAAGCTCAATCGCATCATCATATAAAAATGGAAGTCGTTGGTTATGCGCTGTTTCATATCCTCTGAATAATGCTTCACCTATACGTAATTCATTAATAGGACCTAAATCATGATACATTGCTAACGTTAACATACTCGAATTACCACCAGAGATTGTTGTAAAAATAAAACCTGTTTCTTGTTCAACACTATTTAAAAAGTGTTCAATATAACTGATATCTTCCTCCGTTGGTGGCATAGCTCGATAACACATAAAATTAAATGCTAACCCTTTCAAAAATACATGATCCATGCGCATTACTTCATTAATGTAGTCCACCGCTTCATAAGTCAATAGACCTTCTCTACCATCTTTCCAATCTACCATTAGTAAAATTTGATGGCGCTTATTTTGTTTTTTCGCTTCTAAGTTAATACGACGAATGACATTAATATCAGTTTGAATACTCATTGATGTTTGTGACACAAGTGTCGATATTTCAGATGGCATAGCCCCCTTAATCATGACGTAATTCAATGTTCCATAATGTTCAGAAATAATGTTCAGTCGTGATTCTGCTATGCACTGAAAAGGTAACGTTTCAAATAGTTTTGCGATTTGCGAATCACCTGCGACACATTTAAGTACCGGTACCATATTAATACCGCGTTCATCAAGCATACGCTTTAATAATAGAGCGTTATATTTAATTTTACTGAGATGAATATTGATATGCGCCACAATTTACACCTCTTTTCGTATTGGATTTTGGAGTTCGATTTGCATATACGATTTTACCCTTTGATGCATACGCATTGTAAGCAATGCTTTAACAGTCACTGTTTGACCAAATAAAATTTCTCTCAAGACACTTGCATGCGATAAATGATCCTTTATCGCTGTATCTACCTCGTCGCGAACGATGGCATAAAGACATGGTTCTGCAATATGATGTGTATGATTAAAATGATCTATTAAGGTCCCCAATTGATTTTGGATTACAGCATGTTGGAATTTGGCTACCACCGCTTCGATATCCTCAGCAATTAAACTTTGGTTAGAAATTTCTAGTTCTGGCACTTCTTTTTGCAATGTTGGAAGATCAATCCTAGAGCCACCTAAATCCCTCACATTAAAGGAAAATTCACGGGTTTGTTGATTAATTTGTAAAACCGTATTTTGCTGGTGGGCTTCAAGTGCAATGCCATAAGTTTGGATATAAGCAATTAACGGTGGTATTAACGCATGTGTATAGTCTTTAATGAAACGTACGATAGTTGCCTCATTAATATCGTCATATAAAAATTCAATTAAGCTGTCAACGGTGATTTGTTCGTCTACTGGATTTTCTTGAGTGAGTGCAGCAGTCACTATTTGTAATACATTTTGATTCGCGGTTGCTGGAGATTGACGTACAATCATTCCGAATTGACGTGCAGTATCTGGCTCCTCTTTTACATAAGCACCATAAGGCTCTAAAGCAACCTGTAGAGTTGGATATATATTTAAAAGCCTTTGTAATTGATAACTAAGCTTTGGCCCATCTACAGTTGTTACAGTGGACACTGTACGTACCGCACTTGTTGCTTGTACATTAATAGGCAACTTAATATGATAAGGTTTTTGTTCTAGTGCCATTGTTCTAAATGAGAGTGTTGCTTTAGATGGCACACTGTATGGCGTTGGTATAATGCGTAACATCTGAATTCTATGGGCAAATTGTGTTGTAATCACATTGTCATATTGCCATGGATGCACTAACATAATTCGATAATCATTTAATTGACATCCTAATGGTTCTAAAAATTGCTTGAGTCGCCCGTTAAATTCAGGTAATACGTGTGCACCAATAAAACGGTCATTACCGTCCATAGCAGTAATTTCAAGTTCATCTTGATGCACGAGGACGATACGTAAAAATATCGTTTTCATAAATTCAGGTGCATAATCACGAATTTCAGCTTCGTTTAATGGAAGTTTGGTTTTAGAAAGCGGATGTGAAGGATGCCCCTCCCAAACCATGCCTTCAGTATATGCTAAACTCGTCCAATCGTTATTCCCTTGCATATGGCTCAGCCATGATATAAAGTTAATTTTTTCAGGTAAACGTGTGATTTTTAATGAATGTTGCATAGCGATTTTACGTTGTTCCAATTGATCATAAGTTAAAGATAATCCTAACCGACTATGTTTTAATTCTTCTATGAGTTGATCATGAAATGGAATATTAAAGTGTGTTTCCAAATGTGAGATGAGTGCTTCTAAACTATCAAGCTGTTCATTAGATTGACCCATCTGATACGTTATCGGACCGTTTAAATGTATTTGAAAAAATGCACTATGTGTTTGACATTTAACATGCAACACATGTTGGTGAAATTGTATTTCTACCGATGTGGGGTGAATCTGAACGTGCGCATCATTAGGAAATAGTGACTCTTTCATACAGGCTAGTAACACCCGATATTGTATATTTCTATCCGCACGTTGATCATTAGTGAGTTTCATTTCTCAATGGACCTCCAATATATTTTTGATTGACTACATACCCCAAAATAGCGATGCTCATTGTGGTGATCCCCATAATTAAAAATGTAGGTGTAATACCGATCCAATCCGTGATTAAACTCAATAGCATTGCGCCTAATGGTATCATTCCGCGATCTATCATAATCACACTTAAAATTTTCCCCCGATGTTCCGGTTCAATATCATTTTGGAAAAAGACTCTGTTTGAAGTACGGGCCAATTGACCAAACATACCTACAAAAAAGATGACAATGAACAAAGTCATTACGTTAGCTTTAAACAGGCTCAATAACCCAATTCCAAATCCTATCGAACTAAAAAAATATAGATGATTATTTTTAGTATAATCGATAATATGAGGAAGTACTAATGTTGCAATCACACCACCGATTGCACTGATTGTCATCGCCGTACCAAAAACAGATGCATTATTTGGAAAATGCGCATCTGTTAAAATAGGTAACATTGTTGTATAGGAATAACCTGTAGCCATTATAACGAGTGAAGTTAAAAAAATGTTTCTACCTTGTATATGTATTTTTAAATACTGCTTGGCAACGGTGAAAGAAAGACCTCTAACTCGTTTTAGTTGTGTCGCTTTAAAATAAAGCGGTAAACTGAGTAACAGTGATATTCCATACACTACAGCTTGTAACAAGAAGGCATATGCACTGCCATATAACGCAATAATAAAACCTGAAATAGCTGGTCCAATAGAACGACATATGTTGAGTATAAAAGCATTGTATGATACAGCTTTAGACACGGGTAACTTTGTCGATAAATCTGGTAATACAGCTTGTCTTACTGGCGTTTCCAATGCACTTAAAGAGCCACGCAAAAAGGCATAGCTAAATAATACGAACATCGGTACATTTCCTATAGAAAACACTAAAACGGTTAAGGTGGTTGTCACAACACATGAACTTGCGACACTCCATTTTATGAGGTTACATCTACAATACCGGTCGGCTAAGCCCCCTGCCCATAAACTTAATAAAAAAATGGGAATTAAACGGAAGAAATTGAGTAAAGCCAAATCCATCGCATTATGGTTCATTTGAAACGCATACCAATTTAATGCAATCTGACCAATCCAATTTCCTAAAAAGAGTAAAAAAGTGCTAGAAAAATACCATTTAGCCAAAATACTCACCTTTCTTCAATTGATAACGATTCTCAATTCCGATATTATGGATTATACGAATCCTCTATGCATTTGTAAAACAAAAAGAATGAGGTGCACAAATGAATTCCGAAAGTAAAGTAAGTTATAAACAACTAGAATTTTCACGCGAAGAAAAAGAAAGTTACGCATATTTACGAAAGCACTCTACAGAATGGGCTGAATTGTTTTTACAACACCTTTTAGCCGGGCGTGATAAAGTAACGGCACGTTTGATGGGATCTCTTTATAGAGAGAATCTTGTTGGAGGCTATGAAAATAGTCATATTTTGTCTGCAAATCATTTAGAAAATACCCCTTTCAATAATAATGATGTGTTAAAGATTCATTTCCCTTCTCAAAATATATCGATTTGTGCTGAAGTGACGGGTCAACACGCTTTCAATCGTATTGATGTGACTGGCCCATTTTATTGGTTGCAAGATCATTCATATCATCGCGTGTTACACCCAAATGAATTGTTAAATGTTGTATTAAGAGAAGACCCTTCTTTAAACGGCGAACACAGTCAACAATTCAAAGACGATTTAGAAAATAGTGCAACACATATGGCACTCGCATTAAGTTATCAATCTTTTAAATTCAAAGATGTCACCTCTTCATTGTTAACTTATATTCAAAAACAACCTGATGCGTATTTGGCATCTGAGCAATCCGTAATCGAAGGTCACCCTATTCACCCAGGCGCCAAACTTCGTAAAGGTATGACTACTGAAGAAACTATCAAGTATACTTCTGAATACAACCATGAAATCCCTTTACAATTCGTATTAATACACGAATCATTGACGCGTAAACAAAGTATTGTAGGTCCATATCAAGAAGCTATTTTTCAAATGTTTTCAAATTTAAAAGAAACGATTCAAGCTCAAGTGGCTTCATCAATAAACATTGATGACTACGATGTGATGATTATTCATCCATGGCAATATCAACAGATTATAAACAAAGACTATTCACAAGAATTAATGACGCATCTTATCATACCAATTTCCTATGATGCGCCTTATTTTGCAGGATTATCCTTTAGAACATTAATGCCAAAGCATCCTAAAATAACACCACATATTAAACTATCGACAAATGTCCATATAACAGGTGAGATACGAACGTTATCTGAACAAACGACTCATAATGGCCCATTGATGACCCATATTTTGCGCACCATAGAATCAGAGGATAAATGGTTTACACAATTAAATACACAATCTGTTCCAGAGTGGGCAGGTATTCATTTTTATAAACCATCAGATGCCCCTAGCATACAGGAACAGCGTAGCGAACAACTCGGAACACTCTACCGTGAAAACATTTATCGCTACGTTAATAATGATGAAATACCATTAATCCCTTCAAGTTTCGTAGCCACACTTCCAAATGAAAGAACACCACTATTGATGGCGCTCATTTCACGTTATCAACATCATCATCACTTAGATCAACGGGAAAGTGTGCTTCAATGGTTTAAAAGTTATGCTGCGTCATTGATTGATTATGTTGTCCCACTACTTGTAAAGTATGGTATCGCCCTCGAGGCACACTTACAAAATACGGTTGCTGTGGTAAACAAAGACAGCGGCGCATTAACCCAAATGCTGATTCGGGATTTTGAAGGCTTACGTATCGATGAAAAACAGTTGAATGCTTCAGGATTTCCAACACACCATTTTCACGAAAAATCACGTATTCTTACGGATAGTCAAACTACTGTATTTAACAAAGCGTTTTATTCAACCGTTCAAAATCATTTGGGTGAACTGGTTGGATGCATTGCAAAATACGTTGACGATTCATCAATCGAACTTGATTTATGGCATATCGTACGCGAACGCATTCAAGATGTATTTAAAGTATTGAAATCAAATGAAAGCAATTTCGCCCGTATACAGGAGATTGAAAACGTATTTTTCAAAGCGCAAATTGACTATAAATGCGTCACGACGATGCGACTCTTAGATGAAGCCCATGCCTATACGTATATTCAAGTTGATAATCCACTAAAAATGTAAAAAGCACTTGTTGTTGCTCATTTTCAAAGTCCCTACGTCATCACAACCGTAACTTAACTGCCAGTGAGGTTACTATTATGTATTGCATAAGCTTTCAAAGTTCATGTCAAAATGGAGTTTGAAAGCTTATTTATTTATGGCATGCATCATGGAGCACTTTTTGATATTCAGTGGTTCCGTATTTTAGTAAAGTATATTAAAATTGAGCACAGAGACTAAAAAAGGAGACATGTTAAAATGACAGTCATGCGTACCATTACTTTTATGCTGAGCATTTTCATTGTAGGAATGGTTGAGCTGGTCGTTGCAGGAATTTTAAGCTTAATGAGTCATGACCTCCATATTTCAGAAGCATGGATTGGTCAACTCGTCACGATTTATGCCTTTACTTTTGCACTTACAGGTCCAATATTAGTGAAGCTTACTGAACGCTTTTCACCTAAAACGGTTTTACTTTCAACAATACTTGCTTTTATTATTGGTAATCTTATCATTGCGCTTTCTCCAAATTTCACTATGATTGTCATTGGTCGAATTATCTCATCTGCTGCTGCAGCATTAATTGTCGTTAAAATTTTAGCGATTACAGTTATTTTAGCGAAACCCCAACATCGTGGACGCATGCTCGGGCTTGTGTATACAGGGTTTAGCGGCGCAAATGTTTTTGGCGTACCATTAGGTACACTCATTGGAGATTGGATAGGATGGCGTTATACTTTTGGACTGATTATTGTGGTAGCAATTATTGCTGGCATCATGTTACTATGCTTTTTGCCACATCGTATTCAAACACAATTTGAAACAAAAGAAGATTATCGTATGCGCATTAAGCGACCATCAGAAGTGGTTAAATTATTATCTATTACTTTTATTTTCCTCACTGCGAATTCAGTAGCCTACATCTACATTAATCCACTTATTTTATCAGGAGGGCATACGATTCAATTCGTCTCATTAGCCCTACTCGTCATTGGTATAGCTGGCGTAGTGGGAACGTCTGTAGGAGGATATTTTACAGACATTCTATCTTATAAAAAATGGTTATTAATAAGCGGTACTATTTTTACTATAATGATGTTTTTATTAAACCAATTGTGGAGTTATACAATAATTTTACTTATTGCACTCTTTATATGGCATATCATTCAATGGAGTACAAATCCTGCAGTACAATCAGGTCTGATTGAACAAGTTGAAGGTGATCATAGTCAAATTATGAGTTGGAATATGTCATCCTTAAATGCAGGTATAGGGTTTGGCGCTTTACTTGGCGGTATAGTGGTTGCGCATATTAACCTTTTTGCAACAATATACGTTGCGATGGCTATCGGGATCATTGGCCTTATAGTTATTATTCTATTAAAAAAACCAGCCCCTAAACGCTAATCATCGACTTTGTTCAGTGATAAGGTGTCATGATTTTATGTTTTATATATTACAAAGCCTTCAACGTTACTATTGAAAAACGTTGAAGGCCTTTTTTAAATCTAGACGTCGCGTTTAAGTTTTAAATGGAAATCCACGCTACTTTAATTACCATTACATGAGCATCATTTAATGTTTCCCACGCGTATTCTGATGTGTGTGTAAGTGCGTTTTGGGGTGTTCTTTTGACAGTGCTTTAAATAATGACCAAACCATAAATATAATAACAACTGAGAAAGGTAATGCAGCTATAATAAGCATGTTTTGAATGGCTTGTGTTCCACCAGTAATAATCATAATTATAGCAAATAACGCAAGCATGATTCCCCATGCCACTTTGATATAAGCAGCCGGATGATTATCTCCTTTCGTACTCAACATTCCAAGCACATAATTTGCAGAATCGGCCGATGTAATGAAGAAAATAAAGATCACAACAAGTGTTAAAAGACTTAATATAAATCCAAGTGGAAAATGTTGATACATCGCAAATGTTGCAGTTTCTGTCGCCTCTTTCGCTAAATTTGCCACCCCACGTTGTTGCTGATCGATAGCTGACGCACCAAACACTGCAAAAAAGATAAAACATACGAGTGAAGGTACAAACAATACACCAATAATAAATTCTTTAATGGTACGACCACGTGACACTCTTGCTATAAAAATACCGACAAATGGCGCCCATGATATCCACCATGCCCAATAGAAAATCGTCCAATTATTGACCCAAGTGCGTTGCGTTTCATTATTTAAAGGTAATCGCAAACTCATATCAAAGAAATGCGCAATATAATTACCAATTCCATTTGAAAAAGTATTTAATATATACAAAGTTGGACCTAAAATAAACACAAGAACCAATACTATAAAAGCAAGAATCATATTGAAATTACTCAAATATTTTATCCCTTTACTAATACCTGTCCAACTGGACCAAGTAAAGACAAAAGCCGAAAACAGAATGATAAAAAATTGTGCTGTAAACGAAGGTTTTATATCGAACATGTAATTTAAACCTTGGTTAATTTGTAAAGCACCGAAACCAAGTGTTGCAGCCACACCTGTTACCGTTGCAATAATTGCTAAAATGTCAAGTAACCCCCCTAAAGGTCCTGACATCAATTTTCCACCAAATAACGGGCGTAATGTAGCACTTACAAGCCCTGGATAGCCTTTATGAAAGTTAAAATAGGCAATAACGAGCGCTACGATGCCGTAAACACCCCACGCATGAATACCCCAATGAAAAAACGCAAATTGAATTGCATCATCAATAGCCTGATTAGAGCCTGTATGAGCGATTGGACTTTTTGTATATGCATGACTGAGAGGTTCTGCAGTCGTCCAAAATACAAGTCCCATGCCCATGCCTGCACTAAACAACATCGCAAACCAAGACTTAAGAGAAAATTCCGGCGCTTCACCCTCTTTGCCTAAAATAATTGAGCTGTGTCTTGAAAATAATAAATACACACATACAAATAAAATCGCGAGCACAAGTAACAAATAGTACCATGCGAAATGAGTCGCAATAAATGATGTGATATTTTGAGTGGATTTTTCTACATGTTTTGGGAAAAGAGCACCCAGCAATACAAAGAGTGCACATAAGAAGAGTGATACCCAAAAGACGAGACTCACTTTAAACTTTTTCATTATGCATAGCCACCTTATACCTTTTGTATGCCCTTTCCCTTTTCAATCTAATATAATCTCTATTTTTTTATTTAAATCACTTTAATGACAAGCTTTCCTATAAACTGCTGTTGTTCCATTGCTTGATGTGCCTCAAAAAGCGTATCCGTCGTTAATCCCTCTAAAGTTTTAGTGCGGGTAGAGTGATACTGTTGGGTTTGAATCTTTTGAGCAACGTCTTTCAAATAGATTTGATATTGTGCCACATCAAAGTTGTGTATTGCTCTTGCAAACATAAATTCATGAGAAAACGTTATACTCTTTTGCTTCAATAAATTCAAATCTTGATGGTTATTAAATGCTACAATTGTTGCTATATGGCCTCTTGGCTTAACGATATCAATCATTTGCGTGTAATATGCATCTGTGTCATATGTACAAAATATATAGTCTGGTGATGGTAGCTTAAGCTTATCCCATTCAGACTTTAAATCCATTTTATGATTTAAAACTGCATCTGCCCCTTGTTGAAGGGACCATGCTTTTGTTTCATCTCGACCAGCAGTAGTTACAACTGTTAAGCCATACGCTTTTGCAATTTGTGTCGCAATGCTTCCAACGCCACCTGCACCATTAATAATTAATATTGTTTTGTTTTGGTTTTCATGTACATTTTTAGAAATTTTAAATACATCAAAAAATGTTTCATAAGCAGTGATGGCTGTGAGAGGGAGTGCGGCCGCATCTTCAAAAGATAACTGTTTAGGCATATGAGCAATATAATCTGTATGAATCGTCTGATATGTTTGATTAGAGCCTGGTCGTTGATTCGATCCAGAATAAAAGACAGCGTCACCCACTTTAAAATCAAAGACAGACGTGCCAACTTCAACGATTTCCCCTGCCGCATCGTAACCTAAAATACGAAAATCTGTATGCATAGGTGATTGTCTGACCTTTGTATCTACTGGATTGACACCAATTGCATGCACTTTCACACGTACCTCGTGTGGTTGTAACGCTGTCGGTGCTAACTCTATTTCTTCAAACAAATTTCCATCTGATAAATCAAATGGTTGTTTACTTACTATAGCTTTCATAAATGTTACCTCCTCATCAATGTTCAACTTTTGGGATACAAATCAAATAAGCACACTTAAATTAAAATCACTATAGCACTTCCCTATGCGGACTTCAAATGTATGTTAAATATCGCTATATAAACAATGAGACTTAACACGTGTAAACGTCTTAAGTCTCATAAGCTTTATTCTATGATTTGTGTTTCAGCGAGCTGTTTATACCAATACGCGCTTTTTTTCGGATAACGTTGTTGTGTTTCAAAATCTACGTAAAATAAACCATAACGTTTTTCATAGCCATTTGACCATGAGAACACATCCATAAGTGACCAAATGAAATAACCTTTTACATTAGCACCATCTTGAATCGCATCTGCGATAACTTCCAAGTGTTGTTTCACATAATCTATACGTGCATCATCTTCAACAGTATCGTTTTTGAACTCATCTTTATATCCTAAACCATTTTCTGTCACATATATTTTTTTATAGTTTGGATAATCTTTTTTCACACGCATAATTTGATCGTATAACCCTTGAGGATAAATCATCCAATCCCAATCTGTTCGCGGTACATCAATATCAAATTCACGTTGACCTACCCCTTTTAATTGGTATTTTGAAGCGCCTTTTTCGCCTTTACCATTATGCGTGATTTCACATTCGCCTTCATAGCCACGCATCCAATCACTCATGTAGTAGTTAATGCCTAAAAAGTCATTTAAGTCTTTCGCTGCATCAAGTACTTCAAAATCTTCATCACGTAAATCCAATTGGCCGCCGTTCACATTTAATATATGCTGAACGCCTTCCATAGTTTTGTCTGAATATTTACCTAAGTACGTGGCATCCAAAATGAATTTATTATGAATAATGTCTTCAAGTTCCGCAGCACGTACATCTTCAGGATTATTTTTATCAAATGGATATTTAGTTGGTAGCGCATGGACAACGCCAATTTCACCTTTATATCCTTGCTCTTTATATAATTTAACAGCTTTCGCATGTGCAACCATCATATTATGGTGCGATTGAAACACTTTTTCGAAATCATATTGAATACCTGGTGGGAATTTTCCTACTAAGTATTGACCATCTCCAATTGGCCCAATTTCATTGAAAGTTGTCCAATAGTTAACTTCTTCAAATTCTTTAAAACAAAATTCAGCATAGTTAACAAAATGCTCGATATTTTGTCTGTTTAAAAAATCACCGTCAGAGTGGAGGGTTTCAGGCGTATCAAAATGATGTAGCGTAACAAAAGGCTCTACACCACGTTTTAAACATTCTTTAAAAAGATTATGATAAAATGCCACACCTTTTGTATTAACTTCACCATATCCTGTCGGGAAAATACGCGACCACGCGATGGAAATTCTAATCCCATTGACACCAAATTTTTCACTTAATTCTAAATCGACAGGATAGCGATTATAAAAATCACTCGCGGGTTCAGCAGTATACCAATAATTCTCTTCTAAATACGTATCCCATGCGACACGTCCTTTTCCATCAGTTTGCGTAGCACCCTCAGCTTGGTACGCTGCAGTTGCACCACCAAAGATAAAATCTTTTGGTAATTTTTTCATGTTTTAAGACTCCTTTTATTTAAATTGGTCTTTCACAAATTGCAATGCGCCTTCACCATCACGCGTGAGTTTGATATATTCAGCACCTTGCGTTTTTGCTAACTTAATTCCTAAACGGTCTGTATCTTGTTTAATATCTTCATAGTTTGATGCGACTTGAGGCGCTAAAATAACTAGATCATATTCTTTCATGATGTCCATATGTGCACCGTAACTTCCAGCCGCAGCTGTAACAGGTTTATGATGTTCTGCAGCTGCTTGATTTAAAGCATTTGCAAGTAATCCACTTGTACCGCCACCTGCACATAAAACAAGTACATTCGTTTGTTCTGTAATACCATGATTATCTGTTGTAGTTGATTGTGTTGTTTCTTGTGTTGTAGTACCTACTGATGACGCAATGACAGCGTCTGCTTTTTTCGTATCGAAATTATCAGATACTTTTGAACGTAATTCATCTGAGCCATCGACACCTTTAAGCTCATCTTCTAAAATCTGTTTGTCATATACTTTAAAGAATGGATAGTAAATTAAAACATCGACGACAATTAATGTGACTGCAAGTACGAAAGCCCACACTTCAAAACCTGTACCCATTACAAGTCCAAGTGGACCTGGCGTCGTCCAAGGTAATACCACACTAAAACTGTTCATACCGAGTACGTCAACGAAGAATTTAAAGATCCATACGTTAACAATCGGAGCAGTAATAAACGGAATAAAGAATACTGGGTTTAAAACGATTGGTGCTCCAAACAGGATAGGTTCGTTTACACCAAAGAATGTTGGAACAACAGATGCACGTCCAATCGCTTTATTACGTTTCGACTTAGATAACCACATAAAGATAAAAGGTACGACAAGTGTTGCACCTGTACCACCCATCGTTACGATAAACATTTGTGTACCAGGTGTTAAAATCTTATCAGCATGTTCGCCTGCTTGTAATAACTTAAAGTTCGTTTCGATATTGGCATAAGTAATGGCAGCAATCGCAGGTTCTACGATCGATGGTCCATGAATACCTACAAACCAGAATAACGCGAAAGCACCAAAAATGATTGTAATACCTAAATAACCATCGGCTGCCGTAAATAAAGGTTCAAAGAATTTTACAATCGCTTCAGCGACATTTGTATTAATTACAGCACGTGATAATAAATCTAAACCATATAAGGCTAAAATTACTAAAGTAAATGGAATTAAATCTTTAAATACTTGAGAAATGTTAGGTGGAACTTCTTTAGGCATTTTAATTGTGACATTGTTTTTCACACAGATGTTATAAATAATTACTGTGACAAATGCTGCTAAGAAAGCCGTTAAAAGCCCTTTTGTTCCCATAAATGCATTGGCAAAGCCACCTTCTTCAAGTGGGTTAGCTGCTAAAAATAAGAAACCACAAATTGCTGCAAGCATTGTTGAGATAAAGTTAATTTGATTCGTACTTTCTAGACGACGATTGTACGCATCTGTCAATGCTTTGGCAGTTGTTCCTGCGACAAGTAAACCAACAATACCCATTGTGTAGCCATAAGGTTTCATAATTGCTGCTTCAATATGTTTTGGCCATGTGAAACCAAATATATTAGGAACATACGCGATAAGTAAAAAGATACTCGAGAATAAGATAACAGGCATTGCGGAAATAAACCCATCACGAATCGCTCTTAAATAAATATTACGTGAGAGCTTTTCAAAAAACGGTTTTCCCTTTTCGATAAATCCAATTAACTTGTTCATTTTAATTAACTCCCTCTTTTGTATAATTCAATGATGTGCTTTAACATATCTTTAAGTAAAAGTGTTGTCATTAAATGGTCTTGACCATGCATCATTGTTACACTGTACGCAATGTCGTCACCTTTCGCTTCTTTTTGTAATAAAGATGTTTGTGCTTTATGCGCATCAACAATACATTGATTTCCCTCTTCAATTAATTGTTCTGCTTTAGCGTAATCTCCTGCTTGCGCAACGTTTAACGCCTCTAAATATTTAGAACGTGCGTCTCCTGCATAAGCAACGATTTCAAAACCTAACATCGTAACTTCTTCTCTATTCATGGTAAACCCCTCCAACAATTAATGAATTTTATCTACTGATTATTTTTTATATGATACAGCTGTTTCTTTTAAAACTTTATTCAATTCATTGATATTGTGATAACCTTCAGTACGTAACCATTCACGTGCTGCTACCTCACCTTTTTCGATGTACGCTTGAACAGAACCAGCCCATGTTGCACGTCCACATAATACACCGTTAAATTGTGCACCTGCATTTGCAGCAAAACGTAATGTTTCTTGGAATAATTGTGCTGAAACACCTGCACTTAAATAGATATATGGTAAGTGTGTGGCTTCATCTTGTTGTTTAAAATAAGCTGCCGCTTCTTCTTGAGTGTAAACAACTTCACCTTCACCGAAACCTTCAACAAAATTCATATCAACTGGTACTTCTACTTTTAATACGTCCACACCAAAGCGTTCTTTTGAAAAGACGCGCATTGCTTCGATAACTTTTCTAGGTTTCACTTTTGCATACTCAGGTCCTTTATTATCAGCAATTGTGTCATCGTAAGCTAAAATTTCTAAGAAAAATGGAATATCCTCCGCTTTACATTCCGAGCCAATACGCTCGATATATGCTTCTTTTTGATTATTAATCGCCGCTTCATCATCCACATCATAATAAAGTAAAAACTTAACGGCTTGTGCACCCGCTTCTTTAATTCGTTTTGCTGACCAGTCAACGAGGCAATCTGGAAGACGACCTTTTGCGTTCACGTCATAACCCGTTTTTTCATAAGCAAGTAATAGGCCAGCTTCAGGATGACGTACTTGTGTTGCTGGTAGACCATATTCAGGATCTAATAAAATAGAAGATGCATATTGTGTGAGTTCTTCAGAAACAAGTTTTTTAAGTTTCTCCATATCTTCAACACTTGGTTCACCTGTTTGATATTTCGCCATCATTCGTTTTAATGCGCCACGTTGATCAAAAGCAAGTGCTGAAATAATGCCATCTTCATTACTTACTTGTTCTAAAAAAGTTTGTTTTGTGCTCATGTCTTACACCTCATATTAAATGTTAGTTTAAAACGGTTTATTGAAAAGCATTTTTCAAAATATACCGCTCTTATTTATCTGAATTTTCAAAAATTAGAATTTGCAATTAATCGTGATATTCGCCTCTGTCCCATTTCTCTAAAAATTCATCAAAGAAATGATCATCTTTTTGAGCTTGATTAATAGATTCAACTTTAGCAATTTTATCGATTAACTTTTTGTTCTCTTCTGTCGGTTTATATTCTGCATTAATAAATGCTTCAACAATGTCACATAGTAATAATTCACCGATAATTTTACCGCCAAAGCCAATGACATTCGCATTTAATTGTTCTTTCGCATATAAAGCCGAAGACATATCTCTTACAAGTGCTGAACGCACACCTGGCACTTTATTAACAGCGTTATTAATGCCAACACCTGTCCCACAAATACATACACCGAGGTCAGCGTCACCACTAGTAACAGCCTCTCCCACTTTCTTTCCAAATATCGGATAGTGTGTACGTGTAAAATCATATGTGCCACAATCAATCACTTCATGACCGAGTGACTTTAAGAATTGGGACACTTCCATTTTTGTATCTGTAACAATATGGTCGCAACCAATTGCAATTTTCATATTTAAATCCTCCTATTAACACATTTTATTTAACATGTCGACACGAATTTGATGACGACCTCCGTCATATTTTCCTTCAACAAAACCTTTGACAATGTTGATAGCCAATTTTTCTCCAACAAGAGCTGAGCCCATTGTAATCATTTTTGAATTATTATGACTACGCGTCATATATGCTGATCGCTCATCAGAAACTTCTGCAGCAATCATACCTTTAATTTTCGTAGCTACCATAAAACTGCCAGCTCCAAATTCATCAATCACAATACCTAAATTGCTATCGTCTTTTTGAACCTCTTTTGCAACCGCTACAGTTACATCGACAAAGTCAGACGTACTTTCTTCTGTTACATCTAACACATCGTATTGGTTGTCTTTTAAATACGTTTTAATATGGTCTTTTAATGCTAAACCAAATTGATCAGCACCAATAATCACTTTCACACTTATCATCCTTCCTATGATATTGCTGTTGTTGAAACAAACATTGAAATAAGCGCTTTCATCTCTTTATGTTTAAATTATAAACGTAATTAAACATATTTACAACATTATTTGTTCACTTTTTGTTTGTTGGTGTTTGATTGTTCTAATTTAGACAAAAAAAGAGACAAAGTTTCAACAACTTTATCTCTCTACTTAAAAATATTTTACCCTTATATTTAGTTTTGTTCAACATTAATATGCATCTTTATTGTTTTTGTCACAATTTGTCATTATATGACTTCGATGTAGTGTTTCACCATTTGTTGTTGTTCTTCAGTTAGACCATTGGTTACCATCGCAGTTAATTCGGACAATTCACAAAAAGACACAAAATCTTCTTTCCCTACTTTAGAATCATCCACTAATACATATTTTTCATTGGCATGCGAAATTGCTAATTTTTGCGTATACGCTTCCTCATAAGACGACGTCATGACATCATTACCTTTAATGCCATTAGCACTAAAAAATATTTTAGAAAAACGCATCTTTTCTAGCAATGTGTTTGCCATTTCACCTACAAATGATTCGGTAATTTCTCGTTGTGTGCCTCCAATTAAATACACGTTAAAATGTTCGGAACGTTTTCGGAACAAAATGTGAAAAACAGGCAAACAATTCGTGACCACAGACAATCGTTTATTTTTGATTTCATTTGCTAACATTTCTACAGTAGTGCCTGGACCTAAAAAGATATGGTTGCCGTCTTCAATCAGCTCAGCTGCTTTTTTAGCAATCATCTTTTTCTCTTCAATTTGTTTGGTATGCTTTTCATTATGAGACATTTCCTTATATTGAAAAGCCGCATTACTACGTGCCCCGCCATGTATTTTTGTCAAGACGCCTTGCTCTTCTAATTCGATTAAATCGCGACGTACAGTCATGTCAGAAACATTTAAGTCATCAACGATATCTTGAATACGTATCGTCCCTTTTTCATGAACACGTCTTGCAATTTCATCTAATCGCTCATATTTATTCACACTGCTCACAACCTTTTTATTTATCATCACGCACTTTGAAACTTTTTAAATAACATCTTTTATGATTATGTTCAATTTACTACAAAACCATATGAAAATAAACAAAAGTGATTTGTTGTAACGTTGAATTCAACAAAAACAAACAAAAGGTAAGACACTACGGTGTCCTACCTTTGATTGCTTATAATTCGTCAATTGTTTTCATTGTTTGAACAGGCGTATCTGATTCAACTTGAATTTGCCCATATTGTTGTTGGTACTGCTGCATTAAATGGAATAGGTCGTCAGTCTTCATTCCTTTAGCATTATTAGTATCGATAAGAATACCTGCATAACCCATCTTCGCATTGCTTTTCGCAAACATATTCCCAATCGCTGACCGTGCATTGTCTGCAATTTCAGGATGATGGAGTAACACTTGCACATAACGTTTACCGCCGAATTCTTTAATGTTAATTTCTTTCACTTCTTTCCAAGGAATTAACGTATCATTGGTCGACATTGCAGATGAATATTCATAAAATCCATGTTCATCTAAAATCGCAAAACCTGTTTTATTTAATAATGATTTCGTAAAAAACCAAATTCCTAAAGCAAAAAAGAGTGCACATAAAATCATGATAATTTTTAGAAATGTACTTGATGCACCTAGCCCTACAAGTAACAAAATCAATACCATAATAATGCTTAAACTCAAAAACAACATTTGCTTTCCTTTGGCTTTTTCAATGCGAACCACTTTAGATTCTCCATGATTCATTAAGATGTCTCCCCTCTATGTATCAATTAAAAATTTGAATTGTTTCACATTAGATTATACAGAATTATTCTCATTTTGCACTAATATTTTTAAATTTCTTAAAACGAAAAACAATTATTAATTGGTAAATTTATACACAATTAAACATTCAATCGCTATTATAACTATGTTTGATTTATAAAATCCTTAATATGATAAATGAGGCCTTTATAATAAGCGTGCTTTGTGACTTCAAATTCTGAAGTCATCGATGGATCGGTACTATTGCACATTACAAATCGATTGTGTAAAAATCTTAAAAATTCCCTATCATTCCCACTATCCCCAAAACCTAAGACTTGTGATTTGGGTATATCATGAAGTGAGATTAAAAATTGTGCCGCATATTTCTTACCCGCTTGCTGTGGTAAAAAATCTACATCGTATGCATTCTCAGGGTCTCCCGCACGAGGATTACAGCGGTTATACTTCACTACATAACGTTGATCACTTGCCATTGAGATTAAGTCATTTAATATACGCTGATCTTCCGCTTCGTCTCCTTGC
The DNA here is from genome assembly GCF_011466855.1 of Staphylococcus agnetis. Lineage (NCBI taxonomy): Bacteria > Bacillati > Bacillota > Bacilli > Caryophanales > Staphylococcaceae > Staphylococcus > Staphylococcus agnetis. The sequence goes on from NZ_CP045927.1 coordinate 1,747,124, forward strand.
ATTTTAAAATAGTAATTATAATGCGTATCGTAAGGTTGAAACTCTTTTTGAGGCTGAAATGAAACATGGTATTTATGAGAAATCGTCGATATTAATTGTTGAATTTCAGATAATTCGAACGTACCGTCTAAAACTTGCTTTTGATACGTTTCATTAATTACGTAGCTTTTGCCATTCCATGTATAAAGTTTAGAACTTAAATCTGTCGCAATATAATGCGGTTTAAAAGTCATACCTGTTTTTGTCATTTTTGAAAGCACACTTGCTAAAGCACTTCCAGTTAAAATCGCCACGATAACCTTTTCTTTTGATAATTGTGTTAATAACTCTTCCAAATCTTTCATATCTTCAATATCACTAGAAGTTGGTTGATGTTTATAATATGTTTCATCGAAGTCAAATAACAATAATTTTCGAGTCATAGTACCCTCCACTTTTTCATAATCATAGCTTGCAATTATTGACGCATTTTCCAAAATAATAAATTATCAATCGTCACCTGTAATTACGTTGCACTTTTTCATTTTGACTACCACTCTTTAAAATTACCTTCGTCTCTAAGTTGATTTAATCGGGTTGTAACTTCATCCATAAATGCTTTTCGATTTAAATCACATTTGAATGTTTCTCCAATAAAAATATCTACAAAGAACGGCACTAGTATAAAACTGTCTTTGGGTAGTGCCTTTCCTAATCCATGCATAAAGATGGGTTGAATGGGTACATCTGGACGCTCACGCATTAAATAATAAATGCCAGACTTATATTTGGATAACTTTTCAGGTTCTCCGCGTGATCCTTCTGGATAGAGAATGATGATGCCATTTTGATCTAATTCATCTAAAATGGGTTGAAACATGCCTGTAAAATCACGGGTCATTTTTCGTTCAATCGGAATAATATTCATCACCTTCGTTGAAAACCATTTTAAAAATGCATTTTTCATAAAATAGTCCCCTGCTGCAACCGGCCGTACATGTTTGAAACTGTTCCCTCTAAATAAACTCATCAAAACTAACGTATCTAAATGACTATTATGATTTGCGATTACCACAAGCGGACCTTGTTTTTTTAAACGCTCGTAATTTCGTATATTAAGTCCTAATACGATAAAAACGATAGGACGTACGATCAGTGTAAATAATACATTTCTCATCTCCTACGCCCCCTTTCTTAAAAATAAAAGAACCTTGTAAAATGGAAAAACAGTGGTGCAGTATACGTTAAAGAATCCACACGGTCTAAAACACCGCCATGACCAGGAATCGCTTGAGATGTATCTTTAATATTTAAATCACGTTTTAATGCTGAGATATTCACATCACCTATAAACCCACTTATGCTTATATATACACCTGCCACAAGCATTCCGAGTAGCGAAAATGGTGTCAATAACGGTCCTAAAATCGTCGCAAGTATTGTTGTTAAAATGACGCCACCAATAAATCCTGCCCATGTTTTATTCGGACTGACTTTAGGAATAATTTTACGCTTCCCAAATAATTTACCAGAGATATATTGAAATACGTCATTCGCTTGCGTCAAAATGACTAAAAATAATACTAGACTTGCCCCAGAAACGGTACTATCCAAACCTGGTAATACGATAAGATATGCCAAATGACTTAGACCAAATACAAAGAACATAATCCCCCATTGTATCGTGGCCATAGAATGTAAAAAGCCTTTTGTTTCACCAACTATAAGTGCTTGAATCGGTATTAACAAGAAGATATATACAGGAATAAAAATGATGAAAAAGCCATACAATCCATTATAAATTAGAATAAATTGCACAGGTATCGTTAAATAAGCCCATAAATAGACCAGTCTGTGACTGCGATTCGTTGGAATCAAAGAAAAATATTCTTTTAATGCGATAAAACATAAAAACGCCATAAAGACTAATGATACGGTTTTATGTATTACTAATGCTAACGAGAAGATGATACACATCACCCACCAAGACTTAATACGCATCCATATATTTTGGGTGACGTCACTTGGGTTTTTTCTAAGTAAAATTTGACTAATGATGGTAGAAATTACGAGTACCACAAAAAGGCCAATAAGTACAATCATCATTTCATAAGAAAGTTTATTGAGGTTCATATGTTGCTCCTTTCAATCCATTTGATACACGTTTATAGATATTCACTAAAATGAGTAACGTTGCGATATATAAGATGATGTGCATCAACGGTAGTACAGGAACATTGACTGCGATTAAAAATGATAATAGGCCAATTAAAAAGGCACGATCACTTTTCCCCATCGGTCCATCATATCGTCTCTTAGACCCAATCACTTGAACTAAACTGCCTGCCATTTCACTAATCACCGCAAATCCAATAAACATTATCACAGATATCCCTTTATCATGCACAATCAAAACAAAGGGTAAAAATAAAGCTAAATCACTGACGACATCCCCTAACTCATTGAGCAACATACCAAGATTAGATTTCATATGATATTTCGATGCCATAACGCCATCCACCGCATTCAACGCCATTCTGACGAACATTACGATTGGTACTAACAGATAAATCCAACGCTGTTCATTTAAAGCCGCTATGAGTCCTCCAGTTAAAATAGAGAGTATTAAGGCACTCAACGTGACTTGATTCGGTGTGATGCCTTTTTTTCTCAAAGTATCAACAATAGGCATCAATAATTGTTGAAATTTTGGTTTTAACTCATAAATACTAATCATCAAAGCACCTCATATAAAAAATATTGTATTCTATGCAATTATACACTTATTCAATTACATTGACAAAAACGTTTTATGCTAAAATAGTCTTATTAAATAATTTGAGGTGAACATTTTGGCGTTATTAGCGATACTTTGGGGATTTTCAGAAGCAACACTCTTTTTTATAATTCCAGATGTTTTATTAACATTTGTTGCAATCATATATCAACGTAAACGTGTCGTTGTAAAAGTCGTAATGAGCGCGTTATTAGGTGCATTAATTGGCGGAGCTTGCATATATTTTGCATCACTCCATAATGACAAAATAACCTTAAATATGTTGCTGAATGTGCCTTCTGTTCAAACATATATGGTAGATCATGTCATCACTACAATGAATGATAACCCAGCATATGCTTTAATCACTGGTCCTTTATTCGGGGTGCCTTATAAATTATTCGCCTTTATCGCACCACAGCATTTAAATATTATTACATTCTTACTAATTTCAATTCCTGCGAGACTCGTTCGATTTATCATTGTTACAAGTCTTGCATATGTTTTATCACATTATGTATTTAAATGGCTTCAATATCGATACAAAATCATGATTTGGCTTATCGTATGGGTCATCGTTTATGCGATTTACTTTGGCATTCATGGTTTTTAATGAAAAAAGCATCTCTTTATCATACGAGAGATGCTTTTTAATATGTGTAAATTGATACGTGACGGTTATGTGTCAAATGTACGATGAAACGCCATGAAGTATAAATATGTGATACTATAAATGATAATCATTATCATTTATAAGGAGTGTAACGCATGAAGCAAGAGGCTGGCCATACGTTTTTAGCAAAATTAGGTAAAACGCGACTGCGACCAGGTGGTAAAAAAGCCACAGATTGGTTAATTAAACAAGGTCAATTTTCAAAAAATAAACGTGTGTTAGAAGTGGCTTGTAATATGTGTACAACATCCATTTATCTCGCTCAGACATATGGTTGTCAGATCGATGCGATTGATTTAAATAAAAAAGCATTGATGCATGGACAACAAAATGTAAAGAATGCAGGTTTAGAAAATTTGATTCATACACAACAAGCAAACGCCTTGAGCTTACCGTTTGAGGATCAATCTTTTGACATCGTGTTAAATGAAGCAATGCTGACCATGTTACCTTTAGTTGCCAAGACTCAAGCTTTAAAGGAATATTACCGTGTCCTTAAACCAGGCGGCGTACTACTCACACATGATATTGCGATTATGAATGAACATCAAGCAGAGACTATACGCCGTGATTTATCAGAAGCGATTAATGTTAAAGTGACACCATTACCTAAATCCGAATGGCTAGAACTTTACCATAGCGCGCAATTCCAATCGATAGCTGCACATCAAGGACCGATGACGCTAATGACACCTAAAGGTATGATTTACGATGAAGGTTTTAAAAACACAGTTAAAATCATAAAAAATGCATTAAAAAATGAAAATCGGCCTATGTTCAAACACATGTTTACAACCTTTAAGAAACATAAAAATGATTTGAACTATATCGTCTTTTGTGCACGAAAAACAAGCTAAATGATTATTTAAATGCGAAAAAGCACTTCTCAAATCATCTTGAGAAGTGTTTTTATATTGCTTTGAAGTATCACCATTCATTCAAATGGTAGCTTACGGCCTCAGATATAAAGCGAGTGATGTCTAATGTGCCAAATTTTTTAAAATAATTGTGAAAGCGTACATCATGATAATATGTATTTGCGATACCACACAATACTTCATCATCAAAATTAGCCAAGGAGTTCATATAATTTTTCCATTTAATTACCACATCACGAACACATTCATTTTCTATAGGTTGATGAATAACATATTTAAATTCTTCAAAAATAGCATCTAAATCATTTTTAATTTGTGTTTCCGAAAAAATATCATGTGTATTTCTAGTTGAAAATGTTTGATATACATTACTATTACCATATTTGATCTGTGCTTCTTTTTGATATTGATGTGTTACATGCTCATTCACTTCCTCAATCTCAATTATCGGCACGCCATTCACATATTGATGGATAGCACGCTTAGTTTGTTGTAATTTTTTAATTTTATCATCTAATACATTTAATTGAGCTCTCATAGACGTGATGAGATGGTCCTCATTTGCTTCTAATAACTTAGCAATAGCTTTAATATTAAAATCCAACGCTTTTAATAATAATATTTTTTGAAGTTTTACTAAATCTTGTTGCGAATAAATGCGATAATTTCGAGAATCTTTTTTAGGCGACAGTAACCCTATTTCATCATAATAATGTAACGTTCTTTTAGTGATACCTGTAATGTCTATCACATCTTTTATACTGTATTGGTAATCCAAAAATCATACACCTCTCTTAATATATCATCCGCACTTTTAATTGTTGCCTTTTCAATCGTACATTCTGTTTTTTCTAAGTAATATTTTATTAAATAATACCCACATGTATATCCAGCCGCATGTGGTAATCCTACAGGTTGGCCACCATATGATGTCGTAATCTCATCGCCGTAGAGATAAGGCATGGCTTCAAAACTATTAGAGATATGGAGGTGTTGTTCTATTATTGATTTTATCTTTTCCTGTTGTTCGCTCCAATTAATTGTCGTAACCCATGGTCCAAGATAATCCTTACCATACAGTTTCTCAACAAAATTTTCAGCTAATCCCTCTGCTACAATTAATTCTGCAAGCGAACCACCATCCCATCGAATATATTGATACCTAAAATTATGGTTCATTTCATGTGCAATAGCACTTTTGACGCGGTCTAATGTATACTCATTTGGTACTAAGGAGATATACACGTATCCAGGGACGCCACCATCGCCCCCGTAATTTTGATTCAAATACATCGACGGTTTCTCTTTATCCCCTAGTAACACTGTAAACGTATATTGATTAATCCGTGATAGGATACCTTTTAACTCAAACTGACTGATCGCATGTGTTAAAGCTTGCTGACAATCATTCCAGAATACATCATCAAACAATGCGACTTCCTTCATATGATTTGTATTAAATGCTTGTGGAGATACATGTGTAGCATTTAATAGTGACAATGCATCAAAATGCTCACTATCATATGGTATATTTTGTATTTCAAACTTTTCTTTGTAAAACTTAAGCAAATGATCTTTGAAATATTGTTTTTTATGTTTGTAATCTTGATCAAGTAATCCCTGATACACGTTATTAGATTTAATGATATGAATATTGTACATTGTTATCCCTCCAAAACCTACGATAAAGGATAACGTAACGTGATATGCAATAGGTATGTGTGCATTTTTTAAAATTAATTTTATCGAATGAGATGTATTAAAACAAAAAAACACTTCTCGACAAGTTTCGAGAAGTGTTTTTGATATAAAAACGATATTAACGTTTTGAGAATTGTGGTGAACGACGTGCTTTTTTAAGACCTGGTTTTTTACGTTCTTTCATACGTGGGTCACGAGTAAGTAATCCAGCGCGTTTTAAAGAACCTCTGTACTCAGGATCTGCTTCTAATAATGCACGTGCGATACCATGACGGATAGCTTGTGCTTGTCCAGTGAAACCGCCACCGTGTACGTTAACTAATACATCGTAGTTACCTTTAGTTTCAGTAACGTCAAATGGTTGGTTTAAGTCTAAGATTAATGATTCGAATGGTAAGTACTCACGTACGTCACGGTCGTTAACTTTAATGTTACCTTCACCTGGTACTAAACGTACACGTGCTACTGAGTTTTTACGACGGCCTGTGCCTCTATATTCAACTTGTGCCAATGTCATTTCCTCCTTCTAATTAACCACGTAACTCGTAGTTTTCTGGTTGTTGTGCAGCGTGTGGGTGTTCAGCGCCACGATAAACGAATAATTTTTTACCTTGTTTTTCACCTAAACGTGAACTTGGTAACATCCCTTTAATTGAGTTTTCTAATAAACGTTCTGGGTTTGTACGTCTTAACTCACCAGCAGTGATTGATTTTAAACCACCTGGGTGATTTGAGTGTCTGTAATAGATTTTGTCTGTTTCTTTGTTACCAGTGAATTGGATTTTTTCAGCGTTGATAATGATTACGTAATCACCTGTGTCAACGTGTGGTGTATAAGTTACTTTATTTTTACCGCGTAAGATAGATGCTACTTCTGATGATAAACGACCTAATGTTTGGCCTTCAGCATCAACAACATACCATTTGCGCTCAATGTTTGATTCATTTGCCATAAATGTTTGACGCATTTTAAATGTCCTCCTAGTGAATAAATGTTTCTAAGCGTGATTTCAACCAGATTTCGTACACAACCGTGAACGAAATATTTATTCCGTTAACTGTTGATCTGTCCTGCTTCTATATCTTGTAACACAATAAGTTTCCGGGGCTTATCGTGGGGTGATATAAAACAATACCGTTAACTATGATATAATTTTTACCCGTTATTGTCAATGTGTTTCAAAGAATTTTGTAATGATTTTTTCTTATGAATTCTAATATCAGGGCCGAATTTTGTGATTAATTCATCCTCCGCTAAATAGATGCGTTCTAAATATAGACCTTCAGCTGGCGCAGTATGAGGAACAAGGTTACGATCCTGCGCTTTTAAAAGTGAAGTCACCTCATGTGCTTGGCGTTTTCCCTTTCCAACTTCGATTAAAAAGGCCATAATGACCCGCACCATATTATATAAAAATCCTGATCCTGATATGACAAAATCTAGACCTTCATTGGTTGCGACTACGTAACTTTCATAAATGGTGCGTTCTTTACTTTCGACTTCCGTTTTTTGAGAACAAAACGTAGTAAAATTATGCGTTCCAATAAAGTGTTCCGCTGCTTGATTCATGTCATCAATATTTAAGCGGTCAGGGATATGTGTTTTTAAGTGTGCTTGAAATGGATCTTTGTGTACACTTTGATAGATTTTATATCGATATGTTTTACCGACACAATCGTAACGACAATGAAAGTCATTGCTTATCATAGTGACTTCATGCACATAGATATCTTCAGGTAAGGCACGATTCATCGCATATTGCCATTGTGTGGGCTCAATTGATAATTCTGTGTCAAAATGAAAGTACTGTTCAAATGCGTGCACACCTCGGTCTGTACGACTTGATGGATGTATGCGAACATCATGCTTATGCATTCGTTTTAAAATTTTTTCAAAATACCCTTGTACGGTACGCCCTTGATTTTGTATTTGAAACCCTAAAAACTGGCTTCCTTGATAACTTATTTTTACAAGTACCCGTTGCATGCCTGACAACCTTTCTATAAATATGTTCGAATCCAATACACTACCGCCCCTATTGGAATGATCATTAACAGTGTGATGGTATCTCTCATGTGCCATTCTAAATAGCGAAAACTTGTCCGTTCAAGAGTGGCATCATAGCCTCTCACTTCCATCGCAATTGCTAAATCTTCTGCACGCTTAAAGGCGGATATAAATAAAGGTATGAGCAATGGAATAAAAGCCTTAATTCTATGAAGTAAACCTCCAGAATTAAAATCAGAACCTCGAGATTTTTGAGACATCATGATTTTATCTAATTCTTCCATTAATGTGGGGATAAATCGTAATGCAATCGACATCATCATACTTAAAGCCGCGACTGGTATTTTAAAATATTTTAATGGTTTAAATAGCCGTTCAAACGCATCTGTGAGCTCTAGTGGACTTGTCGTTAACGTTAAAATCGTTGACGTAATCATAATAAAAGTTAAGCGTAATACGATTAAAGCCCCTTCATTAAGCCCTTGACTATCGATAGATATAAATCCCCACTCAAAAAGACGTGTTCCCCCTTTAGTGACGAACATGTGCATCACAAAGGTAAAACCCACAAAAATAAAAATGGGCGTCAGTCCCTTAAATAAAAATAATAACGGCAAACGTGCTAATTTTATACCAATCAGTATTAAGCATGCCAACCATAAATAGGCAATCCAATGGTGGCTAAAAAAGATGATGATAATAAATAGAAATACAAAAATAAATTTAGCTCTTGGGTCTAAACGGTGAATAATAGAATCTAATGGCAGATAACGACCGATAATCAATTTATCTTTCACGTCGCCCACCCCACTTTTTATATAAATCAACGAAGGCGTCTTCAGTCAGCGCAATCCCATCAAATGGAACACCTGATTGTCGTTCCAAATCTCTTTGTAAACGTAGTACATCTGGTAAATTTAGATGTAAGGAATGCACCAATGCTTCTTGTTTGAAAAACGTCGCTGTGTCGTATGAACCAACGATATGTCCATGTTTCATCACTTTCACTTCATGTGCATATTGTGCAACATCGTTCATTTCATGCGTTACAAGAATGACGGTTTTGCCTTCTTGCTCGTTTAAATGCTGAATCAGTGTCATCACCTGTTGCTTACTTCTTGGATCTAACCCAGCAGTCGGTTCATCTAATACTAAAATATCGGGGTTACTTGCTAAAATGGCAGTTAAAGCAACTTTACGCTTTTGACCACCTGACAGTAAAAAAGGAGACTGTTCTAATAAGTGATCAGGTTGTTCACCCATCATACGTAGATATGTTCTACCTTTATTCAGTGCTTCAGTCGTATCCTGATTGAAATTACGTGGGCCAAAAACGATTTCTTTTTGAACCGTTTCTTCAAATAACTGAGATTCTGGAAATTGAAATACCATTCCAATACGTCGACGTATAGACTTAAATGCACGATCTTTCGTTTTACGGTCAACTTTTAAATCAAAAACTTGCAGTTTGCCTCGCGATGGTTTTAATAAACCATTTAAATGTTGTATAAGCGTGGATTTACCAGAACCTGTTTTTCCAATCACCGCATAAAACTTTCCTTCTTCAAAAGTAGTGGTCACAAGGTTCAATGCTTGATATGCATAAGGGGTGTGTTGTTGGTAGGTATAAGAAACCTCATTAAACTGAATCATAATAATCTCTCCACTAATGCATCATAAGTTAATAAATGCGTGTCTAGTTTTAATTTTTGTGCCAGTCGCGTTTCAAAAGGCAAATCAAGTCCTAAATCTTTTAGACGTTTCGCCTCGTTAAAAATTGTATGTACATCTCCTTGTAGTGCGACTTGTCCTTGATTCATCACAATCACTTTATCTGAATCAACGACTTCACTTAAATCATGGGTTATTGATAAAACCGTCACACCCCATTCACGGTTCATCTTTTTCATCATTTTAAGCATTTCTGCTTTTCCTTCAGGATCTAGCATTGAGGTTGCTTCATCTAAAATGATTAATTTAGGATTTAGCGCGAGTACACCTGCAATCGCAACACGTTGTTTTTGACCACCTGAAAGCGCAGTAGGCTCATGATTTTGTTTATCATACATGTCTACATTTTTTAACACTTGCGGGACAATTTGCTGCATATCTTCATAAGGTGTACAGCGATTTTCTAGTCCAAATGCAACATCATACTTCACCGTAGAACCCACAAATTGATTTTCCGGATTTTGAAAAACGACGCCAATCTGTTGTCGAAATGCGACTTGTTCTTGCGCTTTGATATATTCGCCATTCATACAGATGTCACCTTCGAACTCTGTTTCAATGCCCGTTATTAATTTCGTTAACGTTGATTTACCAGATCCATTATGCCCTACGATTGACACCCATTCTCCTGATGAGATAGTGAAAGTGATATTTTTTAATGTCATCGTGTCGGCAGTATCATATTTAAATGAAACATTTTCAAACGCAATGATCGGTTGCATAATTTATCCTCACTTTTTTAACTTCTTCCCTATTTTACCGAATAAACCCTTTTATGTATACTCACCGAATCGATGAATCCCCGTGTATCCATATATTTAACTTTTATCAATAAATATATATTCAACAAAAAAAGGGCAACTCCACATGGTGGAACGCCCGTAGTCAAAAAGACGAAATGCCTGTCGCTTTTCATCATTTCATGTTTTCATCCGACTGCAATATAATTGTGTCAAATGTGACTGACAAGAAAAAAGCGCGCACCCCATCTAAATTGAGTTCACGCTTTGTCGTCAATATTTAGTTAGATGGGGCACTTTGAGCTAGACAATATTTGTATGTGGCAAACATTATCGTTGCACTCATATGCTTTAAATGTAGTAGTGTGTATTTATTAAACTAATTCGATAATTACTGTTAACGCACCGTCACCTTTACGAGGTGCAACTTTAACAATACGAGTGTATCCGCCTTGACGCTCTTGGTAACGTTCAGCGATTTCACCAAATAATTTTTGTAATGCAGTTTGTGTCGTTTCATCTTCGTTTAAGATTTCCACGTTACGTAATGTTTTAGCAGCGTTACGACGAGAAGCTAAGTCACCTTTTTTACCTAAAGTGATCAATTTTTCAACGACGCTACGAAGTTCTTTCGCACGTGCTTCTGTAGTTTCAATACGCTCATTAACGATAAGTGAAGTTGCTAAGTCACGTAACATTGCTTTACGTTGATCTGAAGTACGACCTAATTTTCTGTAACCCATGAGTTAACCTCCTTTATCAATCTTCTTTTCTTAGACCTAAACCTAAGTCTTCTAATTTGTATTTAACTTCTTCAAGAGACTTGCGACCTAAGTTACGCACTTTCATCATATCAGCCTCTGATTTGTCAGCGAGTTCTTGTACTGAGTTAATACCAGCACGTTTAAGACAGTTATAAGAACGTACAGATAAGTCTAATTCTTCAATAGACATCTCTAATACTTTTTCTTTTTGATCTTCTTCTTTTTCAATCATGATTTCAGCATTTTGAGCTTCATCAGTTAAACCAACAAAGATGTTTAAATGCTCAGTCATAATTTTAGCAGCTAATGATACAGCCTCTTGAGGTGTGATTGAACCATCAGTCCACACGTCTAAAGTTAACTTATCAAAGTCAGAGCTTTGACCGACACGTGTATTTTCAACAGTATAATTCACACGTTCAACTGGTGAATATAATGAATCTACTGGGATTACACCGATTGGTAAATCACTAGAGTTGTTTTGATCAGCTAGTGCATATCCGCGACCTTTGTTCGCAACTAAACGCATTTTGAAATGACCACCTTTAGATACAGTGGCAATTTTAAGGTCAGGATTTAAGATTTCAACATCACTGTCGTGTGTGATATCTTTAGCAGTGACTTCGCCTTCTTCTTTTATATCGATTTCTAATGTTTTTTCTTCTTCAGAGTAAATATTAAGCGCTAGCTTTTTAATATTCATGATAATTGTAGAAACATCTTCTACAACGTTATCAATCGCTGAGAATTCGTGTAAAACGCCTTCGATTTCGATATATTTCACAGCCGCACCTGGTAATGATGATAGTAGGATACGACGTAAGGAGTTTCCTAGTGTAGTACCGTAACCACGCTCAAGTGGTTCAACAACAAACTTACCGAATTTAGCATCATCACTAACTTCAATTGTTTCAATTCTAGGTTTCTCGATTTCTATCATTTACATATCCTCCTTAAGTACGTCGACTTGCATAAACTATAAATTTTTAGTGTTAAGTGAATAGTGACAAAACAAAAATTTAATTATACGCGACGACGTTTTGGTGGACGGCAACCATTATGTGGAACTGGAGTAACGTCTTTAATCGCTGTTACTTCTAAACCTGCTGATTGTAATGCACGGATCGCTGATTCACGACCTGGACCAGGGCCTTTTACAGTTACTTCAACTGATTTTAAACCGTGTTCCATTGCAGCTTTTGAAGCTGTTTCTGATGCCATTTGCGCTGCGAATGGTGTTGATTTCTTAGAACCTTTGAAACCTAATGCACCTGCAGATGACCAAGATAAAGCATTTCCGAATTCATCTGTAATAGTTACGATTGTATTATTGAATGTAGAACGGATGTGAGCAACACCGTTTTCGATATTCTTTTTCACTCTACGTTTACGTGATACTTGTTTACGTGCCATAGATTAATTTGCCTCCTTTACCTATTATTTTTTCTTGTTAGCTACAGTTTTAACTGGGCCTTTACGCGTACGCGCATTGTTTTTAGTTTTTTGACCATTTACTGGTAATCCACGACGGTGACGGATACCACGGTATGATGAAATTTCCATTAAACGTTTGATGTTTAAGTTTACTTCACGACGTAAGTCACCTTCAACTTTGTAGCCATCTACAACTTCACGGATGCGGCCTAATTCGTCATCAGTTAAATCTTTAACACGAGTGTCTTCTGAAACGTTTGCTTCAGATAAGATTTCTTTAGCTGAAGTTTTACCGATACCGTAAATATAAGTTAATGAAATTACTACGCGTTTATCACGTGGGATATCAATTCCTGCAATACGTGCCATATTATTTACACCTCTCTTTTAATTAACCTTGTTTTTGTTTGTGTTTAGGGTTTTCACAAATTACCATTACTTTACCTTTACGTTTAATGACTTTACATTTTTCGCAAATTGGTTTTACTGATGGTCTTACTTTCATTTTTTATACCTCCTTCAATGATGGAGTGACAATTATTTATAACGATATGTGATTCTTCCGCGTGTTAAGTCATACGGAGACATTTCTACTGTTACTTTATCGCCTGGTAAAATACGAATATAGTTCATGCGAATCTTTCCACTTACGTGAGCTAAGATTTCGTGACCATTTTCTAATTCTACTTTAAACATTGCGTTAGGTAAAGTGTCTAATACCGTACCTTCAAGTTCGATAACATCTTGTTTTGCCATGAATTAACGCCTCCTTTTCAGTTGTAAGGATCTTAATATATCAACGAGATAATAGTTGGCTTGGTTTACATTGTCAAAGCGTATCGTTATAAGACTTGTCACGAATATTTGATTACAGTTTCAAAGTTAACGACGTGTAAAGTCAAACACTTTAAACCAAGTCGTTATTATTTTAATGATTCTAAAATAGTGATGACGTCTTCTGTAACTTCATTAATATTTTTAGAACCGTCAATATTTTTAAGAACGCCTTTTTGGCTATAGAAATCTAAAATCGGTTTAGATTGTTTAATGTTCACATCTAAACGATTTGCAACTGTTTCAGGGTTGTCGTCTTCACGTTGGTAAAGTTTACCACCTTCAAGATCACATGTACCTTCAACCTTTGGAGGATTGAAAACAAGATGATACGTTGTGCCACAGATTTCACAAATACGACGTCCAGTAAGACGATTCATAAGTTCTTCTTCAGGCACATCAATGTTAACAACTGCATCGATTTCTCTTCCAAGGTCTTCTAAAATCGAGTTTAAAGCTTCAGCTTGTTCGATTGTACGAGGAAATCCGTCAAGTAAGAAACCTTTCTTAGCATCGTCTTCAGAGATACGTTCTTTTACAATGCCTACTGTAACTTCGTCTGGTACTAGTTCCCCACGATCCATAAACGATTTAGCTTCTTTACCGAGTTCGGTTTCATCTTTAATCGCTTTTCTGAACATATCCCCTGTTGAAATATGTGGAATTGGGTACTTTTTAATAATTTCACTCGCTTGAGTTCCTTTACCAGCACCAGGTAATCCCATTAAGATAATATTCATAAATGCCCTCCTATGAATTATCGTCTACCAAAGCCTTTATATTCTTTTTCATTGACTTGAGCTTCTAAACCTTTCATCGTTTCAATGGCAACACCAATAACGATAAGTAAGCTTGTCCCACCAAGTTGAATGGCTTGCGGTAAGTTCATAAACTTCGTAGCAATAATCGGAAGAATCGAAATTGCTGCTAAGAAAATTGAACCTGCAAACGTTAAACGATATAAAACTTTAGTAATATATTTTTTCGTTTGTTCGCCAGGACGAATCCCAGGAACGTAGCTACCTTGCTTTTTCAGATTTTCTGCCATTTTTTCTGGGTTAACTTGTACAAACGCATAGAAATATGTGAATGCAATAATAAGTACTACATACACGACCATTCCCATATTGTTTGATGGGTCAGCATAATTACCTATTTTTTGAGCCCAATCTGCTTTAGGGAAGAACAACGTTAATGTTCTAGGTAATAAGAAGAATGCCATTGCAAAGATGACAGGAATTACCCCTGCAGAGTTTACTTTTAATGGTAAATATGTTGCCTGTGAACCAAGACGCATATTTGATTGTTTTTTTGCATATTGAATTGGAATTTTACGAATCGCTTGTAAAACGAATACAGCACCTACTGTTAGTAAAATCATACCAACAATAAGACCTATCACTTTCAACCAAGCTAACGTTACATCGTCTTGTCCAACGAATTCTTGTTGATAGAATTGCATTAATGCGGACGGCAATGTAGATAAAATACCTGCAAAAATGATAATAGAAATACCATTACCAACACCATATTGCGTAATTTGTTCACCTAACCACATTAAGAATGCAGTACCTGTTGTAAGAACAACTGCAATTAATAGATATGACCATACGCTTTGAGTTTGGACGAGCGATCCACCGAGATATGAATTAAATTGATAAGACATACCGATAGATTGAATAAATGCAAGCACGATTGTAAAATAACGTGTTAAGTTATTTAACTTTTTGCGGCCAACTTCACCTTGTTTTGCCCATTCTGTAAACTTAGGTACAATATCCATCTGTAATAATTGCATTACAATGGAAGCAGTAATGTAAGGCATAATCCCCATTGCGAAAATGGAAAAGTTCTTCAAGGCTCCGCCACCAAATGTATTTAACAGATCAGTGACGCCTTGAGAACCTTGTTGATTATCAAATGCTGCTGGATTAACTCCAGGTGCTGGAATATACGTACCAATTTTGAAAATCACTAACATTGCAAGTGTAAAGAAAATCTTGTTACGAACTTCTTTGGTTTTAAAGAAATTCACAAGCGTGTGAAACATTAGATCACCTCGTGAGCTCCGCCCTTCGCTTCAATAGCATCTTTAGCAGAAGCTGAGAATTTGTGTGCTTTAACAGTCAATTTCTTTTCTAATGAACCATTACCTAATACTTTAATGCCAGATTTTTCACTTTTAACTACGCCTGATTCGATTAATAATTCAGGTGTAACCTCAGTACCATCTTCGAATTTGTTAAGTTGGTCTAAGTTAACAATAGCATATTCTTTACGGTTGATGTTAGTGAAACCACGTTTTGGAATACGACGGAATAAAGGTAATTGACCACCTTCAAAACCTGGTCTAACGCCACCACCTGAACGTGCTTTTTGACCTTTTTGACCACGACCACTTGTTTTACCGTTACCAGTAGCCGCACCACGACCTACACGGTTACGTACTTTACGTGAACCTTCTGATGGTTTTAACTCATGTAATTTCATTTCGGCACCTCCTTAATTATTTTTCTTCTACTGTTACTAAGTGACTTACTTTATTGATTTGTCCACGAATCGCATCGTTATCTTCAACAACAACAGTTGAGTTAAGTTTTTTCAAACCTAAAGCTTGAACTGTTTTACGTTGAGTTTCTGGACGTCCGATAACGCTTCGAGTGAGGGTAATTTGAATTTTAGCCATTTTAAATGTTTCCCTCCTTAATTATATAATTCTTCTACTGATTTACCACGTAAACGGGCAACATCTTCAGCATTTTTTAAGTTTTGTAAACCGTCTACAGTTGCGCGCACCATGTTAATAGGTGTGTTAGAACCTAATGATTTACTTAAGATATCTGTGATACCTGCAAGTTCTAATACGGCACGAACTGGACCACCGGCGATAACCCCTGTACCAGGAGCAGCTGGTTTCATGAATACACTACCTGAACCATAGCGTCCAGTGATTGTGTGTGGTGTTGTACCTTCAACACGTGGAACTGTGATAAGATTTTTCTTCGCAGCCTCAACAGCTTTTTTAATTGCTTCAGGTACCTCTTGTGCTTTACCAGTACCGAAACCAACGCGACCATTTTTGTCACCTACAACTACAAGTGCTGTGAAACGGAAACGACGTCCACCTTTAACAACTTTTGCAACACGGTTAATCGTAACAACGCGTTCTTCAAATTCTTTAACTTCTTCTTCTCTACGAGCCATTTAAATTGTCCCTCCTTTAAATTAAAATTGAAGTCCATTTTCGCGAGCTGCATCTGCTAACGCTTTAACACGTCCGTGGAATAAGTATCCTCCACGATCGAATACAACTGCTTCGATTCCTTTTTCGCTTGCTTTTTTAGCGATTGATTCACCGACTTTAGTTGCCATTTCAACTTTAGTCACTGAAGTGTCGATATCGCTATCTTTAGTAGAAGCTTGAGCTAACGTTACACCTTTAACGTCATCAATGATTTGTGCATAAATGTGTTTGTTTGAACGGTATACGTTTAGACGTGGCTTTTCGCTAGTACCTGACAATTTCGTACGAACACGTGCATGTCTTTTTAAACGTACTTTGTTTTTATCAATTTTGCTGATCATGTCAATACTCCTTTCTATAGAGTTTATTTATTATTTACCAGTTTTACCTTCTTTACGGCGTACGTATTCACCTTGGTAACGGATACCTTTACCTTTATAAGGCTCTGGTGGACGTACATCGCGAATTTTAGATGCTGTAGCACCAACTAATTCTTTGTCGATACCTTCAACTTTTACAGTTGTATTTTTCTCTACTGAGAAAGTAATACCTTCAGCAGCTTCGATTTCAACTGGATGAGAATAACCTACGTTTAATACAAGTTTAGAACCTTGTACTTGAGCACGGTAACCAACACCGATAAGTTCAAGTCCTTTAACGTATCCTTGAGATACACCTTGTACCATATTATTAATTAACGCACGAGTTGTACCATGAATTGTTCTATGTTCTTTAGAATCTGATGGTCTAACAACTTCAAGTGTGTTTTCTTCTTGTTTGTAAGTCATTTCTTCGTTAAGTGTTTGTGATAATTCACCTTTAGGTCCTTTAACAGTAACTTTGTTACCTTCGATTGTTACAGTAACGTCACTTGGGATCTCGATAATTTTTTTACCAACACGGCTCATGCTGTGGCACCTCCTTATTTATTTAATGATTACCAAATGTAAGCTAATACTTCGCCACCAACATTACGTTTTCTAGCTTCTTTATCAGTGATAACACCTTCTGAAGTAGATACTAATGCGATACCTAAACCGTTTAATACTTTAGGTACTTCGTTCGCTTTAGCGTATACACGTAAACCTGGTTTAGAAATACGTTTTAATCCTGTAATAACACGTTCGTTATTTGAACCATATTTTAAGAATAAACGGATTACACCTTGTTTATCATCTTCAATATATTCTACATTTTTAATGAAACCTTCATTTTTAAGGATTTCAGCAATTTCTTTTTTAATGTTTGATGCAGGTAATTCTAATTTTTCGTGACGCACCATGTTTGCGTTTCTCACACGAGTTAACATATCTGCAATTGGATCTGACAATGTCATAGTTTGTTGCCTCCTTTCAAGAGTTAAATTTTTACCAGCTAGCTTTACGTACGCCAGGAATTTGACCTTTATAAGCTAATTCACGGAAACAAATACGGCAAAGTTTAAATTTACGATATACAGAATGTGGACGTCCACATTGTTCACAACGCGTATATTCACGGACTTGGAACTTTTGTTTCTTTTGTTGCTTAGCAACCATTGATTTTTTAGCCACTTAATTAGCCTCCTTTAGAGATTATTTTTGAAATGGCATACCGAATTGTGTTAACAATTCACGAGCTTCCTCGTCAGTGTTAGCAGTAGTTACGATAACGATATCCATTCCTCGAACTTTTGATACTTTATCATAATCGATCTCAGGGAAAATTAACTGTTCTTTAACACCTAAAGTGTAGTTACCGCGACCATCAAATGCGTTTTTAGAAACACCACGAAAGTCACGTACACGTGGTAATGATACAGAAATTAATTTGTCTAAGAATTCATACATTCTTTCACCACGTAATGTTACTTTAGCACCAATTGGCATACCTTCACGTAAACGGAATGTCGCAACTGATTTTTTAGCTTTAGTGATTAAAGGTTTTTGACCAGTGATTGCTGTTAATTCCTCAACTGCTGTATCTAATACTTTTGAGTTTTGAACTGCATCACCAACACCCATGTTGACTACGATTTTATCGATTTTTGGTACTTCCATTACTGAGCTATAGTTGAATTTTTTAACTAAGTTCTCACTAACTTCAGAGTTGAATTTTTCTTTTAAACGGTTCAAAGTGGATCCTCCTTTCAACTTTTATTATTTATTAGACTTGATTTCTTCGCCTGATTTTTTAGCGATTCTTACTTTTTTACCATCAACAAATTTGTAGCCTACACGTGTAGGTTTGTTTGTTTTAGGGTCTAATAATTGTACGTTAGAAACATGAATAGCTGCTTCAGTTTCTAAGATTCCACCTTCAGGATTGATTTGAGTTGGTTTTTGGTGTTTTTTAACTACGTTTACACCTTCCACAACGACGCGGTCTTTTTTAGGTTCAGTTGCTACAACTTTACCTGTTTTACCTTTGTCTTTACCTGCGATAACGATTACGTTGTCACCTTTTTTGATATGCATGTGGGCACCTCCTTGAATTGTGATTTAGATTTTATAAATTATAGTACTTCTGGTGCAAGAGAAACAATTTTCATAAAGTTTCCTTCACGTAATTCACGCGCTACTGGACCGAAGATACGAGTACCACGTGGTCCTTTGTCGTCACGAATGATAACACATGCATTTTCATCAAATTTGATGTAAGAACCGTCTTTACGACGTACGCCTGATTTAGTACGTACAACAACAGCTTTAACAACATCGCCTTTCTTAACAACGCCTCCTGGTGTAGCATTTTTAACAGTTGCTACGATGACGTCACCGATGTTAGCTGTTTTACGGCCAGATCCACCTAATACTTTGATTGTAAGTACTTCACGAGCACCAGAGTTGTCTGCTACTTTTAAGCGTGTTTCTTGTTGGATCATGATTAAACCTCCCTTATCTTTAAATAGTCATTAAATAATTACTGATTCTTCGACAATTTCTACTAAACGGAAACGTTTTGTCGCTGATAAAGGACGAGTTTCTTGAATTTTAACGATATCTCCTAGTTTAGCTGAATTGTTTTCGTCATGTGTTTTATACTTCTTAGAATATTTAACACGTTTACCATATAGTTTGTGCGTTTTGTATGTTTCAACTAAAACAGTCACTGTTTTGTCCATTTTGTCTGAAACGACTTTACCAACGTAAACTTTACGATCATTTCTTTCGCTCACTTTAGTAACCTCCTCTTTCAACTATTATTGGTTAGCTTTTCCTTGTTCTAATTCTCTTTCACGCGCAACAGTTTTAAGACGTGCAATTGTTTTTCTAACAGTTTTAATACGTGCAGTCTCTTCTAATTGACCTGTAGCTAATTGAAAGCGTAGGTTAAAAAGCTCTTCTTTCGATGATTTGATTTGTTCTTCGATTTCAGAAGTGGTTAAGTCTCTAATTTCCTTAGCTTTCATTTGTTTCACCACCCAATTCTTCACGTTTTACAAACTTCGTTTTAACTGGAAGTTTGTGGCTCGCTAAACGTAATGCTTCACGCGCAACTTCTTCAGATACGCCTGCAACTTCAAATAAGATACGACCTGGTTTTACAACTGCGATCCAGCCTTCTACCGCACCTTTACCAGCACCCATACGTACTTCTAAAGGTTTTTTAGTATATGGTGTATGAGGGAAGATTTTAATCCAAACTTTCCCGCCACGTTTCATGTAACGTGTCATAGCGATACGAGCTGATTCGATTTGACGAGAAGTGATCCAAGATGTTGTTGTTGCTTGTAAACCAAATTCGCCAAATGTTACGTAGTTACCGCCTTTAGAACGACCTTTAGTGTCAGGACGATGTTGACGACGATATTTTACACGCTTTGGTAGTAACATAATTATTTTCCTCCTTCACTATTTTTCTTAGTAGGAAGAACTTCACCACGATAGATCCATACTTTAACACCTAACTTACCGTAAGTTGTGTCAGCTTCAGCATGTGCGTAATCAATGTCAGCACGTAATGTATGAAGTGGTACAGTTCCTTCTGAATATTGTTCAGCACGCGCGATGTCAGCGCCACCTAAACGACCTGATACTTGTGTTTTGATACCTTTAGCACCAAGTTTCATTGCTCTTCCGATAGCTTGTTTTTGTACACGACGGAATGATGCACGGTTTTCTAATTGACGTGCAATGTTCTCAGCTACTAAACGTGCATCTAAATCAACTTTCTTGATTTCAACCACGTTGATGTGTACTTTTTTGTCAGTTAATTGGTTTAACTTGTTACGAAGTTTCTCGATTTCTGAACCGCCTTTACCAATTACCATACCTGGTTTACCAGTGTGGATTGCGATATTGATACGGTTAGCAGCACGTTCGATCTCTACGTGAGATACTGATGCATCTTTTAATGCAGTATCGATAAATTTACGAATTTTTAAGTCTTCGTGTAATAATGATGCGAAATCTTTTTCAGCAAACCATTTTGCTTCCCAGTCGCGAATGACACCAACACGAAGTCCGATTGGATTAATTTTTTGACCCACGGTGTTCCCTCCTTAGTATTTATTAAGCTTCTTGTGCTTCTTCTTTACCGTCACTTACTACGATAGTAATGTGGCTTGTTCTTTTATTAATTGCGCTTGCACGTCCTTGAGCACGTGGACGGAAACGTTTTAAAGTTGGTCCTTCGTTAGCGTATGCTTCCTTAACAACTAATTCGTCAGTGTTCATACCGTAGTTGTGCTCAGCATTAGCTAAAGCGGACATTAATAATTTTTCTACAACTGGAGAAGAAGCTTTGTTAGTTAATTTTAAAATAGCTACTGCTTCTCTTACGTCTTTTCCTCTAATTAGATCTAATACTAATCTAACTTTACGAGGTGCGATTCTGATCGTTCTAGCAACCGCTTTTGCTTCCATTCGTATTTCCTCCTCTACTTACTATTGAGTGATTATCTTCTTGTTTTCTTGTCGTCTGCAGCGTGTCCTTTGAATGTACGTGTTGGTGCAAATTCACCTAATTTGTGACCAACCATATCTTCAGTTACGTATACAGGTACGTGTTTGCGGCCATCATATACTGCAAATGTGTGTCCAATGAAGTTTGGGAAAATTGTTGAACGACGTGACCATGTTTTGATTACTTGTTTCTTTTCGCTGTCGCCTTGAGCTTCAACTTTTTTCATTAAATGATCATCGACGAAAGGTCCCTTTTTAATACTACGAGCCATAGTGGCGCCTCCTTTCTTATTGTGTGCGTGCAGCTAAGAAGCCGCACACCCAAATAAGCTATTTTTATTTTTTCTTACGTCTACGTACGATAAGTTTGTCTGAATGTTTCTTACCACGACGTGTTTTCTTACCAAGCGTTGGTTTACCCCATGGTGACATTGGAGATGGACGTCCGATTGGCGCACGGCCTTCACCACCACCGTGTGGGTGATCGTTAGGGTTCATTACAGAACCACGAACTGTAGGTCTTTTACCTAACCATCTAGATTTACCAGCTTTACCTACGTTAACAAGTTCGTGTTGTAAGTTACCAACTTGACCGATTGTTGCACGACAAGTTGAAAGAATCATACGTACTTCACCAGAACGAAGTCTTACAAGTACATATTTACCTTCTTTACCTAATACTTGAGCGCTTGCACCAGCTGAACGTGCGATTTGACCGCCACGACCTGGTTTTAATTCGATATTATGAATAACTGTACCTACAGGAATGTCTTTTAATTGAAGTGCGTTACCCACTTTAATGTCAGCTTCAGAACCACTTTCAATCATTTGACCTACTTGTAAACCTTTAGGTGCGATGATGTAACGTTTTTCACCATCTGCGTATACGATTAATGCAATGTTTGCTGATCTGTTTGGATCATATTGAATAGAATCAACTTTACCTGGGATTCCATCTTTATTACGTTTAAAATCAATCACACGGTATTGACGTTTATGTCCGCCACCATGATGACGTACAGTCAATTTACCTTGGTTGTTACGACCCGCTTTTTTCGGTAGCGGTTGTAATAATGACTTTTCTGGTTTCGTTTCAGTGATTTCAGCGAAATCTAAAGTAGTCATATTACGACGACCATTTGTAATTGGCTTATAATGTTTTAATGCCATTGTCGCTTACCTCCTTATTGGTATATTTTTTAGTTGAATAAGTCGATTTGACCTTCTTTTAAAGTTACGATAGCTTTACGGCGTTTGTTTGTATAGCCTTGGTAACGGCCCATACGTTTCTTTTTAGGTTTGTAGTTAATGATGTTAACATTCGCTACTTTTACATCGAAGATTTCTTCAACAGCAATTTTAAC
This sequence comes from Staphylococcus agnetis, assembly GCF_011466855.1. Classification (NCBI taxonomy): domain Bacteria; kingdom Bacillati; phylum Bacillota; class Bacilli; order Caryophanales; family Staphylococcaceae; genus Staphylococcus; species Staphylococcus agnetis. The sequence goes on from NZ_CP045927.1 coordinate 1,770,136, forward strand.
TTGCGTTTTGTTGGCACGTACATCTACATCGAAAGTGTATTTGTCCTCAGCCATTGCTTCAGATGATTTTTCAGTGATTACGGGGCGCTTTAGAATGTCTCTAGCTTCCATTATCCGAGCACCTCCTCAACTTTTTTAGCTGCTTCTTCAGTGATTAAAACACTGTCAGCATGTGTTAAATCTAATACGTTTAATCCTTCAGGTGTAGTGATTTGAACACCAGGGATGTTACGTGCAGATAATTCAACGTTTACATCTTCTCCAAGAGTTACAACTAAAACTTTCTTAGGTAATTCTAAGTTTGTTAATGTTGTTTTGAAATCTTTTGTCTTTGGAGCGTCTAAGTTGAAGTTATCAACAATTTTAAGTCCATTTTCTTGAACTTTGTAAGATAATGCAGAGCGTAATGCTAAACGACGCATTTTCTTAGGCATTTTGTAGCCGTAGCTTCTTGGTGTTGGACCGAATACTACGCCACCACCACGCCATTGTGGTGCACGGATTGTACCTTGACGCGCACGTCCAGTACCTTTTTGTCTCCATGGTTTACGTCCACCGCCACGAACTGCTGAACGATTTTTAACAGCGTGTGTTCCTTGGCGTAATGAAGCGCGTTGTAAGTTAATCGCTTCGAATAATACTTCGTTGTTAGGTTCGATTGCGAATACTGCATCGCTAAGTTCAACTGAACCAGCTTTAGATCCGTCAACTTTTAATACATCATAATTTGCCATTATGCATTTCCTCCTTTCGCTACTTATTATTGGTTAGCTTTAACAGCTGTTTGGATTTGAACAAAACCTTTTTTAGGGCCAGGTACGTTACCTTTAACTAAAATGACGTTGTTTTCCGTATCAACTGCAACAACTTCTAAGTTTTGAACAGTGACAGTATTACCGCCCATACGGCCTGGTAATTTTTGTCCTTTAAATACGCGTGACGCATCTGACGCCATACCGATTGAACCTGGTGCTCTGTGGAAATGAGAACCGTGTGACATAGGTCCACGTGATTGGTTGTGACGCTTGATCGCACCTTGGAAACCTTTACCTTTTGAAGTTCCTGTTACGTCAATGATGTCGCCTGCTACAAATGTATCAACTGAGACTTCTTGACCTACTTCGTATTCATCAACATTAATGTTTCTGAATTCACGAATGAAGCGCTTAGGTGCAACGCCAGCTTTTTTAGCATGACCTTCAGCTGGTTTGTTTGCGTATTTGTTTGATTTGCTATCTTTTTTATAAGCAAGTTTGTCATCGAAACCGATTTGTACTGCGTTGTAACCATCGATTTCTTCAGTTTTCTTTTGTAATACTACGTTTCCTTTTGCTTCTACAACTGTTACAGGAATTAAGTCTCCGTTTTCACCGAATACTTGAGTCATTCCAATTTTTCTTCCTAAGATTCCTTTGGTCATCGAAAGTCCACCTCCTAAAATTTTCTATTATAATTTAATTTCGATGTCTACACCTGATGGTAAGTTTAAGCCCATTAAAGCATCAACTGTTTTGGGTGTAGGGTTCACAATGTCGATTAAACGTTTGTGTGTACGTTGTTCGAATTGTTCACGAGAATCTTTGTACTTATGCACCGCACGGATGATTGTGTACACTGATTTTTCTGTTGGTAATGGGATTGGTCCTGATACGTCTGCACCAGAACGTTTCGCAGTTTCAACAATTTTTTCAGCTGATTGATCAATTACACGGTGATCATAAGCTTTTAATCTGATTCTGATTTTTTGTTTTGCCATAATTTACCCTCCTTATTCGTCTTCATTAGTGATAAGACTTCTCCACGAAAACTATCTCACACAACGCCATGGCAAAGCGGCCGGGTGTGTCAGTAACCTTTCGCTTCATCGCATTAAAAAGTCCAACATTAGACATTTTACACGAAATGTTTGAGTACTTCAACCATTTTATGTAAAATCTTTTGTCTAATTCACATACCCCATTATTTTACTCTAAATAAGAGGCTACATCAACACTTTTTTATGAATTTCTTTAATCTTTTTATATCATTTAAATGCGTTTCAAACACTTTATGTATGTACAATTGGTTGAAGATACATTTTGATTAAAATGTGTTTAATCAGTTCAATCATCTATCTTAATGTATGTTTCTTAATAATTTTAAAAAACAGCCTCCCCTACGTGTATAAAAAAACTGTCACTGAATATTATTGTTCAATGACAGTTTCAATATTTTAACCATGTACAAATACGAAATATAAAATAAATATAACAAGTAAAGCATACATAATTGGATGTACTTCTCTATGGCGCTTTGTCAAGACCATCGTTATTGGATAAAAGATAAAGCCACATGCGATACCTGTAGCAATAGAATATGATAAAGGCATCATAATGATGGTTACAAATGCTGGTACTGCTACTTCAAAGTTTTTCCAACTGATAGAGGCAAGGTTTGATGCCATAAGCACACCGACAACGACAAGTGCTGGTGTTGTAACAGCCGGTGTCACAACTGCCATTAATGGACTAAAGAATAGTGCTAATAAGAAACATATTCCCGTAACGATACTTGCAAATCCCGTACGTGCACCTACCGCTACACCTGACGTTGATTCAATGTACGATGTTGTTGTTGTCGTACCAAATACCGCACCCACCATTGTTGCTAATGAATCTGAAAACAGTGCACGACCTGCGCGTGGTAAACGATTGTTTTTCATAAATCCAGCTTGAGAAGCTACAGCAACGATAGTCCCTGCTGTATCAAAGAAATCAATAAATAAGAACGTTAAAATAACAATTAAAAACTGTACTGTAAAGAGTTGTGCTGGGTCTTGAAAAGCTTCAAATGCTGCACCAAATGTTGGTGCGATGCTTGGTACTTTACCAATGACACCAGATGGTGGAGCGATTTGTTGCGTGATAAGCCCCGCTATTGCTGTTATCACCATACCAATAAAAATTGCACCAGGAACTTTTTTAGCATAGAGCACAATTGTAATCACGATACCAAATACAGCGAGTAAGACATGTGGTTCCGTCAATTTACCTAATGTTACTAACGTTGCATCTTGGTTCGTAATAATACCTGAACTTTGTAAGCCTACAAAAGTAATAAATAAACCTATACCTGAAGATACAGCCATTTTCATTTCAAATGGAATGGCATTAATAATGTTTTCACGTAGACCCGTTGCGGTTAAAATTGCAAATATAAACCCTGAAAATAACACACCTGTCAAACCTGTTTGCCAAGGGATGCCCATTGTTAATACAACTGTAAATGCAAAAAAGGCATTTAATCCCATACCAGGGGCGAGGGCTATCGGATACCTAGCGATGATACCCATGAATAAACACCCTACAAATGCAGCAAGGGCCGTAGCAACAAAAATCGCACCTTGATCCATTTTTTGGTCAGCTGGTACACCATCAACTCCAGCCAAGCTTAACACTTGTGGATTGACTGCTAAAATATAAGCCATTGATAAAAATGTTGTTAATCCACCTAAAATCTCTCGTTTGAAATTAGTTTGATGTTCATCAAAACGGAAGTATCGCTTCACTTTAATTAGCTCCTTTAATCAAAATACTTACATATTTTAATATGTTTCCTTAGCGATTTCAATACAAATTCCGAACTTTATAATTAGAAAAATGCTTTAAGTTCGATTTTTAGCTACAATTTCAATCCTTTTAAAGCGTCTTTAAACGGATTGTTATCTAATTCATCATCTTTCATATATTTTTTCATATCTCGATGCGATACTTTATCTTTTCCTTTAGACTTTAAACGTTGATTCATTTGCGCTTGTGTCTCTGTATGGCCACATACACAACGGTATGTTGCTTGTCCTCCTGTACCAAATTTAGTCAGCCTTTTTTTACATTTTGGACAACGTGCTTTCGTTTGGGTTTTGACGTCTTTCTTTGTTTTACATGATGGGTCTTGACACACAAGCATTGAGCCATTTTTTGTTTTTACTTTTAACATAAACTTACCGCATGTTGGACATTCCGCTGATGTTAAGTTATCATGCTTATATTTTTGATCACTTTCTTTTATCGTTTGAATGACACGGATTGTAAATTGTTTCATTTCATCGATAAATTGTTGACGTTGATATGTGCCCTTTTCTATCTTCAATAATTTATCTTCCCATTCTGCGGTAAGTAGCGGCGATGTTAATTCTTGTGGTGCTAATGATAAAATTTGGGCACCTTTTGATGTCACTTTTAACTTTCCATCTTGGCTCTCAATCGCATTCATCTTAAATAATTTTTCGATGATGTCTGCTCTTGTCGCAACGGTACCTATGCCACCAGTTGCTTTTAATGTTTCAGCAGAATGCTTGTCATTTAAATTAAAAAATTGGTCAGGACGTTCCATTGCTTTAAGGAGCGTTCCTTCATTAAAGTATGCGGGTGGTGTCGTTTGATGTGACTGCACATTCACATTTGACACTTTCACATGTTCTCCTTGATGAAACGGTATCTTTACTTGCGTCGTAGGTGCATCATGGTGTAATGCTTTAAAACCGAGTTGTTTCGTTTCAATGCTTTTATATAAAAACGAAGCGTGTTCCATTTCCCCTAGTATTTGACGTTCACTATAAATATAAGGATCTGATAAAACTTCAAGAAATCGTTGTACCACAAGTAAATATATTCTTTTTTCGTTTGCACCTAAATCATCCATGTATGGACGGACTTCTGTCGGTATAATGGCGTGGTGGTCTGATACTTTTTGATTGTTAATACATGAGAGTCTATACGTAAACTGCTTTTTCATCAGTGTTTGCGCATAGGTTTTATATTCCGTACCCATAACCGCTTGAAGACGTTCTTTAAGTGTCCCAACCATATCTGTCGTTAAATAATTCGAATCAGTACGTGGATACGTCAATACTTTATGGCGCTCATACAGACTTTGTAAGGCATTCAGTGTCTGTTTCGCACTTATTTTGTAACGTTGATAGGCTGCTTGTTGAAGATCCGTCAAATTAAATAAGCGACCTGGATATGATTTTTTCTCTTTATCTTTAATTGTTTTTATCACCATGCTTTGATGTTTGAGTTTCTCGCCAAATTGCTCTAATTTTTGCAGATCATACTCACGCTGTGTTTGAACAAGTTTAAATGGCACATCATTCACTTTAACTTCCATTGTATAGTAAGTTTCAGGTTTGAAATTTTTAATCTCTTCTTGACGTTGTTGAATTAATTTTATTGTCGGTGTTTGAACTCGACCCAGAGATAGCTGAGCATCATAGCGTGTTGTCAAAGCTCGCGTCGCATTAATACCAACAATCCAATCCGCTTCACTACGCGCTAACGCCGCTTGATATAAAGGATAATAGTGTTTTGCATCTTTTAAATTGCGAAAGCCTTGTTGAATCGCTTTTGTCGTTACAGAACTTATCCATAATCGTTTTAACGGTTTTTTAACACGAACTTTATCTAGAATCAAGCGCGCTACCAATTCACCTTCTCTACCTGCATCGGTAGCAATAATAATTTCCTTCACGTCATCTCTTTTTAATAAATGCTGAACGGTATTAAACTGCTTACGTGTTTTTCCAATTACGACCGTTTTCATATGTTTTGGAATAATCGGTAAGGCTTCTAAACGCCATTGTTGATAAGTTTTATCATATTGTTCTGGTGTCGCATTTGTGACTAAATGCCCTAATGCCCATGTAATAATATAATGTTGATTTTCGATATATCCATTTTTTTCATTAGAAACATTTAACGCCTTTGCGATATCTCTACCGACTGAAGGTTTTTCTGCTAATACTAAAGATTTCATCATTTTACTCCTGTTTAAACTTTATAATATTGTTATTGTACCATGCCTCTAATGTGGATACTTCCATTTCATCATAAAACAACTTATAATTAGCTTAAAGAAACTATTAAGGAGGGGCACTATGAAGGTCAGTCAAGTCACTTCCGTTGATCGTATTTCAAACTTTATTAAGGAAAATATATCAACTTCACAGTCTTATACAAATAAAATTCCTGTTCATTATCATACAGCATATGATATGTATCTCAACGAGGCATTGAATACGACGGGTATTTTTATACTTGAAGAAAATGACGACATACAAATGGCGCTCATGTGTATACCATATCTTGAAAATCGTTTTAAAGTCATTGGACCTATTACCAAAAAAGACTATATCCCTACTGGAGACGCCTTTGAAAAACTATTTAGAGAAGCGACACAACATAACGCGCCACACGCGACCTATTATTTTTCCTACGCTGCTGAAAATGAACACATTAAAGCCTATATGAAAACGATTGGTGCATCCTATACATTTACAGATTACCATCTTTCTACACAGACAGACTTGGGAGAAACTGAAAACATTCATCATATCATCGATTATAAATCAGCTTACTTCAAATATTTCAAAAAACTACATGAAGACACATTTTCTCACAATGCAATGCGTGCTGAAGAAATTACGGAAACTTTAGATGACAATCACCGCCTTATGTTATATATGGCTGAAGGATTACTTAAAGGGTATCTATATTTAATTCTTAACAAAGACCAAGGTCATGCAGAAATTCGTTATTTTTCATCACATACCCACTATCGTCTTAAAGGGATCGCTTTTGATCTCATTCAACACGCGATTCACATCGCACTGTCTCAAGAAGGCATCGATAACGTATATTTCAAAATACGTAGTAAAAATCATCGATTAGTTGAACGTTTTCATGAATTTGGGTTTGAAATGACATCTGAATATCGTAAGTTTAAGCTTGTAAAGTAAACTTTGGTCTTTATTAAGGCATAATCCCATGCGTCTTAATTTAAAGATGATGGAAAACGCCTTCAGCGTAAAAGAATACGTTGAAGGCGTTTATTTTATATTAGGATAAACCACTTAAGGTACTGCAAGAAAGAAATGTTGATACATATATAGAATCCCTATACTAATCACTACAGTCATGTTACTCGCCATGGCAATCATCGGCAATGTGCGATACTGAAACTGTACAGCATAAGATAGTGTGGCTACCCCAACAGGTAATAACCAAATCAATATCAATGTTGTTTTAATCATGTCATCAGAAACTGGTAAAAAGAAATAGACGAGACTCCCAAACAAGAGCCCTAAACCATAATGTATACCTACATATTTAAACGTCAATGGTAGATAACGACGTTCAATTTTAAAATCTAATAATACACCTAATAACATCATCGATAATGGTAAATTGGCTTTTCCAAGCAAGTCAAAGAAATCGATGATAATGGGTGGAAATTCAATTGTTAACAAACAAAGAGAAATCATCACGCTATAAGTCATTAATGGGATAGAACTTAAACATTTTAAAACGATTGTCTTAATGTTTAATGTACTTTCCGCATTTTTGAAATATCCTGCGATGATATATGTAACACCAAACATGAGAATGGCACCACCGATATCAGCCATACCAAAATACAGTAAACCATATTTCGGCCACATTTGTTCTACAAGTGGATATGCAAATATCCCAATATTTAAAGAAGCCATCAGCATCGCCACAGTACCTCTTACTTCATTGTTATATTTAATAAACAATATGATGACTATCAATTTAGTTATAATGCCGTACAATATCATCAAAATGGGCAACAAGGATAGTGAAGGTGTTAACGTGGCACCATTTAAATTTACAATAACGACTGCGGGTAATGTAACGTTCAGAACAATTGTCGTCATCACTTTTGCTTCCGACCCCTTAACATATCCAATACGTTTCAAAATATATCCTAGTGCTATGAGTAATAAAATCATTATAAAACGCTCTGTCACACCATCCCCCTCTTTCGTTAATTATTGATATAATTTAAATGAATCAATACATCATTTATCATATTCATTTCATTATCCTTATTGATGCATGTTATAATGTTGAAGACAAAAGGAGGCTAGTTTTATGAATTTAGAAGCCCAACTACAAGAACTCAAATTAGATTATGTTCGATTACAAGGTGATTTAGAAAAACGTGAATCTATGGGACAACATATTGACCCTTTAATCAAGCAAATGGAATCTATTGAACATAAAATTTCTGAAGTACGGTTGAAAATGGAACAAGACCGTTCCCCACAATCACATCAATCGTCTCATCAATAGATTTAGAAAGGACAAACCAATGCTCATATACTTCCTTTTATTGCCGATATTATATTTAGTTATCAGTTACATTAGCATATTTAAAATGCAAGTAAAGTTAGCAACAATTTTACGTCTCTTAATGGGACTCATTTTAATAATTGTCATTGCAACTTCATTAATTTATTACACATGGATGACATGGTGGGTGTTTGTCGTGTTACTCTTATTAGTTGCTAACGTAGAGACAACTGCATTCAAACACGGAAAAAATGATAAAAAAGGCGTAGACATATTAAATATGATGACCGTACTCATAGTTGTTATTTATGTCATTTTAGCAATTGTACTTTTATAAATGACGCTTCATATTTAACGTCCCTTTAATATTCACCTTAAAAGTTGTGATTGAGGTATCAACTTTTAAGGTTTTTTCTATATCTTCTCCACTTTATACTCATTTATCATGTTCAAGAATGGTAGCATTCAGCAATAGATGTCAGTCGACGCAGTGCTTCTTTTAACTGTACTTCATCAATTGCAAAGGACACACGCACATAACCTTCCCCTTGTATGCCAAACGGATGACCCGGCGCTACTAAAATAGAACACTTTTTTAATAAATATGCTACAAATTGATCACTCGTAAACCCTGGAGGGCATGGCAACCACAAGAATATGCCACCTTTAATTGGCTCAAAAGGAATTTTCGCGACCGTTAGTGCTTCCTCTATAATATCTCTTCGCTTTTTAAACGTTTGTGCTTGAAGACGCAACACATCGTCACATTCATTTAACGCAACGGTGCATGCATCTTGTAACGCCCCATACATACCCGCTTGTGTATGTGTATGATATTTTTTCAATTGACGTATCATATCTTCATTTCCTACTGCAAAACCTACACGATACCCCGACATGTTATAGCCCTTTGAAAATGAAAACACTTCAATCGCACGTGTTTTCGCACCTTTTGCTGCAAGAATACTAGGATTGGCTGCATCAAAACCAAAAGCCTGATAAGCAAAATCATGGACAATCATCGTCTCTGTACCTTCAAAATGATTTATTGTCTCTTGAAAGAATTCGGGTGTCGCAACAGAGCCAGTAGGGTTATTCGGATAAGTTAAATACACTAACTTAGCTTGAGAGGTGTCTAACTTATCCCATTGCGGAAGATACCCATGTTCTGGATACAATTTCATCGCATGTGGCTGACCATGAGCAAGTAAGACACCCGCTTCATAATCTGTATAACCTGGATCTGGTAATAATACCTCGTCCCCTGGCTCAATAACACAAGTAGGTAGCGCCACCAAACCATTTTTTGTACCATAAAATAAACACACTTCCGTTTCAGGATCTAACGACACATTAAAATGACGTTGATAAAAACGGACGATAGCTTGTTTAAATGTACTTTTACCTTGAAATGCCAAATATTTTTGATTCTCTGGTACCCGAATGGCATCTGTGAGTGCATCTAAAATACGTTCAGGCGTATTGGCGTCCGGAATACCTACTGCCAAATTGATCAAAGGCAAAGGTCCATGTTCCACCGCTTTCCCCATCGTTTTTCCAAAGTAACTTTCTGGAATACGCTTTAAAATTGATGTTTCTTTCATAAGATGTCCCCCTTTGAATATCATGTTAAATGGCGTAATGATACATAAAAGGGAAGAACATGACCTCTTAAGGATGCACGCTTCCCTTTTATGGTTAACGCATAATTTAGGCTGAAACAAGTGATAGACTATATGGCAATACTACAATATAGTAGTCAACGTATTTCTAATAGCCTACCAAAATCATAAGAATTCGTCAATTTGCCTTTTTACGCGTAAATTTATTTTTTAAAGTAAAAAAGATTTCGTATATCACTGGGACTACGATTAACGTTAATAATGTTGAAGATAATAGTCCTCCAATGACTGTGGCAGCTAACCCTTTAGAAATTAATACTGAGCTATTTTGTCCAAAAAGTAACGGCACTAATGCGCCAATCGTTGCAATTGCAGTCATTAATATAGGTCTAATACGCGTTCCACCCGCTTCTATTAATGCTGCTTGCATTGGCATGCCTGACTTTTCATTATTGATGACACGATCAATCAATACAATTGCATTCGTGACAACGATCCCGATTAACATCAGTAAACCAATCATACTAGGCACCGAAAGGGTTTCTCCTGTCGCTATTAACGCAATCACCACACCAATAACGGTATATGGTAATGAAAATAAAATTGTAAACGGCGCAAGTCCACCTTTAAACGTTAGCACTAATACTAAATAAACAATAATGATTGCTGCACCCATCGCAAGTAACAATTGAGAAAATGCTTCAGTGATATCATCATTGGTGCCACCAACTTGAGTTTTAACATTGTGCGGTGTGTCCATTTTTGAAAGTTTTTGAGAGACTTCTTGTGTTATTGTTCCGACATCTTTACCAGAAAAATTCGCAGTAATCGTACTCGTGTAATCCCCTTTTTCTTTCACAAGTGCATTTGGCGTCGTCGTTTGGTGTAATTGCGCAATGTCACTCAATTTAAGATTTGGATTCTGAGGTGACGGTATCGGTGTATTTTCGAGTTTTTTCTGCGTCCATTGCGTCTCTTTGTTTTGCTTAACAACCACATCATATGTTTGACGGTCAGCTTTAATTTTTGAAATGGTCATATCTGGTATATTTTGATTCAGTAATAGTGCAAGCTGTCCTGCTGTAATACCATTTTCGCTTGCACGTTGTTGATCTATCTTCACTTCATATTGCGCATAAGTTTCGGTTAAATCTGATTTCACATTTGTTAAACCTTTCACTTGAGCCATGCGTTGCTCAACCTTTTTTACAGTACCTTTTATCGCTTCTGTAGATGGGCCTGTAACCTGAACTTCGAGCTGATTGGAGCCTGTTCCTGTACTCATATCAAGATTTTGCCAATCTCCTGCATGATGATATGAGGCAATATGTTTTAATACTCGCTCTGGTTCTGTTTTGAAATTCGGTGTATCACTATCATATTCGACCATTAATGCGGTACTGTTCGTACTTCCTGTAGGGTCAGCCGGAGAAGGGCCACCCACTGAGTACTGTACATTTCTCACATGTGGTTTATGATTCAAATACTTTTGAACTTGTTCAGCATTTTTTAATACATCGTCTTTGGTTTCACCTGGTTTTGGCTTATAGGTTAATGCCATAAATTTATCTTCACCAGTAGAAATAAAGCTCGTACCGATTTTCATACTACCGAGCACCACACTACCGATTAATAGCAGAGTACTTAAAATAATAACAATCCACTTATGATTCAGGCTCCATGATAAAACACGACGATATCCCTGTCCTAACTTTCCAAGATGATGTTTCGGTTGCTTTCTTAAACCATTTTTAAAAAATACTGATCCTAGCACAGGTACGATTGTGATAGATACAAGTAATGACGCAAGTAAACTGAATGTTACCGCATACGCAAATGGTCTAAACATTTCACCTACTGAACCTGTTACAAAGGCGAGTGGTAAAAAGACCACGATGGTCACTATCGTTGATGACATAATCGGGATAAATACTTCTTTCGTCGCTTGAATGATTAATGGGTCACCTGTGAGCTTTTCATCCTTTTTCGCTAATCGTCTATAGATATTCTCAATGACAACAATTGCATCATCAATCACTCGGCCGACTGCCACAGTTAAAGCACCTAACGTTAAAATATTTAATGAAACATCCATAAGCTTTAATGCAACCATTGCGATCAGAATAGACAATGGAATCGATACGACAGAGATGGCAGTCATCTTGATATTTCTTAAAAATAGCAATATCACTATAATTGCAACGATGGCACCTAACAATGCTTTTTCAATCATCGTCGATAGCGCATCTTTAATTGGCTTTGCAGTATCCATGATCTTGACTGTTTTAAGGTTGTCCTGTGTTTTAACAAAGTCTTTAATCGTTTGATCCACTTCATTCGCTACAGCTACTGTATTGGCATCTTGAGCTTTAACAATTTGGACGTCCACAGCATCTTTTCCATTTGTTTTTGATATAGATTTGCGTTCATCTTGAAGTTTTATAGTCGCAAGTGATTTTAATGGTACCGTCTCCTGTGGTGATGAATTGTTCCCGCCTTGGGATGCAACCATAGGAGGGGAATTTGTCCCATTCTCGCTTTGCCCTTGATTTTTATTATCAGATTGCCCCATAGATGAAGGCGGTTGCGATGCAATTGCCAATGGTATTTCTAGATTTTCAAGCGCATCCATTGATGTAAATTGACCATCTATGACTACTGATTTTTCAGTATTGCCAAATTGAAATAATCCTAAAGGCGTTTCTTTCGAAGCATTTTTAATATAGTCGGAAACTTGTTGCTGGTTTAATCCGACTTCTTGGAGTTTTTGATCATTAAACGTTATTGTAGCTTGACGTGATGTCTGACCATTTACCGTCGCTCGTTGCACACCTTTAATTTCTTGTAATTTAGGAATCAACTCATCCTCTACAGCCTTTGTCGTTGCTTTTACATCATTATGTTGATTTATAAATGAATACGCGACAACAGGAAATGCATACATTGAATTCCGCTTAATCTCAGGGTCTTTCACACCATCAGGTAAAGACATTTTTTGAAGCGTTTTTTGTAATTCTTGCTCTGCTTTATCTAAATCAGTTTGATCATCAAATTTGACAGTGATCAACGATGCGTTAGATAAAGATTCTGTTTTTACACTTGTTACATCCGCCATTCCCCTAATTTCTTCATCTATAGGATTACTGACTTCTTTCATCACCGTCTCAGGTGTAGCACCTGGCATTGTGGTTGTAATTGTCATCATAGGTGGTTCAGTATCTGGCAACAATTCTAATTTCATTTTGAAACTAGAATACACCCCGCCCAAAATAACGAGTAATACCATTAACATAATTGCAAATTGATTTGATAGTGAAAAATCTATCAACTTTTTAATCACTTACATCGCCCCTTTATTCCTCTAAATGCTTTATTTACCTATCTATATACTCAAAACGTGATGATTTATGTGCACTGAATCACAACACTATATATAAAAAACGATGAAGTATGTTTCATTTGAGGTCACTTCATCGCTTTATCTATCTACTTATGAATTTTTCAACTTACGTATGATTTTGATTTTTAATTGTGTTAATTGCGGTTTAAACTGTTCTACTGCTTTATATACAATCGGGTTTAACACAAAATCGAATTCACCTATTTTTTCGCTTAAATAAGTACCCCAAGCTTTTTTAAACGTCCATAAGCCATAATGACTTGAATCTTTATCTGGATTATTATCTGTTCCGCCAAAATCATATGTTTTAGCACCTTTTTCACGCGCATATTGCATCATCTTAAATTGCATATGATGATTTGGTAAGAAATCACGATGATCATTAGATGACGCGCCATATAAGTAATAAGATTTATGACCACAGAACATTAAAAGGGCACCAGATAAATATCGCCCTTCAGGATGTGTTCGCTCCAGATTTTCTAAATCCTGAATTAAACTATCCGTTTTTTGTTGTTTATTTTTCAAATCATTGATTTTATTCAATGTTTTTTTATCTTGTTTTTTGGCTTTCAATCTTGCTTCTTCTTTATCTTGTTCTTGACGTTCTGCACGTAGTTCTTCTAAAACAGGTTTCGGTTCAAGTTTTACTAAAAACAATTCTGCATCACCATCTTCATGTAACGCATCGTAAATTGTTTCAAAGTAAGAGACATCTCGCGTTAAAAAGCCATCACGTGCACCCGTTTCTTTCATCAAATCCGCAAAAATCTTTAAATCTTCACGGCCCTTACGTTCTACTTTTGTTCCACGTTTTAAAGCTAAGCGCACTTTAGAACGATTACGGTTGTCGAAGCTTTTAATTAAAGCATCGTCCGTTTGATCTAATGGTGTAATCATAGTCATACGTGGCTGTATATAATCTTTAGAAAGACCATCTTTAAAACCTTTATGCTTAAACCCTAAAGACTTAAGACTGTTTACAACTGAATGTCCCTCGTCTACCTCTACATCTGGATCAATTTTAATTGTATATGCCTTTTCAGCTTTAGCGAGTTTGATGGCTTCAGCTAACAATGTTTTCACAGCTAATGTTTCTGAATAATCCACGACAAAACCGCGAGAAGCGTAACATAGTGTGAAAGGTGTACGTGGTATTTTTTTGAAAAGAAGTTGAGCGACGCCTTTGATATCTCCATTTTCACCTACTGCGATGCGTTTTGCATACCATCCTGTTAATTTTTTTGTTTCACCCCACTTTGTGAGTTGAAGCAAATCACCATTTGGATGATTTTTCACAAATGCATCATGTTCTTGATCCGTGATATTGATTAATTTCATATCTACTGACTCCTTTAAATCTGCTTTGCCCATATTTATTTTAACCTAAGCGGTATATCCATTTCTTATATTCATAAAAGGATATGCTATACTTAAATTGAAAATGGAGGCCTTCACATGAGAAATATTGTTTTAATTATTTTAACACTCATTCAACTTATTGTATTCATGATTTCAATGATTTATATGATTAAAATAGATTTCTTGAGTTTGCGTATTATGCTAGTAGCTTTAACGACTGTATTAGCTATTTTCTTTATTTTATTGCATGAATCGAAGTGGCAATTATATATAGCATGCATCGCACTCATTTTAGCATTGATTCATATAGGTTGGTTAATTCGAACGATTTATCTTGTCATCTACGCTTAATTTGGAATAAATTGATAATTTGCGCCATGCGTGCGTATTAAAACAGGTGCCTCTATCGTTGTATCTGTGATATATACCGTATCTATCACATCTTGCCGGCCTTCAGTAATTTTAAATTTTACTTTTTTAGCTGGACTGTATAAAACCGTATGTTTATCAGTTTCTTCAATGGTTTCCATATCAAACCACCGTTTCCAATTATAAACCATTGTTTGACGTTGGTGCGTTTTAAACTCTACCATATCAATGTTCAAATGAGATTGAAATACATCTTTTAAGTCTTCGTAGCGACTTTCATCATCTTGGTTCCATTGAATGAAAAAGGGCATCATCATATCATACGCATGGTCGTTAACATAGAGTAATTTCCATTCTATAAGATGGCCTTTTTTATTATATCGCGTCATTTTTACAGGACCAACCGTTTGCAACCCACGTTCTTGAAACTGTGTTTTTAATAGGTGAATATCTTTTGTACGAAAACAAATTTTTTTAAACCCTTGTTTGTAACCATTCTTCATAACAGCAGTTGCAAAAGACAATTTTCCCTCTTGTGTTTTAGATTGATGCTTTATTTTACCTTTATCAAAAACATCTATCAGTTCTATGTACGATAGGTCGATTTGGACTAAACGGTTAAATGTCCCTAACTTTTCATGTTGCCCGCCTTTGTGAATTTTTAGAAATTCTTCCGGAAATTCAAAATGATTGAGCCCTTTTACATAATGAATAATATGATCCAGTTCGATATCGACCATATGTGCTCCTCCTCAATTACGTCTTACTTTCTATTTTATCAAAGTTTTACCATAATAGCTCTTACGTATACCCTCATTTACCATTACCTTAAATCTTAATTAGTATCAAAAGCGCTTTCCAATATGCATGATATAATACGATTAACGTTAATACTGAAAGGAAGTTATCTATGAAACCTTCATTACTTTTTGACAGTTTCACTAAACTTTACCGTCCTTATATAAAAATGGTTCAACCTATAATGACCGACTATGACTTACATCCTGCGCAATGGTTGATTCTTAAAGATATCGCAGTCAACGTTGATACAACACTTGTACAAATTTCAAAACGTCGGTCCATTGAAAAACCAACCACACGTAAAATTTTAAAAGCACTTGAAGCACGTGAATGGATTGTTGCACGAACTGGGGAAGATCGTAGAGAAAAATTACTTCAACTCTCTCCTAAAGGACAGGACGTTTATGAACACATGACCTCTAAAATCGCGACGCTACAACAACAACACCTTGAAGCGTTAAATATTTCAGAAGAAGAATATTATCGGACAGTTGAGATACTCGATCAACTATACGATTCAATGATTTCTCATATCAAAACACAACATACATCATTTTAATATGCATGCTTGAAATCCTAATGTGGCTTGCGTACAGTACTCAATATAGCGTGCTAACGACAATCTATGGCGCGATACATTATATCTATCGCACACGCTATTATGCGCAACGAGTATTTGATTTCTACATCAATACCCGTTATGTCGTCTTATTATGTGAATAAACCATTGTATTTATGATAAGCGACGCTCAAGAACCCTGTGCTTAAAACCCTAATTTTAAAATGATTTTACCCTTTTTTTACATGTTTTTAATCTAAATAAATATTGATACTGATATACTTAAATAAATTAATAAATTGTTAGGAGTGTTATTTGGTGAAGAAATTATTTGTTTCCTGTCTTTCTATTGGTTTAATAAGTTCTACAATCGCTTTAACACCTATTGATGCGCACACATCAACGAAACTTCAAATTCACGATATCCAAGGCGATACATATGTATCAAAATATGCAAATCAGCATGTAGATGGCGTTGAAGGAATTGTCACATTTCAATATACGCTTAACGGACAGCATTACTTTCATTTACAAACGCCTGACCATTTAGCGGACAATAACCCAAACACGTCTGAAGGTATTATAGTTTTTGCGGGTAAAGAAAAACCTCGTGTCAAAGTTGGAGATGCTGTTGAAGTCTCGGGCCTTGTATCTGAATATCCCATTGAAGGGTATAAAGAAAAACAAAAAACGGACCAACCTTTAACTGAAATCGATGCAAGATATAGTAAACAAGGTAAAATCAAAGTGATTCGTAACAATCAACCTTTACCAAAACCTATAAAAATTAAACGAGTACCATCTAAAATAGCTTCTACAGATGGACGCTTTAATCCGAAAAAATATGCATTAGACTATTGGGAATCACTAGAAGGTATGCGCGTTCAAGTAGATAATGTTCGCAGCGTCGGACCGCAAGAGCATGGAGATATTTTTACTGTAAATGATAATGTACGTAAAGAAACCATCCATGATGGCATCTTATTAAAAGAACGTAGTGCCAATGGGCAACGCATTCCTTTTAAAGTACATGGCCCTTTACAACAAACACGTAACTTTGATGTGTCAACAGGTGATCAATTCAAAGGACCATTGATTGGATATGTCAACTATGGCTATCAAAATTACAAGATTAATATTGATTATGATACTATGAAAAAAGCGCATGTCAAAGGTCCCGCACAGCCACAAGGCACATCATTAACGCCTTCAAAGGATAAATTGACGATGGCATCTTATAATCTTGAAAACTTTTCTAACAATCCCAACTCAACGACGGATGATAAAGCACAAAAGTTAGCGCATGGTATTGTCAGTCATATGAAAAATCCTGATATTGTTGGGGTAACCGAAGTACAAGATAATGACGGTCCTGGTGTTGGAGGTCCTGAAGCAAATGAATCCTACCAACGCTTAATTGATGCCATTAAAGCAGATGGTGGTCCAACGTATGCTTTTAAAAGTATAGATCCAGAAATGAACCAAGACGGAGGTCAACCTAATGCAAACATACGTGTCGGTTTTCTTTATCGTCCCGATCGCGTCTCTTTCAACAAGAATATTAAGCCTGGAGATGCCAAAACGAGCGTGAGCTATAGAGACGGACATTTATCACATAATCCTGGTCGCATAGCACCATCGAATCCGGCATTTAATAATTCTAGAAAACCACTTGCAGCTGAATTTACATTTAAAGGTAAACAAATTATTGCAATTGTAAATCATTGGAATTCTAAAAATGGAGATGATCCATTATTTGGTAAAAAACAACCTGCTGAGCGCCGTAGCGAAATACAACGTGTGCAAATGGCTAAAGCTGTAGGAGAATTTGTACAACACGTCCAATCTCAAAATCCGAAAGCCAACATCATCTCTGTAGGAGACTATAACGATTTCCAATGGTCGCAAGCGCTTAAAACATTCGAACAATATCAAATGGTGAATCTCGTGAACAGCGTACCCTCAACATCACGTTATTCTTATAATTACCAAGGAAATGCGCAGACGCTAGACCATGTTTTTGTATCTAAGCATTTAAAATCACGTTCTAAATTAGACATGATACATGTCAACAGTGATTTTACTGATATGTCAGGTCGTGCCAGTGATCACGATCCATTGTTAGCACAAATTGATTTTTCCAAAAATAAACGCTAAGATGATTAAGTCTATCCAAGGTATCGTTCTATCAAGGCATGATTGCCGCATTATTTAGGAGCTTACCTTTATTCATATCAATGCACTTATGCCTCACAAATTATCATTAAAAAAGAGCAATGAACACATTGGAAATAAAGTGTACTCATTGCTCTTTTGTATTATAGTGATTAACCACCAATATAATTCATATTGATTTTTTTCTTCCGTCGATTTTCTACTGTTTGCGCTGTTCGTTCATCTGAGTAACGGTCGTCGCGCAAGTGCCAAAGCTGTTTCACTTTAGCTTCAATTTCATCGTCATCAAGACCACTACGTAACAGTTTTCGAATATCATAACCTTCAACCGAACTAAAGAGGCAACCGTAAAATTTTCCATCTGATGACAGTCTCGCTCTCGTACAAGTCGAACAAAATGAATCTGATACACTTGTAATCAAACCAAACTGAGATGTCGCACCTTTATGTCTATAATATTTCGCCACCTCACCATAATATTTAGGTTGAACTGGTTCAATATCAAAATGCGTTTCTATCATTTTTAACATCTCGTCTTTTGTAATTACTTTAGAAAAGTCCCATCCATTATCATTACCTACATCCATAAATTCGATGAAACGTATTGTAACGCGTTTATCTTTAAAATAGTCTAACATTGGGATGATTTGGTCGTCATTAACCCCTTTTTGAACGACCACATTCACCTTGACTTGAAATCCTATAGAAACAGCATAATCAATTTGTTCTAAAACGGTACGTGCTTTAATATTACGATTATTGATTGATTGAAAAATAGCATCATCAATTGCATCTAAACTCACATTGATCCTTCTTAGACCAGCATCATACAATTTTTGACCATGTTTTTTTAATAATAAGCCATTTGTCGTCAATCCAATGTCTTCAATACCATCAATGCGCGTCAATAATCGAATCAAATGATCTAAATCACGACGTAATAAAGGTTCCCCACCCGTAATGCGTACTTTTTTAACACCTAGGTAGGCATAAATTTGCGTAATTCGCGCAATTTCTTCAAATGTTAAAAGTTGATCTTTAGGTAAAAATACATAGTCATCCCCAAAAATTTCTTTAGGCATACAATAATCACATCTGAAATTACATCGATCTGTTACGGAAATGCGCAAATCACGGATAGGACGTCCTAATTTATCTAAAATTTGATCGGTCATTATTGCGCCTCCCCTCTCGTTTATCGATTGATTTCTGTTTTTAATGCTAAAAGGTCTTCTTGATAATTAATATTCCGATACCAATACGATGGTGCCTGAACTTTCGTCACATCTAACCAATCTGTAGAAACAGCTTGATATACACGACGCATACTAAAATCTTCCCCATGTAACGCCGCTTCTATTTCAGGCAATATGGCCTTATGATAAAACGCGATCGTTGGTATTGGATGGCCATCGGCTTTGAATCCTGCAACCACTAATTGAGATTCAATCAAATTAGAAATTAAAAATTGGTACAATTGGCTAATGGCTTTATCCGTAATCATCGGTGTATCGACGGACACCACAAAATATAAATCTTCATCTGTTTGAGACATGACTGAATATAAACCACTTAGCGGCCCTTTACTTTTGTGTTGCGGTACATCTGTAATAACCGTAAACGTGTCAAATTGCGGTGCTAACGTGTCATTTGAACTAATAATGATTTCATTAAACATATTGGTCGACACGAGTGTGTGGTATATTTTATCAATAAATGTTTGATTGTCTATTTTTGCAAATGCTTTAGGTGTACCGAAGCGCGTGGATTCGCCTCCAGCTAAAATAATGGCTTTCATTGGAATAGCTTAACCTCCACTTACTGGTGGTATCAATGCCACCACATCATTCGGCTTAATCACTTCATCTGCTTGAACGAATTCTTCGTTCACAGCAACTTGAAATTTCTTTCCTTGAATTACAGGATACGTTTGATATAAGTGAGATTTTAATGCTTCAACCGTTACTTCATAATCAAAATGAAAATGATCTTCTGACCGGTCTAACAATTCTTTAATTTCAGCAAAATATAATATTTTCACGATTGGCCTCCTTGGTTGATTGCGTCATCATGATAGCCTCGCTGATGCCCTTGCCACTCAGCACCATCTTCCCATATTTCTTTCTTCCATATCGGAACAACTTCTTTAATGCGTTCAATCGCATACTCATTTGCGCGATAGGCATCTTTTCGGTGTGGCGAAGATACGCTAATTACAACAGCGATATCTTTTATATTTAATGCGCCAATACGGTGTGCAATGGCTGTAATCGTTCCAGGCCATCGTTCTTGAATTTCATCACCAATTTGCGCTAGTTTTTTCTCTGCCATCGGTACGTAGGCTTCGTATTCAAGGTGCTCTGTACGAATGCCTTTAGTCCATTCACGAACATGACCTGTAAACACAACAACTGCACCTTGATTTTCATTTAACGTCCATTCCCGATACTGTTCAGGATGGAGGGGTTCTGATGTCACTTCGAATTGTTTCAAGTTAATCATCCTTTGCTTCTGATAACCATGTTTGTAACACTGCATCAACATGACTATAATCGATGTCAGTCTCTAATCGTTGAATACGATATTTAACGTTTGATAATTGTGTCAATGCATGTAACTCAGCTTCATTACGATATAAAATGATTTTATCATAAGGCGCGTGCTTATAACCTTCAATTAAAATGATACTGTTCTTTATCGTAACACAGTCTTTTATTAAAGTCTCTAAGGCGATTCCCTCATTTTTTTGTATTGTCTCAATAAAATCATGACCTTGTACAATACTTTGATCTGCACCCGCCATAAAATGTTTCATATGATCGACATTGTTAGTGGGTAATGTAATTTCCTCACCTTCATGACCATGGTGTTTAATCGTAACTACGGGGTAACCTTGTGCTTTGAAAAAACGTACGGCATGTGCGACAAGTGTGGTTTTCCCACTGTTTTTATAGCCTACAACTTGTAATATCATACGTATAAATCCTGCTGATAATAATCCGTTGCTGTTAACAAGGCCTCTACACGTTGTCCTGTTATATATCCGCGTGTACCGCTTGGCAATACCATTATCGCATTGCTATGCGCAATAGCTACAACAGCACCTGATTTATTAAATCCTGATGGCTTCACAGTCGCTTCTTTTCCATTTAATGTTGCCGTTGCACGTACAAAACGCGTAAATGGATTAGGTTTTTTAAAATCTTCCATTAATGTAGCATTTACCATTGCTGGGTAGTAATGCGTCGCACCCATCATCCGATATATTGAAGGTTTCACAAACAGCTCAAAACCTGTATAACATGCCGAGGGATTACCTGAAAGTCCAAATAAATACGTGTCTTCCGTCACCGCTACCGTCGTCACACTACCAGGACGCATGGCAACTTTATTAAAGAGTACGGTCGCATTTAGCGCACGATAAATATCTGGAAGATAGTCAAAATCACCGACGGATACACCACCAGTAGTAATCACAATGTCATGTTTTTGCACCGCTTGACGCACCGCATCTAAGCTACTTTCAAAATCATCTTGTTGAATTTTATAGACATATGACGAGATATTTTCTGCTCTTAATAATGCATGTATCATAGGACCATTAGAATTACGTATTTTACCAGGTTCAAGTTCATCTTCCACATCTAACAATTCACTGCCTGTCGCAATGATGGCAACCGAGGGTTTCGTAAATACGGGTACATGTCGGTATCCAAAAGTTGCTAAAACAGCAATGCCCCCTGCATTAATACGTTGTCCTTGTTTCAGTACAATATCACCTGTCGTCGTTTCTTCACCTTTTAAAGCAACATTCTCATGGGGTGTAAAAGGTTTCCGTAACGTAAAGCCTTCATCAGTTTGTACCGTTTGTTCTAGCATCACAACCGCATCTGCACCTTGTGGCATTTCAGCTCCAGTCATAATGCGCACAGCTTCTCCTTCACCTAATGTTGCTTCAGAGATTGATCCTGCACCGATATGATCAATCACTTTAAAAGCAATACGATTTGTGCCACTTGCACCAACAGTATCTTGACTTCTTATCGCAAAGCCATCATAGGGTGATTTATTAAACCTCGGAATGTCGTATGTGGCTACAATATCTTCAGCGAGGATATATCCATCTGCTTCATATAAATCAACTCTTGTTTTAGGTAGACGTATCTGTTCTTTTACACAACGCTGTATCGCTTCGATAACAGGAATTGGTTGTCTTTTTTCAAGTGTCATAATGTACACTCCTAACATTTATTGTATTTCATGCTATACTATCCTTGATTTAATAAGGAGGTATAACATGACGGAATTTACGCATATTAATACACAAGGCAATGCAAAAATGGTGGATGTTTCCCACAAAGATATAACGAAACGTACTGCCATTGCGCATTCAAGCATTCAAGTCAATGATACAATTTATAATCAAATCATTAACAATACAGCTAAAAAAGGGAATGTGTTAAATACAGCTCAAATCGCAGGTATTATGGCTGCAAAGAACACTGCTACAATCATTCCTATGTGTCATCCCCTTCCACTTACAGGTATAGATATCCAATATGAATGGCGTCAGGAGGACACACACTTTACACTTCATATTACTAGCAGAGTTTCTACTACTGGTAAAACGGGTGTAGAAATGGAAGCATTAACAGCAGCCTCTATTACAGCTTTAACCATTTATGATATGTGTAAAGCCGTTGATAAAGGGATGATTATCGGAGAGACATACCTTATTGAAAAAACAGGTGGCAAATCCGATTTTAATCGTTCATCCTCACAATAGCACACTGTATAATGACATAAAGACAATGCGTTGGGACGTCAAATCTACCTGCTATCATCCGATTTTCGTCCCACTTATTGTCTTATAGATACTACTTATTCAATTCGTGAACAAGATGATTGAGTTCTGGCATAATTAATTTTCGCATGCCTAATGTCACCGCACCTGTAGAACCAGGTAAGCAAAACACCAATTGTGACCCTACAGAACCACCTATAGCACGTGATAACAAAGCCCTACTTCCTACATCTTCTGCATAACTTAAATATCTGAATAACTCTCCAAAGCCTTCGATTTCTTTTTGTAATAACGGTTTAACAGCTTCAATGGTGCAATCTCGTTGTGCAATTCCTGTGCCACCAGTTGTAATAATCACTTCAACACCGTCATTTAACCATGTTGTTACTTGTGATTGGATTGCAGATTGGTCATCTTTTACAATTTTGTAGCAATCTTCCGAAATGTGCGTGTTCAGTTCATTGAGCAATTGTATTACTAATTTGCCACCTTTGTCCGTCTCTTGCGTTCTTGTATCTGAAACGGTTAACACCGCACATGAAATATCTCTACCTATGTTCACATTTGTATGCATTGTCTGTCTCCTTATCCGAATAGTTGATTGATGATTGTATACGCCTTATCCGTTTCTTTTATGCCGTGAATTAACAGACGACCACTTTGAAACGCAATCATGCGATGATGTTGAAATTCAAATTGCACCATATAACCATTACTTTTATATGCGATATGACGCTGTTCCAGAAATTCAATTAATGTCTTGATATCTAATTCAGGGTGTTGGTACTGAACTGTATCACGACCACACAGGGACGCAATATGAGATTGTTGTTGCTCCAAATATGGGTACGTTGGATGTTGCCCACATGTGGGACAGTCGTCACGTTGTAATTTACTAAAACCAAACGTGTGATGTGTCCCTTCCCAAATGTCACCATATGTCAACTTAGGTTTAAAGGGTGTTTCAGTTAAAATTTTCAAAGCATCTTTAAGTTGAAAACTTGTCGTCATGGTTACAGCTGGTTGAATCACACCCACCGTATCACATGTTAAATTCATTGACGGTATTTGAGGCACTAAGCATTGGAAACATGGTGTTTTTCCCGGAATAAATGGGGCCTCTACATATGTACTACGAACGACGCCGCCATAAATCCAAGGAATTTGATGCTTGAATGCTACATCATTAATTACCATTCTAGTCTCGAAGTTATCTGTCGCATCCATAATGAGATCGACACCATCAATAAGCGCATTTAACGTGTATACATCTGCATGATCAATGACTGCTTCAATTAAAACATCTGAACGAATCGCTTTTAATACGCGTTCAGCAGCGACCACTTTAGGTATCGCATGATGCGCGTCTTCCTCAGTAAACAACGTTTGACGTTGTAAATTAGATGCTTCAATGTAATCGCGATCAATGATGCGTAGTTGTTTTACACCTGCCCGAACTAACCCTTCAGCAAGATGCGTACCTAACGCACCCATTCCGACGATTAAAACAGTCTTCGAATTTATTTTATGTTGTCCCTCTGTTCCAATTTCTTGGAATAACATTTGTCTTGAATAACGATTTTGCATCATATTATGTACCTTTCTAACATCATCTATGTTATCTATTATAAAGTTAAGTTGAATCGGTCTCAAAGAAATGACTTTATAATCAAGTTTTCTCTATTTAATACTAATGTATATGATAAATAAAATAAATTCATCCCGTAAAAGCACGCTTTTTAAGGAGTAAAATCCCTATATGATGCTAAATAGAACAAGTGGCTCCAACATAAAATAAAAGCCCTCAAAATTCGATACTCTGAATTTTGAAGGCAATTGAAGTCATATATAGATGTTTTATTTTGACACAGAGATTTTAATGACATGATTCGCCAATTGGGCTGCTTCGTATTTGGAATGGGTTACAAAGATAATCGGAATGCCCCACAAATGATATATTTGCTTGATGAGCGCAATACTTTCTTCTTTAGTCTCATCATCCAAACTTGATAAAGGTTCATCTAAGAGCAAAAGGTCTGGCTTTTGACTGAGCGCTCTCGCTAAAGCAATACGTTGCTTTTCGCCCCCAGAACATTGATGCGGATATGCATCCAATAAATGATCAATTTTCAGTGATTGGCAAAGCGTCTGAACGTGAGAGGCATCAGGATGCATAAAATTAATATTTTCAAGCGCCGTCATATGTGGGAACAATTGATAATCTTGAAATAAATACCCGATATTTCTTTGTTGCGGCGCAAGGTTTACATTGTTCTGCGTATCAAGAATCGTATGTTGACCGAGTATAATACATCCCTCTTCTGGCGTACGTAAGCCTGCAATCATATTCAATAATGTTGTTTTTCCTACTCCTGATACCCCTTCAAGAGCGTAGATTTGCGGATAAGATGTATCAATATTGAGTTGAATCATATGGTCATTAATATGATGTTTGAGTTGAATACGTAACATCTAATCCCTCTCTTTATATGCATCTTTATTTAACAAATTCATAGTACCGATAATCGTAATTGAAAATGCGACCAATACGACAACCCATAACCATGCTTGACTTTCGCGACCTTGTTGTACCAAAAAGTATATTTCTAAAGGTAATGTATTTGTCCGACCTGGAATATAACCAGCCACCATTAACGTTGCACCAAATTCACCTATCGCACGTGCAAAGGCCAACATTGCTCCTGAAATGAGTGCGCGTTTTGAAAGTGGTAATATTAACTTCAAAAATATTTTTGATTCAGAAGCGCCCATTGTACGCGCTGCATTCAACATTTGGGTATCGATAGTGCGAAAACCTTGGACTGCATGTTGATACATTAGAGGAAAGCTCACAATTATCGAAGCGATCGTAGCGCCTACAAGAGAAAACACAATTTGTATCCCTAAATTGTCTGTAAGTAAATGCCCAATGGGGCCCTCTACTGAAAAAACAATTAATAATAAGAAACCGAGTACAGTTGGCGGTAAAATAATGGGTAAAAATATGAAACTTTCAATTAAACGTGTCCAAATATTTTGCTTATTATATAACAATTTTGCCAATGTTATACTTAAAAACACAACAACGATCGTACTGATGCATGCAATGCGTAACGAAATCCATAATGGCGTTAAATCAGCCATAATATCACCTATTATTCAAAATGGTATTGCTTTAAAATTGATTTTGCTTCTTTAGATTTCATAAAAGTAACCCATGCTTTACTTAAATCGCGGTCAGAAATACGCCCCATCTCATAAGTAATCGGTTGATTGATTGGTGTCACTTTTACTTTCTCAACGTTTATATCCTGTGTATTGCCAGCATATAAATCGGTTTGGTATACGAAGCCATAATT
The DNA here is from genome assembly GCF_011466855.1 of Staphylococcus agnetis. Classification (NCBI taxonomy): domain Bacteria; kingdom Bacillati; phylum Bacillota; class Bacilli; order Caryophanales; family Staphylococcaceae; genus Staphylococcus; species Staphylococcus agnetis. Next base: position 1,796,719 of record NZ_CP045927.1, read on the forward strand.
CGCATTCCCTTTATCTACATAGTTTAGCACTTCACGCACATCTTTTGTATAGACCACATGTGGCTCGACTTTATCCCACAGTCCGTGTTTATCTAAATACATTTTGGCATATTTTCCTGCGGGAACAGAGGCCACTTCACCCATCGCAACATGGTCATCACGCTTTAATTGGTCTAGTGGTGGCGTCTTTTTTCCGCGTCCTTTTATTAAAATTAATTGGTTATGTGCATAATCATATGTATCTTTAATTTTGCCTTTTTGATGTAAGACCTTTACATCTTTTGTATTCGCAGACATAAAAACATCAACCGGTGCCCCTTTTTCGATTTGTTGTCTTAAAGCACCAGACCCACCATAATTGAAATCAATGTTAACATTTGGGTGTTCTTTTTTAAACGCTTTTTCGAGCTCTTTCGTGACATCTGTTAAACTTGCAGCAGCAGAAATCGTTAAATGTGCCTTCTCATGATTATTTTGCGATTGATCACGACATCCCGATAAAAGCACACCGAGACTGATGATTAAACATAAGCATACAACCCTTTTCATTTATAACAATCCTCTCCGCGTATGAACTTATCAGTATATATTATCCATGAAACAATGCTGAATTGCACGTTAAAACGTATATCATTCGACATCTTAAAACATGTGAATTCGGCCTAATTGGTTTAATATTTTTATATTTAAGCGTAAAATAAATACAAATGTGTAAAGGGGGCACAGGGGTGAATCAAGATATACATTACAACCAAAAAATCATCAGATATGAACACGGTCAACTCCACGAAACATATGATGATTATGTGACGGAGTTCCCATTAACAATTATGATTAATGGTGAAGAGTTTGCTACAGTTATTTGTAGTCCAACACACTTAAATGAGCTCATTTTAGGATTTTTAGCATCTGAAGGTGTGATTTTAAAACGTCAAGAGTTAAAACAAATAGATATTGATGAGAGTAAAGGTTTTGTACATGTTGAACTCACCTATAATGTACATGACCGTATTCAACTTTCAAATAAAAGATTGGTCGCATCTTGTTGTGGCAAAAGTCGCGAGTTCTATTTTCAAAATGATGCGGCTATAGCCAAAACATCGATGTCAAAAATTCAGTTACATCCTGAACAAGTTTTAACAATGATGCACCGTCTTCAAGACGAAAGTGAGACATTTCAAGCTACTGGTGGATTACATAATGCCGCCATTAGTGATGGAGATGCGTTTTATATTCATCGTCAAGATATCGGGAGACATAATGCGTTAGACAAATTGTATGGATACTGTATCGAAAATGAAATTTCTGTTAGAGATAAAATATTAATTTTTAGTGGGCGCATCTCATCAGAAATCTTAATTAAAGCAGCTAAAATTGGCGTAGGCATGATTATTTCAAAATCAGCACCAACGACCCTTGCTATTCAACTTGCTAATGATTTAAATATTACTGCCATAGGCTTTGTGCGTAATCAACATTTTAATATTTATAGTCATGCCCATCGCATCACTCATCCCAAAAGTTAAACACACATCCATCAAACATGATTCAACATTGACGTGAACACCATATAAAACACCCTCAAAATAGTTCACAAATTCGTGAATTTTGAGGGTGTCTCCCATTTATAATCTATAAAATTTTAGTTTAGGCATGCTCTAATAGTGCACTATAGCGAAAATGCATGTATGTGTAACCTTGTTTAATATACATATCTTTTACAGTATCTTCAGCATCAGCAACTAAAATAACCGAACGTTGGCCTGCACGTTTTCCAATTTCGGCTTGGATACGTTTACCATAACCTTGCTTTTGATATTCAGGTTTTACTGCGAAACCGTCTAATTCAAGTGTAGTTTCACCTTCGATTAAGTTTAATATCGCGACAGGCATTTCATTCTCATAGGCCACATAATAGTCTAAGCCACCTTCTCCATGGCTAACCTGTTCTCGAATATAATTGCACGCTTCATTCACATAAATTGTACCATAAGGTGTACTTAATTCACTGAAGATTTCAAGGTAATCATTAATACGATGTGAATTGACTTTAACTAAATGTAGCGTCTCTTCTGAAAGTGCTTCTAAAGCAACTCCATCTATTGCATACATTTCAACACACCCTAATTCGAAACCTTCTGTTCTTAATAGACGTAGCATTTCTGTTGATAATGCCATATCAGCTGGAAATTCAAAATAAAGGTGTGTTGATGAAGTTTGCATATGTTGCTGCCGTTGTATGACCATATCATGTTTAAATGTTAATGTATCCGGCATTATATGATATCGCCATTTGTTCCCATCAAATTTATGAGGATGTTGAGGTGTAAGAAAACGCGTATACCGTGAATAACTTTCAATAACTTGAGCATCTGTATAAATCGTTTCCATCGATATAGGCATCCCTATCATCCCCTTTATGTTTTTATAGATGTGTTTGTTTTAAAACACGTGCAGTTACTGGATTTTTAAGAAGCGCTATTGCAAAAAATGATGCAATCACCGCTTTGATCAAATCTCCTGGTACAAACACTAACGAGGTATAAAGCGCTTTAGACACAGGTATATGTGTGATAAAGCCCATCACGATAGCGCCAACAAAGTCTAATAATACTACACCAATAATGAAAATAATGAAAAATACTTTAAGTACATTGAGCTTCTCAAATTGACGGTCTCTCACCCAACCAATTAAGAATGCGACAACTGGATACATGAATAAAAAACCTGCGCTCGGGCCCATAAAGACACCAATGCCACCACGTCCACCTGATAATAATGGTGCTCCACAAGCGACAAGTATTAAAAATACGATAACACTTAACGTCCCATATTTACGCCCTAATAATATACCAGCTAAAAAGATACCAATATTTTGGAGTACAATAGGTACTGGTATAAACGGCAATTGAATAGGCGTGACAAACCCCATGACAGCAATTATTGCCGTCATTAAGGCAGTATAAACGAGTAATCGAGTATGATTCACTTTACTTCCTCCCTAAAGACATTAAAGATGTCACAAAACATATGACTTTCTTTAAATAGTCATCATAAAAATATAACCATTGCCGTATTATACATGATTGTAAACATTTTTTCTAGAGTGTTTACAATTTTGAAACCGCACCTATTAGTGCAGCATCATTGTGTAGTTGTGCAGTTTCAATTTTAGCATGACCATAATGAGGAGGTAAAAACGATTGAACGTGTGGTTCAATGTATTTTAGCAAGTCACGTTGTTGTTTAGAAATACCCCCACCAATGATGATATGCGCCGGATCGTACATGATTTGTACTTCAGCAATACCTCGAGCTACTTCACGTCCCCATGTATGCAGAAGTTTTTGACTTGCTTCATAGTGGTGTGCATCTTCAAACAATTGAATAACATTATCATGACCGTAGTTTTGAACTACCATCAGTTTTTTCAGCGCGCGGGTCGATGCACGGTCTTCATAGTTTGTTTTTGTTTCAAAATCATAAAGGAGATTACCAATTTCATTCGCACGGTGTCGTGCACCTACCATTAAACCGTTTGGTTCTTGGAAATAACTTCCACCAATCCCTGTGCCTAATGTTAAACAAAATACGCTTGCAAGTGATTGTTTACGGTAACTTAATTCGCCTAACAAAGCGGCGTCTACATCGTTATAAACATTCACATGTGATGCGCATCGACGTAACGCTTGTTTAAAATGCGTTCCTGAATAGTTTAAAATATTATCGTTTGCATAAACGATTGTGCCTTCCGCTTGATTTACCGCACCTGCTGTCGAAATACCAATCCGTACCTCTTTAAGATGGAACGTGTGCATATATGTCTTTACACGTCGCAATATTTCGTTTAAAATCGCGTCATTTTCATTTACTGGCGTAGGCAACTTTTGATAGCCTTTCAAATTAAATTCAGAGTCAACGATGGCAGATTTTAAAAATGTTCCCCCAATGTCAAATGCAATTTTCGTCATAAAATTGAGCACCTCGCAATAAATGTTGAGTTAATAATGCTTTTGCTTTTGTGAACTGTTTGGCTTTTAAAGCGTCAAAAATCGCTTGATGATCATCAATACTCAATTGATTGTCTATCATTGATGATTTAATGGGTGTTTGATAAAAATAGGCATGAACAACAGCGCTCATTTGTTTAAACAATGGTACATTGACCGCTTCTAATATACTTTGATGAAATGCTTTATCATCTGCAATACTAAACGAAGATGCGTCATTTACAAGTACGCGTTCAATGGCCTCTAAAGACGTTTCATCGCGTTCGATCACATCAATTGCAGCAAGTTCAAAGGTTAATCGCAACATCATTAAATCTTTTAAATTCCCACGATTTACTTGAAAGCTAAATAAAAACCCTTCTATTAAGGGTGTAATATCTTGTGCCTTTACAAGCGTACCTTTCCCTTGAACACTTTCAGTCACGCCGGTGTTTTCTAAATAACTTAAGGCCTCTCGAACCACCGAGCGACTCACTTGATATACTTCGGCTAATTTACGTTCAGTAGGTAATTTATCTCCGACCTTAAGTTGTTCTTTTAAAATATAGTCTTTAATATTTTTTACCATTTTTTCTTTTAAGCTTTGACGACCGTTCATGCCTTCCATCTCTAAGCACTTCCCCTTTCATAACGATTCAAGTTTATCATACATTGTCATATTACTATAAAATGATATATTGACCTCGTAAATGATAGCGCTTACAATATAAGTATAAATTGGTCTGACCAATATTTCAATAGCTATAGGAGGATAACAATGAAAGACGACTTAAAAGGTTTATACGCTGCACTATTAGTGCCTTTTGATGAACAAGGTAACATTATCGAGAGTGGATTGCGTGAGGTGGTTAGAAACGCGATAGATACACATCAACTTGACGGTTTATATGTTAATGGTAGTTCAGGTGAAAATTTCTTAATGAATACAGAGCAAAAGAAGGATGTATTTCGGATTGTTAAAGATGAAGCACAAAATGATGTTCGCTTAATTGCCCAAGTCGGTTCATTAGATTTAAATGAGGCAATTGCATTAGGTCAATATGCAACAGAACTCGGTTACGATGCATTATCTGCAGTTACACCGTTTTACTATCCATTTACTTTTGAAGAAATACGAGATTATTACTTTAAAATTATCGAAGCAACTCAAAATGACATGATTATTTATGCGATTCCAGGATTAACAGGCGTCAATATTACAATCGAACAGTTTGACACGCTGTTTAAAAATGAGCGTATTATTGGTGTGAAATATACAGCGCCAGACTTTTTCTTACTTGAGCGCTTACGTCATGCTTTTCCAGATAAACTCATTTTTTCAGGGTTCGATGAAATGCTTGTTCAAGCGGCAATTTCAGGCGTTGATGGTGCAATCGGGTCAACTTATAACATTAATGGTGTCCGTGCACAAGCCATTTTTAAAGCAGCACAATCTGGAAATGTAGAAAAAGCTTATCAATTACAACGTGAGTCAAATGACATTATCGAACAGGTTTTAAAGATGGGATTATATCCAACTTTAAAAGCCATTTTAAAAGAAAAAGGCATCGAAACAGGCTATCCTAAAGCACCTTTTCATCCTTTTAATGAAGCACTTAGACCACAATTAGAAACACTCGTTCGAACGTATCACTTATAACTTTTGGCACTTTGAAACACGTTTAGCGTATTTACCGCATTCATCATGAATGAGAGAGGGGTTATGATTATGAATACAATTGGGTTTGGTTTTTGGAATTGGGTTGCATTGATATTATATTTATTGCTCATGCTTATGATTGGCGCCTATTTTACACGTCGTGCTGGAAAAGATACTGAAAGTTTTTTCACTGCGAGCGGTCGCTTGCCCTCTTGGGTAGTGGGCTTTTCAATTTACGCAACAACTTTAAGTGCAATTACATTTATGTCCACACCTGAAAAGTCTTTTCTCACAGACTGGTCTTATATCGCTGGAAATATAGCGATAGTAGCAATTATCCCGTTATTAATATACTTTTATATTCCATTTTTCAAAAAGTTACATGTCACTTCAGCATATGAATATTTAGAGGCGCGTTTCAATCCAGCAGTGCGTGTCATTGGTTCATTATTATTTGTGCTATTTCACTTAGGACGTATTGCAATTGTGATTTATTTACCAACACTTGCAATCACTGCTGTTTCCGACATTAACCCATATGTTGTAGCTTGCCTAGTAGGTATTTTATGTATTATTTATACATTTCTTGGTGGATTTGAAGGTGTGGTTTGGAGTGATTTTATCCAAGGGGTGATATTACTTGGCGGTGCTATTGTTATTATTGTCATGGCAATTAGTCAAGTCGATGGTGGTTTCTCCACAGTTGCACACGATGCCATTCAAAATAAAAAACTGATCAGTGCAGATAATTGGAAACTCAGTGCTGCTGCAGCTGCGATTCCGATTATATTTATAGGAAGTGTATTTAATAACTTACAGCAATATACTGCAAGTCAAGACGTTGTTCAACGTTATCAGGCTTCAGAATCGATGAAAGAAACGTCTCAATCCATTTGGACAAATGGTATCTTAGCATTAATCTCTGCACCCATATTTTTTGGAATGGGTACCGCACTCTATGCATTTTATGAACATCAAACAGCACTACCTAAAGATTTTAATACCTCATCAATTGTTCCGTATTTCATATTGACACAAATGCCTCCATTTGTAGGCGGATTATTGATTGCTGCGATATTTGCAGCTGCACAATCGACAATATCATCAAGCTTAAATTCAATTTCAGCTTGTCTGTCAATTGACATTAAGCAACGTTTCTTTGGCAAACAACTTGAAAAAGCTGAAGTACGTTTTGCGAGAATAACTACCATCGTGGTTGGTTTGATAAGCTTAATGGCTTCACTGTATTTAATTGCTTCAAATTCTAGTGACATGTGGGATTTATTTCTACTCATTACAGGATTATTTGGTGTACCGCTCGCTGGTATATTTGCTGTCGGCATTTTTACAAAACGTACCCATGGCATTGGCGTGATAGTAGGTCTCATTGTAGCAGTTATTGTAAGTTACTTCCTCCAAGGTGTCGGTGGAGCTGGATCACCATTCTATACATCAATCATTGCGTTCTTTATCGCTTTTGGAACAGCGTATCTATCTAGCTTGATCATTCCACATGCCAAAAAAGATATTACAGGACTTACAATTTATGAAAAACATAAAACGAGTACGTATATTAGAAAATAAATCACTATCATCCATGTATATGTTAAAAACATTTCAAGCTTTACATTCAGAATGAGCACGTGCTTTTTAAAAAGTTAAGCCTTCAAAATTCATGTTGAGATGAACTTTGAAGGCTTTATCAATTGTTTTATGTCAACTTAGCAATCACTTAAATGCGTCATATTTGAATTGAATATACAGGGTGAAATGCTAATATGCAATGTCTAATTCTTTAGAAATTTTTCTTTTAAATCTTTACGAATCACATCTAGAGAATAAGGGTCATTGTACCAGTAAATACTTGAATCCACATCAAATACATGCTTTGCTTTGACCGCTTTTAAATTAGACCACATTGCAGTATGGGTAAATTCTGGTTGTGCCGCTTTTGGTGCTTTCGCTTTAACGATATAATCACCCGCATATGTTTCAATTTCTTCTTTAGAAATTTCTTTCCAACCTTCTTTTTGAGTTGCTTTTTCTAATTCTGTCGGCATTTTTAAACCAAATGCTTGGTAGATGACCTCACTACCGCGTCCCCAGTTTTTACCATAAGCATAAATTTTCTTCTCAAAATCTTCGATGATTGAAACAGTCGCATCTTTTCCAATGGCTTTTTTAATCTCCGTACCATCTTGTTTTGTCTGTTTCACCCAATTTTCTTTCCATTCTGCTACTTCTTTTTCTTTATTCATAATTTGACCTAGAAGTTCTTGTTGTTCTAGATAATTGTACATACCATAATTGATAGCTAAAGTAGGCGCAATTTTTTCAAGTTTTTTTGTATTTTTATCCGTGTTATATGTAACAATTAAATCAGGTTTTAATGATGCCACTTTTTCTACATCGTCATTGCCAACTTTATCAATATCTTTAAAATGTTTCTTCAAAATTGGACTTTGATCTACTTGATTAGATACACCAACTATATTGGCATCTAAATATTTTAAACCACCAGCATACGTAGGAGCTAGTACGACGATACGTTTAGGTGTTTGCGGTATTTTAACATTTTGTTTGCCCTCTGCTGTCTTTAGCGCTAACGTCTTAACATCCGATTGCGCAGATTTTTCCTCTTTATTTTGACCACAAGCAGCTAATAGTAAAATCATAGCTACTAATGGAATGAACCATTTTTGCATGTTTTGTTCCTCCAATTGATAATGATTATCATTATTATATACACTTTGGTTTGTTAAAGCAATACCTTTAATATCATCAAAGATTTTAAAAATACAATTTTATGAACAATTATTAAATCGCAAACAGTCAAAGCGCCGTTTTGAGCTCATTTCATCTTCATATGTATTTTTTAGGTGATCACTTAGTTTTGCAGGTCAAGCACAAAAAACGTCCCCAAAATGAATGACTTTCCATTTTGAGAACGTAATCGTAATACATGTATTAATCATTAACTCTTGTAAGTTAACTGTCAAAATTGCTTTTCTTTTGATGATTTTTTGGCAACGTGCGCACCCATGTTAATAATACAATGGTTTGAATGATGACCATAATGACAAGTCCCACTCTAATCAATGCAATATCAACAGCCCAAATTGAAAACCCTACAACAATATACAAGCTAATAAGCAATTGGATTTTCTTCTTCATAGTATAGCCGCGATACAATTTAAAATCTTCAACATAGGCTTGATATACTTTCGTTTGAACAAGCCAATCATGAAACCTCTCTGAACTTTTAGCAAAACATATAACTGCTACAAGTAAAAATGGCGTTGTGGGTAACAAAGGTAACACTGCGCCAGCAAAACCAAGTAACGTAAAAATGACGCCAATAGCTATTAATACATAGCGCATGATGCTCGTCTCCCTCTTTCGTATTCCGTTTCATTATAAATAGGGTTTTCTTTTCTTTCAATGACTACACTTCATAAGCCATTATATTTTAATGAATTTGTAGTGCACGAAGCCCAATGTCTGCAATTTGATGATACGCCATATCTTCCATTGGTAATATATATGTGGTATCAGTTAATTCTATAGTTTCAAAAACGTCTTTATAAAGGGATTTTTAAAAACTAATATCGTCAATTTCTTAGAAATTAACATAAAACGGTATCAAAAGTGGCATCAGTGATACCAGAAAAGCCACCTATTTATTTAGGTGAACTTTTAAATATTTCTATTAATATTTTAGTGAATTTATTTTCAACTACTTCGTTAGCTAGTGCTTTCTTCTCTCCTTTTGCCAATCCTCCTATTTTCATAGCTAATTCTATATTACTGCTCCCTATTTCTTTTTCATTTTCCGTTGTTATATCACCTATCTTTCTCCATGATGCTAAATCTTTTTTCCATCATTATTTCTGAATTCTTGAGCTGTGTTTGTTTGTATTTCTATTTTTTTCACTATATTCTGTATGATATCCATTATATCTTTTACTGATTTTTGATTATACTCGAGTTGATGTATATAAAAAACAAGCGAGTGTTGGGCTTTATTTAACTCCATCATTTGTTTAGAAATTTCATCTTCACTAATTTTATACAACGAATAATCTACTAAATCTTTAGGGTAATCTAAGTTTAACCCCACAAACTTTTTTAAACTTTCATCTACATTCATTATCCATTTGTTTTGTTCTTCTAATTTAATTTTAACTAATAATTCTTTATTTTTGATTTTTGTATTAGCTATATAAGTAATACAAGCAGCTATCACACTTGACGATAAAACCCAACTGACTATTTCTGACATATGATCATTCCGTTCTTCAAATCAGCATAACCCACTTACTCATTTAAGTAGAATTTTGCGTATTCGTATATGTAAATAAAAAATAATCACTCAATAATTAACTGAGTGATTATGAAAATCTGACTTAATACCTTCTTCTGTTAATTGAAGGTGAATTACATAGCCATATCCCTATGATTAATACAATTGCAGTCATTAAATAACTAAAGGCACTTGTATTAAAAAAACGGTAAGTATAATCATAATTATTGATAAAAAAACCACTATAATAGAAGCGACTTTAGAAGTGAACCATTCATTCAATTTAAAAGCAATTACTATAGTCACAATAAAAACTAAAATTGAAAGTAAATATACAACTGCGACCCATAGTCCATCAACAAAACCGATTAAAAATTTTTCAGAAAGAAATGCAGGATGACGTGGATGGGTTTCCATATAATTTGCATCCATGTTTAACCCTATAAGTAAGATAGCGATACCAATAACAAAAAATATTATAGAAAAAGCAGAACCACTTAATTCTTCTTTTAACCTTTCCATAAAACCCCTTTTTTCTATAGTTATCATTTTACATTTTAACACAATTTTTGAAAATAAATTAATTTTTGAAAATAGAAATTAACAAAAACAGTGTCAAAAATGGTGTTAATGCTACCATACAAACCGCCTATTCTAAGCTGCCCCCTGTCAAGTAGACACTAAAAAACAAAAATGTATTTTGGTTATCTTCATATTTGTGATATAAGAGTAGCTATTATTAATGAAATACATAACTTAAAATAAATAATATTGTAATAACTATCAATGGTATATTTAATTTTTTTTATATTCCCACAAACTAAATTTATTACTACATAGGAAACAAAGCCAAAACCCATCCCAGTTGCAATATCAAATGTTAAAGGTATCATAATTATTGTTATATAACATGGTATATAATCGGTCATGTCGTTAAACTCAATATTTTGTATATTCATTAGCATCAAACCACCGATTATAATTAATATCGGTGATAATGCTATACTTGGTATTGATATAATCAGTGGTAAGAATAATAACGAAACCAAGAACATTATTCCTACAAATACTGAACTTCGGCCATCTTTAGAACCTGAGTGAATTGATGTTGCGCTTTCCACAGCTACAACAGTTGAACTTATACCTAATAGACTAGAAATTATATTACTTGCCCCTACAGATTTAAAGCTTCTTGCAAATTTTTTGGTATTTGAAATTCCAAATCCATTAATTGTACCCAAATTCTGGAATACTATTAATATAGTCAATGAGAATACAAGTGACCAAAAAGATAAATCACCAATTTTATCAAATGAGAAACTTAAAGCTGTATTATTATTTGATAATGCTTCGAATTTTATAATAGAGTAATCGCTACTAAATGATGCAATTTTTGATATAAATGCTATAATGGAGCCTAATATAATAGTAATTAAAAACGATAGAGGCACCTTTAAAGCAAACAAGACAAGTGCTAGTAGCAAAATAAGTAAAGAAATAGTCGTATTAATGTTCCACTCTCCAAGAGAAATAAGTGTTTGATTACTTGAAACGATAATGTTACTGTTTTGTAATCCTACAAAAGCCATAAACAAGCCTATACCTATTGTTATCCCATCTTTTAAAACCTTAGGTATAGCACTATTTAAAAGTTTAGCAAAAGGAGTTAAGCTAATAATCATGAAAATCAAACCAGATACAAGTACGACAGCTAATCCCTCATGATAATTAAATCCATGAGATTTTACTATTGTAAATGTAAAAAAGATTGTTTCTCCTACTCCGGGAATTATTATTAAAGGAACTTTTGCATACAGTCCAATTATTACGCAGCTAACTGCGCAAACAATTGTCGTAGCTATTATCGTCCAATTTAACGGCATACCAGCCTCTTGTAATAACACTGAATTTACTATTATTATATAACTACATGTAAAAAACGTAATAATGGCAGCGAATAGTTCTGTTTTAAATTTATTTGCTCTGTTAATATTATTTAACATATATTTCCTCAGTAACTATATTCAAATCAATTATTGATTTGAATCCATAGCTAGTTTCACTAGAATAATCATTTACCTGCCATTTGTATTGATCATCCATTTGTTTGAATATTTCGATAAATTTTTCCAATGATAACAAAGTGATTTGGGCACCTAAGCAATAATGCATTCCATGACCGAAAGAAAAATTATTTTTATTTGAATATTCACAATTTTCAGTTTTATAATTTTTCTCAAATTCATCTATATTATTACTTACATAAAGAACCACCATTAGTCTATCACCACTATTAATTTTATTACCTTCAATATATGTGTGGTTTACACATTCTCTAGCACAATAAGAAAACGGTGGTTCTATACGTATGCTTTCGTTTACTAAGTCCTTATCAGCCATTTCAAATCCAGCTTTTTCTTTAATGTGTATGTAATAAAAAATCAAATTTGATAGACTAGATTGAAAAGGTTCATGTCCATCTATAACCATGTTAATTAATGCTATAATAAATTCACTCTCTACAGATATATTTTGAAGCATCAGGTTAAATAGCCCATCCTCATTGTAGTTTTTATCATCAATAATTTTATTTATATAACTGGTAGTTTTCAATATAGATTCAACAGTTGGTTCTATATCTGTTTCAGTTGGATTTGGATTCCATAGAAAATTTACTGCTTCAGTTGACACCTTTAGAATATTTTGATAATCACTTATAGATAAGCCAAATATTTTTGAAAGAACTAAATTACTATAAGGCTTTACAATATCACTAATAGCATTAAATTCTTCTTTATTAATAACAGACAAAATCTCATTTGTAGCTTCTTCACTGATTTCTTGTATTTTCTTTCTAATTTTACTAACTGGTTTTTGTATTTTCTTTCTTAGAGACTTATGATCGTCTCCTTCCATATACATTAACCAATTAGAATAAAAATCTTTTAAAATCAATTTTTGTTCGTATGAAGCATCAAGTTTATCAATAAATTGCCTCTTTCTATTGGCTGTAAAATCAGAACTATTAAGTACTATTTTTGCTGTTTGGTTATTCACTATAACCCAAGAATTTAATGATTCTTCCCATATAATCGAATTATTAAATCCCTCGGTTTTATTAAATAAAACTTTTTTAACAATTTCTCTGCTGCTAGACATTTCATTTTTTAAATTCTGTGACAAGTAAATACACTATCCTATTTAAAGATATCTTAATGTATTTTCTACTGATTGGGAATCACTTGAAACTATATTAACGTTACCAATTGGTAAATCTTTATCTTCAGATGTAATATAATAAGCCTCTTCTGCATTTTTAAGTAATTCAAAATCATTAATGTCATTACCTTAAGCAACATACGGCTGGTTGCTAATTATCTTGTGTAACGTAGTAAATTTATTTATATCTTTAGCTGTTATGTCAATATTGTTATCGCTTTCATGATAACTAATAGACAATGATTTTTCATAACTTTCAAATGATTTTCTTATCTCATTATATAAATTTTTAGGTACATCTATTAATATAATTTTAATCGGTTTCTTTATCTCACTCAGTTCAACGTTTTTTGCAAGATTATCTGGATCAAGTTGTTTGTATATTTTATTCTCAATACTTACTTTTGCTGAATAATCAAATGATCCATCGATTATATAATTTAAATTATAGTCATTTATCAAACTTTTAATAAATTCATATTCCTCAAAAGGTATATATTCTATCACCTCAACCTGATCATCTATGGAAATTATAGAACCATTTCCACCAATTAGAATTTTGTTCTCAAAATTATGAACAATTGGCAACAAATCCCTTATTGGTCTCGCCGAAGCAAATATTACTTGGTGCTCTTTACTCAAACATTTTATAGCTTCTTGCAAATTAGGTTCAATGTTTTGTCCGTTAAAACATATCGTTCCGTCTACATCAAATACGTAAATCACATACCTTCCTCCTTTCTAACAATAAAAATATTAACATATAAACAAACTTTTAATCAATATTTTCGGTAAAAGTACGTTTAATAAACAATTTTCTAGTAAAATTTGTAGCAATATTCACTTTTTTTCATTAATACTAGATTTCATATAGTTTCATCTAAGAAACAGTATAAGTTAATAAGTAAGCATGCATTTAATAATTAGATAAATCCCCTCGCCAGCTATAACATAATTTGGTAAGAGGACTAAATAAAATATGAATTTTATTACTATTTTTATAACTAACACTAAAGAATAAAAAAACATTCCGAAGAGTGAGCGTACAATATTATAAGTTGTTTCGCGCAAATAAATTTCAACTTTTTTTGGCAGCGATTACAATACAAAAATTAAAAAAAGCGCAGAAGCGCCCAGGAATAATTATTGGTATATTTAACTAAACGTTCCCCATGGATTACCTACACGACTTCCATTACTATTTGAATAACCGATTGGCATATAAACACGTGCGCCACTGTTTACCGTCCACGCAATCCAAATGTAACCGTCAAAGTCATAAACTTCGTCATAGTTAACTGATTGACCTGCATATGTCATACCTGCAATTTCCCATCCAGTCCACGGACCATTATAGCGTGTATAAATATCAGTAGATGCTGTGAATGTCGCTTTTTCTGGTTTCCATAAAATACCGTGGACATTCATTCTCCATCCACTATCGACTTTTTCGCCTTTAACAGTGTTGAAATCTTCTTTATCTTTGTCCGTTGGAATTGTGTTACGATCTGGTACACCTTTACTAGCTGGTGAACCTGCTTTTAATGCTGGATTATTATAATATTTTTTAATTTCTTGAATAAAGTAATCCTTCAATTGGTTCACAATAGATTGAGGTGCAGCACCTTGTTTAACTGGGTCAAATCCTGTATGAATCGCCATACTACGGTGTGGACAACCTGTTGGAACAAACTAACAATGCAGTTTCACGGTCTCTCTGTTTACCGGTAACCCATAATAAAGTAAGTATGCTGCTGCTTTTTTAAATGATGCTTGTTCATTTGCCATAAAGTCTTTATTGCTGGCACTCATTGATTCATCTACTTCATAACCTATAAATGCATTGTTACCGTATGCATTAGCCACATGCCAGCCAACACTATAGGTATCAATTGCACGCCATACTGTATTTCTATCAATATAGTAATGCGCAATACCTGCTTCATATCTAGCTTCTGACGCATTCTTTAAATTATTATAATCTTGTTTGGCTGTTAAACTACTTGATGTGTTATGAATGACTACGCCTTTCACATCACCTGAACAATTAGGCATTTTATAATTAATTGTTTGATTAATCGTTTCAATCTTAGTTGCTTTAGTTGTCACACCTTTATCTGCATCTTCATATGGCGGACGAATAACACGCGTAACCTTTTTCAGTATCAAATGGTGTAGTGATTTCTAACACACGATAGAAACCATTGTTATTATCTTTAGTGCTAATCCCTTTATCAGGAATAATATAGTCGTTTAACCCTACCGTGTTATCAATTCGATTGAATACTTGGCCTACAAGTCCAACCACATTCCATTCCGGACGTTCACTGCATGATAGATATTCTTCTTCATCAATTTCTTTAAAGTCTGAATTAGGTATTGGCACTTCAACTTCCTCTTCATACCAATTACCTTCGTCATCGTGCCACTCTTTTTTCACTATCTGTGTTTGTGTTACGCCGAACTCATCTTTTAAATACTTATCTTTGTGATGGAACATTTGGTCACTGGAACCTCTCCGGAACCATACGCATAGCGCATGGTTTAATTTTATTTAACAAAAATAAGCGAGATAGAAATGCGCCCATTTCTTCATCTCGCTTGTGAATTTAGTCGTTTTGACACTATTAATGTTGTGTAAACATTAACGATGGTATTGATTTAAAATTTAGATTCGATCTCTTCAAATAATTGATCAATCTTTGCATACTGTTCCTTAGAAATTTCAATAATAACAGTACGTTCATCTTGTTCATTTCTCTTTTTAGATAAATACCCATTTTCTTTTAGTTTTTGAAGCGCTTTTGTAATATAGTACGGTTTAAACTTTGATACTGTGATGATATCTTTGACATTATATGCAGGCAACCTTTTTTCATGTACATGTACAAGAATAAAGAGCTCTTCATATGTCAATGCATATTGCTGCTTAATATTGCTGGAGATTTCTTTAGTTGTGCGTGAAACGGCAATAAACTCTTTCATGTTTTTAATTGGAAACTTCTTCATTTAATCACCTCAGTAGTTGCTATCCAAGATGCATACATAACTTTCTGTGTTTCTAAAAACTATATTTACTTAGAAATTTAATTTCTTAATAATTGTATTCTAAACCTTTACCGCGCTTTTTTCAATTACTTCTTGAAAATATATTCGATTTTTTTCAAAACGCTTGCTTTTTATGCCTCCCACACAGGCATAAAAAATAGGAACTATAACAGCATAATGTCATAGTCCCAAATAACAAAAACAATTTATTATTAAAATTTTTAATTAGTTTTTGCTTACTAATGTGTCAGCTAGACTCAAACCTGCCATAGAAACTAAATCAATTGCGTGTTGCGCGCCTTCTTTACCGTGACCAGCTTGAAAATGTTTTTGAATCGCTACACCCAATACCACAATTGTGATTAATGATCCAAGTTGTGATAAACGTTTACTAAAAATACTTAATCCAAATAATACTGCAGCTGCTGTTTCAGCCGCTCCGACAACGCGCACGAGGTCTGGTGATAAATTAAAAGATTCAAATGCGTCTCTTAACCCTTGGTCATTTTTTAATTTTGGTTTTGCAGCGTTCACTAATTCTTTTGCTACTTTTAAATTTGCAACATATCTTAAAATCATAAATCAATCTCTCCTTATCATTAGTTATTTATCTTTAAAATACGCATCCACTATAGGTTTTACTTTTTCTCCAAATAAACGTATTGATTTTAATGTACGTTCATGTGGAATTGATCCTATTGGTAAATGTAACATAAATCGAGTTAATCCTAACGCCTCTACAGTATCAATAATTTTTTGTGCAACCGTTTCTGGACTTCCAACGTACATAGCCCCGTTTGGTCCTATTTCACGTTGGAAGTGTTCATACGTAAAGGGTGGCCAACCACGTTCTTTAGCGATGATATTGTGGTGTGCTTCAGTAGCTGGCATATACTGTGCTTGAGCTTCTTCATCCGTATCAGCAACATATCCCCACGAATGTGATGCAATTTGTAATGTTTCTGGTTCATATCCATGGGATTCTGCCATCGCTTTATACATTGCTACATTTCTTGCAAAACGTTTAGGATTACCACCTATGATAGCATACGTAATGGGTAATCCAAGTGAACCGGCTTTTAATGAAGATTCTGGTGTTCCCCCAGTAGCCAACCATATCGGTAATGCTTTATCAGCACGTGGATACACACCTAACCCATCAATATTGGGTCTTAAACTCCCTTCCCAACGAACGATTTCATGTTGATTAATTTCCATTAATAATTGTATTTTTTCATCAAACAGTTGTTCATAGTCATTCAAATTATATCCAAATAATGGAAATGATTCGATAAATGAACCACGTCCTGCCATAATTTCTGCTCGACCGTTTGATAGCGCATCAACTGTTGAAAATTGTTGATATACGCGAACAGGATCATCAGAGGATAACACCGTTACCGCTGAAGACAATTTAATATGTTTCGTTGTTGATGCTG
The DNA here is from genome assembly GCF_011466855.1 of Staphylococcus agnetis. Classification (NCBI taxonomy): domain Bacteria; kingdom Bacillati; phylum Bacillota; class Bacilli; order Caryophanales; family Staphylococcaceae; genus Staphylococcus; species Staphylococcus agnetis. The sequence continues at coordinate 1,814,377 of NZ_CP045927.1, forward strand.
CAGCAGCCAATACCGTTGCTGGACTTGATACAGCATAATCAGGACGGTGGTGTTCCCCAAGACCATATACATCTAACCCTACTTCATCAGCCAATTGGATTTCTTCAACAATGTTACGAATCCTTTCTGCATTGGTAATTGCAGGATAAACATTATCTTCTGTATAAATGTCATGGTTGTCTGCAAAAGAAGTTAACCCTAATTCTACTTTCATTGATCTCTCACCTCGACTTCGGTATAAATTTTATATTTGAATTATAACGCCATAAAATAGGTGAGTCAATCATTTTATCTCGAATTAGAAATATTTTTCGATTTTTTGTTTTATAGTGATGCGCATGCCGTATTTACATCTATTCAAAGCGCCCTAAAATGTCATAGTCTAAGCATAAAACCTTATATTTCAAATAAAAACCTTCAAAATTCATACAAAAATGAACCTTGAAGGTGATTAGAGATACTATAACATTCATCTATAAATGAGGTTGCAGTTTGATAGCTGCTTGAAATAAAACTTTAAATACAATGTTTTAATATTGGTAGATGGAACAGTTTAATTTGAACTGTCCTTAAAAGCAAGTTGCGATGGTACTTTTTATAAAATGCTTTTAGACACATCATTTAATGTATTGTTGTACATAATCGATAAATGGTTGGACGTCTGCCGTTTGAATGTCTTTCATCGCTACTTTACCTACTTCAAACCCAAACAACAAGACACCATTTTCATATGAAAGACTTGAAATATCTTCATACGGAATATTTCGGTAGTAGAACTGACCATTCATGTCTACATTCATAATAAGTCGCTCATTTGTCGCAATATATGCCCCTTCATACTCTCTTTGACCCTGTATTTCATATTCAATCGTACCTAGTACAGCTGGTCCCGCTGTCTCAGTTGGAAATAAATCTTCAGGATTCACACGGTCAAGAATCATCACAATCCGCCCCTTTAAAATAGTCTTAACCTCATTATAACAAGTGCTGTTTTAAATTACTTGTAATGTGATTAATGTTCAAATGCTAAAAATTTAACATCCATCAAATTTGTCTAAATATAAATTTAAGCCTTATAAATGATTTCCTAAATGTGCTTTAGAATGTCATTCATATTACAAAACGTTAACATCAATTTTCTAATTAATCTAAATATTGATTTCTCTTAACGTAAAATACGATGGCATCAACTTTGTCTTCTCCTTTTTATAATGTACCGATGATAAAAAATTTTCTCAAAAATTACAAAGTGTTAACACAGCACACAAATACATTTTTTTCTGTTAGAGTATTACTCGTTGTAAAAATGAATTACACGACTTACACGTATAAAATGTTAGTTACTCAAGCATATGGTCTTAATTGATAATATATAGAATTCTTTTTAGGAGGACTTTTTCAAATGAAAAAATTAATCGCTACAACTTCAATCGCTACTGCAGGTGTAGCTGCAATTACTTTAGCACACGGACATGACGCAGATGCTGCGGAATATAATGGTGGTTATAACCCTAATGACCCAACTTCATATAGCTATAGCTACACAATTGACCAAAACAATAACTACCACTTTACTTGGCAAGGTAACTGGTCTCCAGCACAATTTAACGGCGGAAATGGTTCAAGCTATTACTACACAACTCAAAATAATTATAATTACACATCAACTTCAAACTATCGCTACAACACTACTGCTTCTAATTATAATTACTCTGCACCAACGACTTCAGCTCCAAAAACAACAACGTCTAATCAGTCATACACAACTTCATCAACATCTGCTTCACGCACAGTTTCTAAAGGTACATCAGGATCCAACTTATACACTGCCGGTCAATGTACGTACTATGTTTTTGATCGTGTAGGTGGTACGATTGGTTCAACATGGGGTAATGCGAATAACTGGGCAAGTGCAGCTGCAGCAGCAGGTTACACAGTTAATCATACACCTAAAGCTGGTGCGATTTTACAAACAACTTCAGGTCCATTTGGTCATGTTGCTTACGTTGAATCAGTAAACAGCAACGGTACCATCACAGTTTCTGAAATGAATTATGGACAAGGTCCTGGCGTTGTAACATCACGTACGATTTCAGCAGCTGAAGCAGCAAGTTACAATTACATTCATTAATTTAAAAAAGAGGTTTCCGTCATTAACGGAGAACCTCTTTTTTTAAAACCAATATGCTATAGTGACCCAATATCCAAATGCGAATAAATATAATAATGGAAAGTTTTCCATTTGTTTCGATTTTATTTGTCTTCTCACGACATCTACACCGACACCAACAAGTAATGCCGTCAGAATCAATCGTACAGTCAACATCATCGAAACATTTTCAACGTCATGGTTTGAGAACGTTAATAATACCAATATTATCGACAATACAGCAATAATTACTGTATAAACCATTGTATCAATAGACTTACGCAAGTGAGAGTACACCCATGCCACAATAAAGCCAAATACTGTAATTAGGATTAATTCATGGACTTTAAACACAAAAGTATGGGTTTCAGCTCTATAAAGTACAATCGCTACAAAATACAAGATAAAGCTGAAAACCCAAGAAATGATAGAAGGACTTTTTACAACATGTAAGTCTTTTTTGATAAATTGGTGTATCCCAAACCATAATAGTATCATCGCTACAAGACCTATTAAGTAAAATATGGAATCACCTCATTTACAGTTATAATATAACCGTTATTCAAATTTTTAAACATAGATGAACCTTAAAATCTTAAAAATATCAATTTAAAACACGCTGTTCACTCTGTTGTTTTTTTATGCTTATTCCTGTAAAACCATAACATAATGCAATGACAATACATAAATAGCATGGCACCGCCCAAACAAAAAACTCCCCGACGTGAACACCTAATTGTTGTGTGTAATAGACACCTGATGTTCCCCAAGGTATAAGAGGCAACACCATTGTTCCTGAATCTTCGAGTGTTCGAGATAAATTCACACGGTCATATCCCATTTTGTTATACATATCCATAAGTAATACGCCGACCATAATAATGGCGACTGAAGCAACACCAGCAGCTAGTACCATCATTAAGGTACCTAAAACTGTCACTAATATTAATGAACCACGCGTATTGATTTGTTTAGAGATGAGTGCAAGTAATACATCTAAACAACCTGCCTTTTCAACGATACCTGCAAATGCATACCCACAAAATATCGTGACAATAATTTGTGTCATACTCATAATGCCACCTTGTTCAATCAAAGTTAATGCATTTTTAGATAATCCATCAACATTTGTGGTTAACATGTCAGGCGTAAATCCTGTGAATGTTGCTATCAATCCATCTTGAAATTTAAAACCATGGTTGAAAGTACCGACAATAATCGCTGAGGCGCTAGAGATTAACATTGCTGGTACTGTGGCCATTTTAAAGATTAAACAAACCACAATCACAACAATAGGTATCCAAACAATGATGTTGATGTGATACATCGCATCAATATCAGATAAAATCTTTTGAATATTTTTAGTGTTCGCATTGTGTGCTAAACCTATAGAAGCGATATGCCAAACTATCATTCCTATGATTGACGCAGGTATCGTCGTCCATATCATATGTTTAATGTGACTAAAGATATTCACACGTGTGACCAGCGAAGCAAGGTTCGTCGTATCTGATAATGGCGACATTTTATCTCCAAATACTGCACCTGATATAATAGCGCCCGCTGCCATACCCGCAGGAATATCCATTTGCAAAGCAATAGCGATTAATGCGATACCTGCTGTAGAGGCAGAACCCCATGCAGTACCCGTAGCAACTGAGCACACTGCCGAAATTAAAAATGCCGACACTAAAAAGTATTGAGGACTTAAAAATTTCAATCCATAATAAATTAAACCAGGCACGGTCCCTGAATACATCCATGTCCCCACAATAATACCTACAGCTAAAATGATAAATAGCGCTGGCATTGCTGTAGTTAATCTATGTACGATACCTTCCTCTAAATCTTGCCATTTTAGCCCGACACGCCATGCGATAAATGCAGCATAAGCTGAAGCCAAAATAAGCAACGGTTGGACTGGAATTTTAAAAACGATAAATCCAACACATACAATGATCATCATAACGATAATCGTTGAAATAGCTTCTAGAAATGACGGTTTGCGTGTCATACACCCTTCCCCCCTCTACATTAGTATGATGTTAAACCGACGTTTTCACGGCCTAAATCTTCTATAGTGAGACCTTCTTTATAGAAATCACGTTCTAAAATCGTTGAAGCAATCACGATTATCGCATCTATATTTGGTGTAGGTACACCAATTTCACGACCTAAACTTGACCATAAAACAAGCCCATAAGCAATATCTTCTGTTAAATAACGATTATTCACTTGATGGGGACCACGAATTTGTGAAAATACTGGACTATCATTAAATAAATTTTTAAGCGGTTTATCCTCGTCTTCACGCTCGAGATAGCCCCTTTCGATGCGTCCTTCTTTTGCTGTTTCAAGCTCAAATCCTAATTTACGCCCTAACGTTAAACGTTCCAGTTCTACCGCATGCAATAATCTAACAGTATGTTTTGTAATCCCTTCCTTATAAAGTGCAAAGTCACCACTATAATCTATACGCCCTACATTTAGAAGTGTAGGTCCTGGGTGCACCTCTGGATTTCCATTTTCAAGATTTGTTCTCCATAGGCTTTCTTCTTTAACAATATATGGATATAGCGACTCAATTTTCTTAAAGGTCTCACTTAAATCAGCCTCATTAAATGTTGAAAAATAAACTTTACGTACATTTAAAGATAAATTGACAATTGCTTCATCAAAGTCCACACGCGTACCATATGTAAGCGTATTTGCTTCTGCAAAAATTGGACGCACATCATTTTTTAACTCTTTCAATACTTTTATAAAACGTGCAGATCCCATTGCCGCAGCCATATTAAAGAAGATGACTTGTCCTTCATGAATGTGCGAAGCCATGAGTTCAGCATAATATTCTATAAATGAAGAAGGAATAATTAGCATAATCACTTCGGCATCTTCTAAAACGTACGACATATCATCACTGATATTTGTAAATGGGACAAATGATTCTTGTCCTTCTTCATTAAATTCAAAGCCACCTTTAGCTTTTGCTTGATCAAATTTATGGATACTTTGATTTCTACAATATAAACGTACATCGTGACCCTTATTTGTCATTTGAACTGCAGCTGTAACTGCACCATTACCAGATCCTACGATAGCAATTTTCATAATACACTCTCCCCACTTAAAGTTATAATTATGTCTCATAAGCATGTTAACAAAGCTAACGATAAAATGAAATCAATAACTTAAATGCTTTAAAACCTTTTAAACACTGTATCTTTACATTTTCAATAAATGAATTATATTACAACTTATGTTACGCTATAAATAATAAACTGACCCAAAATAGGAGGTTATAAAATGAGTCAATATAACGAAGATACGACGCACGCACCACCAGTTTCTAGTACATCCTCTTTACCCAATGACGATGAAAAATTAATGGCAGTTCTTATTTATGTTACATCTATTTTTGCACCCATTATAGGACCCCTTTTAATTTGGTTAATCAAACGTGACAATTCAAAATTCATTGATGTTGCGGGTAAAAACTATTTCAATTTTGAAATCTCATATACAATATGGGCAGTAATTGGAACTATACTCATATTTGTTCTTATTGGATTTCTCATTGTTCCTATCGTTGCATTGCTTTACTTGATTTTTAAAATTGTCGCAATTGTCAAAGCTTATAATGGAGAAGATTATTTACCGCCACTTTCAATACCATTTTTCAAATAATCAAACCTTTTAATTGTTACAAAAAATATTACAAAATGTGGTGTCGAATAGAACATATTGGTCATTTTATTTTTAAAAATAATCCCCATACGTAGGTGTGGGGATTTTTTATATTGATTAAATATGGTCTGTAAAGTAAGCGTTGCTCCCCTTTTACTATTTTTCATACCCATTCTTTTTTAAATTTACGCCCCTATTTTTTCTGTTGTCACATCATTACAAAAAGTATAGTCACTTTTTACATTTGATTACAAAATCTTAACATTCCACACAAAAGGCTTATTTTCTGATAAAGTGTGTCTTGTCGTTAAATAAAGCGATTAGAAATCATAAATGCGTGTCTTCACGCTTGTAAGTCTTTAAGCAAATAAGGAATCTATTATAAAAAAATTTTTGGGAGGATTTTTATTATGTTAAAGAAAATCGCTACAGTAACTACATTAACAGCGGGAGTAGGTGCAGCAGCAGTAGGTTTAAACCATCAAGATGCTGATGCGGCTGAAGGTAGCTATAATTATTCATGGAGTTACAACTACAATACAAATGGTGGAACGACTAACTACGATTACACATCAAACAATTCTACATCATATACAAACGGTACGAACACATCTACAACGTCAACATCTACACAATCAACTGGTACAGCTTCAGCAGGTAATTTATACACAGCTGGTCAATGTACTTGGTATGTTTACGACAAAGTAGGTGGCTCAATCGGTTCAACATGGGGCAACGCAAACAACTGGGCAAGCGCAGCGGCTGCAGCTGGCTACACTGTAAATCACACACCTGAAGCTGGTGCTATTTTACAATCATCTGAAGGACCATTCGGTCATGTGGCATACGTTGAATCTGTAAATGAAGATGGTTCAATCACTGTTTCAGAAATGAACTACAATGGTGGACCTTTCAACGTAAGTGAACGTACAATCTCTGCTGGCGAAGTAGGTTCATATAACTTTATTCACGTAAAATAATCAATATCTAATCATAGGAATGATTTAAGTGCAATTAAATCCATTCTAACTCAAAAGAAAGTATGAGACTCCCCTCTCATACTTTCTTTTTTTAGTTTCAATAGTCTTACCTTGTCACTAAGAAAACGTTTACTTTATACTGAAAGAGAGAGGTGGGAAATTAATATGAAAAAAATTTTTGTTGCTGGTCCGATACCTAAAGCCGGATTAGCGTTATTAGAATCACACTTTGACGTACACATGTATGAAGGTAAAGGTATTATTAGTAAAGATGAATTAAAACGAGGGGTTGAAGATGCATTTGGACTCGTAAGTCTATTATCAACTCAAGTAGATAAAGACGTTATCGATCATGCAAAGCAATTAGAATTTATTGCAAATTATGGCGCTGGTTTCAATAATGTCGATATCGATTATGCAAAATCAAAAGGTATCGGAGTGTCGAATACGCCTAAAGCATCTACTAACGCAACGGCTGAACTCACAATAGGTATTTTACTTGCGGTAGCACGTCGCATTCCTGAAGGAGATCAATTAATGCGTCACGAAGGTTTTGATGGGTGGGCCCCATTATTTTTCCGCGGTCGTGAAGTATCTGGCAAAACCATAGGTATTATTGGACTAGGAGAAATAGGAAGTGCCGTAGGGCGTCGTGCCAAAGGCTTTGATATGAATATTTTATATACTGGTCCAAATCGCAAAGAAGAAAAAGAGCAAGCGTTAGATGCAACGTATGTAGATTTAAATACGTTACTTAAAGAATCAGATTTTGTAGTCATTAACGCTGCTTACAATCCATCAATGGAACATATGATTGATGAAGAACAGCTCAATTTAATGAAACCAACTGCATACTTAATCAATGCCTCACGTGGCCCCATAGTCCATGAACAGGCGTTACTTGAAGCATTACAAAATAACATCATTGAAGGTGCAGCACTTGATGTTTATGAATTTGAACCGCAAATTACTGAAGGGTTAAAGTCACTTAATAACGTCGTGATTACACCACATATCGGTAATGCAACCTTTGAAGCTCGTGATATGATGGCTGAAATCGTTGCAACAAATTTAATAAAAAAAGCTCAAGGTGAAACACCTGATTTCATCGTAAATCCTTAAACAAAAACGCGTATAAGCCCTATATTGAAGGTCGCTTATACGCATTTTTTCATATACTCTATTATTCACTTTTAGCTTTATTTAAAAACTTCATTTGCCTCATCACTAAACCGTCTGGCAATATACATAGCATTTTATTACGTATAGCGATAGCCATTTTGCTATCTTTTTGAGCCATAATCCCAATTTTTCTAGATTTACGGGTCACTTTCGCAGTATGTTTTACACGTAAGTGATCATATCGTTTTAATGCTTCTGGAAGTGCATATTGAGATAACACATTACTCAACACAATCGCATCTTCCATCGCTTGACCAGCACCCTGTCCCATATTAGGTGTCGTCGCGTGTGCTGCATCTCCAAGCAAGACGATGCGTTGATGATACACAAATGTTTTAAGCGGTTTTAAATCATAGATGTCATGATGCAATATTTCTGTTTCAGGCTGCTTATCAAGAATCATACGTACTTTTTGAGGGAAATGATTAAAGTACGCTTGTAAGTATGGCTTATTAAAGTGTAAATAGTTGGGATCCTTCTCTTTCGCATTGATTGTAGCAAACCAATAGGCTTTACCATTCAGTAATGGGACAATCCCAAAACGTCCTTTTTTCCCCCAATACTCTTCAGCAATATGTCCTAGAGTATCCATGTCCTCAACTACACCTCGAAAACACGTATAACCTTGATAGCGCACTTTAGATTCAGGAGCAACAGATTGACGCACATGAGAATGAATGCCATCAGCCGCCACAACGAGATCAAACTGTTCTGATTCTTTTGTAGCAAAAGTTAAAGTTACCCCATGATCAGTAGCATTAACTCCTGTCACTTCACAATTAAAATGAATAACGTGTTGATCCACATAAGTGGCAATAATATCCACTAATGACTGACGTAATAACGTGACATTTGTCGCTGATTTAGGAAAATCAACTTGACTCAGTGTACGGTCTTGTTCATCACTGATACGCATGGATTGCAAAATTTGCCCTTCATTTTTAATACCTTTGGCAAGATCATGTTTTCCCAATTTTGTTAAAACATTATCTCCAATGCCTATACCTGCGCCAACTTCTGCTGTTGTTGCGTTTTTTTCAAAAATACGTACCTCATGTTTTTGTTCACGTAAGAGTGCTGCAAGTGTTAAACCACCAATGCCCGCACCAACGATACCAATTTTCATTCTTTTCACCTCTTAAAAGCCTTTCATCACTTAAATGGTTAAAAACGTTTAACTTTATTTATCCGTTTTTATAAAAATCACGTCGTATATGGTCTTTTTTTATCCCATATTGATCGTAATAATGTTGCATTTGTTCTGCAATTTTAGACGGCCATGCAATATCACTCGCATATTGATTTGTTCCTGGATTTTGTGGATTCCACTTCATTTGATACAGTGTAATCTGACCATTTTTAAAGTATTGGTTACGCACAAAATGCGCACCGCCTTTGATTGCTTTTTCAGGAGACGTCCACTTTTCACGTACAGCATAACTTTTCCCTGTAGCTACTGCATCGCTATCAAACGCACCGATGCCAAAAAAATTGTAATATCGTTTCCCTTTATGCTTGATGCCATTAGCAAGTTCTGACTGCCCCTCACCTGTCTCAATTAAGGCATGACTGACGAGATAAATTACGTTCACGTCCGTTTCTTGTTGTGCCGCTAAAAAGGCATCTCCTTGATTTTCTAAAATCCCTTTTCCTTTCAACATACGATTCACTTCATCTTTTGAAAGGTGAACAGGTTCAGAAATATCCATATATTTTAAATCATGATCACGAAATTCCACACGCATGGCATCTTTGACTTCACTTTGACTTGCTTCAACAAATTGATTTTGATGTGCTACAGTATGCAAGACGCCTTGTGCAGTTTGACGTTGCACCGCTTCATCAAATGTCATTGTTTTATCGTTAGTAAACCAATGCGTTTCATTAATAAAAAGTAATATCATAAAAACTGTTAAAATCACAATTACCAGCATCTTTGAAGGATGCTTTTTAATCCAAGATTTCATAAAAGACTCCCCTAAAGTTTATAAAATCATTTAAATCATTTTAAATAGCACGGCAACCACCACAATGAGCACGATAACATAAGCAATGTTGATCGCATTGCGCACCCAATTTTTCCCTTTAAACATGCGATTAAAGATAAAAAGGCTTAATCCTAGTGATAATAAAAAGAACACGATTGCAACGATAGTATGTATAAAAAAGAGTGATATTAAGCCGAGTACTAATAACACATTCGATAAAATTGCTAACTTTTTTATTGTTTTAATATCCATAAATTCCCTCCTTATTAATACTTATCATTTTATCATGAATGCAATCACTCTGCTTTTAATCCTTTAGAAAAACCGTCACATTTCATTCAGTTCCATTGCGATAATCCATTTTCACATCTATGTATATTTATTGGAAATCGTCCTTTTACATTAATATCACAAACATAACAATCATTTCTATAATAATGAATAAAAGCCCTCAAAGTTCATTTTTAAATGGACTTTGAAGGCTCATTGATAAAGGTCAAGACGTTGAGTAAAGTTAACTTATGCTTATCTTGACATTCCTTTTAGTATGTTTAAAAAGTATGTGAGGCTTTGATTCATGTCGTCATCTCTTAGAATACCCATTAAACCAGCTATAGATGTACGTTGATTGCCACTTGCTTGATGGGCAACACGCAATCCTTTATTTAATTTGTTCATGAGAATTTTTAAATCATCCGGATTTAAATCTCCTAATAAAAATGCCATTTGACCGATGTTATGAATTGCACCAGCATATTGGTCTTTATTAAGTTCAGTGACGACTTTTTCAGTGATAACGCCACGTTGTTTGATTGCACCTGTTAAAGCATCTAATATTTTAGCTTCATCTAATGCTTCCACGAGTTTAATCGCTTTTAAAATACTCTCACTATTTTCAGCAATGGCATCTGTCACTTTCGTGACTTGTTCTGCTTTGATTTCCGCTTCTGATTTTTCAATGCGTTTAATTTTAGAGATTCTTTCAGCCATTATTTCATCACCTGATCCCCTGGAAAGATGTAATCTGGTCTTTCCCATTTTTTCTCTACAGCAACACTGTACTGTGGATGACGCTTTTGATTACGGAAGTTCGTCGGATTAAGTGGTGATTTACCACGCTTACTGAGTACTTCCATTCGGCAACAAGTCGATTTATACGCCGGTGTGTGTGTTTCTGGATCTGTTACACTACTTGTTAAATAGTTAATCGCAATCTCATTGCTATCATTAAGCGGCAAATAAATCTGTTTACCTTTTACACGGTCCGTAATGTGTACATGCCCCGTTGCTTCACCTGTTTCTGACGTTAATTTAACAGCCGCACCTTCATGGATATTGCGTTCTTGAGCAAGTTCTGGTGAAATTTCGATAAATGCTGTTGGCATTTTGTATTTTAGACCAGGCACTTTATACGTCATATTTCCTTCATGGAAATGCTCGAGGACACGCCCATTATTAACATGTAAATCATACGTTTCATTCGTCTTGTAGAAGTTATCAAATTCTAATGGGAAGAATTTTGCTTTACCATTATCAAAGTTAAAACGCTCTGTAAATAACAATGGTGAATCTGTGCCGTCTGCCGCTACAGGCCATTGTAAGCTGTTGTATCCTTCTAAGCGTTCATATTTCACACCAGCAAACATCGGTGTTAAGCTTGATGCTTCATCCATAATTTCAGATGGATGTGAATAGTTCCAATCAAATCCAAGTTCTTTAGCAATAAGTTGCGTAATTTGCCAGTCCGGTTTTGAATCACCGAGTGGTTCTAAAACTTGATATAAACGTTGGAAACGACGCTCTGTATTTGTAAATGTACCATCTTTTTCAAGAGAAGGACTTGCTGGTAATATTACATCCGCATATTCCGCTGTGAAAGTTAAAAATTCATCTTGAACGACGAGAAAATCAACTTTTTCTAATGCCGCTTGCACATAATTAATGTTTGAGTCGACGATACCCGTATCTTCACCCAGTATAAATAAACTGTGAACATCGCCAGCATGGATATGGTCCATCATTTGATGGTTATCATAACCCGGTTCACTTGGTAAAGTGACACCCCAAGCTTTTTCATAACGTGCACGTACTTCGTCATCAGCTACACCTTGATAACCTGGAAATTTATCTGGCATACTTCCAAAATCAGAACAGCCTTGAACATTGTTGTGACCACGCAATGGATAAGAACCCGCGCCTGGTTTCATATAATTACCTGTAGCAAGTAACATATTTGAAATTGCAGTACTCGTATCAGAACCTGTTTCTTGTTGCGTTACACCCATCGCCCAACATACGACAACAGAATTAACACTTACAATTTCTTTAGCTAAGTGAATCAAACGTTCTTTTGGAATACCTGTCGTCTCCTCAGCAAATTCCATCGTATACGGCTCTAAAGATTCATAATACGCATCTGCATGATCAACCCATTTTTCAATAAATGCTTTGTCATGCCAATCATTATCAATAATGTATTTTGTCACAGCTGATAACCAAACTAAGTCTGTACCTGGATGTGGTTGATAAAATTCATCTGCACGTTCAGCCATTTCATGTTTACGGATATCAAAAACATGTAATTTTTGACCAAATAGTTTGTGCGAACGTTTAATACGTGATGCGATAACTGGATGCGCTTCGGCTGTATTGGTACCAATCGTAATGACCATTTCAGCATTGCCGATATCATCTATAGATCCAGAATCTCCACCATGCCCTACAGTACGGAATAATCCTTTCGTCGCAGGCGCTTGGCAATAACGTGAACAGTTATCAATATTGTTTGTCCCAAATACTTGACGTGCAAGTTTTTGCATGAGATAGGATTCTTCATTCGTTGCTTTAGAAGACGAAATGAATGATAGCGCTTTCGAACCATGTTGTGTTTTAATGTCTTGCATGCGTTTAGCAACGTATGGAATCGCTTCGTCCCATTCCACTTCTTCAAAGTGATCACCACGACGAATTAAAGGTTTTGTTAAGCGCTCTTCGGAATTCACGTAATCCCAACCGAATTTCCCCTTCACACAAGAAGATATTTTATTCGCTGGTGAATCGTGAGATGGTTGAACTTTTAATATTTCTCGATCCTTTGTCCAAACTTCAAAACTACAACCTACACCACAATATGTACATACTGTTTTTGTCTTCTTAATACGTTCTTCACGCATTGCTGCTTCCGAATCAGATACTGCAAATAAAGGTCCGTAGCCTGTTTCAGCTTTCTTCGTTAAATCAATCATCGATGCTAATGAACCTGGCTCAATATCTGTCATATAACCCGCTTTACCTACCATGTTATTTTCCATCATGGCATTACATGGACATACCGTTGCACATTGTCCGCAACCAACACATGATGATTCATTGATGGAAACGTCATTATCCCAAATCACTCGTGGTTGTTCACGTTCCCAGTCAATCGTTAATGTTTCGTTAACTTGAACGTCTTGACATACTTCTACACAACGTCCACATAATATACATTGATTAGGGTCGTAACGGTAGAATGGCCCAAAATCTACTTCATAAGGTTTCGGCTTATATTCATACGTCTGATGTTCAAGACCCCATTCGTCCATCGTATTATGAATTTCACAGTTGCCGTTATTATAATCACACACTGTACAATACAGTTGATGCTTTTCTAAAATACGATCTAACGCTTCTTTTTGTGAAGCTTGTACATTTTGACCTTGAGTATTCACGACCATTGAACGATCAATCGTAGTCCCACATGCACGTTCGATTTTGCCGTCGATTTCAACCGCGCACGTATCACATGTTTGTATCGGACCTAGTGATTCATTGTAACAAATGGAAGGTACAAATGTTTGTTGTTCTTTAATGAACGCAAGTAAGTTTTTACCTGGTTCTACAAGATAATCTTTACCATCTAATGTAACGATAAGATGTTCTTGCATAGTATCCCCCCTATAAAAACATTTTATATGCCTAAGATGCCCCCACATACTTAGTCACTTCTATTTTAAACTGTTTATGTCCAAATGTTAACCATTTACCATAATTTTAGCTAATGTTCACTATTCTAAAAAAATAAAATATTAATCATCTAGCTTTTTTAAATACGTAAACAGCGCTAACTTATCGTCCCTAATGCTTCATGACTATCCGTTTTCTCATCAATCACAACACGAATGGCTATTTCAATCCCTTTAACCAAAGTATCTAGCGAGAGAGAAGGCGTACTATCATCTTTATCAATTTGTTCATGTGCGTATGGAAGATGAATAAATCCTGTTCGTACGTTTGGATACGTTGTATATGCTAGGTGTGCTAAAGCATACATAAAGTGATTGCAAACATAAGTGCCTGCACTGTTTGAAAGTGCGCTAGGGACGCTAGCTTCTCGCATTGCTTGAACCATTCTTTTAACAGGTAATTGTGAAAAATAAGCTGGAGGACCGTCTTTTAGGATGGGACGATCGATCGGTTGATACCCTTGATTATCAGGAATGACAGCATCATCGATATTAATTGCCACGCGTTCTGGTGTAATACACTTTCTACCACCCGCTTGCCCTAAACCAATGACCACATCACACGCGTTTCTCTCTAAATAGTGTCTCACTTTTTCCACACACAGATGAAAAGCTGTAGGCAATATAAGAACAGCTATTGAGTGTCCATTAATTGTCGGTGGTATTCGAGAAGCTACCATTGCTGACGGATTTGTTTCAGCCCCATGAAACGGCTCAAAAGCTGTGATGAGAATGTTCATAAAACTCACTCCTTTATCAATAATGACGATGGGTTATGACACTTTTTATCATATACTAAAAAACTCCGCCCACTATGGACGAAGTTTTCAAATTATATACCTAAATTATCTCGATAACTTTGAATGACTTCTTGTTTACTGTTTTCATCTGGAATAAAGTAATATAAGCCATCTTCTCCAGTCGTATCAGACCCTTTTAATTGGTGTTTAACGACATTATTATTACCTTCTTTGTAATTACTTCTGAATGTATTCAACTCACCTAAGGTCATATCTGTTGTGACATTTTTTCCGAGTTGATCCATTAAAGCGTTAAAATTTGTGATAGAGGATACACTTGTTAATTTATTCGCTAAACCTTGAAGCACAAGTTGTTGACGTTCTTGACGACCAAAGTCGCCACCAGCGCCTGACTCTTTACGACTTCTAATAAACGCCATTGCTTGATCACCGTCTAAGTGCACTTTTTGACCTTGGTTGTATTGTTGACCGTGTACGTTGAATGTGGCATTACTTACTACATCAATACCGCCTACCGTATCAATCGTATCTTTCAAGCCATCCATGTCTACTGTAGCATAGTGGTCAATTGGCACATTCATTAATTTTTCAAGTGATTTCACTGCCATATCTGGACCACCATATGCATACGCATGATTAATTTTCTCAGTTGTACCACGACCGACGATTTCTGCACGTGTATCCCTAGGAATACTAATGACTTCTGATGTCTTCTTATCTGGATTAATCGAAACTAACATAATCGTATCACTACGTTGACCATCGTGTTGTTGTTGACGTTTCGCATCAGAGTCAATTCCAAAAAGCGCAATCGAAATAGGTTCCCCTTTATTCATATCCACTTGACCAGACCGTAATGCTGAGTGTTCTCGTTTCAAAGGGTTATGAATCGCGTCACCTGTAACAAATATTTTAAACGCTAAATATGCGACAGCTATGATTGTTAAAATGAATAAGATTCCAATAATCCATAGTAAAGCTCTAACAATTGGATTTTTTCGTTTTTTTGATCGTTGGTAGTTCAAAGCGTTCCCACTCCATTCATTAAATTTGTTAACGCACTATCTTTAATCGTATATTAAACGTATCATATCCTAAATCGTAAATGTTTCAATCAGTCCTAAGACGCACTACTATTTATGATACCCACCATTAGATAAAAGTATATTTAAAACTTCATCGTGACATCCTGGATTACTTATAATAAAAGGACCTCCACGAACAAAATCAATGGCTTTATTATTAAAATCTGTCATTTTTAACCCTAATTCTGAAGCAAATAAGAATTGCGCTGCAATGTCCCAAGGTTTAGCATTTGTATGTATATGTGCACCAAACTGTCCAGTACAGACGCGAATAGAGTCTAAACCACATGCTCCTATGAGTCGGTAAGCAAACGAGGCATCTAATAAATCATGCATCGTTGCATCATTTAACACTTTATTATTAAATGAGACAATCAATTCACTTAAAGGTTGTGCTTGAACCTGTTCTAGTCGTTTATGATTCACAAAAGCACCTTCACCTTTTTTGGCATGATATAATGTTTGTCTTGGAAAATCATAGATATATGATAATGTAGGTGTTCCATCTACAAATAACGCCAAAATGATACAAAAGTCATTTTGTTGTTTGACTAAATTCGCAGTACCATCAATCGGATCCATCACCCATGTATAACCCTGCTTTAAATCTGTAGTGTCATGATGACTTTCTTCTCCATATAACTTATGATCTGGATATAAGTCTTTTATTAACCCTTCAAAATTAGATTCTAACGTTTGATCCACGTTTGTTACGAGGTCAAAACGATTCTTTTTCGTATCAGTCTGCATTTGTTTGATAAGTGAAGGAATGAGCAAATTTAACCCACGAAACCACGTCTTCACTTCATTATCAATGTCATTGATATCATATTGAGCCATCAAATTGATTCCCTCCTTCCACGGATTGCTTTTATTATACCCTCTATCGTAATTCAATACCAACCGTTATTAATATATTAATAAAATCAATTATATAAGTAATAAGTTCACGTAATTATCCGAACAAAAAAACCGATTGGATAAACCAACCGGCATAGAAAGGAAAGTAAGTAATAAATATTGAAGATGTTTAACTAGCCATAAGTACAACTTATCATGTCAAACTTTACTATCATAAGATAGTTTACCCCTCGTTTGATGATGCTGTACCATCCCCTAGTAGCTAATTCATACTATAGCATAATTTTTTAAATAATGTAAGCGTTTTCTTACAATTTATTGAATTTTTTTATGGGTGGCTCTTGTTTAATTTATGTTCCTTGATTTCAATACGTTATGTGCGTATAAACCTTATTAATAAGTGTTCTATCATTTATGTGGTAAACTATTTATAAGATATAACACGATGCGGAGGTGTGGAGTGTGAATAAAGAAACGCGTCAGTCAAAAATAATTCAACTCATTCAAAAACAAAATCAAATATCTGCAGTCGAATTAGCTCGTAAACTTCAAGTTTCTAAAAGAACCATTCTTCGTGATATCCAAGAATTAGAAGCAAAAGGTGTTCAAATCTTAGCACATGCTGGTAAAAATGGTGGCTATAAAATTCAATCTCGTCCTCAAAATATTAAGCTTGATCTTACAGATGACGAAGTGATGGCCCTATATTTAATTTTGAATGAGCGCATACATCAAACGTCATTACCTTTTAAAAATGAAATACATCAACTCATTCAAAAATTAAAGCGGCAACCCAACACCGCGCTTCGCCGTCAATTAAAAGAATTGGACCAATATATTGTCTTTGAAGATGATACACACACGACACTCCCACCACTTTTTAAAAACATATTAATTTATTGTCATGAGCGCAAAGTTATGGGATTGTACTTTCATCCCTCAGTACAACAACGTCAACAATTTGCAAATGTCGTCTTTATCGGATTACTTTGTAAAAATGCGGAATGGAAAGCGATCATCTATCATATCGGTGGAGATTATACTGAAATCATCGATATATCTTCAATTGATGACATTGATTACAGTTTCCATAAATCTATTCAAACGAATGATATTACGATTGCAAATTACCGTGATTATTTACAACATAATGCGTAAGCCAAAATATGGATCAGCCAACAAAGTTCATTTATAAATGCGTTTTGTTGGCTGTTTTAATTTATAGGATTGTTAACCCATCCCCTTATATGAAATAGAAGACACATTCTTAACGTCTATCAATCTTACATAGATTTAATGGAGCACTCACAGACGCTTTCACTTGAAATGAGTAATAAAATTGCGCTCTAACTGTAGCTTCATTTTTCAAAATATGACATATCAATTTAGCATATTGATACAATATGCTATAAAATTATTAAGGATATGAAAGGAGATGGCCACCCCTAAATTACGTCCACTCTTTATGTAAAGAAAAACTAAGGGAATGGCAATGATTAAATAATCAATAATTTCAATCCAATTCGATATTTCGATTAAATGCATCGCAGAAAACAGCACTATAGAAACGATGCTCATCACAATAAAATTAAGCTTCTTACCTAATTCACCGATTAAAATATGCCTAAAAAATATTTCTTCAACAATAGGCCCGGCAAATACAATTAATAGAAAGTTATATAATGTAAGCTCAGGTATGGATAACAATTGGTTAATCACTTGTTCATTTTGAGTTGTTTCTGTCGTGTATATATTTGGAAATAGGTCTTTCACCCAACCATAAGCCCAAGCCACTCCAAAAGTAACTATATAAGCGCAAATGATCCATAGCCAATAACGTTTCAACCCATTCCACCACTGTCGCATCCACGTTTTGAATAAGTCGATGTTAAGGCACAAAAAGGCAGTAATGATTAGGATATAGGTGAACAATTGCGTAAGAACGTTAATTTCATCTATTCCAATGAGCGTAAAGTTTTCTATAAGAAGTGCTTCTTCAAAAATTGCCTTAGTAAAAACGATATAAATTATAGTACCGATAAATGTGACTATGATGATTGGCACCAGACTAAAATCACGCCATCTGATATCTCGCCAACGATATTTCTCCATACATACCTCCCAAATTCTAAAATTTTATATCAATATGGTCATAATAAATACCAATATGTTATAATCCTATATAAAATTTGAAAGGAAAACAACTATGCATCAACACAATGTTCCAAAATACTCCGAAGCTATTATATTTTTAAATGACTGTCATAAAATGGCACTTTCTTTTCAACTGCTCTACAGAGAAAAGCCTGAAGATGCACATGACCTCTTGCATACGTTACACGCTACTTTAACAACAGCCTACAAACATTTACCCCCTCCACAGTCGACTTCATCTCCTTCGTATGACTATGCAACATTTTACCAATGTATTCACCATTTATATCACAACCCCTTAACACGTATCGATATAGGAAATCAAATGTGTGTGACACAAAATTATATAGATCACATCTTACACACAAAATCGCACCTCCAAACCTAAAAATTAAAAATGTAAGCGCTTTAATCTCTTTTCATATATAATTAATTTAACACTATCTCTTTTACAATGAAGGAGGTTTAACGATGTTAGGATTTTCTGTTTATCTTGCTACACCGCTGAACGAAAACAATATATCACAAATGATAGCGCTTGGTTATGATACCGTGTTTACCTCTCTCCAAATACCCGAAGAATTACATATCGCAGCACAATTTGAAGCGCTATTATCACAATTATCTCATCATGATATCACACTCATTATAGACACGAATGAATCGAATATTACATCACAGCTTTTTTCGCAACTCGCTAAATATCCCTCAATAGAATACGTCATTCGTATTGACGAAGGGACTTCCCTTTCATTAGTGAACGCCATTATACAACACGCACATAAATGTTGTATCAATGCAAGTACGGTTTCTGAGCACTTTTTAAATATCATAAGCTCACATCCACGAATTCAACCTCATCTCATCTATTTGCACAACTATTATCCACGACCTGACACCGGATTGAGTCGCTCATTTTTACAAGAACAAAATATACGCATACGCCATTATCATACTGACGCTCAAATATATGCTTTTATTCCAGGGGAGACATATCGTGCACCCCTCTATAAAGGTTTACCGACTTTAGAATGTACTAGACATTGTCATCCTTGTCTTGCCGCACTCACATTAAAGTCTTTAAATATTGATGGCATCATTATAGGTGATCTATCTGTATCTACAAGAACTGCACAACGTTTAGTTCAAATGATTCAACATAATCATTTTATTTTACCGTGTCACCTTGTTAATGGTGTAGATGACGCATTAATTTTAAAAACTCATCAATCTAGACCTGATTGCGCGGCACATGTCATTCGTTCCCAATTTTCTCGCCAACATGTGGACGCATCTATCCCACCTTTCAACATTGAACCTAGAGCTAAAGGCACCATCACGATTGATAATGAACGCAATGGCCGTTATATGGGGGAACTCCAAATTACAAAAATCAATTTAAAACCGCATCCGCATGTTAATGTTGTAGGCACGCTTACTAAAGAAGGTTTACCTTATTTAAATTATTTCGACGCGTCAACTACATTTACATTTGTTTTAGCGGAGGAGGATGAGTGATGAACCAAAAAATAACAGAACAAAGTAATCCAAAATCATTACATTTAGATGAAATGTCTACAATTGACATACTCCAATTCATGAATGAAGAGGATCAAAGGTTAACTACAATTATCGGTCAACATTTACATGAAATCGAACGTGTCATCGCATTGACGACGAAAGTTTACCAAAATGGGGGGAAGGTCATCTATATAGGTGTGGGTACGAGTGGACGTCTAGGTGTTCTCGATGCAGCTGAATTAATCCCAACATTTAATGCAGACCCCAACCGTTATTTCGGATTAATAGCAGGCGGATTCGAAGCAATGACACGTGCGATTGAAGGTGCTGAAGATTCAAAAACACAGGGTGCTCAAGATTTAAAAAATGTAAACTTAACTTCTCAAGACGTTGTTATTGGTATAGCTGCGAGCGGTAGTACACCTTATGTATTAGGCGCATTAACTTATGCACAAAATATCCAATGTCATACAGTTGCATTAAGTTGTAATCATAACACGCCTATTAGCAAGCATGCTGACATCCCTATTGAGATAGCAGTTGGTCCAGAAATCGTAACAGGCTCTACGCGATTAAAAGCGGGATCCGTTCAAAAAATGATTTTAAATATGATTTCAACTATAACAATGGTTCGCGTTGGAAAAGTTTATAACAATTTAATGATTGATGTTCAAGCAACGAATGATAAACTCATCGATCGTGCGCTTCATATGATTCAAATGATTACTGGTTTAGATACTCTTGAAAGTAAAGCATTATATGAGGCGGCTCATCATCAGGTCAAAACTGCGATTGTTATGCATTTTAAAGAGATGCGTTTTGACGACGCAGAACACTGCCTTAAACTTCATCATGGCGTCGTGAAGGATGTATTGAAATCAAAAAACTTGTAAGGGGATGTGTCATATGCAAAAAGAAAAAGTACTTGCTGAACAATTGATATTACATGTCGGAGGCGTGGACAACATTCGCTCTATCATCCACTGCATGACGCGCATTCGATTAGATATTCGGGATAGTGATAAAGTAGATAAAGTTGCGATTAAAGCCACTGAAGGCGTGCTTGGCATCGTTGAGGATGAAAGATTGCAAATTGTTGTTGGCCCTGGTGTCGTCAATAAAGTTGCAAGTCATATGGCTAACATGACAGGTGTAAAACTTGGAGAAGAGATTCCTCAGGGTAACGCTCAATCGCTTGAAGCACATACGAAAGCTAAATACCAGTCCAAACCTAACCTGTTTAAACGCATTGCCAAAACCATTGCTAATATTTTTATTCCTTTAATTCCCGCTTTTGTCGGCGCCGGATTAATAGGTGGCATTGCAGCAATTCTCAATAATTTACTAAGTGCAGGTACAATTGAAGCAACATGGATTAAACAATTAGCACTCGTTTTCGATATTATTAAAAATGGAATGCTCGCTTATTTAGCAATCTTTACAGGATTTAATGCCGCTCGAGAGTTCAATGCTACACCAGGATTAGGAGGCGTCATTGGTGGTACGACGTTGCTAACAGGTATGTCTCCCGAGAACCCATTGCCTAACATCTTTACAGGCGAAGGGTTATTAGCTGGTCAAGGCGGTATCATTGGGGTCATTCTAGCTGTATGGGTTTTAAGTCTCATCGAACGACAATTACACAAAATTGTCCCTAATGCTGTAGATATCATCGTAACACCAACCCTTACATTACTCATTGTAGGTCTGTTAACCATTTTCATTTTGATGCCTATCGCAGGTTGGATTTCAGATGGTCTTGTAGGCGTTGTGAATGGCGTCATTAATCATGGCGGAATATTTAGCGGTTTCATTATTGGCACTTTTTTCTTACCGCTTGTGATGTTTGGCTTACATCATATATTTACACCCATTCATATTGAAATGATTAATCAATCTGGTGCCACATACCTTTTACCGATTGCAGCAATGGCAGGTGCTGGACAAGTGGGTGCATGTTTAGCATTGTGGTGTAAAAGTAAACGCAACCCTTTACTGAGAGATGTATTAAAAGGTGCATTACCTGTAGGGTTCTTAGGGATAGGAGAACCCCTTATTTACGGGGTCACTTTACCACTTGTAAGACCGTTCTTCACTGCTTGTATTGCTGGTGGTATTGGAGGTGCCGTTATAAGCGGCATTGGTCATATTGGGGCAAGTGCAATTGGTCCTAGCGGGCTTTCTCTCTTACCACTCATTACACACAACATGTTTTTAGGCTATTTAGCAGGTTTACTTGCTGCTTATGTGAGTGGATTTATACTTACATTTTTATTTGGTTCACCTAAACCACTTATCGATCAATTTGGTAAATAATAAAATACAAAAGACCCTCAAAATTTGTTATACAACTTAATTTTGAGGGTCTCTTGTATTGACATTAAACGTTTCAAATCAAACGTTAACGTATTATAGTTTAAATTCCTCTTTACTTAATTTATGGTAACCTCTCATAAAGAAGAAGAGCGCCATAAATCCTAAAAATACAAATCCAATAATGACAGAAACACGTGTTTCAGCATTGATGACCATTCCAATTAAAACGAGCATAAAAAATGCAATCGTTAAGTAGTTAGAAAACGGAGCAAATGGCATTTTGAAAGGATGATCTTGAATTTTTTCAGGATATTTTCTTCTGAATTGAATATGACTGAATAAAATCATAAACCATGGAATCATACCTGGTAAAATTGAGGCACTATATACATAAACGAATATATTCTCTGCACCATCAATGATTAAAGGTAAAACAATATTTAAAATAACGCCAATGAAAATACCAATTGACACAGCAATAACCGTATAGAAAGGTACCCCATTTTTCATAACACGTGTAAAGATTTTTGGTAAGTGACCATGTTGCGCTAACGTATATATCATACGACTTGAGCTGAAAATACCCGCATTACAACCTGACATTGCTGCTGTAATCACGACAAAGTTAATTAAACCAGCTGCAATCGTAATACCAACTTTAGAGAAAGTTGCGACAAATGGACTACCAAGATCTTGAAGATGATTCCAAGGATAAACTGTAACGATAACAAAAATGGCACCAATATAGAATATTAATATACGCCAAATGACTCCATTCACTGCACGTTTAATGTTCTTTTGAGGGTCTTTTGTTTCCCCAGCAGTAATCCCTATTAATTCAACACCTTGATAAGAACCAATGACAATTGATAATGCAAAGAAGAATCCCATGATTCCATTTGGTAAAAAGCCACCATGTGCCCATAAATTGCTTAAACCAATTGGATTCCCTCCATTACCTAATCCAAAGAATATTAAACCGAAACCGGCAATAATCATTAAAATAATTGTGACAATTTTGATTGTAGCAAACCAGAATTCAAATTCTCCAAATGCTTTTACAGATACTGCATTAGCTGCAGCAAGTAAAATAACAACGATAACACCTGGTATCCATGTGGGTAACTCGGGCCACCAAAAATTCATATATTCACCGACCGCTATAACTTCAGACATCCCAACTACAATCCATTGGAATATATTTGCCCATGATGTAACATAGCCTGCAACAGGATGTATGTAATCCGTGGCATAGTTTGCAAATGATCCTGTTGTCGGATATAAGTAAACCATTTCACCCATCGCACGCATTACTAAAAATAGAAAAATTCCGGCAATTAAGTATGCGAAAATAACAGCAGGTCCTGTCCATTTAATTGTGCTCGATGCCCCCATGAATAGGCCTACACCGATTGTACCGCCAAGTGCGATCATCTGGATTTGTCTCGAACTTAGCCCTCTGTGTAACTCTTGATTATCTTTCATGATAACTCCCCATCTCCTTAATATTATAAGGGTTTTCTAATTTTCCGTCATGACGCTATTATACTACAATTTCAAAAACTGAAAAGTGTATTTTTTAAAATTTTGTAAGTGCTTTCATAAAATATATTGCATTTTTCACCTAAAAACAATTGTGCTAGGCGACCAACCTTTGTCCCTTTAAAGTGTTATGAAAACGCTTTTATAAAATATTATTCACTTGCACAACATCATAACCTAAAGCAATTGCTAAAAATTATTTGTGATTATATTCACAAATATAGTTGCACCCTTTATAATGTAGAAGTATATCTTATAAAGGAGTGCATGTCATGGAGGATCGAAATATTAAATGGGATAAAATTTTTTATGGACGAACATGGATTGCGAATATTATAGATACCATTCAAACGAAAGACATTTTAGAAAGTTTTTATTTTAAACGGTATTTACTACGTGCAATGATGGCTGGTTTCATCATTAGCATTATTAGTGTATTTGTATTAATGGTAAAAACGACGTTTGCGCCTGACTTAGGCCCCGGCATTGTAAGTATGATTAGTGCGATAACATTTAGTTTTGCACTCGTATTGATACTGTTCACCAATTCTGAACTACTCACGAGTAACTTTATGTATTTTACTGTAGGTTTATATTATAGACTCATAAAACCTTACCGCGTCGGTCATATCTTTATGTTATGTTTTATTGGCAATGTGGTAGGTGCGTTTGTGCTATTCAGTTTAATGCGCGCAAGTGATGTGATGACACCAGAGATGGTCACTTTACTCGACAAAATTATAGCGACAAAAATTCATGATTATACATTTCATAATATTTTGGTACGTGCTATTTTCGCTAACTTTTTTATAAATATTACCTTAGTCATTGCGATGCAAATAGATGATATATTAGCTAAAATGTTTGTAATGATGTTCGGAGTTACGATTTTTGCATTTATGGGCTATGAGCATGTCATTTATAATGCCTGTCTCTTTGCTGCTGGTGTCCTTTATAATATCGAGCATATGGCATTATGGCCAATTGCAAAAAATATCATCGCCGCATTTATTGGTAATTACATTGGTGGCGGACTCATTATCGGGTTATTTTATGCCTATTTAAATGATCATGGTCAATTTAAAGCACATCGTTTTAAATAAATTGCGGTCACTCTATGTTATAATGAACAAAAAATCCAATGAAGGAGTTCATTATGGAAAAAAGTCGCTTCGTACGCGGTGCGATAACCGCCATCTTAATAGGTATCATATTTTATATCGTAAATATGATTCAAAATCAGAGTGACGTCGGTAGCTTGCTGTTACGTACACTATTATTTATATGTATTTTTTATATTCTATATATAGTACTTTTTAGCATCTTAAATTCGGATCAACGTAAACGTCAATATGGCCCTCCGCTAATCATTTGTTTAATTTTAGGCCTATTAATAGGAAATATGATTCAGTTTCCACTTGCTGGCTTTGCTATTGGCTTGCTACTTGCATTACTTATTGGCTATTTCATTGGATGGTTTAAAAGGAGAAATTGATGATGTCCACACAAACAATTGGCATTTTAATCATTGTCATACTTTTACTCAGTTTTATTCCGAATATATATATGTTATATAAAAGTAAACAACAACATACACCATCGACACGCTATGCATTAATGGTTGGTGTAGATGCAATCTTACTTGTACTTGTAATCACTGCACTTGTTCTTTTAACTTAAATATATGAAAGCCTTCAAAAATCGTAATATCTACGACTTTTGAAGGCTATTTTTATATTTTCCCTTGTAATAAGAAGTAATATGCTAATGTTGCACCTATGGCATATAGAATTAGCCCTATCAAACATGAAGTGACGTGCACTTGCATTGGTATATGACGTTGAAATTTAGAGGCGAGCACTAAGTTCCCAAAAACAATGATAAGTGGCGCAACAATAAAGAATAAAATCATTTCAACACTCATTTTAAGCCACCTTGAAAATAACGTTCTATAATTTTTGATAAGTGAATATCTTTATCCAATAACGTGATTTGGGAAAAATCACTCACTTCTGTCATAGGATTGGTATTCACGATGACATCTAAACCAGCTGTAGCTGCCGCTGTTGCCCCATTAACCGAATCTTCAATCGCTAAACAATATGTCGGACTAAAATTCAACGCTTGCACAGCGCTTAAATACAACTCCGGATCAGGCTTCACATCTGATACATCTTCTCTTCCTTTTATCACACTGATATACGGTTGGATACCCAGTTCTTCTACTAAAGGTTCAATATCAGCACGTGCACTGCTTGTAGCAATGGCCATTGGAATGTGTCGTGCGTGAAGCTGTTCCATTAACGTTTGAATCCCCGGTCTCAGTGGTAGTTGACCTGCATGACTATGATGCGCTTTATAAATCTCTCTAACTTTTTGCTCACCAAAAACATCAATTAAATGTTGATGTAAAGCAAGCGCGCGTCCCCCGATATTTGCTCTATAAAAGTCCAATGTTACCGGTGACGCGTTAGCTTCAATTAAATGTGTATTGATCACTTCATAAAGATGTTGTTCTGTATCTATAATCGTACCATCAAAATCAAAAATGACTGCTCGATACATGTTGTGCCTCCTTGAAAACCATTTACATTCAGTGTAGCAAATCTCAACCTATGATTCACGTCTCACTAAAATCCAGGCTCTACTGTCGCAAATTCATAAGTGATAAAATTTTGTCTATAATACAACGATTCAAACCATTGTCGATTGATTACACCTGAATGTTGATAAGGTAAGTGGTCATGTATGTCCAATATCGTAGGCATATCCGCTTTTTTTATTGCAAAGGCGTAATGATGCACATACCCTTTTCCAGGTCTCACTTGAGGACCATCTTGTTGTATTAATACAATATCACTATAAAACCCTTTCTCATTGAGTGTATAAACAGTCTCTTCAAAACCTTCACGTTTACGATACCCTAAATGTTCCGTGAGATAATGAGCTGTTGATGCGATATCTTCCACGTGTATTTCGATTGGCCCCATACCCAAAATCGTTTCAGCCGTAGTCGAAGTTTCTTCATTAGTTATATGCCAATGCGCCGGTAACTTGTAACCTTCATTTGCTATCATGACGAAAGATAGCGTTTCTGGATCATCGAAATAAAGCGCATCTTGATGTAAATATATTCCACGTTGTGTTGATATACCATGTTTTTCTAATTTAACCTCAAATAAATCTAACATGTTACGATCCTGTACTAAGAGTCCTATACGCGCAATCATATTCGTGCCTTTATACACTGTTCCAGCTAATGGAATTTCAAAAAAAGTTAATAACGTTCCTGGATCACCGCTAGCATTACCATAAAAAATATGCGGCATGGTTTCATTATCTTGATTAACGGTTTCTTTAATTAAATCGAGTCCTAATACGTCTAAATAAAACGCTTTGTTACGTGTGATATTTTTTGTGTACATGGATATATGATGGTGACCTATAATTTTAGACAAACGACTCACTCCTTTCATCTTCAACCATAGTATACTTTTTATATCCTTTTCACGCTATGATTTTACATTAACATCACGAAACATACGAGTCCTATCAAAATAATTGAACAAGGAAATGCAATGGTTTGAAACAAGCGAATTTTACGCATCGATAACTGAGATTTAAGCAAGCATGTTTCAATCAAAAAATTAAATAACGTAATAACAAACGTTAATACGATTAATAACGCAACGCCATTATCATATTGGTTCACAAATCCTACTGAAAGCATCATCATCGTAATGAAAAGCGTGAAGGTAATAAAATAGTTTTGTAATATTTTAGTCACCATATTCTCAAACCCTTTCACGTTTTAATAAAATTTACTATTAATTTAAAAATATTTTCGCACAACCTAATTCAAATGTAAAGAAGCCCGAAATGAACGGTGGTGAAAAACAAATTGTTTTAATTTTTTGTTCTTAACACCTCGCTTTTCTGGAAGCAATCAAAGTCATGTTTTCATTTCTCATACAAACACCCCAATAAAGTTTTCACTTTTTAAGTGTCCACTTTATTGGGGCATATCTTGTTTAGTTGAGTTTTGAGATATACAAAATCGTTATGTCCAAATCCTTTTTAACTCGCAATGCAACTGAAAGCCCATGTGAGTTTTAAACTTTTGTTTGTTTTAAGGGTTTGATGATTTTTTGTTGCTTATCAAAACGTGACGACCAATAACGTGCAAGCGTTGGCCCTGTAATACAATGAACAAAACTAAACACCGCTCCCGGTACTGCTGCTAAAGGATTGAAATGTACCGTAGCTAACGAAGCAGCTAAACTTGAATTTTGCATGCCAACCTCAATAGACAACGTTTTTTTATCTTCATAATTCAATTTAAACAGCGCTGATAACGTATAACCGATCACATACCCTAAAACATTGTGTAAAATAACGACGGCAAAAATGAGTAAACCTGTTTCTACAATTAATGTTTTACTACTTGCAACAACCGTCCCTAAAATCACCGATATCGCTATGACAGAGATTAAAGGTAAAATATCATCTGTTTTCTCAGCAACTTTATAAAAAAGTCTTTGAATAACCAATCCTACGATGATTGGGATCAATACAATTTTAGATACAGATTCAAACATACTCATAAATGAGACATCCATCCATTGATGTGCCATTAAAAACATCAGTGATGGTGTAACAAATGGAGATAATATCGTAGATACAGAAGTGACTGCAACCGATAAAGCGACATTGGCTTTCGCTAAGTAACTGATAACGTTACTTGAAGTTCCACCAGGGCAACATCCAACGAGTAAGACACCAATGGCTACTTCAGGTGGTAACTGAAATAGTTTTACAATGAAATAAGCAAGTAATGGCATAATTGTGTATTGTAACACCACACCAATAATGACAGGTTTAGGGTATTTAAATACAATTTTAAAATCTTCTAATCGAATGGATAACCCCATCCCTAACATGACGATACCTAAAAGATAGGGTATCCATGGTGTAAAAGTAGTAAATGCAGATGGCAAAACAAATCCAATAAAACTTGTTAGCAACATCCATAATAAAAATGTTTTTGAAGCAAATTGTCCAATTTGTCGTAGCATTGTTGTCACCTCGTTATTATTTTAATATTCAGAATATTAACACAATGAATAACGAATGACAACACTATTTATGTAAATAAAATAGGAATGCGAAATGTTTACGTCTTTAGTCCTAATGCTTTTTGAAATTTAGAATGATACAATAGATTTAATAAATCACATTTAAAAAGAGGAAATGTCATGCTTATTGATAAATTAGAAAGCTATACCCTTCATATCTCTGAGTTAAATCGACGCAAACATCGAGCTCAATTAAGTCAATTGTTAAAACATGTGAATCTACCTTCTCCACTTCAACACGAATTTATTAAGACTCAGAAAACGTATGTACTTCGTGTACATATTCAAAAACAGACATTGCCCTATTTGCTGAGCTTTTTAGGATTCCATCACTATGTTATTTATCAAGTGATTCGTTCAAAATTTGAACAAGAATTGATACCTTTTGATCAACTCGCATTGACAGAGCGTCGTTTTGAATTTTACATTGATGGCTTAACAGACCCATTTATTAAAGATAAAGTCATTGATATTCTTCACCATGGTACAACGCTACAATTAAAATATACTATACGTAAAAATATTTTAACTTTAACATCAACACTTGAAGAAGCAGGCACAATGTTAAGTCTATTAGCGTGTCACCATATTGATATCTATCAAGCATACGCGCCGTCACATCCACAATCTCATATTACGCGTATCTCATAAAAGTTTTGAGCTTTAAATTAAATAATATAGACGATTTGCCAATGATGAATCTTTTTAAATACACGATGGTAATCACGATCAAGCATTGACTTTAAAATTTTTAAAACCTGCAAAATTCATTCTCCAGAATTTTGCAGGTTTTATGTTGAACTCGAGGCTACTGCCCTGATTCATTGAGTGTTTGTTCTTCAATATACCGCTGCATCGTATCAAACATATTTTCAAAACCGTGTACAGTACTATCATGATATTCTTTCTTTTTTTGTTTATATTCAAGTTGCGTTAAACGTCTTTCTTTAGGCACTTCACTTTTGTAGAAAAATGTCATTTGTGTAATGCCCGGACTGCGTTCTTCGAAGTACACATTGATATCATCTTGTTGATCACTGAAATCAGGCATTTGAATCGTTAAACAAAGGTGTTCTCCTGGAATTAATGTTTGATAAGTACCTTCTACACGTATTTTTTTACCTTGGCGTTGGTCAATAATTAAATAGTGACCCCCTTCTGTCACATCACTTTCGATTGTTTTATTCGATCTTGATGTAGTCATAAACCAGTGACGCAACATTTCAGGATCTGTCCAAGCTTGATAAGCAAACTCAGGTGAAGTTTTTAATAATCGAACTATTTTAACTTCGACCCGTTCATTATGCGTATTATTCATGGCGATTCTCCTCACTTTAAAACCTTTTTCTCTATCATTAAACATCCTATTTATGATTCATTACCATATCTTACTAAAATGTGTAAGCATCATAGTATTATAAACATTGTATCGTGCTTAAAAGTCTCCCATCTAGAGATTGAGTGACACTATCTTCTCATCTAATAGAAGGTGTACCATTATCACTGCACTATGAACTGTTATCGTTGCAATCTCACTATATTCCTTCATTATACCCTTTAGCCATTTATATACATACTATTTGCTTTTAAGTCTTGGTAAGTTAAAGATGATGGCTACAATCCCACATAAAGCTAACATTACTGGATAAATAGAATATGGGACTAACATCACAGGTGAAATACCCGCAACACCTGCTGCTGCAATCAGCTGTGGGCTATAAGGGATAAAACCTTGCCATGCACTACCAAAAATATCTAAAATGCTGGCCGATTTACGTCGATCGATTTCATATTCATCAGCGATATCTTTCGCTAATGGACCTGACATAATAATAGAAATCGTATTATTTGCAGTAGAAATGTCCGCCACACTTACGAGACTTGCAATACCAAATTCTGCGCCTCTACGTGATTTAATTTTACTTTTCACTTTGTGCAATAGCCAATTAATCCCACCATTATGCTCAACAAGTCCTATCATTCCACCAATTAAGAGCGCGATGATTGCAATATCTTCCATCCCCACTATACCTTCTGAAGCAGCTTTTAAAAACCCTGCTAAATTAAACGAACCGTCAGCAATGCCAATTATTCCAGATAGTAAAATCCCACCTAACAATACGAGCACGACATTAATGCCTATTAAAGCTAATATCAATACAAGTAAATAAGGGATGATTTTAATAAAATTGTAATCATAACTTTGTCCATGATTAACGTGGTTACCGAGTGTAAGTACCCATAAAATGATGATTGTAATCATCGCACCCGGTAAAACGATACGAAAATTCACTTTAAATTTATCTGCCATTTGTGTACGTTGCGTTCTCACTGCCGCAATGGTCGTATCAGAAATCATCGATAAATTATCGCCAAACATCGCACCACCTACCACAGTAGCCATCGCTAATGCAGCTGGAATGTCTGTCGCTTGACTCAACCCAAATCCTACAGGCGCTATCGCTGCCACTGTTCCAACCGATGTTCCCATCGATATCGAAACAAACATACAAATAATAAACAACCCTACTATCAATAAATTTTGTGGAATCATCGACAATCCAAAATTGACAATAGATTCAACACCGCCCATTTTTTCAGCAGTTTTAGAAAAAGCACCTGCTAATATAAAAATAAACATCATTAAAATAATATTAGGATGACCAGCACTTTTTGCGAACACTTCAACTTTGTGCGCAAAATTTTCTTTTCGGTTCATCAATAGCGCCATAATTACACCAATAATTGCTGCTACATTGAGTGGCATAAATGTAAAATCTTTCGTAATTATACCTGCGCCTAAAAATATACAAATAAATACAACTAAAGGTAGTAAAGCCCAACCATTCATTTTATCTTTAAAATCTGTAGACATTTTTTTCTCCTCACAAAAATTAAGGTCAAACTCTAATAGTACATCATGCGCATACATACTATTAGGGCTTGACCTGATATCGTTTCCCGAACTTCTTATCTTCAGCCTCAAAGCTTCTGGAATTGGCACACGCATGACCATGTTGCCGAAGTTTCAAAGGGCCAGTCCCTCCACTTCTCTTGATATGAAGTATTTAATTTTACTGTTAAACTTTACATGAAATTTTGTAATTCGTCAATCTCTATGATGATTTCAAAATGAGTTGAATGGCATTTACGAAATAGTCTGTGACATTTTCAAAAATACGTTCATCTGGTTGATATAACGGATGATGTAAAGGATAGTCACTTTCGGAGCCTATCATAGCAAAATAACTTGGTGCTATCGCCTGATAACCCGAAAAATCTTCTCCTATTGTCAGTGGACGCACCAACTCCGCAACATCATAGCCCGCTTCTTTAGCGGCTTGAACTGCGAGCTTATGGAGCGCCTCTTCATTATTAACAGCTTTAGTTATTTTGAGATACTCTAAATCAATCTTAGTGTCAAATTGTGTAGCAACACCTTTGCAAATTTGTTTCATACGTGTTTCAACTTTAAGCTGTGTGTCATGGTCAAATGTACGTACAGTTCCCTCTACGATTGCATGATCAGGAATGACATTCCATGTCTGTCCACTGTGAATTTGACCAATAGTTACCACTGCTTCCTCGTAGGGAGCAATATTACGACTCACAATACTTTGAAAACTTTGAATCAATTGTGCCACGATGATACTCGGATCTTTAGCATCTTGCGGCATGGCCGCATGGGCTCCTTTAGCATGAACGATAATTTTAAAGCGATCAACATTTGATGTCATGATTCCAATTTTAGAGCGCCACTGACCTACTTTTAAAGTTGGATCATTATGAAATCCTAAGATGGCTTTTGCACCATTTAAGACACCTGTTTCCACTACACGGTTTGCACCAAACCCGAGTTCTTCAGAAGCTTGAAAGATGATACGCACACGACCATTTAATTTAGATTCCATCGTTTTAAGTCGTTCCACTGTGCCAAGTACACTCGCCATATGAATATCATGACCGCACGCATGCATCACGCCCTCAGTACGCGATTTAAATGCAACAGTCGCTTGTTCATGGATTGGAAGTGCGTCAATATCAGACCGTATCGCAATCATTGAATCACCTTGCCCTACTTCTGCAATCAAACCTGTTTGAAGTGGAACATCCAAAATTGACACATCCATATCTCGTAATATCGCTTTTAATCTTTTAGTTGTTTGAAACTCTTCATTAGAACGCTCGGGATACATATGAAAGTGACGTCTCCATGAGACCATTTGATCAAACCGATAAGACATAGAACTCCCCCTTATTGATTATTTAACAATGACCTAAAACGCTGAGATGTTATTAACACGTTTTGAATGAATAGTCATATTATCTCGTATACAGCATCTTATTTTCAATAAAATTTCCATATATCCTCATTATCATCAAGCATGCCTCATTCTAATACAAAACGTTCTCAAAATTTATTCAGAAATAAATTTCAAGAACGTCATATATCAATGTATTTTATCAAATTTAAGCTAGTGCAATGTCATGATTGATGATTACTTTACCATCTTTTATTACTTTTTCAACATGATTAATACCATAATGATATGGAATATATTCATGATTTGGCGCATGCCATATCACAATATTTGCTTTATCCCCTTTATTAATAGTGCCTGCATCCACATCTATCGCTTTCGCTGCGTTCACTGTAACTGCATTCCAAATTTCATTCGGTGATAATTTTAATTTCAACGCCGCAATAGCCATTACCATTTGAAGATTATTTGTTACGCAACTTCCGGGATTAAAATCCGTTGCAATCGCTATGGCACCATTGTTTTCAATCATACCTCGTGCATCAGCATAATCATTTTTGCCTAAGTAAAAGGTTGTTCCAGGCAATAGTACCGCTACCGTATCTGAGTCACTCAATTTTGCTTTATCAGTATCGCTTGATGCTACGAGATGATCTGCTGAAATGGCTTGTTGATCAATCGCGAGTCCTAATCCACCTAGAGGATCAATTTCATCGGCATGAATTTTAACTTTAAAGCCTTCTTTTTTAGCGGCTTCCATGTAACGTTTAGATTCTTCAATAGTGAATACACCTGTTTCACAAAAAATGTCTGCAAAATCGGCATAGGCCTTTACTTCAGGAAGCAAGGCAATCATGTCTTCTAAAAATGCTTCATTCGATGATGCATCTTTGGGTACTGCATGAGGGCCTAAAAACGTATGACGCATATCCAAATTATATTTGTCTTGTAAGCGACGTGATACTTTAAGTTGTTTCAATTCATTTTCTTTATCTAAACCATAGCCACTTTTACTTTCAACCGCTAATACACCATGGTGCATCATTGTAAGTAAATCATGTTCTGCCTTTTTGAATAAATCATCTTCACTCGTTTGACGTGTTGCTTTTACTGTTGAAAGGATGCCCCCGCCTTGTTCTAATATCTCAAGATAAGACACGCCTTGACGTTTTAAAGACATTTCATGTTCACGTGACCCTCCATGTACGAGGTGCGTGTGCGCATCTACTAAAGCTGGTGACACCACTTTGCCTGTCGCATCAATTGTTTCTTTTGCTTCAAAATCGTTTGTATAAGGTCCCGAATAAACAACTTTGCCGTCTTTAACAACCACTGTTCCATTTTCTACGATGTTCAGTTCATCTAAGTCTGCACCTTTTAAAGGACGTTCTGTTGATTTGGGTAAAATTAATTGTTTAATGTTTTGGATTATTAAATCATTCATTATTTGTCATCACCTTTACCTGTTATCATTGGAATATCTACACCCTTATCTTTGGCAGTATCAATCGCAATGTCATAGCCTGCATCCGCGTGTCTTACCACACCCATACCCGGATCTGTCGTTAATACTCGTTTTAAACGACGTTCTGCACGCTCAGACCCATCAGCAACGACAACCATACCTGCGTGAAGTGAATAACCCATACCTACACCGCCACCATGATGTACAGAAATCCATGAACCGCCTGCCGCAGTATTCACAAGCGCATTTAAAATTGCCCAGTCACCTACCGCATCTGAACCATCTTTCATCGCTTCTGTTTCACGGTTGGGTGAAGCGACTGAACCTGAGTCTAAGTGATCTCGTCCAATTACAATTGGCGCAGATATTTCACCTTTACGTACCAGATCATTTAATGCGAGACCCATTTTTGCACGGTCGCCATAACCGAGCCATGCGATTCTAGATGGCAATCCTTGAAACGCAATTTTCTCACTTGCCATATCGAGCCAACGCATTAATTTTTCATCTTCAGGGAATAACTCACGCATGAGTTGATCCGCACGTTCAATGTCTTTAGGGTCTCCAGATAAAGCTGCAAAACGGAACGGTCCTTTACCCTCACAGAACAATGGACGAATATATGCGGGCACAAAACCAGGAAAGTTGAATGCGTCTTTTAACCCTTGGTCGAAAGCGACTTGACGAATGTTATTGCCGTAATCAAACGCTATGGCACCTTGTTCTTGAAATTGCAACATGGCTTCAACATGTTTTTTCATAGACTGAGATGCTAATTGCACATATTTTTCAGGATTTGCTTCACGAAGTTGCGCAGCTTCCTCTAATGAGTATCCTTCAGGTACATAACCATTTAATGGATCATGCGCAGACGTTTGGTCTGTTACGATATCAATTTTGAATTGGCGTTTCAAAATTTCATGATGTATTTCAGCCGCATTGCCTACTAATCCTATAGATAACGCTTGACCATTATTTTTAGCTTCTTCTGCTTTTTCTAACGCTTCATCTAACGAATGCGTCATAATGTCACAGTAGCGTGTATCGATGCGTTTTTGAATACGTGACGCATCTACATCTACCCCGATGACCACCCCTTCATTCATCGTAACTGCTAACGGTTGTGCACCTCCCATGCCACCGAGACCCGCAGTTAATGTAATGGTTCCTTTCAATGAACCGTTAAAATGCTGATTCGCACATTCTGCAAACGTTTCATAAGTACCTTGTACAATGCCTTGAGAACCAATATAAATCCAACTTCCAGCGGTCATTTGACCATACATCATGAGCCCTTTTTTATCGAGTTCATGGAAATGTTCCCAGTTCGCCCATTTTGGTACGAGCACCGAATTGGATAATAATACACGCGGTGCTTCTTCATGTGTTTTGAATACTGCGACTGGCTTCCCTGATTGAACGAGCATTGTTTCATCTTTTTCAAGGCAACGTAACGTCTTAACGATAGCATCAAAAGCTTCCCAGTTACGCGCTGCTTTACCAATGCCTCCATAAACCACGAGTTTGTCTGGATGCTCTGCCACTTCTGGATCTAAATTGTTATAGAGCATACGTAAAACAGCTTCTTGTTCCCAACCCTTACATTCAATTTCGAGGCCTTTTTTCGCTTTAATTTCTCTAGACATTCTTCATCTCTCCCTTTGTTTAAAATATGAGTAACGCAATTGGTATTGTAATGAGTAGCGTGAGTGCAACACGTATAAACCAAATCACGACTAACTTCCATAATGGAATATGTATCTCTGTTGCTAAAATACATGGCACTAGTGCCGAGAAGAATATAATCGCCGACACACTTGTAATCGCAATGACAAAACGTACTTCCAGTGCTGCCTTCACAACAAGTAGTGATGGTAAAAACATTTCTATCAGTGATATCATCGAGGCTTTGGCTATGAGTGTTTGATCTTGGATAGGAAATATCATAACAAATGGATAAAAAATGTAACTAAGCCAATCAATAAATGGGGTATAATCGGCAATTATCAAACCTAATAATCCAATTGATAATATTGTAGGTAAAATAGCGATAGTCATCTCTAAACCATCACGCACATTCACCCCTATATTTTTGAATAATGGTAAAGATTGATGCGATTGGCGTTTCGCTTCTTCCCAAGCGGCAAGAAGTCGATTACCTTCAATGTTTGAAGGTGATCCCCCTTCTTGATTTTTATAATAATCTTGGCTTTCATTTGAAATAGGTGGCAAATGGGCTGTGATTGCTGTTACTACAAATGTGATAACTAAACAAAGCCAAAAGTACAAATTCCAATATCCCATTAAATTCAATGTCCGTGCCACAATCACCATAAATGTGGCGGACACAGTAGAAAAGCCCGTTGCGATAATGACCGCTTCTTTTTTATTGTACATACCGTCTTTATAGACACGATTCGTGATGAGTAGCCCAAGAGAATAGCTTCCTACAAATGAAGCGACTGCATCAACAGCAGATTTACCTGGCGTTTTAAAAATAGGCCGCATTATAGGTTCCATCAATACCCCTATAAATTCGAGTAAGCCATATCCTACGAGTAATGATAATGCGATTGCACCAACAGGTATTAATACACTCAGTGGCAACATCAATTTTTCAAATAAAAATGGAACATAATTTGGACGAAACAAAAATGAAGGTCCAAATTTAAAGACGTACATTATACCTATGATTGCACCACAACATTTAAAAAGCACAATCACTGCTTCTGTTTTAGATCGAGCAAAATCCTTACGTATCATTGGTACGATAGCCCCTAACATGATGAGTCCCAATGCTACATAGGGCATCGCATGGCCTAATCGCGCACGTATGGCTAAATGAATGTGATCCACTATAATAGTTTCTGTTCCACGAATCGATATAGGTATAAAAAAACAAATCATACCGATGCAGCTCAGTAACCAAAAACGCCACATCTTATAGCCTTTTATTCGTTCTAACGTTTGAGGTTGCGTCATTTTAATACACACCCCTTCAACCTCAATCTCCCATTATCATGGAAACAATACCAATCATTTCTTCCTTGTGCCATGCACTGTAAGCATGGCATACATGAATATTTAAAATGGTTCGAACCATCCACACTTTTATTGTAATATGCTAAGATATTAATGACCAATATAAATAAACTAATTATTAATAACTTAAAACTATAAATGGACGGTGTTGAGATGAAAATTGTTCAACTGGAATATTTTATTGAAGTGGTGAACCAAAATAGCTTTACAAAAGCTGCGCGCACATTGCATATAAGTCAACCCTCTTTAACCGCTACCATTAAAAAAATGGAAGATCAATTAGGCTACGCATTACTGAAGCGAACAACAAAAGATATTTCAATTACCGAAAAAGGCATTCAATTTTATAATCATGCCCAAAAATTAGTGAACCAATATCATTTAACTTTAGAACAAATGTATGATTTAAAATTGAGTCAAACACCAAAAATTAAACTCTCTATTCTCGAATCAACTGCTCATTGGGTTGCTACAGTTATAAAACAACATCAACTTGAACATGTCGATCAACATTATCAAGTTACTGAAATTTTAGATTTAGATACTTTAACGCAACATTTACTTGATTTTGAAATTCATTTAGGGCTGTCCAATGACAAAATTAAACATGAAGCAATTACATCCATCC
Source organism: Staphylococcus agnetis (assembly GCF_011466855.1). Classification (NCBI taxonomy): domain Bacteria; kingdom Bacillati; phylum Bacillota; class Bacilli; order Caryophanales; family Staphylococcaceae; genus Staphylococcus; species Staphylococcus agnetis. Next base: position 1,853,139 of record NZ_CP045927.1, read on the forward strand.
CATTATATACAGAAGATTATGTCGTATTGACACCAAGAGAAACATTTAAAGGGCAAACTTCATTATCCATTCAAAATTTACCTTTAATTGTACCAATACAGCCCTATCAAGTAAGAAAACATATTGATGACTATTTCACACATTTGCAAGCACGTCCAAATATCGTCATGGAAGTAGAACGCTTTGAAATGGCGACAAATTTTGTTCATCAGCAAATGGGCTATGCAGTGATACCTAGAATTTACTACCAATCATTTAAGACTAATCACCTTGACGCCATTCCTATTCAACCTAAAATAGAGCGAACTATATATATTAATGTTGCTAAAAACAGACAATTCACGCCCCAAATGACAGCGCTATTAGACAAAATTCAAAATTACTGGGCGGTACATCGTATATAGAAGTGGTTTTGTTCATGATGCAATGTTTTAAGATTTTGAGAGCTTTCCTACGGCACTCGAGTCATTCTCGACATGCTTAAAGATTATAAATTTGAGAAACCTCTCAATAAATCACTCATTGTCAAGCATTGAGTCCAACCTTTTTAAATCATCAAAAAGCCAGCCACACTCATATTTAATGACTGCAGCTGGCTCATTTTGGCGCCTAACACGACTGTACTTGTCTAAATATCGATTTTACGAATAGTGGATAAAATGAGACAAGAATTGACCAATAAGTTTAGCGGTACGTTGATCGACATCATAAGTAGGGTTCATCTCTGCGATACTTACTGTCGTCACATTATCAAATTGAAGAATACGTTTGGCTAACGAGAGTACACAATGGGGTGTCAAACCGAGTACAGCACTTGCACTAACCCCGGGTGCATAGGCGCTATCTATCACATCCATACAAATTGTAAATAAAATGACGTCATGGTGTGTAATAAAGTGCTCGATTTTATCTTTAATCCGTGGATCAATATGTTCCACTAGTTCATCTGCTAAAACATACTGAGTTTGCGTTTCTTCCGCATAACGAAATAAACTCGATGTATTCCCAGGTCTTTGAATACCTATGACAAAGTAATCTAAATTGGAATCTTCTTCTATCATTTGTCGAAAACTTGTGCCTGATGTTGACTCCGCTTCTTTGCGCGTATCAAAATGCGCATCTATATTAATAACGCCTATAGATTGATTTGGGTATGCAGCTCGCACACCTAAATACTGAGCATAAGCGATGTCATGTCCCCCGCCTAACAAAAAAGTACGCTGGTGATTTTTGATTAATTGATGCACATATGTACCAAATATTTTTTGAGTCTCAATAAGTTGTGATTGACTATGTGTTAAATTGCCATAATCGATAATGGACGTTTCCGTCGCAGCAGGAAGATTAGCGAAAGCTTTCTTAATAGCGTCCGGTCCATCTTTTGCACCTGTGCGTCCCTTATTTAATTCAACACCTTTATCAACTGCATAACCGAATAACGCGATACCATTGGCTTGTGACGCGATATTATGAATATCACCGAAATGTATGGTTTGAAAATGGCGAAAAGATTCACGTTCGACTTCACTATCTAATCTCCCCGTCCATACATGACGTTGTGGCGATTGGTACATTTTAAGCATCCCCTTTCAATAGAATCAATAACGTGAGATTTCATGACTACTATTATCATCTGACCTACAGCTAAGCGTGGTTTCTAATCATAATACCTCTATATTATACCCTGTTTAATTCAATATAAAAACGCTTTCAAGGTTATACTTTTATTACAATTAGATGATAATTTCATGCATCAATTTATTTATTGTAAATATACCGTTATAATGTAAGCTAGATTCTTATATTGACTTGATATGATTTGTACTTAGTGCGTTTCATATTATTAAAAATGATAATTTTGCGTACCTTGAATATGGAGGATTAACTATGAAGCATTCTCGTATATCTGGCTTTCAATGGGCATTGACGATATTCATTTTCTTTGTTATTGCATATGCGAGCCCGATAATTTTAAGAGATTTTCAACAAGCATCTGGTTTAAAAAACTTTGTGTTTTCACTAAATAGTTTAGGACCATTTATTGCTGCAATTGTTTGTATACTCATCTTTAAGCATAAAAAAGAACAGCTTGAAGGTTTCAAATTAGGCATCAATTTAAAAGTGATTGAACGCCTTATCCTTGCCTTAACATTACCTTTAGTAATTTTTATTATTGGTATGTATAGCTTTAACACGTATGGTAATAGCTTTATTTTATTACAAGCAAAAGATTTATCAGAAACCGTTTGGACTATATTAATCGGACATCTTTTTATGGCATTTTTCATTGAGTCCGGTTTTCGTGCGTACTTGCTCAATATCGTTGAAAGACGTTTACCATTTTTAATCGCAAATGTCGGTGTAAGTTTACTTTACCTCATTTGGGATGTTAACACTGCGTTTGGTATGCCATATACGATGTACAGTGCAATTTATGTTTTCTCATTCTCAATGCTTGTCGGTGAACTTGTTAGAGGTACAGGGGGGCATGCCATTTATATTGCTACCCTCTTCCATGCGGCAATGTCATTCGCCAAAGTGTTTTTCTTTAGTGAAGAGATTGGCGATGTCTTTTCTATGCAAGTCCTTGCCTATGCAACAGCAGCAATTGCCATCATCGTGATACTTTTCAGTTTAATTAAGCGACTTATCATGCCCCGTCATGAAGGCGATGACGATGATACGCCGATGTTTAATAAGCAGTCACGCGAAGCTGAAATTGAGGAAGCGGACAATGCAGCGAGACATGCTCACGATACCTCTGAAACTGAAAATCATGAGAACGATACTGAACATGAAGCATTAACGACGAAAACGCATGACCAAAATGCACATGTGAGTGAAGAAACACGTGCACGTGCAATTGTTCAGGAAGATGAACCACAATCATTCAACCGTCAACATAGACATATACGTCGTTAAATGAACTTAAAAAACAATAGCTAAACATTACAAAAACCTTCAAAATTCACTTGAGTGAACGTTGAAGGTTTTTATATTTTCTAATTATTGATATATAGACCTGCACTTTAAAAATAAGTGCGTTTACTTAGTGTGATTTCGTTAAAATTTTTACACCAGTTTCTGTCCCAACTATCGCCTCATCCGCAATATCTAAGAAATACCCAGTTTCTAATACGCCTGTTAAATGAATAAGGTATTCATGAAACGCATATGGATCAATCTGAGATGTCATTTCAACATCTAAAATATAATTCCCATTATCTGTAATCAATGGCGTATCTTCAACCATACGACGATAGGCTTTTACAGGATAAGCGGCTTCAATTTGTTTACCAAGTTGATACCAGTTAAATTGGTCGACTTCCACAGGTAGTTTAAATGTCTCACCTAAGTAAGATACACATTTCGTTTGGTCAGCTAAAACGATAAAACGCGTCGCAAATGCATCTATGACTTTCTCTCTAAATAATGCACCTCCGCCACCTTTGATTAAATTTAAATTTGGATCAATTTCATCAGCACCATCAATAGCTAAATCAATTTTTTCAACATCATTAATGTCTAGTATTGGAATGTTTAGAGCTTTCGCTTGATATGCCGTACGTTCTGAGGTACATACGCCTTTAAGTTCATAGCCTTTTTCGATAAGTTTGGCAATTTCGGGAACTAATAACTCAATCGTACTACCTGTTCCAATACCTAGAATCATACCATCTTCAATACGTTCAACAGCATCTGTTAAAGTCATTAATTTAAGTTGTTTCGTATCCATCAAATGACGCTCCCTTGATTTATTTTATACTTTTATTTTACATGAATATGCACCATAATGGCACCCACTACAAGACGTTTTACATTTTTTCATATACAATATATTTATTGAAAGACAAGGAGGTTCATTGATGAATTACACGATCCAGGCGATTTGTGCAGGTAAAATTAAAACGTTACATTATGATGGTAAACCTATGAAGAGTGGTATGGATAAAACACCTATTGATGCGCCCACTTGGCTTTCTAAATTAGGTTTTGAAGGTGATGAACAAGCATACCACGGTCATGGTGGTCCTGATAAAGCGCTATGCTTATTTAGTACAACGCATTATACCATGTGGGAAGATGTGATTTCACCTATCCCTGAATATGCAATGTTTGGCGAGAACATTTCTGTAAATGATATTGATGAAAATGATTTATATTTTGGCAATCAATATCAAATCGGTGAGGCAATTATAGAAGTTTCAGAAATCAGGGAGCCTTGTAATAAAATTCAGCGTAAATATCAATATAAAGGCATCATGAAACGTATGATGGCAACCGGTAAAACAGGTTGTTATTTCAGAGTTATCAAAGAAGGGCTCGTGTATCCTGATAGTAATTTAACATTGATTAAAGAAGCTCCGAATGACACACGATTATCTGTTCAAGCTTTAAATGACGTGTATTATAATGACAAGAAAAATAAAGAAAAACTCTCATATGCCATAAAAAACCCATTTATTACTACAGAACGCCGTAAGACTTTAGAAAAACGCTTAGCTAGATGCTTTTAACATTATCATAGCAAACAGAAATCGCCTTCAGGATTCATTTAAAATGAATTGTGAGGGCGATTGATATTTTACAATGATAGTGACGCTGTACTACACATGATGTTAGTGGTCTTCATCAAATATGAATACATCTTCTACCTTTTCTCCAAATATTCGAGCGATTTTAAACGCCGTTAGAATAGAGGGCATAAATTCATTACGTTCAATAAGTGAGATGGTTTGTCTTGAGACACCAGCTTTTTTGGCCAATTCTGTTTGATTATAGCCCTCACGTGCACGTAATTCTTTTAAACGTGTACGCATTGCGTCATCTCCTTTAGCGCACAAATTTTTTTACATAGGTTCAACTTGATAGGATGTTTTTGAATAAAACGGTGTGTTGGCGCGTAAGATAGAATGCGCTTTATGACCAAACATATGTATGTCATTAGGCATACTTTGCGTTTCCAATGCAATACCAGAATGAGATTTAAAGAGCTGATTCGCATGTGTTCGCTTTTCTGGTGAATTAAATGTATACACTACAATTTGTGGTCGATCTGTAATGACATGTAATTTCACTTTATCGTTTGATAATGTAAGTTTTCCGTTACCAACTTCCATAGGATGATCTAATCCTTTAAAACGTTCGATTTGAGGATGTAACCTAGGATCTTGTGATTGAAATATTGTTTGAATCGGAATACGATTGACACCCATTGTTTTTATTAAATCAATCGGCTTATTCTGAGGTAACCGTGCATCATTCAAAGGAAATAAATGCATTTTGTCACTTATTAAAACATGATTATCGATTGTTCTATTATCTGGATTTAAATTAAAATAAGCATGATTTGTTGGATTAAATAGTGTATCTTCTGTTGAATTTGCATAGTATTCAATCGTCCAAGTATTGGTTACATCATAAGTAAAGACAATACGCACATCTATATTACCCGGGAAATTATCCTCAGAACTCAGTACTTGCGTCGTAAAAATGACCTTCACATCATGTCCATGTTGATGAATACTATAATCAAATAAACGTGACGATAATCCCTTAGACCCGCCATGTAAATGATGACCTTCAGCGTTTGTTTCAACATGATACGTTTGGTGATTTAATGTGAAGGTGCCTTTGTCTATTCTACCCGCATAACGACCTATGGTTGCACCAAAATAATATGGATGATTAGGATAAAATTCATCCGCTTCAACTTCATTCCCTAAAACAATATTATTATGATCGATTTTCCAACTGACAATACGTGCGCCATAATTTGTGAAGACGATAGACATGGTTTTATGATGTATTTTTATTAAATCTATGCCATTCGCTTGATGTTCAATCCCAATTTTCATACTTTCATCTAACTCCTTTAAATGCGCTCCAATCAACCTCTTGATGGAAGCACCATCACTAATACCCCTACAATGCAAATGATACCGCCAATAACATCATATTTATCAGGTGGTTCATGGTCAATCCAGTGTGCCCACAGTAAACTTAAGATAATGAAGACGCCACCATAAGCAGCGTACACACGTCCAAATGTCGGAAAACTTTGAAACGTTGCAATCATGCCGTAAAGCATTAGAATCATTCCTCCGGCTAAACCTAACCACATCGGCTTATCATCTCTTAACCATAGCCAAATCAGATAACCCCCACCTATTTCACAGAAACCGGCTAAAATGAATATCGCGATGGGATAAAAAATGCCCATGATTCCACCTCAAATACTTTTTTTATATTGTATCAGTTTCAACAATACTTGTGGATAGAATTTTTTGTGTCATTTAAAAAAGCCTTCAAATATCGCATATATACGAGATTTGAAGACTTATATGGTCATTCACGAGACAGATTCGAATGAATATCTACCATTTATCTTTTATTTTTGAAGTGCCCGTTTTAATGCTTTCCACCAACCTTTTTCAAAAGTAAGTACTGCATTTTGATATGATTTTTTTGCAAAGTAGAAAAGCACCAAAATGAGCACAATGTGAATTACTATTGCGATAATTCCTTCATAAGTTGGTGTTTCAGGAATTGATAATCTCGCAAATGTAACAAATGGTGAGAAAAATGGAACATGACTCATAATTTTAACGAAAAGGTTATCTGGGTTTGTAACTGCACTAAAGTAGCCCGTATAAAAACTCGCAAGCATCAACATCGTTAATGGCATTAACGTTTGACCCATATCTTCAATTCTTGCGGTTAAGTTACCTAATATGGCTGCAAAAACGACATATGTGAACACACCTATTAATAAAAAGATGATGCCAAAAACAATCAATCTTGTAATGTGCGGTGTGAGCATAAAGTCCAACCCTTTTAATTTTTTTCCAAGATCAAAAAAGATGATACATGCAACTATGGTTGCAGCAATCGCAACAATTTGTGTCAACGCAACGGCGAGCACCCCTGAAATTTTAGCAATAATATGAAGTGAGGGTTTCACACTGGTAATTATCATTTCAGATACTCTTGATGTTTTTTCAGTTGCGACTTCCATTGCAATTTGATTCGCATAATTCAAAATAATAAACATCATTAAGAAACTGCCTAGCATTACAATAAAGGAACTAAAATCTTTTTCATTTTGGTTAATTGATTGTCCTTCTCCCACTTTAATCACTTTTGTATCCACGTTACTTGGTGTAAACAATTGTTTTTGTTCTTGAGCTGACAGTCCTAATTTTTGAGCGACTTGTTGTGATTGATATTGTGTTAAAACAGTTTGAAGCTTTTTTTGCTCTTCTTCAGACGGTGCTTTACTCGCTTTAATTGTTGCCGATAAACGGCCGTCATCTGTATTAATAATATAAGCTTGATCAATCTTTTCATCTTTTAATGCTTGATCAACTTTAGATGCTGAAAGTTTCTTATAAGTTGTGTCTTTATGTAATGCTTCATTCGTTTTTTTAATATAGTTAAACACTTGATTATCTTGAGTAATAATCGCAATGTGATTCTGACCATCATCAAACATTTTTATAATTTTGTCTGCATTGGCTATCCCAATAATTGCTAACATAAATAATAATGTTGTAATAACAAAGGCTTTTGATTTAAGTTTACTGAAATAGGTTAATTTGAATGTCGCTAAAAACTTATGCATGATGATCACCCACTTTTTCAATAAAAATTTCTTGAATTGTTGGATCAAGCACTTCAAAATGTTTCACATATCCAAATGTTTGTATTTTGGAATATAATACTTTCGCTACATCTTCATTTTCAATAATGAAAACATATTTTTGAGGTGTATGTTTTGTATCAATCACACCAGGGACATCTTTTAAGTCGTCTAAATTAAATGTGGATTCGATAACTACACGCTGATAACCACTGTTACGTTTCACCGTTTGAATTGGCCCTTGTACTACCATTTGTCCTCTATTTAAAATGCATACGTCATCACACAATTCTTCGATATGTTCCATGCGATGTGAACTAAAAATGATGGTCGTTCCCTTTTGATTCAATTCAATTACGGCTTTTTTTAACAATTCAACATTGACTGGATCAAGACCACTAAAGGGTTCGTCCAAAATAAGCAACTGAGGTTCATGAATCATACTCGCAAGAAGTTGCACTTTCTGTTGATTCCCTTTTGATAAAGATTCAATTTTTTTGTTTCGATGTTCAGTAATATGAAATCGTTCTAACCAATAGTCAATCGCGCGTTTAATTTCTTTTTTAGGCATCCCTTTTAGCGTTGCCAAATACGTTAACTCTTCTTCAACTTTTAATTTCGCATGTAAGCCACGTTCTTCAGGTAAATAACCGATTACATCATAATGGGAAGCCTTAATCGTCTCACCGTTAAAATAAATCTCACCTTCTGACGGTTCAGTTAATCCTAAAATCATACGAAATGTCGTCGTTTTACCTGCACCATTTCGTCCCAAAAACCCTAACATTTTACCCGTTTCAAGCTCGAAAGAAATATCATCGACGGCTGTGATATCTTTAAACTTCTTGCTGACATGCGCCACCTTTAATGACATAGCGTATCGCCCTTTCTCTATTTGATAATGTAAGTATACTATAACACGCTTTGATTTGACAAATATATTTGTCAAAAAGACTTATATAGTTTACATAAAGATACCTTTAATTTAAGAAAATATAAAAAAGCAGAACAATAATCGTAGTGATTGTTGTTCTGCATCTTTTGTAATTACATATTTTTATGATCCGTGTTGTAATTGTCTTTCTGAGGTAATCCTTCTTCATTAGATGTTATAGGTTGATGCGTTTGTTGATGCATGTTGCCCTGATTAGGTTCTATGTATGATGCTTCATACTGCACATACTTAGGTGAAGGTCCATACTTGTTCGCTTCCTCTTTACTATCCATAACACTAATCACTAATATAAAAATTTGTAAGCCAAACGAAGCAATGATAAAAAGGATTAAAAAATTTAAAGCTATCACACCAAAAGTTGATGAAGAACTTGCGATTAGGCCAACCATTGAACTTACTACTATTATTAAGTTCAAATAGCCTAAAATACACACAATTATATTAATGATCGGTACTAACATTGAAAAGCCGTAATCATGAAAACGTCTCGCTGTGAGTGCCAAATTAGGAAGAAACGTTACTATATAATACAAGATGATAATGGTTAGAATTATGTAACTTAATTCATCTGAAATGGCAGATGCTAAGGCCCTTAAAAAATTAAACGGTAGAAGTATAATTATATGCCATAACATGACCCACCAATACTCACTACGTCGACTACGACCCTTAAAGTTAATATAGTTCAACCAAAAGAGCTTAAAAGCTTCTAAAAAACCTACTTGCGGTGTTGCTATCATAGAAGATAGTCCCCCTTTTAAATTTTAATCCATATAAAACCTTACCATAAGTATATTAAACTTTTGTTAAAAATTAAATATTGATTTTTAACAATAATAATGCTTATGATTAGGATTATAATAAATTTAGGTGTTCTCCTTTTACGCAACGTGTTCTTTTCGTTACACTTACAGTAATGACTTATTGGAGGCAGTTCATTATGGATTTTATTCACCGACCTACGACAGAGGTTGCGAAAGACTTACTTGGCGTTAAACTCATTTATGAGAGTAATCAAATGACTTATACGGGTTACATCGTAGAGACGGAAGCGTATTTAGGTTTTGAAGATCAAGCCGCACATGGCTATAAAGGTAAACAAACACCTAAAGTACGTTCGCTTTATCAGTTAGGTGGAACCATTTATGGTCATATGATGCACCGTTATCTGCTCATTAATTTTGTTACTCAAGCAAAAGGTGTTCCAGAAGGCGTACTGATTCGTGCAATAGAACCAGAGGATGGCATTGAAATGATGATTCAAAATCGAGGTAAATCAGGTTATGAGCTCACAAATGGACCCGGTAAATTTACGACTGCGATGCAAATTCCACGTACTATAGATGGCACTCGGCTCAATGAAGGCCGTTTAAAAATAGATACAAAAAACCGTAAATATCCACGCAACATCGTTGAAAGTCCACGTATTGGTATTCCTAATAAAGGTCAATGGACACATAAACCTTTAAGATATACTGTGCACGGTAATCCTTACGTCTCTCACCAACGTAAACGGGATTATATACACCCTGATGAGACTTGGAAATAGAAAAAACGCACGCGATGATTCGTTCGCGTGCGCTTTCTATTATGCTGCTTTCTTTCCTTTAAACATACCTAAATGAATTGATATAAAAGTACATAATATTAAAATAACTGGATAAAATGAATATTGGAGTACTTCTAAATAAGACACATTGCCGAATTGTTCGGCCATTAACATTCCACTATCGTGAGGTAACACCATTAAAGCACTTGCGGCAAAGATATCCAAAATACTTGCCATCCGTTTCGGCGGAATTTGTGAAGCATCGCCAATTTCTTTAGCGATAGGTGCTGCAATTAAAATTGCAACGACATTGTTAACGAGCGCTGCTGATAAAATACCCGATAAAATCCCCATTGCATACTCGGCACTTTTGCGCCCACGTGCTTGCTTTTTCATCGTTTCGACAATCCAATCAATACCACCGTAATATCGAATCAATGCGACAAGCCCAGAAATTAAGAAGGCCACTAAAAAGATACTAAACGTAGATTCCATACCTTCTCCAACTTTGGCTGTCCATTCAAAGAAGTGCAAATGACCACGAATCATACCGATAATGCCTGTTAATACAATCCCTGAAAGTAAAACAAACATGACATTCATGCCGGCAATTGCGGCAATTAATACAAATAGATACGGGATGATATCAAAGAAATTGAAGGACAAGTCACCTTTAATCTTACCTGTGCCTCCTACAATCGCATAAATAATAAACGTAATGACCGCAGCGGGTAATGCAATCATAAAATTCGCTTTAAATTTATCTTTCATATTTGCGCCTACCCCTGTAGTTGCTGCAATCGTAGTATCAGAAATAATCGATAAATTGTCCCCAAAATACGCACCAGCAATCACAGCCGCTGCAGCCGCTGCCACATTTAAATCTGCAGATTGTGCGACTGCAATGCCGATAGGTAAAAACGCAGCTTGTGTGCCGGTTGATGTCCCCATTGCCGTAGCTACAAATGCACTCATCGCAAAAATACCTGGAATTAATAAACTAGGTGGTATTATTGACAATCCCATATTAACTAATGCGTCTTGACCGCCTGATGCGCTCGCTGCACTTGCAAATGCCCCTGCAAGTAATAAAATCAATCCTAATTCAGCGATACCTGACGACCCAGCATTTTCAGTAAAGATTTTTACTTTTTTTGCTAAAGGGGTACGTCTATCATAAGCGAGCCAAGCGATGGCAATGGCAATCATAATCGCAACATGTCTCGGTAGTTGATTAAATGCTTCGTCTTTTCCTATGATTGTAAAAAATAATCCTACACCAACATATATAATTAAAAATACAACCAATGGCAATAACGCTAATGCCCCATAATGTTTCTGACTTCGTAATTCGTTTGACATGGGTGACGCTCCTTAATCCATAGTTTTATGATATGAATTATACACCCATATAACAATTTGACAAGTCTAACTTTTTTTAAAGTTAAAATTGTATGCGTATACACCCTTTAATATTCACTTGTACACTTGTTTTTACTACATCGTAAATACTTTTGTAGGGTGTTGTGCTTCTATAGTAGGCATCACAAATTTCATCATTAATTCATGCATGATGACTTCATCTTGCGTTTCGAGCATTAAAGTTAAATGATGAATAGTACTGTCATCTAAAGTAATCGCGTTGAGATTCAAACGGTTCGATTGATCAATATTGACCTCATCTGTAACTAACGTTTCTCCAAACTGATCAAGAATACTGTAAGTGATTTGAGGTGCACCTTCGATATCTTTAATATTTAAGGTAGGTTGTAACAAACCTGTTTCAGATTCATATTGACAATATATATCAAAATCTTCTATACGATCATAAGCACGCGTAACAATATAGATGTCATCTAGTAAAATGTTGGCAGACGGATATGTTGCATCATTGCATTTTTGATAAGCTATTATTTTTAATTCATGACTACCCGAGGTAACGAGATGTGTGATATCGATACGGTGATATGTGTCATCTGGTTCTATATAAGAAACGATGGCGTCATCAATAACAATCAGCATCGGACATAGAATGTCATGCACATATAAATGGTAATCTTGAGCTTTGTCATAATCATCTACCATAAATTGAGCTGTTAACGTTGTACAGACATTTGGAACCACGGCGTTATCTTTATGCCCTTGATGCGATACGTCGTCCAGCAATAATGATGAGTAATCTTCAAATTTGCTGACAAATTTTATAGGCATACATGCTGCCGCTTCTTCCTTTTGAGATATATTAAAATATTCATGTTTATTCATAAATGGTGTTATAAGTCTAGGAGATGAAATACGATTTTGATTTTTATAATGAGTAATGCGTTTTTTTCTATATACATAATAGACCTCCAATAAATAAGACTACACTTTTTTGTACTTTCATAACTTAACACACTTTTTTCACTTGTAATATATTACTATCATTCAAAAACATGGTAAAATGTTTCCATATTAAAGGAGTTGTTCTCGTGCAATTATTATGGAAATTATTTAAAAAGAATCATTTTGAAGCGAATATTGATGAATGTGGTATTGAAATTGGCACCCCTAATGTAAGTTATCAATATACAGTCGTAAAGCCTGCTGTATTACACATTATTATGTCTGGAACAGGAACGTTCACACACCAACACACGTCTTATGAGTTAAAAGCAGGAGATATGTTTTTATTACGAGAAGGCATGCGTGTCCATTACGAAGCGTCAACTGATGATCCATGGACCTATCATTGGGTGGGTTTTAGCGGAAACTTAGCAATGGACTATTTAAAACGCACCACGCTCATCGACTGTCCTGTCGTATTAAACCAAGATACTTCGAAACTTTCCAAATTAATGTATCAAATATGCGAACGTGCCATCACCTATGAAACCACAGCATCTGATGATATTCACCATTTAAGTGACTTATATAAATTATTATTTTTACTAACACAACTTTCTCCTAAACCTTTTGAAAGCCATCCTAATGAAATATACTCTAGCGTACAAGCCGCTGTGAATTATATGAATCAACATTATATGCATACGATTTCGATTGATGATGTGGCACAGCATGCTAAAGTAAGTCGCAGTTATTTATACAAATTGTTTATGAAGTGGATGGATCAATCGCCTCAACAATACCTAGTCTATTTACGGTTATACCATGCATCCTCAATGCTTAAAACGACTTCAAAGCCTATTCAAGAGATTGCTCAAAATGTCGGATACAATGATCCGTTATTATTCTCAAAAGCGTTTCGTAAGCATTTTGACATGCCCCCTTCAACGTATCGGAAGATGTATAAATAATTTAAACATTGCAAAATAGGTATTTTACACGTAAACATGTATTAATCTCTTTAACATAAATTTAATATAGATTTTTATTTCTCATGTAGTATAATAAACTGACGTGAGCGTATAAAGCGCTCTCATTATTTATACGAGGAGGATAACCCAGCATGATTGAATTAAATGAAATATCAACCTTGTGTCTTGCCGTGTTTCTTTTACTCATAGGGCACGCCATTGTCAACAGGGTCGCTATATTTAACCGTTTGAGTATCCCGTCCCCGGTAATAGGTGGTTTAATATTTGCAATCTTAGCAGCTATTTTATCTAGCACAGGCATTTTAACAATTAAATTAAACGGAAAATTTTTCCAAGACTTTTTCATGTTAGCCTTTTTCACTACAATTGGTTTAGGTGCTTCATTTAAGCTCCTAAAGTTAGGTGGAAAGGTCCTTATTGTTTATTGGGTACTTTGTGGTGTCCTTGCGACAATGCAAAACGTGATTGGTGTTTCCCTTTCAAAAGTATTAGGTATTGATCCATTACTAGGTTTAACTGCAGGGGCAATGTCAATGGAAGGTGGCCATGGTAACGCCGCAGCTTATGGACAAACTATCCAAAACTTAGGCGTTAACTCAGCTGTAACAGCTGCTCTTGCTGCCGCAACACTTGGTTTAGTCGCAGGTGGTCTTATTGGAGGTCCTGTGGTTCGTTATTTAATTAAAAAACATGATCTTGCACCGAAACAAATTGAAAACGAACAAAAAGACTACTCTGAAATCGATGAAAATACACATTTACATAAACGCTTTTCATTTTCGGAAGTGTTTTTTATTCAAATAGCCATTCTGCTATTCTGTATGGCAGTTGGCACATACTTAGGAGAATTATTTACAGATTTAACAGGATTTAACATTCCACTATATGTTGCGGCAATGTTTATCGCTGTAATCATTCGCAACATATCTGAATACGGAAACTTAAACTTAATTGATTTAAAATTTACAAACCGTATTGGTGATATTTCGTTAGGTGTTTTCTTATCATTAGCGTTAATGAGTATTAACATTACGGAAATTTACGACTTAGCGTTACCTCTTGTTATCATCGTAATATGTCAAATTATTTTCGTGGCATTATTCTCAATCTTTATCGTCTTCCGATTACTCGGAAAAAATTATGATGCTGCCGTAATGATTGGTGGATTCATTGGTCACGGCTTAGGTGCTACACCGAATGCGATGGCAAATTTAGATGCAATTACAAAGAAGTTTGGTAACTCTCCAAGAGCCTATCTTGTTGTACCAATTGTAGGGGCATTTTTAGTTGATTTATTAGGGGTACCAATTATTACAACATTTATTAATATTTTTAAACCTTAAAAAAAGTCTGGCATTCGTGCCAGACTTTTTTATGATTGTCTTACAATTTCCCATTCATATGGACTTTTTAATTGAGACCAATCCGCATCGATTTCGTGACGATTTAAAAGACAAGCATCCAAGTCTTTTTCAATTTGTGCCTTATCTAAATCGATTCCTATAATAACAAGTTGTGTGTGACGGTCACCATACTCAGGATCCCAATCTGCACGCACATCTTCACGTTCTTGTAAAATCGCCGCACGTTCCGCTTTAGGCATCGCTGCAACCCAATATGTTACAGGATGAATGTCCACAGCTGTTCCTGCTTGAGACACTAAACAAGCGACATTGTTATATTGTGCTAGCCAAGCAATCCCTTTCGCACGCACGATAGATTCAGACATATGCTCTAACCATTCATTAAAGCGTTCAGCATGAAAGGGTAAGCGTCGCTTATATACAAAGGACGAAATACCATACTCTTCTGTTTCAGGTGTATGTGTTTCGTGCCCTCCTGCTTCTAACTCTTGTAACCATCCTGCAGATTGACTTGCTTTTTCGAAATCAAATTTTCCAGTATCCAATACTTTGTCTAAGGATACTTCAGAATTAACTGTTCGGATGATTTCTGCTGATGGTTGTAATTTACGTAACATTGCCTCTAAACGATTTGCATCTTCTTCTGATACTAAATCTATTTTATTTAAGATCAGCACATCGCAAAATTCTATTTGATCAATGAGCAAATCTGCTACTGTACGCTCATCTTCTTCTCCTACTGCTTGATCTCGATCAAGTAACATATCTCCAGACTGATAATCATTTATAAAGCGATTCGCATCAACAACGGTTACCATTGTATCTAATTGACAGATTTCTGTTAAATCAATACCTAGTTCCTCATCGACGTATGAGAATGTTTGTGCTACGGGTACTGGCTCTGAAATACCTGTTGATTCAATAACAATATGGTCAATACCCCCTTTTTCAACGATACGTTCCACTTCTTTTAGTAAATCTTCACGTAAAGTACAACAAATACATCCGTTAGATAACTCTACTAATTTTTCATCTGTGCGTGATAAGCCCCCACCTTCAGCAACTAAATCCTTATCGATATTGACTTCACTCATATCATTTACAATCACAGCGATGCGTCGTCCTTCACGCTGATTTAAAATATGATTTAGTAAAGTTGTTTTCCCTGAACCGAGATAACCACTCAAAACTGTAACTGGTACTTTCTTCATGATTAGACCCTCCACTTTTAAATCGTAATTGTTACGATTTAAAAGTATACGCCACATTTTATTACAATGCAATAGACTGAGAAAAATTTGAGACAATAAAAAAAACAGGGACATAAGGCCCCTGTTAATTAAAGAAGCCAAAAAAATTCATTTATATATGAACTTTATTGGCTATTATCTATCCAAATAAATTTAATCTTAGTGATGTACCGTGTAATGAATTGTGATTGATTCTTTAAGTGAGACTTTTGGAGCATTAAGACGGAACCAAAAATTGAAATGATTTGTGTCCCAGTCCTTGTGAAATATTTATTTTATTCAACTTAGTATAGTTGTCGTTGTTGAATCCATGATTTTAAGTAATCATCTATTACAATAGAAGATTGACGTAACGAGACGATATCCTTAACGTTTAACAGCGTCATGATTTTTATCATCTGTTCATGAAACGCATTTAAATAATCAATGCCAACCGCTACACCTTCTTCTTGAACAACTTGAAGAATATGACGTGACATACCAATGCCCTCTGCGCCTAATCGCAATGCCTTAATCGCATCAAGCGGGTTTCTAATGCCCCCACTCGCTAAAATATGAATACGGTTATTCAGATTACGTGCTTCTAATAGTGAAACAACTGTAGACTGCCCCCATTCTTGCATATATGACATATCCTTTAGTTTCCGTCTTTCATTCTCTATCGCTGCAAAATTGGTACCACCTTTGCCACTAACGTCAACATACGTGACACCACATTGAATCAGTGAACGAATGGTTTCATAGCTCATGCCAAAGCCGACTTCTTTCACGATAACTGGCACATGAACACCTGCTACAATCCTTGCAATCGATGCTGACCAGTGTTCGAAGTTTCTATTTCCTTCTGGCATAACCAATTCTTGCGGGGCATTGACGTGAATTTGTAGCGCCGCTGCATCTATCATCTCAATTGCACGTTTTGCCTCTTCAAGTGTCGCATCTGCACTCACGTTTGCCCATACTTCACCATCAGGGTTTTCTTGTCTCACAATCGCAAATGACTGTTTCACTGCATCATTGTTTAACGCAGCATGCATGCTACCCACTGCCATGGGTATACCGACTTCGCGTGCGACTTGTGCCAATTTTTGATTGATCTCTAATGTCCAATCTGATCCCCCTGTCATCGCATTAATATATAATGCTTTTGACAATTGAAAGTCTGGAAATTGCGACACCATTGTTACATCACGCGTATTCATATTCGGAATCGCATGATGGACAAAATGGATGCGATCAAAATCTGATATTGGTAAAGACGATTGTGCTAACGCTAATTTAACATGTTCATTTTTTCGCATCTCTCTTTGATTTACCAACCTGCATCCCTCCATATACTCATATCAATTTAACTATATCACATTTATATGTGTAGACATGCGTGAAAGTTATAAAATAGGTTAATATAGTATTAATGAAAAATTGTTGAAGGAGTGTGACTCATGTTACAATTTCCATTTTATGATAAAAATGAAGTCCAAGAAGCTTGGATAGACCGTAATGGTCATATGAATGATGCTGAATATGCACGTGTTTTCAGTTTAGCGATTGATCACTTTCACGATCAAGTAGGTTTAACAAATGCGGAACGCGATGCACGTCAATATACAGTCTTTACATTAGAAACACATATTTCTTATTTAAAAGAATTAAAAAAAGGAACACCGTTTAAAATTGAAGTTGCAATCTATGATATGGACGATAAACGGATCCATTTCTTTTTAACACTCATAAATGAAAATACGAATGAAACTTGTGCGACAGCCGAAACGATGATGATGGGCATGAGTCGTAAAACTCAAAAGCCTGCACCATTTCCCGACGATATCTTTGCACTAATCCAAACCTATGCTCAGTCTCAAGGTAACCTTGATTTTCCTCAACAGCTCGGTCATCCAATAGGTATTCCATCCAAAAATTAAAGTAGACCTGTGCACGACTTTGAGCCCCATTAAGTAAAACGAGGCTGGCAGATAGCAAATTTATTAATTTAAAATAAGCTAACAAAATTCATTTATACGTGAACTTTGTTAGCTATTTTTTATCTATATATCGGTTTAGTCTTAGTGAAGGACACTATGATGCATTGTGATTGATCCCTTAACCGAGACTTCTGAGGCATTTAGCCGCAACCGAAAATCCATTTTGAGAGCAACAATCTCTTACATTTTTACTCTCAAAATTAGTTGAGGTAAGGCGCCTAGAAAAGCGAGGCGTTAGGGACAATCATAGGTTTAATGATGTATGTCCTAATCCCATTGTTTTATGCGTCTACAGCGCCACGTGCGATCATATCTTGTTTCGTCACAATAGGATAATTTTTGAAAATTAATGATCCTACAAACCCCCAAATCGTACCAATCACTGCCATTATCACACCGTATATTAAAACGGTACTCCAATGATTAAAACCAAACATCACTAAAAATCCGGCAATTGGTGTTGCTGTACCTGTTGCATCATTAATCATGCCACTCATCGCAATCACTAACCCTGCTGATGCGCCGCCTAAGAAATTAGTGATATAAACAGGTATCGGATTCGCGGATACGATATCTGCTTGAGATAAAGGTTCTATACTCACTGAAATCGTTGACTTACGGTCACCTAATTTTAATCTGTGAAATAATGTCCCATTCATAAATGCAGAACTGAAAGCAGCCATCGCCCCTACTGCCATTGGCACACCTGTTAAGCCTAATAGTGCCGTTAAGGCCATCGAACTTAATGGTGCAGTACCTACAACTGTAATAATGCCGCCTAAAATGATCCCCATAATGATTGGATTGACATCCATTGAACTTTTAATAATGTCACCTATTTTAATAAGCGTACTATCGACAACTGGTGACAAGCCAATTGCAATCAGGCGTGCTAAAGGTGCAATGACAATCACTGCTCCTAATAAATCCAACCCATCTGGAACATATTTCTCAGTATATTTCATTAAATAACCGATGATATATCCAGCGAAGAATCCCGGTAGTAAATCCATGCCTCCACATGCTGCAGCGATAACAAGTGCATAAACGGGTGAAACACCAATTGCTAACGCAGTTAAACCAGCAGCTGCCACGCCACCAAGTCCACCAGCCGCATCTCCTAATTGTTCCAAAAACTTTATGCCAAATACTTGACCGCCAACGTATTTGTTAAAAGCTTCAACTAAAAATGAAGCAATTGCCGCATTGGCTAAGGCGCCCATTGCACGCATCCCACTTGGCGCACGATATGTAAATAATGTAAAAATCACAAGTACTAAAACTAAAAACAACGTCCCTATTAATAAATCCATGCCTTACCCCTTTCAATAATCGTCTTGTGCTATTTGCGTTCGAAACTTTTGTGATCACTAAGATGTAATGATTCATCACAAATTTTATTTTACTAAAAAAAATACATGATTGCACGGAACAATCATGTATTTATATATATTTCTATTTGTTATACGTTCACGAAATAGACTTATTTTATTATGTCACATACATATGACTGATGGATGATCATTATTTTTAAATGCGTGTTCCCATACATTACGGTTGATTGATTGTTTTACGTATTTGCTTCAAAACTTTACGTGATTCTACAATTGGATATAATGGGAAAGCAGTTACCATATCTTTGTATTGATAGAAATGAATTGGCTGTAACTCCGCATTAAAATAAGATTCTAATTTCAACATATCTGGATAAAACAATTCAATCGTGCCTCCGAACATATATACTGGTGGCAATCCTCGTACTGGTCCATATAAAGGTGATATTTTTGGATGTTTTATTTCCAAATCATCAGCCCAGACTTTTGCAATCGATTGTAAACTCGACACATTATGCAGAGGGTCTTTCTTTTGAACCTGTTCCGTGATATCAGGATTAGACAAAGATAAGTCAAGCCATGGTGATATTAAATACACTTGACTAGGCAAAGGTAATTCTTGCTCTTTTAAATGTTTTTGAACAAAGCTTAGCGCCATGTTCGCACCTGAACTATCTCCCATAATGACGATGTTTGAAGGTTCTGTTTCTTTTAATAAGCGACGATACGCTTGTTCAATGGCTTCATGAGTTTCTTTATACGTATATTCAGGTGCTTTTGGATAAATTGGTAATACGACTTCGTGTAACGTCTCGTATGCGAGTTTATCCATAAACCGCCAATGAAAAACAGAGGGTTGCAATACAAAAGTACCACCATATATGTAAAGAATTTTATTTTTTATGTGATGACCAAAATTGAAACGGAAGACTTGCATATCATCAAACATATCTTTCACCAAATTAGACTTCACATTAATTTGATCCGGTTGTTTATGTTTCTCTTTATTTAAAACTTCTCGCTTTTCAAGAAAAGCATCGATTTCAGCTTGTGACTTAAATTTAATATGACGTTGATGAGATAAATAACGCCCCATCAAGTTACTCATAACATAACGTTTCAATACAATCCCTCACTTTACCATTAATTAATATGAATAGTTCTATTATAATACGTTTTAAGTGTGAATGCTTTCATATTTTTGGAAAATATTTCTATGACATTATTAACGCTACACTTCGTTAACAGTTGTGGCAACCTTAAACGTAATTTATAAAGCATGCGCTTTATACTTAATGTTGAATATACACATACCACTACTCGGTAACCGCTTCATCAACTGAACCCTTTTCGTCTCTTTTAGGTTTACCTATGATTTTATAAAAAGTTATACTATAATATGTGTTATATTTTAATCTTAACTTTAATTTGAAGAAACTGAAAGGAGTCTTTATGAAAGTTTCAAACGAATCATCTCAGGTATTTGAACACCAATTCCATAATCATTCATTACATAAAACGCAATTAAACCCTAAAAAACGTCGCTCCTGGATTAGTTTTATTTTGACACTGATTGCATTAGTATTGTCAGCAATTGCTGCATATCATATGTACTTCAATACATTATTTAAAATGAACTTTATAGATCAAACTGTTAACTATCAACAGTTCAAAAATGTGATACAAGAGTTAGGGCATCAGTCTTTAATAGATACGCGTGACTTGGAAAGCAATCTCAATATATTATTAACGATGATCCATGTCTTTTTCATATTGGTATTCATTAATATTGTACTTTCAATATTAATTCTTGTTTTTAATCGTACATTGATTAAATTATTGAACGTTGTGATTGCACTATGCGCGACACTCATTCCGATTGCCATCCTTTTTATGATTCGAGAAGCGGCTCAAGCATTAGCATCTAAATTCTCACACTATTTAGGAAACCTTGAACCATCTGCACTACTCACAGAAGCAAATGGTTTACACAACGCGATTATTTTCTCAAGTATCGCGACATTATTCTACTTTATAAGTTTATTTTTTAGAAATAGACGACCTAAACTATAACCTTATTTAAAAAGGATAGACGTGAAATCGTGACATCCCTCACATGTCATTATTTCACGTCTATCCTTTATTTCTTAATAAAAGGTTACATTAAAATTTAGAAAAACGATAGCGCATTAATGTTTGATAAATATGGTCCATTTTTGATGCATCAAATTCCGTGTTTGAATCAATACGCCACTGATTTAAAGATGAAATAATCGCTGTCTGGACATATCCAAATACTTCTGATGGAAAACGTTGATCATGTGGCAAAGCATTGATATGGCTTTTTACATCAGTATGTACAGTTTGCGTAAAAAATTGAACTAACATTTTATAAAAATTAACATCGCTTTCTTGCATTTTTAAAATGTCTCTAATCGTAGGATTCAACGTTTGTTCAAGACAAGTAAATGGTTGAACCATCCTTTGGTTAATATCATTTTTGAAATAAGGTTGTGTTGATGCTTCAAATACATGTAATAATAGTTCATTTTTATCTTTAAAATGTTTGTAAAAAGTGGTTCTGTGCACATTCGCTTCATTACAGATTTGATTAATAGTAATTTTTGAATAACGATGCGTTTGAAGTAATAGAATTAAAACTTCGGTTAACTTGGATATTGTTTTAATAATGCGTAAGTCTTGCTTTTGAATTCTAACCACCCCATTCCCCCTTTATAAAAATTTACATTCATTATACATTTCGTAATTAAATAATAAATACATTAAAATGGTACTTAATCATGTGATACATTAATCTACAATCAATCTAATCTGTAGAAAAATTGAGTTTTAATCAACTCTTAAAAACCCAACTTATCCTATAGTAACTGATTCAGTGAATTAATTCTAAAGATATGCATAATTATTATTCCTTTTTTATTACATATTAATCTTCAATCTTTGAAAAAACTCAATTACTTATTCATATTGTCTTAAACTTTTTATAAACAATACAATAACCTGATAATTTTAAGCATACGAAAAACCTTCAAAGTCCATCTTCTGATAAACTTTGAAGGCTAATTTAAAAATACACTTATGTCGATTGTGAAAAGGGTAAAGCTCGGATTATTGATAACGTTCATAGTTAACAATTTTTAATTGTTCTCCGTCATCGTTACCTTTTAACAAATAATGCCCTTGTTCATTGCGTCCTTTATTATCCTCATTTTGAACAATTACAGAATAAAATTGCCCATTTCGACTGACATTCATTATATTAGAAGATTTAATTGTAGAAATACGATGATTTTTGATATCTGACACTAAGTTATCGTAAAATGGACTATCTTCTAAAACAAATTTAGACAAACCTTTGGGTGAATGTGAATCATTTACTTCATCTAAGGTTCCTGTGTATGATTTAAAAAAATCATCAATTTTATTTAAAATATTATCTTCCTGATCTTTATTATGTTCCTCAATTTCTGATTCATCAAAAGACAATGTTACCGCATTCACCGTTTTAAGGTCATTTTTCTTGATGACTTTCTCTTCCGTTTTAAACGTTTTACCATGACTTTTACCTTCTGCTTGAATCGTTAAGTCCTTATTAACTGGAAAAGGTCCGAAACCTTGTTCACTCGTATAAGGTAATCTTTCTCCATTTATAATCACTGTTTTCTCCTGATTTAACCCTGCTGTATTTTTAAGGTTGATATCGACTTGTGCCGTTTCAAAATCTTCAGTGACTTTCATTACTTCATTTTGACTCGATTTAGAATTAAATCGTAATTTCCCATCAAATGTACCCCTATCTGTTTCTTTACGTGCAGGGATGACATAATCTCCTGGTATGTAATTTCCTAATGAGACGGTTTGTCCCTTTTTAGCAACTACATTTTTAGGACGGCCGTCTGCTTCAAAATGATACGTCGCATCTAAATTCGCTTTGACTTCTGCTTGTTTTGTAGGAGCTTGAAAACTTAAATTATCAAATATTAAATATCGACGCCCATTTTTACTAATACGTAAAACATCGATATGATCTTTTGTCTTAATATATTTGGCTACTGTACTGTTTTTGTCCAATTGATGTACAGTATGGTAGACGTTTTTTTCAAATTGACGCATGCCAATTTCTTTTTTTATGAATTGGATATACGTTGCTGCTTCTTTTCTCCCTACTTTATTAGCTTTAGAGCTAAGCAATGTTGATACTCTAGAAGCATCATCATTATCGATCGCGTTAACTAATAGTTCTGCTTGTGCTCCTGGAGAGTTATAATTTCTTAACAATAAAAATAGGATGATTAATAATATAAGAATAAAACCAACAATTGCAATTGGAATCATTTGCCTCATTTTAATTTGCTTGGCACTTTGTTCAGCTTCTGCTCTTGTCTTTAATTTTGGCGATGTATGCTTCAATGACTGCTTAGAAAATGAAACTTGATGATAGCAATGGGTACATCTCATGTCTTCACCAAGCTGATGATGGTTACAATGCGGACACTGTTTCATTTTGCATTCACACCTCCTTACAGCGCTTAGTAGTGTAACTTATTTTACGTCATTTTTAATCTTACCGCCTCATTCATTGGGCGTATGGTCATGGTAAAAGTGTTACATTTTTTTTAGATGTGCTTTTACGCGTTGATCAATTTGCTCTAAAACTTCACGTGTTTGTTCAATTTGATCAATCGGAATATCTGACAACATTTCAGAAGCTAAATCTGCAATGATACGTCTCGACTCTCTAACATAATTAACACCACTCTCAGTGAGCGCTATATATTTCAGTCGTTTATCATAGGAATATTCTAAATGTACCCACTCTACAAGTTTTAATTCGACTAGTTTTTTTACACGTCTACTGACAGCCGCTTTATTCACCCCTTGGCGTAGGGTAATTTCAGTTAATGTTAAAGCTCTGTCATGAGATAACATTAGTAAAACACTAGATTGTTCATTAGATATCCCGTATTTATTGCGCAAATCTTTTAATAGCGTCGCCGTGAGTGCATTTAAATTCACCATAAATTCTCCCATAAAACCGACATGCATCGACATCTCTTTAGTCATTTTAATTCCACCTCGTCTTTGTACGTTTTGTTATTTCACTTATTATGATGCCCATTTCAGTTATTTCTCTATTTATAAATCACCATGTATAATAACCATACACAATTAAAACTGTATGGTATATTATTACAACAAAATAACGTATACCTGTATTCAAAAGATGTCTTTTAAAAATATCAATTGAAAGGTAAAAGGGCATTGCTCATGTATTTCGTCTCACCTATTATAACATCTCTCATTATAAGTTTGCTTTTTATTATTTCAGCAAAACGTAATTTTAATGTTCGTATAGAACTATTTAATGTGTTGTTAATTCTAAACATGATTTTAGTCACATTTAATCAATTTACACAATTTCATCAATGGCGTCAATACGCTATCATCGTTCTCATGATGCTTTATTTATTATGGTTAAAACGTGCGCACCTTCAAACAAAACATGGCCAACAATTTGTATTAAAGATAACCTGTTACACGTTGGCACTACTAGGATTATCACTTGGCATCGAATGCATTACGCCAATTGTTCCTTGGTGGCTGTCATTATCATTACAATTTTCTGAAATTTTTATATGGGTATTTTTATTGACTTGGCCGATTTACCTCTATTTAACGCACCTTTTAACAATACGCTCACCTCAAAAAGACGAGGACACTTTAATTGTGTTAGGTGCTGGCATCTATACTGAAAACGTAACACCAATGTTAAAAGCACGTTTAGACTGCGGGCTCACCCTATATCGTCAGTATCAAATCAAAAAATATATCGTATCTGGCGGACAAGGGCCTGATGAACCAATATCTGAAGCTTTAGCAATGTATCGCTATTTAAAACAACACAACGTTCCATGCCATACTATTAAAATGGAAGATCAATCTACAAATACCGTCGAAAACTTTAGATTTTCGAAGCCATTATTTACAGAAAAACATGGTATGTGTGTGACAAGTGAATTTCACGTATTACGAGCACTCCGTATTGCACAGCGACATGGTTTATATCTTTTAGGATACGGTGCACCTTCACCAATCACTTTACGTGCAAAAGCGTTGCTTCGAGATTATTGTGGATTGCTCCTGCACTATCCTAGTTTATGGTGTATTTATGTCATTTTTCATATCATTCTAACGATCATATTAATGTCATAATTTTCTAAAAATATATATTCACACGTTTGGAAGTTTGTTATACTCGACCCAATCCATTTAACGGGAGGGATTGGACATGTCTACTCAATTAGAAAAAAACAAACTTATGACACGCTTTCTAAATTTTGTTGAAAAAACGGGAAATAAATTACCTGACCCCATTATATTATTTTTCAGCTTATGTATCTTCTTAGCAGTCGTCACTGCAATCGTGTCACAATTTGATACACGTGTAAAACATCCAGGTACTGGCGAAATGATTTCCGTAAGAAATGTTTTAAGTCATGATGGTGTTGTGATGTTTTTAAATGATGCAGTGAAAAACTTTTCTACTTTTCCAGCATTAGGTATCGTCCTCGCTGTAATGCTTGGCATCGGCGTCGCAGAAAAAAGTGGTTATTTTGATAAGTTAATGGTGCATATTGTTTCTATCGCACCTGAAAGAGTGCTTTTGCCGGTCATTATATTTGTGGGCATGTTAGGAAATATCGCTGGTGATGCTGCACCGATTGTGTTACCCCCATTAGTTGCCATGATATTTATTAAACTTGGCTATCATCCAGTTGCGGGGTTGGCATTAGCCTATGCAGCCACTTTAGGAGGTTTTGCTGCTAATATCTTTATCGGGTTACAGGATGCATTAGTTTATGCTTTTACTGAGCCTGCTGCACATTTAATTGATAAAAGTGTCAAGATGAATGTTGCAATGAATTGGTATTTTATTGCAGCAAGCACATTCTTTTTATTACCTATTTTATGGTATGTCACAAAACGTATTGTTATTCCACATCTTGGAACATATGAGTCGTCACAACTTAACACGGACGAAACAATGAATAATGCATCGATTTCACCTAAAGAAGCACGCGCCATTCGTTTCGCAAACATCAGCTTTTTGATCACACTCATCACGCTCACACTTTTAGCGCTACCCGAAAAAAGTTGGTTGCGAAATGCTAAAACTGGAAGTTTAATAGATGATTCACCCTTAATGAATGGCATCGGTATCATCCTCATTATAATCTTTATTATCCCTGGATGCGTATATGGGATTAAAGCGGGTACGATTCGAAATTCTAAAGATATCGGTCGGATGTTAACTGAGTCGATGGCTGCGATGGGTAATTTTATTGTTATCGTATTTTTTGCTGCACAATTACTTGCATTTTTAACATGGAGTCACCTTGGTATTTTTATTGCTGTAAAAGGCGCTGAAGCATTAAAACATCAAAATGGTGTCGTTTTAATTTTAGGATTAATCCTTCTCAGTAGTCTTATTAATTTACTTATAGGAAGTGCTTCTGCGAAATGGGCATTACTTGGACCAATCTTTGTACCTATGTTACTTTTATTAGGATTTCATCCTGCATTTACTCAAATGATTTATCGTGTTGGTGATTCTATCTCAAACCCTATCACACCAATGATGCCTTATCTGCCATTATTACTCACCTATGCACAAAAATACGATAAAAATATGAAATTAGGATCATTGATTGCCAGTTTGATGCCTTATACGATTTTCTTAGCCATCTTTTGGACAGCATTTTTAATTATATGGTATTTGCTTGGCATCCCAGTAGGTCCAGGTGGTCCTATACATCATCATAAATAATGTCATGATAATGATGTCTCATGCATGTACGCGTCTACCTACATACGTGTACTGCAATATCAACAAAAAGGAGTGGGACTGTGAAATCATAATGATTCCAGTCTCACTCCATATTTATGAAAGTCACTGATTTATTTATCGGTCTTACTAATTCTATTTGGATACGATTTTGCCGTCATCTAAATAAAGCATACGATCGGCATAATCAAATAAACGTTCATCATGTGTTACCATAATCCCTATTGTCCCTTTGGATTGAACTTGTTCTTTAATCATTTCAACAACTTCTGTCGCACGTTTCGCATCTAAACTCGCTGTTGGTTCATCTGCAAGTAACAACTGTGGCTTGTTCATCCAAGCGCGCATAATCGCAACACGTTGTTTTTCTCCTCCAGATAACATATGCGGATAGGCATCAATACGGTGGCTTAATCCGATGTCATCTAATAATTGTTTCGCGCGTATTTCCGCTTCTTTTTTCGCCATCCCAGCCTCTTTCCCTACTATAATCAACTGGTGTTTTACCTTTAAATACGGAAGTAAGTGCGAAGATTGAAAAATAAATCCAATATTTTTTAATCGTTTCGTTGTTAACGCTTTTTGTGATAACTGACCAAAATCTTCACCGTTTAAAGTCATCTGACCTTCTGTTGGTGATAATAATCCACCCATAATACTTAATAAAGTTGATTTACCTGAACCCGATGCGCCGTTTAATATAATGAATTCCCCTGGTTGAACCTCAAAATTTATCCCTTTTAATACCTCTGTTTTCGCGTCACCTTTGCCAAACGTTTTAATTAAATTATTTACTTTTAAACCCATTAGTTGCCGCCTCCAATCGCTTCAATCGGATCTACTTTAAGTACACGTACAAGTGATAATAATGCGCCTATAATTGCCACTGCTATAAATACGACTACCATAATCAACATCAAATTAGATGTTAAATGGAACGGCATGGTAACTGGCATGATTAACGATAATGCAGTAATAATACCTAATGCAAAACCGACTCCTAAAAGTGTCACAAATAAAATTTGGAACAGTAGTGATTCTAATAAATGTCCTGTTTTAATACCAATTGCTTTTAAAATACCAATTTCAGATGTTTTTTGAATGGTCATGACATAGAAAAATGCAGTGAGCACAATTGCTGTAATAACGAATAAGCTGACGATCATCATTGTTAATGGCGCTTGCTCAGCTTGATAACTTGGAATACCATCAGTTAGGTCTTTTTGAGTCACTACTTTTACATCTTTGATGTCTTTTAAGTCTTGAATTTGCTTGTCACTTAAACCTTTAAGAAAATACATTGATGTAGGCGTATGATTGTCGGTCACTTGGTCTAATCCTTTTTCAGTAACCAGCGCAAAATCTGTATGTGCATACATCGCGTGATTAAAGAAACCTGTGATTTTGAATTCCTGGTCTTTACCTTTAATTTTAATTGTGTCGCCGATATTTAAACCTTCACCTTCTAATTTACTGTTTAATGCGACTTCATGATTGTTTTGAGGATACTCCCCTGATTTCAATGAAGGTTGTTCATTTTTAGGCATTGATCCAAATAATAAATCACTATTGCCATCTTTATATTGTGCTGTTGCCATACTTGCTTTAAATGGTGCTGTCTTCACGATTTTTTCAATTTCTGTTTGTTTGTCTGGACTAATATTTGAACGCTGGATTTGATTATCTGCATCTTTTTGTATCACAAATTGTTCTGATTTAAATTGATCAATAAGTGATACATTTTCACGTGCTAAACCTTTGGCTAGTCCTGATATAAATAACACCATACTCGCTAATAGCACGACGATAAATGTGATAAGCAAATATTTGAATTTGTAAAACTTCAATTCATTTAATGCTATTTTCATAATTAAGCTCCCCTTTTCTTTACCTTGTAGCCACATTATAAAAAGGGTTTATGAACTGAATATGAACAAATGTCAAATGTCTAAATTTTTTTCGTTAGTGAAATTAAACACGCTAGGTTTCTAAAAAGGATGTCATACATGTTGATAAAATGAACGTTCATTTACGCAAGACGTGATTACACCTATAATAAGAATAGAAAGAGAAGATAAAGGATGTGAAACCAATGGCTGTAACATGTTTAATTGTTGACGATGATCCAGAGATTTTGGACTATGTTGCTTCAAGGATTGAAAAAGAGGGTTATCAAGCTGTGAAGCAACCGAGCGGAGAAGCTGCTGAAGCTTATGTCGCTCAACATGATATTGATATTGCGATCGTTGATATTATGATGGATGAGATGGATGGATTTGAACTTTGTCAACTCTTGAAGTATGACTATAACTACCCAGTCATTATGCTTACTGCTCGAGATGCTTTAACAGATAAAGAACGTGCGTTTTTAGCTGGAACAGATGACTATGTAACTAAGCCATTTGAAGTTTCGGAACTTATGTTTCGCATTAAAGCGGTGTTACGTCGATACCAAATTCAAACGAACGTTCACTTAAAATTAGGAAATTTAGAAATAGATCAAACTCAACTTGAAGTGAAAGTGGATAATAAAGGCATGATTTTACCGAATAAAGAATTTGCGTTACTGAGTTTACTCGTTTCTTATCCTAAACAAGTATTTGAAAGAGAAGCATTAATCGAGAAAATTTGGGGATTTGATTACGATGGCGACACGCGAACGGTAGATGTACATATTAAACGCTTACGAGCACGTTTAAAAAAATTAGGTGCCAATGTGCAAATCGAAACTGTACGTGGTATCGGATACAAGGTGACCGACAATGCTTAAATCCCTATATACGCGCGTCGCTTTGTACACACTTACAGTTATGATCATTAGCTCTATAGCCAGTTTCTTACTCAGTAATATTTATTATCACTTTGAATTAAAAGCTCAAAATGATGCGAAATTAATGACTACGCTTCAACATGCGCATGAATATGATCGCGCATCCAATGACAAAGAACTTCATGATTATTTCAAACTCCTAGGTCATTTGAACTACCAATTGAAAGTTTATGACTCGTCTCATCATAGCCACTTTTATGGCGAACCTTTCCGCAAAGATAACTTACCGCCATCAGCAGTTGATAGCGTATTACAAGGCGAGAATTATCATGGCGTGAAAGAGCGACCTTTCAATCCGATTATCACAGGCTTTTTTGATAATGAAACACAAAATACCGTAGGAACCTCATTTAAAACCAAGAACCAAACATATGCAGTGTTTATGCGACAAGATGTTGGACAAGCACTCGGAGAATTCCGCATATTTTTATTTGTATTACTTCTTTTATTAGTTAGCTTTTCAATTGGTCTTGTCATATGGTCTACCTATTCTATTGTGAAACCGGTAAAACAGTTAAAAATTGCGACGCAACGCATGATGGATGGTGATTTTAAAACACCTATTTCGAAAACCCGGGATGATGAAATCGGTACGCTTCAAGAACACTTTGATTCCATGCGTCGTGCTTTAAAGCAGTTAGATGATATGCGCCAACACTTTGTTCAAAATGTGTCCCATGAAATCAAAACACCGTTAACACATATTCACCATTTACTCAGTCAACTTCAAGTGGAACACTCTAAAGCGCAACAATCACAATATATTCAACAAATCTATGATGAAACACACCGGTTGAGTCAACTGACACGTCAATTGTTACTCCTTTCCGAGTTAGATAACGATGAACATTTAGCTTTTGACGATACCGTGGCTTTAAAAGATACGATTTTAGATATCATTAAACATGAATCCTATAATATGGATCAAAAAAACATCGTCTTGTTACATGATTTATCAGCATTGCAAGTAAAAGGTAATCAACGTTTATTAACTCAAGCCATCGAAAATGTCATACGTAACGCCATCAAATATACACATCAAGATGGCATGATTGAAGTCACTTTAACGGCTAATACGATTAATAATAATGCTCAACTTACTATTACGGATGATGGCCCTGGTATATCTAAAAAAGCTCAAGAACACATCTTCGAACGCTTTTATAAATCTACTTCTCATACAGATAGTAATGGCTTAGGATTAGCCATTACACAAGATATTATTTTACGTCATCATGGAGAAATCAAAGTTGCAAGTATGCCGCAAGAAGGCACAACATTCACAATTACATTACCCTTAGCATAACACCTTACAATAAAAAACCTTCTAACACTCAGGTGACATCAATGTTAGAAGTCATTAAGACATAAGAGGCGCCTTACCTCAACTAGGGAGCATTACAGAAATCTAATTGATTTCGTTGTAATGCCCGCCGGTGCATGAAGACGTTAGAAATGAAATGAATTACGTCTTCAGTACACCTATGAACATGCGTGAATAGGTGGTCAATAGCCAAGCTTTTAAGCGCATACGCAATCCAATCAGCTACTGCCTTATATATTGTAAAAGCCAATAGTCTTAGATTGTTGCTCTCAAAATGGATTTTCGGTTGCGGCTAAATGCCTCAGAAGTCTCGGCTAAGGAATCAATCACAATTTATCATAGTGTCCATCACTAAGACTAAATCGATTTATTTAGATAAATAATAGCTAACAAAGTTCATGTATAAATGATTTTTGTTGGCTTATTTTTAATTAACAGGTCTGCTATGTCCAAGCCTCAGACATAAAAACGGGATGATATGTTCATCCCGTTTTTATCATTTATCATATTTTAGCTTAGTAAGCTACCGTCTTCATTCAATTTTAGTTGCTGTGAAATATCATGATTAATGGACTTAAACAAATCAATTTCATGTGTAAGTGCTTTGCCAAAGGATGGGATCATTTCTTTAATTTTAGGTTCCCATGTTGGAAATTCATTTTTAAATGAACGTTGTAAAATATCTAACATCACAGCTACCGCTGTAGAGGCACCCGGAGATGCACCGAGTAATGCCGCAAGCGAACCATCTTGAGAGGTAATGACTTCTGTGCCAAATTGTAATGTCCCTTTGCCTTTGTCTTCAGTATCTTTTATAACTTGAACACGTTGACCCGCAACAACTACTTCCCATTCTTCTTCTTTTGCATTCGGAATAAATGCTCTAAGCTCTTCAACGCGTTCTGAATGACTCAACATGAGTTGTTGAATAAGATATTTTGTTAATCCCATCTCTTTTGCACCGGCAGCAAGCATTGTCGTTAAATTATATGGTTTAACAGATTTAATTAAATCTAAATAAGAGCCGGTTTTTAAAAATTTAGGCGAAAATCCCGCGAAAGGTCCGAATAACAATGCGCGTTCCCCATCTATATATCGTGTATCGAGATGTGGCACTGACATAGGCGGTGCCCCCACTTTTGCCTTTCCATATACTTTAGCTAGATGCTGATTCACAACATCTTGATTTTTACATACAAGAAATAGTCCACTCACTGGGAAACCACCGATATGTTTGGACTCTGGCAGGTGTGTTTTTTGTAGCAGTGGTAAGCTTGCACCACCTGCTCCAATGAAGACAAATTTGGACTCAACTGTAAATGTTTTATTTTCTTTTAAATCTTTAATTTGAATCCGCCAAGACCCATCTTTATTTTGCTTTAACGTTTGAACTTCATGTTCATAATAAATGGCGCCACCTTGGTTTTGCAACTGTGTCATAAGTTGTTTCGTTAACGCACCGAAATTAACGTCTGTTCCTGATTCATCACGTGTAGCTGCGACGACTTCTTTATCATCACGACCTTCCATCATGAGAGGAATCCATTGTTTTAAGGTAGCTTTATTTTTAGTAATATCCATACCACTAAATAACACATTTTCTTTAAGAGCTTTAACACGGGATTCTAAAAATGTAACATTCTTCTCCCCTGTTACAAAACTCATATGTGGTACTGTGCGAATAAACGCACTTGGCTTTGTGAGTTTATTCGTTTTGACTAAATATGACCAGAATTGTTTAGAAATTTGAAATTGCTCATTCACTTTGATGGCTTTTTTGATATCCATAGTGCCATCTGGCATTTCATTTGTGTAATTCAATTCACATAATGCTGAATGCCCAGTCCCCGCGTTGTTCCATACATTTGAACTTTCCTTACCACATTGATCTAATCTTTCAAACACATTGATGTCCCATTCTGGTTGTAACTCTTTGAATAATACACCTAATGTAGCGCTCATGATGCCTCCGCCAATCAGCACTACATCTGTCTTGTTATGTAAGTTTTCCACAACAATCCAGTCCCCCTTTTTGATTATCATCAAGTATTGAAAATGACATCTCACTTGTCATACTTAACACTTAAAAACAGTGTATATGCATCCATATCTTTAACAATACGACCATTTTAACACGTGTTACTTATATTATATACCTATAATGCACAATAAAAAAGCTACGTCGCTCATTAAATGTATTTCAATACATTTTAATAACGCTTTATTATCACTTATGAAATTTTGCATGATATAATTAACTCAAATAAACAAATTGAGGGATGCGTCATGAAGTCTATCACATTTCTAATGCACAATATCTATGCGGTAGGTGGCACTGTAAAAACGATTACGAACCTTGCAAATCAACTTGTACGTCAAGGCCATCAAGTGACAATTATATCCATATTTCGAAATAAAGCAGAACCCTACTTTCCGCTTGATGCTCGCGTACGTGTACTACCGCTTGTCGACTACCAACTCAAGCTACGCAATAGTGTACCTATAATATCAAATCGCATACGTAAATTCTCCCCTTTTCTCAAACCGAAATTACTGACGCAATATGAGCCAGGCATTAAACAATACTCAAGTTATATAGAAAAGAAGATGATTCGTGCCATTCAAAATAATGAAAGCGATATTTTAGTAGGTACGCGTGCAAGTCATAATTTAATCATTGCCCAATATGCTAATTCAAATCAAAAAACCATTGGCATGGAACATATGAATTTAGATGCTTATGATGACGGTTTTCGTGCTGAAATCCTCAAGCACTACCAAAAATTAGATGCGATTACGACATTAACGGAAAAGGATCGCGAACGTTACCAAACTTATGTTGATACACCAACTTACGTCGTATCTAATATGTTAGATGAAAAACGATTACAATTGATGAAAGAAAATAAAATTATTGCAGCTGGACGTTTTGAATATGAAAAAGGGTTCGATTTATTAATTGAAGCTGTATATCATATTCAAGACGACTTAAGAGATTATGGATTTACAATAGATATTTACGGAGATGGAAAAGAAAAAGAAGCCTTATCGCAACATATAAGTTATGCGCGTTTACAAGACTTAATCTTCTTACAACCAACGACGAATCAACTCAGCACGTATATCGCAATGAGTAAAATCACAGTCATACCCTCTCGTAATGAGGGCTTTGGTATGACAATACTTGAAGCCATGAATCAAGGTAGCGTTGTGATTAGTTATGATGGGAATACCGGTCCGGAATCATTAATCACACATGGACACAACGGTTTTTTAGTGCCTGCTAGAGATACGCGCCGCTTAGCACATCAAATATTAGAAGTCATAGAAAAAGGCCACGCGCGTCAAATTCAACCTATTATCCATTCTGCGTTTCATACAGTGGCACACTATACTCCTGAACGTATCTATGTACAATTTAAGCAAGTCGTAGATGATTTAATGTCTTAATGATCTCTGAACATCACACACTTAGTGTACGAAATCCAAATAAGCGACAGTATAAAATAAGCCTTCAGAACACATGCGTACCATGTGTTTTGAAGGCTTTTAAAATCTGTGTATTAACTTAAGAAGTATGATAAAATCAGTGTCCAAATACAGAAGAAGACGAGGAGCCCTACACTGTATTTTAAAGTCATTTTTAAAAGTACTGATTCTTGACCCACTTCTTTAACTGCTGCTGTTGCAATTGCAATGGATTGTGGTGAAATTAACTTCGCAATTGCACCCCCTGCTGTGTTAGCGCCGACAAGTAATGCGCCACTCGTACCAACTTGTGGTGCGACTGAAGCTTGAATTGGTGCAAATAACACATTGTTATTCACAACTGATCCAGTCATAAATACACCAATCCATCCAAGTATTGGAGATAAGAATGGGAAGATTGTTCCCGTTTTTGCAATCGCTTGACCCATGGCACTTGTTAAACCGCCATATGTTGTAAGCTTAGCAATTGCTAAAATAAAACAAATCGTTAAAATTGGTAACCATAATTCTTTAAATGCTTCTCCTAGCAAACTAAAAGCTTGCTTAAAGTTAACTGTTTTCGATAATAAAATTGTAATAATACCTGCGATTAATAACGCCATACCTGTTTGTGCGATTAAGTTAAATGTAAGCATGATTGGTTTATGCGTCACATCATTCATTGTTCCTGGAATTGGGAATTGAATATTTAAAAATGCGAGTGCCCCACCTTCAAGGAACAATCCTTTAAAGAATTTTGAACTCCAAATTAAAACAAGAAACGTTAAAATATAAAATGGACTCCATGCATACGCAATTGCTTTAAATGAATGACGTCTCGTCTCAAGAACTTCACCTTGAGTTAATCTGAAAATATTTTTTGGTTGGAACTTTTTAGAGAATAATGCCAACGCACCCATTGCTGCAAGTGGTGGAATGATATCTACAAGTTCAGGTCCTAAAAATTGGTTGAAAATAATTTGCAATAGTACAAATGGAATCACCATCACTAAAATTGCAGGTAACGTTTCTTTAATACCTTTGAAGCCATCAATAATAAATACTAATAAGAACGGTGTTACAAAACTTAATAAAGGTAAACTTAAGTTTAACGCTTGAGATACGCTTAATGCTGTAATGCCGCCAGGTAAATTTAAAGTATCTACTACACCTACCGGAATACCAATCGCACCATACGCACCCGCTGCACCGTTAGCTACTAGACAGAGCATCGCTGCTTGTAAAGGTTTAAAACCAAGTTGTATTAATAAAACGGCACAAATGGCAATTGGTACACCAAAACCTGCCACACCTTCTAAAAAGGCATTAAACGCAAAACCAATTAATAACAATTGGATACGTTGGTCTTCTGAAATGGCCGTAATACTATCTTGAATAATGGCAAATTGACCTGTAGCTGTCGTTAATTTGTATAACCAAACGGCCATCATAACGATAAAGCCAATTGGTAAAATACCTTGATAAAACCCTTCAGTTATACCGCCTGTTACGATACCTACTGGAAGTTTGAAAATTACTAATGTAATGACGATGGTAACCGCTAATGTTGTCATCGCCGCATAAATCCCTTTCATTTTAAACAATGTTAAACAGAGTAAAAATAATATGATGGGGATACTTGCAATTAATGCAGATATTGCAAGATTTTGGAACGGATCGTAACTATGAACTAACATCCTAAATCATCTTCCTTTGTTCTATATTTATATTATTACTTATTTATTCATGTGAATTATTTCACAATTAAAATATACCATTGCTTTGTATACAATTCAATAGGTTGCCGTAATTTTTTTATCACCTTTTACACTTATATTTACTATTCATTTAAAGTTGTATTAACAATCAAACACTATTGAATTTTTAGATCTATTAACTTTTAACAAATTACTTTTACTCTCATAAAAATATGATTATTACTTAATTATAAAATGCGTTATGTATGTGAATATTCTGAAACCATATAATAAAAAGCTGACTTCAAATAAAGATGAAATCAGCTCAATTTACAACTTTAGATTGCGTGCTTACTGACGATAAGCTGGATCTACAATTTTCGGTTGTCCTGTCTGATCAACTGTTACAATCATATACGTTCCAGGTTGTGATTGATTAATAAAACTAAAAACATAATGATAATTCCCTACTTCACCTTGAATCGCATAATCATTATATGGATTTTGTTGACCATTTAAGCGAGTCACTTCACGTTGTGCCACATCCAAAGAAGTTTGGAAATTCGGAAGTTGTTTTAACGCTTGTTGCGTATCTACGGACTGACGTGCTAAGTTTTGTGCCACTGGTACGACATTTTGACCTTGATATGGAGCAACATATGAACGTCCAGGTTTTGATGTTGAACCATTATCATTTTGTGGCATATTGTTTTGAGATGCATCGCCTTGACCGTCGTTAGTGTTTGACGTAGTCGCGTTAGAATCCTCACCAGAATTCGATTCACCATTATTTTGTGCATTATCTTTGTTGGTTTTTGATGATTCCGAAGCGGGTTTATCTTTCTTATTCTGAGATGTTTGCTTATCAGTCTTGGATGACTCATGTTCTTTTGATGTGTTACTATCGTCATTGCCACATGCTGCTAAAACAAGTGAAAGTGCGATAAAACTTGCCAACCACTTTTTCATGATATTGCGCCTCCTTTATCAAACGAAAATAACTACCATCATTATTATAACATTTTTTTATAGATTCATACGACTAATATTATAATTCCAGTCCCATGGTCC
This sequence comes from Staphylococcus agnetis, assembly GCF_011466855.1. Lineage (NCBI taxonomy): Bacteria > Bacillati > Bacillota > Bacilli > Caryophanales > Staphylococcaceae > Staphylococcus > Staphylococcus agnetis. The sequence goes on from NZ_CP045927.1 coordinate 1,890,789, forward strand.
AATCGACATCAACATGATGCCCCATTTTAAATTCATGTTCTCCTATTTTTTTCAATCCTTGGCTTTTATAAAATGCAATAGCGGTATGGTTTTCGCTCCACACACCTAACCATAAATAGCGTTTGTTCAATCCTTTTGCAAATTGGATAACATAATTAAAGATATATTGACCTAGTTTTAATCCTTGATACGTTTGATATAAATAGATGCGTTGGAGTTCAGCATATTGAGACGAAAACGCTTCAGTTTGTGCGTCACCGATATTCACTTTAAAATACCCGGCAATATGTTCGTCGACCATAGCAAAATAAAAAAATGAATTAGGATTTTGTATTTCATCAGTCAACTTCTCTATAGACATTTCTTCCTCAAAGTATTGATTAAACAATGCATGATCATAATCTGATGCATACGCTTCAGCAAAAGTTTCAATACTTACACGCCTTAACTCCATTACATCAGATATCTCAACCTTTTTAATACGAAAATTCATACACCCATCCCCCATTTATTACTTTTTATTACTATATTCTAAACATATCTTTGTTGCAATATCATTGTCTTTCATGTGATCTCATGATAAAGTGTGAAAGTAAAATTTTGAGAGGGGTTGCTTATGGCACATTCATTTAAAGCTTATGTATTAGATGAAAACAACGGTAATGTCACTGGACAATATCAAACGTTAACCGTAGATGATTTACCTGATGGAGACGTGATTGTCAAAGTACATTATTCAAGTTTAAATTATAAAGACATGCTCGCAACACAAGATCACAACAAAATTATACGACACTATCCAATGATTCCTGGCATCGATTTAGCCGGCGAAGTCATAGAATCTAAACATCCATCTTTCAAAACCGGTGATGCAGTGATTGCGACTGGCTATGAATTAGGTGTATCTCATGCTGGAGGATTTAGTGAAATGGCTCGCGTAAAAGGCGATTGGCTTGTACCACTTCCTAAAGGTTTAACACTAGAGGAGGCAATGATCATTGGTACCGCTGGTTTTACTGCAGCAATTTCAATTCAATTGTTAGAAGATAATAAAATCACTTCTGATGGCGGTCCTGTCTGTGTACGTGGCGCAACTGGTGGCGTAGGTACAATGGCAACTATGATGCTTAGCGCTTTGAATTATAAAGTGACTGCAAGCACTGGTCAGCATGACAAAACAGATTGGTTAAAATCATTAGGTGCAAGAGAAGTCATTGGACGTTTAGATACATTATCAGATAAACCGCTTCAAAAAGGACAGTGGCAGGCCATTATTGATCCCGTTGGTGGCATCACTGTCGGAGAGTGTTTAAAGTATATTCAACCACACGGTGCAGTCGCGTTAAGCGGTAATGTAAGTGGCATGACTTTTGAAAGTTCAGTCTTTCCATTTATTTTACGCGGTGTGAAGCTATTGGGGGTTGATTCTGTTCAATTTCCAATGCGTCGTAGACTATTGTTATGGCGCCGTTTAGCAACGGATTTAAAACCACAACAACTTCATGAAATTAAAACCGTTGTTCCTTTTAAAGATATCGAAAGCCATATTGAAGCCTTGAAAGATAATCATATACAAGGTCGTATCGTTATTAAAATGGATTAATTAAAATAGCTCGTTTAACTTAATTAACATCCCATTTTAATTTAAATTTACAAATGTCATAATTTCGATATAAGAAAATACAAATTATTCTCAAATAATGAAAAATTATAATTTACGAATTATTTCTGAAAGCGTATACTTATATCCATACTTAATCAATTGGAGGTTACCTGATGAATATCAATAAAAAGTTTATTTTCTTTATTGGTGCTTTAGGCGGATTACTGTATGGATATGATATGGGAGTCATTTCTGGGGCATTATTGTATTTACAAAATGATATTCCACTTACCCCGAAACTACAAGGCGTCGTCGTATCATCGATGTTATTTGGTGCCATTTTCGGTTCAGGGTTTAGCGGGCCATTATCTGAAAAGTTAGGCCGTCGTCGTCTCGTTTTTATAATTTCCATTATTTTTATTGTCGGCACACTTGTTTTAGCGTTAGCACCAACTGTTGAAATTGTTGTATTAGGTCGATTTATAATCGGACTTGCTGTGGGTGGTTCTACAGCAATCGTTCCTGTATACTTATCAGAACTTGCACCCACTGATGCGCGTGGTTCTTTAAGTTCATTAAACCAATTAATGATTACAATCGGTATATTATCATCATTCCTAGTCAATTATGCATTAGCACCTTTTGAGGCTTGGCGATGGATGTTAGGATTAGCAGTGGTACCGTCACTTATTTTAATGATTGGTGTTATCTTTATGCCTGAGAGTCCACGTTGGTTATTAGAAAAACGTGGTGAAAAAGCAGCGCGTGATGTCATGAAATTAACATATCCTGAGCATGAAATTGATTTAGAGATTGCAAACATGAAAAAAATCAATGCTATCTCTGAAAGCACTTGGGATGTTCTTAAGTCACCTTGGTTACGTACTACTATCATCATTGGCTCGATATTCGCATTATTACAACAATTAATTGGAATTAATGCCATCATTCACTATGCACCAACCATTTTCCATAAAGCAGGACTTGGTGATTCAGCGTCTATTTTAAGTACTGTCGGTATTGGTGTTGTGAACGTCTCAGTCACAATTGTTGCTATTCTAATTATCGATAAAATTGATCGTAAAAAGTTATTGATGATTGGTAACTTAGGTATGGTCGGCTCATTACTTGCTATGAGTGTATTAATAAGTTTATTAGGTGTAAATGCAGCTGTATGGATTATTATTATCTGTTTAGCATTATTCATTGTGTTCTTTGGTATTTCATGGGGGCCTGTGTTATGGGTAATGTTACCAGAATTATTCCCAATGCGTGCACGTGGAGCTGCTACAGGTATTGCCGCACTTGTGTTATCTATCGGAAGTTTACTCGTGGCTTATTTATTCCCGATTATTAGTGATATTTTAAGTGTGCAAGAAGTATTTTTAATCTTCGCCGTTATGGGTGTGATTGCATTCTTCTTTGTAATGAAATTTTTACCGGAAACACGTGGTCGTAGCTTAGAACAAATCGAAGCAGATTTACGTGGTCGTTCGGCTAAAAAATAATTTCTCATGCGCACGTTTAAGCATCTGACTTACGATTAAAGTAAGCATCAGATGCTTTTTTTATCTTTTTAATTGATAACGAATCTCATTTGTAACATAATGGATGTAAACACATAAGAATTGAGGAATGTCGTATGAAAGATGTCACTATTATTGGTGGAGGACCTGCTGGACTCTATGCAAGCTTCTATGCAGGCGTACGTGGTATGCAGGCACGTTTAATAGATGCCCAACCGAGCTTAGGGGGTAAAATGCGCATATATCCTGAAAAAATCATTTGGGATATAGGGGGCGTCGCACCTAAGCCATGTGGTGAAATCATGCAAGATATCATTTGCCAAGGCTTACATTTTAATCCAGACGTTCATCTAAATTCTAAAGTCGTCAATATAGAGAAAGTGAGTCATCATCATTTTAATGTTACGACTGAATCTGGTACAACGTTCTCTTCAAAATCTATCATTATTGCCATTGGTGGTGGGATCATCACACCTAAAAAATTGCAATTATCAGATGATGCACACGATTTTGAATACACCAACTTACATTATGCAATTTCTAAATATGAGCATTTTCGAGGTAAAAAAGTGTTAATTTCAGGAGGCGGTAATTCCGCAATGGATTGGGCTCAGGCGCTTGCACCGATTGCTAAAAAAGTCATCTTAGTCTATCGTAATGACTCGGTAAAGGGACATGAATCAACGTGGGAAGCACTTCAACAATTACGTGTTCAATGTCTGCCAAATGTGTCAATAACAGCTTTACATCATGATTGTCATTGTCATGACCGTATTCAATCCGTTACACTACAACACTTAGAAACTCAAGAACGAATGACACATCCTATAGATGCTGTCATTGTCAGTCACGGTTATGAACGCCAAATTGACTTACTACAAGAGACGACGATGCCCCTTGCATTAACAGAGCAACAACTTATTGCAGGTCAAGGAGACACACGAACGACTGTTGACGGTGTCTATGCATGTGGAGACATATTAACGCACCCTTCAAAAATAAATTTAATTACAGGTGCGTTTCATGACGCTGCACATGCGGTAAATAGTGCAAAAGTGTATATTTCACCCGATGATACAAAACAAGGATGTGTATCGAGTCATCACCCTGCCTTTAAAGAAGCAAACAAACAATTTTTACTTTAATCACACCGTTAATCATTGTATAACCTTTCAATCAAAATGATTACAGCTTCATACTATTCGTTTCATCATCTACACATGCTAAGGAGGAAGGCTGTTTCACTGTCATTCATCCTTGTGTTGGCCCATCTAATGTGTTCAATTATTTCGAACAAGGTAAGTTGGTATGGCAGGTTGTATTAAATGAAAGGGCTGCGCACGTTATTTTCATGCACAGCCCTTTTACTATTTTTATTTAGTGTTTCTTTTTCTTAACCAATGGTTCCCCATCTCTTGGTTCTGTAATAATCGCTTGTCTTAATAAAAAGAATAATAGAATAAAACCAACCGTAATGGTCACATGTCCTAAACCAGCAAATCCCGCTAAACTTGGGGGGATGGTTTGTTTCGACACTTGCATGAACCCTTTTGTAAACTGCATACCTACTGTCGTCAGAACACCTATATTGTATATGATGTAAAACCAGTTAAATAAATAGTAGCTACTTATCTTAAATAATTTCTCAATAGGAATGAGCATTAAAAACATAAACATCCCAAGCGTGAGTAAGTGTGTATGCATCACACTCATCTGTGTAGCCCCAGTAAATTGATAATGAACAGTAATTTCACGATAAGCAAAACCACTCAGTAATCCTAATGCGGTATAAGCCATAAATGTGTATAAGATGCGTTTCATGAATCGTCATCTCCTATCTTTAGTCAAATTAATTATGACGATAACAACAAGGTATGTCAATGTACATTACTTGTCATTTTGACTTTGTTTATAACGCTTAAATACAGCAACGAAAGACATTATTAATGCAAGAATGGACATGATCCATATTGCTGGATGGGTGCCTTCTGAAGCTGAGTGATGCGCATCATGTTGCTCATGATGACTATGACCTGCAGTAGTGCCGCCACCTTGTTTCACTTCAGAAACAGGCGCAGGGTGTTCGCTGTCCTCATTTGCATCCGTCCATTTTACCTGTTTGCCGTCTTTATATGTTTGTATCGCTTTCCATACAAACTTTCCTTCTTTTTCAGGATTTGCAACAACTATTGGAAAATTGACATGCTCATGTGCGCCTATCCCTTTACCTGTTGCTTCCCAAATTACTTTTTTTATATTATCTTGTTTGTCCATTTCAAATGTATGTTTAAACCCTGGTACAGGTGCTACAGATGATAACGCAACGCCATCGGGTACTTCTAATTCAAGCTTAACTGTTGGCACGTCACGTTCCACAGGCACTCGCACTTGATATTCGTCATATGCACCTGGTGCACTCGTATTCGGATTAAGTGTTACATGTGCTTCAACATTTTGACACCCTAAAATAACCCCTATTATCAGGATACTGATTATTCCTTTAATTAACTTCATACGTCCACCTCTTTACAGATTAATTTGACTCATAATGATGCCGAATAAGACGAGCACTAAGCCAATCAACAACTCAGTTATAAGCAATTTTCTATGAATACATTTCTTTTGTTTCATCATTTTAAACGTTTGATATGCGCCAAGCCCTATCATCAATAATGTGAACACTACTTTCGAAATCCATAAACTCAAATAAGTGGTCATATGACGAAATAAATGTGTAAATGATGTTTGATCGATAGTCATCAGTACACCGGTTACGATAATGACTACTACTGCACATATATTTAATTTTAAAATGATTGAACGTAAGATCAGCACGTACGAATGCCGATGTTGTGTAAATATGTAAAACATGAGATAGAGCAATGTTCCTAACCACAAGGCGATAGCGCTTAAATGCAGTGTTCGAATAAGAATCGCATATACTGGTATCTCTTGCGCCCATACATGTCCTGACATTGCCAAAGCAATAAGTAATATCACTGGTAACGTATCATACCAAATCTGCTCCATATTACGTAGCGCTAACAATATTAAGAGCGTCATGACTGCAGTCATTGTTAAAATAAATGGAAATTGCAACCATGTATCAAATTGTAACCGTAGAATGTTATCGATGACTGACTGAGGCAAAGTCATTAAATACAATACACTCGTTCCGAGAACCCATAGACATAACATCACCGTTACACCACGGTGTCGAAGTAACACTGGATATGTCGGTAGTCCTTCATATTTCATGATGCGATTCACATAGTACAATCCGATAAAAAGAAGTAGCATACTTTGAAGTAAAAAGCGCATCGCGCCCCACCACAAACTGACATCTTTCCAAATAGGTTGCGTCTTGTCGATTGCCGTTGCGGTTGAATGCCCAATTGAAAATATGTATGTCCCATGCATCGTATGACCATCTTGTGCAGTCGCTTCCCATTCAACCAGGTGTGACCCTTTTTCTAAGGATGGAACATTAAATGAAATCTGTTTTGAAAACCCTGATTCTTTTGGCTTTACAGTAGTGATTTTATGACCTTGATCATTATATATCGTGAGTGTACTATAGGTTGTATTCACTGGTTCACTCATCTGCAATTCAATGTGATGTGGTGATTGCGAAACAACTTCTTTAGCTGCAGGGGTTGCGCGTTCTAATGTCGCATGCGCAGAAACAGGATTGAGCATCCCCCCTATACTATAAATACAAAAAAATAATAGCACACTCCAATGTAATACGGTTTTAAAGACCGTCAATTGAACCCCCTCCTAAAATGCATACAATGAAAATTGTAGCAAACGCTAATAAGATTACAATCCAATTCAGAATCGTTCATGGAATTGTAAAAAATAGTTACTTTACCTCACCATTTTAGGATTCAATAAATACAAAAAAGTCTCCAATGTTCATTAAAAAATGAACATTGGAGACTTGTACATCATATCCTATTTTAAATGTCATGCGTCGCAATTTCCTCATCTGTAGGAACATCATCATTGAGTCCTACTAGAGATTCAGAAATATTACGCGCGTTATAACCAATACGTTCTAACACACCTATCATATCAATATAGATTAAACCACCATCAGTCGAACATTCCCCACGATTTAAACGCTTAATGTGCCCTTTACGTAACTTGTGTTCAATATTAAATGATTCACGACTACGTTCCACAATCTCATCTTTTTTCGTCGTGTCGTACACATCTAACATATCAATCGCTTTATCAAATGATTCTGTTACATGGTTAAATAATTTTTCCACACCACGTTGTGCATCTTCTGTAAGGTGAATTTCTTTTTGGTGCTTACGGTCTAACTGCTCTACATATTCTTTAATTAAATCTGCAACTTTTAAAATAGAGCGATTTACATCAAACATGACAGCTAAACGTTCCACATCGCCTTTATTAATATCTTTAGTTGAAATACGTACAAGATAACTGCGAATGCTATCATTAATTGTTTCAACAGCTTGATGTTTTTGTTCTAGTTTTTTCAATAACTTTTTATCTACTTTTGACGTATCTTTTACATCATCAAACATAGATTCAACAATATTCCCTACGTTTTGTAACTCTTTTTGTGTTTCTTGTAAAGCCACACTTGGTGCATGGTATACAAGATCTTTATTTAAATGTTGCGGTTTATAATCTTCAGTCACATCTTTTCCAGGAACGATCTTCGTTACAAGCCAAGCAAGTACAGCAACAAATGGTAATTGAATTAACGTATTAGTCACATTAAATGCCCCATGTGCAAACGCAATTGCCATGGCTGGTTTTAGATGCCATGTTTCTTGAAGTACACCTACAAGATGTATCACAATTGGTAAGAATAATGAAAAGATGATCACACCAATCACGTTAAAAATAACGTGGACAAATGCGGCACGCTTTGCAGCTAATGAACCAGCTAAACTTGCTAAAACAGCTGTAATCGTTGTTCCTATATTATCACCAAGTAATACTGGAATCGCTGCATCTAAACTAATCATATTTTGTTGATAAAATTCTTGTAAAATACCAATTGTAGCACTTGAACTTTGTACCAAAGCGGTTAACGCCGTTCCAACAAAAATACCTAAGAACGGATTTGATGACATATCGAGCATTAATTGTTTAAATCCTTCTAGTTCTGCTAAAGGTTTAACAGCACCGCCCATAAACTCTAAACCAAAGAATAAAGAACCGAAACCAAATAAAATACGGCCGATGTTGTTAATTTTAGATCGTTTGAAGAAGAAAATTAAGAATGCACCAATCGCAAGAATAGGCATTGCATATTCGCCTAAATCAATACCGATAATGAACGCTGTCACAGTGGTCCCGATATTAGCACCCATAATCACACCGATGGCTTGCTTTAATGTCATAAAACCAGCCGTTACAAGTCCAATTGTAATGACTGTTGTCCCTGAACTACTTTGAATTAAAACGGTTACGACAATACCAGCGATGACCCCTAACACTGGATTTGATGTAAACTTATTTAAAATATCACGTAGCCTATCCCCTGCTGAAGCTTGAAGCCCATCTCCCATTACTTTTAAACCGTAGAGAAAAATCCCTAACCCGCCTAAAAAGGAAAAGATGACTTCCATAACCGACATTTCCATTATTTCACCTCTATTAAGCTTTATAGTTCGATTATCGCTCATAAATGTAAATTTAATGTTAAGATTACGTAAAAAATATTTAAAATCAACGCTAAAATTACACTTTGATTGTAAATAAAATCATCTCAAACATCACTTTACTATAAATAAGTCACATTAAATGAGTTTACATTAGTTACATGAAATACACAATTGAAAGTGCATTTTCATTCGTAATCCAATGACATAAATTATAAAGTCCATTATAATATAGTCATTATGAAATAAAGGGACGACGAGTATGAGCCATCAAAACGATTATGAATTAATGTTGTTTTATTACGCATATCAAACATTTACGAAAACGGCAGATGACTTGATAAAAGAATACGGGCTAAGCCGTCAACATCATCGGTTTTTGTTTTTTATCAATAAACTGCCAGGTATCACTACCAAAAAATTATTAGAAAATCTCGAAATATCTAAACAAGGCTCTCATGCCACGCTTAAGTTGTTAAAAGAAAACGGACTCATCTATGATGAACTTGATTTAACAGATCGAAGGTTAAAATGTTTATATCCTACTGAAAAAGGTAAAGCATTGATTGCGACGTTAAATCAAGCTCAAAGTGAATTATTTAAAAAGATAAAAGAGGCTCGTGGTGACAACTGGTATGATCTCATGGAAGGCTTTGCGGAGTCTAGACAAGGTTTTCAAGACATCCGTCACCTTAAACCGAGCGAGGAAGAAGGAGACGACTATGATCACAGCTTATCGTAACAATGAAGCATTAGCGATAGTAGAAACGTCAGATTGGTCCACAGCACAGTGGATTAATGTAGTGAAACCCACACAAGAAGAAAGCCAAGCTTTATTAGAATTTTTTCCATTCCCAAAAGACTTTTTGGAAGATGCCTTAGATAGTGAGGAAAGTTCACGTATTGAAAACGATGAAAGCGGTTATTCACTCATCATCAGTGACTTTCCAGTACTTAAGGATGACCATTATGATATCAAAAGTTATCACACGTCTCCATTAGGAATCATTATTGGTAAAGGTGTCATTATAACGATTTGTAGTCAAAGTTTTAACTATTTTGAGCACTTACTTTATCAACACGTTAATTTAAAATACAAAAGTCGATTTGCATTAAATGTTTTGTATGAAATGTCTTCAGAATTTAACCGTGCCTTACGTTTATTAAATAAAGAACGTCGTCAAGTTGATATTAAACTACAAAAACGTGTTACAAATTTACGACTTTATTTTTTAAGTGAAATCGAGAAAAGTCTTGTATATTTTATAGCATCGCTTAAAACGAACGCATCTACACATCGAAAACTATACAGACTTTCTACATTAAAACGTTTTTCAGAAGATGATGAATTATTGGAAGACGTATTAAATGAACATCAACAAGCCATTGAAACGACAGAACTTTACTTACGCATCGTCGAAAGTATGACAAATTCTTATGCTTCACTACTTTCAAATCAATTAAATACAACGATGCAAACTTTGACCATTTTTACGGTACTTCTTACTTTACCAACATTGGTATTTAGTTTCTTTGGAATGAATGTCCCATTACCTATTGATGCCCAATCTGGTATCTCATGGATTATCGTCATAGCGATTTCGTTAATACTTGTTGCGTTGACGTCTATACTACTGTGGCACAGCAACCGGCTCAAATGACAGTAATGCGTAGGGTTTAGAACTTGTTCTAACTAAATTCTACGCTTCATCGTTATCATTGCACCTCTTAATAAAGATTTACCGCTTACAGCTCCCTCATTAAAATACTCGATATGCATCGCTAATTCTGTTTTTCACACGTTATATAACCATTTTTTAAAACTCCACTTAAATTTAGACATATATCGTTAAAAACATGTCCTTTCTGTCCATTAAATACTCTATTAATCAGGCTTTTTACACATTACTCACCTACTCAAATCTTATATGTCCATGACCTTCATTATTTATATCTAAATTAAACCTCTATTATTAAGTCATATGTCATTTATTTATAGATAAAAGCGACAAATATGTCTAATAATATCAAAAAGTAATTAAAAAATTAAAATAAAAGAGAAAATATTGTTGCTCATTATATTTAGTTCTATAATACTAATTATTTATAACTGAATTACGTTTACACCATTACGACACATAAATTTTTAGTAAGTGAGGTTTCATCAATGCAGAATGTCCATATTGAGTTATTAGATCAATTTCATACAGATGCATATCGTTGTTTTAATGCTGTAGAATTGTATTTCTCTCTCGATGGAAAATTAAAAATTCAACATAATGGTTTAAATAAAGAGTTATATTATCAAGTCGCTATTATTAATCACAGTGATCTCATTAAAATACACCACGCACAAGCATTGATAAAAATTACCATTCCGTTACACATTTTAATGGAGATGCAACCGAATTTTATGCATGGCTATTTCGATGATACACAGTTGTATTCACATGAACAATTACGTGAGTGTGTGCAATCTTTAATTATCTTGAATGACGAAGACCAACAATATAAAACTTTTCTTACACTCATACAATTGTTGCTAAAAGAATGTTATACCCCTTGTGACGGCATATATATGCCTCAAATGCAAGTTGATTCTGAAATGTTCTCAAATGTATTAAAAATGATTCATAAAGATATTAAACAGAAAATCACTTTACAAGAATTAGCACGCTCATTTTTCGTTTCATCGTCTTATATCTCTATTTTATTCAATGAACAATTAGGGTTTAATTTTAAGAGTTATACCGTGACCTTGAAGTTAAGTCTATCGTTACCTCACTTACTATGGAACAATTATTCTATATATGACATCGCTCAAAATTACGGTTTCTCCAATTACAGTAATTATTCTAAGCAATTTAAAAGCTATATCGGTGTGAGCCCATATACATATAAAAAACATCACACAAATAATGATACAAAAATTATTGTTCATCACGATAATTCCAAAATTTTTTATAAGTTAAATCAAAAATGTTCTGAAGATCATCATGGCAAGCATTTAAAAGTGGACTTAGATGCTGTCACACCACCGTCCCTATTCAAATTACCGCATATCCGTCTTATGCTGATTTATTTAGATGACATGTTTATGCACGAACAATTTTTTAAAACGTTTAAAGACGTTTTACGTAAACAAACACATTATTTATATTTTGAAAGATGTGTAAATGTAAAATTGGTTCATGATAAAGGAACAACGCTTGAGCGAATCATTCGCTTTATGCATCGCTATCATTTACATTTCAGCTTTAAAATCACGTCTTTATATGACTATGAAGTGTTAGAAACTAACTTTTTAAACAATATTAAATCGTTATCACGTGTCATCCCAGACGTTAAATCTCTACTTCCCAAGGTCAATGTTATCTATGATTTTAAAGGGCTAACATCAAAAGATATTGATTATTTATCAGAACGTTTTGAGCACATCTTTCATATATGTACATTTGAATTGTTAATTCCGCACGATACTAAGCGAAATATTAATCAATATATTCAACAATCTCAGCAACTAAAAACGACCATTAACGGCTATGCACTTGATATTTCAGACTATATGAATGGTGAAAACCCTCATCAATCTTTACTAGTTAATCAACATATCATTAAATATTGGCAAAATTTAATTTTGACACATACCGTTAAAGACCAATTGCTATCCTTTTCTTTAATCGGTTTGTCACCTAAAGTCTTTGAACATTATCATCATGCGTACATCATGCATCTACCTAACGCTTGGCTTTATTTTTTAACTCATTTAAATCCAACATTTAATACCATTAATATGCCTTTAAAAGCGACACACGATACATCATTTAGTTATGTGAATGAACGTCATTTAAATACGATGTTTCCTTTCATTTCTGATTTATTACAACCATTCATGCAACATTACGTCAAAATACAAAACCATGCCATTGTTAAACAAACTGATGATCATTACGATATATTACTGTTACTGGATGATTGGAATAAAGCGATAGATAACCCTGAAGACATTTGTCATTATCACCTCTCTAGTGAACTGATTCGTGATAAGCATCTTGTCATTATTCGAACCTATGATGATGAAGTGATGAATGCGCGTAAACTGATTCAAACTGATGCAACGATGTTTATTCCAAGCCAACATATTCAAGCAGTGAAAGATACGTTACACTTGAGACAACATATATTTATACATGATTTTAGTAAAGGTCCGTTAAATATTGAAGTCAAGCCGACCCAAGTGAAAGCAATTCAAATTTATAAACCTTCAACATCATTGCTCAATGATTTAATTTAAAAATAGCCCCGGCTCCCTTTAGTATTTCTTATTCATTTGTACTATAATGTAAGAAATGACAAAGATTGAGCTAGGAGGCTATTTTTTATGTCAAAAATAAAGAAAGCGATCATTCCAGCTGCAGGGTTAGGGACACGTTTTTTACCTGCAACAAAAGCGATGCCTAAAGAGATGTTACCTATTCTCGATACACCTACAATTCAATATATTGTAGAAGAAGCATCTCGCGCAGGGATAGAAGATATTATCATCGTTACTGGTAAACATAAACGTGCGATTGAAGATCATTTTGACAACCAAAAAGAGTTAGAATCTACATTAAAAGAAAAAGGCAAAATGGATTTATTAGAGAAAGTACAACATTCTACAGATTTAGCGAATATATTCTATGTACGTCAAAAAGAGCAAAAAGGACTTGGACATGCGATATGGACGGCACGTCAATTTTTTGGAAATGAACCTTTTGCAGTCTTACTAGGAGATGATATTGTTCAATCCGAAACACCGGCTATTCAGCAACTTATTGATCAATATGCAGAGACACATAAATCTGTCATTGGTGTACAAGAAGTACCATACGAAGAGACACACCGTTACGGCATTGTTGAACCAGAATCAAAAGCCGGCAGACGTTATGAAGTCAAACAATTTATTGAAAAACCTGCGGCAGGTACTGCGCCTTCTAACCTAGCAATTATGGGCCGTTACGTATTAACGCCTGAAATTTTTAATTATTTAGGCACACAAGATGTGGGCGCAGGTGGAGAAATACAATTAACGGATGCAATTGAACGATTAAACCAAGACGACCAAGTTTACGCCTATGAGTTTGATGGCACGCGCTATGATGTCGGTGAAAAAATCGGTTTTGTAAAGACTACATTACATTTTGCATTAAATGATCCATCAATGAAAGACGAAATCACGCACTATATTCAATCATTGTTGGAACAATCCTCATCACCATTAAAATAAGCGCTTGGGACGAAATCAGAATCGGTTTCTGTCCCTAGCGCTATTTTTTTATACATTCATCTTCGATAACAGCAGTTGTAGTTGCAAAATGACCGGCTATTAAAATCATGAGCGACATCACTAAAAACATCGCTATTGCAATAGACCATTCATTGGTCCATTCATATATGGTCCCCATTAAGAAAGGACCTATTGCTGCAATCAAATAACCCACGGTTTGACCAAAGCCTGACAACTGCATACTACCTGTCGTTGTTTTAGCACGAATAGAAAAAAGCGTCATACATAAACTAAAACAAGCGCCTACCGCCATGCCTGAAAATATCATCGCGAATAATAACAACCATACATTCTCTGACCATAACAACATAAATCCTAATACGAATAACGTTGTAATGATATAGATTAAGCGACGTTGACTGCGCATTTTAGCAGCTAAAATTGGAAAAGAAAATGTCATTGGTAGTTGGGCAAATTGATTAAGCATTAACATATAACCTGCCATTTCAGGGGAAATGCCTTTGCTAATTAAGATCGACGGATACCACGCTACAATGCAATAAAATGTCATCGATTGAAATGCCATTAATATTGCAACAGCCCATGCTAATTTAGATTTAACTATATTGTATGTTTTTGTCGGAGGGAGTGCACGCGTGTGATTTACAGACTTATGTTTCACTTGAGGAAGCCAGCATACGATCGCTAACAAAGCAAACACAAGCCAAAATGATAACGAAAGGCGATAATCAAGTGCACTGACTTGTGATAACGGGTAGCTGAAACCACCACCCAGACCAGCTGTTAAATTCATCGTAGCACTATAAATGCCAGTGATTAATCCAATTTGAAGTGGAAAATGACTTTTAGCAAAAGCTGGGAGTGTGACATTACAAAACGCTATGGATACTCCTAGCATGAATGTCCCTACAAAGAAGGTACTTACACCTCCAGCTACACGTACAAGTAAACCACAAATGGTAGCAATGACAGCAATGAGTAATATGAATGACATGTCAAACCGTTTTATAATGCGTGTCACGCCAATTGATACAACGCCAAATATCACCAATGGAATCGTCGTGATTAAGCCTGCTATCATATCATTGATGAGTAAATCCGACTTAATTTGATGAATCACAGGGCCTACTGATGTTAACGGTGCCCTCAGCGTTGACGCTATGAAAATAATCCCTACCACTAATAGCCATTGGTTTTGAATTTTATGTGGCATCCTTGTTCCCATCGTCACCCCTCCTCTGTTACCTCAATACGTTATCATTTTATCATAAGCATGCTCGACATCTAAGCTATGATTTTTAAATCGTATACGTTGAATTATTGGAAGCCATCAATAAAACGCAGAAGTAAGTCCATGATATTACCTCTGCGTTATGCAATGATATGTAAGAATGGAGGCAAGTTCGTATAAACTTGCCCTATCATCATTATAATAACCCTTTGGAATTGGCATATAATTGTAACGCTCTTTTGACCGTCTCAATCATGTCATTATCCACGGTGGTATGCTTATGAAAATATGCCAATATCTCACTTGGATGTATCACATCTCGTGGAAAATCGCTGTCATTCATTAAGAACGTCACCAATTCTCCTAGAGGGGTGGCATCTCCTTGAAATGCTAACATAAAATCATAAAAGCTCATATCATCACCTCTTACACTATGAGCTACTTCACATTCTATCATTTCATAAATACTTTTCAATAAAATTTATATTACAAATTAATATCAACTATCATTTAAAACGTTGTCACAATTTTGTCGATATATATCCCCCTTTTGCTTTCACCCTCAATCTATTACAATAACATTATATTAATTAAAGGAGCTTTACTAAATATGAAAAATAAACAAACACTTGGCTTTATTTTAATTGGATTAATGTTAGTTGCAACTATCATTGTGATCGTCGCAATTATGATGTCTGGACAAAAAGAAACATATTACGGTTATATGAAAGATGATACAACTGCAGAAAAAGTGATTAGTGAATCTGATAAATCCATTGAAAAAAATGTAAAGATTCCTACAGATAATGACTTCCAACCTAAAAAAGGTGACTTTGTCAAACTTGTTACAAATAAAGGCGATAAACATGATTATGTGAAAAAAGAAGTTGTTTCTCATGACGATGTACCACACGGATTAATGATGAAAATTCATGATATGAAAATGCATCATTAATCATTGAAAATAACATGTTTATCTTTTGGTGATTACACTGAGTAGCGTCCGTATATAACTTATAAGAGTGACATCAACGTATCTCTACTACACGATAACGAAACGTAATAAGACGTTTTTAAATGATAGCCAACAATATTCATTAAAACATGAATATTGTTGGCATTTTTATTATATTGTAATACCTCTATATTCTATTTATCATTTCTTTAAACAGTTATGTCCTCAGAAAAAAGAATTATTTTCTCACATACGCTAATGCTTTAAAAACGCACTTTATAAAACGAATAAATAAGCTTTGACATTCATCTTAGATGAACATCAAAGCCTCACATTTCTTTTAAAAAGATTCTATCTTTGTTTTGTAGCACATCCTCAAAGTTTTGCCTTATTTTTTCATAATAGAGAGTACAACTACCATGGCGATGATACATATAACCCCTACGAGTTGCCATAAACCAAATCCTATTTGAAGCCATACAATTGATGTTAATAATGCCATTAAGGGTTCAATTGTACCTAAGAGCCCCGCTTCATGTGGATACAGATAATTTAAACTATCGATATAAAACCAAAATGCTAACATTGTACCAAAAATTATCGCAAACCAAAACAATACGTGTGTATTAAATGTCCAGGTTGTCAAATCAACGTGCCATGGTGGATGAATGAAACTCAAAGCGATTCCACCAATGAGCATGGCCCAACCCACAACATTTAACGAACCCCAACGTGCTAACAATCTCACAGGATAAATGGTATAAAATGCTAAAGCAATAGCCGATAAAAATCCCCATACTATCGCTACTTTGGGCACTTGTAAATTTGAGATTTGCCCATTCGTCAATAATAAGAATGAACCAACGAGCGCTAAAATAATGGCTATAGCCTCTTTGCGACCAAATGTCGTTACTTTTGTTAATACGAGATAAAATATCATAAAAATAGGACCCAAATATTGCAATAACGTTGCAACTGCAGCATTACCATAACTGATGGATGACATAAACGTGTATTGGACTGCAAGCATACCGAAAATACCATAAATAACGATTTGAACCGCCGCACGTTTGTCCCACCATATGACAAATACTTTAGGACCTTGTGTGATGAACGCAATGCCAATTAGTAACACACCAGAAATAATGAGACGCACTGCAACGAACCAACTTACCTCTAAGTGCGCATGTTGAAAGAGCCATTGTGACACTGTGCCTCCTACACCCCAAAATGATGCACCTATAATCACCAAAAAATACCCTATCCATCTTTTTTGAGAGTGCTGCATCATAACGCCTCCTTTACAACTATGTATTGAAATTAATCTAACATGAATTCAAGTTGATTGACAATTATGATTGATACAAAAAAGAAAGCACACGACATGAAATGTTTTCAAAATCGCGCACTTCCTTAAATGTAGTATCATTCAATATTTGATGTAATTGGATTTACCAAATGATTTGTTCTACCGTCTCATCATCTAAAGCTTTCACAATTTCAGTAACAAGTTGGACTGCTTTTTGATAATCTTCTTGATGTAACACCGATACGTTAGAATGCATGTATCGGACGGGTACCGAAATACATATTGATGGAATACCATCCAAAGAAGTATGTATATTTCCAGCATCTGTACCCCCACCAGGCATTGTATCGAATTGTAGCGCAATATTGTGTGCTTTTGCGACTTTCTTTACATGACGTAAAAAGCCGACATGCCCAATATTGGAGCCATCTAGTGCAATCACTGCAGGTCCTTCACCAAGTTTCACATCTCCATCCTGTTCCATACCTGGAGAATCATAGGCTATACATACATCCACAGCAATCGCTAAATCAGGTTTGATTTTATGTGCTGCGACTTTTGCGCCTCGAAGTCCAACTTCTTCTTGCACATTCGCCCCTGAGACAACATTCACTTGAACAGAAGTATCTTTTAATTCATCTAAAACATCCACAGCTAATGCACAACCATAACGGTTATCAAATGCTTTAGCCATCAAATAGTTGGAATTGAGAAGTGTTTCAAATTCAGAGTAAGGTGTGATCATATTACCGATTTCGATTCCTGCTGCTTCAGCTTCTTTTTTGTCTTTCGCCCCTACATCAATAAACATCTTATCAATATCTACTGGTTTTTTTCGTTCTTCAGCACCTAACACATGGGGCGGTTTAGATCCTATTACACCTCTTATTTTATCGCCTTTATCAGTGGTAATCGTAACTTTTTGAGAAAGCATCACTTGGTTCCACCAGCCACCTACAGGGGTAAATTTTATGTATCCATTATCATCTATTTTGGTAACCATAAAACCAACCTCATCTAAGTGACCCGCAATCATAATCGTCTTATTACCTGATTGAGATTGCTTTTTTCCGAATACGCCACCTAAGTTATCATAAATCATTTCATCACTATTCGGTTCAAGTAATGCTCGCATCTCATGTTTAATATCATATTCATGCCCAGCAATCCCATCAATATCTGTTAATTGTTTAAGTAATTGTTTCGTTTCTTTCATAATCTCATAACCCCTTTCAATACATTTAAGCCTATTATATCAAAAACTTATAACATCCTTCTCGATTCAAACACACGTTAAACGATTAAAGACAAAATATCATCAAAGATGCTTGGCCTCTTAAATATAAAAACTCGAACCTCTTTACACGATTCGAGTTTTTTATTACGTTATTTCATTTTATAATTTTCATCAAAGAAGTTGTATTTGGCTTTTTTATCATGCTTTTTCGTTTTAGCATCAAAGCCTTGTAAAAATAAACCGCGCTTTAAATGAATCGGTTGAGCGATGTAAATATTTTTTTCATCGCCTTTTAAGCGGATTTCCTTATAAAAAATACCTTTACGCTGATCATAATCGCTTTTTTCATCGATGATTTTAGATTTCAAATGCTTTTCTGTAAGATACTGATCTATCAATTTGTAGTTTTGACTTTTTTGGTATCCTTTATAAGCAAAAAATCCTGCAGCAACGAGCACAAATAAAAGCACAGCGATAAATACAAAACCTAAAATTTTCTTCGCCATCGTGTATCCAACTTTCTCTAAATAGTCATTATGATTATAGTATCATAGTTTAATATCGTGACGGTAGTAAGTTTGCCGTCGTCACATAAATTTCAAAAACAACCACAAGAAAAATTAGATATTGTCTTTGCGCTGTGAAACCCTTTACAATAGCAATTGAATGATATATTTACTGTTATTCAACAAGGGGGATTTAAACATGAATATGAGATGGCAAACCGCTTCTGATAGAGAGGCATTACTGAAACAACTTGTCGCACATTCAAGTGTGACACACTCTACTGGAGAGTTAGAGTTTCCTTATATGATTCAAGACGAGCTCATGACACTAGACTATTTTAAAGCACACCCAGACCATGTACAACTCGTTTCAACAAATGATAAACGTCATGCGGTTGTTGCTTTTTATAAAGCACCACATGCCAAAGACACTGTCACTTTAATTAGTCATTTTGATACTGTAGGCATTGATGATTATGGTCCATTTCAAGGACAGGCATTTGATATGGATCAACTTACGGAAGCTTTTCGAAATGATACCACTTATCTTGGCGAAGTGAGTCGCGCAGATTTACAGTCTGGAGATTATCTATTTGGTCGTGGCGCGATGGATATGAAACCAGGATTAATGCTTCATATGGCACTCATTGAAAAAGCGAGCATTGAAGAATGGGATGTCAATTTAATATTAATGACCGTCCCAGATGAAGAAGTCACATCTAAAGGGATGCATGCTGCGGTAGAATACGTAAATACACTTCGTGAAAAGCATCAGTTGAAGATGGCGTTACATTTAAATAGCGAGCCCACATTCCAACAAGCGCAAGATGATGACAATCATTATTATTACACCGGTTCTATTGGTAAAATTATGCCAAGTGTTTTGGTGTATGGTCGCGAAACGCACGTAGGTACGCCTTCAAATGGTTTAAGTTCTAATTTTTTAATGAGTTTCATTCAACAAGAAATCGAATATAGTTTGAATTTCAAGGAACATTTTGAAGGTGAACATACACCCATGCCTGTAAGTTTAAAAATCACTGACATTAAAGATTATTATGATGTGCAAACACCATTTCGTACCGTTGCATTATTTAACCTTTTTATATTCAAAAGTAATGCAGACGACATCTATGAAAAATTTAATGCTGCCGTAAAAAAAGGTGTAGAAAAAGGAATGTCTATTTATGAAAAGCGCATCAACGCTGAAGATATTGCTTTTGATATACAAATGAACTTTATGACGTATCAAGAACTCTATCAACATGCGGTAAAGATTCATGATGAACGTACAGTACAACAAATGATTGACGATGTTATCGCACATGATTCTGCCGCACACTTACAATCAATTACCATTGTCGATTTGCTGATGAATATGTGTCGAGACCTCGGTCCAACGGTCATTACATTTTTTACACCACCTTATTATCCAGCTACTAATACATCATTCAACCCGATGACTGAAGCTGTAGGTCAAACTATACGTGACACCTTCAAACAATCATTTCAACGCAGTTCGGAACGCATTCATTATTTCAATGGTATTAGTGATTTAAGTTATGTAGCACCCTCACCGAATGGCTCTGGTTTTGAATCATTTGAACACAATACACCTGTATTTAATCGTACATATAAAATTCCATTTAAAGATATTGAAGCCATTCAAGCACCATTAATTAATTGTGGTCCAATCGGTAAAGATGCGCATAAAGTGACAGAGCGTATTCATAAACAAAGTGCTTTTGTAGAATTACCTGTTGTGTTGGAAAACATTATAAAAACACATTTTCTTGCGTGAGGTTACATTAGTCAACGAAAAGCGTTAACGATTATCACCGCGCATTTTTAGATCACGTTTTACTTTCATTTAATCATAAATGTGGAAAAGCTTTTAAAATCAAAAACGCGCTAGAGGCATTGAATGCTACTCTAGCGCGCTACTTTATTTATGCGACGTTTTTTTCACGTTTTGATAAATTCATCATTGTCAGTAATGCGATAATACCGAAAACACTTAATAATATAAATGCCAAATGACTTGTACCCGTCATAGCTGTCACTGCTGAAATCACAAGTGGTGGGAAGAAACCACCAAGGCCACCCATCATGGAGACGATACCGTTGGCCACACCCGCTTCTGTTGTAAAGTAATGTGGCACAAGCTTGAAGATGAGTCCATTTCCAATACCTGCACATACACTGACTGTTAAACAGCCAAGTGTAAAGAAGAAGATATTTTGAGAAACACCTAACAAGAATGATCCTACAATCATAATAGTGAAGAAAATCTTTAACATTGTCACTGCGTTAAATTTATCTCCTAACATACCACCAACTGGACGTAAGAACGTTGCGAGTGCAATAAATACACCTGTTCTAATTCCTGCATCTACTTTATCAATACCAAAATGTGTCACTAAGTAGTTAGGTAAAAATAAACCAAATGCAACGAATGCACCAAATGTGATGAAATACCAGAAGCTTAAATAATACAATTTGTAGTTGGCCATCAATTTGCGTGATTGCTCAACAAGTGGGACTTTCACTTTTGGTTCTTTTCCATCACCTAAGAAGAACATAATCATCGCAAATACAGCCATTACGATAAGATACAATTTAATAGTAGATTGCCAACCAATCGCACCTGCGATAGGTGGTGCTAAGAACGCAGAGACTGCTGTACCTAAGTTCCCCATTCCATAAATCCCGTTTGCTAAACCGACTTTGTCTTTAGAAAAATATTTTGGAATGGATGTTACACCTACAGAGAAAATTGCGCCTCCCACTCCTAAAAAGAAGCCTGCAAACATTAATGCACCAGGAGACGTCGCTTGGCTAAGTAAGAAAACAGGTATCAGTAATACAATAAAGCTCGTAAAAAATACCCATTTTGCACCAACAATGTTTGTTAAATATCCAAATGGTACACGAAGGACTGAACCTAAAATGACAGGAATCGCTAAGATGATAGATAACTGTCCACTTGAGATTTTAATATCTTGAGAAATAAATGGCATCAGTGGTGCAATAATGCTCCACGCCATGAACCCAGCTACAAGACTCAGTGTTTGTAAACCGAGCTGAAGACCGCCTTTTGACTTATTCATTCTCTTTCACCCTTTTTCTTTAAATTTCACAGTGTACCAAAACGTATAGACCTTTTTCCATTGTCTCTCATTTTAATACGTGTTAACTAATTCATACATAGTGTAACGTGCTTGTGAAATTAATAACATAAGGACTTCCCCTATACACATATCGGTGCTTCCCCTAAAAAAGTTAGCATTTTCACATGTGATTTAACGTCGAATTAATAAAAATCAGAAAGTAAAAAAACGCTAGAAATCTTAACTAAGACTTCCAACGTTTAATTTAAAAATCTAATAACTTTTTCTTTAATGCATATTCCACGAGTTCGGGTTTAGACTTTAAGTTTAATTTATCCATAATGCGTGTTTTATGAGCTTCAACAGTCTTTACGGAAACAAATAGTTTTTCAGCAATGTCTTTATTACCGTATCCTTTTGCGATAAGTGGTAAAATTTCAAGTTCTCGTTTAGATAATACTTTAAATGGATCATTGGAGTATGAGGCATCATCAGATGAATGGACAAATTCTTTAACGAGCGACGTCGTCATTTTAGGGTCGATAAATGTTTCACCTTTATAAACTGTCCGTATTGCAAGTAACAGTTGCTCATCCGGTGCATTCTTTAAAATATAGCCACTCGCCCCACTACGTAACACGTGGAATAAATATTCCTCATCATCATACATCGTTAAAATCAAAATCTTCGTTTTAGGAAAACTATCTAAGATTTTACTCGTCGCAATTAAACCCGATTCTCCAGGTGGCATGCTTAAATCCATAATTAAAACATCAGGTTCGTATTTCATGACCATTTGATAGGCTTCTACACCATCTGCAGCTGTTCCTACAACTTCCATATCTTCTTGAAAGTTTAAAATCATTGAAAAGCCCGTACGTACGACTGCGTGATCATCTGCGATTACGATTTTCAAGCTCAACGCCCCCAATTTGTTCAAGAGGCACCTCTAAAGTGACGAGAGTACCTTTCCCTTTTTCTGTTTTAATGTCTAATTTGCCGTTAACGAGTTCAGCACGTTCATTCATTCCATATAGTCCTAATCCTGAACCTTTTGGATGGCCTTTCGGATCGAAACCAGTCCCTTGATCTGAAACTTCAGCAAATAACCGATTTTTATCTTTTCGAACATTGACATCTACAACATCTACATCCGCATATTTCATAGCATTAAATACCGCTTCTTGGACGACACGGTATACAACCGTTTCAATCTCACTATCAAAGCGTTGCGGCGGCATATCGAAGTGGTAATTCACCATCAAGCCGTAATTGTTTTCAAGCTGTTTAAAGTATGTCTTAAATGCGGCATCTAAACCAAGATCATCTAATGATGACGGTCTTAATTCTGAAGATAAATTCCGTATGTCATCGATTAACTTCGCCATTAACCCTTCAATATTATGCGATTGTTTAATCATACTTTCCATATTTTGTTGGTATTTAAGTAGTCGCATTTCTACATTGACGTTGATCAGTTCTTGAACGACACCATCATGAAGTTCTCTTGAAATACGCTTACGTTCATTCTCTTGCGCTGCAATCGTTTTTTGAATCATATGACGCTGATGTAGTTTTTCATGGCGCTCAAGCTGTTGCGTCACATTTTGGAGTGTAAATACTTTAATGTCTTGTTCAGTATCAATGGTTTGATACATTGCCGTAAAAGGTTCTACTTTGTTGTCGCGTGTTTTCATAAATACTTGAAAGGTTGAGTTACCCATTTCTTGTGTTTCAAGAAAGCAATTATAGCATGTTTTTAATGCATGTTCTGTTGTATACCCTTCACAACGTCCACATATTGTATTAGATGTCATCGCATGTAAATGATTATCATCCGAGAGCACCCGTTTGGCAGCATTGTTCATGAAAATAACATCCCCAGCATGATCAATAAATAGAATCATTTCAGTGGTATTTTCATAATGTGATAACAATAAATCATTTAAAACATACGGTTTCGTTTTAGACTTCATTATAATATCACCCTGTCTTCACTTGTTAACGAACCAATTCCTTTAATATTAATGACGTCGTGTGTCTTGTTAGGTAAGGGTTTCCCATTTCTTTGACCAAATAACAAGACCCCTTTGACACGATGATTGTGCCAAAGCGGAATTGCTATAAGTGCAGTTAATTGCTCACTCAAAAGTATTGGGAAATTAAATAATGATTGTTGTATTTCTTCTTGATTTGTATCAGCAATAGTCATTGACTTTCCTGTTTTCATTACAGTACCAGCAATGCCACGTCCATTACGGAGAACGATGCGTTGATATCTATTATTCAGATTACCTGACACGTAACGCCATTTGATTTTCATGCCAACATGATCTTCAGTTGGGAGTGCAATTCCTGCAAAATCAAAACCAAAGCGAAGACGTAATGCTTCTAACTCTGTTTGATAATCATGTTTTGAAAAATCAATTGGGTCCACGGTCATCACCCCATCTTTATTTATACTTTATGTTTGCGGTAAATAATATAACTTCGGCTCGCATATGATAATGGGACACTCCATACATGAACAAGTCTTGTAAATGGCCACAAAGCCATAATGGAAAAGCCTAACAAAACATGTAATTTAAAAGCAAATGGCACAGCTGTCATTAAGTTGGCATCTGGGCTAAACATAAACAATCCTCTGAACCATATTGATATTGTTTGACGGTAATCAAAATCCGGTGTTGTTGCGTTGACAACAAGCGTTGCGTAAAGTCCGGCAAATACAATTACGAGTAATAAAAAGTTTACAAGAATATCTGATGCTGAACTTAATCGACGCACATTCGCTTTTGTTACACGTCTTGCTGTTAATAAGAACATACCGACAAGTGTTATTATACCAAATATGCTGCCGATATACACGGCTCCGATATGGTACAGGTGGTTATTTACACCTATCGCTTCTAACCAGTGCGCCGGTATTAAAAGACCTACAACGTGTCCAAAGAACACAGGCACAATACCTAAATGAAATAATAAACTTCCCCATTTAAGTTGCTTTTTTTCAATAAATTCACTTGATTTTGCAGTCCATGAAAATTGATCAAATTTATAACGTGCAATATGACCAATTATGAAGATTGCAAGACAAAGGTATGGGAAGATTACCCACAAAAATTGATTAAACATGTTGTGTCACCTCATTGTCTTGTACGATGCAACGTTTTAACGTTTCTCGTAAACCTCGTATTAAATGACTATATGGATTACCCTTTTCCTCTAAATATTTCATCATTGGATACGTGCCATCTTCAATAATCATAATAAGCAATTGCATATTTTCTTGTGCGCGATCATCGCCATCAATCGGTGCTGCATATAAAAATTCAAGCATTAATGGTAAATAATCAGAGAGCTCTGATGCTGGCATTTCTAGGCCAAACATTTCATATAAAACTTTAAGCTTTGCTAGCATTTGTCCGCGCTCTTTTTGCGTATCAAATTTATTGAAGGTCATATATAACGTTGTTTTCTTATTAAAGTCAAACGTATCCGTGTACAAAGATTTAATTTCAGACAAACTTAATTCATACATACGTTCACGATACGCTTTCACGTGAGGATACGCAGGGTGATCCTCACTGAAAATCGCATCAAATGTTTTAGGATGAAAGGTCAATTTTTCCGGAAAACTTAATTGTTGGCTCAGATAAGCAAATGTCTCTTTGTAATACTTGAGCGTTTCAAGATTAATCACGGAAGATCCCTCCATAGAAGTTGTCGTTGTATATTTCTTGACCCGTTTTACCACCTGCACCTACAGGTACGCCACAACCGTCACAGTTTGCACCGAAGTGTTCACCACCATAGCCTTGGCTACCTTGTGCTGCATAGGTGTCCATATATTGCTCTTTATGCGATGTTGGAATCACGAAGCGATCTTCATGTTTTGCAATTGCTAACAAACGATACATATCTTTTGCTTGACGTTCTGTTAATCCGACACGTTCTAATCGTGACATATCAAAGTCACGACCTGTATTTTGTGCACGCATGTAGCTACGCATCATAGCCATACGTTGCAACGAACCTTTCACTGCAGTCGTATCGCCAGCAGTAAATAATTCTGCAAGATATTGAACAGGTAGACGCATTTCTTCAATTGCAGGAAAAATCGCATCTGGGTTATTGCCCGCATTTTTACCTTCGAAGTAATTCATAATTGGACTCAGCGGTGGACAGTACCAAACCATCGGCATTGTACGGTATTCTGGGTGTAATGGAAACGCCAATTTGTATTCAATGGCAAGTTTGTAAATCGGTGAATTTTGCGCCGCTTCTATCCATTCTTGTGAAATACCATCTTTTTCAGCTTGTTCAATCACAGCTTCATCGAATGGGTTTAAAAATAATTCGAGTTGTTTTTCATATAAATCTTGTTCATTTTCAGTTGATGCCGCTTCTTGAACACGGTCTGCATCATAAAGTAAGACGCCTAAATAACGCATACGACCTGTACATGTTTCAGAACATACTGTTGGAATCCCTGCTTCAACACGTGGGAAGCAGAATGTACATTTTTCGGCTTTATTTGTTTTCCAGTTGAAGTACACTTTTTTATAAGGACAGCCCGTCATACAGTAGCGCCAGCCACGACATGCTTCTTGGTCAACAAGCACGATACCGTCTTCGTCACGTTTATACATCGCGCCAGACGGACAAGAGGCCACACAGCTCGGATTTAAGCAATGTTCACATAAACGAGGTAAATACATCATAAATGTTTGGTCGAAATTAAATTTAATCTCTTCTTCGATTTTTTGGATGTTTGGATCTTGTGGTCCAGTGACATGACCGCCTGCTAAGTCATCCTCCCAGTTAGGGCCCCATTCAATATCCATACGTTGACCTGTCATTGCTGAATGTGCTTTTGCGACTGGTGAATGTTCAGAGGCTTTCGCTGTTGTTAAATGTTCATAGTTGTATGTCCATGGTTCATAATAATCTTTAATGACTGGCATATCAGGATTGTAGAAAATTTTACCGAGTGCGATTTTATTAATACGCGTTCCAGATTTTAATTCCAACTTTCCTTTTTTATTTAATCTCCAGCCACCTTTATAGTGCTCTTGGTCTTCCCAACGTTTTGGATAACCGATACCTGGTTTCGTCTCTACGTTGTTAAACCACATATATTCTGCACCAGGTCGATTGGTCCATGTGCTTTTACATGTCACACTACACGTATGACAACCGATACATTTGTCTAGGTTTAACACCATTGCAACTTGTGCTTTAATCTTCAAGCCAATCCACCTCTTTCATCTTTCTCACCGCAACGTATACATCACGTTGGTTCCCTATTGGTCCATAATAGTTAAATGAATAACTGATTTGCGCATAACCACCCATTAATTGTGTAGGTTTTAAGTGAATGCGTGTTGGCGCATTGTGTGAGCCCCCACGTGTACCAGAAATTTCAGATCCTGGTGTTTCGATGTGTTTATCTTGCGCATGATACATAAACATTGTGCCTCGTGGCATACGATGTGAAACAACCGCTCTTGCTGTGACGACACCGTTACGGTTATACACTTCTAACCAATCGTTATCTTCAATATCGTGTTGTGCTGCATCCTCATTTGAAATCCAAACTGTTGGACCACCACGGAATAACGTCAACATGTGTTGGTTATCTTGGTATGTTGAGTGGATATTCCATTTACCATGTGGCGTTAAATAGCGCAGTACGAGTGAATCTTGTCCGCCTTTCACTTGTTTATCTTTTGAACCAAATACCATTGGTGGCAATGTTGGTTTATAAACTGGTAATTGCTCACCGAATTGTTGGAACACTTCATGGTCAATATAATAACTTTGACGTCCAGTTAACGTTCTAAATGGAACTAAGCGCTCAATATTTGTTGTAAATGGCGAATATCTACGCCCTTGTTTATTAGATCCAGGGAATACCGCTGTTGGTATCACTTCTCTTGGTTGCGACGTAATATTTAAGAATGTGATTTTTTCAGATGCACGTTCACCTGAAATATCTTTTAACTGCATCCCTGTTTGTGCTTCAAGATCTTCATATGATTTTTGAGATACACGCCCATTTGAAGCGGATGATACATTAAGAATGACATCTGCAACTTTACGTGCCGTATCAATTCTTGGTTTATTGTTTTTAACTGTATCATCTTCCCATGTGCCGACCATACTTCGTAATTCATCGTATTCTTCTTTAACTGAGAAGCTTACGCCGTGCGCACCCACTTTACCATTTTCTAATAAAGGTCCTACTGAAATGTACTTATCATGCACGTCTGTGTACGTACGGTCTACAACCGCAAATCCTGGCATTGTTTTACCTGGAATAGGTTCAATTTCACCTTTTGTCCAGTCGTGAACTTTACCATATGCAAGTGAAATTTCTTGTTTAGAGTCGTGCGCAAGTGGTGCTGTAACAACATCCTTATACGTACCAGTTAAGTGTACGCGTGCCATATCTGAGAATGTTTTACTAATCGTTTTGAAGATATCCCAATCTGAACGAGATTCCCATAATGGATCGATTGCTGGATTGAACGGATGGATAAATGGATGCATATCTGTTGACGATAGGTCATGTTTTTCATACCATGTCGCTGCCGGCAACACGATGTCAGAGTATAGTGGTGTTGCAGTCATACGGAAATCTAATGACACAAGTAAGTCTAATTTACCGACCGTATCTTCTCGCCAAGTAATCTCTTCAGGTTTCTCAGTTTCATTTGGTTCTGCCATTAAGGCAGATTTCGCACCTAGTAAATGTTTCATGAAATATTCTTGTCCTTTAGCAGAACTTGAAATTAAGTTTGAACGCCATACGAACAATGACTTTGGATGGTTTTTACGTAAATCTGGATCTTCAATCGCAAATTTTGTTTTACGTGATTTCACATCTTCTAACGCACGTTTTAATACTGCTTCATTCGTAAAATCACCTGCATCTTTAGCTTCTTCTCCCCACAATAAACTGTTGCGATCAAATTGCGGGTATGATGGTAACCAACCATTACGTGCAGCTAATACGTTATAATCTGCAGGGTGTTGCAACTTCACATTGTCAGCAAGCGGTGATGCCAAACGGTCTACGCCAGATTCTTCATATTTCCATTGATCCGTTGCAAAGTAGAACCAACTTGTCCCATTTTGTAAACGTGGTGGACCTTGCCAGTCTTTCGCAAAGGCAATCGTACTCCATCCTTCAATCGGACGACATTTTTCTTGGCCTACATAGTGTGCCCATCCGCCTCCGTTAACGCCTTGACATCCACAAAGTACAACGAGGTTCAATATTGAACGGTAAATCATATCAGAGTTAAACCAGTGGTTAATACCTGCACCCATGATAATCATTGAGCGACCGCCTGTATCAATCGCATTTTGTGCAAATTCACGTGCGACTTGAGTCACTAAATTTGCTTTAACGCTTGTCACTTTTTCTTGCCAAGCAGGTGTATAGAATGATTCTGCGTCATTAAAGTCTTTCGATTCTAATGGGTGATTAAATCGTTTAACGCCATATTGACTTGTCATCAAGTCATAAATCGTTGCTGCAAGCACTTCTTCACCGTTTGCTAAAGTGACTTTACGCACTGCTATTGGACGTTCAAACACACCATTACCCGCATTGTCAAAGTAAGGGAATTGAATCGTTACAATTTCATGTTCGCCACTTACGACAGACATACTCGGATCAATTTTTTCGCCTTGTTCATTTTCTAGTTTTAAGTTCCATTGCTTACCATCTTCCCAACGTTGACCCATAGTACCGTTAGGCACCTGAATCGTATCTGTTAAAGCATCAATAACTACCGGTTTCCACTCACTGTTAGGGGTTGTGCTTCCTAAATCACTTGAGCGTAAAAAGCGACCCGCTTTGTACCCTTTGTCATCTTGATCTAATCGAATGATAAATGGCATATCAGAATATTGTTTCGCATAATTAATAAACATTTCTGAAGGGTTATCTTCATAAAACTCTTGAAGAATGACGTGCGTCATCGCTTGTGCAATGGCTGCATCCGTACCCGGATTAGGTGCCATCCAATTATCCGCAAACTTAACGTTTTCAGCATAGTCAGGTGCTACCGAAATCACTTTTGCACCTTTGTATCTTACTTCAGTCATAAAGTGCGCATCTGGCGTACGTGTTAACGGTACGTTAGAGCCCCACATCATAATATATGACGAGTTATACCAGTCACTTGATTCTGGAACGTCTGTTTGTTCACCCCAAATTTGTGGAGACGCTGGTGGTAAATCTGCGTACCAATCATAGAAACTTAACATTTCTCCGCCAAGTAATGAAATGAAGCGGGCACCCGCTGCATAACTGATCATTGACATGGCAGGAATTGGTGTAAACCCAGCGATACGGTCCGGACCATCTTTTTTAATTGTGTAAATTAATTGTGCTGCAATCAGTTGTGACACGTCTTTCCAATTTGCTCGAATGTGTCCACCTTTACCACGTGCAGATTTGTAAATGGTTGCTTTTTCCTCGTCCTCTACAATGGAAGCCCATGCTTTGATTGGATCTTGGTGTTCTTCTAATGCGCGTGTCCATAAATCCCATAATTTCCCGCGTACATAAGGGTATTTAATACGTAATGGACTATATTCATACCATGAAAATGACGCACCTCGTGGACATCCACGTGGTTCAAATTCAGGCATGTCAGGTCCACAGCTTGGATAGTCAATTTGTTGATTCTCCCATGTAATGACACCATTTTTTACGAATACTTTCCACGAACAAGAACCCGTACAGTTCACACCGTGTGTGGTACGCACAACTTTATCGTGGCTCCAACGTTCTCTATACATTTTTTCCCATTCACGGCTCTTATGCTCTAAAACCGACCAGTTCCCGTTGAACTTTTCAGTAGGTTTAAAGAAATTCAATCCAAATTTAACCATGTTCATCCTCCTTAAATACATAGGCTTTCCAACTTAATTTAATTGTATAATTCAACACCCATACACAACATTAGGGAAATACCTAATTCGGTAGTAAAATCCCCTAATGTTAAAAAATTCACATAGTTGATGAACAATAACTTTTGTTTTTACAAATCAATGCCAATTTAAACCTCATAAAATGTGATGAATTAAAAATCAACACAAAAAACGCTCAAAATCCAATGTGGAATTTTGAGCGCTTAATCTTTACACTTCAAAAGATGCAATTATTTAATTTATCTTTCAATCTTCTCAAGCAGTGTAGCGTCTTATTAAAACCATACCACCCATAACAAGCAAACCACCGATCCATATTGGCGTTTGTTGAGAATGTCCTGTATCGGGTAATGATTGGGTCTGGTTTGTCGATAATAAATCTTGACCAGTGCGTAATAATACGCGTTCGCCTTTCGCATTGACATAACCATTCTGGCTATTCATTTGAATTGAAGGTGCATAGCCTATGGCTTTAGTACCGTTGTTCATATGATGCGTTTGATTTGAAACTATCACGTTGTTATTGATTTTTCGAATTTTTGATTGTTGATTCGTATCATTTGGTAACGGTGCTTGTTTCGGTGCTTTCGGTTGTTTAGGGAAAGGTATCACTTTATCTTCTTGAGTTTCTAAAGCTTCAGGATCGCCGTTAATAATGCGTGTTGGCGCCGTTGTATCATATTGTGATAAATCGGCTTGTTTTAAGTAATCCGCAAACACTTTATCTAAAGATAATCCTTCTTCTCTAGGTCCATTTAACATTGTATAGCCATCTCCACCAGATGCTGTAAAATCATTCGTCGCAATGCGATATGTGCGATTTAAATCTAACGCCTCAAACTTACCTGTTTGCTTATTTAAAACATGAATCGCTTTGATACGTTTGCCTGCTGGTTGTGCCATATCATAATATACACGTATAGATTTAGAAATTTGTAACAAGCCACCATTCGCAGACAATTGCGTCGTACCGTTTACATTTTCTGTAGGTGCACTTAAACTATGTTCAAATGCAGCGCGTACATCTGACCCTTTCACTTTAATTTGAGAAATGGTGTTACCAAATGGCAGTACTGTAATAATATGGTTGAGTGTGACTTCACCTTTGTTAATAGAAGCACGTATGCCTCCACTGTTCGTTACCGCAAAATCAGCTGGTTGACTAAAGTGATCCTTGCTATATGCTTCCATTGCATCCGCAATCGCGTTACCTAAATTTGTCTCATGACGTCGAACATGGTCACGTTCTCCTTCAAAAACAATTGTATTATTCGGTATTACGACTGCTGACGTTTCTTTTAAGAAAGCATCATTCGCTTTATCTACCTGTGCTTTCACTGCTGGATCTGGTTGTACTTGTGCTGCATCTTTCACACTGATTAAAGATGCTTTCAAATCACTTACTGTATTGTTGGCAAAATTAAAATCAATTTTACCAATATTCGCAAGCGCTGTTCCTGTTTGCGCAAGTAAATCACGTCCATACATTTGGCCATGCTGCATCACCGTATGTGAATGGCCATCAATGACAATAGTAGGCACTGTATATTGTGTGCGTCGATTTATTTGTTGTGTAAGGTAATCTGAGCGCCACGTCTCTTGAGTCGTCGAATCGACACCCAGATGAGATAAAATGACAAATGTATCGACTTTACCATTCAAGGCATTCATTTCACGTAAAACACTCTTCAGTGGGTCATCAAATGTGACACCTTTGATACCTGTCGGACTTGTTTTCGTTTTGGTTTCAGGTGTTGTAACACCGATAATGCCGTAACGGACGCCATTTTTTTCAATTATGGTAGATGGTTTAAATGCTAGTTTCCCATCTTTATAGACGTTCGAACTTAAAATCGGAAAGTTTAACATACTTTCTAACTTTTTCAATTGATCGTAGCCAAAATCAAATTCATGGTTACCAGCTACCATCGCATCATATCCAACGGCATTCATCGCTTTCGCCATTTCTTCACCTTTAGATTGATTTGATAATGGTAAACCTTGAAATGCATCCCCCGCATCTAACATTAAATCCGGTTGATGTTGATCCTTAATGGTTTTGGTTTTTGCCATCCCGATGACACGACCCTCTTCTTCAACGAGACGTCCGTGAATATCATTCGTATGTAATATGGTGTGTGTCTGAGATGGATTCGCCTGTGCCTGTTTCGGTTGTGCTGTCGCCTGAGATTGAATCCCGGTTAGTGTGCGTTTTGCTGATTGAGATTCCTTTTGATTGACAGTCTCATGAGATGCTGTATCAGCTGTTGCTGTTGACACTTGTGGTTGCACGTGATGATCTGTAGATTGTGGTTGAGACGCATCAGATGTCGTTGCCGTAGATGTCTGTTTATTTGTATGATTCATCGATGGTGACTGTGTGACTGAAGATGTGGTCGACACAGGTTCAGATGATGTTTGCTGTACGTTGGTTGTTTTTTCTGACGGTGGTGATGCCGTTTCAGCATATGTCGATGTTCCAGGCACGAAGAACAGAATGCTAAGTATCATAACCATCATAAAAACAGTATAAAACCCTAATCGCTTCATATGTAACCTCCTTTAAAATGTCGTACACTACCATCCTAGCACAATATCACTTTAAAGTATGAAATAATCATGAATTTTATATGAATTTATTTTAAAGATACGTACAAATGATTATTAAAGTTACAAAACACCTTCAAAGTTCATCCTCACTTGAACTTTGAAGGTGTTAGAAAATATATTTCATGGTTCTAAAATGGGAACTAGGGATTCAGTTAACGCTCACATATTACCTAAAGATGAACTGAATAATGCATGATTAATATGAACCCAATGTACTATCCGTTTAAGCTTCATTTAACACGTGTGTAAATGGCGTTTTTTCAATTAATGCAGTTAATATTTCAACTTGAGTTGGATGAAGTGTTGACGTTACTCTGTCGTCGATAATAGCCCAACCGCCATTTTCATATATATCCATGGCGTGCGCCATACAAAGGTCGCGTCTTCCTTTGATACATACATAATTTATCTCAGACAATGCGGGCACTTCCTCTAAAATGTTTCTTACAACATGTCCCACAATCGTAATCCCAGGTCCTGGGCGTTCAGGCAAGGCAGCAATTTTAGCTGTGATTGACGACACGTGTCCAGAAATCACTTGTTGATTCACACATGTTGCATTAAAAATAACAGCCGCTGGCAAATCATCTGTAATCATCGATTGTACTTCTTTCATTAACTTAGGCAAGCGCTTTACACCCATGTAAATTGCAAGCGTTCCATTATTTTTAAGTGTTGTCATATCAATCGGATTTTCTTCATTGTCTTTAAAATGCCCCGTTGTAAATGTAATATTTCGTGCCACTCCACGCTCAGTCAGTCCGCGATGTAGCTGACTCATTGCAGCACTAGCAGCAGTAATTCCTGGCACGACTTCATAAGTAATATGATGTGCTTTTAAAATATCAACCTCATCCGCAAGACGGCCAAAGATGGCTGGGTCGCCTCCTTTTAAACGTACAACAGTCCGATGTGTTTTCGTTTTTTCAATCATCAATGCATTAATTTCATCTTGCCTCATATACGTCGTGTAAGGCGTTTTGCCGACATGAATCCATTCCGTCTCAGGCGAGGAGAGTTGTAAAATAAAGGGATTCACAAGCTGGTCATAAAGAATCACATCGGCACGTTGGATACAACGCTCTGCCTTTTTGGATAACAATAAAGGATTACCTGGTCCTGCACCCACAAGGTATACTTGTGGTGCATCAGTTATAGACATAGGTAAATGTCCCCATCAATAACTTCAACAGGATACGTCGCCACACAACCTTCATCAGGTTCTTGAACTTCACCCGTCGTTAAGTCGATTTTTTGATCATGCAATGGACAGAATACATAATGCCCACTCACCGTGCCTTCAGAAAGCGGTCCTCGTTTATGCGGACATACGTTGTTTATCGCGTGAATATCGCCTTCTTCTGTCAAAAACAAACCAATTTGTAAATCCCCTACAATAACTTTTTTTCCAATTAATGGTTCTAATTCAGAAATATGTGCTACTTTTACTTTTTCATGAGTGATTGCCATGATTACACCTTCTCCACTTCAAAGATTGAACGTTTACGCGCGTCCTCTACGACTTCGTGCCATGGTTCATTGTCATAAGCACGTTTTGCATCCATAATACGATTAAATAGTTCGTCTTGTTTTTCTGGGTCTAAAACAACAGATTTCACTTGATCAAATCCTAAACGTTTTAACCATGGTGCTGTACGTTCAGCGTAGATGCCTGTTTCACGATAATACTGCATGTACGCACCACATAATTTAACAACTTCATCTTCTGTTTCAACGGTCGTTAAATGTTCAGCAACAACGACATCTGTACCACCGTTTCCACCTACATAAATTTGGAAACCATTTTCAACACCAATAACACCAAAATCTTTGACGCCAGATTCTACACAACTACGTGGACAACCTGATACCCCCATTTTAAATTTATGTGGTGTATCAATATACTCAAACGTCTTTTCTAAACGTATGCCAAGCTTTGTTGTATATTGTGTGCCAAAACGACAGAATTCTTTACCTACACAACTTTTAACTGAACGTGTTTTCTTACCATATGCAGAGGCAGAACGCATATCTAAATCTTCCCAAACTTTAGGCAGTTCCTCTTTTTTCACACCATACAAACCAATACGTTGAGAACCTGTTACTTTTACTAATGGCACATCGTATTTTTTCGCCACTTCACCAAGTCGAATCAATTGATCTGCATCTGTCACACCGCCACGCATTTGAGGGATAACAGAGAATGTTCCATCATTTTGAATATTGGCATGATAGCGTTCATTGGCAAAGCGTGATGCTTTTTCATCTTCATGTTCATGTGGATATACCATGTTTAAATAGTAGTTGATGGCTGGACGACATTTTGGACAGCCACCTTTATCCTTGAAGTCTAATACATGACGCACTTCTTTTGATGTTTTAAGCCCTTTTGCACGGATTTGTGTCACAATTTGGTCTCGCGATAAATCTGTACATGCACAAATACCCGTAGGCGCTGATGCGACAAAATCATCACCTAGTGTATGCTCTAAAAGTTCAGCAATTTGACCTTTACATTTACCACATGAGTTCCCAGCTTTAGTCGCTTTTGTCACTTCTGCAACTGATTTTAGACCTTGATCATGAATCGCTTGGACGATAGTCCCTTTTGACACCCCGTTACATCCACAAATCGTTTCGTCATTATCCATGTCTGCCACACTGATGGCATCTACTTCACCGGCTTTATGCAGAATTGACACAAGTGTATATTCATCAATCGAATCGCCTTTTTTCATCATGTTGTAGAAGCGGTTACCTTCTTCTGTATCACCGTATAACACTGCGCCAACAATGGTTTTATCTTTGACAAATACTTTCTTATAAATGTTATCGACACCATTAAATGTTTCAATGCCACGTACACCGTCTGATTCTGTGATCCATCCTGCACTAAATAAGTCACAGCCTGATACTTTTAATGAAGTGAAAGTTGTCGAACCTTTATAACCTTCTGTAGGTTGACCCGTAATATGGTCTGCTAATACTTTACCTTGGTCATAAAGTGGTGCCACTAAACCATAAACTTTTGAACGGTGCTCAGCACATTCACCAACTGCATAAATATTCGGATCACTTGTTTTCATAAAGTCATCGACGACAATACCTCGACCGATTTCTAAGCCAGCAGCACGTGCCTCTTTCGTCACTGGACGAATCCCTACGGCCATGACCACCATATCCGCTTCTAATATACGGCCATCAGAAAGGCGAATACCTTCCACATGTTGCTCACCTAAAATTTCTTGAGTATTCGCTTGAAGTTCAAAATGAATGCCTTGTTTTTCAAGATCTGCTTTTAAAAGTTCTCCTGCTTTACGATCGAGTTGTACTTCCATTAACCACTCTGCTAAATGCACAACTGTTACATTCATACCTTGATCTACAAGACCACGTGCACACTCAAGTCCAAGTAAGCCCCCACCTATAACAATCGCATTTTTCTTCGTTTTGGCAGTTTCTAACATTTTTTCAGTATCATCAATCGTTCTAAAACCTACTACACCTTCTAGTCGAGAGCCATCGATGGGTAAAATAAATGAGTCAGAGCCTGTGGCAATAATCATTTGATCATAAGAGACGATTTGACCTTTTTCAGTCTCCACTTCTTTCGCTTCGCGGTTAATCTTAACCACTTTATCACCCGTAATCAGATGAATACCGTGTTCTTCATACCATTCGTAAGGATTCATAATCGTTTCTTCAACTGTCATTTTATTTTGAAGAATGTTAGATAACATTATACGATTATAATTTGGATACGGTTCCTTACCTATAATCGTTATTTCAAAACGTTCTGGATCACGTTCTAAAATTTCCTCAATTGTGCGTACACCTGCCATACCATTACCAATCATCAAAAGTTTCGTCTTACTCATGCATATCCTCCTCATCTACAGCTAAAAATGTTTTGATTTTCGCTGCATATCGTTTCGTTCGTTCTATATTTTGCCCGTTTGAACTCACACCAATGATTAAATCTTGATGTTCAATCGTTAACATATTAAAAAAATCGGATTGTGTCTGATCACCTGTATGGTTTATCCATTGTGAAGGTAAAGCATCCATAGCAACTTGGTTATTCGTTTGGGGATCGTTCGTCGCAATGATAATCAAATCCGCATGTTTGAGGTGCGCTTTATGATAAGGTTCTCGAATCAACCTGAGTCGTTCTGAAGGCTGTAACATTTCAAAAGCATCATGAAACTTAGGACTCACAACATCAATTGAACAAGGTTCTGTAACCAACTTTGAAAACTTCCTCCAAGCAATTTTACCGCCACCCACTATGACGACATGTTTACTTGCAAGATTCACTTGAATGGGATACATGCGGCACCTCCTCGCATTCTGCCATTCTCTCTCGAACTACAGCTTCCAATACAGGATGGAAATTAATCGCCGATGTATAGACAATGGTGTTTGGTAAATTAAGTTCTTGTATGCGTCGTTTTGACTTATTTACAAGATACCCATCATAAAAAAAGAATGGAATAATAATTAACTTATGATGTTTTTGCGCTATTTGAGGTAACGTTGTTGTAAAAGTATAGTCGCCATACACCATACTTGGATAACAAGGTCGAGTTGGTGTGGATAATTTGTCACAAATTTCAGTCAATGCGATGTCTGGCTCATTAAACCTTGCATTACCGTGCGCAAAAAGTACAATACCTGTAGAAGCATCCATCTCATGTTGATACGAATCTATTTGTGATTCGACCCATTGTTTCATCATTGGATGGGTTCCTAAAGGTTTTCCTAGTACCAATTGAAGATTTGATTCTCTTTTGTTAAACGTTTCGCATATCGCTTGAATATCTTCATAGTAATGCGACGCTGAAAATAACAATAATGGTATTAGGTGTATACGCTGATACCCTGCATCAATGTTATTTTGAATCACTTCATCGAGCTGTATCGTTTCACTCTCCAAAAATGCAACATCATAATCCACGGCGTTGTCATTAAAGGTGCGATGAATAAAGTTCAACAACGTTTCATTTAATTTTCCTTTGCGCATCCCATGCACGACTAAAATTGTTTTATGCACGACGACACCCCCTACACATTTATTGTAAATGAAATGCTGGCATTAATGTGATTATTTTCACAACTTATGACAAAAATAGGGAATTCCCTTTCGTAAAAAGTAAGGGTTTTCCCTAGCTACATTTAATCTCCTTCATACCATGGCGGTGGGGCTAGTAGTGCCTTGTTATAGCGCTCTGGAATTAATACTTTTACCATCATCGCACCACGGTCCCCACTCGATTCTTCCATTTCAAAAAAAGTTTCATATCCTCTTCGCGCATATACGTCTTTTAACCATGCCATTTTACGTGCAGATGTACCAAGTACAACCGCGGGTGCTTTTAATGTATCTCTTAAAATCGTCTCTTCTATATAAGTCATTAATTGTGCACCGTACCCTTCTCCAGCAAAATCTGGATCTGTCGCAAACCACCATATGAATGGAAATTGAGACACTTTATATTTCGGTTCCCACGGAAAGCGAATGGAGAGCATAGAAATAATGCGACCTTGTTTTTCTAAAACATAAGCCGAATTATATTTTATATTTTTCTCAATCATCTCTAAATCTGCATTCACAGAAGGCCAGTCTATACCAGCTTCTCTTAACGGCGTGAATGCACGATACATCAAATCTTGTAACACTGCAGCATCTTGTAATGTCGCCATTCTGATCGTCAATTGATTCACTATGAACCCCTCCATTTGGTTTACGATTAGTTTTAGCGTAACAGATTTATAGAAACGACTAAACAAAAAAGTCCAAGTTTTTCACTCGGACTTTTTAAACAGTTATGTGTGATTACGACTACCATTAAAGTAAGCATAAAGCAAACCTACAAATAGCCCCCCACCAATATAGTTTCCAATAAATGCAAAAACGATATTCTTAAGTACATCTAGCCATGATAATGCCTCTAAATTATAAAATATCATCCCTACGAATAAGCCAGCATTGTAAACAACATGTTCATAACCCATGAAAACGAAAATAATCACACCTATAGCAATAAAGAACGTTTTCGACAACCCCTCTTTAAACATCATCGAAACATAAATGCCGATATTGATAAAGAAATTAGCAAAGATACCTTTAACTAAAATGGCTTGCCATGTAGAAGCTACTGTTTTCGCATCTACAGTAGCTGTGAGTGCATGAATCATTTCTGGCGTCATGACTTTTGTAAAAATCATGAGTCCAAAGAGTACAAATGCCCCTAGAATATTTCCAATAAAACAAATTGTAAATAACCACATGGTCTTAGTGAGTGATATGGCATTGTAATACACGCCTACCGTTAAATACATAAAGTTACTTGTTAAAAGTTCGGAATGCGTGAGCACTATAAACACTAAGGCCACACTAAATGCCATGGCTCCCATCAAATTAATGACTGCCGGCGGTGCGCCGACGAGTTGTGTTTTCATAGCAAGCATGAATACCGTTACAATCGTAAGTAGAAATCCAGACATCATTGATTTTAAAACATATCTTGGAAACGCACGTTCAAGTAACACTTCCTTCATTGCAACTGAACCTACAATATTTTCAATGATTTCTCTTGAAGCATATGTATCTTTGAGGTGTTTCGTTGGTTTTTCAATTCCCATGGCATGGCCTCCTAAACAAATATAAAATTCCCTTTTATTTTACTAAATTGTACAAAATGATGGTAGTCTGAATAAAATAAAAAAGGATTAAGCCTTTTAAAAGTACTTAATCCTTCTATATTTTGCATATTAAAGTGACGCATTCTTTGAATGTGATTAATGGTAAAGCTTTAAAATATCGTATTGTCGGTCGTCATAAACGGCCATATGGGAATCACCATCTTCGAAACCCAAAGTTAAATGATTTATAGTTACTTTTCTTTATTTTTAGCACGCGTTAATGCTTTTAGCCCATAGGCAAACACACCGTAACCGATTGTCGTTTGAGTGAACCATTTTAAGAAATGATCTTTATCACATATGCGTGTCACCATTGCACCAATCGCTGAACTGAAAATATATAATCCTAACACTTTTAAATATCGTTGATTCATATTTGTCACCTCTAAAAAATTGTATAGAAGTTCTATGTAATATGATGAATCATTGCTTATTTCACTCTCATTGAACATCGCACATATTTTATATATTTAAATCATCATCCATCATAACTGATATTGTTGAATGGTCACTTTAAGCGTTACCGAAGACAATGAGAACATAACCATTGATGTACGACGCTCACCTTTTGAAGTAACAATTCTAGGATATTACGTAACTCCTATTTGAAACTTATTGCATTAAAAGCGTATCATATATCATAAAAAATAGAATGAAGGAAGTTGCCTAATTCTCGATAGACAACTCCCTTATTGTTTACAATAATCCGAGCCACTGCCAATACGTCATACTTAAAATAATTACTAAGATATAGCCAATAACGGTAATCGGTATGCCTGCTTTAAGAAAATCTTTAACAGTGAACGTTTCCGTACCGTAGGCAAGCATCCCTTGTGGCGAACTCACCGGTAATAAAAAGCCGAAGCTAATCACAAATTGTTGAATTAAAACAAAACCAATTGACATATCACCTAAGTTCAACGTCATCGTTAAAGAAATAAATACTGGAATTAATGCTGATGCTAAACTTGTCGCACTCGCAAATCCTAAGTGAATTAAGATATTAAAGAGCGAAATCAACGCAATCGTAGCGATGATGGGCATGTGTTGTAACCCCATTAAACCAAATGTTTGATCACTTAACCATTGGGCTGCTTTTGTTTGTAACAACACATTTCCTAATGCAATCCCTACGCCAAACACGATAATTGTACCCCAAGGTATTTTACTTTCAGCTTCTTTCCATGTCATCACACCAATCTTAGGCGTCAACATGACAGCTAATGCCAGTAATGTTATGGATGCAGAATCAATCGGGTGCAAGATTTTTTCTGTAGACCATAAAATGAGTAATGCGATAGAAATAATGATTAAACGCCACTCTTTTCCTGTAATTGGACCAAGAGCATTGAGTTGTTGTTGGACAAGTTCTTTTCCACCTTCAATTTCAGTTTGTTCAGGTGGAATGACTTTTAACATCACGAAATACAGCACGATTGACATAATAATTGACCAAGGTGCCGCATATAAAAACCACTCACCCCATGATACATCATGACCTAATTGACCATTGATAAAGTTTACAGCCACAATGTTTTGAGCCGCTGCCGTTTTAATTCCAATATTCCAAATAGACACGGCTTGCACAGCTGTAATAATTAATAACGCTGCAAGCTTACTTTGTTTTGCAGCACCAAATGCGGCCACCATTCCTAATAAGATGGGCACTACTGCACCTGCTCTTGCTGTAGCTGAAGGAACGAAAAACGCTAAAATAATTGACACTAAAATCGCACCAATGACAATGCGTTTCGTTTTATTACCTACTAACGATAACACCCATAATGCTAAACGTTTATGAAGTTGTGTAACCTGCATCGCCGTTGCTAAAAATAATGCCGCCGCGACAAGTGCAACTGCACTCGTTGAAAAACCACTGAACGCCAACTTCAATGCATTCGCCGTTCCAAATAAGTCAGAGCCACTTAATACATCTTTACCTATTTTAGGATTACCCAGTGATTCCGTTAAATTTTGTACGGGACTAAATCCTAATAATAAAATCATCAAGACGACAATCATGGTTGCAGAAACAGGATAACTTACCGCTTCCGTAACCCATAAAATTACAGCAAACGCTAAAATAGCTAAAGCACATTTCGCCATCACAGGTAAATTGTCCGATGTTGGCACAATTAAAATAAGCACTAATGCAATAAAACTTATACTAAACCATACCGGTTTAAAGGTTGGTTTTTTCTTAGATTTTCCAGCTGTTGCCATAAAAAACAACCCCTTTTATTAAGATCACTCTAAGTGTATCAATAAAAGAGGTAGATGCGTCATAAATGTTAAAACATTCACAAATTTTTTACATTTATTGTATAATTAAAAAGTTTATGATTTGAAACGATTAAATGTGTGATGCAATTGTGATACTGCAACACATGCATTAATTTCTTGACTCAACCGCACGCAATGTTTGATCACCAGGTTTAATCCATTGTCGTTTAGCCATAAAATGATAGATAAGCCATGTAACGATTATAGGTAATGCGAAATGAAAGACACCGATTAATAGCCATGTATGCAAGGAACTTCCCATTGTATGTATTGTCATAATTTGACCGACAAATC
Organism: Staphylococcus agnetis; assembly: GCF_011466855.1. Lineage (NCBI taxonomy): Bacteria > Bacillati > Bacillota > Bacilli > Caryophanales > Staphylococcaceae > Staphylococcus > Staphylococcus agnetis. Next base: position 1,934,048 of record NZ_CP045927.1, read on the forward strand.
CACTTGTTCCCATTCCAGCACCTGCTGCATTATTCACCATTGGGAAAAATACTGTCATTATCGGTGCTATGACAGCACTTGCGAGTGTAGGTGGAATGAGTAGCAATGGTTTTAAGATAATATTCGGTACTTGCAACATACTTGTACCAATACCAATTGAAATTAAACCACTGATGCCATTATCTTTGTAACCCATTATCGCGAATCCTACCATTTGACATGCACAACCTACCGTTGCAGCACCTGCTGCAAGACCTGATAAATCGAGCATTAAAGCTAAAGCCGCGCTTGATATAGGTGCAGTCAAACATAGTCCGAATATGACAGCGACAATGATACCCATGAGTAAAGGTTGTTGATCTGTGGCTGCAATAATCAGCGTCCCTATTGCTTTCATCATTTCATTTAAGATTGGCCCTAAAAATTTAGCAACCGCACCACCAAGAATTAACGTTAACATCGGTGTAACGATAATATCTACTTTTGTTCTACTTGCATAAATGCGACTGATTTCTACGACTAATAATGTTGCCAAAAAAGCGCCTACTGCTCCACCTGCAAATGTGGTATAGCCCATCATTCCAACAATGAGTGCCGAAAAGATAACTAGCGGCTTACATTTAAAGCCATAGGCCATAGCAGCGCCTATCGCTGCGCCAGTTAACCCTTTAGCAACATTACCTACTTCAATTAAAAAACGTAAATCTAATTGTGGTAAAAGCGTTTGCTTCCCTATTGTTTCTAAAATCAAACCTATAATTAAAGAACTAAACAGTCCTAAAGTCATATAACTAAGTCCTTCGATAAACCAACGATGCAATAATTTTTTCAACTTTTATATCTCCCTCGAAGAAATTTGTATTGTTTTGCTATACATGTTTTATCTTACCATAGAATCTTCAATGAGGCGTATGTGTTTAGAGGGAAACAAAATTTTAATAAAAAAAATGTACTGTGCGGGGACACAGTACACTTTTTTAATCAACTTTAGTCCTACTTTCATAAGGAGGTCTATCAGATATTACTTTAAGGGTGTATGTTTTATCTTAATTGGGATCGAACAGTTCGGATTGGGAAATATTTTGATTAACTGTTCTATCATTACTATACTGTTTTTACTAAAGTATTACATCGGACGTAAGATTGTTTTTACTCTAAGACTTAAGTTTGATATCGATTGTTAATCGTAATAATTACTGTTTACAAATGTCTGAATACTCTTTATAATACGAAGAAGGTACAATTTTTTTGAATACAAATTGTATCACACAAAGACATTGTGCAACACACTCATCACAATGCCTTTGGTGTAAATCAGTCATTTTCAAACATGAGTCTTTCAATTTTTCCCCAACGAAAAGTTGAACTGGAATAGCTCAATATGTTCGCCTATTGAATTATTCCACCCCATAATGAGCTCCTTTACATTTTGATGTAGAGGAGTTTTTTATTTATCGAAAATACAATCTTTTATCCCCTCACGAAATAGTGAACTATTTCCAAATGAGTCATATGAGTTTACTCAAAATAATGGTAACGTTAAAATTATAAATAAGCAAGTACAATTTTAAGAGATAAATAAAGGGGTTGAAAGTATGGCAATTAAAGTAAAAGATTATATTTCAGAGCAATACGATTTATTTATTAATGGGGAATTTGTTAAACCTGATTCTGGAGAATATTTAAATGTGCAAAATCCTGCAACAAGTGAAACAATCACTCAAATTGCAAGAGCAAATGAATCAGACGTTGATAAAGCAGTGAAGGCTGCTCAAAACGCCTTTCCTGCATGGTCACGCAAATCTAAACAAGAACGCTCTGATTTATTACGTGAAATTAGTCAACGTATTTTAGAGAATAAAGAACGTTTAGCAACCATTGAAAGCATTAACACTGGTAAAGCATTACGAGAATCTTCTATGATTGATATTCCCTTTGCAGCACGCCATTATCAATATTTCGCAAGTGTTACAGACCTAGAAGAAGGCTCAATTAACCAAATTGACGACAATACATTAAGTTTAATTACACACGAACCCGTCGGTGTAGTGGGCGCCGTTGTCGCATGGAACTTCCCAATGTTACTAGCATCTTGGAAACTAGGTCCAGCACTTGCTGCTGGTAATACTGTTGTGATTCAACCTTCATCATCCACACCTGTAAGCTTATTAGAAACAGCCAAAATTTTTCAAGACGTCTTACCTCCTGGTGTAGTAAATATAGTTACAGGAAAAGGGTCTGAATCAGGTGATGCTATATTTAAGCATGAAGGTGTTGATAAATTATCTTTCACAGGATCTACAGAAGTAGGCTATCAAGTTGCTGAAGCTGGTGCTAAACGCATCGTCCCTACTACTTTAGAACTTGGGGGTAAAAGTGCCAACATTATTTTAGATGATGCAAATCAAGACGTCGCACTCGAAGGTAGCCAACTAGGTATTCTTTTCAACCAAGGTGAAGTATGTAGTGCTGGTTCACGCTTACTTGTACACGAAAAAATTTACGATGAATTTGTACCTAAACTGGTAGAAGCGTTTAAAAATATTAAAGTAGGCGACCCATTAGATATGAATACGCAAATGGGTTCGCAAACTGGAAAAGATCAAATTGAAAAAATCCAAAGTTATATCGATTATGCGAAATCACATGATGCAAATATATTAGTCGGTGGCGAACGTTTAACAGAGAATGGTCTAGACAAAGGTCACTTCTTCCAACCTACAATTATTGAAGTGAAGGACAATCGTAACAAATTGGCACAAGAAGAAATTTTCGGACCTGTACTCACTATTATTAAAATCAAAGATGATGAGGAAGCGATCTCCATTGCCAATGATTCTGAATATGGACTCGCAGGGGGTGTCTTTTCATCCAATATTAATCGTGCATTGCACATCGCGAAAAATATACGTACGGGACGTGTATGGATTAATACCTATAATCAAGTTCCTGAAGGCGCTCCATTTGGAGGATACAAGAAATCTGGTATCGGTCGTGAAACCTATAAAGATGCGATAGCCAATTACCAACAAATTAAAAATATTTATATCGATATCAGCAACGACACAAAAGGATTATATTAATAAACGCATTCTTAATATGCTTAACATCAATTCATTAGCCATCAACGTTCATCAATGCATGAACGTTGGTGGTTTCTTTATATTAGTACTTTCTCTCTTCCATACTTCAACTAGGCCATGTCTAACGCTTGTATTTTTTGACATTCGCTTCTTGAATACTTCTCCCACCATACAATATCTTCAATATGCACAATCATTTCTCAATTTAAATTAAAAAGTTCAGATTATCTCCTACTTCTTCTCAAAAAAAACATAGCGTTACAAATTACCATTTAGAATTATAATGTTTATTTCTGAAAATTAATATTATTAGAACTTTTGAAGGTCACAAATATGTCATTTTAATAAGATTCAAATGAAAATTTCACTCCTTTAATGTGAAAAAGCGTCACAGCGTTGCGGTATCATAAGGCTTAGAAAGATCATTTTTTCACAATCTCGAAAAATTCTTTATAAATACTATTTCAAAAGAATGATTACCCATCAAAATATCTCATTGTCGCTGTTGCATACGCTTTCAAAAACAGCTAATATTTGATTTGGAAAATAAGCGCGCTTATCTAAATGATATTTATGAGAGAAGAGGAAAGATTATGGATTTTATTTTAGGTATTGGAACATTGCTTGTAGTTTTACTAGCGATGACTTTGTTTCTAAAGTTTGCCCCTAACGGTAAAGTCAGTCTACAAGCACTATCAGGTGCAGCATGTGCCACTTTTTTACCTGAAGCATTTTTAAAATATGCGATTGGTGGCGTCTTCCATATTGAATATTTTACAAAATTAGGCGAAATTGCTGGAAGTTTAAGTGGTGTCGCTGTGGGTATTTTGACGTGTTTAAAATTTGGAGTGAATCCTGTATTTGCGGTTTTAACTGGGCTAGTCCTTTATGACTTTAAATTACTCCCAGCATTTATAGCAGCTTACTTTGTTGCATTTGGTATTAAATATTTAGAAAAGAAAGTTCCAGAAGGCTTAGATTTAATTTTAGTGATATTGTTATCACCCGCAATCACATACGGTATCGCATTTATCGTTTCACCAAGTGTCATCGCTGTACTTAAACAAATTGGTACGGCAGTCACTGCGGTAGGTGATAATAATCCGTATGCTTTAGCACTCGTTATTGGTGCAATTGTTCCTGTTGTCGGTATGACACCGTTAAGTTCAATGGTATTCACAAGCCTTCTTGGTTTAACAGGTATCCCTATGGCGATTGGTGCATTAGGCTGTATGGGCAGTTCGTTTGTCAATTTCGTCATGTTTAGAAAATTGAAAATCGGTAATCCTGGTAAAGCCTTTGCGGTTGCAATTGAACCCCTTACTCAAATTGATATTATTGCAAAATATCCAATTCAACTCTATGGTACAAATGCTATTGTTGGCATGGTCAACGGTCTCTTCATAACATATATGGGCATCGTTGTAGATCAACCAGGAATGGCAACCCCTATCGCTGGTCCGATTGTAGCTTTAGGTTTTAATGATGCTGTATCAACTGTAATTACAATCGTAGTCGTTGCAATCATCAGCATTGTACTCAGTTATATCATCGGAACATTCATTAATAAAAAACAAATCGGTTTAAGTTTAAATACACCCAAACTTTCAAAACAAATGAATTAAAGGAGCGATAACTTATGGCACGTACAAAAGATTATCAAAGTGCATTTGATGTAATAGGCCCAGTGATGATGGGACCTTCAAGTTCGCATACTGCTGGTGCAGTTAAAATTGGTCAAGCTGCGCGAGCGGTACTCGGAGATACACCTGAACGCATTCGTGTACATTATTATGAATCATTTGCAGAAACACATAAAGGTCATGGTACAGACCTAGCAATAATTGGCGGCCTGTTAGGATTTAGTACCTTTGATGCCCGTATCAAGTCTTCTACGACCATTGCACGTGATCAAGACATTCCATTTGAATTCATTGAAGAAAAAGGGTCAAGCCTTGGCGAACATCCGAACTGTGCGCTCATTATAATTGATAAAGGTGACCGTCATGTTGAGTTAAATGGTATTTCTATCGGTGGTGGTGCATTCAAAGTGAAAAGCATACATGTCAATGGGATGTGTATATTATTATCCCATACACCGAACTTATTAGTGATTGACGGTGAATGTAATATGTCAGAAATCAACCACTTAATTAATGACCTTGTGGATAAAAGTGTTGATATTAACGAAGAAATTAAAACGATGAATCAAGAGCGTTGTTTACTCGCTTTGCATTTAAACAAAGCCATTAAAGATGAACTCTTAGAAGAAATACGTCAAAAATATACGAATTTACAATTTTCATATATACAATAGTCTGGAGGAATCGACATGTTTGATTCAATGAAAGCATTAATCGAATACGCTGAAACACATTCTAAAACTTTTTCAGAAATTATGATTGAACATGAAATTGTCACACGTGGCCTTTCACGTGAAGAAGTGTTTGACATGATGCAACTCAATTTAGATACAATGCGCGATGCGGTAGAAAAAGGCTCTACAGGCGAAGGCGTAAAAAGTGTCACAGGATATACAGGTCAAGATGCCATTAAAGTTGCAAAATATAATGACACACATCAAGCACTTTCAGGACACGATATGATCTCAGCAGTACAAGGCGCAATTGCGACAAACGAAGTCAATGCAGCCATGGGTATCATTTGTGCAACACCTACAGCCGGTTCATCAGGTACGATTCCGGGCGTCCTATTTAAATTAGAAAAAACGCATCATTTAGACAATGATCAAATGATTCAATTTCTATTTGCAGCCTCGATGTGCGGAATGATTATTGCCAATAACGCATCCGTCGCTGGTGCAACTGGAGGTTGTCAAGCAGAAGTCGGTACAGCATCAGCGATTGCCGCTGCTGCAGCCGTTGAAACGTTTGGAGGTACGCCGGCACAAGCTGGGCATGCCATTGCGATTAGTTTAAGTAACTTATTAGGTCTCGTTTGTGACCCTGTAGCAGGTTTAGTCGAAATCCCATGTGTCATGCGAAATGCCATCGGTTCAGGAAATGGCTTAATCTCCGCTGATTTGGCATTAGCCGGTGTTGAAAGTCGTATTCCAGTAGATGAAGTCATTATGGCGATGGATAAAGTTGGAAGAAATTTACCAGCTTCATTACGTGAAACAGGTATAGGTGGTTTAGCTGGCACACCTACCGGACAAGCCATTAAAGAAAAAATCTTCGGTAGCTCTAGCCAAGAACAAGTATTCTCATAAAAAATGGCACCCGCATGTCGAAAGGACTGCGGGTGCTTTCATACTATTTATCTTTTTTTAGCAATCGAGGGTCATACGTTTTTTGTGAATGAACATGTTGATGCGTCTGTTTAACTTGCTCACTATCCGTTTGCTGATGTTTCACTGTAAAAACAATATAATGATAGATAAAGAAAATGATGATACTTAACGAAATAGATTGCATGAAAAGATATTGCCACGTGCCTGCAATTAAAAGGTTTTCAGCAATCGTCGTCGTGATGACTAAAGCAATAAATAATAGCACAAATTTTTTCAGCATCCATTTCACCCCTTATCCCCTTTTGGCCTTATACATGTTATACCACGAAAAAAGATGAAAAGATACCTTTTTCAGATAATTCTTACATCTAATTATTTTCTATATTATTCCATATGAATTGAAATAGTTCTTATTTTAAAAAACGATGCGTCATCATTCCGCTTCAAATAATTAAATCAAATATTAAGAAAACACTTTTATCTGTCTTCTAAAGTGTAAGTCAGATAAAAGTGTTGAATGTCACCTCACATCGCATTTATTGTTTGATATCGTTAAAATCGATAACGTTGCTGTGTTTATTTCGTTCTTCTCGATCTATAATGTGCATATATTCTTCAAATGTATGACCGTGGTATATCCAATTGCGCATTTTCATGTAAACTGGTTTGACCTTATTAACCGCAGCTTGTTCGACACGTTTACGTAAAATCCCATCTTGTACAAGTGAATACATAACATCAGCAACCATATTATATTCAATTGCGTGTTTCATCATTGTAAGAATTTCTACAGTAAGACCGTCTACAGTAGCGTTAAGTTTATTGTCTTCTCTAATATTTTTTGATAACCATGAAACAAAATTAAAGTACGTTTCATCATCCAATCCAAACACATGTGTTTGATAATATAACAAATCATTTAACGTTGCAGGCTCATAATATTTTGCATCTTTTAGGAAGTGATGGTACTCATCTGGTTCGAGCTCAAGTCCAACACTCGTAATATAGCCCTCTCCTACAATGAAATTACGCGTATGAGGCATTAAACGTGTGAAACGTCTTAACAATTTACGTATTTCAAGCAATGAATACGTTTTTTCTAAGTACTTATTCATGACATGTTGCAGTTGAGACAATGAATAAAGTCCGTATAGATTTGTTGTCGCTTCAATCACATCTTGCTCTAATTTAAATTGTTTGAGCGTCTCATGTTGTGTAACCCATTTTTCAACTTGAGCAATGATTTCTTCAGGTATCCATAATAAATGATAGCCTCTTTCATCTCGCTCCGTTTCAAAAATTAAAAACGATTCTGGAAAAGAAATATCTGTTTCAATCGATTCTCCATTTTGATTCATCGCTAAGATATGAAGAAATAAACGTTGTTGGTCCTCATTCATTTGATTTATCACTTCATTAAAGTAAGATTGTGTAACGATGGACGTAATAAGTAATGTTGCTATTTCATCCTTTTTCAATGCGGAATACCCTTTGATATGATGCTCCTTACAAAGTTGTTTTAACGCGTCAACTGTGGGGTTGCCTAACAATTGAATAAATTGATTTGGACTTTCTTGTTCTAACATTGAATTTAACATCGTTTCTAGTTGCGCTCGGTCTTCAACACTTTGATTTTTTAATAACGCTTTTAAATCTTTTTCCCAGTTAGTCATTATAAATCACCTATTTATATAATCTTAATTTCATTGTACTATTGATATCTTTAAAAACAAAATGACAAATGCATGAACATCATGTCACAACATATGCGATGCGTTTTAAGAAAACGAAACAAACACCTTCATTATTCAACTATTTGAACAATAAAGGTGTTAAAACGTGAATACGTCACTTTTGATTTCAAACACAAAATCTCAATGTGATTTGTAACATTATCGTCTGGATTTTGGATTTAAAGCATCTTTTAATCCTTCACCAATAAAGTTAATACATAAGATGGTTGTTGTAATGGCTAGTGCTGGTGGCATCCATATCCACGGCTTTCCTCTTAAAATATCCCCTTCTTGCGCATCGCTTAACATATTCCCCCATGTTGGAACGGTTTTGTCGATACCGAAACCTAGGAAACTCAAACCAGCCTCTGCTACAATTTGTACCGCAAATAGTAACGTGGCTTGAACGATAATGACACTTAATATGTTCGGTAGCAAATGTTTAAATAAAATTTTGAACACAGGTGTACCAATGGATTGCGCTGCTAAAAAGTATTCATTTTCTTTTTCTTGCATTACTTTACCACGTACAATACGCGCAACACCTACCCACGATAATGCGATTAATACAGCAGCAAGTACAAAGGCAGATCCATATTGGTTTTCGATTTTGCCACTGAACGTTGCATTTAATACCACAGCGAATGGAATAAATGGGAATAACATTACAAATTCGGTAAAACGCATCAGTATCGTATCAACCCAACCACCGTAATATCCAGAAATCATACCAATCAGTACCCCGATAATCATAAGACCAATTGTCGTAACCAGACCAAATAATAAGGAAACACGGCCAGAATATAACAAGCGACTGAAGATATCACGACCACCTGAATCTGTCCCTAACCAATGTTGTGCTGACATATCGCCTTTAATCATAACTAAATTTTGTAAGTTCGGATCAAAAGGAGCGATAAATGGTGCGATTAAAGAAATAAAGAATATTAATATTAAAATAATACTCGCTGCCATCGCAGGTTTATTTTTCAAAAACTTTTGGCGCGCAATGGCTAACGGTGAACGATTTTTAACTTTAATTTTTTCAGCCATAATACCCCTCCTAATTACTCTTAATTCTCGGATCTACAATACTATACGTAATATCCGATATCAGATTTGCGAGTAAACCTAAAAATGAGAAAAATAGGAGCAGTGCCATCATTAATGGATAATCTTTCCCTCCAATAGAATCGATTAATAATTTACCAATTCCTGGATATGAGAATATCGTTTCAGTTATGACTGCACCACCAAAAACGGATAGGACATCGGCACCAAAAAATGTCACTATAGGAATGATAGAGTTTCGTAAAATGTGCTTATTGTAAATTTTAGATTCTGAAAGCCCTTTCGCTCGCGCTGTACGAATATAATCTTTTCGTGAATTTTCAATAATGTCATTTCTTAAAAATTGTACATAACTTGCGGTAGAAAGTAACCCTAATACCGTACCAGGTAATATCGCATGGTATAACTTACTCATGTAGTAAGCGAATGAGCCTTCTTCAAGTCCAATTGCGACGGAACCTGAAAACGGAAACCAGCCGAGTTGAAATGCGAAAATGTAAATAGCAAAAACCCCTGCCACAAAAGACGGAATCGCAAGCATTAAATAATTCAAAAACTGAACACCATAGTCCAGTCCACTATACGGTTTCCGTCCAGATAGTATACCTAGTGGAAAAGCGACAAGATATGTAATCACGATACTTGTAACACCTAACAAAACAGTATTCGGCATACGTTCTTTGATTAAGTCCATGACTGGACGTTTATATCGAATGGAATCGCCGAGTTCCCCTTTTAGAACATTTTCTCCCCATTTTAAATATTGGATGTGAATGGGTTCATTAAACCCTAACTTTTCACGTTGTTCTTCATAATACTTCGCATCTATATTAGGATTCATTTGTCCTGTAAACGCATCACCAGGTTGTAATTTTGCAAGTACAAAGATAACAATCGACATCCCTATCAAAAGCGGGATCATTAATAAAAAACGTCTAATAATTAAAGTTGTCATTTCACCATCACCTCATCCTCTAAAAGAATACATGCTGCATAATGTTCTTCCCCTACTACACGGTAAGCAGGTTTTTGCTTTGCGCATTCCGGTTTTGCAACGGGACATCGCGTATGAAAAGGACATCCTTTAGGTGGGTCACTCGGTGATGGTAGGTCTCCTTGCAAAAGAATACGCTCTTTCTTTTCTCCAGGTTTAATTTCCGGAATAGCTGAAATTAAAGACTGTGTATACGGATGTTGTGGATGATTATATATATCATCGGCTGGTCCTTGTTCGACAATATGTCCTAGATACATTACACATATATAATCACTCACGTGTTTCACCACACTCAAATCATGTGCGATAAACAAATAACTCAAACCAAATTCTTCTTGAAGTTCATCCATAATGTTTAACACTTGTGATTGTACAGATACATCCAACGCACTGACAGGTTCATCCGCAATGATAAGTTTCGGTTTTAATGCTAAGGCGCGTGCGATACCAACACGTTGACGCTGACCGCCTGAAAACTCGTGCGCATATTTATAGTACGCCTGCTCATTCAAACCAACACGTAATAATAAATCTTTCACTTCACGTTCAATTTCTTTTTGTGATTTTTTATAAAAGTTACGAATAGGTTCTCCAACAATATCGCCAACCATTTGCATAGGATTTAATGACGCATATGGATCCTGGAAAACCATTTGGAACCCTTTGCGCGCTTCGCGTAATGCTTTCCCACGAAGTTTTGTAATATCCTTACCACAAAAATGTATTTCACCTGAGGTCACATTTTGTAACCGTAAAATGGTGCGTCCTGCTGATGATTTTCCACAACCAGACTCCCCTACAAGGCCAACTGTTTGCCCTTTTTTAACATTAAATGAAATGCCATCGACAGCTTTCACTTCACCGATTTTACGTTGAAACACTCCTCCTTTTATTGGATAGTACTGTTTTAAGTCTTTTACTTCTAAAACATAGTCATTAGACATTCACTTTCCCCTCCTTACGCATCACCGCTTCATCGTACAAATGACAAGACACTTTGTGTGACGCATTAATCACACTTGTTTTAAGATTTACGTCCGTACAAGACGGCATCGCATACGGACATCGGTTCGCAAAACTACACCCCACCTCTGGAAGTTCATCTAAATTAGGAACCGTCCCTTTGATCGTCTCTAATCGGTCTTGTTTTTGATCTAAACGTGGAATTGCTTTTAACAACAATTTTGTATAAGGATGTTTGGGTGTTTTAAAAATATCTTTAACAGGAGCACGTTCAACAATTTTCCCCGCATACATAACAGCCACTGTGTCACATATTTCTGAAATCACACCTAAATCATGTGAAATAAAGATAATGCCCATATTTGTTTCACTCTGAATTTTTTTAAGCAATTCTAAAATTTGAGCCTGTACCGTTACATCTAGCGCTGTCGTTGGTTCATCTGCAATTAATAATTCAGGTGCACAAGATATTGCCATCGCTATCATGACACGTTGGCGCATACCTCCTGACAGTTGATGTGGATATTCATGAATGACTTTATCAGCACGTGGAATGCCCACTTGCTTTAACAATTCAATTGCTCTTGATTCCGCTTCTTTTTTTGAAATCTTCAAATGTAGAACCATCATTTCAATCAGTTGATTTCCAATGGTAAACACTGGATTTAAAGATGTCATCGGTTCTTGAAATATCATTGCAAGTTCTTTGCCACGAATTTGATTTAATTCTGTCATCGGTATATTATCAATCCGCTTTCCTTTGTAATACACTTCACCTTCATTAATCGAGCCTATTTTATCTGGAAGTAAACGTAGAATAGACATGCTCAGTACGGATTTACCTGAACCTGATTCGCCGACAATGCCCATGACTTCACCACGTTTTAAAGTTAAACTCACCTTGGAAATCGCGTTATAGTTCTTACCATTAATATCAAAACCTGTACTTAAATTTTTAACCTCTAATAGATGCTTCTCTGTCATCATTAGATCCCCCCTTTTGTGCAAGTTTTACGTATGTGTTGCTCATTAGATTATTTCGATTATTACATGTTTGTAGATATACAAATGGATTGAGCGCTCAATACGCCCAATCCGTTTGTTTGGTATTACTTATCCTTTTCAACTGTCCACTCATAAATTGGGTTCGAACCATTTAAACCAACTTCAACGTTTTTCACTTTATCGTTCACCGCTGTAATATCTTTTAATTCAGCGATTGGAATGACTGGTACGTCTTCAGCCATGATTTTTTGCCATTCTAAGTATTTGGCTTTACGCTTCTCTTTGTCATCTCCGACAACTTTCGTATCCAATGCTTCTTTTAATAATTTGTCTGCTTTTGGATTGTTATAACGAGATTCATTCCACAGCGCTGTAGATTTATAAAGTCCAGATGGATCAGGATCTGCCCCTTGTTGCCAACTTCTAAAATATGACTCCATATCTTTCGTTGAATTCTCTAAATCCTGTCCAAACTTACCAAATTCTACCATTTCTGTTTTTGTTTTTAAGCCAACTTTTTCCCAATACCCTTTGATAGCAGCCGTACGTGGTTCAAATGTTGGATTTGAACCAGCATAATGTTTTAAGTTTACAACAAATGGTTTACCATCTGGTCCTTCACGCCATCCGTCTTTATCCTTATCCTTATAACCCGCTTCATCTAAAAGCTTTTTCGCTTTTTTAACATCATAGTTATATTCGTGAACGTCACCTTCTTTAGCACCACTCCAATGAGAAGAAGGAATTAAACCATTTAACGGCTTACCATAGCCATAGAAAAATGCATCAATCCACTCTTTACGGTTAATCGCATGTGCCATCGCTTGACGTAATTTTTTATCTTGATATTTCGGACGTTCTTTTCCAATTGTTTGAGTTTTCTTATCATAATCATGTAATACAAAACCGATAATCGCATATGACGTAGATGGCGATTCTAATAAGTTGACCCCTTCAGCACCATTATCTTTAATTTCTTTTGCGATAGGTGCCGTCACTTGTGCCATATCAATTTCACCTTTTTCTAACGCTTGTGTCATCGTCGTTTGTTCAATCACACGTAAATTAACTTTGTCAAGCTTAGGTTCACCTTGCCAATAGTCTTTAAACTTTTCTAACTCAACAGACTCGCCATCAACAATTTTCTTAACTTTGTATGGTCCGATACCAATTGGATTTTTACGTACAGCCTCAGATTTACCCATTTCTTTTACAGGGATATCTTTAAAAATCTTTTCACTTAATGGTGCGCTCGTCCATAATTCAAGTAAATTATTGGCTTTATGTTCTTTAAATTTAATTTCAGCCGTATAGTCATCAATCTTTTTAATTCCAGAAATCGAATTTGCTTCACCCTTATGTTTTGCATCTGCCCCTTCAATGATTTCGACCCCGTTATAACGTGGGCCATCATAATCTGGATCCGCAATTGTTTCTAATGTAAATAGCCAGTCGTTAATTGTAAAATCATTGCCATCATGCCATTTAATACCTTTTTTCACTTTAAACTTATATGTAAGATCGTCACCTTTTTTTGTTCCCACGACAAAATCTTAGGTTTAATGTTTAATTCTTTGTCAAATTCAACAAGACTATCATTAAAATAACTAATAACATCAGAGTCACTTGTTGAACCTGCAAAAACAGATTGAAAATTCCCTTCAGGCGCTGCAGCCAAACCTACGTTTAGTGTGCCACCTTTTGCATCACTTTTCCCTGTTTTACTCTTCGTCTCACCTGATCCAGAATCACCCTTACCGCACGCACTTAACACTAAAACTAAGCACGCAATAATCATTACAAACACATTCAGTTTCGCTTTCATTCGCGTTCCCCCTTCTCATATTTGATGTTATTAACATTAATTATCATATTTGTCAGACAATTTTGTCAATAACAATATGCGTGGCGGAACATAATTAAATAAGAATACTAGTGTGTTTTTAATATACAAGAACTGCATGTATATCAGTCGTATCAAGGGATTTAAAGCTATTTAACGCAATAAAGAAATTCAATAAACTTTTTTAAAAAATTGTTGTTTACAGATGGTCATTATCATAAAAAAATACAGAATAGCCTGATGAAGCATAAAAACGATCATCATAGGTTATTCTGTATATACATACATTTTTAGTGTCTTCTCAGAAAAGACACTAAACGTGTATGTTATCTAAAGCTTCTCCCACAGGTTGGTCACCATCAAGAACTTGAAATTCTTTTCCTTGATGTTTTGATTGCGTAATGATTTCAAACAGTACACGTGCTACATTTTCCCGTGAAATTTCGCGTTTATCTGGTTTTTCAAATAATGATGCTATACTTACACTCCCACTGCCTTGCGCGTTTGTTAAGCCACCTGGGTGCACAATTGTCGCTGTAATGTGACTACGTCTTAAATAATCATCTGCATAATGTTTTGCAATTGTATATGGTTTTAAATCACCACCAGCATCAATCGCTTCACGTCGAGAATCCCAAGTAGAAACCATGACAAAATGAGAGATGTTTGCATCTTCACATGCTTTTATCACTTTAACAGCCCCATCTAAATCGACAGCAATGGTTTTATCAGCACCCGTTTTGCCGCCAGAACCTACGGAAAATACGACTTGATCATATCCTTCAAGTTTTGATTGCAATGTTTCTATACTGTCATGCTCTACATCAATCTGTGTCGCTTTTATCCCCTTTGCTTCTAAAGCTTCTTTTTGAGATGCTTGTCGTACACCTGCAGTAAAATCTTGGTGGTTCTCTTTCAACAATTGCACGAGATGGCGTCCAACACCGCCATTCGCACCAAGTACAAATGTTTTTCCCATATCGATAACCTCCAATCATTTGATAATGCCATGGTATAACAAAGTGAGAGACATCACACATGATGTGCTTATCATTTAAAAGCACATTGTGAGTATAGTGATGTCGATGCCTCTCTATATAATTAGAACTTCTTTTTTCCTATTTAAATGTTAAAAAATTTCAAGACTTTTAAACTCGCACAATCATTTAATTGTTTTGAATGTACTTCCTAAAAATACAAATACCAATATTAAAAAACAATTGTGTCAGTTTTATATACAAAATATATACAAATAATGACAATGCGCAAACGCTTTCAAAATTTACGTGATATATTTCACATGAGTTGATATACTGATTGTGAAATGATGAACAATGGAGGTTTGATCATGATTTATGAAGCGAAAACACAAACAAATGCTTGGAAAGGTTTTAAGACGGGACTCTGGTCTCATCGTGTTGATGTCCGTGATTTCATACAACTGAACTTCACAGGCTATACAGGTGATGACTCATTTTTAGAAGGCCCTACAGAAGCTACAAAACAACTTTGGGACCAAGTCATGACACTCTCAAAAGAAGAACGTGAACGTGGTGGCATGTGGGATATGGATACAAAAATTCCATCTTCAATTACATCGCATGACGCAGGTTACTTAAATGAATCGCTTGAACAAATTGTTGGGGTACAAACTGAAAAGCCATTCAAACGTTCAATGCAACCTTTTGGTGGTATTCGTATGGCTAAAGCGGCTTGCGAAGCATATGGCTATGAATTAGATAAAGAAACTGAACGTATTTTCACTGACTATCGTAAAACACATAACCAAGGTGTGTTCGATGCATACTCTAAAGAAATGTTAGCATGTCGTAAAGCGGGAATTATTACTGGATTACCAGATGCTTATGGCCGTGGTCGTATTATTGGCGACTACCGTCGTGTCGCACTCTACGGTGTAGATTTCTTAATGGCTGAGAAACAAAAAGACTTTGAAAATCTATCAACGACAATGTCAGAAGATATCATCCGTTTACGTGAGGAATTGTCTGAACAATACCGCTCTTTAAAAGAATTAAAAGAATTAGGTAATATCTACGGTTTTGACTTAAGCCGTCCAGCTGAAAACTTCAAGGAAGCCGTTCAATGGTTATACCTTGCTTATCTTGCTGCAATTAAAGAACAAAACGGTGCTGCGATGAGTCTTGGTCGTACGTCAACATTCTTAGACATTTATGCTCAACGTGATTTAGACAATGGTACGATTACTGAGTCTGAAGTTCAAGAGATTATCGACCATTTCATTATGAAATTACGTCTTGTAAAATTCGCACGTACACCAGATTACAATGAGTTATTCTCAGGCGATCCAACTTGGGTAACTGAATCGATTGGTGGTGTTGGTTTAGACGGTCGTGCAATGGTAACGAAAAACTCTTTCCGTTTCTTACATTCACTTGATAACTTAGGCCCAGCACCTGAACCAAACTTAACTGTATTATGGTCAACTCGCTTACCAGAGAACTTCAAAAAATACTGTACAAAAATGAGTATTAAAACAAGTTCTATCCAATATGAGAATGATGATTTAATGCGTGAAAGCTATGGTGATGACTACGGTATCGCATGTTGTGTATCAGCAATGCGAATTGGTAAACAAATGCAATTCTTTGGAGCACGTGCCAACCTTGCGAAAACATTACTGTATGCGATTAACGGTGGTAAAGATGAAAAATCAGGTCAACAAGTTGCACCGAACTTCAAAGCCATCGAGTCAGAAGTGTTAGATTATGATGAAGTCTATGCACGCTTTGATGAAATGATGGAATGGCTTGCTGGTGTTTACATTAACTCACTTAACGTCATTCACTATATGCATGATAAATACAGCTATGAACGTATTGAAATGGCACTTCACGATACAGATGTTCACCGTACAATGGCAACAGGTATCGCGGGTCTGTCAGTAGCTGCTGACTCATTATCAGCAATCAAATACGGAACTGTAAAAACAATTCGTGATGAAAATGGCTTAGTTGTTGACTTCGAAACAACTGGCGAATATCCAAAATATGGTAACAACGATTCACGTGTAGATGACATTGCTGTTCAACTTGTTGAAAGCTTCATGAGAAAATTACGTAAGCACAAAACATACCGTGAGTCTGAACATACTATGAGTGTATTAACAATCACATCTAACGTCGTATATGGTAAGAAAACAGGTAACACACCAGACGGTCGTAAAGCAGGCGAACCATTTGCACCTGGTGCGAACCCAATGCATGGTCGTGATGAACACGGTGCACTTGCTTCATTATCATCCGTAGCAAAATTACCATACGATTGTTGTAAAGATGGTATTTCGAACACATTTAGTATCGTTCCTAAATCATTAGGTAAAGAAGACGATACGCAACAACAAAACTTAGTAAGTATTTTAGATGGTTATGCGATGCAACATGGTCATCACTTAAACATTAACGTATTTAACCGTGAAACATTACTAGATGCAATGGAGCATCCAGAAGAATACCCACAACTTACAGTACGTGTTTCTGGTTACGCAGTAAACTTTATTAAATTGACACGTGAACAACAACTTGATGTCATTTCAAGAACATTCCACGAGTCTATGTAACACAAATTTTAACTAACGCTAAATTTTAACTAACGCTTTTGAAAACGGGGAGATATCAATGATTCAAGGACATATTCATTCAGTAGAAAGTCTAGGAACAGTAGATGGTCCAGGCCTACGCTATATCCTATTTTTACAAGGATGTTTGCTGCGCTGCTTATACTGTCATAACCCTGACACCTGGAAAGTGAACACCCCCTCACGACGAGCAACAGCAGATGAGCTTATTCATGAGATCACGCCTTATCTTCCCTACTTTCAAAGTTCTGGTGGTGGTGTAACGGTAAGCGGTGGAGAGCCCCTACTCCAAATGCCGTTTATTACTGAATTATTCAAACTGTGTCATGAACATGGCATTCACACCTGTGTCGATACTTCTTTAGGCTGTGCCAATGATACAGATGCATTTAAGAAACATTTTGAAACGTTACGCCAACATACTGATTTGTTTATGGTTGATATTAAACACATCGATGACGACAAACACCGGCATTTAACAGGAAAGTCAAATAAGCCTATATTGAAATTCATTCAATATTTGAATGCACACAATCAACCTATTTGGATTCGTCATGTACTTGTCCCAGGTCTGACAGATGCCCCTGAAGACTTGAAAAAATTAGGTGCGTTTATTAATTCACTTGATAACGTCGAAAAGTTCGAAATACTCCCTTACCATGAACTCGGCGTGCATAAATGGCAAGCACTTGGCGTTCCATATCAACTCTCATCTGTTGCGCCCCCAACAGATGAAGACGTTCAGAAAGCCTATGATCTTATTCAGTTCAAAGGGACTGCGTCGATGAAATCTTTAGCCAAGTAATTCATCTCGCGTCCATACAAACTAGGATTTACCCTCCCCCTAGTTTGTGTACACAAAAAGTAAAATACTAACATCACTCCTTTAATGATTCGCCCGGAAGCATAGACAAATGGTTCCGGGCTTTTTCTATATAAAAGTTTTTGATGCCATTCAGCCATTAAATTGTGACGACTTTTAATTGATGATAACCTCTACGCTTAGACATCTTGCTCATGACCGTGCATAGGATTTATCAATTTAATGCGTATAACGCGACTCATAGATCACAATATGCTCATAGGAAAGTGGCTGAGACATAACAAAAATAAGCCAACAAAATTCATTTACATGAAACTTTGCTGGCTATTACTTATCTATATTATTAAATTTTGACGTATTGATGGACACTATGATGAATTGTGATTGATCCCTTAGCCGAGACTTCTGAGGCATTAAGCCGCAACCGAAAATCCATTTTGAGAGCAAAATTAGTTGAGGTAAGACGCCTAGAAAAGCGAGGCGTTAGGGACAATCAAAAGTTTAATAATTTATATCCCAACCTCTTTTATTATGATTTCGTTTCTTCTGCTGCTAAAAATTTATAAATATCATTCGAGTAGAGTTTCAATACTTTTGTGAATATTAAGTTTAAAATAAACCCTACAACCCCTGGTATAATAACAAATACCAAAGCCACTAAAAAGATATTTATCGCTACTGGGCCATCTAACATTTCTATCGCTTTAATCGGTCCTACAAGACCAACCAAGCCAAAACCGGCTGCTTCTTTCGTACCTACAATACCAATAATGCCTCCAGCAGCGCCAGCACATGCGGCAGATAAGCCAATAGGCAATAACATAATCGGATAACGAATCACGTTGGTCATCATCATTTTCATAGCACCTAACAAAATTGCAATCGGTACTCCAATTTTGTTCACTTTCAATGTACATAAAAATAACACTATGCCCGTTGTCGCAACCCCGATTGTTGCCGCACCTGCTGCCATTCCAGAAATTCCGATAGCCAAACCTACTGCGACTGTTGATACTGGTGATACGATAATAAATGAAAATAAAACTGCAATTAATATACACATCAGTACCGGTTGAAGCGTCGTGAACGTATTAATTAATTCCCCAATGGCTAACGTTATCTTGCTGACATATGGAAGTGTAAAAACACCAAAAAGACCAGGAATACAACCTACAAGGATAGGCAATAAGATAATTTTCAAACTTCCTAAACGATCTTCTAACCATAAGACAAGTAACACAGCTAAAGCAGCTGTAATCATTGTGTTGATTAAATCACCGATACCGACGATTTGCCACCCTGTTTCAGTGACTTTTGCGGCACCTGAACCAACATATGATGCAGCGCCTACAATCACTGTTGCCAGTGCAGATAATTTAAATTGTATGGCAATAAGCACGCCCACCATCATCGGGAGCATAAATTGAATACCCATGACAACATAAAACAATGTGTTGAAAATATCCGCATACTGACTTAAATATTTAAACAATCCACCTAATACCGCATTCGGTATTAAACCTGCCACTATGGCGACCGCTAAACCATTTAATACATTAAAACTAAACGTTTTAAAGGTCATCTTTTTCTCCGTTGTTTCCATCTGCATTCCCCTTTCTCATCGTCTATGTATTTAGACACTTAATGCTGTCTATTCTATCGCGAATGCATACGATGTATACTATGTAGCGTAAAGTAAAATTCAGAAAAATTCAATAGACCTTTTGTGAATTTTATCACAAATATACGAATTAAAAAAAGTGTGCCTTTGTTGACACACTTTCAACTGATTTTCTAGTAAATTTGAAACTTAATATTTTCTGTATTAGCGATTAATTTGATTGTTAGGTTTTGCAGAGAATTTACTATGCACACGCATCATCGCTTCAATACGTGCTTCAGCTAAATGTTCAGCTGCTTGTAAAGGCAAGATATCCTGTTCCTTCGCAATCGTAAAAATTTTATCCATTTGATCATAGACGCCTTGAACTTTTTTCGTAGCACGTTCACGATTGTAACCATTTAATTCATCGGCAACGTTAATCACACCACCGCTGTTAACTACAAAATCTGGTGCATATAAAATACCACGATCTTTTAACATTTGACCATGTGTATCGTCCTCAAGTAATTGGTTATTCGCACTACCACAAATCATTTTAACTTTTAATGTTGGGATCGTTTCACTATTCAGGATACCACCCAGTGCACATGGTGCGAAGATATCCGCATCCACACTATAAATGTCATCGATGTGAACAGCTTTGGCACCAAAGTCATCTACAGCGCGTTGTACTGCCTCTTCATTAATGTCCGTTACAATGAGTGATGCGCCTTCTTCATGTAAAAACTTACACATATGATAAGCGACATTACCGACGCCTTGAACCGCAACAGTCTTACCTTCTAAATGATCGGTACCAAACACTTCTTTAGCTGTACGTTTCATCGCATAATAGACACCTAATGCAGTCATCGGGCTAGGGTTTCCACTGGAACCGTAAGATTCACTTACACCACAAACATAAGGTGTCTCTTGAAAAATCATATCCATATCTTCAACCGTTGTACCCACATCCTCTGCAGTAATATAACGGCCATCAAGGCTATTAATATAACGTCCTAAAGCTCTAAAAAAAGCTTCTGATTTATCCGTTTTGGGATTACCAATTACAACTGTTTTGGCACCACCTAGATTCAGTCCAGCCGCAGCATTTTTATACGTCATGCCCTTCGCAAGACGCATAACATCAACAATTGCGTCCTCTTCTGATTGATAATTCCAAAAACGACATCCTCCTAAAGCTGGTCCAAGTGTAGAGTCATGAATACAAATAATCGCTTTTAAACCGCTCGCCTTATCATGACAAAACACCAATTGCTCGTAATCTGCTTGCTCCATTCGTTCAAAAATCATTTCCATTCCTCCTTTGTGTGATCGCTCGTAACTTATACATACATCTCTTCCCATAAAATATATGTACTAAGACTATATTACCCCTTTGAAAAAAGATGTAACGACGGAATGTAAGCGTTTACAAACCTCTTTCGTTATCTTATCACAATCTTCAATTAAAATCATTCATGTTAATTAAAAGTTTTTTATTTTTAATCGTTTACTATGCGTACGCTTAATATAAAAAATAAGACTTTTTCCACAATGATTATAGATATTTCCCTAATGGTGCTGATGTCCCAAAAATTTTAAACTATAGATAACATAATGAAGAAAGGAAGATGTCTCATGATTCAAGCACAAGAACGTGTTGCTGACGTTGTGACGAAACACCCTAAAACAGCAGACGTATTTCGTCAATATGGTATAGATTTTTGTTGCGGGGGCCAAGTTTCAATTGAAGAGGCTGCTACCCAAGCCAAGCGTATAGAACTACCCGAATTAATGGATAAACTCGAAGCTGCAAGCCATTTACAAGGAGAGGGTATTAACCCTAGTTACTTAGATGTACCTTCACTTGTACAATATATTCAAGCACGTTATCACGAAACGTTAAAAGAAGAATTCAAACAACTAACGCCTTACGTGACAAAATTAGCACGAGTACATGGACCTAATCATCCTCACTTAGTTGAATTAAAAGAGGTTTATGATGATTTTAAAGCTGCAATGCTTACCCATACGGATGAAGAAGATCATCAAGCATTTCCAAAACTTGTTGAGGCGCATCAAGGACAGCACGTCGAACATCTTGATGCAGCAATTCAGTCGCTTGTCGATGATCATACAGGTGCAGGAGCTAAATTAGAACACATGCGTCGTCTTACAAATGACTACCAACCCCCTATGGAAGCATGCGGCACATGGAGATTAGTGTATACGCGTCTTGAAGCGTTAGAAAAAGAAACACATGACCATGTACATTTAGAAAATCATGTATTGTTCCCTAAAGTTCAACAAAGCTAAACTGAAACGAAATGATTGCACAATCATTAAAAATCGCCTTCAAACGACATCCACTGATGTGTTTTGAAGGCGATTACTTTAGAGTACCATTTGTATATTGAAAAGTTATCAACTAAAGCAAAATGATGATAATGTTTAGATTTTTAAACTCAGCACCTGAGCCATATCAAATGCCCATCGTTCTAGTAATTCTGGTCCTCTAGATAACGCATCTGACAATGGCATTGGTCGAGACGCAATTGAAAAGACGGCATCGATACCATGTTCATACACCGCTTCATATCCTTCACCTAGCGTCCCTGCTACTGCGATGACTGGCTTGTGATGTGCTTGTGCCACTTTGGCCACGCCTATAGGTGTTTTGCCATAAATGGATTGACCATCTATCTTTCCTTCACCCGTTACCACAAGATCACAAGCTTTCACATGAGACTCGAACTGAGTAGCAGCTTGTACCACCTCGATGCCTGGTTTAAGTTGAACGTTTAATGTAGCGAGCAATCCTGCGCCTAAACCACCCGCTGCGCCTGCTCCTGGAACATTTGAAACATCTTTGTTTAATGTTTTGTGAATCATTTTACTAAAATGCGTCAATGCACGTTCTAATTGCTCACATTGAGCCGATGTTGCACCTTTTTGAGGACCATACACAGCTGTTGCACCACGGTCACCTAACAAAGGATTGTCAACATCACAAGCAACATCTATTTTCACTGCTTTGAGCCGTTCATCTAACGTCGAGATATCGATTGAAGCAAGTTGCTGTAGCGCGCCACCACCATAGGGTATCGTTTTTCCACAGCCATCTCGCAATTGTCCACCTAAAGCTTGTATTAAACCTGCACCACCATCATTGGTGGCACTACCACCAATACCAAGAATCAAATGCGTGACGCCTTGATTCAGCGCATCTATGATGAGTTCCCCCGTTCCGTAAGTCGTCGTGATTAAAGGGTTTCGTAAATGTAGCGGTACTAACTCTAAACCGGACGCTTGTGCCATTTCAATGACCGCTGTACGCCCTTTATTCCCTATACTATATGTGGCATCAACAGGATGAGCAAGAGGACCGGTTACCGTCACTGTGCGCCACCGTCCATTTAACGCATCATGTAATGATTGTGACGTGCCCTCACCACCATCTGCCATAGGTATTTTGTCAATCATCCACGTATCGTTAAACACGCGTCTAAAACCCCGTTCAATTGCATTTGCTACTTCTAGGGCAGACATACTTTCTTTAAATGAGTCTGGTGCAATGAGTAAACGTTTCATTTTCACACGCTCCTTATACGACATAAATAGGGTCGAGACAAACCGTCTCAACCCTTATTTGATACACTTACGCTACTTGTTCAGCAACATAGATACTGCGCTTTAACCATTTACCAGTTTTTTCATCATAATCATCACACGTAATTAACGTCAGTTGATGTTTATCTTTTTTCATTTCATTAAGCACTTCAACTGCGTATGGGTCTACATCCTTAATTGATGTAATTTTGTATTTACGCTTTTCTTTACCTACCGTAAAGAAGACGTCATCCCCTTTTTTTGCATCGTGCAATTTCGTAAACTGATAATTCAAAGCATAATCCGTGTGACCTGCAATCGCGATATTTTGATCGCTTAAGGATTCACGTTCTTCTGCAAAACTGACACCTCGTTCTAATTGTTGTGGTGTTGCTGGCCCTGGATACACTGGTTCATTAATATCTACAGAAGGGATGGACAATACGCCTGCAACTTGTGATTTATCTTTAGGAATTTCAATTTGTTGCGGTGCGGTTGCTTTTTTTTGATTACTTTCATATTGTTCTATTTTCTTATCATTTTCTTTTTTAGTAAAATACGTATCAATTTGTGGTCGAAATGCTAAATATAAACCACCTAATATCAGTAATACACCTATTAAAGGCATCATCACTCGAGATAATCGCTTCATATGCTAAACGCCTTTCTATGATAGAATCATTTATATTTTACCATATTAAAATGTGAAACGAATCATTTATACATTGACATTTCATTAAAAAAGTCGGGGCGACACATATAGACTAAATTTGTATATAAGACATAAATCATTAAACCTATGATTGTCCCTAACGCCACGCTTTTCTAGACGCCTTACCTCAACTAGGGAGCATTACAGAAGCCTAATTGATTTCGTTGTAATGCCCGCCGGTACATGAAGACGTTAGAAATGAAATGAATTACGTCTTCAGTACACCTATGAACATGCGTGAATAGGTGGTCAATAGCCTAATTGCGGAAAGCTTTTAAGCGCATACGCAATCCAGTCAGCTACTGCCTTATATATTTTCGGTTGCGGCTAAATGCCTCAGAAGTCTCGGCTAAGGGATCAATCACAATTCATCATAGTAGACTAAATCGATTTATATAAATAAATAAAACCAACAAAGTTCATGTACAAATGAACTTTGTTGGTTTTTGTGATTAACAGGTCTGCTATGTCCTAGCCCGATATTAAGAATTATATTTGTTCTGCTTCATCTTGTACCAGTGGTTGGTCAGGTTTCACGAAGAACCATAAAATGATTGCGATTACGACTAAGATAAGCATGGATAATAGCGTTGCTTTCCAACCGATACTATCTGCTAATACCGCCGCAACGATTGGGCTTAACATTGCACCAATGTTCCCCCATAGATTCATCCATCCTGATACTGATCCAGAGAAGTTACGTCCAATATCAGTGGCTGAAGCCCAGCTCATTACCATCGATAAGCCAACACCAGCTAAACAAAATGACATCCATGTTATATTCATTGCTAATGATGTGGCATTAACCGCAAAATACAATGAAATACCAAATACTACAAATCCAAAGATTGCGATTGAAGCACGTGCGATAAATCTCGACTTTCCTGAACTTAAAATTCTATCTGAAATGGCACCACCAACCATGATTAAAATAAACATGAGTAACCATGGAATACCTGCTAGCTTACTCATCGTTAATGTGTCAATTTTATATTGATCAATTAAATATGTCGGATACCAAATTAAAAATAAAGTGATGACAAACTGTACTACAAAATACTGAGCTGCAATAGCATAAAAGCTAAATCTTGTGAAAAAGCGCCCCCATGGTGCTGTTGATTTTTCAGTTTGTACTACGTCACGGTTTTCCATAATATAAAGCTTTTCAGCATCATTGACCATTTTGTGATGTTCTGGTAAATCTTTCGCAATAATCGCCCATAATAAAGCAATTAGAAAACCAACAATACCAAATATAATGAAAACCGCTTGCCAACCGAAAGTGTTGTAAATGGCCACCGTAATAAATGGCGCAAGTACAGGTCCAAAATAGGATCCTGCTAACAATGCACTTGATGCACGCCCTTTTTCATTTTTTGCAAACCAGAATGTATTAAATACAGCATTAGACGGATACATAGGTGCCTCCCCAACACCAAATAAGAAACGTACTGCAAATAATACCCCGTGATTTTTTATAACCCCTGTTAAAATTGTGAATGCACTCCACCAAACCAATGCAATTGAAAGCATCTTTTTCGGACCAAATTTTTCTGCTAAAAATCCTGATGGTACTTGCATTAAAGCATAACCGAGTGAGAAAAATGTCGCAAGAAGCGAAAATTGTGTTTTAGTTAAGTTTAAATCTTCCATCATTGGTGTTGCGATATATGAAATATTAGCTCGGTCCATATATGCAATGACCCCAATTAAGAAAAACATCCCTGCAAACAGCCAACGTATATTTGTTCTCTTTTCTTTAAGTTGATTCATGATTTGCCCCCTCTTTTTCATTAGGTCATCTGATGACCAATTCAGTTAGCTTTTTGAATATACCACATCAAGAAAGCGGTTACAATAAAAATTTGAAAATTTTATGAACGAAGTCGCAATATTTAGATTTATCATATATCAAAGTAATATTTAAATTGATTTAACCAATTATAGTTAGCTTTTATAATTAATAACTGAGATTAATTTCATTTAATATTTTGCATTACTTTAAATTATTTTAGTTTGACATAACGCCCATGTACAAACCAATATAGCGCTATACACATGAATATAATGATTGCTGTTATACCATACATTGCTTGGAACCCTAATGAAGTTGTTATAAACCCAAGTAAAAATGGACCAAATCCCAAGCCAAAATCTAAACCAATATAAAATGTAGATGTCGCGATTCCTATGTGTGCTTTGTTTGAGACTTTGAGCGCAGCAACGTTACATACAGCTGTCATCGCACCATACCCTATTCCAAGTAATGCACCTGAAGTTAATAACAGCCACCCCGTATTGCTTGAAAGCACAGCAAGCATCGCTAACCCTACAGAAAAAAGCAAAAGTGCTGGGTATGCAATTTTATTCTCATTATAGCGGTCCATTATTTTCCCTATAAGTGGGCGCGTCAAAATCGATGCGATAGCATACGCTATGAAATAGTAACCTGCTAATGTGAGCAATTGCAGTTGTTGGGCATAAATTTGTATAAATGTTAGTACCGATGCATAACCTAAACCACAAATTAAAATCACACTTGCAATCGGTAATGCAGGGATTGAAACAAAGTGAGACAGTTTAAACTGCTTATCTTCAGACTTCAAAGGTTGCGTTTGAAAACGAACATTTAAAGTTAACGCTAATACAAATGCACAAAGTGCAATACCTACACATAGTGTAAATAGCACATACGTCGGATAATGTTGTGCTAACATTAAACCTACAAATGGTCCGATTGCTGCACCAATAACTAAACTCAAACTAAATAAACTGATACCTTCTGCCCGTCGTTCAACAGGCGATAATAACGCAACGAGTGTCCCCGTCGCAGTTGTTGCGATAGCTAGTGCAAAACCATTTAAAAAGCGCACAATCATTAACAAAATCAATGATCCTTCTATAAAATAAAGACATTGTGTCACTGTAAATGCCGCTAGACCAATCAATACTATTTTTTTAGGACCCATAACGTTAATAAAACGCCCTGTAAGAAAACGTCCGAATAGTGAACCTACAATGAATATCCCCATGACAAGACCTGCCAAACTTTCAGATATATGGTATTTTTCAACAGCATATTGTGTGATTACCACAATTAATAAATACATCGTTAAGTAAAGTAATAAACTCACCACAAAATTAACGATATAGTTTTTAGTAAATAACCGCGTAGTCGTAGATGCCAAAAAACCCCTCCCATAAAGTTAGTTTTGCTAACTAATAGCATTTTAAGTTTAAACCCTTCCCAATATTTTCGCAATCCACATTAATGCATGAAATCCGTTTTGCACGTAATTCTGAATTTAATTTCATACACAAATGTGATTTAATAGAGTTGGAAGCGCTTAATTTTTTTATACATAATTTTTAAAAATATCCATTAGAAGTTACAACACTTCAACAACTTCAATGTTAAATAAAATCGAATTAGAGGTGGCAGTTGAATGCAATCAATACAGGAATCTGAATTAAAGAAACAATATCTTGATTTACTAGCAGAAAAATATGATTCAGAGGAAAAAGTAGCAACAGAAATTATAAGTTTAGAATCCATTCTAGAACTACCAAAAGGTACGGAGCACTTTGTGAGCGATTTACATGGTGAGTTCAATGCGTTTCAGCACGTCTTACGTAATGGATCAGGTAATGTTAAAGCAAAAATTCATGATATTTTTAATGACCGCTTAACAGTTCAAGAAATGAATCAGCTTACTGCCTTAGTTTACTACCCTGAAGATAAAATTAAGTTAATTAAAAGTGAATTCAATTCTAAAGCTGACCGCGATGCTTGGTATACAAGTACGATTCATCAACTACTTGAGTTAATTACTTACACATCTTCCAAATATACACGCTCAAAATTGCGTAAAGCATTGCCTAAGCGCTATGTATTTATTATTGAAGAGCTGCTTTATAAAAGTAACAAATACAATAATAAAAACGTGTATTACAACACAATCATTGAACAAATTATTAATCTTCATCAAGCGGATAAATTAATCATTAGCTTATCAAACACTATTCAACGACTCGTGGTAGATCATTTACATGTTGTTGGTGATATTTATGACCGTGGTCCTGATCCAGATAAAATTATGGACACATTGATTGATTATCATTCTGTAGATATTCAATGGGGGAACCACGATGCATTATGGATGGGCGCTTATGCTGGCTCTCAAGTGTGTCTTGCCAACCTACTCCGTATATGTGCGCGCTATGACAATTTAGATATTATAGAAGATGCTTATGGCATTAACTTAAGACCTTTACTAACGTTAGCAGAAAAATATTATGATGATAATCCTGCTTTTCGTCCAAAAAAGCATCCTGAAAAAACACCGTCTGAATCTGAAAAGTTACAAATCACAAAAATACACCAAGCTATCGCAATCATCCAATTTAAATTAGAAGGTCCTATCATTAAACGTCGTCCTGAGTTTGAGATGGAGAGTCGTCTGATATTAGATCGCATCAATTATCGTGAACTTACGTTAGATATCAACGGTCAGACCTATCCATTAGAACATACATGTTTTAAAACGATTGACCCTAGAAATCCTACTGCACTATTAGAAGAAGAAAAAGAAGTGATGGATAAATTAATTATTTCCTTCCAAGAATCTGAAAAGTTGCGTCGCCATATTGATTTCTTAATGAAAAAAGGAAATCTTTATTTGCGCTACAATGGAAACTTATTAATCCACGGCTGCATACCAGTGGATGAAAATGGCAATATGGAAGGTATGGAAATCGAGGGTGAATATTATGATGGTCATGCGCTCATTGATAAGTTTGAATATCACGTGCGGAAAGCCTATAACGATATTGAAACACAAGATGATATTTCGACTGACCTTGTTTGGTATTTATGGACAGGAAAATACTCCTCTTTATTTGGAAAACGAGCAATGACAACATTTGAACGTTACTTCATCAGTGACAAAGCAACACATAAAGAAGTTAAAAATCCATACTATCATCTACGTGAAGATGAAAACATGGTCAAAAAGATGCTTAAAGAGTTTGATATGGATCCTGAAACTGGACGCATCATTAACGGACATACACCAATTAAAGAGCGTGATGGTGAAAACCCAATCAAAGCTAATGGAAAAATGCTTGTCATCGATGGTGGTTTCTCTAAAGCCTATCAAAGTACAACAGGTATCGCTGGCTATACGTTATTATATAACTCATTTGGCATGCAACTTGTTGCACACCAGCAATTTAACTCAAAAGAAAATGTACTAAAAACAGGTGAAGACGAATTATCCATACGACGTGTTGTAGACGAAGAATTGGAACGTCAACTTATCCGCGATACGAATAAAGGTGCAGCCCTGCAAGAAGAAATCGAAATGCTTAAAGCGCTCATGGCATATCGTTATATGAAAAAATAATCAACAACGGATTGGGATATAACCATCCTGTATATCAAAACAGCCAACAAAAATTCATTCATCCATGAACTTTTGTTGGCTGTTATTCATCTTCATGTATCAATTTTAATCTATAAGAGGAGAAAAATGGTGAAGGAAAACATTTCTGTGATGACTTTCATAGGCGAGACTTTTGAGGCATTAAGCCAAGACTGAAAATCCATTATGAGATAAAGCTCCCCCAAAAAGAAACGCGTTAGGCACAATCAAAATTGAAATGATTGATGTTCTACCCTTCTTTGAATATGCATATATCACTTTTTTAAAATAAATATTGTGAACAGTAATGAATAGAAAAGTGTTATTTTTCTCTTTTTTCAAATATAATTGGCAATTTTTATCATATGGGTGTAAAATTTAGTAATGTGAATTTTGATGCCAACGTAAGCGTAGAATTACTTTTCGGGCCTTATTGATGCGCATCATCAACTATATAAACATCTTTCAAGTCTATCGACATGTGAAACCACACCCCTTTCACATGTCCGTAGTGCTTGACATGTTTTTAATTAAAAAAATTATGAATTTACAGCAACGAACAACTATCTTATAATTATGAAAGCGTTTTCTTTAATGAAGTCAAATGGAGGGGTTTTTGTGTTAGAATCATTAAATAAAATTAATGCGGTTCTTTGGGGTGCACCGAGTTTAATTTTATTAGTAGGTACGGGATTATTCTTAACGTTCGTCCTCAAAGGATTACAATTCAGTAAATTAGGTCATGCATTTAAGCTTGCCTTTGTTCCTAATAAAAAAGATACGGACGAAAGTGAAGGTGATATTAGTAATTTCAAAGCCTTAATGACCTCACTTGCAGGTATGATTGGTAACGGGAATATTGCTGGTGTCGCAACAGCCGTTACATTAGGTGGCCCAGGTGCTGTCTTTTGGATGTGGGTCGTGGGTTTACTCGGTATGACAACGAAATATGCCGAAGCCTTACTTGCTATGAAATATCGTGATAAGAACCCGATTGGTGAATATATTAGTGGTCCGATGTATTACATTGAAAAAGGATTAGGACCAAAGTTCAAATTTTTAGCTATTGCATTTGCCGTTTTTGGAGCATTTGCCGCTTTAGGTATCGGAAACAGCGTACAATCTAATACTATCGCAGATGTCATGTCTACGAGTTTTAATGTTCAAGGATTTATTACTGGTATTATATTAGTGATACTCATCTCTTTTATCATTTTTGGTGGAATCAAACGTATCAGTGATGTAGCAGGATTTTTCGTGCCGATGATGGCCATTTTATACATAGGTGCTTCTATTTTAATTATCATTATGAATTACGATAAAATCATTCCAGCGTTCGGATTAATTTTTGAGCATGCTTTTACACCAGTGTCAGCTGCAGGTGGCTTTTCAGGAATTGTGGTTATGCAAGCAGTCCAACATGGTGTATCAAAAGGTATCTTCTCAAATGAAGCTGGGCTGGGTACAGTCGCACTTATTTCTGGTAATGCCAAAACGAGTCACCCTGTGATTCAAGCACTTGTTGCAATGACAGGTACTTTTATTGTAACGATTGTTGTATGTACCATGACAGCACTCGTATTGCTTGTCACAGGTTTTTGGGATCCATCAGGTGGTCTACTATCAGGTGTCAGTCATGATCCAGGATTAGAGGCTGGTGCGCTCACAAGTAAAGCGTTTGCCTCTTCACTCGGTATCATCGGTGAATACGTTGTGTCACTTTCTGTTATCTTCTTTGGATTTTCAACGATTATCGCTTGGTTTGTCTATGGTGCGAAGTGTTTTGAATACTTATTCGGCGTAAAACTTGTTGTCATTTACGCAGTGATTTATGTCGTTGCTACATTTGTAGGTACTGTAGCAAACTTGCGTTTAGTATGGGCTTTCGCTGATATGGCTAATGCATTAATGATGATTCCGAATTTGATAGGTCTCTTATTCTTATTCAAAGTTATTAAACAAGAAACAGACGATTATTTTAAACCGTCGACTCGTGAATTTAAATAATAAAAAACAAGTTGTGAACGTAATGACTACGCATCACAACTTGTTTTTTTATCGCTTGACATGGGTAGATGATACTGAGGTGATATATAATGAAACAAGAAGCAATTCAAAAAATTAATGAAGTTATAGAACACTCACGTATCGGTGTTTTAGCAACGTCTTATCATGATCAACCAAATAGTCGTTATATGATTTTTTATAATGATGGTCTAGATTTATATACAAAAACAAGTAAACAAACCCCAAAATTTGAAGAAATTAAACATAATCCTAAAGCACATGTCCTCTTAGGTTACGAAGAGAACAATCAATTGCCTTATGTAGAACTTGAAGGTGCAATTGAGATCGTTACAGATCAACAGCAAATAGATTGGCTATGGCAAGAACAAGATAAAACTTTTTTTGATTCAAAAGAAGATCCTGATTTAGTCGTATTACGTGTGATTCCGAACAAAGTTATGCTACATGAACAAAAAGATGGCAACGGACCAATTGAAATTGATGTCAGTAACCTTTAAAATAGGGCATCATACTGAAATGAATAAAACATAAGGAGTTCAACATGATAGCACAATTACAAGAAGTAATGTTATATGTCGATGATCAAGAGAATGCAAAACAGTTTTGGACGGACAAATTGAATTTCCACGTGGTATCTGATGATGTGACGAATGACATGCGCGTCATTATTTTAAAACCGACACCTGACGCTGAAACGGCCATTGTGTTACACGATAAAGCAAAAGTCGAAGCGATGGAAATGGGCGTCGATACCGGTACGCCTTCTTTAATGTTTGTTTCGGAAGATATTCATGCTTTATATGATAACTTAAAGTCAAAAGGCGTAACTGTTGGCGAAAAAGTGGAAATGAACGGTGGCATTGTATTTAACTTCGCCGATGATGAAGATCACTATTTTGCAGTTAGAAACTAAGTATGCATTTATGAATGAATCTCATCAAAAGTGCCTTCAAAATTCATTTTTCAAATGAACTTTGAAGGCTTTTTACATGCAACATATAGTCGATTGTTTTATAGGAAATCGGGATTCCAAACATGATATTACCACGATTAATGCAACTGTTTTAGATGCTAGCGCGTTTTACCATTGCGTTGTAATTGATACATTTTTTGGTAAATACCACCTTGTTGAATTAGCGTATCATGCGTTCCCCGTTCTACAATTTCACCTTGGTGTAAGACAAGGATTAAATCCGCATCTTGAATTGTTGATAGTCGATGTGCTATCGCAAGTGTAGTTCTACCGTGTCTCATTTTCGTTAAAGACTGTTGAATGAGTTCTTCCGTTTCTGAATCAATGTTGGCAGTTGCTTCGTCCAAAATTAAAATTTTCGGATGTATCGCCATAGTTCGTGCAAAAGCAATCAATTGACGTTGACCACTTGAAAGTGTACTTCCTTTTTCAATCACTTTGTGATCATAACCGTCTTTAAATTTCATAATAAAATCATGTGCATACACAAATTTGGCTGCACCTTCAATTTGTTCAAATGTCATCGTTGGATGATATAGTTTGATATTAGACGCGATAGAACCATAAAACATAAATGGGTCTTGTAGCACTAGTCCAATTTTAGATTTCAGTTCTCCTTTAGGGATGTTTTTTACTGATTGCCCATCAATCAAAATATCCCCTCGTTCAAATTCATAAAACCGCATAAACAAGTTGATAATCGAACTTTTCCCCGAACCAGTATGACCTACAAGTGCGACTGTTTGACCAGGTTCTGCAGTGAAATCAATGTTTTTCAATACATCATGCTGCCCATCATAACTAAATGACACATTTTTAAACTCTATACGGCCCGCAGTAATACGCGATGCATTTTCAGGTTGAACAGGTGCTAAGTCCTCATTGTCCATCATATGAAATACACGGCTAGCAGACACAACTGCTTGTTGGAAAATATTTAAATTTTGACTGACTTGGTTAATCGGCTCAAAGAAACGTTGCATATATTGAATAAAAGCATAAATGGTACCAGCAGTAACCACGGTTTTAAAGCTCAACATTCCAAAATAAGCCAAAATAGCAACTATAGATAATGTTGAAATAAGTGTAATCGCTGGCCTCAATAATAATCCATCAAGACGTATCGTTTTAAGCATATAATCATAGTGCGCACGATTTATTGTTTCAAATTCCGCTTTAAGACGTTGTTCTTGGTTGAACACTTGAATAATTTTCATACCTTCAATTGATTCACCAAGTTTCGCGTTTAAATCTGATAGTTTACGTCTTGTTTCATAAAAATATACTGACGCATATTTACGATATAATGCGAGTACTAAAACGATTAATGGAACAAAGCACATCGCAAAAAATGCCATTTTTATATCTAAAACAAACATCATTATAAAACTACTCATTACCATAAAAATCGCGATTAAAAATGTCGCAAGCACACCAGTAAACATTTCTACGATGGCCTCAGTATCGTTTGTTAACCGTGATACAATACTCCCACTTGGAGTCTGGTCATAAAACCGCATTCCTAAATTAGCTATATCTCTGAAAGCATCAATTCGCAGTTGTTGAATCACTTTTAATGCTAAATATTCTAAATAATACAAACTAAAATAGGCTGTTAATGCACCTAATAGTTCTACACCAATAAATAATACGAGGATAACGATCAGATCATTTCCTGGGAAATGTCTAGGCACAAGGTATTGATCGATAAACACTTTAATGATATAGGGAACAGCCATACTCGCAGCGGTTGTTAATATTAGTAATGATAACGCACGTACAATTAACGACTTAAAAGGTAGCGTATATTTAAGGAGACGACCTAGCGTTTTCATCTGTTCTTTCGATGTCATTTGTGGTTGTGTTTCACTCACGATCAGCCCCCCTTTGTGTTTGTTGATCTAAAGCTTGATTCAAACGATTTTCCATTGCTTGTGCTTGAAACGTTTCCGCATACCACCCTTGTTGTTGGAGTAATGCTTCATGTGTTCCTTTTTCAACAATGGTACCGTCACGCATCACAATAATTAAATCCGCATGCATGACAGCACTCATACGATGTGCTGTAATAATATTGGTTTTGCCTTTTCGTTCTTGTTTCAAATTTTGTAAAATTCGTGTTTCTGTCTCAGCATCCACAGCGGATAGAGCATCGTCTAAGATGAGTACTTCCGGGTTCATTAATAAGGCACGTGCGATGGAAATACGTTGTTTTTGCCCTCCTGATAACGAAACCCCACGTTCACCCACTACTGTGTCATACTGATCGGGTAATGACATAATGTCTTGATGAATACGACTCATTTCACTCACGTGATAAAGCGTAGCGTCATCGATTTCAGGTTCGCTGAATGCAATGTTACCTCGAATTGTTGATGAAAATAAAAAATGATCTTGCGGCACATATCCAAATTGTTCTCTAAGTAGATGAATCGGATACTGATAGAGCGCATGTCCACCATAGGCAATATCCTGTGCACGGGGTGGATCAAATTCTCTTAATAGTAATCGAATTAACAAACTTTTGCCAGACCCTGTATTTCCCACAATCCCCACAGTCATCCCCGGTTCAATTGTGAAATGTACGTGATGTAAATGCGATTCTGTATCGTCTTCAAAGGTAAACTGTTTCAACTGAAATACGATGTTCCCTTGGGGCTTTTCAGATAGTGTTTCATGCGTGTGCGTGTCATTGGGAACTGCTAATAAATCACGAATACGGTCATAAGAAGCACTACCTCGTTGAATAATGTTAAAGAAAAAACCTAAGGCAAGTAAAGGCCATACCAACATACCAAGGTATGTTGTGAAAGTGACGAGTTGTCCAATCGTAATGGCGTTATCTACTACCATATAGGAACCAAATATGACACTTAATAAATAACTGGTACCAATGACGAGCTGAATTGTTGGATCAAACAGTGCATCGATTTTAGTAACAGTGAGATTTTTTAAAACAACACGGTCACTAAATTCACGAAAATCCGCTTCATCCGCACGTTCGTATCCAAATGATTTTGTGACTTTAACTCCCGCAATACTTTCTTGCGTTTTATCATTTAATTCACTAAATGCCCCTTGCGCTTCTTTAAATCCTTTATGAAGTAATTTCCCATAATATTGCGTTAATATTACAAGAATCGGTAGTGGTATCATCGCAATGAATGTAAGTTTTGGGCTGACTGTGAGTGCCATAATCACAAGGGTTATACCGCCCATAATTACCGCATCCGCAATGGTCATCACCCCAACCCCTGCGGTACTTTGAACAGCACGAATATCATTTGTGGCATGTGCCATGAGATCCCCTGTACGATATTTTTGGAAAAAGGATGGCCGCATACTTAAATATTTATCATAAAGTTCTCCTCTTAATAATCGACCAAGTTTAGCACTAGCACCAAAAAGTTGTGTACGTGAGTAAAATCTTAAGATATACACGGTAATCCCTGTCAATAATATAATCATTAAGTACATCATTAAACGCGACGGTGTTAATGACTGTGCTGTAATATGGTCAATTACACGCCCAATGATGTGTGGAGGCACTAAACTGCAACATGCTGTAATCATCATCGCGATGATTGCGGTACTGAACCGCCATTTTTCTTGCTTAAAGAACCAACCGAGTGTTCTAAATACTTTCATAACATCCCTCCCTTTCACGGACGTTCTATCATTGTTAACATTAAATTAATTCGTCTGAGCGATAAGCATCGTTACATCTCTGACGCCCCTTTCTCAATTTTATAATGTGATACGACATGCTTCAGCGACGACTTCCACGACATGTTTGACATCAATCTGGTCAGATAAACCTTCACGTTCAACCCCCAATTTCATTTGTAAATGACAACCAGGGTTTGAGGTAATGATGAGGTTGGGTTGTTGTGTTTTAACATGTTTCATCTTTTCATCTAAAATTTGCATCGCTGCATCATAATGTACTAAATTATAAATTCCTGCCGAGCCACAACAGTGATGTTGATTTGGAAAATCATGTAGTGTCAGTCCAGGTAACTTCGTTAATAGTGATTCGGGTTCTTGAACAACACGTTGCACATTTTCTAAATGACATGACGGTTGATAAACCGCTTCATAATTTAAGGTGTGTCGCACGGGTAACGGATAATCATTTAAGATTTCTGATATATCACGTACTTTGTTAACAAACGCTTTTGCACGGTCATGCCAAAGTGTGCCTTCCTCAAATAACGTGTCATACTCTTTTAACGCTGCACCACATCCCCCTATGGTATTAACGATGTAATCAAAATCATATTGTTCATAAGCCTCAATATTTTGTTTTGCAAGTTGAATCGTACTTAACGTTTGCCCTGCATGGTGTTGAAGTGCACCACAACATGTTTGAGATGGGATATTCGTCACTTGAAGTCCTTGTGCTGCCATAATACGTAGCGCTAGTTGGTTAATATGACTAAAGAACGCATCCATCATACATCCTTGAAAAAAGCCTACTGTAACAGTGCTTTCACACTTAAATGTGCGCTCCCAGTGATTAATCGATGGATGAACTTCAGGCATCACCCTTTGAAACTGTGCATATTTAGGCGCCATTTTTAAGAGATTTGTTGATTTAATTACTTTTTCAAGACCCGATTTTTGATATAATCGCAACCCTTTATTGACAAGGCGTAATCGATTTTTATGCGGAAGTAATCCGTGAAATGTGGTATAACGTATCATCTTTTCAACTTTAGACTTCGGTCGCACGTCATATAATACTTCAACGGCTGAACTTAAAATGTCTCCATAACGCACATGGGTTGGGCACACCGTTTCACATGCCCGGCATCCTAAACATAAATCAATACTTTCTCCCATATCTTCTAAAGTAATTTTCTCTTCTGCAGCCATTTTCACTAAATTTATACGTCCTCTTGGAGAATGTTTTTCATTTTTAAAAGTGACATATGTAGGACAAGCAGGTAAACAATATCCGCACTGCACACAATCAAAAGTGGCCTCGTAATCAAGTTGTGTTTTTAAATTAGTCATGTTGCAACACCAACCTTGACTCTCCGACTTCCGGAAAGATTTTGCCAGGATTTAATAGATTGTCAGGATCTAATGCTTGTTTAATCGCTTTCTGAAAGTGTACACCATTCTCCCCTAATTCTCTTGTCATAAATGGTTTTTTCATCGTACCTATGCCATGCTCACCTGAAAGCGTGCCTCCCAGTGCAATCGCATATTCAAAAATTTCTTCTACCGCACGTTCAACATTTTTAACCGCTATCGGATCTCGCATATTCGCATTAATTGTTGGATGTAGATTCCCATCACCTGCATGACCAAAAATGACAATGTTTAATTGATATTTTTCTTTTAATTCAGATATCTTTTTAAACATTTGTGGGATTTTACTTAAAGGTACTGTGGCATCTTCTGATATTTTCGTATAGCCACTTTCCACTACTGCAGGGGATACCGCTTTACGCACTTGCCACAATGCATTTTCTTCTTCTTTTGTTTGTGCAATTTTGATGTCCGTGACATTTATGTTTTCGAGCGCCTGTTTGATTGTCGTCATTTCTTGCGTCAAAGCTTCAGGCTCTCCATCGACTTCAACCAAAAGAATCGCTGCTGCACTACGTGGTAAATTTAACCCAGCATAATCCACTACTTTATTCACCGCGTGATGATCTAATATTTCCATTTTAGAAGGACGTACACCTGACGTTAATATTTGAGAAATGGATTGCCCAGCCTTCTCAAGTTGTTCAAATACAATCATTACAGTTTGAGTGGCTTTTGGTTTAGGTATCAATCTTAAGGTCGCTTCTGTGATAATGCCTAATGTTCCTTCAGCTCCAACGAGTAATTTTGTTAAATCATACCCCGTTACATTTTTTATCGTTTGCCCACCCGTTTTAATGATATCGCCACGTGCTGTCACCACCTCAAGACCAATGACATAATCTTTCGTAACACCATATTTAACACCGTGGGGACCTCCAGCATTTTCAGCTAAATTCCCTCCAATGGTACACACTGCTGAAGATGATGGATCAGGTGGATACATTAATTGATGCTTTTCTGCTAAGGCATGAATATCAGCCGTTTTCACCCCGGGTCGTGTTTTGATGATTAAATCTTCTGGGTATATGACGGGTGCGTCATTCCACTGTGAAAAATCAAGTACAATGCCTCCTTGAACAGGTAAAGTTCCTCCTGATAAATTGGTGCCCGCCCCTCTAGGATAAATGGGACATTGGTATTGGTTCGCAAGTTTAACAATCGCTTGAACCTCTTTTGTACTACACGGTTGCGTCACAACATCGGGAATATATTGCCCAAATGAACCGTCATAACCATATGACACCAGTGATGCAGTATCATCAAACGCCCGTTCATCTAAAAGTGATTTTAACATTTGTTTCATTTTTTCATGTTGCATCAAATTCCCCCTTTATTTGATAGCGATTTCATGTTTCTATCTATTTTACACGATTCAAATTGGTTTCGCATGGTCTTTATCAATGTTTTGTCATTTTACAATAGAATAAGACCGTACTTATGGTGGCACATCCCTATACCCTTCAACTTTTCATTGCGCATCAGTAAAAAGCGTGGCGACTACGGTTAAAAACAATAGTTACCACGCTTTGTATGATTAATGATTATTTACCTTTTTCACGTACATAAAGGCACGGACAGTAATGACGAATAAGATGATCACACCTGCTGTAAAAATTAAATCCCAAGGCATGCGTCCCCACATCAACCAAAAAACAGTATCTTGTTGATAAAACTCTGGTAAACGTGCATGCCAATATCCATGTTCTAATGCATCTTTAAGCTGTATATACCCTACTGGCAACAATGTCACTAACACCATTCCAGCAAGACCAATGTTTAATAACCAACATGCAATGGATATCCACTTTTCTGTACGGCGTGTCCATAGTTCAGACCGTGTGATATTACGTAATACGTAAAGTAAAATTGCGATTGAAAACATGCCATACACTCCAGCCATAGAACCGTGCGCATGAGCGGCAGTCCACTGTGTGCCGTGTTCGAAATAGTTAATGGCTGGCGCATTGATTAAGAAACCTAAAGCGCCTGCACCTAACGCATTCCATAGCCCTGTAGAAGCTAAGAAAATAAATGTTCCTTTATACGGAAATTCTATTTTACTAAATTTATATACACGATAATGCGTATAAGCTTCCCATATTAACAAACATAAAGGGACCACTTCTAAAGCTGAAAAACTCGATCCTAATGCCAACCAAATTGAATGGTCACCTTGCCAATAATAATGGTGTCCCATACCCACAATACCCGTTCCAAGTAGCAATATAATTTGAAAATAGAGCGCACGTATCGTCGAGCGAATGGTTGTTAATTTCATGTCTACCATTAAGAATCCAATAAGTATGACTGCAAAAGCTTCAAATATACCTTCAACCCATAAATGAACAATCCACCACCGCCAATAATCGGCAAAAGTTACATGTGTATTAGGCATGATAAATAATGAGGCTAAATAAAATAGTGGAATGGCGATAGCGCCGATAAATAATAGTAAAATCAAGCGGTTTCTATGTTGATCTGTTCCTAGCTTAATCGCCGGTATAAAGCCTCTAGCTAAAATAACCATCCATAAAATCATTCCGATAATAAATAAGATTTGCCAAAACTTGCCAAGCTCAATATATTCCCAACCAAAATGACCGAATAACCACCATTTTTCGTTAATCCAACCTAAAATATTTCCCCATTCACCCAGCATGCTACCACCAGCAACAATTAACAGTGCTATAAATAATATATCAACGAGCTTTCCTTGATGTTTAGGCTCTTTGCCTAATACTCGAGGGACGACATAAATACCTGTCGCAAGCCATGTTGTTGCTACCCAAAATATCACTAATTGTAAGTGCCATGTTTTAGCGATATTAAATGGGAAGAGTTTTTGTAAAGGTATACCGAAAAATTCATTTTCAACGTAGTAATGCGCCATCAGTTCTCCGAGAAGAATTTGAATTAAAAAGAGTATCATAACGACGACAAAATACTTTGCAGTTTTTGCCTGACTGCTCGTAATCGTCTCAGGAATTTTAATTTTAGGTAAATGTTTTTCACCTTTATATGTCGCTTCCATATCAAATTGGTACCGTCTCTGGAAATAAATAATGATTGCGACACCGGCAACGAGTAATGCAACAGAAATCGCAGACCAAATTAACGCTTCACTTGGCATCGTATTTCCCGCCTGAGCATCATAAGGCCAATTATTCGTGTAAGAGAATTGTCGGTCAGGACGATCAGTCGAGGATAACCATGCACCCCAGAAAAAGAAATCACTTAAGTGTTCAATTTTATTTCCTTTAACCATATAATCATCAATTGTAAATTGATCTATCATATTTTGGGGTAACCCTGCTTGCTTAGGATTGTTGACAAATTCTTTTTGATAAAATTGTCGAACATGTTTTAAACCTGCAACTTGGGCATCTGTTAACACGAGTTCATCCTTTGTTTTAGAATAGCGATTGATGCGGATCTCTTTTCTCACTTTATCTTCAATACCCGCTTGTTGCATTTGAGTTAAATTTTTAAAAGATTTATGATGTAACGTTTGCGCATAATAATGATGCATCCCTTGTATATATTGATGTAATGTTTCAGCAGTATAATCAGGTCCGAGATAAGAGCCGTTTCCTAAATAAGACCCGTAATCTGTTAAACCGTATTTTTCGTAAATGGCTTGACCGCTAATCAGCTCTGCTTTAGAGATTAATGTTTTACCGTTTTCATCGACAACCTTAGTCGGTCGCGGTGCCTCATTTTCAAATATTAGCCAGCCACCTAAAAGTAATATTGAGAATACCGTAACTAAAATACTGATAAGCACTTTAGACAACGTCCGATATGGGCTTCCCATTTACCTCACTCCTTACACGTATTTTTTGCACTTTCAGAATACGCCTAGTTCAAATGAGAGTAAATATCATTATCAATTAGTTCTTTATTTTGTCATAATTATATTTTTAAATATTATTCACTGTTATAACTATTTATACTCTATTATTCTTTTATAACGCCATTAAATCATATAATTATCGATAATTTTTACATTAGTGTTTAGAACAATTAGTCCCTTATCTTTGATATTTGATTCCCTAATTTAGAAAGCAATACTCCCTTAGGTCAAGACGTTTAATCATTCTAATCAATGCATATCAATAGCCAGTTTTAGATATCAATTCAGTATTTTCACCTACTTCGACTATTTAAAGTAAATAATAAAAACTTGTACAAGTGACACACCACGTTCCCCATTCACAAGACACCTTCCTTCGAACCACAATAATATTATGTTATGATACTAAAAAAGAGGGAGTGGGATGTATGTCTAAATTTGATAACGTGACACCACCAAAACAATTTGCGCAACATCACAAAACCATATTAGTGTTACGCCATTATGAGTTTACTGCGGATGCCCGCATATTTTTAAGTGAAACCGCACATCACGATTTAAAGGACAACCGCTATCTCATAGATATTGAATTGTGGTCAAAAACAGATGATTTGGGGATGGCTGTTGACTTTAGAATCATCGACAACATTTATAAAACGCATTTAAAACCCAAACTGGACGGCCAATTATTAAATGAAACATTACCCGATATGAATATCACACTAGAAAACTTAATTTACTGGTTTTGGGATACGTTGAGTGCACATTTGCCAGAAGACGTTTCTCTTAATGCCATCACTATGTATGAAACCCCAGAGCAAGGTGTGCGCTTTACCAGAGATATCATGGCACAATAACATTACGGGTATGTTCATATTATGACGCACAAAAATAACCTTCAAAGGTCATTTTCGCTTATGAGCTTTGAAGGTTATTAATTTTGTCATTCTAATATACATATCATTATGCTTTTTCATTCATTAGTGTTTGAATCACTTCAACTAATGCCTCTTCACTATCTACATAGTAATCCGGTTTATAACCTTCATGCGTTGCCGGGCGATTGCGTCGATTGAACCAAATGACACGCCACCCTGCATTTAACGCGCCGATGACGTCATTTTCGAAATTATCCCCTATATAAAATGTATGTTGAGGATTTAAATCCAATTCACTAACGACTTGTTGAAATAGTGCTACATCTGGTTTTGACATGCCCTCTTCTGCAGAAATAAAGATATGTGACTCTGGAATGTAGTGATCTAATTCAAGCGTTTTTATTTTTAATCGTTGATGATGACTCTCACCATTGGTAATGATGCCACAAGGGATGTCGTGTGATTTTAATAGATATAATAACGTTTTAATCGGATGTGACAACGCAATCCCTTTTAAAGCATGTTCGTAATCATGTTGAAATGCGATGGCTTTTCTTTCTGGTAAAGTAATGTCGAAATCATTAAGTGCTGCTGTAATACGATAAATGTGCATTTCAGTTACCGTCATACGACCATCTTGCGTTTGTTCAAATACGAGGTCACTATAGTGGCGAAAATGTCGATATAATGACGCAACACTAATATCACTATCTGCAAAGTGATAATGATACGCAACATTAAATGCTTGGAGTTGATCATACAACGTATCATCTAAATCAAAAATAAACGTATACGTCATGCGTGCCACACCCTTTCTATAACTATTGTTACCGTTATTATAACGTGTTGCGTTACATTTAACACCCTTATTGTCTACAATGATTTAATTGATTTTCGTAAATTTAACAATAACGGCTTACGTCGTCGTTGCTTCGTTTAATACGTCCCTAATGTTTTGTAAGTATGCTGCAGTCTCGTCCTTCCCAGTTTCATGAAATCTTTTCACAATTTCACTTCCTATGATGACGCCGTCTGAAACGGTAATGATATCATGAACTTGTGAAGCATCTCGGATACCAAAACCAGCCATCACCGGAAGAGGCGTATACGCTTTTAACTTTTGAATACGCTGTTTCAATTCAGGATGAAAGTTGCCATCTTGACCTGTAGTTTGATTCATCGTCACAGTATAGATAAATCCTTCTGCTTTTTCAGCAATGGCTTTCATACGATCTTCTGAAGCGGTCATTGCGACAAGGGAAATGAGTTTGACCTTACGCTTTGGATAACGCGCTTTTAAGTGTTCAATGTATTCAAAAGGCATATCCGGAATGATTACGCCGTAAATCTGAAGCTCATCCATCTTATGCATAAATGCCGCTTCTCCATATGTTTCAATCATATGGGCATAAGTCATCAAAATAAGATGGGTTGACAGCTCATGACGATGTGCGCTGAGCTGATTTAAAATCACCTCTAATGTCATACCTGCTGCTATCGCGCGTTCACCTGCTGCTTTTATGATTGGCCCATCTGCAACAGGATCAGAAAAGGGAATGCCTATTTCTACATAATCCACACCACTACGATCAAGCACTTTTAATTCCTCGATAAAATGAGGCCCTCCCATTATATATGCGACAAACGCTTTATTCATGATGACCACCTTCCTTATTTTTTATATAATTTCGGATTGTTTCCATATCTTTATCACCACGCCCTGAAACTGTCACGACGATGATTTGTTCTTTATCCATTTGAGGTGCAAGTTTTTCAACATAACTTAATGCATGTGCACTTTCAATAGCCGGTATGATTCCTTCTGCTTTAGAAAAACGAATTAAGGCATCCATTGCTTCAGAATCTGAAGCCGATTCATATGTGACACGTCCTATATCATGATAATAACAATGTTCTGGTCCTACACCCGGATAATCTAACCCAGCAGAGATGGAATGCGCCAATTTAATTTGATGTTCGTCGTCTTGAATTAAATACATTTTTGCACCGTGCAAGATACCTTTTTTACCTTT
Source organism: Staphylococcus agnetis (assembly GCF_011466855.1). Lineage (NCBI taxonomy): Bacteria > Bacillati > Bacillota > Bacilli > Caryophanales > Staphylococcaceae > Staphylococcus > Staphylococcus agnetis. The sequence goes on from NZ_CP045927.1 coordinate 1,978,653, forward strand.
TGTGATTGCTAAGGCATGGCGATCGGTATCAACGCCATGACCTGCCGCTTCTACACCATAAAGTTTGACATCATCTTCTATAAACGGATAAAATGTGCCAATCGCATTCGATCCACCACCAATACAAGCCACGACCGCATCTGGTAAGCGCTTTGTTTGGGCGCGCATTTGTGCTTTAATTTCATCACCTATAACGCGTTGAAAATCGCGCACCATCGTTGGAAACGGGTCTGGACCTAGCGCTGAACCAAGTAAATAGTGCGTATCATCCACATGTGCCACCCAATATTGTAATGCTTTATTCACTGCATCAGAGAGCGTTCCTTGTCCTTCCTCTACAGAGACCACTGTTGCACCAAGTAACTCCATACGAAATACATTTAATTGCTGACGTTTAATATCTTCTGCTCCCATGAAAACGACCAATTCCATATCGAATAATGCAGCAACTGTCGCACTAGCCACGCCATGTTGACCCGCGCCCGTTTCAGCTACAAGTTTCTTTTTGCCCATGCGTTTGGCGATTAATGCTTGACCAAGTGCATTATTAATTTTATGCGCGCCTGTATGGTTTAAATCTTCACGCTTCAGATAAATTTTGGCACCACCTAGTGCTTCTGTGTAAGATTTCGCATAGGTTAACGGTGTTTCTCTACCCACATAGTTTTTTAAATATGATTTGAATGTTTTGAAGAAATTAGGATCTGCTTGCGCTTCCTGATATGCCTCTTTTAATTCTGCAATTGCTGGCATTAATGTTTCAGGCACATAGCGTCCGCCGTAGCCACCAAACAACCCATTTTCATCTGCATGTAATTGAATGTTTTTCATTTTATTACTCCTCTCACTGTCTCAACAATTTGCGTCATTTTTTGTGTATCTTTAATACCTTTATCACTCTCGATACCACTTGCAATGTCTACCCCTTCTATAAATGGATAGGATGTTAACAAATGATGAATGTTTTCGTAATTGACCCCACCGGCTACCACTACCGGGGTATCACTCAGCTGTTTGAGTTTGTGCCAATCAAAAGTTTGCCCAGAGCCTCCAAACATACTGGTCGGCGTATCGACAATAATTTTATCTACATATGGCGCGACATGTTCAATCTGATACATGAGTTCATCATTTGCATGTAATGCCTTAAAAATTTGTACCTGAGGATTGTGGTCTCTCAACTTTTGAATTGTAGATATCGTCTCGTCCCCATGGAGTTGAAGTGTATTCACTCGTGTACATTTAATGATCTGTTCTATATGCGCATGGGGCATATTAACGGTTACCGCAACACGGTCGATATGTTCTGGAATATGTTTTGTTAATTTGGCCAATTGCGTAAAATCAACATAACGTTGACTTTTAGGAAAAGTGATAAACCCTAGTGCATCGATATTTAATTGACATGCAGCTTGCACATCGACTTCACGTGTAAATCCACATAACTTTAAGTACAACGCTCATCCCCCCTTTGGAGCCTCATTGCCTGTATTAAAGCGCTAGGGTCATCCGACTTCATCAATGCCTCTCCTACGAGCACCCCATGGATACCAGAAGGTTGAATCCTCTCTATGTGCGAATGATGTTGAATACCACTTTCTGAAATATAATGTATGTTGGAACGCGATGTTTTGAGTATGTCATTGGTGTGTTCCACGTTTGTAACAAAACGTCTTAAATCACGGTTATTCACACCAATCAATTTAGGATGAAGGCGGTGCGCTCGAGCTAATTCTGCTTTACTGTGTACTTCCACTATTACTTCTAATCCTAATGCTGTCGCGTAATCATACAATGCTTTTAATTGTGTATCATCCAAAATATAGACGATTAATAAAATTACAGATGCCCCTGCCTTTTTTGCTACATCAATTTGACGTCGATCTATGATAAAATCTTTGCATAAAATCGGACATGTCGTCGTGGGTGATAATGCGGCGAGCCGTTCAAAAGACCCTTGAAAGTATGCTTCATCAGTCAAAATAGATATTGCGGCTGCACCACCTTCTGTATATGCCTTCACTTGGTCTTCTAAACAACGTTTTGGTATATCATTAACGGTAGGGCTTTTCGATTTTATTTCTGCAATCACTTCAATTTGATGACTATGATCTAACCGATGTTGTAACGTATTTTTATGCTGTATATCAACACGAGGCAAAGTATTTAATTTGTCTTCGTAATAACCTTCTTTAAGCAATTGCTTTTTATATAAGACGATTTCATCCAACAGATTCATGTTCTGACTCCTTTACCATTTTTAAATATTGACGGTAGGCTTGACCACTCTGTATGAGCTGTGCTGCTTGTATCACGCCGTCTTGAAAATTAATGGCTTTTTCAGCAACGTAAAGTGCTATCGCTGCATTTAAAATCACGACGTCACGACATACAGACGTATTCGCTCCTTTTAAAATACTAAGCATAAGTGCCTTATTTTCTTCAGGCGTTCCACCTCTAAGTTCAGAATTATCAGCGGAACGTAACCCTAGCTCTGTCGCATTGAGTGTATAGGACGTCACTTGACCTTCATTAACTTCATATATAAGGTTATCTCCAGAAAGCGTTGCTTCATCCATGCCGCCAGCACCATGCATGACAATAGCCTTTTTACGCCCTAAACGTAATAACGTTTCAGCAGTGATCGCAATACGATGAGGATCATATATCCCCATTACTTGATAGTCGAGTTTAAATGGGTTGATCATAGGTCCAACAATATTAAAAATGGTAGGATGCTGAATGCTTTTTCGGACAGGTTGTAATTGCTTCATAATTGGATATGCCGTTGTGGCACTTACAAAAGCAAGGTTCGTTTCTGTGAGCTGTTTTGGAACATTATTCACAGGTGTCGTTGAGATGCCTAATGCATGTAACACATCGACGCTTCCTGACTGGGAGGTCACACTTTTATTACCATGTTTGACTACGGACACACCAGCTGCCGCTACTATAAACGAAACCGTTGTTGAAATGTTAAAACTATTTGATCCGTCTCCACCTGTCCCACAGACACACATGCTTCCGGAATATTCAGGTTGGGGATGATATGTTGTTTGAATCAGTTTAGCTGTAAGATGATATAATTCATCCGCCGTCTCCCCTTTTTTTGTGTATGCTTTAAGCAAAGTCACTTTATCGTGTAATAGAACATCTTCTGAAAGTAATGTTTGTACAAATGTATGAATATCTTGTTCTGATAATGATTGGTTCTGTCTTAAAGTATCAAGTAACCTCATATTAGTGCCCTTCCTTTCTCGCCATAGCGATAAAATTAGCGATGATGTGCGCAACATCTGGACTCGCAAACGACTCCGGATGATACTGGACCCCTACATGTAATCGATATTGATGTTGAAATGATTGAATCGCGTCTATCGTTCGTCCAGTAATTTGCAACGCTTTTGGTAACGTACTTTCATCACAAATAAGTGAATGGTACCGCATAATATCTGAATATTCTGATATATTTTCATATAAAGGTGATGGTGTTTGGAATTGTAATTGATCCATTTTTCCATGCATCACCTTTTCGCCCACTCGCACAGTGCCACCATAATAACAATATAGTGCCTGTGCACCTAAACAAATGCCTAAAATTGGTAAATGTTTAAAGTGTTCAATAATTTCTGCTAAATGTGTCGTATCGTTTGGGTGACCTGGTCCAGGAGAAATCACTACGACATCTGGTTGATAATGATACAATGTTGGATCATCAGGATAGACGACGTTTACTTCATCATAAGGATGTAATAAATCAACTAAGTTATATGTGAATGAATCATAATTATCGATAACGAGAATCATAACGTTACCTCCAATAGGCTTTTAGCTTTAAGACGTGTCTCTTCTAGTTCTTTTTCAGGTACAGAATCATATACTACACCACAACCCGCTTCAACATTGACATGCGTCTCATCTATAACCATTGTACGTATCGTTAATGCTAAATCTAACGCATGATCACAATTAATATAACCAATCCCTCCACTATAGACCCCTCGTTTAAAGGGATAATATTCATACAGGCGCTGAATGGCTCTAATTTTAGGTGCACCTGATACTGTTCCAGTTGGCAGTAATGAGGTGATAACGTCCATAGGAGTCGCATCTTGATTTAATGTACCAATCACTTCACTCACGATATGCATCACATGCTCGTATCGTTCAATCGTCATCAGTTTTGGGATACGCAATGAGCCAGGCTGGGCAATTCTTAAAATATCATTCCGACCTAAATCAACTAACATGCGATGTTCACTTAATTCTTTTTCATCCTGTAAAAGCTTCGTAGCATTTTCGGCATCTTCCATATCGTTAGCACCTCGTTGAATCGTGCCTGCTATCGGATTCGTCATCACTTCTTGATGCTTCACTTTTACGAAACTCTCAGGTGAGCTACCAACAAAAATATCAGCTCCCATATTGTAATAAAACATATATGGACTTGGATTATTACGTTTCAGTTGTTGATAGAGTTGATAGGACAACGCATTTTTATATGCACCAAAGTGGTGTTTATAACGATAAATACGTGACGGAACGACTTGAAACATATCACCTTGTTGAATTAAATTCTTGAACATTGCAACACGTTCAATAAACAATGTATTCGAAATGTTCGTTTCTATCTCTTTATAACGATTTGGCAGTGGATACTGACGTTCAAAGAGTTCAATATGATCAAACACTTGCATCATCTCATCTAGTCGCTTTGACAATGTGGCATCTGATACCTTCGAGAAAAAGTTTGTCGCAATAACATAAATTTGTTCTTTATAATGGTCAAATACATACACAGATTCAACCATATGAAACAACGCATCATTCGTCTCTCCTGTGATTTTTTGTTGTTTTAAGATTGGAAATGCATGACGTACAAGATCAAAACTACAATATCCCATAAAGCCTGATACAAACGGCAGCGTCTTTAATGACGCCTCCTCTATAGTTGCTTTAAAGTCATTAATATATGCCTTCAATGCCTCGTATGGATGTGTTGTAATTTGTTGGTAATGGTCTGGCGTCTGAATATGCAACACTTCATCTTTTAATGCACAGTGTCCATAAGTGTCAAAAACAACAATGGAAAAACGTCCTTTCGTCTGGTCCGTCGTCGCACTTTCCAGAATGATCTTTTTATCTTGGTGTCTTGCAAGTGTTTCTGGATTCACCGGCGCATTAAGCACACGATATTTTATAATCATTGAATCATCCCTCCTTTTAAAATAAAAAACCACGCATGATTGTCCATATAAAGGACGCTTCACGCGCGGTACCACCTTAATTAGCAGTAAAAACTGCTCACTCTCATTATGCAATTGGTTGCTTACAGAAAAACCCAATTCACTTCATAAAGGTATGAACTCACATCAACCGTTCATTTTCTGACACTACCAGTTATAAAGTTACTTCATTTTTCCTCACAAAATATAAAACACCACATTAACGCTTCAAAAAGGACGCGTTAACGTGGTGCCACCTTTATTAACATGTTTAAAACATGTTCACTTTTCACATTATTTAACTCTCAACCTTAAGATTGCCCAATTTCGCGATTGCGTTGTGCTAACTTCCATCACCCGTTAGCTTTCTGAACACTACAACATCAAACGTTACTTATCAATCCATTTAAGTTATTTGATAATTCATACTATACAGACATAGTTTTGACGTGTCAACACCCAATTATTTATTTTGAGTTGCGAATGCTTTCGCAATATTCGTCAATTTCTCTGGAGCATCATGTTTATCCATAAACACTTCAATCACATGCATAGATTGTGGTTGATTGTTCACTTTATCCATAACTTCTTTTAATGCTTTAGACGTTGAAACTTGATACGTAGGCGTCTCTTTATGACCAAATACAGTTGGTAATAAATGATAGTCCCATTTTGAAATATCGTTGTACGGTTCATTTTCACCATGAATTTTACGTTCCACAGTATAACCATCATTATTGATAATAAAAATGATTGGGTGAATATTTTGACGCAACATTGTGGCCATATCTTGAACCGTTAATTGAAGTGAACCATCACCAATTAATAAAATATTGCGTCGATGACGGTCTGCAAGTTGCGTACCTAATGTTGCTGGGAATGTATAACCAATAGACCCCCATAAAGGTTGCCCAATAAACGTTACTCCTTGTGGTAAGACTAAATCGTATGCTCCAAAAAATGACGTTCCTTGCTCAGCGATTAACACATCATTTGGCTTAATAAATTGTTGCATTAACTCGAAATAGTGCTGTTGTGTAAGTGGTGCATCGTCAACGACAACTTCTGAATTAGAAGGGTGTTCACATTGTGGCCATTCTCCTTCAAAATGAGAATTCAGTTTTGACATTTGGCTCACAATTTCAGGTAATGCCATCGTTTCAACCGTTACTTCATCTACTTGAATATTTTTATGGTTTAACGTCATAATCTGTTCATCTGCAAATTGATAAGAAAAACCAGCCGTTGCCGAATCCGTTAATTTTGCACCTAAAGTAATAACTAAATCACTGTTATCGACATAATCTTTTATCGCTGGATGAGCAATGCTACCGTCATAAATTCCCATATAATTTGGGTGCGTTTCATCAAATGCTGATTTACCTAAAGATAATTGCGCAACGGGTAATCCGAGTTGATCCACTAGCACTTTAACTTCATTTTGTAAATGAAAACTATTTATTTCGTGACCAACAATGAGTGTCGGTTGCTTCGCCTGCTGTAATTTTTGTTCAAGCACAGTTAACCATTCAGTGGCAGTTGATTCTTCTTTTGAATGTTGCTCTGTATCAGGCACGTCAATTTCAACCATCGCCGTATCAATAGGAAGATGGATATGAACTGGACGCTTTTCATCCAATGCTGCTTGAATGACGCGCGGAATTTCAGTTAGCGCATTCTCAGGTGTTATATAGGATTGAGCAACCGTAATATGTTGATACATTTTTTGATACACATCAAAAACACCTTCACCTAAAGAATGATGAACGTATTTACCCGCTTTTTCAACGACTGTTGTAGGTCCTCCAGTAATCGCAATCACTGGCACACGTTCTGCATAAGAACCAGCAATGCCATTCACAGCACTTAACTCTCCAACACCAAATGTAGTTACCATTGCACTTAATCCTTTAAGGCGCGCATAGCCATCTGCCGCATACGCCGCGTTTAATTCATTCGTATTGCCCACCCATTCTAATTTTGGATGGGCTACGATATCATCTAAAAATGCTAAGTTAAAATCTCCAGGTACACCAAAAATTGTATCCACGCCTTGACGCTCTATTTCATCAAATATAAATTGACTGATTTTCTTTTTCATGTGCTTCACCTTTTTCTCTTTATTTGCTCCTAGTATAAATGAGTACACAAAAATAGTCAATTATATTGACCTTTAATAGATTTATGTTACATCTCACACGACTAATGTGACAACATACCTCACCTTTAAATTTGAACTTCATGTGACTGATATCAAAAAATCTTCACAACTCAATTGAATTTTGAAGATCTCGGCTTTTGTTCGTTTAGTAATTCAATCTCATTTTAACGATAACTTTACGAACGTATAAAGTGCGTTCCATACAAAATATTTAAGGGAGAATGTGAGGGAGAAAAATATAGAATGTTAGATATAATTGATATAATTGATTTGAATGAATTGGTTTGGAAATATAGAATTTGTAAACACATATTCACCTCACTTTTTAAGTAATCCATGCAAAATTAAGATGACATTATATGAAGAGGAAATTGTACACGAATACATTACATTTTGATTACACTTTGTACAGTATAATTGTATTAAAATTACAGTGAGTTTAAAAAAGTTTAATCCACTCTAAATTATGTTTAATCAGTATGATTTTGGATATTATTGGTACTGATATTCTAGAAAATGATTACCGTTTATTGTGAAATTGCACAATAGATTTGGGCAAATCATTCAAAGTTTTAAGTTTGAAATGTTAATATATTTCTATGCATAACATTACCAACGGTGCTTTTATGTGTGAAAATCCAACATATTGAGCATACACATGTGATACTACGACTAGATGGGGGATGGACGTTCAAAATGAGGAAAGAATATTGGGCACAAAAGACGATTAAGAAAACAGCATCTATCATTAAAAAAGATATCCTAATCACTAACCAAAGTGGTCAGGTTATTGCCGCTTCAACACCAAATTATTTAGGACATTCACATAAGGCTGCGCTCCATTCCGTTAATCGAAACGTTCCCATCGAAATTGAAAACGAGGATATGAAATTTTGGAATGTGGACAGCCCGTGTATCGTTACTCCTTTTGAACATGATAATACTGCTCATGGTACAGTGATCATCCTCGGACAACCTGATGAAATTAGAGACTATTCACGTTTATTAAAATTAAATGCAGAATTTGTCATTACTCAAGAAAAAGAACGTGCTGAATCGTATAGCAACCAATTATCACGTACTCAAATGTTGTCTTATATATTATTCAATCAAGAGCGTCAAATTCAAAACTACAATCGCAAAGGCATTATTGACCAACTTGGATTAAATGAACAAACCGCTGTTGCGTTAATTCATATAGAAACAACGAGTAAATCTAAAATACGTAGTTTACGAGACGCTTTAGATAAATGGAAATTACCTACTGATGATGTCATTGAAACGTCACCTCAAGATTATATTTACCTTTTTAAATCTAATAAACATCGAGGTACATCACTTAAAGCATTAAAGGACTTCATTTCAAATCAACAAGATGATATTTTGAAAAAAACGGTGATCACAATAGGCACATTCAATATGGGTGTTCAAGGACTCGTTCAGTCTTATAATGAAGCGATGTCTCTTCAAAAACTGATACGTATGTTACGTTATACAGATGGTGTACACACATATAAAGAGTATGAGTTAGAAACCATTTGCAATAACATCAGTTATTTCACACCAAGTAATGAAACGTCGCTGGTGACAAATTATAAGAAGTTATTAGATTTTGGTGAAGACAAATATTTAAATGAAACGGTTGAAGCATATTTCCGCAATCATGGTAAGTTAGTTAAAACCGCGAATGACTTATTTATACATCGTAATACGTTAAATTATCGTATTAAAAAAATTCATGATATTACAGGATGGGACCCGAACACGATTGATGGCATCGTCCTTTTAAGAATTGCACAAATGCTATATAAAAAATCTAAATAAGTTCTACTCGGTAAATAGTAATGGGGAAATTTTGGCATACATGTTTCCTTATTACTATTTTTTATTGAATAGTCCTTTATAGTTTTAATTTTAAATATGTAGTATCTTTAGGTAAACAGTGATGAGGAGCGACCACATATGATGAGAAAAATTAAAGAAGGCATCTTTAAAGTAATGGACAAACTTGGATCACGTGTGATGAATATATTATTTATATGTGGATTCATAGTGTTAATCTTGTTTGTAGGATTAGGTACTTTTATACCGGAATTGAATCGCCATACGTATGAAGGAAAAGTGGTTCAAAAATATGCAGAAAATCATAGTGTGACCACAGGTAAAACATACTATATAGAGGTAAAACAAGGGGATCAAATTATTAAAATTGAGAACGGTGATATATTATTACGTCAAAAATTTGATAGTCGTGATATTCAAGACCAAATTAAAGAAGGTCAACAAATCAAAGTGGATACGATAGGTTTCTATTTACCTAGGTGGGGATTTTATCCTAATTTAACTCATGTAGAACAAATCAAAAAATAATAGACACGCCCTAAGCTACATTGGGCGCGTCTTTATATTTCATATTGTTCAATCCATTTTAACACTGCTGGCGCGATGCGTGTATGATCATTCATATTCACCCAATCGATGTGCGTAATTTCAGACGCAATTTGAATTTCTGCCCAATCAATTGGAAATATTGTTCGGAAGCCATGTAATTCCGTGATTTCATTCGATTGTGGATAAGCAGGCCCCGTAACAGACCCAATATACTCAATATCGTTTTCAGTTAACTCTAATTGCAATTCTTCTTTCACTTCTCTTATAAGTGCCGCTTCTAAAGTTTCTCCAGTATCAATCTTTCCTCCTGGAAAATACATTTTATCACGATGACGCACTTCGACAAGTCTCAATGCATCACCTTGTCGATCCACTAAACACACACAACGTATCATTATGCAAATCCCCTTTGTACTGATTTATGATTAAAGTTTATCTAAAATACTTTGTGCTTTCAAACGTTAGCTTGCGATATGATTCAGTTGTTGAAACGCTTCACCAATACGTAATGCAGCCTGGCGTCCTCCCATAATATTGCGTGCAAATGGACCCAGCTCTAAATCTGCCATCATTCCAGCAACGTACAATTGTGGCAACCATTCCAATTGAAAATTCGTTTTTGGAAAGCCTTCTATACATTCTGCTTCATGCATATGACAAAGTTGTTTCATTAAAGGTTGTTCCATCACATCATATTTAAAGCCTGTCGCAAGTAAAATATGATCATATTTAATTCTTTCAGACTCTGTTACAATATGATGTTCATCACAGCATTGTATTGGGTTTTGATGTATGATCAGACGGCCATCTTGTTGAAAGTGTTTTAACGCCATAATCATATCTCTAGGCATCGACCCTTTATGTCGTTCATATTTGTTAATTTTAATGCGTTTAGATAAATCGGTTTCTTGTTGGAATCCACGCATTTTCTTAGGCCCCAACCAAGCGGGATCTGCATCAAAATCGAACATTTCAAAGTCTTTTTTCATCCATAAATGTATCACTTGGTTTGGATTATCTTGAATAAGTTTTAGTGTTAAATGGCCCGCGGAAATACCACTTCCTACAACATGTGACGCATGATAATGAGGCGCTGTATCTCTATCATGAATATGTGTAACGTGAGGCTTATTTTTAAATATGTCTGGTACAAAAGGATGGTGATGCGTGCCCATCGCTAAAATTACATGGTCTCCAGTGACCCATTCACCTTTTTGTAAGCGCACATGCCATATACCATCCTCTCGTTTTATATCTATAGCAGTATCTTGAATATGACACGCTTCTAGATTGTAATGTGTTATCCAATGTTGAGTATGATCGAAAAACATATCTAAGCGTGGCCTTTGATGACGCCCTTTAAAAGGTTGAGCATAGTCTTCATCTCGCGCAAAGCGTTTTAGATCAAATGGCGCTGGATGACAATGGTGCACAATGGGTGAACGCAAATATTCCATTCCGATGCGCTTCGTTTGCGCTTCAAATTGCGCCATCAATGTGCGATGTGGATCGATAATATTTAAATTTTTATTAGATAAACCTAATGTTTTTAAATGAATTGCAATTGTTGTGGCTTGAACACCGCCACCTATGATTATCCATTTGGACATCAAAACACCTCGTTCTTAAATCGTAATTATTACGCTTTATAAATGATAATGGATTTCAATTAGAATTGCAACTCATAAAAAAAGCACTAGAAAGCGTGACCGATTTCTAGTACTCTTCATTATTTATTGATTTAATGTTGCTTGCATAACGCTGTAAAAATCATCTTGTTCATATGTTATTACATGATCTTCTAATGTTTCATCATATTTTAAATTACCATATAGCTTTCTCGCAAGACTGATATAATTGAGTAACTTTAAACAATGATGCGGAAAAGGTATCGTTACAGTTGGCTTGCCTAAACGTTGTCGAATCGTTTGAATCACACGCGTCGTATTTAAATCGAAATCATCTTGAGGATGATAAATACCTCCTGTACCTTTATCTATGAGCACTGATATAAAGCGTGCAAGATGATCGATATAAATCGCACTTCTTTTATTTTGGATATCAGGGATGATTGGTAAATATTTTGCCACTTTTTCAAGTTTACTGAAATTACCTGGTGCTTTATAACCATATATCATTGGTGGTCTGATATGCGCCACGTTAAACTGTGGCGTAGCAATTTCGTTTAAAGCACGCTCTGCATACATTTTTGAGATGCCATAAGCCGTATTTGGTTGGATCGGTGTTTCAGGTGTAATAAAGACATCTTCACCTACCCTACCTGTAAGACCGTATACATTGGCCGTACTTAAGAAAATAAATTGTTTTACACCTGCATTTTTTGCTTTTTCAGCAACCTCTTTTGTCAACGTATAATTCACTTTCATGTAATCTTCCATATTGGCATGAGGTTGATTATTGTGCACAAGTGCTGCGGCATGAATGACCACATCAATATGCGACCAATCCTCATTTTTCCATTCATATGTTTTAACATTAACACGACTTACACGATGACATTGCTTTAAATTATTTTCTAAATGATTGCCTACATACCCATTTTGACCAGTAATTAATATGGTTTTCATTAGTGGCTCACACCTTCTGATTTAATTGTGCTTTTAATTGTTTTATAGATTATATAAATATCTAGCAACGTCGATTGATTTTCCAAATACCAACGGTCATAAGCAACTTTTTGGTCATCCGTAATATCATCTCGTCCCATTACTTGAGCTAAACCTGTTAAACCAGGTTTAATTGTGTGTACGTTAGCATTTGTTCGCTTTTCGATAAGTTCATACTGGTTGTATAATGCTGGTCGTGGACCTACAACAGACATGTCCCCTTTTAAAATGTTAAATAATTGGGGGAGTTCATCTATAGATGTTTTACGAATCACTTTACCTGTTTTTGTGATAAATAAAGAAGCATCAATTTTATCTGTCGCAACATTCGGGGTATCGATTTTCATTGATCTAAATTTATAGATGTTGAAAATCTTATTCATTAACCCTGGGCGACGTTGTTTAAAAATTACAGGCCCGGGAGACTCTAACTTTATCAAAGCTGCTGTTCCCAATAAAATGGGTCCAGATACAATAATGCCTCCTAGAGCACTTGCAATATCAAAGGCACGTTTAAAATCCATCCTCACTCCGCTCCTCACTTTAATAATTCATAATATTTGTTGGTATTCTTTTGCCTTGTATACTCATTTTCAAACAATTGATAGGCATGTACGCCTTTTGTTTTCAATGCATCTCGGCTATGGGTATGAATAAATTGTGTTATTGAAGATGCATCACCATTAGCAACTTGTATACCTGCATCATAGGCTTCAACATGACGCACAATATCAGATTGTTTATCCATAATTAAAATGAGTGGTTTTTTTGCTGCGAGATAGCCATAGTTTTTACTCGGAACACCTAATCCAACACCCTCAGGAATAAGAGAGGCAAAGCAAGCATCTGCAATTTTCAGCACATCCGCATAATCAGACCCAGTTAAAAAATCATAGACACGTACATGTTTTAACTGATATTTTTGTACCGCATCTTTCACTAAATGTTGTTTTTTTCCATGACCACAAAAAATAGTTAAAGTAGTGTCATCATCCTTATTTTCTTTTATAAATGCAATAAGTGTTTCCATATCTTGCAATTGTCCCATATTACCGCTATACAATAATATTTTTTCATATTGGGTACGCAACATTTTAAATTCGCTGTTTCTTACAATATCGTCAGATAGATTTTGAGTATCATACCAATTGGGAATCACATGAATATGGTCTTCACGTGTTGCAATGTTATTTTGTAATAGATAATGTTTCATTTCAGTACCTAGTACAATAATATTTCGGGCATTGTGATAAACATGCTTGTTAATATATTTCATAAGACGATCAATCATACTTCCAGGCCGTGTTGCCCCTGTTTTTAACGCATTATCAGGTGCAATATCATAAACTACAAATGAGTAAGGTTTCTTAAAATATCGGTATAATACATCAGGAATCAAAGGTAAAATCGGTGGATTGGAATACACTAATATTTCATCATACTTCATCATTTTAGGCATTTTTGTCACAAAACTTAAAAACAATGAAAAGAAATTAACAATACGCCCAATTTTAGATTTACTATTGAGTTGAGTATATTTGAGTCGTTCAATATTGATACCATAGTATGTCTCTCGTTTTTTTATACGCTTTTTCTTACTATATTCATAAGGCCAACCACATATCACATCAACATCAATACCCTTTTTCATTAAGTCCTCTGCCATTTGAGTGGGTAAAGTCGCTGAGGACACATATTCTGGATAGAAGTATTGACACAATATCAAAATTTTCTTTTTAGCCATGATTATCACCTATTTTCTTATGAAACTTTTATTTTTTGCAAAATAAAATGTAGCTATATAAAACAATAAATATGAGATTATAAGCCCTAATGTATTGATTACAAGGAATGATTCCAAACTGAGAGTCATTAATTTGGCAATAAAAAATGTAATAACGGTTACAATTAGAAAGCAAGCCTGTAGCATTAATTCTATATGCTGTTTTTCAAATACAATAACCGTTAAAGAAACAGTAGAAACAATCAACCTAATAAAAAATAACGGGATAATTATTTTCATTATAAGAATTGTATCTACCCATTCTTCCCCTAAAACCCTGACAATTAGATTGTCATTTATTATATAAAACGGTACATAAACTACAACAGATATTGCTACTAGGATAAGCGAAAACTTAACTAATAATGTTCTAAAACTTCCAAAAGTTATATAATAATCATTAGCTTTTTGCATGAAAATTTTAGAAAGTCCTAATGAGAGTATCGTAATAGGAACTCCCAATATTTTAATTGCCATACCGTATAAACCAACTTCATGGTTAGAAAACAAAATTCCAATAAAAAAAACCACGACAGTAAATGATAAGCTATTCAAAAATATAGACGGTGTCGAATATATCATTTGATTCTTATATTTTTTAAATAAAACTAAATTAGATGCAAAAGATGGAACATATCTAAAATGTTTTTTAAACACCTTAAAGCCTAGTGTGATGCCGGCTATATATGAAAATGCAAAACCTATAATTAGTCCCATACTACCAAAGTTTAAAAATCCAAATAAAATTTGCAAAACAACCATAAATAACGCCCTAAAAATATTTATTAAACTAAGTGTGTTATATTTTCTCTCTCTATTTAGATAATTAGTGAAAATATTAGTTAGGCTAACTAAAAGTAACATTATTATTAAAAATGAAAGTTCTAATAAATAATCTGGTTGTACTATTAAACAAACTATAGCTAAAGGCAACAAAAAAAGTAATACAATTAGACTAATTATGAAGCTAATTTGAGATAGAATATTTGCTTGTTTATAATTTTTAGCATTAATAATAAGTAAATCATATCTTGCATTGATAATAGGAATTAGTACCATAGCAACATTACTAAAAATTGTAAACTCACCAAATTCACTTGGTGAGTACAATCTAGATATTATAGGAATAGTTCCTATTAGTAAAAGTTGAGCAATACCGCTCGACAAAACCATTATAATAGAATCTTTAAAAAATTTATTTTGCTTCATTTACACTCAACTCTTTAATCTTTTTAGCGGGATTACCAGCTATTACTACATTACCTTCCGGAAAACTTTTAGTAACAATAGCACCTGCTCCCACAATAGTTTTTTCTCCAAGAGTTACACCAGGTAATATTACAGCATTCATGCCTATCCATGATTTATCACCTATAACTACATTTTTCCCCTCATTATGTGCATGCAAATCATTAAAATCATGATTAGCTGTTATAATACCTACATTTGGTGCAATATATACTCCTTTACCTATATATATTTTGGCTGAAAAATTGTTAAAGTAAGTACCTGGTGATTGAAATATATGAATATCATCTCTATCAAAAATTATATTTTTAGCATTATGAATTCTAACTGTGCTATCTGCAGGAAAAGGTAATTTTCTGTTCACGCCTATCAATTTAAAGGGAACAGCTTTCCATGCCCATACCCATCCCATAACTTTATTTTCATAGTAGTAACCACGTAAATACTTTTTGTTATAAAAAATATGTAATGGTAAATTTAATAATTTAAACCATCTACTTCTCATAAATTGTCTTATCATAATCAATCATCACCAATCTTAGTATTTTCTTTACAAATATACTAATTAGAATTATGGCACTAAAAACAATCAATACCATTGTCCCAGTAGTTAAAATCGGGATTGTATGTCCAAACATTGTGAATGAAACCCTCATAAACAAATAAGTACCAATAAAAATTAAATCCAAGCAATTATTTTTTCTAATTAAATACTCTAGAGTACTGGCCATCAATAAATTCGTAAATAATACAATTGGAAATAATAATGGCCCGAAGTATATATATCCATACCCAGCACTAGATATTAAATGACCTGTTAATTGTTTGTTTCCGTATATTATTTGATTAAACAACTGACTTGTAAGTAACTGAGATTTATCAACTAGCATATTAATACCGAAAATAGATCTCGTATAATCAAAAATTAATTGCCTTAAAGAACCATCATAATAATTTAAATAAGCAATAGAGGCTGCAACATTATGAGGTCCGTAAAAATAGGATTGTAAACTATCAATGAATTTAACATTATTTACATTGCTACTATTTAATGCATCAGTATATGAACTAAAATTAAACACATATAATTCCTTATATAGCGTCATTGATATCAATATGAACGCTCCAACAGATAAAATTACTATGTTGACTTTTTTACTATGATACTTAAATAGTAGCGAAATGATTACTAATACTCCAACTAATGTGTATATTTGAATACTTCTACGTTCTCCTACAATTAATCCAACATTGATAATTCCGAATATAAGAGGTAATATCAAATAAATAAAGCTAGGATTGACTTTATACTTCTGATATGAACGATAAGAAGAAATAATAAATAAAAGCATCAAAGATAATTGTAAAAATAACCTTAACAATACATTAATTCCAGCTGTAGCCTCTTCTCCTCTTCCTGATGCATCAGTCTTAATAATTAAAAAAGAAACTGTTTCTCTAACAGATGGTATAGAGACAAATGCTATAATTACAAATATTATGAAAATGTAATAGAAAAATCTAGAACCAGCTAATTTAAACTCTTTTCTAGACTTTATCGTATCTTTAAAAATTTTGGATAAAACAACTAATAGTATAGCTCCAACTAAATATTCAAATATAATCAATAAAACACCTTGATTAAAGTACATAAACCCCAATGGTAAGTTATCAATTTTTTTATCGCCACTAATAGCAATAACTAACGGAATTAATACTAATCTTATAAATCCGAAAAGTATAAATATACCTTTTGTAAAAAACAAATTACCATTTTTTATAAAGCGTGTAATTAGCCATGAAAAAACAAAAAATAGTGGCATTAAAGATAAAATAATTTCACCGTTAATCAAAATTATTATAAATGATATTAAACTAGTGATGAGTAACAGTAAGTTAGATGTCTTCATAGTTAAACCTTCCATTTATATATTGATAAAATTCGTCGTTGATAGAAGTGATTTTTTCAATGTACTTTCTACACTCAATATCTACTTCATGATAGTCTATGTTATTAATCCAATTTTCAATTAGATCACCCAAATTCACGTTATTATTTTCATCTATATCAAACGCAAGATTAAAAGTATGGGCTTCCTGAGATGTTAAGGTATTTGGCGAAGTTAGTATAGGCTTTCTAAGAAATAATGAATAATACAATCTGATTGAGAGTGCATAGTTTAATGACATACTATTATTGCCGTAAACGTTATTTAAAATATCGATATTATTAAGAAGTTGGCTCGTTTCATTAACGTTAAATGCAGATATAAACTCTACGTTATTAATAGACTTTCTTTCTGCATATTCTTTAAGATTGTTAGATCCTGTTCCAAAGAATTGTAAAATAAACCTCGAATCATTTTTCAAACAATCCATCAGCATTTTATTCATATCTAAAAATCGTACATTTCCTATAAACCCAATCTTGATAGGTTTATTAAAGTTAAAAGTTTCATTTTTAATACTATTGTTAATCACATCTTTATTTATGCTATATATTACTTTTAGCTTATCAGTAGCTTTGGGTAAGAAATGCTTAAAACCAGGTGAAGATAGCGTAGTTATAAAACTGTTTTCAATAATTTTCTTCATTCTAAGATAAATAAATTTATTGTTTTCAAAAAAGTAATCTCTTATATTCACTATATATTTATCTTTATAATGTCTAATTAGTACATCTTTAAAAAGATGAGCGGTATAACTTCCCCATACAATAATAAAGTCGTAATTGTTTTGTTTTAAAATTTTTTTTACAAAAGGCCTGAATTTGTAGTATTCTAAAGCTTTTCTAAAAAAACTCATGTTATTATTAATATTTACATCAAATTTATATATTTGATTAACATTATTTATTGGTTCATTAACGCCGTATTTATCTGTATAAATAATATCAACTACATTTTTTTTATTATCAATTATATCTAAATAATGTGTTAATAAAGACATATGCTTGATATTAGTTGCACCTAGTATAGCTATTTTCATAGTTTTCTCCATGTATTACGATTGATAATATCTTTATAACTTTGAATGATTTTCACAACTTTTATCGAAACATTTGTATCTTTATAATCAATCGCATCAATCATCGGCTCATTATTGTTTTGCATGGTACGTGCCATTTCAACAGATTGCACTAAGTTTTCATATGTGATTCCACCAATGATGACAGTACCTTTATCTAAAACTTCAGGGCGTTCAGTGGAAGTTCGTATTAATACACCTGGAAACTTTAACATCGAGGACTCTTCTGAAAGTGTGCCACTGTCTGAAAGCACGACAAATGCATTTTTTTGTAATGCATTATAATCAAAAAATCCAAAAGGTTTCAGTTGTTTTACTAATGGATGGAATTTAAAATTGCGTTCCTCAATTTTTTTCCAACTTCGTGGGTGTGTAGAATAAATAATTGGCATTTGATATTTTTCTGCAATGTCATTAATCGCATTCATTAATGACATAAAATTATCTTCATGATCAATGTTTTCTTCACGATGCGCAGAGACTAAAATATATTCTTGCGGCTTTAAATTGAGCGTATTTAACACATCACTATGATTAATTTTGTCTGCGTGTTCTTCTAGCACTTCTTTCATAGGCGATCCTGTCACGAAAATATTTTCTTTTTTAAACCCTTCATCAAGTAGATAACGTCGACTATGTTCCGTATATGGTAAGTTGACGTCACTCACGTGGTCTACGATTTTACGATTAATCTCTTCAGGGACATTTTGATCGAAACAACGGTTCCCCGCTTCCATATGAAAAACTGGTATTTTAAGCCGTTTTGCAGCGACTGCCGATAAACAACTATTCGTATCGCCTAAAATGAGCAATGCGTCAGGTTGTTCTTGCGAAAGGACTTCGTAAGATTTCGCAATGATATTTCCCATTGTATCTCCTAAATGCGTCCCTACAGCTTCTAAATAATAATCAGGTGCGCGAAGTTCTAAATCATCAAAAAACACTTGGTTTAACGTATAATCGTAATTTTGACCTGTATGCACGAGTACTTGATTAAAATAGCGGTCGCACGCTTTAATCGTTGATGATAAACGGATGATTTCAGGTCGTGTACCAACAATTGTCATGAGCTTGAGTTTCGTCATAGTTAGACCTCCAAGAAATAGGTATCAGGATGGTCAGGATCAAACATTTCATTGACCCACATAATTGTCACCATATCTGACTCACCTAAATTTTCTATATTATGTGTATAGCCTACTGGTATATCAACAACTTCTAATTTTTGATCTGATACAAAATATTCTATGATGTCCGATTCACCAGGTTTCCGGAATCGTATCACCCCTTCACCACTAACAACTAAAAATTTTTCATTTTTTGTGTGGTGCCAATGATTCCCTTTTACAATACCTGGTTTAGAAATATTAACCGATACTTGTCCGCGGTCTGGTGATTTTATAAATTCAGTAAATGACCCACGCGTATCTTTATGCATAACTAAATCGTAGCTAAATGCATCCTTAGGTAAATAGCTTAAATACGTACTATAGAGCGCTTTTTCAAAAGGATTGTCTAGTTTAGGAAGTTGTCGATTGGTACGCGTTGCTTTGAATTTTTGAATTAAATCCGCAATAACCCCTAATGAAACTTCGTATATTTGTGGGACGATAGGACGATGATTTTCAATTGTAGGATGCCCTTCAATTGCGCGTTTCAATTCTTCAACAACATCATCAATATAATTAAGGCGTAACATTACGTTAGGATCATTAACTTGAATCGGTTCATCATGTGCAATGTTATGGCAAAAAGTTGCGACCACTGAATTGTAGTTCGGTCTACACCACTTCCCAAATAAGTTCGGGAAGCGATAAATGACAACCTCATTGCCATTTTCTTGACTGAAAGCTTCAAGTACGTTTTCTCCTTCACGCTTACTATTGCCATAAGGGTTGTCGCGCTCTGCTTGTATTGATGATGATAAAATGATTCGTGGATGTTTCGGATTCGATTTAACGATTCGTAGCATGTCATCAAGTAATGACACGTTGCCTTTTTTGAATTCTTCCTCATGTTTTGGACGATTAACACCGGCTAAATGGACGATGACGTCTGCAATTTTATAAGCATGCTCTCGGTCATAATCAGATGTATCTCGTGTTACAGTGAGGAGTTCATGGTCCGTCGTTGCTTTCATATCGTAATATAAGTTTTGACCTACAAAGCCGTTAGCACCTGTAATTACAACTTTCATTTTCTATTCCCCTTTGCGCGCTTTTTGAACTGCTGCGACTTCATTTCTGACATACTCCAATGTAAGTAACTTCTCTTTAATTTCTTCAATAGACAGTTGGTGCGTATTGTCTGAATTGTATTCGTACGCATCTGTTATTTTATGACTACCTTTTTCATAATATTTATCATAATTTAAGTCACGCGCATCTGCCGGTACTCTAAAATAATCTCCCATATCCTCTGATTGCGCATATTCTTCACGTGTGAGCAGCGTTTCAGCTTTCTTTTCCCCATGTCGTGTACCAATAATTTTAATGTCATTATCCGCATTGAAAAGTTCAAGTAACGCTTGTGCTAAGTCTCCTACTGTTGACGCTGGCGCTTTCTGAACCATAATATCGCCGGTATGGGCGTGTTTAAATGCATGGATAACAAGTTCCACCGCTTCTTCTAAACTCATTAAAAATCGTGTCATGTCAGGATCTGTAATTGTTAAAGGTTCACCGTTTTTAATTTTGTCGATAAATAACGGAATAACAGAACCACGTGACGCCATCACATTGCCATATCGCGTCCCGCATATTAACGTTTCATCCGCATCAACATTTCGTGATTTCGCAACAAATACTTTTTCCATCATTGCTTTAGAAATGCCCATTGCATTGATTGGGTATGCCGCTTTATCTGTAGAAAGACAAATGACCTTTTTTACATTTTCACGAATAGCAGCTTGAATAACGTTTTCTGTCCCTAGAATGTTCGTTTTCACCGCTTCGATTGGGAAAAACTCACACGATGGCACTTGTTTTAACGCAGCCGCATGAAAGACAAAATCAACACCACGTGTCGCTGTTTCTACACTCAAGCTGTCACGTACATCGCCTAAATAAAATTTAAGTTTCGGGTTATTGTATTGTTTTCTTAAATCGTCTTGCTTTTTTTCATCGCGTGAAAAAACACGTATTTCTTTTATATCTGTTTCTAAAAAACGATCCACTACAGCTTGACCGAATGACCCTGTGCCCCCTGTAATGAGTATTGTTTTATCTCTAAACATCGACATCACCCTATTTATCATCATTATTTGCTATATCTAAAATACGCTGTTTCGTAAAATGTTGTGTTAACTCATCTAAAATTGCGTTGATTTCTGACTTACTCACTTCTTTTACTTTTCCGCGATAAATTTTGTCATAAACTTGTTCTGGGTGTATTTCATCATCACTTAAAAGTTCTTCGTACAATTTTTCTCCAGGTCGTACGCCTGTAAACTCAATGCCTATATCTTCAATGCTATAGCCACTTAACCGAATTAAATTTTTAGCAAGATCTACAATTTTTACAGGCTCTCCCATGTCTAATACAAACACTTCGCCCCCTTGTGCAAGTGTGCCAGCCTGTAAAACAAGTCTCGATGCTTCGGGTATCGTCATGAAATACCGCGTCATATCAGGATGTGTTACCGTTACAGGACCTCCTGCTTCAATTTGCTTTTTAAATAATGGAATTACGGAACCTCTTGAACCTAAAACATTGCCAAATCTTACTGCGACAAGATCGGTTTTCCCTGAATGGTCATTGAGACTTTGAACAATCATTTCAGCCACACGCTTACTTGCCCCCATGACATTAGGAGGGTTCACCGCTTTATCTGTTGAAATCATAACGAATTTTCGGACTTCATATTGTTTTGCGATTTCGGCAACATTTTTAGTCCCTATCACATTATTTTTTACAGCTTCATGTGGATTTGCTTCCATCAAAGGCACATGCTTATGTGCTGCCGCATGATAGATTACATAAGGTTGATGTGCTTTAACAATCATCTCGATGCGGTCGCGATCTTGTACATCTGCAATCACTGGAATGATGTCTATACGCTCTTTATATAATCCTTGGAGTTCTTGATGAATCAAATAAATGCTGTTTTCACCATGACCGACTAAGACAATGCGCTCAGGTTCAAACTTACACACTTGTCGACATATTTCTGATCCGATAGAACCCCCAGCTCCGGTCACTAAAACGGTACGTCCAGTGAGTTCTTTTGAAATCGCTGCCATATCTAATTCCACTGGATCACGTCCAAGTAAGTCTTCAACTTCAACTTTTTTCAGTTGTTGGACTTCAAGTTCACCCGTCATCACACTTTCAATATCTGGCATGATTAATACTTCCACACCTGGATGTTCTGCTATTTTAGTAATTTCTTGAAGCCGTTTATGCGGTAATGTCGGAATGGCTATAATCACTTTCTTAATTCGGAATCGTTTAATCAATTCGGGGATATCTTGAGTTGTCCCTTGCACTTTAACCCCTTGCGCAATATGCATGTTTTGCTTTCGAGGATTATCGTCTACAGCAAGTACAGGTTCCATCCCCATGTAAGGACTGCGATACATTTGATTAATAAGCATCGAACCGCCTTCACCTGCACCCACTATCATTGTGGGTTTCTTCTTTACATTGTCCGACATAAATACACGACGATAGACGCGCCAAGATAACCTTGACCCACCAATTAAAATCAGATGCATCATCCATGTGATGAAATAAAGTCTAAAAAACGGTGGCTTGAAGGTTATCAATGGGACGAGTAATGCCGTGACCAATATTGATGCTGTGACTGCTCTTACGATTAGTAACAATTCGTTCACACTAGCATATTCCCATGCGCGATGGTACAAATCAAATAGCCATGCAAACAAATGGTGAGAACACAGTAATAGTAAAGATGATAATAATAGTACTCTTACAGAATATCCTGCAAAAAACGGTTCTAATATGAAGTAACCTATAAAAATAGATCCAGTTACAATGATGGAATCTAATAATATTAATAATAAAAATCTTAAGCGAGCGGGTACTTTAGACACTCGACATTCCCCCTATAACTACTTACCCCTAAAACAACCCAAACCATTTTTTCTTTTTAAAGTTCATTTCGGGCTGAAGTTTTTCTATCTCTTCTCCATTAAGGATGTATCTTGCGTTATGTTGTAACTGTTCAATTCGATCTAAAGTTGTCTGATTTAATTTAGCATCTTGTAATGTTCGGTAATTAAAGGGTCGACGCTCTACATGATGCGCATCAGAGGCAATCAAATGTGCCAGATGATTATCTATAATTGTGATTGCTGCTTTTTGAATATTTTTGCCATGTTTACCAGTCAAAGCGCCCACAGTCACTTGGCTTAAAGCGCCTGCTTCAACAAGATTATATAATAATGACAAATCTTCAATGATGATTTTATTGCGTTCAGGATGCGCAATGATTGGTACATAACCTAATATTTTTAATTCATAAAATAATTCTTGCGTATAATTTGGTATTTGATTTGAAGGAAATTCAATGAGGAGATATTTCGTATGATTGAGCCCTTGAATTAAACCTTCGTCAAGTGCTTTTAAAAACTGGTCACTGATTCTTACTTCTTGACCAGGATAAATGCTAACGTTGATACCTTCTTTGATCAGTCGTTCATTTAATGCTTTCACTTGCGGTTCAATTTCTATAAATGTGTTATCAAACATAGGATGTAGGTGATGTGGTGTAGCAATAATATCCGTGATGCCGTCTTGCTCGGCTTGACGCAACAGTTGAAGTTGATCTTCAACTGTTTTAGGTCCGTCGTCAATGCCATATAAGACGTGCGCATGAATGTCCACAGTCATCGTTCTTCTGCTCCATAATACGCATAATATTCATCACTTTTACCTTTTAGCTTATTCAGCACCACACCGAGGAGATTCGCGCCTGTTTTTTCCAATAATTCTTTAGCGCGTTGAATTTCTTTGCGGTTATTATTGTTAACGTCAATGACTAATACAACTTGCTTCGATACTTTTGCGACAAGTTGTGAGTCCGTTACGGAATTCACTGGTGGCGTATCGATGACGATAAAATCATACACTTCTTGCGCAGATTCAAAAACATTTCGAAACGCTTTAGAGTTTAACATTTCAGATGGATTTGGTGGCACAGGACCAGATGTAAGTACATCTAAATTTTCTATATGCGTTTGTTTAATTGCGATATCCCCTGAAGATTGACCTGAAAGTAAGCTTGATAAACCTTCTTTGTTACTCAGTTCAAAGATAAAATGTTGTGTCGGTTTTCGCATATCCGCATCAATTATAAGCGTTCGGTAATTCGATTGTGCATACGTAATTGCTAAATTCGCGCTCAATGTTGACTTACCTGAAGAAGGACGCGCAGAGGTAATGACAACACTTGTTAAATCATCATTCACGTTTGAAAAACTAATATTCGTACGAATCCCTCTAAATTGTTCACTTATAGGTGATTTCGGCGTATGATCTACAATGAGTTTCTTTTTATTACTCACCGTTTTTTTTTGCTTTTTTGATTTAAACATCGATGTTTCATCCTTTCTAGAATCGTTTAATTGAACCTAAAACTGGTAATTTCAGATGATCTTCAATATCTTGTTCATCTTTAATACGTGTATCTGTCAGTTCTTTAATAAAAATAAACAGTAATGCTAAAATTAATCCTAAAAATAAAGCCACGACTAAATTAAGCATTGTCTTAGGAGAAACTTGTTGAGCTGTATTATCTGCATGAGATAAAATTGTCACGTTATCCACATTCATAATGTCTGGCATTTCATCACGATATACTTTCGCAATCGCATTTGCGATTTTTTCAGACTCGCCTTTTTTTACATCTACCACATGTACTTTAATGACTTGTGATTCAGCTGAACTTTCGACATTAACTTTTCCAGCAAGTTCGGATGATTTATATCGATGGTCTAATTTCTTTGCTGTCTTGTCTAAAATTCTAGGACTCGTCACAATCTCTGCATATGTATTCACTTGTTGTAATGTACCTTGAACGTTTTGTTGAAGCATATTATCGTTCGTTTGTTTTGGATTGACTAAAATTTGTGTTGTTGCTTGATACTTAGGCGTCATGATAAAGAAAGTCACAATTGCGCTAATGATTAAAAACAACAATGGCAATCCAATAAGTAACCACAAATTTTTCTTTAAAATATGTAATAATCTGCTTAAATCTAACGTACTGTCCATGTTGACCTCCAAGATTAAAAAATTAAATAGTGTTATTACATCAAAAGCATTCAAACACATATTTAGATTCAACTCTAAAAATAAAAACACTATTTTCAAAATAAACAAATAATTTTATTTCTCTTTTAAAACCCACAACTTACAACCTTATCTTATTAATGTATTAAAATTGACTTAAAAGCACATTAATTTCAAAAGGTTGTTTTAAGAGAAATTATACATCAAGTTTCTTAATAATAATAGTAAAAATAAATATTTAAATGCATAAATCTCAAAATCTGAAACCAATAAATAAATGTTGCAAACAATAAGTGGAGTGACTACATTGTCACCCCACCCTCGTTATGAAAGCACTTTCAAAATAAGTTACCTTCATAATTTGTTATGCATTTGCATGGATAAGGCGTTATATTTATCTTAACCTCAGTTTGATATAACACTTCCCCCTTCTGTTCAAACATTATTCGAAGTGTAATTTAACTTTTTTAGGTACATTCCAATATATTTTAAAAATTTCAGTCTTTTTTGCGTCATACGGTGAAGAGTGTTGCATATATGATTCGAATGGTAAACGTGCGACAGTATAAGACGTTAAAGATGGATTCTGTTTAATCGCTGCTTCCAAAGATTGAATGCGTTGATATTGTGCAATTGAAATTATACTAAAAATCACAATAAAACTTGTTGCCATCACA
The DNA here is from genome assembly GCF_011466855.1 of Staphylococcus agnetis. NCBI lineage: Bacteria > Bacillati > Bacillota > Bacilli > Caryophanales > Staphylococcaceae > Staphylococcus > Staphylococcus agnetis. The sequence continues at coordinate 2,005,046 of NZ_CP045927.1, forward strand.
GTTGTCACACATAGTACCAGTCGATGTGGCTTCAAATTGACCTTCGTTAATAATCCCATCGTAATAATGACATAAATCACATAAATCGCATAAAAATTTCTCGGCCCTATGGGTTGCACAACAAGTAATGGCGCCACCATTATCGGTATGACTCCCATTAAAACGAGACTATAGCGTTTCATTCGTCCAGGTGGTAACACTTTTTTCATTGTTATAAAGAGGCTGATTAAAAAAATCATCCCAACAATGCCATTCATGAGTGCAACACTGACATCCGAATGCTTGTCATGGAAATTAAAAGGTATCCGAACTAACAACGTATAAAGTGGTGCGGACATTAAACCGATAGTATAACCCCATTGTTGAAGCGGCGTGCATGTGCTATGACGTATAAAAAGCACCAATAATGTAGCAATAATCGTTAAAATTAAAATAGGTTCATAAATCAAGTGCTCAGGGAATTGTGTAAAAAGTGTCCCGACGACTTTGGTAACTATGCCATGTTGTTCATCTGATACTTTTTGATAATGAGAGTGCCCAGCTAAAATATTCATGTAATTTGGATTTAAAAACATGATGATTGCCCCGCAAAGGCTCATAAAAAATAAAGCAATCGTCGTCAAAGATATCATTTTATATTTACACCATAGCATGATGATAAGTAAGGCAATGATAACGACATTAAAAATGGTCATATTTTCCATAAACCATTGACCGATAAGTGCCAAAAGTAAAGCAACATATCGTTCAAGCCGTGTCAATGACCATCCTTCATAGAGTTTTAAATAACATCGTAATAGAAAGAGTGTACATAACGTTGCGGGAACATAATTATAAAATCCTGCAAACCAACCATAGATTTGACTATACATTGTGGTTGGAATCAACAACATAAACATAAAAATGACAAGATAAGAGAAATTCCGTTCACTGCATTGAGATTTCATATCTGTCTGAAATTGAAAGATTAATGCAATCACGCTCAAAGCACACACACTATAACTGATAAATCTTAATACAGGGATGCGTACCGCAATGATTTCAAAGGTGTTGCCGAGGTAACGACCATTTAGAGATTGGAAGCCTTCTCTTAACATGTCGATACCATATGCACTTCCCCACTGTAAATCGTCATGTATGAGTGGCGTTAAGATGCTCATGATTAAATAAAACGTAAAAATGATTAATAGCAACCACTGATGGCGAAAGATCGTTGTCATTATTCAACCCATTTCCTTTACTCAATAATTTGAAAATATTATATTAAAACTTTTTATGAATTTCTAACTTAAACATATGTATCAACAAAAATTAAATATATGCTCAATCTCACCTTCATATTTTTAATATATCGACAATACAATTTTTTAAAGTAAACATGAGTTGGATAGCAATCATAGTCATGTTTTCATTCCACATACAAAAACCCCCTATAAAGTTTTCACTTTTTACGCGACTACTTTATAGGGAGGTATCTGCATATGTCATGTTGCCTTATTTAATATACAGGATGGTTAAGTCCTAACCTTTATAACATGTGGGGATAGACCATCATTTATCTCGTTTTATAACGCTAAATCACTTTTAGCCATTCACCGACTCAACCTAGTTGATTGGAGAACCTCCTGTAATACCGTACACTTGACCCGTGATGAAACTTGCATTTTCGGAAGCGAGTAGGACATAAACGTCCGCAAGTTCTACAGGTTGGCCAGCGCGTTGAAGTGGCTCTTTCTTGCCGAAGTTAGGAATATTTTCTTGTGGTTGTCCACCACAAATTTGAAGCGGTGTCCACACTGGACCAGGTGCGACAGAATTGACACGAATACCTTTAGGTCCAAGTTGTGCTGCTAGGCCTTTTGTTAATGAAATGTTACATGATTTCGTCATCGCATAATCAAGTAAATGTGCGCTTGGCTTAACCCCTTGAATAGACGATGTAATAATAATACTTGATCCAGGTTCCATATAGTTTAATGCCTCTTGAATAGAATAGACATTTGAAAACACATTCACTTCAAAAGTATCAGTAAGTTGTTCTGATGATAACTTTTGAATATCATATTCATATTGTTGCATACCTGCATTGAGTACTAATATGTCTAAGCCACCTAACTGATGATGTGCATCTTTGACCATTTGTTTCGCATATGCTGCATCGCGTAAATCTCCAGGAAGTAATACCGCTTTACGCCCTGCTTTTTCAATGACTTGTTTAACATCTTCTGCATCAGCTTGTTCATCAGGATGGTACGCAATCGCAACATCCGCGCCTTCTTTTGCATACGCAATTGCGGCAGCTCTACCGATACCTGAATCACCACCTGTCACAAGTGCTTTTTTGTCTGTCAATTTGTTAGAACCTTGATATGTCTCTTCGCCACAATCAGGAACTGGTGTCATTTCACTTTGTATACCGGGATAGGATTGGGGTTGTTCTTCATATTTGTCATTGTAGAATTGATTTAATGGATTTTGTTTTGCCATGTTATACCCTCATTTCTTTTTAATTGCTAATCTTAATATTCCCACTCCTCTTTACGAGAAACGTTGTATCAATCATGTTATAATATAGGTAACAATTTTAACGAATCATAATTTATATAAGGAGTAATATCATGTCAATTAAACAATTTTTTGAAGGTATGATTAATCGTCAATGGACATTAAAAGAGGTCGTTTTAATATTAGTGTATACCATTGTCATCAGCATGATTGTGACACCTCTCATCGGTATCCCGGCAGGTATAGGTGTATTTTATTATTTCAATATTTCTGAAGAGGAAAAACAAGCGATGCGTAATCGCTCTCGTTACTAGTACGGGGACATTATGAAACGCTTGTGGCTTCGATTCAAACAATTACCTTTTACCACCTTGGATGTATTGATGATACCGACAATGATTATTTTCCCAGTTCAACTTTTTGGAACTTTGATAGGTCTTCTGATCACATGTAGCACAATGGTGTTGTATATCACATTGAGAATAACTTGTAATTCATCAGATAGATTTAGGAGGGCATCGTCATGTCTCTAAATGAACTTTTAAAAAAATTTATGGATTATCGTTGGTCACTTACAGATGTTATTTTACTTATGTTTTTCCCATCATTATTCTCTATCCTATTAGGACCCTTCATTGGTATTCCAGCGGGTCTCGCATTTTTTATCTTCTTATTTATGGTTAATGAGACTGACGAAAGTGAGGAAGATGATCTTGATGAACATCGTCAGAAGTAACTCACACCATAAATGTCATAACTGATCATTTTCTTCATTCGACACAACATCATTTCATTTTAAATACAAAAAGCCTTCAACGTCATTTTAACTGATCGTTGAAGGCTATTTTTGTATTAAAACGTATTAAAAAACGCTATTTTCATTATCATTTATTTTTATATCCTAATCGGTCAACGATAGCTGAAATGGCACCATCACCTGTCACGTTTGTAGCTGTTCCAAAACTATCTTGTGCCATATAAAGCGCAATCATTAAACCAATGGCCGCTTCATTAAACCCTAGAATAGAACCTAAGATACCGCTTGCTGCCATAACTGATCCACCAGGAACACCCGGTGCTGCAATCATGATCACACCAAGCATGAGTATAAATCCTAACATTGTAGGAATGCTCACAAGCGATAAACTTGGCAACACAATCATCGCCGCAACTGAACAACTCACGAGCGTAATCGTTGAACCTGATAAGTGAATCGTCGCAAGCAACGGTATACTAAAATCTGCAAGTGCTGGTGTTACTTTATTAGCTTTCGTTTGTTTAAGCGTTACCGGTATTGTCGCCGCACTACTCATCGTACCCACTGCTGTAAAATATGCTGGTAGCATTGTTTTCAACATGCTAAACGGATTACGTTTGTTAATCACACCGGCAATTGTATAAAGGACACATAACCATACCCAATGTAATACAATCGCAATAACAAGGACCAGACCGAATACTTTTAAAATACTCACAACAGTCCCTTGAGCTGTCATTTCTGCAAAAATTGTTGCGATATATAAAGGTAAAAACGGTATAATAACCTTTTCAATTAATACTTCAACAATACGTTGTCCTTCATCAATCACTTTAATGATTGTTGAGGCATTCACCGCATGTGCAATAATACCAAACGCAAATGCTGTAATTAATGCAGTTAACACGCCCATTAAAGGATCAAACTCGAATGTAAAAAATGGTTTAATTTCTGGCGGCTCACCTGGAATCTTCCCATTAGATGCAATCATTGGCATAAGGTTATATGCTACAGTTAATGCAAGCAATCCCGCTATAATTGTAGACGTGTATGCGACACCAACTGTCATCCCTACAAGTCGCCCTGACCCCTTTCCTAATGATGTGATTCCCGCTGCAATAAAGAAAAAGATGATTAACGGAATCATATAGTTAATAAATTGTCCAAAGACCCCTTTTACCGTAACAAGTATTCGGTTTAAAATGTCGATATCGAGTAATCCAATGACAATCCCCAAAATAATCCCTGCTAAAAGTTTACCTACTAACTTCATGAATGTAGAACCTCCCTTGTTTACAAAACCCCTAAATGCAATATGTATCATAAGATGATGCAAGATAAGTGCTTTCTACTATTTTGCTACATAAAGAAAATAAAGGCAACATAATTTTAGACTACTTTTTATAAAAATTTCAAAATGCTTTCCTACCATAACAAAATAAAACCCTAGTAATAACAAGCAACTTTTCATTGCTTTACTAGGATTTTGTACACTCATTTTATTTTCTTGTTTTCAATAGTTTTTCTCGTATCATTTGAAATGCATGCCAGTCGTCATCGGTATATAATGCAATTTCAAATTGCGCGAGTTGTTGTTGGACGTACATCTTAATTTCATGAGGCATATAACTTAAAACACCTGGATAATAGCGCTCATAAAAATCTAAGTGGATATGGTCAACCCATGCCTCTGCTTCTTTTGGTATGTCTTTTACGAGATAAGTTGCAAATGCTCGACCTCGATGCTTTAAAACATACAATGCTAGAAAATCTAACTTCATATTTTCTCCCCAAGATATGTGTGTAGGTGTTAACGCGGTGTTATCAATAGGTAGCCCTAACCGTTTACGGTCATTTTCAATCATAACGAGTAAGTGTTGTTGTGTAACCACTTCAGGTTGAGAAGCTTTAACAGTTTGAATCGCTGTATTCAACTCCTCACCCCATTGCCGACATGCAATCTGAGTATGCCCAACGGCAGTTAAACCTAGCGTATGGGGTAGATTCACCATTCCTGCGATGGCTTGTTCCGCTTCAATTTTCGTCATATTTGCCGTAATTGGATTCAATTGTAACCCTGTAATCATATAACGCGTATTAAAGTAATCTTTATATAAAATCGCACCAATGGCATAATAATCTGATGTGATTAATGGAAAATGTGTTTCCATGACGTTTGTTTTCACAATACGACTATGCCATCGATCAAACATATCATACATATGTATCGATTCTGCACCAAAATCTAATGAAACTTGATTCGTATCTCCAGGCGTTAAAGTTAATGCAGATAAGTTGGCTACATCTCCACTAAAATTAAGTGTCTTCACATCATTACTTATCATTTTATTCAAATTCCAAAAACGTAATCCCGTGCTACAAATCACCTTAGCATGGGTTCGCTTTTCTATTTCTGCTTTCGTCACTGTTGATACTTTAAATGCTATTTCAATCTCATCATAATATTGTCCACATAACGCCCCTAGTGCTTCAGCGACAAGATCATTTCTAACATCAATGGGATCCGTCAGTTCAAAACGAATGTCCCCCATATAATCGTCATCATAATAATGTGCTTGAATAAACCCTTGTTGATTGATAATATCATCAAACGTAATTTTCATGATACACACGTCTCCTTATTCTTTCCCCATACTCATTTTAACGTATAAATGTAAATTTTGTATGAACGCTGAAAATCCACGCAATTTTGTTGTCCAATAGTGAAAGGTCACATCAATCTTTATTTACAAGTCATTGGCTTTCAGTGTTTGACTATTCCGTTTCAATGGTAAACACAAAATGTAATATCTTAATTTCTATAGAAAGGAGTGCAGCTGAGATAATGAACAAAAAAGATCAAAATTTAGAATCATTTCGCAAAAATAATGACGGTAAAGCAATGACGACAAATCAAGGTTTAAAAGTGTCAGAGGATGAAAATACATTACGTGCTGGTGAGCGCGGACCAAGTTTACTTGAAGATTTTCATTTCAGAGAAAAAATGACCCATTTTGACCATGAACGCATTCCAGAACGTATTGTACATGCTCGAGGTTATGGTGCACACGGTGAATTCGAAGTGTATGAGGATTTATCAGCATACACGTACGCAGATTTCTTAACACAACCCTCAAAGAAAACGCCTGTATTCGTTAGATTCTCAACGGTACAAGGTTCAAAAGGTTCAGCTGACTCTGTTCGAGACGTCAGAGGCTTTGCGACAAAATTTTATACAGATCAGGGTGTATTTGACTTGGTAGGCAACAATATCCCTGTATTTTTCATTCAAGATGCGATGAAATTTCCAGATTTAGTGCACGCTGTAAAACCTGAACCCCATCACGAAATGCCACAGGGCGGTTCTGCACATGACACTTTTTGGGATTTCTTTGCACAAAATCCAGAATCAACGCATACAACTATGTGGGTCATGAGTGATCGTGGTATTCCTAAAAACTTTCGTCAAATGGAAGGATTCGGTGTGCATACATTCCGTTTAATTAATAAAAATGGAGAGGCACATTTTGTGAAATTTCATTGGAAGCCTAAACAAGGTTTAGAGTCTATGGTTTGGGATGAGGCTCAAATTGTCGCAGGTAAAAATACAGATTTTCATCGTCAAGACTTATATGAGGCAATCGATAAAGGCGATTACCCAGTATGGGAACTAGGGCTTCAAATTATTCCCGAAAGTGACGAATTCCAGTTTGATTTTGATATATTAGACCCCACTAAAATTTGGCCAGAGGACGAAGTACCAGTGAAAATCGTCGGTAAAATGACGTTAAACCGTAATGTTGATAATGTTTTTGCCGAAACAGAACAAGTGGCATTTCATCCAGGACATATCGTACCAGGTTTAGATTTTACAAATGATCCACTGCTACAAGGCCGTTTATTTTCTTATACAGATACACAAATTTCTAGACTTGGTGGTCCTAACTTCCATCAAATTCCTATCAATAGACCTGTGAGTCCAGTACACAACAACCAACGTGATGGCATGCATCAAATGCACATTCATCAAGGTCAAGTCGCGTATCATAAAAATGCGCTTAATGCGAATAACCCACATACAACAGCACCTGAAGATGGTGGTTTCGAGCATTATCAAGAAAAAATTGATGCCTATAAAATTCAAAAGCGTAGCGAAAGTTTTAAAGATTATTATACACAAGCCCGTTTGTATTTAAATAGTTTATCTGAACCAGAATTCGATCATACAGTATCAGGATTCTCATTCGAGCTCGGTAAATGTGTAGACGTAAATGTTAAACAAAATGCGGTTAATCAACTTAATAAAGTCTCACGCATACTTGCTGAGCGTGTAGCTGAAAATATTGGTGTCTCAGTTCCTGAAACGAACGAAGAAGTACAACTAGAAAAAGCTGATAGTCAGCTTACGATGGATAAATTTGGCCGTCCTTTAAGAGGTCATGCGGTGGGTATCGTTGTTGATGGAGAAGTTTCAAATGACATTTTAAAATCTTATGCCAAAACGATGGTTGATCATCAACTCAACTATGCATTTATTTCAGATAAACCACGCAATATTGAAGAAGATTTTGGAATTACCGAAACTTTTGATACTGTACATCCAACATTATTCGACAGTTTAATCATCCTTTCAAATAACACAACGATTTTTGATAAAACAGAAGAATTTGCAGAATTAACGTATCAACATTTTAAACCGCTTGTGCTTTCAGAAAATGCGGCAACTGCATTAGCTAACAGTCGCGTAGATTCGTCGCAACCTGGCGTCATCACATCTAATGATCCTGAAGCAATTGTACAAGCATTTACTAAACCAAGATATTGGGATCGACAATGAAGACAATTTTAACTGAGGTGAATTGAATTGGATTTTAAAAAATTACATGATGAAATTAAAGGCTATACTCAAGATACACAACCCGGTTCAGAAAAAGATATGCATCCGAAACCAGTATGTGAATTAGACAGCTATAAAGCAGCTGGGAAGCTTAAAGGTAAAGTCGCATTAATTACTGGTGGTGATTCGGGCATTGGACGTGCAGTTGCCATTTTATTTGCGAAAGAAGGCGCGGATGTAGCTATCGGCTATTTAAATGAGCATATTGATGCTGAAGAGACTGTGAAGCGTTTAGAAGAAATTGGTGTAAAAGCCAAAGCGTATGCACATGATTTGCGTCATGTCGATGAGTCTAAGGTATTAATTGACAAAGTTGTTTCAGATTTCGGTGGCTTAAACATACTTGTGAACAACGGTGGCGTACAATTCCCACAAGATGACTTTTTAGATGTCACACCGGAACAAATTAAAGCGACATTTGAAACAAATATTTATGGCATGATGTATTTAACACAAGTCGCACTGCCTCATCTTTCAGAAGGAGACAAAATCATTAATTCAACGAGTGTGACAGCTTATCGAGGTTCAGCACATTTAATTGATTATTCATCTACGAAAGGTGCAATCGTCTCATTTACACGTTCACTCGCGACATCATTAATGGAAAAAGGCATTTACGTCAATGCTGTAGCACCTGGTCCAATTTATACACCACTTATTCCGGCTACTTTTGATGCAGATAAAGTGGAAAATCAAGGAAGCGATACGCCTATGGCACGTCGCGGACAACCAGCTGAACTCGCACCATCGTATGTTTTTCTTGCGTCCACTGATAGCTCTTATATGACAGGTCAAACATTACACTTAAATGGTGGCGATTTCTTAACATCTTAATTTATTTCATAATAAAGCCTTCAAGGGGGCTAGCACATGAATCATTTCAATTTATGATTGTCCCTAACGCCTCGCTTTTCTAGGCGCCTTACCTCAACTAATTTTGAGAGCAGAAATCTCCTAGATTTTTGCTCTCAAAATGGATTTTCGGTTTCGGCTTGATGCCTCAGAAGTCTCGGCTAAGGGATCAATCACAATTCATTATAGTGTCCATAACTAAGACTAAATTTATTTATTATATAGATAATTAATAGGTGTGCTATATCCCACCCCGTTTGAAGGCTTTAAATTGATGTAAAAGTTCTAAGACAATATTGAATGACGATGCTTATTATCAGTCCGCTGTCGTGCAATACAGCATGACCATCACTCGTTTAACGCCACTCTATAATATAAAAACAAATAATACTTATCTACTTCATTAAATTCAAGTGCTTACGTCGTTTGAACGTGCGATACAATAATGCCACACCTAACACGATACTTCCTAAACTCATCACTAATGATTCATTCATGTTACCTGTTTCAGGTAATTTTTTCCAACGTGCACCATGTGCTTTGCTGTCATTGCTCGTGTTGTTCTCAACATGCGCGTGTTTGAAATATTTCCCTTCAGATGCGCCCGCTTTGTTCGACATCGGTAATCCTTTGTCAGCCAGCACACCTTGAATGCCCTTTTCATCTTGTTCAAGCATCATTATATGATTTAACACTATTCCATGTTCAATGCCACCAGACGACGCATCATCTATATTCATCCATTGTTCCTTAGGTGTAGCAGCTTCATCTGTTGTATTCGTTATAGATGTTTCACTTACTCTTTCATCATCTAATAATGGTAACAAGATTAACGCTTGTGCATCATCGACACCCATATCATTTTGTAACGCCTCTTCTGAAACAGGAACGGAAATCTTCTCATGATTCAAAGGCGCTGCCGACGTGGGTGCTTCGATCACTTCGGTATCTAATGCAATTGTTGAAGGTGGAGTTGCCACTTCTGTAGTTTCTTGTGACATAACAGCGTCGGATGCATTATCTTCCTTAGATTCGATTGTTTCATGCGCAGTCTCAACCAATTTAGAAGTTTCTGGTTCTTCTCTTATTTGATCTTCTTGTGGCACAGGTACGGTGACCGGTGTTGTTTGCGCCTCTTGTGAGATATCCTCTTTTTGTAGAGGTGTTGTCAAAGATTCACTTAATTCAGGTGCTGATGGCACTATTTCATCGACTTTCTCAATTTCAGAAGGGACCGTTTCTACAACCGATGTTGATTCCTCTTCTTTAAGTACTGATACTTCAGGTGTTGATTCTGTATTCACTGGTTGAGAAGATGCTATTGCTGGACTTGGTGCTTCTACTACGTGCACATAAGCCACTTCTGAACGATTATTGGCAGTATCATATTCATACACCTGAACGACATCACCTACTTTTAATTTCATCTGCGTTTCATACGGCACACCCATCATCCATGTTCCATTTTTTCCAACTTTTGTCCACATCATTTGACCGTCAGGAAACCATGCGACAATTCTATTTCGATATTGGTCACCTGTTCCTGTAATGATATTTTTTCCTATTTCTAAATACGATACACCTGGAGGATTCGGAGGTAACGTATCAATCACATGTGTAGAGTAAGTTCCCGATTGTTGCCCTGCACTGTTAACCGCATAGGCAGTAATCGTATCATTCATGTTTAAAGGCATAGGTACTGTTATAGACCACATCCCATCAGCGGTCGCTGCCGTTTCCAATTTTTGCCCCTCATTAACACGAGCAACGACTGTCACATTAGGTTGAGCTGTCCCATTAATATGATGGTTCCCTGCTTGTTGTATATGCACAGTGGGAGTTTGAAGTACATCTGTTTCAAATGTATCAGGTTGCGCTGAACGTAAAGATGTCATTTGTCTTTCAATTGGAGACGTAAAATGATATTCAGCTGTTTTCTGATCAGCTGGTATTGGATTGATTAAATGTGTAGGTGTTATGACATTATCCTTTAAGCCATCATGTGTTTCAGTTTGATAATTTATAGTGTTTTCAGAAGGATTCTCACCTTCTTTTTGAAAAGATGTTGGTGACGCATTGAAAGTTTCAGCAGCTTGGAGATCTTCAGAAACATTTAAATAAAATAATGTCCCAAATACGACCGATGCGAGACCGATGTTTAATTTACGAATCGAAAATCGTTGCGCTTTGTGTTTAAAGTTGTACGTGGCTTGACGTTTCAAATTGTTTCATTCCTTTGTGTTTAGTTCAATATAATACAGATGTTTATATAGTATCAGAATACGTATACATATCAAAGGAAATTTTGTTGTCTCATCTATATTTTTATAGTGTATTTACGCACAATGTTTCAATCTCTTATCGGACAATGAAATGCACACGACATTAAATCTCATGTAGGATTAACATAAAAAAGCCTTCAAATTAAGGTTTCCCATAAATTTGAAGACTTCAAATCACATGCTCTATTTAATGAATGTGATGTTTTAATCGATGAAATGTAAAATGACCAAGCCCTAATAATAATATCGTTGTGACGCCTAACACAATACAATATGGAATCACACTTTCTGGTCCTTGAATACCTATCAATGGCGCAATCGAACTACCTAATATAAATTGAACTAAACCTAATAGGCTGGAAGCACTGCCACTTCCCCCAGTTCTCATTTGCATCGCTAAACTAAATGCAATTGGTCCAATCGCTGTAACAGGTGTCACTGTAATGAATAAACTTACTACTAAATAAGCGACTGGCAAATGAAAAGCGCACACGATAATCGTAAGGATCGCGCCAACAACTTGAATCATAATAAATAACGTAAGTACTCGAAGTTGTGGCATAAAACGTAGACAGACATTAGAAACTTGACTTGAAAGGATTAATCCAATTCCAACTAACACCATCAAAAGACTAAACGATTGTGGCGTCATGCCATATACATTTTGAGTAATAAATGGTGCACCTGCACCATAACTGAAAATCATTATATATGTGACGCCTTGCAATAACATGGGTAATACAAATGATGGTGTTCTAATCAATTGTATAAAATCTTTAAAGACTACTGAAAGTTTCTTTGCCTTCGTTTGACTGTGTTGAATGGTTTTCATATGTGGGTGAACCATCACAGATAGCAATAAAATCGCCCCTATGCCAGCTAATGCGAAAAAGATATAACGCCAAGTTCCAAATGATAACAATAATGCATTGGCTAAAGGAGCTAAAATTGAAATCAAACCATTAACAACCATAAGTGCCGTAAAGAAGCGACTGAGATACGCACCTTTAAAAGTTTCTCCAGCAATTGCACGTGCGATAACAATCGCACCACCACCTGCAAGCCCTTGTACAAACCTTAATGAGAGTAAGGCATAAACAGAATGACTGATTGCAATACATAATGAGGCTGCGATCAGCACGCATAAAATCATCATCGCTAATGTGCGTCGTGATATGCGATCTGCCATAATTCCAAACATAAATTGTCCTATCGCGATCCCAATCATCGCTATAGATAATGTCAACTGTGTCTCTGATGTCGATGTCATTAAATCTTTTTGAACTAAAGGTAATGCTGGGCTATACATATCTGATAAAAGGGGTCCAAATGCAGTCATTGTACCTAATAAAATGATGAACAATAACGGCATGGTGGTGTGTTTCTTTTCAATATTTTCCATACTCATTGTGCCTCTATTCTTTATCAAAATCGTTCCTATTGTATCACAATCTTAATTTTATCATGATATCGGTTGAATTACTGCACGAATATATGATGCATCCGCACCACTTATTTTTAACGGCAACCCAATAAATTGATAAATACCCGCCTTAACATGGGCCAAGCATAAGTTTTCTATATTATACATTTCATGATGTGCAATACGATGATGATTTTCAAGCGTTTCCGAGTCAATAGGATCCACCGATGGTACATCCACACCAATGACTTCGATACCTATAGAAGCAAGGTAGTCAATCGCTGCAATACTGAGTACAGGTATTTCTTCTGGAAAAACTGATGGATGACTTTCGCGCTGTGTCTGAATTAAAATAATGGTTCCTTCAATGGGACAACTTTTAAGATAGTCTACTTCAATGACAGGTATATCTAATAAAGTTACTACTGTCGCTTTGCCAATAAATCGTTCTACTGGTAATGCATCTATCGTCAATCCATCATCATCAAAGTGTTTAGGTGCATCGACATGTGTTGCAATATGTGTACTTCCAACAATTTCACCGATATTCACAGAATGTGTTTGTGCTTTTGTCGCAAAATAATTGAATTGAAACGGTGTATCTCCTGGCCACTCGGCCCAATCTTTGGAGAGTGCGTGATATCAATCCACATTTTAAAACTCCTTATTTATAAGTTTAAAGTTAAAGGAGCAGAATAAAAAATCATTGAGATTCATATCCTACTCCTTATTCATCGTACTTTCATGACAATTCATTGGTCGTTGTTTGTGATAGATTTAACCATGCATTAATATTATGTTCAATACTTCCAATATTGCCACCATTTCCTTTATCTAATACACGTAAAAAGTCTAAGTGACCAACTTCTGGATAGATGATGGATTTGACTTCTGCACGCCGTGATTCGAATTTCTCGACAGTGACAGCCGAATCTTTGTTTGGGAAGATGACATCATCTTCTCCTAATAAAAACAACACTTTAGGCATATGTTTAATTTTATCAATATCCTCTAAATAGTCTGCTTTCAGCGTATACATTAAATCCGTAATCATCGCATCAACAGGTGCTAAGTATTCCGTAAAATTGAATTTATCCGAATGCTTTTTCGAAACACCTTGATCCAATATAAATTCCGGGATACTCTTAATCATTCCATCTTGGTGATCAGGCTTAATGTCTTTAAAAACTTCATAAAAAAGCTTGGAAATGCGTAATTCTTTATAATCAATTTTCGCAGCACTATTTAAATAAATGAGATGCGTGATAGGAAGTGTATTATATCCGGCGATTTTAGTCGCAATTAGCCCACCCATCGAATAACCAATCATAGCCATACGTTTGATGTTACTGTGCGCAAGTTCTTGTTCTAACGCTTCATTAATACGCGTAGCATAATCTTCTAAATTATGATCCATTCTCGAAAGCGACGTACTTTTTCCACGACCAGGACAATTGATAAATATTAACTTGGCATGATGAAGATATTTCGCAAATACTGTCATGATTTTGTAGTTCATTATGGCACCGTGAAGTAACACAATAACATTTTCAGAATCATTATCTCCTATTGTGACCATTTCTAATACGTCTCCATCATGATGAGATAACTTAACAGTATATGGCTCGTAGTGATTAAATAACATGAATGCTCCTCAGTCTCTTTTCTAACTTTTCATTTACACAAACATGTATGAAAATTATTTAACTATTATTATAGTAGAAATTCGTCAAAATTGCATAAGTCATAAGCCCTAAATTTAATAATATTTAACGCCCCATAATCTTTCTTCACATTTTTGTATAATATATTTTAGCACTTCGATACGCGCAGATTTTTTATGATCAGCTGGTACAATCAGCCAAGGTGCATGCGGGTGTTGTGTCTTTTCTATCATATCGTGACTGGCTTCTAAATATAGATCCCATTTTTCACGATTCCTCCAATCTTCATCGGTAATTTTCCATTGTTTATTAATATTTTGTTCTCTATCTTTAAATCGTTTGAGTTGTTCATCTTTATCTAAAGTAAGAAAAAATTTCAACACAATAGCTCCGTCGTTGACCCACATTTGTTCAAATGCATTAATTTCATCGTAGGCTCGAGACCATTCATCGTACGTAGCAAAACCTTCAACACGTTCTACGAGGACGCGGCCGTACCAGCTACGATCAAAAATTTCAATATGACCACTCTTAGGCATATCTTTCGCAAAACGCCATAAGTAATGATGATTTAATTCAACATCAGTAGGTGCACTAATTGCATTCACTTCATAGCCAGTTGGATCAAGATATTCTCTGACACGTTTAATATTGCCGCCTTTACCTGCAGCATCCATGCCTTCATAAACTAAAATGAGCGGAATTTTACGTTCATATAAGGCGAATTGTAACTCTTTAAGTCGTAATTGTAATGATAGTAGTAATGCGTCATAATCACTTTTACGTGTTTTTTCAATTTGAACATTAAAAATGTCTGTAGAAAATGGTTCACTAAAGGCACCATTTATTTTCTTTTTACGATTGTGATGTCGGTGAATGGCTTTTTCCAGTCGCGCTATCAAATGTTCATACATATGTTGTATTGCGTGTGTTCTATTTGTATAGTCAATCACTTCCCATTCATCATTGAGTATATGTTGAAATTCTTGACGATACACATCTGAAGGGATTACATTTTCATATTCTTGTGCTTTCCAATTTGTTAAAGGATTATCTTTCATTTCATTAATATGTTCTTGACGCTTTTCTTCATTAATTTGAATATAAAATTTAATAATTTCATGCGCATCGTTTTGAAGCATTGATTCAAATGCGTGGATTTCAGCTTTTAATTTATCATAATGTTTAAATGTACTTTTCTTTATCCCATGGATCTTATAATCAATAAAATGTGCGTACCAACTTCTAAAATAAATATTAATATCTCCTTTAGAAGGGAGTGTATTCCAATAATTTTGTAAGAATTGATAACGCAAATCATGTTCAGAAGGTGTTTTAGTGGCGATAAAATGTGTGTACTTCGCATCTAATGTTAATAGTAACTCATTGGTTAAGCGTGTTTTGCCAGAAGCGGGCACACCCTCAAACACAACCATTACGGGTATTCCAAGCGCATGGCTTTCACGTGTTAATTCTGCGGCTTTAAGTTGTAGTGCTTCAATTTTCTTGTCCATATCTCTTCACCTCGGTTAGTCTATTATACGTGTTTTAAAAGATAGCAATCAACATTCTAAACGGTAAATAACACTTTTTTGTTAATTTTCACTGTTAGCGTCATCAAACACCTGACATCTAAATTACAATTCTATGATTTTCTGTAATATTTGTAATATAACGGTATATTTTCTTTATTTTCAGAATACGGTTGTAATTCATGCTGTTGACCTTTTGAGTTTATCTTAATGAAATAGATATAAACATCTCACATCACAATCACATTACAGAACATCATTTTGAAATACTCTCGTAATGTTTTGTTATCAACTCGTAATTTACATCAATCCAGATGCCTGTTAGAGTGTGATTGTTGAAATTTTTAGTTAAGCAGACTTTTTGAAAATGAAAAAATTTTATTTGGAGGACTTTCAATTATGAAAAAAACATTATTAGCATCATCTTTAGCAGTAGCAATCGGTGCGACAGGTGTCGCTGCACATACAACAGACGCTCACGCAAGTGAAGTATCTCAATCTTCAATTGATAAAGCAGCTTTAGCGCATAAAGCTTTAAATAACGATCCATCATTAAATCAATCACCTATCCAAGCAGGTGCTTACGATTACAAATTCACTTACAAAGGTACTAACTTCCACTTCTGGTCAGATGGTACGTACTTCGGTTGGTCATACAATGGTTATGGTCAAGCAGCTGTAGCTCAAACTCAAGACGTTTCAGCTCAAGCTTCTACTCAAGCTGAAACTAACAATGCAGCAGCAGTTCAATCTAACCAACAAGCTTCTACTCAAGCACCAGTTGCAACACAAGCACCAAAAACATCAACTACATCTACAAGTGGTTCAGGTGTAAACTCACACTTACAATTAATCAAACAACGTGAATCTGGTGGTGACTACTCAGCAATTAACCCATCATCAGGTGCTGCAGGTGCTTACCAATTCTTACCATCAACATGGAACGCTGTAGCACAACAAGTTGACCCTTCATACGTAGGTGTTAACCCAGCTCAAGCTCCAGCTGCAGTTCAAGATAAATTCGCGCAACACTTATATAACACTGGTGGCGCTGGTCACTGGGTAACAGCATAATTTAATGCTTTCTTTAAAGAGTCCTTCATAGGGCTCTTTTTTTATATCTATTCCTTTATTTTTCATTCAGTTCGAAATTTAATAACGCTATATATGCTACGATAGCCATTTTAAATCGTACATGTGCCTGAACGTTGTGAATTAAGTATCTCATCTATATTTAAAATTAAAGCACTATCATTCATTATTTACTGTGCTGCGGTACTACGTAAATAAAATGGATGCCCCCTTTTTCTTAATTGCGATATGATCACTTTATCCCATTCTTAATTTGCATATATCATAAATTTATACGTTCAATAAATATACAGTGCTCTTTTTTTGTCACCTTCATCATTAGAATCTATCTACATATTTTACAAATAACTTTTCATCTTTTGTACCGCTTTTCTTCTATTATATATGTGTATTTTTTTATTTACGTTTACTTCTATTCATTAAGCCCATTTTCAATCTAGCATCATTCGATAAATAATTTAATCATTAAAACAAGTTCTCAATATTTTAATAAATTATCTCTTCCTATCATTCTCCTATTCAGCAAGAAAAAAGCGTAATATTTCACATTGATATTTTAAAAATCGCCTACCCAAGCTTTATAATTTTTTGTTTCCAAATAACTATTAATGAGTCAAATTGTTATCTTTTATTTCAGTTTTGTTACAGTACGACTTAAAATTGTTTACAACGCTTTACTTCTTAATAATATGTGCTATGATTCTAGAGGATTGCATAAAGCACATAGAAAACGATATTAAAATTTAGATAGGGAGACTTTTTTACAATGAAAAAATTAACTACTGCTACAATCGCTACGTTCGGCTTGGTTACTTTAGGAGTTGCTGCACAAGATGATGCTCAAGCTGCTGAGCAACACACATCTTCATATGCATATTCAACTTATTATTCTCAAGAGACTAACGACTATATTACAGTAGATCAATATGGTAACAAACACCATACTTTAGATGGTAACTGGGATCCATCTGCACAATACACTTACTACACATTTGACGCTAACGGTGTGTATGATTTCTATTATTACAACTATAACGGAAGCTATAACTATAGCTATTCTTCACAATATTATACAACAGCAACACCTGCTGCGAGATATAACTATGAAAACACTTCATACAATTATAACTACTCAGCACCAAACTATAATTACAATTATAGCTATAACTATAATGCACAAAGCACTGTTCAAGCACCTGCTGCTTCAACTACAAGCTACAACACAACAACAACTGCTGCGCCAGCACCTTCTAACTCAGGTTACTCAAGCACACCAGTTCGTTTCACATCTCGTGGTGGTGCTAATCTTTACACTGCTGGTCAATGTACGTACTACGTATATAACCGTGTAGGTGGCGGTATCGGTAACACTTGGGGTAATGCGAATAACTGGGCAAGCGCTGCACGTGCTGCTGGTTACACAGTAAACAATACACCAAGAGCAGGCGCTATCATGCAAACATCAGTTGGTCCTTACGGTCACGTTGCATACGTTGAAAGCGTAGGCAAAAATGGTTCTGTAACAGTTTCTGAAATGAACTACGGTCACGGCGCTGGTGTTGTAACATCACGTACCTTATCAGCTAGTCAAGCTGCTTCACAAAACTTCATCTACAGATAAGATAATCCAAAACACGTTACTTTCATAAGTAGCGTGTTTTTTTATCTTTACTTGTCACCTCTTTCCTATTTGCTTCGTTGCCTTCTTATGAGCAACTTATTGGCACGACACCATATGATTGGTTACACTCATTTCAATACTTCTAAAAAGGAACATCTCAATGAAGAAACTAATGCGAATAGTTTTTAGTGCGCTCATCGTTACGACAATCACTTTATTAGTAATCATTTATCACTCACTCGTACAACAATTTATCCAAGATATCCAAAATAATACGTCAATCACACATATCTTACATCAAGACCGTGAAACACACGGATTTGGAACATATGCCAATGGTTTAAAGTTTAATGGAGACAACCGTCATTATGGTATTGATTATCATTTGCCTGAAAATACCGATATTCTGGCTGCTACAGACGGCACAGTGACCCGAACATTTAAAAATCAGTTTGGTGGAAATGTACTTGAAATTCAAGAATCCAATAAGCGATATTATCAATGGTATATGCACTTAAATACGTTTAAGGTGAAACCAGGAGATGTGGTAAAAGCTCAGGATGTTATTGCACAATCGGGTAATACTGGTAAACAAACGACAGGTCCTCATCTACATTTTCAACGTATGAAAGATGGTATCGGCAATCGTTATGCTGAAAATCCAGCTGCTTTCATTGAATCATTGCCACATGGACAACGAAGTTTATACCGTTTAAAATAAAAAAAGTGCCGTTAACATCACATCGTGTGATTTTACGGCACATTTTTTTAATGCTCATTAAGTTGATCTTGTTGGATATTTAAATGGATTCGTTCCATTTTGCGTTCTACGTCCCCTATTTCAAGCGCACATTCTCTTAAAGTTTGACGATACATGTCTCTATCACTATTGGTTGATTTATAATGTAATTGATGTTCTAAACTCGCCCACATATCCATACCAATCGTTCTTAGCTGTATTTCTACAGGCGCTTCAATCGTGCCATCTGTTAAAAATACTGGAACGGACACGACAATATGCAAACTTTTATAGCCATTTGCTTTAGGATACTGAATATAATCTTTTCGTTTTAACAGCTTTATGTCTGCTTGTTGCAATAATAGTTGCTCAACGTTATAAATATCATTCATGTAATTACATACAACACGAATCCCCGCAATATCCATAATATGTGATTGTGCGGATTGGGCCGAAATTTCAAACCCTTTTCGCTTCAACTTTTGTAATAAGCTCGGTATTTTTTTCACACGTCTTTCCATATGATGAATCGGATTATGTGCATTTTTCAACTGAAAATCTTGATCTAAAATATGAAGTTTTGTACTAATTTCTTCTAATGCCGCCCCATAAATATGTTCTAACTTAATAAATTGTACAACTTGTTCGATATTATCCTCAGAATGTATCGCTTTTTGTGTATACGTTGCAACTTCACTTTTTAAATTTTCAATATTAATGGGTATTTTTTTCTCTACAAACATACAGTCACCCCGTACTTTATCTCTTTCATTACTAATGTACTACTTTAGCAACAAATTTGATAGTTGTAAGGGGTGCTTTTAATATTAAGATTATTTTTTATGTTTTAGCGAAATGACAATACATCCTCTACCGGTAGACGTACGGATTCACGCGCTTCCACAGCTGCTTTACCCACTGCAATGATCATCACAGGCATATAGCGTTCTGAATCGAGTCCTAGCGCTTCTGCAATAACATCTTTTTCAAAGCCGCCAATCGGATTTGTATCATAACCATAATATCGTGCAATGAGCATAAATTGCATCGCTGCCAAACTACTGTCGATTTTAACAATATCATTCATACCTTGGCGATCTAAGCTTTCATATAGCTCAACAAATTTCGCAACTTGAAGATCTTTAACTTCTTGTGGCATGAACCCTTTTTCAACCGCATCATCATATATTTTATCAGCATATTCATAGTTCTTCATATCTCCAAAAATAACAACCATAGCTGCAGATGTATCATTTTGACGCGTGTTAAACTGCACTAACGGACGTAGTATATCTTTTCCTTCAGGTGTATCAACTACGACAAAACGCCAAGGTTGCATATTTACAGATGATGGTGCTTTCGTAGTAAGTGTGATCATTTCTTCCATTTCTTCTCGCGGAATTTTTACATTCTGATCAAATTGTTTAACCGAACGTCGACTTTCTAATACGGATTTAAAATCTTTCATATAACAACATCCCTCTCTCACCATAATAAATATTATTTTAATTAAATTAAGTTCAATTCAATTATATGTAACCGTTCTGCGTCTATCAAGAAAAAAGTGTTATACTGTTATAAAGAGATCAAGGGGGCCAATATGATGACATTAGAACATGATGACTTAAAAAATGAACTATGTTTTTTATTTTATGTTGCTTCTAAAGAAGTCATTAAGAAGTACGCGACACACTTAAAGTCATACGATTTGACGTATACGTCATACATTACTTTAAAAGCGATACAGCCTAATGAAGTTGTAAATATTAAAACATTAGGCAATCGTATTTATTTAAATTCAGGTACACTCACACCATTAATAAAAAAGCTTGACCAAAAAGGATTCGTTCAAAAACTTCGTAATGAAGAAGATGAACGAAACCTGAATATTTCTTTGACCAATAAAGGCATTGAAGTGCGCGACTATTTATTTAAAGTCACGAATGAAGTATACAAAGAATTAAATTTCGAAGGTGACGACATGGAACAATTAGTTCAAGTATTAGAGCGTTTCATTAAAAATAATTTCAATCAAGATTAAAATCATCATATATACAGCGTTTGGAATAACACCTTCCTATCAATTTAAAAGCCTTCAAAGTACATAATTAAATGCACTTTGAAGGCGATTGATATGTATTGAAGATTTAACAATTTGATACAAGATGAAGGGATTCCTACATCTATTTAATGGCATAGATCGCTAAATCGTTAAAAACAAGCCTTTAAAAATTTCAATAGTAATTGAGAGTAATATGCTTCTCAATTGTTCATTCCCATAAAAAAGGGGCTCGGACATTATAGCTAACGTCCTAACCCCTAAATTGATTTTAGAATTTTATTTATCTAATTTTAATCCTTCTTCTATTTCTTCAATTTGCTCTATTGTCGTTGTTGTAGAACCTGAAGCAAAGTACCAAAGTTTAGGATCTAATTCTAAAACTTTACCATTTTTAACAGCTTTCACATTTTTAATGACATTGTTGCCTAAAACTTGTTTTGCTGTTGATTTTTCACCGATTGCTTTACCACGATCCATCGCGAAGATGATATCTGGATTTTTCTCACTCACATATTCATTTGTCACATTTTGACCATGACTGCTTTTCTTAATATTATCATCAACTGGTTTGAACCCTAACGTATCGAATACGAGGTTACCGAAACGGTCTCCCGCTCCAAAAGTAGATAATTCACCTTCATTAACAAGTAAATACATTGCTTTTAAATCTAAGTTTTTTGTTTTTGCTTTTACTTCTGCAATCTTTTCATCTAATTCTTTATTTAAAGCTTCTGCTTTCTTTTCAGTATCATAAATTTTACCAAGAATGCTTGTGTCGTTTTTCATAGATTCTATGAAATCATCATTTTTTGCGCCCATATAAACGATTGGAGCGTCTGGTGCAGCTTTTTTCAACTCATCAATATTTTTTTGATTTGCTGTACGTGCTGATAAATAAATCACATCTGGTTTAACTTTTGCAATAACATCAAAGTTGATTTCTTTTAAGGAACCCGTGTTTTGATATTTGTCTGATTTAAAATCATCTAAGAAATCTGGTAATTGTGCGTTACCTTCACCTTTAGGTAATGCGGCTACTTTATCTTTAAGCCCCATTTCTTCTAATGTCTTTAATGCACCGTAGTCAAACACGACTGCTTTTTGCGGATTTTTAGGCACTTCTACTGTATCCGAATATGCTTTATCTTGGCTACCGTCATCTGCTTTACCACGCAATTTAAAATCATTTTTAACTTCTACAGTCTCTTTAGAACCACCTTTTTTAGATGACTTATTGTCATCATTACCACATGCGACTAATACAAAGACCATCGCAACCATTAATAATAATCCTAACTTTTTCATATTGTCCTCCTCATTTAACTCATTACTTTATGAGACATTTGATGATACATACAAGGTAGTTCATCAAAATAAATACAAATTTGTTGACCTCGAATCGTTTCAATTTTGACATCCATATCATAGAGTTGTTTTAATACCGCTGAGTCAATGACGGCACGTTTATGGCCAGCTTTCACTACTTTGCCATCTTTTAAAGCGACGATATCATCAGAGTATACAGATGCAAAATTAATATCATGTAACACAACAACGATTGTTTTGTTATGAAAAACTGCGAGTTCACGTAAGGTTTGCATAATTTGAACAGAATGTTTCATATCTAAGTTGTTTAACGGTTCATCTAAAAGTATATATTCCGTATCTTGTGCAATTGTCATGGCAATATATGCACGTTGGCGTTGACCGCCTGATAACGTTTTAAGATAACGGTGCCGTATGTCGTCCAACTTCAATAATGCAATCGCTTCATTTACTTTTGCTTTATCTTCTTTCTTTAAATAGCCTTTAGAGTATGGAAAACGACCAAAGTTGACCAACTGTTCAACAGTGATGTTTAATTCTGTATGGTTCGTTTGTTTTAAAATCGACAATTTCTGAGATAAAGCTTGTGACCCATAGTCATTTAAAGGCGTATCTTCGATTTCGACTTGACCTTCTTGAAAATCTCGTAGGCGACTGATGGCTGACAATAATGTACTTTTGCCGGCACCATTGGGTCCAATCAGTGAAGTCAATCGTCCTTTTTGTATATCAACACTCACATCAGTAAGTATTTGCTTGTCATCAATAAATTGATTCAAATGCTGAATGCGAATCATGTCGTTTCCCTCCGCCTCATTAAAAGATAGATAAAGTAAATGCCTCCAATGAGGTTAATTAAAATACTAACTTGTGTTGTTGCTTCAAATAAGTGCTCTACAATCCACTGTGCGACAAATAAACTGATCCAACTGATACAAATTGTTGCTGGTAAAATATAACGATGTTCGAAATTTTTAATGAGCTCATGTGCTAAGTTTATAGTTAATAATCCAAGAAATGTAATAGGTCCAACAAGTGCAGTTGCTATGGCAACCATCAGTGCAACTAAAATGAGCAACATGCGTGTCATTTGTGTATAGTTCACACCAAGGTTAATCGCCTGAGCGCGACCAAGTAATAATACATCTAAATACGGCAACATCTTCACTGTAACAAGTAACAAAATCGTTAAAGCGATGGCACTTAAGGTTACTAGTGTTGGATTTGACCCGTCAAAGTTGGCAAACATCGCACTTTGAACAACAAGAAAATCTTCAGGATTAATTAATAATTCAAGAAAACCGGTAATACTTCTAAAAAATGTTCCTAAAATGACGCCAATTAACAAAATAAAATACACCGAAAATTGACCATATTTAAAAATACCTTCAAATAAAATCAATGCGAAAATGACCATTACGACCAATGTCACTGCAAAATTTAAATAAAAATTTGTAATAAATATAGAACTTGCGCCGAAAATAAAAAGAATTAATACTTTACTAAATAGATATACAGCATCAAGTCCCATGATGGAAGGTGTTAATAAACGGTTCACGGTGATGGCTTGGAAAATGACGGTAGACGCGACGATTGCTGCACCAACGAGGATCATTAAGAAGAGTTTTCTCAAACGACTACTAAACTGATACTCAAAAATTTCAAAATCAAGACCAATCAACAAATACATCGCACCAATCATGATGGTTGCGACAATTAAAATGATGAGCTTTTTTAAGGACGAATTACGCATACTGACGACGTCCTTTCATCAACATAATAATAAAAATGATAGTTCCGAACATACCAATCGTTAAACCAATATTGATTTCATACGGGTAAACGACAACACGTCCAACTATATCTGAAAACATCACAAAAATGGCGCCGAGCATTGCTGTATGTGGCAAAGCATTTTTCAGATGGTCCCCTTTAAAAATAGAGACGATATTAGGCACAATCAGACCTAAAAATGGTAAAGTTCCTACTGTAACCACGACAAGTGCAGTGATTGTAGCGGTAATAAACAAACCGATATTGATGATTAAATCATAATTGAGACCTAAATTTTTACTAAAATCACGTCCCATGCCTGCAATTGTAAATTGATTCGCA
Organism: Staphylococcus agnetis; assembly: GCF_011466855.1. Taxonomy (NCBI): domain Bacteria; kingdom Bacillati; phylum Bacillota; class Bacilli; order Caryophanales; family Staphylococcaceae; genus Staphylococcus; species Staphylococcus agnetis. Next base: position 2,029,913 of record NZ_CP045927.1, read on the forward strand.
AATAAGTAAGTCATAACCAATAACGGTAAGCTTAAGTACAAGATTTCATAGCGCCCACTCGTGATGATGGCAAAATTACCATTCATCCAGTTCCCTAAACTTTGTACCGCATTGGTTTTCAATGCGATAAACGTTGAAAAGCTAGACACAATGCCGCCGAGCATAATACCAATTAGTGGAACAAAAATAACATCTTTAAATCGAATACGTTGTATCATTTGGACGAACAAAAACGTGCCCGCCACACTCAATAGCACAGCAAACAACAATTTTAATAGGATATGTTCTGATGGAAAAAAAACAAGAGAAATTAAAATCCCTAATTTCGCCCATTCCATCGTTCCAGCTGTCGTAGGACTAACAAATTTATTTTGCATCATTTGTTGCATAATTAAACCAGCTAATGCGAGTGAACTCCCAGCGATAAGAATACTTACGGTACGGGGAATACGACTTGCGAATAGAACATTCAGTTGATCATCATTAAGGTTAAAAAGCGCTGTAATCGGAACGCTACTCACCCCAATGAACAAAGAGCACACAGTAAGGATTGTGAGTGTGAAAAACAACACATAGCCATTCATAAAATAGCGCATCATTCTGTCTCCTTTTCACCCTTACAAACATCGACAATGAAAATCATTATCATTTAAAGTGTAGCATCAAATCATTTCACAAACAATATTCTTTTGAACTAAAAAACAAAAAAATCTCAAAACGCAACAAAATTGCCATGTTTTGAGATTTTTCATTATGTTATTTGTGGTCTTTAAGCTGTTTTCGACTCATTCTCACCATAGAGATTGAAATCCAACTCACCAATAAGGAAGGTAAAATAAAGATATTGATACTGTCTACCGTCAATAAGTTGGCAAATAAATTTTGAACATCGATATCAGCCAATCCTTTTAATTGATTTGCCACGAATTGATACAACGTAAAATAAATTAATAACCATTGAATGAAGTATTCTAAAATTTGTATTAACGTGTCACTTATAACAATTTTACGACTCATGAACCTTAAAAAGATATATTGAATGATACCACTAAGTAGCATTGTTATAAGGCCAATTTGAAAGATACCATCGGTAATATCAAATAATAACACCATTGGTAACCAAACTACGAATGAACCTATCAAAATGGTAATATAACTCAAGAAAATTAAAAGGGTTCCAATCGCAATGGCTTTAATAAAAACCAATCTTCCTTCCTCGTGTCCCACTAGAAATCCTATAAGTAAGAATAAAATTAAAATAATTATCGTATTAATGAGTAGCATGTGTCACCATCCCGTATAAAATCAAAAGTCCTATCATATTTTAACTTTAAAAGGGCCAATCTTTTAAAAATTTAATGTACTTTTAAACCTTGTAAGATACGTATAAGAAAAAGATGATACACATTTTATAATCCAATGCATCACCTATTTTATGACATGTATTTAAGAATTTTGTGAGACAATAAACATTAAACTCAGTGATAATACTGTAAGTACTGCACCAATCATCACCCATGTGTTCAGTTGCTTCTTAGTGGCCTCGCCCTCTTTTTTAGAAACCATTACCGCTTTTATCCAAGCAACTACAGAGAGAATGATTAATATGCCAATAACTATTGTCATTATATGGCACACCTCCACTTATATAATTACATATTTATTTTAGCATATTCCATTTTATTCAGTGCTTTTTCTATTACCAAAACATAAAGACGTCACATTTTACCCTTATCGACAAATCATTTTGTAAAATATAAAATAGATAAAAGTGTTTCTTTTAAGGGGGAATCATATGATTATGGGTGCAATTATTTCTCAAAATCAAACGTGGTTATTACTTGCTTTTATCATTGGATGGGCGGCAATCAGCATTATTTTAGAACAACAATTTAAAATTGCTAAAATCATATCAGGCGCGATTATCGCACTTTTAGGTGCTATGTTGCTTTCTAATTTCAATATTATACCTACTAAGGCGCCAGCATATGATATAATCTGGGACTATATTGTTCCGTTATCTATTCCGTTATTATTGTTTCAATCTAACTTAAAGAAAATTTGGAATGAAAGTAAACGTTTATTATGCATCTTCTTAATTGCCAGTGCCGGAACAGTCATTGGTGTCATCATTGCATATGCTTTTTTACATCCACACATTCCGCATCTAAAAAAAATCGCTGCAATGATGACTGGTAGTTATATAGGAGGTGGTGTTAACTTTGCAGCATTAAGCGCAAAGCTCACACCCCCAAGTGATCTCATTTCATCTACAGTTGTCGCAGATAATAGTGTAATGGCACTCTACTTCATTTTATTAATCGCATTGCCCCAATTCTCTTTTATAAAAAAATGGTTTAAGACTTCCTATGACACGCAACATCAACCGGCACATCATCATGATTACTGGGAGGCAAAACCCGTTCACTTAAACGATATTGCGATTGCTTTTGGCCTATCTGTAGCGATTGTCGCATTGAGTTTTACATTGTCAGATTGGTTAAATAACCTTATACCTCAATCATGGGTGATCACGAAGACACTCGTAACATTTTTTGGAGATCCATATTTACTAATTACAACAATAACACTGTTATTAGTGATGCGTTTCGAACGATTCTTTGACAAGCTTAATGGTGCAAATGAAATCGGAACATTTATGATTTATAATTTTTTCGTTGTCATTGGGACACCCGCATCCTTTGCGGTTATTTTTAAAACTGCGCCGCTCCTCTTTATCTTTGTCATCATTATATTAATATGTAATCTAGGACTCACACTAATGATTGGACGGCTCTTTAAATTTAATATTGAAGAAATGTTGCTTGCTTCTAATGCTACTGCAGGAGGACCAACGACAGCTGCGGCGCTTGCAATTAGTAAAGGATGGCATGGCTTAATCGGTCCAATACTTATTGTAGGTACACTCGGTTATGTGATTGGCAATTATGTTGGCACGCTGATCTTCCAGTTATTGCGTTAAACATGACTGCTTAAGGGAAAAAGACCGATAAAGGAGGGATGATTGTGGCTATTTATGTCCAAAGAATTTATAGTTCATCTTCTAAAAAAGGTGTTCGCGTATTAGTTGACCGTGTTTGGCCAAGGGGTGTGTCTAAAGATGAAGCCAAAGTCGATTACTGGCTTAAAGACATTGGACCTTCTTCCTCTTTAAGAAAATGGTTTAATCATGATGCAGACAAATTTGATGCGTTTAAAACAAAATACGAAAATGAATTGAAAAACAATAAAGCACAACAAGAAGCTTTAGCTACTTTAAAATCCATTATTCGAGATACTCAAGAAGATGTCCATCTGCTTTATGGCGCAAAAGACACGCAACACAATCAAGCAGTGGTGCTTAAATCATTGCTATCTTAATATAATAGCTTTGTACCTTATTTCCACAAATTAAATGCATTATTTTATCTCGTAAAAAACCCTCTGTATTATCGAAAGGATAAAATAGAGGGTTCATGATTTCTCAGCAGTGATTAAAACACATTATACTGTTGCAATATGTTTATGATATATATGATCGATGACTAGCCCCACACATGTACAAATCACAAATGGGATGAGCCATCCAAGTTGAGATGCGGCTAACGGCATACGTTGGTAAAAATCTGTAAGCCATGGAATTGTCCAGTTGAATGTTAATGCCACTTGAACAATGGATAAAAGTAATGTCACCATTGTAGGAATGATATAAGTCCATCTTAAACGATACGGAAAGACCATATTAACAAGCGACACTAGCACGAGAACAATCGCAACGGGATAAATAAATAACAAGATCGGCTGTGCGATTTTTAAAATCGTATTTAAACCAAATGTCGTAAAAAACAAGCCAAATGTTGCAAATAACAATACTAGTCTTTTATAGCCTAACTTAGGGACATAATTGATTGTAAATGATGCACATGCGTTGATTAATCCGACGCATGTCGTTAAACACGCAAGCAACACGATGAGCGCAAACAAATAATGTCCATACATGCCAAAAACACGCGTTGATTGGTATGTTAATATAGACGTCCCATTATGGATGGTTTCTGAAGAAGGCGTCGTCGCTCCCATCCAAGCAAGTGCCATATAAACTGCACCGAGCAAAGTTGCTGCAATGAGCACCGCTTGCAATACGCGTATTGTTAATTGACGTTTCCCAGTCACACCATGGGCTTTAAATTGATTGACCACGACAACCGAAAATATTAGCGCACCTAATACATCTAGCGTAAAATAGCCTTCAAGCACCCCGTTTAATGTCGGTTGTTGGACAAAGGCGCCTTTTGAAGCAACTGGCGACTGTTCGGCGTTGATAATAGCTAATAAACATAATAATCCGATAACAACCAGTAATATAGGTGTCAAATATTTACCCAAAACATTCATGATACGTGTAGGAAACATCGCCAAAAGTGTTACGATTGTGAAAAAACATATCGCAAAAGCGACAAGAGTGGCCGTATTGTGCACAGGTAATATCGGGGCAACACCTATTTCATATGCAACGTTTGAAGCCCTTGGAATACCATAAAAAGCACCTGCCGTTAAGTAAACGACAAAGGCAAATGTCGTACCAAAAATGGGATGAATTCGATTGCCGATACTTTCAACACCTTCATTATAATAGGCAACGATAATAACTGCTAAACACGGTAACAATATCCCAGTTATGACAAAACCAGACATTGCTTGCCAAACGTGGATACCTGCTGTATGCCCTAACATTGGAGGAAAAATTAAATTACCCGCTCCAAAGAATAAAGAAAACAACATCAATCCAGATATAATTACAAATTTATTCACTTGAAATTCCCTTCCTAAAAACAACATTATATTAAATTTTCTGAATATTTTATAAAATTAGTTTTATAAAGTCACTTGTTCATTATATGAGAACACTTTAACAATGTAAAGCGTAAATAAGTATTTTAAGGTAATCCCTATTTCAACACGAAAAAGCCTTCAAAATTCATCATGAGATGAACTTTGAAGGCGATATCAATTTTAACCGCGATGTTTCATTATCCTATGCGCATCATATTGCCCCCATGACATGAGGTCAATATTCGAAGGCTAAAAACATGCTATTATTTCACTATAAGTACAGGCACATTTACCCGTTTTGCAATTTTATGTGTGACATGACCAAGCACATGCTTAATATCCATTTCCGCACGTTTGTTACTCATTACAACAATGTCATAATCGTACCCTTCAATTTCATTTACAATTTCGTGCGTAGGACTTCCAGTAGTAAATTTAATTTGATATTTCAAATCATGCTCATCTAAAGTGTTAAGAAATGGTCGCATTTCTTCTTTCTTTTCTTCAACAACGTCCTCAAAGTGCTTACCTTGGTATCGCACATAATTCGCCAATTCTGTTTCAGAAATCACGTTAAAAATAACGATGTTATACGTTGTAGCGCCATGTGTTAATTTTTTCAATTGATCCGGTACGTTTTTGAAGCTATTCCCAAAATCATAAGGAACTAGTACATTTTCATACATAAAATGTCACCCCTTTTTATAATATGGCTCTTATCTTTACACCTTCATTTTAACACTTTGAAAACGCTTACTCAACGTATCCCTTTGTACATATTGTGACATATAGTTCATATCATCTATAATTACACTCTTTACTATTTAATTTAAAAAAACATCAACATTCACGAATCAATGAATGTTGATGGCTATATACATTTGGGTATGTTGTACCTATCTTAGCGCCATTTTAACAGGCTACAATAGTCGGTCAATAACCCCTCTTTTTCATATCTTAAGATGCCATTTCGACATCATCAAATGTATGCATTACTTTTTTCGGACAAAGTTGATGACCGATGACAACTAAATAGGATGGCATATCCATTTGACACGGTTTAAGTTCGAGGTGTCCTGGAACATATTGCATAATACACGGTTGGTCAATGCCTTCAACCTCAACAAACCCTTTCACACGATAAATGTGTCCTTCTAACTGTTTCAAGCCTTCTATAAGTGCGGATTGTTTAATAGGTTTATTAAATTCGTGGAAGCATTGCGTCAGTGCACCATGTGTTGTTGGACGTGATTGTTGTTCAATCACCGCTTGTTCAGGCATTTCATTTAACGTCACTTCTCCAAATTGTGTCAGAACGTAAGGAATGCCCGGATAATCTGCTTCAAGTTTATTAACGATATAAAGTAAACGCGTTGTATCGATAAGATCTATTTTATTTAAAATTAAATGACTACAAAATTGCGTTTGTTCTTTAATCAAATTACGAATATCTTCTGGATAGTCATCTTTTTGATCATATACAGACGCATCGATAACACCTAACATGCGTACACGCTCTACTATAGGTGTCAACACCGGCGTCAAACATGCATCATACACTTCTAATGGATGTGCAAGTCCACTACATTCAATAAAAATAATGTCAGGTTGATGCTCTAAATAAATGGAATGAAGTTGTGATGCAACATCTTTTTTAAACGTGCAACAAATACAACCATTCGTCATTGTTTTAATATGTATTGGTTCACTTATAAAATATTGGTCTACATTACGTTCTCCAAAATCATTCATGATGACAGCAGGCTTCAAATTGTGATCAATCGCATCTTGGATAAGAAAGTTTAAAGTTGATGTCTTACCACCACCTAAAAACCCTGTCATAATTACGATTTCCATTAATAGCCACCATCCTTCATCCAGTCTCTAAATACGCGGCTTCCTGTAGTCGTGGCTTGACCTTGATATTTTCCTGAATAAATTGCATCGGGTGCGGTTTTTGTTTCTGCTAAAACAATTTGACAAATACGTTGATTCTGTTCAATTTCTAAAGGAAAGTCATTCGCATTATACAGTTCTAATGTGATTGCACCTTCAAAACCAGGATCAACCCACCCTGCGTTTTGAATAAATAATCCTGCACGTCCAATCGAACTTCTACCTTCAACAAAGCCAGTTAAGTTTTCAGGTAGTTTAATATATTCTTGGGTCGTCGCCAAAATAAATCCATGTGCTGGAACCACTACACTCTTTTGATGGATTTCTTCATACTGAATAGGCTCGCTTAACTTTTGTGTACCATTCATTGGTTGTAATGGTCTTAAAAAATGATCTGCTAACGTTAAATCAATAGAAGCAGGCTCAACATGTGATGCCTCATATGGCGACACTTTAAGTGCTCCCGATTGTATGTATCCTTTAATATCGTTGTCAGATAAAATCATTTGTGCACCTCTATTCTTCTCTGTATAAATCGGAATCATTACGTAGTTTAAACATATTTTTAAATGTATCATGTCTAAATTAACTATACAAGACATTCTTTTATTTCTAATTTACCTTTCAAAAACATAGGTTTTGCTATATCTTCTATTTCGCTTTTATGAAAGACATTTTAATTAAAACTCTGTGCAAGTGCCAAATACATCTTTTAATTTAAAAGTAATATATAAAAGCTATCAAAACGTTCTAAATACGCTTTGATAGCTTTTAGTCAATAAATACATGTATTATTTTTCAACCTTAATGACTTTTTCACCTAATGCTTTTGATTCAATTTCGTCATCTGTAGTATGGCCTTTGAGTATTAATTTAGAAGGTTCTTTTTTTATTGAATAAGCAACTATTGCTGTGACATTGTCATTCTGTTTAACTAATACATTGCTATTCTCATTTAAGTCATGATACTTCGTATTATCTTTAATATAAATATAACTTTTTGAAATTTTTTCTTCTATATTTTTAGTATCTTTAATAAGTTCAAAATGATCATCCCATGACTTTTCAGCGGTCATATTTTTTTTACTTTTATTCGTATATTCATATTCAAAAACGATATAAGGTCCTCTTTTATCATCTTGTCTAAAATTCTCTACAAGTTTTGAACCTTTTATTTTAATTTCAGCATCTTTAGTTCTTAATGTGTCACCTTTAAAATAACCATCCCCAATGTTTTCCTCAGATGCTTTTTTGTCATCTTTATCGTTTCCAATAAGACCACAGCCACTCAGCAAAAGCGTTGATACACATAGTGCACTTAATATTTTTTTCATATGCTTCATCCCCCTAAAACTTACCATCGTTAAATGCTTCTAATTTAAATTTTTGTTTACCTAGTGACTCATGATTCTCATTAGTCCCCTCAATAATGATTGGGTCCGATGTATTTTCTAACTTAAATAGAATCATCGCTTTATATTTGCCACCTTTTTTTATTTTTTTATCTGAAAGCATATCATACTCACTTTTATGTGAGTCATCCAATAACGGCGTTACTTCTAATTCTTTAGCCTTACCATCTACTTCTTGATAAATGTTAAAACCTTTTATCCAAGCGTCGATTGCTGAAATTTTTTCATCTGATTTGTTTGTCACTTCATAACCTATCACAATGGCTTGGAATTTTTTGTTATCAAAACCTGTCATTTCTACTCGAGACATCTTTTGAAAATCAACCTTAAACTTCTTAGTTTCATAATGTTTACCTTTAAATTCACCCTCTGGTTTATATTGCTCTGCATCTGATAATTTTAACGTTTCAGTTGTATTTTCCTTAGTTGGTTTTTCAGCTTTTTCTTTTCCCTTGTCTTCGCTATTCCCACAAGCAACGAGTAGCAATGACATCATAATCAAAACGATTCCTTTTTTCATATGTATCAAACACCCCTATTCATTTTTTACACTTTTTAATTTACCAATTGCGAAATAGTTTTTCAATAGCATATTTTATTTTAAAATCCAAATGTAGCGATGTTATTTTTTAATACAATAAAAAATGCCTACACTTTTGATTTTAATAACCAAAATTGTAGGCATTTTTATGTTTTATATTTAGGTTTAGAATAAGAAATAGCGTTGTGTTAACGGCAATTCTGTCGCTGCTTCACTCGTAATCTTCTCACCATCTACAAATACTTCATATGTTTCTGGATCCACATCAAGTTGAGGCAATGCATCATTATTCACCATATCTTTTTTAGAAAGATTGCGGATATTTTTAACTGGACGCACGTGTCGCTTTAAATCTAATGTGCGACGTATGCCATCCTGATATGCAGCTTGTGACACAAATGTCAAAGAAGTGCTTTGCATATTGCCACCATATTGGCCATACATCGGACGATATTTGATTGGTTCTGATGTCGGAATAGAGCCATTGGCATCCCCATTGATAGCAACATTGATTAAGCCACCTTTAATTACTAATGTAGGTTTTACACCAAAAAATCGTGGATCCCACATCACTAAATCAGCCAATTTGCCTTCATCTACTGAACCCACGTAGTCTGAAATCCCATGTGTAATCGCAGGGTTAATCGTATATTTTGAAATATAACGGCGAATACGATTGTTGTCGTTATGTTCACCATCACCTTCTAATGGACCACGTTGCGCTTTCATTCGATGTGCCACTTGCCATGTTCGCGTAATCACTTCACCGACACGCCCCATTGCTTGGGAATCTGAACTCACCATACTGAAGACCCCCATATCTTGGAGTACATCTTCAGCTGCAATCGTTTCTTTTCGAATTCGTGAATCTGCAAATGCCACATCTTCTGGAATCGATGCATTTAAATGGTGCGTTATCATAACCATATCTAAATGTTCATCAACAGTGTTGTGTGTATACGGGAGTGTTGGGTTTGTTGATGAAGGTAAAATATTTTTGTATGCCGCTGCTTTAATTAAATCAGGCGCATGACCGCCACCGGCCCCTTCTGTATGATACATATGAAGCACTTTGTCACCAATGGCTTTCATTGTATCTTCCATAAAGCCGGCTTCGTTAAGTGTATCTGCGTGGAGCGCGATTTGTATGTCATACTCATCCGCCACTTCTAACGCATGACGTAATGCTGACGGTGTTGCCCCCCAGTCTTCATGTACTTTTAGACCAATGACACCTGCATGGATTTGTTCGACTAACGCAGTATGATTGACCGCTTGACCTTTACCTGTAAAACCGACGTTAACAGGTAACGCTTCTGCAGCTTGAAGCATACGATGTACATGCCAAGAACCTGGTGTTACTGTAGTAGCTTTAGTCCCTTCCGTCGCACCTGTACCGCCACCAATTTGCGTCGTAATCCCGCTTTCTAATGCGATTTCGGATTGTTCTGGGTTAATAAAATGCACGTGGGTATCAATGCCACCAGCAGTGATAATGCTTCCTTCCGCTGCAATGATTTCAGTAGAAGCACCAATGATAATGTCCACATTATCCATAATATCAGGGTTTCCTGCTTTACCTATTTTCATGATATATCCATTTTTCACACCGATATCAGCTTTGATCACTTTATCATGATCGATAATCACTGCATTCGTAATGACTAAGTCTGCTACTTTTTTATTGTCACGTGTTGCATTTGGGTTTTGTCCCATACCATCACGAATTGATTTTCCGCCACCAAACGCGACTTCATCACCGTATTGAGCATAATCTTTCTCAACCTTCGCGAAAAGATTCGTATCACCTAAGCGGATTGCGTCTCCAACTGTTGGACCGTATAAACTGGTATATTGAGATTCCGTCATTTTAAAGCTCATTTGACGTCACTTCCCTCTTCCATATTCGGTGCTGTGATGCGGGATTGATCGAGTGGCCCATCAACTTCACCATGAAAGCCATATATTTTTTGTTCTCCAGCATATCGCACTAAACGAATTTCTTTTTCATCTCCTGGCTCAAAGCGTACTGCAGCACCAGCAGGTATATCCAAATGTTTCCCGTAAGCTTCCTCGCGATTAAACGTTAATGCCGGATTGGCCTCGTAAAAATGATAGTGTGACCCCACTTGAACCGGGCGGTCGCCACTATTTTTTACTGTTAATTTCGTGTTTGAACGTCCTTCATTTATCATAATTTCACTTGATTGTACTATGATTTCCCCTGGTTTCATCTTAATCCTCCTAAACAATCGGATGATGGATAGTAACAAGTTTTGTTCCATCTGGAAACGTGGCTTCTATTTCAATATCTGTCACCATTGATTCAACGCCATCCATGACATCATCTTTATTTAAAATTTCACGTCCATAACTCATCAGTTCTGCAACAGATTTACCATCACGTGCACCTTCTAAAATCTCATAGCTGATTAATGCAACTGCCTCAGGATGGTTTAACTTTAATCCACGCGCTTTACGGCGTCGTGCCAAATCAGCTGCAACAACAAGCATGAGTTTATCTTGTTCTCTTTGTGTAAAATTCATCTCATCACTCACTCCCTTTTCGCAAAAATAAAACTTACAAACAAATTATAATCCTTTAAATGACCACCTTCAAACGATTATGTTATTATTAAAAAGTAAATTATAACTATATCTATTCTATGTAAGGGGTTCCGATTACAAACAAATTATATTAATATAGCTTATTCCGTTCAAATTTTTGATTGATGGTTGAGAAATTATTGGAAAGAGGGATTGTACATGCCTTTACCACTACAAAGTTTTTTGAAGAATATTTCACAAGTCGTTTTACTTGAGAATGTCTGGACAGGATTACTTATTCTGATTGCGCTGTGGATAGGAGATTGGAAAGTCGGTTTGGCGGCTATGATAGGAAGTGCCATCAGTTTGGTGACCGCACCATGGTTTGGGTATACAAGAGAGGAAATTCACGCAGGATTAGCAGGATTTAATAGTGTACTTGTTGCCATTGGATTGACTATTTTTATGGTGATGACATGGCAAACTGTCATGGTGTGTTTGATTGCAACGATTATCGCAATGCCACTTGCTAAATCGATGCAAACCGTATTAAGACGTTATCAACTTCCAGAACTCACAACACCATTTGTGTTGGTGACATGGATGGTATTGCTCATGAATCAACAATTTGCATTTTTAAAAAGTACTGTCAAAGTTTTACCTTTGAAACACACCGCAACGATTGATGTTACACAACCTCTGCACCCTGTGATTGCTTTTTTTAATAGTATGAGTCAAATATTTCTCGTTGAAAATGTTGTATCAGGAATCTTAATTATCATCGCTTTCTTTATTGCATCAAGATGGACCGGTTTTTTCGTCATCATCGCCAACGTGCTTTCAATGTTATTTGTATATGTTTTAGGCACTGATGCGATAGCATTCAGCCACGGGCTATTGGGATACAATATAATATTGACCGTTATTGCTGTGGCAGTTACATTTAGGAGCTTAACACGGTATCATCGTTATCTCATACTTGTGCTTGTTATAGTATTGACACCGATGATTTATGGCGCTACCGCTACACTATTAGAACCCTTTGGCATTCCAATTTTAACGCTACCGTTTATCATCGTTACTTGGATATTGCTGTTAGCCGGGCAAAATCAACCTACCACGCATCAACTTTAATATTTCACGTAACATTTCTAATATCAATTTATCAGCAACTTCTATTGCGCCTTGTAACGACGCAACGGGCATTTCTCATATAATCGTATATGAATAGCCTTCAAATTCATCTGTTCATGAATTCGAAGGCTATTTCATTACGCCAAAAATGCTGACTTGTTTATTTAAAAGGTTTATTTTATCTCTTCAAAGTAAGCTTCATCTAAATGATTCATTTCTAAATGTTCAATTTGAAGTGTTGTATGGGATAAACCATACTTTTCTTTTAGCAATCGTTCTAATTTATTTATCGTTTCATATGCGTCATGACCACTTTTACTATCTAGTACAACATGTGCACTTAATGAGTAGTGCGCAGTTGTAATGGACCATAAATGGAATTCATGTACATCAAGGACTTGATCCACACGTTTCATATCATCCATAATTTCATCAGTATCCAAATGCTCAGGTACTGATTCCATCAAAATCGATACAGCATTACGCATAATTTTGTAGCCCCCACGTAAAATGACTACAGCAATGACCATACTTAAAATCGGGTCAATCATTTGAATACCTGTAAAATAAATAAGTACCACAGCTAAAATAACACCCACAGAGTTCAATAAGTCTCCTATAAAGTGCCATAACGCACTTTGGATATTAATATTGTTTTCACTTTTAAGTGAGCGCATTAAAATGATCGTTAAAACGATGTTCACGATTAAACCAATCGTAGCAATAACAAGCATTAAACCGCTTTCAACAGGTTTTGGGTAGATGATGCGCATGATTGCTTCATAAAAAATCCAAATTGAAATGATTGCTAATGCCAAACCATTTAAAAAGGCCGCGATAATTTCAAATCTTAAATATCCAAAAGTATATTTTGCAGTTGGTTTACGGCTTGCAAAGTAGATTGCCACCATTGACAAACCAAGTGCTATCACATCACTCAACATGTGAAAGGAATCAGAAAGTAAAGCCAGTGAGTTAGAAAGTATCCCTCCAGCAAACTCTACAATTGTAAAAAATAATGTAATGATTAATGACGCACATAAAGTTTTTTTAGAGCTTTTTTGAAGTTTTCGGTGTTCGACATGGTGGAAATAATAATTTCTTTGCATTCCTTAATCCTCCTTAGTTCCCGTAAGTAATACTTGCACCTAAGTGCCCAGCTACAATAATATATGGTGTACTCGTTAAATTTTGAAGAAATCGTGTTTCAAGTTCTCGTGTTGAAAATGGTGTGGATGCCTCAATGATTTTTCCATGTTTCACAACAAAATAATCATGCGTTGGGTTGACATTTTGATGTTGTGCGAGTGTTGTTTGAACACTTAATGTCTGACGTTTAGCCGTCTCATTAATTTCTTGATTTAATTTATAACTAAATAAGATAACAATAATGATGAACAAGACACTTAATAAGGCAAATAATATTCCTGCATATTTTAGAAAAGCTGGCCAAAATCGATAGTTTGTCATGTTATCACTTCCAATTTATAACCTACGCCGCGAATACTTTTAATTTGAAGTGATGTATGCAGTTGCGTTAATTTTTTTCTAAGTTGTCGAACGAGTGCATCAATATTATTGTCAGTTACGATTTGATCTAAATACCATAATTTTTCAATAATTAAGCCCCTTGAAACAACCGCATTTAAAAAATAAAAGTTCTAATAATTGATACTCTTTTTGGGTAAACTCTAAGATATGCCCATCTTTCATAACATGATGTTTTTGATAATCAAACGTCATGTTCCCTATTGTTTTCACGTGATGGTCCATCGCATGATACCGTTTCATTACCGCAAGCATACGTGCTTCTAATTCTTCAAACTCAAACGGTTTCGTCACATAACCATCTGCTCCTGCAATAAGTCCTTCAACTTTATCTGCAGTTTGCGATTTCGCTGTTAACATAATAATAGGGACTGGATTGCCCCCATCACGTATGCGCTGGATAATATCCACACCATTCGTATCCGGTAACATCCAGTCCACGAGAATGATGTCGTAATGAATTTGATCCATATATAATGCTACCTCTTCTCCAGTCGTTAACCAACCTACAGTGTACTAACGAAGTTTCAACATATTTTGAAATAAATCCCCAATCATGCGATTGTCTTCGATGAGTAGGACTTTCATTCATTCACCTCATATTTTCTAAGTTGTTATGATGTTTTGACATCTTTATTCATATCCGCGTCAACACGATATTGTTGGAGTGTTAAAATCGCGACGCCCCACATGACCATTACCCCAATCATACCGGCCACATATGCACATGCTTTATAAAAAGTTTTCATGATCAAAGCCTCCTGTTCAATATATTATCCCTATTATATACCACGATGACGCAGTATATAAAACGCATCATTCTATGCAATAATATGCCGTTGATCACACAAAGATGATTTTATTGATAGTTACAATGTATCTTTTCTCTATTGAAAAACAACATGAAAAACTACCCACTAAGACATCGACTTTGCGGGTAGTATAAAGCTATTTATAAGATTTTATTTTTTCCTTTTTGGTTGTTGTAATATATCAAAAAAGATGTGTTTAATTTTATTTTCGTTCAAATTCGGTTTATGGTTTTCATAATTCGTAGCTAGAACGACTGTAAAACGACCGTTAAAGTAAGCTGTAAATGTTTGTCCAAAAAACACACCATTGATGCGGTTAAAGTCTGGAAATACATAAAAGCCATAACGGTAATTTTCTGGGTAACGTGAAGACTTAATTTCATGCAAATACGACTCTGTTTCTTGTGATGAAAATACTTGGTTCGTTTGCAATTTTCGAATCATCTTGCCCATATCGTAAGGCGACATATATAAATTGCCCGCGCCATAATACTGATCTAAAAACACGGGTTGTTTAAACACGGGAATATGATCACTTAATTTGTATCCTTTGGCCATATCTTGTTGATATCGGACATCATTATAAAACGCACTATGATTAAGATTGAACGGCTTGGCAAATGCTTTATAATAGTTTTCTGTATAACTTTTTTGCGTGACTTCTTCCACCACTTTCGCAAGCACAAGATAATTCGCATCGTTATAAAAATGTTTATGATACGTTTTAGGATTGATCCCTTTATCATGAATGGCTTGTACGGCACCGTCTAAATCCAAGATATCATGAGAGCCTTCATATCGATATAAACCACTACGATGTAACATCAAATCTTTTAATGTGATTTTTGGATTGGTTTCAAAATCAGGCAAATAGTCATCTACGAAATCATTAAGATGAATTTTACCATCTAATTCTAATTTTTTAACCATTATCCCTGTAAAAAACTTTTGCGCTGACCCAATGAGATAAAGTGTATTAGGCCCATTCTTTTTACCGGCTTCGATATCTTGGAACCCATACCCTTTATTCATTTTCAACTCGCCATTGTCAAAAATGGCAATACCCCCATTAAAATCAGTCTTATTTAAATATTGATCAATCGTAGCATACGTGCTGTTATTTTGATCAACCATTGTTTTTAATCGCGGAATTTTATCCGATTTGATGCCATCTTTCGCATGTTGCTGGGTTATAAATTCTGTAAGGTGTTGTTCATGTTGGCGTTTAAAATAACGATAAATACTTGCACTACCTATCAAAATGACTAAAGCTACTAAACCTAACATTACTTTCTTTAATAAAGCTCTACTTCTATTTTTCACTCTACATTTTCCCTCTTTTTAACCTTTCAACAAAACACTCATTTAAACACTATTTGATAATATCGATAAGTTCTTTCTTAGAAGCTGCACGTGCTGGAATCCAACCAAAAACAATCCCAATGAATGAAGATACACCAACAGCGAGTAAAACAGAACCCAAAGTGACTGAACTGCGTATATATTCTGGCGTTAATGCATCCACGATAGACGCAATACCCATACCGATAACCAAACCAATCACGCCACCAATCAAGCATAGAATAATACTTTCTGTGAGAAATTGCAATTCAATATCTCTCCCCTTTGCTCCAAAAGCACGACGAATCGCGATTTCTTCTGTTCGTTCTGCGACTGAAATATACATTACATTCATCACACCAATACCTGCTATAAATAATGAAATACCTGCAACTGCTGCCACAAAATAGGTAATTGCATCGAACACGTTATTGATATTTTTCATTAACGCTTCTAAATCTGTATATTGATATGTGCCATCACCAACCGCCGAGCCATTTTTGTTTAATTTATCTGCAACGGCATTACCAACTTCTTTTTTACTCATAGATTCTTGAAATGTCAATTCTAATTGTGGCAGTGATGATGTCAACGTAGGTAAGTATCGTTTTACTGTTTTTGTCTGAACTTGTACGAGATTTGGGGTCATAAACTCATCATGAATGCCCTTAACTGTAAATCCCATTCCATCGATATAAATCGTTTTTCCAATTGCATCGCCTTTGAATAAAGTGTCAACAACATCTGAACTAATAGTCGCCACACGCTCTGTCATGTCATTATCATCTTTTGTAAATGCTTGACCTTCTTCAACGTCTTTCGCGGAAGAGACTGGCTTTATCGCGATGTCTGTTTTTTTATTCGTGCTACTTGCTTTACTTGTTAAACCGTTCTCATCATTTGTTTTAATTTTGACGTCTTTAACCCCTTTAACTTGACGTGCCATATCTATATCAGTAGCAGTAACAGGATTCGTATTCGCAACCTTACCTCTTCTTTTTGAATACACCCATTTAAAATATGAATGATGCGATCCGCTTGTGCCGCTCAGATTGTGATTTTAAGCCTACAATGGGGATTCGGATTGCAACTACCTGATATTAATATCGGGTCATTAAATATCCTTTCACCAGGAAATCCAATTTTAGGGGCGATAAGCATTCAAAATATTGTCTCGTCATGGTTATTTTGGGTATTGCTGTATTCAACGTGTCATTTATCAAAAAATGGGCGTGGGTTGCTGTAATCATTCATATGATTGTCTGTGTTCTATTGAGCATTTTTATGGTATAAATTTCCTCATTAAAAACGTCACAGAAACATTCAGTTCCTGTGACGCTTTTTTCGTTGTTTTTTAAATCCATAACTAATGAGAATGATGCTATAAATACATATTGAAACAATCGGTAACAATGTAAAAATTGCAGTGATATTGTGTTCGCCGTGTAATAGATGATGTAATTGATTCATATACAGCATCCAAACAGTGACATGTATGATACTAAAGAGTCCGGTAATAATGAATTGATGTGTGACGACCGGCTGTTTATCATTTGATAGTATATTGCGCAAAGTAGGTAGCGCATAGATTAAAAGCACCCCTATCTTCCAAATCAACACAAACACCACAGGTAACAGCCATAAATTCGCCTTATTCCCGAAAGCACCTACATGACCTAAAAGCGTAAAATGCGTTCCAACCTGATCAGGCATTTTGTGATACATGAGACCTAAGTAACTCAGTGCAATCAACCATAATATGAAACATAAACCATTTAATACATTCATTAGATGTCTCTTGTTATTCATGATGCCTCACTCCGTTTTATATTGATGTTTTTGCAACAATTTGTTTCATGACTTTACGTACACTGCCAGCATACATTGCTCCAAATTTCACTAAATGCACTAATAATAAATACAATTCGTAAAATTGAATGCGTGAATTTGCCCCCTCTTGTAATGGATACGCTTCGTGATAAGCGTCATAAAACGCTTCTGAAAAACCACCAAATACTTTTGTTGCTCCGAGGTCAAATTCTCGATCCCCATATAATGGTGATGGGTCAAACAATGCAGGTGTCCCATCTGTTAAAAACATATAGTTGCCAGCCCATAAATCTCCGTGTAACAAGGATGGTCGACTCGTATGATGGCTTAACGTCTGCGACATGATGTCATACACTTTTTCAAACAATGCCAAATCTTCCTGAGTCATTAAATTTTGAGAGACGATCATGTGTTTTAATGGCATGATGCGTTGTTCTAAGAAGAGCGTCGCCCAATTATCAGTCCATGTATTATCAAAGCGATGGTCGCCTCCTTCATAAGGAAGATGAAAGCCGAACCGTCCATTTTCACTTTCAGTACGATGTAATTTGGCAACGAGACGGCCTAAATCTTCTTGACGTCCAGACGTCCCTTCTTCGAGATAGGTTAATATTAAATAAGCGTCACCATCAACTTCCCCTTTTGCGATAACACGAGGCGCAGTAATACCCGCTTTTTCAAATGCTTCGAGTCCTGCAATTTCTGCTGCATAAAATTGTTCAGAACGGTTTGGTTGAACCAAAAGAAAATACGTTTCTTCTAACGTTTCTAATTTATATGCGTCATTGACATCTCCACCTGAAACTGGTGTGATGGCTGTGATGTCATTAAGTGGTAAAGATGTGCGCCATAAATCCATATTCATTTGTATCATCCCTTCTTATCACTTTTGTATTTAAGTTACCCGTATAGTATGAAAATCACTTATATCCTTATGTATATGAAACACTTCATTTTAAATTAAAGTATATCTTTTCTATACTTTAAGTATGAATACTTAAAAGGAGCGAATATTAAATGAAAGATGTACAACAACGGGTGCTTGATGCCTATCATTTTCGTCATGCCATACGGCAATTTGATCCTGTAAAAAAAATAAGTGAAGACGACATGCATACCATTTTAGAAACGGGCCGCTTATCCCCGAGTTCACTAGGATTAGAGCCTTGGAAATTTCTAGTTATACAAAATAAAGATTTACGTGAAGCCCTTAAACCTTATTGCTGGGGCGCACAAAAACAATTGGATACTGCGAGTCACTTTATCCTTATTTTAGCACGTAAAAATGTTCGACCACAAAATGATTACGTCCGTCACATGTTAGAAGTCATTCATCAAATGTCACCAGAAATGGCACAACAAAAATTAGACGCCACTTCTAAATTCCAAAATGAAAGTAATGATTTATATCAAAATGAGCGTACATTACTGGATTGGGCTGGTAAACAAACTTATATCCCACTCGGTAATATGATGACCACTGCCGCAATGTTAGGTATAGATTCTTGTCCTATGGAAGGATTTTTATATGAAGAGGTCGCTCAACTTTTAAGGGATAAAGGATATATCCATACAGATGATTATTATCCGTCTGTCATGGTCGCTTTTGGTTATCGTCTTGACGACCCCACTCGTAAAAAAACACGACGTACATTCAATGATGTCGTTCAATGGATTGATTAAACATAATAACCTCATACTTATACGAAAACCTTCAAATTTTATCATTTTGAAGGTTTTCGCATGTGTTACTTTAAATTCGTCATTCATTATCATTTCTAGACTCTTTCGGCCTTTTCAATACGCATTAAATAATCTGTAATCGAATCATAGAAATTGGTTAATTCTAATGCAGTGTGTTTCGTATCTAAGGCATCATTTCCGATAAAGTCGCTATGATCCCAACCTTTCATGGTCGGCATCACTTGCCACGTCCCTTTATGAAGGTCTGATTTTTCATCTACGTTAATATTGTCTTCGTCAGATGGATGTTGTGAAGAAATTTCAGATACCAAGCCATCATTCGGACGCCATAGTATATCATCTACGCTCCCAATATAATTGCCAGTTAAAATTTTAGTGAATTCCATACCTAAATCAGCGATATGTTTGCCCAATTGTGTCTCATGCGTTGCAACACCTGTGTATGTTTTATAGTAAATATTTGGGTTCAGCTCTGTTTTTTGATTGATTTTTTCTGCCCCTTCTCGTGTTAAATCATACAGACCAGTGTCTTCAGAATCCCAAACTTTACTTTCAGCAATTCGTTTATTATAGTCTGCTAATGATTCACCATCTTTACGCTTAAACCCCCAGTGGTCCATACCAAAGTCAATCGTTCCTAAATGACTCGACATTTGCGCAAAAGAATATAAAATATTACGAATCGTAGGCGTGTTACCAATATCATCAGAGGCATGTGTCCCATTATGTGGCGTTGCAATTGTTGTAATTGACGTGACCATACCATCGTGACCACCTTTAAATAAATCGCTGATGACCCCACCATGTTGTTTTTGATACGCGATTTCAGCAGCATCACCAAAACGCAAATAATGTTCTAATAAACGAATCGTTTGGCCTCCCATACTATGTCAGATAAAATGTACAGGATTTCCTGGTTTCCAGTCCTTTAAAACACCTTGATACGTTTTACCATAGCGATCATGGCCAAATTTCGCAGAATGTGCCGCCCCGTAATCGACACGCCCACCTTTTAAATAATAATAAAGTTCTACCGCACGTTCATGATTGCTCGCAAGCGCACTGACACTCGCTTCATATGTTTCATATCCTGCTTTGCGTAAGTGATTTTGCAGATTCGCTTTTGTACCACCCCAATAATTTTCACCTTTAGCTGCAACTTCTCCTACAAATCCAGTAAAGCCATGAACAAATACAAATGGATCTTTATTCTTAGGTTTTTCTGGGTTTTGAACAGCCTCTGGTGCTGCTTTGACCGTTGGCTTTTTGTCGCCAGCTTGTTGTGTGACGTTATTTTGCGTTGTTGCCGATTTCACTTTTGGTGCTTCTACTTGTGTCGGTTGCGCCGTCATTGTTTTGTCATTTTGGGTTGACACTGAATCTTCAGTCGCAGCGCTTTTTTCATCCTTTTTGTCTTGCGTTGTTGTAGCTGCATGCGGGTCATTGATGATTTTATGGCTAAATTCACGATCTATTGATGGTGGTGTTGTCACTTTAGAAGCAGATTTAGTTTCATGGTGTTCTACGTTAGACGTAGGACGTTCAACAGATTGAGCTTCCGTTTCTACTGATTTATGTGGTTCATCTGACTTTTGAGTAGTTGATGACTGTGGTACTGACGTCGTCGCCTGTACCGCTGATTGCGGATGTTGCTGTGCTTTATCAACTACCGGTGTCTCATGTGTATGACGTGAAGGCTGAACGACTGTTTGAGGTTGTTGCGTTGAGTTCACATCCCTCGCAGGTTGACCTTTTGCTTCTATTGTTGTTGGTGTAACTGCTTTTGTAGTCATTGGCGTTTCTACCTTAGTGGCATCAATATGTTCAGATGAAGCTGTATGTAAAGATGTCGTTTGAGGCTTATGCATGGATGGTGCTGGTTGTGTTGTTTGTGTGCCTTCTATTGTTGTTGGTGCTACTTGTGATGTCGTTTCATGTGCTTCTGCCGCGCCCCCTCCGATGACAAATACAAATGATGCGACCATTACTGAAGCCGCGCCAAACGCCGACTTACGAATTGAAAATGTGTGATGTTGTTTTGTTTCTTTCATTAAACCAATCCCTTCAAAAGTAAAAGTAGCTCCCCACTTCGGCGAGTTTAAAAGTAGTCTACCAAATTTCAATTAAAATATTGTAAAGTTGCCTAACTGTTAGATTTGCATGCGTAACTGTTGAAAAACACTATTTCCTCCAAACAGTTACGCATATTTTTTGCCTAACTGTCAAAACACATTTCCTAAGTGTTCAATTGCACGCTAACTTACCAATTTTAAATATAAAAACATAAAGTCAGTGTTTAATGAATCGTATATATTTCTTGTCTTCATAGCTTTGTCACTGATCTGCTTATTGCATAAAATACGTTCAAACATTATCGAGGCTATTATCTTTGTCCCATTTGATACTTATACATATTAGGTTAATGTCTTCCTGCATGTTTAATTATCCACAATATTACAAATTTGCATATTTTGTATCATGCCTCTATCTAATTTGAAAGCGCTATTATATAATGATTGTGCTTATCAATTGAGCTTGATAGGACTTCATATTTTAGGAATAGAAGGTGTACATATGCTTAACTTTTTACAACGCATCGGTAGATCCTTAATGCTACCTGTTGCTGTCCTTCCTGCTGCTGCTATTTTAATAGCGATTGCAAACACCATCGCAGCGTTTACAAATAATACAAATGCTGCGTATACGTTCTTTTTCAATGCAGGGATGGGTATTATTGGTCAATTAGGATTGCTTTTTGCCATTGGTGTCGGACTTGGTATGGCTAAGAAAAACGACGGTGCGGTAGCGCTGGCCACGGTCGTCGGGTTTTTTACGGTGACAACGTTACTCAAACCCGAAAATGTTGCAGCCTATTTGAACATCGCTGTTAAAGATGTCAATGCCGGTTTTGCAAATATTAACAACGGGAACGTGTTTATCGGTATTTTGGTCGGTTTAATTGCCGCATATGCTTATAATAAATTTGCTTCAACTGAACTTCCGACCGCATTATCTTTTTTCAGTGGGAAACGACTCGTCCCAATTATGACCGCTTTGTTCAGTGTTATATTGGCAGGACTTTTATTATTTGTGTGGCAATTTGTATATTCTGGTTTAGTGAATTTTGGTGAATTTATATTAGGTCTTGGCCCTATTGGTGCAGGCCTATATGGTTTCTTTAACCGCTTACTGATCCCAACAGGATTGCACCATGCATTAAACGCCGTATTTTGGTTTGACGTTGCAGGTGTAAATGATATTGCAAATTTCCAAAGTCAAAAAGGAACTGAAGGTATTACAGGGCGCTATATGGCGGGCTTTTTCCCGATTATGATGTTTGGCGTGCCAGCAGCTGCACTTGCGATGTATCATACAGCTGACTCTAAAAACAAAAAACAAGTCGCTAGTTTAATGTTAGCAGGCGCAATTTCTGCTTTTGTTGTAGGGATTACTGAACCTATTGAATTTGCGTTTATGTTTGTTGCGCCACAGTTATATGTCATCCATGCCTTTTTAACTGGTTTGTCGTTATTTATCGCGGCAACTTTCCAATGGACAGCTGGTTTTTCATTCAGTGCGGGCTTAATCGATTATATTTTATCTTTAATTAACCCAATCGCCCACACACCATTGATGCTTATACTGCAAGGTCTAGTATTTTTCGTCTTGTATTACGTCATATTCCGTTTTATGATTGTTAAATTTAACATTAAAACACCTGGACGTGGTACAGAAATACCTGATCCCGAAGTGAATTTAACGGCAAATGAAACAAATGCGCATCAAACAAAATACTTTCAAACCGCTTCTGACATTCTTGAAGGGCTTGGAGGACATGAAAACATTGTATCACTCACCAATTGCGCAACACGTCTCCGCTTAGAATTACATGATACAACCCTTATGAATGAAGCAAAAATAAAGTCAGCAGGTGCTGTCGGCATTATGAAAAATGGTAAACATCAAGCTCAAGTCATCATAGGTACACACGTACAACAAGTTGCTGATGAAATGGAAGTTCAAATGGAACACCATCAGAAATAAAAAAACGAAGGATCAGGGACATAATTCCTAGCCCCAATAGAATACAAATGAAAAACACCACAAAATCCCATTCAAAGGATCTTTGTGGTGTTTCTATTACGGAACTGATACCTTATGTCTTAGCCTCTTTTTATGAGTCTTTCCCAACTTTAGGTGGGAATTCGAGTTTTATATTTTGAGGTATTTCATAGTACTCTTTAAATATTCTTTTACGGCGCTCCGTTTCAGGTGAAGATCGTTGCATGTAATCTTCAAAAGGTAGACGTTTCATATGATACGTTTTAAGTTTAGGATTTTCAGTAGTAGCATGATGAATTTTTGCAATTCTTGTGTGATCAGAAATTGCAATAATTAAAAACATGATGATATATATACTTGAGAAAGTAATTGCAAAAATTTTAATAAGCCCCTGCCATTGTGGTCCTTCGAAAAACAAATATCGGTATATTAAAAACGCCACCATCACAAATATAATAAATACTGAATAAAAGTTACGTGGTCCAATCGGTTGAACAATTAATAATGGTGCAACCATTATTGGAATTGTAACAAATAATAAAACTATGTACGTCTTTAAACGTTTTGGTACGGATGTATAACACGTTGCCACAATGAGCACACTATAAAATAAAATGGCAATTGTAAAATCCAAGAGTGCAATGGATGTTTCATGTAATTTTAAATTCAAATCAAATGGTATACGTATAAAAAATGTATAAATAGGTGCACTCGCAAGTCCTACAAACAAACTCCATTTAATTACAAGTGATATGTCACTACGATAAAGGAGTATGCCTAATAATATAGCGACAATCAATAATATTAAAATAGATTGATAAATGATATGTTCAGGAAATTGCGTTAAGAACGTTTTTAATATTCTATTTAACAACCCTTCCTCTTTGTTGCCCACTTTTTGATAATCAGACTGTCCACTAAAAATTTTGACATATTGTGGATTGATAAACATTATAATAGCGCCTAATACTGAACTAATTAAAGCGATTAAAAATTGTTTTAAATGTTTCTTATATTGTACATAATAGACTAGTGTCGCAATCAAAATAATTCCAACGTTAAACAATGTCATACTCTCCATGAACCATTGCCCTAATAAAGCAGTGATCATCAAAATTACCATTTCCCACCATAATAATGTTTTATGATACATCAATTTAACACAATACCTTAATATGACAAGCGAGGCAAAAGTAGCAGGTACATAATTGTAAAAACCTGCAAACCATCCATAAATTTGACTATAAATCGTCGCAGGTATGCATAAAATCAAGGTAAACAGAACTAATAAATGGTAGCTAGGCTGGCGATCTTTCCCCAAAATATCATCTGCACTCTTTTGAATAATTAGTAATATACCTATCGAAAATAAAACATAGATGACATAACGAAAAGGTGGGATTCTCGTCGCAATAACTTCAAATGTATTGCCCAAATATCGACCATTCAATGTCGCATAAAATGAATTTAACATTTCTGTACCGTATGATGTTGCCCATTCTAAATCATCATGTGTTAAGGGAGTCAACACACTCATCACAAAATAGAAAAATATAATTGGTACTAAAATACGATAACGTAGTACACGTTCAAGCATCATTCAGATTCGCTTCCTTCTAACACTATATTTCTATACTTCTTTAACAAAATTTTTGTTTGCAGTAAGATATTCGCCATTAATAGTTTTTATTCTCGGAGTATGGTTAGAAGTGTAAATAAGCGTTTCAACCTCAAATCTTTCCCCGACTTTTATGCTACGAATCGGCTCATTTTTAAATGAACGATCCGTATATAATTTGCATCTTTTGATTACTTCTACAAATTGTGGCCGTTCTGTCATATACACCGTCGCATCAACAGATTGAAGCGGTTCAATAAAGTCAATATTGGCCGTTAAAATATGTCCGTCTATTGTTTCTAACCGTGGTATACCATTTGAAGAATTTGTAACTCCTTTAATTTTAAAAAACGTACCCGGTTCTACCACAGATATCATAGTATTAAAGTCAACATCTTGGTACAATTTTATTTTTTTTAAAACAACTACTTTTTCAGGAGCATGTTTAAAATAACGTTTATCCCCAATTTTAATACTATCTAGTGGAGAAAATTCAACTTTAAAAGCTTTTCTTTTCATAACATTTTCTGTTTGCGTAGAGGGGTATGTGGCAAAAACCATTTCTGTATCATACTTTAAATAATCAATAGCAATATTGAATGGTATCTCTGTGTGGAATTGTAATGCTTCAGATGGGATATAAATTTTATTACCTTTTAAACTATAGGGAATTACCATTTCGTTTATATCATTACGCACCTCTACTGCTCTCACACCTCTAATTGACACGCTTTCCGGTTTAAATACCTCTATCACTTCAAATTTTTCACCATTTGATATCTGTGTTCCTTGATATACAGGGTAACACAGGACTTCTATCGTAGGGAATACTCTATTTGAAGTATCAATGTGTACGATTCCATTTTCAATATATCGAGAAAATGTATCATCTTCCACCAACGTTTTCACGAAGTTTTCAAACTCGTAAATTTGATTTTCCTTAAAAAATTGGTAAGCAACTTTATACTTTTCAATCGTAAAAAGTGCATCCATAGGTATTCCTGTTTCTTCGATCAAATCACACGCTTTTTTAAATAATTCATAAAAATCATTTTTATTTGGAGCTTTATTAAAAGTTTTAGTAAAAAAGAAGCGGCTCATAAAATCTAATTCCATAAACCTTGAAACAGCATACATCTTTGCTATATAAGGTATATTTAGATTAATGACTTCTTTTAATAAGCTATAGTTGATTTTAGCTTTTTCAAAGGGTGTAGTTGACTTTACTAAAGAAATATTTTGGCTATAACGATTAACATGATATACAGGTAAAGTAGTCATTGTCGCTGACGCTGCTTTCGATATTAATTCAATAAAAAATAATTTGTCTTCCCCATATTTCCAATGCTTAAATTCTAATTTATGATTTTCAATAAGTGCTTTTTTAAAAATTTTACCCGGTGGACCTACAGCACGAAAAACTTTTTCAATTTCATAAGGTATAAGTCCTGATAAATTGTCGTAAGATTGGAATCGTGCAACTTGAGAGATAGATTTATCGGTATGTTTGAACGTTCGTCCAAATCCAATATCTGAATCGTCTATCTTGACTCGTTCAACAAATTCAGTAAAATATTCATGATCTAACCAATCATCAGCATCTAAAAATGTAAGGTACTCCCCTTGAGCTTGCTCCATACCTATGTTACGTGGTACTGCTGGGCCACCTGTATTTTCTGAGAGTTCAACACATCTTATCATTTCATATTTTGATTCATAGCGCTTTATAATTTCCAAGGAACCATCTGTTGAGCAATCATCTACAAATATAGCTTCAACAGATGCGTGATTTTTCAAGTGAACTAATGATTCGATGCAACGTTCCAAAAATGATGCTTTATTATATACAGGTATAATAACTGAAATTAATTTTCCCACATTTTCACCCACAATTTTGATATTTTTTTAATTTTACCAAAGCTATTAACTTATTAACAACTCTTATCCTCTATTTGAATTTTTTTATAATTTCAATTTGGATATTAATATTAAAGTCATTCATATTTTGAGATACGAAAAATGACTTTATAAATTAGGTATGTATTAAACTTCGATACAACCAAATAAACTCAGGAGTTCAGAGTCTCCTTTTCACACTTATCTTTAGATTCAAATTATACAATTTAATCCAATTCACAAAACAAAAATAATTAACAACAGATTTTTAAGTCTTTTGTTATATTTAAACATATATAAAATGTTATTAAAAACCAATCCCTCCCACTAGCAACTATGTTTACGATTATATTTTATTAAATGTAACCTATAATTAGTATACCAACAATCATTCAAATAAATTTTATCGAACGTATAATCTATATATTGTATATAGGAAAGGATAACCGCTATTTTATATCTTTAATAAATGCTATAATACGAAAGAATTAGTATTGCAAAGAGAGGATGATTCTTTATGAATGCACTATCAATAATAGTGCCATTCTATAACTCAGCAGAGTATATAGAGTCGTGTATTGACTATTTGAAACGCCAACGAAACCAATCATTTGACCTTATTTTTATCAATGATGGTTCTACGGATAACAGTGAACAATTAATGAAGGATGCGCTTAAGGATTACGATAAGGAAATTAAATATGTAAAATTAGACAAAAATCATGGCCATGCGCATGCCAGAAACGTGGGTTTAACACACGTAGAAACACCTTACTTTATGTTTGTAGATGCTGACGACAAATTAGCGACATATGCAGTCAATTTTTATCTTAAGCATTTGAATGGTTTGGATGGTTTAGTTGCTCCAATTCATGAATTTAGCCTTAAGATGCCTCAATTTGTTGATCAAGATCGCGTACAAGTTCAATATTTTGATACAAAAAGTAATCCCAATTCATTTTTAAGAAAACATACAGCTTGTAACATTATTTTTAGAACCGGAATTGTTAAAGCTCATAATATTCAATTCAACGAATCATTGAAAGTATATAGCGATTGGTCGTTTATCCTTGAATACGTTCAATATGTACACAACTTTGTACGTATCACACACTTCCCATTTTACTTTAAGGGAGAAGTTTACGATCCTTTTGAAACGAATACATTATCTGAACAAAGTTTCGACATTTTATTTGAAGACTATGTAAACAGTTTTATCGATGCATTATCCCGAGTAAAAAAAGGACCTGTGCGTGCTTTCATTAAGGAAAAGATGATTCAAAAATTGCATCAAGATTTTATGCCAAATCTAGATGAAACACCACGTCGCAGTCAATTGCATACTGAAGCGCTTATTAAGGTTGCACGTCACTTAAATGTCGCAATCATCACTGAGAAAAAGTTGCTCTTCGGATTAGAAATGCTAGCATTTGCTCTAAGAAAACCCGAACTTGCTTTGCGTATTAACAAATTTCGCTTTATCACGCGTCATGCCAAACGTATTGCATTACGACAAAAAGGAAAAGAACGTTCTGAGTATTTCTTAACAGATAAAGAAGAGAACGTTAATGATAAAACAGTTATCTTTGAATCATTTGGTGGTAAAAACTATAGTGATAGTCCAAAATATATTTATGAATATATGCAACATCATTATCCCGAATTAAATTACAAATGGATACTCAAAGACCCAGAAAATTGTCAGCTTCCTGGCAGTGCATCTAAAGTAAAAAAAGATACTAAAGCTTATTATAATGCATACTCAGAAGCAAAAGTTTGGGTGTCAAATGCACGTATCCCATTGTTTTTAAATAAGAAACCAAATCAAACCTACGTTCAAACTTGGCATGGTACACCTTTAAAACGTCTAGCTAATGATATGAAAGTCGTACGTATGCCAGGTACAACAACATCTCTTTACAAACGAAACTTTAATAAAGAAACATCGCGTTGGGATTATTTAATTTCACCGAACCGTTATTCATCTGAAATATTTAGATCGGCATTTTGGATGTCTCAAGAAAACATTTTAGAAATTGGCTATCCTAGAAATGACATCTTAGTAAACCGCGCAAAAGATGAACAACTTCACAAAGAAATCAAAGAAGAATTGAATATTCCAGAAGGTAAAAAAATCGTCATGTATGCTCCAACATGGCGTGATGACGAATTTATTAAAAAAGGAAAATACACATTCGAATTAAAAATTGATTTGCCTAAACTTCAAGCAACCCTTGGCGACGACTATGTGATTTTATTACGTATGCATTATTTAATTGCGAATGCAATTGATTTAAATGGTTACGAAGATTTTGCAATTGATGTATCTCACTATAATGATATTTCTAGACTATATTTAATTAGTGATGCATTAATTACAGATTATTCTTCTGTAATGTTTGATTATGGTATATTGAAAAAACCCCAATTTTTCTTCGCTTACGATATTGAAAAATATGATAAAAATTTGCGTGGTTTCTATATTGATTATCACAAAGATTTACCAGGTCCTATTTATACAAAAGCGGATGAACTGATTGAAGGTTTAAAACAATTAGATGATATTAAATCTCAATACGCTCCAAATATTGACGCGTTTTATAATCGCTTTTGTTCCATCGAAAACGGTCAAGCGTCTAAAATTATTGGAGATATGATTTATAAAGACATCATGAAAAAGTAAAATTAATAGGTTAAACCACAAGCGGGTGACGTGTTTTAGCACAAATCAAAACGGCTCTAAATTCAAATGAATTTGAGCCGTTTTTTTATTTTATTGGTGGCGGGTCATAAACTTCAATGAATCTTTTTGTTGTCATGCTTCGCGATGCATAAAACATGTCGTCAATATGAAAATCATCAACACAATAACCATCTTCTAATACAACGAAGCGCTCAACGCACTGTGATAAAAAAGCAAGGTCATGTGAGATGATTACGAGCGTTTTGCCCGTGTCGTTATGATATTTGTTCAAATGCTTTATCATATCTTGTTCAACTAATACATCGACATTCGCAGTGATTTCATCACAAACAATTAAATCGGGTTCAACAATCATTGTGCGTATCATATTCAGGCGTTGTAATTGTCCCCCACTCACCTCATAAGGATACCGTCTCACAATATCCGACGGTAATCCAAATTGCTGAATATAATGCATACATCGTTCATGAACACTGCTTTGTCGCGTTGGTGCTAAAATATGTGTTTCTTCTAAAGAATCACCAAGTGTTCGTTTCGCATTAAAGGCCAATGACGCTTGTTGAAAAATCGGCAAGCGTATTTGAAGGTCATGGTGAATAACGCCTTCCGTCGGTCTTTGTATGCCAATAAGCAGGTCTCCTAAAGACGTTTTGCCCGAGCCACTCTCACCGATAATGCCAATTTTTTCACCATCTTTAATCGTTAAATTGATGTGACGTAAACGCCAATGCGCTGTATCACCTAAAGAAACATTTTTTAGTTGAATCACCGAACTTGCCCCCTTTGAATCGCGTGACGGTATTGGAACAATTGTGAGACTAGTGGATGTTCGTGTGCACGATTAAATGTTTTATACGGTCCCGAAGCCACGATTTTACCTTGATCGATAATATACAGATCATCACACAACTGTGCGACATGCGCCAAATCATGTGTGATGATGACTAGCGTAACATCATGCTTTTCAACTAAATGTTGAAGTAATTGAATGATCCGTGCGCCACTTACTACGTCTAACGAAGCTGTGGGCTCATCTGCAATAATCATTTCAGGTTCTAACATCATGACACTTGCGATTGCTAGACGCTGTAATTGCCCACCAGACAACATAAATCGATAGCGTTTTTTTAAATTTAATTCACCTAAACCTACCCACTCCAATGCTTGTTGTATTTTACGTTGTGCGTCAATTTTTGAACTAGGTTTATGGTAGCGATAGAGTTGCTCTAATTGTTTATCTAGCGTGGTGTGATCGTTAAATGTATATAAATAATCTTGACTTACATAACCGATATGCTTACCTAACAATGATTTCAAATCTGTCATATCCGTTGTATGATATTGGAACGCCACATGCTCAATATGCATCGATGATGGTAATTGATGAAATAAGGATTTCGTAAATAATGTTTTACCTGAGCCACTTGGACCTATTAATGCGGTCACACGGTTTTGACGTACAATGAAGTCAGAGATGTCGAGATAACGTTTGGCGTTTTGTGTGACGATAAGTTGCTTAACTTTCAAATGAATCGCAGTCACTTTAATGTCGCTCCCTTTCAAAATAATCTCTTAAAGCATCACCTGTAAGTTGGAAAAGCAGTATCGTTACAGTGATACATAATGCTGGTGCCAATACCATTAGTGGTTTTGATGTCATATAATCTCTACCAGCATTTAACATTGCTCCCCATTCAGGTGTTGGCGGTTGCGCACCAAGCCCAAGAAATGACAGCGCCGAAATGTATAACATGATCTTCCCAAAATCAACAATGGCAATAACGAGCATTGATGAAAAGATGTGTGGACACATATGCTGGGTGAGAATTTTCCAATGCGGCACTTGTAATAATTGTGCCATTTGTACATACTGCGCACGATTTAAACCGGCCACGATTTGACGGGTCAATCGTGTATACGTCATCCATCTTAAGAGCGCCATCGCGATGACTAAATTCCAAATATTAGGTGTTAAAAAACTCGCCATCGCAATCATTAAAATAAATTCTGGTATTCCTAAACCAATGTCGACGATGCGCATAACTAACGTATCCACTTTACCACCCAAATAACCTGAAATCAGACCTAAAGGCACACCGATACATACACTCACCATCAGTGTGAGTAAACTAACAATTAACGTTTGACGTGCTCCAATAACGATTCTTGTAAAAAGATCTCGTCCATAATCATCTGTACCTAGTAAATGCGAAACACTCATCGGTTCAAAAATATGATTAAGTTGCACGTCATATGCTGTTTTCGGATCCACTAGAAACTGCGCAATCACAATGGCGCTGACATAGCCCAATAAAATCCATACTATTTTAGGTATTGCATGTCGCATTACATCCCCTCCTTATGCATAATGTCTATATGATGTTTTGAGGTTTTAACATGCGATTGACGTCGTTTTGGATCTAATTTTGAAACGACATAGTCACCAGCGGTATTACTGAACACTACAACGACACCTAAACATAATACAATGCCTTGAATTACAGGATAGTCGTGCGCGCGAATGCTCTCCATCAAAAATTGTCCTAAACCTGGGATGCCAAAAATATTTTCAATGACCACTGTGCCACCTATGAGGCTCCCCATTGATAATGCAAGCATCGTTATGACTGGGATTAATGTGGGTTTGAGAACGACATGCACTAAAATAAACCATTCGGACACGCCTTTAAAACGCGCCATTTCAACTTCTCTACTTTGGTATAGCGACAATAGAGTTATTCTAATTAACCGCACGTAATAAGCACACATACTTACACTCAATGCCGTCACGGGTAAAATCAAATGCAATGGTGATGAAAATCCTGCAATAGGTAACCATTGTAGGCGAACCGCAAATACATATAATAGTAAAGTCGCTAAGAAAAACGAGGGAACACTGACCGCTATCGACGTCCCTATACGTATCGTATAGTCCAACGTCCGTTGATGATGCCAAGCAGCAGCAATCCCAAGTGGTAGAGATATACATAACACGACAAAAATTGTAAGTAGCGCTAATAGTATTGTCGGTGGTGCATATTGTAAAATCGCTGACATGACATCTGCACCCGTTTGGTAACTGCGTCCAAAATCAAATCGCACAATATGACCTAACCATGAGCGGTACTGGAGTAGAAACGGTTGATTTAAGCCGTGTGCGCGTTGCATATGATCTAATTGTGCTTGAGATACATGAACGTCATTTGCATATAATTGTTGACTAATAGGATCACCAGGCGTGATTTTCATTAGAATAAATGTGATTGTAGATAGCACCCATAAAATCAGAACCATATGTATGAGGCGATGGCGTAACAATTTATTTATCATGATCGATGGCCACCTTTTCATCAATAAGTACAATGTCGTTCGCCGTTGTTTTCAAATAATGTACATGCGCACTTAAAGCATGAATCGTATCATTGTATGAAATATAGCTATTTGGCACTGCAAGTTGAGATTTTTGAATAATTTCATTCGATAATTGATTTCTTTCTCGATGTTGTACCGTATGGTTCAATTGATGTATTAATGTCGCAATTTCACCATTATGATAACCGCCTTTATTAATGCCCCCTTGCTTTAAATAGGCTTGATTAAAAAAGTAACCGGTATCTCCCCGAGGATATGTCCCTATACTATAAAGCGAGGCATCCCATTGTTGTTTATGACTGAGAAAACTTTCAATATCATCCACTTGGCGTAAATGAATATGAATATATGCTTTTCGAGCATCAGATTGTAGTACTTGTGCAATTTTTGAAAGTTCAGGTCGCCCATCATAAGTCATCACGTTAATGTCAAGCGGATGTGCATTGCTATAACCGGCGCGTGCCATAATGTGACGTGCAGCTTCAATATTTTGTTTTGGGCTTTCTTTATGTGAAATAAAATCCAAATGTGAATTAAACGGACCGTTAGCCGGCGTGGCATAACCATGTGATATTGCCTTAACAATGCCGTCTCGATTTATCACCTTGTCTATGGCCTGTCGTACAGAGTATGTCATTTTAGCACTCTCATGGTTATAGAGCACCATTTGAGTCCGATAGCCACTCACATGTTGCACGCGTATAGCTTTATTTGTTTTTAAACGATCGACATTCGTCGCAGGCACATCTGTAATGACATCCGTTGCCCCTGCTTCTAAATGATTCACCCTTGTGAGTCCATCTTCTTGATACGTCACGCGAATACCTTTAAGTTTTGGCTTACCGTTCCAATAATGGCGATTCGGCTTTAGCGTCATCCCTTTTGATGGAGTATATGAAGTAATCTCATAAGGCCCTGTCCCAATCGGGTGTTGCGCAACATTCTCAGTTGCCTCCGTGTCATAAATTGCAGAAAATGGACTTGCCAATTCAGAAATTAATTGTGGATAAGATTCTGACGTTGTAATCGTTAATGACTGCCCGTCCGAGGAAATATGTTTCACAGGCAATGTTGATTTTAATAAGTCTCCTTTGGCTAGTGCTTGTTCTAAACTATGCTTAACTTTTTCTCCAGTTAAACGTACGCCATTTTGGAAATATATGTGAGATTTTAAAGTGAGTTTAAGCGTATGTGGTGTCACTTGTTGATAATGTTTGACTAAATGAGGTTGAATGGTGCCATTATCTGTGACTTTAAAAAGCGTTTCAGTCGCCCCCATTTTGACCGATGCATCGGATTCATAAGGTGCGATATGGGTTGTTTTAAGTGGAAGTTCTACATCTAAAATATCGTCTTCCGCTTTTGACTGCATGCCACATCCTGCTACTAAAACAGGACATAAACACGCAACCAAAAACTTCTGTTTACCAATCATATGTCGTGCCTTCTTTCGTTTAGCTAGGTTAAAGTTAAAAATAAGATTTAAAACACAACAAATATTATATCACAATAATATTTATGTGTTTAAATCATTACTAAACTAATTACAAAAGAGACATATCATCTTTACAATTACTTCTCAATGCTATCTAAAAATAACTTTGCTTGGCGATTAATTGTTTTAAAATCAATCCCTTGTTGTTGTGCCGCAAATACACATCCGCAATAACATTGACGGAAAATATCATACTCTTGACACATTGTTATCGAACGTTCATAACCTTTGTTTTTCTTGAAATCGCTCGGTAAATAAAACACATCATACAATTTTTGAACTTCAAGTCCAATGCCATTAATTAATTGGGCATTCTTTTTAGGTGACAACGTAATTGCACTACCAAAATAGTCGTAGTCAAAGTCTACCGCTGCTTGCGCCACCATATCTAAACGCATCTCAAAACAAGCGGAACATCGTGCGCCACCCTCTGGTGCATCCGTGACACCTTTGTCTTTTGCCATTTTCATAAATTCATGTGGTTTATAAGGGGCTTCGATATATTTCACATTTGCGCCTGTACGCTCATTAAAATCGTGTACGAATTGCTCTTGCACTTTCGCACGACGTAAATATTCATTTTTAGGATGAATATTCGGATTCGCAAAATATATCGCTATATCTGCATATTGTGTTAAAAATTCTAACGTATACGTACTACAAGGTGCACAACAACTATGTAGTAAAATTTTAGGTCTTACTCCTTCACGTTCCCAATTTTGAATCATTTTTCGTAATACTTTATCATAATTTATTTTTTGATTTTTCATTTTGTCTAAAATTTCATTTGCTTCTATCATCGCTGACTCCCTTTCTTTATCTATGCCGTATTACTTATTAGTTTAACATTATTCATGAAGAATGAAATGTAAATCTTTCTAAAGGAATGGTAATATAGAGTAGAGACCATACTTATTCTGGAATGCATTAAAAGGTATCTCTGTTACGAATCATTTTTATCGTTACACGCCAATGAATACATTTTTTTGAATCACTATCCTTAATTTGTGCTATAATATAGTTCGGCTCGTAAATGAGGTGAATTATTTGAGCTTTTATGATTACATGCAAGATTTCTTAGAAGATGATACGCCCTTAGGTGATTTGGCACGGCATATACATGCACACGCTGAGTTCCCTGAAGGACTTCATACGTCTGATGAGATTTTAGCGTGCTTTCGAGAAGCTCAGCGGTATGATCAATTGAATTATGCCGATCTCAAGCGAGCAATTGCATTATATATGCAGTTCGGATCCTTAAAATAGGATCGTATCATTCATTCTAATGAATGACCAACGGGAGTCTCATTATGAGGCTCCTTTTTATATAAACTGAGGTTGAACTTCTTCTGAAATTTAAAACATTGCTATAAATATGGATTTATCATTTTAAAATCACATGACATTCTAATAAGAGATTAACCTCTTACGAATTGGGGTATTATTCGCTATACTATAATTAATGAAAAGGCTGATTGAAGGAGGCTACCACGATCATGAAAAAAATTGTATCTGCCATCGTCATTTTGTTGCTTATTGTCGCTTTAGTCGCAGTTTCGATAAAAGCATTTACACATGAATCACGTACAGATGACAGTGCACAAAAGCAAGAACAACAAAAGAAACATGATAAAAAGGAACCATCAACTGAAGATAAATCTACTGAAGAAGCAACATCAGAACAATACTTTGAGCAACCGACGCAAGAATATCACACGACGCAACAACCAACCTACCAACCCCCTGTACAACCGACACCAGAACCACGAAAGCCAAAAGAACCATCAACTGAACAAAAACCTAAGAAAGCACCTACTCAAGAAAAACCATCAACCTCAGAACCGTCACAACAACCTGCATCATCTGAACAACCAAAACCACAACCACCTCAAACAACACAGCCTGCACCAAAACCAAATAATAACACACCAAATGCCAACCACAAACAACCTTAAACAAAAAGCAGTAGCGATTTTAGGCGCTACTGCTTTTTTCAATCTTTTAAATTATCTTAGTGTCAATTGATATTTTATAAGGAAGATTTAAACAATTTAGATTGCCCTCGTTTTTCGATGCGTCTTAAGTATGGGCGACGTACCCATGGATATATGATAAAAGCCACCATAAAAATAATTAATCCGTATAAACCAAGCCAAGCTGTTTCAGTTATTAATACATCATACACTACCCCGCCGACCGCTTCTCTTAAAATTTTAAAACTATGATAAAACGGTAAATACGGTTGAATGTGTTGTACGAATAATGGTGACACGTTGATAGGAAACAACCCATCCGTGCCCACAAATTGAAATGCGAGGAGCAATACCGTCATCATTTTACCAACCTTGCCAAACAAGGTCACGATGGAATAAATCATTAACATATACATCAATCCAATGTACATCGTCATCCCAATAAATAACAAATGACTTTGCATTGAGATATTCAAAATACCTATCAACGCAACTGAAATGGCTACAAATTGCATACAAGTAATGAAGGTATATATACCCAGTCTCCCAAGAAAATGGTGTCTTGACGTTAATGTTTCCGATGTCATGTCGTAAGCATGGCGTGTTGGAATGATTAAAATTGTGAGCACTATGCCAAGCCATAATCCTAAAGACGTCACAAAAGGCGTGATACCACTTTGAAAGTTTTCCACTGAGAATTGACTTTGACGGTCAATATGAATAGGATTGGATGCGACACCCGCTTGCTTTTTCAAATCCGTGCGCATCAATTTAACAATATGTTCAAGTGTATTATCTTTATCTAACGTTTCAAACGTTTTGTTAGCCTCAGCGACCTCATTTTCAACAGAAGGCAAATCTCTTTCCAGTGATTGTGCCAGTTGATGTAACGCCTCTCGCGCACCCGGTTCATTATTTTCTAATCCTGCTCTCACCGTATCATATTGATTGAATAATGGCGGTAACGCTTCATTCAACTGTCCCGTTATAACGGATATATCGTTAGCCTGACCACTCAGTACAGGTCCATACGTTGCAAGATTTTGTTGATGCACTTGATTTAAATTTTGTGTTGCTGCCATCGCTTCATTTTTATATTGATCAGCCTGTTGCAATGTCGCTGTATGCTGCTCTAAGCTGTTCAATTGTTGATCTAATGTTATCATCGATTGTTTGAACTGCTCAATTTTAGGCAATGTCTCATTTGCAATAGCAATACTATCTCGGATTTTTTGATACGACGGTAATTGATCTTCAAGGTGAATCCCCTGTTGATTAGCTTCATCTAACAATACTTTCATCACTGAACGATTAAAAGAGGCATCCGCTTGTTTAATAGCTTCACCCATTGTCGCATCAGTGAGTCTAGGTGTAATCGCATTAACTTTTTCATTGACGTGATAGGTTACCGTAGTTTGTTTCGGTTTTTGACGTATAATGCCCGTAACATCCTTTGAAAAGGTTTGAGGTATGTATAAAACAGCAACATAATCGCCTTGTTTTAGTGCTTTATCCGCAGTTTGACGGTCTACAAACTGCCAATCCCACTTGTGTTGTGTTTTCAATTGTTGTTCTACTTCTTTACTAATATTCACTTTGCGCTTTTGAATTTGTGTGCCTTGGTCTTCATTGACCACCCCTATTTTCATATGTTGGGTCTGTTGAAATGGGTCTTTATTGGCACTC
The DNA here is from genome assembly GCF_011466855.1 of Staphylococcus agnetis. Classification (NCBI taxonomy): domain Bacteria; kingdom Bacillati; phylum Bacillota; class Bacilli; order Caryophanales; family Staphylococcaceae; genus Staphylococcus; species Staphylococcus agnetis. The sequence continues at coordinate 2,068,317 of NZ_CP045927.1, forward strand.
AAGTCATACCATACGAATAAAGCTGGTAGCACTGTTAATATAAGTACAATGAGCCAAACGAACGGACTTTTTATAAGTTGTTTCATATCCATCTCAAACACATCGATGGGTTTTTTCATAATTTCACCTCAAAATGAAAAAGTCTTTATTAATCTATTATAATCATGTAAAATTTAAAATGTATATATTTGAAATTTCTAAACTTTAAAAATTCATTAATTTTTTGTAAAAAGTCTTTATGCCCCACCGTTTTACGTGTAAATTTTTATTAGTCGGCAAAGCCAAACGTATTATGATCAAGGAAGGAGCACTTAAGTGAAAAGACATTATGTAGTTCGAACACTCATCGCGACGACGCTTGTCGCGCCCTCTTTCACACCTGTCGCTCATGCGACTTCAGACAATCATACTACTGAAGATGCACGCAATACGCCATCCGAAACGCGTACTCACAATCATACAACATCAACTGAAGGAATGGATGCATTTTTCAAAAAATATGGTGACAATGATCAAATTTCGTCTCATAAAGAGGCGCCTCAAACTGATCACCAAAGAGAGAACCCACAACTCCCTTCAAAAGATGATTTAACATCATCACGTGACCACGCACCACAACAAGCGTCTGATAAAGCGACAAAACCAACACGTCAAACAACACTTTTTCAAACACAACCTGAAGGCAACAATCAAACGCAACTGCGTGTCATAGAAGACCCTGAAACACGCGCATTTATTAATAAAATTGCACCACATGCACATCACATTGCTAAAAATGAAGGCATTTATGCATCAGTGATGATTGCGCAAGCTGTGCTCGAATCCGATTCTGGACGCAGTGATTTATCTAAAGCGCCCAATCATAATTTATTCGGAATGAAAGGGCAATATCAAGGCGCATCTGTACCGTTTCAAACACTAGAATCAGATGGCAAACACATGTATCAAATTACTGCAGATTTCCGAAAATATCCGAGCGATAAAGAATCGTTAAATGATTATGCTTCATTAATTAAAAATGGTATTGATGGTAATCCTACAATATATAAAAATGTATGGAAAAGTCAAAGCAATAACTACAAAAAAGCCGCACAAGGATTAGTAGGCACGTATGCAACAGATCCAGACTATGATCAAAAATTAATTCATTTAATTGAAACGTACGACCTTGAACGCTATGACAATCCAGAATTAGCAAGCCCACTTTCGGAAGGTTCTGTACAAAAACCTGCTACTCTGCGAAATGTTAATTTCCAACCTTTTAAAGTTGCAGGAGGTAAAGCAAACTACCCGCAAGGACAATGTACATGGTACGTCTATCACCGAATGGCACAATATAATGCGCATATCGCAAGTGATATGGGTAATGCCAGTGATTGGAGCTATAACGCATTAACTAAAGGTTACAAAGTGACTGACACACCTCAACCACATAACGCTGTGGTATTCCAACCAAATCAGTTTGGTGCAGATCGCTATTATGGTCATGTCGCTTTTGTTGAAAAAGTAAATGACGATGGCTCAATTGTTATTTCGGAAACAAACGTCAAAGGATTAGGCGTGATTTCCTACCGCACACTTGATGCGCATACTGTTAAACAACTCGATTTCATTACAGGTCAAGCTCAATAAACGCTATTATTTTTCTAACGCTATAGGATTAAAATAAGGAGCCCGGTTCATCGTACCAGGCTCCTTATTTTTATGTGTGTGAGGTCATTCATTTTAATACGTTATTTCGGAAAGGTAGTCGTAATGACCATTTTACTGGCTATAAGTGAATACATCTTATCATTATGATACTGTTGATATAATGTAGACATATCTTGTGCTTTCGCACCTTTTAAGAAATCTTTATACAACGATGCATTTTGTGTACCACCAATCACAACTTGCGAATTGCTTACGCCTACAATTGTGGCAAAGTTCCCTTTTGCAGGTAACACTTGATAAAAGACCATATCTTTCGGTGCACCTGGCATCAATTCAATGTTGTTTACCTTTTTAGGTTGTTTCACCAACGTGATTTTGTTTAATGGATACACATGCTTTTCACCGCTCATCCATGTCACCGTAAATTTACCTTTTTGAATGTCATTTCGAGTAAAGGTATATTGATCATAGCCTTGAATATAATATGCTAAAGCAACTTTTTGTTGTTGACTCAGTTGCACATTTGCCTCTGCCGTTGTCACTTGGGACGGTGTTTCTGAAGATGGTGTTGTTGTTGCATCTATGGAAGGTGCCATTAATCCTAAAGTCATCGTGCTAGCAATAACAAGTGGTACCGTACATTTGTAATAGTTTCTCATCATTTTCGCACTCCTTATTCAACCTCACACGTTATATTTATATATACCCTATTTAAACAATTTAAAAATAATATATAGATTGATAATTTTAACAAATAACTTTATCTGCATCATACTGTATCGAAGGGCTAGCTTGCTGCTTCAAATGTCTGACCATATATTTTATTGATAAACACCACTATCAACACTGCCATTGCAATTGCACAACCTGCAAACGTAAGTAAAAATGACAACGGCAATAAATACCCAAATAATACATATGATAATGGAACGAGTGCACTAGAGAGACTTTGATTGACTGAAAATACACGCGACTTAAATGCTTCATCTACCGTATTTTGTAAAAGAATTTGATACGGAATATTTCCGAGTGTAACTGAAAAACCTAATAATAACTGCCCTATAATGACAACGCTATAAACTATCATTGATGATGCGCCTAAAACGTTAATTATGATATACAGTAGCAGTATCAATTGTTGTAATAGAAGTGCGTACAAAAAACTACGTCTCAAATGCTTTTTGAGGGGAACAACTGTAAATAAAAGTGCACTCAGTATTAATGCGACCCCTAGTGTACCTTCAGCTACACCTAAATGCTTGGCACTCAGTGAGAGTTTTTGAACAATCAATATCGGTACACCTACGATAAGAACATTCATAATAAAATTCAGAAAAACGGCAATGATTAACAAATATTTCACTTCTGTCATTTGATGTAGATACTGTACCCCTGCTTTAAAATCTCCCCAAAACGTTTGTCTTTCAGTTTGCGTTTGTCCATGTTTAAACGTTAAAAAGAAAATAAATATAAGCGCTACACTTTCAGTTACAATATTCATGAATGCAACTTGTTGTATATTTAAAAATGAAATTAAAATACCACCAATGATGGGTGAAGCGAGCATTGAAGCGGATTGAATCAATTGCCTTAAGGAGATGACACGTTCTAAATAATCGCCTGTAATCCATTTTAAATTAGTGGTAACAATCGTTTTTACGATAACATCTACGACAACAAGTACCATCATTAAAAGAAAGATAACTTGATAATGACCCTTATAAAATAATGTAAAACTTGTTAAAGCGAGAATACTGCCAATTTGACCGATAAATAAGATGGTTTTATTGCGATGTCGTCCAATGACATTCCTAATCAATGGCATCGAAATCGTATTAACAATCGCTAATAATGCGAGATACATTCCAAATATTGAACCCGATCCCGTTTGTTGTAATATGTAAAAACTGCATGTAAATGTGAAAATACCTGACCCCAATGTTGACAACGTATCAAAACATAATAAATAGAATGATTTTTTCATGTTGTCCCCCTTTTAATGTATATTTTATACAAAGTCAGAATATTTTGAAAGTATTATTGAAAATGATATTAAAAAATGGCAGACGATTTATTTTTTTGGCGTTTATTAACATAATAAAAAACCTCCAACATTCATTTTAAATGAACGTTAGAGGTTGTCATTTTCCATTTAAAACGTATTTATTTCATAATCTCTATCATATGTTGATACAAGACATTTTCTGTTTCACTTTGGAGTAGCGCTTCACGTTTGGCGTCATCCATTAAATGGCGTGACAAGTTTTGGAGTGTCTTTAAGTGCATATCGTGACTATGTTCTGGCACTGTAATTAGAAAAACAATTTGAGGAACTGTGCCATCTAAACTTTCCCACGTCACACCTTCATTATTTTTTAAGACTGACACGACCGGTTCTTTAATACCTGCTGACTTTGCGTGTGGCATCGCAATGTTCATGCCGAGCGCAGTAGTAGATTCTGCTTCTCGCGCAAAGATATCTCGCGTTAATGTTGCTTTATCTTTAACATAACCATGTTTGTCCAAGTTTGAAACCATGTGTTCGATTGCCTCATCTCGCGTCATCGGTTGCGTTTTAATCATTGTTGTGTTTTTATGAATCAATTGCGTTTGTGATACATCTGTATTTGTTGTCGCGTCAGCATGCCCTGTGTTTTCAGTAGTTTCAATCGATGTTACCGGACCACTAGCAGTCGTTACAATAGGCGTACGCTTTTTCAAAACAAGTACGAGTGCTGCTGTCACGAAACTACCAATTAAAACAGCAATAAAGAAAATCAACACTTTATCAATCCCACCTAATACCGCAACGATAGGTCCCCCGTGCGCTACTCGGTCACCTACACCACCAAGCGCCGCAATCACAGCGGCCACCATCGCACCGATAATATTTGCTGGAATAATACGTAATGGATCTTGCGCCGCAAAAGGTATGGCACCTTCAGTAATGCCAAATAACCCCATCGTGAACGACGCTTTACCCATTTCAATTTCGTTATGGTTGAATTTACGGCGATTCATAAAAGTTGCGATACCCAGACCAATTGGCGGTGTACACACAGCAACCGCAACCATACCCATGACACTATAATTGCCTTCAGCGATTAAAGCAGAGCCGAATAAAAATGCGACTTTATTAACTGGACCACCCATATCAAATGCAATCATGGCGCCAATGATCATCGCTAAAATCACAATATTCGCCCCTTGCATGCCCTTAAGCCAAGCCGTTAAACCTGCAAAAATACCAGCGATAGGCGCCCCAATCACATAAATAAAAATTAAGCCCACAATGACGGAGGAAATAATCGGTATAATTATAATCGGCATAATCGGTGCCATTGCTTTAGGCACTTTCACTTGTTTTATCCATTTCGCTATATACCCTGCAAGAAAACCAGCAACGATTCCGCCTAAAAATCCAGCACCTGCATCACTGCCATAGAAACTACCATCCGCGGCAATCGCGCCACCAATCATACCGGGAACAAGGCCTGGTTTATCAGCGATGCTCATCGCAATATAACCTGCAAGAATCGGTACCATAAAACTAAAAGCCAATGCCCCTATTTTTTCAAAAGGCTTCCAAAAAGAATCATCAGGAATGACAATCCCTTGCGTTGCCGTTTTTTCACCGCCTAGTGATAATGCAATCGCAATCAACAATCCCCCTACAACGATAAACGGGACCATAAAAGATACACCGTTCATTAAATGTTGATACACATGTTGCATTCCTTTATGTTGTTTATCGTCTTCATTGGACGGTATCGTTTCATCAGATTGGGTATCACTGTGATATACCGTGGCCTTTTTCTGTTGAATACGCTGAATTAAATCTTTCGGATGATGAATACCTGCGCGTACAGTTTCATTGATTAGCATCTTCCCATTAAAACGCGACAAATCAACTTGACGGTCAGCGGCTATAATGACGCCATCCGCTTCTGCGATATCTTTCGCAGACAACTGATTTTCAACGCCAACACCGCCTTGCGTCTCAACTTTCATATCAATCCCTAATTCATGCGCAGCTTGTTCTAACTTCTCTTGCGCCATATACGTATGCGCGATTCCATTTGGACAAGACGTCACCGCTACGATTTTCATACCAACACTTCCATTCAATGATTTTAAATACATACTCATCATATAGCAGCACATATTAGGAATCAATACAAAATTAAAAGCGCTTACAAAGGTAGGTTCCGATAAAGTAGCGTATGCAAGTTTGAGACCTTAAATAACATTAACATTATTGTCTATTATTACCATTTTCAATTTTAGTGTTTTTTCTTAGTGGCTTAAAAAATGTTAAACCTAATAGAATGAAACAGACTATTACACTTGAAATAATTTGAATCCAATTCTCATAGTTTACTGTTTCATATTGTAATATTTTTACAGGGGATAACAAACCTGTAGGCGACCAAGTTTGGAATTCATCATTAAAATTAAAAAATATAGCACTCATGATTAACCCTTCTATAAATATTGCAGTAATAAAGGGTGAATTAATCCAATAAGAAATAAGTCCTGACCATGTGATAAATATTAAAATACCACATAGTTGAATAAGTAACGCTTTAATTGCCAAACTATAAACAAAATCATCAAAGATTACCCAAGTAACATATAATGTTGTACATGCACCGACAACACTACTTATACAAGTGACTATTAAACTTACTATAACTTTAGGTAACAGTATCCTCCATGCGTTTTTTGCTCTTGTTGTATAAAAAAGTTGAAGCGCCTTATCTTTTCCTAATCTGCATCTATCTGCTACGATGTAAGCACTTATAAAAAGCACTAATTGTGATGTATTCTTAAAATAAGATTTGATTAAGTCCTCCCATTCAGGATTAGATATCATGATTTTATTATTGACATTGCCAAATCCATTGATGATTTCATTTGAATAATATGAAAATAATGGAGAGGTAAGTCCTGAAAAAATAAATATTGCTAATAATATCAAAAATCTTTTACTTCTCAGCCAAAATAAAAATTCCAATCTAATCATTGGTTACAATGCCCCCTTTTCGCTTCATTAATATGCCATTCAAATGCTTCATTTAATGAAAATTTATTAACATCTAGTTTAGTAATGTTACGGGAAAAGGGAGCTAACAGTTGAATTACATTTTCAATTTCAGTAGAATCGAATCTAATTTTTTTCTCATTAATCTTTATTGATTTAATGTTATTATGCAATATAAGCTCATAAAATGTTTTTGCAACAGCTTTATTTATAAATTCTAAATCATAACAATCGCTATTTTTCTTAGTAAATTCTTTAATATTTCCTTCAAAAATCAATTGTCCTTTATTTAAAACGATTAAATCCTCTACATTGTTTTCTATCTCATTTAAGTTATGGCTGGATAAAACAACCACTCTATCTTTTGAAATTTTATCAATTAAATTATAAATATCTTTTTTACCAAATGGATCTAATGCGCTAGTAGGTTCATCTAAAAAAATGATGTCAGGTTCAAGTATAAGCGCAGAAGCAATTCCTAACCTTTGTTTCATTCCTCTAGAAAAGCGCGAGACAATTTTATCCTTATGTTCAATCAAATCCACTTCTTTTAATAAGAAAATCATTTTCTTAATATCGTCTTTATGATATATGCCTCTTAGTCTTAGAGTTTGTTCTAATATTTCTAAGGGAGTTAGAAAGGGGTCAAAATTTGGCACATCAGGACAAAAGCCAATTTTTTCTAAATTCACAAACACATCACCCTTTGTAGGTTGTATTTGACCAAGAATACCATTAATCAGAGTTGTTTTACCTGCACCATTAGGGCCTATTAGTCCAACAGTACCTGATGTTTTAGAGATAGTGAAATTAATATCATCGAGTATTTTGAAATTTCTTGAAATTATCGATAAATTTCTAACCTTTAACAAATATGTCATTTATTTACCTCTTCAGCATTTCGTCCAATTAAAATATAAACAACTCCTCCAAAGGGTATTGAAATACAAATGATTACTCCCCAAATCCATTTAGAAAAAAATTTGACATTCGGAGCTTTAATTAAATCATATAAACAATAGGTTAAATAAACTATAACGATTAGTATAAGTGGAATCATAATTTTCAGATCCAACTCATCCCTCCTCAGCACACATATTATAGGAATATTCAAGTTAATAACTACACTTTTTCATGATCTACGACTTCCAAGCAATAGCCTTTGAAGCCACACTCTGGACATGTGAGTTTACGTGTCCGGGGTGTATGTGGTGCTAACAACCAAGCTTTAAAATCAGGTTTAAATACGTGATGACAATTTGGACACATGTAACTTACACTATGGTAATAGGTTTGCGTAATATAAGCTGCTGCGGCAATACTGCTTGTAATACCTAGCACTGATGGCCATACTTTTTTATGTTTGTAACTTTGATAATGTGCCATCCATTCAAATAGCGTTGCCCCTGTTGCAATACCAATTGTTTTATACGTTAAGAATGGAAAATCTTGATTCGATTTTAGTACAGCATCAATATCTTTGAGCTTTGTAATTGGAGAGTCACTATTGTCATGAATCATTTTATTCATCGCTTTCATCTCCTTTAATTGTGCTTGTTTTTGATGGATGTCTTGTTCTAGCTGTTCCATATTGTCATCTAGCAACATTTTTACAGTTTTTAATGCATGTTGTTCTTCAACAATTTTAGCAATCGCACTCAATTTAAATCCCAATTTTTTTAGTAAAAGTATCGCTTTCAATTTTTGGACTTCTTCTTCACTATATTCACGATACTGATTGTCTTTCGTGAATGCTGGTTTCAAAATATTTTTTTCATCATAATACTGTAACGTGCGTGCTGATATCCCAAATAATTTGGCAAGTTCCCCTGTAGAATAACGTGTCATGATGTCACCTCCGTACTTTGAATGTAATGTATCACGTAGCGTGAGGGTCAATAATTTCTTTCATAATAAATAAAAATTTTTCCGTTTCATCGACAAAAGGCGCATGTGCGGCGTCTTGAAAGTAGTAATATCGCTTATATCGAGACCCTAACTTCTCAAAAAAAATCCTGCTTTCTTCAAGCGTTGTCTGCATATCATGCACACCTTGCATAATGACAATGGGCACCCATATTTCCTGGGCAATATCTAATAAATTTGTATGTGTCATCTCTCGATTGAGGTGTGGAGACCCCACAAGACCACTTCGAAAAATATTTAAACGTTCACGTAATGTATAGTGCGGTGTTTTTAAAATAACTTGAATCATTTTCAACAGCCCATACCCTCTACTTGAAAAACCAGATTTATAACGCGCAGTATACCAATCTCTTAATAGACGATAATATTTATTAGTGTGAAAATCATAGTCTAATCGTACTTTTTCTAACAGTTGTAACCCCTCATGGTCGCCTTCTTGGTGCGCAAACATTTTAATTTGATTTAAAATGCGATGTTCATTTTTAAGGACATGGCCTAATTGACCTACGCCAATGTATGTCGCAATACATTGAGGGTACTGATGCGCAAGATGTGTGCCAATAATTGTACCAAACGAATGACACATTAAATATACTTTTGACTGGTGTAATGTTGTTGTTAAATATTGAATCAACTGATGGGCATCTTCAACAAGCGCTTGTATCGTGGGCTCTGTTCGTATTCCCGACATGCCTGTACCTGGTTGATCCCAATATACAACTGTATATTGATGTGTTAAATCAACATCGTGTGCACTCATAAAAGGATACAACGGAAACCCTGGTCCGCCATGAATAATGAGCAAGACAGGATTTGACCAATCTCTTGACTCCATGATTATTCCATGTCGCTTACGATTAATGGTTAAATATTCTTTTTTCACTTGTTTTGAAGTGTTTTGTTTCATAATTGGCTCACCGTTTCTTTTTTCTAATCCATTTTTATTATAGCCCAGAATGTAGAAAGACGTTACGGAAATGATTCACAAACTAAGAAGCCCTTCAACTGTTGCACACATACATAACAGTTGAAGGGATCCAATTAATGTTTACAATATTGATTAATTTTAATAAAGCACATCGTCATGACGACGACGCCAATGACTACTGGCACGAAGGTAAGTATACTGGAAGAAACTACACGTAATAAAATCGTGATGATGGCAGCCACTAACACACTCAATGCGCCCACGAGCCACAAATTCCATGCGGTTTGAATATGTGCTTTTGGTATTTGAGACATATCAAAATTTGCGACGAGCGCATTACACTTTCTCAAATAAATGATGAGTATCAATATTGCCACAAAAATCATAATTATGATGGATACAATACTCGCGATATCTATGATGGTCACCTACGTTTCTTTTTTAGTTGATTCATTTTATAAAATGCGTAGAGAGCAATAATGGTACACAATACGATAACTAGGATATACCACCACCCCTTAAATAGTATCGATGCAAATAGGAATCCTAAACCAAGATTAATCATGATGATGTATATATACCAATATGTCCACGCACGATTGCGTGTCGCCTCTGAAAATTGGTTGAAATTCATAATGAATATCATGTCATCCTTTTTCTTAAGATATGCGATTGTAATATACGCAATATTTAAAAATAACAGCACAAATACAATCAACTTCAACACGGTATACACTTCTTATGAATACAAATTATTTAATGTTAATTGATAAATATTTTGTTTCTAAATAAGGTTCAATACCTTCTATCGCGCCTTCACGCCCGTAACCACTTTCTTTCATACCACCGAATGGTGCGTGCGCTGCTGATGGCGCACCATCATTCCAACCGATAACACCATAATCAATTTCATTATATAAATAGAGACCTGTTCGATAATCATTCGTAAAGAAGTAAGCAGCTAAGCCAAATTCAGTATCGTTGGCCATTTGAATCGCGTCATCTAAATGTTGATAGCGCATCACTGGGGCAATCGGACCAAACGTCTCTTCATGCATGCATTTCATCTGTTGATTGGCATGTGTAATAACTACCGGCTTTAAGAAATTGCCTCCGATTTTAATGTCATCTAAAGAGCGTGATAACGTGCCACCATGTGTCGCTGCATCTTCAATGTGATCTAAAACTTTCTCAACCGCATCTTCATTGATTAACGGGCCTACTGTAACAGTAGCGTCGAAACCGTCTCCTACTTTCAACGCATGAACTTTTTCGATGAGCTGTGTTTCAAATTCTTCCGCAATGGCTTCATGAACATAAATGCGGTTGGCACAAATACACGTTTGTCCTGCATTTCTAAACTTGGATGCAATGGTTTGATCTACTGCAAGTTCAATGTCCGCATCTTTATGCACAATAATGGGTGCTAAACCACCGAGTTCCATCGTGACATTTTTCACAGTTGCTGCAGCTTGTTCGATTAACTTTTTCCCTACTGGTGTTGAACCTGTAAACGTTAATTTTTTAATATGAGGATGTTCATTAAACAACCGTCCGGCATCTTTACCACTTGCGACAATATAACTGATGGCATCTTTTGGAATTCCGGCATCGTGTGCGAGTTCCACGAGACGTTTCGTCGTGAGCGGGGTTTGGACAGCGGGTTTACACACAATGGTACACCCTGCCGCTAACGCTGGAGCCATTTTTCGTGTAATCATGGCCGCAGGAAAATTCCACGGCGTAATGGCACCAACAACACCAATTGGAAATTTATCAATAATGATCTTTTTATCTGGGGTATGCGCTGGTATTGTGCGTCCATAGGTGCGTTTGGCTTCTTCGGCATACCAGTCGACATAAGACACCGCATAGTCGACTTCACCTTTTGCTTCTTTGAGTGGTTTTCCACCCTCTAATGTAATCAGACGTGCCAGTTCATCTTTGTGTTGTTTAATTAAAGACGACCACGCCCACAATAAACGTGAACGTTCATGCGCATCCACTTTTCTCCAAGAGAAAAATGCTTGATGCGCTTTGTCAATTTGCGCATTAATATCTGATTCTTGGGTATAGTCTAGCGTGTCTACGATTTCATTTGTCGATGGATTCAATACGTTTAATGTTGCCATCTCATCACCTTTTTCTTATTAGATTTTATATTGCGATGACGTCGAATACAAAAATCATTTTCATAATATTATAATTTTATCGTAACATTTTCTAAAAATTGATACACACATTTACACCATTCTATGCTAGATTAATAAAGAAACTAAAATTTAAGAAAGTAGGTCATCATTATGACAACTGCGTTACCTAATTGTCCTAGCTGTGGATCAGAATACACATACCAAGATGGCGCTTTGTATGTTTGTCCGATGTGCGCACATGAATGGACACCAGAATCTGTGGCTGAAGCAGAAGAAGCTGCGATCATCCGAGATGCCAATGGCAATGAACTTAAAGATGGCGACACTGTTGCGGTCATTCGCGACTTAAAAGTGAAAGGTGCGTCTAGCACAATTAAACAAGGAACAAAAGTGAAAAACATTCGACTTGTAGATCCTGAAGATGGACATGATATCGACTGTAAAATTCCAGGTTTTGGTCAAATTGGCTTAAAATCAGAAGTTGTTAAAAAGATTAATTAATCCATCGAACGGTCGCTCAGTTTACTCCAATAAATACGCCTTCAAAGTCTTAAATGATGCACTTTGAAGGCGTATAATTTTACGTCAATATACACGTCATTGAATCTATATATGTTGTTAACCAGCCAAGATCAACAGAATTATCACCTTTGTTTAAGATCGATTAATTAGTTGATATAAGCGGTAACATAATGGCATAATTGGTTTGATAAAATCACCAATAAACTCTTCAACGTGTGCATTAAATCCCTCTTTAAAACGTTGCACACCGTAATCTTCCGCATCCTCTGAGAAATCGCCTGTAATCCCATAAAAATTATAGCGATCGATGCCATAATTTTTGGCAAATTGAATCATTTCCCATTGCAAGCGGTATGCCCCCATATACGCATTATATTTAGGGTTTGACCCACTTGAAAGGTAATATACTTCATGGTCATTATAAATATAGACAGCGGCTGCTAAATCGAGCACCTCACCATCCGATGCGATACGCGCTTGTGTCTCTTTAATTTTCTTTTGTTGACTCGCAACCTGTTGTTGCAGTTGTTGATATTTGTTTTTCGTTTTTTTCGAATTACTATTTTCTGCTAAAACAGCTTCTACTTCAGTTAGTAGTTGATTTAATTCGTCCAAACTGTCTTTATACGCGGTTAATAACTTATTCAAATCAATATAAGCTAACTTCAGCATGATGCGCTCACCGTAGATATCTTGTAACTGCTCGAAATATGCCAAATCACGGAACTTAAAGCCGTGTTTTTCTTCAGCCATACGAAATAATTTGAAAAAACGTTCTGTCTCTTCATATGGAAGCGTCATGACTTCGACACCCATTTCATATGTCTTTTTAATGTTACGTCGTGTTTGATAGCCCATTTCTTTGAGTAATGCATCAATCGACTTATCTTTTAAGTCTAGGACCGACAACCACCGGATTTGACTTGAAGTTGAATAGCCTACTGGATAGCCTTGATGTTCATAACCGAGTTTATGCATCACTTGAATGAGTGCTTGGTTATCATAAGATTTTATAATATTCCCTTTCGCATCTCTAATATTTTCTAACCAATACGGGTCAGTCAATACATATAAACAGCGTTGTTTTTTTAAATATGCAGTTAAATGATGATAGAAAAATTGCACAAGTGTAAGGTTATTAAAATCCATGATTGGTCCACGCTGCGTGTAAAAATACTTAAAAAACTTTAAGCATCGTGCTTCTGTTAATAAGCATGCTGCAATCACATTGTGTTGATCATCTTTAACACCAACTAGATGCGCGACCCCTTGTCTTTCTCGGAATAAATAATGTGACACAGTTTGTGTATAATGTGAAAAATGCGCCTGTGCAAATGTTTCGAATTCTTCCGACGTTAACGTAACAAATTGCATCTTTCAAACGTCCCTTCTTTTGATGTTTCCTACGGCATGAAAGTATCTCCCTTGGTGTTCAAACCCCTTACCGTTTTACAATATTATAACATTTACAACTTAACATGATACATATATTTACGAGACATTCGAATAATAAATATAATTAATATATTCACATAGTGAATTATTCAATGGAGTGAATACGTTTTAAACCTTTTGTTTTCACACTACTATTTCAAGAAAGTCTGAACGATAATTTTTAATATTTGTATCACATAAAAAAACGGGTTGCATCTTGCTACAACCCGTTTCACTCAATCATTACTTATCAAATTCTTCTTTAACCGCTTCAATCGCTTGATCAAAGTCGCCATTTGTTGTTAAAGACACACTCGCGAGGAAACTGCCTTCAACGATTGGTGCTGTAACTTTTTCAATCCGGTATTGCCCTGTATACATTTCAATGGCCATATCCAGATTCATTTCTGCAGAACCAATATCAAAGAAACATAAGGCATCACTTTCAAGTTGGTTAAGAACATCAGAAATTGCATCAAATGAAGTTCCAATTTCTCCATCCGCACCGCCAATAGCGATAACATCCACGTCTGGAGACATTTGACCTAATAGTTCTTTCGTACCTTCAGCAATTTTTTCACTATGACTTACGATAATTAAACTTGTCATCTTAATCCTCTCCAATCAGCGCGTTTAAGATATAGACACTACTTTGAGCACCTGGATCAACATGGCCTTTGGAATCCTCTTTAAAATAAGCAGCGCGTCCTTTTGTAGCAACTAAATCCTTTGTATCTTCGGCATAACCTTGAAGCGTTTTAAGCGTCACTGTTTCACCATTTTCTACTGCGTCTTTCGCACGATGAATAACGTCATACATCGTTTTTTCTCCACCTGACACTTTTCCACGTGCAGCAATAGCTTCTGTAAAAGCGGTTAAGAGTGCCACGAGCGTTTCATGATCGATTTCATCTTTAGCAACTTGTGCCATCTTTACGAAACTAAAACCATAAAGCGGACCAGAAGCACCGCCAATATTCGACATTAATGTCATTCCAGTAGATTTTAAAATACTTTCGACTGATTGATCGTCTAATTTATCTTTTAGAGCTTCAAAGCCACGCAACATATTTACACCGTGGTCACCGTCGCCGATAGCACGGTCTAATGCTGTTAAATGCGCTTCTTCGTTTTTAAATGTTGTTGCTAAATCAAGTAAACGTGCTTTCAATTGTTGTGCATTCATCTTGATGTCCTCCTTAATTATTAAAATAATGACTCGTAGTTGGTGCGTTTAACGCTTCCACGACGCCTTGATCAAACGGCGCTACCGTAAGTGAAAATCCTTGCATATCTAAAGACGTCATATAATCGCCAATAAACCAGCGTTTCACTGTTTTTCCTTTTTCTTCAAAAACCTCTGATACATATTTCGTCACAATATTAAGTTCAGAAAGTGGCGTACCTCCCATACCGTTAACCATTACAATTAAATCTGTTGCATCAACTTCAGTCTCTAATTTATCAATTAAGCGTGTCACAATGTCCTGAATCGGTTCTACATGCGTACGTTCTAATCCTTTTTCGCCATGAATACCGATTCCAATTTCCATTTCTGTATCTTCTATATCAAAGCCATACTGACCTGTTGTTGGCACAGCTGGTGGCGTCAACGCCATACCAATAGAGCGCACACCTTCTAAAAAAGCTTCTACTTTAGCTTTTATATCTGTCAGGTTTGTACCACTTTCAGATAAATATCCAGCGTATTTATGAACAAGCACTGTTCCTGCTACACCACGACGTTGGTCTATAGCATCAATAGCAATATCATCGCGAACAATCACTGTTTCAACTTGAATCCCTTCCATTTCAGCCATTTCTTGTGCCATTTCGAAGTTCATCACATCGCCAGCATAATTTTTAACAATTAACAATACACCATCACCATTATCAACAGCTTTAATCGCTTCAAGCACTTTATC
Organism: Staphylococcus agnetis; assembly: GCF_011466855.1. Classification (NCBI taxonomy): domain Bacteria; kingdom Bacillati; phylum Bacillota; class Bacilli; order Caryophanales; family Staphylococcaceae; genus Staphylococcus; species Staphylococcus agnetis. The sequence goes on from NZ_CP045927.1 coordinate 2,083,902, forward strand.
CGGTGTTGGAGATGTGAAGACCTCGCCACATACCGCAGCATCTAACATCCCTTCTGCCACAAATCCTGCATGTGCCGGTTCATGACCGCTGCCACCGCCTGACACTAAAGCGACGCCCGATTGTTTTTTAGACTGACGTACAACAACGGTATCCGCCACTATATCTAACTCGGGGTGGGTGATTTTCAAACCGTCGAGCATGTCTTGTAAAAAATGTGTTTTCTCTTGAATCAGTTTTTTCATAATGATCACCTCATTGGGAACAACGAATGATTCCCTGTTTTGTTAATGTTTCCAAATTTATTATAACGCATAACGAAACGTCAACTCACGCCAAACCCTTTACTATATTCTAAAACTAAATACACATTGCACAATCCAACGTAAAGACTTCATTATTCTAACATAATGTCTTTATTCTAGATGTAAGCTATCGAATTCCTTAATCCTCTAAATTCCTTATTCTTTTTTAATCTTAACTCTACTGATATCATATCTTTAACAAATCATTACATTTTTACATGCTACATAGATATCAAATATTAAATACACTAATTTTTACATTTAACGTAAATATTCTCAACAATTGTAATCATGCCTTATTAATAGATCCAAAAAATTAATAATTATATTAAAAAGTTTATTGACAATAATATTGCCACTAACTATGATTATATTAAACGTAAACGCTTTCAGTTTATAAAGTATACATTTTATTTTGACATCAGGAGGTTGAATATGGCGAACTTTTTAAAACCCGCTAGACATATTGATCCACTACCCAAAGAGCAAGTCGACGATACATATAAGAAACTAAGATTTCAAGTTTTTCTTGGAATATTTCTTGGGTATGCGGGCTATTATTTATTAAGAAAAAACTTTTCTCTCGCAATGCCGGCTTTAATCGATGAAGGTTTCAGTAAAGCTGAACTCGGTTTCGCGTTATCCGCGATATCAATAGCATACGGTTTTAGTAAATTTGTGATGGGGACGGTCAGTGACCGGAGTAATGCACGAATATTTTTAACGCTTGGACTCGTTTTGTCCGCAATTGTGAATTTATTAATGGGTTTCATTCCAGCATTAACATCAAGCATTTCAATCATGTTTATTTTATTATTTTTGAACGGTTGGTTCCAAGGTATGGGATGGCCACCATCAGGCCGTGTGTTGGTACACTGGTTTAGTGTAAGTGAGCGTGGTAGTAAAACTGCCATTTGGAACGTTGCGCATAATGTTGGTGGTGGGTTAATGGCCCCTATCGCACTAGCTGGCGTCGCTTTAACTGGTACATTGTCATTTGGCTATTTAAAAGGTTTTGAGGGGGTCTTTATTTATCCTGCTCTTATCGCACTCATCATCGCCTTTTTCTCATATGTACTCGTTCGTGATACACCTCAATCGGTGGGCTTACCTCCAATTGAACATCATCGTAACGACTATCCAAGTCATTCACATGAAACGTTAGAAGTTGAACTGACTACAAAAGAAATCTTATTCAATTACGTTTTAAATAATAAATGGGTTTGGATGATTGCAATCGCAAACATTTTTGTTTATTTTGTCCGCTATGGCGTACTAGACTGGGCACCTACCTTCTTAAATGAAGCGAAAGGATTTGATTTAAAAGCATCCGGTTGGGCGTATTTCCTTTATGAATGGGCCGGTATACCTGGTACATTACTCTGTGGTTATATTTCAGATAAAGTATTTAAAGGGCGTCGTGGTCCTGCAGGATTTATTTTCATGTTGGGGGTAACAGTAGCTGTTATTGTTTATTGGTTAAACCCACCAGGAAACCCTTGGGTCGACAACATGGCATTAATCGCAATTGGGTTTTTAATTTATGGTCCTGTAATGTTAATTGGACTTCAAGCGCTAGACTATGTACCTAAAAAAGCTGCTGGAACTGCCGCTGGTTTAACTGGTTTATTCGGTTATCTCGGTGGCGCTGTGATGGCAAATATCATTATGGGTATTGTTGTAGATGCATATGGCTGGGATGCCGGTTTCATCTTATTAACAGTTATCAGTGTGCTTGCGATGATAAGCTTTATCTTCACTTGGAATAAGCGCGGTCAAGAAATTGTGAAATCCTAATTTTTCATAACCTTATTACTGTAATTAAATAGCCTACAGCGTTCCTTTTGGGATAAACGCTGTAGGCTATTTATATATGCATATGAACGTGGATGTCTATACGCTTTTTATTTTAAATCTTTTAAATAACTGCGACCATACTCTGGTGCTTTGACACCAAAGTTATCCGCAATCGTGGCGCCAATAGAACTGAACGTTGTATCAGTTTCTAATGCACGGCCTTCTTTAAATTTCGGACTATACCATAACACTGGAATATATTCGCGTGTATGGTCTGTACCTTCTGCCGTTGGGTCGTTGCCGTGGTCTGCCGTAATGATGAGTAAATCATCTTCTCGCAAGTTTCCTAATAGCTCTGGCAAGCGTTCATCAAAGTCTTTTATCGCTTGGGCATAACCTGGTTTGTCACGGCGATGACCATATAATGCGTCAAAATCGACTAAGTTTAAAAAGCTTAAACCTTTAAAGTCTTTTTGGACGATTTTCATTAATTGGTCCATACCGTCCATGTTACTTTTCGTACGGACAGCTTCAGTGACCCCTTCGCCATCATAGATGTCATTAATTTTACCAATCGCAATAACGTCATAACCGTCATCTTTCAAAGCATTCATGACCGTCGCGCCAAATGGTTTTAACGCATAGTCATGACGGTTACTTGTACGCGTAAAGTTACCTGGCTCACCTACGTATGGACGTGCGATAATACGCCCAATTAAATATTTAGGATCTTTCGTCAGTTCACGCACTTTTTCACAAATGTCATACAGTTCTTCTAAAGGAATGATGTCTTCATGCGCTGCGATTTGAAGCACAGGGTCTGCCGATGTATAGACAATCAAGTCTCCCGTCTTCATTTGATGTTCGCCCCACTCATCAATAATTTGTGTCCCTGATGCTGGGCGATTCGCAACGACTTTACGTCCGGTCATCGCTTCGATGTCTTGAATGAGTTCTTCTGGGAAGCCGTTTGGATACACTTTGAACGGCTGCATAATATTTAAGCCCATCATTTCCCAGTGGCCAGTCATCGTATCCTTACCGACAGACGCTTCGCTTAATTTATGATAGTACGCCATCGGATGGTCTACCCGGTCGATGACCGGTAAGTCATCAATGTTACCTAAACCCAGTTGTTGTAAGTTGGGTAATGTTTGGCCAAAACCTTCTAATGTGTGACGGAGTGTATGAGACCCTTCGTCTCCAAACTTGTGGGCATCTGGCGCTTCACCAATTCCCACAGAGTCCATTACGATTAAATGTACGCGGTTAAATGTTGCCATTGTAACCCCTCCTTTTGTCTGATGCTTGCTTAGTAGTCTGAATCGGATTCTAAACCTTGCATAATTTGAACACCTGCACTCGCACCAATACGTGTCGCACCGGCATCAACCATTGCTTTGAAATCGTCTAAGTTACGTACACCGCCGGACGCTTTTACTTCAAGTGCATCGCCTACTGTTTCTTTCATTAACTTCACGTCTGCGACTGTAGCGCCTCCACCTGCAAAACCTGTCGATGTTTTCACAAATGTCGCGTGTGCAGCTTTCGCGAGTTCACATGCTTTCACTTTCTCGTCATCTGTTAATAATGTCGTCTCAATAATGACTTTAACTGTTTTACCTTGTGCAGCTTTCACGACCGCTTCAATATCTTTTTGAACATCATCATAACGACCATCTTTTAATGCGCCGATGTTGATCACCATATCAATTTCATCAGCCCCATTCTCAATGGCATTCGTCGTTTCGAACGCTTTCACTTCAGGTGTATTCGCACCTAATGGGAACCCAATAACCGTACACACTAAGACATTTGAATCTGCCAATTTCTCATGGGCATACGCAACATGTGTAGGATTCACACAAATCGATTTAAAGTGATAGCTTTTCGCTTCGTCAATAATCTTGTCGATTTGCGCGCGTGTCGATTCCGGCTTTAATAGTGTATGATCAATATATTTTTCAAAATTCATAAGAATTGCTCCTTTTTCTTTGTTTCATCATATGTATTATACAATGTGACCCATTAAAAAACGATTATTTATACTTTCTAAAACCGTGTCTACATACGTATCTTTATACCAGAAGAACCTCAACTATTTTAATTTTTCAGAAAAATCATTGAATTTAGATTTATTCCGTGCTAGTATGGAAACATCATTTTAAAAACACTTTAACATGGTAGAGAGTAAAAGCGAGGTGGATTTATGACAAATGCTGTCATACAGAAAAAATTATATGAACTTCAATTTTTACAACGTGCTGAAAAACAAGGGTTTGCGATTATCGATACAGACTTTATTGAAGCATTACATTGGACGCAATTGTCTCAAGATGATTTGACGCAAATGCAAGAGCGTTCAGTTTGGCAAAATGAAACGACGCTTTATGCCTTACGTAATGACTTTACAGATCAATTGAAACGCTATTATGCCGTTTATCAAAGACATCACGATTTAATTGCTTATAGTGGGCCTATCGCAAGACACCACGAGGTTGCTACACATCTTGGACTAGAATGTTACGAACCGACCATTCAACATATTCAATCTGCATACCAATTTTTCAAATCTTATATCGAGTCCGTCTTACATGACCAGATTGATTACGTTGTACTCGGTCATTTTGAGTTGATACACCTTTTATTAGGAGCAAAAGCTGAAGATCGTACGCTATTAAATTTATTAGAACAACGTAATATGTCAGCACTCGCAACTTACTTGAATGTCTCACATCCACTCATTCAACTGCTCAATACACCTACAGATGCACAATTAGATAAATTACACACGTTATATCCTGAAGACCATCGTATTTTACAAAGTTTAACGCGGTGGACGACCTTCTTAAAACAAGAAGGAATCACGAACATTCATCTTGATATAACACCACAACCACCACGGTCTTATTATAAGGGGACCTTTATTAAAAGCCACTTGTCTAGCGGCAAAGTATTATCCGGTGGCTTTTATCACGATGGTCTTAAAGGGTTTGGACTTGGACTCACACTCGATGAAAAGGAGGATAGTGTATGCTCACGATAGCGCTCGCCAAAGGACGACTTATGAAAAGTTTCATTGCTTTTTTAGAAAATAATGGAAATACAAATCTTGCCACACAACTCAACCATCGCGGTCGTGCGTTACAACTTGTCACGCAAGACTATCGATTTTTATTCGTTAAAGGATCTGACGTCCCCAAATATGTCGAACAAGGCAATGCTGATATTGGTATTACCGGAAGCGATATATTAGAGGAGGCATCCTATGACGTCAATCAATTGCTTGCCCTCCCTTTCGGCCATTGTCATTTAGCAGTCGCAGCTTTCGAAGGCACGCAAACCTATCAAAAAATCGCAACCTCTTATCCTAATGCCGCAGCAACATACTTTAAAGCAACCGGTCGCGATGTTTCTATTATCAAATTATCAGGTTCAATTGAACTTGCGTGCGTCATAGGTATGGTGGATGCCATTGTCGATATCGTTCAAACAGGCAACACATTGAAATCCAACGGTTTAGTTGAAAAAGAACATATTCAAGATATTCAAGCACAACTCATTACAAATCGGCAAAGCTTTTTTAAAGTTTCAAAAGAAATAGATGCATTTATTCAACACTTGGGGGTGTCACGCATTGATTCTTGACGCACAATCATTTTTACAACAATTGCATAACACAGCACCTTTTGATGCTCAAATCCACACGGCTGTCGCAGAAATATGTACGCGTGTTAAACAAGAAGGTGATCGCGCATTAGTCGCTTACACAAAGGCATTCGATGGACATGTGCCTACTTCACTAGAAGTCCCTCAACACATGCTCAAAGAGGCCTATGACACACTAGATATTGAATTACGCCAAGCTCTTGAACATAGCTATGCACGTATTGCACAATATCAATCTCAAATACGATATAACGATGGGGACGCTACAAATGATATGTACGAAACATACCACCCATTAGAACGGGTAGGCATCTATGTACCAGGTGGCAAAGCAAGCTATCCTTCAACAGTACTCATGACAGCCACCCTTGCCAAAGTCGCTGGTGTATCAGATATCATCGTCGTTACCCCATCCCAAAATGGCAACATCGCTCAAAGTGTGTTAGCTGCTTGTTGGATTACTGGCGTGACACGTGTTTTCCAAGTCGGTGGCGCCCAAAGTATCGCAGCACTGGCGTATGGTACGGAAACGATCCCTAAAGTTGATAAAATCGTGGGCCCTGGCAATCAATATGTAGCTTATGCAAAAAAATATGTTTACGGTGAAGTCGGTATCGATCAAATTGCTGGTCCGAGTGAGATTGCGATCATTATCGATACTTCCTGTGATTTAGATGACATTACGTATGATATTTTTGCACAAGCAGAACATGATGAACTCGCGCGCACTTTCGTAATTTCAGAAGATAAAGCTTTACTCCAACGCCTTGAACGTCATATTCAAACGAAAATCGCTTACGCTGAGCGAAAGGCCATTTTAACCGAAAGTATGCAGCATCATCATTACTTAATTCATACAGAAAGTTTTGAAGACAGCTGTCGCGTTTTAAATGATATTGCACCAGAACATGCATCTATACAAACTAAGTCCCCACAACAATACGTGCCGTATATTCATTATGTCGGAAGCTTATTTTTAGGGCGCTGGTCGCCTGAAGCTATGGGGGATTATATCGCTGGACCGAGTCATGTTTTACCTACGAATGGTACAGCACGTTTTCAACATGGTTTAAGCGTCAATGATTTTTTAACAAAACATACGGTCATTCAACTTTCTAAAGAGACGTACGACCATACCTATCACGATGCGGTATTACTTGCTCAAGATGAAGCACTCTATAATCATCAACGTTCATTATTAATAAGAAAAAAGAGGTGACACTCATGATTCACATGGATAAAAACGAAAGTCCCATCCAACCTATTTCAAGGCAAACGATGCACGCGTTATTAGATGAATGTGCCTATCATCTCTATCCGGATGAGGCCTATAACGCTTTTAAATCGGCTTACGTTAGGTATTATGGCAACCTTGACACCGAGCAACTCTGTATCGGTAATGGGTCTGATGATTTAATTCAAAAGTTGATGATTGCGATGCCCAAAGGGCCTTGTCTCGCTTTACATCCAGATTTCTTTATGTATCAAGATTACGCACGACAAGTTCAACGCCCTATAGCCTATGTTGACGCAAACGATGACTTAACTTTTTCAATTGATGCCATCGTTGCTCGTATTCATGAAGTACGCCCGAGTTTCTTCATCTTTAGTAACCCACACAACCCAACAGGTTATCGATTTAATGAAAGTGAAGTCGCTCGTATGCTAGAGGCCGTGTCGCAACACGACGGTTATCTCGTAGTAGATGAAGCGTATGTCGAATTTTCAAAACCACTTAAAATAGACATGACAGAAAAGCTTTTACGTATGCGGACATTATCAAAAGCATTCGCAATTGCAGGACTTCGCCTAGGCGTCTTAATGAGCACCAAAGAAACCATTGATATCGTGAAACAGATCGAACATCCATATCCAATGAGTGAATTCACTTTAAAAGTCGGTCAACACCTATTTAATGAACGCGCCGATACGGACGCATTCATTGCACATCAACGCCATCTCAGTACACGACTTAAAACCATTTTACAAACTTATGCGTCTTCATGGATGACGGTTTATCCAAGTGATACCAATTTTGTGCTCACAAGAGGCACTGCAGCAATTGCGCTAGGAAACTATGTCAAAAATCATGGCTTCCTTCCCCGCTTTTATAACGCTGAATCAGAAAAAGCGATGGCGCAATGTGTGCGCTATTCCATCGTAACAAATGAAGCACTAGATCAATTCGAACGTATTGTAAAAGAATGGAGTGAGCAATATGACGTATCAAATGAAACGTGAAACGAAAGAAACGAAAATCGCCATAGAGATCGCACAATCTGCTGACAGTCATATTGCGACAGGTGTTGGATTTTTAGACCATATGTTGACACTGTTCAGTTTTCATAGCGGTATCGGGCTTCACATCGATGTCAACGGTGATACTTGGGTAGACGATCACCACACGACGGAAGATATTGGGATTGTCCTCGGGCAATTGTTTTTACAGATGATTAAAGAACAACGGCATTTCGAACGATACGGCACACAATACTTACCGATGGATGAGACACTTGCGCGTGCCGTGGTCGACATTAGCGGACGCCCCTATCTCTATTTCAACGCATCATTTAGTAAAGAAAAAGTGGGCACATTCGATACTGAATTGGTGGAAGAATTTTTTAGAGCACTGGTCATTAATGCGCGCCTAACTGTACACATTGATTTACTTCATCAAGGCAATACACATCATGAAATTGAAGCCATATTTAAAGCATTTGCACGTGCGTTTAAACAAGCACTCACACCTACAAACGATGCACGCGTCCCTTCTTCAAAAGGAGTGATCGAATGATTGCAATTGTAGATTATGGACTCGGCAATGTCTTAAACGTCAAACGTGCGATTGAACATTTAGGATATGAGGTATGTTTAACACGTGATGTTGTGTTATTAAAACAAGCTGATGTGCTCATTTTACCAGGTGTCGGTCATTTTAAAGATGCCATGACTACCATCCAGCGCCATCAACTCGATTATTTTTTAAAAACGACGACACAACCGATGATAGGTATTTGTTTAGGCATGCAACTGTTGTATGACTGGAGTGCTGAAGGTCACGTCAATGGACTTGGCCTAATTCCTGGCAAGGTTGAAGCGATTCAGACATCTTACACTGTACCTCATCTAGGTTGGAACACGTTACACAGTTCGTTTGAAGGCTTTCATCAAGATGTTTATTTTATTCACAGTTTTCAAGCGCCAATGACTGATAGCGTCATTGCCTATGCCGATTACGGTGCTCAAATTCCAGCGATTGTTCAACATCAACATTATATTGGCATTCAATTTCATCCAGAAAAAAGCGGTGATGACGGTTTAAACATTCTAAAACAAGCGCTAGAGGGAGGTTGGAAATATGATAAAACTATGGCCCGCCATTGATTTAATCGATGGACAAAGCGTGCGATTAACAGAAGGACAGTATGCGACATCAAAAAAAATGTCCCGTACGGCTGAAGAAAGCATCGATTTTTATAATCAATATACTTGCGTAGATCGTATTCACATCGTCGATTTAATTGGTGCAAAACAACAAACTGCGACAGAAGCCGCCTATATAGAAACACTCATCAAGCGAAGCAACAAACCCGTAGAAGTTGGTGGAGGCATTCGTAATGAAAAGACGTTACGCGCCTATTTTAATGCAGGAGTTGATTACTGCATCGTTGGCACACAGGCCATTCAAAATATCGGTTGGATCCAAGAGATGAGCACATTATTTCCCGGGAAACTATATGTATCCGTTGATGCTTACGGTCGTAATATTAAAATAAACGGTTGGTTAGAAGAGACCGCTCTCGATTTGATTGACTTTTCTAAAGACATCGCAACTTTCCCCATAGGCGGTATCATTTATACAGACATTTCAAAAGATGGGAAGTTAAAAGGCCCTAATTTTAAAACGACTGAACAGCTTGTTGAAGCAGTCGATGTTCCCATCATCGCCTCAGGAGGCATACGACACCAAGACGATTTACATCAATTAGAAGCCATCGGAGTTCATGCTGCTATTGTTGGTAAAGCTGCACATCACTCTGATTTTTGGGAGGGATTGTCATGATAAAAAAACGCATCATTCCTTGCCTAGATGTCAAAGATGGTCGTGTCGTTAAAGGCGTTCAGTTTAAAGAATTACGCGATATCGGAGATCCTGTTGAACTCGCGCTATACTATAATGCGGAAGGTGCCGATGAACTCGTATTCCTAGATATATCTAAAACTGTAAAAGGTCATGATTTAACATTGGATGTCATACGACGCACCGCAGAACAACTTTTTATCCCTTTAACCGTCGGTGGCGGTATCTCGTCATTAGAGGATATCTCCCATGTTTTACAACATGGTGCAGATAAAGTTTCACTGAATTCCGCTGCGTTAAATAACCCTGATTTAATTCATCAAGCGAGCGAAAAATTCGGCAAGCAATGTATTTGTATCGCCATTGATAGTGATTATGATCCAATCGAAAATGATTACTTTTGTTGTACACATGGGGGTAAAAAACGCACATCCAAGCGTGTATATGATTGGGTGAAAGAAGTTGAGGCACTTGGTGCAGGAGAATTACTTGTAACAAGTATGGCCTTTGACGGTATGAAACAAGGCTTTGACATCGATCATTTAAATGGCATTGCCAAACGTGTTAATATTCCAATCATCGCATCAGGTGGCGGTGGGCATGCCGAGCACTTTACTGATTTATTTACACGCACTCACGTTTCAGCAGGACTTGCAGCAAGTATTTTACACGATAAGGAAACAACAATTCGTGAGATTAAACGTGCACTACATGAAGGAGGTGTCCCTGTACGATGGCATTAAATCCCGATTTTTCAAAAGGTTTACTCCCTGTGATATTACAAGATGCTGAAACACACCAAGTCCTTATGTTGGGGTACATGAATGCAACAGCATTCCAAAAAACGATTGACACTGGTGTCGCTTGGTTTTACTCACGCTCTAAACAACGCTTATGGCAAAAAGGCGAATCATCTGGTCATATCCAACGTGTCGTTGATATGCATTTAGACTGTGACCAAGACACCCTCTTATTATTTGTAAACCCAGAAGGGCCCACATGTCATAAAGGCACTCAAAGTTGCTTTAATACGCCGGCACCTTTTCATCTGAAACAATTAGAAACTGCAATTCAACAACGATTGAAACAAACTGACACGGCATCATATACGCATTACTTGATGACACAAGGTCGTGAAAAAATCACCAAAAAATTTGGTGAAGAAGCGTTTGAAATTGTCATTGCGACGATGAACAACAATCAATCAGAAGTCATTGAAGAAAGTGCCGATTTGTTATATCACCTAGCCGTATTATGGCAAGAACAAGGTGTTTCAATTGATGACGTAGAAGCTAAACTTGCCGAACGTCATCAAACAAAAAACAACTTTAAAGGTGAGCGCGCTAATATTGAAACTTGGTGAATACCAATTGAGTTATAAAAATAACCGATTCACATTTATATGTGACATCGGTTATTTAGCTTCTTTTCAGTTTGATTTACTTCGAACAAAATGAATGGTTTCATTATAGGACATCGTGGCCTCATCCTCGCCGACATAATTGATATGCCAAACATCCTTATTTTTATCATCGTTATTTCCAATTTCATCGATTTCTAGTTGAGATGATTTATTAAATTTATATTGGTACCAATCAGATAATAACTTCAAATTCGGATCATTGTCAGGAAGATCATAATTAAATTTATAATTATTATTTTTTTCTGTACCAGAAAATTCTACATGTTTTGCTTTTTTTATATCTATTTTTTCGCCATGTTGTATAAGCAATTTAACGTTTTTAATATTCTTCTCGATTTCGGGAGGCACTTTCTTAGTTGGACGTAATTGACCACCTTTGTATTCAATCGGAACTTCCTTACTTTTTTCGGTATGAAATGAATCATCACCTGTTCTGTAATCTAGTTCATATGTTCCTGTAATTGTTTTATTATTACGATTTACATCTAGGCATATCGACTCGTAAATCGGAGTCTTTCCGTTGTTTACCTTTCTATAGATACTTGTTCGAATCACCCATGTCCCTTTGTCATCTTTTGAAAAGAAGGCATCTCGTTGCCCTTCTCTATCAAAAAATGTTTCTAAACGACGCGTCGGGTAAAAATCGAGTTGCTTTTGCACTTGACTTGATAATTCATTTTGAAAATTATTTTCAGCTGTTTCAACGTTACTCCAGATAAATTTAAGAAGGATGATTGGAATAATGATGATGATGATTCCAATCACTATGTATTTGAGCCACTTCACCGTTGATATCCCCTATCTATATTAAACTTTAATAATATTATACTTAAGTTATTGAGATTTGAACAACTTTTATTTTAAAAATTTCATTAAAAAAAGGGTCAGACAACACATGTCCGACTCCTTCAAAATCTATCATTTATTTTAAAATACATCTCCTAATGTAGCGGCGAGTATCGCTTTAATCGAGTGTAATCGATTTTCAGCTTGCTCAAATACAACTGATTGTGCGCCATGAAAAACATCGTCTGTGATTTCCATTGCTTCAAGCCCAAATTGTTGATGTATTTTTAAAGCTGTTTGTGTTTCTAAATCATGAAAAGCAGGTAGACAGTGCATCACAATCGTATCAGGATTTTCTGTTAAAGCCAACATGTGAGCGTTCACTTGATATGGCAATAACGCATCAATACGCGCCCCCCATTCTGACGTATCTGCCCCCATCGATAACCATACGTCTGTATAAATGACATCCGTATGTTGTACCGCTTCTTTAATATTTTCTGTTATGCATAGTTGCGCACCACTTTCTTGTGCATACGTTTGTGCCAATTGTTGTACAGCCGTACTTGGTTGTAATGATGACGGTGCCGCTATATGTACATTCACCCCTAGAATAGCGCCTGTGACTAATAAGTCATGTGCGACATTGTTTGCCGCATCACCTACATACGTTAACGTTTTGCCCTTTAATGACCCAAAATGTGTTTTCAAAGTCATAAAATCAGCAATCATTTGGGTTGGATGCCATTCATCTGTTAATCCATTCCAAACAGGAACACCTGACGCCTGACTTAATGTTTCTACGTCACTTTGTTTGTACCCTCTAAATTCAATACCGTCATACATACGTCCTAGCACATGTGCAGTATCCGCTATCGATTCTTTCGCACCTAGGTGAAAATCACCTTCACCGTAATAGTCGACTTGTGCACCTAAATCTTTTGCAGCCACACTAAATGCAGCACGCGTTCGAGTTGAAGGTTTCTCGAAAAGTAATGCGATATTTTTCCCCTTTAAATAAGGATGTGGTAACTGATGCTTTTTCTTATGCTTCAGCTCCAATGAAAAATCAATGAGTGTTTCAAGTTCTGCTTTCGAAAAATCAATCGTTTTTAGAAAGCTTTTCCCTTTAAAATCAGTAATTTGTTTTAATGTTGTTGTGTACGTCCCATCTAAACCACGTCCTCTTTTTCGAATGTTTATACAGAATAAATTATATTTATACTATATAGTGTATCATTATACTAGAGTGTCTTTAGAAGTCAATACATGATTTATAAAAAAAGACATGCCGAAACATGTCTTTAAAAATGGTTTCTATATTTAAATTTGTGGGATATTTTCTATAGCTTTAATATTGTTATTTTCAACATACACGCGTATGGTATGCGCATTATTTTCATCATCATCATAGTACCAATAGTGATTATTTTTTAACGTAGGGGGACCATGTACGTTTAAAAATGCCTCTGTTGTGACAAGTTGTGGTACGATGTACAAATTCGACACAATACGATTGTCGTAATGAATACCGATATTGCCATAGATGAAAACCTCTTTAGTATCAATGCGTATTTTTGATGAAGGTTCACCTAACATCTTTTGCGCCTCACGTTGTGCCATACCGACGTGAATGCCATCATATGAACCCGTATGAGCATGATGCATAAATTCTTGGCTAAAGGATGAACTTAATACATTAATAGACGTATTTACTTTATGTATTTCTTTCTTATTCTCATCTGCATGTGTAGGTGATAGATAAATTAAACGCACCATAAATACAGAAACGATGAGAATCTATACTATCATCAATACGCCTATCACCCATAACCACCGTTTGGCAGATGACATTGCTGTGATATCGGCGTCCTGATTCCCACAAAATTCACAATTTGATTTCTCACATTTTGAGTAGCGCGCATCTGGATGATATCGCATTGGTTTTCCCCCTATCACATTTAAAATATGTGTCATGTCTTATTCCTAACAAAACTACATTCAATAATATTCTAACTTTTTAACATGATTTTAGTATTAATCTCATGTTAAGTTTACAGTGACTCAAATTAATATAAATGAAATAGGTGATTGTGATGATTTTTATTGGTATTGATTTAGCGTGGACACCACATAAAGAGACAGGAATATGTGTGTTAAGCCAATCCGGTGAAGTGTTAACCCTTTGCGCCGATAGTTATTCCATCGAAGACATCATACGCATCATAACGTCATATCATCCACCTCTGAGTATCGGTATCGACGCCTCGCTTATCGTAAAAAATGAGACTGGCGCTCGTGAGGCCGAAAGACTACTCATGAAAACGAAAATCCATGGTTATCGCCAATACGCTTTTATTGCCAATCGTCACTTTTTAAAGAATACGTATGGTGAGATACGGGGAGAAATTTTGTTATACGCGCTAAAAGAAGCATATCCAGATTTAACTTTACATTTATCTAAAACAAAGACACATGTCATAGAAACCTTTCCTACTTCAATAACCTGTGGCTTGTTTCCTGAATACTTTCCTTTTCGATATAAACAAAAACGCCATGTCTCTTTCAATCAATTCATTCAAGGCCTTCAAACATTGTGCGACTGTTTGTTATCTCAAAAAGGTCCATATACTTTATACGGGTGCAACTCGTTAAAAAACATTGATTGGACTAACTTGACACGCCATACGAAAAAGCATATCGAAGATCAATTGGACGCCTTACTTTGCGCATACGGCTTGTATACACTTTTTCATGATTTATCCACACCGCTCTTATGTGGGGTGCCAGAAGACGGCGCAATCGTCATTCCTATAAAGGAAAATAAAAACACGCTCGACCAATGATAGGTCAAGCGTGTTATTTTTATTCGATTGCCCCAGCTTTAGGATCTGATTCACCATGAACATAGTAATCAACATATTCAGGCTCTAAAGGTTTTACCCCTTTAATAATATCTGCAGCTTTTTCAGCTAACATTAAAACTGGCGCATGGATATTACCATTTGTTGTTGTAGGCATGACAGACGCATCAACCACGCGTAAGTTTTCCATACCATGAACTTTCATTGTTAGTGGGTCAACGACAGCCATTGGGTCTGAGGCTGGTCCCATTTTCGCACTACAAGATGGGTGTAATGCTGTTTCAGCATCACGACGTACCCAATCTAAAATTTCTTCATCTGTTTGAACTGAAGGTCCTGGTGAAATTTCGCCACCATTGTATTTGTCCATCGATGGTTGTTTTAAAATGTTTCGTGCAACGCGAATCGCTTCAACCCATTCTTGTCTATCTTCTGGCGTAGATAAATAGTTAAAGACAAATTCTGGTTTTTCATATGGGTTTGTTGATTTAATTTTTAAATATCCACGTGAATTTGAATACATAGGTCCCACATGAACTTGATAACCATGTGCAGTTGGTGCTTTTTGGCCATCATATCGTACTGCTAACGGTAAGAAGTGGAACATTAAATTTGGATATTTCACATTGTCATTTGAGCGTACGAATCCGCCACCTTCAAAGTGGTTACTTGCCGCAGCACCCGTACGACGTGTTAACCATTCAATACCGATAAATGGCATTTTTAATTTATTTAAGCTTGGTTGCATTGATACCGGTTCTTTACATTTATGTTGTACGTACACTTCTAAATGATCCTCGAAGTTTTCACCCACACCTGGCAAGTGGATACGTGGTTCAACGCCCACAGAACGTAAGTGTTCAGAATCACCAATACCAGACAACTGTAATAATTGTGGTGTATTAATCGCACCACCAGATAAGATGACTTCTTGCGCTAATACTTTATGCAATTTGCCATTTCGTTTGAACGATACGCCCGTTACGCGATTGCCATCAAAATGAAGTTTTTCTACAAATGCACGTGTTTTCACAGTCAAGTTCGGACGTTTCATCGCCGGACGTAAGTATGCACGTGAAGCAGACACACGACGACCGTTATGAATTTGACTATCAAAAGGTCCGAAACCTTCTTGGCGATATCCGTTCACGTCTTTTGTTTTATGATAACCAGCATCTACTGCCGCATTAAAGAATGATTCAAACAATGGGTTGTCTGCTGGGCCTCGACGTAATTTTATTGGACCATTTAAGCCACGGATTGGATCATCTTTATCTGCACCAAATGCAGTTTCTAAACGTTTAAAGTATGGTAAACAATGCGCATAATCCCATGTATCCATACCTTCAGGTTTACCCCATTTTTCATAATCTAATGGATTTCCACGTTGATAAATCATACCATTGATAGAACTTGAACCACCGAGTACTTTACCACGTGTATGGAACACTTTACGACCACCCATGTGTGGTTCTTCGGCCGTTTCATATTTCCAGTCATATAAACGATTACCTGATGGATACATTAATGCAGCTGGCATTTGAATGAGTAAATCCCAAGGGTAATCACTACGCCCTGCTTCTAATACAAGTACCTTTTTATCTTTATCTTCACTTAAACGTGCACCTAAAACGGAACCTGCACTTCCGCCTCCGATAATAATGTAATCATACATTTTGTCGTACGCTTTACTCATGAGTGAATTGCCTCCTTCAAATTATGCGTTGTTTTTACCAAACCATCCGATTGGTTCTGGGTTTGTATTCATTAAAATGTGTTTTGTTTCTAAATATTCATCTAAACCTTCGTGACCAAGTTCACGGCCAATACCTGATTGCTTATAGCCACCCCATGGTGCTTGCGCAAAGTATGGATGGAAGTCATTGATCCAAACCGTACCCATACGCATTTTCTTCGCAACGCGGTTGGCTTTACCGATATCTTTTGTGAAGACGCCCCCTGCTAAACCATAGATAGAATCATTTGCGAGATGAATGGCTTCTTCTTCAGTGTCAAAACCTTCAATTGTGACAACCGGTCCAAATACTTCTTCTTGAACGATACGCATAGATGTATCACAATCTGTAATCACTGTTGGTTCAAAGAAGAAACCGTTCTTCAAGTCGTCACGCTCTGGACGTTTTCCACCAATCGCAATCGTCGCACCTTCTTCTTTAGCAATCGCCATATAGCTTTCAACTTTGTCGCGGTGTGCCGCTGAAATTAATGGTCCAAGTTCTGTTGATTCATCAAAACCGTTACCCATTTTAATGTTTTTAATACGTTCGATGAGTGCTTTTTCAAAATCTGCTTTAATGTCGTTATGCACGATAATACGTGAACCTGCTGAACAAACTTGACCAGCATGGAATAACCCACCATTTAAGGCTTGGTCTACCGCTAAATCAAAATCAGCATCGTCAAAAATGACATTTGGATTTTTTCCCCCAAGTTCAAGCGCTATGTTCGTAACGTGATCTGCTGCTTGTTTCATGATGCGTTTACCTGTTTGAATCCCACCGGTAAATGAAACAAGATCGATATCTTTATGCGTTGACATGATGTCTCCAATTTCTGAACCTGCACCAAGTACTAGGTTTACGACACCTTTAGGGAAGCCGACTTCTTCCATTAATTCAAATACACGAATTGTCGTTAATGGCGTGATTTCACTTGGCTTCATGACAATGGAACATCCTGTCGCAAGTGCGGGTGCAATCTTCCATGACGCTTGTAGTAATGGATAGTTCCAAGGTGTGATTTGCGTCACAACGCCCACAGGTTCTTTAACGATTTTACTGTCCGTATTAGGAATTGGAGAGTTAATGATCTCGCCACCCACTTTATCCGCTAAACCAGCAAAATACATAAAGACGTTATGAATGTCATCCATATCAGCACGAGATTCTTCTAGCGTTTTACCTGTATCTAACGTTTCAAGTTGTGCAAGTTCCTCACGATGTTCTTTAATTTTGTCTGCAATTGCACGCACTTTTTGACCTTTCACATCTCCTGTTTCATCCGCATAAACCCCTTCATCGAATGAACGGCGTGCTGCTAAAATAGCACGTTCAACATCTTCAGTTGTACCTTCAGCCACTTCTAAAATGACTTCTTGATTATAAGGATTGATGATTTCACGTGTTGCTTTGTTACTGCTTTCAACCCACTCGCCATCAATATATTGACGACGTGATAACTGTTTCACAAATTCCATCAAACGACCCTCCGTTAAGTTTGTTAAGTTTTTGTTTAACGAATTTCACAAAGTAAACTTTAACATTACCAACATGCCTTGTCAATCTTCATACTTTTTACTTACCCCATAGGTTTTAAGCTTAAATGAATTTAAATTATGCACCGGCTATTGTTTTCATGTGACGCTCTTTTAATCTCAGTTTGTTAAAAAAGTAATAAATATTTCTAATTTCTTTAATTTTATGGGTATAATGCACTTAAATCGTGATAAAATATAACGTGCAAATTGGAGGTGTGCTGTCATGAAAAAAACAAAATCTTATGAAATACAACTTGAAACAGCGAAAGACATAGTGATTAATTCTATTGCAGAAACGATGGATTTATATGGCATTAACCGTAGTGTTGGTAATTTATATGGCATCATGCTTTTTAAAGACAGCATGACTTTGGATGAAATGCGACAAGAACTCCAAATGAGTAAGCCAAGTATGAGTGCAGGTGTCAAAAAACTACAAGAGTTAGATGTCGTGAAACAACGATTTACGCGAGGAAGTCGCAAACAACATTTTGAAGCAGAAAAAGACTTTTTCGACTTTTTCAGTAATTTCTTCACAAAAAAATGGCAACGTGAGTATACGGTAAACTTTGCAGCAGTTAAAGAAGCAGAAGCCATTATTGACCACATCTTAGCAGCGGATGATGTTGATGAAGCTACACGAGAAGAAGCAGAAGAGATTAAAACACACATGGCCCATTCTCGTGTCTATTACCACTGGTTAGAAAATATCAGTAATGCAATTAAAACAGGTGAAATTTTCGAACATTATCCAATTCCAGACCCTCAAGAAACGGAAAAATAAATAATCTGAAGAACTTTACATTTTAAACTGTCTACAAAGCATAGCGCTTTGTAGGCAGTTTTTTGTGCTAATTATTGAGATACGAATAACGTCATTGTCGTTGGTAAAAAATATGGAATAACACATCTCCACACTTTTATGCGTATGAAAATACAAGACATTAATTCAACACCATACAAAAAGACAAACCTATCTTTATCTAAGTTAGGTTTGTCTCATTTGATGAAGGGATCCGCCCCTCCACTTATTTATAAATTATCATCGTCTTCATCATCTTTCTTTTCAGAGACTTGGACAATACGTAACGAACGGCGCTCAATCTTTTTAAACCGTTCTGCGCGTGTTTGTAATGCGATACGATCATTAGAAAGAATCATAATAAACGAAACCATGATAATGACGAAAATCGCAATTAACGGAACACCGGCGACAATTGAGGCTGTTTGTAGAATTTCAAGTGCTTTTTCCCCACCTACTAACATTAGTGAGAACGGTAGTAAGCAGAGCGCAAATGCCCAAAATAAACGATTCCATTTGAACGGCTCCCCATCAACTTTCATTTGTGTCGCTGCTGCGACAATGTAGGATGCTGAGTCAAATGTTGTCACTAAAAATAAGAACGCAGACATAATAAATAAAACAACAACAACTGTTGAAAATGGTAATTGGCTAATGACTTCAATAATTGTTGCTTCTGTACCATGTGCATTTAAATATTTAACTACATCAAATTTCCCTGAAATTTGAAGATATGCAGCATAATTTCCGAAAATACCAAAGAACAAAATACATCCAAATGTACCGTATACAATTGTTCCTAAAATCACTTCTTTCAAAGTACGACCTTTAGAAATACGAGCGATAAATAAACCAATAAATGGCGCATAGACAATCCACCATGCCCAATAGAATATTGTCCATGTTTGTGGGAAATTCGTCTCTTTTCTACCGCCAATACCGCCAAACGGTTCAAGCCATGTTGCCATTTGGAAGAAATTTTTCATCATATTTCCAAAGCCCGTTACCGTTGTTTCCATAATAAAAATGGTAGGTCCAACAATGAAAACAAACGCGAGTAACACAAACGATAACCATACGTTTAAGTCACTTAATAACTGTATTCCTTTTTTCAAACCTTGATATGAACTATAGGCAAATACCGCTGTAATACATAATAAAACGATGCTTTTAACAACCATACTGTGCCCATCAAGACCAAAAAGTTTTTCTAAACCTGCTGTAATCATTGGTACACCTAAAGCGAATGACGTGGCTGTACCACCCATTAATCCAAAAATAAATAAAATATCAACAAGTTTACCTAAAAATTTGTCCGTTTGACCTTTCAAAATAGGTCGACATGCTTGGCTAATTTTAAATATAGGTTGCTTTTTAACAAATACAAGATATCCAATAGGTAACGCTGGCAACACGTAAATCGACCATGCGATAGGTCCCCAATGGAACATACCGTACATTGTCGCATACCCAAGAGCCTCTTCACTCATTGGCTTTGCGCCAAATGGTGGTCCTTGGAAATAATAGGCCCACTCAATCACGCCCCAATATAAAATATCCGAGCCAATACCAGCACAAAAGAGCATAGAAGCCCATGCAAAATCACTAAATTCTGGTTTATCACTTGCACGGCCAAGTGTAACTGAGCCGTATTTACCAAAAGCGATATATAAAACAAACCCAAATATAGTTAAGCCGAGGACTAGATATAGTGCCCCAAGTTTAGACGTTACAAAATCATTCATTGCCATGACGACAGATCGACTTTGGTCAGGAAAGACCATCATAGGAATGACAGTAAGTAAAAGTGCTAATGCTGTCCCTATAAAAACGACCCAATCTATCATTTTCCGATTTCGAAGCAATAGAAGCTCCCCCTTTATGTATTGAATCAATTACATTGCTTTTCTTGCTGAAAATCTACAGATGTGTTTCGTCTTAATACATGCCTTAGGGTATCTAATAATTCATTTTAATGCAAATTACATACAATTACTTTGTGACAACTTAATGAATATATATAACATCCTCATTAGAAGAATATTGTCAAAACGCCTTAATTAACTACATAAAGAACGTTAAGAATTTACTTAACAAATTAAAATTTGGATTTTTATGCACTATACGTGAATATTTATTTATTTGTAAATAATGTGTTTTCTAAGTTGATTTTAGAATTTTTAAGGTTTTCATTTTTGTGTTTTATAGACTTACTATGTTACTGCATTTTAAAAATGACATTTTAAGTGAAAATCAGAAGCATACTTTTAACAAAAATACACTTTACACAAAACGATTCTTGTATAATCGATTGTTACTTATTGCGTGATATTCACGACAAAAATTTTATTTTTAATCTTGGCTATTTCTCAATTAATTTAGATTACATTGTTATGTTTAACGGCAACAATGATGGACACGTCCTTATTGATCAATCATCCCACTCATTGAATGTAAATGTTGAAATAAAAAAGCACATCTACATCATTCGTGAAGTAAATGTACTTATTGCAAATAACTGATAAAAGATATGATTAACAGCAAAACGCCAACAATTAACGAGAAAATGCCGAGCCACTTTCTCGTACGTATAGAAATAACCCCTATAGTCAAAATAATGAGCGCTTGCAAGATAAATTTTATCGATAAATTAAATTGAATGATTTGGAGCATGTTTAAACATAGAATCATTAAAATAATCGTTCCAAGAATAAATGCCAACCACTCATAAGGCAAAAATATCCTTTTCATGTGTCACCCCATTAAAAATATGTCACGCACATCCTCAAATACTATAACTTTTTGACCATACGTTGTTCTCTAAATCCTTCATCTTCAATTTCTTCGCCATCAAATTGATAACCATGTTTTTCATAAAATTGAATGGTATCAAAATTCATATCAACGACCCAAAGTGAACACTTGTTAACATATGATTTCATATCATCTTCAGCATGTTTCATTAACTCTGTTCCAATACCTTTATGTTGATATTCCGGCAAAAGATAAATCGTATAAATTTCAAAAGTATCCTTTAAATCGTCATCTTTTGAAGGGCCATACATAATAAAACCTACAATTTGGTGGTCCACTTCAGCTATAAGGCAATCTGTATTAAACATTTGATGTTTCTTGAGATAACCTGCTTCTGTTTGATCCTCTAGATGTGCTTCTGGCAAAATCCCTTTATACGTATGTATATATGATACGTAATGGATTTTCGCGATTTCTGGAATATCTTTGAGTGCTTTACGCCTAATCTTAACCATCCGCTTCACCTCATTTATTTGGATTATATTAAATATATCATAGTTTTATTTACTAAAATAAAAACGTAATAAGGACTAATATAGATTGCACCCACAACTGGAATTTGTTTTTTCATTGACATACAGCCCCTTTTTCAAAACGTTAATATTATTATAAATGATCTCATAAAATGTTGAAATGACACAAGTTGTTTAAAAATAGGAATTTAAATAGAGGTATAATAAAATATATGAAACTTTGAAGGGGTGTCTTTGTATGCTTTCACATACGATTTATCAACATGGTACATTAGGCGTAATTATGACAGGTGCACTCGAGGGAACAACTTCTATCGGTGAGATGTTACGCTATGGCAATTATGGAATTGGGACGTTAGAAGGTGGTGATGGAGAAGTGATGATACAAGATGGTATCGCGTATCACATTAGTGCTACAGATGAAAAAGTACGCATTTTAACGGATGATGCACGCCTTCCCTACGCTAATATGGTTGATTTTCATGCCGACTCAACATTTCATAGTCAACAAGATAATGAAAAAACGCTGTATGAGAAAATTCGTCAAATGATGCGGAGTAAAAATTTATTTTCAGTTGTTAAAATCAGTGGTCGTTTTAAACACATGCATGGGCGTGTCATGCCAAAGCAAGATCCACCGTATAGAAAGTTAGTTGAATCCGCACGTCAACAACCTGAATATCAATGCAATCAAGTAGAAGGTACGATTATCGCATTTTATACACCAGACTATTACCATGGTGTAGGTTCAGGCGGTTTTCACGCGCATTTTTTATCACAAGATCAGACATTTTTAGTTCATGTTCTAGACTTTGAAACGATAAATGTACGCGTTGAAATCCAAAATTGTACACAATTTCACCAAATCCTTCCTACAACATCTTCTTTTTTAGAGAAAGATATAGACTTTGAAAATATATTAGAAGATATTAAAGAAGCGGAGTAACCTTTAAGATTGTAAGCCCTCAATATTTACTCAACTATAAAAACAATGCCCCTCATATAAGCGGGGCATTGTTTAATCTGCTTTATTTATCTCCAATCATTTCGAACATTTTCTTGGCGTTATCAGTATTATCGATATTTCCTCGGAAATGTTCAGCGCCTGGTCCGTGCGCATAAATATCAACATCTTCACCTGTATGGCCCGTTGACGTCCAACCTGTTAAAGATTTGTCGTCGATTGGTTTTTGGATGGTCTCATGAAGCTTTTGAAGCTGTTGTTCATATTTTTCTTTATCTTTGTCTTTATTGATTTTACTTAACTTTTTAGCTTCTTTTTTCATTTTCTTCATGTCTTCTTTACTCACTTCAAAACCATATCCTGCATTAATGGCTTCTTCTACACTTTTACCTGCTTCAATTTGTTCTACCATCCAACGTCCTGAATGTTTCATTTGACGAATGGGTTCTGGTTTCCAATTGTACTCGCCATCTTTCCCCATCGATAAACCACCTGTTGAATGGTCCGCTGTTGAAATGACTAACGTATCTGGATGTTCATTGGCATATTGAATGGCATGTTCAAATGCTTTCTCATAACTTTTCATTTCAGACATGACACCTGTCACATCATTTGCATGTCCTTGTTTATCGATAGACGCACCTTCTACCATAAGGAAAAAGCCCTTGTCATTTTTTGAAAGTTTATCTAATGCTGCTTTTTGCATATCGACAAGTAATGGATTTTTTTCAGGCGCATCAATTTGTAATGGCATATTTTTTTCTGCAAATAAGCCAAGAACCTTGTCTTTTTTAGAAGTCGCTAATTGCTGTTTATCTGTGACAACATCATATCCATCTTTTTTAAATTTTTGATCTAAATTGCCGTTTTCTTTACCGAAATATTGAGATCCGCCACCTAACAATACGTCAACTTTATGGTGACCGTTGATGCGTTGATTATAAAATTGCTGAGCGATTTCATTCTTTTTATCTCGATTATCTACATTCGCTGCAAATGCCGCTGGTGTGGCATCGGTAATTTCAGCAGTTGACACTAAACCTGTAGATTTCCCTTTCGTTTTAGCACGTTCGAGGACTGTTTCTAAGTCTTTTTTATTGGTGTCTACACCGATAGCACCATTATATGTTTTCACACCTGTACTAAATGCTGTACCACCCGCAGCAGAATCAGTTATATTTTCTTTTGGATCATCAGGGTGTGTTTGATGAGCACCTACTAAATAATCATCGAATGTTGTTCTATCCACTTCTTTCGTTTTAGGATTGTCTGCAAAATGACGATACGCTGAATTATAACTTGGCCCTAGACCATCACCAACCATAAAGATGATATTTTTAGGATTTTTAGTATTACCATAGACAGATGCTTTTTCTTCTTTTGATTGTTGTTTATGGGCTGTATTATTTTCATTTGCACTCACCATTGGTGTTGTCGCTAATAGAGATGATGCCACAAGGGTACTCGCTAATGTCACTTTTGATAACTGTTTTCTATATTTCACTACGTATTTAACTCCTCTACATCAAAATTTAATTCATAGTCATTGTAGAGTGCGATTTTAAAGCTACAGTTAGGTTTTCATTAAAATAAAGTAAATGCCAAACCATTTTCTCTTAATAATTGTTTTATATTTATTTTATTTATTATTACGCAAAAACATCGGATGTTAGGCGCACATCAAATAAAAAAAGACGTTTAAATCATACATGATATGCATAATCTAAACGTCTCAACTATACAGATAATGAGATGTATTTACTTTTGTTCAAAAACAATTAGTTCTTAACATTGTTGCCAAAGAAATCAAAAATTTGTGTAGCATTTTCAGTGTTATCTATATTACCTTGCCACTGATTAGAACCCGGACCATAGGCATAAGTGTTCACATCTTCTCCAGTATGTCCATATGTTGTCCAACCTGTGTGAGATTGGTCATTAATAGGTTTTTGAATGGCATCTTGCAGTTTTTGAAGTTGCGCCTCATATTTGCCTTTATCTTTTTTCTCATCTAAACCTTTGATCGCATCGGCTTCTTTTTGAATCACATTAATTTGCGATTTAGACACGTCAAACCCATATCCAGCTTGAATTGTTTTCGTCACATCTTTACCGCTTGCGATTTCTTCTGCCATCCATTTGCCTGAATGTTTCATACTTTGGATTGCTTTTGGATCCCATTTGTAATCTTTTCCTTTACCGATTGTCAATCCACCCGTGGAGTGATCTGCAGTCGCAACAACTAATGTTTCTGGATGTTTTTGCGCATATTTCATCGCATTTTCAAAAGCTGATTCAAAGCCTGACATTTCTGACATAACACCTGTAATGTCATTCGCATGACCTTGTTTATCAATCGATGCGCCTTCTACCATAAGGAAAAATCCTTTTTTATTTTTAGAGAGCTTACTCAATGCAGCATCTTGCATATCAGATAATAACGGATTTTGTTTTGGTGCATCAATTTGTAGCGGCATATTCTTATCTGCAAAAAGACCGAGCACTTGATCTTTTTTAGAGTGAGCTAATTGTTGTTTGTTTTTAACAAGATCATATCCATCTTTTTTAAACTTTTTATCAATATCCCCGTTTTCTTTCCCAAAATATTTGGCGCCACCACCAAGTAATACATCCACTTTATGCTTACCGTTAATGCGGTCATTATAAAATTGTTTTGCGATTTCATCTTTTTTATCACGACTATCGATGTGTGCAGCGTACGCCGCTGGTGTCGCATCTGTAATTTCTGCCGTTGAAACTAGTCCTGTTGATTTTCCTTGAGATTTAGCACGTTCAAGAACTGTTTCAACAGGTTTTTTATCTGGCGTCACGCCAATTGCACCGTTGTATGTTTTATGACCCGAACTAAATGCAGTGGCACCAGCAGCAGAATCTGTAATATTTTCTTTAGGGTCGTCTGGGTTTGTACGTTGTGTTCCCACTAAATAGTGATCAAATGCCGTTTTTTCCATTTCTTTTGTATTAGGATTATCTTTGAAATAACGATACGCTGAATTATACGATGGTCCCATTCCATCTCCCACCATAAAAATCACATTTTTAGGATTTTTTGTATTTCCATACATAGCGACTTTGTCTTGCGCTTGATTTTGTTTACTTTGTGCCTTCGCATACGTTGCTTGTGAGACACCGAGGATGGATGAGGCAATCAATGAACTTGCGAGTGAAACTTTCGTTAATTTACCAACTATTTTCATATGTAACTAACCCCTCTTAATATTATTGTTTACAAACGTATTATATATACTGTTTTTGAACCAGAATTTGATTTCACTATAAATTTGAGTAAAGAGAATCATAATCATTACTTTTTACTAATAATATAAAGAACAGAAGCCTGTCATATCATAAACTTTCCTAGTATTTATAAATTGATTTCATTATAATAACCTTAAAGAGAGAAAGGTGTGATTTCATGCAACAATGTCAACATTGTGGGGCACCCATTGAACAGTACACGCGTATTTGTCCACATTGCGGTCGTTCACGTTTCGAACCCCCTACACCACCTAAAAAACCTTCATCATGGTTATTCAAAATTTTAGCCTTCTTCATAACTTTTTTAATTATTGCCGTTATAGTGAGTATTGGTTTTTTAGCAATGCGATTTATGAATACAGACATAAACTTTGATTTTACACCTAAAAAAAGTGACAAGGCGTTGCCTCATACGAAATTACAACATGTAAATGTTTTATCACCTGAATTTAGTGCACAGTACATGAATGTGAATCGCATTGAAGGGTATCAAGGATTTAAACTTAATCAAACACGAAATCAAATCGAACAGCAATTTGGCAAAGCTGAAAAAACATTTAAGGTTGGCGATTTAAAGGTCCACCAATATGGTGACATTGGCGTTTCATACAGTAACGACCGTGTTAATCATGTTTTGGTGACACCTAACAATGTTTCTAACCATGCATTCATCGCGGTTCATAACCGTCCTGATGCAGACCATGGCCACTACTGGTATTATGATAAAAACAACCAAAATGGCTATACCATTAAAGTTTATGTAAAAGATGGTCATATTATAGCTATAGAAAATATCCCACAAATATAAAATAGACCTGACACGTTACACATTAACGTTTCAGGTCATTTTTTGTTGTTCCACATGAAACAAACTTTTTAATTAGATTTTACTTTTTTTACCACGGTGCCACCAGCGATAGATAAGGTATAAGACAGCTAAAGCTAAAATCACGACAAATATTTTAGAATATATACCCACATATTGAATAATTTGATGAATATGATCACCTAAAGTCATCCCTAACGTGATTAAGAATATATTCCAAATTGCCGTACCTATAGCTGTGAATAGGATAAAGTGCAACATATTCATACGCGTTAAGCCGGCAGGAATAGAAATAAGCGTTCTTAATATCGGAACTAAACGTGCGAATAAAATCGCCCAGTGGCCGTATTTTTCAAACCACGCAGACGTTTTATCTAAATCTTTACGTTTAATTCGAACATATTTACCATATTTATCAATCCAACGATACAAACGGTCCTCACCAATTAATAAACCAATGTAATATAACACCACTGAACCCGCTGTAGCAGCCACAATCGCAATGAAACATACAATCCAAAAATTCATTTCCGTACGGGTAGTCATGTAGCCGGCAAACGTAAGCACAATCTCTGACGGAAAAGGGTGCAAGATATATTCAACAAATATTAATAGAAAAATGCCAAAGTAGCCATAATGGCTCATTACATCAGTAATCCATTGCTCCATGTTTTTCACCTATTTACTATGAGAATATCGTTCATTATAAATTTTACTTACCCATTTTACCATAAATGAATCTTTGACATGTTGTTTGTCATTTCTAACGTTTGATATACCCATATATTATTCCATCACTTCTTTAAATGGATTATCCATCTCATAATCATAGTATTTTTCCTCAAATTCTTCATTCCGATGCTCATACACTGCTCGTGATACGATACTGGTACGACGTTCTAAGCCGTAATTTTCTATATAAATACCATTACGCGCTTTTACGTATGGCACGACTTTCGCTTTAAACTTTACCTCTTCCCCAATCAATGCGCGACAACGATCGAAATACCTTTCGCGTTCATATAACCATATGTGATCAACGTCTATCCCTGATACAGAAACATGTTTTAATAAAATTCTCACATTCCGTTTCCAAGGCGCAGACATATCTAACTTATTTTTATGGTCAACAGCAGTGATAACACCTGTCACAATCACTTTGCGATTTTTGAATGGTTCTAATTGTGTTCGTTGCATCGGTTCACCACCTTTCGACGCACCCTATTAAATATAAATATACCCTTAATTGTGAGAAAAATACAAAAATTCGTATTATAGATATACTCAATTTAATCGTTTGAAATACACAAAAATGCATAGAGGCAGTCTAACCGGACACTTCCCTAAGACACCCAGGATGTCTAAAATGCGTGTTTTCCCTAATTGACGCAATGATCTAATGCTCATATGATAGATATACACACACATATTCAATCCACCATGAAAGAAGGTTTCATTATGTTATTGACTGAAACACAGCGTCAAACCACACGACAAGAGTTATATGCGCATTATGAAGACACATCATTAAGTTTAGAAGCGCTCGCAACTCAATTAGGAACTAGCCCCAAAGAAGCACGCGACATTTTGAATATGAACATGAGCCATATGGATGAAAAATTATTTTACGACCGTTTAATATCAGTGATTAACTTGTTGAATTCAATGATTACTCAAAAGGGTGGTACGCCACAATCCTATACGTATATAGATCAAATCACTAAGCAATGACATGAGAGAAAACATTGTAATGGCGCATTGTAATTAACTTAATCAAGTCATTTTGCATTACCCTTACAACTCATGTTATAATTTCATTAACAAGGATACTAATGTAGAAGCACCAATCCCCTCACTACTGCCATAGTGAGGGGATTTTTTGGTGTTGGCCCATGTCGCCTATTTATGCTTATTGCCACGCGTGCGTAGCCAATGCGCAAAAAGCGTAACAATACAACCACTGATGATCGTGGTCGTGATGTGGACAAGGATATCTAACATAGAACGCACCTCCTCTCTACGTCAGATTGACGCCTGAGAGATAGGCGACGTTAAAAGTATATCATCTGTCGTCACACTACGCATCCGCTTTAAAATATATTAATAATAAACATTTATAGCATATTTACTATCAATTAATTGGGTGTGTTTTCTATTTTGAAAACTTTCCATATTGTTACTGATACAAGCCATGCCAAAATGAAAACAATGACCAAACCATAACCCAACCATCCTACATCAAGTTGAGTAATCCATCCTCCTATGCCTGTCGTCCAATGTTGTTTTTCGCCAATCAGCTGTAAAATTTCTAATACACCAATTATCAACGCGGCAATGACAGAAATTGAAGTGATAGTTATGTTGTAGTATATTTTACGCACTGGTGTTTCAAAAGCCCAATGGTAAGCCTCAGTCATCACAATACCATCTAAAGTATCTAATAAGCTCATACCAGCCGCAAACAATATCGGTAACGCAATGATACCGATTAACGGCAAAGTTCGTTGCGCAGCACCTGCCGACAACGCTAAGAAAGATACCTCACTCGCTGTATCAAATCCTAATCCAAATAAAAATCCTAATGGATAAACATGCCAACTTTTAGATATAAATTTAAAGAAAGGTTTTACAAGGTGAATCATAAACCCTCTGGAATTTAAAAGCGCATTTAATTGAACAGATGTGATATGTTCCGCGCGCACCTTTTTAAATAATTGAATCAACTGAATTAAAATAATTAAATTAATAACCCCAATAATAATAAGGAAGAAACCCGACACTAGCGTACCTATTAACCCACCTGTATCTTGGAACGTAGCGATGTGATCTTTTGCCCAATTCACTGCAACCCCTAGCAACACAGCCATTAAAAATACGACTGAGGAATGTCCTAAAGAAAAATAAAAGCCTACGCCTGTCGGACTTTCCTTTTGTTCCAATAATTTACGTACTGTATTGTCAATGGCAGCAATATGATCTGCATCAAATGCATGACGTAATCCTAAAGTGTAAGCTATAAACCCCATTCCGATTAAAATAGGGTGTTGCCAACCACTAAAAAACAAACCGCCAAAGCCGAGTATGTGTAAAAGCAAAACAATTCCCAAATATGGGCCTGCATTTTTAATATTTCGATTAATTTTCATAAAATCACCATTACTATATTATAATAATAAAAGGATACACTTTCTTCTTTGTAAGTTAAAGCGAAAGCATAAAAAATATTTTTAAATAAACATAAAAACCAACACTTCCTTGACATTTTGTTCAAAAGATTAGATTATTAATAGATTTAAAGCTACCTTATTAGTAAGAAATATGCTTAAATGAGTGATAAAGAGAAAAAAAGAGGTGCAAACATGAGCAACAAAATTTTAATTATTGAAGACGACCTAGATATACAAGCATTGATCCATTTGTCACTCACCTCTCAACACATTGGTGAGGCTGATTGTGCGAGTACGTTTAATGAAGCCCTGAAGTATCTTCAGTCGCATACTTACGATGTGATTTTGTTAGATTTAAACTTAAACTCTGAAAGTGGTTATGAATTATTAAACGAAGTCGATCAAACACAAACAAAAGTGTTAATCGTAACAGCTAAAGATACAAGCTATGACGTATACCGAGGTTTTGAAGAAGGTGCTGTCGATTATATTAAAAAACCATTCGACCCGATGGAACTTGCTTATCGCGTAAAAATACATTTGAAACCAAAACGCGATTATATGTATCAGTTCAAACATCTTAAAGTGAACTTTCGTACAGCTGAAGTGTGGATTCAAGACGAGCCAGCGAATTTAACAGCGCGTGAATACGACTTATTAGAATACTTTATTAGTAACCCAAACCGTATCTTAAGTAAAGAACAATTATATGCTCAAGTTTGGGGTTATGAAACAGGTGTCGACGACAATACGTTAATGGTACATATTCGTACGTTGCGTAAAAAAGTAGAATTAACACCAAACACACCTGAACTGATTCAGACTGCCCGTGGTAAAGGATACATTTACCGAGGTCAATTGAATGAATAAGCGCTTTATTATTAAATTTGCGAAATACATGTCGTTGTACTTTTTTGTCACGACATTATTGACACTCGTAGGATTTATACTTTTCACGTATTTGGCAAGCAAACCGTCACATATCAACAATTTAACAGAGTTTGACTTGGAGCTTTATCCCCCCTACTCACCTAAAGAAGTAGAAGTACCAATGCCTGTTTTAGAGCTCGCCAAACAAAGTAAAGCAGACGTCTATGTGACTAAATTGAACGGCACTATTGTTTACCCACATAATGTGAAAGGGAACATCAAATCCCGTTTAATAAAAAATGCCTATCAATCGCATTCAATCCGCTATAAATACGGCGCTGAACATTATTATTTTATCTATATTTATCCTAAAGGCGAAAATCCAGATATTAAAAATGTCAAAAACATCGATGTTCACATGTTGCTTGAAAGTATGCGTACGAACGGCTTAAATCCTTATGAATTTAATATTTCAAATGGGAATTTAACGTTTTATGAAAACAGTGGGATTGACCGTTTTGATACAACTATCGTTCAAGAACATACAAATACGATTTATTTAAGTTGGTTAGTGATTATTATTGCCAATATTGTATCCATCTTAATCTTTTCATGGATGATCTCACGTCGTATTTCGCGGCCACTCTTTTTCTATTCCCGTTGGATTAAAAATTTAAGTGTCGGTCGCCTGCATCAACCTGATGCACGTGTTCATAATCGTGAACGTACACGCAGGATTTATCAAGAACTTGACGATGCAATATTCACATTGAATAAACAACTTGTAAAAGACCGCTTTTATCATGATCAAATTCAATATTATAAAACGAAATGGATATCTCAAATTTCGCATGATTTAAAATCTCCACTCACATCGATTTATGGATTTTCTAAACTCGTGCGTGGCGCAACTGATGCAGATCAACAACATCTCAAATTGATATCTGAAAAAGCAGACTATATTCGAGAAGTCATTGATAACTTAAGCGCACAATTCAAATATGAAACTGAACAAATGGAATATCATCGTGAAGCCTTTGAAATACAAAGTACTGTTGAACGCGTAAAATCTACTATTGGATTTGAAAAAATCAAAATAGATTTTAACTTTCCACCAGAAACTACATTTTATGGCAATAAGCTCTATTTTGAACGCATGTTATTTAACTTAATCAATAATAGTTTAGATCATAATGCTATCAACCCAGATATCACGATTTCATTTGATATAGATGCAAGAGATTTGTTTATTGACTATCAAGACAATGGCAAAGGATTACCAAGTTATAAACTTGATGATCTCATAAAAAAATCGTATACATCTAAAAAAGAAAAAGGAGAACACGGCCTCGGCTTATCAATTATTCGCGATGCTGTCGACTTCCATCAGGGTGAATTAACACTCGTGCCATCAAATAAAGGTGCACATTTTAAAATTTATTTACCAACAATCACACAAAGCAATGATAATAAATAATAGATACAAATAGTTAAAAACCACCACATCAAATTGTGGTGGTTTTTATACACGTATCATTGTCGAACAAAAACCTAGCGAATGTGTATGCGATTTACAGTTTTATAGTATGTTCCATGTGTCGTCAATTCTCTCGTTACATTACACTTAATTAAATTTTATGGTGTTATCATTCATAATTATACAAGATTTCGAATCAATTTAGATTGTCATAAACCTTTTAGACATGATGATTTCGCTTAAATAAATGATCGTAAAATGAAATGCGATATGTTAAGCGACGATTGACGATATCACATTCTACAATTTCATTAAATGCAGTTTTAAATTTATCTGATTCAATCCATGTATTAAAGAAATGGGCATCTTTCCATAATGTAATAATCACATAATGGTCTGCCTCATCAATGGGTTTTAGAAAGTAATAGGAATTGAACCCTTCTAAACCTTCCATGCCTGAATCTTTACTCAAACATTCCGACTCAAACTGTTCAGCTTTACCAGCTAAAATTTTAATATAGTTTAAAACGACAAAACATTTATCTATTGATTCTCCTACGTTATGCAAAGTTTCGTAAGCTTTAGTTTCATTATTTTTATCAATATAAATAGCATCTTCAAAGCGAATACGGTAATTTTTATTTTCATCAAGTATATCCATAAGCTGCCCCCTTTATTCATATGTATTCCCACGCTAAAGTGTCATGAAAGCGACATTTAAAAATTTTTATTAATAATATAAAAAACATCTATATTTTCACTATTATACACAAGTATTCCTATCTCATTGCTCATGTTCGAAAAAGAAAAAGCACTGATTCATTTCAGCGCTTTTTGCTTTTAATTTATAAAATAGGTGATACGAGTTTAGCGATAGATTGTTTGAATTTCACCCAATTAGAACGTGATTCATAACGCTCTGGTGTCAGTTTTTTCGAATCTTCAACATCACGTTCAAAGGCATGGATGAGTTTTTGTGCAATCGCTTTATTATAAATCAATGCATTCACCTCAAAATTCAATTGAAAACTACGCTGATCCATATTCGCAGAACCTACGGATGCCACTTCTCCATCAATAACCATCATTTTCGAATGGATAAATCCTTTTTCATACGTATAAACATTCACACCCTCGTACATCAGTTGTGCCACCGTCGTCAACGTTGCCCAATGTACAAATGGTTGGTCTGGTTTATTTGGTACGATAAGATGTACATCCACACCTGACTTAGCCGCAATTCTTAACGCATTGACAAAGCCGATTTCAGGTACAAAATATGGCGTATGAATGTATATCGATTTTTTCGCGTTCATAATCATTTTCAAATAGGCAAACTCCAATTGATGCCAGTCATTATTCGGACCACTTAACCCTAATTGCATGGCAACATGACCATCTTTACGTGCATTTTTAGGAAAATATCGTTGATCATAATCCAATTGTCTATCTTCATCAACTTGTGAATTCCAGTCATGTATAAAGCTAAGCTGTAAAGCATCAACACCATCACCTTGAATGCGCAAATGCGTGTCTCTCCAGTAGCCTAACTTATCGTCTAATCCTAAATATTCGTCACCAATATTAAAACCACCTACATACCCAATATCACCATCAATAATGAGATTTTTTCGGTGATTTCGATTGTTCACTCGAAAATTGATAAAGGGGATAATTTTTGCGTGAAAGAAAGCTTCTATAGATACGCCCGCTTCATAAAGTCCTTTCATTTTACCTTTACGCAATTGTTTGGATCCCACTGCATCATATAACAATTTGACTTCAAGACCTTCACGCGCTTTTTCTTTTAAAATTTCAAGAATTTCAGTACCTAAGCCATCTAAATTAATAATATAAAATTCCATGTGAATGTAATGCTTTGCTTCACGTAAATCTTTTTTCATTCTCTCAAATAATGCATGACCATCTGTATAGATATGAACATGATTATTTTCACTTAAAAACGATGCATCACGTGTAAGCATCATTTGAACGAGGTCCGCTTGCTTTTCAACTACAGGGTTACGCGTTTGAAACGTTTCATTTTCAAATTGTTCCTTTTGTTGGTGTACACGTGCACGTGCATCTTCAACTTCTCCTGATGTTTCTTTTTTACTACTTTTCAACTTAACTGCACGTCCAAAGAATAAATAGAGTAAAAAGCCTAACACAGGTACAACAAATAATAATAATAACCATGCCCATGTAGATGTAGCTTCACGTCGATCTCTTTCCATAAATATAATGAAAAATGCTAACACTAGGTTGATTACAAAGAACGACCCTAAAAACAAGCGATAGAATATATTGATGCTAGGATCAAATATCAATTGCATCTCATTCACCTCACCTTTTCTTTATAATGTTTTTATTATACCGAAAAAGTAATGAGGCGTCTTTTAATATGGATATAGAATGAATCAAAATAACCATCTTTAATAATCCCATTTATAGATTTACTCGCTTCTATAAATAAATTTTCTTCTTACAAGACATTTTTGGTGATTTTATGCATACAACAATCCCCATCTCTTCATATTAACTATACAACTTTATACAAAGAAAAAGCCCTACACCAGCACAGATGTAGGGCTTTTATGGATGGTAATGATCCATGTTTGACTAGTTACATCATACCATAGATTTTTAATTTCAATAATTTTCTTAAGCTAATTTTAAAGTTTTTTATATTTTCGGTTAATTTAACAATAGCTTCAAACTCCTTTGATATGGTGTTTTGAGTCGTACATTATATATTAAGGAGTGTTAAACGATGAAGTTGTTTTTTCGTTGCTTAATGGTAGTTTGTTTGCTTATTTCAATTCCATTTTCTATTGCTCAAGCTGAAACAGAACAGCACAATCTTAAAATTACAACGCACAATGTCTATTTCATGCCCCGTGCCTTATATCCTAATTGGGGACAGATGAACCGCGCTGACCTTATTGCGCAAGCACCTTATATGCAACACAACGATGTAGTAATTTTAAATGAATTGTTTGATGAGAAAGCCTCAGCGAAATTAAAGGCAAACTTACAACATACATACCCTTACCAATCACCTATTTTAGGCGAATCAAGTTCTGAATGGGATGACGCACATGGCTACATTCATAACGCTAAAATTACAAATGGTGGTGTGGCAATTTTAAGTCGTTATCCAATCATGCATCAAGAACAACATATTTTCGCTCAGGGTCGCGGTTCAGATGCAATGGCTAAGAAAGGCTTTGTATACATTAAAGTGAATAAAAATGGGCATCCTTACCATATCATAGGTACGCATCTTCAAGCGGATAATAGTGAAAGCACCTATACGAAAGATGCAACTGTTCGTGCGAGTCAAATGGCAGAAATACATCAATTCATTCAACAAAAACATATCCCAAAAGATGAAATGATTGTTATCGGTGGCGATATGAATGTGAAAAAAGGTTCTAATGAATATAACGACATGTTGGCAGAAATGAATGTTTCTGAGCCTCAGTTTTCAGGACACACGTCTACATGGAATACTGAAACAAACAGCATAGCGAAGTACAATTATCCAGATTTAAAACCTCAATATTTAGATTATCTACTCGTTGAGAAAGATCACGCGCAACCTCAAAATTGGACGAATCAAGCACTCAATATTAAGTCTCCTGAATGGTCAGTGACATCATGGGGTAAGACATATCATTATCAAGATTATTCTGACCATTACCCTGTCGTTGCGTCTCAATCTCAATAGCATTACAAATTTTTACTGATTGTTACAATGACGCCGTTCTCGTAACAATCAGTATATTTTTATACTTGTACATTTTAAACTCCGTCATGACGGCGCGTAACGCTGCTTTAGCCCTTCCTAACAAAAATTTAATCCTCCCCCACAACCTCCTTAATCACTACTTATTTCATCTTTTTATTTAAATTCAAATTAAATAATAAATTTCACAAAATCATATCGGTGTTTGGGCAATTAAATAATGATAACACCTTAAAAATACTGTCATATCAGTATTTTACAACCATCATCTACTTGCGCACGTCACTGTAACTTCGCGCTATTTTAGTTACAAAGTATACAAAAAATAATCAAGATTGCGCAATATGATAACTAATACTTATCACTTTAAATAAATGATTGGCATAGCCATTATAGCTCGAATAGAATCCATTTTCATGATGTGTGTATTTTTACAAATATACATATGAATTTCAATTTGTCTACATCAAAAATCCTTCATCTTTCTAACTATGCATGACTATGGGACTGTAACGAGTTAAAGCGCCGCTATGACGGGTGCTTTTTTATAAAAAATATATTTAGCGTAATAATCGAAATTAAAACTATTTGTGTGATAAATATAAACAAACTTAAATAAATGTAAATATCATATTTTGTTTTCATATTTGTGATAGCATAGCGGAGTGACAAAATTAAACGAGGTGAAAAAATTGTTTTTGGTAATTTTCTTTACTGCTTTGATTTTAGTTTTGGCCATGAGAGAAATCTATGTCCATAACAAACGCATCAATAGTATCCCTGTTCGTATTAACATCAACGGGATACGTGGTAAGTCAACGATTACTCGATTGATTTACGGAATTTTAAGAGAAGACCAAATGAAGGTTATTGGTAAAACAACAGGAACAGATGCACGTATGCTGTACTGGTATACAGATGAAGAGTTTCCGGTTGTACGTAAACCTCAAGGTCCAAATATTGGGGAACAAAGGGATATTTTGAAAATAGTGAATAAGGAAGGCGCTGAAGCCATCGTCAATGAATGTATGGCTGTTAACCCTGACTATCAAATTATTTTCCAGAAACAACTATTAAAAGCCAATATAGGGGTCATCGTAAACGTAATGGAAGACCATATGGAAACGTTAGGTCCAACATTAGACGATGTGGCGGAATCTTTTACAGCAACAATTCCTTATAATGGAAAACTTGTTGTAATGAAAGATGAATACACAGACTTTTTTAAGAAAGTTGCAGATCAACGTAATACAGAAACAATTGTTGTTGATAAAGATGACATCGATGAAGCGTTATTACGTCGCTTTGACTACATCGTCTTCCCTGACAACGTCGCAATTGCCATAGGTGTTGCCAAAGCAGTAGGTATTAAAGAAGACAGAATGATTGATGGTATGTTAAATGCGCCGCCTGATAGTGGTGCCGTTCGCGTTAAATACTTTAATAAAAACAATACACAAAATGTCTTCGTCAACGCGTTTGCCGCAAATGAACCGAAATCAACAAAAGCAATTTTACAAAAAGTTATAGATTATAAATATCCATTCAAAAAGATTGTTATCATTCTTAACTGTCGTGCAGACAGATTAGATAGAACGAAATTGTTCGCTGAAAACTTCATTACTAATGTGGAATATGACACGTTAATTTGTGTTGGTAAGAGTACACAAGCTGTTACTGAAGCTATGAAAAATGAACGTCCA
The DNA here is from genome assembly GCF_011466855.1 of Staphylococcus agnetis. NCBI lineage: Bacteria > Bacillati > Bacillota > Bacilli > Caryophanales > Staphylococcaceae > Staphylococcus > Staphylococcus agnetis. The sequence goes on from NZ_CP045927.1 coordinate 2,122,228, forward strand.
GATAAAAAATATTTAAACTTTGAAGGTCGTCCATTTAGTGAAATCGAACAAGCAATTTTTGAAGAATGTCATGAAGCGTTAATCTTCACTGTCGGAAATATTCACGGTAGTGGTAAACAAGTCATCAATTTAATGGAAGGGTTGGATTAATTTTGATAGGTTCAGAGTTATATTTCTCGCTATTCGTAGGTATTGTATTAAGCTTAATCTTTGCCGAAAAATTTGGTATTACACCTGCTGGACTCGTAGTACCTGGTTACTTGGCACTCATATTTGATCAGCCAATCATGTTATTGTCTATTTTAGTGATTAGCTGTCTGACTTATTTTATCGTCGTACACGGCGTAAGTCGCGTCGCAATTTTATACGGACGCCGTAAATTCGCTGCAATGATTTTAACGGGTATGATACTCAAATTCCTATTTGACCTTATCTATCCATTGACACCTTTTGAAATTGTACAACTTTCAGGTATCGGTATTGTCATTCCTGGTATCATTGCAAATACGATTCAAAAACAAGGTACAATCACTACATTAGCATCTTGTATGTTATTAACAGGTATCACATATATCATTCTATTTGCTTATAGCTTTATTAAGTAAAAGGGAGCTAGATTATGTCGAAAAAGAATAAATTAAATTTAGAAGAACGGATACTGCGCAATTCGAAAAATCAAAAAAAGCATAATTCACTTTTGATGCTTGTGGTTACAGTGGTTGCGATTGGCCTACTCGTGTTTTTCATGTTGACTACAAAAACTGAAGACGTGAAAGTTTTCGGTAAAGAAGATAAAGGTCTCCATATGACATATTTAGGCAATATCACTTTAAATGAAAACATTCGTCAAAATGATTTAAAAAATATGTTCAGTTCAGTATCTGACATCATTAAAGATAGCGATTATGCTTTAGCAAGTGTTAACGTCAACAACTTTGCGAAAGACCCTCAACGTAACATTGACAAAAACTTAAAAAACATTGGTTTCTTAAACCATTTAGGATTTAGCACTATCAATTTAACAAACAACTCTGTGGATCTTGAACAAATCAAACAAATTACGAGACAAGCAGACGCGAAACACGGCTACAACTTTACAACAGGTAACGGCTCAAACCCTTTAAACAGTAAAATCACTAAGAAAACCGTTAATGGTAAAAAAGTCGCAAGTGTATCATTTACAGACGTAAGTTCTAAATATATGGACCCTCGTAAAGCAACGACATCTATCGCACTTGAACCAAAGATATTTATGCCACTCGTTCAAAAACTTAAAAAAGACAATGATGTCGTAGTGGTAAATGTTGACTGGGGTATTCCAGATGAACCTAACGTGACGAATCGTCAAAAACAATACGGTCGTGCACTTGTAGATGCTGGTGCCGATGTGGTTGTTGGTCACAATACCGTTGTTCAAGAAATTGAAAAATATAAAGGTTCAAGCATTTTTTACAGCTTAGGTAACGTAACTTCAGATAAATTCTTATCAGAAAACAAAAAAGGTATCGCAGTGCAACACACACTTAATGGCGATAAGAGCAAATTCCAAATCACACCAATTCGTACAACAGGTGACCAAGTGACTAAAGACAATATGAACGCGATTGAAAAACAAAAATTCTATAATCGTATCTCTAGTCCATCTGTTAAATTAAAAGAAGCCAATGGAGGTTACACATATGAGAACTAAAAACTATATTCTTTATGGTGTTATCGTGTTACTCATTTGCGGGATATTCTTCTTAATCATCAACAGTAATGCAAATGACACTTTAGATAAATACGAAAAACATGATTTAAAACAAGAAAAACACGTTTCTTTACAACAACCAAAATCTAACCAAACTGAAAATAAAAAAAGCGCATTACACGCATCTTTAAAAAATGACACATCAAACCAAACAGCGCACACGTCACAAAATAACCAACAGGTTGCCTTAGACGGAGGTCAATCCCATGAGTATTTACAATAAAAAATTACTCGGCGTTATTTTAGTTATAATGATCATCGCTTCGGTTGGGTTCTACTACCTTAACCGTGATGAACAAGTCGACAAAGACCAATTATATGAAAATAAACTCGCATCACAAGCATCTAATGATAATGCGAAAAAATCATACGGTGTTTCTACAAATAATGAAATCGCACGACAAGTTGGTAATAAAATTATTAAAGACGGTGGTAACTCTGCCGATGCTGCATATGGTGTTGCATACACGTTAGCTGTCACAGAGCCATTTGCTGCTGGCCTTGGTGGTGAAGGAACTACTCTCTCCTATTCTGGTAAAAAAGGTGAACAACCAAAAGTTTATGATTATAACGCAGTTTCATCACATCAATATAAAAATGGTGACAAAATTGGCGTTCCTGGTTTTGTAAGTGGTATGTCTCATATGCACGCAAAAGAAGGTAAAATGAGTGAGAAAGAAATTTTAAATTATGTCATTCCACTCGCTGAAGATGGTTTCCAAGTCAATACAGACTTAGAAAAAATGTTATTAAAATACAGTGCAATCGTTGATAAAAAATCTCCATTTGTTAAAGATGGTAAAGTTGTTAAAGCCGGTGACGTTGTTAAACAACCTAATTTAGCAAATACGTTAAAACATATTCGCGATAATGGCGCAGACGGTTTTTATAAGGACCTTGGTCCTAAAATCGCTGAACAAACGCATGGCAACTTAGACGCCCAAGACTTCAAAGACTTTAAAACAAAAGAGAAAAAACCAATCTCTACAGAATATTTAGGCAACCAAGTCTATACATCACCGAACCCTACTGGCGGTATTTTCACATTACAATCATTGAAAATTGATCAAATGATTAACGGTGAATTGGGAGAAGATACACCACAATCCTATATTGATGGAACCGTAAAAGCGCGTAACATAAACTATAAAAACCGTTATATCGTAAATGATGAAAAACCTATTAATAAGCAAAAACTTAATGATGCTTACCTTTCAAACCATGCAGAAGAATATAAAGATGTTAAAAACAAATTTGATTTACAAGGTGAGGCAAATACAGCGGGTTCACACTTTGTTGTGATTGACAAAGATGGCAAGATGATGAGTTCGACAAATACATTGAATAACTTCTTTGGCAATGGGCAATACACTGATCAAGGTTTCTTCTTGAATAATGCACTTGATCGCTTCTCTAAAACACCATCAAGTGACAACAAAGGTGGTCCTAACAAAACACCACGTTCTTACATCTCACCTATGATTGTTGTCGGTGAAAACTATCACTTCGGTACAGGTACACCTGGTGGGAACAAAGTACCAACATTGTTACAACAAACAATGTCACAATATTTACGTGATAAAGGATCACTACAACAAATCATTGAAAAACCACGTTTCTATAACGATGGTGACAGCATTTATTATGAAAATGGTATGGATGATGACAACATTAAAGAGTTTAAAAAATTAGGTTACAAACCGCACAACAGCTCAGATAATCCTAACTATGGTAGTGTACAAGGTGCAGCCTACTTCAATAAAGATAAAAAAGTTGAAACGGGCCATGATGTTGAAGTCAGATAAAAATTATTAAAGGCGACGCTCAATCGAGTGTCGCCTTTTTCATATGTTATTTACGATGAAGAGGATCTCTCTTCGACTTTGTGATAAAAGAAATACTTGTACATACAATTATTGTTACAACAAGTATAATCGCAAAGACGGATGACACACTTGAAAAACGGAATCCAATTTCCCATCTTTCAGGTGTTATATGAACGTAAAAGTTAATAATGATAAGTAATAATAACAGTAAACTCGATAACATACCTACAATATCAGCGATACGACGTAGACGTGAATCATTTGTGTTTTTCATAGTTGTCACACCTCTTTTTTAACAATATTATAGCATAAAAAAATAATTAGAACTTGCTATAGAAATCGCTTTCACAGTTTTGTAACGTATTCAATATTGACGTGTATATGAGACATTGGACGCAGGTGATATTAAATCTAATATTACACCGTTCTATCCCACCTTACTTTTTACTTTTCTTGAGCAATAAAAAAGGAGTGTACGCGCTATGGCGTCACACTCCTTTTTTATGTTATTTCTTTTTCAAACGTCCGCCAATAAAGGCTGTATACATCACACCTGCAATGATTCCGATGATCATTGTAATCAGAAGTAACGTGCGATGCGGTGGTGTATAAGTCAGTTCGATGTGTTGCTCACCTTTTTTAACAGGAATGATTGTCTGCATTCCATTCCCTTTCTTCACATCGACCGCTTTACCATCGGCTGTTGCTTCAAATCCATCAACATAAGGTGTTGGTACAACAAGATAACCTGAATCAGATTTATTTTTAGTAAATGTATAACCATTTTTCGTTTCTTTCACATTTACTTTTTGTACATCTTTCGTAGCTGATTTTAGTGTTTCATAGTTTTCACCGTACACACCTTTTAAATGATATCGGTATGTGCCTTTAGAAAGTTTTAAACGTAACGTATCATCGGCTTTAACGCGAAAAGTTATTGGTGTTACACCGCGTCGATACGTATAATTTAAAGAACTGCGACTTTGTTTATATTCATTCAGTTCAACTTGATGCGCTTTATCTTTAGGTTTTACCATTTCTAAATCCATTTCAACATATAAATCTCGATTATCTTCCGCCACCGTTTTAGGAACTTTAAGCTCTAGACCACCGTCGTCTTTTTTAACTTTTAAAAGACGTTTGCCATCTTTGAAATCTGCGTCTTTGGTGTCTGATTCTACAAGGCTCGCATAATTAGTACTTTTTTGAATATCACTATTTGCTTTCGTACCATCATTGAAGACAACACCTTGTAACATTGCGTGTTCACGATCAATTGGAGATTTTAAATCTTTAGGGTCGTATACTTTATTCGTTATGTGCGTACTTGGATATTGGATGGTATCTTTCGAATATTGGTACTTATTGTCTTTACCATCAATAACTTTTTCAGTTTTAAAACCATAAGGCATCGTATCATCTTTAGGGTTCTTAAAGCGATCTTTAGCATCCCATAACGCCATTAAATTAGCACGATTGCCTAATAAACGATGCGTACTGTTTTTATCAATGGGCTGGGCAATTTGCATCGTTTTATCATAATAATGTAGCACATCACCATTAAACAAACTTGAATACATGGACAAGCCATTGTAGCCATATATAAATGGCGAATTCAGTGCTGAAAATGATAAATATTCTATACGAGAAAATGGATTTCCTTTTTGTTGAATCTGGTCAAATTCTTTCTGAAGAGCATCACTGTGATATTTATCTTCAGTCATTGACGCGATAGGACGTTCATAAATTGTCATATGAGATTGATGATAATCGACAATCATCATCACTTGTTGAATGAATATGAGTCCAATCCATACGAAATACATTGCTGGATGAGCAAGCCATTGACGTTGCCATAATATAACACCCATCACGATGAAGATTAATAATGTCACCCACATCCAGTTCATTGTGGCATCGTATTGTGTATACATTAGCGCCATCACGATTACAGTCGGTATGGCCGTTATCATGAATTGTTTAAGATGTACTTCTGAAAAATAGCGTATAAATAATGCGATAAGTACACTAGAAGATAAACATAAAATATAAATCCAACGTCGTGATGGTAATGAAAAACCATTAAAAAAACTATCAAAATATGGTGTAAGTGAACCTACTAGTAAGATCCACGTTAAAATCGCAAATAAACGATAATAATAGTATTTGTATAGATTCACCGCAAATAGTGCGATAAATGTCAGTGTTGAAATCGTAATGTAAAAGCCATTAGAGAAAATATGATATTTTTCTGTAAAATCTATAAATAACGTCAAATTAAGATGCGGGTTAATTTCTCTATTATTTTCCATAACCGCGGATACACCTGTAAAAAATCCTGGAAGACTGATTAACAAACTTATAAAGGCAGCAATCGCCAACATCCATAGTTTTTGAACACGTGACACCACATCATTAGCATGTGGTGCAATGACACGGTACAGAAAATAAAACCCTAAAATAATCATTTCATAGTACGCAAAATAGAAATTCGCAAACAATGTTAATGCAATAGCGATGATGAATAAGCCTATTTTACGTGCTCTGAAAAAACGTTCCATTGCCCATATTGACAATGGCAATAAAATTAACACTTCGCCATAAAATGACCATGTAAAATTAAAATATATCGTTACGACAGATACGGCATACATGATAGTCGCTAAAATTGCAAATAGACGACGCTCAGGCTGTAAATAACGAAAACAATAGTAACTCACGATGGTTGTTAATAATACACGAATATATGAAATAATGACCTGATTTTTGGCCCAAAACGTCATATCATGTGTTGGCAAATGAAATATCATGTCTAAGATGCGAATAATAAAGAAATAGATAATCATCAGTGGGCTTGTTGCATAATAGTATGATAGCCCTTTCGTATAATCGCCACCTAAGCCGAAATCTGTATCATAAAAACTTTTAAATTCTGTATAGTGTTCATACAAATATTTTTGAAAAGGCATTAATTGACTAAACCCATCCCCTTTTCCGGCAAATGCAATGCCATTGACAAAAGTATTGTAGAAAAATGGGATAAATACTAATGTTGTAAGTAAAATACTAAACAAAAATATGTGTATGAAACGTTTTGAATGTTGTTGAAAATGTCGAATCTTTCTCGACCTCCTTCTCTTTCTTTTAAAGTACGATTTTCAACATAGCAACGATACTATAAAATCAGCGTTCATGCACACAAAATCATTCAATTTAATAATATTTTTAAAACGTCATCTTTTTGATAAGAAACTGAAATTTCTGTAGAATTTTTGTAGGAATTTTGCAATTTTGATGACATCACAAAAGACGAAACGCTTCATAGCGCTTCGCCTTTTGTGTAAAAATTGTCAATATAGATTGGTTATGATTTTAACGCTTCAGCGACACCATCTGTGAAACGTTCCATCGTATTCGTCCAATTCGCCGCATATATACGTGATACACGACTAGAATCCCCATTTTTAAAGAAATTATGAATCGTTGAATTAGATACTTCTAATTGCACGCCTGCTTGTCGTTTGTTCATGTTAGTAATATTTTTAATACCTTCACCTGCAATATTGCCGTTTGCTTCCTTAACGATAAAACCTTTGTGTGTAAGACTATCCATGATTTTGTGTTTAAGCGCGGTATCACGTCCGCCGATATACACATCCGCACCCTCGCGTCCTGTTTTATGAATTGTAACTGTACGTTCAGATTGACCTATCATTTCACGTGCTTTAGGTTCATCATAGTTAATTGATGTCACGTGTAATTCAGAATTATTCTGAGGTCTAATACCTTGGAACGTATAATACCCAGCATTTGCTTTTTTTGCTATACTTCCAGCTATTTCAGTAGTACCTGGTTCGATACCACCTCCATGAGGCGCGACGATTACGGTTGGGTTGTGCTCATCTTTAGTAAAAATTTTCCAATCGACACCTTCTTTTGTAGCTTTCATCAATTGTGTCATTGATCCATAATGATCATTCGCATTACTTGATTTAGAGAAAAATGTTAAATACAGCATATTCGTTATTAGTACACCCGCAATCAGTAAAATAGAAATAATAATTTTTTTCACAAAACTTCACCCCACTTTTTAAAATAAATACTTTGGCATATTGCATATTTTACAAACTATTTTGTGACGTTCTTAAAAGTCGTTGTCTTATATGTATATACAAAAAACAAATCATTAATCATAAATCGTTGAATTTAGTAATTAATTTAACAATTAAAACATCAACAAAATAATGTTAAGCCGTGCATGCGCAGACACTTGCTTCAATGACATAAAATTGTAATTTCACCTCATTGATATGACTATTATTTGGAAAGTTAGCCATGCCCAAACTTTAGCTATCCGCATCATTTCAAGCATTTACACTTTAATGGGAGATTTCATATCCCTGTCCCTTAAATCAATTATATAGAAAGTCCCTTCAAAAGTTATGTGAGAATAGTGATGACTTTTACATTTTTTCAAAAGAACTTTGTACAGTAGAAGTCTAATAGCGATTATACGGGAAAATACTTCACATGTGAAATAAAATATATTTCAAATATATAATTTCTTCTATAAAAATATTTATATTCATCACTATCTTTGAACTTCATCCAATCATATGTTAGTATAATTTATATACTAAAGAAGAAAGGTGATAGTGTATGAATTTTACAAGTAAATGTGTTGCAGTTGGTGTATTAGCTATAGGGGTCGCGTCATTTGCGAGCGGTACTTCCGAGGCAGCTGGACTTAGTCAGAAAGAATACAACGATCTCGCTTCTTCTCTCGACTATGATATTCATACAGTGAATGCACAATCATCAACAGCACAAGCAACGCCTTATAAAGGGTTAAGCCAAGATGAATATCAAAATTTAGCGACTCAATATAGCTAAATTAAAAAAACAGCCGGCCAAGTGTAAGATGGTCGGCTGTTTATATTTAGATGTTTTTTAAGCATTAGAATTATTGATTCCCGAATTATTATTGCCAGAATTATTCGAGTTGTTTGAGTTATTATTTCCTGAATTGTTATTTCCAGAGTTGTTATTTGAACTATTATCGCTTGAATTACTACTATTATTGTTGGCATTATTACCTGAGTTGTTACTGCTTGAAGTAGATGATGCTTCTCCACCTTTACGCCCTGCTTCCTCATAACTCATATTACCATTTTGATTATTAGATTCTGCCATAATAGTAAACCTCCCTAAGAAATATTGAGCCTTTGTATCGCTCACTAATATCATACCTATTCCAAAGTATTAGAAACATTGTTATGGATTCTATTTTTTTAATGATAATACGCGCTGCAAAGGATATATATCCCTATTCAACATAGTTGAATTAAAGTGTTTATCTTAACCTATTCATTCAGAAAAAAATAAGTGTCTGTCCTCGCATAAATTCGAAATATCTTATTTGAAATTCACTCCAATTTCTTATTCATTTGAAAATACACTTCAATCTAAACTTAAAATGCTAACAATTTAAATTAATGGTTTTGCTTGAGTTTTTGTAATATAAATGTAATAATGTAATTGAAATGTAATACAAAAAGAAGGTGTTATTATGAAGAAATTGTCAAAGGTTTTACTCGCAAGTACACTTGTGACTGGCGCCCTTATTGGCACTCAAGCATTAACGCCTGAACAACCAGTCGCACACGCTGCGACATCCCCTTGGTATGCATATCATGGACAAACAACATTTGGTGGTGCCTTTTATCTTGATGGTCATTTTAAAAATGCGGTTCAGCACCGTGGTTTAACGTTTAATGGCTACAAAATTTCCGCACCTTTTAGTAAAAAGAATATTAAATACGTCAAAGTCCATGATCAAGGTATTGCTGTAGTCTCTGGCAAAACCGCAAGCAGTATCATGTTTCCAGTTTCAAAAGGAACTTCTATTCAAAAAGTAAAAATGAGCTACGGCAAACCTACAAAAGTATTTGAATCTGCACAAGGTACGGTCTACCGTTATCAGTACAAACAGGCAACCATCGATTTTACAGAAGCACATCACCAAGTCACTATGATTACGGTATCTAATGGACTTTAAACAAAAAAGCCTAGAAGCAATCTCTGCTTCTAGGCTTTTTAACTTGATTCAATTAGTAACGGTCACGTGGGTCACGACGACGTTCACGGCGTTGTTCACGACGCTCTTCAATATCTTCATCTTTAACGTAATTTGATTTTTGTTCCGCTTCACGGCGTTCAATTTCACGTTGATCTGCATCAAATTCGCTATGTTCGAATTGATCATGACTATGTGAATGATCTACATGTGTTTGGTCAAAATCTGAGTGATTGTGATTTGTGTAATCATAATTGTCTTGATGATTACCTTGTGCATGATTCGCTTGTTTAGATTTTGAACCAAATAAACCATCATCATAGTTACCATAATCTGGATTACGTTTATCTTCTTCAATACGGTTTGACAAGCTGTTTAATTGCTTTTCAGCAAAGCCACGCCCACCAATACCAAATGCGATAGCAAATGCAACTGCAACAGCACCTAAGATTAATAAGAATGCAACGTTAACAATGCTTTGCGCAAAGTTTAATTGATCTAATGTCATAAATACAGCCACAATGATTAATAAGTATTTAACGACTTGCGCAAGTAATGTATGACCTGTTGCACGGCGAACAAGTTTAGCTAAAATGTTACCACCGATAAGACCTAAACCTAAAATGATAATACCTGAAATCACTAATGGTAAGTAGCCAATAATTGCTTTACCAATACCATTTAAGATTTCTAAATTTACAGTTGTTAAAGCTTGAACGACGAAGAATAATCCAATTAATGTTGTAATAACCCAACCTGCAGCTTCAGGAATGTCGATACCTTCTCTAGAATTGTTTCCAAAGTTCACATAGTGGTTAAAACGACTCACATTTAAACTTGCAAGTAAGTTTTTCACTAATGTACCTAACATTTTAGCAATGAATAAACCTAATACTAAAATGACAATCGCAACAATAATTTTTGGAGCGAATTCAAATACGCTGTTCATCATACCTTTAATCGGTTCTGATACTGATTTCATACCTAAAGCATCAAATACCGGCGGCAAGAATAATAAGAATACTAGGAAATACGCTAATTTACCAAGTGTACGAATTAAACCTTCTGATTCTGAACGTTTACCTTTATGGCCATCATGTGCATGATTGTTATTCACTAACCCTTTACGCTCTAGCCATTTATCTACACCTAATGCGTTTAAACCTTTAACAATAATATTTTTTACTACTACAGCAATAATCCATGCGAGTAATAAAAGTAAAATAGCACTAATTAAGTTCGGAATGAAATTGACAATTGTTTCAATAGCACCCTTGAATGTTCCCCATACGTTGTTCATATGTACTGCCTCCTTAAATTTTGATTTACCTAACTCTTGTGTACCCTAGTTAAAACAAAATAATCACAAAATATAAAATTTTTGCATAAACTTTCTAAATAAAGAGGGCTATGAATTTTATTGATATTGGTGAACATACCTCTGACTGATGATGTGACTAATGAGCCCCATCGTCAAAATGATGCTCGCAAATATAAGCGCTGTTGAATAGCCAACTGTATGAGCGAGTATCACCCCCGCTACATATGGGCCCATCATTTGACCAAAGCTATAAATAAATGTCATTAATGAAACAACATGGCCATTCCCTATTTCATATGCAATTTTTTGACCTTGCGACATAAATAATGTCGTCAATCCTAAAAACGTACTACCAAATAGCATAGAACTAATCATTAATGCAATCATATTTGTTGTGAGGATTGGCATTAATACTGCAATTACTTGAATGACAAAACACATTTGAGTTGCCCGACCATTCCCTATTTTTTCACCAATAATCGACCACATCACTGTAGAAGGTATCGCACCGAGTCCGACAAACATCCAACTTAATGGCGCATATGGTTCAAGTTCTGGTATTGCTTTTATGAGCGCTACCAGAAACGTTCCAGTCACGATATACCCTGCCCCTTCACTAAAATAGGCAAGATAATATGTAATATAATACGCACGTGGATATTTACGGCGTTGTGTGTGCGTCGTTATGTTCTCGGTATGCGTCATGCGCGGTGGTTCTTTTAACATCACCATAACAATACATGCGAGCGCAAAGGACACGCCTCCTAAAATCATCCACGTCATATCCCAATTATGTGTATCTGTATAAAAGAAAACAAAAATACTACTTGTGAATATACCTGCACCTACTGCACTATAAAGCAACCCACAAATCGCATGTTTACCTGCACGTCGTAACGCCTCAAGTGCGACATTCGATGCCAATACAAAGCCGACACCACTTGCAATCCCATTTAACAACCTTAAAATACTCCACATCCAAAATTCTGTTGTGATACCAAGTAAAAACATCGTAATCACGTTAAGTAACAAATATAACTTTAAATCAAAGACTTTCGAACGTATCAGACAAAACATTGGAATAATGGCACCAATTAAGTAGCCTAAATAGTTGAACGTTGCTAATAATCCGGCATCTTTATCTCCCAAGTGTGTCGCCGCTTGCATATAAGGCATGATTGGTGTATATGCAAAACGCCCTAACGCAATGACCACAAATAATGTAATCATCCCCATTAACAGTTGATGATAAGCCAATCTCGTTTCTGTTTTTTCTGTCATCCCCTTCACCTCTTTTATTTCTTCTAGTCATATTTTATGAAATGCATTGTTTCTCCCACCTAAATTTTCAATCTATAAAATATATATTAAAGTATTATGATATATCGCAGAAATATTTTGTCTTAAAATTGTCATAAATTCTAATAAATTTTTATCTCTTTGTAACCCACGACCGTTTTAGATTTGTTAACCTAGGACGCGTAACTTTTTTTATTGAGCGTATAGTTCCAGAACGCTTGATACTTGAATCAAAACATTCTAGGAGGACAATCAATATGAAAAAAGTACTTATCGCTTCATTAGCAACTGTTTCACTCTCTTTAGGTACAGCAGGTATTGTATCTGAAGTTGCATCGACACATGCTGCTACACAATCAACTAATGAAGTTTATAAAGCATTTATCCAAGCAGGTGGCACGAAAGCCATGTGGGATAACATCGTAATGCCTGAATCAGGCGGGAATCCAAATGCGGTCAATGAACTTGGCTATCAAGGATTAGGTCAAACGAAAGAAGCTTGGGGTACTGGTTCAGTAGAAACACAAACGAAAGGCATGATTAACTATGCTAAAGAGCGTTATGGTTCTATTGATAAAGCGATTCAATTTAGAATTGCTAATGGTTGGTGGTAAAGCCTTACCCTTCCTTTAACACATACGTTACATCCATTGACATGTGTGGCGTTTCATATAGAGTTAAAATCCAAGACTTTAATTCAATATGGTGTTATACACAAACGTTCGTAGGTGAAAACCATTATGGCGACGTATTGATATAACAAAATCCCTCACAATCATCACTGTGAGGGATTACTTATTTTATTGAATTACTGCTCAAATAGCTTATATGCTTCTCTTTGACCTCTTAACCCCTTTTGGAATTGAAGTGCGTAATCGTTAAACGCCTTGATGTGGGCTTCAGTTGGTTCAACTTTTTCTACTTTAGTATTACGGAATACATTGTAGTCTAAAAAGTGGCTTAAGGATGTTTTATTCGTTTCAGACATATATGATGCAAGTAATGCGATACCCCAAGCACCACCTCTATGTGCTGTCGAACGCACTTGCACAGGTACATCGAGTGCCGCTGCTAAATCATAAGCGACGGTTGGGGATTGAAATACCCCCCCATGCGCCGTAATACAATCGAATGCTAAATCTTCAGCTTCTGCTAAGCGTGCTACACCCATTTTCAACGTTACAAAACTACTATAAATATGACTCTTCATAAAGTTAGCCAAGTTAAACTGACTGTCGCGATGTCTTAAAAATGTCGGTGTTCCTTGTTTCACGTCAGTAATAAATTCACTGGAAACATAATTATAATTGAGTAAACCACCTGCATTTGCATCAGCTTTAGATAATGTCGCAAATAAACGTTCATATAAGGTCGACGATTCAACAGATACACCCATCGTTGTTAATACTTCTTCAAACAAATGCATCCACGCATCTAAATCTGATGTCCCGTTATTTGCATGAATCATCGCAACATCATATCCATCAGGCGTACTAACAATATCCACTTCAGGATGAGGGCGAGACATCGGTGCATCTAATACAAACATTGAAAAAATACTTGTTCCGACTGAGACATTTCCTGTTCGTGGTTGAATACTATTTGTAGCTACCATACCCGTGGCAGCATCTCCTTCTGGTGGGCATAATGGAATCCCTGCTTCTAAACAACCTGAAGGATCAATACGTTTAGCACCCGCTTCCGTGAGCGTACCGGCACAGTCACCGGCTTTTAAAATATGCGGCAACATCGTTTCAATTTTTTGTTCATAACCTTCTTCAACTAACAACCGATCATACCGATCCATTAAATCTGCGCGATAATATTGTTTTTCAGTATCGATGGGAAACATGCCTGAAGCATCTCCAATGCCACTGACATGTTCGCCCGTTAACTGCCAATGCACATAACCCGCAAGTGTCATTAACTTAGCGACGTGATGCGCATGCGGCTCTTTATTCATAATCGCTTGTTCAAATAGCGCAATACTCCAGCGTTCTGGCACATTGACTTGAAATTGATAACTTAAGAGTCGGCTCGCAAAATTCGCATAATTATTACGCCACGTGCGAAATGGCACGAGCAATTCGTCCGCTTCATTAAAAGCAAGGTATCCGTGCATCATGCCACTAATACCGAGTGCATTTATTTTCCTTAATGTACGCCCATATTGTTGTTTAATTTGTTCTGCCATTAAACGGTAACTTTCTTGGATCCCAATCCAAACATCATCTAAATCATAGGTCCAATAGCCGTCCCGGTATTGATTTTCCCATTTATAAACCCCTGAAGCGAGTGGTTGGTAGTTTGGCCCCACCGCTACAGTTTTGATTTGTGTAGAACCTAATTCAATCCCTACAGTAATGGCGCCAGACGTTATCCATCTATTCGTTTGTTGATTTTCCAAGTATTCCACGTCCTTTGATGTACATTTTCTCTTTTTCATATAGGCGTACAACATGCGTCGTTGCATTTTTCACTACCTTTTATAGTAGAACCAAAACACTGTGGTCATCACGATAGTATGCTAAGTCATGCCGCACTATACACCAACAGTCATCAGCCTAACAAGATTAGCCCAATTTCTCAGAACACCTTTATGACGGTTGTCACACGCCTTCGTACATACAGCTATCCTATCACCTTTTTATCAATTTATGCTAAACATACGCTAACCCATCAAATGTTAATATCTATTTTAAATCATTGATTGAGTTGCAACTATTTTCCAAACTCCTTTGTTTCATTATCGTTTCATGTTTTACTTAACCCATATTTTTACTACCATCGTCATCACAATTAAAACATTTTTACAATAAATTTTCCGAAAACTCTTAATTTATTACGCAATATGTTTTAAATTATAAGTATACAGGTTTTGGGGTATGGTTTAAAAAATAAACTTTTACATCACGTGGTGCCACACTTATAAGATACGTTTCATATGTGTGGGAGATACATAGCGAGACCTTCACTTGATGTAAAAGTTCAAAGGAGTGGGAGAAATATGGATGCGATTGTAGCATTTACAGATTGGTTATGGGGTTTCCCTATCGTTGGATTGTTACTCATTTCAAGTTTATTCCTAACAATTTATTTAAAAGGGGTTCAATTTCGTCATTTTGGTTACATCATGAAACAAACTTTTGGCAGTATTAATAAGACACCACGCGGTGAAGGAACCATTACACCAAGGCAAGCGCTAACTTCTGCATTATCGTCTACAGTTGGTGCTGCTAACATTGTCGGTGTACCGACTGCGATTATGATGGGCGGTCCTGGGGCTGTATTTTGGATGATTATCATTGCCTTTTTAGGTATGGCACTCAAATATAGCGAAAATGTCCTCGGTATTCAGTACCGTGAGAAGAACCCGAAAGGCGAATTCGTTGGGGGCCCAACCTACTATATGAAAAACGGTTTTAAAAATAAAAAGTTAGGTATGATATTTGCTTCAATTTTCGCATTTGCCTTAGCACTTGAAATCATTCCGAGTGTGATGGTTCAGGGGCATTCTGTTGCCAGCACCGTGCACGATACATTTCAAGTGAATGAACTGATTACAGGATTAGTCATTGCTACATTAGCCGCACTTGTTGTATTTGGTGGCGTTAAACGAATTGCAACGTTTACAGAATTTTTAGTGCCAATTATGGTAGGTCTTTACTTACTTTTAGGATTTATTATTATTGCGTTGAATATTCAACATTTTCCAAGTGTTGTAGGGTTAATTATTGAAAAAGCTTTTAACCCCGATGCAGCTTTAGGTGGGAGTTTTGGTGCTGCACTTGCGACTACGATTCGTTGGGGTTTTGCACGAGGTATTTATTCGAATGAAGCTGGTTTAGGGACGTCACCGATTGCACACGCCGCAGCCAAAACAGATCACCCTGTGCGCCAAGCATTTTGGGCCGTAAGTGAAATCATTGTAGACACATTGGTCATTTGTACGACAACTGCATTTGTCGTTTTAATGTCCGGTGTTTACACTGCAAATGATGCAAAAGACAAAGCCGCTGCACTGACTGCACGTGCCTACGAAGATGCATTTGGCAGTATCGGTAGTGCAACGATTTCAATTTCGATGATTTTCTTCGTATTTTCAACGATTATCGTTATTATGTATTACGGTTCACGTATGGCTGAATTTTTATTCGGACTATGGGCTGGTACGCTTATGAAAGTTATTTATACTGCTTCAATTATTATCGGCTCTATTGGTGTCGGTACACAGTTATGGAACTTGCTCGATTTAGCCTTAGCGATTGTACTCATACCAAACATTATCGCCGTTGTGATACTTGCACCACAAGTTAAAAAATTAACCCATGATTTCTTTACGAACTATAAAGGGAAACGTGATTAATTTCTAATAGCCTGAACAAAACGTAAATACTTAGTTTAATCACAATGACTGCACGAAGAAAATGACTTTGAAACGTAAATCATTCCACTTATTCTCATAGTTTACGTTACAAAATCAAACACTTATGTCCACGTTTAAGTTGTATAAAACAGCCGACAAAAAATCCCCTCACCACTGGCATAGTGAGGGGATTTATTCATATAATGCACAACCTCTTGTTGGCTTAATTGTAACACTAAGTTGAGCAGGAAAGATAAAAACAAACAGCCTTCTATTTCTCTATTTGAACACCTTGAGATTTCGGCACTAAAAATGCAACAAGTAAAAATGAAATGAATGCAAGGATGACGTTAAACCATAATCCAAACATCGCACCCACTTGCATATTAAAAGCGGATGTTCCAATCGCAAAAATTGTTGTAGATAACGCGATACCAAATGCGTTACCGAGTGACGAGGACATTTTATAGATTCCTGATGCCATGCCAATATGTTCTTCATCTGCATTAGCGATTGCAGTATCCATTGATGGTGTTGCGTATAATCCTAAACCTAAACCATAAATGAAATATCCAATCACGCAAGCGATGACATAAGCAGTCGTAGGTAAAAATGTTAATGAGATTAAAATGATACCGACCATATTAAGTATACAACCGATATACATTGGCTTTTGTGCACCAAGATGTTGTAAAATCTTTTCGCCTACACGAATGGTAATTAAGACCATCACTAAATAGGTTATTGAAAGGTATCCCGCTTGTGCAGACGTAAATCCTTTATCTTCTTGAACGAATGTATTACCAACAATTAATGTTCCAGCAACCGCATTCATTAAAAAATTAGAAAGTGTTGCCCCTGTATATCCCTTATCTTTAAATACTTCAAAATCTACTAATGGATTTTTACGTTTTTTCTCCATGATGACAAAAATCACAATTGAAATAATAAAAAGTGCGATTAAAGATAAAATGATGGGTGAACCGATACCATAATCTGAACTTTGCGTAATGATTAAATTTAAACTTAAAATAAAAATCAAAAATAGTACTAAACCAGCGAAATCAAATTTTTGACGCGCGACACTTGCTTTACGTGGCACTTCAGGCGTCCCTTTAATTAAAATCATTGCTGCGATGGCAACCATAATTGAAAAAATAAAAATCCAGCGCCACCCTAAAAATGTATCAGTAATGCCTCCAAAAAATGAAGCCACACCACCGCCACCCCATGAGCCGATGGACCAATAACTGAGTGCTGCTTGACGATGACGTCCATGATAGTACCCTTTAATGATAGATAATGTTGCCGGCATGACAAATGCTGCGGACAACCCTTGAATACCACGCCCGATAATCATTGGCCAAATTTGTGGTGAAACGACAATAATGAGTGAGCCGATTACACTTAACAATAGCCCGACATAAGTCATTTTTACAGGGCCATATTTATCCGCAATGCCTCCAGCCCCGACTACAAACATACCTGAAAAGAGTGACGTCAGACTCACCGCCACATTAATTAAACCGAAATTTGCACCTAACTCCTTATGTAATGTCGGCACGACGTTGACTAAAGATAAGGCAAATAACCAAAACGTAATTACGCCTAGAACGATCCCTATAATAAGTCGTCCATTTCCTTCAAACTCCGTATTGTGTTCCATGATTTCATCATATCCCTTTAGTTAAGATTTGGAATGTGCCTAGAATAATCAACGCGTTATTCCAGTTCCATTCACTTCAACTACATAAATAAAATATACAAACTATATTAATCTACAAGCGCTATTTTTTCAATTTTATATACAAGCATCAGAGGCAATTCCGCACAATAGAAAGCGTTTACAAAAGCGCTAAATAGAAGAGGTGAACTTAAGTTAAAATATTAAAACTTAAGCTCCCCTTTTCACATTAAATCATCATCATTATTTTGAAAGATATGTTGTAAATAACGCGATATAATAATCGATGAAGTTTAAATAAGATGCTTTTTTCACACGTTCATCAACTTGATGTGCGCGCTCTCCAGGACCAAACATCATAAATGAGAAATGTTCATCTTTACCACGTAATAAGTTGGAAGCATCCGTAACACCAACCGTTGGCGATACGATAATATCATGCTCAAAATGTTGTTTTGCCGTTTCAACACCTAGACGTACAAGCGCATTATCTCCCGTTGTAATGACAGGATCTAAATCAAGATAGACATCTTGTTCAAGATTCGCCCCTTGTTGATTCATTAGCTCTATATAGTGGTTAAATAATGCTTTTACTTGTTCATTGTCATACTCAGGTACTGTGCGCACATTGAATTCTGCAGTCGCTCGTCCAGGTACAGAGTTAACTTGAGTGCCTCCATTAAATATTGTATTTGTAATAACTAAACCATAAAGGACGCGTGACACATCATCCATATCCATGTTTTCAGATAACATTGGTTTAATGTAATCCAAAAATGTTTCGAAATTTAAACGTTCGCAGTTCAACGCTTTCGAAATTTTATCAAATTCATCATCTATATGTTGCACAAATTGCATCAATGGTTTAATCGCATTTTGACCAATCACTGGCATCGAGCTGTGTGCAGCGCGACCTTTAGACGTGATACGGAAATCCATAGATCCTTTATGCGCATACACTAACATCTTTTCTGACGGTTCCGCAATAACAAGCGCATCGACATCATCCATTTCTCCATTTTCGTACAACTGCTTCGAACCAAGCTGTTCCATTTCTTCACCTGTTGTCGCCATAAATTTAATTCTACCGTGTTTTAAAGCACCACTTTCATGAATTTCAATCATTGCTATGGCTAAAGCGACAAGTCCAGATTTCATATCTCCAGCGCCACGTCCATATAAGTAACCATCCGCTTCCGTAAGTGTAAAAGGATCGTACATCCATTCACTATGATTGCCTTCAGCTACAACATCCATATGGCCAGATATACCAAGTACTGGGGAGCCTTCACCAATTTCAGCTATAAGGTTTGCGCGTTGCCCTTCAACCATATCAATACGCGCTTCAATACCGTGTTTTTGAAATAATGCTTTAAAATAGTGACATACCTCTAATTCATTATCATTAACCGTTTTAAAACCTACAACATCTTTTAAAATTTGAACCTTTTCTTCATTTGTAAAAACACCCATAACGTTCATCCTTTCAAAATTAGTCTTATGATTGTGATAACGGGCTTTGTTTTGTTTCACGGATAAAGAGTGATAAAACAAATCCGATAACAATTAATACTGTCGTAAAAATAAATGCGGCATCGACTCCGCTAATCGTAGCTTCACGCATCATTTTAGACGAATGACCATGTGCGTCCATAAAGTTTCGTGACACGATAGAAAGAACGGTAATGCTAATTGCAGTTCCCATCGCACCGGCAATAATACGAAGTGAATTCATAATCGCATTGCCATGTGACACTTCTTTATTTTCTAACGCATTTAACCCTGCCGTATTTAACGGCATCATTAATAGCGCCACAGAGAACATGCGAATCGCATAAATCATGACAACATACCAAAATGGCGTTTCTGACGTTAAGAAAATATGCAATATTGTCATAATGATTAATAAAATAAAACCTGGAATCACAAGTACACGGACACCATAGCGATCATAAATTTTACCAGTATACGTCGACATACATGCGTTCACAACCGCACCTGGTAAAATGACCAATCCTGATAAAAATGCGGAAAGGCCAAGTCCAGTTTGAACATAAATTGGAATGAGTAAGGCTGGGCCCACGATACCGATATAAATCATCATTGACGCAAACGCAGATAGTGTAAATGTTTTATTTTTTAATACCGACACACTTAAAAGCGGCGCGTCGATACGACATTGACGTATCGTAAATATTGCCACAATACCAATCCCAACAATGAGACTGATGATAAATAATGGAGACAATGGACCAACATGACCTACAATACTGAACGCATAAAGAATCAAACCAAATCCAACTGTAGAATAAACAACTGATCTTTTATCCAATGAGGTCGGTTTAGATTGACCTAAATTTTCTACATAAAATACACCGGCGCCAAATGCAATGAGTGAAATGACAGCGACAACGATAAACGGCACATGCCAACTCGAAAAGTCAATGAGCACACCAGTTAACGTTGGGCCTATCGCTGGAGCTGACTGCGCGACAATACCTGTTAGCCCCATCGCGAATCCCCTCTTTTCAACAGGAAACACCATAAATACGATAAACTGCATTAGCGGTAATAAAATACCTGCACCGATAGCTTGAATGACGCGCGCAATCATTAATACTGCGAAACTTGGTGCCATTGCCGCAATCACAGATCCTAATAAAAACGCAGCCATCGAAAAAATATACAGCTGTCTCGTAGAATATTTATCAATTAAAAAAGCCGTCAATGGAATCATAATTCCATTCACTAGCATAAAACCGGTTATCAGCCATTGTGCAGTAGTTTCAGGTATCCCTAAATCTACAATCATCGCTGGTAACGCTGTATTTAAAATCGTTTGGTTCAACATCGCTACAAATGCACTTAATAACATAATGGTAATAATTAAATTTCTTTTTGCTGTCGTCAAACCTTCTGACAAATCGCCAACCTCCATTCATTATTATTTTCACAAAATATATTTTAACGCTTTATAGTTAGCAAAGCAAACCATTTATATGTAAATCTAGTTCCACAGTATTTTATAAAAACTTTGGTAACTTTCTTCGCATAAGATTGACAACTTTTTAGTTTAAAATTACGCTAAATATACAACAACTCAGTCTATCTAAGGAGGAATTACTATGAAACAAATTGCGATTGCAGGCGCCGGTGCTATGGGTGGCCGTATAGGAAGTCAATTAAAAAAAGCAGGCTTTGATGTCACATTGATTGATTTTTGGGATGAACATATTAAAGCCATTAATGAACATGGGTTAGAAATTCAAACCGAAACTGATACCCATTACATGAAAATCGATGCATGTAAACCAGAACATACTGAAAAAGCGTATGATTTAATTGTTATTTTAACGAAAGCAATGCAATCTGAAACGATGGTTCAAACACTATTAGATCGCGGTGCTATTCATGAAAATACCGCTATTTTAACAATGATGAATGGACTTGGCCATGATGAACGTTTTGAAAAAATTGTTCCAAAATCTCAAATATTTTTAGCTGTAACCATGTGGACAGCAGGTTTACGCGGTCCAGGTCAAATTTTATTAGAAGGTACAGGGCGCATCGATTTACAACGTGCAGATGGTGAAACTGACGCACGTACGCAAGTCATTGCAGATATGTTTAACCAAGCAAATTTAAATGCTTATGTAAGCGATAATGTACTACAAACTGTTTGGACGAAAGCAACGTTAAATAGTGTACTAAACCCTCTATGTACAATTCTAAACAAAACCATTTTTGAATTTGGCGAATATCCAGAAGCACGTCAACAAATCGAGCCGATCATCGAAGAAATTGTAGCCGTTGCAAAAGCAAAAGGCATCGTATTAAATAAAGAAACACTCGTTCAAAAAATTGAAGGCGCTTATCCTAAAGAAACACAAGGACTTCACTATCCATCTATGCACCAAGACTTATATCATGGGCGCTTAACAGAAGTCGATTATTTAAATGGCCAAATTAGTAAATATGGTCATGAGTTAGGCATACCAACACCGAACAACGATATGTTAACGCATCTGATTCATCAATTAGAAATGACACATGTGAAATAACACGACTTGTGCATCTAATAATAAACATCCCCTACTACTTCAAAGTGTGAGGGGATGTTAGTTTATATATTCAGCATTACTCTCGCTATGCGATACTTCTCAAGCTTACTTTTATGACTTTATTTTTAATTCACACAGTGCTTACCATCATCCTCTAACACAAAGGCTCATGATCGCTGTACTTCATTCTGGAGGCACAGAATAATGCACTTTCATCTTAATTTTAGATATATGACACTTAATTTTTAAGAAAATTCCGTAAATTTATGTTGCTTTTTACACTAAAACTTCTTATAATCTAGTTATAGAAAATATTTGGTGTTGTCATACTTAATTTATGACACAACATATATTTTCTTAGCATATGTTATCTCGTCCTAGCATAAGCAGTGTTACGTATAATTACAATATAATTATGAGACCGGACGTACGCACACTTATACACAAGGACACACCTTGAAGGTAACTTAGCACTGCATGCGTTGTCAAAAATGTGGCGCCACGTTATCTTCTCACACATGACGCTAAGACCATTGACGCGACGCACCATTCATTTAATTTGAGAAGCTTAACCCATATGTTCGTCAATTTCTAAAGCGTGTATTTAAGGCCATCGTTCATACATCGTTTAATGTATACAACTTATATTGACAGACCAACGTGCACCTTATCTCACCCAAAACGTTGTGCTGTCTCGTATGAAGAACACCTTATGTAAGATGACATCATGCCGAGTGACACACGAACGCCGAAACATCCTTTGTCTTAAAAACATCATGACTTATTTTATTCTCATTGCGCGCACTAGGTTAAGTCATCGATGCTAGAAAGACACAGCGCTTTATGTACAAATGTTTGAAGACCGTGTACCACTCGTTCCTCTAAACGTTGATGTGCCATACTTTTGATCACAGTATCACATTAACACATGCATATTGACCTTCACCCGTTAAGTCGCAAACTGCAGAATCACCACACCACACGTTTATTTTACACGCCTACGCTTATCAATCTAGTGAATTAAGCAATCCCAAGTTTAAAAAACTTAAAGCATCTGAAAATTACTCACCATAAGGTATTAAATGAAACATTAATATCCAATTCCTTGTAAAATCAACGTGAGATTCAACATCGTTTTGCTGCTTAACAGACCCCACCTCATTTGACGCAGTACTGTATGATAACAATATGCACCATAAAGTTGTATACGCCTGTATTATCTGACTACACATCATTTCTAACCCCCTTACTTGGCACATTGATTTGTGTCGAGAAGGGGGTTAAACAGTGGTATCAAATGGCATGTTTACACATATCCACTCATCCCTTGACGTAGGATTTTAAGTAGCCTTCAAAACACATGACAACATGCGTTTTGAGGGCTATTTTACAAAATTAAGATGTCATGTTTTACTCCTATTTATAAGTAATACGTATTTTAAATTTACTGAATCATACACGCTCTGCTGCATCACATTTATCTATAATTGATTCTACTGTAGATTGAATCACATGGATTGATGGTGCAACTATCTCTTTGGCGTTGAATAGAGTGACATCTGCATTGAGTCTTTGGCGTATGTATTGACTCCATGCAATGTTAATTTCTGTATTAAAGTTAATTTTGCTATGTCCTAGTAGGATTGCCTTTTTTAAATCCTCATCAGATAGTCCAGACGCCCCATGAAGCACAAGTGGGACAGCGACTTGTTCATTAATTTCAGTCATTTCTTTAAATCCTAATTTAGGCTCTCCTTGATAACGACCATGAACAGAACCCAATGCAGGAGCTAAGGCATCTAATTGCGTTTGTTGTACGAGTTGTTTACATTCGTCTAAATCCGCATATTGTACCTCATTGACTAAGCCATCTTCGTTACCCCCTATTCCTCCAATTTCACCTTCTACTAAAACATGATGTTGATGGGCATAATTGACGACTTTTTTCATATTTTCAATATTTTCTTCAAGAGGCAAGCGTGAGCCGTCATACATGACCGAATCATAGCCCGCATCAATGGCTTTGATACAACTTTCGACACTGTTACCATGATCTAAATGAATCACATACGGTATGGTGATGTTTAATGATTGAGCTTTTAAATGGATGAGTTTACATATAAATTCATAGCCTCCGAGATAATCAATAATTTTGTCGGTCGTACCTAGAATGATTGGGGCGCGCTTTTTTTCTGCTGCGCGAAGTATCCCTTCAATCCAAATTAAACCATTTACATTAATCTGAGGGATGGCATATTTTGCATCATGCGCTTGATGAAGTATGGGCTGCATATCGGCGCTCCTTTCTAAATTAGAATTTTACAGGTTGACCTGTTTCTAACGACGTTTTACACGCAACAGCAATTTGTTGCGCATTTAAACCATCTTCTATCGAACATCGTACATCTTGATTTTCAATAATTGCTTGAATAAAAGCTTCCATTTCATCTTTATAAGCTTGTTGATAACGTTCTAAAAAGAAATGCGGGGGATTGTCTTGTGCAATGTTTTCTGCAGATGCAATGGTTAACGTATTCGTGTTTTCATTTCCGACTGAAATCATCCCTTTGTCTCCTAAAACTTCTACACGTTGATCATAGCCATAGACGCTTCTACGACAGTTTTCAATCACACACATTGCTCCGTTTTCAAAAGTCAATGTGATCACTGCAGTATCAATATCTCCTACCGTTTTAATTTCAGGATTTACTAACGCCGCACCTTGGGCATACACTTCTGTCACTTCACATTGCATCAAATAACGTGCCATATCAAAATCATGAATAGACATATCCATAAATAAACCACCTGAATGTTCAATATACGCTAATGGCGGTGGTTCTGGGTCACGTGACGTTATTCGTAACGATTGCACGGCTCCAAGACGATGTGCTTTTAAGTAGTTATGTACTTGCGCAAAGTTACGATCAAAACGTCTGTTAAAGCCCATTTGAAGTTTAACACCCGCCTTTTGCACTGCTTCCACTGCTTCTGATGAAGCTTCAAGCGTTAAACTAATCGGTTTTTCACAAAAAATGTGTTTCCCTTGTTCACACGCACTTTTAATGATATCGACGTGTGTGTCTGTAGGAGAACAAATGATTACAGCATCAACTTCAGGATCATTAATAATATCCATATGATTTTTCGTACTTTTTTCAATCCCACATTTTTGAATCCATCCCTGGAGTTTTTCACAATATAAATCAGAAATCCATTTGATATGAATGTTTGGATGGTGTCGTAAATTTTCAATATGTAGTTGTCCAATACGACCTGCACCGATTACACCTACTGTTAATTTCATATTAATTGCCTCCAATTGTAGCCAACACTAATGGTGAGAAGATAGCATATGTAAGCACGACGACTAAAATAATCAAACCGCCAACGAGATAACGATGTTTCCAAGGTGTGATATCCACTTTGGCGTAATTCACATTAAAGTCGAACACATTAGTGGGCTTGATTTTATTAAATGTTAAAACAATACATAAATCTATAAAGAAAAGCACACTCAAAATATATAAGAAATGAATGTCTGTTAAAAACACCTTTGAAAGCGCATACATCACGATGTGAAAAATAAACATCACTTTCGCACCTTGATGTGATGTCTGTTTTGCAAAAAATCCAACTAAGATTAAAACTAATAACGGCATATTGTATACTCCATTAAATTCTTGTACAACGGCATATAACCCTTGCGGAAATAATGAAATCATCGGTGCTAAGATCACCACAATGATGCCAACCACTATGGTCATGATGCGACCAACACGCGACACTTGACGATTCGATGCATTTTTATTGAGCACAGATTTGTAAAAATCAAGCGAAAATAATGTCGCTGTACTATTGAGTGAGCCGACAAATGAACTTAAAATGGCACCAAAAATAACTGCACCGAACAACCCATATGCCCATTCTGGCAATACAGCATTCACTAACATAGGGTATGCGTTATCTGGATTTTCCACTTGTGAACCTAACATATTGAATGCTAAAATCCCTGGAAATACGAGAAATAACGCACCAAATATTTTAAACATGCCGACATACATCGCTCCTTTTTGAGCTTCTTTTAAACTGCGTCCTGCCAATGCTTTTTGGACAATCATTTGGTTTGTACACCAAAAGAATAAATTATTGAAAAACATACCGAAAAAGAGTGTCGGCCATGGCACAATTTTAGAATCTATTGCCCCTATCGCATTCAATTTTTCTGGAGTATGTTGCACGACTTTATCAAAGCCTCTTAAAAAACTTCCATCTCCGAATATCATCAGTCCTAAAATTGGAATCGCGAGTCCACCTAATAATAGGCCCACACCATAGATGGAGTCACTATGTGCACTTAAAGATAAACCACCAATAAACAAGTAAAGAATGCCCACAATTCCTATCACTGTAGAGATTAAAATGACTGCACTCATATGACTGATATTTAATAATGCACTCACGTTGAAAATTTTATCAAATACGAGCGCACCTGAATAAAGCACAACAGGTAAAAAAGAGACAACATACGTGAAAATAAAGAGTAATGACACTAATTTTTTCGTAAAAGGGTCATAGCGCATTTCAATAAAATCAGAAACTGTATCGATGCCATACCTGAAATAACGGGGTAAAAAGACCCAAGCTAAAATCACAATTGCGATTGCTGCTGTGACCTCCCAAGCCATGACTTCCATACCGGCCATAAAACTTTGACCATTTTGACCCACGATTTGTTCTGTAGAAAGGTTGGTCATAATAATTGTTGAGGCTATAGTAAATCCAGTTAAACTACGGCCACCCATAAAATAACCGTCCGTATTATGTGTATCAATTTTCCGACTCCGATAATAGGCATAAAATCCGACAACTGTAATGACAACAATAAAAGATATAATCGCAAAAATACCCATATAGTTCACCCCTATGAAGTTGAAACCACTTCATTCCTATTCTATTTTTATATTGCTTCCATATATGCTTTTGCTTTCTTTGCGTATAAAAATGGATTCGCAACTGCAGGGTCTTGTTCCGCTTCCACCACGATCCACCCTACATAGTCTGATTGATGAATCCGTTCTAATATCGGTTTAAAATCAATGTCCCCATCCCCAGGGACCGTAAAGACGCCCCGTTTCACACCATCTAAAAACGACAGGCCATGTACTTTCATATCATGCGCAATCGTTTCTCGTACATCTTTAAAATGAATATGATGAATCCGGTCTTGATACGTATCAAAAATGGCTAACATATCTTCGCCAGAAACATGTAGATGTCCAGTGTCATATAACAGTGACACGAGTTTCGGATCTGTCGCTTCCATCAAACGTTGAATTTCTGCAGTTGTTTGCACGCCCGTTCCCATATGATGGTGATAGACGATTTTCATGTTTTTTTCTTGTGCCAGACGGCCTAAACGATGCAATCCATAAATGAGACGTGTCCACTCTTCGTCTGTAAAATGCGGTTTATCATCAAATACGCTTTGATCAAGGCGGCCTTGTACACTGCGTCCTTGTTCAGAGACGACTATCACTTTCGCCCCCATGTCATGTAAAAAATCACGATGCTTAATAAATGCCGCTTCTGTCTCTTTATATGGCTTCGTTGTTAAAAACATGCTGAACCATGCGCTTGCGACTGAGAGGCCTCGTGGCTCTAAATAAGATTTTAAAACTGATGCTTCCTTTGGATATTTGTTTCCAATTTCTGTCCCTTCATAACCTGCAAGGGCCATTTCACTAATACATTGTTCAAACGTATTCTCACCACCTAGCTCTGGTAAATCGTCATTAGTCCAAGCAATTGGTGCACACGCATATTTAATAAATGTGGTCATTTCGTTCACCTCAAAGTTGAATGATTGATTTTGTTTCATACGCTTGTTGCATTGCGATGGCAACTTCAGTACTTTTCAAACCGTCAATACCTGTCACAGAAGCAGGCGCTTGGGTTTTAATCGCATCAATAAATGCACGTAACTCATTAACAAACGCGGCTTTGAAACGTTCTGGAAAATGTGTTGAGGTTGGACGTACGACGCCATTCGCATCGTATAATGTCACTAGATTTTTCTCTGGTGCATTACCAATACGAATCATTCCTTTCGTCCCAATGAGTTCTGTTTCAACATGATAGCCATGATGCGCATTCCGACCTGCAAGTAAATAGGCGATCACGCCATTGTTAAGTTCAGCAAGACACGCGCCAGTTTCCAATTCCTGACAAGCATTTAATTCAGGTGCTGCGATGTTATGACCGAGGGCATAGACTGATTTAAATTCTGATTGGGTAAACCAGCGAATTAAATCAATGTCATGAATGGACATATCTAAAAAAATCCCCCCACTTGCCGCACCTTTCGCAAATTTGATAAAGGATGGTAAGCCCTCACTCGGATCAATGCCATAACAACGTATCGTCGTTAATGCACCTAATTCTCCTTGATCTACCAATTGTTTCGCATAACGGTAGGAATCATCGAAGCGCCGCATAAAACCGAGCTGAAACACTTGTTGTGGTGTTGCTTCAATTTTTTCAACCACTTTTTGAATGCTTGTCATCTCTAATCCCAACGGCTTTTCAGGAAAGACATGCAGCCCTTTATCTAATGCTTGCGTAATTTGAACAGTATGAAAACCACTCGGTGAGACGATGACAACTGCATCAAGCGCATCATTATTAATCATTTGCGAGTAAGACGTATACGTATAAGGCACCCCAAGCGTATGTTTAGCGTAATCCAGCTCTTCAGGCACGACACTTGCCACTGCGTATAATTCCGCGTTTGGCAAATGATGCACAATATTCTCAGCATGTACCCTTCCTAAGCGTCCAAGTCCTACTTGTCCAATTTTTATAGTCATCCGCTCACCTTCAATCGATTAATATAATTTGGCGTTTTGCATTGCTTGTCTTTTTGTTTTCAATGCTTCTTGAATCGCGGCTTTGTCACTCACTTCTGACACCCCTACATTCCAAAATGATGCGTAGCCATCTGTCATGGTTTTAGGCAGTGTTTTAATCTCGATGAGTGTAGAGGTCGTACATTTTTTGGCATCTTCAATCGCTTGTATTAATGCATCTTGTGTGTGAACTTTGTACGCTTTTGCGCCGTATCCTTCTGCCACTTTTTGATAATCAATATTTAAAATGCCACCTGAAGCCGTCGTAAATTCTGTACAAAAACTGTCGCTACCGTTCCCCATTTGAAGGTTATTAATACAACCGAAGCCACTATTATCAAATACAACGACATTGATTTTATGTTCATATTGCAATGCGGTAATCAATTCAGAATGCAACATTAAAAAGCTCCCATCACCGACTAAGGCATACACCTCTCGGTCAGGATGTGCGAGTTTTGCGCCTAATGCTGCCGCAATCTCGTAGCCCATCGTCGAATACCCGTATTCCATATGATACGTATTGAATGCAGTCGTCTCCCAAAGCCGTTCTAAGTCACCTGGTAATGATCCAGCTGCTGCCACAATGATGGCATCATCCGCAACCGCTTCATTTAAGGCGATAAGGGCGTTGGTTTGAGGGAAAGAAGTCTTAAGTGCGTCCACATAATCCTGAAATTTTGACCGGCTAAAGTCATCTTGTATTTCTGGTTGGTAGTCATGCACTGTAGGATCAATGTGACTTAAACGTGTGCGTTCTTGTTGCCATTCTGCTTTCAGTTGATCCATACGCTGATGCCGTGTCGGTTGTAACGTTAATCGTTCTGATAATGCCGTTAATGTGGCTTTCGCATCGCCAACAAGGTCGATGCCATCAAGCTTTAACGCATCTGGACGGCGCACGTTAATATTGATAAACGTGGCATATTCAAAATCGAATGCGGTTTTAGAACTGGTTGTAAAATCCGAATATTTCGTGCCTATCCCAACAATGACATCCGCTGTTTGTGCATAAATATTCGCTGATGCAATACCTGTCACACCGATGCCACCTAAATTGTTAGGATGATTTGACAATAATGTAGATTTCCCTGCTTGCGTTTCGACAAAAGGAAGCTCATGCGTGGTGCTTATCGCATCGATGATATGCTGTGCTTCTGAATATTTCGCACCGCCACCGACAATCAATAACGGGCGTTCAGCTTTATTCAATGCCTCTGCAGCACATGTTAATGCACGGTCACTTGGCACAATGCGATCGACGTAATACACACGTTTTTTAAAAAATGAAGTTGGAAAGTCAAACGCTTCCCCTTGGACATCTTGACTTAGCGCAAGCGTCACTGGACCAGCCGTCGCAGGATTCGTCATCACTTCAAATGCACGTAAGAGTGCACTCATAATTTGTTCAGGTCGCGTAATACGATCAAAGTAGCGTGATACCGGCTTCAATGCATCATTTGTCGTTACACCACTGCTGTAATCGTGTTCAATTTGTTGTAAAACCGGATCAGGTTGACGCGTCGCAAAAGTATCTCCAGGAAGTAATAACACGGGAATATGATTGGCCAGTGCAGTCGCGGCCGCTGTAACTAAATTGGCAGAGCCAGGGCCTACTGATGATGTCACCGCAAATATTTTCTGACGCAATGATTGTTTCGCAAAACCTGTCGCCACATGCGTCATACCTTGTTCATTTTTACCTTGAATCACAGTAAGGTCGTCTTGATAGTGTGACAGTGCCTCACCTAGGCCAAGTACGTTTCCATGACCGAAGATATTCATGACACCTTCTACAAAACGGTGTTCTTCACCATCAATGGCAATATATTGTTGAGTCAAAAATTTCACGATGGCTTCACCTGTTGTCAGTTTGATTGTTTTAGACATCTCTTTCACTCCTGACTTTGTTCTTGAATAAGCGCTTCTATTTGATCCACTGTTGGCATGGCTTCACTCGAGCTATGACTACTAACGACTATCGCTGCTGAAGCTGCACCATATTCCAAGGCCTGTGCGACGTCACCTGTTTTCAGTAAGGCATATAAAAACGCGGCCGCATAAGAATCTCCTGCCCCAAACGTCTTCATTACATTGGCTTTAAACGCTTTACCTTTGTAACATGTACCATCTGAAGTAAAGGCATAGGAGCCTTGAACACCATGTTTAATCACCACAAGGTCACAGTGTTGTCCCGCAAAAATATTTTGACTGATGGCTTCGTCCGATAAATGTTTAAACGCATCCACCATATCGTATTCATCACGTGTACCGATGACCACGTCTGCTTGTTTACACACAAGATCATAATAAATAGAAGTTTCTTCGGCATTTGTCCACGTATACGGGCGGTAATCCAACTCAAATACCACTTTAACCCCTGAAGCCTTTGCGATAGACAATGCTTTTAGGACCGCTTCCCTCGATGGTGATTGTGCCAACGCCACACCTGAAATCAATAACATTTCAGAATTTTCAATAAATTTAGGGCTGACGTGTTCTGGTCTTAAATATAAATCCGCAACTTCTTCTCGATACATTAAAATACTTGACGCTTCTGGACTTAAAATTTCAGTAAAAGTAAGTCCTGACTTATGACCTTCGTCATCGATATGAATGTACGAGGTATCCACACCGACCTCTTTAAAATAGTTAGTAATAAAACGGCCATGTTGATCATCAGACACATTTGCGATCATGCCTACATTTAATCCCAACTTCGCAGCGCCAATCATAATATTAGACGGCGAGCCACCGACGTATTTCGCGAACGTTTTCGTTTCTTCCATTGGTCGATTCATCTCTACCGCATTTAAATCAATCGCAGCACGTCCAATCGCAACGATATCTTTCTTGTCTTTCATACTGATGCCTCCTTAGTCACGGTGAATAATCCATTCATGGTCTTTCGCATTATGAAATTTCCAAATCTTTTTCGGTCCCGCCATCACATTCAAGTAATAACTATCATAGCCATCAGGGACACCGACAGGATGATAGCCTTTTGGAACGACGACCACATCTCGGTGCGATACCGTCATAGTTTCATCTAACGTGAGATCATCGGTATACACACGTTGGAATACAAATCCTTGTGAGGGATTCATTTCATGATAGTACGTTTCTTCTAACAACGACTCATGTGGGAGATTGTCTTGATCATGTTTATGCGGCGGATAGCTCGACCAGTTACCTTGATTCGTGTACACTTCAACGACCAATAAATTTTCACTTGCCTCATGGGAATCCGGCAAAATATTATGCACATGACGCTGATTCGCATATTTCCCACGATCTTCAACGGTATTGTCTTCCGCAGCAATCAATACGGTCGGACGTTGGGTTGCACATGGCGCAAAACATAAAATAACGGTCGCAGCTTGTTCAGCAACGATTTCTACATGATGGTCTCGTGAAATGTACACACTATCTGTAGGAATGCGGTCAAACGCACTTTCACGACGTCCAAGGTGGTCGAACGTCGCATCATCCGTCATCACTTGAATACGTCCCGTATGCACCACGACACATACTTCCAAATCTTCTGTTTGAAAGGCATACGCCGCGCCTGCTTTTAAATCTATGACACGAAACGCGATATAACGTAACCCTAGATCAGCCATTGAATAATCATGAATCGCATGCACCTCAGCTTGTGACTGAGATGCAACTTTTTTAAGTAAATGTGACATAAACGCCCTCCTTACCATCTCGGATCGCCGTGACGCGCAGTAACGACTTTACGATGCGTATAAAACTCCACACTGTCTTTACCATTACAATGTAATGAGCCAAAGAATGATGATTTCCAACCTGAGAATGGGAAAATAGCCATCGGCGCCGGCACACCTAAATTAATGCCTAGCATCCCTGCATCAATATGTTCTCTGAAATAACGAATCGACGATGCACTATCAGTAAATAAACATGCCCCATTCGCAAATTCAGATTGATTCGCCAGTTGAATCCCTTCTTTTAAACTTGAAATTTTCACAAGCGACAACACCGGCGCAAAAATTTCGTCTTGCCAAATCGTCATATCCGTTGTGACATTTTCAAAAATACTTGGTTTCACGAAATAGCCGTCATCTTGATTACCTTCGCGTCCGTCTAAAACGAGAGTTGCTCCTTCTTCAATACCTTGATCCACATACGCGAGCGTTCGACGTTTATTTTCTTCACGAATGACTGGCCCTAAAAAAACGTTGTCTTCAATGCCATTTCCAATCACTATTTCTTTCGACGCTTGAACTAACTTTTCTTTAAATTGGTCATACACCCCGTCTTGAACAGCAACTACAGCTGCGGCCATACAACGCTCACCCGCTGAACCAAAAGCTGCTCCAATGACGTCTTTAACTGCCGCATCAATATCCGCATCATTTAACACAAGCGTATGATTTTTCGCACCTGTTAAACATTGCACACGCTTTAAATGCGCTGTCGCTTTTTTATACACAATTTCACCAACCGGTTTAGACCCTACAAACGACACCGCTTTAATCTGTTCATTTTCACAAATACCTGTCACGACATCATTCGCACCATGAACAACGTTAAAGACACCTTTAGGCAACCCTGCTTCTTCAAGTAAATCCACAAGTTTATTGACGAGTAATGGTGTTTTTTCAGAAGGTTTAATAATAAATGTATTCCCAACCGCAATCGCCATTGGAAACATCCAACACGGCACCATCATTGGGAAGTTAAATGGTGTAATCCCTCCAACAACACCTACTGGATAACGATAATTAGTGCCTTCGATATTGGTCGCAATGCTAGAAAGCGAATCACCCATCATTAACGACGGCGCACCACATGCAAATTCGACATTTTCAATCCCACGTTGCACTTCACCTAATGCTTCGGTCGTGTTTTTACCATTTTCCTTCGTAATAATCGCTGCTAATTCATCTTTATTTTCAAGCAGTAATTGTTGAAACTTGAATAAAATACGGGCACGTTTCGGTACCGCAACCTCTTTCCAAGATTCGAACGCTTGATGCGCCACTTCCGCTGCATGATTTAACTCTTCACGCGTAGACACTGGCACTTTCGCAATCAACTCTTTCGTTGCAGGGTTAACCACATCAATGGTTTCATTAGCTTGAGACGCCACCCATTGTCCACCAATATAATTCTTTAAAACTTCAACCATAATTTAACCTCCTATTATCGTAAGCGCTTTCAAATGGTCATAAAAAATATATGAGCATATTATGATTAACTTTTGGTCATATATTGGTTGTAATTTTATAATATACACAATTGTCTGTCAACTATTTATCATTTTGTAATACTTGACGTTGTTATTTGGTTTAATTTTGGGTATATTCATAGTAATGGAGGTATCGACATGAAAGCAAAACGCATTTTTGAAATAGAAGCCTATATTAATCAACAAAAAGCCGTCACATTAGAAGAATTATGTGCGCATTTTGACGTGTCACTGAATACCATACGCCGTGATATCAATGAATTAACAAAACTAAACCGCGTTAAGAAAGTGTATGGCGGTGTTGAAACCCTCGACCCTACACTGCCATCTGCGGTAGATTATACAGATCGTAATATTGAAAATGCGGCCAGTAAAAAAGCTATCGGACGTCTTGCCGCTAAGCTGATTCAGCCGCATGACATTATCTATATTGATACCGGCACGACAACAATTCATATTTTAGATCACGTCGATAAAAATTTACCATTCACCATTATTACGAACAGTTTGGACGTTATTAATAAAGCCAGTCACTTTAACCATGTCGAATTATTCATTATCGGCGAACAATACAAAAAAACAACACGGTCATTTATCGGACTAGAAACGAACGTATTGTTAAAAAAGTTTAATATCCAAAAAGCCTTTATGGCCGCCACAGGTGTGAATATTAATAACGGATTGAGTAATTCAGAAATCGAAGAAAATCATATAAAACAAATCATTATGAGTAAAACAGCAGAAGCTTACGTATGTGTCGATCATAGTAAAATGAACAAATCGACGTTATTGACCTATGCGCCTTTAAACGCGATACACACCATTATTACTAATCAAGCGCTGCCACATAACTTACAACATTATGCATCCGAACATCATATCGATGTCGTCTATTAAACGACACAAACGCCTTCAATCGTCAACAATGTGACAGTTGAAGGCGTTATTTTGTGTTGAGATGCATGTGATTTCCAGTAAACGAATGCAATCATTGTAGTCGCTTCCCTCATGCAAATTAACGTGTTCTACTGAACATCATGAACCTCTTATCACATCAAACGGCCCACTATATCAATAAACCTTTGAAAAATCAGTTATTAAATCCTAATAAAACGTCGCTAATCAAATAAAGAAACAAATAAAATAAATTAAGGGATAAACAAAATAAGGAAAGAGGTAAATATAGTGAGCCATCTCATGTGTCAGTAGAATGTGAATCGTAGAAGGATACACCTCAATATGTGATGTGATATCGCTTAAAATAACTATGCGTCCATTTGAGAAAGATGCGCATTGTTTTGATATTCATTGTAGAGCAGTAAAAACGTTTCAAGTGTAGGAACAGGAATACCTGTGTTAGAGGATAAATCACGGATAGACTGATGCTTAAGTAGGTCTAAAACTTCTTCTATTTCTTGAGGTGTAAAGCGGTAACGCCCAAATTGAACGAGCTGTTCATCAATAAAGTGACAGTATTGATAGTATTCATCGTTAAAATAACCAATCAAATCTTCAATGACATCGTCTGTTAAAGCTTCGGGAGAAAAATCGAAATTATGTTCGATCACTTTAAAATGAATATTACGACGTTGGAACATTCTTAAAAGCGATTCAAATAATTCGACAGAGTTACATAAAGATGTCAGTGATACTGTCACGACCGTATCGCCATTGTTTAAAGGGTGTTTTAAAAAGTCCAAATCATCTAACGTCATACCCTCATAATAAGCATCACAATAGGATACATAGACCGCTTCACATTGTTGCGCTTTTAATTTCTCTTGGTAATGTTTAACCATAGGTATTGAGTGTCTAACAAAACTTGTTCCAATAATCATAGGAACACCTCCGAGGATAAAATTCAAGAATTGGTGTCCACTTAAGAGCACATCGATACGTCCCCTTATCATCGTATTATTTTTATTTCAACAACAAATGGATTCATAAAGTAAAAAGGAATGGAGAAGAATCACTAAAAAAGAGGAAAATCAGAAGTCTAAAAAGTAACGGCTGTTCTTGATGAATTTAATATAACACACCTTTAAGATTTGTACAATACTATTTTAAATAATATAAAATTCGATGGATTACTATAATTTATGAAAAAATGAGGGGGTTATCCCCTCAAAAATTGAAGAATTTTCGAAAAACGTGAAAAATTAGGGAGAAACAAGGGCAAAAAATTTTTTCTAGATAAAAAAACATCCTAAACAAGCAATGCACTTGATTAGGATGTATTGACTTATATTCAACAAAAAAGACGTATACATACTTTTTTACTCTATATTTAGGTCAAATTACACAAACATCTTTTGAAGTAAAGCTTGTTTGAGTTGTTTTAAATAATCTAGTTTAGTAGATTGAGTTTTGATTAAATTGTCTAATTTATCTAAGAATTCTCCAATTCTCTCCTGTTCCACAATACTAGGCAGCATTATATCAAATGTTAACAAAGTGTCTTCATGAATTCGTTTACTACCAGTACCCGATGAAAAATATTCTTTTTTCTTATAATAACTTTCCCTCGAGATGTAATTCATAAAGTAACTTTCAGAGATTTTATTTTTATCTAAATTTAAAGTTGGAACATCGCTAGAGCTATAAAATTGATTTAGTGAAAGGCCAAAAGCGAACCTATGAATAACAATAAGTAACCAACATATATGAATTTATTAGAATTTTTTTCAAAGCTACAGACGGGTAAAATTTTTGCTATCCATTCCAGTAAAAATATTCTATTCATTTTTCTACTTGCTTGATCACCTTTAAAACTTTGATTTTTAATCATATTAAAAATATTAATCACTTTATAAATCACTTTCTTTATGTTTCTCATTAACATATGTATTACCCTTTTTAAATATGCTATGTTACCTATTGTTATTAGAACTATGAGTAAAAATAAAAATATTAAAAACATAGTGTATACCACCATAGCCCTTCCCCCTTATGTATTTGTTATATGCTTTTTTAATTTTATATCATTATCATTTTACGCAATCAAGACCACTAAATCCCCACTTTTCATTAATATGCATGTATAATAATGAAATTAATATCTATTTCTCTATATCATCCTTGATATGACTGGTGTTAAACGGCATCACAACGCCAATACTAAACTTGCATATTTATTGAAAAAATGTCATCTTTATTTAAAGTTATGTTACATTTTGATTTCAGCACCTTTACATTTGTATAAATACTAAAAGTCATATATATTATTCATATGTTGCTATTATTAAGATATAATAATTTAGTAACTTAGAGGACGTATGTGCTTTTGGAAATGACGTACGACGGTTACCTCAACGCATCGACATACATAGTTTCATTAACGCTTTACGCGTCGATGCCTAATTTTTAATAAATTTAAGGATGTTATGAATGACCCAAACAGAATTAAAAAGAACGAAACCTGTTCATACGCAAAAATATCTCCCTGGTCTCGACGGTTTTAGAGCGATTGCCGTCATCGCAATTATAATCTTTCACTTGAATCCTCTATGGTTGCCAGGTGGATTTTTAGGTGTAGATACCTTCTTTGTCATTTCCGGTTTTTTAATTACATCTTTGTTAGTCGCTGAATACGACAAAACTGGAAAGATTGACTTGCCAGCATTCTGGTTACGCCGTGTGAAACGGTTGATCCCTGCAGTTATGTTTATGCTTGCAGTTGTGTTAACGTATGCCATTATTTTTGAACCAGATATTATACTTGCATTAAAAAAAGATGCGATTGCTGCTGTCTTTTATGTCTCAAACTGGTGGTATATCATACAGGATGTTGATTATTTTAATCAATTTTCGATCGCACCTTTAAAACATTTATGGTCATTAGCAATTGAAGAGCAATTTTATCTCTTCTTTCCTTTTATTCTATATATGATCTTTAAGCTACGAAAAAGACAATATACGTTTATCATATTTTTTGTCATCTCGTTAATCTCATTAGGATTGATGATGTATTTATCTACGGTGACAAGTAGTACAGCACGTGTGTACTTCGGTACAGATACACGTCTTCAAACGTTGTTGCTTGGGGCGATGTTAGCGTTAGTATGGCCACCATTTCGTTTGAAGAAACAAGTAGCGTTGAAACTCCGCACATCTGTTGATTTTGTCGGATTCATCAGTTTTGCGTTGCTGATCTATATCATTTTTAATGTTAGTGAGCATGACAAATGGATTTATCAAGGTGGCTTTTATTTAATTTCATTCGTGACGTTATTTACAATTGCGAGTGTGGTTCACCCGTCTGGATGGTTTTCGAAACTGATTGGTAATCCATTATTTGTCGCAATTGGTAAACGGTCTTATAGTTTGTATTTATGGCATTATCCGGTGATTGTATTACTACATCGCCATTTTGTGGCAGGACAAATTCCATATTACGTCTATATTATTGATGTCGTATTAATGGTGGCGCTTGCTGAGTTGTCATATCGCTTTATTGAAAATCCAATTCGTAAAAAAGGCTTTCGCGCATTTTCATTCAAACCACATCAAGCATCTCGCTTTTTAAGATTGGCGCTGTTACTATTGTTAGCTGTTCCATCTATATTATTGATAAGTGGTCAATTTGATCAACTTGGAAAAGCCAATAGTACGCAAAAAGAAACATCTTTTACGAATAAGACGCACAAACCGAAAACGAATCCAGCTGATACGAATGAACAAAAGAAAGTTGATCCGAAACAGTTAGCGCCGTTACTTATTGGTGACTCTGTGATGGTAGATATTGGTAATGTCTTCCAAAAACAAGTCCCAAATGCGACGATTGATGGTAAAGTCGGTCGTCAATTGAATGAAGCCAATGCCCTCATCTCTTCGCAATATCAAAGTTTTGCGAAACCTAATAAAGATGTCGTGATGCAACTGGGTACGAACGGTGCTTTTACTGACGATCAAGTCAATGAAATTATTGATAATCTCGGAAAAGCACAAATTTATTTTGTGAATACACGTGTGCCACGTGACTATGAAAAAAATGTCAATGATACCTTGAAGAAAGCTGCTGACAAACATAAAAACGTCCACCTCATCGATTGGCATAAAGCATCCGGTGGTCATCCTGAATATTTCGCATATGATGGTATTCATTTAGAATACGCTGGGCAAAAAGCATTAAGTCAGTTAATCATTGATGGATTAAAACAACAGCACGCCAAACAAAATAAATCATCTTAACCTATTAAACAGGTGCCAGACTGTATACAGTACTGGCGCCTTTTTTGTCACTTTTAGTGATATGTGGTAGGATAAAATAAACTCAATACATTTTTTATATGATTCATTATAAACATAGTCATTCATGGCACCTTAGTGGAGGGATTCGTGTGAGAAGACAAGAACGTAATCGAGATTATCCGAGAATTGAAAAGATTTTAGATGATGGTACTATCATTGCTTATGACAAGTTTAACCAATTGAATACGGATTTAAATATCAACACCTTAACGGATCAACAACAACATGAAGTCTTTGGTGGTATTTTAATTCGCCCACAGCGCAATTCAAATGCATATAATGAAAGAGATTACCGTCGTGAACAACTTCAACAAGAAGAAATCGAATCGTCAAAACGGAAAAACAAATGGCTGATTTTATTACTAATCATCGTCGCTATTGCCTTAGTCGCTTTAATCGTTAAATCATGTACGGGCACGAATGACAAACAAGTAGCAAATGATCCCAACACATCTGACCCAACGAATCAAAACGATGCGCAATTGGTTCAACAAAAAAATGAACAACTCCAACAACAAGTGGAAGATGCGAAAAAAAGTATTGAAAATAACCAATCTGACACGCAAAGTAAAATTGATGCATTGAAACAAGAAATTGCATCATTGAAAAATAACACGGATACACAACAAGCAAATAAAGTGGCTGATGAATACAATAAAACTGCTGATAATTTACAAAACGCAGAAAATGAACGCCAAAATGGCAATAATGATGAAATGCAGCGTGAATTAGATAAAGTGAATTCTAAATTACAAGAAATTAAAGATAAAATAACCGAATTCTTTAAAAAAGATAAATAAATATATGCATCTGGTGTAATCTAAAACATCGCCTCCATAATAGCTATGGAAGGCGATGTTTTTTTGTTCATTTAATTTTAAATATGCAATGCACGTATTTTCTTTTCTTCATAGAATGCGACAATACCCAATAAGATAATGCCTACGAATAGTGCAAAATAGAATACTATGAAGACGTCTGTCCAACCCGTGAGTGTATAGCCCAACACATGAAGCCCATCTGATTTAGGGTCTGCAATTTTCGCTAAACCGACTTTAGCCATTGAATCACCAAATAAATACGCAAATGAACCGGTCATACCATTGGCTACACTGATGGCACGTTTAGGCACGAATCCTGTTAATGACACCCCTATAAGTAATTGAGGTCCAAAAATGAGCGCACCTAAAGCGAATAATGAAATGTTAACCATGAGTACACTCGTAGCATTCGTATAGAACAACACGACAAATGTGATAAGGAACATACATCCAATCGCAACAATGGCACGTCGCCCTTTTAATATATCTGAGACATATCCCCATAATAAACTTGCGACAAGTGCACCAATTTCAAAATAAAAAATTGTGTTAATCGCATCTGATTTATTAAAGCCTAAATGTTCACTTACATACAGCGGGGCCCAATTATCGATACCGATTCTAACAATATACACAAATACATTTGAAATACATAATATCCAAATGACCGGATTTTTTAAAATGTATCTTTTGAATATTTCCCATTTTGTCATGCCATGGGAGTCGATATTTTCTTGATCCACAGGCTCTTCCCATATTTCTTCAGCACGGTTCCATCCGAGTTCTTCAGGATCGTCTTTACCAATAAATAAACCTACTACACCAATCAAGATAGCTATGACCGCTGGGAAGATAAACATCCCTACCACGCTACCGTTGAAAAAGACGTTCGCCCCCCATAATGCGAGACCACCCGCAATCGCACCACCGATATTATGTGACGCATTCCAAAATCCTAAATAACGGCCTCGCTTCGTTCGAGGTGCCCATCTAGAAATAGTAGAGTAACTTGCAGGACCTCCAACCGATTGGAAGACCCCATTTAGACCCCAAAGAACAATAAAAATACCTAAGACATTTCCGAAGAAACTTAATAATAATCCCATTAATAATACAGAAATTGACGATAAAATCAGTAACACAGAAATGATTTTTTTCGTGTTCTTACCATCAATAAAATAACCTAAAAGAGATTTTCCTAATCCATATGTAATACTAAATGCGAGTCCGATATAACCCAATTCCGTCGTCGTGAGCCCAATTTCCTCTTTCAATAATGGGCCTGCTGCTTTAAAGTTATTTCGAATTAAATACATCGCCATA
Source organism: Staphylococcus agnetis (assembly GCF_011466855.1). Classification (NCBI taxonomy): domain Bacteria; kingdom Bacillati; phylum Bacillota; class Bacilli; order Caryophanales; family Staphylococcaceae; genus Staphylococcus; species Staphylococcus agnetis. Next base: position 2,164,131 of record NZ_CP045927.1, read on the forward strand.
TATGTAAAGAAGACGACAAGAAAAGCTTGTAAGAAGTTCCTTAACCATAGTTTTCGTTGAACTGATAAAGGAATCCCTTTGTTTGGAAGTTTTTGAATCTCAAAAAATTGCATGTCCTCACCTCAAGTATAAAATCAACGTAACAATGCATTGTGGGCGAGCGCTTTAGTGTAAAGAAAGAAGGCTTCTCATCGCTGTCGGAATCAAATGATAAATCCAGAGACATTTAAAAGGCTATTTAAAGATATAATTTTTTACATGATACGCGAAATTTGAAGTTTCTTATTCTTTATTTATTAAAGCGTTCATTGTTGTGATTGTCATTATTATATAATGTTATTACACTTTATTATTATTATACCATTTATATTAATAATAAAAATTGTTGATTCTAAAAAAGTCTGTACATTTAATGACGATTTCTGTACAGACTTTTCAAATATTCACTATGATAATATAATATCCAACACTTTATGAATATAATCCTCTTGCGTGAATGCCTTTTTGTTTTTAGCATAAAAGTAAAAGTCACTAGAGAAACAATGTAATAAAATATGCGTGATAAAATAATCATCCGGTGGCATATCAAATTGAGCATTAATGCGTACCGCAAGTTCATGATAAAACGGGATTTCCACCATTGATATCGTACGATTCATCGATTTTTCAATGAATGATAATGTCTGAAAATGTGACTCTTTTAAAGTGACATAAATACGCAGTAAACCTTCTAACCGTTCATAAGTCGAAGCGTCGTTATGCGCTTCTAGAAAAGTATCCATCTCTTTAAACATATCTTCAGCCTGCGCATCTAATAATGCGATACATAAAACGGCCTTGTTTTCATAATGACGATAAAGTGTGCCAACACCGACACCTGAAGCTTTTGCGATATCTGCCATTTTCATGTCTACAATATTAACGCCTTGTTGCGATAATGCCAACACGGTTTCTAAAATGAGTGCTTTATTTTCACGCGCGTCTCGACGTTTTTTATGTGTTTGAGCCATCGCTATCCTCCAAGCGTTGCACTTTTACATTTAGGTTGAAGTAATCTTTCAACATTTGGCGATAATTATCAGGTGTGACATCCATTTTACGTTTTTCACCGTTTTCAGTTAAGGTTAAATGATTTTGTGACATTGTAGCACGACCATTTTTTGTAGGCATCGTCACTACTAAGCGTTGCACAAAGATTGAATTGGGATGTGTTTGATTATAATCAATATTGTATTCAAACGAAGCTAACGTACGTGGCGTCATTTCTGCTTCATATTTCGTTTGCCATACATCATTTTCACATTTTTGAATTTCAAAATGTGAGGCATGTTCATCTTGAAAAACGGCTCTAAACATCCCCGTATGATCTTGGACTACAGGAATGTCACTCGTTTTACTTAAAGGAATCGCTTGAAGTGGCAAATCCCCAAACCCTACATCCGCGATATACTTCTTATCATCAATTTCTACAATCGTAGACATATGAGATCCAGGTAAACTGCGGCCGCCTCCAGGTGTATGAATAGTCGCAGACACATTATAAGCAGTAAATCCTTTTTCTAAAAGATACGTTTTAAATAATGTGTTCAATTCATAACAAAATCCCCCACGTTCATGGTTTACAACTTTGTCATAAATATCATCGACCGCCACCGAAATCCGAATTTGATTTTGAACATCAATATTTTCAAAAGGTACTTTTTTCATAAACTGTGCTACATAATGATTTAATGCCTCAATCGAGGGTCTTTCATATTGTGTCACATCGATATTCAAATAAGTCTCCAAACCTTTTACGTTCACCTTCTACACTCCTTTATCTCTTCGATTTTAATACTTTAATGGTAATACGATATCTTTTCACTTTTCAAACGAATGCATTCCAAATATTTTTTCGGTATATATTCCGTTTGCGATAAACCACTATCCCTTCAATCGTGCTATACCGCATCATTTAAGGCTTTTGAACTCTCATTTATTAACGTAAACATGCGTGCAAATTCTTAGAAGTTTGTAAAAGTACAAGCTTATAATGAGGATATGAAAATGAAAAAAGGAGACTTATGTCATGATCAATTATACAAATACAGCTTTAATATTAATCGATTTACAAAATGGAATTCTATCTATGGATACTGCACCACATTCAACACAGACTGTTTTAAAAAATGCAGAACGTATGATTCAAAATTTCAGAGAAAATGATGGCTTTATCGCATTCGTCCGTGTTAATTTTCACGATGGAAAAGACGCATTGAAACCACAGCTTGCGGAACAACAACTCCCAGGTAAACCTGACAAAGATTTTGCCAAGTTTCCAGATCGGTTCAATGTGACTGAACAAGATTATATCGTTAATAAACGTGGTTTTAGTGCGTTCTTTGGGACAGATTTAGATTTACAACTTCGCCGTCGCGGTATTAAAAATATCATCATAGGTGGTATTTCTACACATATGGGTGTGGATACGACTGCACGCGATGCATATCAATATGGATACGAACAATATTTTGTGGAAGATATGATGGCGGCACCTCAAACAGAACTGCATCAATTTTCCGTACACTATTCATTCCCTCTCATGGGTACGATTACAACTACTGACGCACTCTTACGTTAGGAGGGTGTCTATGAAGAAGAAACCAAGTGTCACATTCATACTTGTCATGGCAGGACTTGCGGCGTTTGGCCCGCTTTCGATTGATATGTATCTCCCTGCTTTACCACAAGTAGCCTCAACATTACACACATCAACCACTCAGACGCAACTCACACTTACATTCTTTATGTTCGGACTTGCCATAGGTAACATCATCTTCGGTGTCCTTTCAGACCAAACTGGACGTAAACGCCCACTCATTTTTAGTTTAATGATGTACATCGCCTTTTCATTGATTTGCGCACTCGCAACACATGTTGACGTCCTCATCATCGCCCGCTTCTTCCAAGGTATCGCCGGCGGTGCGGGAATCGTGCTATCACGCGCCATCGCGAGTGACCGCTATAAAGGTAATGACTTAACGAAATTTCTCGCCATGCTGATGCTTGTCAATGGTGCTACACCCGTATTTGCGCCAATGATTGGAGGCATACTTACAAGCCATGTCAGTTATCATGTCATCTTTTATAGTTTAAGTGTCCTCAGTATACTCATGCTTATTGGCGTCTACTTTAAAGTCGATGAAAGTTTAGTCCTTCAACATAGAAGTTCTACAGGATTCAAACCCGTACTCGAGGACTTTATACAGTTACTACATCGCAAAACATTTATACTGCCAATACTTATACAAAGTTTAACGTTTGCGTTATTTTTTAGCTATATGGCCGCATCACCATTTATCTTGCAGAATATATACGGTTTGAGTCCCCAAACATACAGTTATATATTTGCGCTCACAGGACTTGGCCTCATAGGTACCGCACAACTTACCGCACGTTTGGTTGATCAAATCAATCCATTGGTGTTATTTAGAGGCTTTAGCATCATTCAACTTTTAGGGGCCATCATTGTCATCAGCGCACTGATCAATCATTGGACATTATCCATACTCATCCCTGGATTTTTCTTAATCGTAGCCTCAGTGTCCGGTGTGGCTACATTAGGATTTTCCATCGCCATGAATGGACAGAAAAAAGCCGTGGGCAGTGCATCTAGCCTGATTGGCTTACTTCAATATTTTGTAGGCGCAGCCACCACACCACTCGTTGGACTTATGGGCGATCACAACGCTATACCTTATATCATTGTACTTATCATTACTTTAATCCTTATCTTCACACTCCATGCGATACATTACAAACATTTAACAAGTGTGCACACATAAAAAAGCACCCCATAAAGTTAGAGTTATCCGTCCAACTTTATAGGGTGTATCCTTTTTCTCATAGAAAGTCTAAGTTATTTAATTGTCTCAAGATCTTTTTTAATAGTTTCCATTTCTCTTTTTGCTGCATCTACCCAATCACCTTTGGCATAGGCTTCAAAGTCATTAAGAAATTGCATCTGACTCGAACTAATTTTATCAAGAAAACCATCTTCTTCTTTATCCAGCTTGTTCATTCGCTTATCTTTATGGTCCAATGCATTCGGTGCAGTTACAAAAGCTATAATTTGTTTAAATATCCAAATTTGTTCTGGAAACAATGCTATTTCTATTGTATTACGTATTTCTTCCAATTGATTTTTAATTTCTCCCAATTTATTACTCCCTCAGTTCTAGTTGTCTTATTTCTCGTTGATACGATTGTATCAAAGCATCTCTTTCGATGAATAATTGACGCTCAATATCCTTTAGCTTTTGTTCAAATTCACATGTTGCTTCATCCACAACACGTTCAAAAGCGTGTTGATAATGATGAAGATTAGCATCTCTTTGTTGAAGTTCATGAAAAATAGCATATTTCTTTTCATTATCTTTATGTAGTTGATGTTTATAGTTTTGTATCTCATCAAATTGTTTATCGAACTCTCTTAAAGCGTCACGCTGTTCATCTTCTATTTTTTCAATCTCTTTTTGTAGTTCATTCATGTTGAAAACATCCTTATTTGTTGCGCTAATACTTGATCATTTTGTAAAATTTCATCAATAGCCTTTTGAATTTTATTAATCAATTCATCATATTTCTTTCCAACATCTTTTAACTTGTCTTTCTTAGCATTTATAATTTCTTCATTATGTCTTACTATAGATTGTTCCGTTGCATTGCCATCGCTCAGTGCTGATAAAATTTCACCTTCTGATAGTTTACCTTGAGATAAATCATCTGCTTGAACTCTCGTATCACTCCATAATATATTTAAATCGCCAATCGCATTATCATACTCTTTTAACATCAAGTCTATTTCTGCATCTAATAATTGATTTAAACCTTGTATTAGAGTGAGCGCCGTTTGAGATTCAAGTAACTTTTTCTGGTTTGAAGAGAGACTACCACCATTAGCTGAAACTAAATTAGCACGTAAATCGTCTACTGAAGAAAGACGTTTCTTCACATCACGTTGGACATGTTGATACGTTTCTTTCACAGATGTAGCATAAGGACGTTTATTTAGAATTTTTTAATTTCTAATTGGCGGTCATAAGTCATCATAGAACTAAGTCCGTGGCCACCGCCTTTAAATACGAAATCCTTTCCATAATAACTACCGCCCATCAAGCTTAAACCAACCGAAATTAAGTCATTATTATTCCTAAAATGGATAATATTTCCTTTATACTTTTGAGCCTTAGCATGTAATAGTAAATAATCCATATAATTTTTTTTGCTTAACTCCAACGGATTACTCGATGGTTTAAGCATCCAATCTCGACTAGTAGCATTATGATGTGATAATCCTTTCACATCTAACGAAGCAGAATTAAATATAACAATATCATCAACATTATGTTCAATCCCTAAAATCATCGCATCTCGGCCACCTTTAGAGTGACCAGTAAAAGCTTCAATCTCATGCTTCTTTTTGATTTTATTAATGAACTTATGCGTTTCATTAAAATATGGGTCATGTGCATCAACCAAGCTTAAACCAATGTTAAAATCTGCACCTGTATCTTTTATCATGTCGATTGCATTCCCTGACCCCACATTCGTCCCTGCAAAGCCAATCGTCACTTTATTCGTATGGGTGTCTTTAAATGCAACGCCACTCATCCCCGTTTTCTTATCAAGAAAAGAATCAATATATTCAAGATTGGGTGGGAAAGTTTTTTTTCCTTTGCTAATGTAACTGAATATTTTAAATCCGCAAAGGAAGATTCACCGTTTAACCTTTTCGTTTCAATTTCATAAGATTGATATGATATTGCGCTATTTTTCTCAGTATAGGCATTAATAGGCGTTATTTGATTCATTAATTTTACCTCTTTTCGGTAAGTAACTTACCACTGAACTAAAGTATTTCCATGTCTTTCCTTTTAATTTATAATTAATCGTGTTTGAATCTATTGCATCACTTTTAAAATCTCCATCTCCATAAATATTAAGTTCTGGGCTTTCTCCTGCTTTAATTTCATAAAGATTCTGTATTTCCTTCAAATTATCGTTATTTTGATTTAAATGATAACGAATTGAATAGTTAGGAACCATGGAATTATAACTCGCATTTTTTTCCTTATATTTATCTAAATCACTCAAATTACCAAATTGGACAAAAAACTTAAAGTTCTTTACCTTTCGTTTGATATCTTCGTCTACATTATTGTCTTTAAGTATTAATTGATTATCTTTCATTATAAGAGGGTACTCTTTTCTGTAGTTGTTATGTTCAGCTTCACTTTCGTTACCGACAAAATAATACCCTTCACTTTTTTTGGTATTTCTGTCGATATATAACATTACGCCTTCTCTATATAAATCTCCCTCTTCATTCATTTTTGCCAATACAGTTAGTATTGACCAAATACCTTTATCATCTTTACTAAAGTTACTGTCTCTGTATCCTTCTTTATCATAAAAGTCTTCCAAGTTTTTTGTCGGATATACAGATAATGGTTCTTTTAAACCCGATTCTATTTTCTCTCTCGTTGACATCCCACAACTACTTAACAAACTCATGGATACCATCACCCCTAATATGATTAGTAAATGTTTAGCTAATTTCATGAAGCCACCACTTTCCAATAGTGTTTTAAATAAATTATACAATATTCTGTCATTAACATATATACATTTTGCAATTAAATAAATGAAGTTCATATGATTAGTAAAAATTATTAAAATTTTAGATATACGTATTCTTCCTATACATTAAAAGAATCCTTTAGTGACCTATTTGACATTATGTAATTATAATTAATATCTCATACCATTGCATCTCGGTCACCTTTTGAGTGACCAGTAAAGGCTTCAATCTCATGCTTCTTTTTGATTTTATTAATGAACTTATGCGTTTCATTAAAATATGGGTCATGTGCATCAACCAAGCTTAAACCAATGTTAAAATCTGCACCTGTATCTTTTATCATGTCGATTGCATTCCCTGACCCCACATTCGTCCCTGCAAAGCCAATCGTCACTTTATTCGTATGGGTATCTTTAAATGCAACACCACTCATCCCCGTTTTCTTATCAAGGAAAGAATCAAAATATTGGAGGTTGGGTGGGAAATTTTTTTTCTTCTTATCAAATTTAACAGTATCATTTATTTCTTCAAAAGAAGAATATCCTTTTAACCTTGATGTTTCAATTTTATAAGATTGATATGAAATTGCGCTATATTTTTCAGTGTAAGCGTTAATTGGCGAAATATCATTCATAAGTTATACCTCTTTTAGGTTCATAACTTACTGACGAGTTATAGAATCTACCTACCTCGCCTTTTAATTTGTAATTAATCGTGTTTGAATCTATTGCATCACTTTTGAAATCACCATCTCCATAAATTTTAAGTTCTGGATTTTCTCCTGCTTTGATACTGTATAGTTTCAGTATTTCTTTCAAATTATCGTCATTTTGATTTAAATGATAACTAATTAAATAGTTAGGGGCTAAGGAATTATAACTCGCATCTTTTTCTTTATATCGATCTAAATCACTCAAATTACCAAATTGGACAAAAAACTTAAAGTCCTTTACTTTTCTTTGAATGTCTTCGTCTACATTTTTGTCTTTGAGTATTAATTGATTATTTTTCATTATAAGAGGATACTTTTTTTCACCATTTTTGTGTTCATCTTCACTTTCATTATCAACAAAGTAATACCCTTCACTTGTTCTGGTATTTCTATCTATATATAACATCACGCCTTCCATTCTTATTTTCCCTTCTTCATTCCTCTTAGATATCGCTGATATCACTGACCACACACCTTTATCATCTTTACTAAAATTACTATCTCTATATCCTTCTTTATCATAAAAGTCTTCTAAATTTTTTGTCGGATACACAGATAATGGTTCTTTTAATCCTGATTCAATCTTTTGTCTTGTCGTAAAATCACAACTACTTAATAATCCCATTGTTAGCACCACCCCTAATATAATAAATAAATTTTTAGTGAATTTCATGAAGCCACCACTTTCTAATAGTGTTTTAAATAAATTATACAATATTCTGTCATTAACATATATACATTTTACAATTAAATAAATGGAGTTCATATGTTTAGTAAAAATTATTAAATTTTAGATATACGTATTCTAACTATATACAGAAAAATAAATCCTTTAGTGACGTGTTTGACATTATGTAAATATAATTAATATCTCATACCATTGCATCTCGGCCACCTTTAGCGTGACCAGTAAAGACTTCAATCTCATGATTCTTTTTAATTTTATTAATGAACTTATGCGTTTCATTAAAATAGGGATCTTGTGCATCAACCAAATTTAAACAAATGTTAAAATTTGCACCAACACACTTTAGTATGTCACTTCTATTACCTGAGCCAATATTCGTCCCTTTAAAGCCAATCGTCACTTTATTAGTATGGGTGTCTTTGAATGCAACGCCACTCATCCCCGTTTTCTTATCAAGAAAAGAATCAACATATTGGAGGTTGGGTGGAAATTCATTATTATTTTGTGAAGTTATTATTTCTTTTTTTACTCCAAGATTACTTTCATTTTTTAACATTAAAGACTCAATTTCATATGATTGATATGAAATTGCGGAGTTTTTCTCAGTATATGCATTAACAGACGATATATCATTCATAAGTTATACCTCTTTTAGGTTTATAACTTACTGACGAGTTATAGAATCTCCCTACCTTACCATTTAATTGGTAAGTAATCGTATTTGTATCAATTTCATCACTTTTGAAATCACCATCTCCATAAATTTTAAGTTCTGGATTTTCTCCTGCTTTGATACTGTATAGTTTCAGTATTTCTTTCAAATTATCGTCATTTTGATTTAAATGATAACTAATTAAATAGTTAGGGGCTAAGGAATTATAACTCGCATCTTTTTCTTTATATCGATCTAAATCACTCAAATTACCAAATTGGACAAAAAACTTAAAGTCCTTTACTTTTCTTTGAATGTCTTCGTCTACATTTTTGTCTTTGAGTATTAATTGATTATTTTTCATTATAAGAGGATACTTTTTTTCACCATTTTTGTGTTCATCTTCACTTTCATTATCAACAAAGTAATACCCTTCACTTGTTCTGGTATTTCTATCTATATATAACATCACGCCTTCCCTTTCTATTTTTCCCTCCTCGTTTCTTTTAGATAAAACTGATATCAACATCCATATCCCTTTATCATCTTTACTAAAGTTACCGTCTCTGTAACCTTCTTTATCATAAAAATCTTCCAAATTCTTTGTTGGATATACGGATAAAGGTTCTTTTAACCCTGATTCTATTTTCTCTCTTGTCGATATACTACAACCGCTTGCCATTAAAGTTAATATGCATAGACATATGCTGATATAAAATTTGCTCACTGTTTAGAGTCCTCTCACTATTTACACACAATGTTTTAAATTTATTATACAGTTTTCTATACTTTAAAATCTATCTTTTTTATGATATTTCGCGCTTAATCATATCAACAGATTAAACGCTTTCTTTATACATTATTATTCATGTTAAATTTGATGTTTGACTTTTATTATTTGAACGTCTATGACATTTTATGCATACTGTAGATGTACGATATTTTTTAAAGGAGTGAAATTATGAATCAACAACAACTAGATAAAATAAAAAATGGTAAAGGTTTTATTGCGGCTTTAGACCAAAGTGGCGGTAGTACTCCTAAAGCGTTACGTGGTTATGGTGTGAATGAAGATCAATATCATAATGATGATGAAATGTTCAACCTTGTTCACGATATGCGTACACGTATTGTCACATCACCATCTTTTACTTCTGATAAAATCATTGGTGCGATTCTTTTCGAACAAACAATGGATCGTGAAGTCGAAGGCCAACATACTGGTGATTATTTAGCGAATAAAGGGATTGTCCCATTTTTAAAAATAGATAAAGGGCTTGCCGAAGAAAAAGACGGTGTTCAGCTCATGAAACCGATGCCTGAACTTGATGACTTATTAAATCGAGCTACGGAACATAAGATTTTTGGAACTAAAATGCGCTCAAATATTCTTGAGTTTAATAAAGAAGGTATTGACCAAGTTACCGCACAACAATTTGAGGTGGCGAAACAAATTATTGCTAAAGGTTTAGTACCAATTATTGAGCCAGAAGTAAATATTGACGCTGAAGATAAGGCTGGTATTGAGGCATATTTAACAGAAGTGATTCATGCTCATTTAGATCAATTAAAAGAAGATGAATTGGTGATGCTTAAATTAACGATTCCAACGCATAAAAATCAATTTGAAGCGTTAATTAATCATCCAAATGTCGTGCGTGTCGTTGCTTTATCTGGAGGATATAGTCGCGAACATGCGAATGAAGTATTAAAAACAAATGACGGGCTCATCGCAAGCTTCTCCCGCGCATTAATCAATGATTTACGTGTCAGTCAATCTGATGAAGCGTTTGATAAAATTCTTGGTGAAACGATTGATTCTATTTACGACGCTTCTGTAAACAAAGTTCAATAATAGAAAAGGCCACATCCCATCGTGGATGTGGCACTTTTTTATTTATTCAATGCTTTTTCAATGTTTTTAATGTTTTCTTTCATTAAAGATTGATATGTCGCATCGTCACTTTGTGATTTTGAAACGGATTCCATATTATTGAATTTTAATGGCTCTGCATCTGTTTCTTGACGAATCGTATCTGTGACTTTATTCGATACATTTTCTTCATATAAAATGTATTTTGTTTTAGAAGATTTGATTGCTTTCACAATGTCAGTGAGTGCTTTTTGTGATGGATCTTCAGCATTCATATTTTGAACACCTTGTTGTTTGAACCCGTAATGGTTCGCAAGATAACCTAATGATTCATGAGACACATAGACTGTTTCACCTTGGTGATCTTTAGTTGCTTTTTGCATGTCTTTATCAATGTCATCAAGTTCTTTTAATAACTTATCTGCATTTTTCTTATATTCTGCTTTATGATCAGGGTCTTTTTTACTTAATTCATCACGGATAGCTTTTACCATTGTTTCATTCATTTTTGGATCTAACCAAATGTGTGGGTCATACATACCGTGATGGTGCCCTTCGTGATCATGACCTTCATGATCGTGCTCATCTTCTTTGTGCTCGCCATCATGATCATGGTCATGATCTTCGCCCTCATGATGGTGCGCATCTTTTAATAAGTCTTGTTTACTTAAATGTTTCTCTAATGACAATTTCTTTTGATCATCTTTAATCGCACCTGCGACTTTTTTCGCAACAGGATCTAAATTATCCCCTGTATAAATAAATAAATCCGCTTTACTTGCATCTAAAATATCTTTTTGTGACGGTTCATAACTATGTAAGTCTGTCCCTTTTGGATAAATGGATTCGACGTCAACATGATCGCCACCAATTTGTTTAACGAATGATTCTACTGGAAACACAGTTGTTTTCACTTGGAGTTTGTCATTTGAAGATGATTTTTTTCCAGAATCAGATTGTCCGCATGCGACAAGTAAAATACTCACGACTGCGATAGTTAAAAAAGCAAAAATACGTTTCTTCATTTTCGCACAATCTCCTTCTACTCAAATAGTAATTATTACGATTTAAAATTATACCCTACCTCCGACAAGCTTGCAATACTTTTTATATTCACTTTGCTTTTTAAACAGTACGTATCATAGTAAAATAACGATAGATTATGTACGTTCACATTATTATAAGATAATAATAAGTTTAATTTTTAAACAAGGAGGCATCATGATGAAACATCTTCAATCTTTGGGTAAAGTCGCTTTAGGCACGACGACAGCATTAACTGCATCGCTTTACACGTTGAATCAGCTTACACCCATGCCAGGTGTAATATTATCTAAAATTTTATTTAATCAGCCTTCTAAAAAGGCTTATATTAAAGATACTGTGCGTCAAGATGCACGTTTCAAACAAATCGCATCTCGCGTTACGTCTCTTTACGATGTGGTTTATGATTCAACTGAGAAAACGGGCCTTATGGATATTTATATGCCAAACGGAGATCAAGAAACGTACCCGACACTATTTTGGGTGCATGGCGGTGGCTATATGAGTGGTGATAAGTCAGATGTCACACCATACTTACAACTGCTTGCAAGTGAAGGATATACTGTCGTCAACCTTAATTATGCCCTAGTTCCTGAAGCACGCTATCCAGAGCCAATTTATAGTTTAGAAAAAGCCTATGTCGCTGTTCAAAAAAACGCTCAAGCGTATAAAGCGGACTTATCACATGTTGCTTTTGGCGGTGACTCTGCGGGAGGTCAAATTATCGGTCAGTTTATCAATATTCAAGTTAACGATGCCTATCGTGATACAACTGCATTTAAACAAACTGTACCACCTGAAACGATCAAAACCGCCATCTTTTATTCCTCACTTTTAAATACACAACGCATGGATAAAACTGATGACATGATGGCAAACAAACTTTTCAGTCGATTGGCATGGGCATATTTTGATGATAAACATTGGCGCGTAAGTCCTAAAACGATGGAAGCAAGTGTGACGCTAAACATGGATCACCATTTTCCACCAAGCTATATTACGGATGCGAAACATCGCTCTTTTGAGGATCAAGCACGTCAATTTGTCGCGACGTTGGAACATCACAATATCCCTGTAGAAGGCACATTTTACGATAGCCCATTGTATCATGAATATCAATTTGATATGTCGCTCTATGAATCAAAAGTCAATTACGAGCGTTTAGTTCACTTTCTCAAACAGCATTTAGCCAAATAAAAGAAGGATTCGCATTGCGTCAAGACGCATGCGAATCCTTTTGGCGTTCTCGTAATAAAATCATCACAGCAGCAACTAATCCGAGAGCCATCATAGCTGCTAAATATAAAAATTGCATCGACCACGCTGGTGTACGTTGCGCTAAACCTAACGTCAAAGGGGCAACTGCTGTACCAAAAAAGATGACAAATGTATTTAGCGTGATATAAAAACCTTTATGATGTTTGACGGATAATACGACTTTAGAAATAAGTGTCGGTAACGCAAAGCCAATGCCCCCGCCAAAAATCACACTTAATATAATATAACCTATAATACTTGTATTCAGTGCCATAAGTATGATTGAAAGTACAGTCACCGTTAATGCCCCAACAAGTACTTTTGTGACCGAATAGTGATTGGATAAACGGCCTGCCATCAAGGAAATGATAATCCCACCAACACCAAAAAACTTACTCACCGCGGCAACGGTTTGAATATGTTGGCCATGTTGAACGAGGACACTCTCTCCTAAAACCACATATACGTTAATAAAGGTCATTAACAACACAAAGCCAATTAAATAGCAAAGCATCAATATTGGATTTTGAAATATGGACGCAATATCTCGTCCAAAATCTTTAAAATGAAGTGCTGTTTCCTGTAATGGGGCTTGAGGTAATAACCAAAGATTTACAACAGCTAGTACAGCATAGCAATTCCCTAATATAAGGAAGACCATACGCCAATCATAGGCGTTCGCAATCATTTCACTAATCACTTGTCCGAAAATGCCCGCAAACAAAAAGCCCATTGTCATAAAACTTGTCGCTGTCACGCGTTTGTTTTCAGGAAATAAGTCTGAAATGTAAGCAATGATGATCGGCGCATAGGCGGCTGCGGCTAAACCTTGAGCGCCTCTGAATACCACAAGCATCATAAAGGACGTAGAAAAAACGGATAGCAACGTAAAAATAGTATGTGCAATTAAACCATATAACATGATTTGTTTGCGCCCAAATTTATCCGAAAGTATCCCATATATTAAACATCCTAGCGCAAATGTGAACGAAAATGCCATGCTGGCCAATGGTGTATTTGTGACTGGTACGGAAAAGTCTTGCGCAATTGATGCACCTATCGTTATCGTGCTGTATAAACTAAACATGACTAAGAGCCCTGTAATAAATAACACAAAGGTTATCCCATGATAATGGACCCGCTCCATAAATGTCACCCCTCAAAAATATAGCGTTAAGATTAAACAAAATATTATAGAATTAGATACTTTATTTTCCCATATTACCTCAGTCGAATGCCATTCGAAACCCTTTTTTGATTTACCGCAATATAAAAAGCAACATCATAAATAAACCATGACGTTGCTTTCAAATCCCTTAATTCATACAAGGAGGCACACCATTATTTCGACGCTAATGCATCTTTAACCGCTTCAGCTACTTTCTTCGCCGACGCTGGATTTTGACCTGTAATCAGGTTGCCATCTACTTGGATAAAACCTTTCATAGGCACTTTAGATTTCGTATATTGCGCACCTTTAAGTTTCAATTCTGATTCGAGTTCAAAAGGTACTATTTTTTTGCGGTTCGCTAATACTTCTTCAGCGTTTGAAAATCCTGTTAATTTTTTCCCGTCGATAAGGAAATAATGATTCGGTCTCTTCACTTCGAGTAAGGCCGCCGCCCCGTGACATACAGATGCCACGATGCCCCCCTTATCATAAATCGTGTTAATCGCTTGTTGTACATGCGCATTTCCTGGGAAATCATACATCACACCATGCCCGCCCGTAAAATAAATGACGTCATATGCGGATGGATCTGCAGTATCAATACTTGGCGTTAACTTTAATTGATCCATAAACAATTCATTTTCATAATAACTTTTTGTCAGCTTGTCTAATATACCTGGTGTTAAACTGACAGGATCTAAAGGTGTTTCGCCACCTTTAATGTTGTATAAATCGATTTGATAATCTTCATTACCATGAAAGACATCATAGAAATGGACTAATTCACTTAACCATAAGCCAGTGGGTTTATCTGTGCCGTCAAATTGTGTATGGCTCGTATTGACAATCATAATTTTTTTCATGTCGCATTCACCACTTTTTCAAAGATTTGTGTTCATTATAATGAAGTTTTGGGTTGATGACGAATGATTTGTTTATACTTTGTCTGTACCCTTATTAAAATTGGGTGCACACCCCACTTTTAATAAGATTCCTCTGTTTTCAACTTTAGTTGAATGGCTGCTTCATATTCTTTAATCTTCGCTTCTTTCATCATGTGCGCCGCTTTATTAATTGGCACATATGCTTGCCATTCTTCTTTTTTGGCTTTCAACGTTTCTAATGTTTGTTTTTGTATCGATGTCACACAGATCCCCCATTTATTTAATCGCAGCAAAACCTTTTGCCAAATCGTTTAAAATATCATCAATATGTTCAAGGCCAATAGATAAACGAATCGTCTCTGGCGCAATCCCTGCTGCCGCTTGTTCTTCAACGGTTAATTGTTGATGCGTCGTAGAAGCTGGATGGATGACTAATGATTTGGCATCTCCTACATTGGCGAGTAACGAAAATAACTCTAACGCTTCTATAAATTGTTTTCCTGCCTCATATCCACCTTTGACACCAAATGTAAATACAGCTCCAGCACCATGAGGCAAATACTTTGTTTTAAGGTCATAATATGGACTCGTTTCAAGTCCAGCATATTTTACCCACGCAACTTTAGCATGTTTCGACAAATAATGCGCAACTTTTTCCGCATTTTCAACATGACGTTCCATACGCAATGACAATGTTTCTAACCCTTGTGTTAATTGAAATGCGTTGAAGGGTGACAATGCGGCACCTGTATCACGTAATAATGTCGTGCGAATTTTAAAGGCCAGTGCAGCGTCACCAAACTTTTCGCTAAAGATGATGCCATGATACGATGGATCAGGTTCACTCAATCCAGGAAACTTACCATTATTCCAGTCGAAGTTCCCACCATCTACAATGACGCCACCCATTGATGTCCCATGGCCTCCGATAAATTTGGTCGCAGAATGGACAACGATATTTGCGCCGTATTCAATCGGTCTAAAGAGATACGGTGATGCAAACGTATTATCCACGATTAGAGGAATACCATGTGCTTTAGTGATTGCAGTTAGTTTTTCAAAATCTTCTATGTTGCCTTCAGGGTTGCCAATGGTTTCAACAAATAGTGCCTTTGTATTCGCTTTAATGGCCGCAGTTACATTTTGTGGGTCTTTCGTATCGACAAGTGTTACCTCTATCCCAAATTTAGGTAACGTATGCGTCAATAAAGTGTGCGTGCCTCCGTATAACGTTTCACACGCGATAATATGGTCACCTGCATGTGCGACAGATTGAATCGCATACGTGATTGCTGCCATTCCCGAAGCAACCGCCACACTTGCAATCCCACCTTCAAGCTCAGCCACTCGTGTTTCAAATACAGCAGTAGTAGGATTCATGAGCCGGGTATAAATATTCCCCAACTCTTCCAATCCAAATAAATTGGCCGCGTGATCCGTGTCATTAAAATTAAATGAGGTCGTTTGATAAATCGGCACTGCGCGTGCATTCGTTGCTGCATCCACTTCTTGTCCTGCGTGCAATTGTCGCGTCTCAAATCGGTAATCGTGTGTCATCTTTATTCCCCCTAAAAATTAAAAAAGCCTACCTTGAAAGATAGACGTGACGTAATCAGACTCATCTCTCAGGTTTCACACCTGCAGGAATTAGCACCTAACTTAAAAGGTTGCCTGGCTTCGTAGGGCCTGTCCCTCCACCATTCTGGATAAGTGTTATGAAATTAAAACTAGTGTATTATACTCATTTATCGAAGTCAACAAAAAATTCAGATAACTCTGATAAAAACTGTGCATCTGCATCATTCGCTTTTGATAAAATGTAAATTTGACGCCTGTAACAAAAAAAGAAATTTGTAAACTTTATGAACAGCTTTGTGAAAGCGTTTACATTTCTATGCCTATTTGCTAATCTAAACAAAAGTTTAATTTTCAAACTTTTGTTTATTAGGAGGTGCCATGTTGAACAAAAATGAAAAATTGATTCTTGAACGTATTCAAGACAATCCGTTCATCTCTCAACAGGAGTTAGCCAAAGCTGTTGGTCTCTCTCGCCCTGCCGTTGCCAACATTATCTCTGGCCTTATACGAAAAGAATATGTACTTGGTAAAGCGTATGTGCTCAATGATGATTTTCCTATCGTCTGTATAGGTGCGACAAATCTTGACCGTAAGTTTTATGTCAATCAAGCACTACAACAAGGAACTTCAAATCCGGTCACATCGACACGTTCCGTTGGAGGTGTCGCCCGAAACATTGCTGAAAACCTGGGGCGTTTAGGAGACAACGTCGCAATTCTTTCGGCCAGTGGCAACGACAGTGAATGGGACATGATCAAACATTTATCTAGCCCCTTTATGAGTCTTGACCACGTTCAACAAGTTGAAAACGCAAATACAGGATCGTATACGGCACTAATCGATAAGGATGGCAATATGGAGTATGGACTTGCAGATATGGAAGTGTATAAAGAAATCACGCCTGAGTTTTTAATTAAGCGTACACACTTACTGCGGAAAGCTAAATGTATCATTGTCGATCTTAATCTGCCCAAAGATTCACTTGATTTCTTATGTGCCTACAGTGAAAAACATCACATCAAACTCGTCGTCATACCAGTGTCGTCACCGAAAATGATAAACATGCCCGATTCTTTACATGCGATTGACTGGCTTATTATTAATCGTGATGAAACGGAAACATTTTTAAAGATGACCATTAATGATACTGAAGATTTAAAACGCGCTGCCAAACAATTAAATGATCTCGGCATTAGTCACGTGATTATTACGAATGGTACAAAAGCGCTCATCTATAGCAGTCCAACAGAAAGCATCATTAAAGACATTGTACCTTCAAAACAAGTTGAAGACGTGACGGGTGCTGGAGATGCGTTTACGAGTGCGGTCATTTTTAGTTGGTTAAAAGGATTCGATATTGAAGACACGTTAATTGCTGGCTTAGTAAATGCCCGTAAAACCATCGAAACAAAATACACTGTACGACAAAATTTAGATAAAAAACAGTTATTACGAGATATGGAGGAATATCAAAATGAAACAATACATTGAATTGTCTCAAGAAGTTGAAAATGCCAAATCAAATCACCAACCTATCGTAGCCCTAGAGTCGACGATTATCTCTCATGGGATGCCTTACCCACAAAATGTACAAATGGCGAAGAATGTAGAACAAATCATTCGTGACCATGGGGCTGTACCTGCAACAATCGCATTAATAGATGGCAAGATCAAAATCGGTTTAGAGGACAATGAGTTAGAATTACTCGCGAAAAGTGATAATGTCGCAAAAGTATCGCGTCGTGATTTAGCAGAAGTTATTGCACAAAAAAGAATCGGTGCGACAACAGTGGCTTCTACAATGATATGTGCAGCGCTCGCAGATATTAAGTTTTTTGTGACAGGTGGCATTGGAGGCGTACACCGTGGTTCTGAAGAAACGATGGATATTTCTGCTGATTTAGATGAACTTTCAAAAACAGATGTCACTGTTATTTGTGCTGGAGCCAAATCGATTTTAGATTTGCCCAAAACGATGGAGTATCTTGAAACAAAAGGTGTTCCTGTGATTGGCTATCAAACTGAAGAACTTCCAGCCTTTTTCACACGCAAAAGCGGTGTCAAATTAAATTCAACGGCAAATCATGTCGATGACATCGCTTCGATTTGTAAAGTGAAACATGATCTCCAACTTGAAGGTGGCATGGTAATCGCAAATCCTGTTCCTGAAGCTGATCAATTAGACAAAGCGTATATCGATACAATTATTAATGACGCTGTGAAAGAGGCCGAACAAAAAGGCATTCACGGTAAAGATTCTACACCGTTTTTATTAAGTAAAATTGTTGAAAAAACGGATGGTAAGTCCCTTGCAACAAATATTAAACTTGTCGAAAATAATGCAGTCGTTGGCGCCCAAATCGCAGTATCATATTCTAAATTGTAGGTGATGTTTATGTCCATACTATTTACGATGACAGGGGTGGTATTTGCATTATTTATCGCCTATATCGTCAGTTTTGATCGCAAACATATTGATTTTAAAAAGACGCTCATTATGCTTGTCATTCAAGTCTTACTGATTTTGTTTATGATGAACACGTCTATCGGTCTCAATATCTTAACAGCACTCGGTAAATTTTTTGAAGGGTTAATGAACATCAGTAAAGCAGGCATCGATTTTGTATTTGGTGATTTAGAAAATAAAGGCGGCTTTACATTTTTTATGCACGTCTTACTCCCTTTAGTTTTTATATCTGTATTAATAGGTATTTTAAATTACTTCAAAATCCTACCATTTATTATTAAATACGTTGGTTTGGTCATTAATAAAATCACGCGAATGGGTCGCTTAGAAAGTTATTTTGCCATCTCAACAAGTATGTTGGGACAACCAGAGGTCTTTTTAACGATTAAAGACCTTATACCGAAACTTTCCAAAGCCAAATTATACACAATTACCACTTCCGCAATGAGTGCTGTAAGTATGGCAATGTTAGGCTCGTATATGCAAATGATAGAACCAAAGTATGTCGTAACCGCAGTGATGTTAAACATTTTTAGTGCACTCATCATTGCGAGTGTCATTAATCCATATGAAGCGAACGATGCAGATGTGGAAATTGAAAACCTTACTGAAACACCTACAAAGCGCCAATCAAGGACACCATTTTTCCAAATGATTGGCGACAGTGCGATAGATGGTTTTAAAATTGCGATTACTGTTGCCATTATGTTATTAGCCTTCATTTCATTAATGGAAGGCATCAATGTTATCTTTAGTGCTGTAGGGCTAAACTTTAAACAGCTGATAGGATACATTTTTGCGCCTATCGCCTTCATTATAGGTGTCCCATGGAGTGAAGCTGTACAAGCAGGCTCGATTATGGCAACAAAATTAATCACAAATGAGTTTGTAGCGATGCTAGATTTTAAAGATATGGCGAAAGATTTAAGTGACCGTACGGTAGGGATTATTTCAGTGTACTTGGTCAGCTTTGCCAACTTTGGCACTGTAGGTATCATTGTAGGGGCTATCAAAGGCATCAGTGGTGAGCAAGGCAATAAAGTGGCAGCCTTCGCTTTAAAATTATTACTCGGTGCCACTCTAGCTTCTATCATTTCTGCTGCCATGGTAGGGTTAGTACTGTAGAAACCTCACGTCGTCAGCTATCATACACATCTTCATTTAGACTTAATAATAGCCTTCAACATACATTTTATAATGCATGTTGAAGGCTTTACTGTGTATACATGTTCGTCGTCCACGATGTTAGAACGACGCAGCTATCAATTTAGATATTTTATAGTTTAAAGTGCTTTATTGCTACGTTTTTGCAAGAATATCGCGACTGCTGCAATGATGATGATCGCAATACCCACACCCACAACACCTAATGTTTTAACGATATTTCCAAAAACAATTCCTACCACTAAGAAGTCTGTATCTGAGAACGTCGTGGATGCTAAGCCTAAATCGCCTAAAAATGGCAAGAATAATAATGGTAAAAATGTAATCAACAGACCATTCATCATCGCGCCAAAAATGGCACCTTTAATACCACCACGCGCATTCCCAAATACACCTGAAGCTGCACCTAAGAAAAAGTGTGGCACAACGCCCGGAAGAATGACAACCCCACCAAGTAGAAACATCACAAACATGCCGAACACACCTGTTAAAAAGCTAACGAAAAATCCAATTAACACTGCATTTTGCGCATAAGGAAATACAATTGGACAATCTAAGGCCGGTTTAGAGTTGGGAACCAATTTTTCAGAAATCCCTTTGAAAGCAGGTACAATTTCTGCCAGAATAAGGCGAACGCCTGTTAAAATAATAAAGACTCCTGCCGCAAATGTGACCCCTTGAATCAATGAAAAGACAATAAAGTTTTGGTCATGACTAATAGATTTATGGACATAGTCTACACCCGCAAAAAGAGATGCAATGAGGTACAACAGAACCATCGTAATCGAAATACTAATTGTACTTTCGCGTAAAAAACTTAAGCCTTTAGGAAACTGAATATCTTCCGTTGATTTAGATTTCCCTTTAAACAACTTACCAATTTCACCTGCAGCCCAATAACTCACTGTTCCAAAATGTCCAAGTGCTACTTGATCATTTCCCGTGATTTTACGCATCGTGGGTTGAGCGAGCGCTGGAAACACAGACATAATCAATCCTAATATCAACGCTCCTATAACAATCGTTAATGTATTGTTAACTTTACCGACAGTTAAAATTATTGCTAAAAAGGCAGCCATATAAAATGTGTGATGCCCAGTAAGGAAAATATATTTTAAATTCGTAAAACGTGCGATGAATATGTTCACTAACATGCCAAACACCATAATTAATGCGGCAGTTGTGCCATATTTTTCTAATGCGATTGAAATAATCGCTTCGTTATTTGGTACTACCCCTTGAACACCAAACGCATGTTGGAAAATTTTTCCAAAGGGTTCAAGTGATTGTACAACCACGCCTGCACCTGCACTTAAAATTAAAAATCCCAATATCGTTTTAATCGTTCCAGACGTTACAACCGAAGCAGGT
This sequence comes from Staphylococcus agnetis, assembly GCF_011466855.1. NCBI lineage: Bacteria > Bacillati > Bacillota > Bacilli > Caryophanales > Staphylococcaceae > Staphylococcus > Staphylococcus agnetis. The sequence goes on from NZ_CP045927.1 coordinate 2,185,614, forward strand.
TTCTTTTGAACCATCAAACCTATAAACGCAATGAGTGCGACTAATATCGCTGGCTGACTTAAAATATCAACAATAAAATCAAGAATGCTTTTCATATGAACACCCCAAACATTAAATTTTATTCATTTCTTTTAACTTTGCTGTCAATTTATCTTCAAGTTCTTGCTTGTCTAAAATATTATCTAGTATTAAAACATCCCCTAAACGCGTCGCATTTTCTTCCAAGTCACGTCCACATATAAATAAATCAGCCATTTCAGGACTTGCTGTCATAATATCGCTATGTTCTACATCAATGGTTGATTCAACGTTTAACGTCTTTAAAACCTCTTGAACATTCATTTCTACCATAAAACTACTTCCTAACCCGTGACCACATACAACTAAAATTTTCATATTAATCGTCTCCTTTAAATATTGTAATGATTGCTTCTTTATCTTGAGACTGCATTAAAGCTTCGATATGTTGCGTGTCCCCTAACACTTGTGCCAATTGCTTTAAAATTGTTAAATGTGATGTATGATCAGTGGAACAGAAAACAAAAATCAAGGCAGCCTCATGCCCCTTTTCTGAAAAATTTATTGGGACACCAAGTTTTAATAAACTTATACCGACTTTGTTCACATAATTATCTGGCCGTGCGTGCGCAATCGCTACGTTAGGCGCAATCACAATATATGGACCTAACGTCTTGACACTATCAATCATGGATTCCACATATCCTGGCTCAATATAATTCTGAGCCAACAATGGTTCAGCCGCGATGTAAATAGCTTCTTGCCAATCATTCACTTTCTCTTTCATCGTAATTTTGTCTTTCGTTAAGGTATCTAAAGCCACGTTGTTTCTCCCTCCATTTGTTTTATATGTTGTTGAAATTCAGTTAACTTGCCATCAATCAGTTGTTGTCGAATGTCATTATTCGTTAATAATTCTGTAAGTTGTTTTAGCGCTTTTAAGTGCAACTTCGTGTTTTCCGTTGCTAAACATATCACCACATAGATAGGGTCATAGTGGGGATGTTTAAATGAAATGCCTTTTTCAAAATGAATCAAACTCATGCCTACCCCATGTACATGTGACGTGCTTCCATGTATTAAAGCGATATGTGGACTAATGACCATGTAAGGGCCTAACGTCTGCAGTTTATTCATAATTTCCTGTTTGTAGTCATGACTAACGACACCATCCCGTTCTAATGGACGCACACTTTCAGTAATCGCTTGTTGACATGACATAGATTGGTTAATTTTAAACACCCGTGTATGTAAAACATCTGATAAAGATAATCCACGCACTTCAGGTTGAACCAATGTTGCGGCTCGTCTCTCATTGACGATGGCATTCAAAGCATCGAGGTCCCCACGTGTTAATAATGGAGAAATAGTGACGGTTTCAATCGTTTGATATGGTGTCGGTACCGTTGAAATCACTAAATCTACATTCATATCACTCAACTCATCTTCACTGATGTCATAAATGGAATAAGCATCTATAATGTCAAATTCCGGATAAACATGAGATAACTTCACATTGAGAAGCTGTGAGGTTCCGACACCCGACCCACATACGACGACAACTTTCAATTTGTGATGGCGTTGTGTCATCAATCGTTCAAAACTCGAGGCAAAATGTAACGTGATATAACTAATTTCATGGACATGAAATTGCAGTTGATAGGCCTCTTCAAGAATATTGATGTTGTTCACAATCACCTCATACAATTCTTGATATTCATGAATAATATTGTCATGTAACGGATTCGCTTGATAGATATGATTTTGCAGTCGATACAAAGCAGGTGACAAATGAATACTGAGCCCTTGAATGAGTTTGCCATCCGTAAAAAATGCCACTCCCATTTCAGCGCCAATATGTTCGACAAACTTTTCAATCGTCTGATGCATATAAGCTTCATTGACACGTGTTGAACTTAAAGTTGCACGCTTAGAGCTCAATAAATGGAGCACCATGACATCAATTTCAGAATCAGGAAAAACTATGTTAAAATGTGATTCAATTTCTAATTTAATGGCTGATGCTACTGCGTAGGAAACGTCATCCTTCTTAACTACATACGTCGTAGTAGGTTCAGGTAAAGGGTTATTTTGTTTCATACGTCTTACCGCAATTAAAAGATGTAAAATCAAACCTTCAATCGCCGTTTGAACCAATGGATAGTGTTCACGTTTCAGCACCTTGATGACACTTTCACGAATTTGTTTCAAATCTGATGTCGCATTCAATTGTGCAATCATCACATCATTCATATTGTCATAATACGCATGTAACAATCGCGCATACGCTTGACGATAATGGGCTTCATTGCCTTCAACAACGTATCCTTTGTTGTTGATATACGTCAGTGTGAGATAATGATGACTGTACCATTTTGAAACAGCTTTAATATCTGATAGTATCGTGCGTCGGCTCACATTTAATTCTTCCGCTAATTGCTTTGTACTCATAGGACTTTCATGTTCTAAAAGCATTAACTTTAACAAGGTTTGCCGTTCATCTTTTGAAAAGTGAAAATGATGACCCTGCCCATCTGTTTGAATCCATTCATGAGAAGCATCAGTTTCTTTCATTGCTTTAATGCCCATGGTTTTATGCCTAACAATATGATAGCCACCTGTTTCCGCCATTGACTCGATATACTCAATATCGTATTGAATGGTTCTCTCAGAAAGATGAAATGTTTTTGCGAGTGTGTGAATTGTCATAAATTGAGATGCTTCAAGGAGCAATGTCAAAATTTGTTGTTGTCGATTACTTAACACATCTATGCCTCCTATATTGTTATTGTAAGCGGTTTCTATCTTTAACGGATATGCAATCTATTGCTCATTAGAATCCGCAAAACTTCATACCTAAAATGATGATTAATAATATCCTATAAAAACATTTGACAGAAATAGTGCAATTATACATAATTGTAGTTAGAATTATTTGAATATTCTAATATGGAGTGAGTCGATGTCTTGCGTTCAGGATACTTTATTAACTATGACACCTTTATCATTTAATGAAATGAATGAGATTGCGCTCGTTTCACAGCAATTACAATTGATTGCCAACGTCAATCAATGTTATGCATTCATTGATTGTCAAAGTGATATCACTCAAAATCTTATTGTCGTCGATGAAGCGTTTCCTGAAGCAACTGAACATCCGTTATACCATTCGTCTGTCATTGGTGAATCGGTGTTAGAATCATTTGAGCCAGCCGTTTATCAATCATTTAAAAAAGGCATCACAGTCCATAACCATCGTGGCTTAAACCAGGAAGGCTTGTTAATTGAACAAAATGTGAGTCCTATTATTTATAATGCGCGTGTCATTGGAGTACTTGTTTTAGAGAAGAATATACGCAACTTACATATTGAAAATTACAATAGAGACGTCATTAATCGTATGACCTCACTTTATAGCTACGCTGAAACTGTAGGTTCTGATTTTGATATGACTTTATCTAATATTATTGAAGATGCTGTATTTTGTATTAATGAAGCATCAGAGATAAAGTACTTTAATATTGCTGCCGAAACACTATTAAGACAAATTGGCACTGAAAACACAGCGTTTTTAAACTTAAAGTTTGATAAAGTTTTTCCTGATTTAGAACGCTTTATTTATTCTAAACATTCCATTGAAATGATGGAATTAGAACTAAATCAAAAATTCTATGTCATCAAAAAGATTCATACGTCATTTGGATCAGAAAAACAAATTTTTGTTCTATTTAAAGATGTTTCAAAACTGAGGCATACTGAAAAAGCTTTAACTTCAAAAACAGTAGCAATGAAAGAAGTTCACCATAGAGTAAAAAACAATCTACAAACCATTGCTTCATTAATACGCCTTCAAATGCGGCATGACATTCCAGAAAACTTGCAAGTTTATTTTAAAGATACGCTCAATCGTATTTTAAGTATTGCATCCGTTTATGAAATTATTCTTTATGAATCGTCCAATGACAGTGCTGATATTGCGACGTTACTCAAAAAAATTGGAAATATGGTTATGACGACCCTCACCACTCACAGCAATATTCAAATCACCTATCAACTTCAGCCATCCGTATATTTATCATCTAATCAATCTGTCGCATTGGCTATCGTATATAATGAAGTATTACAAAACTGTCTCAAACATGCATTTCACCAAACACAACATGGTGAAATTAAGGTGCAATTATCCACTGATAATCAAAATCAAATTATACTCTCTATAGAAGATAACGGGGATGGAATTTCGAAAAGTAGTCAGACATCATTTGGGAGTAAAATCATACAATTAATAGTAGAAAATGATTTGGAAGGCACGCTCAACATCAACTCATGCCAAAAAGGAACTCAAGTCATCGTCATGTTTGACGTACATAAGGGGTGAAATGATGTCTAAAAACGTTCTCGTAGTTGAAGATGAAGCGATTATTAGATTAGATATTATTGAAATGATTAAAGATTTGGGGTATAAGGTGATCGGTGCTGTTTCAACTGGTGAAAAAGCAATCGAATTTGTTCATCGAAATCAACCAGATTTAATTTTAATGGATATCAAACTACCACAACTCAATGGCATTAAAGCGAGTAAGATAATTAGTAAAAAGTTTGATATTCCAATATTAATATTAACTGCCTATAGTCAACCTGAATATATTGAAGAAGCAAAAAAAACCAATATAATGGGCTATTTAATTAAACCCATTACAGAATCACAATTGCTACCGGCTATGGAAATTATTTTTTCTCAAAGTGCAAAACAACTTCAATTAAAACATGAGATTCAACATAAAGACACCGATTTAAAACATCGTAAATGCATTGAAAAAGCGAAAGGTTTACTCATGGAACATCAACATATTTCAGAGCAACAAGCTTACCGTAAAATGCGTAAACTCAGTATGCACCATCAAATGGAAATGTATAAGGTAGCCACTCAAATTATTAAGAAGTTAGATCATTAATATTAAAAGTGAATAAAACCAAGCAACGGCGCTTATTTGAAAATCAAATAGGCGTTTTTATGTTTTTTAGGGGGCATTTTTATGGAATTTGTAGGGAACGTCATTATTTATATTATTATGATTTGTGCAGTACTTGGTGCATTTGGGGCAATCAAAGATGCCAATACAGGCATTGGGAAAGAATTTATGGAAGGGATTTATACCATTGGGCCTATTTTTGCGAACTCAGCCGGCATCATGGCTTCCATTCCTTTTATTTCAAAATTTATAGAAAATGTTTTTGGACCTTTCTTTGAAAAAATAGGTGCAGATCCTGCCATTGCAGCGACATCCATTTTAGCGACTGATATGGGTGGTTATCAGTTAGCAAATGTATTAAAAGATTCTTATGAAGGATGGTTAATGGCCATGATTATTGGTTTTATGGCAGGTGCAACGATTGTTTTTTCTATTCCTTTAGGGTTACCAATGTTGGATAAACGAGACCATAAATATATGGCCCTTGGCATACTTTCAGGTCTGTTGGCCATCCCTTTTGGAGCGTTTATATCAACGCTTGTCATTATTGTCAGTCATTTAAAATTTCGGAACGTTATTGAAACTAAAGGTGCTGCCGCTAGCGTATTTGAACTGAGTTTGTCGTCTGTATGCATTAATTTATTACCTTTAATCATTTTTGTCGTTATCACGGCGGCTGGGTTATACTTTTTCTCAGATATTATGATTAAATTATTTATCATATTTGGAAAGGTGTTAGATACCGCGATTAAATTAGTGTTTGTGTTTTCAGTCGTTGAAATTTTCACTGGATTTTTTACACATACCTTTGGTGTTTGGGGATTTGATCCTATCATGGCAGATGACAAAGACCGCTTCAGAGCTTTAGAGAATGCTGGAAATATCGCCATAATGTTATCCGGTGCGTTTCCAATGGTGTACTTGATTCGTAAATATTTTACGCATTTCCTCACTAAATTTGGTAAACTCATTGGATTAAGCGAAGTAGGCAGTGCGGGATTAATCGCAACGATAGCGAATATTTTAGCCATGTTCAAATTGGTGAAAGATATGCCACCAAAAGATAAAGTCATTAATATCGCCTTTGGGGTATCCGCTGCGTTCTTATTAGGTGATCACCTATCGTATACCGCAAACTTTCAACCGTCTCTTATTCCAGCAGTAATGATAGGGAAGTTATCTGCGGGTATTTTAGGCATTATTTTCGCATATGTATTATGTGTTCCTAAGGCAAAAAAGCTAGAGGAAATTGATCGTAGGCTTGGCATAATTAAAGAAGATGAGTATATAAAATAAGAAGCATAGATAATAAATACCTTAGATAAATACAATTAAAGAATAATACCTCACTACAACTCAGGCTCTTTATATGATTTGTAGTAGTTTGATCCACCGATACTTAAAGCTGTTAAGCAATAACATACGTAACACCTTTAGAAATGCATATAAGAAGTCATTGCCATGCATTCGACAACGCAATGAACACATACAACATCTACTCAAATACACATTTTAAAAGCGGACCGAAAGTTAAACTTTTTTGTCCGCTTTTAAAAATTTTGTTTTCAATATATTGACGCATGATTAAAAATAGTTAGACGTGATACCGCCATCAACATTAATATTCGCGCCATTCGTCCAATCCGATTCGTCTGAGGCAAGATAAATGGCACAATTCACGATGTCTTCCGGTTTACCGAACCTTCCAGAGGGTTGACGTCCTAATCTGACATTCTTCGCTTCTTCATCTGAAACAAGCCATTCCATTAACAGTGGTGTTTCAATAGGTCCTGGACTGATGGCGTTTGTCCGGATGCCTTTAGGTCTAAATTGAATCGCAAGTGATTTTGTGAGTGCTACAACAGCACCTTTAGACGCAGTATACGCATCTTGTGGTACGGAACAGCCCATTTCTGCCACAAACGATGCAATGTTAATAATAGATCCTGACTGGTGTTTTTCCATTTCTGGAATAACATATTTGGTCATAAAGAATATGCCTTTGACATTAATATTCATCACTAGATCCCAGACTTCTTCTGACGTGTCTACAACAGAATGATCTGCGGCCGGCATCACACCTGCGTTGTTATAAAGTACATCAATTTTCTCAAAATCAGTGACGACACACGCAACAGCTTCTTGTACTTGTTGCTCATTTGAAATATCCACTTCATAAAAGCGGGCCTCTCCGCCTTGACGCGTGATTTCCTGCGCAGTAAGTTCACCGGCATCTTTATTTTTTTCGAAGACTGCTATGCGCGCGCCCTCTTTAGCAAACATAGTTGCAGCAGTTTTCCCCATGCCACCCCCTGCACCTGTAATAATACACACTTTGTCTTTTAATCTCATATTGGCTCACTCCCATACTATGTTCTAATTAACTTTGTTCAAAATAGCGTTGTCTTTCCCAAGTAGTGACGTAAGAATCAAAATCATTTAATTCGAGTTGTGCTGTGTGGAGATAATGTTTCCAAACATCCTCCCCTAGCACTTCTTTAACAACATCACTTTGTTTCCAATGTTGTATCGCTTCATGTAAGGAAGATGGAATTTGTTTTACCGATTGATTTAAATAGGCATTACCTTTAAGTTCCTCAGGTAACTCTAATTGGTGTTCAATGCCATAAAGTCCAGCACCGATTAACGCGGAATATGCTAAATAAGGGTTCATATCTGACCCAGGGATACGAGATTCAAATCGCAACGCGTGTTGATTACCTACAACACGGTAACCGGCGGAACGATTATCTCTACTCCATGCGATGCTAACAGGCGCCCAACTATTAGGTGCAAATCGTTTATAGGAGTTCACATGTGGTGCAAAGAGTAAGGCAAACTCTTGTGTATATGTCATCACACCTGCTAAAAAATGTTGCATCGTTTCAGACATCGGTTGCGCATCATGACCTGAATAAAAGGCATTTTCCTTCGTTCCTTTTTTCATTAAACTAATATGGATGTGACCACTAGACCCCGTCCATTCTTGAAAAGGCTTGGCCATAAACGTGACAGAATGATCATTTTGAATACAAATTTCTTTCATCCCATGTTTAAATAACACATGTTGGTCTGCAGCTTTTAACGCTTTTGAATATTTTAAGTTAATTTCATGTTGTCCTTTATACGCTTCACCTTTAGACGATTCGATAAAAATGTTCATTTTTGACATTAAATGACGAATTTTTTGATACAACGGTTCGTTTTTAGTCCCTTGTAATAAGTTATAATCTTCATTGAGATGCCCCGCTGGATTCAATGTGTTATATCCTCTATTATTAATCGCTTCAAAGGTATCTCTAAATAGGTAAAATTCCAGTTCACTTGCCAAATAAGGGTCGAAGCCGTACTGACTCGCTTTCTCCAATTGCTTTTTTAGAATGTTACGTGGCGCAATATCAATCAATGATGACCCATCTTCGGTGTAGACATCACATAAAACGAGCGCCGTCTTATCGAACCAAGGCACTACTTTCAAAGTGTCCCAATCAGGAACAGCAAGATAATCTCCATATCCTTTGTCCCAGTTCATGTATTCATATCCATCATTCGTATCCATTTCAAAATTGGTACCGAGTAAATAATTACAAAAATGTGTCCCTTCTGAAATATCATTTTCTAAACAATAATCTCCGGTCATACGCTTACCCATGATACGTCCTTGCATATCACAAAAACCAAGAACGACAGTATCAATGTCCCCTTGTTTAATTGCTGCTAACAATTCATCTTTTGAAATATTTCCTTCTAACGGTTGATTATGATTTGATTCATGTAACATAACCCATCACCCACCTCTATTTGTTTAACGTTAATGAAATGAACTTTAATTCTAAATATTCGTCTAAACCGTAATGACCGCCTTCTCTACCGAAACCACTTTCATCTATGCCACCAAAGGGTGCTTGTGGTAAACTGAGTTGCGTCCCGTTTACACCCACCATCCCAAACGCTAATTGTTCTGCTACTTGATGAACTTTATTAACATCAGAAGTAAAGAAATATGTCGCTAACCCTTGATGTGTGCGATTCGCGATTTCAATCGCCTCTTCATCTGATTTAAACGTGACGATAGGTGCGACTGGACCAAATATTTCTTGTTCTAAAATGGCCATCTCTTTTTCAACTCCATCTAAAATGGTAGGTTCAAAAAAGCTCCCTTTTCTATCCATTTTATGTCCACCCAACACTAATGATGCCCCTTGAGTAGTGGCTTCTGAAACAATATGAGCGACATTTTCTTGCGCTTTCGCGTTTATGAGTGGACCGACATTAACGTCTTTGTCATTCCATTGGCCAACTTTAAGTGCTTTTACTTTATCAATTAAGCGAGTTAAAAAGCGCGCTTTTAAAGCCTCATGGACTAAAATATAATTAATGCCATTACACATTTGACCGTTATTTTCAAATTTATTTTCAACAATATCTGACACTGCTTGTTCTAAGTCAGCATCTTCAAAAACGATTGCAGGTGCATTACCCCCTAACTCTAATGACAATCGGTTCAAATTTTGCGCTGATTTTTCGACTAACAATTTCCCTACTTCCGTCGATCCCGTAAATGAAATTTTTTTAATCACTTTGTGAGATAAAAACGCATCAGAAATCATGCTTGATGCCCCAGTTACGATATTTGCCACGCCGTTCGGTATGCCTGTCTGATTGAGTAAATCGATGAATGCAATCGCAATTTGTGGCGTTTCACTTGAAGGTTTTAAAACAAATGCACACCCCGTAGCTATGGCGGGTGCCACTTTCCGAGCTACCATAGCTGCCGGAAAGTTCCAAGGTGTAATTAATGCACATACCCCTACTGGTTGCCTGATGACCGATAATCTTTGGTGAGACTTAGAAGGCACCAAAATATCACCATTCATGCGCTTAGCTTCCTCTGCTGACCATCTAATAAATTTGGCACACACTTGTACCTCTCCTAAAGCTTCGTTAAGAGGTTTGCCTTGCTCTTGACTCAATAATTCTGCAAGCATGTCTTGGTTTTCCAGTATCTTATCAGCCCAAGACAACATATAGGTTTCTCTTTCTTCGGCTGCGTATGTTGACCATATTTCAAATCCTTGTTGTGCCGCATGAATGGCTTCGTCTACTTGATGAGGTGTCACTTTCGGCACCTGACCTATGACCGCTTCAGTAGCTGGGTTTATCACAGTCATTGACTCTGATGCCGTCACATGTTGCCCGTTGATAATATTAAAATTAAACTCCATATTTCCCCTCCTTACGCACAAAAAGGCACTAACAGTAGTCTGAACTACTCATTAGCGCCTTTGCTAAACTCTATTCACTTGATAAAATTGCTTCGTATGCTAAAACCTTACTAAATTTTCAGAAACTTGTCAATATTCTTTACTTATGGTTAAATGCATTTAAATGTAAACAAGGGGGCATTGACAATGACAGAGACACAACAATTATTGGAACAATTCGTATCAGTAGACAGTTCAAACATCGAAAATACCAATCACCTCATACACATGTGCAACGCATGGCTGCAACAAAATAACATTGAAACGACCATTTTATCTAATCAAGGTTATGATATTTTAATCGCCAAGATCGGCAAAGGGGACAAAAAAATCATCTTGAATGGTCATTTAGATGTTGTACCCGCACAATCAAAACTTTTCACTCCAAGGATTCAAGATGATAAAATGTACGGTCGTGGCACCGCAGATATGAAAGGTGGTGTCGTAGGGTTATTATTAACAATGAAGCGCCTTCATCACCTTGATTTAAACACTCAAGTTGAATTACACCTTGTGCCAGATGAAGAAACAGGTGGTCAATTTGGTGCACGTTATTTATGTGAGCAAAACATAGATGCGCAGTTAGTCATTTGTAGCGAACCTACCGACTTAGGCATTGGTGTTCAAGCGAAAGGTATTTTACAATTTGATTTAGTCATTAAGGGCAGTGCAGCACATAGTAGTCGACCGTGGGAAGGAGACAATGCAATTACAAAAGCACTCGACATACATCAGCGTCTACTCAACTTGCCATTTGCGAAAGCGTCATCAGAATTGTACGCATGCCCTTCTATCAATTTAGCCAAAATTTCGGGAGGCGACGTGTATAATAAAGTACCTGATACATGCGTAATGTCTTACGATATTCGATATTTACCCTCTCAATCAAAAGCCGACATCATTCAACAAATCGAAGCTTTGACACATACGCAGTTAGACATTCATTTAACTGGTCCACCAGTAACAAATGATTTAAACCATCCTGACTTTAAGTTGCTACAACAATACATTCTCAAGCACTCCCCTGAATCCACCGCGCACATGTTTGGACAGCATGGATTTGCAGATACACGCTACTATTCTGCTAAGGGCATACCTGCCATTGAATTTGGACCATCAGGGGGGCATTGGCACGGAGAAGATGAGTATGTTATTCTGAGCTCCATCGATACTTATACTTCAATTCTTGTAGACTTTATACAACATTATCAATAAAAGTCACTGATGTTAACGCGTCGTCCCTCAAGCATAACAGCCAACAAAGTTCATGTGCGCATGAATTTTGTTGGCTGTATTCATTGGGTCAAACGTGACATCAGAGGCATATGCCACCGATTTAAAATGTAAATAATAAGTGACCCATGAGTGCGATGATTGGTAATGCAATGACGGTACGCATTAAGAAAATCGCAAACAGTTTCGTTAAGCTCACTGGAATTTTTGAGCCTAAGATCACGCCACCGACTTCTGATAAGTAAATCAACTGACTAACACTTAATGCACCCACAACAAAGCGTGTTAAGTCATCTTTAACACCTTCAATGAGTAATGACGGTAAAAACATATCCGCAAAACCAATGAGTACTGTTTCAGAGGCTTCTTTTGCTGATGGCACTTGCAACAACTCAAATAACGGTAAAAATGGCAATCCTAATACGCGAAATATTGGCGTATATGTAGCTAAAATTGTAGCGATAGTCCCAATCGTCATAACAACTGGTAAGACAGCAAGCCACATATCAACGACTGTTTTCGTACCATCTTTGAAAAATTGTTTTACTCCAGGTGCTTTCATACCTTGAACTGTTGCTTGTTCAAAGCCATAAGCGACCGGATTTTTATTGCCTAAATTGTCTTCTCTTAACGTTTCATGTTTCAAATTGTTTTTAAACGTATCTGGTACACGGTTCAAAGGCCAGAGACGCGGTAAAATGATGGCACAAGCCAAGCACGCTAAAATGACAGTCAGATAAAAGTAATAAAAGTGCTCAGATAAATGAATCGTTTCAGCAATGACAATGACAAATGTGATCGATACAACACTAAACATCGTCGCAATGGTCGTTGCTTCTCGACGCGTGTAATACCCTTGATTATACTGCTCACTGGCAATCATCACACCAATCGTCCCATCGCCTAAAAACGACGCTAAGTTAATCACTGTTGAGCGTCCAGGTAGCTTAAATAATGGACGCATAATAGGTCTAAAAATGGGTCCAAAAAATTCTAGCAGGCCGTAAGACATTAAAAACGGTAAAAATAATCCTGCAAAGAAGAAAATCGTTACAAGTGTTGGCAGTAAACTACTGAAAACAAGATCACCTGTGTCTGCAGAATAAATGACTTCTGAGCCAACTTTTAAATAAATGAGCCATGCGAAAACAACTGCCAATAACCGTACAATCACCCATAAAGGACCTACGCTAAATGTTTTCGCCATTTGACGTTCTGGATTCAACCTATTTTTGTATAAAGTACTACATAAAATCGTTAATATTCCTGATAATGTAATGATTCCTAAAATAATAAAAGGCATCGCATCACCAATGATTGTTTTCATTGTGCTTGCTAGCCAAGCAATCGGTAATGTAGTTTCAGACTCTCCCTTATCATTTGTGACGCCGATCGGTAATAAAAATAAAAATATACCTATTAAAGACATGATTATAAATTTCAAGCGACCACGAACGATATCTTTCTTCTGATATGTCGTCATAATGTACTCCCCTTTACATTTGAAATCCCTTTCATCAATTGTGCCATAAAATAATAGTTAAAGGGGATTTTTTTTGCACAATACTCCAAAACTATAGCATTGCACACGTTTATATTTATTTCTTTATGTGTATAAGTATCATTCACGCGCAAAGTAACTCCTAACGTTTACGTATAAATATGCATTAAAACGCTTATTTTCACTTTTCTATTTTACATGAAATAGGCCTCAAATGCACCATTTTGAATAAATTGAAAATATGTAATTTTTTACTTTCATTCAATTTGGATGATGATGCAATGTAGATAAGAGTTGATCGTTTAAATACTTCGAAACATCGATAAAAGCCTTCGATATTCATCCGTAAAATGAATATCGAAGGCTTACATTGTCCTTTTGACATTGACACATTCCAATTATTTGAGATCTATTTATCCGCTAAAATCTCATTGTAACTAATTTCTTCACGTAGTCTTACCGCAATATCATGTTCAGTAATCTCGCCGTTTAATACCATTTCATCTAATACTTCTCTTTGAGTATAGACTGCATATAATTTCATACGACGCATCTGCTCATTCGCTTGACGTTCTTTGGGTTTTAAACGTGATTGACGATGGATACGTGTAAAATATGAAGTATTAATCATTCCTATTTCAAGCATATTGTGACTATTACGTTCTTTTGATAAACGTTCTGATACGCGACGATATACTTGATCTAAAGTTTTATCAAGCGCTGGAATATCAATGTTTTTCTTTAATTTTCCTGTGCGCGCGCGATAACGTAACACCATCATTTTAATTGTCATTTTAACTTTATCAATAAAGTCTGCTTCTTTAAATTGTTGAGAATTATCGACAATAATTCGATATTGTGATAATCCTTGTTTGTCAATTTTCCCTTCATCTACAAGTGCACTTAACGTCTCTTGTTCTACTTCTCTAGCTATTTCACTTAACCTACGGAATTCACGTGCATCTTTACGATGACTTTGGTTTCTAAGTAAAAACATGTATTCACTATAGTATTCTTGAACAACGGGTCCAAATGATTTTAATGTACACGCCTCAGGTGTCATTTTCATCCGATGAATGACTTCAGCCAAAATTTTAATTTTCGCATCAATATATGTGAGCCCACGATTGGGTTCGATTACTGCTGATTGCGTAATGAATGGTAAAACGACTTGAGCAATAATTAAACTCATTAACACCATCATCGTGGCGATAAAAATAAGATCATTCCGAAAATCGAATAATTGTTGTTGGCTTAAATATACAGGTAACGTTAACGCTAGAGAAACTGAAATCGTACCATGTATACCACACATCGTCATAATAAACGCATAATGCAAACGATTCATCGGTTCGGGTTGTGTCATATTTCCAAATGAAAAACGCGTATTTTGAGGATAGTAAAATGTATTAAAAAACGCATACACCCATAGAAAACGACAGACATATATTGCAATTGCAATCATAACTGTTACGCCTAATAAAAAGAGTAATTTCTCAGGTTCATTTTGAATAATTTCGACAATCACGCTCGGAACGATATAGCCTAAAATCACAAACACAAATCCGTTTAAGGCATAGCTTACCGTGCTCCAAATTTGGCCGTAGCTCATTTGGATTTCTGGTTGCGCACGTACGAGACGTTCACGTTCAAAACCATGAATAAGTCCTGCAATCACGACTGCAATAATACCTGACGCGTGCACTAATTCAGCGACAATATACACGACAAAAGGGGTTAATAATTGTATATAAATCAGCGTGTTATTATCTTTCAGCCCTTTAGTTTGTAAAATAATACGCAACCGTACTACGAGAATTCCGATGATTAACCCTATAATTAAACCTAATAGCGTCGATACCACAAATTTTTCTATTGCTTCTACTGCTGAAAATGTATGTACGATGAGTGCCGTGATTGCGATTTTGTAAGAAATAATCCCAGCTGCGTCATTCAATAACGATTCGCCTTCTAAAATTGTCATGGCCCCTTTAGGAAGCAGCTTCCCTTTCGTCATTGCTTTAACTGCGACGGCATCGGTAGGGCACAGTATAGCAGCAATTGCGAAAGCTGCTGCCATTGGTAAATCAGGCCACACCCAGTGTAAGAAAAAGCCGGCACCAATGACTGTCACGAAAACAAGCGCCATCGCCATTAATGTAATGGGTTTAATATATTGCAGTAACTTTTCACGATGAATATTCGACCCTTCAACGAATAATAAGGGCGCGATTACTGCAAGCATAAACACCTCTGAACTAAATTCAAAATGGATAGTAATCGGCACTAAAAAGAGAAACGCACCGAAAAGAATTTGTATGAAAGCTACGGGCACTTTAGGTATCTTTACACTCACAATAGAACTTAAAATTACTGCGACAATAAAAAAGATATACGCTTCTAACAACTGCATTGTGCATCACCCCTATAAAATATTTTAAGCTGTGTTTTATGCCAACACTTTTTATGATTTGAAAAAATGTTTAGGAATGTGACAGTAATCATTTGGGAAGTGATCTAGACGATCTTGATGTTCAGGTGCGCTTGGTACATAGCGCGAAAGTGCACATACTTCGACTTTAATTTTAGGCGCATCCGCTCGTTCTGCAATGAACTGACGTGCCTTTTGAAGATGTGTTTCACACGTACTATAAACTCCTGTACGATATTTCGGTCCTACGTCATCTCCTTGCCGATTGATCGCATACGGATCAATCACATCAAATAGCGCTGTCATAAGTGCTTCAACTGAAGTACGCTTCGGGTCAAATTCGGTTTTCACACACTCGACATATCCATCATAAGGCCCTTCTAATGACGCCGTAGCACCATTTGCGCGTCCTGCTTCAGTATTAATGACGCCAGGCAATGTTTTCACAAATGCTTGTACGCCCCACAAACATCCCCCAGCAAGATAAATGGTTTCCATATGCATCTCCTTTAACATGTGTTAATTTTATTATACATAACAATCCAACCCCACTACATTTCTCTAAACAAAATTATTTTATCCATATATGAATTATTTCGAATACCCAACGTTTTAACCTTTAATTTCTTCTTCACAAAACGTTCAAATTTCTCTAGAATCACCGCCATAAACCCATATAAAACAACCGTTTCAAGATTATTTTTAGGTTAACCTAACTTTTTATTTTACATGCTCGAAAAATTATGTTATCTTAAAAGTGTTCAAGATGATACCCTTACATTTTGAACACATTTCCCTTCAAAAGTATGAGCTGTGTTTTTTCTGGCATTACATCCTCCAAAAATGCATCGTAATTCAGAAATTACTCACACACGCTCGTCGTCCAAATCTGAAGACCTTAGAGGTAGGTTGGGTCCCCTACATAACATCCACCTCACCCGTATAAGGTCAACCTAATAGGGTGGTTATTGCGACAAAAAGCGATACACACATATGGTTCTCCTAAAAATGCGGTATGTTACATACGGTGTAACAGCCGATACGTTCAACCTATTTTAAAACCCTCAATAATATCCCTGACGTCTGGTCACGTCAGGGATTTGTTGTGTGCATGCGTTGAGATGGGACATAACACCTCTGATAATTAAAAATAAGCCAACAAAATTCAATAATACATGAACTTTATTGGCTAATATCTATCCATATAAATAAATTTAATTTTTAGTGATGGACACTATGATGAATTGTGATTGATCCCTTAGCTGAGACTTCTGAGGCATTATGCTGCAACCGAAAATCCATTTTGAGGTAAGACGCCTAGAAAAGCCAAGCGTTTGGGACAATCATAAATTGAAATGATTGATGTCCCCCTCATAACGTATTGATTATTTTTGTGTTTTTAACTTTAAAGGTATTTTGATTTCTTTGGTTACTTTTTTGCCATCCATTAATTTAAGAATGGTTTGTACAGCTTCTTTACCCATGAGATGGGGTTGTTGTGCAACAGTAGCTTCTAATTTATGGTTTTGAATGGCTTTCATCGCATCTTCATTACCATCAAATCCTACAACAACAATATCTTTATCACCAATGGCTTCGATCGCGCCCAAGGCCATTTCATCATTATGTGCGAAGATTGCTTGAATGTCCGGATGTGCTTGAATCATATTTTGAGTGACGTTCAAACCTTCCGCTCGATCAAATTTCGCACTTTGTTTCGACACGATATTTAATTCTTTATCAGCTATGTCATGGAATCCTTTACCACGTTCACGTGTCGCACTGGCACCAGGTACACCTTCTAATTCTGCCACTTTAGCATGTTTACCTACTTTATCCACGATGTATTGACCGCCCATTTTACCTCCTTCGACATTATCAGAGGCAATAAATGACGCGACATCGCCCTTATCTACGGAACGGTCTAATGTAATAACAGGTATGCCTTCATGATTAGCAGACTCCACTGCACTTGAAATGGCACTTGAATCTGTAGGATTGACGATTAAGTAATCCACTTGTTGTTGCACAAGGTCTTCGATATCGTTCGTTTGTTTAGCAGAGTCATCACGTGCATCTACTACTTTTACGTTCATTCCTTGTTGTTTGGCTTCTTTTTCAATATTGTCTTTTATCGTCACAAAGAATGGATTGTTTAATGTTGAAATACTCACACCAATTGTAATTTCGGATTTTTTCTTCGACGTTTTGCCACTATTATCTTTTTTTACCGGAGATTCTAATGAACATCCTGCCAATACTATCATACAAGCTACGATAAATATGACTATTTTTTTCATTTCTGACGCCCACTTTCTGTTATTTTTTACGATCGATTAATACCGCAATTAAAATGACGACACCTTTAACAACTTGTTGATAGAAGGAAGAGACACCTAGTAAATTCAAACCATTATTTAAAACGCCAATGATAAGTACACCTATCAGTGTTCCGACTATACGTCCTTTTCCACCTGTTAAAGACGTCCCCCCTAACACAACTGCTGCAATCGCATCTAATTCGTATGCAGTACCTGCAGTTGGTTGAGCTGAATTCAAACGTGAAGTTAAAATCGCACCTGCTAATGCAGACATTAATCCTGAAATACCATAAATTAAAATTTTCACTCGATTGACTTTAATACCTGAAATTTTAGAAGCAATTTCATTACCACCAATCGCATACGTATGACGTCCGAAAATTGTTTTATGTAATAAAATAAATAACACGATGAAAACGATAGTCATCGTTACAGCAGGGACAGGTACCCCGAAAAAATACCCTTTTCCAAACAATTGAAATAAATAATTATCCCCGAGATTTGTAATTGGATTACCATCCGTCACGACAAGCGTTAATCCTCTAAATATCGTCATTGTTGCCAATGTAGCAATAAACGGTGCCATATTGCCTTTTGTCACAAACAGACCGTTCACAACACCTAAAATAAAACCAATCAGTACACCAAGTATTATCGCTATAATTGGATCGACACCACTTGTTATCATCAATGCGATACACGCTGAAGAGAGCGCTAAAATAGAACCTACGGATAAATCAATGCCCCCTGTTAAAATAACAAACGTCATCCCAAATGCAATTAACCCATTTATAGAGATTTGTCTAAGTAAGTTCAGTAAATTGGATAAATCTAAAAATGCAGGATTGAGTACACTAATCATGATAATGAGTAAAATGAGTCCTAAAAAGGGAATCAATTTTTCAAGCCACGTCGTTTTAGCTGTTAACTGTTTCATCTAATTTTCCTCCTGTCGCAAGTGTCATAATGTTTTCTTCTGTAATACGTTCACCTGTTAAGTCACCTTGGATATGGCCTTCATGAACAACCATCACTCGGTCACTCATTCCGATAATTTCGGGTAATTCGGATGAAATCATAATAATAGATACACCCCGTTCAGTGAGCTCATTCATAAGTTGATAAATTTCTCTTTTTGCACCAACGTCAATCCCACGTGTAGGTTCATCAAAGATAATGATACGTGGCGCTGTACCTATCCATTTTGCTAACACAACTTTTTGTTGATTTCCTCCAGATAGCGTAGAGGCCGGACGTTGATGTGGTGTTTTAATATTAAGTCGTTCACGCATTGAATTAACAAATTGATTTGCTTCTTTCTCTTTTACGAAGCCGTATTTTGAGAAACTTTTTAAGGACGGGAGTACCATATTGTCACGAATCGAAAAATCTAAAATGAGCCCTTCATCTTTACGATTTTCAGTAATCAATGCGAGTCCATGTTTCATCGCATCTTCTGGAGAGTGAATCTCAACACTTTTTCCCGCTATTTCTACATGGCGACTGCCTTTATCCACACCAAAAAGACTGCGCATCATTTCTGTGCGACCTGCTCCCATTAATCCACTCACGCCAAGAATTTCACCTTTACGCAAATGGAACGCGATGTCTTGAATTTGATGTTTCTCATTCGAAAGTCCTTTAACGTCTAAAATGATAGCTTCAGGATGATAATGACGTTTTGGATATTGGTCTTCTAAATCTCTTCCAACCATCGCTTTCACGATATCGTTGTAAGCGGTTTCTTCGACAGGTTTAAAAAATACCGTTTTCCCATCACGCATGACTGTGATATCGTCGGCAATTTCAAATATTTCAGCCATACGATGTGAAATATAGACAAACGCTACGCCTTGCGCTTTTAAACGGCGTATCATATTAAAAAGTTGAGAAATCTCTTTATCGGTGAGCGTCGCTGTCGGCTCGTCCATCACAATCACTTTTGCATCTGTCATTAATGCTTTCGCAATTTCAATCATTTGTTGTTCACCGATAGAACAGTGTTTAGCTGCTTTATGTAAAGGGATATTGAAATGTAATTGTTCAAAAATAGCTGACGCTTGACGTACCATTTCATTAGTTTTTAACACGCCCCACTTATTTTTAATTTCTTTACCGATAAACATATTTTCTAAAACCGTTAATTCCGGCCATACGTTCAATTCTTGATGGATAAAGGTCACACCTTCTTGTTCCGCTTCTTTCGGATTTTTGAACGCTTTAGACTGTCCAAAAAATTGTATATCCCCTTCGTCTTTTTGATGCATACCGACTAATATTTTCATCAAGGTGGATTTACCCGCACCATTTTCACCCATCAAGGCATGCACGGTACCTGGTTTTAAAGTAAAGTCGACACCTTGTAACACTTTATTTTCTCCAAATGCTTTATGAATATGACGCATTGTTATCATGTCGCATTCCTCCTAAAATAAAACCGCACTTTGTAAAATAATATTGGCATAGGGTGTGGCTTCACCCGTACGTATAATTGCTTTAACGTGATGCGATTGTAATTTCAATTCATCATGGGACACACTATTCAGATTTGGAATGTCATCGTTCAAATCATCAAATAATACGGTATTGTGGGTTTTCATTTCTTCCGCAACGATAGCTGTTTCAATCGCCATATGTTTTGACACTTCTGTGTAAACATCCCGAAATGAGGGTTGCCCAAATGTCAATGCAAGGTCAATGCGCTTAACACCATCAGGAATCGGCAAACCACAATCTGCAATCAAAATTTGATCTGTATGCCCCAATTGGCTTAACACTATTGAAATGTCACTGTTTAAAGTTCCGGTTTTATACATTCAATTCACCTTCTATATCTTGCCATGTCGGCATACCACCTTGCGCGCCCATGCCTGTCACTGAATAACTCGCTGCGAGATTCGCAAGTTCAATGGCTTTATCTAAAGCAAATCCTTTTTGCAACCCTACCGCGAGCGCACCGTTAAACGTGTCTCCCGCGCCAGTAGTATCTTTAACGTCTCGCTTAAATCCTTTTACCGTCACATGGTTTTCTCCGTTAAAATAACGCGCGCCTTTATCACCAATTGTGACGATGAGTTTATTTGGATAACGTTCTAATGCTTCATCAAGATCTTCTTTAAATAAGGCAGCACTTTCCGTTTCATTAGGTGTAAGATAATCAGCATTTTCAATAACCGCCTCATCGATGTCACGATATGGCGCAGGATTTAATATAGAAATTACTCCATGTTGTTTACAATACGCGAGTACCCTTGCCACCGTGTCAGCTGGAATTTCTTGTTGAAGTAATACAATGTCACCTTCTTCAAGTTGTGCTAATTGGTCTTTAATGTTCCTAAACGTCACTTCGTTGTTTGCGGAAGGGACCACAATAATACTATTATCATTGTCTGCTAACGTAATATGTGCGGTTCCTGTAGCCATATGCGGTACGATATTCAAATGAGTCACATCCACTTGATTACGTTTGAAATTCTCAACAATCTCTTGGCCAAAATCATCATCGCCGATACACCCAATCATATGGACATTTTCGCCGAGTCGTGCTGCAGCTACAGCTTGATTGGCTCCTTTACCCCCAGTTGTTCTAAAAAACGATTCCCCGAGAACGGTTTCACCTTTTTTAGGCACCACTCTTGTTGATACGACTAAATCTATGGATACACTGCCAATGACATAAATATTTTTCATTTTTGAGACCTCCTCGTTGATTGTCTGTGAATGACTGTCACGTCTAACTTTGAAGCTAATTTTGACGTGCGCCCTTCTAATTGATCAATTAATTGTTCTGCGGCTCGTTGTCCAAGTTCATAAGCAGGTTGACGTACGGTTGTTAAACTTGGCACAAACATCTCCGCAAAAGGAATATCATCATAACCAATGACTTGAACATCATCCGGCACTACTTTCCCGAGACTGTGCAACCATTTCATCACTTTAAACGCCATGACATCGTTACTACAAATGACACTATCAATACGGCGATCACGAATGTAGTATTCAAATTTTTCCACATCTAATACTGCTTCATCTTCCGTTTCAACATGCACATTTGCCTGTTGTAATACGTCTTGTGCTGCTGTAAAACGGGCACAAAAAGACGTAAATGTTAAATCTTGATGCAATAGTAAAACGTTAGAAGCGTGACCGCGTAATATCGTGTTCGCTTGTAAGGTGCCGCCTTTCGTGTGATCTGCCTCAATACATGCGTCACCTTCAGTCACACGATCAATGAGAATATATGGAGTCTGGAATGCCTGTAACGTTTGAAACGCCTTAGCGGTTGAAAGTTGAGAAGCAATCATGCCACTACATTGATTCATTTGAAACATCGATAAATAGTTTAATTCTTTCGTTTCATCCATGGCGCCGTTACCAATCATAATGTAATAGCCCCGTTCCATCGCCTTATCCTCAACCCCTCGCGCTACGATTGTAAAAAAAGGATTGCTCATATCAGGCAACAATAACCCAAGCACTTTTGATTTTTTCATATTTAATGTGCGTGCAACTTCATTAGGTTGATAGTTCAATTTTTTGATTGCCGCATCAATTTTGTCACGTGTTTCTCGCTTAACATAACCATTGCCATTAATCGCTCGTGATACGGTCGCAACAGACACTTTCGCGTGCTGTGCGACTTCTTTAATTGTCGCCAAATGATCACCTCATCAATGTGTAAACGTTTACATATAAATTAGCACGCTTTTACATATTTATCAAATTTATATTTTTTCAATAAAAAATAAGGCCAAAACGATAGTCTTGACCTTAAATAAAAAGTACATTACATCTTTATACGTTATTTTTGATTGTTTCAGGCATGGCTTGATAACCTTCACGAACGTTAATAATGTGTTGAAAGCCTTTTTGTTCTAAAATTCCAACTGCGATGGAACTTCTGACACCAGATTGACAATGTACATAAAGTGGTGCTGATTTGTCTAAATCTATTGCGGCTTCCAACAATTGACCGTGCGGAATATGCAATGCTCGGTTTAAATGTCCGGCTGCCCATTCTTTGTCATTCCGTACATCAATAACATTGGTTTCCTCACCAGACATGTCACCGCTATGAATTGATGTAGTCACTATTTCAAATGTAGGCGCTTTATAACTTTTAACGCGATCAAATCCAATCAGCTGTAATGTTTGAACGGCTTGTTTAATGGTTTCATAGTCTCCAATCAGTTGAATATCTTGGTCATAATTCAAGTACCAACCGATTTGGTTAATAAAGTTTTTATTATACGGCACATTGATAGACCCTAACGTATGTCCACCATGGTAGGCTTCTTTCGAACGTAAATCGAATGCTGGTGTGTTCTTATCATTTTCAAGATATACGCGATAAGGTTGAAATGCTTGTGTGCCCCATTGATTGATACGCTTCATTTCAGCAAAGTGTTTCGGTGGGGCCGGTTGATCTGTCGTTAATGTTTCAATAAAATTCGTTTCATCTTCTATTTGAAACGCCCAATTGTTGATTTTTTCATAGCCTAGAGTTGACATTGGAATAGCACCTAACGCTTTACCGCATGGGCTACCCGCACCGTGCCCCGGCCAAATTTGAATATAATCAGGATAGGCTTTAATCATTTGAACTGATTCAAACATTTGTTTCGCACCTTTTTCAGTAGATCCTGCCACTTGTACCGCTTTTTCAAGTAAGTCTGGACGTCCAATATCACCAACGAAAAGAAAATCACCACTGAAGAGGCCCATCGGTACGGTTGCGCCGCCACCAAAATCTGTTAACAAGAAACTGATACTCTCTGGGGTATGTCCAGGTGTATGCAATACTTTTAATTCAATATTACCTACACGAATTGTATCCTGATGACCTACAAATACAGTTTGTTCCGGCATATTCCGATAACCAAGACTTTCTTCACCTTCTTTGGACACATAAATGGTCGCGTCTAATCGATTGGCTACTTCACGTATACCAGAAGCATAATCCGCATGAATGTGTGTTTCTGCTGCTTTCGTAATTTTGAAACCTTCTTGTTCTGCGAGTGCAACATATTGTGTCAAATCACGTATCGGATCAATTATCATGGCTTCACCCGTACGTTGACACCCAATTAAATAAGATGCTTGTGATAAATGGTCATTGTAAAACTGTTTAAAAAACATATCAATATCCTCCTAAATAAATAGATTATGTCGTGCCTGTTCTGTGTCACCAATATACGCGCCCACACCACCAAAAGTAACTTCTTCTCTCAATTCTTCTTTCGAAATGCCCATCACGTCCATACTCATCGTACACGCGATTAATTTCACATCTTGCTCAATAGCTTTTTCGATTAGTGTAGGTAAGGTTTCAACATTTTTCTTTTTCATAACATAACGCATCATCACATTACCTAATCCAAACATATTCATTTTAGAAATTGGCATATATTCCGGTTGACTTGGTAACATCATATCGAACATTTTTGCGATACCTTTTTTCTTCACAGGTGATTGATTAATTTTTTTCAGTGCATTCAGTCCCCAAAATGTAAAGAAAATACTGACGTCTCGACCTGCAGCTTTCGCGCCATTCGCGATAATAAGTGCCGCTATAGCCTTGTCTAATTCACCGCTAAACAAGACAATCGTCGTGCCATTGCCTTCGTGTGTCACGTCCATAGTTTTGTCTTTAGTTTTTTCAATCACTGCATGAATATGATCCACATTTTCTTCTAACATAACAAGATGATATCCTCTTTGTTTTACCCAAGCTTGAATATCTTGTTTAAATCCAAAATCAGTGACAGAAACTTCAAGTTGTTCGCCTTCTGACATTTTCGTCATTTCTTTATTGATTTCGACAATGGGTCCTGGACATTGTAAACCACTAAAATCGCGCTTTATACGATTTGCTTTTAATTCATGACTATGAGATATATTTTTATGTGTGTTTGGCGTCTCAATATTTGAAAGTTGTTCTTTTATCGCATCAAATCCACCATCTAAATTTACAACATTGTACCCTTTTTCGGATAAAAACTCTGCTGCTTTTTGACTTCTAGCTCCACTTCTACAATGAATGTAGTACGTGCGTTCTTTAGGGAAATCGAATGTTTCTATTTGTTGTACGGGATGTAAAATCGCCCCATTAATATGACCGATTTCATATTCTTCACTCGTTCTTACATCTATCAATTGCTGTTGTTGACCTAATTTTTCTAATTCACATTGATAAAAATTTGTAATATGCTGTGTTTTAAATTTTGTCATTATTTTCCTCCTCTAAATACCTATAGGGGTATGTTACCAAAACAACTTCAACTTGTCAAATACCATAAGGGGTATTTGACAAATCATTTCTTTCCTTTTATGCTAGGATTACTTTCAAATTTTATGGAGGACTAAACTATGGAATATGATAAAAAATTAGTGAACCGCATAAAGCGTGTTCAAGGGCAATTAAATGGTGTCATTAAAATGATGGAAGAAGATAAAGAGTGTAAAGATATCATCACACAATTGAGCGCATCGAAAGCATCTATTCAACGTTTAATTAGTATTATCATTAGTGAAAATTTAATAGACTGCGTCAAACAAGCTGAAAACAATGATGAAGATGCACAACAACTGATTAATGAAGCTGTAGAATTATTAGTGAAGGTGAAATAACGATGTGGTCTGAAATGTTATTACTATTTGTGATCGGTATCTTTGGTGGCTTTATTTCTGGCTTAGTAGGGATTGGTGGTGCCATTATTATTTATCCTGCGTTATTACTCATTCCACCTCTATTAGGCTATCCAGTTATGACAGCTTATATCGCTTCTGGATTAACGTCCGCACAAGTATTTTTTAGCACATTAAGCGGTACATTTTCCGCGCGCAAAAAGAAGGAATTTTTACCTCAACTCGTCCTCTATATGGGGGGAGGAATGTTTGTAGGTAGTATTACTGGGGCAGTTATTGCGGATTGGCTTAACGCTTCTTTTGTGACAACAGTTTATATTTTTATCGCAATTCTTGCACTTGTTTTATTATTTTTTAAAGTGACACCGCGTGATGAGACACCGCACTTTAATCGCCTGTGGTTAATCATGATTGGGGTTATCATTGGAGCCGTATCAGGGATTGTTGGTGCAGGTGGTGCTTTTATCATAACACCGATACTCCTTGCAATATTTAAATTACCGATGAATACTGTTGTCGCAAATAGTATTGCCATTGCGTTCATCTCATCCGTAGGTGCATTTGTGACAAAAGCCGTACAAGGCTATATTCCCCTTGACTTGGCATGTGCCATTATATTAGGAAGCATTATTTTTGCACCCATTGGATTAAAAGTCGGACGCCATATTCCAAGTACCGTTCAAAAAGGCATTATTAGTCTATTGATTGTTATCGCCATCACTCAACTCGTTTTTTAAACTGAAAAAGCCTACCACGCTCTTGTGGTAGGTTTTCTTATTTTATTCGCGTATGATGTCTATCTATCTTTAAATTTTAAATAAGTCATTAAAAGATTCTGCCATGGTCGGATGCGTGTAAATCATATCACGCATCACATCATAGGTAGTACCTTGTTTCATCGCTAAATGAATGAGATTAATCAATTCCTCAGACTGTGCACCGTACAGCGATGCTCCTAATATGAGGTTCGTATTGGCATCAATAACCACTTTAAATAACCCTCGTGGGTCATCATTAATTTTATGACGTGGTATTTGTTTTACCGGAAGTTGACCTTCTTTAATATTGAACCCTTCTTTTTGCGCCTCTGCCGCTGTTAAACCTATACGAGATAACGGCGGATCGATGAATACCGTATAAGGTATCTCACCACGGTTCTTAGTTGTACGTTGTCTTGTCCCAAATACATGATCATGTATGATACGAAAATCATCTAAAGAAACATATGTGAACTGTGGTCCTCCTTTGACATCACCCACGGCGTAAATATGAGGCACAGCCGTTTGAAGGTGCGCATTCACTTTAATTTCACCTTTGTCACCAAGTGCTATTCCTACGTTTTCTAAGCCAATATCTGTATTCGGTGTTCGACCTGATGCAAGTAATATCGCATCTGCGTGAAATGCGCCATTAGAAGTTTCAATAACCGCTTCTTGTACAGTGTCACTTATTTTTTCAACCTCTACGCTTGTCACAATACGCACACCTTTGCTTTCTAAATCTTGAGTCACTTCTTTAACGATAGCGTCATCTTCATTGCTGAGCACATGCGTATGACGCTCAAGAACAGTCACTTCTGTACCAAAACTTGCGAAAAGGGAAGCAAATTCTAAGGCAATATAACCACCACCAATGATGACTAAGCGTTGCGGTTGAGAAGAAAGTGCCATAACTCCCGTAGAATCATAAACAAATCGAGACGTCTTGACACCTTCAATCTCAGGTATCACAGGTGTTGCACCGGTATTAATAATCATCACGTCGCCACGAATCATTGTTTCATCTGTTACACCCTCGATACACACCTCATGTTCTGATTGAAATGTTGCTTTTCCATCATAAACATCAATGTTAGGATCATCTGCGAGATTAAGATAATTTTTTTGATTTAACGCTTGTACTACTTCTGTTTTACGTGTCATCGCTTCTGTAAATGGCAACGTTTTACTCGCTTGGATTAATGTTTTAGATGGGATACAGCCAATATTGATACATGTACCGCCATACATTTTAGGGGATTGTTCAATCACTGCGACTTTTTTTCCTTTACTTGCCGCCGTTTTAGCAAATGTTTTTCCAGCTTTACCAAATCCAATTACGACAAAATCATATGTTTTCATAGTGTGGACTCCTTTAATATTTTTTCTAAAATTGTGTGTATTGTTTGTCCATCGTAAACTGCTTTTGACCGTGCAAATTCCGCGTCATAATAAGTAGTCATGATGCCCCCTATTTCTCTTGAAATAAGACATGCATTTTCGGACGCTCCGGTTAATAAACGTTGATCAGTCATGTGCTGTGGGACGAACATGTCGTACAAAGTTGTAAGTGACGCATTCGCTGTGTGTTGATTGGCTTGATAGCCACCTTGCTTTCCACGATGTGTTTCAATCAGTCCCGCTTCAATTAATTGCGTTGTCACACGGCGAATTTGTACAGGATGTATACAAACAGACTCCGACAACGCCTTACTGCTCCATCGTTCACCCTTATGTTTCACTAAAAAACACATCACATGAATGGCAATATTAAATTCAAGGTTCATCTTATCACCTCTTAATGTAACTATTCCAATTACATTTAAACACATATCTATTCATTACACCACTTAAACGCTTTATACTGCAAAAAAATCGGGTTAAACATAGCATCTTTTTAACTTAAAAAGCCGACAAAATCCATTTGTACATGAACTTTGTCTGCTATTCTATTGATTAATAAATGGATAAACATTATTTCGATGGAGCACTCCTCCGTACTTCTATGACATTTTGCCAAAAAGGAAAATCCATAATGCTCGGGGGATATTAAAAAATTCACTTATACAACATTGATGGCCGTGCTGAATAGTTTACCGATATGCTATGTTATCTTTCTACAACTTACGCTAATTGTCCACCTGTTCACAAACGTTCATAGATAATTTGAAAAAATAACCCATTACTTTCTTAACGTCTTCATGTTCCAGAGGCTAGGACAAGAGGTCTCTGTAATGCAACGGTAAGAATAATTTAGGATGGATATGATGTAAGGTCGTCATTTTACACAATCATCCAGCGACAATGATTTTTATATTTTTCATGGATGTCATACATTACGGGGATGCTTTTGTTAGGAAAGTCCCAAATATGCTTAATAAAACTTGGTTCTAATATATCAGGATTTGCGCCTGGGCCTTTCTCTCGAAATTTGTCAGTCACAAAACGATATATCACACGCAAGATACACTTCCATTTAGGCGCCCGTAACCAAATCACCAAGTCTGCCCGTTGAATACGCATTTCAAGTGTGTCTTTGTAGTTTCCGTCAATAATCCATGTGTCCTTAGAAATAACGTGACTTAAACGTGTTCGAAGTGCTTCTTCAGACGTCGTTTGATTACCTTCCCAAAATAATGCATCCATATGATAGAGTGGTAAGCCTGTATGTTGAGCAATACGATAGGCAAGTGTCGATTTGCCTGTTCCTGGAGATCCCATAATCACAATACGTTGTACCATTTTCGTCACCTCATCTTTGTTCTGATAAAATACCGTCCTCCATATGAAAAACACGGTCACAATAGTCTGTCAGTCGTTCATCATGTGTCACAATGATACATATTTTGTCACGTTCTGTCGTGAGCTTTTGTAAGATTTGAATGACTTCTAACGCATTTTCAGTATCAAGTGCAGCCGTTGGTTCATCAGCTAATATAATGGCAGGATTCGTGTACAACGCTTTTGCGATAGCGACCCGTTGTTTTTGCCCTCCTGAAATTTCATTTGGTAATTTATTTTCAAGTTCCGTTAATCCCAGTTGATGCATAAGTGCCTGATACGCCTCTAAATGCATCACATCTTTTTTGGATTTTTTAAGTAATTGAAATTGTTGTTTGACTGTAAGAAATGGGACTAAATTCGTGGATTGTAGCACAAATCCCACTTCATTCATACGTACTTTGGATAACTGTTTTTGGTTCATATTTGTAATATTTTTATTGTTAATAAAAATTTCACCATGTGTGGGCGTTTGAAGCGCACCTGCCATCGTTAAAAAGGTACTTTTACCAGAACCTGAGGGGCCTACAATCGCAATCAATTCCCCTTTTTGAAATTGAAGCGTCGTCGATTTGACCGCTTCTATCATTTGACTGCCATCTTTAAATGATTTTGTTACGTTTTTAAATACCAACATATGTACACCTCCTATGCGATTGCCTTAAGTGGATCAATTTTTCGAATGCTTAATACCGAGAAAACACTGCCTAACAATGAGACGACAATGAGTACTATCGCAAAAATGGCAAGCGTGATGGCGTCGAATTTCACTGGTACTGCTGTTGGTAGAAATACCCCAGTAAGCATCGTTAAACCTAATCCGATCAGTGCACCTATACTTGCTAAAATAAAGGTTTGAGCAATGACCATTTTAGCGAGATAACTATTCGTAAACCCTTGTGCTTTTAAAACACCAAATAGATGCGTTTTTTGCAAAGTCATGACATATAGGAAGATGCCTACTACAGTTGCTGAAATTGCGAATAAAAAGACAATCATAAAGTTTAAAGTCATATTTTGAGCTTGATAGCCTGGTAAATTTTCTATAAATGAATTTATTTTTATAACTTCTAACTTCGAGTCTAATTTGACTTGTTGCCAATTTGGATCTTTCACCACGATGGCATTCGTGACCTCTTTGGTTAACATTGGATTAATTTTGGCTATAGTCGCATCATTCGCAAACAATACGGGTGAAGCGTTAAATTTAGCACTTTCGCTAATACCTACCACCTTTAACGTTTCATCGGATTGTGCTAAATCAATGGTATCGCCTACTTTGAATCTTTTTTCTTTCAATGACGCATCAATTACCACCTCATTCTCTTTTTGAAACGACTTACCATCAATGATGCGTGGTATTAAAAATGATTGTGGCGCCACACCAAACAGCAAAGCATTTTCTTCCGTTCGCCCATTCGATGCGATGATAGCGGTTTGTTTTAACGTTGCTTTCTCTTTAAAATCATTGGGTACGTCTGATGTTTTAAATTTTGACTGTTGAATCGTTTGATTCGCATTGTCGTTCATAATGATGGCATCCGCATGCCATTTATCAATGCCTTCTCGGTTCATATTCATTAAACCGTTCGCAAGACCTGACAATAAAAACAACAAATAACTCACCATAATCAGTACACCCACAATAAGACTGAATTTGAGTTTATTACGTTTGATTTCATTCCAAGCTAAAAACATACCTTTCCCCCTCCACGTGTGTCTTCACAAGCATACCATTAAGCGCTATAAGCTGCACACGATACATATTCTTTATTGATGTTATATTTTAAAATTACCCAATTTATAAATGCGTGATATTTTTACAATTTTGTGACATATGTTATATTTCATGTAAGGGTTTACATGAAATGCAGTGAAACTGATTAAAAGGAGTGATGCCATGAAGCATATTGATGAATCCGAAGTAAAAACTATAGTACAAGATGGCGATGTCATTGGACTAGCTGCATTAACAGTGTCAAACCTACCTGCCGAAGTGTTACAACTTCTTTTAAATCAATATGATGATACACAGTCACCTAAAGACCTTACTTTCATATTAGCGAATGATATTAGCAGTGGTGGTTTAACGGTGGAACTTGATGATTTTGTTGAACGTGGCATGATCAAATGCGTCATGATGAGCATCATGACTGCTTCCAAAAAGACGGTCAACGCCATTAAATCAAATGCAATCGAGGCTTACTTTTTACCACAAGGCGTCATTGCGACGCATTACCGACAATCCAATTCGATAACACCAGGTGTGTTTACAAAAATTGGATTACACACAGGTGTTGATCCACTCTATCAAGGGGGTAAAGCGAACGCGCGTACCACTAAAGATATCGTTTCACGCGTCACGCTTTTTGATGAGACGTATCTACATTACAATTTCCCATCCGTTGATGTGGCGATTTTGAGAGGCACCTATGCGGATGCTAAAGGCAATATTTACATGACACACGAAGCACATCTTGGTGAAAGTTACGGTGTCGCTTTAAATGCGAAAGCACATGGTGGCAAGGTCATTGTACAAGTGAAAGCAATCGTTGATATTTGTCAACAGAACCCAAACGATGTATTTATTCCAGGAACACTCGTTGACTACGTTTATATTTCTGAAAATTCACGCAATCACCAACAATTAATTCAAACGTATTATCAACCAGAACTCTCTGGAGAACGTCGTGTACGCACTTATCCAGAGCCCACTTTACCGTTTTCGACGCGTAAACTGATTTTACGTCGTGCTGCACAACTGCTTCGTCATGGGGATACGGTCAGTATTGGTTATGGCATTAACAATGAGCTCACTAACCTCCTGCATGAGGAAGATGTGGAAGATGCCATTTTGCCTATTATGGATACTGGTATTTTTGGTGGATTTATTGGCAGTCGCAATCATTTTGGTATGAATTACAATACCGAGGCACGTATGCGGCATGATGAAACATGGGATTTTATCTATAACGGCGGCGTGTCCGTTGCCTATATGAGTTTTGCGGAAGTGGATGCGCAAGGTAACGTGAATGTGTCCTTTTTTGGGAACCGGATGAATGGATGCGGTGGCTTCATTGATATTAGTCAATCTGTGAAGCGTTTGATATTTTGTGGCGCTTTTGTTGCCGGTGGTCAACTAAAAATCGAAAATGGTCAGCTCCATGCACATGACACGTCACCGATGCACAAATTTGTATCTAACGTCGATCATATTGATTTTAACGCTGAGTACGCAAAAACACTAGGTCAAGAAGTTCATTTTGTAACAGATCGCGCAGTATTTGAATTGCGAGACGAAGGATTAACTTTAACTGAAATTGCACCAGGACTAGATTTACAGCGAGATATTTTACAACATATGGATTTTACCCCAAAGATCGCGGAGCCATTAATTACTATTGATACAAGTATTTATCAAGAGGTATGGGGGAACTTGTCTCAAACACTTTGTAACCAATCACACACGACGTAGAAAGTTATTTCTATTACGATGATTGTGGTAAGCCCTCATCCCTTCCCAATCATCAACTAAAGGGGGTTATACGTGATGAATTTCGATTGGATTAAAACGCGCTCTGATTTTGATATTGAGAAGCCAGCTGTCATCGATCCATTAAAGGGGACACAGTGGACGTACCAGCAACTCAATATCCGCGCAGATCATATGGCACATTATCTCACTGACAAAGGAATTCAAAAAGGTGATGTCGTCGGTGTATTTGCACCCAATGATGTTGCACTTTTAGATTTATTATTTGCTTGTTTTAAAATGGGCGCAGTATTTTTACCTATTAATTGGCGACTCAATCCTAAAGAAATTGCAGCAGTTGTTAAAGATTCCGAACTCAAAATATTATTTTATGCGGAAAAACATTTAAGTTCATTAACCGATGTTGATGAAAAACTTTTGCATATGGACATCGATAGTCCTGAATACGCAACAATCGTAAACCCAGAACACCATCAACCATTTAAAGCGACTAAAGTAGAGGCAAATGATTTGGCCGCTTTAATATATACAAGTGGCACGACGGGTGAACCTAAAGGCGTAATGTTTTCGTATGACTCATTTGTAAATAATGGTACCAATATAGAATTAACTTATAAATTTAACTCCGACTATACAACCATTATTTCTACACCAATGTTTCACGTTTTAGGATTTAACGATACGGTATTACCAACATTAATGGCTGGTGGCACACTCGTTTTACAACGCTACTTTAATGGCGAAGCATTGAATGACTTAATTGCACAATATGAACCGAGTTTTATCATTATGATTCCAACGATGTATTATGCAACCATTAAGCAACCTAACTTTAATCCTGAAAACTTTAGAAAAATGAAATATGTCATTCAAGGTGGGTCACAACCTTTACCAAGTATCCAAGCAGCCTTTAAACAATATGGTGTCAATATCATTAATGGATACGGTTTAACTGAAGCGCCACTCGTTATGGTGAATACGCCTGAAAATGCACTAAAAAAACCAATGAGTATCGGAAAATCTGTCATGTTTGTTGAAAGTATCATCCTTGATGATGACAAAAATGAAGTCGGTGTCGGAGAAATCGGAGAACTTGCGATTAAAGCTAAAAATGTGACACCTGGTTATTGGAAAAAACCTGAAGAAACCGCCAAAATTTTTCATGGTCCTTACCTATTAACAGGTGATTTAGCAAAGAAAGATGAAGACGGCGATATTTTTATCATCGATCGTAAAAAAGAACTCATCATTACAGGTGGTGAAAACGTCTTACCTTCTGAAGTCGAAACCGCACTCGCTGAACATCCGCTCGTGGATCGCTGTGTAGTGGTTGGGTATGATCATCCGAAATATGGTGAATCTATTGCGGCTGCAGTCATCTTAAGGGAGAATGACCCAGATTATGAGCGTAAGCTTGATACATTTATGCGTAAAAAACTTGCGGGCTATAAAGTACCTCGCATGTATCAGCCTGTCACTTATATGCCACTTAACTCTACACAAAAACCGGATAAACGCGCAATCCGCGACATGATGAACCAAAAAGCGCAAGCGCTTGAGTAACAAAATCAAAAAATTTTAAAGTCAAATGTAAGCGTTTACAACAAAGGGAGGCAATTATTATGACAAATCGAGAAGAACGATTAAAAGCACTGTATCCTGAAGATATTTTAAGCATTGCGAAAGATTTAACAGATGGTGAACTCGAACTTCTACAACAACTTAATGCGTTATTAGAAGACAAATACCGCAAAGATATTAATCGCCATTGGGTAGAGGCAACTGTACCTGAAGACTTTTTTCAAGACATTGGTAACCTTAATTATTTTACAAATCCCCTATTATATAAAGATCGTGACGGGGCACAAACTCCGAGTCAATTATTCCAGTTTTTTATGGCCTACACATTGGCACGTTTTGACGTCTCTTTAGCCACTTTACTCGGTGTCCATCAAGGTTTAGGACACAATACCTTTTTATTCGGCGGTTCAAAAGAACAAGTTGCCAAATATGTGCCAAAACTTCAATCACATGAACTACGTACTTGTTTTGCGTTAACAGAACCTGACCACGGTTCAGATGTCGCTGGTGGTCTTGCTACAACAGCAGAACAAAAAGGAGACGTATGGATACTCAATGGTGAGAAAAAATGGATTGGTGGTGCACATGTTTCAGATGTCATCCCAGTATTTGCGGTGAACAAAGAGACTGGGAAACCACATTGTTTTGTCGTTACCCCTGATCAAGAAGGCGTTGAGATTGATGTCCTTCAAGATAAAATCGCCTTACGTATCGTCCCGAACGCGCATATTAAATTAAATCAAGTTCAAGTAAAAGAAGCTGATCGCTTGCAAAATATTACGTCATTTAAAGATATTGCCAAAATTTTATATTCGACACGTGCCGGTGTGGCATACATGGCTACAGGGGCATTAGCTGGAACGTTACGCGCAACGTTAGACTATGTTAAACAACGTAAGCAATTTGGTAAGTCGATTAGTCAATATCAACTCGTTCAAGAGAAACTCTCTATGATTCAAGGAAATTTAGCGCACGCCATGGCGATGTGTGCAGCACTCGCACGTAAACAAGCTAATGGTGAATATGATGAGGTTGCCACATCTACGGCTAAAATGATGAATGCCTTACGTTTACGCGAATCTGTCGCAATGGGACGCGGGGTTTGTGGTGGTAATGGCATACTTGCAGGTGATTATGATATCGCCCGTTTCTTTTCCGATGCTGAAGCCGTTTATACGTATGAAGGCACACATGAAATCAACGCACTTGTAATAGGTCGCGCATTAACAGGTACATCAGCATTTATTTAATATCGCAATTGTTAAGGAGGAATGATTATGACAATCAATAAGATTACCGTCCTAGGTGCTGGCACAATGGGCGCACAACTCGCTGCCCTCTTCGTCAATGCTGGCTTAAAAGTACAATTACTCGACATTGTCATTGATGAACAAGATCCAAATAAAATTTCAAAAAAAGCTTATGACATGATTACTGATAAAAAACGTCCGCTTTTATTTGATTTACAATACGCATCAAATTTAACATATGGAAATTTTAATGATGACTTGGCAGATTCAGATGCCGACTTATATATAGAAGCCGTTAAAGAAGATTTAGATGTGAAACATACTGTTTGGCAAAACGTTGCACGCGTAGCACCTAAAGAAGCATTATTTGCGACAAATACTTCTGGTATACCCATTGAAGCCATTACTCAGGTGTTTGAAGAAACGGATAAAGCACGCTTTTTGGGACTTCACTTCTTCAATCCCCCACGTATTATGAAATTGGTCGAAGTGATTCCTAACCGTCTTACTGACGCTACTTATATCGAAAAAGTTCAAACATTTGCGCAAGATGTCTTAGGCAAAGGTGTTGTCATCGCGAATGACGTCCCTGGCTTTGTCGCAAATCGCATCGGAACACAATCAATGAATGACATTATGTATCGTGCTGAACAACAGGGCTTTTCAATCACTGATGTAGATGCCTTAACTGGTCAGGCAATTGGTCGCCCTAAAACAGGGACATATGCCTTAACCGACTTAGTTGGACTGGACATTGCCGTTTCTGTCATTAAAGGGCTACAACAGGTTCCTGAAGAGCAACCATTTTTCAAGGATGTGGCGTTAGTTTCAACATTATTTAATAAAGGTGCACTCGGTAGAAAAACGAAACAAGGTTTTTACAAAAAAGATAAAGCCACAAAATCACGTCTCGTTTTCGATCCAGACTCCCAAGATTATGTACCTGTTGAAAAGCCTCAAATTCCTTTATTAGCACAATTTAACAAAGATTTGGCTCATAACTTAGACATCATCTTTAACGCTAATGATGAAGCAGGCCTATTTTTATGGGAAACGTTACGTAACACTTTTTACTATGCTGCGCGTAATGTACCTTATGCTGCGAAAGATTTTAAAGATGTCGATCGCGCACTGGTTTGGGGATTCAACTGGAAGCTCGGTCCATTCCAATTATGGGACTTAATGGGCTTTGAGCGTGTTAAACAGCGCATGGAAGATGAATTAGGTGATTTACCAGAATGGCTTCAATCTGTTCATCATAGCTTTTATGAAGCAGGTGAATCCATCGAGCGCGTCACACCTGTCTCTGAGTGGATTACAGATGTCGTTTGGGACCGAGATGATTCTAAATTGGCAGTAGCCAATCGCAACCAATTGTTGCTCAAACTTCAAAGTAAAAATAATGTTATTACAGACCTTTTTACAGATGATTTGGTTGAGGCTATTGATTTACTTGAAACAAAAGCCTATAGCAGTATGGTGATTTATGCAGAAGGTACCAACTTTAGTGTGGGCGCAAATCTTTATCAAATGAAACAAGCTCATGAAGATGGTGCTGTTGATGATATGGTAAGTGGTGCCGTTGAAAAGCTCCATCGTAGTTTCAATCGCCTAAAATATAGTACGAAACCGATTGTCACTGCGGTTCATGGACGTGCACTGGGTGGCGGTTGTGAACTTGTGCTTTATTCCCCATTCGTCGTTGCAGCAAGCGAGACGTATATTGGCTTAGTTGAAGCTGGTGTTGGTCTATTACCAAGTGCTGGCGGTCTTGCCGAAATGGCAAATCGTATTTTACACACTTCTCACATGAAAAATGACCACCATCACAGTATGACGAATGTACTGATGACTATCGGTTTTGCGAAAGTATCAACGAATGCGTTTGAAGCAAGACGCTATGGCTTTTTACGAGATACAGATACCATTATATTCAATACAGCAAAACGCGTAGAAATCGCATTGCGACGCGCGCAATACGAAGCAGATACCAACTATATCCCTGCACCAAAACATCAATATCTTGCGCTAGGTTCTGATTTTATCGCACTTGCAGAGGGGCAATTAGACGCACAAAAAGAAGGTCATTTCATCAGCGAGCACGATTATGATATTGCCTTACGTATCGCAACCGTGCTTGCAGGTGGAGATTTACCAAGAAATACGTATGTGAATCAACGTTATTTGCAAAAACTTGAAAAACATCACTTCCTCACATTGTTAAAAACTGAAAAGACGTATGCGCGTATTTGTCATATGTTGAAAACTGGTAAACCATTACGTAACTAACACACGAAAGGATGAAATTGATATGAGAGAAGCTTATATTGTCGCTTATGGGCGTTCAGCAGCTGCAAAAGCTAAAAACGGTGCCTTATTCCATGAAAGACCCGATGATGTTGCCGCAGCGGTCCTTAAAGGTGTTTTGGATCGCGTAGATGGTGCATTCAAACCTGAAATGATTGATGATGTCATCGTTGGGAATGCCTTTCCAGAAGGACTTCAAGGGCAAAATATTGCGCGTACGATTGCGCTACGTGCTGGACTACCTGACCATGTACCCGGTCAAACTGTAAATCGTTATTGTTCTTCAGGTCTTCAAACGATTGCATTAGCCGCAAATCAAATTCTTGCCAATCAGGGAGATATTATCGTCGCTGGTGGCGTTGAACTAATGAGCGCTGTCCCTATGGGAGGAAATGAACCGACAAACAATCCAACATTACAACAAGAAGATGTCGGCGTTTCTTACCCAATGGGGCTTACTGCAGAGAATGTTGCTTTAAAATATAACGTCTCTCGCGAAGCACAAGATGCTTACGCTGTCGAAAGTCATCAACGTGCTGCAAAAGCTCAAGACGCTGGTAAATTTGAAGATGAAATCGTCTCAATCCCTGTTAAAACGGTAACGTATACGGAAGCAGGCCCTAAAGTAGAAACAACACCATTTAATCAAGATGAATTTATTCGTCCCGATACAAATATCGATACATTGGCAACATTACCAACAGTATTTAAAGCGGATGGTACCGTAACAGCTGCGACTTCCGCACCTTTATCTGATGGTACAGGGTTTGTCGTTGTGATGTCAGGTGAAAAAGTCAAAGCGCTCGGCGTGACGCCAATCGCAAAATTTGTCGCATATGAAGCTGTAGGTGTCGACCCTAAATTGATGGGGATTGGACCTGCGTATGCGATACCTGAAGTGTTAAAACGTGCCAATTTAACGATTGAAGATATTGATTTAATTGAACTCAACGAAGCCTTCGCCGCACAAACCATCGCATCTATGAACGAAGTCGGTTTAGATGCGTCTAAAACGAATGTAAATGGCGGGGCTATCGCACTCGGTCACCCTTTAGGGGCAACAGGCGCTATGTTAACAGGACGTCTGCTATCAGAAATGAAAAAACGTCAGAATGCCCGTTACGGCATGGTGACAATGTGTATTGGCGTCGGCATGGGTGCAGCGGCCATCTTCGAATATGTAGGTTAAACTGTCACACAAATACCCTCGCGCGTAGGTACTTCCTACGTCCGAGGGTATGTTTTGTTTATAACACGACTGTAAATTGACGAGATTCAACTGCTTGTCCCGTCATTTCAACATTGAATTGATTCGCTTTACGATAAACATGTACGTCTACGTGACCATCTTTTCCCATTTCTTGACCTTGTTCGATACTGAGTCTATAGGTTGGATGATTGGGATCAATAAAGCGTGCATAGTACGCCCCCATGACACCTGACGCAGTACCGGTTACAGCATCCTCAACAGTGCCGGCATCAGAAGCCGAAAAGTGTCTACCATGCATAGCACACGTGTCATGATATGTTTCAAGACAAAATGGATGGACAGAGGCACCTGGCTCTTCGGTTAATATTTCAGCAAATTTTTGATTGTGTGGTTTCATTTTTCGACAAACTTCTAATGACTTCACAGGTACTAACAATGTCCATACACCTGTGTTGCCATACAAGATGGGTAAATGTTCGTCAATTTCTCGCTCATGGATACCGAGCACTTGTGATAGTTGTGGGATAGATCCTTCAAACGCTTTAAATTGCGGCGGACTTTGTACCATCGTTACAGACCAACGCCCCGCTTTATGCTCTAAAGTAATTTTCAATCGTCCTGCTTTCGTTTCCACTTGTATGTCTGTTTGTCCGTTTGGAATAAGTTGCTTTGATTTAGAGGCAATAACAGTAGCGATCGTTGCATGACCACACACATCCACCTCTTTTTGGGGTGTGAAAAAGCGAATTTGAAAATCGGCGTGTGATGAGGTCATTAAAAATGCAGTTTCGTTATACCCCGCTTCATAGGCGATGGCTTGCATTTCATCTGTTGTCAACATATCACCGTTAAGTACAACACCAGCAGGATTCCCCTTAGAGGGTTCGGTTGTAAACGCATCGTATTGGTATACTTTAACTGTTTTCATAGTGCCATTCCTCTTCAATAGAATTAAGTATG
Organism: Staphylococcus agnetis; assembly: GCF_011466855.1. Lineage (NCBI taxonomy): Bacteria > Bacillati > Bacillota > Bacilli > Caryophanales > Staphylococcaceae > Staphylococcus > Staphylococcus agnetis. The sequence continues at coordinate 2,225,342 of NZ_CP045927.1, forward strand.
CTTTAATGTAACACGTTTTTGACTACGTTTCGATCGTTACACACTTTATTACAACATTTCATTCTGAAGTCCGACACTTTATAACAATCATTTAATAACGGATTACAAAAACACTACGTTTTGTAACCTGTCCGTCATACAACATCACTTATTTATCTACTTCCAATCATAAAAACCCTCAAAATGTGAAATATCAACACATTTTGAGGATTAATACTTAGCGATAACACACACTTTAACGACTGAATTGAGACATTAACGTTTTAAATGCTTTTACGTCTATCTCATGCACATGTTTTTTTTGATAAGTATGACGTACTTTAAAGAAGCGTTTTTTCTGTTGAACATCTTTTAATGCAGTTTGAAGGCTTATTCCCCCATCCGTTTTCGTAAAGCGATTTTCAGGTGCTGTAACACTAAAATTATGCGCGATGTCATTGTATGCGAAAATCAACATGTCATAATCAAACGCCATGCGCACCGCATTAATAATTTCGCCACCTTCATTAATATCTAAGTAGATATCGCACTTTTGATATAACTGTTTCACCGTTTCACGTTCAATCGCTGGAAAAAGTTTTACGTTTGAATAGGTATCAAATGCAGTTAAATTTGTCGACATTTCTGTAACCGCACCAATATGGAATGTAGCAAACGGACATGCTTCTACAATTGCTCCCAAATTGTGGATTTGATCAGAATTGGTCATTACTAAGATATTCATTGAATAACCATTGGTCTTTTCATAATCATAAATATACCCTGCTTGATGAACATGTTGACGTTCTGAGACAGACATGTGTTGGGTTAATATCTCATATTCATGTGCATCAGGGACGACAACGTCAAATTGACGCATAAGGTCCCCGCGCAACATGAGCGTCATATTTCCTGGGACATGTCCTTGGCATTGTTCTTGCCAAAATAAAATATCATGACCCGGTGTATCTAATTCATAGAGTACCGCAAATGGGGTACCTAAAGAATTAATGACAAATTGTGATAAATCGATATTTAATGCACGGATGAAAAACAACATAAACTTCACTTTATTGTTGAAGTGATAAGATTGCCCTTCCCAATGTAAAATGATTGATTGGACGACAAAATTTTCATAGATCACTTCTCGTCCTTGTTGATCCATATATTTACGCATAATCAATTTACCAGTTGTGTCATGGACAGATTGTGCGAAATGCACACCATGCTGCGTATAATGGTCTACAAACTGTAAACGCCCTTCACCATCATACCAATCTACATGACTGACAATACGTGGTTTCAAATTAGGACGGTAATTAATTTTGGCACGTTTAACACCCATATCTTTAACCCATGCGATATCATTATTCCCTTCAATTTCCCAAAAGCGCGGTACGTCCACTTCATTGAAATAACGAGGTTTTGCATCTTTCGGAACTCGATAGTTTGAGAAAAATTGGTAAGGCGTCACAATATGTTCAGGCAAAAACCCATCATCTTCCATAACAATCGTTGTCGCGTAGTGATCAGAAAGGCGTAATGTATCATATAATGTGCGCGCGTTAAGGTCAAAACGTTCAAATAAATTAATCATGAGCCACCTCTTCTAAACATTGTTTCCATTTAAGCTGAATCTCTGAAGTAAGGAATGGACGCGCAACATTATAAGATACTTTATGTGCTGCTTTAGGGCCGTCATTAAAGAATTTAACAATAGACGCTGCATAACGTTTTACGATAGTTTCTGAGGATTCTTCTTTCGCATTTACTGGTAATAAATAACCATTTTTACCATCACGAATAAACGTTGGATTGCCATAATTCACATCAAATCCAATCATTCCTAAACCAGACCCTACAGCTTCTAACAATGTTAGACCAAAGCCTTCGCTCGTCGATGCGGAGACAAATAATTTATAACGTTGGTAAACATCCTCTAAATGGACGTGCCCTTTTAAATGTATATAATCTTCTGCGTGGTTCTCACGAATTAATGTCGCAAGTTGTCCTTTTGCCCCACCTTCACCGTAAATATCAAATTGTAGTGCTGGCACCTCTTTTTTGGCTATAATTGCTGCACGTACGAGCCAATCAATATGTTTTTCATTCGCTAAACGTGATGCACTTATCATCGAATACGGTTGACGTTTTCTTTTAGGCTTTTTAAGTTCATGAATACTTCCCACTGGAATGGTATACACTTTTGGCGATTGTTGATGATATTTTTCAAATTGCGCTGTTAAAATATCGTTTTGTAACTGTGTAGCGGTAATATAAAAATCAATTTCATTTGCTTGCATAAATTGATACTCATAATAATTATTCCATAATACATGATGATCGTCCGTCGCATGTTGACTAAAATGTTCCGCATGGACAACGACTCCCATTTTACTTTGTCCCTTATGTTGCACGAGCGCTTGACCCACTTCACTTGCACGATCTAAAAGAACAATATCTTTAGAAGTTAAATTCAGACACTCCATAAAGTAGGCAATAAACGCTTGGCGACTGTACAGTACCTTATTTTTAAAACGATAGACATTCGTTTGACCATCAATATATTCGTTATATGCTATTGACCCATCTTCATTGTAAAATTGGCGCATATAGATTTTCGCAGCATTCTCATGTGGTGCATAATATTCAGAGAAGATGCGGACATAACTGTAAAAATCTTTACGTACCAATTTACCGTCAATGACAAATTCCGCGCGGTCGACGATGTCTTCATCGGGATTCTTTAAATAACACGTGATAAACGTTTGATTATCATTGAGAAATAAACGATGAATTTTCCCTTCTGTTTCTTCGCGTACAATCGGTTCATAGACTTCTGCTTTAAGTTGCTCTAAGGTATAACTTGAGGGCGCGATAGGGATATCCGTAAAATATTGATAAATCCAAATCACTTCATCATCTTTAAAACCAATATTTTCCGTTAATGTTTGAATATTTTCTGCATTTATAAAATCTAAAAATACGTATTTTTGAGGATAATTCAAGCCCCTCAATAATTTGGCACGGTACATTTGTGCATATTCCACACCACTACTTGCCCAACCGATACCAAAATTGATATTGTATAATGTCACGATACGTCCACCTCTTTAATTTGGAAAATGTACGACAAGTTTTCCTTCTTTATCAAAAGTTGTTACACTTTGACAAAGGTTTTGAATAATATGTTTTTTAATATCTGTACTCATCGCTTCAAAGGATTCTAATGCTACTCTATGATATTCAAAAATCGCGTTACGTTGCCCGTTTTGACGGTTTTGAACACTACTCTTCAATTGTTGTAAATGATCCACTTGTTGAATCCAATTGCTATCTATTGCTTTTAAAATAGCTTTTTGTACGAAGCGAGTATAAAAATAATCATCATTTAAAGCATTTTTTTGTGCACGAAGCGTCAGTTCAAAACGTTCCACTAAAAAGGCAACAACTGCTTGTTCTTGATGCAACGCAAGTCCCGTTAAATCTTCTGCAAATTGAAAACTGATGTTTTTATAAATATAATCAGTAATGCTTTTTTTAGAATGTAATTGACGTTGACGATACGCTTGTTGAAACACATCTTTTGCTACTTTTGATAAATCTAGCGCCCCCATATCCCATAATTCAAGGACACGGTCACGCTCTTTATAAATGAGTTCACGTTGAATCACACCGTGTTCCTCTGATACACGTTGTGCTCGTGCTACAATCTTTTGAACACGTTTTTGAAATAGGCGACTTTTTTCTAACGTAGCGCCATCCACTTGGTTCAGCTTCTCATTGTTGACCATATTCCCTTTACCCCAGCGTTCAACGAGGTAGTCTTCTAAGGAAATATAAATTTGTGACGTACCAGGATCACCTTGACGTCCCGAACGACCACGTAATTGACGGTCTACACGACTATTTTCCATATGTTCACTAATGATTACGGCAAGGCCACCAAGTTCTTTGACACCTTCTTCTAATTTTATGTCTGTTCCGCGCCCAGCCATACTTGTCGCAACTGTCACGGCACCGAGTTGACCTGCTTCGGAAATCATTTGTGCTTCTTTCGCTACGTTTTGAGCAATTAATAAGTTATTTGGAATATTTAATTCGAAGAGCGCCATAGAAAAATATTCCGCTACTTCTGCAGTTCGCGTGATCAGTAGCACAGGACGCTTTTTTTGATGTAGCGTTTGAATGCGCGCTAATATTGCCGCATTTTTATCGTCCGCATTTTTGAAAACACGATCTTCATAGTCTATACGTTCAATTGGTTTATCTGTAGGAATTTGAACAACGATTTTCGAATATAAATCGAAAAATTCTTTTTCGCCTAACTTACTCGTCGCTGACATGCCAGAAAATGCATCAAATTGACGAAATAAGTTTTGAAATGTAATGGTTGCCATTACACTCATGTCACGTGATAATTCCACATTTTCCTTTGACTCAATTGCTTGATGAAGGCCTGCTTGTAACTTTGTCCCTGGCAACATCCGTCCCGTAATACGATCTATGAGTACCACTTCACCATCATAAACAAAATAATCTAAGTTAGATTCAAACAAGTGACGCGCACGTAACGCTAAATTAATATTTCGCACGAGATCAAAATAAGGTTGATCAAAAATATTTGTCACACCAAAGTATGCATTCGCTGCTGAAATCCCTGCATTCGTTAACCATATTTCTTTTTTAGTTTTTTTCATTTCAAAGTGTTCATCTTCACGTAACGTCTCTACAAACGCTTTAACAATATGAAATAAATTAGATTGCACACGTGGTGCCCCTGAAATCACGAGTGGTGTTTGTGCGGAATCTAATATAATTGAATCAGCTTCATCAATAATGCCAAAGTTTAAGTCGGGCAAGAATTTTCCTTCTTTACTATCAGCTAAGTTGTCAATTAAATAATCAAACCCGAGCCGTCCATTGGTTGTATAAATAATGTCATGACTATAAATACGTTGTTTTTCACCCGGGGCATACTCATAATCAGGAATGTCCACAAAACCTAACGCAATCGTAAGACCTAACCATTCAAATAATGGTTTCATTTCTTCATAATCACGACGCGCTAAGTAATCATTTGTCGTAATGAGATAAGCCCCTTTACCAGTTAACGCATTTAAATATAACGGCAATGTTGCGGTAAGCGTTTTTCCTTCACCGGTCTGCATTTCCGCAATATTACCTTCATGAAGCACAATACCGCCAAGCACTTGAACATCTTTAGGAAACATGCCCAATACACGTTGACTTGCCTCACGTAACACCGCGTATGCTTCAGGTAATAACTCCGTTAAAGATACACCTTCGTCAATGGCCTGTTTGAATTCTTGTGTTTTTGCTTGTAATGCCGCATCAGGCAATTTTGAAAACGTCTCGCGATACTGATTAACCTTTTTTAATATTTTATGAAGGCGTCTAAGTCGCATATTGTTAATGAGTTGTGAAATTTTAGTATCCATTTTGACGCCCTCCATTAAATACATCTAAATCGATATGGTTTAAGTACCGACTCGGGTTCAGCATCTCTTGCACAATAACTGTATGCGCATGTAAATCATGTTCCTCGTGTGTATAACATATTATAGGTGCCGCTTGGTCTCGTTCAACATCACCCACAGTATTCAAATGATGTGTGACAAAAGCAGTCCCATTTAACATTGTGGCCATGCGATAGGCGATGGCGCTTGATTGTTCATGATATCCAATAAAGTGTAACGTCCCTTTATTTTTAAGGTGCATCAATTTGTCGCGCAAAGTTTCAATATCATAGTGTTGCCAATGTTCAACTTTGATGACATTTTCAAATTCACGTATCGCATCGGATGATAAAGGCTGTGTTTCCGCAAATAGAATATTCAATACAGGCAACGATGGATTTTCATTGATGATGTCCGATATGCGAAGCACTTTTGAATCCGTATTCTCATCCTGATGTTGGATTTTAATACTTCGAAAACATACTGACGTCGCAGCAGCATTAATCATTTGAAGTTCATATGAAAAAGCTTCATTTGGATAGGTCATAGCTACCTCGCGTTGTTGAATGATACGCGTATCGAAAATGGTACCGTTACGACGTTTAAAAATGATTTTAAAATAAATACCCGTACTTGGCTCCACATCATAATCAAAAGAAAAATGATAGGTTGCACCTCTTTCTAAAATCGGTAATGTCGGTATTGTTTTTTCTTCAGCGTAGTTCGTCATCATTTTCCACTCGTGAATGACAATTCCAGATGGCATCAGACGATTTTTGAATATTGTCTCATGATGGTTGAAATGAAGACGTGAGCCATACATAAATGTATTAGGAATGATTTGCGTCCACCGAATGGTGTAATTATGATTTTGCACGTGACGTCACTCTCCCAAATCGACTTTCCAAAATAATATTGTAAAAATTAACGAACCAACTTGTAATTGTAGGCGAATCATCATTATGTCTACCTGGCACGCCACGACTCATGACACGCGCATGTTGTCTTGTCATTACTGGCAACAACATCTCAAACGCATGCATGTCGTAATCATCTTGTTCCATATACGCAATCGCAAACGTTGTTTTAGAAAAATCTGCGTTTTCAATTTTATCCCAAAATTTATGGTTAAGATGGTCAATATCAGATGGTTCTAATCCACCTTCGTTCTTTAAAAGGACATCTAGCGCTGTCCCGAAATCTTCTGGACGCTGTAACGGCATATTATGTGCTACAGTTCCGACATTGATTAACGGTTTCCCTACGACGATCCCTGCAGGATTTAATTGCGCGCCGTAATACAAAGCACCAAAAGAACCCATTGATAATCCCGATAATATTAATTCATTTTGCTTAAACCCAAGATGGTCAAGCCCTTCTTGTATCACATTTTTAATCGCCTGCTCATACGTATCCGATCCTAGATAAAATGCGCCCCCTTCAATACGTGGGTCTCCAATTAAGATGAAAGGCGCTTTAAATCGATTCATCATAAAATAACCTTCAAACCCTTCTGCCGGACGGTATCCACTAAAATATACATTGAGTGGCGGTTTCATATCTCCAGGGTTAAAGTAGTAAATAAATTCATCATGATTGTTATCCGTAAAACGTTTACCGCCTAATATAAATTGCCCCATGTCTAATCGCGACCATCGTTTATGAACAGCCCCCATATGAAACGTACCTTGACCTTTAGCGCGGGCACTTATAATGATATACGCATCATGTGTACGCCTTGGGATTTCTAGAGGTACATGTAATTCATGATGTTGGCGAACGAATTCCTCAACGACAGTATCTGACGTCCCTTTCGTAATCAAGCGGAATTTAAATTCTACTTCTACATTTCCTGTCACAGTAAATTCTGGCCAGATTTGAATGACTTTACCTTCGTCATAAAACAAATGTTTCTGCCAAGATAAAATAGGTGTCATATCATTGCCGAAATCACCTGAAAGTGCCAAAGCCTTATTCCCTAAGTAAAGTGCCTCTCCTTTAAACGCCGGATTCACGACACAATATTTTGGAGAAACTTTATCCCCATATTGCCCTGGAAATGTTACAGATTTTAAGATTTCATATAAATCATTCGGCGAATCATAATTAAGTGGACGTATCATGCGATGTTGAACTAAAACATGATGCTCAAAATTATCATTCCAATACTGTTGATCTACATAAGTCGAATACGGTTGACTGACCATTTCGAGCGTTTCCATTAAACCTTCCGAAAAAGGTGTTTGAACAAAAATAAAATCAAACTTTCCGTGAACCTCTATTGTTGTCTTCACGGCATGTATATAATCACTAAAATTTTCAAAAACATCAGGGTTCAAGTAATCCCAATCTGTATATTTACTATCTGTGAAATGTGGACCGTAATCGTTCCCACCAATTTGTAAAACTCTGAACTTACGCGCCACTATACTCACCTTCAATCAATTGGTCTAATTGTTCTATAATTTTTTCAGATGCATAGGTTTTAGAAAGTTTTTGCGCATACGCATATGAATAATTCCAATGTTTTAGATGCGCCAAAAAGTAATCTAATGCGCCAATCAATGATTCGTCCGTAGTAATGACAAGGCCATTCGCACCATGTTGTACATAATCGGTTTGCCTTTGATTGATTTGAGGAAGTCCTGCACCTAAACAACATATTTGTAAAAATAAATCCGGTTCCTCTGATAAATCGACCATGATACGCAGTGTAGAAATAGCTTCTACAATATCAATTTCAAAAGGAACGATTTTGAGTTCAACATAATCAATGGTTTCATCCTCTTTCATCAATTCAGCAATCTCCTCTGAAACATCTGACTTACCATTAAATTGGTCATTAATGACATTGATTTCATTCAATAGCCATTGCGAAATGTGATGACGCTCCATTTTTGACATTAATACGATACGCATCGATTCGTGATCTTTCATATATTGAACGCATTGCGACATCAATGCCTTTAATTTGGCTTCACTTAACCCGTCAATCCATAATCCGATATATGTCTCATGTAATTGACTACTAATATTGGACATCGTCTGTGCATCAAAAGGCGTAATGCGCATTAGACGATTCGACAAGCGTTGCTTTGTTTTATATGCGTTCAGTTTTTGCTCATTTTCAAGCGTATCTACAAGCCAATTTTGTCCTATTGTCATAGAAGCTAATGCCTTTTCATTTAGATCTTGATTACGCTGCTTAAAAACGGAATAACATAAACGATGGTGATTAAAACTTTGTGCGATGAGGGTATTATGTCGGACATCCGAGGCAACAAAAATAATATCGTCTTGCTCAGTAGACGTTGCGCAATAATCATGTAGATATTCTTGAATCACTGTAACCATTGATGAATATTGATGATATTTAAAACGATGATAGTATTTCTTATGAACATCAACCGTGCCATTTTTAACATTTTCCTCTAAGATCCAGTCACCATCGCACGTCATATATCGGATGAAATCCTGTTTACCTTCGCAATCGTAATAAATCATGCTAGATAAATTACCACGATCATCAAACACATAACGCCGACACAATACTTTGTCTTCATAATCTTCAATCCAAATCAAATACCCATCTTGACTAAAATATATATTTGAATAGCAATGTTCATTCATGATTGCCTGAATAAGATAAGGTGTGTAAATAAATTCCGTACCGGTTGGCCATTTGAGTTCACGATAATCTACAGATTGCGGTGTTTGATGATTAAAACCTTGAATCTCATCAAATACAGACCAATAAGACGCTTCGAATAAATCATGGCGATGTAAAAATGTACGTAGACCCGGATTATAATTTAAAACAATGATTTCAAATTGAACGTTATTTTTATAATGCATCGACATTAAACTAATCATATCGTCAAATTCTGTAATCGCACGTTTACGATAAAAAGGGTGTGCCTGACTCTCCCACCATTGATTTTGGCTATACCAAGCCGGTATAAAACGTTTCATAAAACTCTCCTTACCAATATTTAGTCAAAAATTGTTGATATTTATCAAAATACAAATATGTTCGAATGGTTTCAGCAATATTGATACTGATGTACACAAGAATTATTAATTGAATCGCAAAGTAAATTTGTTGTGAAAGTTGAGGGACAAATAACGTGCAATACAATGGAATGCCTATAATAATGCCAACAATGATAGAACCCATCCAACATACAATACGTGCTTTATGATCGAGGAAAACATCTGTATCCACTCCAGGATATACACCTTCAAAGTAGTTACCATTTTTAAGAAAATCTTTTGCCTTTTGTTTCGTATTAATGAGTAACCGTGACAATAAATACCCTAGAATAATTTGCATGAAGATGTAAATCGTAATGCCTTCCACATTATCAAAACTTAAAAAACGCACATCTGAGGATTTTCCTGTAACCAAAGCAACAATAAGATTAATGAGACTGTTTAAAAGAATGAATACCGATAAGCTAATCATGATGGAAATACTCCCAGCTGGATTAAGTTTCCAAGCAAGGTAAGACTTAGTACCTGTATGCGTAACATGCATAATATCTTGATACGCTAAACGATATTCAACCAATTCAATCAAAAGTAAAATAATTAAAGCAATAACGATTAATGTGACAATAGTAATTAAAATGACATGATGAACATGAAGTTCAGGCAGCCTTTGATTAAAAATAGAACGTACGATACTTAAAAGTACAATTGGCATAGGCCCCGCAATACCGTACCTAACATTTTGATCCGCTAACCAAACAAGCATCATCGCACCTGTCACAATCACTAGTAATAAAAGCAATAAATTAACGTCTTTGATATGATCTTTAATCACAGACTGATGAATCACAAAATACCCTTGAATCACACATAAAGCTAACGTTAACAATTTTTCTTGATAATGCTTTTCTTTACGCGTTTGGCGCATAGATTTCTCTATATTGCGATAACGTAATAACATTAGAAAGATCATGGCTGTTAACCAAGGTCCGAGACCAAGAGAAAAGATATGGAGTGTATGAATGTCCCCACCCATATTTGAGACAGCCAACCTATAAAATGAACCTTGTTGAGCATTGATATGGTCTTGACTGACTAAGGAAACATGACTTCCAAATATGTATATCAATAAAATGAACAATGTATATATAATACGTTTATGTAAAATCTTATATTCGTATTGACCTAAAATACGAAAAAACAAATTATTCTTCACATTAACCCTCTTTTATAACATGTTGCCAAAGAGGCTAGAAGCACTTGTCTTTGGCAATGAATCATGTCCATTGAACTTGTGCCTAGCCTCTTTAACCCATGTTGTTTACTTATTATTTATTAGATTTTCTTGCTTTCTTTTGATCTTTTTTTGATCTTTTGAGAAAGCCTAATCCTGCAAGCATTGCAGCAACTGCTCCAATTAATCCACCATTTTGAGTTGCTTGACCTGTATCAGGTAAAGCATCTGTCTTAGTCACTTTGTTGTCGGTAGAAGTCACTTTATTAACATCATTGTTGATAGCAGTACTATCTAATTGTGGCGTTTGAGATTCTGATGTTGTGAGTGACATACTTGTCGACTCAGAAGTTACTAATGAATCACTCATAGAGTTTGAAAGACTTGTTGATGCTGAAGTACTTACACTTGTTGAGATTGATTCTGAAGTACTTAGTGATGTACTTACTGATTCAGACTCACTTACTGACGTTGATGTGCTTTCTGACTCTGACTCGCTTACTGATGTCGATGTACTTGCTGATTCAGACTCACTTACTGAAGTCGATGTGCTTACTGATTCAGACTCACTCACTGAAGTCGATGTGCTCGCTGATTCTGATTCAGACACTGAAGTAGATGTACTTTCTGATTCTGACTCGCTTACTGATGTCGATGTGCTTGTTGACTCTGATTCACTGATTGATGTTGAAGTACTTGCTGATTCAGACTCGCTTACTGATGTTGACGTACTTACTGATTCTGATTCGCTCACTGATGTTGATGTGCTCGCTGACTCTGACTCACTCAACGAAGTTGATGTGCTTGTTGACTCTGACTCACTCAATGATGTTGATGAGCTTACTGATTCAGATTCGCTCACTGATGTCGATGTACTTACTGACTCTGACTCGCTTACTGAAGTCGATGTACTTGCTGATTCAGACTCACTCACTGAAGTCGATGTGCTTGTTGACTCTGACTCGCTCACTGATGTCGATGTGCTCACTGACTCTGACTCGCTTACTGATGTCGATGTACTTACTGACTCTGACTCGCTTACTGAAGTCGATGTACTTGCTGATTCAGACTCACTCACTGAAGTCGATGTGCTTGTTGACTCTGACTCGCTCACTGATGTTGAAGTACTTGTTGATTCTGATTCACTTACCGAAGTTGAAGCACTTTCTGATTCTGATACAGACGTGCTCGTTGACTCAGATGCACTCACTGATGTTGATGTGCTTTCTGACTCTGATACTGACGCACTTACTGACTCAGATTCACTTACTGATGTTGATGTGCTCTCTGATTCTGATACTGAAGTGCTTGATGACTCAGATGCACTCACTGATGTTGATGTGCTTTCTGATTCAGATTCGCTCACTGATGTTGAAGCACTTTCTGACTCTGATACAGACGTGCTTGTTGACTCTGACGCGCTCAATGACGTTGATGTACTTTCTGACTCAGACATTGAAGTACTTGTCGATTCAGAAGCACTCACTGATGTTGATGTACTTTCTGATTCTGATACTGACGTACTTGTTGACTCAGATTCACTTACTGAAGTTGAAGCACTTTCTGACTCTGATACTGACGTACTTGTTGATTCTGAAATTGAAGTACTTGTTGATTCAGATGCACTCAATGATGTTGATGTGCTCTCAGACTCAGACACTGATGTACTTGTTGACTCAGATTCACTTACTGACGTTGACGTACTTTCTGATGTCGATGTACTCACTGACTCTGATTCACTAATCGAAGTTGAAGTGCTTTCTGATTCTGAAATTGAAGTACTTGTTGATTCTGATTCACTTACTGATGTTGACGTACTTTCTGATACTGATGTGCTTGTTGATTCTGATTCGCTTACAGAAGTTGATGTACTTTCTGATTCTGATACTGACGTGCTCGTTGACTCAGATGCACTCACTGATGTTGATGTGCTTTCTGATTCAGATTCGCTCACTGATGTCGATGTGCTTTCTGACTCTGATACTGACGTACTTGTTGATTCTGATACTGACGCACTTACTGACTCAGATTCACTTACTGACGTTGATGTGCTTTCTGATTCTGAAATTGAAGTACTTGTCGATTCTGATTCACTTACTGATGTCGACGTGCTTGTTGATTCAGACTCGCTCAACGAAGTTGAAGTACTTACTGATTCTGATTCAGACACTGATGTTGATGTGCTCACTGACTCGCTCACTGATGTCGATGTGCTCACTGACTCTGACTCGCTCACTGATGTTGAAGTACTTGTTGATTCTGATTCACTTACCGAAGTTGAAGCACTTTCTGATTCTGATACAGACGTGCTCGTTGACTCAGATGCACTCACTGATGTTGATGTGCTTTCTGACTCTGATACTGACGCACTTACTGACTCAGATTCACTTACTGATGTTGATGTGCTCTCAGACTCAGACACTGATGTACTTGTTGACTCAGATTCACTTACTGATGTTGATGTACTTTCTGATACTGATGTGCTTGTTGATTCTGATTCGCTTACAGAAGTTGATGTACTTTCTGATTCTGATACTGACGTACTTGTTGACTCAGACTCACTTACTGATGTTGACGTACTTTCTGATACTGATGTGCTTGTTGATTCAGACTCGCTCAACGAAGTTGAAGTACTTACTGATTCTGATTCGCTCACTGATGTTGATGTGCTTTCTGATTCTGATTCAGACACAGATGTTGAAGTACTTGTTGACTCTGATTCACTCACTGATGTCGATGTACTTACTGATTCTGACTCAGACACTGAAGTCGATGTGCTTGCTGATTCAGACTCGCTCACTGATGTCGATGTGCTTACTGACTCTGACTCACTCACTGAAGTCGATGTGCTCGCTGATTCTGATTCAGACACTGAAGTCGACGTACTTACTGATTCTGATTCGCTCACTGATGTCGACGTGCTTGTTGATTCAGACTCGCTTACTGATGTCGACGTGCTTTCTGACTCTGATACTGACGCACTTACTGACTCAGATTCACTTACTGATGTTGATGTGCTCTCAGACTCAGACACTGATGTACTTGTTGACTCAGATTCACTTACTGATGTTGACGTGCTTTCTGATACAGATGTACTTGTTGATTCTGATGCACTTACTGATGTTGATGTGCTTTCTGACTCAGATTCGCTCACTGACGTTGAAGTACTTTCTGATACTGATACTGACGTGCTCGTTGATTCAGATTCACTTACAGAAGTTGACGTGCTTTCTGATTCTGAAATTGACGTACTTGTCGATTCAGATTCACTTACAGAAGTCGACGTACTTTCTGACTCTGATACTGATGTACTTGTAGATTCAGATTCACTTACAGATGTTGATGTGCTTTCTGACTCAGAGATCGATGTGCTTGTTGATTCTGACGCACTTACTGAAGTTGATGCGCTTTCTGATTCTGAAATTGACGTACTTGTTGATTCTGATTCGCTTACTGAAGTTGATGCGCTTTCTGATTCTGATACAGATGTACTTGTCGACTCAGATTCGCTTACTGAAGTCGACGTACTTTCTGACTCAGAGATCGATGTGCTTGTTGATTCTGACGCACTTACTGATGTTGACGTACTTTCTGATTCTGATACTGATGTACTTGTTGACTCAGATGCACTTACTGACGTTGATGTACTTTCAGACACTGATGTGCTTGTTGATTCAGACTCGCTCAACGATGTTGACGTGCTCTCTGATTCTGATACAGAAGTACTTGTTGATTCTGACGCACTCAATGATGTCGATGTGCTTTCTGATTCTGATACTGACGTACTTGTTGACTCTGATTCACTTACAGATGTCGATGTACTTTCTGACTCTGATACAGACGTGCTCGTTGACTCAGACTCACTCACTGACGTTGACGTGCTTTCTGATTCTGATACTGACGTACTTGTTGATTCAGACTCGCTCAACGATGTTGACGTGCTCTCTGACTCTGACACTGACGTACTTGTTGATTCAGATTCACTTACTGATGTTGATGTACTCTCTGATTCTGATACTGACGTGCTTGTTGATTCTGATTCACTCAACGATGTTGATGTGCTTTCTGATTCTGAAACTGATGTACTTGTTGATTCTGACTCGCTCAACGATGTTGACGTGCTCTCTGATTCAGAGATTGATGTACTTGTTGATTCTGACTCGCTCAACGATGTTGACGTGCTCTCTGATTCAGAGATTGATGTACTTGTTGATTCAGATTCACTTACTGATGTTGACGTGCTCTCTGATTCTGATACAGAAATACTTGTTGATTCTGACGCACTCACTGATGTCGATGTGCTTTCTGATTCTGATACTGACGTACTTGTTGACTCAGATTCACTTACAGAAGTTGACGTGCTCGCTGATTCAGACACTGACGTGCTTGTTGATTCAGATGCACTCAATGATGTCGATGTGCTTTCTGATTCTGATACTGACGTACTTGTTGACTCAGATGCACTTACTGACGTTGATGTACTTTCAGACACTGATGTGCTTGTTGATTCAGACTCGCTCACCGATGTTGATGTACTTACTGATTCAGACTCGCTTACTGATGTTGATGTACTTTCTGATTCAGACACTGACGTACTTGTTGATTCTGATTCGCTTACAGAAGTTGAAGCACTTTCTGATTCTGAAATTGACGTACTTGTTGATTCAGATTCGCTCACTGATGTTGATGTGCTCTCTGACTCTGATACTGACGTACTTGTTGACTCAGATGCACTCAATGATGTCGACATACTTTCTGATTCTGATACTGACGTACTCACTGATTCAGATTCATTAACTGATGTTGATGTACTTTCTGACTCGGATAATGATGTACTTGTTGACTCTGATTCACTTACTGATGTTGAAGCACTTTCAGACTCGGATAATGACGTGCTTTCTGATTCTGATACTGACGTACTTGTTGATTCAGACTCGCTCAACGATGTTGACGTGCTCTCTGACTCTGACACTGACGTACTTGTTGATTCTGATTCGCTCACTGATGTTGACGTGCTTTCTGATTCAGAGATCGATGTACTTGTTGATTCTGATTCACTTACTGATGTCGACGTACTTTCTGATTCAGAGATCGATGTACTTGTTGATTCTGATTCACTTACTGATGTCGACGTACTTTCTGATTCAGAGATTGACGTACTTGTTGACTCTGATTCACTTACTGATGTTGATGTGCTTTCCGATTCTGACACTGATGTACTTGTTGACTCTGATTCACTTACTGATGTTGATGTGCTTTCTGACTCGGATACTGATATGCTCGTTGATTCTGATGCGCTCACTGATGTGCTTGTTGATTCAGATTCACTTACCGATGTTGAAATACTTTCTGATTCAGATACTGACGTACTTGTCGATTCTGACGCACTTACTGATGTCGATGTGCTTTCTGACTCTGATACTGACGTACTTGTCGATTCAGATGCACTTACTGACGTTGATGTACTTTCTGACTCTGACACTGACGTACTTGTCGATTCTGATTCACTTACCGATGTTGATGTGCTTTCTGATTCTGACACTGACGTACTTGTTGATTCAGATTCACTTACCGATGTTGAAATACTTTCTGATTCAGATACTGACGTACTTGTCGATTCTGACGCACTTACTGATGACGATGTGCTTTCTGATGCTGATACTGACGTGCTTATTGACTCAGACTCACTCACTGACGTTGACGTGCTTTCTGATTGTGATACTGACGTACTTGTTGACTCAGACTCACTCACTGATGTTGACGTGCTTTCTGATTGTGATACTGACGTACTTGTCGATTCTGATTCACTTAACGAAGTTGATGTACTTTCAGACACTGATGTGCTTGTTGATGCTGATGCGCTTACTGATGTTGATGTGCTCACCGATTGTGATACTGATGTACTTGTTGACTCACTTAACGATTGGCTCGTTGATGCACTTTGGGATGCGCTAACCGATGCACTTGTTGACTCACTTAATGATTGACTTGTTGATGTACTTTGGGATGCGCTAACTGATGCACTTGTTGACTCACTTAACGATTGGCTCGTTGATGTGCTTTGGGATGCACTTATTGATTGACTCGTTGATGCGCTTTGAGATGCGCTAATCGATGCACTTTGGGATGCACTTATTGATTGACTCGTTGATGCGCTTTGAGATGCGCTAATCGATGCACTTTGGGATGCACTTATTGATTGACTCGTTGATGCACTTTGGGATGCACTTGTAGAATTACTAATCGATGTACTTGTTACCGGATCTGTACCTGTAACTGTCGTATTAAAGTAGTTAGGTTGTGTCGATCCTGTTTGACTCGCATATGGCTTAAATGTCCATGTTAAGTCACCTGATGGATTTGTAATTGGTACAGTAAATGTTGACATTAAAGCGTCACCATCTTTACCGTAGAAACCATTCATTGTTGGTTGGCCTTGCCACCAGTACTCATTACCAATAGATTGGATTGGTGTAGTTACTGCATTAACGGCACTTTCACGAGTAGTTGTATAACCCGGTTCAGTAAGCGTTGTTGTGACAGACGAAGGTTGACCATAACCATTACCTAAAACGAGCATTGAATGTAAACTATCATTAGTCGATTTAATATTAGATGAAAGTGGTAAATTTGTTGGCGCTTCAATAGTAGCTGTGTTTGGATTGTCATATGAAACATAGTATGTAAATTTCATATTTGATCCATCACTTGTTACAATCAACTTATAATAAATAGGTCGGTTGTATACTCTATCAGTTCCTGTACCTGTATATGTTTGTGTTACTGGAGCTGTTGCAGCTACTGTCGCAAAAGAAGTCGTCGCTGCTCTTAAACTTACTGAGCGTAATGAAGTATTTGTATTCGTACTTGTACTATTTAAAGTAGATAAAGAAGTAGAAGCTGCATTTTCAGACGTTGATGTTTGACTAGTCGTTGATTGACTTGTTGACGTCGCTTCTTGAGATGTTACTTCACGCTTACTATCACTTTTTAAAGTACTTTCTGAAGCTACACTTTCACTCGTAGTAGACTTGTCGTTTGTGCTCGTACTTTCTTTTGTAGATGTGCTCTGACTATCTGCAGATGTACTTTGACTGTTTTCTGATGTGTTACTTTCACTTGCTGTTGACGTCGCCGTTTCGCTAGTTGTTGATGTTGCGCTTTGACTATCAGTCGACGATTGCGATTGTTCGATGACAACAGAAGTTTGATCACCAACAGTTTGACTTTGTGTAGTCAATTCTGATGTGACAGGTGCTTCAGAAGCAGCGAAAGCATTTTGATCATGCAACATATTAACGGTAAACATACCACCTGTTAAGGCAGTTGTTTTCAGAGCATTTCGTTTAATAAATCCACCGATAGTTTGAGGACCTTCTACATCCTTTTCAACTTTTTCAGTTAAAAATGGTAAACCCATTAAACGAAGTAATTGAATTTCCTTAATTCCTGCTTTAACCCAGTTTTTACCAGATTTGTACAATTTCACTCTTGCTTTTTCTTGACCAAAACTTCTTTTGAATTCCTTAAATTTCCTTGTCATTGCAAAACTCCCGTTAAATTATTCGGGAAAAACTTTTAACCTTCTATATCTTTCCGAAAAATTCTCCCATTACTTCAAAACATTGAATATACCTTAATATAATAAACCTCTTACTTCTATTGTGCAAGTCTGAATTTAATTATATATGTTTATCTGTAGAGTTTTATTTTCAGATAAAATCAGAATAAGTTTAGAAACTTAATTTTCAACCACTTAAAATTAAACACTTTTATTTTCTACACACTTTAAATGTGACATAAAAAGCTACAATAACAATGGTTCCAAGGTTTTCCGTTAACATTCAAGTCCTTCTTATTTGATTTACTTTCTAGAAATGCAAAATCGCTTTTCTTAATTTATTTATTTTTCCATGTTCAGTAACTAATATTAAAAATTATGTTGTTTGTGACTTTGCCCAATCTATGCCTTTTACTTATTAATGTGTCTATAAATAGAGGGATTTGATAAACCCATAAGAGTGAATGCCATATACGTTCATTTCATACGAAACCACCAAAAGTTTTTTATTATAATAATTTATATTTTTAAAGTTTGACCTAGAAAAGAAGTTAAAATTTGATTCGTATAAAAAATGAAATTATGCTTATATACAAATTTTAGTTAACATAGCAGTGTGCCAGTTGACTGAGATTTGTCATATCATTTCAACCTGCTATGTCGCTATTGCCATTTGTGCAATTCCAGATACGCTCTCAAAAATCACCCTACTTTTTGGTTTGAAAACTCCCTATTTTGTTTAAAATAAGTATTTTTTATGAATTCGTTTCATTTAATTACAAAATCCTTTCACCTAAGGTTGAATAAATTTAGAAAAACGCTTACAATTTGCATATCAATGTCATCTGGTCATCAGATGTCCATTATAAAAATATAAATTATGGGAATTTGAGGTGGAAACCATGTTAATGCTCGTTGCATTAAGTGCAGTTATTGTTCCATTTATTTGTTTAGTTCTATTACGAATGTCAGCATTAGTTGGGATGACCATTAGTGCGGTTGTAGTAACTATTCTAGGAATGGTTGCATGGGGCATAGAAGGTGGCGTTATTGCTGCATCATTTTTACAGGGGATACATAAAACTTTAACTATAATATTAATTCTTTTTGGGGCACTCACTTTATTAAATACATTACGAGAAACGTCTGCAGTTGAGCGAATTAATGCAGGCTTTCAAAATGTATCGGGAGATATGCGTGTCCAAGTCATCATCGTAGCGTTTTTATTCGGCTCATTAATCGAAGGGGCTTCTGGATTCGGAACGCCAGCTATGGTGACAGCACCTTTAATGGTTGCATTAGGCTTTAAACCATTAACAAGTGTTGCAACAGCACTCATCGCTGATAGTGTTGCTGTATCTTTCGGGGCTGTAGGTACACCTGTTATTGTAGGTTTAAGTACTTTAAAAGATGCAGATGCTACACTCTTTTCAGAAACAGCCATTCGCATCACAATGTTAGATTTATTAAGTGGTATTTTAATTCCAATGATTATTGTTGTAACTATGATTGTCTTCTTTGGAAAAGAGAACAAACTTAAATCCATTTTAGAAATTTTACCTTGGACATTCTTAATAGGTGCAACATATGTGATTTCTGCATTAGTTTATGCATTATTAACAGGTCCTGAGTTTGTATCTATTTTAGGTTCTTTAACAACAATTATTGTTGCGGTATTTACTGCTAAAAAAGGTTGGTTGATTCCTAAAAACGAATGGAAAGATGTCTTATCTGAAGTATATGAATCAAAACCACAGGGCGCGCACTCTATGAGTTTACTTTCAGCATGGTCGCCATACTTAATTGTGGTTGCGTTATTGTTACTAACACGTGTTGTGAAACCTGTTAAAGATTTTACAACTTCTGTGTTCAACTTATCGTGGAACAATATTTTAGGATACGAATCTATTTCATCAAGTTGGGAAGTATTATACTCACCAGGCACAATTTTAGTCGTTGCTGCATTATTTGCAGTCATTATTCAAAGAAAGTCGATTAAAAACTTTACAAAAGCGTGTACGGATTCGATTAAAACCATTCGTATCACTGGTATTACATTAATCGCAACACTTGCAATGGTTCATGTGTTCAGTAACTCTGGCATTAACACGAAAGACTTAATCAGTATGCCTGAGTACATTGCGAACGGTATGGCTGCGACATTTGGTCAAATGTGGTTGTTCGTTGCACCATTCTTAGGCGCTTTAGGCTCATTTATTACAGGTAGTGCCACTGTATCAACACTCACATTCGCACCGGTTCAAGCTAATATTGCAGCTGCAATTGAAGGTAATACTACAACTGTATTAGCTGCTCAAATCATCGGAGCTGCTGCCGGTAACATGATTTGTGTACACAATGTTGTTGCAGTTTGTGCAGTAGTAAATATGGCTGGTAAAGAAGGTAGCGTTATCCGTAAAACTTTAGGACCTGCACTTCTGTACTGTTTACTTGCAGGTATCAGCGCATATATCTTTACAGTTTTCTTTTTATAATATGAAAAGCTCATGCATCGCAGCATGAGCTTTTTTTAATATATGACGCATTTGGGTTGTTGTTGACAAAAATATGTAAACGCGTCGATATGAAATTGTTGATTTACAAAAAGCACGCGTCCTCCTTCTCGTGATCCTTTTAATTTCAAGTCATATAAACGATGATATCCTTGATGATTTGCAAAATAACCCGTTGTATAATTCAAATCATCAGAGACACAAAGTTCTCCTACGACCCCCTCATTCGATTGGAAAATCGTCGCAATCGCGAGTGCATCTTTGATACGTTCATTGTGTATTTTATCTTCTCTTTGCTGTTTAAAACAAAAATGTGTTGCACGACAACCGCGTTCACCAAACTCATCTATACGTTCACCAGAATATGCATCTAAAATAATGGCACCTCGATAACATGTGTCATTTCTAATATAACGCCAAGCTACTTCAATGGCGCGTTGTGAAATATGTGAGGATGCTGCGAGTTGTGATAATTTTAATTGTGAATGATCAATGATAGGTAAGGCTTTGATTTGAACGGTAGGTAAGTTTACTTTTTCAATTTTAAGATTTAAAAAATCAGGTTCCCCATTTTCATGTTGAAATCCTTTTTGAAAGTATGTCGCAATCATCCGTTCAATATCACTTGCTTCACATATCGTTTCTGCACCACTAATGTGACCTTCATTTTGGGAAGCACGCATTTTAATACTATACAACGCCAACACCCCTATCATGCAACACCGACATTAGCTTATGGATATCAAACTTCTCGTGACACGAAGACAATGACATTCTCAACGTGGGTTGTGCAACAGTTGGATATCGAAAAAAGCTCACCCAAATGCCCGCTTCCATTAATTCATGATATATTGCATTCGCATTATGAACATCATCTATAGCAAATGTTTGAATAGCCGTTGATGTACCCTGATTATCATGAGCATATGCGTTAAAATACGCAATGTTATCATGCAATAAACGTCGAGCGTCATCTGCTTGTAGCAATGCATCAAATTGACTTTCAATCAAATGTAAATGCATGGTCGGCATACAGTTTGAATAAATGAAAGGTCGCGCAGTATTCACAATCATTTCTTTAACAATCGATGAACATAATATTAGACCACCATGTGCACCTAAACCTTTAGATAAGCTCGTCGATACAATATCGATGTCTTGGTAGTGGATGTCATAACCTAAACCAAATCCATGAGAATCATCTATGATAAGCATTGTATTCCCGATGGCTTCCTTGAGTTGTCTTAAACGATTTAAATTTGCGGTATGACCATTTGTTGAAAAAACAGAATCCGTAACAATCACTTTATAATGTTGCGGATATTGTTTCATTTCATGTTCTAGAACATCATAATTTAAATGTGGAAAAATCACTTTTTGAACTTGAGACAACCGAATGCCATCAATAATGCTCGCATGATTCAAAGCATCTGAAAATACAACCACGTTTTCTTGTTTAAAGATTTGAAATATCGCTAAATTCGCATCGTAACCACTCGTCATTAGTAATGCTTCATCAAATTGATAGTAATCACGAATACGCGCTTCTAAATCAGCGTAGTATTTGGAATGACCACTGACGAGTCTGGAACTCGCAAGATGCGCCCCAAACTGGTCAAGACGTTCCTGTAATTGCATCACATTAATGTGACGTTGCCCTAAACCTAAGTAATCATTTGAGGTGAAGTTAACCCAAGTCTTCCCATCCCTAGAAATCCTTTGTTTATGCGCCGTTGCGACTTCCCTCAATTGACGATATTGTCCTTGTGATTGCAAATCATTTAAATAAGATTCAAATATCATGATTAGGACCCCAAAACATCCGTTAAAACTTGTTTAAAAATGAATGTCATTTTTTTAATTTCACGCTTAGACATGCTCAATACAGGCACGAACGTAATCACGTTTTCTAAATTACGAATCATCAATCCTCGATTTTTACATTCTGCAATGATGTGTTCAACAGTCGGTATAGGCAGTGGCGCGTGCTTTTCACAATCTGACACCAATTCAACACCGTACATTAACCCTCTACCACGTATATGTCCTACATGTGGATGCCCTTCTAATTGACGCAAATGTTGATCGAGTACTTTTGATGTTTTTTGAATGTGTGGTATTAATTTACGTTCTTTCATCAATTGAATATTTTCCAAAGCCAATGCACATACAACTTGATTTCCTGTATACGTATGACCATGGAAAAATGTTTTTAAACCATGTTGATCACTTAAAAACGCATCATAAATACGTTGAGACGTTAGTGTAGCCGCAAGTGGCATATAACCACCTGTAATCGCTTTTCCTAAACACATGATATCGGGTTCAACATCTTCGTGATGACACGCGAACCATTCACCCGTACGTCCAAACCCTGTCGCAACTTCATCTACAATAAGTAAGACATTGTATTGACGGCACAATTGTTCAACCCCTTTTAGAAACCCTTGAGGATGCACAAATAACCCTGTCGCGCCTTGGATTAATGGTTCCATTACAACACCTACAATTTCATCACCACGTGTTTGTAATAAATGTTCAATTTGATCGAGTAGCGCCTCTCGCAGTTCTTGTTCTGATTCGTATTGACTGTGATAAAACGAAGGACAACCCACTTGAATATTTTCAAAAATCAAATCATGGAATATATGATGGAAGGTATCGATACCACCAACGCTCACAGCGCCAATAGTGTCACCATGATATCCATTTTTGAACGTAATAAATTTATTCTTCTTTTTGTACTTCACAGGATCAATATTTTTCCAATATTGATAAGCCATTTTAATCGCAATTTCTACAGCTGCACTACCTGTATCTGAATAAAACACTTTACGTAATGACGTAGGTGTAATATCCACTAATTTTTCAGCCAATAAAATGGAAGGTATGTTAGACGAACCAAGTAAAGTTGAATGTGCGATAGACGATAATTGTTTTTCAACCGCCTTATTTAAACGCTTCTCACCATGTCCATGTACATTGACCCACAAAGATGCATAACCATCTAGATAACGACGCCCTTTCGTATCATAAAGATAACTGCCTTTTCCTTTTTTAATAATGATGGGATCATGTTGACGATAGACGCCCATTTGAGTAAATGGATGCCACACAAATTCTAAATTTTTATCTACAAGCGTTTGATGTTTCATTTAAAATCGCCTCCCTAAAAATTTTCAAAATATGACCTGGGAAATCTTCAGCACAACCTTGTTCAGGAAAGGTCAATATCCTCTTATTCAAATATTTTTGAAGTGTTTCTAAGTTATCTCGCTCAATGATAGTATCCGTATAACGATTCATTACAATGAGATTCGGTGGACATTGATGTTGTTCAAGGTACGCTTGATGCACAATCGTTTCACTTATTGCCCCAAGTTGCGCTGGTACAACACTTAAAACGGCGTCAACTGTCTCACGAATTAAATCCGTTGTCATAAAATATGACCCTTTTCCAATGTGAATCGGCACTGCAATGCCGCCCGCACCTTCAATTAAAATGACGTCATAATGTGCTTCTAAAGCTGACAATTTAGCCGTGACGTTTGATAAATCAAACTGCTGTTCAGGCTCTTGTTTAAATGCTAAATGTGGTGAAACAGGCGCATGAAATTTATAAAGTCCTGTGGTCTGATAATCTAAACCACATTCTGTTTTATAAGCTTCTAAATCAGGATAAACACCTTCTGCAATTTCTTCTGTTTGAAAGGGTTTAAAAATCACGGTGGAAATACCTAATTGTGTTAAACGTTGCCATAATCTGGTAATCACATACGTTTTACCTATGTCTGTATTCGTACCAGTTACAAATATTTTCATCATTATCACCTATATGTATAAAATACGTACACCTAAACATCTTAAATCGTAATACCTCAATTGTAAACCTATTTAAATTATAAGTTTACAATTAGCGTATACACTTGTGATAAACGATTTCTAACCAGTGAGTATTAAAAAACGACCGTTTAGTCACTTTTTAATTTTTTTAATTCAAAATATGGTTTAATCAAAGTGAAAGGAGCACAAACGATGAAATTGAACCTTATCATTAATGACAAATTCCAAGTACCCAAAATAACAATCGAAGCCCCTAAATTGAACGACAAAATCAAAACGGTTGTGCAGTGTATTGAAGACCTTGATCATGTTGAACAACTCACTGGCTATCATGATGACACCATATCTTTTATTCAAGTCAAAAATATTTTGAGTATCAAAACTGAAAACAAGGCCGTCGTGGCGATTACTCCTGATGGGCAATATGTCCTTAAATCCAGACTCTATGCGCTTGAAAACACACTTCCTTCACAATTTATACGTATTTCTAAATCAGAAATTATTAATATCAACCAACTCAAAAAACTAGCGATCGAACCAAATGGGTTAATTAGAATGTGTCTTCATCATGACTATACAACATACTCATCTCGACGTTATTTAAAAACGATAAAGGAGCGATTAACATTATGAAAAGAATTAAACATAGCTTTGCAATGGGCGTCATATACGGCTTAGGTATTTCGATCTTTTTTAGCCTTATCAGTGGCACCGGCCACTATTATCCATTATCCCCCGAGTCAACGATGGGACATTGGTATTTGTCACACGTTAATGAAGCTTTCACAATGCTCATTTCTGTAGTCATTTGGGGTAGTATTGGTATTTTATTCGATCAAGTGAATCGGATTTTTGAAGAAACGGATTGGAGCATTACACGTATGACGGTCATACATTTTGTAGTGAGTTATGTTGGTTTTGTGCCTTTAGCGATATTAGCTGGGTGGTTCCCACTCCAATTAGGGGCATTTTTCACGTTTACATTTATATTCGTTTTAATTTATATCGTTATTTGGGTGTATCACTATAAACAAAGTCAAAAAATAGTAGATGAGATTAATCAAAGTATTACTCATCAAGCGGACTAACTATTTCATTTCACTTCTCTATCTTTTTTAGCACTTATTTAATATTTTAAAACTAAAAAATCGCCTTCAAAATACATTTTCAGGTATTTTGAAGACGATACTATATTGATAAGCACAGGCCTTTATTATTTGTAATTAAACTCAGGTATCTCATGGCAACGGTGGCTTGCGTGCTAATATCCGCTTCAAACGGTAAAAATCCTCCTGTATGTTCGACGACATTTTTACCATCTACATACACTTCCGCGTGATGTGTCGCCGAGCCTAATCTTAAAAGGAGGGAATAAAGATGAAGTTCAAACCCTTTTAAATGATTTACAATCACATAGTAAAATCCCTTTACTCGTTGCCGCAAACTGTGATGCTGGTGGGAATGGCGCATGTAATGATGGTACCTATATCGCGTCTGTGGCACAATGTGAAGCTACACAACAAACACAAGTAGCATTTAATGCCTGCTTTGTATCTGGTAAAGAAGCCAAAGCGTTAGGCGTTAATGTGAACTTTGATCCTTGCGTCGATATTGTAGAAAACTGGCGTAATACCATTGTGAACACACGAAGTTATGGTACAAATGCCGAAACAGTGATACGTTATTCCAATGCCTATATAGACGGTTATCGTCAAAATGATGATATGATCACATGCGTGAAACATTTCCCGGGTGATGGCACAGAAGAACGTGATCAGCATTTAGTGTTAGGTGTCAATGAACAAACTGTAGCACAGTGGGATGACTCTTTTAGAAAAGTATACGAAAACCATATTGAACTTGGTGTTGAAATGATTATGGCAGGCCATATCGCTCAACCAGCCTACTCAAAATTGTTGAATCCTAAATTAACAGATGCTGATATTTTACCAACTTCATTATCAAAAGAGGTAATAACCGATTTATTAAAAACCGACATCAAATTCAATGGTCTAGTTATTACAGACGCAAGCCATATGTTAGGCATGACCGCTTCAATGCGCCGAGAAGATTACGTGCCTCTTTCTAATGCTTCGGGATGTGACACGTTTTTTAAATGATATTGAAGAAGATTTTAACTTCATGCTTAACGGTTATCGTAACGGCATCATCACTGAAGCGCGTTTACACGATGCCTTACGCCGTATTCTTGGGTTAAAAGTAAAACTACACTTTCCAGAAAAGCAACAGCAAGACTCACTTACACACACCTTCTGAATTAGATGTCATAGGTGCAACAGCCCACCTAGAAATGCAACAAGAAGCTGCTGATTTAGGCATTACATTAGTTAAAAATACGTTGAACGAATTGCCAATCAAACCAGACACGCATCCAAATATTCGCCTATACATGATTGAAGGTGAAAAAGATGGTATTTATAAAGCAGACCAGTCTGTAACCCAAAATATTATTGATATTTTAGAACGACGTGGCTTTAACGTCACGCTTAATGACGGCTCTACGCGCATTAAAGGTAAAACATTGGAATATCGACAACATGTGGATGCTGCACTCGTTTTCGCAAACATCATTGGCTATGCAGCAGAAAATAATTATCGAATTCGATGGTCCAAAGCCATGAGTATTGAAATTCTATGGTACGAACACGAATTGCCAACTGTTTTTGTGTCACATAACTTTACAACGTATCTTCATGATGCCACGATGGTCAAAACTTATATTAACGCCTATCATTCAAATAAAACGAACCTTGAAGCAGTTTTTGATAAAATTACTGGTATAAGTGATTTTAAAGGCCAAGCTAACGATAACGTATGGACTGAAAAAATGGGAAGCTAAACGCTAAATGATTACTATGATAAAAAAGAAATAACCATCCCCTTAAATCTTAAATAAGACGGATGGTTATTTCTTTTTTTTTGCACTATTTATATTGTTTCATCAACTATTTAATATATTTTCTAATTTCAATAAGACTTTCAACTTTACACCTTTATGAATTATTGTATAATAACTTTGTTAGGTTAACCTAAAATTATTGTATGGAGGTGCTTAAGATGAGCAAAAGTCTGGAAGAAATCAACAATACAGTCAGTTTTAAAGAACAGGGTTCTTATTTTTCAAGATTATCTAAATTTATAGGCCCTGGATTGTTAGTGGCTGTCGGTTACATGGACCCGGGCAATTGGATTACCTCCATGGGTGGTGGCGCAAGCTATGGCTATATCTTATTATTTGTCATCTTAATTTCTAGCTTAAGTGCTATGTTTTTACAATCTATGAGCGCACGCTTAGGGATTGCGAGCGACATGGATTTAGCGCAGGTTACTCGGAAAATGATTTCGAAAAAATATGCGATAGTCGCATGGATCATCGCGGAACTTGCCATCATTGCTACTGACATCGCTGAAGTAATTGGCAGTACAATCGCGTTGAATTTATTATTTCATATTCCGCTTATTATAGGTGCTACGATTACCATTGTGGATGTATTCTTATTATTACTAATTATGAAATTTGGTTTCCGAAAAATTGAGGCTATCGTCGGCGTACTCATATTTACGATTTTCATTATTTTCTTATTTGAAGTGTATATGGCAAAGCCCGGTACCGCAGCATTATTACAAGGGTTTATTCCTCACCAAGATATTGTTACTAACAACGGAATACTCTACATGTCATTAGGGATTATTGGCGCAACGATAATGCCACACAATTTGTATTTGCACTCCTCTATTGTGCAATCAAGAACATACGATAGACAAAATGATGCCTCTAAAAAAGCAGCGATTCATTTTGCACAAATAGACTCCAATATTCAATTGTCTGTGGCCTTTGTGGTGAATTGTTTATTGTTAATATTAGGTGCAGCATTATTTTATGGTACGAGCCAGGAGCTTGGGCGTTTTTATGAATTATATGATGCCTTAAAAACATCACATGTTGCGAATGCCATTGGTGGCGGTGTGACAAGTACATTATTTGCGGTGGCTTTACTTGCGGCAGGACAAAACGCTACCATCACTGGCACATTGTCAGGTCAAATTGTCATGGAAGGCTTTATCCATTTGAAAATGAAACCTTGGGTACGTAGAGTCATTACACGGTTAGTTGCCATTTTGCCAGTTTTTGTATGCTTGCTGATTTATGGCGCTGACACCCAACGTATAGAAGATTTACTTATATTTACACAAGTATTTTTAAGCATTGCTTTACCTCTCAGCATCATCCCACTCATCGTAGCAACGAACAACAAGGGCATCATGGGAGCGCCTTTCGTTAATACAAAATTAGTCAACATCATTGGATGGATTTTAACGATTATCTTATGCTTATTAAACATTTATTTAATTATTAGTACCCTCACGGAGATTGTATAACAATAGATTTA
This sequence comes from Staphylococcus agnetis, assembly GCF_011466855.1. Lineage (NCBI taxonomy): Bacteria > Bacillati > Bacillota > Bacilli > Caryophanales > Staphylococcaceae > Staphylococcus > Staphylococcus agnetis. The sequence goes on from NZ_CP045927.1 coordinate 2,254,354, forward strand.
AACATTATAAAGCGCCATCAAAATCCACTTTTAAATGAACTTTGATGGCGCTTCATACCATTTACTAAATCTAACTTTTTTCAAAACTTTTAACATATTTCTGTAAAGGCATATTTAATAAATCATATTTAATGTCTAATTCAAAACACTGACCGATATGATTCAAATAAGTAATACCCACATATAAATCAATAGGTTCAAAAAGCATAATATCGCCTAATTTATAATTGGTAACAGTTGGCAGTAATTCTAATTTTTCTTGATACAAGTGTATAAACTGATTCAAACTTTGTTTTATGTCAGTCTCATTGAAATTTAAAGGTGCATCCCAACATAGCTGATTAATAAAACTAGATGTTAACATCTGTTCCCCATTTCTTAAATAGTTATTATGTTCTAATTCATTACTTAAAAAATGCATTGAACCAGTTAAAACTATTATAGGAACCGCTAAATTTTCCAAACATTTGCGAAAACGTACTTGTTCTTTAGGGCTCAAATTCGCTTCCGGATAAAAATAAATCAATAGTGTTTTTTGACCCGATATTGCATTCATTTCTTCAACTAAAATAGGCAGGATTTTCTCAAGCCTCACTATTAATCGATCATAATCTTCACAAATTTCATAATGAAATTCCAATAATTTTATAAAGGCTTTAAAATCAAACTTTTTTATACAAATAGGCAATTCACTTTTAATCAATGACAAAACATCCTCGTGTAATGCATTGATAGAATTGAAATAACTACCAATTTCTATATGATTTCCTAAATTCCTTAAAATCTTTTTTGTTAAAATAGCATTACTAGCCAATCCATGTTCTCTTTCTACTAATTCGTGATTTAGTATCCAACTTTGATAGGAAGCATAAGACACCGTTTCTTGATTCATATCATCAAAGATAATGACTTCATTTTTATTAGAATTCCTCTTTTGAAAATAATCATTAATGACTTGAAGGATGTCCTCTTCTTTAGTGTCATGTTCATTATAAATTGAAGTATAATGACCGATATTTAAAGATACCCGGTCTAAATCATTACACTTAATGTCCCAAATCATTTCATTCATCGGTTCTGTCCTCCTAGAACAATATCGTCCGATTATCACCTAATAATGCGATGTTTTGATCCTCTTCACCTAATAATATTTGCATTTTTTCATATTGCTTTTCAGTAATGATTAAAACACGTACATGACCGTCTGATGGCAAAAACTGCTTTACTTGATTAACACTAAAATGTGCCGCATCTTTATTAGCAACACTCTTTATATATATTGAATACTGCATCATTAAAAAACCATTTTCGAGTAATCTTTTCCTGAACTTACTATAAATGCGCCTTTGTTGCTTAGTTTCCACTGGCAAATCGAACATCAAAATGACACGCATAAATCTATAACTCATAAAACTCGTATTTGCGAAGCTCAGGAAATTTAATTAAATGAGGTTGTCCTTCTCGAAAATATTCGATTATCGATTGAACCATGATATCAATCGCTCGTATAACTGTTTGCATTTTACCATCAATATACACACGAGCATGTAATAAATTCACTAAATTTAATCGATACTGTTTAGTCATAAAATCATCAGGTGGATTTTTTAATAAATATAAATCTACAATTGGTCGAAACGGTTCAATTAAGTCCGATGCTAAATTAAAATGATTACGTCCACCAATGTGGTGTATCCCCATAGCAGGCATTAATCCCTTAGCAACAATCGTACGTGCAATCGCTGAATTTAAAATAGTGTATCCATAATTTAATACAGCATTTTCCAATAAATCATCGTTATCTCTTGTAAAATTGGTAAAGAAGCTATTGAAGTAGTATTTAGCCGCCTGCCCCTCTATATTTTCACGATCAAATAATTTAACTAAAGATTTGAGTTGTAACATTTTTTCAGTTCTTTCTTTATCAATACCATTATGTTCCATACATGCAACTTGATTTTTGATCTTTTGTTGAACAATCATTTTCCATAAGGCATCTTTTTCAGATTGTCCCCATGATAGTTGCTCTTTCATTTGACCATACTGACTATAATGACCTGATATTGGTTGTAACATACATTCAGGTAAATGCTTTTGATTACATAAAATCACTAAAATATTGTAATCCGACAATTCGACTAACAACCTTGCTGTAAGTGTCACCGTTAAATCTTCAATCACCACTGCAAAAATATCACTCAAGGGGATTTTAACCTCCAAATCCCCTTTTGTGACTTTCAAACTATTTAAGTTCAAAGACATCTTACTAACATCTGAAGCATACACAATTCTCCACGACATTATTCCATACCTCGTTTAAAAATGAGTTGCGGCTTTTTAGGTGGAGCAGCTTTATACAAATTACCTAATATGTCAGTGGTATATTTTTCAATATGCGTCGTTGATTTACCGATGGTTTTGTATATAACACCAGTTTTTTTAATATTATTCAATTCCATATAATCTTTAATAGATATGTCAATCATATCAAGCTGAATTTTATTTTTTCAGAATCATTTACACCAATCACTCTATACATTTCACCATTATAATTAATTATATCGTTTTTATAAAAACTTCCGATGAACTTGTAACTATCATCTATTTGTTTATCTTTCTTTTTTTGTTCATATTTTTCTCTCGAAATATAATAATAATTAGATTTTTGTTCTAAATCTATATAACTAATCGTAATCATTTTGTAATTATTTCCATATTGGTAAATATCAAATCTATAAGAATAAATTTTTAATTGGACAATTTTATTTCTACTATTTATATATTTATTTGTTACATCACAATGTCTACCTAATCTTTCTCTAAGGTATTTTATTTTATTAATGTAAGGGCCTTGACCCGTCTTAGAAAATTTTCTAATCTTCTCACCTGTCTCTTCATAGTATTTAGCAAATGGATTTTTTTCACTTTCATATTGTTTAAATACTTTTTCAAACTTTTCAAATGTTTGAGGATCGTTTCTGTACATTAAAAGTCTATGGGGATCTTTTTTGAATTTTGTTTTTACCTTATCATTATTAACAGAGTATATATCTTTAATACTTTCAACTACATATTCAATACCATCTATATTTCTTGTAGAGTATAAAGTATCTTTAATTAGTTGACGGTTAGGTTTCTTATCTACGCGATGAGAAAATTTACGAATTTCAAACTTTTTAATGGCCTGTGCCTTTTGAGTATCTTCAAACATTTGGTTATATTCATCTTCACTTTGCACAGTCACTCTTTTTTTGTCGACTTCTTTACTAGGAGCATCTAATACTTTATTAATGTTACGAAGCTTTTTGTTATGTTTAAACAGAAAATCCGCATTAGCAATGATCAATGCATCTTCTGCATGATGTTTATATCCTTTATTTCTATCTTTATCAAACTTCCACACTTTTCTTAAATAATTGGTAAAACTACCATTGATTGTTTTAACTTTAACATCCAAATTATTGGCACTAAAATATGCTTTTAAAAGACTTGTCAATTCTCTTGTCGCATAACGCGTATCTACTAAATTACGATTAATAAACTCTTTTTGCACATCATATTTATTAATGTCACGTTCTTCTAAAAGATACTCTCTTTTCTTTTTAGTAATACGATCTTTTGTTTTACTTAAATTTAAAATATGTTGCTTAAATTCATTATATGATAATGAAGATTCACTTGAATTTAAATACTGATACGGTGTTCTATTACCTTTTTTACTATTTTCTTCAGCTCTTACTAACACTTTATTATGCATAGAGTTATCAAAAGCTACCGAACGCGGTATGATATGATCGACCTCATAGTGATTAGGATTTTTTAATAAATCTTCAAGAGGAATATCTTTTAAAGAATATAAACACTTACCTTCTTGCATATTATGAAGTTTAATTTTTTGAACAATTCTTTTAGCATTATCATTACCATACTCTCTTAACACCTTTTCAACTTGTTTTCGGGTTTCTGCATTTTGTTTTTGAAGTTGATTTAAAAATTTTCTTCTATCATCACTGTTATTTTCTCTTGCAAGTTCTATAATTATATCTTCAGGTAATCCATACTTATCGATTATGGCATTTACGACTTGAATAGACTGAATGAAGGCACGTTTTACAACAGGAGATAAAATAAAATCATCTACAAGTTTTATAGGTATTTTATGTTGTTGGCTTAAGTCTATCTTTTTAGGTTTTAAATTCAACTTTGTAAAGAGTTCCATTTGATTTAAAGAACTTTCCCATAAATCATCTAAAAGCAGGTTGATACACTTCAAAGATAATCGGTGTGTGCCAGCATATCCAGAAAGCGCACTAATCTTTTCTTTTTCTTTTTCAGAAAGCAATTCCGGTAATTGATTAAGTTCTTTTATAATACTCTCTGGGTCTTGGTATATAGTAATTATTTCAGCAATATTATCCATTAATTGTACGTCATTTAAGTACTTTGAATCTTCAAAAATATTTTTCAAATCATGATATAGCTTGAATTGAGTAAATTCGGGTTTACCCGATTTATTAACACGATATCCTTTAATATCCGTTTCACTTACACCAATTTCTTTAGCAATTTGTTTTAAATTCGGTGTTTTCTTTTGTTTAAAAACATTTTCAATAATCTGAAATTTTTCACCGTAATTAAGTTTGGCTTCTTCATCACGCGTGATTACTAAATTATTTAAATCATTTAACGCATTGAAAAGTTCTGCACTATATGCATATTTAACACTACGAAGTTCTTCAGGGAAATATGTACAGTGCCCCATCATTTGTTCAAACCACTTTTTAATATTACCTTCCCAACCAAACGGACTTCCTTTGCCAGGTCCTTCAAAATATTCACGTCTCGTTTCAACCAAATCAATATAACGCATTATAAATGTTTGATCAATTTCAAAAAACTTTGATTGTGTTTCTAAAAGTTTACGTGCTTCTCTAACGAAATCTTCTGTCTTAAACCTGTTTTTCTCACCACGGACTTTATAATCCTGTTCAAATCGTTCAAGTTGTAATTCACACACATATTTATCTGATAACGCTTTAGCATTCTTTTTTAATTGGTCCTTTGTAGACAGCTCGTTGCCACTATCATTATCATCCATCATTACATTGACATTATGGATGCCACGACGCTTAGCAATATGTAATAATGCGATAACCAGTTCATCTTTACTTAGCTTTTCATTAAGACCTTTAACTCTTATTTGGTAAGGGTTCGTACTTTTAGGAATGTTTGTTAAATCCAACAAATTATATTCCGCAAGTAAATGTTTCACTCTATCAAGTCTATGAATTCGTCTTCTTTTTAAACGTCGCGCTCCCCTTTTACTACGTCTTCCTTCATTATTATCTACATTCGCTTCTGGAAACAATCGTACCCCAGCATCTTTAATTTCACGCGTATCACTATCTACAATACCGTATCCCACTGAGGTAATACCTATATCGAGTCCTAGTATATAATTATTCATTTATACATTGCCCTCCCTTTTAAATACTATTATAAAAGAAGAACAAAAAAATTCCCACTAATAAATTAGTGGGATAAACACGACATATAGTCTTGTTTTAGTAGATTCTGTAATTTTAGGTATAAGCACAAATAAGTACTTGTAAATTTATTTTATCATAAGATCCATTTGAGTCAAGAATTTTCTGATATTTTTTATAGAGTGAGTGTTATAACTTCCACCTAAATAACATTTATTTCATTGAGTTAAACAATTTTATGAGGTTATCGCTAAAATAAATGGATCGCTTATATAGATATTTCATAAATAGCACATTTATAAAAACACCTAAAATTACAGAGTACTAAAAATTTCTGCGCCACAACGCCGATTCTTTTGGGTTTCACTTATACCTAAAATTACAGAGTACTAAAACTATTCTATCGTTACCTTGACACTGAAGAGTGTTTCACTTATACCTAAAATTACAGAGTACTAAAACCCCGTTTCTTTCGATAATTGGTCATAATTGGTTTCACTTATACCTAAAATTACAGAGTACTAAAACAGTGCTGTTAGTGGCTCAGGTTTATTGTCCGTTTCACTTATACCTAAAATTACAGAGTACTAAAACTAAATCAGTGTCATAGTGCGGTCATCGTTAGTTTCACTTATACCTAAAATTACAGAGTACTAAAACGAGGGAAATGCGACATCATTGTCGGTGGATGTTTCACTTATACCTAAAATTACAGAGTACTAAAACTGGATTATCCAACCCTTTAAACAAGAATATGTTTCACTTATACCTAAAATTACAGAGTACTAAAACCTCTAGCTACAGTATACTATAACTTTTAAGTTTGTCTAATCCATTGATATCACTGATCTTTACGTATTTTGGATAAATTTTAATTTACATCCACCACAATACTTTGACCTTGACTATTTTTGACCTTTGTCGTATAATAAGATTGTAAAGGATTAGATGTGATCTTTACCATTTCAGTTTCTTGATATTTGCGACATTCTAAAATATGAAGGAGCGATGCTTTATGGCATTCCAATTAAAACCATTTAATCATTCTATTTTTGATATGAATCCCAGTGATCTTTTTAAAGATTTTGGGCAAGGTTTAATGCAATCTCAAGCTTTTAAAACAGATATTTCTGAACGTGAAGATGCATATGTTGTAAGCGCTGAACTTCCAGGTATGGCAAAATCAGACATTCACGTTGATTTTGACCACAACATTTTAACTATAGCTGCAGCTCACACTGAAAATAATGAAAAAGAAAATGAAGATGGCGTTATTGTACATCGTGAACGTCGTACTTCAAGTGTGAAACGTCAATTCACATTCAATAACGTTGAACGAGACAATATTCACGCATCTTATGACAATGGTGTGCTTGAAATTACGCTACCTAAAACGCAACATTCTGAGACATCACCGTCTCGAATTCCTATAAATTAATAGATACTTTTTCGCAGAAGCGCCCCCTCTTGCTTCTGCGTTTTTTATGTGTTTACATTAACATAACTTTAACGCACTTCATGCACTTTCTCAGGAACGATATGTACATTTTCAAATGCCCCTACTACGAGCGAACTGCCTAAAACAAATAAAGCTGTGCCAACTATCACTTTATGCATCCATTGAACCTGTTTCCCTTTTTTCATTTGCAAACTCCTTTTTATTAATTATCGCTATACTACCATTGATGTATGAACACGATGTGATTTTTATTTAAAGTTTTAATGAATTTTGTCAGAATTTTATATTTACGAATGGGGGTTAACTTTTGAATCTTATCTTGTTGATATGGGATACTGAAGATAATACAAAGATCGGGGTGACGTTATGCAAAAACATATTCATATTATTGGTGCTGGTTTAAGCGGACTAGTTGCTGCGACGGAGTTGTTAAAGCGTGGGCACCGTGTCACATTGATAGATCAAGAACCTCCTCAAGCAATGGGAGGACAAGCGTATTGGTCATTTGGTGGTCTTTTCTTAGTGAATTCTAAAGTTCAGCGACGTTTGGGCGTTAAAGATAGTTATGACTTAGCACTCAGTGATTGGTTAGGATCAGCAGGGTTTGATCGCTTACAGGAAGATGATTACTGGGCGTATCAGTGGGCTAAAGCTTATGTACATTTTGCGACTTATGAGAAAGAAACATATTTAAAAGACATGGGCATCACATTGACACCGATACTTGGTTGGGCGGAACGTGGTGGACATTCCGCTTCTGGTCATGGTAATTCTGTGCCACGTTTTCACATCACTTGGGGGACAGGACCAGGTCTGGTAAACCCTTTTATCGCGTTTGTTAAGAAATATGAAGCGTCTGGTCAGTTTACATTTTTACCGCGACATCAAGTGACCGACATTAAAATTGTAGGCGACGCTATTAAAAGTATCTCTGGCAATATACTCGAACAAAGCGATGTCCCAATTGGCGCGCCGTCTTCACGTAAAGTAGTCGATACTTTTCAATTTGAGGTGTCTTACCTCTTGATTACAACAGGTGGCATTGGCGCAAATGAAGCATTGATTCGACAAAATTGGCCACAACGCCTAGGTGCTGCCCCGAAAACAATGATACAAGGTGTTCCTGATTCGACCGATGGTAAGATGCTTGAAATTAGCGAAAATGCTGGTGTCAATCTCGTGAATAAAGATCGTATGTGGCATTATACTGAAGGCATTCAAAATCATAGTCCTATTTGGAATAAACACGGCATTCGTATTATTCCCGGTCCTTCCTCCATGTGGTTTACCGCGACAGGAATACGTATGGAAGCACCGGACTATCCTGGATTTGATACGTTGCACACGCTCGAAACCATTATGAAATCAGGCTATGATTATTCATGGTTTATCCTTACAGAAGATATTGTAAAAAAGGAATTTGTACTCTCCGGTTCAGAACAAAACCCTGATTTAACAAATAAAGCGATTCAACACGTGATTAAAGAACGGCTCGGTAAAAAAGCAACCGGTCCTGTTCAAGCTTTTTTAAATAAAGGCGCTGATTTTGTGATGGCCGATGATTTAAAATCGTTAGTTGAAAAAATGAACGCTTTAACTGGAGAAAATTTAATCGATCACGATCATGTCAAACATGAAATTGAAGCACGTGACTTACAAATTAGAAATGTATTTAGCAAAGATCCACAAGTTACATTTATACGTAATGCTCGACACTTTCTAGGTGATAAATTGATTCGTACGGCGAAACCACATCCGATATTAAGTGGTAAAAACGGCAAACTAATCGCGGTGAAACTACATATTATTAGTCGTAAAACATTGGGTGGTATTCAAACCGACCTAGACGGTCAAGCGTTTAATCATCATCGTGAGCACATCAAAGGTCTATATGCGGCAGGTGAAGCATCAGGATTTGGTGGTGGCGGCGTTCACGGGTATCGTGCATTAGAAGGAACATTTTTAGGTGGCTGTATTTTTAGTGGTTTACGCGCGGCTGAAGGAATTCACAAAAGCACCCCAACATAATATAAATATGTTATAATAAGGCGAAATATATTTTAGGAGTTTACATCATGGGGACATTGTATAAATGTTTGGCCCTCTCATTCACGTTTATATCAACTTGTATGTGTATATGTACGCTCATTCTACCTACCATATTGGCTACATATGCATTATTGATTTGTGCTTGGATTTGCCTTTCATTCATCATTACACTTATTGGAATCATTAAATGCTATAAATATGATGTGCTATATGCGAGTTTAACTACCATTAATGTATGCGCATTAATTTACGCTTTCATATCTTTATTCCTAATATAATACTGTGAGCGATATTAAGATTCACAAAAATTGCCTTCAACGTCTTTTTTATAACGGTGAAGGCTTTTTGAATACAATTTATATTAACGAAACTAACACACTATGATCGTCTCATATCATTATTTTATGTTTCGTCTCTCGCAAATTTTCTTTGTTCAGCTTGACGCAATTCGATGCGACGAATTTTTCCAGAGTTCGTTTTTGGCAAAGTATCTACAAATTCTATAGCTCGTGGATATTTGTACGGTGCGACACTTTCTTTCACAAATTGTTGCATTTGTTGTATGAGGACATCATCTCCTTCAATCCCCTCTTGTAAAATGACAAACGCTTTTACGATATGTCCTCTATCAGCATGAGGACTTGCAACGACGGCACATTCTTTTACAGCTTCATGATGCGTAAGCGCATCTTCAACTTCAAATGGACCAATGGTATAGCCCGAACTAATGATAATGTCATCTTTACGTCCTTCAAACCAAAAATACCCATCTTCGTCTTTCTGTGCCAAATCACCGGTAATATGATATCCCGCTAAACGCGCTTCCTCCGTTCGTTCATGGTCATTAAAATACCCCTTGAACAACGCTGGTAAAGATAATGGAACGGCGATGTTGCCTTCTTCGTTGCTCCCCAGTTCATTACCTTCATCATCAACAATCGTCACCCCTGTACCTGGAATAGCTTTACCCATTGCACCAGGGCGTTTAGGTGTATTTTCTAAAAAGCCGATAAGCAATGTACTTTCGGTTTGACCATAGCCATCGCGCACCGTCAAATTAAAGTGTGCTTCAAATTGATTAACCACATCTTTATTGAGCGGTTCGCCTGCAGAAACTGCACTTTTCAAATGAGACAAATCATAATCTGTTAAATTTTGTAGTTTTGCCATCATACGGTATTCGGTTGGTGTACAGCATAACACATTAATTTTGAAGTCTTGTAACAATTCCAAATAACGTGAAGCTTTAAATTTACCATTATATACAAAAGCGGTGGCACCAGATCCCATAATTGAAAGAAATGGACTCCATATCCATTTTTGCCACCCAGGGGCTGCTGTTGCCCATACGAGATCATCTTCCTCTATATTCAACCATTGTTTTGGCGCTAAACGCATATGCGCATACCCCCATCCATGTGTATGCATCACGGCTTTAGGGTTACCGGTCGTGCCTGATGTATACGACAAAATTGCCAAATCATCGCGATGTGTTGATTGTTTTTCAAAATATGTTGGATATTGAGGTTTCTCAGATGCAATAGATATCCATTGTGCATGTTGTCCTGTAACTAGCATTTTGATTAAGGTTTCATATTCCATTGCTTTTTCAAATTCTTGGATATAGTCGGGCATCGTAATCACTGCTTTAACGCTCGCGTGACTAATACGGTATTGCAAGTCTTTAGTACGTAGCATTTCAGAACTTGGGATAACCGTTAAACCCATTTTTAGCGCTGCGATGTATACTTCATATGTTTCAATCGCTCTTGGCAGCATGATGAGCACTCGGTCCCCTTTTTGCAACCCATATTGCTGCAATACATGCGCGACTTGATTCGCATGATGCATCAATGTTTCATATGTCACTTTCACTGGTGGATTAAAGCCATTTTCATAAATTAATGCGAGTTTATGCGCAGTTTGTGCATGTTTTTCAATTTCATCAACAATGTTGTAACGTTCTGGTGCAACAAGCTCTGTATTCTTCATATTTTAACTTCCTTTCTACTTACTGAACTCATGTTATCAAAGGGCTCAGGCCCATCAAAATATTTACACTTATAGCGTAAAAAGAGTTGACACCAGGTACTAGTTCATGTCCGATTACGTTGATAGGTCATAACGAAATAAAAAAGTTATTCGAAAAAGTAGAACATACGTTCGTATTATGTTAGTATACATTTAGACAGGTCAATGGTGTAGGATTAAAACAAAACGGGGTGATGCTTATAGAACACAAACAGAAAAGGGGTAAAATTTAATGACCGATTATCAAATGTTGATGATTGTATTCACCGTCATGAGTCTTGTACTTGTGACACAGCAAAAAAAATAACCATTCAACAATCGTTGAATGGTATGAACTGAATGGTAAGCCATGAATGGCCTGTCGGGTTGTATGTGACCGCATACAACCTTTTTTCAATTTAAATTCACTGATACTATACCAGTATCGACTGTATAAGTCAAAATATGCGCCAACAGATTTTCAACTTTTATCCTGCTATCGTAGCAATCATCAATGCTTTCAAGGTATGAAGTTTATTTTCAGTTTGCTCAAAAGATTTACATTGTTTACTTTTAAACACATCATCTGTCACTTCTAAAGCCGTTAATCCAAATTTTTCATATATCATTTGACCAAATTCTGTTTCCGTATTATGAATCGCAGGTAGGCAATGAAAAAACATTGTATGGCGTTGACCCGTCTTCGCCATTAATTCCTGATTAACTTGAAAATCTTTTAATAACGCAATTCGAGATGCAATTGCGCTTTCTTCACCTTTAGATGCCCACGTATCGGTATACAAGATGTCTGCACCTCTCACTGCTTCATCAATATTTGTAGTCACTTCTATCGACCCATTGGACTGCTTAGCACTTGCGATTGCTTGTTTTAAGACGTATACATCTGGTTGCAATGTTTCGGGTGCACAAATGCGTATATGTAATCCACAAATTGCGCCAGACATCATTAATGAATGGGCCATATTATTACGACCATCTCCTAAATACGTTAATGTTACTCCTTCTAAGTGTCCAAAGTGTTCTTTGATTGTCATAAAATCTGCCAACATTTGTGTAGGATGCCAGTCATCCGTCATACCATTCCACACAGGTACGTCCGCGTATTGAGCAAATGTTTCTATACGTTGTTGCGATGAATGACGATATTGAATGCCATCGAAATAACGGCTTAAAACAATCGCTGTATCTTCAATGGTGTCTTTTTCACCAATTTTAATATCCGAATCACTTAAAAACTCAGCATGTGCGCCAAGTTCTGTCGCTGCACATACAAACGCGGCACGTGTGCGCATTGAAGGTTTATCAAATAATAATGCGATATTTTTACCTTGTAGTTCATGATGCATGACACCTAACGCTTTATCTTTTTTTAATTTTATTGCATTGTCTATAAGTTCATTAAATAACGCTTGCGTAAAATCTGTATCTTTTATTAAAGATCGCCCTTTCAAATCCATCGTTTTCATCTCATTCAAAATATCATATCCCTCCATATTGACATCTTATTAAGATACACAAAACGCCGATATCATCCGTTGTCGGCATCTATACATAAACACATATACCCTATGTCTTTAAAGTTAAAGAAACATTACATATTTGCGTAAAAAAACATTAGTATGCATGTCAAAACAGCGGACAGTATGTCCTAATAGGCGTAATGAGATCAACATATTATACGTGCGACAGTCTAACCGCCCTCTCCCTTCAGACTCCCCACCCCTCTTAAATATTTTCGTTCCAAAGTTATATTAAATCCAGATTCAATACTTTTAACGCGTACTTAAATCATCTTAAGAATGATTAAATAAAAACAATTTTCAAAAAATTTATGATACAGTTAATACATCAAATAACTAGGAGTGATTCAAAATGAATCTTAATAAAATTATTTTATCTGCAGTTACAACAGGAGTTTTAGCCACTGGTATTTTTGCGGCAGTGCCACATCAGCAAGCGGAGGCATCTGTATTTTCTAAAGGCGGTATTGTATTACATGACGATTCACGCATTTTAGAACATGAAGTTGATTATGTTGGTGTCCTTTTAGACAAAAAAACTGACAAAAAAACAAAAGCTAGCATCAGAGCTTACTTCAAATTATTAGGATACAAATCTGCTAAAGATTTTCTCAAAGCTGCAAAAGCACAAGGATTAGATACATCTAAATACGATTATTTATTAAAAAAATAATCTAACCATATCAATATATGTCTAACTTCAAATCTGCGTCATGACCCTGTCATGGCGCTCTGTTTTGTTTATAATTATCTTTTTTTAAACCGATTACACCCAATCGCATCGGCCATTAGTCTGATTTATTACGAATTCGAAATTTATTGTTGATATATTTTGTATACTTGGTACAATATGGGCTGTAGATAAAAACTTAAATGATAAAACAGAAAAGGAAGCGAACGAACAATGGCAAAATTATTATTTATTACAGCTCACCCTTTAGACGAGTTGGTCTCTAATTCTATGGCAGCAGGTCAAGCCTTTATTAAATCGTATGAAGCGCATCATCCAGATGATGAAATTGTGCATGTAGACCTATTCAAAGAGTATGTACCCTATATTGATGGTGATGTCTTCTCTGCATGGGGTAAGCTACAAAATGGCGACGTTTTAACTGCAGAAGAAGAAACAAAAGTGACACGTTTAAATGAGATATTAGAACAGTTTGTAAATGCTGATAAATACGTCTTTGTTACACCAATGTGGAACTTATCATTTCCACCAGTCGTAAAAGCATATATTGATGCTGTGGCTGTTGCTGGCCAAACATTTAAATACACATCTAATGGCCCTGTTGGACTATTAACAAATAAAAAAGCATTACACATTCAATCACGTGGTGGTTATTATACAGAAGCACCAGCGAATGCATTGGAACATGGCGACAGCTACATTAAAGCGATGATGGGATTCTTTGGCGTACCATCATATGATACGGTTATTATTGAAGGTCACAATAAAGATCCTGAACGTAGCGAAGAAATTAAAGCAGCTGCCATTTTAAAAGCACAATCATTGGGAGAAACATTCTAAAAACGCCTCTAAATTTAAGGCCAGCGATTGGTCAAAAAAAGCCTTCAAAACTCAGTCTGTCATGAGTTCTGAAGGCTATAGTTATATTAGCTGTATACAACGTGACCTATTCAATACTTTTACATAATAGCATACGATCATTCATAGTTTAACTTGGTTAAAATTAAAAGTGCTTCATCAAGTCGTCACATTAATATTGCAGTTGCGAAGTGACAATCTACGAAAAAATAATAATCTTTATTTCAATTGAACAATTTTGTAATATATTGTGGAAGTAATCCAATACATAAATCCGTAAACAAGCACCACAATGAATGTGACACCGACATAACTACTTAAGAAGAGTGATAAGTCTTTAATACCTAAAACACCTTAATTTTACCTGCAAAAAGTGTGTGAATCAACGCGACTAGAATAGGTAATACAAAAACCCACATAATTTGTTGATGAATGGTTTGTTTGATTAAGCGATAATCTAAACCAACTTTTTGCATAATATCAAAATTCCGTTTATCCTCATAACCCTCAGATATTTGCTTGTTATATAACATTAAAAACGTCCCCACGAGTAGCACAATTGAAACGACAATCCCCATAAAGATGAGGCCACCATTTAATTCATAAAGTGATTTTCTAATGCCGTCTTTACTCATAATAGACACATCATGTTCCTTTTGTAAATGAGCCATGGCTTTAGCAAAACTCTTTTTATTGCCTTGGATATTAAAATCGATGTTTGTACCTCCAGTACTGTCTTGATGCGTAAATGGTTTTGTAATTGTTTTGAAGGTTTGATCATCTTTCACAATAATATACGCAGAATCTGCGGCGATTTGATTGCCTATTTCTTTATTATCAGTACGAATCACATTGTACGTTTTACCGCCAACTTTAACATGTTTCATGCCATTAAACATAGCGGAATCGGAATCAATGATGATTTCATTGTCTTTTAAATGGACATGCGCATGACGCGCTTGATTGTAATCTTTTTGAGTGACAACCACCCCATATACTAGATCACTCATATATAAATTAAATCCTTCTTTTGGCACCTTAAAGGTATGATCTTTCAGTTGGAATGATATAAATTCATTCCCGAATATACGATATTGATCGACTGTCGCAAGGTGATCAATGTCTTTTTTAAGGGCTTCGACACGATTTGATGCTTTTTTTGAATAATTATAATTACCATCTAATGTAATTTGATAATCTTCTTTCAATGATTGTTCCACTTGGTCTTCTAAACCACGATAGGTGGTGACGGTCATGCCCATCGTCACAATTAAAAACGTACATAACATTGTGATACTTGCTAAACCAACAACATTTACCTTCATTCGTGATAGTAAACCTGCGATTGAAAAGAAATTTTTAGGTTTATAATAAATTTTAGGTATGCGTTGGAGCCATTGTAGTAAGAGTAAACTTAATGACATAAATAATGCATAGGTTCCAATCATCACAAAGAAAATCGCTGTAAAGATTGTTTGAAATGAGCTCACAATCGTTTTTGCTGACAGCGCCAAATAGTATCCATATCCTAAACATAACGCCCCAACGAGACATAAAGGAATGAGTATCCATTTTCGTGTTTTTTTCTCTCCTGCACGACTCTCATTCATTAACTTAATAGGGCTTTTCGTACTTGTATGAATGATATTGATCATTAATAAAACACTAAATAAAACTGCACTGATTGCTAACGTGATAAGCATCGCTTTAATACTAAATGGGTAATGCATTATGGATATCGACGTTTTACTAATCAATTTGTTTAATAATAAAAAGAGTAAATTTCCAAATAAATATCCGCCAACGATACTCAAAATACTCACGACGATAAACTGTACACTTAATTCTAAAAATGACACAATGTGTAAATGTTTTTTCTCCAAACCTAACACAATTTGTAGCGCGTACTCTTTTCGACGGCGTTTCATTATAAAGCTATTGGCATAGATAATGAAAATGACTGATAAAATCATAATAATCACATTGATATACATTAACAATTCTGGTAAATATTCATGACGGTGTGCAATGTAGTCATTATTAATGATTGATAATAAAATATATTCTAATCCTAACATCATGCTTGCTGTCAAAATAAATGGGATAAATAACGTTTTTAACGCAACAAAGTTTCGTTTAACAAGTTTGATTAAAAGCTTGAGGGTCATGTTAGACACCTCTTCCATTTAATAATGCTAAACTATCTGATATACGTTTTTGAAATGCTTGTTGTGTCTCATCTCCACGGTACAGTTCATGATATAACCCACCATCTTTGATAAATAAAATGCGATTTGCAAAAGAGGCATCCTGTATAGAGTGTGTCACCATTAAAATAGTTTGTTTGCGGTCGTTAATGTCTTTAAACATGGTCATAATTTCTTGAGATGTTTTAGAATCAAGTGCACCCGTCGGTTCGTCAGCGAGCAATAGTTGTGGCTTATTAATTAAAGCACGTGCAATCGCCACGCGTTGACGCTGTCCTCCTGACACTTGGTAAGGATATTTATCCAGTAGCGTTTGGATGCCAAGTTGTTCTGTTACTTGAATCAGTCTCTTTTGCATCGTATTCACGTTAATATTTGATAACACTAAAGGCATCAAAATATTATCTTTATTACTCATTGTGTCCAAAACATTAAAATCTTGAAATACAAATCCTAATTCATCTCGACGAAAACGTGAGATGGATTTATTTCGCAATTGAGCTACATCTTCTTGATTAATCGAAATCGACCC
This sequence comes from Staphylococcus agnetis, assembly GCF_011466855.1. NCBI lineage: Bacteria > Bacillati > Bacillota > Bacilli > Caryophanales > Staphylococcaceae > Staphylococcus > Staphylococcus agnetis. Next base: position 2,271,187 of record NZ_CP045927.1, read on the forward strand.
TTCAGTAGGACGATCAAATGTTGCAATAAGGTTGAGTAATGTTGATTTCCCCGAACCCGACTCTCCCATAATGGCTACAAATTCACCCTCTTGAATGTCAAAGCTCATCTCATTTAATGCTGTAACTTTATTAAGTCCTTTACCATATACTTTTTTAAGATGTCTTACTTTTAGTAACATCGTGGTTGCCTCCTTATTTCTTTGACTTCAGTGTAAAGGATAAAGAAAACAGCAACATTTATAATTCCTTACAAAAGTTGCTGCGAATCTTACATATTTGTAAGATGAGATGGTTTCGGAAACTGAATCGTAAATTCTGTATATATGCCAGGTTCTGATTGAACAGCTATAGGATGATGCAGTTTCTCTGAAATTTCTTTCACAATAAACAATCCTATTCCACTAGATTTGTCATTCAAACGACCATTCGTCCCGGAATACCCTTTTTCAAATATCTTTGGCAAATCGACCTTATTGATACCGATACCGTTATCTTTAATTGTGAGTGTGTGTTGTTGCGCATCGAATACAATCCAAATATCGCCACCTTTAGCGTATTTGAGTGCATTATTTAAAATTTGTTCAATCATAATCTTGATCCATTGGGCGTCTGTCGTCACCTCACAATTAAGGTGCTCTGTATGAATGCGTGTACGATGTTCAATAAAATGTAATGCATATCGTTGGATTAATGGTTTGACGATATCTTCAAGCGCCACTTTTTGGACCACCATGTCGGTTTCATGGCTTAACAATTTTAAGTAATTCAGTGCCAAATTAGTATAATTTTCAATTTCTGTGATTTCTTGACGTACGCGGTTCACCATCCCCGCTTCATTACGTTCTAATAAAAGTTTAGAGGCAGTAATTGGCGTTTTAATTTGATGCACCCACGTTAAAAAATAATGCTCTAAATCTCGTTGATAGTGACGATGTTTTGTTTTAACGTCTTGCAATTCATCTTCTAGGCGCGTATTGATTTGTTTTAATGTTTCTTGCTTTTTAAAATAAACCCATTTCACAGCGATATACAAGCTGAAAACAAATAGCGACACGCTTAAAATCAATATATATGCTTCTACTTCAAGACCATAGATGAATGATATAAATAAAAATAACATTAACATGAGCACGTATATGCATATATCACTAAAAATATGAGTATAAAAACGCAAGTGCCTCACCCTCTTTACACTTTGTATCCAACATTCTTTTTCGTTTGTATGAAATCCACTAACCCAATTTGTTTTAATTTTTTCCGTAAACGTGACATATTCACTGCTAACGTATTGTCATCGATGAAATTTTCAGATTGCCAACATTGTTCGATTAATGTATTACGACTGACATAATGGTCTTCATTTATAAATAATTGTTGTAAAATTTGGAGCTCTGTAAGTGTTAAAGACAGCGTTTGATCCTGATAAGTGAGCATCGCCTTGTCCACGATCAAATCGCATCCTTTTACATGCAACTGAGATTGTTCCACTTTAAAATCATAAGACCGTCTTAACAACGCTTGGATTTTCATAATGGTTAACTTTAAATTAAACGGTTTTTCTATAAAATCATCCGCTCCCATTTGCATCGCCATCATTTGATTCATATTATCAGATGCAGAACTAATAAACATAATCGGCACTTGAGAAGTTTGACGGATTTCCTGACACCAATGAAAACCATTAAGATGTGGTAGATTGATATCTAAAAGAACAAGGTGTGGCTGAAGCGAGTGGAATTTTTCAGTAATCGCATAATAGTCTTGAACATTGACCGCTTCATGATTCCATTTTTGAAGTTCTTTTACTAAGCTTTCAGCAATAGTAAAATCATCTTCCACAATCATAATTTTCATACAACCACTCTCCTTTTTTATCATAGTACCATAAGTTAACAAATGGATAAGATAACTTTATCAAAAAGATACAAATTCATACCACAATCTGAAATACCATCACATGTTCATGTCAAATATAAAAAGCGCGCCCATCACATCATAGACATCATGGCGCACTTATTTTGATCATGATGTACAATGTTTCACGTGACACATGAAGTATCCCGTTGCAATGTTAAGCGTATTTCAAACATCGGTGCATTAAATTGTAGCAAGGCATCCCCACTCTGACGTTGCATGAGTGTTTTCACAATGTATAAACCTACACCCGTTTGTTGGTGGGTCCGACTTTCATCAAGCGTATAAGACCGTTCAAACAACTGATGCAACTGCTCTGGCGAAGGTTCGTGGTCCGTATCATTTTGAAAGTTCACAGTGACATGCTCACTCTCATCTAGAATACTTATTTTGACACTACTTTTCGCATACCGCAGTGCATTTTGAATCACATTGTCTAAAACTCGTATCATCGATTCTTCATGTAAATAAGCGTAATGTGCTGTTGTTATTTCAAATGTCAGGTCGATATTTTTGAGCGTAAACTGATGATAATATGAAATCAATTGATCTTGAATAAACTCACTGATGTTCACGGAATGTAAATCAAGTTCATAATCGAGCGCATTGATATACGTGAGCTCATGGAAAAGATTCACACTATGAATTAAGTGTGTCGTCTTTTTATCAATAATCTGTGCATAGGATTGCATCTCATTTACGTTTTGTGTTTCTTGCATTAATTCTGTATATCCTTTGATTGCTGTTAATGGCGTGCGTAGGTCATGAGACACATTGTTAATTTCTTTATTAAGCATTAATTCCTTTTTTCTAAAAAATTGACGCTGCTCTTTTAAATGATGGATATACCGATTCAATTCACGTATGACGGGTTGACTTTGTTTCATATGCGACGCCGAACGAATGACTTGATTGGTATCAGTATCTTCATTTAAAATTTTCAACTGTCTTTCAATATTATTGACCTCATTAAGCAATCGCACGTATTGACTTCCTAGCACTACACTTATGACGACCAACACTACAACACAAATAAAGATCATTACGCTTCATCCTTCATTTAATACTCTAATTTTTTAAATTTAACATACCCTAAGATGAGACCTAAAATGCCAATACACAAACCAACAACCCAATATTGAATGCCTAAACTCACTTTTCCAGTCATATAAAGCTCTAATATATGATCAAATAAATATTGTGGTGTGAGTTTAAACAGGGGCTTGAAACCATCATTTAACAACGTTAAACCATACAAAATGCGATGCACACCGATTTGTAAACATAAAAGCACTGCAATAATAACACCTATCGCATTCATTCGCATACTAAATAATGCATGCGCAACAGCAAGTATCCCTACCACAAGTGGACACATATTAGTGATACTCAATGTAAAATCACTGATATACGTTTGTCCATCTTTAAATAGAAGCATTCCAAATACAATCATGATGATATAAGAGACTAAACATATAAATAAGAAATATCCAAAAATCATCATCAATTTTCCAAAATAAATGACTTTCAAAGGCACGTCATATGCGATACTCACTTTGTCATTGTATTGTCGTTCTTTAGAGTGAAAAAATTGCGTAATAATGATTCCTATAAAGATAATTAATCCACTAAATCCAACCACATTGACATAATAAAAACGCGCGTTGTCATAAGGGAAATACGAACCTTGTTTGCCCATTATATAAAGCGTTAGCGCGAAGAATATGATGAGGGTAAAACATACCAATGGCAATATATAAAACGCCTTACTTCTAAGCATGAGGTAGCGTTGACTTTTAAGATAATTAATCATACTTGCTGCCCCCTTCCCCTTGTAAGAAGTAGTTTTCTAAATTAAACACTTCTTCTTGAATCTGAGCGACACGGATACCGTTATCCCACATTAGCGCATTGAGTTGCGTGGTATCCATATGTGCGGTATGGATAACAATGGTGTTATCTTCAAGCACTTTATATTGTATAGCATTGTCCAATTCCTCTATGATTTGAACCGCTTTCGAAGGAAGGTCCACTTTTAACGAGATTGCTTTTTGTACTTTATTTAATAATGTATCCTTACTAATAGACTCAATAATGTGACCATTCTCAATAAAGACAAATTGAGTCGCAATTTGTTGTAATTCACTTAAAATGTGACTAGAAATTAAAATGGTCATTCCCAATTCTTTATTGAGTTGTGTAATGAATTGACGAAAATCTCTAATGCCTTCTACGTCTAAACCGTTAATAGGTTCATCTAAAATTAAAACATCCGGATGATTAAGCAATGCTAACGCAATACCTAGTCGTTGTTTCATTCCTAAAGAGAACGCTTTTACTTTCCTTGTTTCATTCTCTAAGCCGACTTGCTTTAAAATAGATTGAATATGTTGAATATCGACCTTTCCAGTTTGCATCGCAATATATTCCAAATTTTGGCGTGCTGTAAGGTGACGCATGAATACTGTTGTATCAATGAAAAAGCCGATGCGTTTACGCATTTCTTTAGTCGAATCATCTAACGTTCCAAACAATTCTAATGTGCCCCCTGATGGTTGAATATGATTCGCCATCAATTTTATGAGCGTCGATTTACCTGCACCATTTTTCCCAATTAACCCGCAAATGTCTCCCTTTTTTAAAGAAAAATCAGTAGGATGTAGCGCATACTGTGTTCCATATTGTTTAAATAATTGATTGGTTTTGATTACATATGACACAAAAAAACCTCCTTCTATGATTTTACTATAGAATCAGAGGTCTCAAATTACTTTAAATAAAATATAAAGAAAGTATAAAGATTTACACAAGCATAAATCCAATGCCCCACACCGTTTTAATATAAGGATCGTCAGAATAAAGGCTTAATTTTTTTCTTAAGTTCGAGATATGTACGTTAATTGTATTATCATCGCCGATATATAGCCCCTGTAATGTTTCATATAATTGACGCTTTGTAAATGGAGTTTCAGGCTGTGTTAACAATAATGCCAAAATATCGAATTCCGTATTTGTTAGTTCCAAATAATGTTCATTTATATAAACTGTACGTTTAGTAGGATTCAACTCAAGTGCTTTCCATTTTAAAACAGTAGGCATGGTGCTAGCCTGAATATTGCGCAATTGTACTTGAACACGTGCCATAAATTCAGCTTTCGAAAACGGTTTGGTGATATAGTCATCCGCACCAGATAATAATAATTCAACTTTTTCATTTACTTCGGATTTTGCCGAAACGACGATAATTTTAGCTGTGATGTTTTTTTTTAATTCTTTCATTAGCTCATTGCCAGTCTTTCCAGGAAGCATAAGGTCTAAAATGATTAAATCATAGGTGGACGATAACGCTTTGGAAAGTCCATCATCACCTGTATAAGCGATGGTTGCATGTGTATCTAGACGAGCAAGATTTAAAGAAATAATATGCGCAATTTCAACATCATCTTCTATTATTAATGCTTTATATTTCATAGTCACACCTCTATGATGTTTCGTTTAAACTATATTATATCAAAACTTGATTTCCATGTTTGGCTCATTTCTTTAAATCATCCATCACGAGCACTCTTAGTCCTTTAATATTTTGTCCTTGACGTCAAAGGCATCCACCATGACTCCTTTCGTTTCAAACGGGTTAAAATGACATGGCACAATCATTTGAATCCACATTATAAAGACAAAATAGAAAAGGAACCTCAATGAGGCTCCTATTGTTATTAATATTTATATGGATCTTTTTGAATATCTTTAGAACGTTGTTCCTCTGCTTCAGAGCGGAAATGTTCATCGTCATGTTGTTGCGTATGATGAGATGTGTGCGCTTGTTCAGAGTGACTGTTTGCTGAACGTTGTTCACTGTGTCTTACAGGGTTATGGTTTTCAACATGTTGTGGCTCACTATGATTCACTGGTTGGTTATTGTTTTGCATTGATTGTGATGCATGTGATTGCGCATGCGTTGGTGCCGGTTTTCTAACAAGCAACATAATACCTGCGACTAACCATAAAATTCCTGAGAGTGAAAAGAAAAAGCTGAGCACACCTGCAATAATAAGTAAAATTCCTGCAAGTTTCGTCTTTTTATTAATGAATACACCACCGACAATCGCAAGAATTAATGCAAGAATGCCGAATATTACAGCAAAATTGATAAAAAAGTTATATATCATAACTACAAATTGCGCTTCATCTACTGTATATGTACCGTCTTCAAGTAATGCTGTTTCAATTTCATTACTGTTTAAGCCAATCACTAATGCCAAAAATCCACAAAATAAAATAGCGATAGTTTGTATTCCAACACCTATCCATGTTAAAACTTTTTCAGCTGTTCGTTTGATCATAATTGTTATCTCCTTATTGTTTTCTATAATGTTAAATGAAATTAATACCTAGTTCAATACAAATATTAAAAAATTATCTCAAAAATATTTATTATGTTATATATCTTCATCTACGTCCAACGTTTTTGTAGATTGTTGAGCTGCAAACACTAAAATGATGGCTACTAATGAAAATAAAGCACCAATGTTCATTACAAAACTTTGAACAATGAATGTGGTGATGGTAATCATCTTCCAATTTTTACTATCTATTTTTTGATATAACATTATAAAACCGAGTACTATCGCAGAAATATATATAAATAAGGTTATTGGAGAGAACATATAAGTAATGATTTGTGGTGTATCTACGATAAAAAACCATCTTGCCCAAAATGATGGCAGTAATAAACTGTCAAAACTTGATAAATGCGCACTAATAATGGGTTGTTGTATTAAAATCATATATGGCGCGAACATACGTAAAATAGGTGAAACAGCAACTAAGATAACACTCATGATTAACAATCGCTTAACCCATTGCTTTACGTCCAATTGATGATGATACTTAGCGGCAATGACACACCATAAAATGCCTCCTAAAGGGTTCGTTATAAAACTTAAAAACCCTAAACCACCCACAAATAGCGCATTCACTGTACCTGTTTTCAAGTACTTAAAAAAGACAAAACACCCTAAAATAAAAATAAGACAATTTAATATAAGACCTACGCTATAAAGGGACATGGAAGCATATACGTTCATTACACGTTCCCAAATATTCCATTTACTAATTTCGTCATAATAGAACATATTATAATCAAGATTGTTTAAATTAAAAAAATTAAAAAGGGCTATAGACAATTGTAAGATGAGCGCAAGACCCATCAGTAATTTTGTTAAATCTTTCTTTTTCAATATCAACACGCCTCTGTATCTATTAGTATTTTTAATTTTGTGAAATCTAATTAAACTACTTTCCCCTCCCTGTATTTTAAATGAGGGAAACTTTTTCATACTGCATATATCAATATCCAAGCTATAGACCTATAAGCTAAGATGCTCAATATACGATAAACTTTCAAAATCAATATAACCTAAATGGTGTTATAACGATAACACGATGATGTTGGATGCATTCATGTGTTTTACAGTTGCGATCATGTAAATGAATGCACGTACCGAATAATAAACCGTAACGATACTTACATAAAATAAAACAAATGTATGATTAATTGTACACCAAATTATCAACAACTACGTAATACAATGATACGTGCATCACTCAACATCTCGTTAACGCTATCAATAAACTTCGAATTGCTTTATTCGAGCCGTTTATTGTAACGCTAAGAAAAGTGTCACCATGACGTCACATAAAAAGCCATACAACATCATAGTGACACTATTTACACAAAAGACTTGTGATACTTTTATGCGTGTTTCATCGAACTGATGCTTTTACATCTGTGTCCCCTTAGTTATTTTAATATATTTTTAACTTTTAATTTTGACAAATATCCGACAAATTCATCTTTTTTACTCCGGATTTGAGATTTTTTCATATGCATTTGTTAATTCTTTCGTTTCTTGATTACGTCTCTCTATCACTAGTGATGTAAATAAAATGGCAGCGATATTAAATAATGCAGCTGAGTAGGACAATGTCATCGTTGCAACACATAAAAACTTAAGACTATCATGACATTTTTGAGTGTTTTGATGTACCATACCCGTACAGATAAAGGCATAAATCGCACCGATAAATGACATTAAAAGTACCAATAATATTAAAAACACGATAGATGCTCCCCCTGCTGAGTTCGCACTTGAAAATATCATAAATAGACTCGGCTCAAGTGCCCCTCCTTGTAAAGCATCATGTATACCTAAAATAAATACGATAGGTAATCCCAAGAACAGCCAAGCCAACAATATGATTCCAATGAAAATCGTACTTGTAACCGTTAAGGCGTTTAATACTTTTGTAGAAATAAGACGTGCACCTACGTAAATCCAACAAAATCCTGCTATAGGACTGTAATAAAGCACCAATACACCTAAAATCAAATATACAATTCCTACAAATGGCTTAGAGAGGCCGAATTTGAAATAAATAATCCCCAAAGCCACCATACAGATATAAAGCGTCAATATGATATATATCGATATATGGGGATCACTAAGCGCGTAGCCAAACAGGGTTAGGGGACCTATATCTGAATGTTTCGATATTGAAGGTAAAGTTGCAGCGATATATGTATACAACAATATACAAATGACATTGACTATACTGCCGAACAGCAATAATTTTCGCAATTTGCGTTCATCTGACACCATAAACATTGCCCCCCCTTAATAGTTCATTAATATAAGAATAACATTTTCCGTTATCGATACAACATAATTTTTTAATTTAATATAAAATGTTTTGAGTTGAACGAATCAATAACAAATCTTCCAGACCGATATCCATTGTTGGAAATTGTATTATTTTTTATTTAAAAAACTTTTATAAAAAAGCAAAACACAGCATACATTTTAGTTTAAATGCACTTTCTATTTATTTTCTTACAATAATAAACGCGGCAGCCAATAAGCATTCCCTCTATTATTTGCAAACGCTTACAACTCCGTGGTCTCAATTGTACATTCAGTAATTCTTATACAAACTAAAATCGCGCATAATTTAACATATTATATTTATATATTGTCTCACGTGGTTTTAAGATTACATCTAAAAACATTTTTGCGAATTATTGTTATTTTCAGATAATGGGTATAAAATACTCACATACATCAAAGTGTCGAATCAAAAGACATGAATTTTTCTTGTAAAAACAATGGGGAACAATCGCACACAAAGGGAGAACACTTCACTTCAAAGTGATGGGAGAGAACATTATGACAAATGAATTAAAAAGAGAATTGAGCAATCGTCATATTCAATTAATCGCAATCGGTGGCGCTATAGGAACAGGGTTATTTTTTGGATCTGGTAATACCATTTCCAAGGCTGGTCCGTCCATTCTATTTACGTATATGATTGTAGGATTTTTTCTATTTATGTTTATGCGTGCGATGGGAGAGATTTTACTCGCAAAATCAAAATTCAAATCATTCCCAGAAATCGCGCATGAATATTTAGGACCATTCGCAGGATTTATTGTCGGTTGGTCTTATTGGATGTCTTGGGTAATCACAGTAATGGCAGACGTCACAGCCATCTCGCAATACATTAAATATTTTAACCCTAATATACCCACATGGTTAACTTGTTTTGCGATCATACTTTTATTACTTACACTCAATTTAACAAGTACAAAGTTATTTGGTGAACTAGAGTTTTGGTTTGCGATTATTAAAGTGGTGACGATTATCGCATTAATCGTTGTCGGTGCCGTAATGGTATTCTTAGCATTTAAGTCGCCTTCAGGCAATACAGCAAGTGTAACAAACTTATGGAATCATGAGGGGATGTTTCCATTCGGTTTAGCCGGCTTTTTAACATCATTCCAAATGGCCGTATTTGCGTTTACAGGCATCGAATTTATAGGTATTACTGCTGGTGAAACGAAAAATCCTGAAAAAACATTACCACGCGCCATTAATAGCGTACCGTTACGTATTATTATTTTCTATGTTGGTGCACTAGCGGTCATTATGATGATCGTGCCTTGGAATCAAATTAATCCTGAAAACAGTCCATTTGTTGGTTTATTCGCATTAGCTGGTATTCCTTTTGCGGCAGGATTAATCAACTTCGTCGTTTTAACTGCGGCAGCATCATCAGCGAACAGTGGTATTTTCGCGAATAGTCGTGTGCTCTTTTCACTTGGGGATAAAAAACAAGCACCCGAAGCGATGCACCGTCTTTCAAGTCGTGGCGTCCCACGCAATGCATTGCTTGTTACATGTGGTTTAATTTCAATTACAGTTATTCTTAACTTAATTATCCCTAATGCGGAGACGGTATTTGTGTATATTACTTCCGTAGCGACTTCAATTACTGTTGTCGTTTGGGCACTCATTGTTGTTGCGTATATTAGTTATCACCGTAAAGACCATGCGTTGCATAAAGCAAGTACCTTCAAATTACCAGGAGGCGTGTTCACTGCGTATGCGGTCCTCGCATTTTTCGCCTTTATATTAGTACTTTTATTAATAGAACCTGATACACGCATCGGATTTATTTTATCTCCAATTTGGTACGGTGCCCTCACATTTATATATTGGCGTCACCGCGCAACTATTAAAAAACATGCAGACATCGCTAAACACGCTTAGACGTACAATACAACATTTCATATATCAAAAGCCTTCAAAAGTGGTTAAACACTTTCGAAGGCTTTTGATGTTTATCACATTTCCCCTTTTTATCCATCATTTATATTCCCATGGATTAACTCAAATTAAAGCTATATTTAAGTTTAATTTAATGGTTTTATCCTGCGTCTCAATATACAATGTAACTACAATGCGATCCCGACGTGATACCCGTAGATGGCAACCAAGATCTCTCACCATTATCACGTTGGATTGCATTTTTTTATTCTAAAAAGAAAGAGATGACAAATAATGGTTTTAACATTGCTAGCCGCTTTTTTCGTTATCCGTTTGTACAGTTTATACATATCTATCAATAATGCTAAAGCACTCATTGCTGAAGGCGCCAAAGAATATGGTCAAGCAAATTCTAAAGGTTTAGCTGCGACTCATATTCTTATTTATGTTGGAGCCGCTTTTGAAGCATGGATGCATCACACAACATTAGGTGCTATCAACGTGATCGGTCTTATCATACTTATTCTTAGTTACATTGTACTATTTCATGTTATTCGCACGTTAGGACGTATTTGGACATTAAAAATCTTTATTTTACCGCACCACCCTATTGTGAAATCAGGTCTTTATAAAATCACAAAACATCCAAACTATTTCTTAAATATTATTCCAGAACTACTTGGTGTATTATTACTAACAAGTGCGACTTATACATGGATTTTACTTTTACCTTACGCGCATTTTCTAGTTAAACGTATTATACAAGAAGAAAAATTAATGGAATCTTTCAATTAATACCGTATTTATCCCTAACTTTTTTAAGTTTATGCCATACAATTTAAAATTTCTTTATCTGTGCAATTCCATAATAAAAGTAAATGTAATATAATTAGAGCATATCGTTTAAATATAAGCTTATGCTAATGGTTATAACTAAATTTGAAAGGTGATAAATATGTCTAATCAGTCAGAACCTAGAAACATCATTGTAGTTGGTGCTGGTGTGCTTAGTACTACGTTTAGTTCAATGATTAAAGAACTTGAACCAAACTGGAACATTAAGTTATACGAACGCTTAGATCGTCCAGGTCTTGAAAGTTCTAATGAACGTCACAACGCTGGTACAGGTCATGCTGCACTATGTGAGTTGAACTATACGGTATTACAACCAGATGGTTCAATCGACATCGAGAAAGCGAAACACATTAACGAGGAGTTTGAAATCTCAAAACAATTCTGGGGCTTCCTAGTAAAAAATAAAAACATTTCAAACCCACGTGAATTTATCAATCCATTACCTCACATTAGTTTCGTACGTGGTGTAAACAATCGTAAGTTCTTAAAAGATCGTTACGAAGCAATGAAACAATCACCAATGTTCGATAACATTGAATATACTGAAGATATCGAAGTAATGCGTAAATGGATGCCATTAATGATGAAAGGCCGCGACGCGAGCGACATTATGGCTGCAAGTAAAATCGATGAAGGTACAGATGTTAACTTCGGTGAATTAACACGTAAAATGACTTCTAATATTGAGGCACATGACAATGCTGAAGTGAAATACAATCATGAAGTAATCGATTTCATGCAACGTGAAGACAAAAAATGGGAAGTTAAAATCCGTAACCGTAACAGCGGTAAAGTCTTCACTGAAATTGCACACCACGTCTTCATTGGCGCTGGCGGTGGTGCAATTCCATTACTTCAAAAAACAGGTATCCCTGAAAGTAAAAACTTAGGTGGATTCCCTATCACAGGTCAATTCTTAACATGTACAAACCCAGAAGTTGTTGAAGAACATGGGGTTAAAGTATATGGTAAAGAGCCACCAGGTACACCACCAATGACAGTACCTCACTTAGATACACGTTATATTAATGGTGAGAAAACGTTATTATTCGGTCCATTCGCAAGTGTTGGTCCTAAGTTCTTGAAAAACGGTTCTAACTTAGACTTATTCCGTTCTGTTAAGCCATACAACATTATGACTTTACTTGCATCAGCAGCGAAAAACTTACCTTTAATCAAATACTCATTCGACCAAATTTTAATGACAAAAGAAGGTTGTATGAATCACTTACGTACATTCTATCCAGAAGCACGTGATGAAGATTGGGAATTATATACTGCTGGTAAACGTGTTCAAGTGATTAAAGATACTGAAGAATACGGTAAAGGCTTCATTCAATTCGGTACAGAAGTGGTTAACTCTCAAGACCATACTGTTATCGCATTATTAGGTGAATCACCAGGAGCGTCTACATCTGTATCTGTTGCATTAGAAGTACTTGAAAAGAACTTCCCAGAATTAACTTCTGAATGGACGCCAAAAATTCAAAAAATGATTCCTTCATACGGTAAATCATTAATTGAAGATGAAGCGTTAATGCGTAAAACACGTAAACAAACTTCTAAAGATTTAGAATTACACTATTACGAATAAAAAGGAGTCGTTGCGACATGAAAGCACTTGTTACATTAACAGTCGTAGTTGGCGTCCTTGGCGGCGCATTTGCTGCTTTAAAACGTTACCAACAACACGTTAACAAAGCACCAAATATCGAATACTAAAGCCCAAAAAAGCACGTATCATGAACCTATGATACGTGCTTTTCATATTTATATAGATATCTTCTTAAAGCGCAGTGGTGTAATACGTATTGACCGTAATCAATAACAAAGTTAACCACTAACTTTTTGCCGCTTCTCATACATATAGTTCCCAATATTGAGCACAATACCGAGTAAAATAATCCCTCCTGAGATCATTGTAATGTGCGCATAAGGTAAACCATGTCCGAGCAATCCTGACCCGATCATTGCACCGATAAAATTCGCTAAATTAAATATAGAGCCCACCATGGTGCTGGCGAGTAGCGGGGCCTCACTTGCACCAAAAATGATTTTACTGTTAAGTAACGGCGTTGTTCCAAACGTCCCAAATCCAAACAAAAATACGATGATGAGCGCAAACAGCCCTATTGGTAAAGCGTACACGAGTAAAACAATGGTCACAAATAACAACAAATACGAGAAAAATAGCCCCATCGTTAATTTTTCCTCAGTCACATTTCCAGAGACGACGTTACCGATGACACCACCAAGGCCAAATAAAAATAGACACACTGTAATACCAGCTGTGTCAAATGGTGACAACGCTTTTAACATCGGTTCTACAAAGGTATACGTTGTAAACACACCAGAAAATCCAAATACAATCATCGCAATCGTAATTAAAATTTGTGGTTGTTTAAAGGCTCCGAGTTCTTTACGTAAGTTAGGTTCCGCACTCATCTCCACATCAGGTGTACATTTTAAAATACCTATCAATGTAATGATTGCAATGGCAACCATAATACCGAAAACAACACGCCAATTCGCTAAATCTCCTAAAAACGCCCCAAACGGTACACCAATCATAATCGCAATGGTTAATCCAGTTTGTACTAACGCGATGGCTTGCGTCCGTTTCGCTGGCGACACAATGTTCGTTGCGACACTCATACTCACCCCAAAGAACGGCGCATGCATTGCTGCTGATAATAACCGTGACAACAATAATACATAAAAATGGGGTGCCAACATGCCTAATACATTACTAAAAATAAAAATACCTACAAAAACAGGCAATAAGATGCGTGCACGATATTTAAACGTTAAAATACGCATCACAGGCCCTATAAATGCGACGCTCAAAGCATACACACTGACAAGCAACCCTGCTGTAGATATCTGGATATGCATATCACCTGCGATTTGCGACAATAATCCAATGACAACATATTCAGACATGCCTATCGCAAAGGTGCCTAACATAAAAAAGAAAATGGTTATTTTAGTTGATTGATGCCTCACAATACTCCTCCAAACGCATTTCATATTGTCATACGCATGGTATGTTACCGAAAATCTCGTAAAAATGAAAGAGACGTGCTTAACCCTAGACGACTTCATTTAACCTTAAACCGTGTCAAACCTTTGTTGTCACAACTTCGTAAAAATCCTTATGACCAAAGACTTTAGCACAGATTTTTAACATTTTTACACTAAAAATGAATACTAATATTTTTGATTTAATTTGAAGAACTGGTTAATAATATTTATTGATAGTTGATGTAAAAAGCTGTTGAAGGGCTATTTTAGGAGGTGCTAAAAATGAAACGCGAAGAAAGACAAAAATTTATCGAGATCATCGTACAACATAACTGTATAACATCGAAGCAAGATGTGATCGATATTATAGAAGCACGATTTGGCATTCATTTTAGCCTAACGACCATTGCGAACGATTTCTTACAGTTAAATATACATAAAGTCCCTTCTCAACATCACCCCTCACACTATCAACTGATATCCAATGACAAACCAAAATATCATCATATCTTAAAACGGTTGTATCAAGATGACATTCAACGTATCTCAGTTATTAACCAGTGTATTTTAATTCAATCCTCTCCAGGATTTGGTCAAACGATTAATTTTTATATCGATGCATTACAACTGAATGCCATCATCGGTACAGTAAGCGGTAATGATACGACAATGATTATGACACGCTCAAATGATGCAGCGCGACATGTCGTTACAGAACTCTTTCCAGACCATACGCTTTAGCATGATTATGCATCATATTGTATCAACGACAAATTACGACGAAACCTATACGTGAATATACACACAATATCCATCACATATCGCATAACACCGCGTGTGTCATGCAAGAAAATAAATTTTTTTGTATAGACCTATCTTTAAAACAAGAAATATTCCTCTCTTCATTTGTGAAATAAATCACGATGTAAGCGTTTTATAACCTTTATAGTGAAGACATCATCACATAAAGGAGGAAAATTAAAATGAAACGCACGATTAATGTTAATAGTGAAATCGGCCGTTTAAAAACCGTTTTACTTAAACGACCTGGTAAAGAATTAGAAAATCTTGTTCCTGATTATTTAGACGGCTTACTTTTTGATGACATTCCTTATTTAAAAGTCGCCCAACGCGAACATGACTACTTTGCAGAAGTTTTAAAAAACGAAGGTGTAGAAGTGTTATACCTTGAAAAATTAACTGCAGAAAGTTTAACAGAACCTCAAGTACGCGAACAATTTATCGATGAGATTTTAGCAGAATCACGTAAAACCGTTCTAGGCCACGAAGCAGAAATCAAAGCGCTGTTTTCAAAATTAGATAATCAAAGCTTAGTCGATAAAATAATGGCTGGCGTTCGAAAAGAAGAAATCAATTTAAAAACAACACATCTCGTTGAATATATGGATGACAAATATCCGTTTTATCTTGACCCAATGCCGAACCTTTATTTCACGCGTGATCCTCAAGCGTCCGTCGGTAACGGGGTTACAATTAATCGCATGTATTGGCGCGCACGTCGCCGTGAATCAATATTCATGCAATATATCTTGAACCATCACCCTGACTTTAAAGACAGTGACATTCCAGTTTGGGTGGACCGAGATAGTCCGTTCAATATTGAAGGTGGCGATGAACTCGTCTTATCTAAAGAAGTGCTTGCGATTGGAATTTCAGAACGCACATCAGCACAAGCAATCGAACGTTTGGCACGTAGCATCTTTAGCAATCCTGTATCAACATTTAAGAAAATCATTGCGATTGAAATCCCTACAAGTCGTACGTTTATGCATTTAGATACGGTATTTACAATGATAGATTACGATAAGTTCACTATGCATGCTGCCATACTGAAATCTGAAGGTCATATGAATATCTTTACGATTGAACCATGTGTCGGCGATGACAACATTAAAATCACCCATTCTAACCAGTTGAAACAAACTTTAGAAGACGCGTTAAACCTCGATAATATCGAATTCATTCCTACGGGTAATGGCGATACTATCGACGGACCACGTGAACAATGGAATGATGGATCAAACACACTATGTATCCGCCCGGGTGTGGTAGTGACATATGACAGAAACTATGTCTCTAACACGTTATTACGTGAAAAAGGCTTAAAAGTCATCGAAATCCCTGGAGGTGAACTTGTACGCGGTCGTGGAGGCCCACGTTGTATGAGTCAACCTTTATATCGTGAAGACATTTAAAAGACATTGAGGAGGAAAACGCATGATGGAATTACAAAAACCAGTTACTTTAAAAGGACGTTCATTTTTAAAAGAAAACGATTTTACGAAAACAGAATTTGAAGCATTAATTGATTTCGCAATTACATTAAAGTCTTACAAACAAGATGGTATCAAACATCGTTATTTAGACGGTAAAAATATTGCATTACTCTTTGAAAAAACGTCAACACGTACACGTGCCGCATTCACAGTGGCATCTATAGATCTCGGAGCACACCCTGAATTTTTAGGCAAAAATGACATTCAATTGGGTAAAAAAGAATCGGTAGAAGATACCGCAAAAGTACTCGGACGTATGTTTGATGGCATAGAATTCCGAGGTTTCTCTCAAGACGTTGTTGAGCAACTCGCTGAACATTCAGGTGTACCGGTGTGGAACGGTTTGACAGATATTTGGCATCCGACTCAAATGCTTGCGGACTATATGACCGTTAAAGAAAATTTCGGTCACTTAAAAGGCATTAACCTCACATACATTGGTGATGGCCGTAACAATATGGCACACTCACTTATGGTCGCAGGTGCCATGCTCGGCGTAAATGTGCGTATATGTACGCCTAAAGCCCTCTTCCCGAACGAAACGTATGTTGATATGGCTAAAGCACGTGGTGTGCGTGATGGTGGCTCTGTCGTCGTTACAGATGATATAGACGAAGCAGTTAAAGGTGCGCACGTGATTTACACAGACGTATGGGTCTCCATGGGTGAAGAAAGTGAATTCGAAACACGTATCAATTTATTAAAAGATTATCAAGTTAATTCGTCTTTAATGCAAAAAACAGGTCGCGATGACACCATTTTCTTGCACTGTCTACCAGCATTCCATGATACAAATACGATGTATGGTAAAGACATCGAAGAGCAATTTGGCATAAGCGAAATGGAAGTCACTGATGACGTATTTAGAAGTTCGCAATCCAAAGTGTTTGACCAAGCAGAGAACCGTATGCATACGATTAAATCTGTGATGGCTTCAACACTGGCATAACTAAAGTGATGGGCTAGACGTAGCAAACAATTATATATGTATGAATCACGCACTAGCCCTTCCTTTTCATGATAAGGAGATGAAACACGTGGAAAATGAACACCAACAAAAATTAAACAAGTCTTCTCTCATTGGCCTTGTTATAGGCTCTATGATTGGAGGCGGTGCTTTTAATATCATCTCTGATATGGGAAGTCAGGCAGGCGGTCTTGCCCTCATGATCGGTTGGGGGATTACCGCTATCGGCATGATTGCATTAGCATTTGTATTTCAAACGTTAACGAATGCACGCCCCGATTTAGATGGCGGCATCTACAGTTACGCACAAGCAGGGTTTGGAGATTTTATTGGTTTTTGTAGTGCTTGGGGTTACTGGTTTGCAGCATTTTTAGGCAACGTGGCTTATGCTACATTGCTCATGTCTGCGGTTGGCAATTTCTTCCCGATTTTCCAAAAAGGTAATACGTTACCGAGTATCATTGTCGCCTCTATTTTACTTTGGGGAGTCCATTTCTTAATTTTAAAAGGTGTAGAAACCGCTGCGTTTATCAATAGTATTGTTACCGTCGCGAAATTAATTCCAATCTTTTTGGTCATCGTTTGTATGATGGTGGTGTTTAATTTCGATACGTTTCTCGCAGGGTTTAGCGGTACCGCTTCAAATGAGATCGAATGGTCCTCTATTCTGTTACAAGTAAAAAGTATTATGCTCGTAACCGTGTGGATATTTACAGGTATTGAAGGTGCAGTTGTATTTTCTAGCCGTGCAAAACGTAAAAAAGATGTGGGTACAGCCACGGTTATTGGACTCACTTCCGTGCTTATCATTTACTTTTTAATGACGGTACTCGCACAAGGTGTCATTCAACAAAATCACATCTCAGAATTAGGTAACCCTTCAATGTCACACGTGTTAGCACACATTGTAGGTCCTTGGGGTGCCGTATTTGTCAACATCGGACTCATCATCTCCGTGCTCGGTGCGTGGCTTGGTTGGACTTTACTTGCAGGAGAATTGCCGTATGTCGTTGCGAAAAACAATCTTTTCCCGAAATGGTTTGCGAAAGAAAATCGTAACGGTGCACCAATCAATTCATTATTAATTACGAATATTTTAGTCCAATTTTTCTTAATCAGTATGTTATTTACGGAAAGTGCATATCAATTTGCGTTTTCACTCGCATCAAGTGCGATTTTAATCCCTTATATGTTTAGCGCATTTTACCTTGTAAAGTATAACTATTTACAACAAAGCACTTCAGTGACGAAATGGGCGATTGGCTGTATCGCATCAATCTATGCACTTTGGTTAATCTATGCTGCAGGCTTGGAATATTTATTACTCACTATGATTTTGTATATTCCAGGCGTCATCGTATTTATAAAAGTACAACACAATCTTAATAAAAAACCGAAAGCTATCGAATGGATTGTCATTGGTTTTATTTTAGTCTTCGCACTTATTGGTATTGTCAAACTGATGACCCACTCCATTACCGTGATATAAGTCAGGAGAGATATTTATGCCTAAAACAATCGTTATCGCATTAGGAGGTAACGCGATTCAAAATAAAGAAGCAACCGCAACAAGTCAACAAGCTGCAATTCGTGAAACGCTTGAAAAACTTGAACCCTTATTCCAATCGGACGCCTCCATTGTGTTTTCACATGGCAACGGACCTCAAATTGGCAATTTGTTGATTCAACAAGCAAAATCTAATAGTTCTGAAACACCAGCCATGCCACTAGATGTATGTGGCGCAATGACGCAAGGTATGATTGGATACTGGTTAGAAACTGAAACGACGCGTGTGCTTCGAAAAGTTGAAAGTAAAAAACAAGTCGCTACGGTCGTAACACGTGTTGAAGTCGATGCACATGACCCCCATCTACTTCATCCGACAAAACCGATAGGACCGTTTTACACAAAAGAAGAAGCAGAAAAATTACAACGGATTGATTCAAAGAGTGTCTATAAAGAAGATGCTGGCCGCGGGTTTCGAAAAGTCGTGCCGTCCCCGCTTCCTGTATCTATTTTAGAACATGAGATGATTAAAACATTACTCGACAACGATAATATCGTCATTGCGTGTGGCGGAGGTGGTATTCCAGTCGTTAAAAAAGAGGACAGTTATGAAGGTATTGAAGCCGTTATTGACAAAGACTTCGCAAGTGAAACGCTAGCAGAACTGATTGAAGCGGATACCTTGATGATTTTAACAGCCGTTCCAAATGTATATATCAACTATCAAACACCTAATGAAACAATGTTAACCTCCGTTGACGTCGCAACATTAAAAACATATATTGAAGATGGACAATTCGCAGAAGGTTCCATGTTACCTAAAATTGAAGCTGCGATTAAATTTATTGGAAATCATCCAAATAGAGAAGTTATTATAACAGATTTAGACAACGCCTACGCGGCAATTGAGAGGGGAACAGGCACGCATATCCATTTATAAATAAAGGACGTTATTTCAAATGAATACGCATTATAAAACGTTAGATACAAAAGACTTAAAAGTTGCGATCCAAACATTTGCGCATTATATTCATGTGTCACCCACACAATTACAAATTTTCGCAGAAGACTTTATTCTGCGTCATTATGATAAAAACCAAGTGATCTATTATGACACCACTGAAATGACGCACCTCAAATTTATCATGCATGGCATCGTATTGAGAGAAGCATTTGCCGATAATGGTGCGCATTACAAATGGCTGAATCGCGCGTATCATTGCTTTCCACTCAACAAACTGTTTCGTACACCCTCAGTCGATGAATCATGCATCGCATTAACAGATTGCGACATATTGAGTGTGCCACTATTTTTAATCGAAAAGTTATCAAAACACGATACAGAAGTGCTGTCTCGATTTTACGAGTTAATTATTTTAAGTAAAGATCAACACGTTCAGCATAATATGATTTTAAATTGTAAAAATGCGCGTGAAAAAGTCATTCATTTAATCCGTTTGCTATGCGAAAATGTAGGATCAAATCATGAATCCTATTATGAATTAACTCACGCCATTACGATACAATTGCTTGCCGATTTAATTGGTATGTCACGCGAACGCGTAAGTCATATTGTACATTCCTTAATGATAGAGAACTACATTTTTAAAGATAAACATACTTGGATGATTTGTAAAAAGCTATTTCAAACATAAATCATCATCCTCCATTACATTTTGACACTTATAAAACAAGAAGACATTATATTAAACATTCAAACTCTGATTGGTACCCTAGCCTCGCTTTTATAGGCGCGTTACCTTTAAATCTAGAGCGTTACAGAAACCTTATTGATTTCATGTAATGCTGTAGCAATGAATGCGTAATTCATAGTTTAAATGGCAGAAAGCTGACTAAGCGCGTGCGTTTAGTCAGCTCTGCTTTTTATTTTTGAACACGCTCAAAAATTTCTAGTTATCTTGCGCTCAAAATAAATTTTCGGTTTCGTCTAAGTGAGTTATTGTGCCTACGCCAAATACATGTGGCCATTAATACGCTACTTTTACGATAGTGTTATCAGGACATCCCACAATTTTAATAATCCAAACAATGCACATACGATACCTAATGATGTGGCCATTTGTTTGAGTATCAATTTCCCCGCTAACTTTCCACCAAGTTGACGCGCTATCATTGTCATTGTCACAGAACATGATGTCATAGTTGACGCTAGAAATACCACCATTAATAATTGTAACGGCGATAAACTTTGAATTAATGTACCATGACCTGTATTAAACAACAACATACCATCTTTACGTATGATAGAGAAAAAGATGCCTGTCGCAAATTCTGTTGGTAATTGTAAAAGTTGTAATATCGGGGCGAACACTTTCGCGAGCCAATCTAAAATTGTCGTCAATGATAATAAACTCACTGCAAAACATATACCTAGAAAAATCGGCAACGCTTGTGTCAAAAACATGCGTATACTTACGATGACTTGTTTCATAAATGCATACGTAAGTGGCGATCGCAATGACGCCTGACGATATGTTGGTGCAATGTTAAACGTTGGTTGGGCACGATACCATAAACGGTTATGGATGACGCCTCCTATAAATACGAGCAATAAATAAGGTACAAATAGCCAGCTTACATGCGCCGTATTAAAAATGGACAATGTTGCGCCAATTTGATAACTACAAGATGTTCCGAAGCCAATTAAACTTATACATCGTGCTTGAGTACATTGACTGCACTGATGACCTGCTTCAGCCACCGCCGCAGCGTTACATCCAAAACCTTCTAATACAGGCACGATATCCGTGCCATTCAATCCAATTCGTCGCATTGACGGCTCTATTGACCATATGACAAACTGTTTTAAACCTGAATGGTCTAAAAGTGCGGTAGAAATACTAATAAAAACCACCACAGGCAATGCCCATACAAAAGAATAGGTTCCGAGGGATAAAATACCGTAATCGCCAAATAAAATATGTTGTATCCATGGTATTTGAATCCAATGCGCCCCGCTTAATATATCAACAAGTGGCGAAAAGACCGTGTTTTCCAACCACCCGGATAAGTGATATGCAAGAAAGATTGGGATCGCAAACATAAGCACTATCACACCCCATCCATAACAGATGTGTTGCCATTTCGGTGCGTGTTTTTGCTTTTCCTTTACATAGTGTTGGAGTTTGTCGACAACATAACGGGTCTCTTCTGGTGTAGATAGCGCTGGTGTTTTTATGCCAATTTCAAGGCGTTCTGAGATGATTAACCGTCGTAATGTTGCCAGTTCATCACTTGTAAGCCGATGTGTCTGACTTAATCTCAACTGATGAGGACCATCAGGAATCGGCGTTACCTCACCTGTAACAATGTTAAACGTCACTTCTAACATGTGCAATCCACTTCACAACATGCGTAATCATCTAAATACATATTGTTAGCTTTAAAGGATTCAATCGTCGCATCATCCACTGGCAACGCTTCTCGCTTCATTACAATTTCGGCTAAAACAGCAAAACGTGCGCGAAACTTATAGATATAACATAATATCGCTTCTTCATGACGCACCGTTGCCCCAATTAAAAAGACGTTAGGATAGCGTGTAGATTCATCTAATTGAGACAATTTCACTTCACCTTCTTGAAGCGTAAACAATTGTTGCACAAGTGGATTTTGTGTCACATCAAAGCCTGTCGCTACAATCGGTATGTGAGGTGTTACGACAGTTTCACCATTCGCTAGTAAAATGTGATAACCATCGTCATCCTCTCGTGTATCGATGACTTCATGTCCCACGTGCATTTGAATATCATGCCCCGCTTCTACCACTTCTTTTAAGCGTTGATGCGTATACGGTGATAAACGGACGCTAGGATCAGCATCTTCTTCACCAAACCCAGTCGAAGTCGTGTACATTTCAACATGCGCACCATTTTTGGCAAGTTGAATTGCCGCATCAAAGCCACTTTCATTGCCACCAATGACGACATAATGTTCTCCTGTCAATGCTTTAAAATCCTCTATTTCACTATAATGACGGCCCACGGTAAACGGTTGATTTGGAAAGGCATAATCTCCCGTTGCCACAAAGATATAATCAGCAGTAAACAGACCTCTGGACGTCTCAATTTCATAAATACCGTCTACCAATTGTACACCTGTTACCGTTGTCTCTGTTTCAACGTGTACGCCATAATGGTCGGCTACAATTTCAAGATATTCTGCATACGTCTCACCTGACACATGCTCTTCATTAAAGGTAAAAGCTGGTGATGTATCTATAGAAATCGCATTCATATCTGGCATGCCAAAGCCATTTGATGTGAACGATGGTGTAATTGTTCGCGTTGATTTCGGCCACTGCGTAAACGAATGACCAATTGAATTTTTTTCAATGATACAGACATCTTCCATATTAAGCATCTTGAAAGTGACTGCCATCCCAATTCCCGCTGCACCTGCGCCAATAATTATAACACGGTGATGTTGGGTCATATATAAAACCTCACTTTATAAATCGTAATAATTACGATTTAATATTATAGACCTTCATGCACCGATTTGCAATGTTTATCAATTTGTAAAAAATGAAAATAAAACATGCGTTCATATACGGAAATCCGCCATGAACGCATTTATTTTATTCATCTTCAGTTGTAAACATTTCAATGATTGTTTTTATTGCTTTATCCCAATAGTCATAATTATGTTCACCCGCATTGGCAATCAAACGACTTGGTATATTGTGTTTAGAAATATAGTCAAAAAATTGTGTATTACTTTCATATAACGGGTCTTCTGTCCCACACATCATAACAATCTCCGGAACTGCTTTCCCCTTTTTAATCGCTTCATCTACAAGGTGATAAGGGTCATATTCCGTACCAATAGGCAGATAGTCCTCGCCGGCAATTGCGGCTGGTTTAAAATCAGGGTACACAAATTCATACACTTGTGATACATCGATGGCAGATGAAAGTGGTGCCGCTTTAGAAAACCGTTCGCCCGCTGTCAATGCATAACGCAACGTACCATACCCACCCATTGAATGTCCTGCAATAAAATGATCTTTTCTTTCTTGAGACAATGGCAATACTTGATGCACATAATCCCATACTTCTAACACATAATCATAATAACTATGACCATACTTCATGTTCGTATAAAAACTATGATCTGCACTCGGCATAATAATCGCTAATTGATGTTTATTCGCATAACGTTCAATACTTGTATAACGGACATAAGACGCATGATCGCTTGATATGCCGTGTAACAATAACAGCGATTTTAATAATTTAGGCTTACAACTCAGATTAAAATAACTGTCGTCTTCTGGCAAAATCACCGTAAATGATTGATGCATACCGAGCGTTTTAGATTTATAATTCATTTCGATTAACGCCACGAAACGTCACTCCTTTTAACTTGATGTCATTGTATTTTTCGTTCGACGATTCAGAGGATCTAACTTCTTCTCTAGCATACGCAAAAGTATATCGACTATCAACACTATAAGTACAATGGGTAATGCACCGGCTAAAATAAAGAGCGTGCCATCGGTCGCATTCGTACCTCGTATAATTAAATCACCTAGTGTAGGTGCACCGATAAAAGACCCTACTGCAACGACACCGATAGCCACTACGAGCGCAATACGTAAACCACCAATGATAACTGATAATGACAGCGGTAACTCAATCATGCGAAGAACTTGATTGCGCGTCATCCCCATACCTTTACCTGCATCTTTGATATTTGCATCCACCCCTTGTATACCTGTATACGTATTTTTAATTATTGGTAATAGTGCATATAAAAAGACGGCAAAAATCACGGTATTCATCCCCAAGCCGATACCTAACATTAAAATGGCTAACATCGCAATGACAGGAACCGTTTGAATCACATTCGCGAGTGTAATGACCGCAGTCGATAATTTCCCATAGCGCGCGATGATGATACCTAATGGGATACCTACAAGTGCTGCAAATAATACACCATAAATCGACATTAAAAGATGATTCATAAAAAGTTCCCATAAATAGCCAAAGTTCGTTTGATAATACGACCAAAGTTGTTGTAAAAGATGACCATTCATTATTTTTGGCCTCCTTTGTCATCATCAAAGTAATGATGTTTTTCTAAAAATTTTTGCGCCACAATGGCAGGTTCTTGACCTTGTCCATCTGCTTGATAATTCAAATGTTGCATTTCTTTAGTAGAAATTTTGCCTTCTAATTTTTTAATAATTGGTTTTAGTTCAGGGCGTTCTTTCAATAGTTGATCGGAAGCTAAAGGGCTTGCATCATATGGTGGGAAGAAACGTTTATCATCTTTTAACACCTTTAAATGATATGCCGCAATACGGCCATCTGTTGAGTACCCTACAGCCACATCTAAACTGCCATTTTGAAGCGCATCATAGACCAGTCCAATTTGCATTGGTCGGCTATCTCCAAATTTAAACCCATATTTACGTTGAAATGCAGGGTAGCCATCTACTTCACGATTTTGCCATGTTGTATCCATACCAAGCCTTAAATCTTTCGCATGTTTTTCAAGGTCAGACACCGTTTCTAAATGATATTTTTTAGCGGTTTCTTGTGTCACCATTAACGCAAACGTATTATCAAAGCCGTAAGAGTTAAAAAATGTTTGTTGGTATTTGTCTTTAAAACCCTTTTGCGTCGCGGCCATTGCCTTTTTCGAATCTATAATCGGCTTCATTTGGAGCGTCCCGGTTAAATCTGTACCGGTATAACGCGTCCCCGACATGTTCGCCTGACCATTCACGATGGCATTATGTTGAATCGTGCTTGAACCTAAGTTGTTAATAATTGTCGGTTTAATCTTACCTTTTGTATCATGTTCTATCAGTAGTCTCAACATATGAGACATAATTTGAGATTCTGACGTTGAAAGTGCTGTAATTTGAACTTCATCCGGTGCCGATGCATTTTTCAAACCTGGTAAACTGCATCCAGATAATACCATGAGGCACAGCACAACAACTGCTACATACTTGTGATAACGTGTCATCATATCCCCCTCCAATGTTTATCTAGACACCTTTAATCCTTTTGGTACAATCCACTTTTCAATACGTGACAAACAAAAATCGACTAGTAACGCGAGTGCGGTAATTAAGATTGTCGCCGTAATGATCATATTCGCATCATACAAGTTTAATCCGTTAAAAATATAATCACCCAGACCACCCGCGCCTATAAAACTTGCAAGTGTTGCCCAACTGATTACATAGACAGATGACAAGCGAATACCACTTAAAATCATCGGTAATGCTAGTGGAAGTTCTACACCTTTCATGAGTTGAAATCCCGTCATTCCCATACTTTTACCAGCTTCACGTACATTTTTATCAATGCTTTCCACCCCAATGATTGTATTATTTAAAATGGGTAATAACACATAGAAAAATAGCGCGACAATAGCTGGCACTTTTCCTACCCCAAATAACGGAATCATCAACGCTAACACGGCTAATGTCGGTATCGTTTGAAGGACACTGGCAATGGTTAATGAAACTTTTGCCAAACGTTTTGTACGTGTTAATAAAATACCGAGGGGCACTGAGAAAATGATGGCGAGTACGAGCGCAATCACAGAAATATACAAATGTTCCATCGTTTTATTGAATAAATCATTCGCATTATTCACGATAAAATCCATCATACGCGTTCAACTCCAGCCTTATCAGAAGGTACTGCGTCTTCTGTTTCTGTAGTTTCATCGTCAGATTCTCCCCATATGCTGTCGTAAACGATATCAACAAGATTTGCGCGCGTAATGAGACCTACAATATGATGACCTTCATCAACAACAGGCACATTACGTACATTTCTTTTTAAAATCGTGCGCACAGAATCTTGTAATTTACTTTCAAGCGACACGGTATACACATCACGTTGAATCACATCAATTAATTCTGCATGTGCACGTAATCCTTGATTAATATCTTCAATGTCTAAAAAGCCTAATAATTTATGTTGATGGGTAACGACAAATAATGTGTCGATACGTTTTCGACGCATCAATTCAACTGCATCATTTAAAGATTGATCCGCCGTTATCGTAATTGGCGTAATCATCGCATCTTCTACAGAACGCACATTAGGACGGTCTTGAATCAAGCGGTTTTGGCCAATGAAATCACGGACAAAATCATTTGCCGGATGTCTTAAAATATTGTCAGGTGTATCAAACTGAATCACTTTTCCATGAGACATGATGCAGATTTTATCAGCTAACTTAATCGCTTCGTCCATGTCATGTGTCACAAATATAAATGTTTTGCCTAATTGTTGTTGAAGCTTCTTCACTAAGTCTTGTAGCGTATCACGTGTAATCGGGTCTAACGCCCCAAACGGCTCATCCATTAAGATAATATCTTGTTCTGCGGCAAGTGCTCTTACCACACCAATACGTTGTTGTTGGCCACCAGACAATTCAGACGGATAACGATCCAAATACTCTTCCGGTAAATCTACAAGTTTAATGAGTTCACGTGCCTTCTCATCCTTTTTCTCTTGCGACCACTTTAACAACTTAGGTACAAGTACTATATTTTCTCTTACCGTCATATGTGGCATAAGCCCGATTTGTTGAATCACATATCCAATACTACGGCGCAATTCCACCGGATTCATTTGACGAACGTCTTTACCATTAATCATAATTTGACCTTCAGTCGCTTCAATCATACGGTTAATCATGCGGAGTGCCGTCGTTTTACCACTCCCACTTGTGCCAATAAAGGCGACAAACTCCCCTTGCTGAATGTCTATCGTCATATTGTCTACAGCCTTTTTACTCCCAGCATAGACTTTTGATAAGTTTTTAATACTTAACATATGTCCATTCCTTTCCCTTAATGAATTTAAAAATACAAAAAGGACCCCTTGTGAATGTCATACAAAGCGTACTAAGTAAAAACAAGGCACAACAAGTCCTCAATCGCTATTATTTACGTTCATTAAATGTGCACTATAAGTCATCTTAATACTTAGATGAAGGCAACCTGATGTCCATTTGATAACTGTTACGTACCCATCTTATGTAAACAGTTCACCTTTTTACTATACCAATCGGTCAGTTTCAATTCAAATGTTACACAAATATAAAACCAAATTATGCACATTTGCACAATTTGGCTTTATCAACACATATTTTTTAACCATTTAGATATTATCGTGATTAAATACTGTCTCACGTTGCGTATAGGCTTTTAAACGATTCAGTACCGCTTCTCGCATCGTTTCATCAATCGCACTAAATTCAAAAATTTCCGAGAGCCATAACCCATCAATTGCTAAACGCATAATGGTTGCATCTACAGGGTCAACACCTTCATTAATGATTGTAGATTGCCACTGCGCATAAGATGCCTTTAGCGGCGCAAGGTGATCTTTATTGGTGCCATGTGCAGCTAATAAGCCAGAAGTAATCGGCGCATGTTCAGCACGATGTGTCCGCGTTGCTTCAATGAGTGCATTTAAATAACGCCCTTGAGAAAGCGACATATCTAGTGCATTTTCAACATTATCTTGATACAAATGATTGGCATATTGCACAAGTGCTTCAATTAAGCCATCTTTGGATTTAAAGTGGTACAGCAAGCCACCTTTACTGACACCCGCACGTTTACCCACTGCATCAAGTGTTAATGCATCAACGCCTTTCTCATACACAATCAATGCTGCTGCTTCTAAAATTTGAACGCGTTTCGACTTTCTCGCCACATCTATCACCTGCCTTATCGTTTTATAATTGTGCCTACCGTCTACGATTACGGAAACAGCATTAGTTTAAGCAAAAATATCATAAATCGCAATGACTTCAGTCAATTTTGTGTGGATTTAATATCTATTTCTATTCTAGACGCCCTAACCTCTTAATGATATTCATCATCACCATAGTTTGTATCATCTAAATCTTGCATATTACGCCCATTTAAAAACATTACCGCGACTAACGAAACCATCGCAGTTACAATAATGTAGAGTGACACTGGTAAACTACTTCCATTGAACGTGGCCATCAAATATTCAGCAATCATAGGAGCCGTCCCTCCAGCAAGTGCTGCACCAATTTGATAGCCTAATGTGACACCCGTAAAGCGAACTTCTTTACTAAATGCTTCAGAAAACATTGTTCCAAGCGTTGCTGTGATAGGTGGCCAAATTAACGCTAATCCAATAAAAGTCGCCAATATAATCAGTAACTCATGATGCGTATTCACTAGAATAAAATATGGAAATGCATAAATTAGCATAATAGCCGTACCTATAAGATACATTTTTTTACGCCCAATTTTATCTGATAAAGCACCCATAAAAGGAATCATTACTGTAGTGACCACAGATACAACCATAATGGCGAGCATCATGAATTGAAATGACACATTTAACGTTGCCGTCGCATAACCAATGATAAAAGTAGTAAAAATATAAAAAGGTCCTGTTTCTACAAACTTTGCACAAATCGTCATGACTACTTCTTTAGGGTGTTGTTTAAACGTTTCAATAATTGGAATACGTTTAGATTGTGCATCACTTTGGGTTGCTTCTTCTTTTAACTGACGAAACGCTGGTGTATCATTTAAACTTTTACGAATCCATAAACCGAATACTACTAATAGCAAGCTAAAAATAAAAGGTATCCGCCATCCCCAAGCATGAAAGACATCTTCTGGTAAAACATGCGTCAGAGTAAAAAAGAAACTATACGCTAACACCAAACCAATCGTGACCCCCATTTGAGGCACACTGCCAAAAAATCCACGCTGGTGCCTTGGTGCATATTCAGTTGCTAATAATAAAGAGCCACCAAATTCTCCACCTAAACCTAGCCCTTGAATTAACCGGAATAAAAGTAATAGTAAAGGTGCAGCTAACCCTATTTGATCATAAGTAGGTAATAAACCTATCCCAGCCGTTGCAATACCCATTAATGATAATGTTAAAATCAATGTCAACTTTCGTCCTAATATATCCCCAATATGACCAAAAATGACACCACCTAGTGGCCGAATAAAGAATGATAATGCAAGGCCAAAATAAGCCAAAATTGTTGATAAAAATACGTCATTCGTAACGAAATATTGTGTATTAAATATAATCGTTGCTACAGCTGCATAAAGAAAAAAATCAAACCATTCAATTGACGCCCCAATCAAACTGGCGACAAGTACTTTTCGCCTTAATCTTTTATCCATCTTTAATGCTTCTCCCATATATGAAACCCCTTTCATATGTATTATACTTATGGTATTAAAACGTTATTGAAGCGTCAATATGAAGTTGAAGGTTTCTATATTGAGAAGAAATTCATAATGGAAAGATGTATATGGTGAGGCATAAGTTTACTCAGTTTGATTGCTTTTATAAGCGTTAATCATCTATATCGATTTTACAATTGGATAGAATTCAGCTGTATAGTGATTCCTGTCGGTATTGTGTCGTATATTTCATTAGAAATAAAATTAAGACATAAACGCTAATGCTTAATTGTTATCTATTTCAACTTTCTTAATAAAAGGAGACACCATGAAAAAAATTATCACCTTTCTTATATTTTTGTTAGTAAACTATATCGTGATATACCACTTAGCACCTTATTTTCAGTTTGATAATCAGCCAATAATTATGTTCTTTATCGTATTATCCTTATTTTTAACTGGCATGTGGTTAGGTAAAAAGGTAAGAGATGATGAATGAACTTTAAAGAAAGCGGGGAAGCAAGTTGGACAGAATCCGATTTTCATTATTGTTTAATACACTGGTTATTATTGTTTCAATCATTTTAACGGGCATATTTATTTATAAAGGTTTTGACGTATATCTATGTTTAATCCCATTATCTTTGTTGTTGTGTGGCAGTATCAGTTTGATTGTAGATATAAAGAACAACAAGAAGTAATGATAAGCACATTCGTACCCTATTCATCTTGATGTATGCAATCGGTCACTTTATCACGCGTAACTTTATACATTACCTTAAATTCAATGTGTTTTCTTTTTTTTAAATATACATTCAATGATGGTGAAAACTAAAATATTACCTATCAATAAAATGATTAAACTGATAATGTGTTCATCGAATATAAAATAAACGGCTAATGTTGCTGCAATCAAAAACCATATCAATTTCACCCATAATTCCATCGTAACCACCCTCTGAATTATTTATTATCCTTACACTCTATAGTGATATGTGTCATAGTTTATCTTCTAAATGATTGTAAAGAAATAAAAAAGCTGAATTTCAAAATTCACCTTTTTTATTGGTAATATTGTCGTATTCTTAACAAGTAACCAAATGTATTATATGCAAAAAGAAGTATGAGTATGATTAAGCCAAATGTTTGATTCACACCACTTAATATTGAAAATATGCCAAGTAAAAAAATACCAATCATGAGTAAACAAAGGTTAATATAATAGATTTTAAACATTGAAATTAAAGTTATATGCCGTTCACCTTCATCCATAGGTGCCAACATTTTCTCAGTATAATGTTTTTCTCCTAATTTAGGCAATCGTGGGTCGTATTTACGTATAAAAAAGCTATAAGGTATTGTCCCAATTGATACCGTTAAAAACGCAATAATTGGATATAGGATAAAATCATCACTGACGTTCGCAACAACATAAATCAGTAACACTAAAAATGCAATGAGATACGCTAGATAAATCACCAGTGATACATTCATAAATTTTAACGACGCCTTCGTTTCAATTGTGTCTGCAATGTCCTCTTCAATGTGTGCATCTAATTGATTTTTATACTTTAACGCTTTCTTTTGTAAAAATAGAATACAAACAATTAATCCTAAAAGACATAAAATCGCACCTATACCTATTGTCTGTATTACGGTGTGAGATTCGAGATGATATTCGGTAATGAACCGTAAACCATTGGTCTCACCTAATAAACCGCCAATGATACCGCCTATTACTCCACCAACGAGTAAATATAATAAATATCTTCCTATTTTCATAGGTCTTCCTCCTCAATGATAAAAATATGTTCAACTGGCTCTTTAAATACACGCGCAATGCTTACGGCTGTTTTGATAGATGGTGTAAATTCATTTCGTTCTATGAGTGAAATGGTTTGTCTGGAAACGCCTGCTTTTTTGGCTAATTGCGTTTGATTGTACCCATCCCGCGCACGTAATTCTTTAAGTCGATTTCGCATGCTGATCAACTCCTCAACCATAATATATACTGTCATTGTCATTTTGACAACTATATTAGTCAAAACGTGCTTACAAAAGCGCCATCATCTAAGTGATGACAGCGTATATCATGGTTTAAAATGTTACATCAATCCTTTTAACATGCCATACCAATACAGTTTCGGTAAAATATCTTTTTTCAACACATACATACTGCGTCGTGGTTTGGCTTGGTTAAAAGGCATTGTTTCCTTCAGTTCATGATTGTAATCAAATTCTGCTAATATAAGTTGATTATACCCTGTTACGATTGGACAAGATGTGTAACCATCATAATGATGTGTTAACATATTACCTTTCATCGCTTGAAGCAAATTGGCTGCGACAACGGGAGCTTGTTTTCGAATAGCCGCACCCGTTTTAGATGTTGGCGCATTAGATGCATCACCTAACGCAAAGACATTGTTAAATTGGGTATGTTGTAATGTCGATGGATTAACATCGATCCAACCCGCTTCATCCGTTAATCCACTTTCTTTCACAAAGTCTAACGGCCCCATTGGTGGCGTCACATGTAACATATCAAAATGGCGTGTATGACGCGCACCCGTCTTTATATTTTCGAAAGTTGCACGCTTTTCCTCTCCATTAACTTCAACCAAGTTCGATTGATATTCTACATGGATATCACGTTTCTCAACTATATCTTCAAGTACGTTTGAATATGTTTCAACATCAAATAAGACATCTTTTGACGTTTCAAAATACACGTTAGTCTCGGGTCTCACACCATGTTTTCTAAAATAATCTTCAGCTAAAAACATTATTTTCATTGGTGCTCCACCACATTTTATAGGTGTATTGGGGTGCGTAAATATAGCCGTACCACCTTTAAATTGAGAAATTTGACGCCACGTTTCGTTAACATATTGGGGCGCATAATTGGAACACACCCCATGTTTACCTATGGTTTCTGGTAATCCTTTAACGTAAGACCACTTCAATTGTAGTCCAGGACAGACGACTAAATTCGTATACGTGATGCTTTCATCATTTTGTAAATACACCATGTTATCATGCGGTGCGAGGTGTTTCACGGCTTTTTGTAGCCAGTTCGCTCCTTGAGGGATGACCGTGCCCATCGGTTTACGCGTTGATTCTAATTTAGACACACCCGCTCCCACTAACGTCCATAGCGGTTGATAATAATGATGGCTTGCTGGATCAATAATCGCAATTTTTCCTTTTAAACTTGGGTCTTGTCTGAGAATCTTAGATGTGACCATAATTCCTGCCGTTCCCCCACCGATTACAACGACTTCATAATGTTGGTTCATCATTTCACATCCTTATATAATTAATATCAATTAATATTAATCTTTTACCCTATTTAGAAATGAATGACACGTTAGAAGTCGGGTATATCTTGAATATCAAATGTGAAACTAGGAGGCTACGTAATGAATCATTGGGATGAAAAGTATCAAGAGGAACATTATATTTATGGTAAAGAAGCAAATGCCTATGTTAAATCAATTTTTAAAGATACTACCGATCTACCCAAAAAAATCGTATTATTTGCGGAAGGCGAAGGACGTAACGCGGTATATCTCGCAAAACTTGGTTATGACGTCACTACGTATGATACGTCTAACGTCGGTATTGAAAAACAACGCCGATTAGCGGCAGAACAACACGTTTACGTTGATGCTTTATACGGCGATATCACCGAAGCAAACGTCATACCTCATGATACATTTGACTATAGTATGAATATCTTTGGCCATGTCCCTAGTAAAGGAAAGCAAATGATGTTTCATAACCTTGTAAACGCGCTTGTTTCAGGTGGACATAGTTATTTTGAATTTTACGCAAAAAAACAACTTCAAATGGGCACAGGTGGCCCTAAAGATGTAGACATGTTATATGATGAGGCTGAAGTGCGCGCAATTTTAGCGCAATTACCTGTACGCATACATTTCTTGGTAGAGCGCAAAGTCATCCGTCATGAAGGTACAAAACATAAAGGCGCAGGCATCGTCATTCAAGGTCATATTGAAAAAGCGTAGCACGCCTTGTGCTACGCTTTTTCATCTTCACTCAATGATTTAAATACCCTCATCACACGTTCGCGGCTTGCTTTGTGATCAACGATGACATCTGGATAATCTTCCCCAATTTTGATGTGGTACGTTTCATTTAATACTTCTCGATACGCTGATGGATGATGAACATATTGGGCCGGAACGTCGTCAAATAATGGAAATTCTGATTTGACAAAATAGCCCTGTGCATCAAAACGTTCACTTTGACGTATTGGGTTAAACATTCTGAAATACGGTACTGCATCCGTTCCTGTCGATGCAGACCATTGCCAATCATGAACGTTCGATGCATTGTCATAATCTATGAGCTGTTCTCGAAAATAAGCTTCTCCCCATGTCCAATTAATCAAAAGATGTTTTGTTAAAAATTGAGAAACCACCATACGCAATCGGTTGTGCATGCAACCAGTGCGACGTAACTTCTTCATCGCAGCATCCACTATAGGATAACCTGTTTCACCATTTTTCCACGCTTCAAAAGTAGCTTCATGTTTCGACCATGACAAGTCCCGATATTTTTCATTGAATGATTGGTGGGCAGTGTGTGGATATGCCACCATTAATACGTAATAAAATTCTCTAAATATGAGTTCTCGCATATACGCTTCATATTGCGAAGGTGACGTTTCATAACCTTCTAATAAATCACTTAACACTTCATGAATATCCATCAAGCCATACGCTAAAGACCGACTCATACCACTTACATAAGGTTGTGTGAGATCATGGGTCAATTCCTTATATTGCGTGATATCCTCAAGTAGAAAATCTTCCCACTTAGCGCGTACCGTTGCTTCAACATCACACGCGTCATTAAATGTAAGATTTAATTGATTGTCACCTTTTTGAACGATAGAACTCAGTGTTTCTAATGTATAATTTGGTGTACGAATATGCGTTATTTTAGACCGATTTGCTTTATAAAAATGCGTAAATACTTTATATGGCTCACCTTGTTTATTAGTCGTTTGTCGGGGGTTAAAATAATGATTTGCTCGCAAACCAATGACATCAATATGATAATTTTGAAATGCACGTTGAATATGTGGAAAATCATACCGCTCATGGTGATAACTCATCGTATCACTCGCTAACAAAACATGTGTTAAACCGAGGGATTTTGATAAATCTCCGAGCGCTTCATATGTTACAATATGTGGCTCAATATCGTATTGTTTTAATTGATTTAAAAACCCTTTTACTACATTCATATAGTCATGATATTTAATTTCTGAGGCATCAGTCATCGCTTCGATCGGCACGATAAAATGAATCGCATCATAATGATGATGATGTTCACTCACATATTGAAATAAAGGATTCGCTTGCATGCGAAACACACGATTTAAAATCACACCTAACTTCATAGCACTCCTCCTTAGATGATACCAACGTTGCGCTTATGCTTTGTTTAAAAGATAATTCCCAGTCGCGAGATACGAAGCAAAGGCACACCAAGCGACATATGGAAACAACAACACGCCCGCCACTTTATGTTTTTTGAAAAACTGCACAGTCGTCACAATCACCGCACCCAATAATAAAAAGCTGTTTATTACCGCTATACCTCGCCATTTAAATTTAAAATAGATGATAGCCCATGCATAATTGAAAGCCAATTGTGTCATATACATTATAGACATGAAACGTGAGGGCTTCTTATTGGACACGCACGCATGTGCGATTCCCATAGAAGTATACAGTACCGACCATACAATCGGAAAGACATATCCTGGCGGTGAATACGGTGGCGTTTTGGTTTCTTTATAATCGTCGCGCGCATGACGTACAATCACTCTGCCAACAACTTGGCCACCTAGTAAAGGGCCTATGGCTCTTACAAATTGTTCAAACTTCATACGTTTTGACATAATCTTCTTCCTTTCATCATAAACATTTCCTAGGAAATACACCCCATTATGACGTTTTCATCGCATGACTTTCACGTACTAAGCGCGCTTCTAATCCATAGGAAAATTTCAATTTCAGTTTAAAGGCATTCATGACGGCTTTATGCACTTTCGCTTGCGTAAATTTATAGAACCACCATGGTAATGTAGGTTGGTACTCTTGAAGGGCGATAATACAATCGTCAGAGTCAGGTAACCTTCTAAATTCCAAACGTGCATTCCCACCGTCATCCGCTAACGCAAAATCGCCTCCAACAATATGAAACATCACTTTATCTGCATGAGATACATGTTTATCTTTCTTTAAACGCAACAACGTCTTATTTAGAAACGGCACTTGAATGGTAAATAAATCATCTTCCAGACGACTGTGAACAAGATAAAACGTAATCGTGTTTAAAAATTCTGCATAGGTTGTTGCGAGCGCATTCATGTCTACAGTTTGTGGTAATGATACCCTTGAAATGGCGCGCACATCTTTTATTTTCAGCTGACCTGACTGTGATTTTTTTGATTTCGTTTTATGAGCATCTTGTTCCTCATCTAATGCTTTACGGACACTTTCCTTAAAATCAATGGTACCGATTGAAATGCCTTCAACAGTATTGTCATCACTGCGTTTCATATCATGGATAAGACTATCCATTAATGGATACACCATTTCTTTCGGCACACCTGAAATGAGTTTCACCCAAAATTTACTTAACCAAATCGGAATGATAGGTAAATCAAACATTGGCAAGCGCTTGTCTAAGACTTCTGCGGTTTGACTAAACAAATCTTTATACGTCATATGTGAAGGGCCACCGATATCAATCGCCTCATTAGTTTGAGGCTGACGTTTCACAAGGGCTTTTAAACCGTGAATCACGTCATCGATTGCAACAGGTAATGTGGTATGATATGCCCACTTCGGTAAAAGCAACCCTGGTAAACGTTCCACCAACGTTTTCAAAATTGGATACGAACTGCCTTTTGAACCAATAATAAGGCCAGCTCGCAACGTACTTACAGGCACACCATAGGCGCCTAAAATACGCTCACATTCAAGACGACTTCTTAAATGTGGTGATAATTGATCATCTTCTGGAATTAAACCACTCATATAAACGATATGTTTCACACCATTCGTACGTGCTGCTTGCGCAAAATTATCCACTAACAATGCATCCATATCTTCAAAACTTGCTTGTGTCAGTTTGGCAGAAGGCATCATCGAATGTACTAAATAAATCGCAACATCGACATCTTCCATCACTTCAGTGATTTCTTCAATATCGAATAAATCTGCTGATTTCCAAGTCACATTCGCTTCATTTTCTTTATTCTCGATATGTCGTGAAATAGCTACAATTTCATAATCTTTTTTTAATTGTTTCATTAAATGGCCACCGATATACCCTGAGGCCCCAGTTAATAGCACTTTAGTCATTGCTTTCACCTACTTATATAGAGTAAAAAAAGTGAGTCGGACTGACGTCGTACTCACTTTAAATTTTTATAAATCTGTTTATATATATTATTCCGTACCCTTCAAATTAAAATACTAATCCTAGCATATACTAAAAAAGCCCAATGGACATTTTCTCCATTAAGCTTAACATCAAACCACTTTATTGCGCGTGTGGCGTATCAGTACTTTGCATCATACTTGCTGTACCACCATGGCCATATTCATTTGACGCATCGTTCCCTCTTGATGCCATGAGGACAAACGTATAAAATATCAGTCCGATTAATGCGATACCACCAATAAATCCAGTAATAATTAAAATAC
This sequence comes from Staphylococcus agnetis, assembly GCF_011466855.1. Lineage (NCBI taxonomy): Bacteria > Bacillati > Bacillota > Bacilli > Caryophanales > Staphylococcaceae > Staphylococcus > Staphylococcus agnetis. The sequence goes on from NZ_CP045927.1 coordinate 2,309,312, forward strand.
TTTCTGCAAATGGATTTGTGACAATACCAGTAGGCACTAACGCCACTAAGAATATAAGGAAATAAGCTATATAACTACTCATGTTAAATAAAATCGCAAGAAACATCGTGCGATCAACATCGTGTAAACGACGTGTCATCACTGTTAAATTCGGAATAAAAATCAATAAACCAAAAATATAACTTGCACGCTCTGCTGCAAACAATGTCAACAGCGTCATAATGACTGCATTGATCCATAATGGATGCCAAAATTCTTTACGCGTCGAACGTCCCTTAATATCAAACAGACGCGTCCAATATAACGTGTAACATGATAAAACAGTTTGTGGATGATTCATAATAACACTCCTCACTATATATAATTTTTTTATATATCTTATATATAGATTATCATGTCACGCAACCAGGTCATATTAAGGCTATATTAATTAAAATTAAATCAATCTAAGCGATTTAGAGTGATAGTGACTATAAAAAATCTCAATGAATGACGCATGCACTACATTGAGATTTGTTAATTTATTATTCAGTTGTAGTTGTAGGATTCAATAAACGATATGTCCCACCATCACCATACTTGTTTGGCTTTTCGTCACCTTTTGTGCACATCAATACGATTACATAAATTGTCAAGATGAACACGATAACTGTGAAAATGGCTAGAGCTGTAATGTAGGCCGTAACCATCGGTGTCACTTCGTTAGACATAATACTGAATGAACCTGTCGTTAAGTCTAGAATCGTCGCACCTAAACCGATGACATTAAGGATAACGGCTAATAACATCGTGCGATTCTTATCGTGTAGACGTCTTGCCATTACTGTTAATGTAGGAACAAAAATGATTAACGAGAAAATATCATCTACAACGTTGTGGGTAAATCGCGCTAATAAAAAGCTAATCACTAAATTGATCCAAAATGGATGCCAAAATTCTTTACGTGTTGAACGTCCGTGATAATCAAATGCACGCGTCCAAAAAAGCTTATAACAAGATAATACATTTTGTGTTCGATTCATAGTTGCACCTCATTTATATAATATCTTTATTTTTCAAAATAATAACATAATTCCCCAAAAAACAATACTATAATGAGTCACTACATCTAGCATGTTTGATAAATATTATTTCGACTTCTAAAATGTAAATATAACAGATGTTTACGGAGTGATTGTTGATGAATGATAAAGTAAACCAACTGAAACAAATGATAGACCAATCTCATAAGATTGTATTTTTTACAGGTGCCGGTATTTCAGTCGCAAGTGGTATTCCTGACTTTCGTTCAATCGGAGGTATCAATGATGCCATTGCGCAAAACGGCTATACCCCAGAATATATTTTAAGTGCTGATTATTTAAGAGATGATCCTGCTGGATTTATCGATTTTTGTTACAAATATTTATTATTTGCGGATAAAAAACCGAATCGTGTACATCAATGGATTGCCGAGCTCGAAGCTGAAGGTCGTTCGCTTGGTGTGATTACACAAAATATTGATGGCCTTCATTCTGACGCAGGAAGTCAACGCGTTGATGAATTGCACGGCACGATGAATCGTTTTTATTGCACACGTTGTGATGCCACGTTTACGAAATCTTATGTTTTAGCACATCAACTGCGCCACTGCGACCAATGTGGTGGGCATATTCGACCAGATATTGTGTTATATGGTGAGATGTTAGACCAAGAAACGTTAATGCGTGCCATGTATAAAATTCATGATGCTGATACGTTGATTGTGCTTGGGTCATCACTCGTGGTTCAACCTGCTGCTGGATTTGTATCTCAATTTAATCACGGCAACTTGATTATCATTAATCGCGAACCCACACCCTATGACCATTTGGCAGACCTTGTCATTCATGAAGATATGGTCAAAGTGATTGATGCTTTAACTAATAGAAAATGAAAGAGTAGAGAAAGAATAAAAGTATTCTCGCTCTACTCTTAAAAATTACCTTTCATCAAAAGGATGAACGCTAATTTTCTCTACTATTTTTCTCAGTTCACCATTTACATTAGCGTAACCATTTACTAAGCATTCACCCTTTACTAAATGAGAAAGATCGTTTTCAAGTTGTTTTCTCATGTTATTATCAGAAGTTATCATTTTACTTATATAATTAATTTGATCTTCAGGAGGTGAAAAGTGTATTTGCATAGCTGCATTGAATAAATAAGAAATATCACCGCTATTTTTCAAGCTACTTATTGATTGTGTAGCTAACCAGGATGACCAACCAAATTTTCTACCTTCTCTCAATATTTTAGTTGTTGGAGAGGTTTCTTTATGGTTAAGGTTTTGCATCTCATCTAATAACACTGGTATAGGTCTATTTTTATTTCCATTAATTTCTGTATAATTATACAAATCCCAAAGTATGAATTCTGTAATAATCTTTTGTATATCTGCAACATAGCCTTTTAATTGAAAGATATTGACCTTTCCTTGATTGCTAAATATTTGATCCCAAGAAAAGTCATTATCGTCATATAGAAATGGGTCTTTATCAAGTAATTTACCTATTCTTCCAACAAGTTTAAGAGATGAATTATCTTCTTTATCAATGAGTCTATTTTTTAGTTTAGTAAAAGTAAAACTTTCACCATATATATTTAATCCTTCTATTATAGATTCTTTCAATAAGCTACTTTGTTGTATTCCTAAATTAAATACAAAGTCTATATTTTGGACAATCCTGTCAGCTAAATCATCATCTGCTTCTGGTACCTTAAAACCGTCCAAATCTATATCTTTCTTTTTAAATGGGTTAATCGGAATTTTATCTTTAAAAATATATTTAGTAACTAGGTTATCACCTAAAAACTCAATAAATTCATTTTCTAAATGATTTAGTAAAAATCCGTCAGTATAGTCAATAACTAAGCTATCAATGTTGACTTTAGCCATTTCATATAATAAACACTGCATGAAGTATGTTTTTCCTTGTCCAGATTTCCCACTTATTAATAAATGTCTGTTTGATAATCTAGGATCTCCGTATTCCCAATATAAAGTTTGGTTACTTCCCTTAATTTTACCTAAAGGTATACGTATATTACTCAAATTAGTATTTCCCGTTTTTTGCATTGGTAAATGACTTTCACTATTGTAGTCCATTTTCTCCTCTTCTATTTTCACTTCAGGTTCCAACATGGAATTATCAATGTTAAATTCATTTATATCTTCATATGCTTCTTCGATTACCTCTGTGTCTTTAAATTCTATGTGAGCTTTATCATTCGATAATTGAACATCTTTAGAATTCTTAACACCCTCAACATATTTAGAAAGTAATAGTTTTAAATCAATACCTTTTTTACCAGTATTTACTTCTTCTTTGACCTTATCTAGAGATTTTTCAGCATCCTCATATGCATCTATTTGATTATAATGTACTTCAACAACTTTATCATTTTGGTCTACTAAAATTTTTCTATACGGATTTTCATCTGTAAAAAGTATAATAATACCTTTACCATAGTATTCATTTATTTTATTTGAATACTCAATATGATTATTCATTATCAATGACTTATTATTAAAGATTTTTAAATAATCATGGCTATGAATAACACCATTTTCCATAAATTTCTTCAGATTACCAAAATAAAGATTTAAGAAAAATTGTCTATAAAAGTTCTGACTTAATTTTTCATCTGAATCAGTTATTATCTCTTCATTCAATAAATTATACAAATGAGTCACTTGTGATTTAGCTTTAGAAACCACATTACTATTATTTATTCCCACCTTAACTTCAACAGGCATAAAATGAACAGTAACTTTAGAAGAACTATACTCTAACCCCATAAATAATAAATCATCTGATATTGAACCTTGATAATTTAGCTCTTTTGCAGAAAAGATATCAGAGCTCGTTTCCAACCCTTGTTGTCTACTCACTCTTATTATTTCTTCTAGAGTAATAGGTATCCAATTAATATAATCATTATCTAGAATAGCTAAAACTTGTTTATAGGCAGATATTACACTTAATTTTTCTTTAACAGAATTATTGGTAGCTTGACCTCTTTTGGACTTAGATCCTATAACTTTTAAAAGCCATTCTCCATTCAAAATGTTAAATGAACGTATAATATTTTCGATATTCTGCGGTTCATAGTTAATATTTACTTTATTCAAAAATTCTTTCAATATATTACTATATTGTTCTGTGTTATTGGTCACGGTTATAGACTCATAATTAAAAGACGAAGTTTGGTCATTATAATGTATAACATACAAATTATAATCGTCATTGTTAAAATATGATAAATCTACAGATGGATCTAAAAAAGTAACCCAATTAGTGTTATTAAAAACATCTTCTAAATTTTGATGCTCAATACTACTTATATTGTTAATAATGCCTTCATTAGTTTTATATGGATTCAATCGTTGATTCTGATTATTTGAAACAAAGCTATTCCAAATTTTTGCACTTTTTATTAAGCGATATTCATCTGAAACTCCTTTAATGCCAAATCCTGAAAGATAAGTATCTCCTAATTTAGTATAACTTATATTAGATAATAGTCCCTTACTAGTAACAGACGACTCAATTTCCTTTAAATTGTTAAAGCTGAACTTAGGTGGTTGATTGAAATTAAAAAAAGTTATATGTGTAAGGACTTTATTATCAGAAAAGTAAATATTAATTTTACGATTCAACAGTTCTATTACATCATCTTCTTCAAATTTTCTTTTTACTTTAGCTGGTATAGAAATGTCATATAAGTTATTCAACTCATCAAAAGATGAAATGCTAAAAAAATTAAATATATCATCAATTTTTTCATTTTTATCAAAATAAACATCTATTGAATTCACTTTATATAAACTTGATGACTCTTTGAGTTCCTCAAGTATATAATCTACAATTCCTTGAATAACTACTTTTTTATCTTTTATTTCAGAAAATTTAACTTTAAATGAAAAATTTGGATTAACACTGAATAGATAGTTGAAGTGCACTTTAAAATCAAACATTCTAGTTTTTATAATGTATCTCATCTTTGTAGAAGTCATTTTATTAGAGGATTCATAAGGTTTATATATTAGCCATCTAAAATTGGACTCAGATACTTCAGAAAAATAGAAATGATTTTGTGTATCCACAAAATATGGTAATAAACTGGCTGGATTATATTTAATGAAAACTTTTTCGTTAGTAACTCCCCTTGAAAAAGTTTTTGTTTTTTCAATTTCATATCTTACGTTCAGTGGATGTAATGCTGATAAGAAAATTTCACCATTTTTATAAACCAATCCTAATTCATGAATATTTAATATTTTTTTATCTATTATTTTTTCATTATCTTTTAAATTAATCAAAACATTTTCTACAGCATTACAATATGACTCTGCTGCTTCAATTATTTCATGATCATAATACATTAAACTAGGCAAAGTGTTTTTTGAAAGGATTAAATCACAAAATTTTGTATAAGAGTCCATTATATCAGTGTCTAATTCGAGTGAAGTCACCGTCATAATGTCATTCTCAAATTTAATTGACATACCTTTTTCTTTTACCATTTTCTCTTCAATGATTAACGTTTCCTTTAAATCATTATATAAATAATACTCTTCCGTACCTAATTTAACCAAGTTATCTTCAAAGTTCGCTGATATTTGTTGATTATATACTGCTCTCAAAAGACTCACACTACTAATTGGAATTGGCTTATTCAATACTTCTTTCAACTTTAGTTTGTAAAATAAATTATTTATTTCTATGAAAATATAAATGTCATCTTCATCTTTTTTAACTAATGGAGAAAAATCAAACGTAGAATATTTTTGTGATGAATAATTTTCTCCTACTGCACTTACAATGACCTTATGCTCATTATAATCATTTATTTTTAAAAGGCTATTTGCACCTGCAATACTAAATTCTACCATTTTGTTTTTATTGTCATATTTCAAATTATATTTAGTTTTAATGTGTTTAATGGTATCTTCTTCAAAATTGACTAATAAAATCTTAAATTTAAATGAATGAGAACTGCTATTATTATGACGATAAGTGAATTCGAAGAAATATTCATTGTGAGAACCTAACTCACTTAAATCTAAAACTAGATTGCTTTTGTTTCGAGTAGAGAATTTAATATCCACCTTTTTATTATTACTTAAATCTATTAGTTTAATTCCACGTGTAACGATATTACTAGTATTAATGTCAATAATTTTACTAAATGGCAAAGTAATTTTATTAATTGGCTCTTTGTTTTTAAATATGATAATATTTCTATCTTTCTTTTTAGCTTTAGTTGTTCCTGCAGGTTTATCCCAAACTTCAACATTTTTAAACTGTTTAACGAACTCATCTTCTAAAAATTCTATTCGAACTTTTTTTCTTTCATCATTGGCATCCTTACTTCTTTTCACTATTTCAAATTCAGTTTGATACCATTGATCTTTTTCTAGTTTTTCTACAGTCTTTCCTTCAAATTTCTCTTTTATCTCTTCTTTTACGTTACCTCTATCGTGTATGGACTGTACAGTGTCAAATAATTGTTTATTTTCTTCTAACCTTTTAGCAATTTCTTTCTCATTGAAAGTATTAATTTGCTTATCTTTGAACAAACCCAATTTAAAGTAATCATCGTTACTAATATAACCTTGCTCAATAATGCTATATATTGCTTCAAAATCTATTAAAGCATATTTAATAAGTTCATCATCAAAATTTTTATCAACAACAAACTTTAATATTTCAACCTCTTCTTCACCTAATTTCTCTTTCTCCTTTTTCAAGATATTGGTCAAGTTTGCTCTTAATGATTTATTATGGAAAGGAGCACCCCTTTTTGATAGATTAAAAGCTCCTCCAGTTATACTATCTAAATCATCCTTTATAAAAAATATAGCTATAGAATTATTCCATTCATTTTCTTGCAATGAAACTTTATTTCTTACAGTCACTAAGAAATCATGAGTAATGCCCTCATCAGCAAATACAAAAATTACATTTTTCCCTTTTATGTTACAGTATAAAGTTTCATAATCGAATTCTTCACTGTAGAATTTCATCACATTTATTTCTTTAGAAAATTGTATTGACTGCTTTAATTTTCTTAATTCCTCATCATTATTCATAATTAAATAAAATCGATCACCTGAATGAACATCAGATTTTTCGACATATTTAAATAACTCTTTATTCAAATAGCTATAAAACTGACTTAACATATTTTACATCCCCACTATCGCTCTTTTTATCTAATATATTCATTTTTTCATAAAATAAGGCTATTTCTTCTCTAGTATATCTGTCAAAGTATACTCCTCTTTTTTCAAACTCTAGAAAAACATCTTTGATTAGCATCTTTTCTTCTTTTACAATTATGGCAGTAAGAAGAATTAACATTTCCTTTTTTAAAGTTAACGTTTTTCCTAAAGAACCTCTATTTTTTAAAAACATGTATCTACCAATATCTTCAACTGAAAGGTGATATCTAGAAATTGTTTCTTTATTAATATCTTCACTCAACCATTTTTTAAATATCTCTATATTAGTAATCAATTTATCGCTTAATTCATCATTTTTCATATTAACTTTTCTATAATAATTAAGCACAATCTTAAGTTCATTATTTAGTTGTGCGCTTTGATTAGGAGGTAAATTTAAGATTTCTGTAAGTGTGTAAAATTTTTCATCATTATTAATTATATTAATTAAATCATTTAAATAACCTAATAAGTTATCGTTTATCAGTGTGAAATTTCTCAATGACGTTATTTGATTATAGCCATTAATATTTGTTTTTCTACTAGAAGTCAGTTTTTCTGTCTCTAAAGTAAAATATAATGGATATAAGTGCGTTCCATATTTCAAATTATTAATGTTATTTAGATTTAAAATTGATTGAGTAATATATTGAAAATAGTAAAAAGCGAAAAATTTATCGATATTTTTAAGAGCAAACTCCTTATGATCCAAAAGATAGTTCAAATCTTCTTTTTTGTACTTTAATTCATCATTAAGAATGAACTTAAAGGGGTTTTTATTTTTTACTTTAGGAATTCCATCAATTGATTCTAGGAGAATTTTTTCAACTAAATTTTTAGCTTTCTTATCTCCTATAAATTTGCACCATTTACTATTTTCTCTTAGATTAAACATTGAAGATATATACTGAGCTATGTTAATTTCTCCTGTTTTTTCAGAACCATTTGAAAGTGGATAGTAATTAACTAAGTATGGGTGATTAATTGCATGAATATTTGTATAACCAAATACCTTATCTAAGAAGTTAATTTTATCTTTTTCGCTCAAATCAGACACTGCTTCTACATTGTTATATATATTTTCAATGTTATAATCCTTTGAGCTATAGTCAATTTTCAATTCTAAACTATCTCTTGAAATAGCCCCTAAAATTGGTGTAAAACCATTAGTGAATTGAGCACGTTCAGGCTCCCTTGTAAAAAACGGATAAATCTTATACTTAAAATTACGGTTATACTTAATTTTCCCTTTATCTAACGCTAACTTATTAATTAGAAATTCACTTGCAGCTCCCATTTCTACACCCTCTCTATTTCATATCCAATAAACCCTTCTCTTATAACAAAAGTATCATTTGAATTTGGAAGATTAATTAATGTTTCATTCGTAGATTCTAAATCATTTACAACATTATCAATAAACTCAGAAAATACTACAGTTTCTTGAATATCTTGCATTTTTAAGAGATATCCTCTTTCAATTTTGTCCATCAGTTTATACAAATTGTAATCAACTTCTAAGGAATAATTGTTACCTTGTATACTTAATTCGACCTCTAATGTCAATTTATTAGTTACTTTTATGCTTTTAAGTTTTGGGTTAAATTTCAAACCAATTCTTAAGTTTGTATCAGGTTTTAAAGTCTCGTTAAATAAAAACCCACTTTTCGGAGAACCTTTCCAATTATTAATAGTAACTAAAATTTTATTAACTAGGCTTTTTTTTAAATTTATATCATATGGTAAATTTTCCAATATATTTATATATTCATTAAAGATTCTAGGTTCATACTTTTCATAATTAAACAAATAATTTAACCTTAAAATTATCTCAAATTTACGATTGTGTGCTAAACCTTCTAACAGATACAAATAATTATTAATTTTCAAAAAAGTTTCTTCACCAAAAATCTCTTTACACTTACTCTGCAAATCCAAAGTATTATACAACTCTATATTCAAAACATCTATTTTACTATCTTGGAATAATATTGGATCATGTTGTGCAATTGAATTTAGTATTTGTGATTTGTCAAAATTATTAAAAAGTAAATTAACTAACATTGATTCGTTTTCTCGTTCTATTCCTTCTGGCACCACTATGTCATATATAAAGTTTAAAATTGATCTAGTAGACAATATTCTTTTATTTTCAATTTGTATTTTGTTTAACAAATGAATAACAGTCTTTTGTACTGAGTTTTCCAGCATTAAACGATAATTTATATAAACTGCTTCATTTCTTGAAAAACCCTCGTCTTCTTGATAAGCCCTATAGAACGGGTTGTTACTATCTTTATTAAACACTTTTTTAAATATATCTATAATAAATAGATTTTTTATCTCACCTTCGGATATTTCGTTAACCTTTTCATTAATAAATGATACTATTGTGATATCGTTATGTTCATAGGCATCTTCCCTCATGCCGTTTGTGCTGAAAATATCACTATTCTCTATAGTATTTATAACATCCATTTCGATTTGTGCTCGTGCTAGAAATTCTTTTAAATTATGTAACATTCCAATGTTGATAGCCACAACTAATTTTTTCGTTATTTTTTTATGATATTTTTCGAGCTCACTAGCTAGAGTTTCTACTGCTGTTTTGTAAGGGTTATTACTTTCAGTGGCATCATTATAAATTTTCACACCTTCAAGTAAGTCAGGCTTCTTTTTATTAAAATAAGATAATAAATGTGATTTCCCATCCCCAACAGAACCGACTAAAAATATAATGCCATGCTCTTTTTCTCTTAAATTGTAAAGTGCTCTTTCTAACTTAGATTGAATAGGTCTTTCTACGTGCATATAATCGTTAAATTCACTAAACACTTCTGAGTTCACTATTGATTCCTTTGAGGAGCTACTCAAAAATTTTATAATATTAAGAAAATTTTTAGAGGTTCTTGTGGTACCATTTTCCCTATAAATTCTAACGTTATAAATATAATTATCAAGAGCTTTATAATCATTTACATGATGATATTTTTGAATCTCTTCTATCTTAATTTTTAAATTCGAAAGTATTTCAAATTCCGTATTATTAATACTTTTTTTTAGCTTTAGTTTATAGATTTCTTTGTTAAAAATTTTAGTATCTATCTCATCTAGATTGCTAAAATTTATATTCATCTCAAATAATTTCAAACAGTCTCTTAATTTCTGAATAATTTGTACATACGTATCCATTCTACCCCATCCCTTTATACCTTATTTATAGTTTATATTATCATAACACTCATTAACTTTAACTATATCACAATACAAAATAACAAAAAATATAATATTTAGAGCTTTGAATCATTTTGTAAGCACTTATTTTTTGCAAACTTTTTCAATGAAAATCCCGTTTAATCATTTTAATAAAAATTTAATTTATTCTACATATTTAATAAAGAACTGAAACATACAAATTATATGAGTAGTTTATTTCCTCATAAGAAAGTGGAATTTCATTGGTGAAGTAAGGATCATCACTCGTAGTTCAACCTGCTGCTGGATTTGTATCTCAATTTAATCACGGCAACTTGATTATCATTAATCGCGAACCCACACCCTATGACCATTTGGCAAACCTTGTCATTCATGAAGATATGGTCAAAGTGATTGCGGCGCTTGAATCGAAAAAAACGCACTGATTCAATCAGCGCGTTTTTATTTTCCCCATAAAAATGAAATGATTTCGTTGGCAACTTTGGGATTGTCGTGAATGTCGCTATGTTCCGCGTCAGCACCTTCATATTTCGATTCTTTGTAACTTTTAGGGCTATCACCAAGTAAATATTTTAATGATTTTGACGAGCTCATTGACACAATGCCATCTGAGTGTGTGCCGTCTAAAATATCACCATATATATTTAACACTTCGATGTTTTTCCCTTTATACATAGGCTTTAATTTCATAAATCCTTCATACGGTGCGATCATTCGACTTGGTTTTCCTGCATTATCTACGGATATTTCATTGACGTCTTCATTCATGCCTAATACGCCATTGTACGTTCCTGCGATACTAACTTGATGTTTCAATTATGGTAAAGATGTATCATTTCCATAATTTAGCATGTATTGTGCAAATGATGTGTTGCCCATAGAATGCCCAACAAAATTAAAATGTTTAAAATGTTGTTTTTGGTCAAGTGCCACAATCACATTTTTAATCCATGAGGCATTTTTGTTTAAATCCATATTGTCATTATCTTCTAATTCTATTTGTACAATTGGATTGCGTGCTTGTTGTGCTAGTGCGCCCTCAAACGTTACTGCACCGTCTTTAGACACATGTGCAATCACAACATCTTGTGTGACACCTCGGTCTTCAGCTTCGTTAACTATATATTTGAGTGAATTTAAATTCCCACTTGTTCCGTGTAAAAACAATGTCGGTGTGCGGTCATTGATATAATTTGCATGTGCAACTGTGCTTTGTTTATGTTGCGTATACATAATACTTGCCCCAGCAATGATTGCGATTACGATAAATACGACGGCGCTACTTAACCATATTTTCTTCTTTTTCACACACTTACCTCGATTCTATCCCATAACTTAGATTTATTTCTCTTATGTAATACCCATTTTTATAAATATAAAATACACGAGATAAGAAGTCACGACTTTTGAGTCAATTCTTACCTCGTGTATATTTTAGCTTATTTTAAATCGTTTAAATAACTGCGACCATACTCTGGTGCTTTAACCCCAAAGTTATCGGCAATCGTGGCACCAATAGAACTGAACGTTGTATCGGTTTCTAATGCATGGCCTTCTTTAAATTTCGGACTATACCAAAGCACTGGAATGTATTCACGTGTGTGATCTGTGCCTTCAGCAGTTGGATCATTTCCATGGTCCGCTGTAATGATCAGTAAGTCATCGTCACGCATATGTTCAAAGAGTTCTGGTAAGCGGTCGTCGAAATCTTTTAATGCTTGGGCATAACCTGGTTTGTTACGACGGTGACCGTATAATGCGTCAAAGTCGACAAGGTTTAAGAAACTGATGCCTTTGAAGTCTTTTTGAACGACTTTCATTAATTGGTCCATACCGTCCATGTTACTTTTCGTACGTACAGCTTCAGTAACGCCTTCGCCATCATAGATGTCGTTAATTTTACCAATCGCAATGACGTCATAACCATCATCTTTCAGTGCAGTCATCACCGTATCACCAAATGGTTTTAATGCGTAGTCATGGCGGTTACTTGTACGCGTGAAGTGACCTGGCTCACCTACGTATGGACGTGCGATGATACGGCCAATTAAATATTTTGGATCTTTCGTCAGTTCACGCACTTTTTCACAAATGTCATACAGTTCTTCTAAAGGAATAATGTCTTCATGCGCTGCGATTTGAAGCACAGGGTCTGCCGACGTATAGACAATTAAGTCTCCTGTCTTCATTTGATGTTCGCCCCACTCATCGATAATTTGTGTACCGGATGCTGGGCGGTTTGCGACCACTTTACGACCTGTCATCGCTTCAATCTCTTGAATGAGTTCCTCTGGAAAACCGTCTGGGTACACTTTAAACGGCTGCATGATATTTAAACCCATCATTTCCCAGTGCCCTGTCATTGTATCTTTTCCGACTGAGGCTTCACTCAACTTATGATAGTACGCCATTGGATGGTCCACTCGGTCGATGACCGGTAAGTCATCAATGTTACCTAGACCCAGTTGTTGTAAGTTGGGTAATGTTTGGTCAAAACCTTCTAATGTGTGACGGAGTGTATGAGACCCTTCGTCTCCAAATTTGTGGGCATCTGGCGCTTCACCAATCCCCACTGAGTCCATCACGATTAAATGTACGCGGTTAAATGTTGCCATTGTAACCCCTCCTTTTGTCTGATGCTTGCTTAGTAGTCTGAATCGGATTCTAAACCTTGCATAATTTGAACACCTGCACTCGCACCAATACGTGTCGCACCGGCATCAACCATTGCTTTGAAATCGTCTAAGTTACGTACACCGCCGGACGCTTTTACTTCAAGTGCATCGCCTACTGTTTCTTTCATTAACTTCACGTCTGCGACTGTAGCGCCTCCACCTGCAAAACCTGTCGATGTTTTCACAAATGTCGCGTGTGCAGCTTTCGCGAGTTCACATGCTTTCACTTTCTCGTCATCTGTTAATAATGTCGTCTCAATAATGACTTTAACTGTTTTACCTTGTGCAGCTTTCACGACCGCTTCAATATCTTTTTGAACATCATCATAACGACCATCTTTTAATGCGCCGATGTTGATCACCATATCAATTTCATCAGCCCCATTCTCAATGGCATTCGTCGTTTCGAACGCTTTCACCTCAGGTGTATTCGCGCCAAGTGGGAAACCAATCACAGTACATACAAGTACATCTGAATCTCTTAATTTTTCATGTGCATACGCAACATGTGTAGGATTCACACAAATCGATTTGAAGTGATAGCTTTTCGCTTCGTCAATAATCTTGTCGATTTGCGCGCGTGTAGATTCCGGCTTTAATAGTGTATGATCAATATATTTTTCAAAATTCATATTCAAACTCCTTTAACTTTCTTTACTAACTTCCGATTTTGTCCATCTATTCAATATTACAAATAATGCTAGACCCACCAAACTCATCAAACCAAGTATAAACAAGATAACGCCAAAATGCGTTTCAACAGCATTATTTCCTGGGAAATTCAACGCTTTTAAATCAATTAAAGCAGCTGCGATTGCTATTCCGACTGAAACTGCCACGTTAATAATTAAATTGTAGAATCCAATTGCGACACCTGTCATATGAATATCAATAGTGCGAATCGTTTCGTTCAATAATGGTGCATACATTAACGCAAAGCTACCTGCAAAGAAGATCATCGAAATCACAAATATTGAAACGTGTTGACCTACAGTAAATGATGGTAAGAATAGGCTGAGTGCAATGAGAACAATTGCTGTAATCGTTGCTTGTTTGGATGTTAAGTAATTACCAATTTTCCCACTCAATGCCCCTGTAACCACTGCAACTAAATAACCTGGAATTAATAAGAGTGACGTTGTATCTAATTCAAAATGATAAATTTGTTGCATGATAAATGGGAATGTAAAAATATAGCCCAATTGAATCGCATACATGACAAATACAATAAATAAGAATGATGCATAGCGTTTGTTTTGGAAAAATGATTTATCCACTAGTGGATGTTTGGCATTTTTAATGTATAGCGCAAATACTGCTATGGCAATCAATGCGCCAATCATATATAACCAATTAAAGTTGGTGATAAATAACATCACTGTTGTCGCAATAGTTGCTACTAAAATCAATCCAATAAAGTCCAAATGGGCTTTATTTGTATTATTTTCTTTTGGTAATAATTTAAATAAAAACGGCAATGTAAATATCACAATTAATGCGATGAGAAACATGTTTGTCCAATGTAAATACGTTGAAATAAATCCACCAGACAATGTCCCAATAACAAGTGATAAAGAATAGCTACTCGTACTCAATCCAAGATATGTTTTCTGATCATCTTTAGATAAATACTTTGCGACATAAATGACATATAACGTTTCTGCTGCAGCAAGTCCTGCTGTTTGGATAATGCGTCCTGCCAATACGAGCGCAAATTGATGTTGGAAAATATAGCCAATAATTGACCCAATAATAATTAAAAATACACCATAAATAAATAATGTACGAATGCTAATGGCATCAGATAAAGACGCATACACCACTGCACCGATCCCAATTACTAGACCCGCAAGTGTCGCTTGCCAACTCACGGTCGTCACTGAAATATTTAAATCATCAGCAATTGCAACTGAAATGAGCTTAAATGAATTATCAATGACTAAACTGAAAACGAATAAAAATAGTAATATTGGTACAGCTCTTTTAACTTTGACATAATCCATCATGACTCACCTCTTATGCTAAAGAAAGTGCAATTTCAATCATATCCGTAAACGCACGTTCTCTTTCTTCTGGAGTCGTAAATTCTTCTCGAATTAAGTGATCGCTCACGGTAAAAATACCTAAAGCTTCAACGCCCGCATACGTGGCATTCATATAAAGTGCTGCAGATTCCATTTCAACACCTAAAATACCCATGCGCATCCAACGTTTTGATGCCGTCTCATCTGCGTTGTAGAAAATGTCGCTCGATAAAATATTCCCTACATGATATGTTGTTCCGTTGTCACGTGCTTTGGCTACGGCTTTTTCAAGTAAATGATATGATGCAATTGGTGAAAAATGTCCTGGTAATTGGTATTGATTGACGTAGTTTGAATCTGTTGATGCACCCTGTGCAATAATAACATCATACAAGTTAATGTGATCTTGCATCGCACCGCAAGAGCCTACACGGATTAATTTTTTACAGCCAAACGTATGAATTAACTCATAAGAGTAAATACCTATAGACGGAATCCCCATGCCTGACCCCATCACAGACACTTTCTTGCCTTTGTACGTTCCCGTATAACCAAACATATTACGTACCGTATTAAATTGTTGTACATCTTCTAAATACGTTTCAGCAATAAATTTTGCGCGTAATGGGTCCCCTGGTAATAACACCGTTTCGGCGATTTCCACGTCGTTCATCGGTTTAATATGTGGTGTTGCTTTCATAATAAAAACCCCCATTTATTTGTCTATATATTTGTCTATTTGTCTAACCACTTATATAATACATGATGTAGATAGCGCTTTCAACATGTAAAATATGACAACTTTTAGAACAACTTTCTCACTGCATTGCGTCTTACGCCCCCCTTAAACAATACAAAAAAGCCACACTGCTATTGCAGTATCGCTTCTTCATATTCCTTATTTATTTTATTCAAGAACGTTGTCTAATTTGTATGATCTGTTCTCACACGTGAGACGATGATTTCAAAACGTTCTTGTGGTAAATACCATTTATTAACTAAAATTGGGCTCGTGTGATTGCCATACACATTTTCAACAACAAGCCAACATGAAGGGCCGCCTTCAAAAACATGCTTATGATTTTTAAAGATAGGTGCTTTCGTAATCGAGTATTTCAAATCAGATTGATAGGCATTCATATAGACCGTTTCTTCTACAAATTGACACATTTGACGTTCACTTTGGGTATTAATTTTAAAAGTATCAATAACATTCACTGGAATAAATGTAAAACACAGTGCATCTGCATGGTTACTTTCATTATCTTTTTCAAAATAATAACGCTCCATCGCAATGACAGCAGAAGGATGATCTGTAAATAGATGGTTCGTATACTCGCTTTCTAAATCTACTCGATAGTTCAATGAACCTAACGTCATGGCGTGGCGTGACATTTGATGTAGCGGGTGTTCTAGCAAAGTCACACTTGATGCGTGATGTGCCCTCATTTGCGGAATGACAATGTGACCTTTACCACGAATACTTTCAATCACACCATCTTCAACGAGAATTTTAATCGCTTGACGTAGTGTCATTCGACTCACACCAAAACGCTCACACAATACTTTCTCAGTCGGGAGTGCTTGCCCTCCTGGAAACTTTCCCATTTGAATCTCTTCGAACAACGTATTATAAATGTTTAAAAACTTTGGCTGCGATTGTGTCACAAAACAACCTCCAATATTTTAACGTTTCCCTTTTTATCATACAATAAGATGATTCCAAATGGCATACATGTTTACAGAAAGTCAATGATTTCTAAAAGCCTGTCCCCCGAAATGCTAAAATCGTTCATCCTAAAAAGAAACCTGAAGCCACATCAAATGTGACTTTAATGGCAATCGTGACACCTACAATATTTTAAAAAGGCTTCAAAATTCATTAAAAGAATTCTGCAGCCTTTGTTAAAATGTGATATTTGATATATAACATCTTTCCGAACATATCAGATATATCCATAAATGCCTATGCCTTTTCCAGTTTTTCTTCTGTCTTTCTACCTAAAGATGGCATTTTAATCATGTGAACTAACAATATCACCGTAACAATATACAATGAGTATTCAATCACATTTAAAAATTGTTGTGCATATTTAAACGCATCGAATACATTTGAAATAAAAATATAGTCCCAAAACATGTGGAACAATATTGGGAAAATAATTTTTCGTGTATAAACATAGAGTACACCTAAGAAAAGTCCTATAGGAATCGACGTCACAGCTTGTAACGTTGCATCAGGTAATGGCAAGCCACCTACGACATTCTTCAAATGTAATAGCGCAAAAAGGAGTGCTGAAATCAAGACCGCATAGATTGGTTTCATATGACGTGCAAGTCCCCCAAGTAAAATCCCTCTGAATGCGCCTTCTTCCGCGATACCAATAATTAATGAACTCACAATCGGGAACAAATAAAGCGGTGTTACACTAAACGTTGCACCTGCAGTAATGAGTGCCAAAGCAGTCAATGTTACAAATGGAATAAATGGTAAGAAGTAGAAAAATGTTATCTCTGGTTTCGGTGTTTGAATTGAAAATGACGCTCTATGACGTAAACCATAAATACTTGTCATCAGAGCTAAAATGAAAAGGACTGCAATAAAGGCGAATAGGAAATTTTCAGTACCATATTCGATACCTAGCCCAAAATTCATAATACTCATACCTATACCTGAGACAATAAAATATGCAATGATGAACTTAGTGTGTTTTTCCATACGAACCACTCACTTTCTCTCTAAAATTTTTTTGAGTCTTGCTCTATTGGGAGATGCAGAACATGCATGCCTCGAATCAAACAAGACTTACTCATTTACATTATAAAACATTTATTTTTTATAAATTAAAAAATTAAGATGGATTTAAAATTAAATTAACCTTAAATGACTTATATATAAACATATAATAACCCGTTCATTACACTTGGAGCGTAATGAACGGGTTATTTGTATTTAATGTTTGATAGATGTGTCGCCACTTTTCGGCATAAGCGTTTGCACATGTCTCATTTTCCAAAGAATCCAAACGATAACGATAACTTCTAATACTACTGTGCCAATAAATAACATTGGTGCAAAGGATACGGAACCTAATCCGTTATTTAAGAAAACATAATCCCAAATGAAATGGAAGAAAATTGGATATAAAATATTTCGTGTATAAATGTACACAGCTCCTAAAAAGATACCCATCAATAACGTTGATAGCATTTGGTTCAAGACATCGCTCAACGTCACACCACCAAGAACATTTAATAAGTGCAACGCAGCAAATAAAACAGCTGATAAAAATACAGCATAAATCGGTTTCATGCGTTGGGCCAATCCACCTAAAATAATACCTCTAAACGCGCCTTCTTCTGCAATACCAATCAATATCGCATCAATCATTGGCAATACAAACATTAGACCTGCATTGGCATTATCTACTAAAGTGAAAGCACCAAGTAGCGTAATTGTAATAAAGGGTAAAATGAATAACCATCCGTGCCCACTTGCTGGCGCTAAAACGAGTGATGATTTATGACGCAATCCATAAATGACCGTCATTATAGCAAGTATTGCCATGAACGGCAAAAAGGTTTGTCCAAAATGTGCTGATTCATATGGGGTATTGAACACCTGTTTGGTTATAATCAAACCCAAACCCATGACAAACATATAAAACGCTAAAAATAAATAATGCTTTTTCATGTGCATCCCTCTTTCTTATTTTTTAATTATTTTAAATATGTGATTTTGCGCCATAACCATTCAAGTGGCCCCATCTTATAAAATTTCATATATATATTACATGCGACAATTTGCAGTACAACCACACCAATAATTAGAAGATAAACCTGACTTATCGTCATCGTACCGTATAATCTTAAAATGTAAAATACAAAGAACAAAATGACACTTTGCGTAATATATACTGTGAATCCTAATTTACCAACAGCCACCATAGGGTTTAACGCTTTTGCTGATTTTGGAAGCTGGCATAATAGCGTCACGAGGCAGAAATAGCCAATAGCCATAAACGTTCCACCGACAAACACAATTTGTGGTGCAATTGCAGAGCCTATCACATCAAATGATTGCATTTTAATGAAAATACCGATGGCTAAGGCCATCACACTGATTACCGAAATCACCTTCAAATGACGACGCATTTTATCGAACAACTCGAATCGATATGCCCATGTACCTAGCATAATAAATGGAAAAACGGTTAAAATACCTGCAAAGAAATTACCTATACTTAACATCGTGTTAACTTGGTTAAACTCATTCATATTCCATTTAATGATTTCCAAAATGTGTCCGCTTTGCAAAATTTCTGTCGTATGTGGATTGCGATTGAATGGAATTAACCTCGTCGCCTGCTCATTGAATAGCGATGACACGTACAGTAAGAAATTCAAAAGTAATAAGCCTATTGATATCATCAACGCATAACGACGATGAATAAATAAAAATGGTATAACGACTAATCCAAGCGTAGCATATGTGTGTAAAATATCACCATTGTATAAGAAATAACCGTGAATAAGCCCAAACGCTAGCATCGCAATAATACGACGATATAATACGATACCAGGTTTCATACCTTTATTGATCATATTGGTATACATAATCGCTAACCCTATACCAAATAAAAAGGCAAATATAGGATAGAAAGCGTTCTGTATAAACACTAAATTAAGTTGATATAAAAATTGACTCCAGGAATCTTTGTAGTAATGGAAAGGTTCATCAAAAACTGTAAAATAATGAACACCTAAAGCATTCATAAATAATATTCCAATTAAACTAATTCCTCGCATAACATCTAAGCTAAGAATTCTCTGTTTAATATCAATCAACTCTCTTTTTAATTAATTCTTGAAATCAATATTTCAAATCGTAACAATTACGGATTATACAACAATCCTTTTCTTTTCACAAACATTCATGAATTTAGAGAGACGAAACGGCATTGTAACTTCTGACTAAATGATTTAAAGTTCCACCAGCATGTCATGGTACGACTACTTGCAATCCCTCTTTAAACGCACAAGGCATATATGTCATTCGTGTTGACTAAGCTTTGGTTAAAATATGCGTTAAGCTAATTGGTACGCAGTAAAATCAATGTACTTACGATGATAATCCCTAGCTCACTATTAGTATAAAGTGTGAACTGACTTTAATAAAAAAAATTAAGAGAAATTTAAAATTAAATCTCCCTTAATTTAAATAATTTTTATAATTTAATTATATCATATATAACTAAGTAAACTAAGAAAATATGATTCAACTTTGCGCTAAAAGCATTCAAACGGTATTGCGCATTTGAGTGTTAAACATATGTTTTTAATAAAACCAATTCATCTTTTATAGGAATGCCCGACTCACTCAATTTTGGAATGTCAGGCTTTTTAGCTCTAGCAGTTTCTACAGCATTTGGTATCACATTGACAACCCTAAACCCTCGCTTTTGATAAAATCGTAATGCATCCAAATTGTCATTTGTGGTAATCACTTTTAACTTATGTTTTTGATATTGTTTTACAACATCATCCATCATGTTAATGAGACGTGTACCTACCCCTTTATTTTGCTCTGTACAATGTAGAGATATGATTTCGACATGGGCATCAAACACTAAAAACGTTAATATACCGATAATTTCATCACCTTCGATTGCAGCTAGTCCAGGTAATATATTCAAGTCATAATCTCCGGAAGATACCACCATCCTGCTCCCCCCGCAATAACAATGAAAAAATGCATGTTTATCTTCTTGGCTTAACGTATTTGTCTTGACGATATTCATGTTACACCTCACTTATTGATGAATTCCTATTGCTATATCATTTCCCCCTTTGAAATCATTTAATAGAAGGAATATAAAATTGCGCATTGTGTTGATCGAAAACAATTTGACTATAATCGAATGGCACACCCGTCTTTGTATAGAAAACTTGTTCATATCTAAGGGTAGGATCGCCTGTTTTATGATGCAGTAAATCCGCTTCTTCTTCCGTCAACGTGTCTACTTGAAAATAAATATCTGAATAGCCAATCTTTATTTTCAAATTTTCTTCCAAATATTGAAAGATTGATCCTTTAGCGATGTCTCCACTCATATAGGGCACTAATTTTTGACTAAAATAGGCATGTTCGATACACAAAACTACCCCATCGATATAGCGGACTCTTTTAACATAATAAACCGCATCATGCTCATTTAAATGCAATTGGTGCCGAATCTCTTCATTAGGATGTTTAATGTTTTGAACCTCAAGTACTTGGCTCGTGACAGTATGATGTTTTAAATCGTCTGTAAAACCATTACTTGTAAATAAATTAATGTATCCTGACCTTTTGGGACTTCTGACAAATATACCCCTTCCACGAGACTGATAGATATAGCCGTTTTTCTCTAACGTTTCAAGTGCTTTAATCACAGTACTCTTACTGACGCAATATTTCGTTTTTAATTGTTCGATATTAGGTAGACGGTCACCCGCTTGGTAAACGCCGTTTTCTAACATGCTACGAATCTGCTGTGCAATTTCTTCATACTTTAACATCAATATGCCTCACTCTTATTCATTTCTATATATTATATCATTAAAAACACCGTTTCATCATTGAACACGTTTTTACAAATTATACCGGTACATTTATAATGTATATGAACAAATAACTTTTGTAATGCTTAGATTTCAACACGAAAGGATGACGATGATGTCACAATTACCAAACAATTTTTTATGGGGTGGCGCGCTCGCTGCAAACCAATTTGAGGGCGGATACGATCAAGAGGGCAAAGGACTAAGTGTGATTGATGTAATGACTGCAGGCAGCCCGCATCACCCTCGTCAAATCACACAAACTATCGAATCCCATCAATATTATCCCAATCATGACGCCATTGATTTTTATAACCGCTATCCATCAGACATCGCATTATTTGCTGATATGCATTTGAAATGTCTTCGCACTTCTATCGCGTGGTCACGTATTTTCCCTAAAGGCGATGAACTCACACCTAACGAAGAAGGACTTCGTTTTTATGACAAAGTGATTGATGAACTACTCAAACATCATATTGAACCTATCATCACCCTTTCTCACTTCGAAATGCCCTTGCACCTTGCACATCACTACGGGGGTTTTAGAAGTAGAAAGGTCGTCGATGCATTTGTAAGATTTGCTGAAGTGGTCTTCAAGCGCTATCGACACAAAGTCAAATATTGGATGACATTTAATGAAATTAACAATCAAATGGACACGAGTAACCCTCTATTTTTATGGACGAATGCAGGCGTTTTGTTGAACGATGATGAGGATGCTGAAGACGTATTATATCAAGTCGCCCATCATCAACTTATTGCAAGCGCCCTCGCAGTAAAAGTGGGGAAATCCATTAACCCTAACTTTAAAATTGGCAATATGATATCTCACGTTCCAATTTATCCATATTCTTGTCATCCGGAAGATATAATGGAAGCAGAAATAAGTAATAGGCAGCGCTTTTTCTTCCCTGACGTTCAAGTGAGAGGATATTATCCACATTATGCTAAAAAGATGTTTGAACAAAAACATCTACATATCGGATTACGCGATGGTGATGAAACGATATTAGCTCAAGGCACCGTAGACTTTATCGGCTTTAGTTACTATATGTCTACAACAGTGAAACATAGAGACGACGTCCACTTTAATCACAATCCTGTTTTTGGCAGTTTACCAAGCTCCATAGAAAACCCTTACCTTGAAAAAAGTGATTGGGCTTGGGCTATTGACCCCATAGGATTACGCTATACACTCAATACACTCTATAATCGTTATCAACTGCCCTTATTTATCGTAGAAAATGGTTTAGGTGCCGTCGATACAATCGATGCACACGGTGAAATACAGGATGACTACCGTATTCATTATTTAAAACAACATATCGAAGCTATGATTCAAGCAATTAACGAAGATGGTGTTGACGTCATAGGGTACACACCGTGGGGCATCATCGACAGTGTGTCTTTTACTACAGGAGAAATGAGTAAACGCTATGGTCTCATACATGTAGACCGTGATAATCACGGTAATGGAACATTAAAACGAACAAAGAAAAAATCATTCTACTGGTATAAAAAAGTCATTGATTCTAACGGATCTATATTAGACTAGAATTTACACACAAAGAGGCAAAACGTTCATATATCTTCTCATTTTTTAAAAAGGAATTCTAAGCGCTTCCCTGTTCTAGGCGACTGACCTCGACAAATCTAAAAAATTTAGACATTAATAGCCAACAAAGATTATTTTATAGTAAACTTTGTTGGCTTCACAGATAGGGCGACGTCTTAGCCCTTCACTATTTATTTTTGACATGTTCTATGATATCCCCAGGTTGACACTCTAAATAATCGCAAATTGCTTCTAGTGTACTAAAACGAATGGCTTTTGCCTTTCCGGTCTTTAAAATGGATAAATTAGCTATCGTGATGTCTACCGCTTCTGATAATTCTGTTAATGATATGTTTTTTTCTTTCAGTACTTCGTCTAATTTTATTTTAATCATCTGTATAACCTCAAATTGTCAAATCATGTTCTGCTTTAATTTTTTGAGATTTTTCATAAACTGCTGCGAGTATTAAAATTGTTACACCAATAATCATAATGAGCGCATGACTCATATCGCTTGTATTTAATACGCCCTTATAGCTTTCTCTAATTGTCATGAGCGCTTGAAAGTTTGGAAGCACCCCATAAATGAATAAACACATGGCAATGCCCGTAATCTTCGTATGATTCGCATCTGAAAAATCAAAGCCTTTAAAAATCTTAAAGAATAATTTTAAAGTTAAAATACCCACGACAATAAACATGACACATTGCAAGATATAAATAAGCGCATAAGCATGATACTTCATTTCAATATCTACAAAATCCAAGTCAAATAGCGCATAATAATTCATAAGAGACTTAATAGCTACAACAATACTAAAAAATAAAAGCAACACCAACATTAACATCGTTATTCTAAATATCGCTTTCATAATCCACACCTCTTTTTATCGTTTTTCAATAAAATCATATCATCTATTTTATCGAATATCAATAAAAATTATCGATTTTCGATAAAAAAACACCCCCACTACGCTGATAGTGGAGGTGTATGCCATCTTAAGCGTGATATCTGCCAATAATAACACTTGTCACGTCATTGCCATTATACACAAAGCTGATTTTTTTACCATTAACATTATATGTCATACCTCTGTGTATTGAATCATGAGCCATAGGATAATTTGCATATGCTTTTTTCACATCTGAAACTTTTAATGATTTGTTTGTTACTGAAAATGTAATAGCAGTCGGTTTATGATTGATGTATTCAATTACTTGGTCATATTTCTTTTTAAAATAATATGGATCAGTCGCTTTGTATTTTGGATCTCTCGCGTCTACTTTGACATTGTTTATCGTCACATTATTAAACTTTAATGCTTGAATAAACGTTTTGTTAGTGACAAATTTTGCATTCTGTCCAGCGTAACCTGTATATGTGTAATATGGCGTTACTGCTGCTTGAGCAACACTTGATTCCGTTGGCAATGCGTTAAAAGATACTCCAGTTAATAAAATACTCGTAGCTAAAACGACTTTAGACATTTTGAACATCATATCAACTCCTGTATATTGTTAAATTACACTTTTATATTACGATAACATTACAAATATATCAACAGCATTACAGAAGTTTTTATAAATTTTTTTGGCATCTCTCTTAAAACCTTTATATATCAACATTTATAAATTAAAAAAATACACATATAACTAAAATTCGTTAGCTATATGTGTTCGATATGTCATTATATAATTTTATTTTTCCCATAAAAATTGAATCATCGCATTTGCTGCTTCTGCATTATCATGAAGTGCACTATGTTGCGCCTCATCACCTTCATATTTTAGTTCTTTATAGCTTTTAGGGCTATCGCCTAACAAATATTTTAATGATTGTGACGAACTATTGGATACTCGGCCATCGGAATGTGTCCCATCCAACACATCGCCGTAAATATTTAATACTTCGATATTTTTACCTTTATAAATGGATTTTAACTGCATAAATTCTTGATAAGGCGGGTTCATCCGTGATGGTTTGCCTTGATGATCAACTTTAATTTCATTATATTCTTCATTTAAGCCGATAACACCATTAAATGTTCCTGCGATATTCACTTGTTTTTTAAGTTGAGGCAATGACGTATCTTCCCCATAATCAATCATATATTGCGCAAAAGAAACATTTCCCATCGAGTGTGCGACAAAATTAAAATGTTTAATACCATATTTTTGTTTGAGCTTTTCCAATACATTACGAATCCATAATGCATTTTCGTTTAAATCCACTTGTGTATTGTCTTCTAAAACAATTTGGACCAATGGGTTTTTGGTATTTTTGGAAAAGTCACCTTCAAGCGTGACATCACCATCAAGAGATACGTACGCAATCACTACATCTTGCGTCACACCTTGATCTTTGGCTACATTCACTAAATATTTCATCGAATTGATCGTCCCACTATAGCCATGCAAAAAGACTGTCGGTGTCGTATCTTGAACGAATCTAGATTTTGCTTCTTCTTCAAATATTGTCCGTTTATGTACCACTATCATTATGATTAAAATAGCCACTATGACTGTCACTAAAGCCCCTACAAGCCATAAAATCCTTCTTTTCACAGTCGTAACCTCAATTCATTATTTTTTCACTATTATAACCAAAGTTGTTAGAAATTACCTTGTATTGAACTTAATTGAAGTGAATAGACCCATATCTATATTATTAAATCTAATGTTGTATGATTCTTTAGAAATACATATTAAGTCTTATGTTTCAATATTGTGTTCATATATTATAATTATCTGTATAGATTAGAAAAGGTATTGCTACCTTCAATTTAATAATATAGCGTACACAAATATTCAATTTCAGCAAATGATCACTCACGCATAATAATTAAACCGCTTCAAAGGAGGTCTTACGATGGCGTATCGAATCTTTGTAATTGAAGATGATCAGCAACTCGCACAACTCATAAAAACCTATTTATTAAAGTATAATTATGACGTTATATTATGTGACAATTTTAAAGACATTGATCATACTGTCAAATCTTTACAACCTGATTTAATCCTTTTAGATATTAATATTCCGTATTATGACGGTTTTTATTGGTGTCAGGAACTACGTAAAATCACATTAGCACCGATTATGTTTATGTCTGCTAGATCAGACGACATGGATCAAGTGCATGCAATGATGAGTGGTGGCGATGACTACATTACTAAACCATTTTCATATGATTTATTATTAGCAAAAATAACCTCACAGTTACGGAGAGCTTATGGAGACTATGCGGTGAAAGAGACAAACATTCAGTGTGGTGATTGTACGTTTAATAAATCAAAATTCACATTGTCCTGTCATGGTACAGAAATTGATCTTTCGAAAAATGAGTCATTATTGATTCACTCTTTGTTCGAACATTATCCTAACTCTGTCAGCCGAGAAAAAATTCTACTTAAAATTTGGGACAATGAGCATTTTGTTGAGGAAAATACGTTAAATGTGACTGTGAGTCGTGTCCGCAAAAAGTTACAAGACCTTCAGTCTAATATTAAAGTTGTGACAATACGTGGGATTGGATATAAAGTGACCTATGAAAAATAAACATATCCTTAAATTATTTATATTTGATTATGCGTCGCTTTTTATCATTATGTTTGTAGTACAATCGCTTTTCTTTAGTATCTTATTATTTTTAAAGGGCATCTGGATTAAAGAAGCACTCTATTTCAGCTTCTTAACCGCTTTTGTTTTATTCCTATATGTCATGTTTCGTTTATATCGAAGTGGTCAACTTTACGGTAAATTATTGCAAAAACATTCAAACTTAAATGATTATATGATTCATGATCCTAGAAGTTATATGGAGAAACAATTTAATGCATTAATCGATCATCTTATCGAAGAACAAGCACACCAATCCGTGAAATATAAAGAAGATAAACAATTGCAAAAAGTGTTAGTTTATCGCTTTGTACATCAAATGAAAACGCCTGTTTCCGTACTAAAGTTGATGTTAGAGAACCATGAAAACGATATGTTGGCTCAACCTATCAATCAAAACTTAGACAAAATTCAATATAACTTAAACCAAATGTTAAGTATGTATCAACTTGATGATTTCAAAAATGATTTTGTGTCTGAAAAAGTATATTTGCAAGACATATGTAAAACATGTATTAACAACTTGAAAGACTACTTTATCACTGCTCAAGTTTATCCTAGATTAGAAATTTCTGACGATACGTATGTTTATTCAGATTCTAAATGGTTGAAATTAGTGTTACATCAATTACTCACAAATGCCATTAAATATAGTTATAAAGGACAATCTGTTATTATCCAAGTTCATCGTGATGCTAATGGTGTGACACTTTCAGTGATTGATGAAGGCATGGGAATTCATGAAGCAGAACTCAAACGTATATTTGACATCTTTTACGTGGGTAGCAATGGCCGTAATAACGCAGATTCAAGTGGCATCGGCCTTTATATTGCACGAACAGTCATCGACAACCTCGGTCATACGATTACTATCGAGTCACAACTTAATCAAGGGACACAAGCACACGTACACTTTTAGTTAACAATAAAGAAACGTTGATTCATCAAATAAGATTACTTTTCCATAAATCCGTAACATTACAAATCTGTAAGGTTCTGTAATGTAATCGGATTTTTTTACTACATTTTGATTGCTAAGATTGATGTATAAAAGATGACCTTGTTAACGAGATAAAATAAAAGTTTAAATAGAGGAGCAAATATCATGATTCTAAAAGTATCTCATTTAGAAAAAACGTATAAAGGAAAAGTTGCATTCAAAGCATTAAACGATATCAATATGGAAGTAGATAAAGGAGAATTTATTGCCATTATGGGGCCAAGTGGAAGCGGTAAAAGTACGTTTCTCAATAC
This sequence comes from Staphylococcus agnetis, assembly GCF_011466855.1. Lineage (NCBI taxonomy): Bacteria > Bacillati > Bacillota > Bacilli > Caryophanales > Staphylococcaceae > Staphylococcus > Staphylococcus agnetis. Next base: position 2,337,507 of record NZ_CP045927.1, read on the forward strand.
GATTTCTACCATTGATGAACCCACACACGGCACAGTAGAAATAGACGGCATAAACCCTCATATTATTAACGATGAACAACTCGCAAAATTTAGACGTAACACCCTTGGATTTGTATTTCAGCAATTCAATTTAATTCATACATTAACGATTGGTGAAAATATCATTTTACCTTTAACTTTAGAAGGCATGGATTTTAAAGAAATGGATGCCAAACTTAAAGAAATCAGTGCAATGTTAGGCATAGAAAATATTTTGGATAAACGAACATATGAAGTATCTGGTGGACAGGCACAACGTGCAGCAATCGCAAGAGCTGTCATTAACGCACCTTCAATCGTATTAGCAGATGAGCCTACAGGAAATTTGGATTCTAAATCCGCTAAAGATGTCATGAAACTATTTAAAAAATTAAATGACACTTTAAATGTGACTATCATTATGGTAACCCACGATCCTAATATCGCGGCATATTCCGATAGAACGTACATTATAAAAGATGGCAATATTTATCAAGAAATCTTAAATAAATCGAGCCAAAGCAAATATAAACAACAGATTTTGAATACAATGACGTTGCTCGGAGGTGACGAAGTTGACCTTGCTTAATTTTGCATACAAAAATATCAGTCGTGACCTCAAAACCTATTTTTTCCATTTCATCAGTTGTACCTTTTCAGTTTTTGTATTTTTTATCTTTACGAATTTAACGTTCCACCCTGCACTCAAAGTTGTAGATAAAGATAGCACCATTGGTGTGATCCTAAATTTAGGATTGCTTATCTCACTGTTCTTTTCGTTTGTATTCATTTTGTATTCTGTAAATAACTTTCTAAAATTAAGAAGTAGACAATTTGCAATTTTAAATATTATAGGGTCGACCAACAAGCAATTTAAACGCATTATTTTTTATGAAAATGGGTTAATCTCTCTAGGTGCGCTTATTTGTGGAACAATTTTAGGAATTGTCTTTTCCAAATTCTTTTTAATGATAGCTGAAACAATCATCGGTGGATTGAACCTTTACTTCTATTTACCTATTAAAGCGATGATTTTCACTCTATTGTTAATGGGTGGATTATTTCTTTTTATCTCTATCATTGCACCCATCGTTTTAAGAAAGAAGAAGATTATAAGTTTGCTAAAAAAAGAGGATGAAGCAGAAAATAGCTATTTACCAATTATTGGATTAGGTGTTGCCATTATTATTCCAATTTTAATTTATAATAGACATAGCGAAAGCCTTTTGATGTACCCGCTTTATCTCCTGGCTTTCATTTTAATCAGTTATTTTATATTTAACCTTTTATTTGTTGTCTATATGTTAATCATGAAACAGACTAAATTGAAATTTAAAGGCGCCGGACTGATTAAACTCAGTAATTTTAATTATCACATTCATACCAATTTAAAGACGATGACCATTACAATGATGTTATTTACAATAACATTGACTTCTTTAATTTATATCATTGGTGCACCTAGAAATGTAGAAAAGACAACTCAAAAAATCTTACCGTATTCATTGATGTACAGTGCTTTAAATAAGAACATTGATGATAAAGAAAAAGCCAATAAAATTAAAGAAACTTTGAAAGATTACAAAGGCTTTAAATTTCTAGAAGTTAATTATTTAAAATTTTCGACCCCAAATAGAGATGTACTGATTTCCAATTCAATGTATAACAAGATTGCTAAATACCTTAAAAGAAAGCCTGTAGCTTTGAAAGACCATGATTACTATATGATTGGTACCGATGGTAAAAACGTCCCAAAGATGGGAGAGCTCATGGGAAAAGACCTTGAGCGCCATCAAATCAACAACAATAAAGGGGCAACATCTGAAACAATTGCGTTATCAGGCTATTTTACAAGTGTCACTGTTATTTCTGATACTAAATATAAACGCCTTTCACAACAACTTGAAAATAATCGCTTTTTCGCTTATCAATTTGATGACTGGCAGCATTACAATAGTCAAGCTTTAGCAAAGCAGTTAAACATCAATCAGGATGATGATTCGTTATCATCCGCTTACTGGTACTATACAACCGAAAAACTACAACGAAATATTATTGCTTATGTAGGGAGCGTTTTATGTATTTCGTTTCTAATCGGAATTGCCAGTTTAACTTACTCAAGGTTATACTCTTCAGCAGAAACTGAAATTAAAAAATATGAGACGATGATACGTTTAGGTATTTCCAAACAAACAATCAAGCATGCTCTTTCAAGCACAATTATATGGATTTTTCTCCTCCCTTTTATCGTAGCGCTGATGATTACATGGGGCATCGTCATTTATCTTGACCAATATAGTGTCATTTCCTACTATAAAATCGCGATGTATTGTAGCCTAATATATCTTCTCATTGAAGTCGGTTTATATTATTTAATTAAATATAAATACCAACGAAAAATATTTGAAGTGCTGTATCAACAAAAATAAGCCTATTCATTTAACTTAGCAGTCTCCCTTCATACTGACGGCACTCTCCCCTGTGAAGCTCACACAGGGGTTTATTTTATTTATTCATTTGTATCAACCCTATTCTGTAGACTTTCAAATTTATTAATCAAAAATTATATTGACTAATTGTGTAATTTCTATCATAATAATCCTGAGAATGATTCTCATTATCAACTTAGAGGAGGCTTCCATACTCGATGAAGCATTTATACCAACTGTTGATGCTGTCTCTTGCGGTTGTACTTGTACTTGCCGCTTGTGGAAATGATTCCAAAACAGCATCACAAAATAAGAATGGCGACACCGTTTCAATAAAACATGCCCTCGGCACGACAGATGTTCCTAAACATCCTAAACGAATTGTCACATTGTATCAAGGTGCAACGGATGTAGCAGTGGCGCTTGGTGTTGAACCCGTTGGTGCTGTTGAATCCTGGAAACAACAACCGAAGTACGATTATTTAAAAGATAAATTAAAAAACACTAAAATCGTAGGTCAAGAACCAGCGCCAAACTTAGAAGAGATTTCGAAATTGAAACCAGACTTAATCATTGCATCAAAAGTACGTAATGAAAAAGTCTATGATCAGTTGTCGAAAATTGCCCCAACAGTGAGTCACGAAACTGTATATAAGTTTAAAGACACTACTGAATTAATGGGTAAAGCACTTGGTAAAGAAAAAGAAGCACAAGATTTACTAAAAAAATATGATGAGAAAGTGAACGCATTTAAAAAAGATGCGAAAGCAAAATATGGTGATCAATGGCCAATCTCAGCTTCAGTTGTCAACTTCCGTGCTGGTAACACACGTATTTATTCAGGCGGATACGCTGGCGATATTTTACAAGATTTAGGCTTCAAACGTCCGAATGCGCAACAAAAAGAAGTCGATAAAGGTAAAGATATTATCGAACTGGCTTCTAAAGAAAGCATTCCGTTAATCAATGCAGACCAGATTTTCATTTTCAAATCAGACCCACATGCGGCTGATGCTAAATTAGTATCGAAAACTGAAAAAGATTGGACGTCTAGTCGCGAATGGCAAAATTTAGACGCCGTTAAAAAAGGTCATGTCGTGAACAATGTTGATGAAATCACATGGAATTTAGCAGGTGGTTATCACTCAGCGTTAGAATTAATTGATCAATTATATAAAGAATTGGACATTCAAAAAGTCACAAAATAAGGAGCCACGCTATGAGAGTTAAACCGACGCAGCAGCTTATAATAGCCGGTTTATGTCTTATCGTTGTGACAATATTAAGTTTTATGATAGGAATAACGTTTGTATCCTTCCCTTCTTTGATACAAGCGTTATTCCATTTTGATTCAAACAACGATATACATACACTTATTACTGGTACGCGCGCCTCAAGAACAATCATTGCGATGCTTACAGGAGCTGCATTATCAGTGTCTGGACTTTTAATGCAAGCCCTTACGCGTAATCCGATTGCGTCGCCTGGTTTATTTGGAGTAAATGCCGGCGCCGTCTTTTTTATTGTTTTTAGTATTACCTTCATTCAAATTGAATCATTTGAAATATTAACGATCGTCGCATTTTTAGGTGCCATTTTAGTAACATTACTTGTTGTTGCACTTGGGATGTTTCGACAAACACAATTTTCACCGCAACGTGTCATTTTAGCGGGTGCTTCAATATCGATGTTGTTCACCGCCTTTACACAAGGTATTTTGATTATGAATGAAACGAACTTACAAGGACTTTTGTTTTGGCTTTCAGGTTCCGTTGCATTACGTAATATATGGGATACCGCTTGGGTCATTCCATTGTTTCTCGTACTTTTCATCATTGCATTTTTTATGTCTACAAGAATTAATATTTTAATGACAAATGACGACATCGCTACTGGATTAGGACAAAACATTAAAATTACAAAATGGATATTGATATTGTTGATTAGTAGTTTAGCAGGTTTATCCGTTGCTTTAGTAGGGTCTGTCGTGTTTATAGGCTTAATTGTCCCTAATATCAGCAAAAAACTTTTACCACCTAACTATAAATATCTTATCCCTCATTCTGCTATGTTAGGTGCGATTTTAATGTTAAGTGCAGATATTATTGCGAGAGTTATCATTCAGCCTTCAGAGCTTCCGGTAGGTGTCATAACAGCGGTGCTAGGAGCGAGCGTCTTAATCTACTTAATGCGAAAAGGAGTTTATCGCCTATGATTATTAAAATGTCGCTTAAAGAAACACTTTGGGTGTTATTAACTATGGGTTTACTTCTTTTAGTCATTATATTAAGCATGATGTGTGGTACTTCCTTTATTACTTTATCTGAAATCATCGCATATTTTATGCACCCTTCAGAAAGTGTGAATCAATTCACACTGGAAGTACTTCGACTACCGAGAATCACGCTCGCCCTTTTAACTGGTATGGCTTTTGGTATCAGTGGGTTATTACTTCAAAATGTACTCAAAAATCCCATTGCATCACCAGATATTATTGGTGTCACGGGTGGTGCAAGCTTATGTGCTGTTAGCGTGATCACACTTTTTAACAGTATTAGTATTCACATGTTGCCATTATTTGCGATATTAGGTGGGACGTTAGCAATGATGTGTTTGTTATTATTCCAATTCCGCACACCTATACGTCCTTCCACGTTAATTATTATAGGTATCGCTTTGCAGACACTCTTTATTGCTCTAACACATGGGTTAATGGTGACTTCTAAAGAATTTGCGGCCTCTAAAGCGTATACTTGGTTAGTGGGAAGTTTGTATGGTAGCGCATTTGAAGATACGTTTGCTGTCTTAATCACGATAATCGCCATCATCCCAATACTTATCCTTCTCATCCCAAGAATGAAGGTTGCTGCCTTAGATGATGATATTGGTCGGGCTTTAGGGTTGCATTTAAAACAAACAAAATTATTACAACTCATTGTTGCAACGCTACTTGTATCCGTATCTGTAAGTTACGTTGGCAACATTGGGTTTGTGGGCTTAATTGCGCCTCACATTGCTAAAACTTTAATTAAACAAAGTACGTTGAAGCAAGTGATGATGTCTGCTTGTATTGGCGCCCTTTCTATTTTATTAGCTGATTTGGTTGGGCGTACTTTGTTTTTACCTAAAGAAATTCCTGCTGGGGTCTTTATCGCAGCGTTTGGTGCACCTTTTTTCATCTACTTATTACTCACAGTAAAAAAAATGTAAATACACTATAGTATTCCTTTTTTAATCGCATCGCCTTACTTATAGGGCCACAAAGTTCTGACGGTATCATCCCTTATGGATTCACTTCAGAAGACACGAAAAACGCCTTCAAAATTCATTTAAGCATGAATTTTTGAAGGCGTTTTAACGATGGTTTTCTTATGAAAATGCTTGGCATCGATGTATCATCATAACAAATTGGATTGCGTTTCAAATTATGATTTTTAAGCATTATGAAGTAAAACATCTACTTTGAGAGGAGCCTAATTACACTCATCTCATATTTATCGTTAATGTGCTAACATCTCTTCTTTTATTTCTTTTTCACTTAAGTGTGACGGATAATATGTTGGCCAATTTTCCATTTCTTTCAATAACGCTTCACGATCATTCCCCATAAATATATGGAAATGGCCTGTTTTTGTAGGCGCAATATTATGGTCACTAAACTGCACGTATTTCGGTAAATCTTTAGAACCCGTTCCAACTAACTCAAACGTGTACCGTACGCCTCTATTTCCTTTTTCATATTTAAGAATATCTTTACCGGCATATTCATATTGTCCTGTTACAGACTGTCCATTTTTCATAAATGTAATGGTACCATTTGAAATCGTAATATTGTTGATATCTGTTTGATACCCCACATTGTAATACGCTTTATACGCTTTTGCGGATTTATCTCCTTTTTGCTTCGCTTTATGTTCAAACACTTCATCAAGCGCTCCCGCTTTTAATAGTGGATAGACTGACTGCCATTCTCCTTCATAATCTGACAATGCGCGATCTTTAACTTGACTGTCTTTGAAATAGCCGTCATAAATGGCTTTGGCATGTTTCTGAGTATCATTGTCATCCTTAGTATCCAATGTCACCTTATCATTTAATGCTTTTTCAATATGTTGAATATTTTCGTTCATCAAACTTTGATATGTGGCGTCTTTAGCCTGTGATTTGGAAACAGACTCCATATTGTTAAAGCGAAGTGGTTCTGCACGCGTTTCTTGTCGTACTGTTTCTGTAACTTTATTCGAAAGATTGTCTTCGTACAGAATGTACTTTGCTTTCGTTTCATTGATGTCTTTCACAATGTTTTGAAGTTGTTTTTGTGAAGGGTCTTCTGCATTTAAGCTTTGAATCCCTACTTGTTTAAAGCCATAGCGATTGGCAAGATAACCTAATGATTCATGAGAAATAAAGACTGCATGTCCCTTATGGTTTTGTGTTGCTTTTTCTAATTTTTTATCTATATTTGCCACATCTTTAAGTAGCTGTTCGGCGTTCTTTTCATAAGTATTTTTATGACTCGGATCTTTTTTTACAAGTTCATCACGAATCGATTCAATAAATTTCTCATTGAATTTTGGATCTAACCAAACGTGAGGATCATATCCCCCGTGATGATGTCCTGTTTCATGATGATGCTCATCCGATCCATGCTCATGTGTATCTGTTAACAATTCAGACTTATCGATATGATTTTCTAATGATAACTTTTTATCATCCGCTTTAATAGCCGATGCCACTTTTTTGGCTACAGGATCTAAATTATCCCCTGTGTAGATAAATAAATCGGATTGACTGGCATTGATGATGTCTTTTTGAGAGGGCTCAAAATGATGTAAATCTGCGCCAGCAGGATAAAGCGTATTCACTTTAACATGCGCTCCTCCAATTTGTTTCACAAATGATTGTAAAGGAAAAACAGTTGTCGTTACGCTCAACTTATCATCATTTTTATCTTTGTCCTCTTGTGGACCGCAGCCAACTAACACAGCGCAACTACACGCTAACCCTAATAAAATTTTTAAATGCTTTTTCATACGTGATTCCCTTCTATAAATAGTAATGATTACTATTTGCAATTATACAATGTCACACGTCTTAATTTCAATACTATCTTTTATCTCTTTAAATCACATTTTTCTTTTTATGTAATCGTCTTTAAGTATGCGCGGATAAGGTCATTTTTCAAATTAACTCCGAATTGTTAAAAATGCTATATTATCAGTATTTAATGATTTAAGTTAAGCATTTGTTTAATTTAGTTAATGAATGCTTTACATTTATTTAAGCTTCGTTTAATTCCCATACCCATGTCCGCGTGCTAAACTTCTAATTGCTTGGGATGATTATTTTACACACAGAGGAGACAACATCATGAGAAAACAGAACATTTCGAGATTATTAATTGGAGCAGCAACACTTACACTTGCAACAATGGTTGCTAATGGAGAAGCAAAAGCTTCAGAATACACTACACATCAACAATCTACGCATCATTACCAAACACATCAACAGCATGCGCCTCAACAACAAGCGCATCAAAATGATCATAAAGATGTGCAACGTGCCTACTATCATTTAATCCATTTAAAAGGGATTGATGAAGCACAACGCAGTCGATTCTTACAACAATTACACGACAATCCTACAAAAGAAACCGCACAAAATGTATTTTCTGAATCAACAAAAGACGTCAACAATCCTGAGCGTCGATTAGCACAACGCAATGCTTACTTTTCAGTTGTAAACAATCCAGATATATCTTCAGCTGACCGTGAGCGTTATATCAAAAAAATAATTGAGAATCCAGATCACAGCCAACAAATTTGGATTGAATCTAACAGCGTTCCAAGTCAAAACAAAGATAACTCAGCTACTGAAGAAGAACTTCAAAAATTAATTAGTATAGATCAACCGATTAACAATGCAAATCATCACGTTGTACCTAATGTTGTACCTAATAATGTCAAAAACAAACATACTCTATCTGATACTAATGTAGGTAAAGCAGACACAACAAGCTACAAAACACCAGACAATGGTCACAAACCATCAGCACAAGACCTTAAAGCAAAACAAGAAGAGCAACATGTTGTCCAAAAAGCCTTCCAATTTCTTTTACAATTAAAAGGTTTAGATGAAAAACAACGTAGTGAATTCTTAAAACAATTACATGAAAATCCAACAAAAGAAACAGCGCAAAATGTCTTTTCTGAAGCTTCAAAAGACGTTGCCAACCCTGAGCGTCGTGTGGCACAACGTAAAGCGTATATTAATTTATTAGAAAACAATAAATTACCAATTGGTGACCTTGAACGTTTAGTGAAAGAACTTCACAAAAACCCTGACCATGCACAACAAATTTGGATTGAATCACATCGTCTTTCAAACGCCAACACAAAAAGTAAAGTGTCAGAACACGAATTCAATCGTTTAGTTAAACCTACTCAAAAAGATTTTGATAGACGTGACGATTTTCTTAAAAGTAACGAATTAAAAGCTTTACAAGGATCTAACAGTGGAAATACGGCATCTGTAGATGAATTCCGAAGATTCACTAAAGATAGCGTAATTGACCTTGAAAACAACAAACAAAAATTAGATTACTTATTAAGCTCAAATAAAGATAACACTGTTAGTGCTGAACAATTTAGAAATATTCATTTACCAAATATTTCAGTACCATCTGAAAAAGGCTCTCTTGAATATTTAACAAATTCAAACAGAGACAATACATTAACAGATGATCAATTACCAAATATTATTAATTCATTTCCAATTATTCCAGTAGCGCAAGACGCAACAATTCAGCCAAGAGCTAAAGCATCACACAAACGACATGCACATAAATCAAGCCATGTTAAAGAAAGAGGTATTACGTACCCGCTTTATGAAAACTTTGGCACTCAAATTAAAGAGAGAGGTATTACGTACCCACTTTTTGAAAACACAAAAGCTCAAAAAAAATTTATTGAAAAATTATTAGGGCCAAATGGGACAAAAAACTTAACAGTTGAGGAGTTAGACAAATTATTTCCTCCTATCCCAGTAGCTAAAGAAGCAGCTAAAAAAAACGTAGCACATTCAAAAACTAAGACAACAAAACGTACCCAAAAAACAAAACATCAATATCAAGAAGCGATTACATATCCGCTTGATGTAGAGTCTAATGAAGACGTTTTAAAACGCTTGCTTGGATCTAAAAGTCTTAACAATTTAGCTATTACTCAATTAAAAAGTTTGTACCCTACAATTCCAGCATCAAAAGAGGCTGCTCAAAAGAAAGGCAATCATCAATATCAAGAGGCCATTGCCTATCCTCTTTATGAAGACAATGTGGTACGTAAAGCCCTTATTGATGAGCTTGTAGGACCTAACGGGACGAAAAACATCTCACTTGAAAAGTTAGAAAAGTTATTCCCTGCTATCCCAGTAGCTAAAGATAAAGCATCTCACAAACAACATGCGCATAAATCAAGCCATGTTAAAGAACGAGGTACTACGTATCCTCTTTATGAACACTCTGATGCTCAAAAGAAATTCATTGAAGAATTGTTAGGGCCTAACGGTACAAATAACTTAACGCTTGAACAATTAGAAAAGTTATTCCCTGCTATCCCAGTAACTAAAGATAACGCATCGCACAAACAACAAGCGCATAAATCAAGCCATGTTAAAGAAAGAGGTACTACGTATCCTCTTTATGAACACTCTGATGCTCAAAAGAAATTCATTGAAGAATTGTTAGGACCTAACGGTACAAAAAACTTAACACTTGAACAATTAGAAAAGTTATTCCCTGCTATCCCAGTTACAAAAGAAGCAATGGAAGCACGTCAAAATGATCGCATTGCATCTGCAAATAAAGCATTAGTGGCATTAAACAAAGACTATTCAGTAAACAGCCACCGTTTTGCACAACGTGAAGTGAACAAAGCACCTCACCACGTTCAAGCGCAATTACAAAAACAACTTGATGGCATTCTTACAACACATCGTGAAAAAGCAGAAAAAGAACGTCTTCAAAAACCTGAAACAAACAAAACATCAAATAAGGCATCAACATCAAAAACGGATACGCAAACTAAAACAACACAATCAAAAGCAACGCAAACAACTCAATCCGAACAACAGACAACAACATCAAGCTACTACAAATCATTGAAAAATTATTTTACTCAAGGCTATCATAATGTTGCACAATCACACCAAGGATTTAAAGCGAAATATGAACAAGCAAAATATTATTTCAACACGTACTTTAAACATAAAAGTACAATCGATAAACTTGTTTTAGCGGCACTTGGCAATGGTTCAAAAACACACATTAAACCACTTGATATTAAACCGAACGGAAACGTATTTTATAACACGTATGTGCAAGCAAGAAATTATGCTACTGAAGCATTAAATACAGGAAAAGTGTTATACGCACTTTACCAAAATCCAAAAACAGTGAAAACAGCCATTGCAGCAGCAGACACTGTATCATCATTCTCTCATTCACTTTCAAACTTTTTTGCTTCAATTATGAAGTAATCTCATTAATGTTATTGAGCGGAGCGGTTAAATGACATTAAGAAAAGGACACGTCCTATCCCAGTCGGATAGGCGCGTGTCCTTTTTATGTTGCATCATTTATAATAAATGATACGTTTTAAGTAATGTTTCGATATAAGTGCCTTTGATTTTGCGTTTTATCCCTTTGAAAAGCGTCCGCTGAACTTTGTTCGTTTTCGTTATTTCTGAGAGTCCTTTACGATCATTTAGGTGATACATGGCTTTCATCAATTCTCGAACGTCGAATTCTGTGCCAATCGTTTCAGGTACGCCTCTGTCAATGTTTAACAGTTGATACACAGCTTCCATAGCGGTTCTCACTGAATACTCCGTCGTAAATACTGTGTCGCGTTCTGTTTCAGCAAAATTACCAATAAATGCAAGGTTACGAGATTGATGTGGTACTACACGTGGACGATCACCTAATGCGCGTGGCATAAAGTAAGCTGTAATATATGGCATGTAAACAGGGATTGTGTTAATTTCATCTTTTGCGAGTTGCTCAATTTGATCTTCAGGCATTCCCATATGATACAACCATTCTTGGCATATTTCATGGCCACTACATTCTGTGATGGGCTTTTTAATATAATCGCCTTTCACGTCTGAATATAATGCGTAAATCCAAGTACTCACTTGATCTTCAGGCTGTGATTTAAATTGTTGTTGTCGGTTGACTGTAAAACTTAATTGCCATGAAGAGTCGTGTACAGTTATAATCCCTCCTGTGACCGTTTTACCTGCTAGCGGATCACGTTTACACAATGTTTCGATTTGACGTATTACCTTTTCATGATTCGTCGTTGCAGTCGCAGAAACGAACCAACTTTTTGGAGGGATATTTTTGAAAAATTTCTCTGGATTCCCAAATTCGGGGCTTTGTTTAGCCAGATTCTGCCACAATTTCCAACTTCCCCCCAATTCATGTGAAGGAGGTGCTGGTGTGAAATTATCTCCATACGTAGAACTTTCTGTAATACTTCCATTTGTCACAAAAATGAGATCATCCGGCGTTAACTTCAATGTTTCACGCTGACCATCACGTTTAATAAGTAATTCCCTTGCGACTTTTTGAGAAGTGGTTACATCAACCTTAATATCTTCAACTTCCACATTATAATCAAACTGCACTTGATGTGCTCTTAAATAATGAATCATCGGCATCACCAACGACTCATATTGATTATATTTCGTAAATTTTAGTGAACTGAAATCTGCTAATCCATTAATATGATGTATAAAACGTAATAAATAACGGCGCATTTCCATAGCTGAATGCCACGGTTCAAACGCAAACATCGTTTTCCAATAAATCCAAAAATTTGAGTCAAAAAAATCTTTAGAAAATACCTCTGTAATGCTTACATCGTCTAAATCCGCTTCATTTGTTAAACATAATTTAACGATTTCTTTCAATGCTGTCGGTGTTAACGTAAAATCACCATCAGTGGCCAAACGTTGCCCTCTCTTTTCGATGACACGACATCGAGAATAATTAGGATCTTCCTTGTTTAACCAATAAAATTCATCTAACACTGATGCACCTTTAACCTCTAGAGAAGGAATTGATCTGAATAAATCCCACAAACACTCAAAATGATTTTCCATTTCTCGTCCACCACGAACGACATACCCTTTGACTGGCAAATAATCCCCATCTAGACTGCCGCCGGGCTTAGACATTTCTTCTAAAATATGGATTTGTGTTCCTTCCATTTGTCCATCACGAATTAAAAAACAGGCTGCTGCGAGTGAAGCAAGCCCTGAGCCGACAAGGTATGCGGATTTCTTTTCAACATTTTCTGGCTTCTTAGGTCGCGCAAATGCTTCGTAATTACCTTTACTATAATACATTGTTAACACTTCCTTTTTTCACTCAAAAATACGATAATAATGACTGTATCGTCCTTTCACATTAGATTTTAACGCCTTGTGAAATAAAGTTGGGCGTCAATTCAGCACTTTTGTCGCATAAGCGACACATCTTTATAAATGTTCGATAAACGGGGGTTAAACGATGAATAAACAAGACTTACGTGTACTCAAAACCCAAAAAGCATTCATGCATGCATTTACTGAACTTTTAAAAACTAAAGCATTCGACCGTATTACTGTTCAAGATTTATGTGATCGCGCACTCGTACAGCGTTCAACTTTTTATAGACATTATAAGGACAAATATCATCTCCTCGCTTGTGCAACAGAGCACGCCCTCACGCGCATTACTCAAGAACACGTGTCCGCGATACGTAGCGACAATGCGACGTTACGTCTAGAACAATATATCGATAATTTATTAACATATGTTTACGACAATCAAGTCATATTACGCCATGTCATCTCTCATTATATGCATGATGAAGTCACATCTATTATTTATAAACAAGTGTATTTAGCCGTTCGGCAACAAACCCATGCAGAGCTCCTCTCTGGAAAACGGTTAGACATTGACACCGACGTATTCAATCATTTTATTGCTGGTGGTCTTATTAGTATTATGCTCAACTGGAGTAACCAAAACGATGCAACGCGTACAATTGATAACCTGAAAACAGACATCGTGACACTGATTGATCGCGTACGTACGACACACCTTAAATCAATTTAATACATAAAAAAGCCTTATAACATTGAATCCACGTTCAACGTTATAAGGCTTCATGTTATTCCATCACGTCACTTTTTTCAGCGCGTGCTGCAATTTTTCTCATTATTGGGTCAGTAATCGGTTTTAAAATAATACCTACAATTAAGGACCCGACACCAAATGCAATCAAGGTAACGATTTTGCGTGTTAATATCACTGGGACATAGCCGCCTACTGCTTCCCTTAATGCGTCAATAGCATATGAGAATGGGATAAATGGATGCAGTTTTTGGAAAAATTCTGGTGTGACTTCAATTGGGAATGTGCCTCCACCACCGGCAATTTGTAAAACCAATAATATAATAGCTAATGCTTTACCTGGGTTACCAAGTAGTGACACAAGCGTGTATACAATCGTCACAAACACTAACGAAGATAACACTGTAATCCCTATAAACCACGGTACACTTTCAACTTGCGCATGTAATATCACAATGTCTCCTATAGAGACAATCAATGCTTGAATGATGCCAATAATATAAAATAGGCCAAGTTTGCCTAAATAAATTTCACGTTTCGACAAGTAGTCTAACGCTTTATGTTTATTATCTGTTGTTAATAAACTAACCATTAAGAGTGCCCCCACCCATACCGCAAGCGCTGTATAGAATGGCGTACTTGCAGAACCATAATCTTTCACTGGGAAGATATCTTCTTGGTTAATTTTTATCGGATTCGCAATCACATCCGCCTGTTTTTTCAAATCATTTTTCAATAAGTCAACTAATTTATTTACTGTATCGTCTTTATCAATTTCTTTAAATAATTTGTCCGCTTTCGCTAAATCCTTTTCAACGCCTGGCAAATCGTTGCGTATAAATTCAGCCAGTTGGTGTAAGTCTCGTTTCGCTTGTGGTTGGTTTTCATTGAGTAAACGCACGAGTTGATCATAACGACTAAATAAATTCGGTACATTTTGATTCGCCGTTGCCGTTGTATCTGCTAAACGTTGTTCTAATGCTGGCAAGTCATTTCCCACAAACGCGGCAGCTTTCGCAACATCGTTTTCAAGTTGTGGGAAATAGCGTTGTGCGATGGACATCGCGTCAATATAACGTTGTTCGATGAGTGGCAATTCACTTTGAATCACATTTAATCGAGACTTCGCATTTTGTAAAATTGACTGACCATTATCTATAATTTGATGAATCGTGTTTAATTTGGATTGCAGTGTGGATAGCGAGATATGTCCATTATTTAAAGACGCAATGATCGTTTGAGCCACGTCAGACAATTTTTGATTTAAGTCTTGTTGGATGAATTGACTTAATTCTTCTAAACTCGCATTCACTTTTGATAATTGTTTCAATAAATCTATAGCTTCAGCCTTACCCGAACTGCCATTTGATAATGCCGTGCTTAGTTGATTGATTTTCTTAATTGAATTATTCACATTGTTGTTTGTTGTTTCCAACGCTTTAATTTCTGACGAAAGGTCTACGCCTTCGCTATTTTCAAGATCAGTTAATGTGTCTATGAGCTGTTGATTCGATTTGCTTGTGAGTTCTAATCTCGATTTTAAATGGTCTAACGTTGGTACAAAATCTTTCGGTTGGTTTGACGCCATGACACCATACAACACATTTTCTAATGCTTTGATATTTTGTTGGCTACTTTGTACTTGTTGATCCGCTTGATTCGACATCGATAATAATGCTTGTGACAACGCCGAAGCCATCGCATTCGTGTCATTGGCATCATACACTCCATTTGAAGGCGTTTGACCGGTCGTACTCAACTGAGTCGTTTGAATATGCCCACGATTCATTGGCGCACTTTGTGGTGCTGTTTGAATATGCTTTTGCGTGTTTGCTTGTGGCGTGTTTTGTCGTTGATTGTTGACATGCCCCACACGTTGATCAATATCATTTAAAAAGCGTTCTGCTTCATTTAGTCCTTGTAAACCTTGGTCAACGCCTTGACTCGCTATATCGACACCGCGATTGATTTTAGGAAATGCTTGTGGCACATCATTTGCCGCAACATTCAATGCTTGCTTAATGTTCGGCATATACGCATTCAAAGCGAGAATCAATTTGGCCCGCTCATTGAGGGCTGGCACCGCATTGTTCACCTGATTCAATTTATCGACCGCATTTAAAACGTCACCTTTATAGCGCCCCAGGTTTCTAAATTCATTCGCTTTTTGATCGATTTCATTTTGATGTTCATCAAGATATAAAATCTTTTTGGCAACTTCATTTACTTTTGGCACTGCATTATTTGCTGTAGCAACCGCATCTTTAATTTTATTAATGGTTGGAATTTCATTTTCTAATTTAATACCTAAACGATTGGCTTCTTTTAATAATGCTTTCGTTACCGTTTCATTAAATTTATCATTCGCTTTTTGAACGATGGCACTCGTTCCAGCATTGGTCATTTTTGGCGCAATCGCATTTAATTTTTGATTGACTTTATATTCGATGTTTGCCCGTTCTGGTTTTTTACGAAGAGTACCGGTAATTTGATGGGTGAACGCCTTAGGTATGTATATCGCCGCATAGTATTTACCCATTCGTAAATCGTGATCCGCTTTTTCACGACTGACGAACTCCCAATCGAAATGGTCATCCTTTTTCAATTGTTCCACCACAGTATCGCCTACATTCAACGATTTGCCTCTCACTTTATCTCCTTCGTCCTCATTAACGACCGCAACTTTTATGTTTTTTGTATTTCCATATGGATCCCAGTTGGCGTCTAAATTAAACCATGCATAAAAAGAAGGGAGAAGCGCAAGCCCTGCAAGAATGACGAACACTGCTGGTGCTTTAACAATTTTCTTCAAATCCATCTTAAATAATTTTATCGCGTTTTTCATTTTGCACCTCAAGCTTATTCTATATTTCTTATGCATATTATTCAAATTATCATTTCTATATTTCCAGTAAATTGGTATAATGGTCTCGTTACGTTGTGTAGTAAATAAAGTTGATGTTCATCAACCTTATTGTCAAGTATTCACATTTTAACAATTCCAACTATCATTTGTACATAGATAAAGATTAAATTTTAAAGAGAGGTAGCGCTATGAAGACACATAAACTGCTCATCTGTATGCTTTCAACAACATTAGTCTTCCCTTCATATTCTGTGCATACGATTCATGCAGCAACTGATAACCCGTCATCTGAAACATCGACATTAGAAAGCACTTCTTCAGAGACGTCTATCGATAAAAATGGAACTGATGAAACGCCTAAAGATGAGAAAGAAAAGGCTGAGAAACAACAAACATCGTCTCAAACTAAAAAAGAAAAAACTAAAAAGACGACATCTTCTTCATTATTACCATCATGGATAAATACGTTGAATCATCCTTTAGGCATATTCAACCCTACAACAGAACATTCGACGCACTTTTGGGACAATTGGCTCGCTTTAGACCCACCTTCAAATACGATTTCTAAAGACGCTAACACATCAGAAAACGACGCTATCCTGGCGCAACCAACACCATCAGCTGCGCATTCAGACGTTGATCCTACTACGAATGAAACGACGAAAACAGAGGTGCCTTCATCAGAACATGACGCATCTCCATCAGAAGCAACATCTGAATCCTCACGAGATAACAGTCATCTCTCTGAAGAAGACCAAGCAGTAGCGAATGAACTCGACAACATTACGGATAAGATTCAGTCTAACCAACCGAGTGATAAGGATACATTTTCAGAAACGCCTGATAGCAAGCACGATGAGACGTCATCTAACGAAGCGCCAACTTCAGAAGACAAACATATTGAAGGTCAAGATGCTGAAAGCAATGAGACATCATCAACGGCCAACGACCACATTGACGATGCGCTCATCGATGCATATGGCAAAGATAAGAAAACGACACCTGATCCAAAGACAACCCAAGTGGACGCTAAAAAAGGCAACTCACCTAAACATTCAAACGAAACAAATACACAGTTACCGTCTCAAAAAGAAATCAAACATAGTGAAACACCAAAACAATCTTTTGAAGACGGTGTGAAAGCTTCCAACTTCAGATCAAGAGCAACATTCGTCACGTTACCTCAAACTTCAAATACGTCATCAACGTCTAACCCGTACATCGTTACAGAGAACAAAGATACACGGGCATTTATTAAATCCATCGCAAAAGATGCGCATGATATCGGACAGAAAGAAAATATTTACGCATCTGTGATGATTGCTCAAGCCATATTAGAATCAGATTCCGGTAACAGCGCATTGGCACGTGCGCCTCACTACAACTTGTTTGGGATTAAAGGTACATATCACGGGCACTCGGCTACATTTAATACGTTAGAAGATAACGGAGGTGCGTTATATCAAATTTCAGCATCTTTCCGGAGCTATCCAGATGAAAAAGCTTCCCTTCAGGACTACGCAGATTTAATTAAAAACGGCATTGATGGAAATCCATACATCTACAAACCAACTTGGAAAAGTGACACTACAACTTTTAAAGATGCCACAGCACATCTTGCGACAACTTACGCGACAGACTCGCATTATGCAGATAAGTTAAATAGTATTATTAAACATTACAACTTAACACAATTTGATCATACATCCATGCCTGATATATCAAACTTTACCGTAGCACATGAGGCGTCAGCTTCTCATTTCAAACCATTTACTGAAGCTGCTAGTGGAGCGGCGTACCCTCAAGGTCAATGTACATGGTATGTCTACAATCGTATGGCGCAATTTGGTCTTCATATCGGTGGTCATTTAGGTAATGCGCGCGATTGGGATCAACACGCAGCCAATGATGGTTACAGTGTCCGTTCAATTCCATCTGAACACAGCGCTGTCGTCTTCGAACCTGGTCAACTTGGCGCTGATGCATACTATGGGCACGTGGCTTTCGTTGAAAAAGTCAATTCAGACGGTTCTATCGTCATTTCAGAATCCAATGTTAAAGGATTGGGTGTGATTTCTTACCGCACCATTGATGCATCCGATGCCGAATTATTATCATATATTAAAGGTAAATAACCATAAAAAGGCTCCAGTGAGTGGTAAACTCATCTGGAGTCTTTAATGTCATTATGAGTTTTTCGATTTATGGCGTTTAGTGAACCAAATCACTACACTACCAAGTAGGATGAGCGCAATGCCGAATGGTAGTAAGGTTTGTTTTGCCACTCGACCTGCAGCAGGTAAGTCAAAATTACCTTCATGGTCAAATAGTCCACTTAAAAAGTCATCCGATGGCTTAATTAGAGATAACGCACGTCCTTGTGTAGGATTCGGGATATCCGGAATACGGTCTAAAATACTTTTTCCGCTCAACGCACGGTCAAATAAACCAAAGGGATTTAACAGGTGAGACTGCCCTCCGCGTAAATGGTCATTTAAAACGCCATCCATGCCTTTTAAAAATCCTATCATTTTATCGATTTGTACTTTTATGCGGTCAAGGTCATTTTTCGCTTTAATGATATCATTAAGACGTCCATCCGCATCTGACTTTAACTGTTTTAACAATGCTGCGCGCGAATCTGCCTTATTCGCGATTCGTTTCGCAAGCGCTCGCGCTGTCTCATCATTGAACTGTGATCCGAGTATCGTTTCAAGGGCTTGACGCTTATCATGCGCTTGATCTAACACATTTTCTAAAATGTCATCGCCTGTCATATGTGGTCCGTAGCGTTGTTTTAAACGATTTACAATTTGCGCGCTATTCGGATGCCCTTTTAAAATGTCAGACGCTATTTTAGCCGCTTCAACTGTATCATATCGTGTGGAAAGCAACGCCTCAAGCAATTCTTGAGGATTTGATGTATTGTCAATCATTGAACGCAATACATCATCACTAGAATGTGCCGATAAGCGATCAAACTCACTGACCAACTGGTTTGCGATTTGCGCATCCGTTTTATCTTTCGTTTGTACACGCTTTAAAATCGTATCTGCTTCTCTATCATTAAATGTTTGTCTGATTAACGATGTCACCGCTTCTGTTTTATGGCTGCTTGACTTCAATCGATTTAGCACAAGATCATTTTGCGTGTTTAATTGATGTTTTATCGCATCAATTTCTTTCGATAATAACGCTTTACGCTCCTCAGATAAATTCGGTTGTTGCACAAGTCTTGCCTCAAACGCCTTTAAACTTTCTGTTTTCGTAGCAACGTAATTGTCGAACGCCATCGCCCCATTAGGTAACGCTAACAATTGTTGAATATCTGTTTTAATATCACTGCTTTTAGGGTCTTTTTGATTCAATTCATCCAGCAAATGACGTGCAGATGTCGTAGTATCGAGGTTCACATCATTTAGTTTACCCCCATCAACTTTATTAACTGAGTGATTGAGTTCGGCAAAAAAACGGTCCATATTGTTGTTCAATTGTTCACGTATCACACGTGCCTCTTCTAATTGACGCGTATTTTGCGTCGAAGTTGATTTAACCTCGTTTAATAAACGATCAATCGCATCAATGCTTTTCGCCTGGCTCAAATCTGACGACAATTGTGCCTTTTGTTGATCTGTTAACATTCGCCACTGCTTTACTTCAGCTTGACGTTGTTGAATATATGCTTCCAGAGATGGTTGTTGATTCACATGTGTAACATTTTGTGCATTCACATTGGGAGAAATATGATTACCCAGCAACCCTGTTGAGATAACCAATACAGCACTGGACACTTTAAAAGAACGGTTTAACAAGTTACGACTATGCCAATGTTTGTTTCTCACCTTTTTCATAAACTTCACCTTTCTAATTTGACTCATTCACATTATAGACGGAAATGACAATAAATCATAGAGAAAGAATTCGAGAAATTTAATAAAAGGTAGATGAAAGAGGCTACCTTTTATTATACCAGGCATTAGGTTTATATTGGACAATCAACGCAGGATTTCTCATCATACAAATCGTGCTAACGCATCGTTACTTTCTAAAAAATTCTACAAATGAATCTCTTGATATAAATAAGACGATTCATAAAGTATAAACTTTAATTGAATAGAAAAAAGAGGTAATAAAATCGCATCAATTTTATTACCTCTTTTACATTTGATATGTTGACGCCTAGACGTATTTTTCCAAATTACTCTTAATCACCCTAATTAGATGTTAAAGCATATAGATAGAACGTCTCAATGATATTATCTACTAGGTTTAAAATTAATACTATCAGAGAAATACACATTCTTACCATGTCGCTTATCGAATTCAAATTCAATGGTTTTATAACCTATTGAACTCCCTTCAAACTCTCCTACACCTTTCAGAATTAACTTAGGCGCATTATTTGTTGGTATATCATAACGTGTGCGTAATTGCTTTACATTATAATCATCATTGCTTAAATGATATTCCGCTGAATAGTTTGGCACATTCGGATTATACGAAAAGTGTCCATTGTTATACTGATTTAAATCTTTGAACTTTGCATATTGTACAAAAAACTTAAATGACTCAATTTCTTTAGCTATATGTGTTTCTTTGATTGGTTTTGTAGGTATGAATTTATTGTTTACCATTTTCACAGGATACTCTTTTTCGTGACTTTTTAACTCTCCATTTTGATCTTCTGAAACATTATGTATGACATATTTACCATGTGCGATTTTTTTATTTCTATCAATAAATAGGACCATCCCTTTACTTACAAGCACTCCCTTACTTGATTCAATAGCCATCGTTGAACTTAATACCCAAGTCCCTTTATCATTCTTATCGAATTCCCCGTCTCTAAAGCCTTCTTTATCATAAAAGTCCTCTAGGTTTTTGATAGGATACATTTCTAGAGTATTATTAAAACTCGTCTTAATCTTCCCTTCTGTACTTGTTTCTTTAGTATTTTCGGTATTCTTAAATCCTCATCCAGCTATTACCAAAGCTAACATTATTGTTGTAATACAAACACTAAATCTTTTAAAACTACTCATATTTCCACCCTCTTACGTTGAGTCTTGATTTATAAAAGTACGCCCATACATATTAATGAATTTAAAAGTATTAGTAATTACATTTGAACTATCCGCTCTTATTTCGGAGTCATCTTTACACATTTTTCATCACTCTCCACTTGGTTGATAGTCTACCGTATCACCGTAATAAATAACTTCATCCTTATTTTTCTCAAAAACTATTTCTAAATTTTTATAACCTATTGAAGATCCTTTGAATTCTCCTATCCCTTTTAGTTTTAATTTAGGTGCTTTATTTGTTGGAATATCATACCGTTTTCTCAATTGTTTTACATTTTCATCATCATTCGATAATTGATATTCTGCTGAATAACTTGGCACATTGGGATTATAATCAAAATGACCTTGGCCATATGAATTTAAATCTTTGAAATTGGCAAACTGGACAAAAAATTTAAATTTCTCTATTTCATCTAATATTTTTTTATCTTTAATAACTTTGGTTGGAACGATTTTATTATTAACCATTTTAACCGGGTAGCTTTCTTCATAGTCATCTTTATAAGACCCTTCACCTATATGACTTATATAATATTTCCCCTCAGATGTTCTCGTGTTTCTGTTTATTCGTAGAACTACCCCTTTAACTATGTGCTTGTCATCTGTTTTTCGTTTAATTACCATGCTCGAATCTAAGAGCCACGTCCCTTTATCATTCTTATTAAATTCCGAATCTCTAAAGCCTTCTTTATCATAGAAGTCTTCTAGATTTTTAATCGGATACATTTTTAATGATTTGTTGAAGCTTTGTTTAATCTTTTTTTCAGATCTTGTTTCATTACTATTTTCTTTACTATTTTCACTGTTCATAAGGCCACATCCTCCCATCATTATTGTAAGTACTACTAAACCAATGCAGAGACTTATTGTTTTTATATGTATCATAGTTACCCCCGTGTCATAAGCTTGTGTCGTTGAAACTTTATACTAAAGCATTTCTTTGAATACATTTATTTAATATTTAGGTACGGATAAATATTCTGATGTTTCTTATTAAACTAAAATATTCATTACACTCTAATAATACTAATAATTGATTGTGCAATCCATATATTTCTTTATTGATTTTAAGCTTTATAACTTCTTATTTATAAACCTATTTCATGTTTTAATTTTTCTTGTTTTGCTTCTTTATCGTTTTCTATACAACAAAAACCCCTCTCAATCATCGTTTATTGAAAGGGATTTTACATACTTTGGGATTATGTTTGATTGTCATACTATCGATATATATTGATGTCTTTACCTTATGTATGAAAATTTGCATTTTCTATATCATAACTAATTAAAGACACGGCACTTGTTTCTTCAGTATTGTCTTTAATATTATCAGATGTTATTTTATATTCTTTTTCACTCATTTTAATCCCTGCTTGGTTGTAATTTTATTAAATCATCGAAATAAATATTTCTATTTTTTCCCGCTTCAAACTGTATTTTAAGTTGCTGATATCCTATAGAAGATCCCTTGAATTCACCTATACCTTTAAATAATAGTTTTGGTGAGTGTTTAGAAGGTATGTCATAACGCTTCCTCAATTGTTTTACATTATTGTCATCATTCGACAATTGATATTCAACGGAATAGCTCGGTACGTTCGGATTATAATCAAAATTACCTTGACCGTATGAATTTAAATCTTTAAAATCCGCATACTGTACAAAGAATCTAAAGTTTTCTATTTCTTTTTCAACTTTTTTATTTTCTATAGATTCTGCAGGAATAATTTTATTATTTACCATTTTCACCGGATATTTTTCCTCTTTATGGCTACTATTCTTAAAGCGGCTAATAAAATATTCTCCTTCTGCTTGCCTTGTATTTCTATTAATACGTAATACCATTCCTTTAGATTTTAAATCTTCATCTCCATTAGTTTGTATAGCCATTTCAGAATTTAAGACCCAAATCCCTTTATCGTTTTTATCAAATTCCCCATCTCTAAAACCTTCTTTATCATAGAAGTCTTCCAGATTTTTAATCGGATACATTTTTAATGATTTGTTGAAGCTTTGTTTAATCTTTTTTTCAGAACTCGTTTCATTAATGTTTTCTTTACTATTTTCACTGTTCATAAAGCCACATCCTCCCATCATTATTGTAAGTACTACTAAACCAATACATAGACTTAATTTTTTTATATGTATCATAGTTACCCCCGTGTCATAAGTTTGTGTAATTGAACCTTTATACTAAAGCATTTCTTTAAATACATTTATTTAATTTTTAAATGTGGTCGAATATTCTGATGTTTCTTATTAAACTAAAATATTCATTACACTCTAATAATACTGAAAATTGATTGTGTAATCCATATATTTTTTCATTAATTTTAAGCTTTATAACTTCTTATTTATAAACGTATTTCATGTTTTAAATTATCTTGTTTTACTTCTTTATCCTTTTCTATAAAACTAAAAATCCCTCTCAATCATTATTTATTGAAAGGGATTTAACATATTTTGTACTTAAGTTTGATTGTAAATCAATTTTAAGACTGTATTGGTTGTTTCTTTTTTTCGTTAACTGTAATCAATTAATTCATCATATGCTTCGCTCCAATGGTAGGATTGAAGTGTTTTTAGTGGTTTATATATTAATTTATTGTCTGGATTTGTCACCGCAACTTTGACATCGCCACCCCAATAACGGAGACGTTCTTGACAAATACCACAAGGGGTTAAAATTTTAAAATCACTATGTTCATCATCTCTTACTACGCAAATGCTATGCGTAATGACGTCCTCATTTTTATGCGCTTCTAAAATCGCACCTGTTTCTATACATAGAGCCGTGCTAGCATTTATAATCTCAGGCGCTACCGATATATAAATTTGCCCTTGTTTAGAATACATTGCAGTTGCACCACCCCAGCCGGTGGGATACCTATGTTGAATAAACTTCACAGCTTCTTCATATAATTGATTTTCAATAGTCATATCAATGCTCCTTTAAAAAGGTAATATGTTAAATAACCATATGCTTATAAGAGTAATGAGTAAAAACACACTCACGACACCTGTCACAACAACAACAGTTTCTACACCGTTTTTAAAGCGATGTCTTTCTTTCGTTATTGTTTTCTTACCATTTTCCATATAATCGACGATTTCTTTATACGTTTTTACATCATGTTTCTTCTTTATTTTATCTACTTTTATTGCACTATACATGGAAATTAACCAAATGACAAAAGGTCCCAAAAACCCAAACCATCCTTCACTATACTTGAGTGCTGCCGCAAAGGAAACTGCGGTTAAAAACATACTTATCACCATGATATTGCCATAACGCTCTATATTGGAGCTATCAATGTTATGTTTCATTTCTTCTACATCTCCTCTAACAAGTTGATCTAAGGAAACGTTGAACACTTCAGATAGGTATATTAAATTTTGTAAATCCGGATAACTTCTTTCATTTTCCCAATTGGAAATCGTCTGACTCGACACATATATTTTCTCTGCTAAGTCACTTTGAGATAACTGCATCGCTGTTCGATATGCTTTAATATGATGACCTACTTCCATATGCAACCGCTCCTTGCTTTCAATCTAACTTGTTCTCATCAGTCATACCATCAACACTTTTAATAAAACAAGGTAATCACACTATAAAAGTCTTTATAGCTCGTCATTTCCCTGGAAATAATACTTGTATTAGACGTCGATTCATCTCATCACCTCATTGTGGCTGATTCAACATGAACGGCTGCACATCAACCGTGAGTGATATATCATGAAAGTATGCTGTAGTGTTCCATGACTAACTCGCGCTAAACCTGTTTTATATCCCGTGAGTGATAGATTACTACTTCCTATTTAAGGGACAACGTTTTTATTTCTCAGCGCGTATGAACTTGAATCATTTATAGTGCAAATGACTCATTTTTTCTATTATCACATATTAATTCCTTTTAAAAAACGCCGTATAAACGCTTATTTTTAGTTAAAGACATTTTTAAAATATCTTTAAAAAATAAAAATTTTGAATCTATTGAATTCCCTAAATATTCTGCTATACTGATTTATGCGTTACTCGTCTGTTTTAAAACAGAAATAAAATATCATATCAAATAGCCGTGCGATTCATATTGTACACATTTTGACCATATTTATACATTATTCGAGTAACTATTAAAATATACTATTGTAAACAAATGGGGGAATTACATGAAGAAATACGATTTTCTTCCGAATAGACAAAATCGGTACGCAGTTCGAAAATTCACTGTAGGTACTGCTTCTATTCTATTGGGGACATTTTTATTAATGGGATCGAATGAAGAGGCAAAAGCGGCTGAAAGTACTGCGAGTACCGCACCAAATACCACGTCTTCTACATCGTCTCCAACAACGAGTTCTACATCGACAAACACGACATCAACCACAAATCAATCAAATTCAAATCCTACAACGCTACCAGACACATCAATGTCTACTGCCAATGCGACAGATACTTCCACATCAACGGCCACTGCTTCTACAGTAAGTTCTACAAATACCTCAACATCAACGACAACGACAGCTCCAGCAACATCAAGTACGACGACAGACACTTCCACTTCAGCATCTTCGCCAAATACAAATACAACAGTAACAGACACGACACATACGACAACATCAAATTCGAACACTTCACCACAAAGCACCTCGACAACGGCTACTTCTGAGACAAACACTTCAACTGCTAGCACGACAAGTTCATCCACATCAACGTCTAACACTGCTTCTGTCAATGCCATGCCAACACAACCAAATAATACAGTTACTGCTGCAGAACCAACTTCAGCGACTTCGTTATCAAATCCAGTGACGACAGGGCCATCTTCAAGCAATAATGGTCCGACTACGATAGCGACAACGGCTGAAACGACACCGACATTACGTTCTTTTAGTTTAATGACCGCTTCTCCTACTGTCACGACTTTAGCCGCAACATCGGGAGCAAACGTAAATCAATTAGTCACTGTAACAAACCCTAAAATTTCTAAAACAACCATCGACCCAAACCAAAGTGGTAATTTCCGCTTAACTGCAGATTATGTCGTCAATGGAAAAGTAAACGGAGGGGACTATTTTACAATTCAAATGCCCACTTACGCTAATCTCAATGGAGAATTAGATTTCTCAGCATCTAACAATCAATTTCCGATTGATTTGTACTCTCCTGCAGGTTATGTCATTGCGAATGGTGTCTATGATACCAATACCAAAACATTGACTTATACGTTTACAGATTGGGTGAATGACAAAGAAAACATTTCCGGAACCTTTAACTTAGCACAATTTGCCGATCGTAAAACCGCACAAAAATCAGGCACGTATCCATTGGACTATAATTTAGCTGGAGAACCTTTCTCTACATCCATTACTTACACATACGACAATCATGATTATGGGGTCTATCCATCTTCTGTCGATACGATGATTACCCGTGTAGATGGAACAGAAAAAAACAACACGTTTACAGAAGTTATTTACGTAAACCCTAAAAATGTAGACTTAAGCGCTGCACGGTTAATTATGGGGAAAGATACACCTAATAGTAATGCCTTAATTGATTACAACACTACCAACTTTCACATTTATCAAGTGCCTGATCCAAGTGTGTTAACAGACAGTTACTATTTTAATCCTGCAGGCTATCAAGATTTAGCTCCAGAATTTTATCAAAACGGCTGGATTTATACGAATCTTGACGGTAACTTAGAAATCGATTTTGGTGCAATCCGCACACCTTTTGTTGTGGTGATGGACGCTCATTTTGATCCTAACCACAGCAATGATTTATCAACAAGAGCCACACTCATTGCGACAGATCAAAAGAACTATACCTCAAATTATAATTTTGATAATGGCTTTTTGGTCGAAACGAGCTCTGGTACCGGTGATGGCACGGTAAAAACGTATCGTTTAGGAGACTATGTCTGGAATGATGCGAATCAAAACGGCATTCAAGATGAAGGTGAAGACCCGATTGAAGACGTCGTCGTAACACTTAGAAACAGCAACGGTGATGTTGTAAAAACAGGTGTGACAGACAATTACGGAAACTACTTATTTACTGGTTTGCCGAATGGTACCTATACAATTGAATTTGTTCCTCCAGAAGGATATCTTCCTACAGCGGTGGGGTCAGGTACGGATAGAACGATTGATTCCAATGGTGAGATTGTAGACGTAACAATCAACGGAGCGGATAATTTTACGATTGACTCTGGCTTTTATCAACCTACTCCTGAACCAACGCCAGTCCCTGCTACGTATGAGCTCGGTGACTATGTCTGGAATGATTCCAATAAGGACGGAATTCAAAATTCCAATGAAGTCGGGATTGCCGGTGTCAAAGTTACATTAACTAAGCCCGATGGTTCTACTGTGACAACGACAACGAATGCGTCTGGGAAATATGTCTTTACCGGCCTTGAAAACGGCACATATACGGTAACGTTTACTACACCAGCGGGATTTGAACCGACCAAAATAAATATCGGCGATAGTCGTTTAGATTCTAACGGTTTATCAACGACCGCAACCATTAACAACAACGACAATTATTCTGTGGACTCTGGATTCTATCAACCTACTGTCGAACCGACACCCGTACCCGCTACGTACGAACTCGGCGACTATGTCTGGAATGATTCCAATAAGGACGGAATCCAAAATTCCAATGAAGTCGGGATTTCTGGCGTCACAGTCACATTAACCAAACCCGATGGTTCAACGGTTACCACAACGACGGATGCCACTGGGAAATATGTGTTTAAAGGACTTCAAAATGGCACGTATACGGTGACGTTTAAGACACCGGCAGGATTTGAGCCGACCGCAACGCATGTTGGTGATTATCGTCTTGATTCTGATGGTTTATCTACTACTGCTATAATTCAAAACGCAGACAATTTCACCATCGATTCAGGGTTTTATCAACCTACAAGCACGCCAGCACCCGTGCCTGCCACATACGAGATTGGGGATTACGTTTGGAATGACTCCAATAAAGACGGAATTCAAAATTCCAATGAAGTCGGGATTTCTGGCGTCACGGTGACATTAACCAAACCCGATGGTTCGACAGCAACGACGACGACCGACGCGTCTGGAAGATATGTTTTTACAGGACTTCAAAACGGTGACTACACAGTGACCTTTACGACACCAACAGGGTTCGAACCGACCGCAACCCATGTTGGCGATACACATTTAGACTCTGATGGCTTATCAACAACTGTAAAAATCAATAATGCAGACAATTTCACCATCGATTCGGGATTTTATCGCCCAACCGTTGAACCGACACCTGTGCCTGCCACATATAAATTAGGCGATTACGTTTGGAATGACTCTAACAACGATGGTATCCAAAACTCCAATGAAGTCGGTATCGCTGGCGTTGTCGTCACACTCACAAAACCTGATGGTACGACAGAAACGACAACGACCGACGCGTCTGGGAAATATGTCTTTACAGATTTACAAAACGGCGAATACACGGTGACTTTTACCACACCACAAGGCTATGTACCAACACGTATTAACGTTGGTGACGATCGCTTAGATTCAGACGGCTTGTCTACAACTGTCGTTATCAACAATGCAGATAATTTATCGATTGATTCAGGCTTCCATCAACCTGTCACAAACCCTATCCCTTCTGCAAGTAAACACAACTTAGGGGACTATGTTTGGAATGATAGTAATCGAGATGGTATACAAAATTCGAACGAACACGGCATTGCTGGCGTTACTGTAACATTGACAAAACCAGATGGTACAACAGAAACAACAACGACCGATGCATCTGGGAAATATTTATTTACTGGCTTAGATAACGGTGAGTATACTGTGACCTTTACCACACCACATGGATTAGAACCAACGTTAACTAATGTCGGTGACGACCGCTTAGATTCCAATGGCTTATCGACAACCGCAACTATCGATAATGCGGATAACTTATCGATTGATTCCGGATTCTATCAACCTGTTGCGGAACCGACACCCGTGCCTGCGACATACAAATTAGGAGATTACGTCTGGAACGATTCTAACAATGATGGCATTCAAAATTCGAATGAAGTGGGTATTGCAGGCGTGATTGTGACATTAACCAAACCTGATGGTTCAACGGTAACAACCACAACCGATGCTTCTGGAAAATATGTCTTTAACGGTCTGGAAAATGGCGAATACACCGTCACTTTTACCACACCACAAGGCTATGTGCCAACAGCAATTAATGTCGGCGATGAGCGTTTAGATTCCAATGGCGTTTCAACGACAGCTATTATAGATAATGCCGACAACGTCACAATCGATTCCGGGTTCCACAAACCTGTGACACCACCGACACCCGTGCCTGCCACGTATGCGTTAGGCGATTACGTATGGAACGATACGAATAAAGACGGCATTCAAAATTCAAATGAACATGGCATTGCCGGCGTCACTGTAACACTAACGAAACCGAACGGCTCGACGGTAACAACGACGACCGATGCCTCTGGAAAATACGTCTTTAACGGTCTAGAAAATGGTGACTATACGATCACCTTTACGACACCAGCAGGTTATGAACCGACAAAAATTAATGTCGGTGATGATCGTTTGGACTCTAATGGATTATCCACAACAGCCACAATCAATAACGCTGACAACATGTCCGTTGATTCCGGATTCTATCAACCCGCTTCACAACCAACACCGGTACCTGCGACTTATGAACTCGGGGATTACGTGTGGAATGATACGAATAAAGATGGCATCCAAAATTCTAATGAACATGGCATTGCCGGCGTCACTGTAACACTGACAAAACCAGATGGCTCGACAGAAACGACGACAACCGACGCTTCTGGTAAATATGTTTTCAAAGGTTTAGAAAATGGTGACTATACAATTACCTTTACGACACCAGATGGCTATGTCCCAACTCAAATCAACATCGGGGACAACCGTTTAGATTCGAATGGGGTCTCTACAACCGCAACAATTCATGATAATGACAACTACACTGTAGATTCTGGCTTTTATCAACCAACGACAGAACCGACACCGGTGCCTGCCACTTATGAACTTGGGGACTATGTTTGGAACGATTCTAATAAAGACGGTATCCAAAATTCTAATGAACATGGTATTGTTGGCGTCACTGTGACACTCACAAAACCAGATGGCACGACAGAAACAACGACAACCGACGCCTCTGGCAAATATGTTTTCAAAGGATTGGAAAATGGAGAATACACCGTTACCTTTACGACACCTCAAGGTTATGAACCGACACAATCCCATGTCGGAAATCACTACTTAGATTCAAACGGTGTTTCTACAAAAGCAACGATTAATGACGGGGATAACTTCACCATCGATTCTGGTTTTTACCAACCGACAATAGAACCGACACCGGTGCCTGCCACTTATGAACTCGGGGACTATGTTTGGGACGATTCTAATAAAGACGGCATCCAAAATTCTAATGAACACGGTATTGCCGGCGTCACTGTAACACTCACAAAACCTGATGGCTCGACAGAAACAACGACGACTGACGCTTCTGGCAAGTATGTTTTCAAAGGATTGGAAAATGGGGTATACACCGTTACCTTTACGACACCAAACGGCTATAAACCGACGCAATCTCATGTGGGCGACCACCAATTAGATTCAGATGGTTTAACTTCGAAAGTCATGATTAATAATAGCGATAACTTTACTGTCGACTCTGGATTCTATCAACCAACGGTAACTCCAACACCAGTGCCTGCCACTTATGAACTCGGGGATTACGTGTGGAATGATACGAATAAAGACGGCATCCAAAATTCTAATGAACATGGCATTGCCGGCGTCACTATAACACTGACAAAACCTGATGGCTCAACAGAAACAACGACGACTGACGCTTCTGGTAAGTATGTTTTCAAAGGTTTGGAAAATGGGGAATACACCGTTACCTTTACGACACCAAACGGCTATAAACCGACACACACTCATGTGGGCGATCACCAATTAGATTCAGATGGTTTAACTTCGAAAGTCATGATTAATAATAGCGATAACTTTACTGTCGACTCTGGATTCTATCAACCAACGGTAACTCCGAAGCCAACGCCGGAACCAACACCGGAACCGACACCGGAGCCAACACCGAAGCCAACGCCAGAACCAACACCAGAACCGACACCGGAACCGACACCAGAACCAACTCCGGAACCAACACCTGAACCAACACCTGAGCCAACGCCTGAACCGACACCAGAACCAACACCGGAGCCAACACCGGAGCCAACGCTAGAACCAACACCTGAACCAACGCCAGAACCAACACCTGAACCAACACCTGAGCCGACACCAGCACCAACACCAGAACCAACACCAGAATCAACACCTGAGCCGACACCAGCTCCGGAATCTACGCCAAAATCGTCAGTGGTGCCAAACGTCACACACACTACGTCACAAGCAGTTTCTAGCGAACACAAACATACCACAACGCATAAAACAACATTACCTGATACTGGCCATAAAGACATGAACAGTGGTCTTATAGGTACATTACTTGCCGGACTTGGGGCACTCTTCTTATTCAGAAGAAACAAACGTACGCCTAAAGACTTGCGCAAATAAAAGACACATCCCTTAAGTGAAATACACTTAGGGGATGTTTTTTACTTCTACCACCACCTCCCCCACTAGATGCCTACTTTCTTAAAAGATTCAACATCTACCTCACCAAACACGTCATTCACATGCTACTTGATTTAGAACATCATTTTAAATACATGACCGGCCTAGACAACACACTGAAAACATTGATAAGGCAGTATTTTGTCTTTTCTAATTTTAATTCCTGGAAAAGATACTCCTTTAGTAGTAATTACGCACTAAAGCAGTCATATTTATAACATAATTAATAAACGTTAAAGTTAAGTTAAGCAATATTTAATTTTAACGTTTAACTTTCAGGTCTATAATAAGTTTGATTGTTAGTATTACGTAATCACCGATAATCAATTACTTTGGGAAATAGAAAAAAAGGAGCAATGAACATGAAATTATCTACGATTGCTAAAACAAGTTTAGCATTAGGAATTTTAACAACAGGAGTAATGACAACATACGCTCAATCAGCAGATGCAGCAGTACAGAACGTAGGAGTCCAAATAGTTTCTAAAGAGGCCCAAATCTTACACGATTATTATAGTAAAACATTTTGGGATTTACGAAATGTTAATGGTGAAAGAGAAGGTAACGTTGTTAAGGTTATTGATAAGTCTCAACTTACAGAAGTAAAATTATTAGGTCCTGAACAAAATATAATAAAAGATAAAGAATCATCTCAACTTGACGTTTTTGTAGTGAGAGAAGGAAACGGCAAACAAGCACCAACTCTTTCAATAAATGGAATCACTAAAACTAATAAAAATCAATATTATGACTATAATGCTAATCCACCAGTTACATTAACTAAGAAAAATGACAATACTATTTATCAAGAAAGCTTAGGAAGATTTGAAACAAACAAAGAACAAATTACACTCAAAGAAATCGATTTTAGATTGAGACAAAAATTAGTTAAAGAAAAAGATTTATATAAAAGTAGTGTTAGTAACGGTAAAATAGTTGTCAAGATGAAAGAAAAAGGAATTAAAAACGATTATTATACTTTTGAATTAAATAAAAAACTTCAAGAAGATCGTATGGGTGTTGTTATAAATCCAAAAGATATTAAAGAAATTTCAATTGATATTTAATAAAAATAAATTTTAGGAGTTTATGATGAGAGAGAATTTTAAGCTACGTAAAAAGAAAGTCGGCTTGGTTTCGGTTGCCATCGCTGCGATGTATATGACTATGCAAGGACAGGCGGAAGCTTCTGAAAATACGGCTGAAGTCCCTCAGCCAACAAGCATTCAAAATATTGAGGACAAACAAGTTGAACCTAAACGTCAACTTGTAACTGAATCACCAACAAATCCAGTTGTTGAACCTACTGAAGCGGTAGAGGCAAAACAAACAGATACAAAAGAGAACGTACAGGAGAACTACGTTAAATTAGATAAAGTAACGCCTGGTGATACTAAAATCACGGGAAAAACGTTACCTAATCAAATCGTTTCATTAACTATTGATGGCAAAAGTTTAGGTTCTGTTGAAGGCGGAGATGGCGGTTTTGCAGAATCTAATGAAAACGGCGAATTTACTTTTGATTTGAATGACAGAAACATTGTATATAATCAAAAGGTTGATGTGATTTCATCAAATTTAAATTTTGATATTGAATCTGAAGAAGGTTCAGAAGAAGCTATGCTAGAAGAAGAAGGTGCAGAGGCGACAGATACGACAACAACAGGTCGTTACGATAAAGCCTATGCGATTCCTACGAAACAATTAGAGAAACAAAATGGTCATCACCAAGTACTCATAGAACCGATTCTTAAAGATTCTGGCATTATTAAAGGCCACACATCTGTGAAAGGTCGTGTAGCTCTTGCTATTAATAATAAGTTTATTAATTTAGGTTACGATGATTTTGACAAAAACACACCATTAGCGCAGGCAAAAGCACGTAACGAAGGTATTTGGAAATTCATTGATGATAAAGGGTATTTTGAATTTGATTTCAAACGTACACCTTTTGAAAGTCATCAAATCAACAAAGATGACTTAATCTCGATTACATTCAAACCAGATGATGAGGAAGAAGCACTCATTCCTTTAATTTTCAACCTTAAAGCCAGTGACTTTGCAAATGTTGCTACTGCTACAACATCATATTCCCCTAATGATGTAAAAAAAGTCGCAACGTTAAACAATGGCGCATCTGATTTAGAAGTTGAAGATATTCATGGTTTTGTGTATGAAAGCGATCGTGGCATCGACAAACCTGTCGATAGCAGTCAAGGTACAAGAGAAATCAAAGGTAAAACAAAGTTTGCCAATGCAGTGGTTAATATTCATTCAAGCCTAGGTGAAGGTAATGAATTTCCTGATTTACAAGTAAATGAAAAAGGTGAATTTTCATTTAATGCTTCAGAAGTCGGAATCCGTTTAAATAATGGCGAAAAACTTCATTTCACAGTTGTTGATCCATTAACGGGTGCGATTTTAAGCAACCTTGTCACAAAAGAAATTACAGTAGCTGAAACGGAAGAAGAGAAAAAAGAACGAACGTTGAATGAGTTACTAGATATTACCCCTGCGTATTACCGTCTTGTAGGTGATGAAATTAGAGGTTACGACATTCATGGTAACGTGCTTGATTATTTCAATGCCAATGACAAGGAAGAAATTGCACGTCATTTTAAAAGCCTTGGAATAGATCAACCTAATTTTAAACTATTACCAGGATGGCCAACAGAAACAAAGTCAGCAACAATGACTGATTCTAAACCGGCTCTATCTGTTGCGGCAAACACAACAGCGATGCCTAAAGTAAGCGTACAGGCGCCATCTGAGGTTAAATCCGTGACATCACCTGAAGCATCATTAGAAACGCGTTCGGAGACAACACCTAAGACAAAGACAGAACCAACAACTAAAGCAAAGTCAGCATCTCGTCCGAATACTGCATCTCAACTAAGTACAACAGCTGAAACGACACCAGCGTCACAAACTATCCCTGTAACGACACTCGGTGTAGCTTCAATGAATCAAACAATGATGCAATCATCAAGCGCCCCAACTCCGGTATCAACTAACGTTGTATCACATGCTAAAACAACACAAGCGAAAGCTTTACCTGAAACAGGTTACGAAAAAACACATGCTGGATTGCTTGGTACATTTTTATTAGGACTCGGTGCATTGTTCCTATTAGGTAGAAAACGTAAATCAAATTAATTGATGCATTTTAATTCAAAATAATCAACACAATATATTAAGCGTGATTTCTTAAATTCCCAACAATGTCCCTATTGTTGGGAATTTGAGGTAACACGTCATTAAAAAGATGACTTTACTTTTAAACCCAACACATCACCCACCCAAAAGTATAGACGTTAAAGTCACCCCAAATGAGATTAAAGACATATTGAAAAATGTGAAATAGAGTTTAGGAGTTTATAATGAGAGAGAAATTCAAATTACGTAAAATGAAAGTCGGCTTGGTCTCAATCGCCATGACCGCGATGTATATTACCATGCAAGGTCAGGCGGAAGCTTCTGAACATGTTTCTGATGTAAGCCAGTCAACAAATTATAGTAGTGACCAAAGACGCGTTGTATTGAGCCCCCAACAAACAACTGAAGGTCACACAAATACACACGTTCAAACCACTGAACAAACAAATGAAAAACAAACCGTTGTGAAAAAAGAAACACCTAAAAATTTCGTGGAACTAAATGAAATAAAACCAGGTGACAATCAGATAACAGGTAGAACATTGCCTAATCAAACAATTTTACTAAATATTGATAAAAAGAGCGTAGATTCCGTAGAAGGTGACCTCGTAAAATCTGATAGCAATGGGAATTTCACTTATAATTTAAACGATAGAAAAATCGTTTATAATCAAGAAGTAGAAATAACATCGTCAAATTTCAACTTAGAGCTAGATATTGAGTCTGAAAATGAAGAAAACGCTATGGAAGAAGAGAGTAATGACTTAAGTAAAAGTGTTAAAACCGGTCGTTACGATAAGGCCTATTCGGTTCCCACTAGACAATTAGAAAGAAATAAAGGCCATCACCAAATTTTTGTAGAACCTATTCTTAAAGACTCTGGCATTATTAAAGGACACACGTCTGTAAAAGGCCGTGTCGCACTCGCAATTAATAATAAGTTTGTTAATTTAAGTGATAGTAGCGAATATGAAAAAGCCATGTCAAATGCTGATGCTAAATCTCGTGTTGATGGCATTTGGAAACATATCAATGATAAAGGCTACTTTGAGTTTGATTTTAAACGCAAACCATTAGAAAACTTTAATTTAAAAGATAATGATTTAGTATCTATCACTTTTAAGCCAAATGATGAAGATGAAGCGATAATTCCGTTGATTTTCAATGTAAAGGCAAGTCATTTCGATAGTATCACATCTGCTATTACTTCATATAACCCAAATAATGTAAAAAAAGTTTTTGTGCTTAATACGATTGCGGATGACTTACAAGTGGATAATATACATGGTTATGATTATGTAAGTAACCATGGTATTGATAAACCGGTTGAAGGAAGTAAAGGCACTAAAACAATTACTGGAAAAACAAAATTTGCGAATGCGGTTGTCAATGTGACATCTAGTCTTGGAGAAGGCAACGAATTCCCAGATTTACAAGTTGGTGAAGATGGTAAGTTTTCATTTAACGCATCTGGTGCAGGATTCCGTTTGAATAATGGAGAAAAACTACATTTTGTCGTTGTAGATCCATTGTCTGGTAAAGTTTTAAGTAAGCTCGTGACGAAAGAAATTAAAGTCGCAGAAACTGAAGCACAAAGAAAAGAACGCGAATTTGATGAATTAATTGAAGTTACCCCTGCTTATTTCAAATTAGCAGGTAACGAAATAAGAGGCTATGATATTCATGGTTATATCCTCACATATTTCAATGCATATGATAAAAAAGAATTAGAACGCCATATTTATAAAAAAGGTCAATAATGATTTAACAACAGCTTTATCGCTTTGATAAAAACGCTAATTTATCATTTCGATAAGCTGTTTTTTATGCCTAATTTATGGGGATATTTCCCAATTTTATGATTAAAGATTATTTAGTATTAAAGGAGTTATAGATATGAAATTATCTACAATCGCTAAAGCCAGTTTAGCATTAAGTATATTCACAACAGGTGTCGCTACAACAAATACACAAGCTGTAGAGGCTGCCTCTTACTACTACGGAGGACCATCTTATTCAAATTCATTTTACAAAAATATTTCCAATGATGCTCAAAGTTTGTATACATACTACTCAAAGCACAGTTTTGATTTTAGATATCAGAAAGGTTATGGAGATGGGAAAGTCGTTGAGGTTGAAGATTCTCGTTCACACCAATTTAATGAGATTTCGTTAGTTGGACAAAACAGAAGTCAATTTTATCAAAATCAACTTAGCAATATTGATGTATTCGTTGTGAATGAAGGCTACGGCTATCAAGCTACCAATTATTCTGTTGGTGGTATTACGAAATCAAATAGCCGTTACTATCCAGGTCCTGTTGTAAGTCCACGATTAACAATTAATCATGGTGGTCACATTTCTCACGTCAACTTTAATATTTACAAAGAAGAAATCTCGCTCAAACAAATTGATTTCAAAATTAGACATCAGTTAATTAAACATTATGGACTTTATCAAAATGGCAAAAAATCAGGAAGTATCATTATAAATATGAATGATAATTCTTCACATCATATTGACCTAAATTCTAAATTGCCTGCTGAAAAAATGGGTAATGTGATCGATTCAAGAAATATTAAAGACATTAAAATCGAGATGAAACACTATTAATGCGTGTGATTTTCATATGTCCCTTTTAACATAAATTGAATTAAAATAAACAGCTTAACAGATCATTTTATGAAATGTTCTGTTAAGCTGTTTTTGATTTAATGTAAAAATTTTTTCTACAAACGTGAGAACACAAGGGGCTCTAAAGATAGACAATTATATAATTATTAATTTCAATTAAATTTTGAATCCCGAATTATATAATCAATTGAACTTTCAGAATATTTTGCTATACTAAGTAA
Organism: Staphylococcus agnetis; assembly: GCF_011466855.1. NCBI lineage: Bacteria > Bacillati > Bacillota > Bacilli > Caryophanales > Staphylococcaceae > Staphylococcus > Staphylococcus agnetis. The sequence goes on from NZ_CP045927.1 coordinate 2,375,792, forward strand.
TGCGTTGTCCATTTTATTATTTTTAAATAAAATATTGTATCGCTTTATGGCGCAATTTTATGCGTTGTTACAGTATGTTGGACAACAAAAACTTATATCATATGGAGGATTTTTATGGAGAACCAAAATTTCTTACCAAATAAGCAAAACAAGTACGCCATTCGTAAGTATACGGTGGGTACGGCATCGATTTTATTAGGTTCGATTTTATTAATGGGTCATCATGAGGAGGTTAAAGCAGCGGAAAGTACACCAACATCAACGCCTGATACGTCGTCAACATCTCAAAACACATCGTCTAATACGACGTCTTCTCCAAGTACAATCGCATCACCTACAACGAATACGACTGAAACGCCAAAGACGGCGACGGCCACAACTCCTAATTCGACTTCTAATGCGACTACTTCTACGTCTACTTCTGAGACATCGCCTTCTACAAATACCTCTACTTCTGAGTCATCAACTTCTACTAATCCAACTGCGGTAAAAGACACGACAACTTCTTCTGATCAATCCACACAACCTACAACGCCTCAGTCTAAACCGAGTACGGATAGTCAAACATCAACGTCTTCGAATACTACTTCTACTGATAATAAAACGACTACGAATTCAAATACAACATCTACCGCTAATAAAACTGCGCCTACATCAACGTCAGAGTCAACCTCTCAAGCGTCTACATCAGACTTGCAATCAACAGCTAATTCTACATCAACTAGTGCAGCTACTAAAACGACAGTATCATCAACCGTTGATAATACTGCACCATTAAGTGCTGTTACACCAAATTCAACGACTGGCATTACATCCTCTGTTCAATCTAAGCCTACAAATACAGTCACAGCACAAGGTGCAAATCCAGCCACTGTGTCTAATACAAATACGGATAATACTTCTTTATACGCATTATTGAAAGAATCTTCTGATAATAAAGATGCGAATACTGTAACGACTACATCTGAAACGACACCGACATTACGTTCCATTAGCACTTCTGCACAACCTACACGCATCTCAAGAGCTACAGCTACAGGCACAAACGTGAATGATTTAGTCACAGTTTCAAATGCATCAATCTCTCAAGATGCGATAGACCCTAACCAAAGCGGGAACTTCCGATTAAAAGCAGATTATGCGGTGAATGGTAAAGTTAAAAGTGGTGATTACTTTACACTTCAAATGCCAACATATGCCAATGTAGATGGCGAGCTTGACTATTCGGCAGATAATAATCAATTCCCTATAGATTTGTATTCCCCATCAGGCTATGTGGTCGCAAATGGCGTTTATGACACTACAACGAAAACATTAACGTATACATTTACAGATTGGGTGAATGATAAAGAAAATATCTCAGGTAGCTTTGACTTAAGTCAATTCGCTGATCGTACAACGGCTCAAAAAGCTGGTACGTATACATTAAATTACAATTTAGCAGGTGAAACGTATACTACACCAATCACCTATAACTATGATCGCCATGATTACGGCTTAGATCCCGCTTCAGTCGATTCGTTAATTACAAGTGTGGACGCGACAGGCAAAACCAATGATTTCTCAGAAGTCGTTTACGTAAATCCACAAGATAAAAACTTGAGTTCAGCACAGTTAATACTTGCCCCGAAAGACGCGAATAGTAATGCGATTATCGATTTAAACACGACGAATTTGCATATTTATAAAGTGCCAGATCCGAGTCAACTTACTGATAGTTATGATTTTAATGCGGCAGAATATCAAGATTTAGCTCAAAACTTCTATCAAAATGGCAGTATTTACACAAATGCGAACGGTCAATTAGAAATAAATTTTGGTGCCATCGACGGTCCTTATGTTGTCGTTATGGATTCTAAATTTGATCCTACTCTTGGATCTGAGTTAACGACAAGAGCTACCCTTAATGCGACAGACTATTATGGGAAATCATCAAGTTTCTATTTCGATAATGGCTTTACTGTTGAAACAAGTACCGGTTCTGGTGATGGTACGGCACAAACATATCGTTTAGGCGACTATGTATGGGAAGATGCGAATCAAAATGGTGTTCAAGACGCAGGTGAAACCCCTATTCCAAATGTCGTCGTAACTTTAAAAGATAGTCAGGGAACTATACTTGATACTGCAGTCACAGATGAATACGGTAACTATTTATTCTCTGGTTTGCCTAATGGAGATTATACGGTAGAGTTTGTAACACCAGATGGCTATACACCAACCGTGGTTAATGCAGGTGGTAATGATGCGACGGATTCTGACGGCGGTACAGTACCTGTGACGATTAATGGCGCGGATAACCTTACAATTGACTCTGGATTTTATAAGCCAGCACCAGAACCAACGCCTGTCCCTGCCAAATATAATTTAGGTGACTATGTATGGAATGACTCGAACCATGATGGTATTCAAAATTCGAATGAAGTCGGTATTGAGGGCGTTGTTGTCACACTTACTAAACCGGATGGATCAATTGTTACTACGACGACAGATGCTTCTGGTAAGTATGTATTTAATGACCTTGAAAATGGTGATTACACTGTTACATTTACGACACCAGATGGCTTTGAGCCAACGCTTACTAATGTCGGCGATAACCGTCTAGATTCAAATGGTATTACAACAACTGCGTCAATTAATAATGCAGATAATATGACAGTTGATTCTGGGTTCTATCAACCGACACCTGAGCCGAATCCGAACCCAACACCAGAACCAACTCCGGAACCTAAACCTAATCCAACTCCGGAGCCTAACCCTAATCCAACTCCGGAACCTAACCCTAATCCAACTCCGGAGCCTAACCCTAATCCAACTCCGGAGCCTAACCCTAACCCAACTCCGGAACCTAAACCTAATCCAACTCCGGAGCCTAACCCTAATCCAACTCCGGAGCCTAACCCTAACCCAGCTCCGGAACCGAATCCGAACCCAACACCAGGATCTACATCCGTACACACGACATCGAAACAACCAACGCCTATGCCAACTCATGCATCAACAATATCTAGCTCACAAGAAAAATCAGGTAAGTCTAATGCATTACCTGATACAGGTAAAGAAACGACACATACTGGTATAATTGGAACATTATTCGCAGCCCTTGGAACACTTTTCATTTTTGGAAGACGTAAGCGTTCTAATATAAAATAATAAACGTTTATAGGTGGGCACCTCGGTGCCCACCTTTCATATGTGTCGATATTGTTACAACAATTTTTTTGCATAGTCAACTAAATTTAATAACCGAAAAATTGATGTTTTAGTTTTTATTTTTTAAATAATATCGCCCTAATGTCTACAACTGCCGTTATAACAACTTTTTAGATGCCTATTTTATCTTTAAACAAGTCTTTATTTTTTGTTTTTTTATATAAAGATTATGCAAATACATAATCTATTAACTTCTCACCCCCTATCGCCCCTCTTATAAAACCCCGTCTATCCTTCGTCCTATGCGCGTTGTCTATATATGTCTTAATATTTTAGAAACTTAAATAATTTATTAGATATTATAAATCTTAAAAATTGATTGTATTTTTACAATCGTTTGATATACTGATTTAAGCGTTGCTCATTTGTTTAAATATATTAATTATGTTTTATACATCATTTATATCCTTTAATTTTATATAGCTTAAAATCATATCGACTGCACAATGAGCAATATACTTAATTTTTATTTACGAACTACGGGGGAATAACATGAAAAAATTAGATTTTTTACCGAACACACAAAACAAATATGGAATTCGAAAGTTTACAGTGGGAACAGCTTCAATTTTATTAGGAACATTATTATTGATTGGGACAAATAATGATGTTAAAGCAGCAGAAGTTACTGCGACAGCAACAAATACAACATCTACTACATCAGATACAGCTTCATCTCAGCCTTCTGATACTGCGTCAGTAGCGACATCTGAATCATCAACACCTACAGCGACAACATCTACTACTGATGCGACAACATCAAATACAAATGTTACAGATTCTACAAACACATCCAATTCACCAACTGAAAATACTACTGCGACATCTGATAACACTACAACGCATACAACAGATGCCACAACAAATACTGCATCAAGCAATACAGTAACACCTGATAGCATAATGTCTGAAACTACACCGTCAACAGATAGTACACCTGTTACAACGGACAATGCATCACCTGTTGACACATCAGTATCATCAACCAATGATACAACGACAGTGTCAACACAACCCGAAACAGTGAATACAATAACAGCTGAAAGTACAGCAGCCCCATCACTAGACAGTACGACTGCAGATACGTCTAACAACAGTCCTAATACTATTGCGACAACAGCAGAAACAACACCGACGTTACGTTCAATAAGTTTGACGTCTCAACCTACGACAACCACTTTTGCGACTGCAACTGGCACGGGTACAAATGTGAATAATTTAGTCACAGTCACAAATCCAACAATTTCTAAAACAGCCATTGATCCAAACCAAAGCGGTAATTTCCGTTTAACGGCAAATTATACAGTTGATGGTAAAGTTCAAGGTGGCGATTATTTTACAATTGAAATGCCCACATATGCCAATGTAAATGGTGAACTTGATTTCTCTGCTAGCAACAACCAATTTCCTATCAATCTTTACTCTCCAGCAGGTTATGTAGTCGCTAATGGCGTATACGATACTATAACGAAAACGTTAACGTATACATTTACAGATTGGGTAAACGATAAAGAAAACATTTCAGGTCGTTTTAACCTTGCCCAATTTGCGGATCGTAAAACAGCGCTCAACTCAGGTACATATGACTTAAGCTATAACTTAGCGGATGAAACTTACAACACACAAATTACGTATAATTACGACAAACATGATTATGGGATTTATCCTGCATCCGTCGATACGATGATTACAAGTGTGGATGGAACTGAAACAACAAACACATTTAAAGAAACGATTTATGTCAACCCAAAAGATGTCGATTTAAGTAATGCGCGTTTGATTTTAGGTACAGATACACCTAATAGTAACGCCATTATTAATTACGATACGACAAAGTTACACATTTATCGTGTATCAGATCCTAACCAATTAACAGATAGTTATTACTTTGATCCAACTGGATATCCTGATTTAGCACAAAGTTTTTATGACTCTAATCGAATTTATATGAATTCTGATGGTAAATTAGAAGTTAACTTTGGTGGTATGGATACACCATATGTAGTCATGATGGAATCAAAATTCAATCCTAATCACAGTAATGATTTATCTACACGTGCTACACTTATCGCCACTGATTTAAATAACTATACTGCCGAGTATTATTTTGACAATGGCTTTTTAGTGGAAACAAGTTCTGGATCTGGTGATGGTGTTGCTAAAACGTATAGTCTTGGTGACTACGTTTGGGAAGACTCAAACCAAAACGGGATTCAAGATGCTGGTGAAACGCCGATTCCTGGTGTAGTTGTTACTCTAAGAGACAGCAATGGGTATGTCGTGAAAACAGGCGTAACCGATAAATATGGTAACTATTTATTTTCTGGATTAAATAATGGTTCGTATACCGTAGACTTTGTCACACCTGATGGCTATGTTCCAACTGCTGAAAAAGTAGGAACGGATACGACTGACGATTCAGATGGCACAAGTGTTCCAGTGACCATTGATGGCGCAGATAATTTCACAATTGATTCTGGTTTTTATAAACCAACACCTGAACCAACGCCTGTCCCTGCAACCTATAATCTTGGGGATTATGTGTGGAATGACTCTAACAAAGATGGTATTCAAAACTCGAATGAAGTCGGTATTGAGGGTGTTGTTGTTACACTTACTAAACCGGATGGATCGATTGTTACAACGACGACAGATGCTTCTGGTAAGTATGTATTTAATGACCTTGAAAATGGTGATTACACTGTCACATTTACGACACCTCAAGGATTTGAACCAACACTGACAAATGTTGGAGATAGCCAATTAGATTCTGATGGATTGACGACTAAAGTAACGATTAACAACGCTGACAATATGTCGGTTGACTCTGGTTTCTATCAGCCAACGGTTGAACCAACACCTGTACCAGCGACATACAATTTAGGCGACTATGTATGGAATGACTCGAACCATGATGGTATTCAAAACTCGAATGAATTTGGTATTGAGGGCGTTACTGTCACACTTACGAAACCAGACGGGTCTACTGTGACAACAACAACGGATGCCTCAGGTAAATATGTATTTACAAATCTTGAAAATGGTGATTACACTATTACATTTACAACACCTAATGGCTTTGAACCAACACTGACAAATGTAGGTGATGCGCACTTAGATTCAAACGGCCTCACGACATCGGCCACTATCAACAATGCGGATAATATGACGGTCGATTCGGGGTTCTATCAACCGACACCTGAGCCGACCCCGGAACCAACACCTGAACCAACGCCGGAACCAACGCCTGAGCCGACTCCGGAACCAACACCTGAGCCGACTCCGGAACCAACACCTGAGCCAACGCCGGAACCGACTCCGGAGCCAACACCTGAGCCGACTCCGGAACCAACACCTGAACCAACGCCGGAACCAACGCCTGAGCCGACTCCGGAACCAACACCTGAGCCGACTCCGGAACCAACACCTGAGCCGACTCCGGAACCAACACCTGAGCCGACTCCGGAACCAACACCTGAGCCGACCCCGGAACCAACGCCTGAGCCGACTCCAGAACCAACGCCTGAGCCGACTCCGGAACCAACGCCTGAGCCGACTCCGGAGCCAACACCTGAGCCGACTCCAGAACCAACGCCTGAGCCGACTCCGGAGCCAACACCTGAGCCGACTCCGGAACCAACGCCTGAGCCGACTCCAGAACCAACGCCTGAGCCGACTCCAGAACCAACGCCGGAACCAATGTCTCATATGACTCAGTCACACCATGCTGTACACGTTCAAATGGTAAAACCTGTAAGCTATAAATCTCAAGCCTCTCCTAAAGCGGCTTTACCAGAAACAGGTCATGAAAGTACTCATTCTGGCCTCATCGGCACATTGCTTGCTGGGCTTGGTGCAATGTGTTTCATCCGTAGAAAACGTACGTCTCAACAAAAATAATTGTTCAAAAAGTGATAAAAAAAGAAACAACGACATGTGAAAACACGTCGTTGTTTTTTTATCTCAGTTACTCTATAAATCATCTTTTTGGACTCTCATTAATACCACTCAACTAACCTTTTATAACTTATTAACATGTTATTAATCGGTATTTAATTCTATAAAATGATGCTCCTCCTTATAATGAAAGTAATGATTTGTATTACGTAATCAATAATCATCATATTTTTAAATAAAAGGAGCAATAGACATGAAATTATCTACAATCGCTAAATCAAGTTTAGCCTTAGGTATTTTAACAACAGGAATCATAACAACACATGCTCAATCAGCCAATGCTGCAGAAAGCTTTAACTCCGGCGTACAAATTATCAATAAAGACAATACATCATTACATTCATATTATCGACAAGCTTATTATGAATTCAATAATGTATCAGGTACTAAGAAAGACAACCAAATTACAGTCGAAACTGATCATCACCCTCTACGTATTCAACTACCACAAAGTGAATTAAATAAATATCAAGACGGTCCAGTTTCTAATATCGATGTGTTTGCCGTAAGAGAATACAATGATACGAAACTTCCATCTATCGGTGGAATTACACAAAACACAATATCACTGAAAGATGACCCTATCACGCCTAAAATTTCATTACGCAAATCCAATGGTACAGGCATTTTCACAGATGATGTCCATTTATCAATTGAAAAACAAAATGTATCTCTAAAAGAGTTGGATTTCAAACTTAGACAACAACTTGTTGAACATGATGGTTTATATACTAACGGTTACAAGCATGGCAACATCTTTATTAGAATGAAAGATAATGTAAGACATGACATTGATTTGAGTGATAAATTGCCTGTGTCTCAAATGGGTACAGTCATTGATGCCACACAAATTGATCATATTCACGTAGAAATGAAATCATAAAACCGGCACACACACGTGTATTTCAACTATCGGTTTTTAAATTTATCGGACTTTTTATAGTGTGTAACGCTATTTAAACACTTTCTCACAAAGGCACTTGATGCGTGATTGGTCGTAGTATTCTAATGCGTACTGCGCATCAATTGACCTATCAAAAAGGAGCTAAAAATATGAAATTATCTACAATTGCTAAAACAACATTGGCACTTGGTATTTTAACTACAGGTGTTATAACAACAAACGTACAATATGCACAAGCAAATCATCAAGAGGATTCACGTCCAAGAATTGTTAATTCAGAAAACAAATTTTTACACGAGTATTATTCACGTCCATATTATGAATATAAAAAAGTATCTGTATTTAAAAAAGGCAATAAAGCCTTTCTTAGATCAAAGGGCCGTCTCACAAATATTTTATTATCTGGAGATGATAAAAATGCATACGCTAACGGCAAAGTACATAATTTAGATGTATTTACAGTTCAAGAAGAAGGCAATCAACGTGTACACTACTCCGTGGGCGGTTTATCAAGAACAAATTTTACAAGCAATCCGAATTGGAGCACTAAAATAGCCGTTTCATTATATAAAACGACTGAAACAGTACAAGGGGATTATCATTATAATATTAGCTCAAACAAACAGCAGCTGACTTTAAAAGAATTAGATTTTAAATTAAGACAAGATCTTATTAAAAATGCTGAGTTATATGAAAACGGCTATAAATACGGAGACATTACCGTAAAAATGAAAAATGGAAAACGCCACGTAATCGATTTAACGCAATCATTACAGTACAAAAGAATGGGCGTGTTAATTAGTCCAGAAGATATAGAACATATTGATATCCATATAAAGAAAATCGATATCAAGTTGTAATTTCAGAACATTACACGCACGCTCTGTGATTGTTCTATAAGCTAACTTTTTTATATAATTAGTAGATTATTTAAATAAACGTTATGTATAGTTAAACGTTATTTAATTTTAAAAATTAAAGTCCTCGCTTATACTAAAAGGGATTGGTCGTATTTTAAGTTTTCCATTTACTATCACTTTGTACAACATAAAGGAGCTAAGAATATGAAATTATCTACAATTGCTAAAGCAAGTTTAGCATTAGGAATTTTAACAACAGGAATTATAACAACAAACGCTCAATCTGTAAGTGCTGCAACGCCAAAAGCAGAAACTACACAAAGTAATCAAACAACTTTCGAAAAGGTTAAAGCGTATTACTCAAATGGTTATACAGAATTACGTAACGTAAACGCTTATGCAGCACCTAAGCGTGAAAATGTAGTTGTCGTTAAAGACAATACAAAAACAACAGCGATTAAACTTAAAGGCATTGATCAAGGTCTTTACACTGCGAATTTAACAGGTGTTGATGTATTCGTTGTAAACGAAAATAATCCTAATAGTAAAATCGTTAAAACGACTGGCGGTATTACGAAGACTAATAAAGCGCAATATTTTGATTATGTCGCAAGCCCTTCAATTACCGTGGCGAAAAAAGGTGCGGATGGCAAACCTGCTTTATTAGGTTCATTCCCATACCTTATTTCTAAAGAACAAATTTCACTGAAAGAATTAGATTTTAAAATCAAAAAAATATTGATACAGCGATACGGTTTATATGAAAATGGTCTCAGCAACGGTAAAATTAGAGTTGTAATGGATACTGGCAAAAAGAATGACTACTACACATTCCAATTAAACAGAGTTTTAGAAGAACACCGTATGGGTGTTGTCATTGATCCAACTAAAATCAAAAAAATTCTAGTTACAATGTAATATTAAAAATTAAACCCTACCGTAAAGCCGTGCCTTGCTATCAAGTTGCCCCCTTGATTGGCACATTTACAGGTATACTCAGCAACAACTTTTAATACACATCAATCACATGTAAGAGACAAAGAGCAAGTGATAGGACACTGGAACTGTTGCTTGATATTCACAAATCCAACAATTTAAGTGCATGATTAAACTTCAAATATAAATTAGAATTGATATGTTTCTAAAAAGCAGTGCTATCGTTACAGAGCCCCCCTCGTAACGATAGCCTGTTTTATTGATTGAAATAAATGAACGTTAGGTGTTACTGTGAGCCATTTTTCTTCAATTTAAAATATTTAAAAATATACATCACACCTACAATGATAAAAATTGTAGTGAACAACCATGAATGTTTCACGGTAAACACGATAGCACTTATCAAGAATAAAATGCCGATAAGCAACGTTAAATATCCTTGTTTCATAATGAATCATCCTTTTTATTATTTACTATTCAGTATATATGATGGGTCGATTCATTTCCAAAGCACGTGGAACATCAATCACACGTTGATTTAACGACCCTTTATACGCTAAATTGGGTTGATATAATGATTGTATAAATAATCCATCGACTAACACATCGACAAAGGTCAATAATTGACGTCTTGGACCTGTATCATTTTTCAAATATTCGAATAGGAACCCCGTCCAAACCCATAATGTTTTACGCTGGCCAAATTTTTCACGAAACGCACGCGCCACTTTTAACGTAATATCAATATTACAAAATGGCTCTCCACCCAAAATACTCAGGCCTGAAATGTAATCTGGTTCGCAGTAGGTCAAAATTTCTTCTAAAATATCGTCAGAAAAAGTTTCGCCATAATTAAATTTTTGAGCAGCAACGTTATAACACCCTTCACATTGAAATGGGCACCCTGACACATACATGCTGACGCGTACACCTTCCCCGTCAACAAAACTTTGTTGTTCGATTTTCGCAATGTAGCCTCGTCCTTCTACAATATCAAGAACGGTCATGGTTTTTGCCATCTTTCATATGTTTCACTCGAGCACAAATTTCTTTTTGACGTCCTTCAATGACGGGTCTTTGAACTGGATTTCCTAAATAACCACACGTCCGTTTGACCACATCAATCGTTTTAGGGTCACTATTACCGCAATGAGGACATGTATAACCTTGCGCTGTCGTTTCAAAATCTCCTTCAAACCCACATTCATAACAACGATCAATAGGAATATTCGTTCCTAAATAGCCGACTTTGTCATACGCATAATCCCATACCGCTTCTAACGCCTTCAAATTATGATTTAACTTTGGATACTCGCAATAGTGAATAAAACCACCACTTGCATAATACGGATAGTCTTTTTCAAAATCTATTTTCTCAAAAGGCGTCACATCTTTTCGCACATCATAATGAAAGGAATTTGTATAATAACCTTTATCTGTAATGTTCGGAATCGCACCAAATTTTTCAAAATCTAATCGACAAAAGCGGTCAGTTAATGATTCGCTTGGCGTGCTATAAATACTAAACCAAATATCTGTATCTTCAGTCCATTTTTGTTGATAATCTTTCATTTCTTTTAAAATATCTAACGTAAATGCTTTAGCTTCAGGATTTGTTTCCCAATTCGGACCGTAAAAGACCGTCGCCACTTCATATAAGCCGATGTATCCCATTGATACTGTGGCGCGACGATGTTTAAACACATCTGATACGGGTTCGTTATGCTGTAATTTATATTTAAACGCCCCACTCTTATATAAAATCGGCGCATTTTCAGGCGTTGCTTGAAGCACACGTTCTAAGCGGTACAGTAACGCTTCATGTAGGACATCCATACGTTCATGAAATATTTGCCAAAACGCGAGTTTATCACCTTTTGATTCTATCGCTATACGTGGAAGGTTTAGGGTGACTACACCTAAATTACAACGCCCATTATTTTCAAATTGACCTTCAGCATCACGCCATGCTTGTAAAAAGGAGCGACATCCCATAGGTGCTTTAAAATCACCTAATATATTCACTAATGCCTCATAATTTAAGACATCCGGATACATTCGTTTAGTCGAACATTCGAGTGCCAATTGTTTAATATCATAGTTAGGATCGTTCTCACTAAAATTCACACCTTTTTTAATCGAAAACACTAATTTTGGAAAAATTGCCGTCATGCGTGTTTTACCTAATCCTTTAATACGCGTTTTTAATATCGCTTGTTGGATTTTTCGGCTCAATGTATCCGTCCCAAGCCCAAATCCTAAAGTTACAAAAGGTGTCTGTCCGTTCGACGTATATAACGTATTAATTTCATACTCTAAACTTTCAATCGCATCACCAATATCTTTTGTCACTTGTTGGTCAACGTATGTTTCAATCGCATCTTCTTTTACAAATTGTGTAGCGATGGATCTATGGTGTGCTTCATTAAAACGTGCATATGTACTGAGTAATTCATCGACGCGGTCGACAGTACAGCCCCCGTACTGACTACTTGAAACATTCGCAATGATTTGAACCAGTTGCGCCGTCGCGGTTTGAATCGATTTAGGAGAGGTCACATTCGCATTTCCAATTTCAAAACCATGTTGTAACATTGATTTGGCGTCAATAAGGCAACAATTTGTTAAAGGTTGAAACGGATGGTAGTCTAAATCATGAAAATGAATGTCACCATTTTTATGTGCTTCCGCCACACGTTTTGGTAATAAATGTTCTAATGCGTATGATTTTGAAACCACCCCTGCTGTTAAGTCACGCATTGTTGAAAACGTGTTGCTGTCTTTATTCGCATTTTCATTCACCACTGTTGGATCTTTGGTGATGAGTCCTTGTAAAGCCACTTCCAATTGTTTCATAACATCAACCCTTTCTATATATTGTGTCTACCTACAATCTAAGACACTATATATAGTATTTCAAACAAAAATCAGACTGTTAACACAACTGTCAAAAGTTTGTTAATAAACGTTGAACTTTGAAAAGCGGGCAATTCAAAAATAATTTACATTATAACAAGTGCTAAAAATAACTTTGACGTACAACATAAAAAACAGTTAACCTCCGAATCATCGGTGTTAACTGTTCATCTTTATGGGAAATTAACGTTGATTTTTAATATTTATCGTTGCTTTAATGTAATTTTTTGCAGCCTCAAAATGTTGTTGTTCCGCTTCATCAAGTGTAATATCAAATACCTGGTTAATACCGTTTTGATGCGTTAATGTTGGTAAACTGATAGCTATCTGATCTTGTTCTTGAAGTGATGTAATCGGCATCACTGACTTCTCATTTAATACTAAACTTTTAACTAAGTTCACTGTTGTTTTAGAAATTGCGACATTTGTCCAGCCTTTATTTTTTAATACATCAAAAGATACTTTATCGATTTGTTGAGAAATGGCTTCTTTATTTATGCGTGGTTTGTCCGACAGTTTTTCAAATTCTTCAAGCGACATCCCTGAAATGGTCACTTTACTCCATACAGGCACCGCATGTTGCCCATGTTCTCCAATCACAAATCCTTCAACACTTTTTGGATCAATATCATAATGATCGGCGATGAGCGTTTTAAAGCGTGCAGTTTCGAGTAATGTTCCTGTTCCCATAATTTTCTCATTCGGATAGTCATTCGCTTGTGTCGCAATATACGTCATCGCATCTACAGGATTAGATACAAAAATGACGAGTGGTTTTGTTGTCACGCGATACAATTGATGCATAATGTCTTCAATTAATGAAATGTTCCCTTTCGTTAACGCTGTGCGATCAGGAATATCCGGATCCATCGGCACACTTGCCGTCACCACAACCACATCTGCATCTGATAAATCATTGTATGTTCCAACGCAAATATCAATATGATTTGTACGTGACAACCCTTGCGCATGATGGTGATCTAACACTTCACCTTCAGCCAATTGAGCATTAGAATCAATCACAACAATTTTTGAAAAGAGATTCATATACTGTATATCTGTTAAAAATTGACTTCCTACTTTACCAATTCCTATAATACCTAACTTCATGATAGCCACTCCTTTTTAACGATTTTATGTGTTAAAGTACATTTTAATACAATAATGATTGAAATTAAAATGAAAAAAGATAATCATTTTTGATTGTCATATGTTATGAATGATACAGTGATGTTGACACACATTTAAGAAAGGTGGGAGTCAAAGTGATGTTTACGAAAGACAACTACAATCGTTTTATTGTAGAAGCATGCGGGCAGTCTAAAGAGGTAGCTTGTTACATCTAACCGATAGAGAAACAGGGATTCAGTATCTATCAAATAGAGCTGGAGCTGGGACAGGTATAACACCTTTATTAGATAGAAATGGTAATGTATCAAAAGTCGATCCACAAGCGTTAAAATCCAATACATAAAGTAACAGCCGTAGACTCATGAATCTACGGCTGTTATATTGGTTTGAGTATCTTATTCTCCTTGATATGTTTTCACTTTATTTGTTTTCATATCAAAATATTTAAGTGATTGCTTACGTTTCTCCACTTTTTGTTTCGCACTGATGCTGTAGTCATTATTGTATAATGTCGCTTCCCAGCTACCGTACATTGGATTCGGGAAGATAATGTATTTACTTCCAAAATCATCTTCATGTTGGCGAACTAATTCATCACGTGATTTTTGAGACGCTTCTTTTGGCTCTTCAAAATCAAGTAAATTGTCACCAAATAACATCACTAAATTGTAGTCTGAACGTACTTTATCACGACGTTCTTCTTTACTCTTATCGCCCGCTTTTTTCAATAACACATGTTTTTTATCCGCTTGCGGTAATTTTTCTTTTTTCAAGTTTTTAATCGTCGCATCTAAATCTTTTTCATGAGAGCGGTCAGATACATAGAATATTTCTACATCATGTTTATCTGCATACGTTAAAAAGTCTTTCGCACCGTAAACAGGCTTCGCTTGCGCACTTTTCACCCATTCGTGCCATCCAGTTGGGAAAGATGTGCCATTTAACGCACTTGCCGCTTGAAATGGTGAATTATCTAATACCGTTTCATCAATATCTAAAACAATGGCTAATTTTTTGCCACCTTTATGCTGTTTAATTTTTTTACTTAACGTTTCTTTCGCGCTGTTATACCCTTGAGCATAAAGTGCTTTTGCCTCTGCAGAGTTTTGGTACCATGCCACACTCATCACATTTTGTTCGCTCAATTGTTTCACATAATCTGATTCAGCTTGCGTTTGAGTTTGTTGTGTTGGGGCTTCAGCACCTGCAAACGTGTCAGAAGGTACAGTAGACGTAATCATCCCTAAAGCTAAAAGTGTTGTTGCTGTTTTTGTCCATTTGTTCATAATATCCAATCACCTTTTTATGTATATTGTATAAAAGTAGAACAATTAATTATTGTCTTATACGCTTATATCATAAGTGTTTTTAAAATAAAGCTCAACAATTATGTGCGTATTTTTATTATATTTAGAAATACTGAATGGGTTCATATTTGAAGGGTGTTTCTTACATTTCCTTAAAACAGGAATACAAATGAAACTTCACATATCGATCTATATGATAAGCTAATAATGATAAAATGGTTTTGCTGTCATTTATGTTTTAATGAAATCTGTTCTGCCACACACATTAAACAACAAAACAGCCAAATTACATATCTTACCTTGATTTTACAACGATTGAGAATGGAGCATCCCAATGAATATAATCTTAAGAAATTTATCACTAACATTTGATTTAGAAAGCGAAACACCATTCTTTCAAGTTTCAATCCCTCATCGCATAAGGTTTGATGCTGATATGATTAGTAAACCTTTAGTGACCACAATCGTGAATCAGTTGTTTGACACCCCAGATACAACACATTGTTCATTCCTAAGTAAGTATCTTTCCCCGATTCATGCTAGAGAAAAAACACGTGTAGGCCGGTTTTTTAATATTATAAATTGGCGTGAAGACGTCCACGTCGGTGAAGATACATATATCATATCAACCTTTTACAAACTTACGAATGAAGCTTTGATAAATTATCTACTCTACGTTCCTCGTTCATTTATAAATCCTTATATCATTTTTTATAACAATCATCATATCGTATATATCAGTAGCGATGTATTAGATGTCATCAGCTGTTCAGAAGAAGTGATTAAAAACTATAAAGCAAAATATGCCGACATCATGGATACTGATTATGAATAATGGATTTATCATTTTATATGAAGCATAACGATTCACTTCTTACAATCTACAACATGTTAAAATGAAATTAACAAATAAAGAGTGAGTGATACGATGACTAACTACCATATTTCGTTCAATGCATTACATCCACGTACCCTGTATAAATGTAGTGGAATCACGTATATTTTTGTGCTTGAGGGACGTCTTCAATGTCTTGTTAACAATACTAATATCGATATTGAGTCCGGCAAAGTTTTACTTTTAAATCATCGAGATGAGCTTATTATTAATGATTTAGATGGCGACTTTATGCAGTTTAATATGAATTTACAATTTATTGATCATGTAATTGATGGACTTCCTGTATTTGAACCCGATTCTACTGATGATTCGATGAAATGGATTAAGAACTTTCTCGCTAAAATCGGCATTATGTACTTACGAAAAAACAAATATTTCAAACTGCTCATTGAACAACAAATGATTGAACTTTTGTTATTAATGGTGAAATACATTCCTCAAAAAGATATGGAACACGGTATGGCGACGACTGAAGATATGCGCTTGAATCGCGTCTGCCAGTATATCGAGCATCATTTTAATGAAGAGATTACACTTCATGATATGGCGCAATATGTCAATCTGTCTCCAGCTTATTTATCAAAATTGTTTACTAAAAAATTGAACATGGGCTTTTTACAATACTTAAACAAAGTACGTTTAGATCATGTCATTCTAGACTTAATTCATACGGACAAACCCATGATAGAGATTGCGCTTCAAAATGGTTTTAGTAATTCTGCACTCTTATCTCGCACGTTTAAAAAACAGATGAACACAACACCAACGCAATATCGTGAGGTACATCAAATTCATACACAACCAAAGCCACACACGAGCGTCTCTAAAAAGGAACTCATTTTAAATTTATCTCGCTATGTTATGAATGATCAACAACATTTGGTTCAAAATCCTGAAATCGGTAAACATATTCAAATGACACTTCACCCAACGGATGAAACGATTCATCATTTTAAACATATTATTCAAATTGGCAATATGGAGGCACTTTTAAGCGCGCACGTCCAACAACAATTAGTGACCTGTCAGTCTGACATCGGTCTGACACACGTCTTAATTCATGACCCTTTGTCGAGTCCAAATTTGATTTTAAACGAAGTTATTACGGATGAATCTATTTCGAATTATCAGCGCTACAACAAGGTGGATGCGTGTATTGATTTTTTAAAACAACACCGTATTGGTTTAATTATGACACTATCACCGTTTGATGACTTAGATGCCTATCTCGATCAACTTAAAGCGTTTTTAATGCATATTGTGATGCGTGATGATTCCTTAGAACACTTAAATTTAAAACTCTACATTAAACATGTAGACTTACCGGCATATCAAAAAGTCATTCGTTGTGTTGAACGTTTTATCCCGAATGTAAAATGTATCGTTCATCTAGACCTTTACCATCCGCAAAATGCCCTGAATATGCTTCAATATGATACATCACATATTGGGCATGTGAGTTTCGATGCGAACCAAAATGATTTGGTTAATTTTGATATTACAGATGATGAGCTTTTTGAAAATACAAAACATCATATTATTGATAAGGCCAATGAAGTGAAAGCCTTTTTAAATCAACATCACATTGATAAACCTCTTATTCTACTTAATTGGAATACGTTAACAGGTGATACGCATCTCACGAATGGTGAATATTTTAGAGGCGGCATTATTTTTGAACAGTTTTTACGCTTAAATAAAATGATTGATACGATTGGATATTGGCTTAATTATGATTTACATACATTACATGTGAAAAATGAAAAAGAATATATGAATAGCATTGAACTTTTCCATCAATACAATAGTAAACGACCTGCGTTTTTCACAAGTCATTTATTTAAAAAACTATCATCCCAAGTGTTATTTCATGACCATAATTGTATTGTTGTAGGTCGGCCAGAACATTTTCAAATCATTGTTTATGATGCGGAACATTTTAATCCGTATTTATCACTCAACTCACCACTGCCCTTTCTTGAAAATAAGGATGTCGCCTTAACGGTTAAACATCTATACTCTGGACTTTATCGTCTCAAACATTACACGCTAGATAAAGAACATGGCGCCTTATACCAAGTTTGGCAATCGTATAATACACGTACAGGCATCGATGCGGAATCCATTGCCTATATCGATCGGTTATCTTACCCGAAATTAGAAGTCAGCGAAAAATTCGTCACCCAAGACTTAACCTATAATCTGAAATTATTAACCAATGCGATTCATCTCATAGATGTAAAAAAGTATATGGATTAGGACAAAAATAGTTTATCTGTTTTTGTCCTATCTCTTTTTTTATGTTGAAAACAATGAGAATAGTATAGTGAAATGATATATAAGGGAAATAAATATGATACTTAATCTTTTAAAATAGAGTTAAGGAGATGAACCATTATGTGTGAAAAATTAATTCAAAAATTGACCGAAAAAGAATCAAAAATGATTGAAATTCGTCGTTATTTACACCAGCATCCCGAACTCTCTTTTAAAGAAGAACAGACGTCTAAATATATTGCCGACTTTTATCAAGATAAAGATGTGACGATAGAAGAAGGTATTGGTGAGCGTGGTATCAAAATCACTATTGATTCTGGACGTCCTGGTAAAACGTTAGCCATTCGCGCCGACTTTGATGCGCTACCTATCGAAGAAGATACGGGCTTACCTTTTGCCTCCCAAAATAAAGGTGTTATGCATGCCTGTGGTCACGATGCCCACACTGCATACATGTTAGTGCTCGCAGAAACATTAGCTGAAATGAAAGACCACTTTACGGGCAAAGTGGTGGTCATCCACCAACCTGCAGAAGAAGTACCCCCTGGTGGTGCCATTGGCATGATAAAAGATGGCGTATTAGAGGGTGTTGACCATGTATTAGGCGTCCACGTCATGAGCACGATGGAAACAGGTACTGTATATTATCGTCCTGGTTATGTCCAAACAGGCCGTGCCTTCTTCAAACTCAAAGTAATCGGTAAAGGCGGTCATGGCTCGTCACCACATGCGGCAAACGATGCGATTGTCGCAGGTGCAGAATTTGTGTCTTCAATTCAAACGGTCGTATCTCGACGCCTTAATCCATTTGAAACAGGAGTTATTACAATCGGATCATTTGACGGTAAAGGCCAGTTTAACGTCATTAAAGATCATATTACGATTGAGGGCGACGTGCGTGGTTTAACCAACGACACCAAACGCACAATTGAAAAAGAAATTAAACGCATTACAAACGGCTTAGAAGTTATGTACGGGGTGACATGCGAACTCGAATATCAAGATGATTACCCAGCATTGTATAACGACCCCGAATTCACAGAATATGTCGGAAAAACATTAAAAAATGCAGATTTAGATTTTGATGTCGCATTGTGTGAACCTCAACCCCCTTCTGAAGACTTTGCATACTATGCGCAAGAACGACCAAGCGCATTTATTTATGTGGGCGCTGCACCAGAAGATGGTGAAATGTATCCGCATCATCATCCAAAATTTAATATTAGTGAAAAAGCATTACTTACATCAGCTCAAGCTGTAGGAACTGTCGTATTAGACTACTTAAAAGGGGATGACGACCATGAATAATACACAGTCATATAAAGGGAATAATAGATTAATTTTAGGGATTGTACTTGGTGTCATTACGTTCTGGTTATTCGCTCAGTCATTGGTGAACGTTGTACCGCCATTACAAAAGAGTTTTGACGCTGACATAGGAACAATTAGTATTGCCATTTCAGTCACTGCCCTTTTCTCAGGGATGTTTGTCGTAGGTGCGGGTGGCTTAGCCGATAAAATTGGGCGCGTCAAAATGACCAATATTGGCCTTTTACTCAGCATCATTGGCTCAACGTTAATTATCATTACAAACTTTCCATTGCTACTTATTTTAGGTCGTATTATTCAAGGTTTTTCAGCAGCGTGTATCATGCCATCTACACTTGCGTTAATGAAAGCCTATTTTGAAGGCGCAGAACGTCAACGTGCCTTAAGCTATTGGTCCATTGGCTCTTGGGGCGGTAGCGGTATATGTTCACTCTTTGGCGGTGCAGTTGCTACAACGTTAGGATGGCGTTGGATTTTCATCTTTTCTATTATTGTCGCAATTTTATCGTTTGTATTAATTAAAGGCACACCTGAATCTAAATCTGAATCCACTGCAATTTCAAAATTTGATGTTAAAGGTTTAATCATTTTAGTTGTGATGTTATTAAGCTTAAATGTCGTCATCACAAAAGGTGCCACTATTGGATTTACATCCCCATACTTTTACGGATTAATTGCGATCGTCATCGTTTCATTCTTGTTATTCATAAAAGCAGAAAAAAACGTAAACAACCCGTTAATTGATTTTAAATTATTTACGAATAAACCGTATACAGGCGCTACAATTTCAAACTTTTTACTTAATGGCGTCGCAGGCACACTGATTGTTGCTAATACTTTTGTGCAACAAGGATTAGGTT
Organism: Staphylococcus agnetis; assembly: GCF_011466855.1. Taxonomy (NCBI): domain Bacteria; kingdom Bacillati; phylum Bacillota; class Bacilli; order Caryophanales; family Staphylococcaceae; genus Staphylococcus; species Staphylococcus agnetis. The sequence continues at coordinate 2,396,380 of NZ_CP045927.1, forward strand.
ATACATCCTTACAAGCAGGATACTTAACCATTACGTATTTAGTCACGGTACTATTAATGATTCGTGTTGGAGAAAAATTTTTACAAAAAATGGGTGCCAAAAATCCAATGTTACTCGGTACATTTATCGTTGTGATTGGTGTGGGTCTAATTTCTTTAACCTTCTTACCTGAAACGATTTATATCATCGGTTGTGTCATCGGTTTTTTATGTTTTGGTTTAGGCCTCGGTTTATATGCGACACCATCAACAGACACTGCGATTTCAAACGCACCTGTTGATAAAGTCGGTGTAGCATCTGGTATTTACAAAATGGCTTCATCACTTGGGGGCGCATTCGGTGTCGCGATAAGTGGTGCCGTTTATGGGATTGCCGTCGCTGCAACAAACGCATTTCAAGGTGCAATGATAGCTTTATGGGTCAACGTTGCGATGGGTATTATCGCATTTATTGCGATTGTTTACGCCGTTCCTAATGATGATCCACGTAAAGTAAAATAATAGATAAAAACCAAGTGATGACCAAAATCATCACTTGGTTTTATTTTAATTTTAACCACTTTGTAGCATCTTCTTCAGGATTATTAGATTTTACATCAGGAATAATTGGATTATTTTCATAAGCATTTCCTTGTTTATCCTCAAGGCGATGTGTTGTTAAATTCATTAATGTACCATCATATAATTTTATAGTCGTATTAGCTGATGTATATCCTCCAGAATTTTCACCAAAATATTTTATATTTTTAGCTCCTTTGAATGCTAAAGCTGTTATTTCACCTGAACTCGCAGTTTTTTTATTTATTATAATAGCAATCGGTACATTTTTAACTTTTTCTACATTATTTAATTCAATCGGCGTTCCCCCGTTTTCAGTCTGGCTACCGTCTAAATTAACATCTGTTTTATTATCGTCACCATCAACATACGTCAATAATGTACCATTTTTTAATAAAGGCGATATACTTGCTATCATCGGACCCATATCTCCGCCATAGTTATCTTGTAAATCAATAATAATACCTTTATAGTTTTCACGTTGAATTGCTTTGCTAACCTCATTAGCATAGCGTTTGCCCTCTTTTTCACTCCCCATAAAACCAGGTAATTTAATGGTCAAAATATCATTCTTAAGTGTAATCTTAGGATATTGAGTCTCACCACTTTGAGACATTTTTTCTTTTTTAGTATACAAAAATGAATGTTTACCTCCAGCAACCTTCAAAGCTTCTTCTAAATATGTATGTGTATCTTTATAATCTTGTGCCTTCTGGGTGTCATTTAAAGCTTTGTCTTTTGCACGTTCCCACTTGTCACCTTTCGCATACAGACCATGCATATCCATTTGATTAATTGCGATTTTTACATATGATTGCGTGGAAGGCGCCACAATATATAAATTAAACAATGGACCAATTTTAAGTAATGCTATAAAAATTAAACTAAAAAATAACAATGTTGATAAGCCTATTACAATTAATTTTTTCACAGCACTTTCTCCTTGTTAATTATGATTCATCCCATGTTGCTTACTATCAAGCACATTTTTCCAATAATTTTCACGCTCTAAAATGACTTCAACTTTGGTTTTCGTATCGAAAATTTCTAAAATGGAATATTGAAAATGGTTTATAATATGATCTTTGCCTTTATTTTCTAAAATATGATGGAATTCCTTGTTACCACCGGTTAAATCACTTAAATGTGCATAGCACGCCCATCGTTGCCAAATACCGTCTGTATTTCCAGAAGCAGATCCGACATACAATTGGCCATTACTTAAGTCAGTAATGACATACACACCTTTTACATAACTTAACGCCTCTCTCCAACTTGGCTCATTGTGTTGAATGATTTGTTGCAGTTCTTTATGTTTTAAACTCACATTTTGATACCCATTAAAATGGCCTAGTTTAGTGCTAGGGGCAACTTCATAGACTTCTGGGTTAAGTTGCTCTTGGATCGTTTCATAACGACGATTATACACATCACGCCCTATAGGTTTGTCTATTTTAACAATTAATCGCTTAATATACTGGCTATTTTCTTCCATTAATGTGAGATGATAACCGACATCATCAAACACTTCAGGTAGCTTCTTTTCAACTTTATAAAGTCCTCCGAATATAAAATATTGCGGCCCGTATGGATAATATTGTGCGAGCGCAACTAAATAATCGGCATGGTTTAAATTGTTGTTCGTTTGTTTGGTTTTCCATGCATTCATAATAATCCATTCTTCGCTGTCTTCTAGAAGAAAATCCCATGCTCGCTTTGAAACGTCTGCCGCATTCATATTGAATTTTATTTTTGTATGTTTCTCATCTGGAATTTTTAAAAAATCTTTTAACTTTATCATGAGCCATATACCCTTTCTGCAATATAAAACAAAATATTATAATATCATTCACTCCAATTATTTTATCAGATATATGACTTTCATCAATGATTTTTAAGGCATTTTCATTAGAAAACAACATAGAAATTCACGCAATTTTCATACCATTTTTACACTTTTTTATTACATAATTAAAGTGTAGGAAACAAGCAAAATATGGAAAAGGACGTGACTGAGGATGATATGTTTATCTGAACACATTGCACTCGTTACTGGAGGTGCAAATGGGATTGGTAAAGGGATTGCCGAAGCTTTAGCGAAAGCCGGTGCAACGGTGATTATTGGCGACATTGATGAAGTCAACGGACAACAAACTGCACAAGCCATTCAAGGACAATTTTATAAGTTAGATGTCACGAATAAGAAGACTATTGACGCTGTGGTTGAGGCAATTGTAGCAGAACATGGAAAAATAGATATTTTAGCTTCAAATACTGGTGTATATCCACAAATTGAAATTGAAGAGTTAACAGAAGCGGATTGGGATAACATCCAAAATATCAACTTAAAAGGTACATTTCTTGTGACACAAGCGGTGCTCAAACAAATGAAACAGCAGAATTATGGTCGCGTGATTCTTACTTCTTCTGTGACAGGTCCTATCACAGGTTATCCTGGATGGGCACATTACGGTGCGACGAAAGCGGGACAACTTGGCTATATGCGCAGTGCCGCTCTTGAATATGCAAAGTACGGTATTACAATCAATGCGGTACAACCAGGTAACGTACTTACGGAAGGCCTCAAAGCACAAGGTGAAGCCTATTTAGAAGGGACACGTAATATCATTCCAACCCATGAATTAGGAGAACCTGCAGATATCGGGTATGCCGTAGCATTTTTTGCTGCACCTGAAGCGAAATTTATTACTGGTCAAAGTCTCGTTATTGATGGTGGGCAGATCTTGCCAGAGGAACCCGATGCCATTAAAGATTAATAAGTCATATTTTTACATTCTAAATAGCGTTATTTAAAACACGAATCGTCTACACTACATGCGCGTTCAGCACCATTAAAGTGTAGACGATTCGTCTCTCTTAATTTAATTTATTGTTCCACAAGGTACACTTTTTCAGTGTAACAACGTGTATTCATCATTTTGTTTTTCAAAAAACGATACCACGCTAAATGGACACTGCCTTTATCATGACTTTTTAAAATCTTCAGTGGGACTTGAAGGTTTAAACACCGTCCTGAAATATTAAAGCGGGTCACACCCGCAGGAACTGTTTCTCCACGCTCCACAACGGTTTCTATTTCCTCAATGTCTAAAGGCTGATACTTCATCATCACATAAGCGTCGTCTGTACAAACCCCTTCACAATGTGCGACGCGTTCCACTGCACATGCATCGGTATAACTTTCAACTACTTTATCCCATGCCTTGAACTTTTCATTCCCAAGATCTTTGCGATATAAATACTGTTCATAGGAACCTTTACACATCGTAATAAATGGACGTTCAGAGCGAATTTCAGTCGTCCAAGGTAACGCATCATCGTGCTGTAAATGAGACCACCAATTTCCAAATGGCACCTTATGATGCCATGTTTCAATTGAATATTGCGTTTCATTAATTATTTGCACGGGGACTAACTGACATCCTAATGCTTTCAAACTCGTATATCGATGCACACCATCGATAACCATATATTTACCGCTTCGAATTTGTATCGCTAAAATGGGATGACGTATAAACTGATCTGCTTCAATACTGGTTTTGGTCTTTTCAAGTCGACAAGGTTCAAATGTTTCATGTAAAACAATTTGGTCAATGGGAATGAGTTTTAAATTTTGATACATTTGCTTCATCTTCTTCCTCCTTTGTATCTTGCAAGTAGACGAATTCAGGGTGCGGATGGCTTAAAAAATCATGATGTGAAATCGACCAACCATATGCCCCAGCATATTGAAAGACAACCACATCTCCCATCCTTACTTGAGGCGTCATACGATCCTTTGAAAACACATCTTTTGGAGTACATAACTGACCGACAAACGTCACTTGACTCTGTGTTAGCGTGGGTCGTTGGAAAGTAAACGGAAAGGCCTCCACCTCACATATTTCTAATGGATGGTTATGTTGCCAAGACACCGGCAGTCTAAAGTGCTGCGTGCCCCCTTTTAAAATGGCATAATGTGTGCCATGCACTTGTTTTATATCAATGACTTCAGTCGCATAATAGCCCATATGCGCGGTTAGATAACGTCCACATTCAAAGTTAAGTGTTATGCCTGACATTGCTTCTTGCTCAATGACTTCGTGTAGCCCCTGATTGAAAGTGTCCCAATCAAATTGTACGTCTAAATCTTGATAGTTCACCCCTATGCCTCCACCGACATTCAGGTGTTGCAATGAAAAGTGGTGTTTTTCCGCCCATTGTTTTGCCTTTATAAAGTATAAACGCATCATTTGAACATGGAGTGACGCGTCCAAATTGTTAGATATGGAATGAAAATGAAAGCCTTCTAACGTGATACGTGGTAATTCTAGTGCACGTTGAATGACTGTATCCACTTCTTCTTCAGAAATTCCAAATTGTGTTGGACGCCCCGCCATATGTAAGGTCGCATTTGGAAATGGACCCGATAAATTGACACGTAATAAAACAGGCATGGTCCTATCATGTTTCTCTAAACGCGCATTTAAACGCTCCAATTCTTGTACACTCTCGATATGAAGTCGCTTAATTCCCCGGGTAATAGCCATATCAAGTTCTTCATCTGTTTTACCGGGACCACCGAAAATCATGCGATTAGGCTTTAATACCGCACACCCTTTGTCAATTTCTCCTTGAGAAGCAACTTCAAATCCTGCTACGTAGGGTTCAATGGCTTGTAAAATGCGTGTCTCACTGTTCGCTTTCATCGCATAATACATGTCACAATTTTTAGGCAACGACGCTGTAATTTGTGAAATATGGTGTTGTAGCGCATCAAGGTCGTAAATGTAATGACATATGGAGGACCCGGATACCTTCATTTCTCTTAAAAATTGGTATATGTAATCCTTTTTAAGTAATGTTCGGTTTTGATTTTCTACGTGTTTCGCGTTCACAAAGGTTCACCTCCTTTATAAGATAAAAGGTCTTGTTTTAAGTGACGGTATAATTTACCACGGTCATCACCTAATACAAAGGCCTTCACACCTTTGTCTTTCCATGCCTTAAATTGTGCGTGTTCACGGGGTAGAGCGATAAATGCTTTATGGTGATGTGTCGTAATTTTATACATATAGGCTGTCGCTTTTTGCACAACTTCATCTGTCGTTTGCCAAGGTTTACCAAAAGATTGAGATAAGTCTGCGGCGCCTTCGATGATCATGTCTATACCGTTGACACTGGCAATATCATCTAGTGCGTTAAGTCCTTGTTGACTTTCAATCATCGCAATCACCACAATACTATTATTGGCTTCAGCCATATAGTCTGTGAGCGGCATTTCTCCGAAGCGTGGCATACGACCGCCATTTAAACTGCGCATGCCTTCTGGATAATAGCGACTTAGCTTAACAATTTCTTCAGCGCGTGCTTTACTCTCCACATGTGGAACGATAATGCCACGTGCACCCATATCCAACACTTTAATAATATCCCGTTCTATGGATTGCGTTACACGGACGATCGGTGTAATGCTAGCTGTTTCAGCCGCGCGAATCATATGTTCAAGGGTTTCATCATTAATGGCCGTATGCTCAGTATCGATAATGACGAAATCATAACCACTCGCTGCTATCATTTCAATAACTAGCGGATGCGGAATCGAATTAAATAAGCCGTATACTGTTTCGCCTCGTTGCAGTTTCTCTTTAAGTGATAGCGCCATCATGGTGGATCACTCCTAACGGGTTCGTCACGTGATGAATGCGCAGTTCATTATCTTCGCGAAGTCGACGTGTCGTTAATTTTTCAACTTGAATCGTTCGTTCAAATAAATCGAAATGCTGTTGAAGCGGCAAGTTGGGATGCGCGCGTAAATAATCTTGTATGCAGTCATACACCATGTGCCACTGATCCGATTCAGATAGGTTGTATGCCTCTTCCATAAATAAAATCTGTTGCGCGATATTGATAAAGAAAAAGGCATCCAGTACAAAATCTCTAACAAGTTGTACATCATCGGTTTCAATAAACGAGTTACGATTAATGCGTTGATGCGCTTCCGGTGTATCTTGAAGTTGAGGTTTTTTGGCGATATCGCTTAATAACGCACGTTTAAAGCGCACACCATCATGAAAATCTTTAATGGCTACACGTGTTGGCCAGCCCTTTTCATGAATGAGCATCATATTTTGCGCATGAGATTCTAAAGCAATACCATGCGTATACAACATATGTATTAATGGACGCACCGCAACGTTAATAAATTGTCGCATCCAATTATCAGCACCGTATCGTTGTATCCAACCATCGATGACCGGGCGTTCTTCAGTGTCTTTACTATAAAGCGCATGAAATGGTATCGCCTCTTCACCTGCTTCTAAATAATGATATATATTTTCACGCCATATCACGCCTAATGCACCGTAAGTTGCCGTTCTCTTGTCTTCTGGCAAATGCTGTTGATCATACGACATCCCCAGTACCTCTCCTAGAAACACTGTACGTAATTGGTCTCGCAAATATGGATCATGTGCTTGAATATGTTTCAACCAATCTGTAATATTGGCTGCATTTTCTATTGTATGCGGTGCAAGTACCCGCTTCGTTGACGTATTGGTAATATTAAGCGGGACTTTAATATAATATTTATCGGTTTCGACAGGTGACAACGTGCGTATCGATTGTTGGGGCACATAGGCTTCTCTAGATTTCCCAAGAAATATAATGTCACCATTTAACCACGCTTCAGCAAAATGATTGGCGATCATATGGTCAAACTGCCACGGATGTACGGGTAACCATACATAATCTGAGACGTTTTCGACGTGTTGACGTAAAGTGTCAGTGAATTGATCAACCGTTTCTTGACCAAGTTGATGTTTCAAAATTTGCTCAGGCACAATAGATTGAGAAATCGTTTGTTGGACGTGATGTTTAGGTACGGCAATCCATGTTAAATGAATCGTTGGTTGAAAATCAGGTCCATATTTCAAATTTTCTTCAAGGGTAAATCCAAGGCGTGACTTATAACTTGGATGATACGTGTGCCCTTCCATCGCATAGGATTCGAGCGCATTAAACGTTTTAGGTATGGCTTTATAATGGTTCAATTTATACATAAGTGCTTGGCAATCTTTTAATTCTGTTTGTATGAGTTCACCGATAAATTGCTCAATTTTCTGTGTATCTTTTGTGAATGTATATTGGACATCTCTCAATAATTGCGCATAATTTAATGTCGGACTTTCGGTACCATCTGCACCCACTTTCATAATTTGAGACGTGAGTTGTAAACGATTAAAACTCTCTGTCACACGTACATCAAAATGATAGGATGCATGTTCACCTTTTATTTCAACATGATGCATATTATCTTTAAGATGCGTCATGGTATACACGACAATCTTTTCATAAATTAACGAAGTGATGAGTTGTGCCATGATACGTGTTTTTACACGTTGTTCAATTGATTGCATCAAATGATGAGACCTCCTCTACATGACGAATTGGGTTCAGGATATTAATATAAATTGGATTTTCACTGCAATTTTTGATTTTACTCATAAAGTTCGCTTTAGCAGAAAACGTTTCAGAAGCTAATACATCTTCTACATAACGTTGTATCTTTTTATCTGTCGTCCAAGATTGGCATTGTGTGCGTACCACACGCCATAATTGCGCTTCATTTCCAGTCGCCTTTCCAAGTGTTGACACCAAATGACCGAGATGGTTCACGATCACATAATATTTAAAGCGATGCCATGCAGTCTCATGCGTTTCGACAACTGGACTATTCGAACCTACAATTTGGGGAACGAGTTGTGCTTCACGTGCGAGCGTTTCAGATAAACATACCCCTTCTAGATCACGTACATAGCACACTTTAGGGATACCTTCTTGAAACTGGATTAACGTATTTTGAACATGGCCTTCTAAACTAATACCGGTCGTTGCAAAAAGTGTGAGCATCGGTCGAATCATCACATCTAAATAGCGCTGTAACCAAGTTTCGACAGATAAACCACTTTGTTGAACGCGATCGTACAACATGGAATGTGTGGCATTTGGCATCGTTTCAAAAAGACTGGCAAGGACGTGAATGTCTTTGTTTTCGTCATATTCATTGATACCTTCACGGACGATTAACGCCGTTTCAGTAATCCAATCTTTGTCACTTGAAGACGTCTCGAGGTGTAACGCACGATAGCCTTGTTCAAACATTAATTTAAAGGTTGGGGTCTCGAACATATTTTTAACGTGTGCAATGACTGTTGCAGCATCTAGCGTTCGTTCGATTTGTTCAAAATTATTCGTACGTATAAAGTTAGTGATTTTAACGTGTATCGGTAGTTTTAAATAAACATTGAGCGCTTTTTCAAATACCGTCCGAACGGAAGACGTCGGGTAGACCGACCGACCTCTTTGCCCTAAATCTATGATGCGTCCACAATCAAGCTGTGCCTTAAATACAGGATCCTCTTGAAGGTGACGCATTTGATACGGATGAAGTGGCAATAATGTATGTCCTTGAGGTAAATCCGCTTTGTCCATGAATGCCAGTTCATATAACGTTTTCGTGACCGTATCCGTGAGTCCCTCTACATCACGTGCCAATATAAGCGAGGCGTCTACACTTAAATAATGAAGTTGAAAATGTGTATGACATTCTGGTGCATAGCGTTTTAAATCCTCTGATGTAAAACCTTTTGAACTTTTTGGGGTCGGATGAAACGGATGCCCTAAATACAATGATTGTTCTGATTGTATATAATGATCCACTGTACGTGTGTCATCTTTATCATTTAAGTAGTGCGCCGTGCGTGACATACTGTTTTGTATATCAGCGTAGATGTCTTGCACACGCGCTTGATTACTTTCATCTTTAAAAATGGATAAGAGGCGTTCAATGGCGTGTTGACATGTCACAGGTGATATCACATCACCTTTCTTTATGAAAACCTGCTTTTGATACACATGATGCCCCATCATTGACCAATAAAGAAATGTGCCTATCAATGTTTCGTTATCATTTAAGCGAATGTGCCATTGCTGATGTTCTGGGGCATTGTGATACAATTGATTTTCTCTAAAATACACATTAAGCATGCGTTCTAGTGCTGCTTGTTCAGCTATAGCTTTATTTTGAATGTTTTGCACGTTGTACTTTCAACTCCCATAATTGATTCATTAATGATTGATCTTCTTTTATACATTTCAACTGTGAGGATTTCAGGACAAAACTACTGGCGATAAAAATAATACCCATTACAATAAATGTCATCATGGGGTTATAGTGACTTGTAATGAGTGCACCGGTCATACTTCCAACTACTTGACCCAGTACCAGCATGCTGTTCGTCGACCCAATAAACGTCCCTTTTAAATCTTTATGACATGCATTTGCGACGACAAACATCACACTTTGAATCAGTGCACTGTATGTAAAACCTTGCATCATTCGAAAAATTAACAACATCCAGAAGTTAGTGGCCACGCCTTGTAACACGACACTGAGCCCACAAATTAACGTTGTTGCAATATAAACATATTTCACATATTGTTTGTCATTAAGCATGCCCCATAACGGTGCGCTTAATATTGAGGCTGTCCAAAAGACCGATTGAATCAAGCCTATAGCTGCCTTATCATCAAGTAGCGTTGTATTGGCGCCTGAAACAAGTGGTGCCAGTGCGGTCATCATGCCATACATGGCAAGATTGGCTAAAATACCCACAATAATAAATCTGCAAGTCACATGTGTACATAACAAACATCTAAATGATGTTCTCACACCGCATTGCATCGGTGGTGTCGCACATTGTTGCTTACGATGATGCGATTCAACTAAAGTCACCATGCCTACACCGCAAATGATAAATGTGGCAATACCAATTGAAAGCAATAACGTTTGAAAGCCGATGACAGTGGCTAACACACCACCGACTAAAGGTCCCACTAACGACCCTGCACTTACGGAACTTTGTAGATGTCCAAGCACCTTTCCTCGTTCATTCGCAGGTGCTTCGCTTGTCGCAAATGCATTCGAAGCGTCTACCACACCGCCGAACAGACCTTGTAATAAGCGCACAAGTACAAATTGAAATGCGGTCGTACACATCGACATCAATATTAAACAGATGCCTAAACCAATTAAGGCACGTAACACCATCCACTTTCGGCTGATTTTATCGCCAAGTTTCCCCCATAATGGAGACGCAATCATCGTTGTCACAGCAGGTGCAGCGATAGCCACACCGCTCCACAGTTGAATTTCTGTTACAGATAGTTGTTCTAATGAAGCGATATAGATGGGTAATAACGGCACGAGTACCGTTAAACCCGCTATAGAGATAAATTGACTGCTCCATAAAATGCGAAAGTTACGCTTCCAAAGATGCGCACTAGTCATACGACATCATTGGATTCACAATCTCTCCAATACTTGATGGCATACTGCCACCCCCAGAATCTTTTTGATGTAATAAAGGTAAGAGAATGCGTTTAAATGGCCATGTCTCTTTATCAAAAAGCAGCTGTCGTACTTCCTCTGCACCATTAGGCCACTTTGTCTCATCGACCGCCTGTTTCATCGTTTGACGTAAAAAAGCCATTAATCGCTGTTCATCAAGCTGATAAAGCGACGCAAATGTATCGATGATGGCATACACATTCACTAAGATGCCAAGCGTTTGAAAATACGTGAAGAACGTTTCCAAATCGTCGTTAATTAAAGTATTCGGTGTATCTTTGCGAATCGCATATTCTGGCACATCCATACCATTTAGAGTCATCCAAGCCGGATATATCCGCACCGTGTCGTGATCACGAAGAATGAATTGGCGTACTCGACCGTTTTGAAATGCGACGAGCACATTTTGACCGTGCACTTCAGGCAATATACCGCGACGCATGCAGGCAAATAGCGTATGAATGAATGATGTAACGATATCTTGATAAATAGCTTCTACTTCCTCTGTCGTAAAATCACAATGACCAAAGACAGGTTCAAGTACGCGCGTATCTGCCATCGCAAGCGCAGCCATAGAAATGACGACTGTGTTGGCCTCTTTGACAACTTCTGGATATTGGCGCAATTGCACGGTTAAATGCCCCGTACGATCTTCAAAAATATTTTTAGACGGTGCGATGAAGGACCACCATTGTTTTTCATCGCATAGTAAAAGGTGGGTTTTTAGATATTCAGATTGTTGCCTCACTTGTTCAAGTAATGCCTCTCCTTTTTCACCATTAAGCAAATAACGTGTCGGCGTGAGTCGTAAAGCACCTAACGATTGCATCGCAAAAGGAACTTTAATATGGTCAAAAGGACGCTCAATATCAATCAATGTGCGCATTGATGAGGATGAAACAAAACGACCACACATCATATCAAGGGGTACAATCACCTTTTCTTTTATCTCTTGTTCAAAGTAATGCGGTAACACATGGTTGAACTGCCAAGGATGCACAGGAAATAGCATATAGTTTTCAGGATTCAGACCCTGAGATTCCATATATTGATGAAATGTATTATCAGTCGTGATGTTTAAAGCGCGTTGTAAAGTTGTTTCATTGGCATGCTGACTTGCCATCACCCAGTCTCGATGAAGCGCCACCACTTTCAATGACATCGGCGCATTATATTCGACTTGAAAACGCGCATAGTCGGACGCATTTAAGCCACGTTTTTCTTTTGCTAATGGATGAAATGGACGATCTTTGAGACTAGCGAATTGTTCTGATTGCACAAAAGGATGTTCTGCAAGGTCTAAACCTTGATACTGCGCTGCCAATTGCTGACAGGCCTGTACGAGTCCTTCACGAAAACGCACACTATTCAGCTGTTTAGCCTCATCTGGATGCATCATGACAAGCGTGTCCCAAAGTGATACAGCATTTAAAGTAATCGTCTTATGTGATGTATAAAGTTTGACCTCTCCTTTTGAACGCGCGAACCGGTACACATTTAAACTGCTTAAATACACAGGAATTTCTAATCGTTGGTCTTCATGTTGATACACAAATAAAGTTTGTTCATCTTGATGAATCACGCGCCCTTTTGAGTACAGTTCAAAAACATCTTCAAAAAACAGTGCGTCTATCAAATCACTTAATATCACTTTTGACGCCAGTTGTTCATTATGGTTTGCTACATGGCTCATATTTACACTCCTTTATTCCATTACAATGTCGACTGCTTCATTTTTAATAAAGGCTTAGTGTCGTTCCAATCCCCTCAGCTCGCGCTTTTTTGTAAATGTAATAGGCACTTGAAATATCCTCTATTGCCATGCCCATCGGATTGAGTAAAATGATTTCATCATCATTTTCACGACCTGGTTTTTCTCCAGTTAACAATTGACCTAACTCAGCATGTAGCGCTTCTTCAGAAAAACGGCCTTCTAACACCAGTTGGTTAATCGTTTTTTTCTCACGATTCGCTTGAGACCAATCATCGACAAGCACTTTATCCGCTTTTAAGAACACTTCTTTTTTTACGTCCATAATCGAGATATTGCTAACGAACGCACCTTTTTTTAACCAGTCATATTCGATATACGGTTGATCTGTGACCGTACACGTAATCACAACATCGCCATGCTCGATGGCTTCTTTTGCTGATGTACTTCGAATAAAATGAATATCTGGTCGTCGTGCCTGCCACGTATCGACAAAAGTCGCACTGGCTTTGTCGAATTGGTCGTATACATAGACGTTTTCGATATGATCGAACTGTTCTAGCATACTTTGAAGTTGACGGTCTCCTATCAAACCACAACCGATGATTGTTAAATCAGTGAAGCCTTTTTTAGCTAGATGTTGTGCTGCAATCACTGAAACTGCAGCGGTACGCATACTACTAATAAGACTTGCTTCCATTACCGCGATCGGATAGTTTGTTTCTGGATCATTTAAAATAATGACACCACTTGCGCGTTCCATATGACGTTTCGATGGATTATCGTGCTTACTCCCAATCCATTTAATACCAGAGATTGGGTCCTTAAGCCCAATATAACTTGGCATCGCAATGATTCTATCTGCTATATGTCCGTCTTTACCATTTGCACGCAAATAAGGTTTTAATGGTTGCACAAACTTTTGTTGCGCATGTGCTGTTAGCGCTTCTGTTAACGCCTCAACATAAATATTGGAATGATGACCTCCAACGTTTTCAATATCTGTTCGGTTTAAATACAACATCTCATGTTTCATCTTTGTATACTCCTCTTTTTTAATCGTTTTACATTATTAACACTTATATGTTCGCGGGTATTGATAGAGACGTTAGTCTCCCTTCACACTCCAGGAACACTTTCCTCAACTTTTATACGGAATGTAACACCGTATCGTCATCTGTATCGCACGTTAAACGCTGTACCCATGTGTCTGAATACACCAAATCTAAATAACGCTCTCCTCGATCTGGTAATATCGTCACGATGGTTCGATTTTTATCTACGTTTTTGATTAATTGTTGTATTGCTGCAACGATTGCACCAGTAGAGCCTCCGGCAAAAATACCTTCTTTTTCTACCAATTCATGACAACCTTTCGTAGATTGATAATCATCTATATGTATGACGTCATCTATTTCATTTTTATTTAAAATCTCTGGAATTCGGCTTGCGCCAATGCCGGGCAGTTCACGATTTTTTGGCGTATCCCCAAAAATCACAGAGCCTTTAGCATCTACCGCAATAATTTTAGCGTTTGGATGATGCGCTTTAATTTTGCGACTCATGCCCATAATACTGCCTGTGGTACTTACAGGTGCCACAAAATAATCGATCGGACCTTCAATCGCCTCAACGATTTCCGTACCTGCGCCGTGATAATGGGCTTGCCAGTTTAAATCATTCGCATATTGATTGATCCAATAAGCATGTTTTGATTCATTGAGCAGTTCTTTTACACGTGCAATCCGCGTCTTTAAATAGCCACCATTTTCATCTGGTGTATGAACCATATCCACATGTGCACCATAACTTTTTATGATTTTTAAATTCGTCTCAGAAATTTTAGGATCAACCACACACGTTAACTTTAAACCTTTAATTTTGGCTACCATCGCAAGCGCTATGCCAAGGTTCCCTGATGTACTCTCAATCAAATGCGTATCTTTAGTGATGTCACCACATGCGATCCCATGTTCGATAATGTACTTGGCAGGGCGATCTTTCATACTGCCACCAGGATTCATATATTCTAATTTGGCAAAAACCTTATGATTCTCAAAAAGTGACGCTAACTGAACCATAGGTGTTTGGCCAATACACTCTAAAATAGAATGATTGTGCTGATTTGAATTCATTTTACTGCCCCCTATTTCAGGATATATCGCATTCTCAATTTAATTGATAATGATTATCATTATCAATGTTGCTATTATATAAATGATACTTTGTAAATGTCAATTAATAATTAAATCAAAAAATTAAAAGATTCTATTGGAGTGCACAGGGCCTATAACGTCAAAAAGCACTCAACCGTCTTAAAAAGATGATTGAGTGCTAAAAATGTTCGAGCTATTTTTAGAATTTAAATTACTTTGTTACACATCCATCAAGAAGATGATGAATGTTCTTGTTTCATCATTTGATAGCCAACTGAAAGATGTGTCCGAATATATTGTGGGTTTTTAGGATCATGTTCAATTTTTTTACGTAACGTCGTCATAAACACGCGTAACGAAGGTAAATCAGATTCCAAAATATGTCCCCAAACGGCTTTTAAAATAAATTTATACGTTAACACTTTGCCTGTATGTTCCGATAAAAGCACGAGTAACTTATATTCAATTGGCGTTAAATGTATTGCATTACCATCAACAGTCACTTGATGGCTATCGAAATCTATCCACAACCCACCGTTGTGATAAACGTTAGAAGGACGTGTGCAATCGTTGTATTTTCTTTGAAGTACACGGACGCGTGCTAACAATTCATCCGAATTAAAAGGTTTTGTTACGTAATCATCCGCCCCATTATCAAGACAAATTACTTTTTCCTCAGCATCCTCTCTTGCACTGAGCACGAGTATTGGGGTCTGATAGTTTTGTTTCACCTTTTGAATCACACATAGCCCTTCCATATCTGGTAAACCTAAATCAAGAATGATGATATCTGGAAGTACGTTTTCAAACTGAAATAGTGCTTTTTTACCGTTACCTGCAAGGTGTACCCGATAATTATTTTGTTCAAATAACCGCTTCAATAAGCGTTGGACAGAGGCATCATCTTCTACAATTAATAATTGCGTCTTCAATTAATCACCTTCTCTATAGGGAGTTTAAAGCCAAAAATCGCGCCCGTAGGTTCATTTTTCTTAATGTACAGGCTCGTATGATGTCGCTTTAAAATCATTTGGCATAAATATAAACCTAGACCCAAACCTTTACGTGAGCGATCTGATGTATTGTCACTCGTATAATACTGATCAAATATGCGTTCTTGCATCGCTTCATCGACCCCGTATCCATTATCCTGAACTTCAATCACTGCACTCGAGCCTTTATGACGCACACTCAACGTAATGACCGATTGTTCAGGTGTATATTTAATCGCATTTTCAACTAAATTAATAAGAACTTGCGTCATCATTTTCTCATCAATATGAACGAGTAAAATTTCGTCAGGTTCCTCAATGCGAAAGGTTCGTGTCCCTGCTCGTTTCACTGTCAATTGGTAGGCCGTATATATCACTTCAGATAAGACAATGGTCTGCTGATTACTGATTTCATCATCATGATCTATTTTCGTGATTGTCAAAATGTTATTGACCATATTATTCAGCCACGTCGCGTCTTCCTTAATACTTTTCAAAATCGGACGTTGCCCCTCACTCATCTCTTTATCAAGCACATCAAGATTACCTATCATCGCCGTCAAAGGCGTACGAATGTCATGTGAAATTGACTTTAAAAATGTACTTCTTGCTTGTTCCCGTTCCTTTTCTTTTTCTTGCTGTTTATTCTCTTTATACAAACGTATTTTCTCAAGCGTATTTGTCATATCAATCGCCATCGATAAAATGATTTCTTTTTCAAACGTTAATTGATCTGACGCTGGAATCACGATGATATAAGTACACGCTTGCGCATTCACTGGTAAGAGATAGTACGATAATCCTGGAAACGTATCTGTAGAATAGCCCGCTTCTTGTTGATGGTATTTCACCCATTTTAAATGAGCTGCCAATTTGGGAAATACCTCAGTTTGATTTGAATGGATAATCCTCACATCTTCATGTGTTAATTTTGAAAATTGTTGTTTCATCGTTTTAATGACCGCTTGTTCATCCACGCTTTGTATAAGTAACTTGTTCGTTTCAAGTAACACTTCTGTACGATATATTTTTTCTTTTGCCACTTTTGTTTGTTGCTTTACATTTCGTACGAGCGCACTCATGATGATGCCGCAAACAAACATAATTGTAAATGTCGCAGGGTAGTCTGCCCGGTAGGCTTCAAATGTAAATCGTGGTGTAGTAAAAAAGTAATTAAACAGCAGTACCGCTGCCATAGAAGAGAATATCACGTTCAGTCTCGAGCGTATCCATAAAGCACTCATAATAACGCCGAGCATATAGACGGTAATTGTATTAGACTCATTTAACTGATGCTGAAACATCGTTAGACTAATCAACGTACATACAGTCATAATGACAACCAATTTCAGCAAATCGACCATTTGAAATTGGAGCCACGGTTGAAACAAAGGTTTTGACGCTTGTTTTTGTACCGCACTTGGAATGATATACACATCGATATGCGGATAGCGCGCATTTAACTCTGAGATAATGTCTTTACGCTGAAAGATACGCGACTTATGTGGGCGACCGAGCACCACTTTATCAACGCGATTGGCAGAACACCATTCTCCTAATTGTTCACTCTCTTCCCCATAAAGACTAATAAAATGACCACCAAGTGACTCGAGTAACTGTCGATTCAAGTTCAGCTGGTGTATCGCTTCAGGTTCAAGTGTACTACTTTCAATATAAATCCCCGTTAGACTGCATTTAAATGCTTGAGCTAATCGTGCTGCATGTCGAATAACTTTCATATTTTGGGCAAAAGGTGAAATCCCAACCGCAATGACTTGTTCTTCGTTTTCAAGACCGACTTCTGTCATCTTGGCATCCACCAAATTGGCGAGTTCTCTTAACGCGAGTTCCCTCAGTTGTATCAAATGATCCAGCTGGAAGAAACCTTCTAACGCCCGCTGTGCTTGACGTTCCTGATAAATGTTCCCTTCTTTCATACGGGTCTGTAAATCGATAGGTTCAATGTCTACGAATTCAAAAGAATCCGCTTGTTTAACCAATCGATCTGGGACCCTTTCGCTCATTTCAATTTTCGTAAAATGATGAATGGTATGATACAGCGATTCAATATGTTGAATATTGAGCGTCGTATACACATTGATACCCGATTGCAATAACTCTTCTATATCTTGATAGCGTTTTTCATGACGACTCCCTGGCGCATTGTGATGGGCTAATTCATCTATAAGTATCGCATCTGGTTGTGCTTCAATAATGGCATCGATATCTGGCTCATGAAATGTATGATGGTTGTAGTGCAACGTTTTAAGTGGAATGACTGGAATTGACTCAGTTAAAGCGGTTGTTGCCGGCCGTTGATGAGGCTCAATATAACCGATACGCACATCAACCCCTTTTTCAATCAAATCATGTGCATCTTTCAACATACGATACGTTTTACCAACGCCAGCTGCATAACCTATATATATTTTCAGTTTGCCCTTCATATGTATGCCTCCTATTCTTCATCAGTGTAGTCCTTTCACATGAGTAAAACCAGTGAGAACCACACACTCACCCAAATCTTAATACGATATTAATATCATCAACGGACATGTTAACGTCCTCTTAATACCAATCGTGATATAGTTTTCTCATCTTATAAAGGGAGGCAAAAAAATGGAAGATATTCTTTATATCCTTTTGTTTCTTGGCATGTTCGGCTTACCTATTTTAGGGTTAGACATTTTAGAAAAATATTTAACAAAAAAGGAGCCTAAATGATGGTGCTACGTTTCATTATTATATGTATTTTTATATACCTGATACATGTGCTTATTTACCCAGAAAGATACTAATAAAGGAGTAATGGTTAATGGATTGGTTACTTTTAATTAGCATATTTATAGTGCTCGCCACTCTCTTAGCGTGGTACCTCTACCACATTTTTTTCAACAGTAAAAGTTATATCTATATGCACTATGCAAAGTTAGAAAATACGTTGACGCATGTTCTAAAAGTAAAAACATCTGCGCAAACCGGTAAAGCATATCTTAAAAGTTTACTACTCACCAATGGGATTGCGACAGTAATATGTTACGCCATATTACGTTTACAACATGGCTTATGGCTCAACCCAAATCATATTGATAATATGACACCGGACATGGCATTTCACACTGTCATTTCCTTTATCACTAATACCAACTTACAACATTACGCTGGTGAAACAAGTCTAAGTTATTTATCACAAATGATAGTGATTACTTTTTTGATGTTTCTGTCCGCAGCTTCGGGTTTATCGGTGGCACTTGCCTTTATCAGACGAATGACGGGCATTAGTGATTGCGTAGGTCACTTTAACTCTGATGTCATCAAAGTCATTGCATTAGTGTTACTTCCGCTTTCATGTATCATCAATTTGCTTTTGATGCATGAGGGTGTCATACAAACGTTGAACAAAAACTTATATATTTCGACAATCGACCATCGCATTCAAGCGTTACCTTTAGGTCCTGTCGCCTCACTCGAAAGCATTAAACATCTCGGTACGAATGGGGGCGGTTTTTTTAGCGCAAATAGTGCGATGCCTTTTGAAAACCCTACCGTTGTGACAAATATGGTAGACATGATTTCTATGATGATTCTGCCAGGGGCAATGTTCATTTTATTTGGCATCGTATTATATAAAAAGAACTTCCCTTCTAAAAATCAAGCGTTTTATTTCGTTGGCTTACTATTACTCATTTTCACACTTTGTTTTATCGTACACATTACTGCAGAGTATATGGGAAACCCTCACATTCCGGGTGCCAATTTTGAAGGGAAAGAAACGCGTTTTGGGATGACGCAAAGTGCCCTTTTCGCTATAGTCACAACGAGCTTTACCACTGGTGCTGTCAATCATATGCATGATTCTTTAACGGCACTCGGCGGAATGGTACCACTGATGCTCATGATGATTAATGCTATTTTTGGAGGAGCGGGTGTAGGCTTTTTAAACTTTATGACGTACGTGTTATTAACGTTATTCATTGCAGGACTCATGATTGGACGTACACCACAACTTTTCGGAAAACGTCTTGAAAGTAAAGAAATGACACTCATTTCTATTATCCTTATTATTCATCCATTCATCATCTTGGGGCTAACATGTCTAACTTTCATTTATCCACAAATGATGCATGCCATGACTAATCCGGGTGCCCATGGTATCTCACAAGTCCTCTATGAATTTACGTCAGCGAGTGCAAATAATGGATCAGGATTTGAAGGATTACAAGATCACACTCGACTTTGGAACATCACTACAGGTTGCGCCATGTTTTTCGGACGTTATCCTGCGATGATACTTCAACTCTTCGTAGCCTCGTTACTTGTCAGAAAGCCCGTACAAAACACAGCCAATGAAATGGCTATAGATACTGCAGTCTTTAATGTACTTTTAGTTGTCATTATTTTGACTATAAGTGCACTCACATTCTTACCTGCTCTCGTACTAGGTCCTATTGGTGAGTATTTGACGTCTCTAGGAGGAGTATTATGAAACAAGAACTTTTAAAATCAGCCGTTGGACAAGCGTTTGTGAAACTTAATCCAACAAAAATGATTAAAAACCCTGTTATGTTTGTCGTCTTAGTGACCTTTTTTGTAACGGTGTTGGGTGGCATCTTTCCATCCTTATTTTCTATGAAACCTGCAGGCCCTTACCACTGGACTATTGCAGTCGTTTTATTAATAACGATATTGTTCGCCAACTTTGCAGAAAGTCTTGCAGAAGGACGTGGTAAGGCAGAAGCCAGCGCCCTCCGTATGAAGAAAAAAGAGATGACTGCCAGACGTCTTAAAGACCATCAAGAACATACTATCCCTGCAACCAAGCTTAATAAAGGGGATATTGTACTTGTAAAAAAAGGCGAAACCATTCCTTGTGATGGTGAAATCATTGAAGGCATTGCAATGGTCGATGAATCCGCCATCACAGGAGAATCTGCACCTGTCGCAAAAGAATCAGGCGGCGATTTTTCAAGTGTCATTGGGGGAACGGTCGTTGTCAGCGATCAGTTGAAAATCAAAGTTACAGCCGCAGCGGGCGACTCCTTTCTCGATAAAATGATTGCATTAGTCGAGGGCGCTTCGCGTCAAAAGACACCAAATGAACTTGCTTTGTCGACCTTGTTAACCAGTTTGACGCTCATATTTTTAATCGTCATCGTTACTTTAGTCCCCATTGCACGACACTTACATTATGATTTATCGACGACAGCTTTAATTGCACTATTTATTTGTCTAATCCCGACTACCATTGGGGGATTACTTTCAGCGATTGGCATTGCCGGGATGGATCGGGTTACCCGCTTCAACGTCATTGCCAAAAGCGGGAAAGCCGTCGAAGCATGTGGTGATGTGGATATGATGATTCTTGATAAAACCGGGACCATCACCTTTGGTAACCGTATGGCACATGCCTTTTACCCTGTCAGCGGGGTCACACAAGATGTATTAACACAAGAAGCCGTACTCAGTTCTTATGATGATGATACGCCAGAAGGACGTTCTATCGTCACATTTGGCGCATCACAAGGCACGCACATTACACCCCCTAGTCGTTATACAGTCATTCCATTTACTGCAGAAACGCGAATAAGTGGGATTGAGGTAGACGGTCAACTTCACCTTAAAGGAGCTGTAGATGCCGTTATAAAACGCGCTAAAAAATGGGATATTGCGATACCTGAAGATTTATTGTCGTTAACAGATGAAGTGGCACATCAAGGTGGGACACCTCTTGTCGTCATGGATCATACACAAATTTATGGTGTCATTTATTTAAAAGACATCGTTAAACCAGGGCTACCTGAACGCTTTACCGTATTGCGTAAAATGGGCATCGAAACCGTAATGTGTACCGGGGACAACCCACTCACAGCTGCGTCCATTGCACAAGAAGCCGGAGTAGACCGTTTTATCGCCGAATGTAAACCTGAAGATAAAACACGCGTTATTAAAGAGGCACAAGCACAAGGCAAAGTCATCGCAATGACAGGGGATGGTACCAACGATGCCCCTGCCCTTGCACTCGCTAACGTAGGCGTGGCGATGAACTCTGGAACCATCGCCGCGAAGGAAGCAAGCAATATGATTGACTTAGATTCTGATCCAACAAAACTCATTGAGATTGTAGAAATTGGGAAACAATTATTAATTACACGTGGCGCCTTAACGACTTTTAGTATTGCTAATGATATTGCAAAATATTTTGCAATCATCCCAGCACTCTTTTTACCGTGGATGCCCGCGATAAATAGTTTAAACATTATGCATCTACAAACGAGTCATTCAGCTATCCTATCGGCATTAATTTTCAATGCCATCATTATTCCTTTATTAATCCCTATCGCCTTAAAAGGGGTTAAATTTAGACCAACAACTCAAAGTCGTTTACTGTTAAACAATACGTTGATTTTTGGACTTGGTGGCATCCTTACACCATTTATCGGTATCAAACTTATAGATATCATTATCAATCTATTTTGAGAGAAGGTAATACTATGTTTAAAAGTTCGATTTTGACAACACTATTGGTGTTCGTCATATGTGGTTTTGTGTACCCTATACTTACAACCGCAGTGGGTCAAACGTGTTTTCATTATCAAGCCAACGGGAGTTTAATCAAAGACCATGGTGAAATTGTCGGTTCTGAACGCATCGGTCAAGATTTTACATCGCCATACTACCTACATGGACGACCATCACCTCACCATTACAGTTCATATCCGGTCACCGAAAACCCAGACCATATCCAACCAGTGACAGGCGGTACAAACTTTAGCAATCAAAATCAAACGTTACTCGACCGCGTCGCTAAAGACCGTAAAACATTCAGTCAAAACAACGGGGTTCAACCTAACGATGTCCCGGTAAATATCTTAACTGCATCAGGCTCAGGATTAGATAGCCAAATTACGAAACAAGCAGCAAATATGCAAATACACCGTATCGCCAAACATAGTGGCTTATCCATAAAAACGATACAATCTATAATTGACAATCATACGCTACATCAATCCAAATCAGATATCGTCAACGTACTCGCTGTGAACCTAGACATCAAGCACGCTATGCATCTTTAAAAATCAACGCCCTTCCTCACACTCATCCGTCAAGGTAGACTGAGGGAGGGCTTAACTTTTCGTATGCCTCTATGTTTCTTCTACATAACATCGACACTATCACTTTTAAACCTCGCTTGACTACACAATGAATGGCTACTAAAAAATGTATACAATAACAGTCAAACTCACACCCACAATATAGAACAAAATATATATCATATAATTCGTGTTTAATTCACTTTCATATAAACACAACTTTCATAAGATATAATCTCTTTTAAGAATCACTTAAATAAAGGTACCCTTCTTGCCATCATTGTCAAAATGATTACTTACTTTTTGACGTCACATCTCTACACAAATTTATATTTAAATGCATAGCACCCCAAAAAAGTGTCGAATTATCAAATATTTTATAAACTTTGATTACAACTTCTATATTTAAGAAATATTTAATGTTACTCTAATTGGTTGCGTGTTATACTTTTTTACGTTAATAAAAGTTATTCTATTTAAAAAAAGAAAGGGATAGTTATGAAAAACAAAAATATTTCTAGATTGCTAATGGGAGCAGCAACAATCACACTTGCAACAATGGTAGCTAATGGGGAAGCGAAAGCAGCAGAATCAACAGAAACAACACCTGCACAACACACACAAACGAGCGACGTAACTGACGCACAACGCGCATTTTACAAAGTATTGCACTTAGAAGGTATCACAGAAGAACAACGTAACCACTATATTCAAACATTACGTACACAGCCTGAGCGCGCACAAGAAGTTTTCTCAGAATCCATCAAAGACAGTAACAATCAAGAGCGACGTGCTGGACAACAAAACGCATTTTATGAAGTTTTAAACAATGAAAATTTATCTGAGCACCAAAAAACAGAAGCACTCGCAGAAATCCAAAAGAATCCAGACAAAAGCCAAGACGTATGGTACCAAACATTACACACTGAAACACACACAAACAACAACTTAGAATCTACAACTCCAGAACACACTCCAAACTTAAATGAATCAACGCAAAACACAGGGCACCTCACAAGAGAACAAGCATTCGCACGTCATAACGAACTAACATCAGACGCAAACACATCACTATCCGAATTATTAAAAACAGACTCAATCGATAACCGACGCAACGCACAACGTAACGTTAATAAAGCGCCATTAGACGTTAAAGAACAATTACAAAAACAACTCGATTTAATCATTGCACAACACGATGCAAAAGTACGTGATAACAGCACTAAAACGACTGAAGACACTAATAACAGTGTTGAAGATGCACAAGCACGTATTGACGAACGTGTACGTACAATCAACGAAGCTTTAACAACATTAGAAAAAGAAGATTCAATTAAAAACCGTCGTCAAGCACAACGTGAAGTGAACAAAGCACCACACTACATGCAAGATCGTTTACAAAAACAATTAGACTTAATCATTCAAAAACATGCGACTTCAAAAACAACAGTAGCGACAGAAACATTATCATCTAATCAAAACACAGAAGCACCAAAAGTAGAAGCACCAGCGAAAACAGAAACAGCACCAAAATCACCTGGTTACTATCAAGCATTTAAAAACTACATCAGTGAAACATTCAATAACGGTTATAAATACGTAACAGATACGTACAACAGTTATAAAACAAAATATGACAATGCTAAATTTTATGCTGACAAATACTTTAAATATAAACGTCTAATTGATCCAATCGTATTAGCAACTTTAGGTGATGGATGGAAATCGCATATTACTCCAATTAAAATTGAAGAAAAAAATGGAGCTCTCTACAACTCATACGCTAAAGTCAGAAACTACGTCACTGAAGGCATTAACACAGGTAAAGTTTTATATGCGTTCTATCAAAATCCAACATTCGTAAAAGCGACAATTAAAACAGCTAACACTGTTAGTTCATTAACTAACTCTTTCACAAATTTATTCTCATCACTTTGGAAATAAATAATTGAAAATCAAAAAAGCTAGGACATAATTCCTAGCCAAAAAAGAGAATCGATCAGGTAAAATCATTTTTACTTAATCGATTCTCTTTATATTTTATTTCGAAATAAAGCCCTAATGTGTAAAAAATTATCCATAAACAAAATGATATTTTTGGTAATCTGAAAGCTAATTGAGACTTCAATAGATTGTCCGTACGTACTCCATCTAAAGTCGAATGTGAAAATATAATATTTTCATGGCACTCAACCTAAGTAAAATAGCATAATAAGTGCTAAATTTAAACAGAATTAGCGCGCAAAACACCACAAAATTGTAAATAAATTTTGTGGTGTTTTTTAATAGTTAAGATTCTATATCCCAGGCCAACTCTAATATCTATATTTTACGCGTGATAGCGGCCAATCATTACTTTCTCAACATATTTTCCATTATATGCAAAGCTAATTTGTTGTCCGTTCACATTGTACATGATTGCTCCGTGTAACTTATCTTCTGTCATTTTATATCCCGCGTATGCTTTTTTTACATCAGCCACTTTTAAACTTTTATTCTGAACCATGAAAGTAACAGAGACTGGCTTCTTATTAATATATTCAATTTCTTGATCGTATTTCTTTTTAAATGCTAATGGACTCCCACTTTTAAATGTTTGGATTTTAGCATCTACTCTCACTTTATTCATTGTAATGTTATTGTATCTTAGCGCATTAATAAAATTTTTCTCAGTAACAAATTTCGCATTATATCCAGCATACCCATTATACGTATAATAAGGTGTTGTTGCTGCGTGTGTCACAGGCGCTTCCGGATTCACTACATTAAATGTCACACCAGTTAATAAAATACTTACTGAAAGAACTAATTTACCCATTTTATTCATTTAATACCACTCCATTACATATAATTTTTTATTCACAATCATATATTACAATATTATTGCAATTATTACAATAAGATTACAGAGTATTTATTAATTCTAGTATAAACACGTACCAACAAGTATTTAGAATCACATTTGTACTATCCAGAAAGTTATTGGAGTGAAAGAACATGCTTAATGCAAAACTCGCGAAATAGATGATAATATACCTAAAAATATTAATAATGAAATTTTGTTATTAACAAGATAGTGAAAAAACCTACAAGAAAATCCACCCTATTCATACATTTGGAAAGTTGTTTCACCCGAAACAGCATCAAAACAAGGATTCATTAGAGCCCTTGTTTTGATGCTGTTTATCTAATTTATTCTTTTATAATTCCGTATACTTACTATTGCTATCCTTACTTTTGTCTATAGGATATTTATTAGCATTCTCTAATAATTTCTTGCGTATAATTTCGTTAATATCAAAATTCAAATTATCTGCTAGCATATAACTATAAATTAATATATCAGCTAATTCTTCAGCTATTCTATCTTGTTTTGTATCTAAAACTTCTCTTGAAGATTTCCATTGAAATAATTCGAGTAATTCAGCTGCTTCTATACTAATCGATAAAGATAAATCTTTCTCATTATGATATTGACGCCAGTTACGATCATCTCTAAACTGATTGATTTCATTCATTATTTTTCTTGTTTCATTCATATTTATCACCTTTAGATGCGTTTTTTAATGCTTCTCTTAATTGGTCATCAACTGCATAGATATATAATCCATTTACACCACGTGTTAATAAAACATTCAATTCATTTTTTAAAAGCATATTTGAAAAGTATTGTTTCGATCCATCTTCTAAAGTTCTCTTTCGAGTCGCTTTTTTGTTAGCGCTACTTTTTTCATCAAAAATAATTTGTCCATCTCTATACTTAACGGAAGGACCAATCACCACACCGGCATAGTTTAAATCTAACCCTTGAATAGTATAAGTTGATTCAATCGTATTGGGTACATTAGGACATGGATGGATACACATGACACCTATTGAAATCAACAAATTCTATTACTAGCACAATTTGAAGTATTTGGTTTTCACTTTGAAAACAATTAATTGAAATTAATAAAGGACAACCATATACATAGCTGCCCTTTTTAATTAATATTGAAGCATCAAAATTAGCTATAAATCCAATTAGATTCTTAAACGTTCAATTCAGACCTCTAATTTACAAACCGAGTCTAATCCATCTTCTTTTACAAAATGTTAATATCAACACGTTAATGATTAGTAAAATTATGAAGAAAGCAATTAAATTAACGATATCTGTAGAAGTGATAAACACTTCATTACTATTTAATGTATTTACTACATGGTTATACATTTTATTGCTCGCTTCAAATGGCGCCAAAATACCAAAGTAAGACTTATTAATTGCCACCATAATAATTGAAGTTATCCAAAAAACTATACTAATAGCAATACTAATAAGTAAGTTTGAAAACATAATACTTATTGTCCCTATTATTAGAAGATACTGAAGCATGATTAGCATAAACAAACCAATCAATAAAAAGTAATGAGTAAAATCATTAAATATTAATGAAATGACAGTGATACCAATAATTATACATACTAATGATTCTATAAACAGAACCAGTATTTTTTTGTAGAAAAAGCTATAAATATTTTCACCTATCAACTTGTAAAAAAGGATTTGTTTGGCTGAATACTCTTTATTAATAAAGAATGCGATTATAAATGAAAATAGTAAAAATCCAAATTCTGTAGCAACCGTATATGCACTAATAAAATACTGACCATAACTCAATTTCTCAACCTTATCTATGCCAATAGGAAGGAAATATCCTAAAAGATAAACAAAAGTGAATATTACAGCTAAAACAATAAAAATTTTATTCGTTATACTCTTTCTAAATTCCAACATTCTGATTTCCTCCTATATCTTAGTTATCAATATAATTACGAATTAGCTCATTTTGATCTTTATAATTAAGAATCTTTTGATTGTCGAGCATAAAGTAATGACCTTCTAATGCTTTTAAATCCGCTAGATTGTGCGTGATATTGATAATAATTTTTTCAGGATTAATAGATATGTATTCATTTAAAAAAGTATGAATCTCATTTACAGTTCTTTTATCAAGCGCATTAGTAATCTCATCTAAAATAACAATAGGCTTGTTTTCTAATAGAAAACTTAAGATTTTTAATTTCTGTTTTTGGCCGTCACTCAAGCTTTTTATTAAAGTATTATTGGGAATACTATGAATATGTAACATATCCATCAATTCAACCATTTTCTCATTTTGGCTAAATGTGTTTGTAAGAATATTTATTAAATCATTTTTTGTAATATCATACGGCACATTAGAAGCACTTGAAATAAGTGTAATACTTTTCGATAAATTAGGATGTAAATTTTTATTCAAAATCAAGTCCTTAGCAAACATTGATTTACCTACACCATTTTTACCAACAATATGGTTTATAGATCCTTTAAAAAATTCCACATTTACATCTTTCAGTAACACTCTTGATTTAACTATGAGGTTATAATCACTAATTTTCACAATTTCACTTCCTTGTTTTATATCATTCACCCTAAGGCATCATTTATTCCGAAATGTAATTTACTATTAAATTATAACAAATCATATAGCGAATAAGTTGAATATGACCTATTTATTGTTAATAAAATACAATTTATATATGATACATACGATTAGAGACCTATATAATCTAAATAAATAAAAACCACCCCTTCACATGGGTGGTATTTATAAGCTTTGTATTTTAATATTCAAAAACCTTAATATATTATATAATATCTAATAACATATTATTAAAAAGGAGTGTAATAATGAATGAACGTACTTTAAAAAAGTTATTAGATGATTATAATAGCTTGAATAATCCTAAGCAAACTACTGCAGTCAAATATAAGGGTGTTTTTAAAAATACTCAAATTTATATTTATTTCGATGCTTGGGATCCAAACAATTACAACTTCCAGCTTATTATTCATAATAACTCCGATTACTATCTAACTACATTGAATATAATTAATGATAAATTTGACTCTAAATACTTACATAACATATCTCTAGACTTACTATCTTCTATAACTGTAAACAGGACCTTAGATGATTTTTACATTAAATTAGAAGATATTATCATCAATAACAATTCTGTTTACATCAATTACAATAAAGATACTATTTATACCAATACGAATAAATATAATCCTCCAAAAGAAGAATTGTATTTAAAAACACTTTCTCATAAAAATATGACAGACGACATGTTTAATTGGGCTTTTCATAATACAAATATTGATATAGAAACACTTAAAAAAATTAGAAACCACAATTTAACTTTCGTAAGAACGCCTGATATTAATAAAAGAAGAAAATTAACAGTTATTTTAGAGCAATTTTCTTTAAATTAGAAAACGGTTATACTACATATTAATGTAATTCAATCATTAACGGTTTGTCTGAGTTTATTGATTATTCATGAGGTTTATAATTCTTCTATAACTAATGATTTTGTATTTCGTAAACAATCTATATGCTAATTGGGACTTATCAATGAATGCCTTATTACTTTTTAGTTCCTTCAAAGTAGTATTCTCATAAGGTACGCTTAACTATTTTTCTTAGTAATTATTAAAGTGTTTCAACAATAAATATCATAATTGTCAAAAAATTCGTGTTATAATAAATGAAAAGAGGTGATGACTATGGCGTTTGGAGCAGAAAGTATAACTTTAAAACAGAATAAAGTAGTAAAAACTTTGAAAGAACATAATGCAATTTCTTCAAAATCTGCTAAAGATTTAAATAGCTTAAATATACGACATACTCGTACTTTTAATAATTTAGTAAAACAAGACGTTATAAGAGAAATTGACAATAAATATTATCTAGATATAAAAAATTGGGAAAATTTCAGAAAATCATTTAAAAGATGGTTTTTAATATAGCAAAGCTTTTGTAAATAGACTGATCTTGGATAAATATACTATTTCAAAGTTTGAATTAATTTTAGTAGAATTGTGAAAACTCTCTTAAACTACCTCCTACTAATTGTAATACTAATGAAACTTCTTAAATCGCATTTCAGTTAATTTAACCGATATAGGCCTTGTATAGTTAATTTCTTTATTTGATATTTACATACTTTGCATTTTTATATGTTTGATTACCAATTATTTAAATTTATCAGCTAGCTCTTCCTAAGTTAAACTGTAACTTTTTATTTACTATCTAATCTGCTCGCAAGTCTCATATTTAAGTCACCTATTATTAGGGTGATTGTTTTTTATATGTAATCTTATGCATTAAAAAAACGCATCATTAACTAATTTGCAGAAGCGTATCAGTTAATGATGCGTTTTTACCATTTATTAGTACTCCATACTTTTAAAATAAAAATTGAATAATTTTTCAATATTGTATCTTACATAGCATCAAGAATTTTATTCATAAGAATAAAATTCCAATTTTTTATTCTTATGAATTTCCTTAGTATAACTTTCTTTAGACAAATAGTTAATCTTGTTATCTTCCGAAAATTTTTCAAGTTCTTTTTCACTTTTCAATACTTGAACTAAATAACTCTCTCCTTTGAATCTCCCTTTCATTTTTGTGTACATCACATGAAATTCACCATTCAAATCATTCGTTATTTCTTTGTTATTAGTCACTCTAGATAAAGCATTATCAATATTAGTTGCTATTCTTTTAATAACAGGTATTACAACGCTATTACCAGCTTGCTTGTATAACTGACCATTAGACATACCTTCAGGTAGTTTAAAATTAATAGGATACCCTTGTGCATTAAACGTTTCTCTAGGCGTTAATTTTCTTATACCACTATCAGATAAAATTATTGGAACATTATGACCACCCGTTCCCATATTGGCTGTTAATGTTGGTATAACTCCTGTTTTATTTTCCCTAACATACTGTCTTCTCCACTGATAAATTGCATACTTTTTATTAACTTCTTTTGATAATTTACTATAAAAAGGTTGTCTTCCTTCTTTATAATAATATCTATCCTCTTTTTTTGATGAAAAATCAATGATATCACTAACAGTTGTAGTTAGTTCGACTGGGTCTGGAAATTGAAAATTATCAAAAGCTTCCTTATTAGTGAATCCCACAATATATATTCTCTCTCGGTTTTGGGGAATATTACCGTAATCTTTACTATTTAATACTGCCCACTTAATTAAGTAACCATTCATCGTAAGGGCTTCCCTAATGATTTTGAATGTGTTTCCATGATCATGAGTAACCATATTTTTAACATTTTCTATAAATATTACTTTAGGTCTATTAGTTTTAATAAATCGCAAAAGTTCAAAGAATAAATCGCCACGTTCGTCTTCAAATCCTTTTCTATAACCTGCAATACTAAATGCTTGGCAGGGAAAACCTCCGACGATAACGTCTGTTATTGGAATTTCAAATTCATGAACATCATGAATGTCTCTTTCATCTAATGGTGTATCAGGATTATTTAATTTATAGGTTATACATGCATTCTTATCGAATTCATTAGCGTACACCACTCTGAACTTGCCAGTCTGTTGAAAACCTAGCTCAATTCCTCCTACACCACTAAAAAAGGCAGCAATTGTGCGCTTTCTTACTTTTCTAGAAGAACTTACAGAATTAGTCATGTAGCTCTACCTTCCTTCATATTTTCATAGAGAATATTGTAGCACATACATGAAGTTTCGTACATACGTTCCCATATCCTTATTCATATATGCTATGTGATTTTATTTTAAAAATATATGGATAAATATTTAATGTGATTTTTTGTTAATTTTATTTACTTAGCTTCACTCTTTATTCATCATCTGCTACGCCTTTACCGCTAATAAATTTATCAAAGGCACCTACTGGCGCAAAATCAATATATATATTTTTAAAGTCATTTTTATTTCTCCAAAGCCTTACAGAATCAGTCTCTTTTTTAATTAACCATTCTCTTGTAACTACCTCTCTATCAGAAAGTCCTAAAACATCTACAAGTAACCATTGACCCAAATCTGACTGACCATATAATGTACCGTCTTCTCTTCTTTCGGTCAAACTGCCAGATTGTAAACTTTTCATATTCTGTTGACCTACTAGAGCAGGGATTACACTTCCATTTGGTAAATGCAAGTGAAATCTAACTTGATGTTTTGCTCTATCTTCTTTAGATGATTCTTTTAATTTATTTTCTGCCTCAAAAATATCTTCAATAAAAAAATCAGAATACTTTTTATGAAATATCCTAGGTATAGGTATGTATATTTCATTAAGTGGTCTTAATTGCCCGCTGCCTTTATTTTTAGAAGCCGCATTCCATGCATTCAATCCAGATTTAGTTTCAACTTCTCCAGTTTTGTAAGAATAAAGAGGCAGATAAACTTCGTATATATCTTTTTCTTCTTGTTTAAATTCACCAATCAAATTTAAATAGGCCTTTATTAAAAACTCAAAAGGATCATCAATTATATCAATTTCACATTGTTCTATAATATGAGTATCACTATGATCAGTTGCAAACCTTTGCCATATTTGGGAATCTCCAAATGTATACCTATAGTATTTTGAACCATCATTCCAACTAAAAGACGTTTTTGAGATACAAGGATTTTGAATTTTATTAATATCAATAAGTGGATAAGCACATTCTTGTAAAATGAATTTACCTTTATCCCTGGTTATATAATGATAAATATTTTTGTCTTTAGATAATCCCAATCTCTCATAATCAGAAAGCATTCTTTCATTTTTTAAAGTCGATATTTTATATGCTAAGTCTTCGAGATTTCCTTTTTCAATATACGGTTTAATTTCATTTTGATAACGTTTTAACTGCATTACTTTTTGATATGATGGTGAAGAGTTCATCCATGTTTTTAATCCTATTCCTATTCTTTCATTACCAAATTCTGATAAAATATCATGTGGAGTATTACCTATATCCACATTTTTTGAATTAAAAGATTTTGCATAGACCGTTTCTTGGAACTTTGAATCTAAGTACGGTATCATATCTCCCTTTTTTTGTCTAAATAAGTTTGACAATGCACCATATACTTTTAAGAATTGAAGATATTGTTCTTGTCCCTCTTTTGAATATCTCTCCCAAATACTCACTATACTCACCCACTCTAAATTTTCATACATTACATTTTAATCATTAAAACTACAACTAAATTCAGGTATTTATGCCAATCACTTATGATACGCTTCTCCTCTATTTATCTTAAATGCCCGATACACCTGCTCTAACAACACAACACGCATCATTTGATGTGGAAATGTCATTTTACTGAAGGACAAAGCAAAGTTGCTACGATTCATGACGTCTTGATGTAAGCCATTCGATCCTCCAATAATGAAAGTAAAGTCGCTTGCACCTTGTGTCATACGTTGATCTAGTTCTTTTGCGAGCGCTTCGGAACTTAACATCTTTCCTTGGATTTCTAACGTAATGACTGTGGATTGTGGTTTGACTTTGGTTAGGATGCGTTGGCCTTCTTTTTCTTTTACTTGCTCAATCTCTTTGTCACTCATATTTTCTGGTGCTTTTTCATCTGGCACTTCGATGATTTCGACTTTTGTATAAGCACTTAAGCGTTTTTCATATTCTGAAATGGCCTGTTTCCAATATTTCTCTTTTAATTTTCCAACTGCGATGATGGTTATTTTCATAATTTCCTCCATTTTGTTTATAAGTAGCAAGTTATCCACAGGTTATTCAGTTACTCACATATTTATCCTCATTATACCGAATTTGTATAAATTATTTAAGATAAAATGTGGATTATTTCGATATAATTGTGCATAAGTTTGTGAATATGTGTATAACTTTGTTGGTAATAACGTTATTAACATGTGGATTGTTTATAATTCTTTCGTTTTGTGCACATGTTTGGGGATAACTTTTAACTCATTTTGCACATTTATGCATGTAAATATTTGAAAACGTATTGCGTATATCCCTCAAAATTTTCAGTTATTTATATCATAAGTGATTCATAAATGGTTGCCAATGTTTTGTAAATCTATAAAAAAACGTTACGCATCAATCGCGTAACGTTTTGATTATTATTGCCTATGTTTAAAGTGTTCGATAGCGCTTTTGATTTCATCTCTCACGCGTTGAAATTCTGACCATGGTTGTCCTGCCGGGTCCTCGAATCCCCAATGTTGTTTATGAACGTGTGGCGGCATGATCGGACAATGCGCATCGGCATGGCTACACAATGTGACGACTAAATCTGCTTTATTCACAATATCAGGATTGATTAAGTCTGATGTTTGATTTGAGATATCTATACCAACTTCTTGCATCGCTTCAATGGCATTAGGATTGACGCCATGCGTTTCTATACCCCCTGAATAGACATTCCAGTCCTTACCAAGTATGGCTTTTCCCCATCCTTCTGCCATCTGGCTACGGCATGAATTCCCCGTACATATAAAATAAATCGTTCGTTTTTCCATATTGCTCCCCCTAGTTTTTAAACTAATATCATTGTCAGATAGAGTCCGAGTAATGTAATGACTAGTACAGGGAATGTGATGATAATACCTATTTTGAAATACATTCCCCAAGAAATTTTGACGCCTTTTTGTGCTAACACATGAAGCCATAATAACGTTGCAAGTGAACCGATAGGCGTGATTTTGGGTCCTAAATCTGCCCCAATTACATTCGCATAAATCATCCCTTCTTTTAGACTGCCCGTGACACCTGCTTGATGTATCGCAAGGGCATCAATCATGACGGTCGGCATATTGTTCATGACCGCAGATAAAATTGCAGATATCAAGCCCATCCCCATGACACTCGCAAACAATCCATGCGCTGCAATCATGGATAACGTGTTTCCGAGTAATGTCGTAATGCCGACATTTTTTAATCCAAAGACGACAAGATACATACCGATAGAGAAAAATACGATGTTCCACGGTGCCCCTTTAACAACAGCACTTGTATGAACTGCTGGAGAGCGCCGTGCGACCACAATAAAAATGGCAGCAATCGTACATGCGATGAATGAAACAGGCACTTTCACCAATTCGCTTACGAGATAACCTATAAATAAAAAGCCTAATATCCACCATGACAGATAAAAGAGTTGCCAATCTTTAATAGCATGTGTTGGTTTTTTTAAATGATTAATATCAAATGATTTGGGTATCGCTCTTTTAAAATAAAGCCATAATACAACAATGCTTGCACCAAATGAAAACACATTCGGAATCCACATCCGACTTAAATATTCAACAAAGCCGATATCGAAATAATCTGCTGAAACGATATTAACAAGGTTACTCACGACAAGGGGCAAAGACGTTGTATCCGCAATAAAACCACTTGCTATAATGAAAGGGAAGACTGCCCGCGCTTTAAACCCTAAGTGGCGCACCATTGCGAGCACGATTGGCGTTAAAATTAAGGCAGCACCGTCATTTGCAAAGAATGCAGCGACGATTGCACCAAGTGTCATAATATATAGAAACATTCTAAAGCCATTACCTTTTGAAGCTTGGACCATATTAAGGGCGGCCCATTCAAAAAACCCTATTTCATCAAGGATTAATGATATCAGAATAATCGCAATGAAGGTGAGGGTCGCATTCCAAACAATTCCCGTCACTTCGCCGACATCACTTAAATCGACGACACCCGTCAGTATTGCGACGACAGCGCCGACACACGCCGTAATACCAATATCTAAACCTTTGGGTTGCCAAATCACAAAAACAAGTGTCAACAAAAATATAGTTATCGCAAGTATCATCATCCTTCACAGTCACCCCTTTTTATAGAACGACATGCACACGTTGACGTTGACGTCGTAAGGTGTTCTAACGTCTCTTTGAGTTCATCAAAAACGTGTTGATTCAGTTGATACATGCGTTTATTACCTTCTTTACGCATATTGACCATATTACCTTCAACAAGGATTTTCATATGATGGCTCAGTGTGGGTTGTGAAATCTGAAAGTGTTCGAGTAAGTCACATGCACATAATTCACCGCATGATAACATGTTGATGATTTCTAATCGGTTCACATCAGAGATCATTTTGAGTTGTTGCGCTAACTTTTGATAAGTCATTGTCATCCACTCCTAACAAAACATAGATTAACATCTATATAGATATATATCAATATATAGAGGATAAAAAAAGGATTAGAATCGCAAAGTGCGTTTCTAATCCCAGTTATCATTATAGCGTATAAATCGGTGTCGCTTGTGCTTTGTCAGTATCACATAATTTAACGTCATTTACGGTATCAATATCGTGTTCACGTAAAATCTGTCCGACACTCATACGTGCTAAATCTTTCATATTATTGTCTTGTGAGAGATGTGATAAATAGATGCGTTTCGTTTGTCCTGTAATGACGTCTGTCATCGCATGTGCTGCGTCTTCATTTGAGACGTGACCCATATCACTTAAAATCCGTTGTTTCGTTTTCCATGGGTAGCGACACATGCGTAACATATCAACGTCGTGATTACTTTCAAAAATAAATGCATCGCTACCACGAATCATGCCTTTCATACGGTCAGACACATAGCCTGTATCCGTAATCAGTGTTAGTTTTTTATAGTCATTATGGAAAATGTAAAATTGTGGATCTATCGCATCATGAGACACGTTAAAGGATTCCACATCAAACCCAGCGATTGATTTCGTTTCGTATGGATTGAAAATAAATTTTTGTGCACTTGGAATGCGTGAATCTTTCTTTTCAATACATGTCCATGTTTTTTCATTCGCATAAACAGGCAGGTTGTATTTTCGTGCCAAAACGCCTAATCCTTTAATATGATCGGAATGTTCATGCGTCACTAATATGCCATTTAAATCTGAAATTTTTCGGTCGATTTGATCGAAAAGTGCTTCCATTTTCTTACCTGTTAAACCGACGTCGACCAA
This sequence comes from Staphylococcus agnetis, assembly GCF_011466855.1. Classification (NCBI taxonomy): domain Bacteria; kingdom Bacillati; phylum Bacillota; class Bacilli; order Caryophanales; family Staphylococcaceae; genus Staphylococcus; species Staphylococcus agnetis. Next base: position 2,433,129 of record NZ_CP045927.1, read on the forward strand.
CAGGCTGCCTTTATCACTCTCTACATAAGTGGCGTTACCTGTACTGCCACTTGCGAGGACACTCATTCGTATCAAGTGACCACCCTTTCTATTATTCTGTAATTTGCGGATTTGATGATACCGCTTCAACATAATACGTATGTTTTTTACCTTTTTTACTAACGGTAATTTCCCAGTTTGCTTGTAATACTTGTACGTTGGTTTCTTTTACTACCGTATAGTACCCCAGTCGAATACTATCAACCGACTGGCCAGCTTTTAAATATTGGTTATAATATAGTGTTTCTATAGCTTCACGCGCACTCATAACTTGACGTGGTTTATTATTTTCACCTTTAGACGGTCGGATGTCTTCCATTGTCGATTGCGTATAAGATTTTGTTTTATTCCCATTAACATCAAAAGACAATCTGGCACGATTATTATTCATGATTGGATACCCATCATATGTTTGTTCATAAATAATTTTACCATCTTGCGTTTCATGATATTGATATTGGCTACCACCGTACACATTAGCATTAATGTACGGTTTTAATATCGAAATGGGATCTTGACTCACATTCACCGCGTGCGTCATCTTTTGCGTTAACGTAAAACCATCTTTACTGGCTTCAGCATTATCATCTTCTTTCACATCTTTTTCAAAATCATGTGAATCTCCAGTGATTAACTGCATTTTGACGCCACTAACATTTGGCATATCTTTTGGCAATTTAATATCTTCTTGTTCAAAATTAACGGCATTGTCGTTTTCTGAATCATTGACGTGCGATTTATTCACTTTATCAACATAAATATAAATTAAACATAAATTTGTCAGGAAGAAGACGACGATGAAAAGGGTTTTGGTTTGTTTCCAGTTCACGGCTTAATCAACTCCCCATCTCGAAATTCATACCAATCATTATCATATTTAATATACCATGTTGGCACAAATTGACTATTATGTTGGATTTCAATCCCATCATTTGAAGATTCTTTCGTAATCATACGGTAGCCGACAATCATTTGTTCTACTTTAGAAAAGTCCACACGACCATTACTTGCCAGCTTTGATCGCACATCTTCTGCAGGTGGCAATGCTCTAGGTTTTTCACCATTATCCACGGTCACATTCGTTTTTAATAATCCACGACTGTATTCGAAAATGCCGCGTTCACCCCAAATCACGCGTATTTGGTTTCGGATTGTTGAGTCAAATATAGGTCTACCATTAATGAACATTTGATAAATCATTTCACCTTTAGACCCATTCGCTTTAAATAAACGAAAATCATCGGTAAAACCACCATGTTTGTTAATGTAATCAAAGGTTCTTGGAATACTGATATTCATATCACGTGTACTATGTTCATCTTCTGATAAATTCGTGTAACTGTATGTTTCTTTATTGGCATCATAATTTACCATGCCCGTATTATTATTGTACGTTGTCGTACCGCTTCTTGTTGTCCGCACAATTGGTGTATCATCAAAAAGAATGGAATTAAGGTCTTCAACATTAATGTTGTTGAAAATCGTACGATACGTGCGTAAATCTTTTGGTGCTTTAGGCGCATATAAATAAGTTGCTTTATTTACTGTTGTTTGGTCCGTCAAAATATCCGTGTAAGGTTCAAGATTAGATGACATCTCATCTAGATGCCCTTTTATTGTTTTAACAGACACATCCGTCGTCATTTTTATAGCACGCTGACGATCCGCATCAATCGCATAGACGTCAACATCATAACGACTGTTCATATCTAAAATAATGCGATTAAATTTAAAATTTGAAGGAACCTTAGCGGGTACATTCATCACTTCATTCAAATACATCGCAAGTGGGGTGTCTGTCGGGTAGTCTAAAATAACAAGATGATCACTTAATGTATCTAATGATAAAACATGATCATTTGAAAATTCTTCTACTTTAGAAATGTGATGCTTACTAAAGAGATTGGCAAGTTCATTGACCGATGGGGTCGCAGAAGATCCTTCTATTTTACCTTGGTCTACATGCACCATTTGATTTGGGGTCATCACTTGCGCCGCTTCCTTATCGTAACGCGCACCTATGGCTTTCGTATTTTCATGATGTGGGTCGCTATATGTATCTGCCACATCAGGAGAAAAATTCCAAATCTTTACAGTTAGAATAATACTCATTAAAACAAGGAGTCCTAAGATGATGGATTTGATGAGTTCTTTAGTCTGCATCCCAATCACCATCTTCAATAATTTCACACGGTAATGTTATAAAAATAGAGGTACCTTGCCCTTCCACACTATTTGCCCAAATGCGCCCGTTGTGTGCTTCTACAATTTCTTTTGAAATCGCAAGACCAAGACCTGTTCCACCCATCTTACGTGTCCGTGCTTTATCTACTCGGAAAAAGCGGTCAAAGATTTTGTCCACTTTGTTTATCGGGATACCAATCCCATTATCTTTAATACGCACTGTCACACGATTATGCACCGCATTTTGTTTCACGTGAAACTCTACACGTTTCTCACCGCGAGAATATTTAATTGCATTTGTAATCACGTTATCAAATACTTGCGTCATCTTGTCTGGATCGATTTCTGTAAATATAGATTTATGCGGGATATCGCGCACAAATGTTGTGTCTTTGGCAGACATCTCATGTCGATTGATGATTTTATTGACAAACATGTTAAAATCAACAATTTCTTTCGTAATTTGTTCTGTTTCATTATCCATTTTAGATAAATGAAGTAAATCATTAACGAGACGAATCATACGCTCTGTTTCTTCTCGTGTCACAGATAAAAATTGAGGCGCAATCGACTCATCTTTCCACGCGCCTTCTTCTAAAGCTTCGATGTAACTGTTCATCGATGTCAGTGGCGTACGTAATTCGTGTGACACGTTCGCAACGAACTCACGACGTTCTTTTTCTACTTGTTGTTGTTCAGTAACATCATGTAACACGGCAATATAACCGGTTACGAAACCAGTATGTTGAACGATATTACTAAAGTTCACTCGCGCAATAATGCCTTCATCCTCATTAATATCAAGAAGAAAACTATCATGATTGTCGCTTAATTCTTCTAACGTATACGTATCACGTAAATCTAAAATATCAAATATATGTTGCCCAGTAACATCTTCTTTCATCTTACCGAGCATTTTAAGCGCCATGTCATTGATAATACGCACACGCCCTCGACGGTCTGTCGCAATGATACCGTCACTCATGTGTGTGATAACAGAGTCTAAACGACGCTTTTCACTTTCAGTATTCGCTTGTGCTTCTTGCACACGTTTGGACAAGTTATTGAATGCTAATGCCAACTCACCAATCTCGTCATTGCCGTAGATTTTCACACGTTGCGTGTAATTCCCTTTCGACATTTCAACCGTTTGGTTACGCATATCTGTAATCGGTTTCGTAATTGTACGTGCAATAAAGAATCCCAATATAACTGTAATAATTAAAGAAATTAAAGTCCCAACAATAAAAATTTGATTAATATTATTAAGCTGGTCATAAACTTGGTTAATGTTGGATTCGATGTATATATCACCTATCAATCCTTTATTCGTTGTGACAGGCATATTTTTAACCCAAACCCGTTGCTTTCCTTCGCCATAATCTTTAAGAACCGTATCCGAATTTTCTTGTCCGAGTGAAAGCGCCTTTTGAATTGAACTTTCATTCGCTTTTTGATTAATCATATGACGATTGGATTGTTTAGACGTCGCTAAAATGATTTGATCTGTATCAATGAAGCGTATTTCAATCATTTCATTACGGTTGGCATATTCATTTAAAAGATTTTGAATATCTTTTTGAGTATTCGTCGTGCCATTCTCGTCCGCATATATTTTCTCAATACTGAGCTCAATTTGTTTCGCATTTTGAGAAATATTGGTTTTAAAGGTATCGGTCATTTCTTTTTCAAGACTGTTCGTAAAATAAAGACCGATAATTTGCATACCGATAATGATAAGTAACACATAAACAATAACGAGCTTCGTGTGAAGGGATTGAAATTGTTTTAACCACTTCATATTAAGCTTCCTCTAATCATGTTGTTGAAGAAAATAGCCTACACCACGACGTGTAACAATGTAGTCCGGGTGAGACGGATCATCTTCAATTTTTTCACGTAGACGACGAATCGTTACGTCAACAGTACGTACGTCGCCAAAATAATCATAACCCCACACCGTTTGAAGTAAATGTTCACGTGTCATTACTTGACCCATATGATTTGCTAAGTAATGGAATAATTCAAATTCACGATGCGTTAAATCAATATCTTCGCCACGTTTTTTAATCGAATACGCATCTGGGTAAATGACGATATCTTTAATCGTAATATCGTTAGATTGTACTTCTGTATCTTGTGTAGGTTGTGTGTAATGGCGACGTAAGTTCGCTTTCACACGCGCAATGAGTTCACGTGTACTAAATGGTTTCGTAACATAGTCATCTGCGCCTAACTCAAGACCAAGAACTTTATCAATTTCTGAGTCTTTCGCTGTTAACATAATGATTGGCATTTCGTATTTTTTACGTACTTCACGGCATACTTCCATACCGTCTCGACCAGGTAACATAATGTCTAGTAAGACAATATCTGGTTCTTTTTCATAAATTAAATCCACGGCATCATCACCGTCGTAGGCTACGTATACTTCGTAACCTTCTTTCTTCAAGTTAAATTCTAATATATCCGCAATTGGTTTTTCATCGTCGACTACGACTACTTTTCTCGCCATATGCTTTGACCCCATTTCATATTAAAGTGCAAAATTATACGTTTCCAATTGGCATAATCCTATACCTTATAATGTATCACTTCTAAAGTGCAAATTCTATCATTTACTTTATTCAACATTAATACAAATTAAAAAAGCAACACTATGATAATCGCATGGTTGTCATAGGTTGCTGTGAAAGTATTGTATGGTTGGAGATGTGTTTGAATCAAAAAAATGCCCATCCATATTTGGATGAGCAAGTAGCGGTCCCGACGGGAATCGAACCCGCGATCTCCTGCGTGACAGGCAGGCGTGTTAAACCGCTCCACTACGGGACCATATCATGGTGACTCCTACGGGACTCGAACCCGTGTTACCGCCGTGAAAGGGCGGTGTCTTAACCGCTTGACCAAGGAGCCTCTTTTGAACACAAGATTGATTATAGCACCCCATTTTCATGATGGCAAGATAAATTTTAAATTTTTTTCAATAATTTTTCACACACGCTTTACAAACGCAACACAATACCTTCAAACCCCTTTATATCAACGATTCACTCTCATCTTTTTTACACTTTTATCTCTCTCAAACACCTTATCACATCAATTAAATGATAAAAGTTAGTTTCATCATTATTGAAATTAATGTAATTCATAAACAATACCTATGTCATCATGCCATAACGGGTATAACATACGAGTAGATTTTAAGGAGGGACTACGCACATGCCAAAAAAGCAACAAGCTAGTATAAATTTTAGTAATCAAAAAAATAGAAAGTCTTTTGTCTATAAAGCACTGTATCAACTCAATGATGTCGTACTTGGCCTCATTTTTTAATCGGTAGTTTTTTATTTTTCTCTGATTCGACCGTATTTCAAGGTACTGTATTATTCGTTATTGGGAGTATTCAGATGATTATTCGTCCACTTATCGCTATGATTCATGATCTTCATATGGCAATGATAGACCGGAATGAACAACAACACTAATATACAAAAAAAGCCAGCAAATCCATTGATTTGCCGGCTTTCATATACTGCAAGTCAGTCTTACCGTTATATTGCGGTTAGACTTACCTCAGACGAATTAAACCCATAATTTTTCAACAATGTTCGTTTGATTACGGTCTGGACCTACAGAGAAGATTGAAATGTGAACGTTACATAATTCAGAAATACGTTCTAAATAACGACGCGCGTTATCAGGTAATTCATCTAAACTACGTACACCTGTTATATCTTCTGTCCAACCAGGTAATTCTTCAAAAATTGGTTTACAACGTTTTAAGTCATTTAGGTTCGCTGGGTATTCTGTAATTTCTTTACCATCAAGCTCATACGCTGTACAGATTTTAACTGTATCTAAACCTGTTAATACGTCGATAGAGTTGATTGATAAATCTGTAATCCCACTTACACGACGAGAGTGACGTAACACGACTGAGTCAAACCAACCTACACGACGTGGACGTCCTGTAGTTGTACCGTATTCACGTCCAACCTCACGAATGTGATGTCCTTCTTCATTAAATAATTCAGTTGGGAATGGACCATCACCAACACGAGAAGTATACGCTTTACATACACCTACTACTTTAGATACGTGAGTCGGGCCTACACCTGTACCTACTGTTACGTTACCCGCAACTGGGTTACTAGATGTTACAAAAGGATACGTACCGTGATCGATGTCTAACATCACACCTTGCGCACCTTCAAATAAAACTTTTTCGTCAGCCACAAATGCATCATCTAACACTTTAGCTGTGTCAGTAACATATTGTGCCAAACGTTGACCCGCTTCGTAATACGGTTCGAAAATTTCTTCAAACGATGGTGCATCTTGATTAAACATGCCTTGAAAATAGTCATTTTTATAAGCTAAGTTTTCTTTTAAGCGTTGTTCAAAAACTTCTTTATCTAGAAGGTCTGCCATACGAATACCGATACGTTGTGCTTTATCTACGTATGCTGGGCCGATACCTTTTTTCGTAGTACCGATTTTGTTATCACCACGACGCTCTTCTTCTAATTCGTCTTGTTTTAAGTGGTATGGAAGGATGACGTGAGCACGGTTAGAAATGCGCAGATTGTCAGTCGCAATTCCACGTTCATTTAAGCCATCTAATTCTTTTAATAAAGCAACAGGATCTACAACGACACCATTACCAATAACAGATAATTTTTCTTTATAGAAAATACCTGATGGTACTAAGTGAAGTTTGTATGTTTCACCATCAAATTTAATTGTATGTCCTGCATTATTACCGCCTGAAAAACGTGTAATGACATCTGCTTGTTCTGCTAAAAAGTCTGTAATTTTACCTTTTCCTTCGTCTCCCCATTGTGTCCCAACTACTACGATTGATGACATAAGAGCACCTCCAACGTTTTCTCAATTAACCAAAGTGTATTTTACCAGTATGACAGATGGAATGCAAACCAAAAAACGAACGTTAAAATCTATGAAAATTTTCATGACCTTGTTGAGTCGAATGTCTCCTCAAGCTTATGACAGCGCATTATTATAGCGTTTATCGTACAAAATAAACATTTCAAAATCCATACTTAACACAAAATACAATCGAAAAATCAATTAAAAAACCGTACATTAAACAATTAAATAGTTTTAATGTACGGAAAAATTATTTTTTAGACTTAAATTTGTCACATTTTATTTAACCCATATCGGCATGTGCATAATCAATATCTGTAAATTTATTATATTGTTTCATGAAGTGCAATTTCACTGTCCCTGTAGGACCGTTACGTTGCTTGGCAATAATAATTTCAATTTCACCATTTTCATCATTTGTTTGTGGTTCAAACCCTGCGTCGTCATCATCTTCATCGCCATCACCGCGATTATAATAATCATCACGATATAAAAAGGCAACAATGTCGGCATCTTGTTCAATTGATCCAGATTCACGAATATCACTCATCATTGGTCGCTTATCTTGACGTTGCTCCACACCACGTGATAACTGACTCAATGCAATTACAGGACACTCTAACTCACGGGCAATCCCTTTTAGCATACGTGAAATCTCAGAAACTTCTTGTTGACGGTTATCAGATGCACGCGAACCACTTCCTTGAATCAACTGTAAATAGTCAATCACAATCATATCAAGTCCATGTTCTTGCTTCAATCGACGACATTTGGAACGTAAATCTGTAATACGAATCCCTGGTGTATCATCGATAAATATCTTTGTACGAGAAAGTTTACCGACCGCAACTGTAAATCGGTTCCAGTCTTCTTCCGTCATTGTTCCAGTACGTAAACGGTTAGAATCTACATTTCCGGAACTACATATCATACGTGTTGCCAGTTGGTCTGCACCCATCTCGAGTGAGAAAATACCGACCGTATATTGATCTTCGTGGGTTGCCACTTTTTGCGCAATATTTAATGCGAAGGCAGTCTTACCTACCGATGGACGTGCCGCTAAAATGATTAAATCGTTACGGTTAAATCCTGCTGTCATTTGGTCAAGATCACGATAACCTGTAGGAATCCCTGGCGTTTGCCCACTATTTTGATCAAGCGCTTCTGCATTATCATACACTTGTCCTAGAACGTCACGAATATCTTTAAAACCATCACTTTCTCGTGTTGACGATAGTTCTAAAATACGACGTTCCGCATCATTTAAAACGGTATCAATATCTAACTCATCATTATATCCATCATTCGCGATACTATCAGCAGTGTGAATTAATTTACGCTTAACCGCATTTTTAAAGACAACATCGGTATAATATTGAATATTTCGTGTCGTCGGGACATTTGACGTAATTTCAGCAAGATACTGTGGTCCCCCGGATTCACTGATGACCCCATCTTGAGTGAGACGGTCTAACACCGTTACGATATCAATGTCATTACCGTCCTCATTAAGGTTCATCATCGCACGGAAAATATGTTGATGGGCAGTGCGATAGAACGATTCAGGTAATAAAATTTCTTGTGTTGAAGACATTAATTCAGGATCTAAAAATATCGCACCTAAAACGGATTGTTCCGCTTCATTACTATGTGGCATTTGTTGATGCTCATACATTCCATCCATGCGATTAACCTCCCTACGTGCTTTTATATACTTTACATATTTTAACACTAGTTAGAGTTCATTCCTAGAAAATTAATAGATGTCATAAAGGATTTGAAAAATAAGACTGTAAGTTACGTAAATAATGTAATAAAACCAAAAACGTTTTAATGAACAGTTGAATCTGCTAAAACATACTTTGTTGATAATGAATAATTTCCATTGATTAATTTATTGAAGCATGTTTACTTTCAACATTTCAATTTTATAAAAATAGGACTGAAACATTTGTTTCAGCCCTAAGTAAAATATCTATTTTTCCACTGTATGCACGCGAATTACGCCTTCAACTTCTTTGTGTAGCTTAACTGGTACGTTCGTATAACCTAATGCTTGAATACCGTGTGAAAGCTCCATTTTGCGCTTATCAATTTTAATGCCATGTTGTTTATTTAATGCTTCGGCAATTTGTTTTGTACTCACAGATCCGAATAATTTGCCACTTTCACCTGATTTGGCAGTAACTTCAACTTCTAATGATTCAAGTTTGGCTTTTAGTGCCTTCGCATCATCAAGTTCTTGTTGTTTATCTTTTTCAATGCGTTTATTTTGTTGTTCTAATTTTTTCAAGTTACCTGGTGTCGCTTCAACAGCATAATTGTTTTTAATTAAAAAGTTATTGGCATATCCAACAGGTACGTCTTTGACTTCACCTTTTTTACCTTTACCTTTAACATCTTGTGTGAAAATTACTTTCATGCATTGTCACTCCTATCGATTTGTTCTTGGATGGCTTGTTTTAATTGTGCAATGGCTTCTTCGACTGTGACGTCTTTCATTTGTGTAGCCGCATTCGTTAAATGGCCACCACCGCCAAGTGCTTCCATTGTAAGCTGAACGTTAAATTCACCTAATGATCGTGCTGAAATCCCTACAAGGTCATCTTCACGTTTAGCGATGACGTAAGAGGCTTCAACACCATCTAAACTTAATAGCTCATCTGCAGCTTGTGCCACCGTTACAGGATGATATATTTGATGCTCTTCACCGTGTGCAATGGCTATACCATTATCTTGTAAATCTACTGTACGAATCAACTCTGTCCGTTTAATATACGTTTCAATATCATCTTTTAAGAAATGTTGCGTTAAGATGGTATCGGCACCATGCGCACGCAAATAGCTCGCAGCGTCAAATGTTCGTGAGCCTGTACGTAATGTAAAGTTACGCGTATCAACAATAATACCGGCGTACATCACTGTTGATTCTAAACGTGTTAAACGTTGTTCTGTCGTTTGATATTCTAATAACTCTGTCACAAGTTCGGCTGTCGAACTTGCATAAGGTTCCATATAAACGAGTAAAGGATTAGAAATAAATTCCTCTCCACGTCGATGATGATCAATAACGACCTTACGATTGGCTTTATTTAATATATCTTTATCAATGACCATTTCAGGTTTATGCGTATCGACAATGACTAATGTCGTTTTACTTGTCATCATATCCCATGCTTCGTCAGACGTAATAAAACGTTCCTTAAGCTCTGGTTTTTGATCAATTTCGTCCATGACGCGTCGCAATGTCGGATCTATGTCAGATTCATTCAATATGATATAGGACTCAAGATTATTCATCATCGCAAAACGGGTCACACCAACAGCCGCACCAATGGCATCTAAATCTGGACGCGTATGGCCCATTACAATGACTTTATCACCTTCAAGTAAAATATCTTTTAAGGCGTGTGAAATAACGCGGGCTCTTACACGTGTACGTTTTTCCATCGGGTCAGTCTTACCTCCATAAAAACGCACATTGCCATTCATCGTTTTAATCGCTACTTGGTCACCGCCTCGACCTAAAGCAAGGTCAAGACCAGATTGAGACATCTCACCTAAATCGATGAGGTTTTCGGAACCTTCACCCACACCAATACTTAATGTGAGTTGTGCACGGTAACCCACACTTTTTTCTCGTAGCTGACTTAAAATATCAAAATTTGTGTCTTCAATTTCTCGTAAAATGCGTCGGTTTAAATACGCTACGAACTGATCTGAACTATAACGTTTAAAATACACATTATGTTCTTGTGCCCATCGACTAATGACACGCGTAACCATTGAGTTAATTTCCGAACGTTGTGTATCGTTCATATTTTGCGTAATCTCATCATAGTTATCTAAAAAGAGCGTCGCAATAATCGGTTGTTCATCGTCATATGCTTGTCTAATCTCTGCTTCTTCTGAAACATCGAGAAAATACAAAATACCTTCATCTTTTGAATATTTAACGCGATAGGTATAGCCGTTATTCATAATTTCTATTTCTTTTGCTTTTTCAAGCTGTTTTAAAATATTCGGATATACTTCGTTAATTGGATCAGAAATAACGTTCCGCTCTGTACGTTCCGTTAAGAATTTGTTCATCCACTCAATTTGATCATGTTGATTTAATACTATGATACCTATAGGCATATTTTTGATAGCGCGATCACTTGCTAACGTTACCTTGCCACTTAAATCATCTAAATAAGTATCAAATCGTTTAAAAATCCATCTAAATAGAAAAACACAAATAATCAATACGATAAATAACGTAATCGCAGCAATAAACCCGTACAACACACTAAAGAAAAAGCTCACACCGACACTCGCTATTGCCATTAATGTAATGAATATAAAAGGGAGGAGTAACGATTTCTTTACCGACTGACGTTTCATTTTGTCACCTCTTAACGTTTTTTAAGCATGCTTTTTAAATTCAATCCTAAATCTAGTAAACCAATGAGTCGTGTTAACGGATAAGCGATGATGCCTATAATTATGAGTAAAACTGAAACACCTATTGGAAATTTTTTTATAGAGCAAGCATAATGAATAAAACTTAAACCTTGGATGACAAGCAAGAAACCAAGCACAATAATAAAGTTTTGACTGATGCTATTCGCAGTCGTTGAAGGTTCTGTCACAATGCTAACTAATAACGCAATGGCATAGATGATAAAAATAGATTTTCTTAATTGCCATAAATATAAAGGGCGATACACGGGTGTGGCCACTTTAAATTGACGCAATATCGGAAACATAATGAGTAATGACAACATAAAAAATAACGTTATGCTTATCACAATAAAACTTGGCATTTGAACGGCCATTTGTTGTACAGATGCTTCTAAGATTTTTGCCGATTGCGCATCTAAGTTTTGCATACGAATCGTTTCATCTACAACGATTTTGTATGGTTCAATTAATTCGTGCGCATAAGGCAGTTTCTTAATACTTTGTAGAAAAATCATTACGCCTAATGTCACTAAACTTGTGACAAATGAGACGACATATAAAATGCGTTCTTTTGACGCTTTAATCAGTAATAATTGACTAATGATTAAACTTGCAAGAAGTAAAATAATCATAAAGGTTTGCACAAATAAACTTCCCGTGATGGTTGCAACCATAATTGAAACCAGCGCAGCAATGCCAAAAGAATATTTAGAACGATACCAAAGAATAATTCCTGGAAGCGGTGCAAAAAATATAACAATTACTCCCAATATAGGTATAAAATGCATCACTAAAGCAACCAAAATTAATGCAATGGTGCCTAATATGGTGTCTTTAGGTTTAATTTTCGAAAACAATAATGCCACTTCCAAACTTAAATTTATAGTCACTATTTTACAGGCTTTGAGAGTGGTTTACAACAGACGTCATGCGTTCGAATTATAGTTTCATATTACGAATAAAATCACGTAACATCCGTTTTTTATCTTTATTTTTAAAGTAAATTTTAAACCTTCGCCAATACACATTTAAAATAGTTTTGAGATAGCTCCTACACATTGTCTTTCTTTATATCGTGTTCTGCTTAATACAAACAATAGGTAAGTTGTATTTCAGTTATCATAACTCAAATACAGCTCATCAACGTGTATCTCATTTACATGATTATAACAAAAATGTAACATATTCGTCTAAATTTAGCGTCTAAATCTTGAAAGTTCTAAGAAGTGGTACAAATAAGGTGCCCAATCATTGAAATTTAACAAAAAGCCATCATGTCCCACATTGTCTGGTACAAAAAAATGACGGTGATATTTAAAATAATCCCCTATCGCCGCGACTTGATCATCGGGATAGAGTAAATCATCAGTAAATCCCATCGTTAACACCTTTGTATCTAACGAACGAAAAACGTGTTCAACGTTTTGACGCCCTCGAAATACATTGTGACTATCTAACACATCTAGCAGTGTGAGGTAACACTTCAAATCAAAAGATGTTTTGAATTTATCACCTTGATGCTTTTGATAGGTTACTACTTCATCCGGCGTAAATCTCGCTTCATAACTTTTAGACGACCGGTAGGTTAAAAAACCTAATTGTCTCGCAATACTTAAGCCTTCCCTTCCTCCTAAATGTATCGCTTGACGTGCGATTTCATTAAATGCGCGTGAATAAGAAGACGTTTTTACGGTTGAAGCCAGAATGACTGCCTTTTTCACTTTAAATTTTTGGTTATACAAGAGTTCTAGTACTTGCATACCACCGAGAGAGGCGCCTATCAACACTTCTATCGTTTCAAATTGAAGCGCTTGTAATCCTAATTCAATAGCACAAACGATATCACGGATTGTTAACCTCGAAGGGAATTGTGAATCTGTTAGCCGCGAACTAGATCCAAATGGACTTCCAATCACATTAAATGTTAAAAATTGGTAATCATGTAACGGCATGTAGCCGCCATCAATAATTTCACGCCACCATCCAGGGTTATCTTCTGTACCATAAGTTAAATGGTTTCCTGTTAATGCGTGACATACTAATACCAGAGGTTGTCCTCGATATCCTACATGTTCATATCTCAATTTTAAATCTTGAATCATTTCACCTGATTCTGTTTTAAATTCACCTAAATGCAGTGTATCTACTGTATAATGTGTCAATTTAGCATGCCCTCCCTCTAAACAAAAAAGTTGTACTACCGTCTGTACGGCAATACAACTCATGTTAATCATTGACTTATCACTCGAAACATTCGTTGGTTGTAGCACCGTACTTATCACTAAGTGGTTGCTGAAGCATCACAGGGCCAAATCCCTCAACTTCTCTTAATAAGCTTTCAGTATTCAATTCATTAATTCATATCATAACGTATTCAGAATATTCATGCAAATGTTTACAGAGGTAGAATAAGTCTTAAACATGCAACACTTACCATACCTATAATAACAGCAATGGTTAAACTCCTTGATATCAAAGTAGCGAGGAGTGTTGGTATAACTGCGAATACATAAATCCAGTTTAAGCGAAATCCAAAGTGACCACTTTCTTGAATAATTAATCCATCGACAACTAAGGCAGCAAACAATGTAATTGGTATAAAAGATAACCATTGAATGACTTTTTCAGAAAGTTGTAATTGTGCGATTGCGATGAAAGGCGTAATACGTAATAATAACGTGCCTATACCAGATAGAATAATCGTCCAAAGAATATACATTGTCATCGGTCCATCACCACCCCTATTGCAGCAGTAACCATTGATGTAATTAAAATGGCGATATAAGATGGCATTACAAGACTGAGTACCATCATTTGTATAACGACAATACATACCAATTTTAAATAGAGATGTAACTTTGGTTTCGTAAGACCTTCAAATTGACTTAACATAAGGAAAATAAACATGGCGATAATCGCATAATCCAATCCTAACGCCTCAGGATTCGAAAAGATATCACCAAGTAACGCACCAAGAATACATACAAAAATCCAAAATATGTAAGCTGTTATATTGATGCCATGCATCCAACGTCTCCCGATTACGGCTCCTTTTGTATGTGGTGTAATTGCGATACCAAATGTCTCATCCGTTAATAACGATCCGATACCTATACGATGAGGTAAAGATGTCGCTTTAAAGTTTGGGGCGAGAGTCATACTTAATAAAAACATACGACTGTTAACGACAAGTGCTGTGAGTACAATAATCCATATAGGCGTTTGAACAGCCATTAATGCAATAATGATAAACTGAGCAGCACCTGCATAAACAAGTATAGATAGTAACGCGATGTCTAAAATACTGAAGCCAGATGCAATACCTACGATACCGAAAGAAAAACCAACACCCGCATAACCGAGCAACGTAGGAATACAATCTTTGACACCTTGCCTAAACGAATTGTAAGCCATTGCACCTCACCCCTCCTTAAAATTAAGACTATTTTAGTATAAATCAATAAAAATTACTATAAGGTTAGTCTGAGGTGTGAGTGACGTCAGACTGTCGTTCGTATTAAAAATACTGAATTCTTGCCGATGCTGGATAATTAGTTTTTCCTAATCAAAGATACCTTTAATATCATAAATACGCACTATGTTATTAAAATCCCCTCCCCTACACATTTACGCATAAAAAAACTGGATGTATCTTAATAGACCCATCCAGCTACTCATTTATTAAAATGTGCTTAGCATTAATTTTTGTCAAATTTATTTTGCTTCTGTAATTTTACCTAAGAAGAAACTATCCACTTCAGTTAAACGACCTCTCCATAATGTCGAACCTACAGATGGAATTGGGTGACTACCATTTAAATAAACGCGTGCATCTTTGAGATGAATAAAGTTCGCGCCACCTTCGCTTGATTTCGCAGATTCACTCGCATCTGAAAATTGTTCACTAAATTCTTTAGCAACATCATTGCCATCTTTAAACGATTCACTTAAAGATTTGTAGTAATCCTCAGCAGAAACTAACGTCCCTGAAACAATTGATCCATTAACAAGTAAAGAAATATCTAATGCAAAACCATTTTCATTCGTAGCCTCTACAAAAGATTCTAAAATACCGTCTTTATTCGTCGCTTCACTCATATTGATACCCCCACACGATTATTTTTTAGAAACCGTATCATCATTGATTTCTATTTTAGTTTGAATGCCTTTAGCTTCTTTAGAAACCTCATTTTTCTTGATTTTCACTGATTTTTTGTTTTTCGTCAGTTTATCCCAAAAACCTTTTTTCGGCTCTTTAACAGATAATGCAGTGTCTTGTTTTTCTTCTTCCTCATCATCTTCCGTATCTTCAGAGTCTTCATCTTCTTCAGTTGATTCTTCTTCCTCTGTTTCTGAATCTTCCTCTTCATCCTCTTCTTCTTTTGAGTCCTCGGAGTCTTCTTCTTCAGCTGATTCTTTTTCCTCTGTTTCGGAAGCTTCCTCTTCGTCCTCCTCTTTTGAGTCCTCGGAGTCTTCTTCTTCAGCTGATTCTTTTTCCTCTGTTTCGGAAGCTTCCTCTTCGTCCTCCTCTTTTGAGTCCTCGGAGTCTTCTTCTTCAG